>NZ_CP058987.1:2150000-4402500 GCF_019278545.1 Olleya sp. HaHaR_3_96
CTACGAGTTACCGTTGCTAGCAAGGTTAAGTGATTAAGTCACGGATCCGTAGCGAAAGCGAGTCTGAATAGGGCGTTTTAGTTAGTAGTGGTAGACGCGAAACCGTGTGATCTACCCATGGGCAGGTTGAAGCTATAGTAACATATAGTGGAGGACCGAACCGGTTGACGTTGAAAAGTCTTCGGATGACCTGTGGGTAGGGGTGAAAGGCCAATCAAACTCGGAAATAGCTCGTACTCCCCGAAATGCATTTAGGTGCAGCGTTGATTTATAGTTTTATAGAGGTAGAGCTACTGATTGGATGCGGGGGCTTCACCGCCTACCAATTCCTGACAAACTCCGAATGCTATAAAATGTTAATCAGCAGTGAGGGCATGGGTGCTAAGGTCCATGTCCGAAAGGGAAAGAACCCAGACCATCAGCTAAGGTCCCAAAATATATGTTAAGTTGAAAAAACGAGGTTGAACTGCTTAGACAGCTAGGATGTTGGCTTGGAAGCAGCCATTCATTTAAAGAGTGCGTAACAGCTCACTAGTCGAGCGGTTCGGCATGGATAATAATCGGGCATAAACATATTACCGAAGCTATGGACTTGTAAAAGTGGTAGGGGAGCATTGTAGTGGCGTTGAAGGTGTTCTGTGAGGAATGCTGGAGTAGCTACAAAAGAAAATGTAGGCATAAGTAACGATAATGCGGGCGAGAAACCCGCACTCCGAAAGACTAAGGTTTCCTCAGCTATGCTAATCAGCTGAGGGTTAGTCGGGACCTAACGCGAACCCGAAAGGGGTAGTGGATGGACAACAGGTTAATATTCCTGTACCTGCTCTCATTAAAAGTGACGGAGGCGAAAAGTTAGTGCGCACAGACGGAATTGTGCGTTGAAGGGAGGGGTAACCCCCCGATAGTACACTAAGACTACGGTCGCGGTGATAATCTAGCAAATCGACTTCCAAGAAAAGCGAGAGAAGCAGCCCGTACCCTAAACCGACACAGGTAGTTGGGATGAGAATTCTAAGGAGCTCGAGAGATTCATGGCTAAGGAACTAGGCAAAATAGACCTGTAACTTCGGGAGAAAGGTCGCCACCCTTCGGGGTGGCCGCAGTGAAAAGGTCCAGGCGACTGTTTATCAAAAACACAGGGCTATGCTAAATTGAAAGATGACGTATATGGCCTGACACCTGCCCGGTGCTGGAAGGTTAAGTGGAGGGTTTAGCTTCGGCGAAGATCTCAAATGAAGCCCCAGTAAACGGCGGCCGTAACTATAACGGTCCTAAGGTAGCGAAATTCCTTGTCGGGTAAGTTCCGACCTGCACGAATGGTGCAACGATCTGGACACTGTCTCAGCCATGAGCTCGGTGAAATTGTAGTATCGGTGAAGATGCCGATTACCCGCTGTGGGACGAAAAGACCCCGTGCACCTTTACTATAGCTTAGTATTGGTTTTGGATAAGTAATGTGTAGGATAGGTGGGAGACTTTGAAGTGGCGTCGCTAGGCGTTGTGGAGTCATTGTTGAAATACCACCCTTTGCTTGTCTAGAGTCTAACCTTCAATGAAGGGACAGTGCTTGGTGGGTAGTTTGACTGGGGTGGTCGCCTCCAAAAGAGTAACGGAGGCTTCTAAAGGTACCCTCAGCACGCTTGGTAACCGTGCGTAGAGTGCAATGGCATAAGGGTGCTTGACTGAGAGACCTACAAGTCGATCAGGTTGGAAACAAGAGCATAGTGATCCGGTGGTTCCGTATGGAAGGGCCATCGCTCAAAGGATAAAAGGTACGCCGGGGATAACAGGCTGATCTCCCCCAAGAGCTCATATCGACGGGGGGGTTTGGCACCTCGATGTCGGCTCGTCACATCCTGGGGCTGGAGAAGGTCCCAAGGGTTGGGCTGTTCGCCCATTAAAGTGGCACGCGAGCTGGGTTCAGAACGTCGTGAGACAGTTCGGTCTCTATCTACAGTGGGCGTTAGAAATTTGAGTGGATCTGACTCTAGTACGAGAGGACCGAGTTGGACTAACCTCTGGTGTATCTGTTGTTCCGCCAGGAGCATTGCAGAGTAGCTACGTTGGGAAGGGATAAGCGCTGAAAGCATATAAGCGCGAAACCCACCACAAGATGAGATTTCTTTAAAGGGTCGTAGGAGATGACTACGTTGATAGGTCATAGGTGTAAAGGCAGTAATGTCATAGCCGAGTGATACTAATAACCCATAGGCTTATTGTACGCCTGTTTTTTATAAAGTTCAATACAGATTTTCATGAATCATTTTTTTAATATGTTATTTTATACGGTTAAGTAGTTAATACTACATACACCGAAAGATTTAAGGTGATTATAGCGATGGGGCTCACCTCTTACCATTCCGAACAGAGAAGTTAAGCCCATTTGCGCCGATGGTACTGCATTTGTGGGAGAGTAGGTCGTTGCCTTTTTAGAGAACCCTTCATATTTATTTATGAAGGGTTTTTTTGTGCCCCAAAATGAAATAAATTATTAGGTAAAAAGGATGAAGTAAATAGGCATAAGACATAAGGCAAAAGGAACTAGATGATGTAGACCATAAGTTAAAAGACAATAAAGGAAAATGAAATAGTTGGAAGGGATAAGTCAGAAGAGAAAAAGGATTAAGTCAATACGTTAGAATGTTATATTCAAATTTTAAAAACTATAAATATGATCTTTTACTCTTAAAGGATTTGCCATTGGGTATAGACTTCTTAATAAGTGTTGTTGAATCAGTTTATACTCAATACTGTTTATTTGTAGACGCTACTGTTTTCATTAATTATTAAGACCATTATAAAATGGTTACAATCTTATATTCAAATTAGAATTCCTTCAATCTGGATCTTAATATTTAAAGTAGGTACTAAACACTAAGTAAAGGCCAGAATGTAGAAGTGAAAAAGGATTAAGTCAAAACGTTAAAACGTTCTATTCAAAATTATAAAAACTAGAAATATGATCTTTTATTCTTAAAGGATGTGCCATTTAGTAGAGACTTCTTAATAATTGTTGTTGAATCAGACTACACTCAATATTGTTTATTTGTAGACGATACTGTTTTCATTCATTACTAAGACTATTATAAAATGGTTAGAATCTTATATTCAAATAACATAGCCTTCAAACTTAATTTTAATATTAAAAGTAGGTACTGAGCACTAAGTAAAGATCAAAATGTAGAAATGAAAGGGGGCAGAAGGATGAAGTAAATAGGCAAAAGACAATAAGGCCGATAGCAACTAGATGATGTAGACCATAAGTTAAAAGCTATTAATAAAGAGTAAATAACTAGAAAGCAAAAGTCAGTAGAGAAAAAGGGTAATTTAAAAAGGGATATTGGAAAGTATTCATACATCATCTTTTCCCTTAAAGAGAAAAATTCTACTTTGCTGACGCCTATAAACTGAGCTTTAAAGGCTTTTATATTTGCTTTAATATATTCAAACATTTATACTTCGATAGATAAAATAGTTAAGTAAAGATCTATAGTTAATTGTTATCGTATTTTCTATTGTGTTAAATGCCTTAAATCCAAATTGTTTAACATCTTTATACCAATGGGCTAGCTTTGTGTATGCTGCCTTTATTGATTTTGATGGATTTAAATTATTTCTAAGTCCTTGAACTAAGTTAAAAGTTAGTTTGATATCAGGATATTTGTTGAAGAGTATTGTGCTTCTCTGATATTAATTTTTGGCCCAATTAGAAGTAGCTTTGTAAAGTATATACCTGCGTCTAGATAGGAGTTGTTTTTGGTGTCTCCATTATCAAAGCGTTGTGGTTTATAAGCTTTGTTATTAAATCTAGCCAGTTTTATATTTTCGTTTTCTAGATTTACAGCATCCCACCTATGTTTGATTCTTATATTTTGTAGTGCGTCCAATGCTAATTTCTTTACATGAAATCGTTCTGTAACCTGTATGGTTTTTTTGGGAAATATTGTTTAACTATAGTATTCATTGCCTTAATCATGTCCAGAGTTATCTCTTTAACATTAGCTCTTTTCTTTGCTTATAATTTGACAAGTTGTTATATTATAGGTTCCTCTTTAGTTCCAGAAAAAATGGCGACGTTACTTCCTTTTTTATCTTTGGCTTTTTTGTTGGTAATGATGGTATAGAGTTCTCCTTTTGATAAAGCTGTCTCATCAAGAGATAAATGGCTTCCTATATTCTCAAGAGATATTAGATATTGTTTAGCATTTTTCTTATGATTCCATTCTTTAAGGTCACTTAGATAATCTTTATACAGACGTTGTAGTTTTTTGCCATCAACGCCATAAAAATGTTCTGTGCTTAGACAATTTTCATCTATATTATTGACTAATTCTTTAAAAAAAGCTGCGAACTCTGTTGTCATTCAAGTTCCCTGGGTTATTAAGTTCATCTCTCTGGACAACTTGTTTGGAGGTCTTATTTAACCATCTGCGACGCTTAACATTCAGGTAAAAGTGTTGCCGCGTACAGGGAAATATTGAATGGTTATTTTTTTTTATAAAAACAATGCACAATTGATGTGCGTTTACATTCTTCTTTAGGTGTTACATTCTGTTTTTCAAAGTAAAGATGCATAATTTCACCTTTTTTAGTGTGCTTTATAAGATCAAAATGGTTGTTTATAAATTTTGGAAGAATAAGTTTAAGTAGTTCTAGGTAATAGTAAAATGATTTTTTAGCAATAATCCGAAAACTATAGATAATTCACACACAATTTTTGTGATTGATTCTTATAAATTTAAAAGCAATTAAATTATTAGTCGATATTTAACAATCCACTATTCAAATTAGATTCCCTTCAAACGGGATTTTACCCTTAAAGTATGAGTTATTTTGTTGGGATCTTTTAATATTGTTGTTGAATATGGCTATGCTCAATACTGTTTATTTGAAGACGAGAATGTTTTATTCATTATTAATACGATTATGCAATGATTAGAATGTTATATTTAAATTATAAACCCTTCAAACCAGATCTTTAAATTAGACCATAAGTAATATGTGTTTTTCATAATTTCTAGTTACTTGTATTAGACTGCATTATATAGTAAAGAGTATTATGATTGGTAATAATTTTAGTTTTTATTTTGGAATTATTCTGTGATTAGACCTTTATATATTGAAATTATTTTAAGTAGGATATATGTTAGACCCAAATAAATAACAATCTTAGGAGTATTTCGAAATAAGGTTAATGGGATAAGTAAGATGGGACTATTATGTGGACATAAGTTAAAAGCTTTGAAAGAGAAGTGAATTAAAAGAAAGGAAAATTTGTGAGGAAACACTTGAAATTAAATCATAATAGCTCGAAAGATGATTATTTCCTTTTAAGTGTACTTTTTTTAGAATATTTTCAACTTCTTTTGGTACTGCTAATATATTATTTTGCAGGTATGGATTAAGGAGTCTTAATTTATATAATTAATTAAAAGGCCATGTTTTTCTGTCTAGATGATAAGTTTTATTTTCTAAGATCATTAATTTATAGGCTATAAAAATAAGAGTATAAACGCATTATTAGTATTTCTATACTTTTTTATGAGAACACTTTATAATGTCATTTAGACTAAAAAGGCAAATTCATAGGAATACAAATGTTGAACTTTAGTTTACAATAACATTACAGTGCTCGTTTTAATTTACGTGAATAAGTAGAGGATTGTCTTATGTATGTTATCTCGTCTTCTTACTTTTAAAAAGACTATCTAAAATTGTATTGATGCCTTTGAATATGAAAAATATTGCTAATAGACATAATATGATTCCTATTATTAATAACGGGATATAAAATTGTTTTTCTCTATTACTTAATACTAAGTGCAGTAATGTGGGGCCTGCAAACATTAAGAATAAAGAGATTCCAAGTTGTTTTAGGCCTTTTACTAATATGTCTTTGTCTGTCGATTTAGTTTTCATTATTATAATTAGTTATTACATTACGTACATTTTTATGTGTTTTAAGCAAGTCTTCTGCTTCTGAATAAGACACGTTTATTTCTGACATAATCATTTTTATACCGCGATCCACTAATTTGTCATTGCTTAATTGCATGTCCACCATCTTGTTTCCTTTTATTTTACCTAGTTGTATCATTGCAGTTGTAGATATCATGTTAAGTACAAGTTTTTGAGCTGTACCTGCTTTCATACGAGAACTACCGGTTACAAATTCTGGACCAACAATAACTTCGATTGGATATTTTGATACTTGACTTAATGGACTATTTTGGTTGGCTGTTATACATCCTGTTATTATGTTATTATCATTACATTTAGTTAGGGCTGATATGACATAAGGTGTGGTGCCTGATGCTGCAATACCTATCACTACATCTTTATCTGATATATTGTTTTGTTGTAAATCTTCCCAACCTTGTGCGGTAGAATCCTCAGCAAACTCAACAGCCTCTCTAATTGCTTTGTCTCCTCCGGCAATTAAACCTATTACTAAGTCATAAGATACGCCGAATGTTGGAGGACACTCCGATGCATCAACAACACCTAATCTTCCGCTTGTACCAGCCCCTATATAAAATAATCGTCCGCCTTCTTTTAGTTTTAATACAATTTGAGATACCAATACTTCTATTTGTGGTATTGCTTTTTGTACTGCATTTGGTACTGTTTGATCTTCTTTGTTTATATTTTCAAGCAAGTCTTTTATAGTCATTTTTTCTAAATGATTATATTTTGAATCTTGCTCTGTTGTTTTTATAAAATCCATATTTTGATTTAAGTTGTGTGTTGCGTTAGAGATTGAGGCATTTGTTGAAGCTCCTCGCAGAGAGCGACTGCCGAAAGCGCGACCCTTTGGGTAACGCCATAATTATTATTCGACAATATAAATAGTTTGATAAGCTTGTGATAGTCTAAAATATCCTAATGGGAAATTATCGGGATTTGTGATGTTAATACAGTTACCTCTTACGGTTGCTGGTTGAGTTTGAAATGGTCCACCGCCACCATCTGATGTTTGTTGTAATAATAAATCCATGAACTGATAAAACTGTTCTGATACACCGTAATTATTTATGACGACTTGATTACTTGATTCTAGATCTTCTTCTGAGTAGAATGCGAATATTTGATTTCCGTCTGTAAATTGGTCATCATAGACTTCTAGAACAGGTATTTCTGGTATGTCAGAGATAAATTCGTAAAAGTAATAGTTGTCTATATTAGCGGGATCTGTATAATAGGCTTTAAGTTCTATGTCTTCTCCAGAGAAACCACCCTCGTCATTCTGCTCGATATAATCTATGGGAGTAACGGAGGTTAATATTTCTGTTCCTATATACGTTTGGTTGTCATAAGTGATGGTTAGCGTATATTCTTGGTCGATTTGAGGAATAAAGGTGGTTGTTTTATAGACGCCTGTCGTATTATCTTCAATAAAATTGAACTGATTACCATTAGTATCTTCTACTATTACTATGGCATTGTTTGCTGGCGGTACTTCTGCATCAAAAAATGGGGCAGAAAGCGTTAATTTTATGTCTTGTTCTGATCCATTTGTCCCATCAAACCAGTTTAAAGAAGCTTCTATTACTAGTTTTGGTTGTGAAGTTGGTACTTTTAAATCTATTACGTCTTCACAATTATATAATGCGAAAGCGATTAGTATGTATAGTGCTTTTTTCATTTTAATTAAAATTTAAAATTGTAAGAGACTGATGGTATCAAACCAAAAATGGCTAGTCTTGTTGCTTCGTTAGTACCTGTCATTCTATTTTCTCCAAACGTTATGGAAGCTGCATTACGTCTATTATAGGCATTATAAACACTAAATACCCAATAGCTTTGCCATCCTTTTGTTTTATCAGGTTTTGGTGTATAGTTAGCAGAAAAGTCTAAACGGTGATAGGCTGGCAATCTATCCGCATTTCTATTACTGTAACTAGGTATGTTAACACCATTATATACATATTGTCCGTTGGGATAGGTTGTTGGTTGCCCTGTTTGGAATAAGAAATTTGCGCTAAAGTTCCATTTTTTATTCCAGTCATAACTACCAGTTAGAGATATGTCATGTGTTTTATCATAAGCAGTGTTGTACCAATTACCATTGTTTATACCTAACTCTGACGACGTGAAACCTGGTGTTCTCTGCTCTGATTTGGATAATGTGTAAGCCAACCAACCTTTGAAGCGTCCTTGATTTTTTCGGAATAAAATTTCTAAACCATAGGCTCTGGCTTCTCCGTTGAGTATAACTTGCTCTATAGCATCGTTTGCAATTAAGTCTGCACCATCTATATAGTCAATCCTATTTTGAATTTTTTTATAATAAGTTTCGACTTCTAAGCTATATTTATCCTCATTGATACTTTTAAAGTAACCTAAAGCGACTTGATCTAGTAATTGGGGTTTTACGTATTTGCCACTTGGTGTCCAAACATCAAGGGGTGTAGGCGAAGATGTATTGGATAGTAAATGTAAATATTGTGTCATACGATTATAACTAGCTTTTATTGAGGCATCATCGTTAAGTTGATAAGCTAAGGATGCTCTTGGTTCTAGATTTGCAAAACTTTCTATTATATGACTTCTGTTGTAAGTCTCCGAACCTGTTGGTGTTGCTTTTTGGTATATCTGAAAACTGTCATTAAACACCACTGCTTGATCATTTTGGTAGGTGTTTAGTTGGTCTTGTCCTAATCGTAAAAACGAACTTAATCGTAAGCCATAGCTTAAATTTAATTTATCGCTTATCTTATGTTCAGCATCAATGTACACGGAATTTTCAAAAGCATATTTATCTGTTAGTTTAAAAGAATTTATTCCAGAAGTTGGTGTTGAAGGTTCAATTTCGCCTGGATTGAATTTGTAGTACATGCTATTGATACCATATTGTAGTTTAAATCCATCGGCGACGTAATGCTTAAAATCGTATTTAAAGTTAAAATTTTGAATACCTGAATTCCAATCAAACTCTACAAAATTTAATTTTAGGCCATAATAGTAGTCGGAATATATTAAAGACATATTAGAGAACAGTTTGTCAGAAAATAAATGATTCCATCTAAAATTAACGACCGTATTACCATAAGTGTTTTCAAAACTATCGGCAATACTAAAAACATCACGACCAAAATAACCAGAGAGGTAGATACTGTTATTATCGTCTAGATCGTAACTTAATTTTGTGTTTAAGTCATAAAAGTAGGCTTTATTGTCAATATCAAATAAGGGTAAAAATAAGTGCGCATAGCTACTGCGCCCACCTAACAGAAAAGAACCTTTATCTTTTTTTATCGGACCTTCTGCTAAGAGTCGGCTTGCTATGATACCTATTCCTCCATTCATATGAAATTCCTTACTGTTTCCTTCTTTTTGATAAATATCTAAAACCGAAGATACGCGACCACCATAGCGCGCAGGAATACCTCCTTTGTATAACTTAATATCTTTTATCGCATCTGGATTAAAGACAGAAAAGAAACCAAAAAGGTGAGATGAGTTAAATACAGTTGCTTCATCTAGTAAAATTAAATTTTGATCCACAGCACCACCACGAACATTAAAGCCTGAAGACCCTTCTCCAGCATTAGTAACCCCTGGTAATAATGTAATGGCTTTTATAACATCTGCTTCTCCAAAGACTACTGGTATATCTTTTATGGTGGCAGAACTAAGTGCATTAACACTCATTTGAGGTTTTTTAATGTTTAGTTTTTCTATATTTTCAGTTATAATAATTTCATCTAAATTCTCAAAAGACTCTTCCAAACTAAAATTTTTGGAGGTATTCTTATCTAAAGTTATGGTTTCTATAACATCTGTAAATCCTAAATAAGAGACCGCTACTTTATAGGTGCCTTCAGGTAATGTGATAGAGTAGAAGCCATATTCGTTAGTGACTGCTCCCGTATTTAATTCGGGAATAATTACATTAACACTTATTAAAGTTTCGTTACTACTAGCTTCTGTTATTTTACCACTTAAAGTATATTTTTCTTGAGCAAAAGCTATAGAACAACTAAATAAAAGGAGTAATACTAAAGAGTTGGTGATTTGTTTCATTTCTTGATTTTGAATAGTAAAAATAAAGAAAAAGCTATTTAAATAGTAACTTTTTACAATAGGATTAAGTTATTATTTGTTTTCGGTATATTTAAAAAGAGACAAGGGATTAGATATTGAATGGGAATGGTTTAACAATCTGTAAAACTAATTAATTTGTCGGTCAGCGTTTAATATATTTTGAATTGTTTAAATAAAAAAAAGCTCCCTTTTGGGAGCTTTTTTTAGTATGAATTCGATAGTTTAGATACTTTTAAGCAAGTCATTAAACGATTGAATTGGTCTCATTGCTTTTACTGTTAATGTCTCATTTGGTTCGTAATAGCCTTCAATATCAACAGGTTCTCCTTGTATATCATTTAAAGCAGCAATAATAGTTTCTTCTTCTGCTTTAAAGGCTACAGCAACAGGCGTAAATTGTGCTTTTAATTCAGCATCTTTATCTTGTTTAGCTAAGGCTTCTGCCCAATACATTGCTAAATAAAAGTGGCTACCTCTATTATCAATTTCTCCTGCTTTTCTAGAAGGCCCTTTTTTATTTTCTAATAACTTTTCAGTAGCATCATCTAATGCATCACCTAAAATTTTAGCTTTTGGATTGTTATTTACTTGACTATAGTGATCTAGAGATACAGCAAGTGCTAAAAATTCTCCTAAACTATCCCAACGTAAATGGTTCTCTTGTAAAAATTGTTGCACATGTTTTGGAGCAGATCCACCAGCGCCAGTTTCGAATAAACCACCACCATTCATTAAAGGAACAATAGATAACATTTTTGCAGACGTTCCTAATTCTAAGATTGGGAATAAATCTGTTAAGTAATCACGTAATACATTTCCTGAAACAGAAATTGTATCCTCTCCAGCTTTAACACGTTTTAAAGTGAATTCGGTTGCTTTGATAGGAGACAAAATATGAATGTCTAAATCAGTTGTATCATAGTCTTTTAAATATAAGTTCACCTTTTTGATTAACTCGGCATCATGTGCTCTGTTTTTATCTAACCAAAATACAGCAGGAGTTTGAGATGCTCTTGCACGTGACACTGCTAATTTAACCCAGTCTTGGATTGGCGCATCTTTTGCTTGACACATTCTCCAGATATCTCCAGCTTCCACATTATGCTTAATTAATACTTTTCCGTTAGCATCAATCACTTCGACTTTTCCATCTGCAGCAATTTCAAATGTTTTATCATGTGATCCATACTCTTCCGCTTTTTGTGCCATCAAACCTACGTTAGGTACAGTTCCCATAGTTGTTGGGTCAAATGCGCCGTTTGCTTTACAAAAGTCAATTGTTGCACTGTATATTCCAGCATAACTACTATCTGGTATTACAGCTTTAGTATCTTGTAGTTTACCATCTGCATTCCACATTTTACCAGAAGTACGGATCATTGCTGGCATTGACGCATCAATAATCACATCACTAGGGACGTGTAAATTTGTAATCCCTTTTTCGCTATCAACCATAGCTAATTCTGGTCCATGATCTAGAGCAAATCTGATATCTTCTCTAATTTCGTCCCGTTTGTCTTCAGGTAATTCATTTAATTTACCTAATAAGTTTCCAAAACCATTGTTTACATCTACACCAATTTTTTTAAACGTTTTTCCATGTTTTTCAAATAAATCTTTGAAAAAGACACGAACGGCATGACCAAAAATTACTGGGTCACTAACTTTCATCATTGTAGCTTTCATATGTAAAGAAAACAAAACGTTTTTATCTAAAGCGTCTTCTACTTGTTCTTCTAGAAACTCAATTAATGCTTTTTTACTTAATACAGTACCATCAATAATTTCTCCTTTAAGTAAGTCTAAATTATCTTTTAAGATGGTTTTTTTCCCGTCTTTGGCAGTTAACTGTATTTTTATAGCTGTTGCTTCAGGTAAAGTTACCGATTTTTCGTTGTGTGCAAAATCACCATGTGTCATTGTTGATACATGAGTTTTAGAATCTTTAGACCAAGCTCCCATAGAATGTGGGTTTTTCTTAGCATAATTCTTAACTGCTTTAGGTGCACGTCTATCAGAATTTCCTTCACGCAGCACTGGATTTACAGCACTTCCTTTAATTTTATTGTAACGTTCCTTTGCATCCTTTTCTTTATCGTCAGTTGCTTCTTCTGGATAATTAGGAATTGCAAATCCTTTAGATTGTAATTCTTTTATTGCTGTTTTTAATTGTGGTACAGAAGCGCTAATATTTGGTAGTTTAATAATATTTGCTTCAGGTGTTTTCGCTAAGTCTCCTAAAAAGGCTAAATCGTCAGACACACGTTGGTCTTCCGTTAAGTAATCAGGGAAAGTTGCTAAAATTCTAGAGGCTAAAGAAATATCTTTAGTTTCTAATCCAATTCCTGATGAGGCTGTAAATGCTTGTACTATTGGTAAAAATGAACGCGTAGCTAATGCTGGCGCCTCATCTGTGATGGTATATATAATTTTTGGTGAATTTGACATAAATATAAATGTATTTTAGTTTAATTTTAAGCTCGGCTAAGATACAAAAAACAGTAGGGTTTTTAAAACGAAAACGTTTACTTAACAACTATGTTAACATAAAAAAAACAAAAGCACTATTTTTTAAGGAATTGATAAAAAATGAATCGTATTTTAAGAAATCACTATTTTATACTGATCTAGCAGGCCTTCAATTTGATCTTTTGAAAATTTAGCACCTTTAATTTTATTATTTTCTGGATGAATAGAGTAGTTGTAGGAAGTATTAAAATTGGTGTTTTCTAAATTTGTATGAAAGAAAACAGCATTTTTAAAGTCACAAGCTTCAAAAGTTGATTTAGAAAGGTTTGCCTCTGTAAATTCAGTTTTATCAAATTGACATTTAATAAAAATAGTACTGACTAGTTTTACTTTATAAAAGGAGGCATAATTTAATTGACAAGTATCAAAGGTTATAGAAAGTAATAATTGGTTACAGTCATTATATAACACACCTAGTAACTTACAGTTTTTAAAAGTGACGTCTTTAAATGTAGTGTTTTTAGTTTTGCTATTACTTAAATCAGAATCTATAAATTGGCATTCTAAAAAGGTAATAGCAGACAGGTAAACTGCATTAAAATTACAATTAATAAAAGAGCAGTTATCATATTCTCCTTTGGGAAGTTCTTTTTTAGAGAAGTCCTCATTTTTAAAAATCTTATCAGCAATAAAGGGGGGATGCATTCTCTTTTTTTTGTAAATCTAAAAAATATAATTTTGTTTTGTGACAATGAATAGTTATTTAAATAATATCAATTGTATGGCATTTATGTTTAGAGCTAAGGATTACGCACAAATAATAAAAGCCATAACATAATAGATTTAACTAGTGTTGTTATGGCTTTCTTGAATTAACACTTGTTGTCTTATTTAACTTTCATTAAATCAATCCAAAACTTACGTTTTACATTTTTTCAGAACAAACTACCGTTAAATCAATAGTACATTTGGGTGTAACTTTCAAAATGTGTTGACCTGTTACTAAATGTACTAAATAATTGTTTTATTTATCTTTTATTCTTTTAGCGTTTGTTTTTACAATAGCTACTCTCTTAAAAGATTGTTTTACTAAAATACATTTGCTTTCGCGCCTTTATTTTACTCAAAACGTTCTACTTTGTTAGTTCAATCCTGCAAGCATGATTTACTTTTTAAAGTATCATGGTCCTTAAGTACACACGACTACACGTGTACTTTTTAAAACCTCTAAAAACAATTTAACTAAATCAAATTCAACATTTAATTGAAACCAATATAACTGTTGTTATTAATTATTGTACTAAATTAAATATTAAATAGGAGTTGAGCAATAAAACAAACTGTTAGATATCAACTAGTTACGAACTGTGTTTATTAACAAAAGTTAATAACGTAAAAAAGCCTAACTTATATAAGTTAGGCTTTTTAATATGATTAAGGTTGAAGCGATTATTTTCTTCTAACTTCTTTAATTCTAGCTTTCTTACCAGTAAGACCTCTAAAGTAAAAGATTCTAGCACGACGTACTTTTCCTTTTTTGTTAACTTCAACTTTTTGTAATGCAGGTAAATTAACTGGGAAGATACGCTCTACACCAACTGTTCCTGACATTTTTCTAATTGTAAATGTTTCAGTAGATCCACTTCCTCTTCTTTGGATTACTACTCCTCTAAAAAACTGAGTACGTACTTTTTCTCCTTCTCTAATTTCATAGTACACAGTAATTGTGTCTCCTGCTGAAAATGCAGGGAAGTCCTTTGTTGTTACAAACTCGTCTTGAACAAATTTTATTAAAGATTCCATCTTTATTTTAATTTTAAATGATTGCTTCAGAACAACATTCGCGTATCTCGCCAGAGGTTAATCCGAAATTGGGTGCAAATATAGGTAAAAAGTAAAAATTATAAAGTAAAAATATTAAAAATTATAAAGCTTTTTTTGAAACGCTTAGGATCCATCTATTTCACATCTATTTAATAATACAAAAGAACTATTTAATCCTCTAGTAAATCAGGGCGTCTGTCTTTAGTACGTTGGTACGCTTGTTCTTCTCTCCATTTATCAATATTAGCAGCATGACCACTTAATAATATTTCCGGTACTTCTAGGCCTTTATAATTTCTTGGTTTAGTATAAATTGGTGGTGCCAATAAATTATCCTGAAAACTATCCGTTAAAGCTGAAGTTTCATTACCTAAAACGCCAGGTATTAATCGTATTACGGCATCGCAAAGAACAGCAGCTCCAAGTTCACCCCCAGATAATACATAGTCACCAATGGAGATTTCTTTTGTAATAAAAAGATCACGGACACGTTGGTCAACCCCTTTGTAATGTCCACATAGGATAATAATATTTTCTTTTAGTGAAATATGATTAGCAATACCCTGGTTAAGTGTCTTTCCATCGGGAGTCATGTAAATCACTTCATCGTAAGTTCTTTCTTCTTTTAATTTAGAGATGCATTTATCTATAGGTTCGATACTCATAACCATTCCTGCACCACCACCAAACTGTGTGTCATCAATAGATTTATAGTTGTCTGTAGTATAGTCTCTTAAATTATGAAAATGGACCTCTACCAAATTGGCTTCGATCGCACGTTTTAAAATAGACGCTTCAAAAGGACTTTTTAATAATTCTGGTAAAACAGTTATAATATCTATTCTCATGGTTTTGCTTTATAGTTTACAAAGATATAAGAAATGTTTGAGTTGAAGATTGCTTTTTTTTAGAAGCTTACTTACATGTTTTGTTTTTATTAAAACTGTAGTGCTTTGTTTTTAAATCCGTTAGTCAATTCATAATTAAATTAAATTAAATTAAAATATGATAGAAGTAAATGAAAGTCAGTTTATAGGATATTACCTTTTATAAAGGGATGAGGCTATGGTTTATAATTTTTGAATAATGGCTTGTGGTTAGTACTGATGATGTAAAAATTGGAATTGACTCCTTATAGTAAAGAACTGTTTTTTGTTTAATAACATAAAAATAAAGTTGATTAACTATTATTTGAGTATTTAGTCTGTTCATTTACTGAGTATTAATTTTTTTTTATACATTTAGGGCCGAACTAATATATAATTAACCCCATTAAATATGAAAAAAACTACTCAAAACCTATTTACAGTATTACTTCTTGTTGCTTTATTTTTTACATCGTGTAAATCAGAACAGGAAAGCATTAGCGAGAATTCTTACAAAACAAGAGATATGATTGTTAAAGCTAAATTAAGTAAAAACATTAAAGCTAAATTGCAATATCCTGATAGTTATGAATTTGTAGAACTTAAGGTGAAAGATTCTGTCTTGTACAGTGAAAATATTAGCTCTCGTTTAAATTATTACAAACAAATTATTGAGGCAGATAAAAAGAACTTAGAAAAACAAGAATTATATAAAAAAGAAGGTTCTTCTTTATATAAGGAAGATAAATTAAACGAATTACAGGCGTCAGTCTCTAAAAACGAAAAAATATTAGTAGAGATCGATAGAATAGCAACAGAACTAGGAGATACAGTAAATGAGACAGCTTACTGTACTTATAATTACCGATTCAAAAGTAAAAATACTTCTGGAAAATCTGGAGATTACAATTATATAGTACAAACAGGCCACAGTCCAGACTATAAAGTATTAATGATAGCTGAAAAAGAAAGTATGATTACTCCAAATCCAATCGATTTTCCTGGGTATAATGAAATGATAAAGTCATTTGAGTAAGCTTAGGTCTAAAAAAATAATTAATATTTATCTTTTTGTCGTTTAATTAATACTACAATAAACCGAATAGAAGATTTTAGAAATCAATTTTAATGATATCTAAAAATTCGAAAAAGAAATAATATTATTAAGGTCATATATAATGAAGAAGTTAAGTTCTTTATTATATATGACCTTTTTTTTTGACAAAGTGAAAACAAGATTGGTTTAGATACTAGTCTTTTTATTACTTTCGCAGCAATAAAAAACAGACTATGATTTCTATAGATAATTTAGCAGTAGAGTTTAGCGGTACCACTTTATTTAGTGATGTATCTTTTGTTATTAATGCAACAGATAAGATTGCTTTAATGGGGAAAAATGGAGCAGGTAAATCTACGATGATGAAAATTGTTGCTGCTAAACAGAGTCCCACCAGAGGTCATGTTAGAGCACCTAAGGATGCTGTAATTGCTTATTTACCACAACATTTATTAACTGAAGATGATTGTACTGTTTTTGAAGAAGCTGCTAAAGCTTTTAAGCATGTCTATGATATGCGTGACGAGATGGAGTCACTTAATAAAGCATTAGAAACTAGAACTGATTACGAAAGTGATGAGTATATGTCTATCATAGAAAAAGTGTCTGATTTAGGTGAAAAGTATTATGCTTTAGAGGATGTTAATTATGATGCAGAAGTAGAAAAGGCATTAAAAGGATTAGGGTTTAAACAAGAAGATTTTGCTAGATTAACTAACGAATTTTCGGGAGGATGGCGTATGCGAATTGAGTTAGCCAAAATACTATTACAAAAACCAGATTTAATATTATTGGATGAGCCTACTAACCACATAGATATTGAATCTGTGATCTGGTTGGAAGACTTTTTGGTGAATAAAGCAGATGCTGTAATGGTAATATCTCATGATAGAGCTTTTATTGATAATATTACTAATCGTACTATTGAAGTCACCATGGGACGTATTTACGATTATAAGGCTAATTATAGCCACTATTTGCAGTTAAGAGAAGATAGACGCGTTCATCAAGTGAAAGCCTATCAAGAACAGCAAAAATTTATTGCGGATAATCAGACCTTTATCGATCGTTTTAAAGGGACATATTCTAAAACTAATCAAGTAACCTCAAGAGAGCGTATGCTTGAAAAGTTACAGATTATTGAAATTGATGAAGTCGATAATTCGGCATTAAAACTTAGTTTTCCTCCAGCACCAAGATCGGGAGATTACCCAGTTGCTGTACAAGGTTTGACAAAAAAATATGATGACTTAGTCGTGTTTAGTGATGCAAATATGTCAATTAAAAGAGGGGAGAAGGTGAGTTTTGTTGGTCGAAATGGGGAAGGTAAGTCTACCATGATTAAAGCTATTTTAGGAGAGATAGAGTATGATGGACAATGTAGTTTGGGACATAATGTGCAAGTGGGCTACTTTGCACAAAATCAAGCAGCTTTATTAGATAACGATCTTACCGTTTTTCAAACAGTGGATGAAGTGGCTAAAGGAGATGTTAGGACAGGTGTTAAAAATATTTTAGGTCGTTTTATGTTTAAAGGCGATGATATTGATAAAAAAGTAGGTGTTTTATCTGGAGGAGAAAAAACAAGATTAGCCATGGTTAAATTATTATTAGAACCTGTTAATTTGTTAATATTGGATGAGCCTACAAATCACTTAGATTTAAAGTCTAAAGATGTCTTAAAAGAAGCGTTAAAAACCTTTGATGGTACGTTAATACTAGTGTCTCACGATCGAGATTTTTTACAAGGGTTGTCTGAAAAAGTATTCGAATTTAAAGACCAACGTGTTATTGAACATTTTGAAACTATTGATGCTTTTTTAGAACGTAATAGAATAAAAAGTATCGCAGATATTAATCTAATGAAATAAAATCCTAAAGGTTTAATCGGTCTTCAATAGATTCAACGGTTCGTTTTAAAAAACTAGGAGCTGTGAATCTGTAGCCAAAGTATAGACTGGCATAACTTTTATCAGTAACCACACTTTGTGTAAGTTTTTTGTTTACAGCGTTAGAGTCAAAGTTGAAACTAGCCCCTGCGCTAATGGTTTCGGAAGTATATCCAAATTGTAATGTCAAATCTAATGCACGTGTAACAAAGGTGTTTTTAGTGTAGGTTACATCATCTCGTTTTTCGGTTGTAAATCGAACGCCTATAGCCGGAGCAATGGAGGATGAGATAAACCAATGTTCTTTAAAAGCCCAGGTATAGTAATAAGCGGGTGCAATAGATATATCAAAGCTGTTTTCTGCAACTTTTTGATTGTCTATAATATTACTGAGTCTATTAAAACCATATTTTAGAGTAGGCACAAAACTACCAGCAGTTTCTCTCTGCCATTCATTGAGGTGGGTTAAATGTTTTAATGAAAAATTATCATTTAACACATATGACGTTGTACCCATCCAACTTGTTGTTTTTAATTTAGGAAATTGTGCCAATAATAGTGCATTGTTCTCTTGATAAAACCCTTGGACTTTTCTGTATTCAATACTTTGTATCCATTGTTTTATAAAGATATTTAGTTGGTAGTTTACAAATTTAGATTTAAAATTTGAATTTTGACTACTTGGAGAAAAACCAACTTTTAGTCCCAAGAATTTGTAATTAGCAGCAACTTCTAATCTATAGGTGTTATTGGCGTTTACTAAAACAGATTGTTCATCATTTTGAATAGAAAAAGATTCACTTTGTGTATTAATATTAGATTTTAGTAGTAATTTTTCTCTGAAGGAAAGTACAGAATTTTGACTATTAGCTAAGGTTATAAAAAATATTGAGAATAATAAAAGGGTGTATTTCATACTTAAAAAATCGAAATAAAGGTGTTGATACCTTCTGTAGCTGTTTCGGCGATGACAGTTAAATCTTTGGTGCTAGATATTGAGGGATTAGGGTCTATAAAATATTTAGGGACATTGTCAGGGACATAATGCATTAAACTGGCAGCAGGGTAGACTTGCAAGGATGTTCCAATAATTAATAATTTATCGGCAGTAGCACATATCTCTACAGCTTTATCTATTAAAGGAACAGCTTCCCCAAACCATACAATATGTGGTCTTAGTTGGTTTCCATTTTGATCAAGATCCCCAATAACAAGGTCTTTTTTCCAATCTAAAACATTATTTTCATTAGTGGTACTTCTAACTTTAAGTAGTTCGCCATGCAGATGCAACACATTTGTACTTCCTGCGCGTTCATGCAAATCATCAATGTTTTGAGTAATAATAGTGATTTTAAAATGTTTTTCTAAGTTCGCTAATTCTAAATGTGCTTTGTTTGGCTTAACTTTTAATAATTGTTGTCTACGTTGGTTATAAAAATCTAATACTAGTTCAGGATTAGCGGCAAAACCCTCTGGGGATGCTACTTCCATAACATTATGTCCTTCCCATAATCCATCTGCACCTCTAAAGGTTTTTATACCACTTTCGGCACTCATACCGGCGCCTGTAAGTACTACTAAATGTTTCATATTAATTTGCTGTCTTAAGTTTCCATGATTTGTATGCTTCTGATTTGACTAAGATATCTAGAATATTTTCGCCATAGGCATCATCTTCTTCAATATAATTTATTAGTGAGTCTCTTTCATAGCCTTCAGAAATTAAAGTATCTATAAACGCGGTCGCTTCAGTGTATTTTTTCATCATTACTAAAGTATTTAAATAACCAGCTTGTCCTTCAAAGAAATCAGGATAGTTTTGAACGATATAGTCATAGTTATTTAACGCAAAATCAAAGTTTTCATCCTGAAAAGCAACATTAGCTTTTAAATAATTTAAAAAATCGTCTTCTGTGTTTTCTTGTAGCTGATTAAGAAGTTGTATGGCTTCAAAATAGTTGCCTTTATATATAGCATAATCAATTCTATTTAAAACAATTGTAGGGTCTTCGGAATAAGTGTTTATTAATTCTTCTAAAGAGTTTAAATAGGTGTCGTCATCAAGATTACTAGCAATAATAGATTTGAAAATAAGGAAAAATTTTTCTTTGGAAATTTTTGACGTAATAGTATTTATCGTATTGTAAGATTTTTCAAAATCGCCTTCCCGTTTGTATCTTAACGCTTTAAATAAATCATTAACGCCTTCATTTTTAGAATTCTTTATAAGTCCTAATATTTTTTTTTGAGGTATTGCATACCCCATTAATCTTGCCATCGTTTCAGATAGATTTTCGCCAGAATAGTATATGTAAGCATCAGAAATTTGCATGTCCTGACCCTTTTTATGAATTCTATAATCATGATAATTCAGACCGCTTTCCGAAGAGTATAATCTAAATAGGATATAATAGGTTTCAAGATACTCATCATATCTATAATTTACAAAATCATAGTAAGCACCATTTTCTAGTTCTGTTATAATTTCTGCAGGAAATTTATTTAATCCTTGTTGTATGCCTTTAGCAAAAAGTTTTATATCGTCAAGATTTTGAGTAATAGAAGGATTTATGTCTAGAATACGTTTTACAAAAACATTAGTATAAAATTTTGAAATATAAACTTCAGGATCGCTTCTGTGTAATGAACTTTCAATTAAGCTTCCTAGCGCTACTACTTTTTCTGAGTTCGCATCATTATAAGCTATGGTATCCTTTGGATTAAACTTTATTCCATCTTGTGCTATCGCGGCTAAAGAGTATAATAAGTATAATGCTAAAGAGGGAAATAGTTTTTTTAGTGCCATCAGTTTTTTTAGTACTTTTGATATCAGATTATAAACTTAAGATTATTTCCCTTTAATAGCTTAATGCTTAGAAAAAAATAAGACATTTATTTGAAAAAAGTATAGACACAATCTTTTTAGTATATTTTTATTATTTACCAATTATTTTTAAGCATACTGATCGGAAGTAATTGGGTCAAGAGACTCTAGATTATTCAGCATAGAAAGTTTTGCTAATTTTAAATTTTTGAAATAGCAAATTTTATAAAACATTCAAACAAGACGATAATTATAACTTGATCTAGAATTTCAGGTTTTTTTATTTTTATAGCATGATAGACTTACAATTATTACAACATTTAGAAACATTTTTGACGGAACATAGATTGGAGCGTTTTAAAACGGTAATTAGTCAGCGTACTAAACATTTTACCGTTGCAACAGAGGATGTTTATCAATTACATAACACAAGTGCTGTCATGCGAACGTGCGATGTTTTTGGGTTGCAAGAACTAAATATCGTTGAAGAAGCCAACAGTAAAAGTATTGATCGCGAAATCGCAATGGGAGCGCAAAAGTGGGTAGATTTAAATAGGTACCAATCAGTAAAGGATTGTATCAAAGATTTGAAAGCTAAAGGCTATCAAATTGTGGCAACAACACCTCATACTGACGATTGTGATTTATACGATTTTGATGTGACTAAAAAGTCTTGTTTTTTCTTTGGTAGAGAAACAGAAGGATTATCTGACGAGGTTTTAAAACAAGCTGATAGTTTTTTAAAAATACCAATGGTTGGTTTTACCGAAAGTTTAAACATCTCTGTTAGTGCAGCTATAATATTACAACATGCCACTTCTAAGTTGAAGAAAACAGCTATTGATTGGCAATTGACTGAAACAGAAATACTAGAAAAAAGATTGGACTGGTGCAAAAAGACGATTAAAAGTTATGATGAAATTGCAGAGCGATTTTATAATAAACAAACATAATTTTGTTACTCGCTTTAAGCTAATCATGTAATTGAAAACTTAGAAAAAGGGAGATGAAACTTAAAATTAAGCATAAAAAAATCTCCAATTATATAATTGGAGATTTTTTGTTTTAAGTTATGTGTAATTATTATAATCTTTTTTTTCGACCTCTGTTTAGTACTTTATATTCTTCATAACATTCGCTAATAGCATCCAAAACTTGTAGGTCGTTTGCAGTACTAACAAATTCTAAAGAATAGTTGCATTGACTAACTATTTCATCTAAATCAACTTTATTTACGCCAAGTAAAGCAGTCAGTACTTCTCGGTCAAATCGGCCAGCTAAAGTATTTCGGATGTTGTCATCCTCTTTCATTTGCTTTAGTTTGCGTAACTCTTTTCCTTTTTTACTAAAGGTGTTATATAAGAAGTCTAAAGGGTTAAATGTAGATCCTAAAACCTTAGTGACAGCACTTGCTTGTCCTTTTCCAGCTTCATAACCATTAGATAATCCAGAGATACTATATCTGTAATTAGTATTAATTTTGACCTGTTTGATGTCTACTTCTAAATATCCCGTTAATTGAAGTCCAGTAACGACAACTTCTTCTAAAGCTAAAGCTAGTTCTGTAAGTGTAATTGTAGATTTTTCTATCCTGTCAACCCAGTCGTTAGTCACCTTTACTTTTATAGATTTAAAACCTAAATAGGAGAGGTGCAATGTGTCATTAGCTCTAGCACGTAATTCAAATTCACCTTTAGCATTAGTTGCAGTACCAATAACTTGATTCAAGTTAACAATATTTACATTTTCTAAAGGTTGATTGGAAGTGGCATCGATAATAATACCTTTAACTGTAGATTCTGATTTTGCTGTTATAGAGTCAGTGCTTTTTTTAGCAGTGGTGTTTTCTGTATTGTTCTGAGACATACCAACAGTGGTGCTCAAAGCAAGTAGAAAAATAAATAAATAATACTTCATGTAGAATAGTTCTGATATAAAAATAACAAAGAAAACGCTAAAAATGGCGTCTTCTTTGTTATTTGACTAAATATTAACAAAAAGGTTTAAGTTTTTGTTACTCTATTTTATGAAATTAATCTCTACGTCTAGATCTTGTCGGTCTTGAGTGAGAGGTTTTAAATTCAGATTTATCTCTGTCTCCACGTCCTCCATTGCTGTCAGAACTACCTTCATTACTTCTACGTCTGTCACTTCTGCTTCCAGAACTGTCATCACTTCTTCTAGAAGAACGTCTTTCTCCTCTTGGTTTATCATCACGACGTCTTCCGCCACCATTTCCACCTTCACGACGTCTTCCGCCACCACCGCCACCACGGTTTCTATCACGACCACCACCACGACTTCCGCCTCTGTCTTCTGTAACTTCTACATTAACAAAACGTCCGTTGTCTTTGTAATCTGTGAAAAATGCTAGGACTTTTTCTTGGTGTTCTTTTTCTGTATTAAAGAAAGAGAATGTTTCTTTAACATCTACTTTAAAGACATCATCACGACCTAAATCTAAAACTTCTTTTAAGAAATCTTTTAATTTCATCCAGTCATATCCGTCTTTTTCTCCAACATTAATAAAGAAACGCGCTGCGCTTCCAGAAGATTGAGGTCTTCCTTCACGACCACTATCACGACCAGAGTCTCCACCTGCAACATTTAAGTTTTTAGATTTTTGATAATAGTTAAAGAAACGAGTAAACTCTACAGAGAAGAATTTTTTAATAAGTTCTTCTTTTGAAGTGTCTTCAAATAAAGTATTGATATCTCCTAAATACTTATCAATCTCATGATTGATTTCTGTGTTATGTATCTTATTTGCTAAAGACATTAATTGTACTTCGCAAATAGCCATTCCGTTAGGAATTTCTTTTAATTCAAATTTCTTGTTGATAATACGCTCGATACTTTTTAATCGACGTACTTCACTTTTAGAAACAATTACCATAGATACACCTGTTTTACCAGCACGACCTGTTCTACCAGAACGGTGTGTATAAGTTTCTATCTCGTCACTTAATTGGTAATTAATAACGTGTGTAATATCATCTACATCAATACCACGTGCAGCAACATCTGTTGCTACAAGCATTTGGATTTGACGAGATCTAAATTGCTTCATTACAATATCACGTTGATTTTGAGATAAATCACCATGTAATGCACCAGCACTATAACCATCTTCAATTAAGTTTTCGGCTACTTTTTGTGTATCACGTTTTGTTCTACAAAATATAACTGAAAAGATATCAGGATTTGCATCTGCTAAACGTTTTAAAGCTTGGTAACGGTCACGAGCGTTAACCATGTAATATTCGTGAGACACGTTGCTTGTACTTTCATTTTTATGACCCACAGTAATTTCTTGTGGATTAGCCATAAATTTCTTAGCAATAGTTGCTACTTCTCTTGGCATTGTTGCAGAGAATAACCATGTGTTTTTATCTTCAGGTGTTCCAGATAAAATATCTGTAATATCCTCTTTAAAACCCATGTTTAACATCTCATCAGCTTCATCTAAAACAGCATACTGTATTTTAGTGATATCTACTAGACGTCTGTTAATCATATCTTTCATACGACCAGGAGTCGCCACAATAACTTGTGCGCCACGTTTTACCTCACGTGCTTGATCTGTAATGCTTGAACCACCATAAATAGCGACAACATTTAAACCTTTACAGTGCTTTCCGTAAGCTTTCATCTCATTTGCTATCTGTAAACAAAGTTCACGCGTTGGAGATAAAATTAAACCTTGAGTTGTACGACTATCGATGTCAATTTTCTGTAACATTGGAAAACCAAATGCTGCAGTTTTACCAGTTCCAGTTTGCGCTAACGCTACTAAATCTGTTTCTTCGTTTAATAATATTGGAATTGCTTTTGCTTGTACTTCTGATGGTTTTTCAAAACCTAAATCATTAATACCTTTTAATAGATCTTCGTTTAGACCTAAATCTTGGAATGTGCTCATTCTTTTTTGTTATGTATTTCAATGTCAATCTGTTTGGTGTTACAAATAGAAGCGCATTGAATATACTTAACCTTAACTTCTAATAACACATCCTCTCTCTGAGGAATAGAGAAACCCTCATGGGTTTTTCAAGTTGCAAAGGTACACTTTTATTTTGATATTCAATTTTTTAATTAATAAACTGGTAAAGGGTTGTAAAATAGACTGGTTAGACGCGTTTTTAAATAATATAAAGTATTTCGGTTTAATAACAAACAGTAATGAGAAGCGTAAGTATTTAGTAAAAAGTGCTGTGATTTTTATTTAAAGGCTGTTTAAAAAAGCAACTAATTGTTGTACCGCTTTTCCGCGATGACCAATACTATTTTTTTGTTCTAAATCCATTTGAGCAAATGTGTTATCAAAGCCTTTTGCTCTAAAAATAGGGTCGTAACCAAAGCCTTTATCACCTTGTTTTGTAGTTGTTATTTCACCTTTACAAATTCCCGTAAAAGTTGTAATTGTATTATTTAAATTTAAAGCGATTACGGTTTTGAACTGTGCCTCTCGGTTAGCTTTAGTTTTTAATTTCTCTAATAATAAATTCATATTATCACTATCATTACGTTGTGGTCCAGCATATCTAGCGCTAAAAACACCAGGCTCTCCATTTAGCGACTCTACCTCTAGACCTGTGTCATCAGCAAAGCAGTCGTAACCATAGTGTAGTTTTATGTATTCTGCTTTTTGTATCGCATTACCAGCTATGTTTGGTTGCGTTTCTGGTACATCTTCAAAACAACCAATATCTTTTAAGCTTAGTAGTTTTATATGAGTTGGTATTAAACTTTGGACTTCTTTGACTTTATTTGAATTGTTTGTAGCGAAAACGAGTTGCATGAGATTGTTTTTAGTGCAAATTAATAATAACTTATAATGTTTGTAACGAAACAGAAGTATTTATGTCTAATAAGTATGAAAAAACTAATCTTAATAAACGCAATCATTTGGGCTACTATTGTTTTGGTAGGTGCATACCTTTTTAAAGAGAACGAGAATTGGAAATACTTGTTTGGTACTATACTAGTCGCTTTTTCTATTGTAAATGGTCTAATGATCAATCAAATGAGAAAAGACAAAAAGGAATGTGCGGTATTTAAATAGTATAAAGTACCTTAGTAATTCTAAGTTTATTTTTAACAATTTAAGTACATTTGGAATAAATATTTAAATTAATAATTAATGGTTCGTTTTTTTATTATCACTTTCATTTTAGGCGCAATAACAATTGCAAATGCTCAAAAAACATATGATTACCCAGTTACGCCAAAAGATTCCATAATTGATGTTTATTTTAATGATAAAATTTCAGACCCTTATCAATGGATGGAAAATTCAGAGGATCTTAGATTACCTGATTGGTTAGCTGAGCAGACTAAAATATCAGATAGACATAAAAAACGATATACTAAATGGTGGATTCTTAGAAATCAAATATCAACAATGTATAATAGTGTTCGTGCTAAAGAGCTTTCATCTTACAGAGAAAAAGAGGATAGTTTAAAAAGTAAATATGAATTTGATTTTAAAAATGACAATTCCAGTAGAGCATCTGATTTAGTATATAAAGTAAGAGGTCAAAAAAACTACAGAAGATTAGTTAAGATTAAAGACTTTATGATAGATAAAGAGGATAATGTTGCTATAACAAATCGCTATTTAAATGAAGACGATAATTTAATAGCTGTCGAAATATCTCATAATGGAGGGGATTGGAGAGAAGTATTTTTTTTTAATTTATTGACGGGAGAGCAATTAATAGATAAATTATCTAATTTAAGAGCGAGTAGTAATATAATTTGGCAAGGGAGGGATGTTATATATGATTCTTATAATAAAGCGGAATCAGGAAGAGAACTTTTAGATAAGGCTAAAGGGCAAAAATTATATTACCATAAATTAGGACAAAATCAGTCGGAGGATAAATTATTATATCAAAATGGAGATACTTCAGGAACCAATAGTTTTTCTTATTTTAAGTTGAATGATAGGTTATTCTTTAAGCATTATTATACGGTAAAAGGTACTATTTATAGAGCATTATCTGTCGCTAATGTAAATTCTGAATCGTTTTATTTGACAAATTTTTTATTATATCCAAATTCGCCAGGACTTTATGTTAGCATAGAAGAACTTTTTGGTAATACAGTTATTTTAAATACAAACTGGGACGCTAGTAATGGCCGAGTTTTAGCGGCAGATATCACAGCGTTAAATAAAGTGTCAGAATTAGTAGGAGAGTATGATATTTTATTATCTAAGGTTAATAAATTGGGTAAAGATAAAATAGCTTGTATCTATACTGACAAAGGAAAAAATATTGCTTTAATTTTCAATACGACTGGAGAATTATTGCGTAAAATCAATTTTCCAGAAGGAAAACAATTAAATTATTTTTATGAAAGCGAAGACAGTGCAACACATACCGATTTTTGTGTGTCATCATTTTTTCATCCTAAGATATGGTATCAATTAACATTGTCAGATTTAACTTTTAAACCAATTCAAGTATTGTCAGTTCCTTACAAAGTCGAAACATTAGAAACTAGATATATTAACTACAAATCAAAAGATGGAACAGAAATACCTATGTATATTTCTTGTCTAAAAGACACTAAATTAGATGGTAGTAACCCAACGTTATTACGCGGTTATGGAGGTTATGGAACAACTATTGTTCCTAGTTTTGACGAGTCTTTAACCTTGTGGTTATTACATGGAGGTATTATTGCGGTGCCTAACGTTAGAGGCGGTGGAGCAAAAGGAAGTGATTGGGGATTAGCAGGACGTAGATTGAACAAACAAGTTGCGATTGATGATTTTATTGCTGCTGCAGAGTATCTTATATCTGAAAAATATACTAATACCAATAAGTTAGCTATTAATGGTGGGTCTCATGGTGGTTTGTTAGTTGGAGCGGCCTATACACAAAGACCAGAATTGTTTAAAGCAGCCATTGCTCAAGCGGGGGCTTTTGATATGTTGCGTTTTTCTGAATTTACAGTAGGTTCTGTAAGTACTAATATAAATGAGTTTGGTACTCCAAGCATTGAAGAAGATTATTTAAATCTTAAATCATATTCACCTTTGCATAATATTAAAGAAAACGTAAGTTATCCTAATCTAATGTTGATCACAGGTAAGAATGATGATAGAGTACCTCCGTTACATTCTTATAAGTTTTTAGCGACACTTCAAGAAAAAGGTAGTGATGAGTCGCTTTATAGTCTATTACTTATTGATGGGGCAGGGCATGGAGGTGCCTTAAATAATAAAGATTTTGAAAAACTAACGTTATATAAATACGCTTTTCTTTTTGATCAATTAGAGGTTAAGATTGACTAATTAATTATGTCGTTTAAGCTTACCTATGATGATACGGTTCGTTTCTTAAAATTGTAAAACCACGATATAATTGCTCAATAACAAATAAGCGTACCATTTGATGGGAAAAGGTCATTTTTGATAATGATATTTTTCCTTGTGCTTTGGCGTATACCTCAGGACTAAATCCGTAAGGTCCACCAATAACAAAAACAATTTGCTTGGCACCAGAGTTCATGTGTTTTTGTAAGTAACTAGAAAACCCCACACTGTCAAGCTGTTTACCATTTTCGTCAAGTAATATTAAAACATCTGTAGGTTTTAGCTTATTTAAAATAAGTTCGCCTTCTTTTTGTTTCTGCTGGTCTTCACTTAGGTTTTTTACTTTTTTTAAATCAGGAATGATATCTAAATCAAAACCAATATAGAAACCTAAACGTTTAATGTAATCGTCAATTAGCTGTTGTAATTGCTTATTGTCAGTTTTGCCTATGGCTAGAAGTTTTATAGTCATAGGCAAATTTACAATTTATGATATAAGATTCCTTAATATTTTCGTTTGAAAAATCAGAAATCAAAATCGTTATTCAAAAATGTATTCTTATTTTTACATCAAATAATATACAAATGATAAGTCAAGCGCAATTTGATACAGAGATAGAATTAATTATAACCAACGCTATTAGAGAAGATGTTGGAGATGGTGATCATAGTTCATTATCTTGTATTCCCGCATTAGCACAAGGTAAAGCTAAGTTGTTGGTTAAGGACGAAGGTATTATTGCAGGGGTAGAATTTGCTAAGCAGGTCTTTAGCTATGTAGATGCAGACCTAAAGGTAGAAACACTTATTGAAGATGGAAGCAGGGTTAAGTATGGCGATATCGTGTTTTACGTAACTGGAGCCTCTCAATCTATTTTAAAGGCGGAACGTCTAGTATTAAATGCTATGCAACGCATGAGTGCTATTGCAACAAAAACGAGACAGTTTGTAGATTTATTAGAAGGTACAGGAACAAAAGTTTTAGACACACGTAAAACAACACCAGGTATTAGAGCTATCGAAAAATGGGCAGTTAAAATTGGTGGTGGAGAAAACCATAGGTTTGCATTATATGATATGATAATGCTTAAGGATAATCATATTGATTTTGCGGGTGGCATTACAAAAGCTATCGAAAAAACAAAACGCTATTTAAAAGAGACTAATCGTGATCTAAAAATTATTGTTGAAGCTAGAGATTTAGATGAAATTAAAGAAATTTTGAAAACAGAGGGTGTTTACAGAATCTTAATAGATAATTTTAATTACGAAGACACTAAAACAGCTGTAAAACTTATTGGAGACCAGTGTTTAACAGAAAGTTCTGGAGGGATTAATGAAGAAACAATCAGGGCATATGCTTTGTGTGGTGTCGATTTTATTTCGTCTGGAGCATTAACACACTCCGTTTATAACATGGATTTAAGTTTAAAAGCAGTAGATTAACCCTTTTAATAATTTAGTAATCTAATTTAGCAAGCAATCCAATTTAATTAATGTCTCAAGTAATAGAAGAAAAGCTTAGTAAAATACCTGTAGTTAATCTTTTGGTTAAATTATTAGGTAGAGTAAAACTACCTGGTTTAGAAGGGTTGTCTTTATATGATTTATTGGAGTTATACGTTATAGGTATAGCAAAAGGCGCCTTAACAGCTCGTGCAAGTGCAATTGCATATAGCTTTTTTATGGCATTGTTTCCGTTTTTGTTATTTGTCATTATTTTTATACCACATATACCAATTGATGATTTTCAAACTGATTTTTTAGTTTTTTTAGAATCGATTTTACCACCAACAACATCAGATTTTTTCTCTGATAATATATTTAGTAATATTGGAGGCAATCAAAACGGTAGTTTATTGTCCTCTGTATTTTTACTGTCTATTTTTTTAATGGCCAATGGTATTAATGCTTTGTTTTCTGGTTTTGAAAACTCGTATCACCAACAGTTAACTCGTAGTGGGTTTAAGCAGTACTTATATGCTTTGGGGATTGCTTTAATATTGTCCTTTTTATTAATAGTTACAGTAGCTGTTTTAGGGTATTTTAACATCTATGTTATTGATAATCTATCAGATCATGGTTATATTGCACGACGTCAAGTTAATATTTGGAGTACTTTAGCGCAGTACGGTTTTTTTGTTATTATGGTGTATTTAGCTACTGCCGTATTGTATTATTTTGGGACAGCCGAAGGGCGGTCGTCTAAATTTTTCTCGGTAGGCGCATTATTTACAACCATCTTAATTTTATTAACCTCCTTTTTGTTCGGTATTTATATCGAGAATTTCGCACAATACAATGAGCTGTATGGTTCTATTGGTGCATTATTAATTTTATTATTTTATTTATGGCTTAACGCGAATATCCTATTGTTAGGATTCGAGTTAAACATGTCTTTAAAACAACTTAGAAAAACTTTTTAAAAATGAAAAAAATTAGCCTTATTGTAATTATTATGTTATTCAGTTTTTCTGCTGGAGCACAAGCTATTCTTGGACAATGGAAAACTGTAGATGATGAGACCGGTGCAAAAAAATCTATTGTAGAGATTTATAAAAAAGACGGAAAAGTCTTTGGTAAAATCATAGAGATTTTTGATGAGAAAAAACGTGCTAATCTTTGTGTAAAATGTGAAGGTGCCGATTATAATAAACCTGTATTAGGTTTAGACATCATAAAAGATATGGTTAAAGATGACGAGTACTTTAAAGAAGGTACTGTTGTTGACCCTCAAAATGGAAAGGTTTACGATTTACGATTAGGAGTAATGGAAGACGGAACACTTCAAGTTAGAGGTTATATCGGATTTTTCTATTCTACACAATACTGGGAAAGAGTAAAATAATCCAGTAAGTCAATAATCTACACAACAAATACAATTTGCATTATATAGATGTCATTCTCCCAATTCCTTTAGAAAACCGTTTTACGTATAGTATTACGGAAGCAGAAAGTGGTTTTCTAAAGATAGGGATGCGTGTGTCTATTCCTTTTGGTAAGACAAAAATTTATACAGGTATTGTTGCTGCTATCCATCAAACCAAACCTCTAATTTATGAGGCTAAAGAGATACATCAGATTTTAGATGATACGCCAATAGTAACACCCACACAGTTAAAATTATGGCAATGGATAGCAAAATATTATATGTGTACAGAAGGCGAGGTGATGCGCGCTGGATTACCAAATGCCTTTTTACTTGAAAGTGAAACCATTATTAGTAAAAATAATGCTTTAGAATTAGATATAAACGATTTAAAAGACGACGAGTATTTAATTTATGAAGCTTTACAGCATCAATCCTCACTTAAAATTCAAGATATTTCTAAAATTTTGGATAAGAAAAGTGTACTTCCCGTTGTAAAACGTTTAGTAGAAAAGGAAGCTATTATCTTAAATGAAGAAATCTACGATAAATATAAGCCAAAATATGTTAGATATGTTAAACTAACAGAAGCGTATAGTAGTCCAGAATCTTTAAATCAATTATTGGAAACGTTAAGTAGTAGAGCAAAAAAACAGCGGGATGTTGTTATGACTTTGTTTTCTATTGCTGCAAAGACTAAAAAACCAGTTAAAGTTTCGGATTTAGTGGCGGAAAGTAAAACGACCTCTTCAACAGTAAAAACATTAGTTGATAAAGGAATTCTAGAAGATTATCATATTCAAACGGATCGCGTAGTTTATGATGGAGAAGAAAATGAAGACTCTAAAGCTTTAAACGAATTTCAAACGGAAGCCTTACAACAGATACATTCCAATTTTGAAACCCAGAACGTAGTATTATTACATGGTATAACCTCTTCAGGTAAAACGGAAGTATATGTCAAGTTAATAGAAGACATAATAGCAAAGGGACAACAAGTACTGTATTTGCTTCCTGAAATTGCACTGACAACACAGTTAGTAACACGTTTACAAAATTATTTTGGAGAACAGGTCGCGGTGTTTCATAGTAAATACTCTGCGCATGAGCGTGTTGAGGTGTATAATCAAGTTTTAAATAATTCAGCGAAAGCAAAAATAGTGTTGGGAGCACGCTCATCTATCTTTTTACCTTTTACAGATTTAGGATTAATTATCGTGGATGAAGAGCATGAATCTTCTTTCAAACAATTTGATCCAGCACCGCGATATCATGCACGGGATGTTGCGGTTGTTTTAGCATCACTTTTTAAAGCCAAAACGTTATTAGGTAGTGCTACACCTAGTATTGAAAGTTATTTTAATGCGCAGGAAAATAAGTATGGCTTAGTCGAAATTAATAGACGTTATAATAATGTACAGCTTCCAGATATCGAGTTGGTAGATATCAAAGATAAGCAGAAGCGTAAAAAAATGAAAGGGCATTTTTCCGATCGATTAATCGAAGAAATGACAGAAGCTATTGCGGAGGGACACCAAGTCATTTTGTTTCAGAATAGAAGAGGGTATTCTCCGATTGTCGAGTGTAATACTTGTGGCCATTCGCCGCAATGTCCAAATTGTGATGTTAGTTTAACATACCATCAATATCGTAAACAATTACGCTGTCATTATTGTGGTTACAATAGTGCGATGCTAATCAAATGTCTAGCCTGTGGGACACCTGGTTTGGACTCAAAAGGTTTTGGTACAGAGCAGATAGAAAGTGAAGTTAAGCTTTTGTTTCCTGATCTTAAAGTGGGGCGTATGGATTTGGATACGACAAGAGGTAAGTTTGGTTACGAAAAAATAATTACCGCTTTTGAGCAACAAGAATTAGATGTATTAGTTGGTACGCAAATGTTAACCAAAGGCTTGGATTTTAGAAATGTCAAGTTGGTTGGTATCATGAATGCAGATAATATGCTAAACTTCCCTGATTTTAGAGCACACGAACGTAGTTTTCAATTGATGCTCCAAGTATCAGGTAGGGCAGGACGTACCAATAAACAAGGAAAAGTATTAATACAGACGTATAACCCTTTTCATAAAATATTGCAACAAGTCTCAACTAACGATTATGCTGGTATGTTTAAAGAGCAGTTGGAAGAGCGTTACAACTATAAATACCCACCATATTATAGGTTAATAAAAATCACGTTAAAACATCGTGATTATAATAAAGTAGATATGGCTGCGGATTGGTTAGCAAAAGCATTGACACAATTGTTTAAGCATAATGTGTTAGGTCCAGAATTTCCGCCAATATCTAGAATACGTAATCAGTATCATAAAAATATCTTGATAAAGATACCGCAAGGACAACCGTTAGGTAAAACAAAAGAAGCTATTAGAAAAGTAAATACTAGTTTTGGAGTTATTGGAGGTTTTAAAGGGGTGCGTGTTATTATTAATGTTGATAATTATTAAGCTTTAGATATCTGTTGGAGTTTGTAGAATTGTTATTCGGACTTTATTTTAAGATTCTTCTTTTTTAATAATAATATAGAGCATAAAAAAGTCCCACTTCAAAGAAGTAGGACTAAACTATTTATGGGGACTAAATAGGTGTTTTTATTAAATGCTATTTAAGGCATCTACTAATTGTGTTTTTTTGTTTCTACTTAAAGGGATTTCGTAAGCACCAACTTCTACATTTTTACTGTTAAATCTGTCAACTTTATCTAGGTTGACAATGTAAGATTTGTGGATTCTTAAAAACTTACCTTCTGGTAATTCGCTTTCAAAAGCTTTCATTGTTGATAACACAACAAGACTAGTATCTTCAGTTACTAATTTTACATAGTCACCAAGTGCTTCAATCCATTTGATATCTCTAATATAAACTTTACGTTTTTTAAGATTACTTTTTACAAAGATATGCTCTCCTTCTTCCTGGTTGTAATCTAGTTTTAATTTATGGTGTTCTACAGCTTTATCTACCGCTTGACTAAAACGTTCTCTTGTAATCGGTTTTTGTAAATAATCAGTAGCGTCGTAGTTAAATGCTTTAAAGGCGTATTCTGTTTTACCAGTTACAAAAACTATTTGTGGTTTATTATTAAGTACGTCTAATAGTTCGAAACCATTCAATACAGGCATTTCAATATCTAAAAATATAAGATCTACTTTGTGCGTGTTTAATCCATTTTTAGTCTCTAAAGCACTGCTATATTCAGCAATCAGGTTTAGATGATTATTGTTCTCTATTAATTTTACAATAGAAAGTCTTTGTATCGCTGAATCATCAACTACTACACAATTTAATATCATAGTCTTTGTTTATTATAGGTTAAGTTATCGACAATAGTACAAAAAATTCGGATAAAATCCAAAAAACATCGCTTAAACGTAAAAATTAACAGTTTTGGAGGCTGGTTTTTTAAGCTCGTTTTAAGTCTAAATTAATTTTAAAAAGTATTTGTTTCATTGAATAAAAAGAATTACTTTTGCACTCATTTTTAACACAATAAATTAGATTTTTATGAATCATTATGAAGCTGTTTTCATCTTAAATCCCGTTTTATCTGAAACACAGATAAAGGAAACAGTACAGAAATACGAAGAATTTCTTGTAACTAGAGGAGCTAAGATGATATCAAAAGAAGATTGGGGGCTAAAGAAATTAGCTTACCCTATCCAAAACAAGAAAAGTGGGTTTTATCATTTATTTGAATTTCAAGTAGATGGAGAACACATCAATCCTTTAGAAGTAGAGTTTAGACGTGATGAGCGTTTTATGCGTTACTTAACTGTAGCTATGGACAAACATGCAGTGTCATGGGCGGAACGTAGAAGAGTTAAACTAAAACAAAAAGCGTAATTATGTCAAGTATAGAGCAACAATCAAAAGGAAAAAAAGAAGGAGAAATTAGATATCTTACTCCTTTAAATATTGAAACTAACAAACAGAAAAAGTATTGTCGTTTCAAGAAATCTGGTATTAAGTACGTGGATTACAAAGATGCAGATTGGTTATTAGGATTTGTTAACGCACAAGGTAAAATTTTACCAAGACGTTTAACAGGTACATCATTAAAGTATCAAAGAAAAGTGTCTGTAGCCGTAAAAAGAGCACGTCACTTAGCTTTAATGCCATATGTAGCAGATTTATTAAAATAAAAATATCATAACAATGGAACTTATATTAAAACAAGACGTTGAGAATTTAGGATTTAAAGACGATGTTGTAACGGTTAAGAACGGTTATGGTAGAAATTTTTTAATCCCTACAGGAAATGCAGTTTTAGCAACAAAATCTGCTAAAAAAGTATTAGAAGAAACTTTAAAGCAACGTGCTTATAAAGAAGCTAAAGAAGTTGAAGAAGCTAATGTAGTAGCGGAAGCTATTAAAGCTTTAGAAATTAAAATAGCTGCTAAAGTTGGTCAAGGAGACAAATTATTTGGATCTGTAAACAACATTAATGTTGCTGAAGCATTAGCTAAAGCAGGTCATTCACTTGACAAAAAATATATCTCTGTAACAACAGTGAAGCGTTTAGGTAAGTATAACGCAGCTGTACGTTTACATAGATCTGTAAATGTAGATTTAGAATTTGAAGTTATTGCTCAGGCATAACTATAACGTATTGTTAACAATACGTTAATAAATTATATTTTTTAATTAAAGCCACTCTGTAAAGAGTGGCTTTTTTTGTTATATTTTTGTTAAATATTATGCATACATAATATCAAAACACAATCAACACAACAATACTACACAATGAAAAAAATTAATTTAACTTTTACTTTATTGTTTTTTACAGTACTGAGTTTTGCTCAGGTAACGACATCTAACATTAAAGGTCTTGTACAAGACGACACTAATGAACCACTACTGGGGGCCAACGTGTTAGCTGTACATGGACCAACAGGGACCAAGTATGGTGCTATTACAAATTTTGATGGACGTTATAACTTATTAAATCTTAGAGTTGGAGGGCCATATACAGTGACTATAACTTATGTAGGGTTTAAAGAACAAACATTTACTAATGTGTATTTAACATTGGGTAAAACAACAAATTTAGATGTTGTGATGAACAGTAGTGCCGAATCTTTAGATGAGGTTGTAATTACAGGATCAGCCTCTGGTACTTTTGGTAGTGACAGAACAGGTGCAGAAACTAGTGTTGGAAGGCGTGAATTAACAACGTTACCTACTATTTCTAGATCTGCAGCAGATTTTACAAGGTTGGAGCCATCGGCTTCAGGAAACTCCTTTGGAGGTAGAAACGATCAGTTTAATAACTTTAGTTTAGATGGTGCCGTTTTTAATAATCCATTTGGATTAGATGCAGCAACTCCAGGAGGTCAAACCGATTCTCAACCAATTTCATTAGATGCTATCGAGCAGATTCAAGTATCGTTAGCACCGTATGACGTGACATTATCTGGTTTTACAGGGGCAGCAGTTAATGCAGTAACAAAAAGTGGAACTAACGAATTTCATGGTACTGTTTACGGTTTTACTAGAAACGAAGACATGACCGGTGGACAGATAAAAGGCGAAGATGTTTTTCAAGCCGACTTAGAGCAAAACCAATATGGTGTTAGTATAGGTGGACCAATTGTAAAAAATAAATTATTTTTCTTTGCTAATTTTGAAAAGGACGAACGTTCTGATCTTGGTACCAATGGTTTTGCACCTAATACCGGAAGTGGCGCAATTAACGAAACGCGTGTTTTAGAATCTGATTTATTAATCGTTCAAAATGCATTATTAGATTTAGGGTATGATCCAGGGCGTTATAAAGGGTTTAATTATGATTCAAATTCGACTAAAGGAATCTTTAAATTAGATTGGAATATTAATGACAATAACCGTTTAGCTGTTATTTATAATTTTTTAAATGCATCTAAAGAAAAACCTGCACACCCATCTGCTTTAGGTTTTAGAGGACCAAGTACAAACACATTGCAATTTGAAAATACAGGTTACGAGATTAATAATAATATCAAGTCTGTTCAAGTGGAACTTAACTCGACATTATCAAGTAGTGTAAGTAATAAGTTTCAAATGGGGTATACCCATTTTGACGATTACAGAAATGCTTTATCTACACCTGCACCAACAATAACCATCACAAATGGTGGGTCTAACTATATTATAGCAGGTCATGAGCCTTTTTCAATTAATAATACATTGGATCAAAAGGTCTTTCAATTTTCAAATAATTTAAACTATGTAGAAGGTGATCATACATATACTATTGGTTTCTCTTATGAGAAATTTCAGTTTGATAACTCTTTTAACTTGGGTGCTTACGGAGCGCAAGGTGTCTTTTTTCCAACGACAACAATGGCTGATTTTCAAAACTTTGCAGATTCAGGGCAATTACAAACCTTATTTGATGAGGCTGCTGCAGCAAATGCAAGCTTAGCAGGAAATGGAGCTGGCGTTGCAGGTGGTTGGGCTTTAGCCGAAACTAATGTTGGGCAATTAGCTTTTTATGTACAAGATGAATGGAATGTTACAGAAAACTTTAAATTAACATATGGTGTTAGATTTGATAAGCCACTATTCTTTGATTCTTCTACAAAAGCACAAGATGTTATTGATAGAGCATGTTGTTATGCACCAGGAATCGAATATGTAAATCCAAATACAGGAGAAGGTGTCTTTTTAGATAACACTAAAATGCCATCAAACAAAGTCTTAATCTCACCAAGAGTTGGGTTTAATTACGATGTAAAAGGAGATAATAGTTTTCAAGTACGTGGAGGAACAGGTTTATTTACGGGTCGTTTACCATTTGTATGGTTAGGTAACCAAATAGCTAATCCAGAAGTGTTCTTTTATCAAGTAGTAGATCCAGACTTTAAATTTCCACAAGTATGGAGAACAAATATTGGAGCAGATTATAGATTTGAGAACGGTATAGTTGCAACAGGGGATATCTCTTATACAAAAGATATTAATGGAGCACATGTGCAAAATTGGGGATTACGTGATCCTTCAGGAACATTAAATGCACCAGGAGATACAAGACCAATTTATACTTCAGGTGATGTTATAAACAATGCTTATGTATTTACAAACTCAAACAAAGGTCGTGTTTGGAACTTCACTGCTAAAGCTCAAAAAACGTTTGATAATGGGTTATATACAACTGTAGCTTACAACTACTTGAATTCTAAAGATGTTAACTCCATTGAAGCAGAAATTACAGGAGATGCTTTTAATTTTAATCCAGTAGTTGGTAATGCAAATAATGATGTATTATCACATTCTAAGTATGGGGACACACACCGTTTTATTGGTGTTGCTAGTAAAAAATTCACTTATGGTAAAGACAAGTGGGCGACTACAATATCTACATTCTTTGAGTATGCACAAGGTGGACGTTTTAACTATACTTATGGTGGAGATTTAAACGGAGACGGTTCTAACTTAAACGATTTACTTTACGTGCCAACTCAGGGAGAATTACAAGACATGCAGTTCTCAGGAGCAGGACAAGCGGAGGCTTTTGAATCTTTTATCCAACAAGATGATTATTTAAGTAATCGTCGTGGAGACTATGTAGAGCGTTATGGGGCATTAGCACCTTGGAGAGGACGTTGGGATCTTAAAATATTACAAGACTATAAGTTTAATGTAGGAGGTGATAAAACCAATACAATACAATTAAGTTTAGATGTTTTAAATGTAGGAAACTTATTAAATAGCGATTGGGGACTTGTACAACAACCAAGTTCAGTACAGCCATTAGGTGTAGATGTTGACGCTTCTGGCGTACCAACATATACTTATACTGGAGCTACAGAAACGTTTACTTACAACACAAGCTTATTATCAAGATGGCAAGCCCAATTTGGAGTTAGATACATTTTCTAGTCCATACGTCATAGATATTTTTTAAATTTGCGCTCCCTAAAAGGAGCGCATTTTTTTTTAAACTTATTTTTTTTGGATAAACATTTTTTAATTAATTTTTTATTAAACCGCTTTCGCGGAAATCAAGCCATGAAACATTTATATTTAGTACTACTTTTAATAGGCTTTGTGTCTTGCAAGAAGCAACCGTCTAAAGCTCCAGATACAACAGAAACAGAAATCGTAACAGAAAAACAATCGGCCTTAATTGAAGCTTTTAAATACACCCCAGAGCAAGAGGTGATAATAAGTGTACATAGAGGTGGGAAAGGCTTAAAACATTATCCTGAAAATTGTTTAGAGACCTTAAAATATATTAACGATAGTATTCCTGCTATTTATGAAATTGATATTGCACAAACTAGAGACAATGTTTTAGTCTTGATGCATGATAATACATTAGAACGTACGTCAACAGGAACAGATAAATTAAATAAATACACATATGAAGAGCTTCAAGCTTTTAATCTTGAAGATGATTATGGTAATGAAACCTCATTTAAAATACCCGCGTTAAAGGACGTGTTGCTTTGGGCTAAAAAGAATGATGTAATACTAACTTTAGATAAGAAAAGAAGTGTGTCTTTTGAGGCCATCGTCGCATTGGTAAAACAAGTAGAAGCAGAGGATGTTTCTATAATTATTACGTATGACATGAAGCAAGCAACCGAAGCGTACAAATTAGCGCCAAACTTATTGTTGTCGGTGTCTGCTAGAAATCAAAAAGAATTAGATTGGCTATTGCACTCAAGCATACCAACTCAAAATATGTTGGCGTTTACAGGCACAAAATTAGCGCCAGTTGAATTTTATAAAACGGTCCAATCTCATGGTATTAAAACAATGCTTGGGACTTTAGGAAACTTAGATAAACAAGCCGAAGCAAAAGGAGAACTACCATACACTATTTGGAAAGATAAAGGGATAGATCTTTTTGCAACAGATAGACCTTTTGAAGTGGCTAAAGCATTAAACATTAAGAAATAGAGAAGATGAAGTATTCTAGACTAACAAAAGAACAATTTGAAGAATTACATAAAGAGTTTATAAACTTTTTAGCAACACAGACTATTACAGCAGACGAGTGGACTAATTTGAAAGCTAATAAACCAGAATTGGCAGAAGTAGAATTGGATATCTTTAGTGATTTAATTTGGGAAGGTGTTTTAAATCAGACAAAATATTTAGAGCATATTTCACCTAAAGACATTCATTTGTTTGCTTTAAATGAGGACCACATGCATTTAATAGGTATTAAAGTAAAAGCAGAGCAAGACTTAACCACTTCTGAAGGTTTTAATTGGTTGCGTGAAAACTTAATGCATGATGATGTCGAGTTTGTACAAGCCAAAAAAGAGTACACAGAAGATAAAAACTTAGATAAGTTTACACTTATAGAGCAGGGGGCAAATATCACAAAAGGACAGTTGTATAATTATATGTCTAAACTTATTAATTAACAGATTTCTATAGCGGCAGGAATGCTGTAGTGTATTATTAGAGCTACGCATTGCGTCCCTTGATTTCAAAGTAAAAAGCATTGTCAAGAGCGGCTTTAAAGATCAAATTTTATTTTAAAAGCATACAAAGACAACAGTATTATATATTTTTGTTAGGCCTACACTAGTGGGTGTCTATTATAAAACGATAAGTAATCATTAAAAATAGTTCTGCTTTAGCAGAAAATATTATGGCACAAAAACCAAGCATACCAAAAGGAACAAGAGATTTTAATCCAGAACAAGTCGCAAAGCGTAACTATATTTTTAGTACTATCAAGTCTAAATTTGAACGTTTTGGGTTTCAACCTATAGAAACACCAAGTTTTGAAAATTCTGAGACCTTAATGGGAAAGTATGGGGAAGAAGGTGATCGCTTGATTTTTAAGATTTTGAATAGTGGTGATTATTTATCAAAAGTAAACGATGAGTTATATTCAGAAAAGAATTCAAATAAAGTAACAGCTAAAATCTCAGAAAAAGCATTACGCTACGATTTGACTGTACCATTTGCAAGATATGTCGTGCAACATCAAAATGACATAGAGTTTCCTTTTAAGCGTTATCAAATGCAACCCGTATGGCGTGCAGACAGACCTCAAAAAGGCCGTTTTAGAGAGTTTTACCAATGTGATGCAGATGTTGTAGGAAGTGATAGTTTATGGCAGGAGGTCGAGTTTGTGCAATTGTACGACGAGGTGTTTACGGCTTTAAAACTAGAGGGCGCAACGATTAAAATTAATAATCGTAAAATATTATCTGGTATTGCTGAGGTTATTGGAGCAAGTGATAAGCTAATTGATTTTACTGTAGCGTTAGATAAATTAGATAAAATAGGAGAAGAGAAGGTCAAAGAAGAAATGCTTGGTAAAGGTATTTCTGAAGAAGGGATTGCTAAATTACAACCGCTTTTTACTTTAACAGGAGATTTTGGTACGCAAATAGAGCGCTTAAAATCTATCTTGTCAACGTCTGAAGAAGGACAAAAAGGGATTGAAGAATTAGATTTTATTAATACCGCAATTTCTACTTTAGGCTTAAAATCTGCTAAGTTGCAATTAGACGTTACCTTGGCAAGAGGCTTAAATTATTATACAGGTGCTATTTTTGAAGTGTCAGCACCAGAAGGTGTTGCTATGGGATCCATAGGTGGAGGTGGTCGATATGATGATTTAACAGGTATCTTTGGACTTAAAAATGTTAGTGGTGTCGGAATTAGCTTCGGTTTAGATCGTATTTATTTAGTATTGGAAGAGCTAGGCTTGTTTCCTGAAACGATTACAAAATCGACAGAAGTTTTATGTATCAACTTCGGAGATACTGAAGCCTTATTCTGTTTGAAAGCTGTAAAAGCATTAAGAGAAGCAGGAATAAATGCCGAATTATATCCTGATAAGATTACAAACGGTAAGCACATGAAGAAACAAATGAATTATGCTAACAAGCGTAATATCCCATATGTTGTTTTAGTTGGAGAAGAAGAATTGAAGACTAATCAATTCACTTTAAAAAATATGATTTCCGGAGCACAGGATACAATGGACCTAGAGACTATGATTTCCAAGTTGAAATAGCCAATTTTATTCATACAAGACAAAAAAAAGCCGAAACGTTAGTTTCGGCTTTTTTTTGTAAATCTTATTTTCTATCAAAAAAGCTGTCGTGTGTAATTAGTGTTTTAGTCTGATTATTGAGGTGTAGACGTTTCGTTTTGTAAATAATAATACATGGTTCAAATAAAAGAAAAAGACTTTTAAAATAGTGTTTTTAATATAGTCTTCTGACCTGTAGTGTATTGTGTCGATGGTGGAAGTCAGATTTAAGCAAAAAAAAAGACTTACAATTGTAAGTCTTTTTTAGTAGCGAGAACGGGGCACGATCCCGTGACCTCTGGGTTATGAATCCAACGCTCTAACCAACTGAGCTACCTCGCCATAATTTTGAGATTGCAAATATATAAACAATATTATAGTTGACAAACATTATTGCAAATAAAAATTTTTATTTAATTTTTTTTCTAAACTTATTAATTAATGTATATATTGAACATTATAAAAATAACAAGATTAGAATTAAATGGAAGATAAAATTAAGTACGAAATGGAGTTTGTTGTTCACGCGTCTCCATCATTACTATACCAATATATTTCTACGCCTTCAGGGTTATCAGAATGGTTTGCAGATAATGTAAATTCTAGAGGAGAGTTGTTCAAGTTTATCTGGGACGGTTCTGAAGAACAAGCTAAATTACTCACTAAAAAATCTGGAGAACGTATCAAATTTAAATGGTTGGTAGATGAAGAGGCTCCATATTTTTTTGAAATTAAGATACAAGTAGACGAGATCACTAAAGATGTGTCCATAATTATTACTGATTTTGCTGAAGAAGATGAGGTAGAGGAAGCTAAAATGCTTTGGACTAATCAAATTTCCGATTTAAAACAAGTCATAGGTTCTGCTTAAAAATAAATACATTTAAAGTATATTTGTCCCATTGAAAAATGGGACTTTTTTTATGATAAATTTTAACGGTAAACTTCAAGAAAATAATATAGTAATTTCTAATAATAATCGTGGTTATTCTTACGGGGATGGGCTTTTTGAAACTATAAAAGCAGTACATGGTAAGCTATTGTTTTTTGAAGATCATTATTTTAGGTTAATGGCTTCGATGCGAATTTTACGCATGGAAATACCAATGAACTTTACAATGGAGTATATTGAGGAGCAGATAAAGCAAACCATAGATGCTAATAACCTAGCAGAGCAATCAGCACGCGTTAAAATACAAATTGATAGAGTAGAAGGTGGTTTATATTTACCGGAGTCTAATGATGTTAATTTTATGATTAGCGTTAAGGCTATTGATGCAGATTTTTATCTTTTAAATGAAGCTAAATACGAAGTAGATTTATATAAAGACCATTATTTATCGCCCAGCTTAATAACCACGCTTAAAACTAATAATAAAATAGTAAATGTTATTGGAAGTATTTATGCTAAAGAAAACAGATTAGATAGCTGCTTGCTTATTAACACAAACAAAAGTGTTGTTGAAGCCTTAAGTGGAAATTTGTTTTTAGTAAAAGGAAACACTATTAAAACGCCTCCTTTAACGGATGGGTGTTTAAAAGGTGTTTTAAGAAAGCAATTAATGGAAATCATTAAGTTAATCCCGGAATATACCTTAGAAGAAACATCAATCTCTCCTTTTGAGCTTCAAAAAGCAGACGAGTTATTTACAACCAATGTTATAAAAGGAATACAGCCTATAACTAAGTATAGAAAAAAAGAATTTAAAAATGAAGTCTCTAAAAAACTATTACAAAAATTGAATGTAAAAGTAAGATTAGGCTAGTTATAACTAGGGTTTTCTGGTGCATTAGACCAAATAGAATAATCACCACCAAGCTCTACCATTTTATCTTTCCAGAAACTTTCATAGCTTTTTTCTATGATGTCTTGTTTGTAGGTGTTTTTTGTAACAACCCAGGCGTTAGATTTTAATTCAGTTTCTAATTGGTTACTATCCCAACCAGAATAACCTAAAAAGAATTTAATATCTTTTGCTGTTATTTTTTGTTCTGCAATAAGATTGGCAACAACACTAAAATCACCACCCCAAAATATCCCTAAAGAAATTTCGACGCTATTGGGTATTAAATCAGGGCGCTTATGTATAAAATAAAGGTTGTCCTGTTCAACAGGTCCGCCATTATAGACTTTAAAAGACGCGTCTAATTCTGGTATTAGGTCACTAATATTGTACTTTAAGGGCTTGTTTAATATAAAACCAATAGCACCCTCTTTATTATAATCTGTTAAAAGTACTATTGATCTATTAAAAGACATATCTCCTATAATGGAAGGCTCAGCAATTAATAAGTCACCTTTTTTTGGTTTGGTTGTAGTCATTTTTAAAAGGATTTGTTTTTTAAATGTAGTATTAATTTTGTTAAAAAACAATAATATATGCTATATATAATAAAAAAAGCCTCCATTACTGAAGGCTTTTTTGAAATATGTTAAACAAATACTAGTTAACAGCATTTGCTAAATCAGAACCAGCTTTAAACTTAACAACGTTTTTAGCTTTGATCTGAATAGTTTTTCCAGTTTGTGGATTTCTTCCGTCTCTAGCAGCTCTTTTAGATACTGACCAAGAACCAAAACCTACTAAAGAAACTCTATCACCTTTTTGTAAAGCTCCTTCGATTTCGATTAACGCACATTCTAAAGCTTTCTTTGAAGCTGCTTTAGTAATTCCTGCGTGTTCTGCCATAGCATCGATTAAATCTGTTTTGTTCATAATTTTAATTTTTATTATTAATAAATAGTTGATTAACAGTTTTTGTTAAATCCTTTTACAAATTTATACGGATTATGCTACTATGCAAGTAATAGCAAGGGAAATGCGTTGATTTGTTAATAACTTTTGGCATTTGTTAATAAAGAGGACTCTTTTTTAGTGTTTTATAACAATATCAATGATAATAAGGGTTTAGCGGAGTTTTGCATCTTCATCAAAACGATAACCGTTTAAAAGTGATTTAACATCCATGTTGCGTTTTCCTGGTAGTTTTAAATCTAATATTTTTATAAAACCCTCTTTTACAGCAACCTTAAGTGTTGATTTGTCACTAATAATTGTTCCATTTTCCAAGCTGTGTGATTCGATTTCTTTTTCAGCTTTGTAAATTTTGATATCTAAGACGTCGTTATTATTAACTAATTCGCACCAAGCAGCTGGATACGGGCTTAAACCTCTGATTTTGTTATAGATATCATCCATCGTGTTAGAAAAATCTATTTTGCAGTTGTCTCTGTCCAATTTATAAGCTGTTCTAATGATAGCATCTTCAGGCTGAGGTGTTGTTTTAACAGTTCCTGTTTCAATACGTTTAATAGTGTCTATAACTAGGTCACTTCCTATAGTCATTAACTTGTCATGTAAACTTCCAGCATTTTCGGAAGGATCTATAGCAATGTCTTGTTGTAAAATCATTTCACCAGTATCAATTCTTTCATCAATAAAAAAAGTAGAGACACCTGTTTTAGTTTCACCATTAATAATAGCCCAGTTAATTGGAGCAGCACCACGGTAGTTAGGTAATAAAGACGCATGAAGATTAAAAGTACCATGTTTAGGCATGTCCCAAACTAATTTAGGTAACATTCTAAAAGCGACAATAATTTGAAGGTCTGCTTCTAGTGCTTTTAATTCTTCTAAAAAAGCAGGATTTTTTAAATTGGTAGGCTGTAGTATGTGTAATCCTTTTTCTTTGGCAAATACTTTGACTGCGGATTCGTTTAATTTACGTCCGCGACCGGCAGGTTTATCAGGGGCAGTAATAACGCCAACAACAGTATAGTTATGGTCTAGAATAGTTTTTAGGGTCGTTACAGCAAAATCTGGCGTTCCCATAAATACAATCTTTATAGCTTTATTCATATGTGTTTTAATTTGTAGCTATTGGTATTTGTGATCACGATTATGTCATCTTCCAATAGGGTTTTTAAGGTGTTATTAATGTCAATTTCTGTAAACGGTAATAATTTGAATAGGTCTTTAGAGTTTTTTGCACCAAACTCCAAAGTTTCAATTATTTTATTTTTTACGGTTTTATAATCTGTTTTAGGTTTTGCTTTCGCGGAAACACAAACACTACAAATTCCACAGACATTGACGTCTTTTTCTCCAAAGTAGGTTAGTAATTGTATGCTTTTGCAAATTTGATCATTATTAACGTAATCTAATACAGCTTTAACTTGTTTTTGTTTTAATGTATTTTGTTGTTCTATAATTGAAGCAATACGATTTATTGTTTTTTCGTCTTCACGAGGTTCAATAAAGGTAATTTGGGCATCTGTTTTATTTGACACAAGAGAGATAATCTCGTCTTTTTCTAATTGTTCTAAAATGGAGATTAATCTAAATTCTTTTACAGATGCTTTATCAGAAATTAAAGTACTGTTTATTTTTGTGCTGTGTTCAAAAATCCCACCGTAGGTTCTTAAGACCGATTTTATTACGATTTCAAAATCCTTATGAGATTCTAAGTATTTGAATAGCGCATGGCTAGAAACTAAAAATTGTACCTCAATACGTTTATTAAACTGTTTACTAAGCGTGATAATACTAGTGTTATCTAATATGTTTAATGAGTTGTAGGTTGTAACCGAATTAAATTTATACGTTTTACAAAAATCGTTAAAATTAAAATCAAAGGTTTGATAAGCTCCTTCGCCGTAAGAGACTTGAAAATAACTACATAGTTTTCTGTACACTATTTTGACATAGTCTACCGTTGGTAAAACTTTTAAAAACTGATTATGTAATGCATTATCGTCATTTTTGTTTTTTAAAATAACAGCATAGGCTTTATTCTCATCACGTCCAGCACGACCTGCTTCTTGAAAGTAACTTTCGATACTATCCGGTAAGTTAATATGTATGACCGTTTTTACATCAGATTTGTCAATACCCATTCCAAAAGCATTGGTCGCTACCATAACTTGCTTTTTGTTGTTTATCCAATCGTTTAGATGGTCATCTTTAATCTTATTGTTTAATCCACCGTGATAATAGGTGCTAGTAATATTTTTTTGTTCTAAATATTGTGTGATTTCAAGTGTCAACCGTCTGTTTCTAACATAAATAATAGAGGGTTGTGGGTTCTTTTTTAAAATAGCTTCTAATCTAAAGTATTTATCCTCTTCAGTAAAGACCATATATGCGATATTAGGTCTGTAAAAGGACTGCTTAAAAACCTTAGGGCTAATAAAATCAAGTTCCGTTATAATATCCTGAACAACTTCCGGCGTTGCACTAGCAGTTAATGCAATGACATTAACCGTTGGATGTAATTGACGTAAGATATTTATGTTTTTATAAGCTGGTCTAAAGTCGTTTCCCCATTGACTAATACAATGGGCTTCATCCACCGCAATAAGGTTAACATTCATTTGTCTAATACGATCTTGTACTAACTCTTGTTGCAACCGTTCTGGCGACAGGTATAAAAATTTATAATTTCCGTAAATACAATTGTCTAAAAGGGTGTCAATTTCTCTATTTGGGATACCACTTGTTAAGGCCAATGCTTTTATTCCTTTATTTTGAAGCGCATTAACTTGATCTTTCATTAATGCAACTAATGGTGATATAACAATGCAAATACCTTCTTTAGCTAAAGCAGGTATTTGAAAACAGACACTTTTACCACCACCAGTTGGTAGTAAGGCAAACGTATCTTCGTTATCAATCACCGCATTTATAATCTCTTCTTGTAGAGGTCTAAACGCTGTAAATTTCCAATAACGTTCTAATATGTTTATGGGGTGCGTCATTATAAGGCTTTAACCACATCTAATATATGTTGCGCTCTAGTTTCAATACTACCAAAAGGAACATCTTGCAAGTTATAATCGTATTTCTCGTAACTTTTTAATAGATTCTGATGTATTATTTTAGCTTGTTCAAAGCTTTCATAACGGACGGCATCACTTTTATAAATTTCCTGCCAAGGGGCTAAAATAAAGACGTAATCGTAAGTGTTGTCTATACAGGATTTAGTAAATTTTTCAGGATAGTCTTCCTTAGCATAGTCCATATATGCCACAACGTCAGGTACACCTCTGTCCAAAAACACAAACTCGCTACTACTGTTAACAGCGTCTACGTATTGTTGTTCCCTTCCTTTTAATAATAGTTCACTAAATAATAAAGGTTCAGTTAAAAACATTTGTTCAATCCCTTTTTCTCTTGCTTCAAGCGTGACTTGACGGGATATTTCTTCGTAACAGGTGTAGCCTCGTTTTGTTAATTCGTCAATAATTGCTGACTTTCCTGTACTTGGGCCTCCGGTAATAACTATTTTTTTTGCTTTCAAATGAAATTAATTTATGTGTAAAAATCCGAAATTTATTCATTAAAAAAAAATATAAACAAAATGGTATATTTGTTGTTTATCAAATAGGCATGAATAAGACACCAAATCCAGAAGAATTTTACGCAAAATTAAAAGAACAATTATTGGACACATCCACGTGGCCCAGTGAATATTTATATAAATTTATTATAGTATCTGAATTAGAAAAAATAGCAGAAGTTGAAGCTATTTTTGATAATATGGGAGCTGTCATTAGAACAAAAGAGTCTAGTAATGGTAAATATACAAGTGTATCTATTAAAGTTATAATGAATAATCCGGATCATGTTGTAGAAAAATATTTAGAAGTTACAGAAAAAGTAGAAGGCGTGATTAGTCTTTAATTTTTTTTTGTATTTTGCACAAGCATTAGAAACTTCGATGCAACACTTATAAATTCTACACTTTTTTTATTTTGATAGACGACATAGAGTACAACACAGAGCGTGAGCATTTAATTATTCCTGAGTATGGACGCCATATTCAAAAAATGATTAATTACGCAAAAACAAGAGAGACCAAAGAGGAGCGTAATAAATTAGCGAAATCTATTATAGCAGTAATGGGTAATATGCAACCACATTTGCGTGATGTTGCCGATTTCCAACACAAGCTTTGGGATCAGCTATTTATAATGGCTAATTTTGAGCTTGATGCGGACTCACCTTATGGCGTACCTTCGGAAGAAGAATTGTCAGAACGTCCAGCACCTTTAGAATACCCACAAAACTTCCCCAAATATCGTTTTTATGGTAATAACATAAAGACAATGATTGATGTTGCTAATACATGGGAAGATGGAGATATGAAGGAAGCGCTGACGTATACCATTGCAAATCATATGAAAAAGTGTTTTTTAAATTGGAATAAGGACACGGTGGAAGACAGCGTGATTTTTATTCATTTATTTGAATTATCTGATGGTAAAATAAACCTAAAAGGTAGTGAAGAAGCACTGACCGATTCTGGACGCTTAATGAAAGCTTCAAGTGGTAAAAAATATTCTACCACTTCTAGTCACAAAAAAGTGCCAAATCACAAAAAAAATAATACTCTAAACCGAAACCGAAAAAGATACTAATACTATTTATGGGAACATTTAAAATTGAAGGAGGTCACCAACTTAAAGGAGACATACAACCTCAGGGCGCAAAAAACGAAGCATTACAAATATTATGTGCAGTTTTATTAACGCCAGAAAAAGTAACCATAAATAATATTCCTGATATTATTGATATTAATAAGTTGATATCGCTTTTAGGAAATTTAGGTGTTAAGGTTGAAAAGTTAAAAGAGGAATCATACGCTTTTCAGGCAGACGAGATTAACTTAGAGTACATGCAAACTGCCGACTTTAAAAAAGAGGGTAGTGGACTTAGAGGATCTATTATGATGGTCGGACCTTTATTAGCGCGTTTTGGTAAAGGGTACATCCCAAAACCAGGAGGAGATAAAATTGGACGTCGTCGTTTAGATACACACTTTGAAGGCTTTATCAAATTAGGGGCTAAGTTTAGATATAACCGTGAAGATTATTTTTATGGTGTAGAAGCGGATAAGCTTGTCGGTACAGATATGCTTTTAGATGAAGCGTCTGTAACGGGTACTGCTAATATTGTAATGGCTGCTGTTATGGCAGAAGGAACAACAACAATATATAACGCCGCTTGCGAACCTTATTTACAGCAATTATGTAAGATGCTGAATAGAATGGGGGCAAAAATTACCGGTGTTGGATCTAATCTACTAACTATTGAAGGTGTTGATAGTTTAGGAGGGACGGAACACACGATGCTACCTGATATGATTGAAATTGGTAGTTGGATTGGTTTGGCTGCTATGACAAAAAGTGAATTAACAATTAAAAACGTAAGCTGGGATGATTTAGGTCAAATACCAGATGTGTTTAGAAAAATAGGAATCACTGTCGAAAGAAAAGGTGATGATATTTATATTCCTGCACATAAAGACGGTTACGAAATTCAAAATTATATTGATGGTTCTATTTTAACCATTGCAGATGCACCTTGGCCTGGTTTTACTCCAGATCTATTAAGTATTGTCCTAGTCGTGGCAACACAAGCAAAAGGAGAAGTACTAGTACATCAAAAAATGTTTGAGAGTCGTTTGTTTTTTGTAGATAAGCTTATTGATATGGGAGCAAAAATTATATTATGCGATCCACACAGAGCAACAGTTATGGGGCATGATTTTAAGTCTCAGTTAAAAGCGACAACTATGGTATCACCAGATATTAGAGCAGGGATCTCTTTATTAATCGCTGCATTATCGGCAAAAGGAACATCAACAATTCATAATATTGAACAAATAGATAGAGGTTATCAAAAAATTGTAGAACGTTTACAAGCTATTGGTGCTAAGATTGAACGTATAGAAGGAAACTAAAAATAAAATAATTGTGTAAAAAAGCTTCAGTGAAAACTGAAGCTTTTTTTGTTTATAGAATTAAGTTCATTTTATAGGTTACTTGAACTTTGTATTGTATACATTAGAGGAGAAATAAATTATCGAAAAACATTCAATTTAGGTTTGTGTGTTAGAGTAATGATTTTAAAATTTATCTTAATTAATAAAATAATAAGTATGAAAAGAGTTTTGTTGTCAATTTGTTTACTATTTATTGTTGTCACGAGTTGTAGTGATGATGACATTAATACCTCTAATGTTGAGGAGTTACCTAATTCGGAGGTGGAAGGTGATTATGTATCCCCTATAGGGATTCCTAATGCTTGGATTTCTCCAGATATTGAGAGTCCAGAGCGACCTAGTGAATGGGAGACAGAACTAACAGGTTATTATTTTGTAGAGTATTCTGTTGGCTCTGATACAGATAATACCTACGGTACGCCAAGTATGCCACGTAAAACAATTCCTTTTCCTGTTCCGGCAGGATCCTATGTTGTGGTTAAAGGGAATTACAATTATGTGCAAAATGATATTAAACTTAGGGGAGAAGGTACTGGAGAGGCATGGGTTGCAGGTGTTAGTGGTGCTACTTGGATTGTTGGTGATACAGATGATAGAGCCGAAATTACAGGTAACAAACTACTAGTTTCAGGAAGTTATGTGTATTTGGAAAATTTTTATTTTCACTCTAGTGGTCGTGTGCAACTAGGATCTTATGTCGCAGGATCTCCAGTCGATCATATATTAATTAGAAATAGTGAAATGAAAGGTGAGGTTGATGTTGCTGGTGGTGTTTTGATAAATACTGTTGGTTTAGTTGACGCACCTGCAAAGGATATAATTATTTATAACAATAAAGCACATAGAATTGGACCACTTGATTCAGAAGTTGATATTGACGCACGTGGTTGTTCTATTCAAAGTTATACAAGTAATATGTGGGTGATAGATAATGAATTTAGTGACTCGTCTGCAGGGCTTCAAGTTGAAGCAGGTTCTATAGATCGTCAAGCAACTACGCATCATATCTATATAGGACGTAATCATGTCCATAATATTGCGCAGGCGGGTATAGGTATAAAATATGCTTTAGATATTATTATTAGTGAGAATAATATTCATGATATTATTGATACACCTTGGTCACCATCTAAAGGCATTGGTTTCCAATATGCTCCTGATCGTGTTTGGATTCTTTTTAATCAAATTTCAAATGTATATACAGGTGTTCGTGGCGGAAGTGATAATGGAGGTGCGGGATCTATTGGTCAAAGTGTTTTTATTATCGGTAATTTAATCAAAGATGTAACTATAACTGGTACTGCCTATAATGGAGCAACAGAAGGTTTGGGTATTGAAATAAATAATGGTGCTACACCAAGATATATTATTAATAACACGATTGTAGATAGTGATATTGCAATTGGAAATGGATACTATAATTCTACCATGATTATGGAAAATAACGTTATTTCTAATACTAGAGACTTTGATATTATGCTTGAGGACAGTTATCAGACTGGAACGTTATCGACACTTAGAAATAACCACTTTGATGCGGAAGCTAAAATTAGATGGAGTAATGGCGTTACACATAATCTTGAGAGCTTTCAAGTCGCTTTTAGTAAAGGAGAAGGTTGTATTAGTGCTGCACCTTTGTTTGAGGATACTAGTTCAGATGATTTTTCATTACAATCGACTAGTTCGGCTGTTGGTAGTGGTTTATCCGCAATTGATTTAACAGTTGATGTATATGCTCTTTTTGAGACTTTATATGATCTAGATATAAGAGTTGATATAAATCAAGTTGCTAGACCTGATACAGGGGTTTGGAATATGGGAGCTTATGAGAATTAAAGAATAAGGGAACACTAATAAAAAAGGGGGCTCTACTATAAGGAGCCCTTTTTATTTTGTTGTTATATTAGTTAACATAGAGGTCTTATATGAAGTCTTGTGTGTACTAATAGCTTTACTGTAATCGTTTTGTTTTTAAAACATTAATAGTCGGTGTTTAAAAGTGTGAAGGATAATACGTCATTACCGGTAATACGATTAGTTTAATAGCTTCTATATTTCCAAATAATATTATCAGAATAAGCAGCACTACATTTAGGATTCTTCTTAATAGCTTGCATCACTATTAATTGAGTAATGTCGTCTGTTTCTACAAATTTTTCTTTGTAATATTGCAAGACGTATTTTTGTTAAAACAACCAAAATGAATTTATTTTTATCCCAAGTAATACCCGTTAATTATACCTATGGTTTTTTAGCGCTAACCCTATTATTAACTTTCTTTATTGCGAAACGATTAGGAAAAACAGGTTGTATAGGCTTTGGATATGTCGCTTTGATTGTTGGTGCAATTAATCTGTTTACAGTATTGGTTTTCTTTTTAATATCGACCGCTATTAAAGATCTTTATGCCATTCCGTTTGGGATAAACTATACAGCAGAAGTTATTGATTCTGTTTCAAAATCAACAGAAGATGGTACAATGTATTCTCCGATAGTTGCTTTTACAACGCAATCAGGAGCTGCAGTCACTGAAGAACTAAGTTTCTCTTCTGGAAGCTTGCAAAATAGTTATTATATAAACTATAATGAAGACACAGGAAAACTCATTCCGCTTGGGTTTATTTTGGCTTTAAAACTTGCAGCAGCCATACTTTTTGGAGTGATTTTTATATTCTCATTTACGGGTATTATTCTTTATGCAGGAGGAATAAATATGAGTGGTTATTTAGAAGTTGTAAAAGTGGTTGGTCTTAAGTTTTTTCTTCCGCTTATAATGATTGGTTTTGACGCATTGCTTATTTATGCACTGTTTTACGGAAATGAAATGCCTATTTTTATTTTAGGGATTCTTGTGTTTTTTATTTTTATGCTGACATTAGGGATTTGGGGTTATATTAAAGCGGGTATTTGGAAGTAAATTGATGGAGTGAATTTATAGATTCGTTTCTTTACAGTGCGGTTTAATTAATATTCAATAGTGTTGTCGGTAATATATTTTTAATCGCTTTCAACGCTTAAAAATCAACATTCGAGTAAGTACTTCGCAAGTCAAATCACGTCATATTTCGATATAAAGTTGTAATTAAAAGAGTCACTATTTGTTGATTTTGAGTGTATTTCATAATCAATGCTAAAAATTTAATCCCAAAAAAAAATCTCGAGAAATAAGCTCTTTAGATTTTTTTGACTACTACAAAAATATTGTTTTTGGTGCGTTACATATTGTATACGCCAACGTTTATATCTAATGTTGTCCAGTTATAAAAACATCGTATTTAGCTGTTAAATATACTTTCACTTTGGTAACGTCATCTGTATAGATTCTGAATTAATATACCGTATAGCTTTCTTCTATAATTGTATCTGACGAAAGATGATTAAATCTTTGTAAATCTGTGTGGTTATTGTCTAAAAAATTAGTTAGGTGAGTTACTATATCTTGTTGTAAAATACCAGTAGCTGCAGTTTTATTTTCTTCAATAGTTTTTTCTTTAGAACCTCCAAAAAGCTGACTAAATTTTGAAGTAGGCACTATTTTGGATGACATAAATTCTAACACCAGTTTAATTGCTTCTGGTTGTACAGATGTACTAGGGTAAAGGTGTGGATGAATATGAATAATATATTCCTTTTTGTTGTTTTTAAATGTAACCGAAAAATTCCAAGAGTTGTCATCAACTATATCAGAGTCGTTTTGGTTTGCATCTGTAGCTTTAGTTAATAGGTTAAACCAATTAATGCTTTTGTATAGTTCCATTACTTCTAAGCTAGAAGAAACGGTAGTATCTATTTTCTTTTCTCCAGACGAAAAGTTTTCAAAACAAATTATATATTTTCCCATTGTGTTTGCGAGGTTTAAGAAGCTAATGTAGTAAAAAAACACTGGGATTTTAATACTTCGGCTTCTTGTTTATATTCATTTGTATTAGCACGCGATATTTCTAAAAAAAAAACTGTATCTAAAAGTTAAGCCTAAAAATAGGATTCAATTAAGTGTAGAAACTGGACAAGCTTATGCTTGGAGTAGAACCAGAATGGGAGGCTGGGCAGTAGCTCAAAGTCCTACTTAAAGACTACTATCACAACTTCAAGGCTTAAACGAAAAGGGTATAAACCTTTGTTAGATTATATTAATAATACGCAAACTTCAATTTGGTGAACGGCCGTATACGTTCCTGAGTGCTATTGCTGGTAGCAATAGATACGAAAGGGCTAACGTAGTTGCTTATGTACGGTGGTGTGAGAGGCGCACTCCGACTATTTTAGTCGGAGCCGTCTACTCGATTATCAACTGGCTTTTATATTTTATGTTCATATCCGATTTCGTTTAAATCAGATTTCAATTGTTCAAAAGCATCTAATTCTGGATTTAATTCGAGAACTAATTCTTTTGTTATTATTGCTCCTTTATAAATCTTTTCTACAAGTTCCAATTTGAGTTCTTTTTCCTCAAAATTTTCCTCGTAATATTCTTCCGCCCAATTTTTGTAAGTCAAAGGTTTTCCATCTAATAATTGTAGTAAATCATTAGAGCCATCTTTGTATTCGTCTTTTGGTAAATCGACTTTCCCTATTTTCCAATTATTATCTGATTCAGTTTGCCAAATACAAAAAGTTGTTCCAATACTTTTCACAGGTTCTCCGAATATAAAGTCATTAAATACTTTTGGTAAATTATCCACAACTCCTTTTGGAATTATTTGAGTTAATTCCATTTTGGTTTCTTTTTTTGAACCAAATAGTTTTTCTACAAAAGATTTTTTTTCCTCAACTGGAATGTTTTTCCAACCATTCATTTCGCTTTCGTGAGCAAATCCGTTAATACAAGTTCCGTTTTTGCTAAAAACCATTAACATTTGGTCTCCTTGTCCATTTCTCATTTCACAAAACTCTTCTGTTTCACTCCAATCTTTTTGGTAAGAATAATATCTGTATTCCCATTCAGGACAAATAATTGCTTCCAAAGCAGAAATGGATTTGCAAATCTTTTGTAATTCACTCGGATTTGGCAGAAGATTTAGGTTTTCAGACGAAAGTTTGTTCATTAGCAGGATTTTTATTCAGCTTGTTGGTAACGGTTTTGTGTATGATTAGTTGTGTGTGTAAGCACCTAATTTAGTAAATAAAAACTGAATAGAAAATCCGCGAGGACTTTCGTAAGTAGGCAAAAGCCAACAATAAATTATATACGGCTTAAGTTTACAATTCATTAAATTTATACATAAATCAGAAAGCACAAAAGAGAGGCATAAGGTTATTATACACTCAGAGACTTTAGATCTCGTCAACATTGAAAATCCCCTCTCTTTTTCTACCCAGATTTCGTACAGTTCTGTGAGGCTTTTAGACCTCGATTTTAAGTCGTTGAAACTCGCGTAGTATGTCCTTTCAAAAAACACTTTGTTATGAATAAAGATATAAAATATTTTGGACTTGACATCAGTCATTTAGTATTTGATGTTACAGATTCCGAAGGGAATTATTACCAGTTTAAAAATAATATTTCAGGCTTTAAAAAGTATGTAAAGCTGTTAGATATTAATAGTCATTCTGTAATGGAGCCTACAGGTTATTACCATTATCAGTTGGCTTATTATTTATTTGAAAATGGTCATAAAGTATCAGTAGAAAATCCATTGTCAGTTAAACGTTTTATCCAGATGAGGCTGTCTAAAATCAAGACAGACAAAAGTGACTCTAAACTAATTTGTGACTATGCGCAACATGTAGAATTAACGTTATGGAAGGGTAGCTCTAAGGAAGTGCAAGAGTGTCTTCAAATCACCAGAACCCTTACGGTGTATACAAAGCAATGCACAATGTTAAAAAACAAACTACATGGTGAAGCCGTTTTGGGAGAACCAAGTAAAGCTGTTGTAAGATCATTAAAGCGTAGTTTAAAACACACTGAAAAAGAGCTAGAAAACTTAGAAGCACGTTTATTGCATTTGGTAAAAGAGACGCATAAAGATTTATTTACGCGTATAAAAACGATACCAGGAATTGGTAGAAAAACAGCTATTATGCTCATCGTTTTAACAGGTGGATTTGAACGTTTTTCTAGCGCAAGTGAACTGTGTAGTTATGCTGGATTAACTCCCGTGATTAGGCAAAGTGGTAGTAGTGTAAAAGGGCGACCACGAATTAGTAAAATGGGCAATCAAAAACTTAGAAATTTATTGTTTATGTGTAGTTTTAGCGCTTGTAAATACAACAAAGCATGTAAAGCAATTTATGAGCGATTAGTGGCCAAAGGAAAAAGTAAAAAATTAGCCTTAATAGCGGTTTGTAATAAGCTATTAAAACAGGCATTTGCTATTGCTAAATCAGGGTTAATATTTGATAAAGAATATAAAAGTACGTTAGTGAAAAATTAATGACATTTTACTTGTTTTTTAACACAGTACTTTGTTATGTGCTGGCTTTTCCTAATTCCAAATCTTCATTAACTACTTTTATTACTGTTCCAAAACCTATAATGCGAGAACCTTCTCTAAAGTCGAATACTGTTCCTTTTTCGAGTTTATTTGTTAAAAAGTCAGTTGATGCAACATTAATTTCCGCAACAACTGTTTCTCCAGGCATAGCAAAATTACGTCTTATAAATCTTTGACTTCCTGATGTTTGTAAATCTGAAAAGTCAAATTTAATAGTTGGCCTATATCCGGAATGTACATTTGTAGTTCTTCCACCTTCTTCCGTTGTTCTGTATTTTAGTTCAGCAATAAAGTCCGCTTTTTTAGAAAATGTAAACGTGTATTTATTGACTATTTCCTTATAATCAGTTAATAATTTTATCGGAATAATTTCATTAATCTGATTAGTTAAATTTTCAATCTCGGATGGTTTCAATTTTAATTGAAGTAAAGGTGCTGATTTAATTCCATCAAGCAACTTTTGTACTATTGGTTCTAACTTTTGAACAAATTCACTGTCAATTAAAGTTTTTAAGAGTTCACTTTGTAGTTCTTGAAGTTCGTCAAAGTTCCAATAGAAACTGGATACATTTCTAACAATCGCTAAATTACTGAAATCTAAATACCCATTGAAATTGTTTGTAGGTCCAAAACAACTTTTGAAATGTTTTTTTTCAACAATAGATTGAAAAGTACAACCAGAAATTACCTCGATAAACCAAGCAATTGTTCTTGGAATATTTTCAGTTTCTTTTTTTATTCGTTCTTGTTCTTTTAATAAATCATGTTCAACGTGGTAAAATGATTTTGCAGGAACAACAATATTTTTCGGAAAGCCTATTTCAAATGTTTTGACATTCCCTAAATCTGTGTCTTCGAATTTACTTGCTAAACAATATCCAGTCAAGTGTCCAAGTTCGTGATAGACAGTACTCTTTATATATTCTAATTTTTGTTCTATGTTCATATTTGCGGCTTGCACATAACTAGTTATATGGTGACTAAAGTACTAAATATCCCCTTAATATTACGGGATATGAGGAAGTTTTGTTCCTGATTTCGGTTTTTAACTAACGGCTGCTTTGTATACTTTTAAGCAACGTTCTCTAGCTTCTTTATGATCTACTATGGGTTGCGGATAGGTTAATTCTTGATAATCTGGTACCCATTGGTTTATATAATCATGTTGTTTATCAAACTTATCAATCTGTGTTGTAGGATTAAAAATTCTGAAATAAGGAGACGCATCAACACCAGAACCAGCAACCCATTGCCAATTACCCACATTGCTAGACAGGTCAAAATCATGTAGTTTTTCTGCAAAATAGGCTTCTCCCCAACGCCAATCAATTAGTAAGTGCTTACATAAAAAACTACCGACTAACATACGGATGCGATTATGCATAAAACCAGTTTGATTAAGCTGTCGCATACCGGCATCAACTAATGGGTATCCTGTTTTACCTTCGCACCAAGCTTTAAACTCGACGTCGTTATTTCGCCATTCAATTCGGTCGTACTTCGCTTTAAAAGCATCTTTATAGGTATGCGGAAAATGCCATAAGATTTGCATAAAAAACTCGCGCCAAATTAACTCTTGCCAGAATATCTCATTTTTTTCGGCAATAGCCTTTTTTACCATTTTCCTAATACTGACCGTCCCGAAACGTAAATGAGGGCCTAATTTGGATGTTGTATCTTTTGCTGGAAAATTTCGAGTGGCTTCATAATTTTGAATTAAAGCTGGGGTTACCGTGTAATCTTCTATATTTTGAGTGGCTGGTATAAAACCGATGTCTGTTATAGTAACGTTTGGTAATTTGGAGTCGGAGACTAAGTTATTTAGGATAGGCGCTGTGTCGTATATTTTTAATTCTTGCGCTTTAAAGGTTGCTTTCCAAAGGCGCATGTAGGGTGTGTAAACCATATACGGTTTGCCATCTTTTTTTACAACCTCATCTTTTTCAAAGATCACCTGATCTTTAAACGTTTTTAGTTGTATGTTTTGTTCTAAAAGTTGTGCTTTAATTTCAGAATCACGTGTAGTAGCATACGGTTCATAATCATGATTGGTAAAAACGGTAGCAATAGTATAGTCTTCTGCTAACGTCTTAAAAGTGCTTTCGGGTGTGCCGTAAAATATAGCAATACTACTATCATGTTTATCTTGAAGTGTACGACGCGTCTTTTGAAGCGTTTCAAATATAAAAGTAACGCGTGCATCGTCTTCAGGAAGTTGTTCTAAAATATTTGGATCAAAAATAAAAATAGGGAGTACAGGATGTTCAGAGTTTAGGGCATTATAAAAGCCAACATTATCATCTAATCTTAAATCGCGTCTAAACCAAAATATATTTACAGGTGTTTTCATGTATTAATACTTTCCAAAAAGTTGTTCTAATTTATGTGTTCTATAATTAAAAATTTCTTCTAATTTAGGTTTTACTATTATAGGGTGCATTAGTTGCCCTAAAATACCCATAGGGAGTTTATAATCAATGATGTCTTCCATCTCTACACCGCCATCAATTTCATTTATAAAATGTTTGTGGTGCCACAAAGCGTAAGGACCAAAGCGCTGCTCGTCAACAAAATATTCGCCTTCTTTAGTATGTGTAATCTCAGTTACCCATTTAGTTTTGATGCCTAAGACAGGTGTGACAATATATTGAATAATTTGTCCTGCAAACATTGGTCTATCCGCTCCGGATAAAATGTTAAATCCCATGTATTCTGGAGTTATCGTTTTTAAATTTTTAGGGTCAGACAAAAAGGCCCAAGCTTGTGCTTTTGTAATTGGTAAATTTTGTTTTTTATGTAATCGGTATATTTTCATAACTAGGGTCTAATTATTTAATAAAATGTATGCATTTAGTGACGTCGCAATTAATAGCCATACCATATAAGGTAGAAGTAAATAACTGATATTGTTTAGAATTTTTTTATACTTAAAAAAGTAATAGAAAATGACCAGAGTTAAACTGCTAATGACTATTAAGCCTAATAAAACAAGGTGTTGATTAAAAAACAGAAAGTTCCAAATACTGTTTAAAAAGACCTGTAATACAAAGATTAGTTTAAGGTTTAGTGTATTACTTTTATTAAATAAATAGGCTAAATAAAAAGAGAAGCAAATCATTATTACGGTCCATGCTGCTCCAAAAACCCAACCTGGAGGCGTCCAAGGTGCGCGATTTAAATTGGTGTACCAATCGGATGATGGACCATTACCCATGAGATAACTTCCAAGTGCTAAACTCCCGAAGTTGATACATAAAAAGAAAACTAATGGTTTTAATAACTTCATTTTAAATATTTAATAATTTTAGAACTATTAGGCGTTGTTGTAGAGTAGAAGTAGTCTAATAATTTACCGTCTGGACTGACCATATACTTTTGGAAATTCCATTTTACAGAAGAACTACTTTTACCATTTTTGCTAGCTTTAGTTAACCAGGCATATAAAGGGTGTTGCTGTTTTCCTTTGACCTCTATTTTTTCTGTAATTAAAAAAGAAACACCATAATTGACCTCACAAAAGACTTCAATAGCATCTGCAGTACCAGGTTCTTGACTTCCAAATTGATTACAAGGTACACCAATGACGGTCAGTGTCTCGCTATAGTTTTCTTGTAACTCTTGTAGTGCTTTATATTGTGGTGTAAATCCACATTTTGAAGCCACATTAACAAATAGGATATGTTTGCCTTTAAAGGTTTTTAAATCGATAGGTTTACCTTGTAAGTTATTAATCGTAATATCATAAATACTTGGTAGCGTATTCAAATCTATAGCAACGGTGTTTTTAGAGAATAGGGTAGCAACAAAGGCTTTAAATGGATTCATAAATTTATATTTTAAAACTAACAATACCACAATCCATTTCAAAAATTTGTCCAGAGATTGAAGCTGCTTTTTCTGAGGTTAAAAACTGAGCCATATCGGCAACTTCTTGTGGGTTTAAAAACTTTTTAAGAGGGTGACGTTCAGTGATGTTTTCAATCATTTTCTCGTTACGTAGTAATTTAGAGGCTAAAGTGGTGTCCGTAACAGTGGGGGCAATACCATTAATTCTAACCGTTGGTGCTAGTTCTGCTCCAACAGATTTAATAAGACCTTCTACTGCGCTTTTAGAAGCAGCTACGCTAGCATGAAAGGGCATTCCTAATTTTGTTGCTACTGTACTAAATAATACAATAGCGGGTTGGTGTCCTTTTTTTAATGGTGCTAAATAGTGTTGAATTGCTTTTACTGCACCTATGACGTTAATTTCAAAATCAGCTCTAAAGTCGTCTAATTTTAATCGTGTTATGGGTTTTAAGTTTATGCTACCAGGACAATAAATTAATGTATCTACTTCTTCTAGTTCTGGTAGGTCTTCCGTTAATACATCACACGTGTAATGTGTTAAGTTGTCATGAGTAAAGTCTGGTGCGGTGCGACTTATATTAGTGACTTTATGTGTGTTTAAAAACGTTTGTGTAATGGCTTTTCCAATACCTTTACTACCTCCAATGATTACTAAATTTTTCATGCTTTTTTTAGATTTTAGGTATAAAAAAAGTGGTATCAACAAGATTGCTCTTATTAATTAATACCACTTAATATGTAATTTAGATAGTTGTCTACAGCTTATGCTGCAGATGGTCTTCCTTTTAATCGCTTTTCAATTTTCTGTTTAATCACAGTTAAGGCCTTCATAATATCCATTAATTTTGGATCTTTGTTTTCCTTGTAAAGCTCATTAACACCAAGAATTAAATCCTTCGCTTCTCTTGAAGCAAGAATACGATCGCTGGTTGTAATAAACTTGTGCTTTCTTTCTGAAAATTCTATTGCTTTGTCTACGATACTCATAATGCTACTCTTTTAAATAATTTTGTAATTCGGCTATTTTTTCTGGTGTATTAAATTGTCCACCATAAAAAGTCGTCACTGTTGCAGAAGATTCATCTTTGATACCTCGTGACGATACACATAAGTGTTTGGCATCAATTATTACAGCTACATCATCTGTTTTTAATGTGGCTTTTAGCTCTTCTGCTATTTGGTTTGTTAAGCGTTCTTGTACCTGAGGACGTTTAGCATAATACTGTACAATTCTATTTAATTTAGATAAGCCTATAACTTTCCCTGAAGAAATATAAGCTACATGAGCTTTACCTATAATGGGTACAAAGTGATGCTCGCAGTTGGAGTAGAAAGTAATATTTTTCTCCACCAACATTTGATTGTACTGGTATTTGTTGTCAAATAACGCAATTTTTGGCTTATTTTCGGGGTTTAATCCAGAAAATATTTCATCAATGTACATTTTAGCCACTCTTTTTGGTGTGCCTTTTAATGAATCGTCCGTTAAATCCAAACCAATAACGTCCATTATTTCTTCAAAAAGTATCGCAATTCTTTCTTTTTTTTCTGTATCAGAAAGCTTGAAAGCATCCGCTTTCATTGGTGTTTTTAAACCTGTGTAGAGATGGTCGTCTCCTATATCATCAATAGTAATACCGTTTAGGTTGTTGTTATTTTCTTCCGTCAATGTGTGTGCTTTGTTCATGTGCTCTTTTTAATGCTGTATTTGGTTTAACAGACCAAATCAAAGCAGTTTTTATACTATCTAACGTTTAGATATTTTATTGTGTGTAATTTGTTTTTGTCTAGAACATTTAAAACGTCCGTCTTCAAAGGGTCTTTTTTTACTATGTTTAGTGTGTCTTCCTTGTACTCTTTTACGCCACATTTTAAAACTACTAAGTTTCATCTCGCGTCGCATAATATCTATAACGTCTTGTTCTTTAATGCCAAACTGAAATTTAATAGCATCAAAAGTCGTACGATCTTCCCAAGCCATTTCAATAATCCGATCCAATGCTTCTGTTGTAAATTCGTGCTTCATTTAATTAGGCGAAAAATTAAATTGTTCGTCATATTTTATCTTTTCATTCATCAGTTTATCAAAAAAGGCTTTATTCTCCTTAAATGTTTTATCGTTTCTAAAGTGTATAAACTTTCCGTTAGCATGGATACTAGACCCATCGGTTTTGTAAACGACTAATTGGTAATACGGTATAGCCCAAGTAAAGTTTTGTAAACCTTTTGTGACGTGTATTAAAACACCCTTTGGTCTTAACTCGATATTTCCATAATTAGTATCACTAACCACATTCAAAATTGATGCCATGTTTGGACTAACTTTATCAACCACCATGCGCTTAGACCCAATACCTCTTAATTTTATAGATTCAAGTAGAGTAAACGATGGGCCAACAAGATTATTAATGCGGTCTTTATTTGCTTTACTGGTATGCGTTGTGTTTAGTAACAATAGCGTTTATTTTGATTATTGAATCAAATATACAAAATGTTTAACCTTTTTAAATATACGTTAAACAATATTTAACGTATTAGATTTCTCTATATTAAAATAGAAGTAACTTATTGGTTATTAAGCATTCTATTTCTGTCACTTAATGTATGTCGTCGTAAAATACGATAACTTTCTTTTTTGACTAAAGGATTGTCTTTTAAGCTCCAAAGTAGGTCGCTAGCCTGTTTTCTAGTTTGTTTTTCGTCAATAATAGGAAAAGGGTAATCTGTACCTAACTCAAACCCTGTTAACTGTTGGTCAAAATAAGATAGCTCACTTGGGTTATGGATAAAAGCGGGATCCAAGTTTGCTAATTCTGGCACCCATTTTTTTATAAAGTCCCCCTTAGGGTCATGTTCTATACTGTTTTTTATAGGGTTATATATGCGTAACGTGTTTATGCCCGTTTCTCCGGCTTGCATTTGTATTTGCGGATAGTGGATTCCTGGCTCGAAATCTAAAAATAAACTCGCCAAATGGGCACTCATATCTTGCCAAGGTTGCCATAAATTGTGTGTAAAAAAGGAAACGACTAAAGCGCGCATTCTAAAATTTAAGTAACCTGTTTCTTGTAAACAGCGCATGCAAGCATCTACCAGTGGAAAGCCTGTTTGTCCCGTTTTCCATGCCTTTTGAAACTCTAGGTTAACTGGTTTCTGTAATTGGTGATACCCTTTATTGATACTTTTAAATTCCATTTGATGTTCCATTTCAAATTTCTGAATAAAGTGTGCTTGCCAACGTAAACGTGATACAAAGGCATTTAAATGACGTTTATGTTGTGTATGTTTTACAACATCTGACGCGCCGTTAATAGCTTGTTTTACGGATAGGTTGCCCCAGGCAATATAAGGTGACAATCTACTGCAACCTGTTCTGGCTTCTAGTGGTTTTGAGATATGGAACATGTAGTTTTTATAACGCCCATTATAAAAGGATTGCATGTATTTAAAGGCTGTCGTGGTGCCTCCTTTTTGGAAGGTCGTATTGTTTACCGTTTTCACGGAAATTATGTGTTGTTCAGTTTCTAGTGCATCAATCTGTTGGTAAGTTAGTAATTGCTCAGGTTTGGGATGAAACCGAAACTCGGCCTGCATCATGTAGTGGTCCCAGTTTTGGTACCATGTCTCTCGGTTGCTTAGTCCGCGTTGGACACCATTGTTGTCGTTTTCTGTCCAAATAATGTTTTGATGCTTACAAAATTCAGCGAAAGCGATATCTCTTTGAAAAGTAGCATGGATACCTGTTTCTTTATGCGAAAAAATGTGTGTGACGTTATACGTGTTATTTATATGTTTAATTAGTGCAGTTATAGTGCTTTTAACTATTAAAACTTTAGAATCAAATGCTAGTAAACGTAAATTTAAATCCTCTAAGGATTGTTTTACAAAATCCCAGTGACGCTGACTGTAATGGTTATCGTTAGATAAAAAATCTTCAAAAACATAGAGTAGGAGTACACGTTGTTTAGTATTTATGGCATTAGTAATCGCTTCGTTGTCAGTTAGTCGAAGGTCTCTTTTTAGCCATACTATACTTAAATTTTGTTTCATTATTTTATCACTATTTTGTGCTATCAATCCATCCTGTTATTTTTATTTGCTTTTAAAAATTATCTGGATTTTCAATAATTTTTTGCGCTCTTTCTTTAATGCTACTCAACTGTTCGCTGTCCATTTTATCTAATAAACTGTACATCATTTTCATTCTAAAGTTATTCCCTAGTTGCTTGCGTTTGTCATCTAGAAAATTCCAATACAAACTATTAAAAGGACAGGCTGTATCACCTAATTTTTCTTTTTTATTGTAATAACAAATATCACAGTAATTACTCATTTTATTAATATAGCTTCCACTTGAGACATACGGTTTTGTTGCTATTTTTCCACCGTCCGCAAACTGACTCATCCCTCTTGTATTTGGTAATTGTACCCACTGGATAGCGTCTACATAAATTCCTAAATACCAAGCATCAACTTCGTCTGGATGTATTTGTGCCAATAATGCAAAATTACCTGTAACCATTAAACGCTGGATATGATGCGCGTAACCATTATCTAAACTATTATTAATAGCCTGTTTTAGGCAATTCATTTTGGTGTTTCCGGTCCAATAGAATTCTGGTAATGGATTTGTGTTTTCTAAGTGGTTTAAAGATTTGTAGTCTGGCATCAAAGCCCAGTACATACCACGCATATATTCTCTCCAGCCAATAATTTGTCTAATAAATCCTTCTACTTGACTGATATTAATATCTTCACCATGTTTTCTCCAATAATTTAGAACCGTATCGACGATATTTTTAGGAGAAATCAGTTTGATATTCATAGCAAACGATACTCTAGAATGGAATAAATACACTTGATCCGTATGCATAGCGTCTTGGTAATCTCCAAAGTGAATCAATAATTGCTCACAAAAATACTTAAGTTGATCTAATGCTTGTGTTCTATTTATTGGATAACTGAATGTTTTAGTGTCAAATTTCCCAATCGTTTTTACGGATTGTTGGTCTAACATTTGTGCGATATCAGAGACGTCGTTTTTATAATATTTATATGGCGGAATAGGATGGTTTCCTTTCCATTTATTGCGATTACTTTTATCGTAATTCCATTGTCCACCTTCAGGTTGTCCCGCGACCATTAAGATATCATGCTTCTTTCGCATATCACGATAAAAATTTTCCATCAGGTATTGCTTTTTACCTTTAAAAAACTGTTTTAAATCCTGACGTTTGGTATAAAAATGCTCTGTTGAAAATGCTTCTGAATCAATAGTTAGGGCGTTACAAAATTCTGATAATTGCTCGTCTAAACGGTATTCGTCGGGTAATTGGTATTCAAATTTATCAATGTTATATTCCTGAATTAATAACTGAAGATTGGCGATTAAATTTTGCGTGTTTTTACGGTCGTCTAGTTTTAAGTAATGGACAGTAAATCCTTCCTCTTTTAAATGCTGACCAAAATCGCGCATGGCAGCAAAAAAGCCAATTACTTTTTGGATGTGATGTGTAACATAATCGGTTTCTTGACGCATTTCAAATAGGCAATACACGATATTTTCTGCATTGTCTTTGTACCAGCTATGTTTGCTGTTCAATTGGTCGCCTAGTATTAGTCTTAGTGTTTTCAATGATTAGTTTTATTTGTTCTGTTGTGTCACACTGAGCGTAGTCGAAGTGCTTATTTAGTATTGTTTTTATTATGGTCTTCGACTGCGCTCAGACTGACAGAGGTGTTTTAATTTGTGTTTGTTCTGTTATGTCACACTGAGCGCAGTCGAAGTGCTAGTTTAGTATTGTTTTTATTATGGTCTTCGACTGCGCTCAGACTGACAGTGGTATTTTAATTCATGTTTGTTCTGTTGTGTCACACTGAGCGCAGTCGAAGTGCTAGTTTAGTATTGTTTTTATTACGGTCTTCGACTGCGCTCAGACTGACAGTGGTATTTTAATTTATGTTTGTTATGTCACACTGAGCGCAGTCGAAGTGCTCGTTTAGTATTGATTTTATTATGGTCTTCGACTGCGCTCAGACTGACAGTGGTATTTTAATTTAGTTTTGTATTGTTATGTCACACTGAGCGCAGTCGAAGTGCTAGTTTAGTATTGTTTTTATTACGGTCTTCGACTGCGCTCAGACTGACAGAGGTATTTTAATTTGTGTTTGTTCTGTTATGTCACACTGAGCGCAGTCGAAGTGCTTATTTAGTATTGATTTTATTATGGTCTTCGATTGCGCTCAGACTGATAGTGGTATTTTAATTTGTGTTTCTTTTATTATGTCGTACTGAGCGCAGTCGAAGTGCTGGTTTAGTACTGCTTTTATTACGGTCTTCGACTGCGTTCAGACTGACAGTGGTATTTTAATTTGTGTTTGTTTTGTTGTGTCACACTGAGCGCAGTCGAAGTGCTAGTTTAGTATTGTTTTTATTACGGTCTTCGACTGCGCTCAGACTGACAGAGGTGTTTTAATTTAGGTTTGTTCTTTGATGTCAAACTGAGCGCAGTCGAAGTGCTAGTTTAGTATTGTTTTTATTACGGTCTTCGACTGCGCTCAGACTGACAGTGGTATTTTAATTTAGGTTTGTTCTTTGATGTCACACTGAGCGCAGTCGAAGTGCTTTTGTAATGTGGTTTTTAATACATTTTGCTCGTACTTAACAAATCATTAGAATTGACGATTATTAAAACAGTGTATCTTGTAACCATAAACGTTGATATTTTCCATTGGTATCATACCGTTCTGCTTGTAGTTTTACATTAAACTTTCTATCTCTAGGATCATTACCGACTCCTGCAACATACATCCAGTTTCCATAGTTACTGTGGACATCGTAATCTATCAGTAGACTTTCAAAATAGCTTGCGCCAATACGCCAATCTAATTGTAGTGTTTTAGCAAAATAACTGGCGACATTTTGGCGTCCCCGATTACTCATCCAACCTGTTTTTTTTAACTCCAGCATATTAGCATTTACAAAAGGCTCGTCCGTTTTTCCGTCTATCCATTGCTTAATTTTAATGGAATCTTGAGACCAATCATAGTTTTTATTTAAGATGCCTCCTAGTTTGAAAATGTCATTACCGTGCTTTAAGGACACGTATTTAAAGTAGTCACGCCAAAGCAATTCAAAGAGTAACCAATACGTGGATTCATTTTTAAAGTGCTCTTTTTCAAAACGGTTGACTTCGTAAAATATCTGTTTAGCCGATAAGCTCCCGTTAGCCAGCCAAGGAGAAAATTTAGAACTGAAATCAGTACCAATTAATCCGTTTCTAGTCTTTTTATAAACGCCTAGTTTTTTAGTTTCAAAAAAATAAGAGTGTAACCTTTTTAATGCTTCTGTTTCTCCACCTTTAAAAGGGAACGCGGTATTTACATGTCTATTAATCTGACGTAATCCTAAATCTTCTAAAATTGGAATTTCAGTGTTGTTTTTTATTGTTTTTAATTCAGATATTTGAGAGTCAATACGTGTTAAAGGTCTCACTGTGCATTGGTTTTCTAGTTGCTTTCTAAATACGTTAAAGACTTTTGGTAATGTTTCGGTGTTAAACTGAATATCTTCTGGATGAAATAGAAACTGATCATAGCTTTCAATAAATGAAACTGATTGTGGACATTTTTTTTTAACTTCATTTAAAACAAACACCGCTTCGTCTGTCCATTCTTTCTGAAGATAAATGTTAGTAATAGTTTGATTTTTAATTAGAGCAGGAATGCAATGTTCTGGTTTTTCAGTGTAAACGAACAATGGAATGTTAAGCGTATTAAGTTGCTGTTTTAAATCTGTAATAGTTTCAATTAAAAATTGAGCTCTATAATTTTCAGTCTTTTTAAACCCAAAAGTTGAGGTTTCAAATTGGCGAGGATCAAAACAATAAAGTCCTATAGTCTGATTACTATTTTTAATTGCCTTTTTAAGGGCACTATTATCATGGATTCTTAAGTTGTTTGTAAACCAAATTAAGGCGTTTTCGTCTTGTTTTGTCTGCATTTATCACTACAATATTTTACATGTTCCCAGTTCTTTTCCCATTTTTTACGCCAGGTAAAAGGAAGCGCACATGTGGGACAGATTTTAGTTGGTAAGTTTTCTTTTTTAATAGATTTAGGCATTCGCTAGTTTTTTGATCATGCCTTTAAAGATAAAGCCATGAAAAGGTAATACACTGTACCAATATAAGCGTCCTGCTAAACCTCGAGGTCTGAAGGTAGCCCTTTGATAGACTTTACCTTTAGCAACATGAAATTCTAGCCAAGCCTCTCCGGGGAGTTTCATTTCGGCAAAAAGAATTAATCTTTTCTGCTCTTTATCAGCTAGTAACACGCGCCAGAAGTCTAAAGCATCACCTGTTTTGATATCCGTTTTATTGGTACGTCCGCGTCTTAGTCCAATACCGCCAAACAGTTTGTCTAAATAGCCTCTTATTTTCCATAAAAAAGTACCATAATACCATCCATTTTCTCCACCGATAGCCCAGATTTTATCTAAAGTGCGTTGCTCGTCTAAAACGTTTAATTCCTTAATATCTTTAAAGCAACCGTGCTTTGGTACTTTTAAGTATTTAGTAGAGGCTTGTTTTTTTGTCCGACTACTAATAAAAGCATCTTTCCAACTGGAGATGATTTCGTTTCCTTCAATTTTTACAAAAGCAAATTCTACTGCCTGCTTATAAGACATTGGCGTAATGTCTATCAGGGTATTAATATTGCTTTTTGTTCCAATAATTTCAATACCCATACTGTTTACAAGTGAGGATGCAAGTTTATAGGATGTTGAGGTTACAAAATATAACCAATAGCTTGACAATTTAGGAGTCATGATGGGAACTGTTAAAATGTAACGTTTAAGATGTCTTATTTCTGCAAATTCTAACAACATTTGCTTGTAAGTCATAACTTCCGTTCCAAAAATATCGTGGGAGGTATTGAATAATTCTTTTTTATTCAGACCTTTAGTTAAAAAGGCTAAAACATCGCGAACGCCTATTGGTTGTGTTTTTGTGTTTAACCATTTAGGAGCGACCATTACGGGTAATTTTTCGACTAAATCTCGGATGATTTCAAAACTTGCACTTCCAGAACCAACAATTATCCCGGCTTTAAAAACGGTTAATGCGTAATGGTTAGACTGTAATGTGGTTTCGACATTTTTTCTGGATAGTAAATGTTTGGATAATTTGGTGTCGTTTGTAATGCCGCTTAAATAAATAACTTGTTTGACAGAAGTGGTTTCAATGTAGCTTTTGAAATTAACAGCGCAATCTTCTTCCATCTGATGAAATTGATCTACTGAATTTGACATTGAATGAATCAGGTAATAAGCAGCATCAATATCTTTAGGAATATTAACTAAGGTTTGCGGTTTTAGAAAATCGGCTTCAATAACATGTAAATTATCTTCTTCAGCATATTTGCGTTCCGTACGTAATTTTCCACGCACCGCACAAACTACGGTGTGTCCTTGCTCCAATAGTAACGGGATAATACGCTTACCAATGTAACCTGTGGCTCCTGTTACTAATATTCTCATGGGTTTGGTTTTAGTTTATGTAATTTTATTTATTTCTGTTTATTTTCTCTTGAAACAAAACGTACTAAAAATTCAAATCAATTTGAGGAAATTCCTGCGGAACATTCGTTCTCGAAACTTTATGCTTGAAGCTTTGCTTCGCAGTTACGTTTCTTTACTCTTTATTTCTCCAAATTGATGATTTCGATTATGTCAAAATTCGGGACTTTCTTCCTGAAATAATTTGTTTTCATTTCAAACCATTTCTATACTTTTTATTTATTTTCTAGGTCTTTGGTAATCTAAGCGTTTTTCTAACCTAGGTATTGCGTAACCGTCTAAACCATTAATGGTAGCAATATTAGCTTTAGATAAGTTTATAAACCCATCGTCTTCTAATATATCACCATTAATATATAAGCCTTGAATTTCTCCGATGACTAAAATAGTGTCGTTAGCTTTGATAAGATAGTCTTCAATAAATTTCATTTCTAATTGAATTGGAGCGCCCTTAACAAAAGGAGCGTCACAATTAGCTTTGTATTCAGATTCTAGAGTCGTCTTATCAAATTCTGAAATCGATTGGTCGTATTTAGCTGAGGTATGATGTGCGTCTTCAAAATTATCTAAATGGATATGATTGATGGTGTAAACCCCTGTAGCTTTTATATTATCATACGTATGTCGAGTCACAGTTGTAGGTCTGCAAAAAAAGCCAAGTAGAGGAGGACTGCTTCCGATATGTGTTACGGAACTAAAAACAGCAACGTTTTCTTGTCCATCAGTAGATTTTGTACCAATTAAATTGGCGCTTTTAAAACCAGAGCAACTGTTTACTAGATTTATTTTATACAAATGCTCTAGCTCTTGTATTTGGTTTTTACTAAAATATGGCATCTATAAAGTTTTGTAATTATTGATTGAAACGTCTTTTGCTTTTAAATCAAACATTAAATTATAGAGTCCAAAAAAGGTTCTATTGATATAAATAAAGTGTTTTGAGCCTCTATTGCCATTCATTTTTCTAAGTTCTGTGCTTTTACTGTAGCGTTGTCCCATTTCTGAAATGGCATTAAAAAATTCAGGGTCAGAAAAATCAAAGTGTTCAGAATGAAAGGGTTTAGTAAATAGGCTTAATAATTCATGAAACATGGCTGAGAAAAAATCTAATTCCTCTTGTGTGTCATCTGCTCTTAAGATTTCTAACTCATACATTTTAGCGGTAAACAATTTAGTGTTTCCTATAACTTCTGGTTTTGCCAATTCAAAATAAGGCACATAAAAATCTAAGGGGACTTCTTTCATGCAACCAAAATCTAAAGCAATTAAATCACCGCTTTTAGACACTAAAAAATTACCTGGGTGTGGATCAGCGTGCACTTTTTTTACAACATGCATTTGGTACATATAAAAATCCCAAAGGGCTTGTCCTAATTGGTTAGCTTTAGTTTGATTGGTGTTATAGGCTGTGAATTCTGAAAGGTGTTCGCCTTCCATCCAATCCATAGTTATAATACGCTCTGAAGACAGTGCTTCGTAGTAATTAGGGAATTTTAAATTAGGAATATGTTTACAGGCCGCAACTATAGCCTTACTTTGTTCTACTTCTAAGATGTAGTTGGTTTCTTCTACTAGTTTATTTTCTACTTCTTGGAAGTATTTATCAGAATCGGTTCCTTTAATATTAAACATTTTAATGGCAATAGGTTTTACCATAGCTAAATCTGAAGCGATGCTATCTGCAACACCTGGGTATTGAATTTTAACGGCTAGTTTTTTGCCATCTTTTTCAGCTAAATGTACTTGACCAATGCTAGCGGCATTAACGGAGTGTAAATTGAATGTATCATAGATTTCACTCGGTAGTTTTCCAAAATACTTTTTAAAGGTTTTGCTAACTAGAGGTGCTGATAAAGGTGGGACAGAAAATTGTGCCAAAGAAAATTTTTCGACATAAGCTTGTGGCAAAAGACTTTTTTCCATGCTTAACATTTGCGCTACTTTTAAGGCACTTCCTTTAAGCTGTTTTAAACCATCGTAGATATCTTCGGCGTTGTTTTCGTTAAGTCGAGCTTTGGCTTCTTCTTCGGTTTTTGTGAGCTTATCACCGTAATATTTTAAATAATTTACGCCAACTTTAGCACCAGTAGTCACCATTTTAGTGGCTCTGGTAAGTTTTGATGTCGGTATTTTGTCTATCGTTTTCAATAGTTCTATGTTTTAGATTTATATAATAACATAGGGTCAGTACATTATTATATAGAAGTTGAGCATCTATGGGATGCTTTGAATAACATGGTTTTAAGATTTCATTTGAATCTTTTCTTTGAAGATGAATTTTCCAAAGTCAATTAAACTTTTTAAAGGGACTATATTTAAGATGTCAAAACTTGTATTAACTGATTTTTCGATGAAAATGTCTGTTTTTTCGAAATACGAAGACGTGTCATCCATCCAAAATTTGATGGTTAATAATAATTGTAACCAAGCAGTTTCGGTAAGACCTCTGTCTTGAATTTTATTAAGCTGTTCTTGTTTAACGTCAATTAAATCAATTCCTAAATCTTTTATGTAATGTGTAAATCGTCCTTTTAATTCGGATAATGCAGCAAAACCTTTAAGACTATTCTTATGTTTATGTAAGGCATAAACGACATAGCTTCTGTTAGCTGTTAAATTTTCAAAAAAGGTGAAGTAGAAGCTTAGGAGTTTGTTTCTTGGTTCAAAATGCGCATACTCTTCACTGGTCTCTAAAGCTTTGTGTGTATTGTCAAAAAAGGCTTTGAAGATTCCTTTTTCTACAGCTTCAAAAGTACCAAAATGTTCGTAAAATTTAGATTCCTCAAAATTATTGTGTTTCGCAAAGGCGTAGACAGATTTTGGTTGTTCATTATGTTCTAGGACATAATCCATGTAAAATGAAATGATGTCGTTGTTACTTATGTTTTTCTTTTTTGCCATTACTATAAAGTTTAGTAGCATAAAGATACAAAATGTTTAACGATATAAGATTAAAGCTAAACAAAATTTAACAGGACTTTGTGCAAGTGCTGTCTTTTTAGTGTCAGTTAGGAGTAAAGTACTGCATAAAAACTACTGATTAGTAATCTGTTGTGTGTTTTAAAAATTTATAAACCAACAGTATGACTTCGTCTTTCTAAAATAATATTATCTAACCAAATACCGTTGAGCTGCCCGATTTTTTCTTTGTAACCAATAATTCTAAAGTCATTATTTTTATGTAGCTTAAGGCTGGGAGTGTTAGCTCTCATTATTCCAGATTGCAAGGTCCAGATGTTATTTTTCTCACTGATTTCTATCAATTTTTTAAGTAAAAAATCACCAACGTTTTGCCCTCTAAATTGTGCATCCACATATACGCTTACTTCTGCAACACCAGCATATACTTTTCTTTTGGATACAGCACTTAATGCGGCCCAACCTAAAAAATGAGTCTTGTTTTTAGCTATAATTCGGCCATAAGGTAAATGGTTAATGTCCCAATAGTGCCAATCAGGAACTTCCGTTTCAAAAGTTGCAGCACCTGATAGTATACCTTGCTGGTATATGTGCTGCACTTTTGAAAAGTTAGTTTTATCTATGTTTATAATTGTCATGTTAACAACATCCAGAGCCTGGAGTACAAGTATCTCCTGGTTTAATTTCTGAAAATTGTAATTTTTGTTTTGGTTCTGGAATACCACATTTATCTTTAGCTAAACAGTCGGTAACTAAAGAGGTTAGTTGGAAGGAATTGTTTTCAAAACTTAAACCAAACTTTTGAATGGTTTGCTCGCCTTGATATTCTACTTCAATCTCTAAATCTTGAAGATTAAAGATGTCTTCTGATAATTCTATAATTTTAACTAGCTTTTCAGGATGAAGCCTGTGATCATAATCCTCTGCATTCCATAACTGAAAATTAACCTTTTTTTCTTCTCTTACAGTACCACCGCAATCGACAAAATGCTTGGTGACTTTACCAACTTCTGTTACATGAAAATGATTTGGTACTAGACTACCATCAGGTAGTGTAAATGAAATAGTGTCTAGCTGTGATAAGTGTGTTTTTATTTCTGAAAGTGTCATAATTTAATGTGTTAGTACAATTAATAATATAAGTTTAGCAACACGTATTGCTATTAACGTCGTTGTTTAAAAATCCATTTAAAACGGTTTTCATTGCAGTCCAATTAGCTTTGTTAATACAATAACATACACTGGTACCTTCAATAGTACCTTGTATTAAATCGAGATTTTTAAGTTCTTTTAAATGTTGAGAAATAGTGGGCTGTGCCAATCCGATTTCTTCAACTAAATCACCACAAACGCAAGTGTCTATTTTAAACAGATGTTGAATAATAGCAACCCGTGCCGGATGTCCAAATGCTTTTGAAAAACGTGCAATTTGATTTTGTGAATCTGTGAATTTTTCAGTTTTAATTAACCCCATTAGTTCTTGTTTAATTAGTATAACGCAATATTACGATTAATAGTTTGATTATGACAATTTATTAGGCTTATTTTAAGCTTTTATTAACAAACAAACTATTACTTATATGTAATTTTACAACATATATTAATTATTAAAAAAATTCAACCATGAAAAAATTATTTACACTTATTATGGTGTTAACAGTCTCTTTTGCTGTTAATGCGCAAATAGAAACACCGCAGCCGAGTCCTTCTCAAAAAGTAGAACAAAAGGTAGGATTAACAGATGTGACTTTAGAGTATTCTAGACCATCAATGAGAGGTCGTGCCATTTTTGGAAACTTAGTACCTTACGGTAAAGTATGGAGAACGGGAGCAAATAAAAATACAATTATTACTTTTAGTACTGCTGTTACTATTGGAGATAATACTTTAAAAGCGGGGTCTTATGCTATTTTTACTAAACCTAATGCTGGAAATTGGGAAGTAATGTTTTATTCTGATACAGAAAACTGGGGAACGCCTAAAACATGGGACGATTCTAAAGTAGCAGCTAAGGTATCTGTTAAAGCAACGACTTTACCAATGGATATTGAAACGTTTACATTTACATTTGATAACTTAACTAACGATTCTGCAGTATTAAGTTTACTATGGGAAAATACAATGGTTGATGTTACAATCGGAGTGCCAACAGACGCAACGGTTACTGATGCTATTTCTAAAATAATGAATGGACCAAGCGCTGATAACTATTATGCATCTGCACGTTACTACTTAGAATCAGGAAAAGATATTAAGCAAGCAGCAGTTTGGATTGATAAAGCGATTGATATGACTAAAGCAGAGCCTAAATTTTGGTGGTTACGTCAACAGTCTTTAATCCATGCTAAAGCGGGAAATAAAAAAGAAGCGATTAAAGCCGCTAAATTATCTTTAGAATATGCTGACAAAGCAGAAAATGCTGATTACGTAAAGATGAATAAAGCGTCTTTAAAAGAGTGGGGGGCAATGTAAAAAAACTTTAACTAAGGTATAGCTTTAGTTATTATGCAAGCGTATTAAAAAAGTGCAATCATTATGATTGCACTTTTTTTTGTCTATTGATTCGACCAAAAGTATTGCAGTGCTTTATCTAATAGCCATCCTTGACTTTCATAAAGTTCTTGGGCAGGATTAGTCGTTTCGGTTTGTAAGGCAATACCTTTATAATGATACGTTTTACACAGGTTTTTTGATTTGTTTAAAAGGGCTACGCCAAAGCCTTGTTTTCTGTAGCTTTCGTTAACAAACAAATCATTAAGTATAAATAAGGGTTGCATACTGACACTTGAGAAGGTATGAAATAATTGTGAAAACCCTACAGGCTTATCTTCTGCGTAAGCAAGTAAAATGATAGTGTCTTCTTTTTCTAATCGGGTCTTTATAAATGTTTTGGCCGCCTCTAAATCTGAATCTTGCCGGTAAAACACGCGATATTCATCAAATAAAGACGCCATGTGATCTAGGTGAGAAAGATTGGCTTGAATTATAGTCATAAAAAAAAAATCTGTAAACGTGAATTTACAGATTTTAATTGATTTTATAAGTGTTGAAAAAGCCTTAATTAGCTATTTCTATTTTTATTAAGTTCGTCTTGAAGTTGACGTCTCACTTTTTGCTCACGCTCTAAAGCATTACGCCTGTGTTCTTCAAATTCTTCTTCTGTTTCGTTAAGTCTTAATCTTGCTTCTTTAGTGATCGCATTACTGTTTTTAAATCTATAAATAAAGAAGAATAGAAAGGCTAATAAACCACCTATGATTGACCAAAGTAAAGTGTTGTATCCACCTTTGCTCATTTGCAAGCCAAATAAAGACATACTGTCTTTTTCTTGATTAGTTTGTTCTAAATTAGTTTTAGTGTTGCTTAAACTGCTTTTAAGTTGTTCTACTTCTTGACTTTGAGAGGTGACTTTGTTTTGCGTGTCAAGTAATTCTTTTCTTAACACTTTAAGCGAGTCTAAGGTGTGTGATTTTAGTTTTGCAATCCATTCATTTCTTATAACTTCAAACGAATGTCCACGCTGATCTCTCCAGTTATTTGATTTTTTAGTAAGATATTCAAACTGGCTTTCTAATGTTCCGGAATCTAAAGATAATTTATCATCTTCCGTCGTTTCTGTTTGAGCAGAAATGGTAAATGAAAATAGAAAAATAAAAATGGTAACTAATAGATAATTTGTTTTACGCATGGTCATTATTTTGTTGTCTTTCGCTTTGCGAAAATATAAAAAAAGGATTGCTTTTAGGCTAAAAATATAACAAAAAGCCTCACAATTGTGAGGCTTTTACTATATACGTTACTAATTAAAATTTGGATGTTAGTAATATGTAAAACGTCTTACTTTAGCAATATATTTTGCTAATCTAATGACTTGGTGGCTGTAACCATACTCATTATCATACCATACATATAAGATTGCATTTTTACCATCTGTTCTAACGATGGTTGCTTTACTATCAAATATTGAAGGCGCAGAGCTACCAATAATGTCTGTTGACACTAATTCATCACTCATTTCATACTTGATTTGTTCTACTAAATCACCTTCTAAAGCATATTTTTTAATAGTTGTATTGATATGCTCTACAGTAGTTTCAGAGTCTAATTCTAAATTTAAAATAGCTAAAGATCCGTTTGGTACAGGGACACGAATAGCGTTAGAGGTTAATTTACCTTCAAAACTTGGTAAGGCTTTAGACACTGCTTTTCCTGCTCCAGTTTCTGTAATTACCATGTTTAATGCTGCTGCACGACCACGACGGTATTTACTATGGAAATTATCGACTAAATTTTGGTCGTTAGTATACGCATGAATGGTTTCTAAATGTCCACTTTTTACACCGTAAGTATCTTCCATTGCTTTTAAAATAGGCGTAATAGCATTGGTCGTACAAGAAGCTGCAGAAAAAATATCGATTTTGTCAGGATCATTTTCTAGGTGATTAACACCATAAACAATATTTGGAATTCCTTTTCCTGGTGCAGTTAATAGTACTTTGTCCGCGCCTGGAGATTTTTTTAATCGTGTTAACGCTTCTTTATCTCTAAAAACACCTGTGTTATCAATAATTAATGCATTATTAATACCATACTTCGTATAATCGATGTCTTCTGGTTGGTTAGCATTAATAATTTTAACGGTAGTACCATTAATTATTAAGGCTTCATTTTTTAAATCCGTAGTTACGGTTCCAGAAAAGTCACCGTGTACCGAGTCATTACGTAATAAAGCCGCACGTTTTTCTAAAACAGTCGCATCCAATTTACCGCGTGTAACAATGGCGCGTAAACGGAGTTGACTTCCTTTTCCTGTGCGTGTCATTAACTCTCTAGCAACTAAACGTCCAATACGTCCAAAGCCATAAAGCACGACATCTTTAGGTTTGATATCTTTAGTTTTATTAGCACCTTTAAGTTGGTTAGCCACAAAAGCTAAAGCGTTACTGTATTTTTTTTCTTCTAAATGATACTCGTAAGTCAATTTACCAATATCAAGTTTAGCAGGAGGTACGTCTAGCGTTTGGATGGCTTGCGCAATCTCTACAGAATCAAAAATCGAAATTGGTTTTTGAACAAATTCACCAGCATATTCATGAAGGTTTAGAATTTGAGAGACATTTCTATCTATTAATTGGTTTCTAAAAAGGACCAACTCGATAGACTTGTCATACCATAAATCGCTAACAATTTTAATAAATTCGACTGTAGCTCTTCGTCTGTCTGCTTGAAAGGCTAATTCGTTTTCGTAAGTTTCGTTAATGGACATTTTAAATTATTTAGTGTGTTGTTAATTTAGTATGTAAATTTCGGCAAAAGTATAGATTTCAAACGATTTCGTAAAGCAAAAAGTGTAAAAATTTAAAAGCCCTTAATTTTTAAAATTAAGGGCTTTTAGAAAACGTTTAGTCTATGATTATCTTAAACCATAGCGATTGGTTTCTCCTTTAGAGTTTATTAATTCGATACTTAATGGTTGATAGGTGTCTCTGTTTTTTATTATCGTGTCTACTTCCTCAACACTATTCACTTTAATATTATTTATGGCAGTAATAATATCACCTTCTTGAATGCCTTCTGCTTGTAAATATTGACCATAAGTCCCATTAACCTTTGTGATTTTTACACCATTTTTAGTGTTATACTTTTTTAAGTCTTCAGGTTTAGCATTTTTAATTACCCCGATAACAGGTAATATATAAGTGTTATTTTTAAGTAACGTTACTGCCAATTCTTTTCTAATACCATCACGCAATACTGTGACATTAACAATATCGTTAGGACGTTTAGTATCTAAAAATCCCCTAAGGTCACTAAATTTTTTAATTTTAATATTATCAATCATTTTAATGATATCACCACTTTTTATACCCGCTTCTGATGCGCCAGTGTCTTCTTCTACATCATCCACATAAAAACCTTCTGTTTCTGCAACACCAAGTTTTTCTGCGGAAGCACTATTTAAAGAGCCTCCAATGACACCTAGGATTCCATTTTGCACATTACCAAACTCCATAATATCTTGTATTACTTTTTTTGCAATATTACTTGGTACGGCAAAAGAGTAGCCAATGTACGATCCTGTTTGAGAGGTAATAGCGGTGTTGATACCAATAAGTTCTCCAGCTGTATTGACTAAAGCACCACCAGAATTCCCCGGATTTACAGCAGCGTCAGTTTGTATAAAAGACTGTGTGCTTCTGCCACTTAAATCTCTTGATTTTGCACTAATAATACCTGCGGTGACTGTAGAGGTTAAATTAAACGGATTACCGACCGCTAGAACCCATTCTCCAATTTTAGCGGTATCACTATCACCAAAAGTAGCATACGGTAATTGGTCCTCTGTATCAACTTTTAATAACGCAATATCAGTTTTTGGGTCTGTACCAATAATTTTTGCATTTAGAGTTCTGTTATCATTTAATGTAATGCTTAATGCTTCAGAATCTTCAATAACATGATTATTAGTAATTATATAACCATCGGGAGATATAATTACACCACTTCCTGTACCTAGCTGTCTTTTTTGTGGTACACGACCATAAAATAAATCTTGTAATGTAGGTTGCGCGCTATTTAAAGCAACGTTTTTAACATGGACGACAGCGTGTACTGTTTTATCGGCAGCAGCTGTAAAACTAATGCCCTCAGCAGCAGCTAAAGTCGTCGGTGTTGTTTTATAATTAGTTGGTAAAAAATCAGGAGTTTCCTGAGTAGTTGTATTTGCAATTTGCTGTTCATCTTTTTCAAGAAAGGTTTTGTATGTTCCTAGAGTAATTGCACCTCCTAATACCGAAACTAAAACCAGAGTTAACATCTTCTTCATATAATACTTAGTTTAGATTTAATTAGATAACGATTAAAATTAATTAAATATTGAATGCCTATTTCAACTTTAACGGCGTTTTAACAACTGAAAAAACTTATATTTGTGCTTCAATTTTTGAGACCAATGACATTGACTTTTTATAAATATCAAGGAACCGGTAATGACTTTGTCATGATCGATAATAGACAAAATGAGTTCGACAAAAACAATACCAAATTGGTTGCCTTTTTATGCGATCGTAAATTTGGAGTAGGCGCTGATGGTTTAATTCTATTAGAAAACCATCCTAAAGCAGACTTTAAAATGGTCTATTATAATGCGGACGGAAATGAAAGTACCATGTGTGGTAATGGAGGACGTTGTATTGTCGCTTTCGCGGAATTTTTGCAGCTGATGACTAACCAGACCACTTTTGCAGCGATAGACGGTATGCACTTTGCTAAAATCGAAGATAATTTGGTACATCTACAAATGAAGGATGTAGACACTATTACTACTTTTGATACCCATCAGTTTTTGGATACAGGCTCACCACATCATGTACAGTTTGTCAAAGACTTGGCAACGTTTGATGTTAAAGCAGAAGGAGAAAAAATAAGATACGGTCAGCCTTATAATGCCGAAGGAACTAATGTTAATTTTGTAGAAAAAAATAACGAGGATTCGTATACGGTTAGAACTTACGAAAGAGGCGTAGAAGATGAAACTTTATCTTGTGGTACAGGTGTGACTGCGGTTGCTATTGCAATGCATAAGATTGGAGAAAGTACAACTTCTAAAATTAATTTAAACGTCCAAGGTGGTCAGCTTAAAGTGTCATTTGAAAAAGTAGGAGACACCTATAAAAAAGTGATGTTAATAGGACCTGCAACCTATGTTTTTAAAGGTGAAATAACATGCTAACATTAAAAGGAAAACAGACTTATTTGCGACCGTTAGAACCAGAAGATTTAACGTTTATTCATGACATAGAGAATGACGAATCTATTTGGGAGATTAGTAATACCATAACACCCTATTCTAAATATTTAATCAAACAATATCTAGAGCATGCACACAAAGATATTTTTGAAGTTAAACAGTTACGTTTAGTTATTTGTAATTATAAGCATCAAGCTATTGGAATGATAGATGTTTTTGATTTTGACTTTAAAAACAGACGCGCAGGGATTGGTATTTTAGTAAGAGATACAGAAAACAGACAAAAAGGGCATGGTAAAGAAGCGTTAGAACTATTAACCAAATATTGTTTTAAACATTTAGATTTACATCAATTATATTGTAATATCAGTGCCGATAATACCGCAAGTTTAGCATTATTTAAAAGTCAAGGATTTATGGAAATTGGTCTTAAAAAAGACTGGAATTTTATAAACGGAATTTACAAAAACGAATATTTATTTCAATTAATTAACACAGATGTATATTAAAAAAATTTTATTAGCAATTGCTTTAATCGGAATAGTGGTTGCAGCATACTTTGCATACTTTGTTTATGGCGCCATGTTTAAAGAAAATACAGCGTTTAATAATGAAGAGGCTTATATTTATGTACCTACAAATGCAAGTTATGATCAAGTTAGAGCACAGTTGGTCCCTTTACTAAAAGATATTGATAGTTTTGATGCGTTAGCACAACGTAAAAAATATACAACCAATATTAAAGCAGGACGTTTTGCTATTACTAAAAACATGAGTAATAACGATATTATTAATTCTATTAGAAGTAAAAATATCCCTATTAAGCTAAGTTTTAATAACCAAGAGCGTATTCAAAACTTGGCAGGACGTATCGCACAACAAATAGAACCTGATAGTGTAACGCTTTTAAAAGCCATGACCGATAAAGCCTTTTTAGACACCAATAAATTTACGGAACAAACGGTTTTAAATATGTATGTGCCTAATAGTTATGAAGTGTTTTGGAATACATCGGCAAACGGTTTTAGAGATAAAATGTTAAAGGAATACTACCGTTTTTGGAATGACTCACGTCAGGCTAAACGTAAAGCATTAGACTTATCAGTAAATGAAATTGTGACTATTGCCTCTATCGTCCAAAAAGAAACGGCTAAAGTAGATGAAAGACCTAGAGTAGCAGGGGTTTATTTAAACAGAATAAAAAAAGGAATGCCACTACAAGCAGACCCAACAGTTATCTATTCTAAAAAATTAAAGGAGAACGATTTTGACCAAATTATAAAACGAGTGTTATATAAAGATTTAGAAATTGACTCGCCATATAATACTTATAAATACGGAGGTATTCCTCCAGGACCAATTACGATGCCAGATGTATCTGCTATTGATGCTGTATTGAACTCAGAAAGTCATGACTATTACTATTTTGTAGCTAATGTAAAAAACTTTGGATATCATAAATTCGCTAGGACCTTAAGTCAACACAATGCTAATAAAAATGAGTATGTGCGTTGGATTAATAGTCAAGGTGTAAACCGTTAAATCGTTGTTTAAATTAACTACAGTACTCTCGGCCTTATTTTTGACAGTTGTTACGGTTGCACAAACAAATAATAATTCCTTTTTTAAGCCTAGTGATACTCTTAATACATCACGCAGAAACGCTGTAATCTTGACAGAAGCTAGTGTCGCTTCTTTGTCTATTATTGGTTTAAATGCGTTGTGGTACTCTGATTATGAGCGCTCGGGGTTACATAGCACGAATGATAATTCGGAATGGTTTAAAATGGATAAGTTGGGGCATAGTTTTACCGCTTATCAATTAGGACGTTTTGGAGCACAAGCGTTAGATTGGAGTGGTGTAAGTAAAGAAAAGCAACTCATTTACGGCGCGACATTAGGGTTCTCGTTTTTAACAGCTGTAGAAGTTTTGGATGGGTTTTCTGAAGAATGGGGGTTTTCTTGGGGAGACTTTACTGCAAATGCGGCAGGCGCGGGGTTGTATATTGGACAAGAGTTGTTATGGCAAGAACAACGTGTCCAATTAAAATATTCCTTTAACCGAAGCGGATTTGCAAATCAAAATCCCAATAAGTTAGGTCAAGGTTTGGCAGAAGAACTTTTAAAAGACTATAACGGACAAACCTATTGGTTGAGTGTGAATTTACAGTCCTTTTTTAAAGAGAGTAGCCTACCTAAATGGTTAAATGTGGCAGTAGGTTATGGTGTCGATGGTTTATTATATGGCAATGCAGAACTTCAAGCGGTACACTTTCCTAATCAAGAAAGAAGTCAACAGTTTTATTTAAGTCTAGATGTGGATTTGACTAGAATTAAGACCAATTCTACGTTTTTAAAACAAGTATTTAACGTGATTAACGTGATAAAAGTACCCTTTCCAACCCTCGAAATTAATGGCAAAGGTAAGCTAAATGGGCACTTAATCTACTTTTAACATAAGTTAACATATTGATTTTCAGTATTTAATTATTTGTTGTATATTTGCACGCTGAAATTTAAGTCTATATAATATTAATTAACAGACTTTTAAATCGTAACAAATGAAAATAAATATTGGAAAGTTATTATCCCTAACGTTGACAATAGCAATTTTATTACTAGTCGTTTTTATTAATACTGAAAATAACACAACACTAGTCGATGAGATTAAAACTGAAAACGTTGACTTTGAAGCGTTACAATATGTTAATATTGCTTCAAATTTAAAGTTTGTTCAAAAACCATTATTCACACCTCAATTAGGTAAAAGTTTTACTGGTTTTAAAGAAGCTTTAGGATTTAAAGAATCTCAAAATGATTATTTTAGAGTGAATCAATTTGGTTACTTGGGTAAATATCAATTTGGGAAAAGTACATTAAGAGTATTAGGTATTTATCATCCACAATTCTTTTTAAGTAATCCAGAATTACAAGAGAAGGCGTTTATCGCTAATGCACAACGCAACAAGTGGGTTTTGCGTAAGGATATCAAACGTTTTAACAACAAGTACATTAAAGGTGTTAAGATTACAGAATCAGGAATACTAGCTGCAGCGCATTTGGCCGGTCCTGGAAGTGTAAAGAAATTTCTTAGAAGTTATGGAGAAACTGGTTTTGCGGATGCAAACGGTACAACCATAAAGTATTACATGAAAAAGTTTTCAGGATACGATACGTCTTTGATAAAACCATTAAAAAAGGTTAGAGTAAAATACGAAAGCGCTTAATATTGGCTTTTGTGAATTATAAATAGTGTTGGTCTCTTATGTAGGTCAACACTATTTTTTTTCCATTGACTTACTGTTTGCGTTTTAATAAACTCTGTAGGCAATGTAATATCACAAGCAACACAAATCTCCGTACTATCACTTAAGATGCTGCAAAGGTCTTCTAAAAGCTTATTGTTTCTATACGGCGTCTCAATAAACGATTGGGTTTGATTGTGTTCAAAACTTAAACGTTCTAAACGTTTTAATTCTGATTTCTTTTCATTTTTGTCAATAGGTAAATATCCGTTGAAAGCAAAACTTTGACCATTCATTCCAGAAGCCATCATTGCTAATAGGATGGAAGACGGTCCAACTAATGGGACAACTTGTATATTGTTTTTATGTGCCAAACTTACGATGTCAGCACCAGGGTCTGCAATTCCGGGACAACCAGCATCAGATATTAAACCTAAATTTTGGCCTTCTAAACAAGGTTTGATAAAATTTGGTAATTCTGTTGGTTCTGTAAATTTATTAAGTTCAAAAAGGTTTAAACTTGATTGTTGCTTCTCTGGAGCGATACTTTTTATAAACTTTCTAGCGGCTTTAGAGTTTTCGACAACAAAGGTATCTAAACTATCAATAATAGTTTTTACTTGTGCAGGTAGGACATTAAAAGGATTAGAATCTCCTAATGTACATGGAATCAAATATAGTTTTCCTTTAGTCATAATATTATAAAGGTATTAAATTAAGTCAAACTATTTAATTGTTGACTTATTTTTTCGGAAGCCTCCTCTAAAAGTTTGTACACTTTTTCAAAACCGTTGTCACCACCAAAATAGGGATCAGGGACGTCTAAATTTTGCTCAGGAACACTTTCATTTAAAATCAATTTTACTTTTGATTTTTGTGCGTCATTTTCAGCTAAAGCGATAATGTTATCATAATTTGAATGATCCATGGCGTAGATAATATCAAAGTCTATAAAATCTTGTTTAATAAACTGTCTAGCTTGTTGTTTTGTAATGTCAATACCATGTTGTTTAGCGACAGCAATGGATCTAGGATCCGGTTTGTTTCCGATATGGTAGCTACTTGTTCCGGCAGAATCTACACTAAATAATTTGTGATCTAATTTAGATTGTAGGATACCTTCAGCTAGAGGAGAACGACAAATGTTTCCTAAGCATACCATTAAAATTTTAGTCATTTTAAAATAAAATTTAAACTGAAAGTTTTTTTGTTAAATCCTCAACATATTTTTTAAACTGCTTGTCCGTAGACGATAAGTTATCGACTGTTTTACAAGCATGTAAAACTGTTGCATGATCACGTTTTCCAATTTGAGAACCAATACTAGCAAGAGAGGCTTTAGTCAGTTTTTTTGCAAAAAACATGGCTAATTGTCTAGCTTGTACAATATGACGCTTTCTAGTTTTAGATTGTAATGTATCTACATCCATTTGGAAATAATCGGATACAATTTTCTGAATGTAATCTATAGAAACTTCACGTTTCGTGTTTTTTACAAACTTTTCAACAACTTGCTTAGCTAGCTCAATATTGATTTCTTTCTTATTAAAAGAAGATTGTGCAATTAAAGAGATAATAGCACCTTCTAGCTCACGGATATTAGATTTTATGTTTTTAGCAACATATTCAATAATATCGTCAGGCATTTCAACACCATCTCTATATAATTTGTTTTTCAGTATTGAAACACGTGTTTCAAAATCAGGTGTTTGTAATTCGGCAGATAAACCCCATTTAAATCTAGATAATAAGCGTTGCTCAATATCTTGCATGTCCACAGGTGCCTTGTCACTAGTTAAAATAACTTGCTTTCCGTTTTGGTGCAAGTGATTAAAAATATGGAAGAATACATCTTGTGTTCCAGATTTACCAGATAAAAACTGAACATCATCAATAACCAACACATCAATTAACTGGTAAAAGTGTATAAAGTCATTTCTGTTATTCTTTTTAACCGAGTCTATATATTGTTGCGTGAATTTTTCAGCAGAAATATACAATACCGTTTTCTCTGGGTACTTATCTTTTATATCAACACCAATAGCATGTGCTAAGTGTGTTTTTCCTAATCCAACACCACCAAATATTAATAAAGGATTAAAAGACGTTCCACCTGGTTTTGCAGATACAGCTAAACCAGCACTACGTGCTAAACGGTTAGAATCACCTTCTAAAAAGTTATCAAAGTTATAGTTTGGATTAAGTTGAGATTCGATTTTCACGTTTCTAATTCCAGGAATTATAAACGGATTACGTAATTCGCGGTTCTTATTATTAAGCGGCACATCTACATCTTGCGATTTTACGCCACCACGATTAGAACTTGGAATACGCTCTGTAAAAGGTTGTTTGTTACCATACGTGTTTTCCATTTTAATAATGTAAACCAATTTGGCGGTTTCACCCAACTCTTTAGTTAAAGACACTTTTAAAAGCTTAACATAGTGCTCCTCTAACCACTCGTAAAAAAACTTGCTTGGCACTTGTATACTAAGCGCATTATCTGCAAGCTTAACCGCTACAATAGGTTCAAACCAGGTTTTGTAAGCTTGTGGTTGAATGTTATCCTTTATAAAAAGGAGACAATTATTCCAGACCGTTTGCGCAGTTACACTCATGTTATGTTTAAAAGGTATTTTATGTTAGTTACTTTTGTTCTATAATGACATTAGAACAGCTTCGTTCTTTAGCGTGGCAAATATGTGAACAAAAAACGTAAAAAAAAAATCATTTACTATTGAATATTCAGTTTTTTTTCCTCATGTTGGTAAGGGTAGATAAATTACAAAAAATAAATAATATAATGGGTATAAAACAAGACGAAATTGAAATAAGAGTGCGTTATGCAGAAACAGACCAAATGGGTGTTGTTCATCATGGGAATTACGCATTATATCTAGAAATGGCTAGAATCGAATGGTTACGGAAATTAAACATTTCTTATCGAAAAATGGAAGAAAATGGCATTGGTTTACCAGTAGTGTCGATGTCTGTAAATTTCAAAAAACCAGTGCATTATGATGACGTAATTACGGTAAAAACACAGCTTAAAAAAGCACCTTCTGCTTTGGTCGAATTTGACTATGAAATACATAACGAATCGCAAGAAATTGTGTCTACAGCAAGTGTGGTTTTGGCGTTTATCGATATGAAAACAAAACGTCCAACACGACCACCTAAGTATTTTTTAGAGGCTTTAAATGGTTAAATCTTTGATGTTAACTTCATAAATACTTTCAAAAATTTCGAAGATTGTATTCGCGTCTTTTTTCCGAACTGAAATTGTAATTTGACAGTCTAATTCCAATTTTTGGTTAATAACCTTTAGATTTTTCTCTTTTATTACGCGCATGACCTTGTTCATGTTTTTATAATCGAAAGAAATTAAATAAGGAATATTAATGGTGCGAATAACAATTTTTGAAGTGTCTAGAGCTAGTTGCGCTGCTGTTTTATAAGCGTTTATTAAACCGCCAACACCAAGCTTTACGCCGCCAAAATAACGGACTACAACTATAAGGATATTAGTGACTTCAAAAGACTGAATTTGACCATAAATAGGCATTCCTGCACTGTTATTAGGCTCGCCGTCATCATTTGCTCTGTAGGCAATGGTTTCTGTGCCTATTTGGTAAGCATAACACCAGTGTCTGGCTTGGTGATGTTGCTTTTTTAAATCGTCCAGGTGTTGTTTAACTTGGTCTTCTGACGTTACAGGAAAGGCATAGCCAAAAAATTTAGAATTTTTGTCTTTAAATAAGACCTCTTCAGAAGGTGTTGTAATTGTTTTGTAAGCGTCGTCTTCCATAATTACGCTAAAGTTACCAAAAGTATTGCTAATATGGCAACACCAATACCAATCCAGTTTTTGGCAAGCAAGCGTTCTTTAAAAAATATTAAGCCTAAAAGTGTCGATAGCATAACTATAGCAACGTTGTTAACAGTAAATATAGTCGAGCTTTCAAAATTTTCCGCGTTTAACGCTTTTAATAACATGTAGATAGAGTAGTAGTTGACGATACCTAAAATAAAACCAGCGATGATACTCTTGGGATCAAAGCTTAATTTTTTTTGTATCGCTTTCGCGGAAAGAAGGCCAATACCAATAAGTCCAGCGATTAAAAACATGGTAGCAGAAAATATTGGAATACCATTATCGGCGACATATGTGGTTTCTAAATATTTTATTGAGGTGTCAATAGTTCCCGAACCTAAAAAGAGTAGGGCAGGAAGCCATAAGCTTTTGATTGAAAAGCGTTCGGTTGTTTTTGCTTTTTGTGAAGCCAAATATACCGCGACTAAAGCTAAAACAATACCTATGCCTTTTTGCCAGCCTAGTGCTTCGTTATATACAAAAAGCCCAAAAATTATTGGGATAACAACACTCATTTTACTTGCTACAGACGCTACGGATAAACCAAGTCGTTGTGCGGTTAGAGCCATAACATTAAAGATGGCAATAAATAGGAATCCTAAACCGATAGCACCAAAAAACCATTGGGATGTTACAATGTCTTTGACAACGACTGGGGCGTCATAACTTAAAATACCACAAGTAAAAGCTGTAAAATAGTTAAAAACTATAGTTTGTAGTGTGTTTATGTTACGTTTTCCAACAACTTTAAATATGACAAAAATTAGAGTAGAGGCACAAATACTAAATATTAAATACATTAAAATAAGTCTTTTTTAATGGTAAATAAGTCGATAATATCTTCAGTCTTAGGATCGTTATTCCAAACATGTATGCCCAATTTACTTGCTGCTTCTGTATTTTCTTTTGTGTCGTCAATAAATAAGCAGTCTTCTGGATTTAGATTGTTTTCATCTAAAACAAACTGAAAGATGTCTGTGTTTGGTTTGCGTAATTGAATCTCGTGTGATAAGTAAAATTGATTAAACGCTTTTTTAAAGTCATCATAAAACGGAATGTGTTTTTTGATACAATCAATATGCATTTCGTTGGTATTACTTAATAAGATTAAATTATAGGTTTTGTCTTGGGCTAATTGTGTTATAAAATCTAAACGCTTTGATGGAAAATCACAGATTATATAATTCCAAGTATCAATTAAGTCTTTTTTAGATAGTTTAGGAAAGTTCTCTAAATAAAAGTCGATAAACTCGTCAGTACTTATTAAGCCTTGTTCGTAAAAGCTATTAAAAGCAATCAGTTCTTCAGACAATTCGTCGATTTCAAAAAGCTCTAAAGCATTGGTCATCGCGCCTTCTTTATCTAAATTGATAAAGACATCACCAAAATCGAATATTATAGTTTTAATCATTTGTTCGAGGTTTAATTTCTCTTGCAAATATCTTATTATTTTTAGTATTACCGAGTTTTTAAAGGATTAGTATTTTTTGTTCTAGTAATTAATAAGCTTAATGTCTGTTTTTCTGTAAAAGCACTAATTATATAACAAATAAATTACAGCTTTCAAAAACTGTGATTTTTAAAGTATGTTAGAACAAGCACTCTTAACTGCACTAGTGCGAGCTTGAGCTGTCTGTATTACTACAGCTAATGGCTTAGTTTTAAAATTTCTTCTATTCTCTCAGTATTTTTAGTTTTTTCTATTTCTATCCAATGCTTTTGTCCTTTGTCTGATTTATAGATAATTACAGTTCTATCTTTTTTATAATATTCACATGGATTATCAACCCAATCTTCAAGAGGGAGAAAGTTGTCTTTAGGTGTTATTTGAGCCCATAGTGTAAATCTTTCATGGATTTCTTTATTACTAAAGATGTTATTAATAGAATCAATAATTGATGCTCTGTAATTGAAATCCTTCCAATTTTCTAATTCCGAGGCGCTTGGTCTTAGATAGATTTTTCCAGAGAACTTCATTTCTTTTTCATCTCCATGGCATACAAAGGCATATGCAGAGTAATAATTAATTATAGCGTCTTGAAAAATAAGACTTTCGTCTATAAAATTTAAAAACTCAATTTGATTTTTATTTGTCTTTTTATTAGAAAAAGAAGCATCAGTAGTAGTGAAGCTATCTTTAGTCATAACCGATACACTTCCTTTGTTTGTAATGGCGTGGGTTGATTTGTTTTCTGATTTATTTTCACAACTTATAAAAATAGATGTTAATACTATAAAAATTATTTTCTTCATTGCTTAAAAGTACAAAAGCTAATTAAAACATTTATAATTTTAATTGCTGTTTTCTTACTCGATGCGGCACTCGTTACAAACGAGCACTAGTGAGGTACTTTGCGTAACAGGTCAATTAATGAGAAACACCATTACCTACTTTCTTTGCTTTTAACCACTGCGTTTTAAATCCTTCTAATTCATAATAGTTGTTTTTTATAAATTCATTAGAATAGGTATTATCTGTGTCATAAAATTCTGCAAAAAATCCCATATACTTGAATGTATCTTCCGTTTGGTTTTGAATGAAATGATAAATCTGAGCAACCATATAAGATTGGTCTTCAAATGACAGATAATCAAAATCTTGATTGTTTTTTGATAAGAAATAAACGTAATCATTTAAATCATCACAATATGACACTTTCTCTTTCATTTTTTGTAAAATTTTATTATGAAAAACAACCTTGTTATTACAGTTCTTATGCCATAACATTTTTCCGTATTCAAAGCCATTTGACTTACCATTAACAGTTTCTAGTCTATGCTTTTTTATAAACCATTCTACAAGTTTTTCATCATCTAAATACCCGAATTCAGTGATAAGACTTTTCATAAAATATTCATCATTATTTACTAACCATTCAAAATGACTTTTGACATCGTTAAACAAATATTCATTTCTAGCTATAAATAATTTCAAATTAAATGACCTCTTATTATTTAATTCGTCTATATCTTTCCATTTATATATTATAACAGAACTCCCATCACTTGAAATCCGTGTATTATCAGACGCTTTTTCAACATCAAATAAATGAGGAAACTCTTTTTGATAATCAATTATTTCTGGTATTGCATAAAGTTCCGTTATAAAATTTTCTCCTTTAACTATATGCAATGAAACTGGCCTTATGTCAATAGTATTATCATTTCTATAATAGGATAAGCTTCGATTACAAGGATTATCTAAAATTACTGTGAGATACTTTTTTTCAGATTTAGGTAATATTGTTCTCCCGAAAATTCTTTTGACTTTTCTTTTAAATATCTCAGTAGGTACATTGCTATTTAGAATTCCTTTCAGAAAGGGCACTATTACTTCTAAATATTTTTGAGAATACTTATAATCGGAAATATCATAAGAATCATCATATAATTGTGAATATCCAATATTCAACTGCTCTTCCAAGACTTGCTCTAAGTCTGTTTTATTATCCTTCTCATCTAATATTCTAACTTCTTTTGGAGAGCTAATCGTGTTTATTTGTGTTGAAGAAGGCTTTGTTTCCTTACAAGCTATAATAAATAAGAGTAAATAATAAATCTTTAAATGATTGAATAACATATTTTAACTATGAGTTTGATTGTAAGACAATATTTTTTTTTACTCTGCTTTTAACAACTGGTGATTGCTTTAAGTTTTCAGAAGGAATAAAATCTTTTCGTTTAACGACCCAAAAAAAACTTGCCTTTGTCCTTTGAACACTGTACCCTTCATTCCCGCTATTGTAAGAAACCAATACCGTCAATTTTTAGTAAAGTATGAGATAATCTGCAAAATTCTTAGGGTTACTATATTTCTAATCTATTGGGGTGCTAACAAAACCATAAACAATAGGGTTATTATGGATACATTTTATTTTTTGTTTTATGACAACAGTACTTCATAGTTCAATAGATTTATTATTGTGTTGCCAGAATTGATATTTTGAGATATTACCTCTTTCTTTTCTAAAATGGTCTATGCTTTCTAGTAAAATATTAAAATATGCTTGTCTTGTAAATACGGCCATCCAATATACTGTGGCAAAAGACACCAAATATGCTCCTATTGGAATTTAGAGAATCATCTAATATTTTAAAATAGGTTGGTAGAATAAATAAATCTACCCAATCAATTATTGTTAATGTCACAAATGTTGGAACGGTACTATCTATGTCTTTATATCTCTGAGACGGAGATTAAAGATAATAAATTGCATTGCAAATACTAAAAAAAAATTAGATACACTTCACATAAGTGCGCCAGAGTTTCGGATATGGCGCACTAGGGAAGAAATTAATTATTCTGTTTTACCTCTTTTAGTATCACGTTTACCATCTTCTACTTTTTTTTATTAGTGTTTTCTTACTCAATATAGCACTCGTTACAAACGAACGCTAGCGGGGGAGATGAATTCTACGTATTGATGCAGTAAAAAAAAATATTATCTTTACTAGGAACTACAATATGTTATTTATTGGGTAAAAATAAGCAATCAGATTTATTTAAGAATCCTCATATGTTAGCTCGTTTTAAGGATATACTTTGGTTTCCTGAAGACAATCAAGAACATATATTCTTTACTCTAGATTTCATTACAAAAGCTATTAAGTTGGAGAATAGTTAATGAACCAATAAAAATGGCACAGCTTTTTAATATGAGCGTTGATCAAGTTTTAAATTATGATGGTTCTATTCCGAAAGAAGTAACTATTGAAGATAAAAACGAAGTAGAATAAATTAGATTAATTCAGCAACTAGAAGAAGAAGACAAACAAACTATTATTAGACTCGTTGAAAAGATGTTGACAAATAAAAAGTTTAAAGATTTTTTTGCTAAAAATTCTGCTACTCTGTAAAAATAAAAAACCACAGCTATAAAAACTGTGGTTTGTATATCTTGTGTCCTAATAACACAAGCGTGAGAACTCTCTAATCTGAAGAATATGTCTTAACTAATTTTATTGAATCTTTTTGTTTGAAAATTTCAATGTAAGTAACTCCTCCTGGATAATTAATATTAACCTTTAATTCTTTAGACCGTTTAATCTTGTATTCTAATGAAGTCAATTTATCTTCTCTTTTTAGCAAAGTATCTTTCTTAGGAATATAAGTTAGCAACTCTTCTTTTTTTAACTCAGTAGATTTTACAACATCATAATAAACAGATTTTATTGTATTATTTTTATTAGAATAAAAACATGTTTTTATAAAGTCAGATTCATCTTGAAATTCGTAACAATTAGGTGATACTTGTTTTTCTTTAGTCTTTTTTTCATAAGTTATAACTTGTTCCTGATTTTTTACTTCTTTTTTTTAATATTTATTTTTTAAAATATCATACACCTTATTATTCAGAAAATCAACTTTTACCCACTTCAAGGGCATGTCGTTGATGTCTTCTTTATAACTAACTTTAACTATTAAGAAATCTTTTGTTGCTTTATCAAAAAAACTATATATTTTATTTGTCTCAAATACAGAATAATTTATTGATAAAGAACTTTTCAATATAAACTGATGAGCTATACTTTGCCAATCAAGATTACTAATAGATTCATAATAACTATTGTTTTCTAATTTAGATGAGCTATTACCTGTTATTAATGCAGGGTTATTTTCCTTTTGCTTACATGAAAAACATAACAAAAAAAATAATGACAGAGATATTAAAAATTTAATCATATTTAAAAAGTATCTACTATTTTAGTTTTTATTCCTTTAAGACTTTCTCTATAACGTTTTTTTGCATCCTCATTTTTAGAATACCATCTAGCGTAATCCATATTATATTTTTTAATATAAAATGCTTTATACATCATTCCAGCTTCTACGGAAGGCATTATAACAAACCTCTTTTTATTTACTTTATCCTGCTGATTTCCGACCGTAGAACTAGCAACACCTTTTCCTTCTTTTGCACTATATGTGCCAAGTATACCGTATTCTGGATATTAGACACACTTCACAGAAGTGCGCCAGGGTTGCGGATATGTCGCGCGAGGGGAGCTTTATTTATTCTTCCTTTAACTTTACCTCTTTACCATTTTCTATAAGAGAACTCCTAGCATAAAAATCATTACTTTTTTTATAGATAATTATTAATGGTTTACTGCTATCTCCTGAGTATTCATATTCTTCTGCACCTAAGTTCTCCTTATAATAAATTTCTAACTCACCTTTTGTTTGTATTTTTGTGCATAAATATTCAAAAGAATCACCAAAAGCTTGATTTTTCTTAAAAATAATTCCCCTTCCTTCAAAATCTTCCTCTATGTTAAAAACAACTCCAGTTTTGGATTCCCCTATTGGTTCAATATAATAAGATAAATAATCAAACTCATATTCATCTACAATATCTGTTGATGGATATGTGAAATTTACATTTTCACGTAAAAGAGTAATATCTGTAATCTTATAAGAATCATCTGTTGTTGATACCTTTACATTTATAGTTCTTTCATCATAATTAATAAAACTAACCTTAAAAACATTTTCTATATTTGTTCCTGAAATCTTTAAAGTATTTAAATCAATTTTCTCATAATCTTGAGAATCAATTATTAAATTACCATTAAAATTATTAACAGATTCAATCAAATTTTTAGAAAGATAATCATTCAATATACATTTCTTGGTTCCCTGATTTAAGTCTGTCAAATACAAAACATAAAATTTTCTAACAAAATTAATCGACTTCTCTTGCGAATACTCTTTATCTTGAGGAGTATTTTCTTCTTTTGTTTCTGATAACACGATTGAATTACCAGTAATAATCTTATCTTCTTTTTTAGTTATTTCTTTACAAGAAATAACACTTTTTATGATTAAAAAAAAGAAGATTAATTTCACTATTTTACTTATTCCCATCTGTAAATTTTATAATTTGGTGTTGCTTTTCTATAATCTCCACCTGCCCAAAAGTCTGTTTGAAAAAAGTCTGAAATCCACTGATTATCACCAGCATACATTTGTATATGACCATAAGGGTGTGACTTTTTACCCCATTTAAACGCTTCAACAACAACGATATCTCCTATTTGGTAATCCGTAGTTGAAATTTCTTTAAAACCTTGTTTGACTAGATAAGAATTGTATTTATGAGCATTAAGCCCAGCATAGGGGAGTCCTCCATCTACTAAAGCAAACCCTACATAACGCGCGCACCTACCAATTAAACTTTTACGATCAGAATCACTCGCTCTTCTTTTTAAACCTCTAATGACTTTATTTAAATCAAGTCCTGGTTTTTTAGTTTCTATTTGTTCTTGAGGCTCAGGCTCTTTAATTCCAAACTTTTTTAAAAAACCAGATTCTAAATGCAAATCAGATTGTCCTGCTAATTCTTCTGCTAAAAATTTATCATACACTTTTAACTGCGTCATCCTAGCATCATGTATAGCCTCTCTTATCTCATTTTTATCTGTTAAACCTTTAGTAGGGCCTTGTTTATCATATCTGCCAGGGCTAAAACTTGCCCATGTATGACTAGCATAAGTCTCTATAGCACGAGTAACATAACCATTCAACAAATCATTTACCAATCCTTTTTGCCCAGCCTTTAAAACTCTTCCATGAAGTAACAAAGCAATACAAAATTCATCTTGCGATTTTGGAGAAAAATCTTTGATTCCATATTTCTTAACAAAATTTCTATTTTCATTTCTACCTACTTTTTTATGATCTTTTACCACATGTCCATTATAATCCCACCATGTTTCTTTCATTATTTGGTATGCCCCAGCTGCTGAACTATATTTTATAGTTCCATCATCTTTAGTATACCATTTTTGAGGATCTTCAGGGTGTTTGCTCATATCAGAGAATTGCTTGCCACCAAATAATGTAGTATATCCATTTTCACCAGGAATACCTTCGAACTCTTTAATAACTCTCAAGAATGCTCTAATTTTAGCTTCAGAATTATTATCAGCTCCACCACTACCATAAATTCGTATCATATGATTAACAAAAGCAATAGGGTGGAAGTGATACACATTTGGAGTATTTGGGAAAACCCTTGGTAATTTTTCCTCTTGCTCATTTACATCTGTTTCGCTTGTTTCTGACTTTTCAGACGTCTGTTCTGTTTTATGTGTTTCAGTTGTTTCCGGAGTATTAGAGGTTGGTAAATTAGTAGGCTCTTCAACTATTCCACCTCTAAAATCTAAAGCACTATTTTTGTTGGTAGCTTGCGGTTCAGGTTCGGGTTCGGGTGGATTATAAGTTTTACTGCTAGCTTCTTCCCAAAACATTAATTTTTTTTACTTGTTCTTCTATTGCATCAAGTTCTCCTTCTTTTAATTCGTCGATTGCCCCTCTGTATTCTTTTGGCTGTTCATTAATAAAATAATCATAAAAACCTGCAACTACTGTTCTTATTTGACTTGGTGTATAGGACCATTCATTTAATGATGGCTTTATATATTTTAATTTGCAGTACTGAATGCAATTCCTCGCTATTGGATCTAAATATTTAATATTATAAGGTTTATATAGCAGTATATACTTTTTGGACCATAATGTAATTTTGTGTTTTCGCCTCTCTAGGTTTGCTCTTTTTTTTTATTTTTATTAGAGTTTACTTACTCAGTATAGCACTAATTAAAAACGATCGATATCAGAAGGTGCTATTTCTTGTTTGAGATAGCATCTAATTCCATGCAAAATTCTTCATTAAAATATTTACTACAATCTAACCTTGGGTACCAATTGAAATCATTTTTTAATACTCTATTTTTTTCTTCATATTTGACATATTCTTCCAAACAGTCCTTTATTTCATATTCATCTGTTTGAAATTCTTGACAAGGCGGAACATAAATGTTTTTTATCGATTTTAAAGACAATGAATCGATTAATACTTTAATTATTTTATCATTTTCTAATTGGTAAACTAAGTTCTTTTTTGAATCATATCTGAAATAAAAAGTTGATTTTTCATTTGTCCATTTATTCTGAACTTTAACCAAAATTTTATCGTTATTAAATTCTTTGTTTAACACTATATATTCTAATGGCTCCATTATTGCAGCTCCTGTTTTGTCAAACATTATATTCTCTTTGAAGTTAAAAGATTCCATGTCAGATTCAAAGTATAACTTTTTTAAGAGATATTGATTACCAGTATCTTTTGATAATAAATAGAATTTAGAGTTTTGTAAATCTATATCATTAACTTTCTGTTTTAGATTCTCTATTTCAGAAATTGAGGATAAATTTTCTTTGACCTTTTTTTCTTTTTTACAGGAGAAGATTATCAAAAATAATAGACTGTTAATAAGTAATAATTTGGTGTGATTCATTTAAGTTTCTTCTTATTTGAGTTACATTATAGGGTTTATTTCCTGATTTATAAGTTTTTTCTGCATATAATTTATATTCATCTTCCAAAACAAAATACCATTCTGTGGAATCTCCTCTACGAGTGCCAACATCCCAAAAAATATAACGTTGTTCATTCTTAACTAATTTCCTTCCAACTATTATTACATAATGGTCAGTCGTACCTTCATTAATTCCTGTTCCTCCTCTGTATTGGTAAGTATGATTTACTCCGATTAAAACCGGATGACTATTTTCTAACGCTAAATCTAAATACTCAATAGCTTTTAAAGAAGGTTTTTCATAATAAACAAGTCCATCTCTTTCACTTGTTTCATTTGCTAATTGATGATAAGATTGAGGGTATTGAGCTCCGAAAATTGAGGTTTTACCTGAAGCGCCTTCAGCATAAACTCCCATTCTTTTCATTATTCGTTTGCAAGTTATATTACAATCTGATTTACCTTTTTGAGGTTCAAACGTCATTAAAGGTCGTAAATCAATATCTTCTTTCCCGCCCGTAATCAACTTCATATGTTCCACAAAAGCAATTGGGTGAAAATGATAAATACTAGAACTATCAGAAGGAAAGGTTCTTTTTTCTTTTGGTTTTTCTTTTCCGTTATAATGTTGGTCTGTTTCGGCTACATCACCATCCGTTATTTGATCCCAAAAACAAAGATTATTAATTTTTTCTTCTAACAATACTTTTTTAGCATCCCGCGCTTCTTCTAATCTTGTTTTTTTTGTTTCTGTAGCTAGATTTACTCCTTTTTCGTAAACTTTGTCTATTTCTGTGTTAAAATCAGCGATTTTATTGTTAGTATCCCACTCATTAAAATGTTTACAAATAAGTCTACTTAAATCCTTTACAGCAGTATCTTTTTGCATTGCATTATTTAATTCGTTTTCTGTTAGGAGGTTGTTTTTGTCATCATCGTATTTTTTTAACTTTTCCCATACTTTATTAACAAATGTTTTAGGTGTACGATCTGTAAAAGACTCGCCAAAATGATAAAAATAGTTATTGTCAGGGTCTTCAAAAACTTCCCAACCATAACTTTCATCTAACCAATTGTAAGGATTGATAAATGTTAAATCCTTTTTTCTTATCCAACCTTTATTGGTTTTTTGTTTTCCTTTACCTTGTACATTATACCAGTCTACATCTTTACTGTCTTTTGTAGTAGATATTTTACGTGCGATTATTTTTTCAGTTGTTATTATATTTACATCAGTTTCTTTGGGGTCTTTTTCGTAATAACTTTCAATATCTTTTGTTAAAGTGATCCAAGTGTCTTTAGTACCTGTTGCTTCAGTATTATTAACCCAATAGTTTTTGTTTGCTTTAGGGTGTTTTTGTTTTAACTTTCTGTACTTTATATGTTTAGGGTCTTTGTTTCTAGCGATAGCCTCAGCGTTTTTTGTTGTTTTTGAAAACTCACCATTGTCCTCTTTTTTCATATAATCAGTGAAATAAAGTTCTTTTATATTCGAATCTAATAAATTATTAAAATCAGCATTTACTTTTTCAAAAGAACTTATAACATAATATTTACCAGTTGAATTCCAACTTATTCTATCATCAAATACTACAATTCCTTCTATATCTTCAAAACCTATTTGGGTGTAATTATCATTGATTTCTAATATTTTAACTTTTGTATCCTTTTTTAAAAAATTACATGGTTTTGCAAATTGTAGAGTCTTTCCAGCAGGAATTTCTATGGTTGTTTGACTATCGTCATCAACATGATTTTTTAAAAAATTATCAACTTCAGTGTCATCCGTAAAGACTTCTAAATGGACACATTTGTATAAACTTTGTTTATCAAAAGAATATTGTGCTGGTACACCAATTATATCTCCAGCCTTAATTGATACATCTACATTTTTCACATTATTACTTCCATTTGTAATATCGTCTTTTAAAGATTTTTTTATTTGTAAATCCTTTTTATTAATGTATTCTTCTTTTTCTTTAATTTTTATCCAAGTGCCATCTACAATTTCTATTTCTCCTAGATTGTTTCCTTTTTTTTCAACTCTAATAAAATCACTATCTTTATTAGGTTTTTTTCTTACAATAGCCCCTTTTTCTGAGGTAGGGATTGGATCCTCTTCAATATTAACCTCTATAGTACCATCTCTTAAATCTTTTACTCTGTTACCAGAAGTAGCCATAAACAGATCATGATCTCCTTTATAGTAAACAGGTGTATAAGTTGTGTCGTGTTGGTGTATCCAATGATCATCCGAAAAATTAGCTCCTAATACAGTGCCTTCCTCTTTAGTATAAACTTTTTTGGTAGCAGAGTTAATATCGTAAGTAACTTGTGTTCCTTTGGTTAAGACGTGTTTTACTATACCTCTTTTTACTCTTTTCTTTCTTATAGTTACTGTTTCTAAATCAGTTCCTGATCTTAATCGTAAACCTCTTTGTTGTTCTTTTCCGGTAACTTTTGCTGTGTATTTTGCATATAAATCTGGAATATTTTTACCATTATCTTTTTCTAATTCCTTTTTTGACATTAAATGCATATATAAGCTATAAAACCTAAGTTTTTGCTTTGTAGGTTCTTCTTCTTTATTTTTTTGCTTACCAGGACTTTCGTAGTTATGCTGAATGAGGATGAAACTATTAGAATACTTTCTTTGGGAGTCTTTTTCTAATAAATAATCTTCTGCAAACCTGTAGGCTATGATTCGACCATCCGCAATGGCACGAACACAATTAGATCCTTCTATGTGTATTCCTCCATGCCAAGAGCTTAAACGTCCTATTGGATAAAAGCCAAAACTGTTGTTATGTCCATAATAACGTTCGTTTAATTCTTCTTGACTTAATTCTTTTTCTACAGTAGTTTTGTTAGATAATTCTCTATCTGATGGCAATATTGGATATGATACTTTTTTAAGACTCATAATATTTATATGCTAAAATCTAATAAACTTAAATACCCATTTTTATCGGCCTCTTCACGAAGTGCCTCCTGCCTAGCTATAGCCTCATTTAATTGACTTCTGCGACCTGTAATGGAAGCGATAACCTTTAGAGTAGGGTTAATTGTTGGAAATGGTATTTTATGAATAGGCATAACAGCTGTTGCTGGGCTAACACCAGTACCAATTAGTACGGTTGGTTCGCCTTGCGTTACTTGTCCACCATGCGCTGTTAAGCTACCTACGGTTGCTGCTGGTTTTCCGCCTATTAAAACGGTACCTTCCCCCATAACTATAGTGTCAGGTGGTCCAATACAGGTACATAAGTCACCCATTACTGCTGCAGGTTTACCTCCAATTAGTACGGTTGGTACACCCGGTCCAACTACTGGTCCACCAACATGAGGTGGAGGTGGAGTCCCTGGGTTTAACATTGGGCATACATGCATGCTTCCTAGTGTTGCTGCTGGTCCTGGCATAATTTTAGGGTTTTAATTTATTTTTACAATTGCTCCAGAAACTTCTGTTATGGCGCTACCTGATACTTTTGTTTGTGCACTATTTACTTCTACAGACGCTTGTCCTTCAATAATCGTGTTTGTACCAGTTATTGTAGCATTACTTGAGGCTTCAATTGCTATGGAAGCATCACTAATAACGGTGGTGTCGGAAGTGGATTGTAATGCCAAGGCACTTTCTGATATAATGTTTGTATTCCCTTCTGAAGAGGTGTTAATATCGCCTTGCGCTTGCAGTTCTATAGTTTCTTCAGCAATCATTTTAATATTTTTTGCTTGAATCTCTATATTTTCAGTAGCTGTTATAAATAAAGATTTTGCTTGCGTATCAAAAGTTATGATACTACCTTCATTATCATAAATATTTATTTTTTCTTCACCATCGGTATCATTTAACTCTATAGTATGTCCACTTCTGGTACGTATTGCTTTGACATCATTGGCGCTGCTTTCAAAAGCATTAGCTTTACCGGTTCCGTTATACAAACTACCTAACATATAGGGGTGCTCTGCATTACCACCTTCAAAACCTATTAAGACTTCTTCTCCTGTTTCTGGAATAAAATGGAAGCCTTTATCGCCACCAGCATGTGGCGTGACAATACGGATCCAAGGGGTCATCTCTCTAGTTATTTGTTGCCAAGGAAATTGCACCCTGATACGTCCTAAACCTTCTGGATCTGTGTTTTCCATAACAATAGCTGTTTGGGTTTCACTTCTAGGAAAGGCTTGTATGTTGGTATTTGGATAAGCGTCAAATTCGGCAGTAATACCTTCAAAAAAGTTTAAATAATCGCCGTTTTCTTTGTTGGTATGGGTAATACTAGTCACTCTGTAAGTGGCGCCTTCTATTTTTATAATATTCCCTAATTTTACACCAGGGTTGTCACTAACACCGTTAAGTTTGACTTGTTTTATTTCAATCGCCTTTTTTTGTAATTCTATACTGGAGTCTAAACGTTGTTTGGCTTGTGGGTCATTATACAAATTGTGCCATACATTGGTCTGTTTGCTATAAATGGTGTTGGCTTTACTAGATACAAAACCACTATACCCATTAGCACCCGCGCTTACTTCGGTCGCATCTTTTTCATGGACTTCGTTTAAAAGATAGTCGTTTGCGTAATATTTGTAGTTATGGGATTGTGGTAATAGATTTAAGTTGTATTCTTTTAAATCAAACCCATAGGTTAGTTCTAGTTCTTCTGTTTCGGGTTGCCCAAAGATAAGTTGCATCCCGTTGTAATAAAACCATTGCCCATATTGTGCTGCTAATCGGCTAGCGTAACCAAAGGCAGATTCGTTATGTTGTACAGAGTAGTGAAGGGCAGCTGTATTAGTAGGGGTAACCACTAGTTCTAATTTTGATTGGTCGTAGTCGTTAAACGTTGTTTCTATTATATCTGCTAAAGTTAAATCGTTATAGGAGGCGTAGTGCGGTCCGTCGTCAGAAATAAAAGTAGGGCTTTGTGCTATAATTACCACCGTATCACCAGTACTAGCTTCGTGACCTTTTATAGTTTTAACTTGTGTGACAATACCTTTAAAGGTCAAGGTTTGATAACCAGCACTTTGATCTAGAGCACTTGTTTCAAGTGTTATAGTTTCGCCTAGAAAGTTTTTACTAGATTCTCCTAAAGGTTGTGATAAATCTTCTAAAACATCCATTCGGCATACTAATTCTAGCATGTGGTGCGCGTCGATTTGTTGGTTTAGCATGACGCTTTTAAAAGCGGTAATTTCATTACCGTTTATAAAGATGTTGGTTGTGCTTTGTAGAGCCATAGTTTTATTAAGGTATTTTGCAGTATTCTATACTAACTAATAGTATTAATAAAACACCAGCTTTTTTTTTAAAATTATTCTGTTATAGCAGAATGTAGTATCTAAACATCACATAACAGGTGCTTAAAATTACTTTTTAAAAATAAAATAACATAATAAATTTAATTAAATTTTAACAAAAAATAATTAAACATGTGGATTGCCTAGTGATTACGGTAGGTTAGAACCGAATCATTTTCAATCGTTGCGATAGAAAATTGTTCGCCTTTAAGTTTTGGAGCGGCTATACCGTCGTAAAAACGGACTTGACCTTTAAAAATTCTAGCTTCATCCCAAAGGTTGGCATCAATAAATAATTGTAGCGTTTTAGAGCCGCCTTCAATAATTATAGAGTTTATGTTTTCTTTATAAAGGTGATCGCAAATGGCTTTAGCCGAATGGTCTTTAAACGTAATTGTTTCGGCATCTGTATTAAATATGGCATATTGGTTAGACAATAACCCGTTGCGATCTAAAACGATGCGTGTAGGGTTTTGTCCGGTCCAATCTCTAACATTTAAGGTAGGATTATCTTTAATCACGGTATTGGTGCCAACTAAAATGGCTTGTTCTTCAGCACGCCATTTATGGACTAATTGCCTAGAGTAGCTATTAGTAATCCAAACAGGTTTTTGTTCGTCTTTAGTTTTTGGAGCAATAAAACCGTCTATAGATTCTGCCCATTTTAGAATTATATACGGGCGTTTTTTGTTATGAAATGTAAAAAAACGCTTGTGATGTGCTTTGCATTCGGTTTCCAAGACGCCAACTCTAACATTACGTCCTGCTTCCATCAGTCTTTTAATACCTTTTCCGGCAACCTCAGGATTATCATCCACACAACCTATAACTATATTGGGGATTTGATGATGGATTATTAAATCGCTACAAGGTGGCGTTTTTCCGTAATGACTGCAAGGTTCTAAAGTCACGTAAATAGTAGCCTTTTTTAAAAGGGATTGGTCGGCAACACTATTTATAGCATTTACTTCGGCATGATTACCACCGTATTTGCTTGTAAAACCTTCGCCAATAATAGTATTATCAGCAACAATGATACTGCCAACCATAGGATTTGGTCGTGTATATCCTAAGCCGTTTTTTGCAATTTGTAAGGCACGTTGTATGTAAAATTGATCGGTCAAATTATAATTTGATTTTAACGTCTTCGGTACGGTCTACTTGATACGTGTGAGAAAATCCTAGGACCTTATATTTGATTTCACCAAGATACTGGACTGTCATTTTTTTGCTTAAAAAACTACCCAATAAACTGCTTAAGTTTTTATTACTTAATAAACTATCTGTTGGTATTTGTGCTTGTAATGGAATGCTAAATTCTTTTCTAGCCGGAACTTTAAAATTTTGACTAGTTACAGAGGCTAATTCGTTATTATTAACAATCACTTTAATCCCATCTGTTTTTAATTGCCCACCAATACTATTCGGGTTTAAAAAAAAGGCATCGGCTGTAACCGTAATAAATCTAGAAGTAGATTCTAATACTTTAATATTTTCGACTTTAATAAACTGTGGTTTTTCTGTGACCTTACAGTTAAAAAAGCAGGTTAATATTGTTAATAAGATTAGTGTTTTCTTCATGTGTCTTTTTTTAGATTTAATGTATCTTCATCCTCTAAAATAAGACACAAAAATACTATTTAAAAGTGAGTAATACTACGATTGAAATAAGAGAAATCCAACCAGAAGATAATCCACAAATAGAAGCTGTTATTCGTGAGGTTTTTATTGAATACGGCTTACCTTTAGTGGGAACAGCGTATGCGGATGAAGAAACACCACAAATGTTTGAATCTTATTCAGGTGAAAACGAAGTGTATTATGTTGTCGTTATGGATGGCAAGGTTGAAGGCGGTGGTGGATTAAAACCGTTACATGGTATGGAGGACGAGGTGTTTGAAATACAAAAAATGTATTTTTCTAATCGCTTACGCGGAAAAGGCTTTGGAAAGCAACTATTTGAAAGGTGTTTGTTAAAAGGGAAGTCTTTAGGTTTTAGTCGGGCTTATTTAGAAACTATTCCAGTATTAGAAGAAGCGATTCATATTTACGAAAGCAATGGCTTTACTCATTTAAAAGGACCTTTAGGGAGTACAGGTCATTTTAATTGTGGTATTTGGATGGAGAAAAAACTATAATACACGGAGATGCTAGTAAAAGAATTAAAAGCAATATTCCATAAAGAATTGGATACCATTTATGGTAAAGACGAAGTGTTTAGCTTCTTTTTTATGTTAACGGAAGCGTACTGTAATATCTCCCGACTGGATGTGGCACTTGATACAGCCTTAAGTATTACAAAAGAAGAACAAGACCCTTTGTTTAGAGCATTAGAAGCTTTAAAGAAAAATACACCAATACAATATATTTTAGGCGAAACTGAATTTTACGGTTTGCCTTTTGCAGTCAATGAAAACACGTTAATACCGCGTCCAGAAACAGAAGAGTTGGTGCAATTAATTATTGATGCGCATCCTAAACAGAGTGGCACTGACAACGTTTCAATATTAGATATTGGTACAGGAAGTGGTTGTATCGCGATCAGTTTGGCTAAAAATATAGTTGACAGTGTTGTATGCGCGCTTGATGTTTCCGCGAAAGCGATACAAAAAGCGAAAGAAAATGCGGTGTTAAATGCGGTAAATATAGACTTTGTGGAAGTGGATATTTTAGACGAATCTACTTGGGGTCTGGCAACTAGAGTCTCAAAATTTGACATTATCGTGTCTAATCCGCCTTATGTTCGTCATCTAGAAAAACAACAAATGCAAGCTAATGTATTGGATAACGAGCCACATTTGGCACTATTTGTTGAGGATAATGACCCGCTTGTGTTTTATAACGCGATCACTAAGTTTGCGGTTACTAATTTAAAGCCTAAAGGCGCATTGTATTTCGAAATTAATGAATACCTAGGGGAAGAGATGATAGCGCTTTTGGAGACTTATGGATTTAGTAATATTAAGTTGGTACAGGATATGTTTGGTAAAGACCGAATGATAAGTGGACTAAAGGTGTAGTTATTAGCTGAAATTATATAGTATTATTTTATTTTTGCAAATATTGGTTTTGGCACATGGCTTATTGGTGTGTGAAAATAGTTTTTGGCAGTGTAACGTAAGTATAGACAAGATCACGAATAATAAAATAATTAAAAGTGTCGAAATTTATTATAATCTAGAAGATAATAATGAGTACATCGATTTAGAGAAAACAACAGATATAAATGAAATCTATTGGTTAAGTAATACCGAATTTATAATTAAATTTTGAGGAGCAACAGAATGCTATTTGGATTCTGAAAGCTACTGTTATTATAGGTATAAGATTAAACAACCATTATTAGATTTGCTAGAAGTTAAATAAGTATGAGCATAGAATTACAATTAAACGCATTAAGAGAAGAGTTAAGAGGACATAATTATAATTATTATGTTTTAGATAATCCGACGATTAGCGATTACGACTTTGATATAAAATTAAAAGAATTACAGGCTTTAGAAGCAGCACATCCTGAGTTTTATGATGCTAATTCGCCAACATTACGTGTTGGTGGAACAGTGACTAAAAATTTTAATACGGTGGTCCATAAGCATAGGATGTATAGTTTAGATAACTCTTATTCTCTTGAAGATTTAAAAGATTGGGAAACCAGAATAAGAAAGATGGTGGATGGTCATGTCGAATATGTTTGCGAACTTAAATATGATGGTGCCTCTATAAATCTAACCTATCAAAATGGAAGTTTATTAAAAGCAGTGACGCGGGGCGACGGTACGCAAGGTGATGAGGTCACGCCAAACATAAAAACAATCAATTCGGTGCCTTTGCAGTTAAAAGGCGGTTTTGCTGAAGAATTTGAGATTAGAGGTGAAATTATTTTACCATACGAGGGATTTATTAAGATGAATGAAGAACGCATCGAAAATGGAGAGGAACCTTATAAAAATCCACGTAATACGGCATCAGGAAGTTTAAAATTACAGGATAGTGCTGAGGTTGCAAAACGACCTTTGGATTGCTTACTTTATGGTTTAGTTGGTGGTGATTTTGAATATAAAACACATTTTGAAAGCTTAGAAAAGGCGCGTCAAATGGGTTTTAAAGTTCCGAAAGAAGCAAAGTTATGCCAAAGTATTGAGGATGTTTTTGAGTTTATAAATCATTGGGATCATGCCAGACATGATTTACCTTATGAGACGGATGGTGTAGTGGTAAAAGTTAATAATTTACACCAACAAGATGAGCTTGGTTTTACGTCCAAAGCACCACGTTGGGCTATGGCTTATAAGTTTAAAGCGGAGCAGGTTAGTACGGTTTTAAATAGTATTTCCTATCAAGTTGGGCGTACAGGAGCTATTACTCCAGTTGCTAATTTAGAACCTGTAGAGTTAGCGGGGACTATTGTAAAACGAGCGTCCTTACATAATGCCGATCAAATTGAAAAACTAGATATTAGAGTAGGAGATACGGTATATGTGGAAAAAGGTGGTGAAATTATACCTAAAATTATAGCTGTAAATTTAGACGAACGTCCAGCAGATTCTCAACCAACACAATATATTACTAATTGTCCTGAATGTGACACTACTTTACAAAGAGAAGCGGGGGAAGCGAAACATTTTTGTCCGAATTATAATGGTTGCGATCCTCAGGTAATTGGTCGTATCCAACATTATATTTCGCGTAAAGCAATGGATATTGAAGGTTTAGGAGGAGAGACTGTAGCGCTTTTAGTAAAGGCAGGATTAATCCATAATTATGCAGATTTATATACGTTGACTAAAGATCAAGTCTTGCCGTTAGAGCGTATGGCAGAGAAAAGTGCTGATAATTTAATTGCAGGTGTTGAAGCTTCTAAACAAATACCCTTTGAGCGTGTCTTATTTGCTTTGGGGATTCGATTTGTGGGAGAAACGGTTGCTAAAACATTAGCGAAGCATTTTAAAAGTATTGATGCTTTAGCATTTGCTTCTATTTTAGATTTAGAACAAGTTGATGAAATTGGTATTAGAATAGCAGAAAGTGTTGTCGACTTCTTTTCAGATAGTAAAAACCAGGCTATTGTAAATCGATTAAAATCTTACGGCTTGCAATTAGAAATTTCAGCAGAAAAATTAGCAGGTCAAACCGATAAGCTAAAAGGACAGAGTATTGTTGTTTCAGGAGTATTTCATTCGGTATCCAGAACAGAACTTAAAAAATTGATAGAAGATAATGGCGGGAAGGTGAGTAGTTCCATCTCATCTAAGACTAGTTATATTGTTGCAGGAGATAATATGGGGCCAAGCAAAAAAGATAAGGCTGATTTGTTGAAAATAGAACTAATTACTGAAGAAGATTTCTTACAAACCTTGAGGTAAATCATGTATTTAATCGGTAAAAAGCATTAATACTCGTTAAATTACGTTTTTTTTATATCTTTGTAGTCGCAAAACAGTTATAATGCAGTTTACAAGGTTTAATATAGTATCAGTGCTTTTGGTGATTCTTGCAGTGGTTATAATGGTTGGGAGGATATTTGATTGTCCGCAACTATCTAATTACGCATGGATCGGTGTATTTCCTTTATTGACCTATTTGTATTATTGTCATGCTAAAGGACAAAATAATTATTTTGGATTTTTCCTTATTGCATTTTCTATCGTTGAATTTTTGAAAATAATTTTTGACACTAGTAATGCTTTAGCGTATTACGCTGCAAATTGCTTGAATATAGTAGCGTATGCATCCTTAATTATCTTTTTAGTGAAAGGGATAAAATTAAAACGCTTGTTTAGAGAGTTTAAGTTACATCTCATTATATTATTGATATTTAACGCTTATATTATTTATGTGTTAAATCAAATGATTATGCAGGATGACGATTTAGCAGTAAACTCAATAGATTTTATTATGGAAGTAACTTATAATGTGTTGATTTTACTAGTGTTATCCCTGTCTTTAATTCATTATTTATATCACGATACAAAACAAGGATTGTTATTGTTTTTAGCTAGTGTATGCATTGTGTTTTCAGAGATGGTACAAGTCGCTTATTTGTTTATCTCTTCAGAACAATTATTACATATTTCTTATTCGGTATTAATGGGGCTTGGTTTTTATTTTCTATACGTTTACATCAAAATTAAACATACAGAGACCAATGAAACCCCAAAAAAAGTAGAGTAGTTATCTAAACTATTATTGATGTTCCTTCAGCTTTTTTAGTACTATCCGGTTCAAAATAAAAATCAATCTTACCTAGATTAATTCCATAACAACCGACCTGATTAACCAATACATTTTTACCTTCTAAATTTTGTGCTACTGTTGGTTTTGGTAAAAAGGTATGTGTGTGTCCTCCAATAATCAAGTCTATATCTTTGGTTGCTTTAGCTAAGCCTAAATCACTTATTTTATCCGGGTTTTTCTTGTAGTTATAACCTAAGTGAGATAAACAGATTATTAAATCACAGTTTTCATCCTTTTTTAGGATTCTGGTCATTTCTTGGGCAGCCTCAATAGGATCTAAATATTTAGTCTCTTTAGACATTGTTTTATCTACTAAACCATCTAATTCTATTCCTAATCCAAAGACCCCTATTTTAAGACCCTCTTTTTTGAAGATTTGATAAGGTTTAACATGTGTGTTCATTACGGTATTTGAAAAATCATAATTGGCGGATACAAAACCAAAACTGGCGTGGGGTAATTGCGCATATAAGCCATCAATACCATTATCAAAATCATGATTTCCAATGGTTGCTAAGTCATACTTAAGCCTACTCATAAGCTTGAATTCTAACTCGCCACCATAATAATTAAAGTAGGGTGTACCCTGAAAAATATCTCCAGCATCTAGAAGTAAGGTGTTTGGGTTTTCTGCTCTAATATTTTCAATTAAAGTAGCACGTCTGGCAACACCACCTTGATTAGCATTTCTTCCGTCCTCAGGACCAAAAGCATCTATATGACTATGGACATCATTAGTGTGTAAGATGGTGATTTTTTTTGTTTTGGCAGTAGTGGCAAAAGATTGTAACCCATAACCTCCAACTGTAATTAATGCAGTAGCAGCTGTTGCTTGTTGTATAAAGTCTCTACGTTTCATGTTTTGGTTATTTGGTTTGAATAAATCTATTGTCAATTACTGGTTTTATAGTGTCTACCTTTTTAAAGTAGTCTAACATGGCATTTCTAATTTTATAATCTAAGACATATAAACTATCATTAGTTTGAAAAAAACGCATGCCATCACCACCATTATATAGGTAATCATTAGTTGCTACATAATAGGTTTTGTCTTTATCTATTGGTTTACTGTTTACTAAAGCTTCAGTAATACTATAATTTTTGTCAATCGTCAATTGTAATCCACTTATAGGATGTGGGCGTTTTGCTTTACTTAAATAAGTCGTTAAACTATCTATTTGTGGTCCTTTTAAGGCGACGACAACAATACTATTTTCAAAAGGCATAATCTCGAAACCAGTTCTTGTGGTAATATTTCCTTTAGAAATTATGGATCGAATACCGCCATGATTTAAAAGTACCAAATCAATGTTTTTTCCAGTTCTTTTATTAAAAATAGGATCACTTTCTTGTAAAACGGCATCAGCCATTAAATTACCAATAGCTGTATTTAAATCGCCATCATTTTTACTATACGTTTCGGGAGCATAAGATAATACAGTGTTCATGTCCTTATTTAAGCTTTCGCGGAACGGTTTTATGTACGCATCAATAGCAGGGTCAATAGCTAATGAATCTGTAATAGTTATTTTTTTTCCTTCGATTTTACTCAGTGAGTAAGTTTCTTGTTTGCAAGACGACAACAAAACAATCGCAAGCGGGATAAAGAGGTGTTTGAAATTCATATTTAAAGTTGAATAAATTAAAGCCAATATATAGTTACAATTACTACATTTGTAATAAAAGGAATAAAGATAAATGATTTTAAAAGGATTTAAAGAAAAATCTAATAAAAAGTATATTAATAAATGTACCAAAAGTAGAGTCTTAGTGCCAAGCAACACGGTTATTAAAACTATTGGCGTATTGGTAGATAGTCAACAGTTTTCTGATTTAGAATGGATTAACCAGTTAGCAAAAAGCCTAAAGGTGAATGCTAATAACCTTAAAATTTTATCGCTTTTTAATAACGAAAAAAAAGAGATAGCACTTTTTGGTAATACCTTTTCTGAAAAAGACCTTGGTTGGAGAGGTGTTATAAAATCTCAAACAGCAAAAGACTTCATTGCAATGAACTTTGATTTATTAATAAATTTATATGAAACAGATGCTTTGGCCTTACAATTAGTGACCGCAGCAACCAATGCACAATTTAAAGTCGGCATTTATAATGCTAGACAGGACATAAACGATTTAATTATTGAAACTAAATTAGAAGATAAGTCCATTTTTAAAAAAGAATTAATTAAATATCTAAACATTTTAAATAAAATAAGTAATGAATAACCCTTTTTTAGGTACAGGAATAGCAATTGTAACACCGTTTAATGACGATTTAACAGTGGATTATAATGCTTTAGAAAAAATTGTAGAATTTAACATTACCAACGGGACTGATTATATAGTAATAAGCGGTACAACGGGAGAAAGTGTTACTGTTATAAAACAGGAGAAAAAAGAGATATGTAAAGCAATAATAAAGTTCAATAAAGGACGCGTACCATTAGTTTTAGGGGTAGGAGGGAACAATACCTTAGAAGTTGTAGAAGAAATTAAAGCTACAGATTTATCGCCTTTTGCGGGTATATTATCTGTGACACCTTATTATAGTAAGCCAACGCAGGAAGGGATGTATCAACATTTTAAAGCAATAGCTGAAGTTTGTCCTGTAGATATTATTTTATATAACGTGCCAGGACGGACAGCTAAAAATATGACGCCAGAAACAACATTGCGTTTAGCTAACGATTTTAAGAATGTAGTAGCTGTAAAAGAAGCGGGTAATAATATGGCACAGTATTTAGAATTAATTAGAGATAAGCCAGACGGTTTTTCTGTGATTTCTGGTGATGACGATTTAGCATTAGGTGTTGTTTTAGCAGGTGGAGCAGGAGTTATTTCTGTTATTGGTCAAGTATTACCAAAAACCTTTTCTAAAATGATAAAGTTGGGGTTAGAAGGCAAAGCAAAAGAGGCGTATGCACTGCATTTTAAAATGATGGATATAATCGATTTAATTTTTTCTGAAAATAATCCTGCAGGTATTAAGGCGGTACTAAACAATTTGGGCCTTTGTAATAAAACAGTAAGATTACCGTTAGTTGAAGCAACGGAAGCGTTGGAAAATAGTATTGCTCGTTTTATGACCAATTTTAATAAAAGTTAAATTATACTTAAACCGACGTCAAACTTGATTTCTTCAATTACTTTAGCAATCAAATTATATTTTTAAAATCCATTTAAATAGCGTATTTTTGCGCTTCGTTAAAATTATATGAAGAATTTATTTTACATTTTAATTACATTTTTATTTGTTACTTCTTGTAGTGAGTACCAAAAAGCACTGAAGTCTGAAGATGTCGCTTTAAAGTTTACTATGGGAGAACAACTTTATAAAGACGGTAAGTTTAATAAAGCAAGTCGCTTATTTGATCAAATAGTACCTTCTTATCGAGGGAAACCTCAAGCGGAAAAACTAATGTTTTTGGATGCAGATTGTTATTATCAGACAGGTCAAGTCGGTTTAGCAGGATTTAGATTTGAACGTTTTGCAAAGTCTTATCCTAAAAGTCAGAAAGTAGAAGAGGCTTATTATAAGAGTGCGCTGAGTTATGCGGCATTATCACCTGTGTATTCTAAGGATCAACATGATACAGATCATGCTTTAGAGAAATTACAGTTATTTGCAAACTTATATCCTGAATCAGAGTTTATGCCTAAAATTAATCAATTGTCTAAGGATTTACAATATAAGTTAGAATTAAAGGCTTATAGTATTGGTAAACAATATAATCATATTTCAGACTTTAAGGCCTCTATAAGTACTTTTGATAATTTTATCGCTGATTTCCCAGGGACATCATTACGTGGAAAAGCAATGTTTTATAGATTTGACTCCGCTTATCAATTAGCAATGAAGAGTGTAGAGTTGAAAAAAGAAGAACGATTAAATATCGCTATATCATATTATAACAGCTTTAAGAAATCAAATTCGGAATTAGAACTTGTTGAAGATGCTGATAAAATGGTAGCAGACTTAAAAGAACAATTAGAACAATATAGTACCAAAAGCTAATATATATTATGGATTTAAAAAAAATCGAAGCGCCGTTATCTACAACTACGTATAACAGAAATATTATAGATGCACCAACAGGTAACATTTATGAGGCTATTTCCGTTATTGCTAGAAGATCGGAGCAAATTAATTCTGAAATTAAAAAAGAGTTAATTGAAAAGCTAGAAGAATTTGCTACATATAATGATAGCTTAGAGGAAATTTTTGAAAACAAAGAACAAATTGAAGTGTCTAAGTTTTACGAAAAACTACCTAAACCTCATGCTTTAGCAGTTCAAGAATGGTTAGATGATAAAATCTACCATAGAAATACAGAATTAGATAACCAAGACTAAGCTTATGTCAATATTAAGTGGCAAAAATATACTATTGGGCATCAGTGGTGGTATTGCTGCTTACAAGACGGCTTCATTAGTCAGATCATTTATAAAAGCAGGTGCAAACGTACAAGTCGTTATGACACCTGCTTCTAAGGATTTTGTAACGCCGCTTACATTATCCACACTTTCCAAAAACCCAGTACACTCAACATTTACAAATGACCAAGACGATAATGCTATGTGGAATAACCACGTAGAATTAGGGCTCTGGGCTGATTATTTTGTAGTTGCACCAGCAACAGCTAATACATTGTCAAAAATGGCTAATGGAACTTGCGATAATCTGTTGTTGGCAACGTATCTTTCGGCGAAGTGTAAAGTTTATTTTGCACCAGCAATGGATTTAGATATGTATATTCACCCGTCTTCTGTGCAGTCGTTTGAAACACTGAAAAGTTATGGTAATGTAATGATTCCAGCAACGTCAGGTGAATTAGCTAGTGGATTGGTTGGACAAGGGCGTATGGCAGAACCAGAAGATATTGTGTCCTTTATAGAGAAAGATGTTAGGGATGGATTACCTTTAAAAGATAAAACCGTTTTAATAACTGCAGGACCAACTTATGAGGCTATAGATCCTGTACGTTTTATAGGAAATCATTCCTCAGGAAAAATGGGATTTGAAATTGCTAAGACAGCAGCCAATCTTGGAGCAAACGTCATTTTAATTACTGGTCCAACACACCAAACGGTTTCTCATAGTTTAATTACTGTGTTACCTGTTATAAGTGCTCAAGACATGTATGAAGCAGCTCATCTTTATTTTGAAAACTGTGATATTGCTATTCTTTCCGCTGCAGTTGCTGATTATAGACCAATAAATATCGCTACACAGAAAATAAAAAAGAAGACATCTACGTTAACATTAGAACTTGAAAAAACTAAGGATATTTTGGCGTCATTAGGGGCTATTAAACGGAATCAATTTTTAGTTGGATTTGCTTTGGAGACAAACAACGAATTGGAGCATGCAAAATTGAAGCTTAAAAAGAAGAATTTAGATTTAATTGTTTTAAATTCGTTAAATGACAAAGGGGCAGGTTTTAGGTCAGATACTAATAAAGTAACTTTGATCAACAGAGAAGAAGTTGCGACGGTTTATGAGTTGAAATCTAAAACGGAAGTTGCTAAAGATCTTTTTGATACAATAATAAATACAATACATGCGTAATCTTTTATTTCTATTTATATTTTGTTTTAGTGTTGCTATAAATGCACAGGAGTTAAACGCGACTGTAGTTGTGAATGCACAACAAACGGGAAACGAGAACCTACAACAATTTAAAACTTTAGAAAAACAGTTAAAAGAATTTATATCTAGTACAAAGTGGTCGGACAGAACAGTGACGCCTCAGGAGCGCATAAATTGTAATTTTGTAATTAATATTAGCGAATATTCTGGTAATAGCTATAAAGCAACTTTACAGATACAGTCTTCAAGACCCGTTTTTGGAGCCAGTTATACCACACCTACTTACAATATAAATGATAAAGATTTTACTTTTGAGTATATCGAGTTTCAAAGTTTGATTTATAATCCGACACAATACGCTTCTAATTTGATATCTGTTTTAGCTTTTCATATACATATGATTTTAGGTATGGATGCAGATTCTTTTAAACTAGAAGGTGGTGACGCGTATTTTAAACAAGCACAAAATATTGTTAACTTTTCTCAACAAGAAAACTATGCTGGTTGGAAGTTGGCAGATGGGTTGCAGAGTCGATTTGCCTTAATCGATAACTTGTTGTCTCCAACTTTTAAAGCGTTTAGAACGGTAATGTACGATTATCATAGACTAGGTTTAGATACTATGAGTGATAATCAAAAAGAGGCTAAAAACAAGATTGCTATAGCCTTAGGGCTATTTAAGGACATGAATAGAAGACGTCCAAATTCTTATTTGTTACGAGTATTCTTTGATACAAAAGCCGAAGAGGTTGAACAAATTTTTTCTGATGGGCCTAGTGTCGATATTTCTGATTTGATAGATACGCTTAACAAGGTGGCACCAATACATTCTTCTAAATGGAGAAGTATAAAAATTTAAATAGGTGTTTTTAACGTAAACAATATTTTTCTCTTTTTAACTTTTAATTTTTCACCTTAATAATGCTTACAGGATTAACCATAAAAAATTACGCATTAATAGATCAGCTTCAAGTCAGCTTTAATGATGGATTTACCATAATTACTGGGGAAACAGGAGCAGGTAAATCTATATTATTAGGCGGCCTATCTCTTATTTTAGGTAAACGTGCAGACTTGTCAAGTTTACGTAATCCTGAAAATAAATGTGTTATTGAAGCTAGTTTCGATATTTCAAAATATAAACTTAAGTCAATTTTTAAAGAGCAAGATTTAGATTATGATACACAAACAATCATTAGAAGAGAGATATTGCCATCTGGGAAATCGAGAGCGTTTGTTAACGATTCACCTGTAAACTTATCTAGTTTACAAGCCTTAGGAGAACAGTTGATAGATATACATTCTCAGCATGAAACTATGCAATTGGTGGATGATGGTTTTCAATTTTTAGTTATTGATGCTTTGGCTAAAACGGAAAGTAATATTGATGTTTACGCTGGTTATTTAAAGGAACATAAAAAGCTTAAAAAAGAATTAAAAAAACTACAGCAGTTTCAAGCAGAAGCACTTAAAGAGCATGATTATAATGCCTTTTTGTTAAATGAATTAGTTGTTGCTAATCTTAAAGAAGGAGCGCTAGAAAATTTAGAAGAAGAGTTTGAGTTGTTAAATAACGTCGAGGTTATTCAGGTAAAACTGGAAGAGGCTAATGTGTTATTAAATGAAGAACAAGCAGGGATTTTAACCTCATTACGAGCTGTTAAATTAGCTTTACAAAAATTAGCAACGATTTCGACTGCCTATCAAGATGTATTTAATAGAGTAACAAGTAGTTTGATTGACTTAGAAGATGTTTTGGTGGATATAGAACGCTTTGAAGGTAATTTGGATGCTGATCCAAGTAGGTTAGAAATTGTTAATGCGCAGTTGGCTACTATTAATAATTTATTACAAAAGCATTTAGTGAAAACGGTAGAAGAGCTTATTGTGATTAGAGAAGAGTTATCACAAAAAGTAGAAGCTACAGAAAATGCAGATCAAGATATTCTAGATAAAGAAGAAGAGATTAAGGCTATCGAAAAATTGCTTAATGTTGAAGCTAAACATATCACAGAGAAACGTAATAAAGCGATTCCAGATTTAAAAAAGCAATTAGAAGCTATATTGGGGCAGTTAGGAATGCCTAACGCGCAATTTGATATTAGTTTAGAAGCGACAAAAGAATTTTTGTATAACGGAAAGGATGCTTTAAGTTTCTTGTTTTCTGCTAATAAAGGAGGCCAATTCAATGTGCTTAAAAAAGCGGCTTCAGGTGGAGAGTTGTCTAGGATAATGTTGGCCATTAAATCTATATTATCAAAATATGTAAAGTTACCTACCATTATGTTTGATGAAATTGATACCGGTGTTTCTGGAGAGATTTCTAATAAAATGGCTGATATAATGGCATTAATGAGTACTAAGATGCAGGTTTTTAGTATTACGCACCTACCACAAATTGCGGCAAAAGGAAATACACATTATAAGGTATATAAAGAGGACGTAAACGAAGTCACGACTACTAATTTAGTTAAGCTTAATTATGATGAGCGTGTTGTGGAACTAGCACAAATGTTAGGTGGTACGCAATTATCGGATTCTGCAATAGCACATGCTAAACAACTGTTAAATTAGTGGCTTAATTTCCGCGAAAGCGAAATAAAAAAATTTAAATACTATCTTTGAAAGATATTAAAATAAACAAAACTAACAAGTCAACTGATAAACTATAAGTTATGTCATACAATTTATTAAAAGGAAAAAGAGGAATTATATTTGGAGCATTAGATGAAAATTCTATCGCTTGGAAAACTGCAGAACGTGTACACGAAGAAGGTGGTACGTTTGTCTTGACTAATGCGCCTGTTGCAATGCGTATGGGGCAAATTGATAAATTAGCAGAAAAAACAGGATCTCAGATAATCCCTGCTGATGCTACTAGCGAAGAAGATTTATTAAACCTTGTCAATAAATCTATGGAGATTTTAGGAGGTAAAATTGACTTTGTATTGCATTCTATCGGAATGTCAATTAATGTTAGAAAAGGAAAGCATTATACGGATCAAAATTATGCATGGACGCAAAAAGGTACAGATGTATCTGCAATGTCTTTTCATAAAACAATGCAAACACTATATAAGCAAGATGCAATGAATGAATGGGGAAGTATTGTCGCGTTAACATACATGGCTGCACAACGTGTTTTTCCTGATTATAATGATATGGCTGATAATAAAGCCTATTTAGAAAGTATCGCACGTAGTTTTGGTTACTTTTTTGGAAGAGATAAGAAGGTTAGAGTAAACACAATTTCTCAATCACCAACACCGACAACAGCAGGTAGTGGTGTAAAAGGTTTTGATGGTTTTATCGCTTACGCTGAAAAAATGTCACCGTTAGGTAATGCTACAGCATTAGATTGTGCTAATTATACTGTGTCATTGTTTAGTGATTTGACCAAACGAGTGACGCTACAAAATTTATATAATGATGGAGGATTTAGTAACATGGGAGTGAGTGATGCTGTAATGGAAGCTTTTGTAGAAGCGATGGACAAATAGATTTTTAATCACATAATAATATACATTAAAGCCTTACGTTTATCGTAAGGCTTTTTTTTTTGTTTAAAATGTAACACTCTGATTATCAATTGTAGTTAAAAGATTACAGTTTTCCTTAACCAATTTAATGTTAATTTACAATGTATTTCACCTATGAATATTGCGTTTTGTCGATTTGGTAATGTTATTTGTTTTCAGCTCATAATAATTCAATATTTTTAGAAAATTATTATTTATAACTAACTATAAAACTATATTACATGAGGAAAATTACTTTATTATTTTTAACAATGCTTTCAACAGCTTTAACTTTTGCTCAAGTTGGGATTATCGAGAATTTTGATGCAACCACATCCTTACCAACAGGTTGGACAGCTTCCTATTCAGGTACTGCGTCGGCAGCATGTGAAGGAAATTCGCAACGAGTTAATATATATTCCACTTTACCTACAGGAAATTTAACCACTCCAAATCAAGTTGGATTATCAAATGGAACAGATTTAAGTCTTTCGTTTGATTATTCGATTTTAGATTATACATATGGAACTCCAACAGACGCGACTACAGCAGGTTGGGGAAGTGCAGATATCCAATATTCAATGGATGATGGTATGTCTTGGACAACAATAGCTACTATTGATGATTCTAATCATGTAACGGCGAATACTTGTGCTCTTTTTTCTGTAGTTATACCTGCAGCTTCATTGCCAACAGGATCTGACGTTAAGTTGCAAATAACAAATACATGGGTTAGTGGTGATTATTTTTTTTATATTGATAATTTTAATGCTTCGCAAGTACCAGTTGATCCACCAAATTGTGATTCTGTTTTAAGTGAAACGATAGATGTATCAACTTATGGTTCTATTTCTTGGTCTAATGCCACTGGTATACCTACAGGCTACTATATTTCGGTAGGTACAGCATCTGGAGTAAACGATATTGCTGATAACGTAGATAACCTAAACAATACTTCATACGAGTTAGGAACATTATCAGGAGGAACAACTTATTATGTAACAATCACACCTTATAACGATAATGGGAGTGCTACTGGATGTGTTGAGCAGTCGTTTTCGACATTTACACCTCCTAGTAATGATAATTGTGATGCAGCTATTAGTTTAACTGTAAATGGTGATTTAATGTGTGGAGAAGTTCTGAGTGGAACAAATGTTAATGCTACAGAATCTTTAGAAATGGAAACTTCCGGTGAGGTAACGGGAACACCTTATACAGATGTATGGTTCAGTTTTGAAGCAACTTCAAGCTTTCATTTTGTTTCTTTAACTAATATTGTAGCAGTTACGGGGACAACTACAGATATGGGGATGGCTTTATACGATGCAACAAGTGGTTGCGGTGCATCATTAGAAGCACCTTTGACAGATAGTGATCCGAACTCATTTACTGTTTCCAATTTAACTATTGGTACAACTTATTTATTAAGAGTTTACGGTTGGTCTAATACTCAAAGCGCTTCAGCCCAAACTACTTTTGATGTTTGTGTTGGAACTCCACCTGCACCTCCAGAAAATGACGCTTGTGTAGATGCCACTCCAGTTTCAATGTTTAATAATGGAGATCAGCAAGATGCATCAGCAGCGACTAATAACGATGGATTTATTGCGGAAACTGGATGTGGATCGGCAAATGATGGTGTATGGTATACATTTGTTGTAGTAGACGCAGGTACTATTGATGTTGATGTTACAGATGTGCAAGGATGGGATCCAGAAATCACGGTTTTATCTGGTGATTGTGCCGCCTTTACTTGTGTTGGTAGTTCTGATAGTGCAGCAAGTAGTGGTTCAGAAAATGTCTCTTTTGCAGCTACTGCAGGGACTCAGTATTGGGTAAATGTTGGTTATTATAGTGGAACTGCGGATAATTCAGAAGGGCCATTTAAAATTGACGTAAGCACAACAGATACTGCAACTTTAAACTCTAGCTTAAGTAATGCAGACTTTACAAATCAAAGTTTATTTTCTTACTATCCAAACCCAGTTAACGATAACTTATCATTAAAAGCTCAAAAAGAGATTTCTAATGTATCTGTTTATAACATGATAGGACAAGAGGTTTACAGAAACACACCTAACAGTGTTAATAATGCTGTAGATATGTCAGGCTTACAATCAGGAGCTTACTTTGTTAAAGTAACAATTGATAATGTAACAGAAACAGTCAAAGTAATTAAGAAATAAGTTTACACTTTAATACAGTAAAAGGCCACCGTTTAGGTGGCTTTTTTTATGCAGTCAACTTTCATTTCTGTTTATAATCGTCTTATAACGGTTGGTCACTTTAGAGGTTTTATAAAAAGAACGATAAGTTTAGTTATTCAATAGTTGTTGCTGATGGCGACGTTTTTGTTTTGAAGAAAGCTTTTTTAAATAACTATAGGCAGTAATTTGGTAGTTATTATTTTTTTAATAAAACTCAAGTTTGGGAAATTTCGTGATTTTTGAATGTAAAAAACAAAATGAAATTATTTTATTATTTGAGATAAGGAGTGTTTATTACCAAGTAGTTATTCAATGAAAGTTGAAAAACCGGTTATTAAAACAACGCTTTGTCTATTAATATTGCGTTTTGACGATTGTTTTGTGTTATTTCTTTATGGTGAAAGATAATTCAATATTTTTAAAAAAAAAATATTTCTACTAATTACAAAATTTTAAATAGATGAGAAAAATTACTTTATTGTTTTCATTAATAGCATTTGCTTTCAGTATTAAAGGATTTGCTCAATTTGGATGTGATTCCGGTGTTGTTATTACAGATGGCTTTACAGCTTCAGGAATTACGACTCCAGGAGATGGTGGCGCTGAAGATTGGAATGATAATCCTACGGATACTCCTAATTGTGGGGCGATTAATGTGTCTTGGGATGATGATGTTTATCTGTTTACATATACGGCAGGAGTGACGGACGAAGAAATATCAATGACAACGTTTTCAAGGAGTGCTTGGAATGGGTTGGGTATTTTTACTACATGTACAGGTACCGCTCTAAATGATTGTATAGATACTAATTATTCAAGTAGTGTTGGTTCAACAAAAACAGTGACAGCTAATATTTTAGCAGGACAAACAGTTTTTATAGCGTCAGGAACTAATGGTCCTCCAAATGGGTTGGATTTTGATGTTACTGCTTTTTCAGTAGTACCTTTAGCAAGTCCTCCAAATTGTACAACCATAAGTGTACCAGCTAATGGAGCTTCAGATGTTTCTGTTAACGGAGACATTACATGGTTGGCTTCTCAGGGGGAAGCGACAGATTATTTATTAGAAGTAGGAACAACTTCAGGAGGTACAGATGTGTTTTCTGGTCAAGTTGGAAATGTGACGACTTATAATGTTGGAGCATTAACTGAATCTACAACATACTATGTTACTATTACTCCAAGTAATGCAAATGGAGTGTCTACAGGATGTACAGAGGAATCTTTTACTACAGTTGCTCGTCCTGCCTGTGCTTCTAATTTAGTTGCTACACCAGATGCTACTTGTGGGAGTTTAGCAACAGCTTTATCATGGGATGCGGTTGCAAATGCTGAGGGGTATACTTTGACCGTTGGAACCACTAGTGGTGGTAACGATATTATAGATGATTTTGATTTAGGAAATGTTCTTACTTATGAAGTCGATAGTCAAACAGCAAGTACCTCTTATTATTGGACAATAGTGCCATATAATACTGTTGGAGGTGCTACTGCTTGTGGAGAAAATAGTTATACAACCGTTAGTGCGGAGTGTTATTGTACTTCTACTACAACATTAATTAATGGAACAGGAATTGGTAATTTACAAGTTGGAACAACAGATTTTGCTAGTGGAGGCATTTTATCCTATGAAGATTTTACAGGAGCACCTGTAGATTTAGAGCAAGGTATTGGCGCTAATGTTATGATTACTTTTGAGACAGGCTTTGACTATGGTGTTAATATTTGGATTGATTTTAATGATGATTTAGTGTTTGAGGCATCAGAGTTATTGTATACAGGATTATCTTCATCGGGTAACCCAACGACTTTAGATGCATCTTTCTCTATGCCTACAGATGCAGCTTTAGGGACACATAGAATGCGTATTGGAACGGATGATGATGTTGCCGATGCCAGTGATCCTTGTAACTCAACATCGTGGCATGTTACTATGGATGTAGATGTAACTATTTTAGAAGAGCCTTGTGCTGCTCCAACAGCAACGGCTACTATAGTTGCAGATTGTGATAACGCTCAATTTTTTGTAGATGTTAATGTAACAGGTTTGGGTGATGGGACATCAGTAATTAATGATGGCACAACAACTTACCCAGCAACGTCTTTAGGGGTGGTGCAAATTGGTCCTTATGTAAATGGAAGTACTGTTTCAGTAACTTTAGAAAATGGAACTGATACTACTTGTGACACAAGTTTAGGTGATTATAATAATATTTGCCCTCCTGCTAATGACAACTGTGAAAATGCTGAAGTAATCATTCCGTCAACTACGGGATCAGAAGTTTGGTATACAGGAACGACTATTTCTAATACGCCTTCTGGAGAGGTCGCGGATACAGATGTATCTTGTGGTAGCTTTGGTAGTGGTAGAGATGTTTGGTATACTGTTGAAGTACCCGCAGCTGGTGATATTACTATTGTAACACAAGCGGCTTTAGGGTCTGCATTGACAGACACAACTATATCTGTGTTTTCTGGATCTTGTGGCGCTATGGCGGGTACAGAAATAGCTTGTGATGATAACAGCGGAACCGATAACTTTTCTGAAATAGTATTAACAGGTCAAGTACCAGGTGCTATACTTTATGTAAGAGTTCAGGAACATGATAGTGCAGTATCAAATAGTGCCAATGATGGCCAATTTGAAGTGTCTGCTCATGCTGCAGAACCTACGTTATCCACTGTGAGTTTTGAAACTAATTCATTATTTACATACTATCCTAATCCAGTAAATGATAGCCTAATATTAAATGCTCAAAAAGAGATTTCTAATGTGTCTGTTTATAATATGATAGGACAAGAGGTTTATAAAAATACACCTAACAGTGTTAATAACGCTGTTGATATGTCGAACTTACAATCAGGTGCTTACTTTATTAAAGTAACTATTGATAATGTAACGGAAACAGTAAAAGTAATTAAGAAATAAGTTTACACTTTAATACAATTAAAAGCCACCTTTTTAGGTGGCTTTTTTTATGTGATTAACTTACATTTGTGAAATGGAATTACGTTTTTCTTTTATCATCCCTGTTTATAATCGTCCCATTGAGATTGAGGAGCTTTTAGAGAGTTTTTCAAAATTGAATGGTACCTTTACTTATGAAATTGTTATTGTAGAAGATGGGTCTTCTATTACATCAGAAGCTATTATAGATAAGTATAAGCAACAGCTGGATATCGCTTATTATTTTAAACCAAATTCAGGACCAGGAGATTCTAGGAATTTTGGGATGCGTAAAGCAAAAGGAAATTATTTTATTATCTTAGATAGTGATTGTTTATTACCCAGTAATTATTTAATTGAGGTTAGTAAGCATTTGAAACAATCCTATGTCGATTGTTTTGGTGGTCCAGATAAAGCACATCAATCATTTACTAATCTGCAAAAAGCAATAGACTTTAGTATGACTTCTGTAATAACTACTGGAGGAATTAGAGGGAATAAAATAAGTTTAGATAAGTTTGAACCTAGAAGTTTTAATATGGGGCTATCAAAAAAGGCATTTGAAGCAACAAAAGGTTTTGGAAATATTCATCCTGGAGAAGATCCTGATTTATCCATTCGGTTGTGGGGATTAGGATTTAAAACAACACTAATTCCTGAAGCTTATGTATACCATAAGCGACGTATTTCATGGTCTAAATTTTATAAACAAGTTAATAAATTTGGTTCAGTAAGACCTATTTTAAATACCTGGCACCCACAAACAAAAAAAGTGACCTATTGGTTTCCTTCCGTGTTTAGTCTTGGCGTTATTATCGCTTTGCTATTAGCTGCTTTTAAAATATATTTACCCATATATCTGGTATTATTTTATTATTGCTTAGTTTTTATTTCGGCACTACTTAAAACAAAACATTTAATTATTGCTTTTCAAGCGTTATTAGCCCTTTCAATTCAGTTTTTTGGTTATGGCTATGGTTTTTTGAAATCGACTATATTATTAAGTATAAAAAAGGATACGCCGGAAAATATTTTTCCTCATTTATTTTTTAAAACTAAATAATGCAAAAGTTTAAGTTAAAAATACTTGGTCTATTTAAAAGTAAAAAAATCAATGTTTTTTTGTTGTTTTTTGTGCTGGCTTTTTCAATTTTGGTATTGACAAAATTATCAAAAGTGTATACTGCTACACTGCCATTTGGTATTAATCCAATTAATGTAGATGATACTTATGTGATCCTAAATAAGGAGGATGCAAAGCTTAATATTACTATCGAAACGTATGGTTTTAACTGGCTAAGGTATGCTATAAAACAACCTGAATTAGATATAGATTTTAATACGGATGTTATCAAAAAAGACTCCTTACTTATTTGGAGTATGTCAAGAGGATTTCCTAATATTAACAAGCAATTTAGTAAACAAAAAAAAATAATTAGCATTAATCCAGATACGTTAGTATTTAAATATGATACTAATAATATCAAATATGTACCTGTCGTAATCAATGCTAATATTCAATATGCTCAAGGTTATAATACCCTGGATGATGCTAAGATAATACCAGACAGCATAAAATTGATAGGACCAAGTTCTATTTTAAAAAACATTAAAAATGTAACAACACAGCAGTTAGATTTGGATAATATAAAAGCCAATGTTAATACTGTTTTGGGATTAAATTTGGATAGTTTAAGCAATAAGGTTAAGACAAACTTTAAGCAAGTTAATCTATCGGTTAAGGTGTCTAAATTTTCGGAGGGTGTTGTCAATCTCCCTATTGAAATTATAAATATTCCTAGAGGAAAACGTATTAATTATTTTCCTAAACAGATTGCTATAAGTTATTCAACGAGTTTAGAGAATTTTAATGCCATTTCAGCTAACGACTTTAAAGTTATTTGTAATTACAAAGATGCTATTGATAATTCTTTTTTAACACCCGAGGTCGTAAAACAACCTGATAATGTTAAAAATGTTAGAGTACTACAGCAAAAAATCGAGTTTATTATAAAAGAATGACACCAAAAATCATAGGATTAACAGGAGGTATAGGTAGCGGGAAGACAACAGTTGCTAATTTTTTTAAAGACTTGGGCGTGCCTATATATATTGCGGATACAGAGGCTAAAGCTTTAATGAATCGCTCAAAAGTGATAAAACGAAAATTGCTAAAGCTTTTTGGAGATCAAGCTTATATTGATAATAAGCTTAACAGACCATTTATAGCGAGTCAAATATTTAGTAATAAAACATTGCTAAAACAGATGAATGCTATTGTACACCCTAAAGTTGCTAAGCACTTTGCCAACTGGGTGGAGAAGCAAAAATCAGCTTATGTTATTAGTGAAGCTGCAATTATTTTTGAAAATGGAAGCTACAAAAAATATGATTATATTATTACGGTAGTAGCTCCAGAACAGGTTAGGCTTAACCGTGTTTTGAAACGTGATGAGTCGTCTAAAGATAAAGTCCAAGCTATAATGAAAAATCAATGGACAGATAAACAAAAAACGGAGCTTTCTAATTTTGTGATTACAAATACTGACTTAGAAGATACAAAGCTTCAAGTAGGAAAAATCCATAAACAACTCTTAAAAATTGCTGCAAATCACTAAAATTTAACGTTTTTGTTAATGTAAGGTTAAATGGAGGGAATGCTAAATGTTAAAATATTAATTTTGGCTAGTGAATAAGAGAATCTTTCTAGTCTTAGTAGTTTTAATGAGTTGTTCCTTAATAGGAATAATCTTAGTTCAGGCGTATTATATTAATAACTCACTTGAAAATGCTGAAAAGCAATTTAACTTTAATGTTAAAAAAGCATTGAGTTATGTTTCTAAAACTATTGAAAATGAAGAACGTTCAGATCACTATTATAAAATTTCAAAATTAATTAAAGAAGGTGAGACAAAGCCTGACTCTAATGCTATTTTGAATTTTTACATTAAACAAGATAATCCTAATAGTAATCAATCTATAATTTATAGGAATGGGATACTTGAAGAAAATTTTAAAGTATCATCATCGCTCTTTGACATAGGTTTAGATAGCTTAAACGTAAAACGAATTTTAAGCGAACGAGAAACAAAAATTATAGAGAATAGCACATTAGATGGAACACAAAATCTGACATCAATGTTGTCCGAGATTGGAGTCACAAGTGTTAACGAGTTTTTTCTAGAGACCTCATATTTAGATTATGCTTTTAGAAAACCGATACACAAAAGGGTCAATACAAAACAAATTGAAAGATTATTAGCTTTAAAATTAATAGAAGACGATATTACTATTGATTATGAGTTTGGTATTTATAGTAACGGTTTAGCAACAAAAGTTAAAACTGAAAATTTCCAACTCGCAGATAATGAATCGTCCACGTTTAGTGTACCCTTTTTTTATAATGAAAACGATACTAGTAATTATAGACTTCTAGTAAATTTTCCAGAACGCAAAAAATTTATTTTATCATCCGTTTTAACAATGCTTATTTTGTCTATTGTTTTTACATTAATTATAATCATTGCCTATTCTAGTGCTTTGTATCAATTAATCAGACAAAGGCAGATTTCAGAAATAAAAACAGATTTTATTAATAACATGACGCATGAATTTAAAACGCCAATTGCAACAATTAATTTGGCATTAGATTCTATACGAAACCCTAAAGTAATAGACGATAAGGAAAAGGTCTTGCGCTACTTGGGAATGATAAAAGAAGAAAATAAAAGGATGCATGCGCAAGTAGAGAATGTATTAAGAATATCTAAACTTGAAAAAAATGAACTAAATATTAGTAAGGAACCACTAGAGTTAAACGACTTAGTAGAAGACGCTATAACACATGTGGAATTAATTGTAGAAGATAGAGGAGGGAGTATTGAAACACACCTTAATGCAGAAAAGTCTTCTGTCCTTGTTAATGATACACATTTTACTAATGTTTTAGTCAATATTTTGGACAATGCGATTAAGTATTCTCCAGAAGCTCCAAAAATAATTGTTACTACAGAGTTAGCAGGTAATAATATATTGGTACATATTAAAGACCACGGAAGTGGAATGAGTAAAGTTGCTCAAAAGCGTGTGTTTGAAAAGTTTTATAGAGAACATACAGGAAATATACATAACGTTAAAGGTCATGGTTTAGGCTTGGCTTACGTGAAAAGAATAGTAGAGGATCATCATGGTCATATCTCAGTAGAAAGTGAAAAAGAAAAAGGAAGTACTTTTACAGTAAGGCTTCCGTTAATCTCGTAATATTATGGAAGAACAATTAAAAAGAATATTATTAGTCGAAGATGATCCAAATTTTGGGACCGTTTTAAAAGATTATTTAGCAATGAACGATTACGAAGTAACACACGCCAAAAATGGTATGGAAGGCTTCGAAAAGTTTAAACGTGGTGATTTTGACCTATGTATTTTAGATGTCATGATGCCTTACAAAGATGGTTTTACCTTAGCTAAAGAAATTAGGGAAAAAAACACTGACGTACCAATCGTATTTTTAACAGCAAAAGCCATGAAAGAAGATGTGCTTAAAGGTTATAAAGTTGGTGCTGATGATTATCTTAATAAGCCATTTGATAGTGAAGTCCTATTAATGAAGATTAAGGCAATCATGCAGCGTAAAGCTAATGATACGGTTGCTGATAGTAAACAATTTGAATTTAAGATTGGAGGTTTTGATTTAAATTCTAAGCTCAGATTTTTAACATATAATGGAGGGGATCAAGTTAAATTGTCTCCAAAAGAAAATGAATTGCTACGTATGTTAGCTTTACATGAAAACGATTTAATGCCTCGTGAATTAGCGTTAACAAAAATATGGAGAGATGATAATTATTTCACCTCAAGAAGTATGGATGTTTATATTGCTAAACTTAGAAAGTATTTGAAACTAGACCCAACGGTTGAAATTTTAAATATTCATGGAGAAGGCTTTAGATTAGTAGTTAATCAGAATTCGTAACAAAGTTTTTCTATAAAAAAAAATCCAGCACTATGCTGGATTTTTTTCGTTTAATATTGTTTCAATTTTAGAAGTAATAGTGGCGATAGGCGTGAGGTAATCAAACCAAATTGTATTTGGATCTCTTCTAAACCAGGTTAATTGTCGTTTTGCAAATCGTCTAGAATTTTTTTGTATTTCAGAAATTGCAAAATCTAAGGTCCAAGTGTTATCTAGGTAATTGAAAATCTCTTTATAGCCAACGGTATTCAGGCTGTTTAAATCTTTAAAAGGGAGTAAAGTTGTAACTTCATTAATTAAACCGTGGTCTACCATAATTCCGACACGTTTATTAATTCTTTCATAAATAATGTCACGATCGGCGTCTAAGCCTATGGTTATCGTTTTAAAAGGTCTTTTGTTTTTGTCTTTATTTAAAAAGGAAGAGTAAGGTTGTCCGCTTCCAATACAAATTTCCAACGCACGGATCACACGTTGTGGATTATCAATCTTTATCGTATTATAGGACACTTCATCAAGTAATTTCAGCTTAAGCTGAAGTGCTTCAAGTCCATCTGTATCTAATGCTGTATTTAGTTGTGTTCTTATAGATTTGTCTACTTCTGGAAAATAGTCTAAACCCTTAGTTACGGCATCTACATATAATCCAGAGCCACCAACCATAATAACCACGTCATTGGTTTTGTGTAAGGTTTGAAGACAGTTGATTGCTTCTTTTTCAAAGGTCCCCACATTGTAATCTTCAGTAATAGATTTGTTGTGTATAAAATGATGTTTGGCTGCAGCTAGTTCTTCTGTTGTAGGAGCAGCAGTACCAATACTCATTTCTTTAAAAAACTGCCTAGAATCGGCAGATATGATTTCTGTATTAAAGTAGTTGGCTAACTTAATGCTCAGTGCCGTTTTTCCAATAGCAGTTGGTCCAATAATAGATATTAGATATTTGTTAGTGTGTTTCACTTTAAAAGATCTTTAATAGAATATTAATATAGATTGTTTCCGCAGACTTTACAGAACCTAGCATCGTCATCATGGTATTCTTCATGACAATTAGAACAACGTTGGGTATTTAAATTTAGATTTTTCTGTGGTATTCCAGTTTTTTCATCGTCAGATTTTTTCATGCTTCTCGAATACTCAGCAGATACAATACCTGTTGGTACAGCTATAATTCCGTACCCTAAAATCATTATTATTGTGGTAATAAATTGTCCTAATGCGGTTTGTGGCGCAATATCTCCAAATCCAACGGTGGTTAAGGTTACAATACACCAATAGACACTTTTAGGGATGTTTGTAAAGCCATTGTCTTCTCCTTCTACAAGGTACATGATGGTTCCAAAAATAACAGAAGATATTAATACTGCGAATAAGAACACAAATATTTTGACACGACTAGCAATAATAGAATCCTTTAATTGGTTAGAGGCTCCTAAGTATCTTGCTAATTTTAAAATCCTAAAGACTCTTAATAGTCGTAAAGCTCTTAATGTTACCAGTGCATGAGAACCAGCAAAAACAAAGGAAATATACATGGGTATGGTTGATAGTAAATCTAAAATACCATAGAAGCTAAAAATATATTTGAAAGGTTTTCTTACAGTAATAATGCGTAAAATATATTCGATACTAAAAAACACTGTAATAATCCACTCCCCAACATATAAGGCTTTGTGGTATTTAGCATCAATATAATTGACGCTTTCTAACATGACTAATAAGATACTCGCTAAAATTAAAATTAGTAAAACGACATCAAAAAATTTACCGGCAGGTGTGTCTGCCTCATAAATAATTTCATGAAGCTTGTCTTTCCAACCTTTATTTTGTTTTGCTGTACTCATGTGGTAAAAATACTAAATAAAGATTAGTTATTTTTTTCTAAAACTAAAACAGTGTTATTTTGAATTTTAACAATATTGCTATAAAAAGATTTTAGTTCGGAATAATAATTTGTAGGGTACATCGTATTGTAAAAGTGAATTCTAAAAGATAACTCGAAACTGTTTCTTTTTTGAACAGGCTTAAAAACAAGTAAAGCAGAATTGTCAGATAATTTAGAAGTGTTTTCTGAAGGAGTTTCTATGATTTTATAATTATCGCTGACTTCAATTTTTATATTATAAACAATATTGTTTTTATACCCAAAGTCAATGGGGTAGGTTCTTTTGTTAAGTTGTAACGGGTTTTTTGTGAAAAATTTTAAAATAAAAGGGTCAAAATACACTTTGTTTCCTATAGTTGTCAATGGTCCAGAAACGTACATCGTTTCAGTAAAAAACGCTCTATTGTTATTATTCAGTTCTACTTCAATATCTTCAAAAGTATAATCGGGATATTTTTCTTTATAATGTTTTAAATTATCTTGATTATTTCTAGTATAATCCTGTCTAGCTTTTAATGCATTATAACCTGTTTTGACAGTTGTTAAAGTTCCAGAAAATGTATTGTCATCATTAATTTTTACAATGATTTTATGCTGTATTGACGAGCTTGTTTTTGGTTTTATATCAATCCATCGACTGCCATTTTTTAAATCGATCTCTCTTCCATATTGATTTAAACATCTAAATGGTATCTCTCCAAAAGTTAGTGCAGGGTCAGTAGCATCTAAAAAGTATGATTCGCCTTCAATTTCTGTTCTCAAAATCAAATAATTAAACTCTGAAATAACAGGATATAGTTTAGTGATAAAACCGTTGTCTCTAGTCGAAATTAATACAGGGTAGCTCTGGATACCGTGTGATTTTAATAGGTTATAAAGTAATAGGTTGATCTCTGATACATTACCTGATTTTTCTTTAATGATCTCTTTTATGGATACGTCTTTAAAAAGGTGATAATAGTTATTCCAAGTATAATTATTCTGGATAAAGTTGAAGATGTAATTAGCTTTGTCTAAATTACTTTTTTGATTTATTAATTCAGGGTCAATTAGCTTTTTTACAAGATTTTCTTTTTTAAGTTGTTTTCCAAAATTTACATTCGCTTTTAATTCACTATCAGTAGTTTCCCAACTTTTTGTAATACTATTTACAGTACCATCAAATCCTTTTACAACCTTTAATTCATACTCAATTCTAGATAAATAATTTTTGGCAGAAGTCATAAAATCCTCCTCTATAAAAGCAGGGATATCGGTCATAGCGTATTTTGCAAGCGTACAATCCGCACTAGCACCATTATATCGTTGTACACAGCCTTTTTTGATTGTATTTTCGTTTACATCCAATTTAAGCTCGCCAACAAGTTTTATATTATAGTCATAATTACCAGGTATGCTTGTGTTGTATTCGCTATAAAGTTTTGGAATGTCTTCTTGAAAGTGCCACGTGTTAAATTTGTATATAAATGGGCTCTCAAATGTATAACTATAGGTTATAACAGAACCTTCTTTTATGTTTGGAAGAATAAATTTATATATCGTGTGATTTTCATCCGATTTTTCTTCGAAGATTTGCGAAGCGTCAAGATTAATTCTATTTACTTTTCCCTCCTCTATATTTGTCGTAGTAGCAACTAAATTTGTTATTTTTTCTTTATTTCCTCCAGAATTATATAAGTAAATTTTAACGTTGGCTTGATCGAAACCATTACGGTTTAAAATTTTAATTTTTTTCTTGTAGGTTAAAACTAAATTGAAGCTTTTTTCGTCGATTTTAGCATTTCCATATTCATATAAAACAACAGCATTGGCAGTTGTATCTTGTTTAAATTCATTTATTTCTAAATCAGCTCTTGTAGTTGTTAAGTCGTGAGTATTAAATTGATTTTGTGAAATCGAAAAATTGGTAAATAATATAGCAATAACAATTAATTTTCTCATTCTAACTCAATAGTTTTTATGCGTTTATTCTTCCTTAAATAACTCTGTATAATATGTTGTTGATCTCTATTATTCTCCATAGGAGTAATGATAGATTCTAAAATTTGGGGAGTGGTGATTTGATAATTTAAATTATAAAATCCTAAGCCTTTAAATACGCCGTTTTGTATTAAAATAGCACTGCGTTCATCAACCTCACGTCCTTTATCTACAATAACCATGTTTTTGTTTTTGTAGTTGTACTTATCTAGTAGTTGTTGCACACGTGCATTGTAACTTTCAGGCGTTTCTTTTTGGATACAAGCCCCTTCACATTTTTTTACTTCGTATTGGAAGCAGTTGGTTTTAGTTTTATATAAACCACTCAATTTTTGACATAATTCAAATTGCTCGACCATTTTCTCCAAAAAATGTTTACCACTTTGTCTTGTACTAAAAGTTGTGATATGTGGTTTTCTCCCATCTGCTTTATCGATCGTCAGGTTTATGTAACCATTGTCATCTTTAAAACTGTATAAGGCGTGTGTAAATATACTGCGACGTAATGTTCTATTCAATATAGGTTTATTACGTTTAATTTCTTCACTTTCTTTTAAAAGAGCAACTAACTCGCTTCCTGTAGCTTCATAAGTAACGGTAACCACTTGCGTCTGTATTTTTTTAGATTTAGTGGTTGTACCCGTAAAATGTTGGTTAACTCTATTTTTTATGTTTTTACTCTTTCCAATATAAATAATCTCACCATCTGCTTTGTGCATATAATATACCCCTGTTTTAGAAGGTAAATTATCGATAATATCTATTAATCTCGGCTCCATTTGAAATTTTGGTTCTTTCCTAATGGATTCTTTAATAATAATTTTATTGGTGTCTTTACTTAATAATAACTTGAATAGTTTTACAGTAGCTAAGGCATCTCCCGAGGCACGGTGCCTGTCAGTAACAGGGATCCCCAATGACCTAACTAGCTTCCCTAAACTATAACTTGGTAAGTCAGGAATTAAGTCCTTTGATAACTCTACAGTACATAATGTCTCACGTTCAAACGGAAAGCCAAGACGTTTAAATTCTGTTTTTAATATGCGGTAATCAAACTGCGCATTATGGGCAACTAAAATAGTGCCTTCTGTAATTTCTACAATACGCTTGGCTACCTCATAAAATTTAGGAGCATTACGTAGCATTTTGCTGTTTATTCCGGTAAGATTAACTACAAAGGGTTGAATCTCACGTTCTGGATTGACTAAGCTAATAAATTGGTCTACAACTTCATGGCCATCATACCTGTATATAGCTATTTCGGTTATTCCTTCTTCGTTAAACTTACCTCCAGTGGTTTCTATGTCGACTATTGTGTACAATACAGTTAAAAGTGAAAAATTAAAAATTAATAGTTGGTTGATTTTTATTTCATAGTATTTATAGTAGCTACTTACATTTTAATTAGTTCCTTATTTTGAGAAGTTAAACTCAAAAATAAGTCGTGTTTTAAGTATAAAGAATCATGAAGTAAAGCGATCCAATAGTCTGTTTCATTAGCTTCTTTAAGAGCAATGCTCATTTTACTAATAAAATCTTTATTAGATTGAGCAAACTCGGCTTCTCTTATATTGGCACCAACAGAAGTTCCACTTCTTAGAAGTTGTCTAGATAGTGTATATTCCTTATCATTTTTCACAATCAATTGGTAAGACTTAATAATTTGCAGGGCAAAATTGTAACTTTTAATCTTTAAAATTGATTCTTTCATTATTTAATTAAAACTTTTAGTTATTACTTTTTAACTATTAGTTACGTTTTCCAAAGATACTACTTCCAACGCGAACCATTGTGCTACCGCAGTCAATTGCTAATTGGTAATCTCCGCTCATACCCATAGATATGGTTTTTAAATCTAAATGTACTGTTTTAAGTGAATCAAATGTTGTTTTTAGTACACCAAATTCTTGTTTAATTTGATCTTGGTCTTCCGTAAAAGTGGCCATTCCCATAACACCAATGACTCTAACGTTTTTTAAAGCTGAAAACGCTTCAGATTGGAGTAACGCTGAAGCATCATCTGGTGACATTCCAAATTTAGAATCTTCCGAAGCTATTTTAATTTGAAGTAAACAATCGATAATTCTATCGTGCTTTTTGGCTTGTTTATTAATTTCTTTTAATAATTTGAAACTTTCCACACCATGTATTAAATCGACAAACTCAGCCATATATTTGACTTTGTTGGTTTGTACGTGACCAATCATGTGCCATTTAATATCTTTTGGCATTTCTTGGTGTTTGTCTGCCATTTCTTGGATTTTATTTTCTCCAAAAAGGCGTTGACCAGTCTCATAAGCTTCCATTAAGTCACTAACCGGTTTTGTTTTAGAAACAGCTACTAGTGTGACGTGATCAGGAAGGGATTGTTTTATTGTATTAAGGTTTTGTTTGATTGACATGTGCTTTTTTTTAATTCTCTTCTTCTTATTATTATTATTATTATGAGAATATAGTATTGTTTTTAGATTAGAGATTCTTCGCTTTGCTCTGAATGACATAGTAAGATGCAAAATGGAATATAAATTATCTCTTACATTTTTTATCTTTCCTCTTTATGCCTCATCCCTTATCTCTTTTTTGCTACTGTCTTATTTTAAAACTCATAAATAGTAACGCCACTTCTAATTTTAGGTTCTATGTATGTACTTTTTGGAGGCATTGTTAATCCGTCGTCAGCGATTTGTTTCATTTGATTAATTGTCGCAGGAACCATGCCAAAACCAACCGTAAATTCCTTACTATCTACTTTACTTTTAAGGGTTACAATGTCTTTTTTTCCGCTAATGTAATGTATGCGAGTATCGTTACGTAAGTCTGTAATTCCTAAAATAGGTTCTAGAATTGTTTTAAAAAGGACTTGCGCATCTAATTCGTCTAAAGACGTACCAAACGTATATTCCGTTTTTCTAAGGTATAACGAGTAAAATTCGCCATCCAAATACATACTAAAATGATGTGATTTTGAGGGTTGATATGGCGTTAATCCTCTGTTTTCAATACGATATACAGTATCTAATTGTATTAAAAATTCTTCTTTAGTTAATCCGTTTAAATCTTGTACTAATCGGTTAAACTCGTGTATGCGTAGTTCCGATTCAGCAATCAAATAACTCATAAAAAAGTTATAGCTTTCTTCTCCTGTATGTTTTTCGTTTTCGTTTTTCAAATCTTCACAAAGTAATTGAGAAGAGGCTGAGCGATGATGTCCATCCGCTATATATAGCGTTGGCATGTTACTAAATGTCGCTGTGATTGTATCTATGTATGATGGTTCTTCAATTAGCCATAAATAATGTGTGTCTCTGTACGTGGTTGTAAACTCAAACTCAGCACGTTCTTTTTGTTTTTCGGCTATAATTTTAGAAATAGCATCATTATCAGGGTAGGTTAATAACACAGGTTCTGCATTAAAACCTACTGTTTTTAGATAGTCTTTAAACACTGTTTCGCGAGAAGCGATGGTGTCTTCATGTTTTTTTATAATGTTATTGGTGTAGTCTTCGACGCTTGCGGCTGCCACAATACCATTAAAGACTTGAAGGTCTCTGTCTACTATTTTATAAATATAAAAGCAAGGTTTTTGGTCTTGCATAAAAACAGCATCTTCTTTAAATTCTGAATAGCGGTTTTTTACTAATTTATAGCGAGCCTCTCCAGAGATTTCTTTAGCGTATTTGTATCCTGGATTTACAATATGTAAAAACGAAAAGGGATTATGATCCAAACGCGCTTCTCTTTCTGCTTGCGTATAACTTTGATAAGAACGTGACGCGACCAAGCTAACTTTGTCTCTAGTTGGTCTCACTGCTTTAAAAGGGAGTATTTTAGTCATTTTTAGCTTTTATACCAGACTTCTGGTAACACTACGTGTGGTTTTGCTGGATTGTTATCAAAATCTAATGGATTAGGAAATTTTTGAATTGGAGTTTTATCTTTAATTCTGCTATTATGAATAAAAGTAAACTCTGCAACTCTTGGGATCTCAATACCATGTTCTTTGCTAATCTCTTGATCATTATTGGGATGAATGTGCACACAGGTATGATACTTAAGTACTTTGTTAAAAGCCTCTAATGCCACATTATAAAACTCGGGATTCCAAAGTTTTTCTAAACTATGAAACTCAATTATTATAATTCTAAATCTGTTTATTAGAGCATCACTTATGTTTAGTAAAGAAAAATATTCGGCTCCTTCAATATCCATTTGCAAAATCAAATTTTTACTTTCACCAGGCAAACTGTTATTAGCCCAATCATCTAAAGTAATTGTTTCGCTATCAGAAGTTGTACCGATATGTTTTTTTAAAAAAGTAAATTTGCTTGAATCTATATCTAGATTTGGTTTATCTATGGTTTTATCTGCTAAATATAAATGCATACCATGATCACTACAAGCTTTGTCAAAATCGCTTATTTGATGTACACCAGGAGAAAAGCAAGCTTCTAAATGCTCTAAGTCATTAGGTATTAAGTAACCACCATCTTCATCAGATCCTAATCTTATTAATTTTGCACCAATGTTTTGAGGTCTCAATCTTTCAATTAAATTTAGGACCTCTGTTCTACTGGTTTTGTTTATAATAATCTTATTCTTTTTAAGAATTTTATTTAAATAATACTTTTTTAAAAAACTTCCCATGTGCTAATTTTAATGATTTAAAATCTATGCAAATTGTTTAGATACTTTTTCTGCTTTTCTGCTTTCTGAATAATCGTAAAAACCTTCTCCAGATTTGATACCAAGTTTTCCAGCATTTACCATATTAACTAATAATGGGCATGGTGCATATTTAGGGTTTTTAAATCCATCATACATTACGTTTAAAATAGATAAACAAACGTCTAATCCAATAAAATCTGCTAGTTGTAATGGTCCCATAGGGTGTGCCATACCAAGTTTCATTACGGTGTCAATTTCTTCAACACCAGCAACACCGTTGTATAACGTTTCAATAGATTCGTTAAGCATTGGCATTAATATACGGTTGGCAACAAAACCAGGGTAATCGTTAACTTCAGTAGGTGTTTTACCTAATTGCTTCGATAAATCCATGATGGTTTTAGTCACATCATCACTTGTGCTATACCCACGAATAATCTCTACTAATTTCATGATTGGCACCGGATTCATAAAATGCATTCCAATAACCATTTCTGGTCTTGACGTCACAGCACCAATTTGTGTAATAGAGATAGAAGAGGTGTTAGTTGCAAGGATAGTATCTTCGCCACAAGCTTCATCTAATTGTTTGAAAATCTTTAATTTTAAATCTAAATTTTCTGTCGCAGCTTCTACTACTAAACCAGCGTATTCAACACCAGCTTCAATATTTGTATACGTTGTTATATTACCTAAAGTTTCCGCTTTGTCAGCTTCTGTAATTTTAGCTTTAGTAACCATACGGTCTAAATTTTTGGTAATGGTATCCATTCCTTTTTTTAGAGACGCTTCGCTAATATCTATTAATTGTACTTTAAATCCTGATTGTGCAAAAGTATGAGCAATACCATTACCCATTGTTCCTGCACCTATAACTGCTATGTTTTTCATGAAATTTATGTTTTTTAACCCATAAGACATGGATTTTTTTATTGATACTTAATTAGTCACTAATAGTATAAGTGTCCTGTTTTTTATTAGTGTCTGACAATTCTAGTCCTAAATTGGTTTTTAATTCCTTCTTTAAGCGGTTAAGATTATCAACTTTAAAATTATAATCAACAATTACCTTAATATTATCACTGTTTACTATAACATTAAAATTTTCACTAATTAGTTTAGATAAATCTTTAAGAGATACATTTTTTAAAGAAATTGAATCTGAATCTTTAGATTTATAAATTTCAGTTCTAAAAGGTCTTTCTTCTTTAGAATAATAATTTCTTAATTGAATTGTATCTATGATTTTAAGATCATAAATAGTAATTGAATCAAATTGCTTATTAAGATTCAAGGCTGATAATATGTTATTAAAAACCGCTTTTTTTGATTGACTATTATTGTTCTTTAAACTAAGATTAAGTGCGATTTTTTTTTCAAGTAACTTTTTGTTTTTAATGTTAAAGTAGATGTTTTCATTCTTGAAAAGTGTATTTATTAATTCTTTCAAAGAAATATTTTCAGCATCAATCGCAATAGGGTCTACACTAAACGTATTGGAGTAATCTTTCTGTCCAGTTGATACCTTTTCTGTTTTCAAATAATAATTGTCAGTTTCTGTAACTTCGTTTATTACATTTTGACAGGATACAAAAAAAACAGCAAAAGTTAGAAGTGTGATATATTTCATGCTTCTAAAATTGATCAATTATCATTGTGGCAACACGTAATGCTTCTGTACCATCATGTAATGTTACAATAGGTGTTGTGTTATTATTTATTGCATCTGCAAAAGATTCTAACTCGTCTAAAATAGCATTGTTAGCAGATATTTCTGGGTTATCAAAATAGATTTGCTTTTTAACACCTTCTGCATTTTGCAAAACCATGTCAAAATCTCCCGGTGTTTCTGGCGCATCTTTCATTTTTACAACCTCACATTTTTTCTCTAAAAAGTCTACAGAGATATAAGCATCACGTTGGAAAAAACGTGTTTTACGCATGTTTTTTAACGAAATTCTACTGGCGGTTAAATTAGCAACACAACCGTTAACAAACTCGATACGTGCATTAGCAATATCGGGTGTGTCGCTTATAACAGAAACACCACTTGCAGATACGTTTTTAACTTTAGACTTTACAACGCTTAAAATAACGTCAATATCGTGTATCATTAAATCTAAAACGACTGGTACATCTGTTCCACGCGGATTAAACTCGGCTAAACGATGTGCTTCAATAAACATCGGACTATCTAATTGGTCTTTAACTGCTAGAAAAGCAGGGTTAAAACGCTCTACATGTCCAACTTGACCTTTAACGCCGTATTCTGCAACCAAAGCTCTTAAGCTTTCGGCTTCTTGTACAGTATTTGTTATTGGTTTTTCGACAAATATATGTTTGCCTTTTGCAATTGCTTGCTTGGCACAATCGTAATGCGAAAGGGTAGGGGTTACGATGTCTACGACCTCTACAGCTTCAATTAATCCTTCAATAGTTTTAAAATATTTGTAACCAAATTCGGCTTCAACTTTTTTACCGTTGTCAGCATCCGCATCATAAAATCCAACTAATTCGAATTTTTCTGATTGATTTAATAGTCTAAGATGAATTTTTCCAAGGTGACCAGCACCTAATACACCAGCTTTTAGCATAGTTTGTTCTGTTTTCAACAAAAATAAGTTTTTTTACACAGTATTTTATATGAATTTGGTAATTATATATAGGATTTAGAACAAAATTATAAATTGATAGAAAATCCTTTTCAGGGTTATATTTTTGAAGTAATTTTATGCTCTAAACTAACGACTACCATTGAAAGATACTTTTAAACATAAAGGCTTACGTCAGCAGCTTGTTGCTGTTTTAAAGAAAAAAGGAATAACTAACGACGCCGTTTTGGCAGCTATTGGCAAGATACCGAGACATTTATTTATGGATTCTAGCTTTTTAGACCATGCGTACCAAGATAAAGCTTTTCCGATTGCAGCGGATCAAACCATTTCTCAACCGTATACTGTGGCGTTTCAAACCGAATTGATGCAGGTTAAAAGGGGAGATAAAGTCTTAGAAATTGGTACAGGTAGTGGGTATCAAACAGCCGTTTTATGCGAGATTGGTGCCAAAGTGTATAGTATTGAAAGACAGCAAGAGTTATTTAAAATTACGAGTCGTTTTTTACCGAAACTAGGGTACAGGGCTAAAAGTTTGATTTTTGGTGATGGTTATAAAGGAATGAAGGAAGAAGCCCCTTTTAGCAGTATTATTGTGACGGCAGGAGCACCTTTTGTGCCTAATCCATTATTAGCACAATTGGCAATTGGTGGACGTTTGGTGATTCCGGTTGGAGAAAATGTGCAAATCATGACACTTTTTGTGAGAAAAGGACAAAAGGATTTTGAAAAAACAGAATTTGGTGAGTTTAGATTTGTGCCACTTTTAGAGGATAAGAATTAGTGAGTTAGTTTTTTTTTGAGGTAGGTTAGTGTGTGTGGTTTTTCCGAGGGAAATTACATGGAGGTAAACAGAAATTACTTTTGTTTATCATTTTTTTCTCTTTCTAGTTTTTCTTTATTGTTAATTGTGGAATGTTAGTTGAAATATAAAAAAGCAAAACGAATGTAATTATATGAAGAATCAGAAATTACTTTTTGTCCAACGTATTTTGTGTTTTTCTACTTTAATTATTTTTCCGTCTATATTATAAAATTTCCAGTTTCCAGATTTAAAATCTTCTTCCCATTTAAGATTGTTGTAGAATTCCGAAAATGTTAAATCGTCATAACCACTTTGGTAATGCTTTTCTGCTTTAATGCTTCCATTTTTGTAATACTCTATTAATCTCATATTTACTATTGTTGCATGGCAACCATCATTTACATTCTTTAACCAATTGTCATAAGTAAGTGTTCTTAATAAAACGCCTTTAGAATCATAATATTCAAAATCTCCTTGATTCATCCAGCAGCCAAATTGTGATGCTGATTGCCCTCTAGCTTTTATGTTTCCATTTGAAAAATATTCGGTCCATTTTCCTCCTAAGGCTCCTGGACTTTCGTATTCATATTTTGTAGTGACATTAGTGGTGGTATCCAATATAGACTGATTGTCTAGCACGTATTCGTTTTTCTTAATAATTATAGTATCCTTTTTTATGGTAAGTGTTACTCTGTTACCGTCTAAGGTATATACAGTATCAATTTTTTGTTTTGTTATAATAGTAATCTCTTTATTTGATGTATTAGAGCAATTGAAAAACGAAAATAAAATGGATAAAATTAGTAGTTTTCTCATTTGTATTGGGTTAAACGCTACGTGCTGTATTAATTATTGTTTTTATTAGCAAATTTTTTGGTCCACATCATATATTCATAATCACTCTCTTTAAGTTCAAAGCTCCCTTTAAGTTCTGTTACATCACTTTCTATATATATTGTGTTGCCCTTACTAATCCATTTTCCATGAGTTTGAATGGTCTCATTTACAAAATAGACGTCGTCTTCAATGTCTCCTATGTCATTGTCTTGTGTAATTGTATGGCCAATGAGGTCGCTAGAAATAAATTTGATGTCTATATTTTTAAAGATATCATCTTTCTCAGAAATTAAGTTCTCGATCTTTTTGTATACAGAGTCCTTATCTTGAGCAAGACTAGTTAAGTGGAGAAAAAATAAAAATAGTAAGAGTAACTTATTCATTTTTAATCTTTTTTAATGATAGATCACGTAGAGTGAGTCTAATTCCGTGGGGAATACAAAATATTAAAAGTGAAACGAAGTTAGTTAATAAAAATTACGCAGTCAAGTGACCAAATTCCTATACTATTACGTTCTCTAGACCAAAATAAAAAAGACGATACACCTTTGTTAGATTATATTAATAATACGCAAACTTCAATTTGGTGAACCGCCGTATACGTTCCTGAGTGCTATTGCTGGTAGCAATAGAGGCGAAAGGACTAACGTAGTTGCGCACGTACGGTGGTGTGAGAGGCGCACTCCGGCTATTTTAGTCGGAGCCGTCTACTCGATTAGCAATAGTATTTTATTTAGATTTTTGTAAATCTTTATATTGCTTGAATTTAGCTAACAAATATAATTTTTAGCGAATGATGATATAATTTTAGAATAATTATGGGTAAGCAAATTCCTATTTATTAGCCTTAATACTATCACTTTTCTTTTGTAATAATTTTTCTATTTTTTCTACAGTTCCTCCCTTATCTAAGGCTATAGCTGTCTCGCGTATTTCTTCTGGGAATTTTGAGTAATTAATTTTATCAACCTTAGTCATCGTTTGCGGAAACCATTCTATCTTATAGTTTTTGAGACACTCAATATTTTTACTTTCTTTAAAAGTAATTTTATCACCTTCTAGAATATAAATCAGCGCTTTCCCTCCATCGATATCTATACAAGGGGTCAATTCTAAATTGTAATCGATTACCGCCAGATCATTAAAGTAGCTTATACCTATATAATCTTCTCTGATTAAAGATTTTAATCCAGAAATACGAATAAATTTATTGGGATATCTATGACTAACAGCCTTGTAGGTAACTTCACTTTTTTTAGTAGACATCTCTAATACGGCATATGTATTTTTATCTTCATAAGCGTAAAAGACTTTATGGCTTTTACAGCTTAAAAATGAGATTACAATAATTAATAAAAATATTTTTTTCATAGTTTTAGCTTTTAAAATAGCCATTATTTGAGCCTACAGTTCTGAGTAAGTCCCATTGTTGTTTTGTTAACGTTTTTCTTTCAAAGTCAGGATCTACAGTTCCATTGTTGTTGAAATCATAATCCATATAATTTTCTAACGTTTTACTTTGTGCTTTATAATTAGCTTTTCCTGCGACTTCATTGTCTTTTGGTGCATCAGCTTTTAATTGTTTTAAAGTTTTTATTTCCTGATCTTTAATTAGGATATCAGTTTTTATTTGGGTTATATCTGTTGTTGTAATTCCATTTCCCATTGTGTTAATAGCATTAATATCTACTTCGACTTTTTCTATATCTCTAGTTCTTTGATTTATTTGTAAAAAATTGAGGTAAGTATTATAAGTTTTTTTTGCCAATAAAGTTTCATTTGAAATGTAGCGTTTAACACTCTTATAGAAATTATCTAAATTTTCATATTGATAAAATACAGCTAAGTTACTTTCTCCACTTCGAGTCATAGTTTGAATACCTTTATTATAAGCTGTTTCATCTTCTTTTAGTTTTTCTAATTCACTTTCTACTATATTAATTTCTTTATCATAATCTTCTTCTGTTTTTATAGAGGGATCTTTAGAGCTTCCTAAATTCTTATCAAAAGGGTGCGGCAAACCTAAACCATGTCCTATTTCGTGAACAACTGCATCAATCAATGAAAAACAACTTTTAAAAATATGTGAGATTCCATTTTCTCTTTTAGTGTAACCAGGCACCTTACTAGTAAGATCACTACTGTTTTCTGCATAAGAGGCTTCGATATCTGGGTAGTAAAAAACATAAACAGTACCTTGTTTAGGGATGCTGTTATCACTAAAAGAAGGGGAGACATCATCTGTATTAATACCTTGTGCAGTAAGGTTGGCTTTCATTTTAGCTTCCGAAACCTTGAAGGATGTTAGTTTTTCTTGTAGCTTACGATGAGCTATAGTATTTGTTATTTCTTTGTCTTCATGCCTTTTTTTAGCCTCTTTAAACGGATTAGATGCGTTAATATTATAGTCAAAACGTTTGTCAAATTCAGATAAAAAATCTTTTACAGAGGCATAAGTACCGCTACTTACATAGGCCTTATTCTTTTTGTCTTCGTCACTATTACCGAAGCCACCCTTTAAGAGTTTTGCATAATGAGATTCAATGCTATTATTAAAGAATGAGCGCTCGGTATCATCAGCACTTAAATATTTTTTTTCATCTTCAGTTTTTAAGTATTGACTCATGTCAGTTTTTGAAAGAGTGATTTTATGAGATTTAACAGCTACTTCACTTATAATTAAAGCTTGATTGAAGGAGTGTTTATTAAGCTGTTTATCAAATTTTGTTATATTAATATGAGGTATAGTTGATGTATTAACCTCTATTAATGAATTACTAGTAGCATTACCTAATTTAACAATTACTGGCTGTATACTTAGTTTATAAACTTCAGCATTAGCTACAACTATCATCTGACCAATCACAGTCCCGCTAGATGTAGTTGCATTAATAGTAATAGCTTCGCTAAATTGTTGTAAACATTTAATTGTTATAGGTTTTGGGGTTTCACCTATTTTTAAAGCTATTTTTTTAGCTTGTACGGTCTCTTTAAGTAATTTATGTTCTGTCGTTCCAGTAATTTCTATACTACTCGGGTCTGAACTTTGAAAATAAATTCCACCTATATCTGGATTTCCATCAGTACGATCAATATCTTCTTCTAGCTGTGCATATAATGTTACTGTATCAAGTCTACCATCTGTATTGGGTGGAAATAAACTTAGATAGGAGCATAAATAATCGTTACTAGTACTTGTAGTATCTCTTTTGGTTTCAACATCTTCTAATTTTTCATAATTGGTTACCAAACCTTCTGCCATTATATCTTGGTCATATCGATCAAAACCAAAAGAGCCGTCATACTCGGAGTCTTTATTTCCGTAGACATTTTTTTTGTCTTTAATTGTAGCATTAATTTTAGACCGATAGAAAACAACAACTGCCGGTAAATTAGGTTTTCCTAAAGGTTCTATCTCTAGAGAATTAGATGGATTATCTTGTTCGAATATTCTTATCATAATTTTAGGTGTTTTGTTCTTCGATAATTTCTAATTCTAATTTAAGGGTGTCGCTTGTAATAGACACATCCTTTAGTAAGTCGTTATCTATATTTTTGCCATTATATTTAAAATTGTGTTTTGTGTTTGATAAATTTATATCTATAATTTTTCCTATTCCGTTTTGTGTTTTTATAACAAGATTAGCTTTTCCATTATATTTTTCATTTATTTTTTTGTTGTTTTCGTTTTCAAAATGAGCGGAAACGAATATTAAATCTTTAGTCTCTTGCCTAGTTATCGGTTCAACTTCTTTCTGCGGAAAAGTTTCTCTCCAATAAGCAGAATAAACACCTGCTGATGTAGAATCCTCAACTCCAGCGCAAGTAATTTCTAAAGTTTCAGATATTGGGTTTGAACCAGTTGAAGAAAAAGCATTTTTCCAATTTACAAGATGACAATCGTAAAAATATAATTTACGTGTTCTTCCACCTATAATTATAGGATAAATATGTAATTCTATTTGTTTAGTTTGGTTTGGGGAAAATGACCATCCAGTAAGATTTAAGTCTTTTCGAGTTTCGATGATTAGTTTAAGTCCAATAAAAACAGGTCTTTGTGAAGGTCTTCCGCTGTGGCCTGCTTCTTGATTGAACCCGAAAGAGAACCACAGGACGTTTATTTCCTTTCCGTCTATTAATATTTTTGCTTTTATCATTTCTTAATCATTCTGTTTTGTAGTTTGAGTGAGAGTCTTGTTGTCCACGGTTTTGTGTATGGAAAGTGCGGTTTTGTGTGCGAGGATTTTCCGAAGGAAAATCAGACGTAGAAAAAGAGTACTTTCCTCTTGATAAGGCACTAATTTAAGCATTTTTTTTACACGTTGTATGTGCTCTGCATGGGCATCTTTTAATTTACCTAAAACTAAATGATTAATTCAGAGGTGGCAAGCCTAGTAACCCTTCGGCTACGCTCAGGAGAGGCTTATTGAAGCATTAGTAAGTCGCAAGGGTGAAAACCGTGAGGTTTTATCTGAAGGCTATTTGTGATTGATTAATGAGCAAATAGTACTACGAAAGGTGGTACTGATTCTTTGTCTACGCTCAGGACAGGCCAAGCCAAGCAGAAATCGTATACAGAGGCATAGTTATTCGGGTAAGCAAGCACATCATTGTAACGCCCAACGATTACCAAAAGGGTAATTATGTAGATACGGCAGTGATTGAGAGAAAGAAGATGTCATTACCTGGGGAGATCTCCAAAGTTACGAGTTAGCTATATGGAGAAGTCAGCAGAGGTCATAGTACTTACAGGACACGAGTTGAGGCAATACCTCAGAAGGTCTCACAAGTAAGGAAGGACTGAACGTAATTCTCTTCAAAATTCGCATAGGAGCACTAGTGGTAGCCTATGCCTAAATTAGAAGATAGTGTCAAGGGTGAAAAGAGCTTTGGCGTGATGATTTACGAACCGCCGTATACGTTCCTGAGTGCTATTACTAGTAGCAATAGAGACGAAAGGACCAACGTAGTTGCGTATGTACGGTGGTGTGAGAGGCGCACTCCGGCTATTTTAGTCGGAGCCGTCTACTCGATTGTACCCAGTTAATTATAAATCATTTGTTTTTCCTACTATTAATTTTGAAAATGGAATTTCAGTAACTTTTACCGTTCCTATCGTAAAGATTATAGCTAGCATTAAATCCATTCCTGTTATGGTTAATGTCATTTGCGAAACTCCATCACCCAAAGCTGCATAGGCTACAATAAACACGTTAATTAAGCGAACTAAACCATTCCAAACAATTAGCGGAGCTCTTGTGTTTAGTTTTTTAGTAGCCCAAATTATTGCTGCTCCTGCGAACATTATAAATAAGCCAACTACTGCACTGTGAATTAAATCTTCACCTGTTTTTGTTGAAACTGCTTGATACACAGTTCCAAGTCCAATTGGAAAATTTAAAATACCAGCTATTAATACTATTTTGTTAAATATGTTTGTTGATTTTTTCATTTTGATTTATTTTTTTGAATATTTAATGATTCTTCTGCCCAAAGGACAAATTGATTAGCATCTTCTAAAACTTCAATAGGAACTTCATAAAATGACAGAACTTTACTTTCATTTTTGAATAACTTTAAAGGTTGAGAATCAGCTTCTAAATAATTAGAAATATTACTTTTATCTACTTTAAAAAAAATGACTTCTTTGGCTATAATTCCAAACATTAAATCGTCTGCATACAAACCAACACAACCAAACATTCTTTTGATTCGTACTCTTCTCCAACTTTGTAATTGGTCAAAAATAAAATCTTTAAAATCTGTTGAAGGTTCCATTTTTTTTATTATAAATTCTTAAGCAGTCGTCTTAATGAAAACACAAAACTCTCTGGACTATCTTCTTGCGTAAAATGGCCAGCATCAGGCAACAATTGTACAGGAGCTTTTGGGAAATACGAACGCCATTTATCTTGAATATATTGAGAAGCGGCAACATCATCTTTTAATCCAAAAATAAGCTCAACTGGCTTCTCCTGTAGCGTAGATAATTTGCTTTCCAATTCTCCTAGCCAATCCGATGCAAATGTAATCTGTTGTGGAAAGACTGCTGTTCCTTTTCTAGATTCTTTTGTTGGGAATGGCATTTCATAGGCATCCATAATTGCTTTGTTACTGCTAGATTCCTTTTTGATAGAACCTCGCATAAGTCTTGTTACAAAAAAGTTCTCTTCCATAACTTTGGATTCCATTTCAGAAGATCTCATCATCATTGAAAATTCAACCAATTTCCCCTCAGGTTTCCAAGCCCAAGTATTGCTAATAACAACTCCTAAAACTTTATCAGGATGACTTGTAGCTACTGATAAACCCGTTGGACCACCCCAATCTTGAACCACAATTATGAATTTATCTAATTTTAAATGTTCAATAAGTAATGCACTAATCCATTCAACGTGTTCTTGTGGTGTAAAACCATAATCCTTTGGCGTGTCAGAAAAACCAAATCCTGGTAAATCATAAGCTATAACTCTAGCTTCGCCTGTAAGTTCTTTAATAATGTTTCTATTTAAGAATGACCAATCAGGATTTCCATGTGTTAATACAATCGGGATTCCTTCGCCTTCATCAATATAATGCATTGAGGTTCCGTCTTTCTCAAACCAGTTACTTTTAAAAGGGTACTCTTCTTTATCCACAATAAAAGGTCTTTGCTTTAGATTTGTTTCATCTTTATTATAGATTTCTTGAGCTTGAGAAGTATTAGCCATACTTAGTGCGAGTATTAAGGTTAGTACTATTGTTTTTCTGAATGTGTTTTTTGTTTTCATTTGTATTTTGTTAAATTTATTTCTAATCATTTGATTAGTTTTATGGTAAAAAAATATTATAAGTGCTGAAATGTGGTTTCTATATAGTCGTTAATGGTAATTTCATTTTGAATTTTTGTTGCTAAAGCCAAACCACTTAATGCTAGAACAAGATAATTTGTGTGTCTTTCTATAGTTTGGTTGTCCTTTGTGCTATTTAACTCAAGATTGTGTTTAAAAAAGGTTCTTAATTGCTCCTCATAATTTGAAATAAGACTACCCACTTTTTGGTCTACCTCTAAACCAAATTCTGACATAGTATTAACCATTAAACATCCTTTTTTTGAGTTGTTTTGGTCAGCAAATTCAGCAAACTGATAGAAGAAGTGTTTAATACTCTCAATGCCGTTTGAAGAGTTTTCAAATACATTGATTAACTTTTGCAACTTGCTTCTATACAATTTTAAGCTTTCTAGAAAAAGCTTTTGTTTATTTCCAAAACTAGCGTTTATAGAAAATTGATTGATACCCATTTCTTTAGATAGCATCCTTAATGATGTATTTCTATAGCCGTTTTTCCAGAACAGACCCATTGCCTTTTCTATTACTTCAGCTTCCTTATATTTCTTTTCTCTAGGCATAAAACTAAATTACTGTGCAAAACTAATCAAATGATTAGAAACAAAAAAAATATTTTAACTTATATTTTTGAATTTCAAAGTATTTAGCTCAATTTGAGTAGGGGATTTGTGGTTTGGGTTAATTGGGTACAACTCGTTATATGGAGACCTTTGTTCCACATATCCCGTAAATATTGTGGGATATCCGCAACTTTAGTTCCTGTTTTATATTTGAAAAGCTAAGCTACACTTATCCACACAAACTCACAATACGTAGAACTACGTATTTTTATCATAACAAGTCGGTTACCTAAAGTTAAAGGATTTAATTATGGTTTAATTACGGGAATCCTCATTTGGGTAAAATAAAGGCATAAAAAAAAAACAAACCTAAGCTTGTGTTTTAGAGTATTTAAAAGTATATGACGTTAACTTGTTATGGAGTTTGATTACATCTAATAGGTTATAGCTGCTCAGCTTATGGGGTAAGAAAAATAAATACAATCGGTAGTGTTCAAACCAAGAAAGTTATGTGCCTCTCGGCGATAGCTTGCAACCTTAAAATTATGTGAAGTTTGTACTAAAGCGAATAAAAATTGAAGGAAATGCACTTAAGGTTTTGTGTTTTGAAATAATACTACCTCTCTGCCGAGGCTGGATGACTAATTATCGCTTAACAAACATCTATGCAAAAAGTAAAAAGCTAGATGAATGGTTAAGAATTAAGCGAAGCGAAACACGAATTCAAACCAAAAAAAATAGAATACATGAGTAAATCGATTACGTTATTGTATTTGGCACGATTGGAAGAAACTAGAACGCAAGCGTAAAAACTTGATTCAATTAGGTGTAGAGACAGGACAAGCTTATGCTTGGAGTAGAACCAGAATGGGAGGCTGGGCAGTAGCTCAAAGTCCTATTTTAAAGACTACTATCACAACTTCTAGGCTTAAACGAAAAGGGTATAAACCTTTGTTAGATTATATTAATAATACGCAAACTTCAATTTGGAGAACCGCCGTATACGTTCCTGAGTGCTATTGCTGGTAGCAATAGAGGCGAAAGGACTAACGTAGTTGCGTACGTGCGGTGGTGTGAGAGGCGCACTCCGGCTATTTTAGTCGGAGCCGTCTACTCGATTAGCAAATCGTTTTTATTATGGCACAAGGTGAACTTCAAATTAAATTAGATTTCTTGTTTTCTAAAATTAAAAAGATAGAAAACAAAATAAAGTTTAAAGAAGAAATAGATATTGAAATGGAATTGAACACAATTAACATTATTGCTTACTCGATTCAAAAAGCTATTTCATCTCGTCATAGAAAAAATCAAGGTGAGTAAGGAACATTCCCATATCTTCATCTTTCATATACGGCATATCTATATATTGGTCTAGTAAAATCTCCAAAAAACCTACAGTAGTTTTTTTCGAGTTTTCGTTTAGTTTATTTAGTAAGTTAACAACTTCCATTTTTATGAATATCATTTCTTTTTCAGATTTAGTATCTATAAAATTATCATAGATTTTTCTTATACGGTCTTTATAATCTTTTACTGTTATTTTCATTATTAACTAAAATTTAAAATTATTTATTATGGCACAGTCTGACGAAGCTCAAAAACAACTTTCTGAAAAGTTTATTGTAATGGGCACTATTGATTTAAGTTATGTCCAAAAATTAGAGGAAACTATTGAATTAGTTGCTACATACGAAAAACTTTCAGGTGTTAGTCTAAATGATTCCGTAGAACAATTGGTCCTCCATTCCAAGGTTGAAGGTCATAATGATTAACTAATGTTGTTTCTTTTGCATATTCATCAAAAGCTTTAACCATTCCTTTATCATCTGGTTTTTGATTTTTAGGAACTTTATATTTTCCTATCCCTTTAACTGAGTAGTATTTTATCATTATTAACTAAAATTTAAAATTATTATGATTACTTCAAAGAGTCGTTTTGCTCAATTATTAAAAGATTCAACTCGTTTTTTATCTCACGCAATTGCCTCTGATAATTTTCGATGTTTTGTTCTAGGTATAATGTTTTCAACTCTATTGTTTCAAGTTTTTTCTCATTTTCTTCGTCATTAAAATCTTTGTAAATAACATATAGAATAGAAAATAAAGCTATTAACAACATAACTATGTTTATTTCTTTAGCTCTTTTAGAACTCTTTTCGGATTTCTTATTATTCCTTTCAATATCTTTCCTCAACTCATTTACCGATACTACATTTGACGGTAATAATGTTTCGTGTTCTTCTTTTTTAACCATATCACTAAACTCACTCATTCGCTCAATTACCTTTTGAGTATTCTTATCAATCTTTGGAAATCCTATTTTTCTACCCATAACAGTGGTTAAATGTTTGCTAACGGCTTCGGCTAAGGTTAGTACGGGATTAAATTAGCATTTAATTTCGGATTAAGCGATTAGCCAAAACTTTTTATTTTGTTTTATCTTTTTTTGTTCTAAAGCCAAATCAAAAGATTTGGCGGACTTTATAAAAATGCACTAAACTTTGAGTTAAGCACCAAAAACCCGTATTAATTTTAGCCATTGTTGTGCGTTCGTTATTTTTCTTCCCATCTTTTTATGTGATTTTTCAGATATGTTTTATCTCCACCTTTAAAATATTTCCCACTATTAATCGTGTCTATTAATTTTTTCATATCGTCCGCATTGTCAGATTCCCAATTTAATTCTCGAACTAAATATGATTTGACAACATCACCGTTTATATCAGAATATTTATACAATGCTCTTATGTAGGTTTTAGCTCTGTTATTGTCAAAAGAATTACTAATTCCAGTAGACATATTTATTCCTTTAGATAACTCTTCCAATGCTGTTTTAACAATAGGATTTGGTTCTGGAAAAGATTCTGGTTTTTCATTTGTTCGTAATTCTGTTGGCGACCAAGTTTTAATCCAATTATTAGTGTTTTCTAGCAACCAAGGAATTGCAATTATTGCTTTAATATCTTGATAATTGTCAATTTTCATAATATCTTCTGCATTAAGCCCCATTGTAATAACAATATCGTTTGATGCACTAAAACTTGAATAAGTCTTAACAGTTTTAATTAAAAAGGTCGGAATACAGTCGTTGAATTTTGTGCCATTAAACATTTTTTTTACTGTCTGAGCGTCAAAAATTCTGTCTAACCATCCAACACTTTTTTTAGTACTGGCAAGAAGAATAACTGTATCAGCATTCATTCCTTTTTTGACAAGTTCACAAGCAAACTGCATTGCTTCTTTGTAAGCTTCATCATCATTTCCTTCTGTTTTTATGTAATATCTTTCTATTTCAGGCATATTTTTGGTTTTAATGACGCACAACTAGTTATATAATTACTTTTATTCCTGATATCCCGTAAATATAACAGGATATAATTAATTTTAAGTACGCAAATCCCGTAAGGTCACGCCACACAAACCTACAACTAATCCTATACTTATCAAATACGTAGAACTACGTATATTTATGAGACAAGCGCAATTTATAACAGTAACATAAATATTAGTTACGGTTTTCCGTAAGGACATAAAAAAAACCACCAAATTAGGTGGTTTTGAGAGTTTTGCTGCGCTTTTAATGATATGTTTTGCTTGTGTGTTTATAGAATAGTATTTATTCTGTACTTTGTTATGCACCGTTTTTTAATACATCACACAGTCAAGCCCAGTATCTAGTCGTCTAATATTACTGCTTTTCTAGCAATTATTAAAAACTAAACCCAAACATAAACGTATCGTTTACCAAACCACTACCTTGATAAGTACGCACATAATCTACACGTAAAAAACGCATTTTACCCCAACCTAAATTACTTAGTCCTAAAGAATATTCTGTGTAAGGTTTGTTTTCTTTTGTTGCTGCCGCATTAAAACCTGCAACTAGGTTAAAGTTAAGCTTATTTAATAACGGGATCTTGTTTAAAATGTAACCTTTAAAATTGTGTTCGGCATGAATTTCGGCGTAAGCCTTATTAGTACTTAATGCATAATAGGGTAATATTTTAAAGGCATTAATATAATTACCATCTATAACCAAATTGGTTTGATTACCGCTAAAGTGATGATAGTCTATAAATGCAATATTATCTGCATTGTTAAAAATACCTCCTTTGGCTAAATAGGTTAAATCTCCTTTGTTACCAAGATTTAAGCTTTGATGAATTAAGCCTTTAAATTGATCAAAATTATAGTTGGAATTACTGCTTCCAAACCCTTTTTCGTATCCTAAATATAGTGTTGGAATTTTACTATTTGGAAGGTTGTATTTTCCAAAAGGATAACTCATATAATTCTGACCAAAGTTAATACGTGTATTAACATTAAGTTTCATGATGTTGTGCGCATCAAAAGACGCCACACCGTTAGCAGACGGATTTATTGGGTTATTACTTGTGTAGTCTCTGTTATCTTGCGGATACCAAGCTTGGTCTGTTGTGTTAAACAGTGGTTTTCTGTCATTATAACTTAAATTAGAATACAGATGTAATCCATTAAGTAGCTCTTGGCTGTAGTTTAACTGGGCAAAATTGCGATTGTAAATTTTTAAATAATTTTTTTCTGCGGTAAGCGAGTAGAATGTATTTAGGAATGGTAAACTAGAGAGATCAGGATTAAACTGTTCGACCTTACTACCTCCAGACAAAGAGATGTTTGCTCTGTTTTTTTTGTCAAAACGATAACTGATAGTTCCGGTAGCTCTTAATCGGTCATCGGACGCGCCATAATTGATGCTAGACGACATTTTAAAAGATTCAGGGCTATCGTCTTCAAAGTATTTTCTGTAATCAGCAGTTAAAGTACCGTTCCAGCCCTGAACAGTATTATAGGCTAATTTACTGATAGGAGAGGAGATGCTGAAATAGGTTTTTTTATACGAGTTGTTATAACTGTATCCACCTAAAATATCACCAATTTTAAATGCATTATGGACGCTGTCAATAGAATCTAGATAGGGTTTAGATTCTCTGATTAGCTGTATGCTATCCCGTCTAACATAATCGTTAGCTTCTAAATTGGTTAATGGGACAGGTCTTTTTGTTTCCCAATAAATGGAGTCTTTTTTGTTTGCATTATCTTCAAATGATAGGACTTCTCTTGTAAAATTCTTTTTATCAAAATTTGGGTTCAGTTCATAATCGCTGTAAGCTGCTGTAAATCGGCCATCACCATTAAATCCAAAAATCCCGAATTTAAAATCAAAGATCTGTGTTGTTTTTACCCATAATTGATTGGTTTTATAATAGGTAAACGTTTGTTTGATGTTAAATACATCCACTGCTGGTATCTGTGCTTGTTGCCCTGTTAGTGTAACATCAGTACCAAATAGGCTCCATTGGTCTTCTACAATATAGATAAAGCCTCCAAATGCTTTATCATTTTTACGTTTTGGTAGTAATTCTATCTTATTAATTAGGTGTCCTAAGTCGTCATAAAAGGTTCCTACTAATTTATATTTGTAATAATTAAAAGCGAAATCAGAAATAGGAGATACAATCTCGCTACCTAATTCAAAAGTATTTTGATAAAAGTTAAATTCGACATCAGTCGCATTATTAAAACTAAAGCCATTACTATCTCCGCTAACTTTTGAGGCGATAATAGTTTCTTTGATTGGTTTTGGTGCTTGGTATTCTAATTTAGATATGGTCTCTGACAAATAAACAATACCAGTTCTAGTACTATCTAATGCGCCATCAAAATCACCAACCTCTTGACCTAAAACTTTTTCTGGGACATCCACCATTTTTAATAAACCTCTAGAGTAAAAGTCGGCTTTAAAAGACTTAAGTTTATTAAGGTTGTCTTTACGCTTGGCAATGGTTTGTCTGATAATTATATTGGCAGGGTTTTCATCCGAATTTATAACAACCTCATCTAAATTGATGTCTTCTTCAGCTAGAACCGCATCCAATACAAATGGTAGTTTGGTTATGGTAACGGTCTTTTTTAACGTTTTATAACCTAAATATTGAAACGTAATCGTGTAGTCTCCTGTTTTAGAAATGTCTAATAAATAATTACCATCATTATTTGTTGTGGTTCCTGTGTAGGTGTGTTCAATAAAAATATTGACTACGGGAAGTGGTTCGTTTTGGTTGGAGGTTACAGTACCTGTTATTTGAGCAAAGGTAAACGTGCTTACTAAAGTAAATAGTGCTAGTAAAGAATATTTCATTAAAGTTGGTTGTTTATTAGTATAGACGCAATTTTTCACAAAAAGGTTGCCTACACCTCAAACATATAACTTATTGAAATTGAATATTGTTATAGAAATTATAAATTTTGATTTCAATTTTAAAAAAGAGAAATAGAAAAAGAGGATAATTTAATTGAAAGATTTTTTAATACGATCTAAATCACGTTTGTTATCTCTGTCCTTCATCGTTTCTCGTTTGTCGTAAAGCTTTTTTCCTTTCGCTAAAGCAACATCTAGCTTTGCTAATCCTTTTTCGTTTAAAAATAGACGTAATGGAATAATTGTTAAACCAGAGGTATTGACTTCTTTTAAAAGTTTTTTAAGCTCTCTTTTGTTTAGTAAAAGCTTACGTTCTGCTTTTGGTCTGTGGTTATAGTAGTTACCATAGGCATACTCTTGTATGTTCATGTTTATGACAAATAACTCGCCTTTTTCATTAAACTCACAAAACGATTCTGCAATAGAAGCTTGACTATTTCTAATAGATTTAATCTCTGTTCCGGATAAAACGATTCCAGCAGTGTATTTATCTAAAATTTCATATTGAAATTTAGCCTTCTTATTAAGTATGTTTATCTTTTTTTGCATTAGTGCAAAGCTAATAAAATAGAAGTTAAAGTAATTATAATTGTTTAGTCATTTTGTGCATACCCTTAAATTGATCTATAATTAATTCAAAATCTAGGGTATAAGAGTCTATAATTTTAAAACCAGCTTTTTTGTAAAAATTTAAAGCTTGTATTTGTGTGTCCATAGCTTCCAACCAAATAGTAGTGGATTGCTGTGCTTTTGCATGGTCTTCGGATACTTGCATTAAGTGCTTACCTAAGCCTAGTCCTTGATAGTCTTTATCTAAATATAAACGGTGAAGTTTAGTGGACGCCTCTGCTTTGTTATGCACTAATCTTAAAATACCGATGGTTTTATTATCGAATTTAATAAAATAATAATCGGCAGTTTTAACGTTTAATTCCTGAGTTAGGTTATTTAAACTGTACTGAGAATGTATATACCAATTGCAATCCTTATTTTTCCAAAGCTGTTGGTAAGCTGGCGGATAAATACGTTGCATTAGTTGTAATAATACCTCATGATCAGCTAAGGTAATAGGGGTTACGTTAAGCATTATTTTAAGTCTATAACTTGATCTGTAATTTGTCCATTGCTAATGGTTACAATAAACAGTTTGCTATTGATCGTTTCGTCAATATCTTTGTATTTGTCTTGTTGTATTATCGCATTTACAAAACGAGGTGTGGTATTGCTGTGTCCAACAATTAAAACAGATTGACCTTTAGTTTCTTTTTTAAACGCATCATAATCTGTGTTTTTAGGAGCGTATAAAATAATAGGTAACCTTTTGTTTATTGCTGTTGGAAAAGCTGTACTAAACGTGCGTTTGTAGTTAGTGGCGTAAATAGCATCTATTGGTTTATGTTTAAAATAGCGCTTCCATTGTCTCGCGCGACGTTTTCCTTTTCTAATTAATTCAGGATTATGGTTAGTAGCATCGCTTTTATCTTTTTCCGCATGTCTAATAAAATAATACGTTGTCGTTGTTGTATCGTCTTGTGCTTTTACAGAAAAAGTAAAAAGCAGGACTAAAATAAGGAGTAACAGTTTTTTCATAAGTCAATATTAAGCTAATTCTAAAGCAATGTCGATCATTTCTTTAAAAGTGGTCTCTCGTTCTTTACTAGTCGTTTTTTCTCCAGTAACTAACGAGTCTGAAATGGTGCATATCGTTAAGGCATTAACATTATGCTTGGCGGCAACAGTGTATAAGCCTGCGGTTTCCATTTCTACGCAAAGGACACCAAATTTGCTCCATTTTTTATACGATTCAAAATCGTCAGTATAAAACTCGTCTGACGTAAACACGTTTCCGGCTTTTATTGGAATATTTTTGATTTTTGCAGCTTCTACTGCTTTTTGGAATAAGTCGAAACTAGCAGTCGGTGCGTAATCTGCACCTCCGAATCTAAGTTCGTTAACACCAGAATTTGAAGAAGCAGCCATCGCTAAAACGACGTCTCTAATTTTTATATGTTCTTGGTAAGATCCAGCACTACCGACACGTATCAAGTTTTTAACTCCAAAATGTGTGATTAATTCATGGGCATAAATTGAAATACTAGGGACTCCCATTCCTGTTCCCATTACAGAGACGCGTTTGCCATGATATGTTCCTGTATAACCAAGCATACCTCTAACCTCGTTAAAACAAATAGGATTTTCAAAAAAAGTTTCGGCAATCCATTTTGCACGCAAAGGATCTCCGGGTAACAATATAGTCTCTGCAACATCGCCTTTTTTGGCGCCAATATGTATGCTCATTTTATAGTTTTATTAAGTTGAAATTTTCAGGCTTGGAATTAATATTTGTTGTCGACAGAAGCAGTGTCAGTAACAATTGCAATGCCGTTAGAGGTTCCAATGCGTTCTGCACCCAAATTAATGTATTGCATTGCTGTAGTTGTGTCTCTAATACCTCCAGACGCTTTTATTTTGGTGTTGCCATTACCAATAGCAGTTTTCATTAAGGTCACGGCATGGATGGTTGCGCCTCCTGTACCAAATCCAGTTGATGTTTTGATAAAATCGGCACCAGCTTTAATGGCAAGTTCACTGGCTTTAGTAATTTCGTGGTCTTCTAAATAACACGTTTCTAAAATTACTTTTAAGAGGTTATTAGGCATAATTTGTTTTACTGCCTTTATATCTTGATAGACGGCCTCAAAATCAGCGCTTTTTAATAGTCCGATATTTAGGACCATATCAATCTCGTCAGCGCCCTCTTTTAAAGCTTGTTTTGTTTCTTCAACTTTGGCAATAGTACTCATTGCTCCTAATGGAAATCCAATAACACTACACACGTTAACAGTGCTGTTTTTTAATTCGGCTTTAGCCAAGCTAACATAACAACTATTTATACAAACGGAAAAGAAGTTATTAGCCATAGCTTCTTTACAAAGGGTAATAATATCTGTTTTTGTAGCTGTTGCTTTTAATAGTGTGTGATCAATATATTTATTTAAATTCATAATCAAATTTACACTTTTTGAAAAAGAGTTTTCATGATTATAGTCATAAAATAAAAATGTTATTAACTTTAGACATTACAAATAGTGTACTATGAATATTGAAAAAGAATACGATTTAATTTGTGTTGGCGGTGGAATAATGAGTGCAACGTTGGCACTAATCTCTAAGATATTAAAACCCGATTTAAAAGTTTTAATTGTCGAACGTTTAGATGCTGTCGCTCAAGAGAGTTCGGCTGCATGGAATAATGCAGGTACAGGTCATTCTGCTTTGTGTGAATTAAATTATTGTCCTGAAGAAGAGGGGCAGGTTGTAATAGAGAAAGCAATAAAAATTTGCCAACAGTTTGAAGAGTCAAAGCAATTTTGGAGTTATTTGGTAGCGGAAGGTTTGTTGGAAGATCCAGATGGTTTTATTTCTGCTGTGCCACACCATAGTTGGGTGTTAGGTCAAGAGAATTCTGATTATTTAGAACAACGTTTTGAAACCATGAAAAAACATTTCATGTTTGATACCATTCAGTTTACAAAAGATAAAAGTAAAATGAAAGAGTGGTTTCCTTTAATTATGCATGATAGGGAAGAAGATGAGGTTATGGCAGCTTCTAGAATTGATAGAGGGACAGAGGTTAATTACGGGGCATTGACTAAGGCTTTATTTAATATTTTAGAAACTAAATTTGATACACCTGTCTATTGTAATATGGAAGTTAAAGATATTGATCCTAGTCCAGATATTGATTGGACTGTTGAGGTTGAAAATCTGAAAACTAAAGAACAGTATAATTTAGAGTCTAAACACGTTTTTATTGGAGCAGGTGGCGGAAGCTTATTATTGTTACAAAAAGTAGAAATTGAAGAAAAAGAAGGGTACGGTGGTTTTCCGATAAGTGGTGAGTGGTTAGTTTGTAAAAATGAAGCGCTTATAAAACAACACAATGCTAAAGTATACAGTAAGGCCGGGTTGGGAGATCCACCAATGTCTACGCCACATTTAGACACACGCTTTATTAATGGTAAACGCGAATTATTATTTGGTCCTTTTGCAGGTTTTAGTCCTAAGTTTTTAAAAGCGGGCTCTAATTTTGATTTGTTTAAGTCTGTTAAGTTTGATAATATTTCGCCATTATTAGGCGCTTTTTGGCATAATTTACCTTTAACTAGATATTTGATCGAGCAAGTGACCTCATCTCATGAAGATCGTATGACCGAGTTACGGAAGTTTGTAAAAGATGCAAACAGTGACGATTGGGAAATTTTAGTAGCAGGCCAACGTGTTCAAATTATTAAAAAAGATGAGTTTGAAGGTGGGGTTTTGCAATTTGGTACAGAAGTGGTGAGTAGCAAAAACGGAAGCATTACTTGTTTGTTGGGTGCTTCTCCTGGAGCCTCTACAGCAACATCTGTTATGTTAGAAGTATTAGAGAAAGCATTTCCTGAGGTATTACATTCCGAAAATGGAAAAAAAATAATGAATAAAATGATTCCTTTTTTTAATACAGAGGTTACTGAGGCGTTGTTTAAAGCACAGCTGGATATAAGCAAGCGGGCTTTAAAATTGTAATAATAAAAACGTATTGAATATATCACAAAATTACACAGCAGACAAGATTTTTACTAGGCTTTTGACAAATAAGTCTAGTAAGAATTATTGGAGTTATGTTAGTGAATTAAGAAAGCGTAAAACGGAAGCTGTTTTTGAGAGAAGTGTATCGTTAACACATTCTGTTAGTTTGAAAGATCGGGTTTTGGGTGTGGATATTTTGTCTCAATTTGGTTACCCGAGATTACATAAAAAAGAAATTATCAATATTCTTTTTAAACTTTTGGAAACGGAGGTTGATAGAAAAATGGTGTCATCAATTTTTTATGGGATTAGTCATAACAATGAGAAATTGACTAAAAAACAAATACATTTAATTTGTAAATTTAAGAATCATAAAAGTGTGTATGTTAGACATGCTTTAGTTGCTGCGTTAAGCACTGTAGAGGATGAAAAAGCATATGATGTTCTGATAATGTTGTCAACTGATAAGGACTCTAATATTAGGGATTGGGCTACTTTTGGGTTAGGTAGTCAAAATGATACTGATACAGAAAAGATTAGAGCAGCATTATGGAAAAGAGTTTCTGATAAAGATAGCGACACTAGATTTGAAGCTATTTCTGGTTTAGCCCAAAGGAAGGATAAACGCATTAAAAATATATTACTAAAAGAACTTGAAAATATTGACGAACATGTTTCGTTAGTATTAGAAGCAATTGAAGCCTTAGGAGATCAAAGTTTTATTCCAATTTTAGAACAAAAAATAAAAGAGAATAGAACATTAAAGGAGGTGAATGAAGAAGAGCTTCTTGCCGCTTTGAATGCGTTAAAAGGGGCTGATTAAGCGAAGTAGTAGTGTTTTGTTTTTAATCATTTGCATATAACTAAAATTTATATATGCTCTAATCCACTAAAAAATCACTGGATTTTGTTTTATTTTTATCTTTAATAATTTCACTGACCCAAGAAATCGCATCACTTAGATTGTCAAAAGTATTAAAAGGTCTATTGTGAAATTTATTTTCAAATATAGATATTTCTCTCATTTTTTCATCAACAGTGATGACTGCAAAAGCAACTAGATTTGGTAGTTTTTCAGCTGCAGTATAGACTAATGGGTTGACAGAATAAGAGTTGATTCTATTGGATATAAAAGCGAAATTTTTATTATCAAAATGCTTTTTAATGATTTCGACAAATAGCTCTGTTTCTTCATCATTTATAAAAGCACCTTCTTTGACTTGTTTGATTAGAAAGTCGTCAAAAACGTAAACATCAGTATTACCTATATCGTAAAAATGGAACAGTCCCATGCAGTATTTTGGTTTTGGTTAGTCGTTTAATTTATTGAAGATACCATTAAATATGGAATAAGTAAAATCTAAAATTAGATTTTACAACTACAGTAACACTATTTAATCGTTAAAATAGCGTACTTGTTTGATATACAAATCTCTGTCATCACTGTCTAATTTAAACTCGATATCTAAACCAAATGCTAGGTATTTCTGCTTAGATTTATAGACGTTATAGTAGTAATGTTTCTTTATTTTTTCCAACTGTTCAGACAGGTTGATAAGCTCTGCTTCTGTCATTACTAAGTCACCATTATTAAGGTTAGAATGAGAAATGATCTCTACAATACGCTTATCGTTATATAATTTGGAAGACGATCCGGAGTAACAAATAACCTGATCGCAAGTCACACCGTCTTCAGGTTGGACGACGCTGGCTTCACCAAGTTGTACGTTTATTACGTTTCCTAAATAGTTTTTTCGATATAAGTTTTTAGTAATGGCTACACCATTAGCTTTTTCGTTAGGGAAGGAGCGATGGACTAAAATCCCCATGGCAATACTATTTTGGTCAATATTAAAGTAATCACGTTCCAAAAAAGCACGTTCGTACCATAAGCTTGACCATACTTTTTTGATCGCTTTTTCAATAGATTTTTTTTCGCTTCCTACAATTCCTGTTTTAGAGTCGTATAAACCTGCGCCAGAAAACCCAACAATATCTTCAGCATTTGTCGAACTTCTAAAACGCATACGTGTGTAGTCTCCTAAGCTTTTAATTTTTGCTTCTACTTTGGCTATTAAATCAGGACTAAGAGGTGCTTTTTTTATTTTTTTCTGAATGGCTTTTAGTTGTTTGGTTAAGGCTTTGTTATCTTGATTGATTTTAAAATCGTAAATCATCTGTCTAATTAAAACATCAGCACCAGAAGCTTTTATGTGTGTGTCGTAAAAATGAAACGGAATAGCAAAAGCAGACTCCGGAATTTTAAATTGTTCTTTTTTAGCTAAGTCATACAATACGCCAAAGTTGGCGGCTTTTCCACCAACAGTATTTATGGAATTTTGGTTTAAATCGTCGACATCAATTAAGTGTTTGACACTAGTATTTGTCTCTAAAAACAACGTTTCTTTTTTCTTCTTTTTTGTTTTTCTTTCAAACTGCTCTTTAGAGATTGGTTTGATATAAAAAGTGTCCAAAGTAACTTCGAAAGAGACGTATTGATTGTCGAAACTTTTTAAAATATCAGATTGCATGGCTTTGGTATACGCTGCTATAGGAATTTGTCTGTTTTTTCCTAAAACTGAAATATGGCTTAAAGGGGTTTGCAGAATAGTGGTGATTACACCAGCAGTAATTGGGAGTTCTAATATTGGTTGATTGATAACTATAATATCATGCTTGGTAATGTTGTTTTGTTTTAAAGAATCAACAGCAACAAATTTTAAGCAGCCATAACTTTTTTGAGCACTAACTGCTTGATAGGTTTGGTCGCCATACAAATCTGAAGCTGATATTGCTGGGATACCTAAAACTGATCTTAATTTTTCTAATCTAGACGTGTTTAAAAAGAAATTAAAGTTTTCGAAATATGTAGCTTCTTTAATGGCGTCGTAAAACGTTTTAATGTCTCCAATTAACATATCATCAATAGGGGAGAGTTCTAGGTTATAAGTGTCGTTGGCTAAATAATGGTTTATGTTTCCTAGTAAAAAACGCTTGTCTGTATGCTGTGCTTTATAATTAGAATTGTTAAACTCTTTAAGGGTTTGCGGTATTTCTAAATAGCCTTTGCAAAAACGGTAATGGTATTTGTAGGTTTTGCTATTAATAAAATAGAGTTGTTTCTCTTTGATATCAAAAACAACTTTTAACGCATCAATGTTACCATATTTGTTTGTGTTTGGTGTTGTTTTTAAAGCATTGAAATCAGAAGGAGACGTCAAAACACGTTTAAACTTTGTCTGAGACGAAACAAGTGTTGAGGTTACTATAAAAAGAACGACCAGATGTTTTTTAATATAAGATGTAATCAAGCTAAGATTGGTTTTTGTTAAAGAATTACAATATAAAACAAAAAAAAGCAACACGCCACTTTTGTAAAGTATTGTGTTGCTTTTCAACTAACCAACCATAATTAAAACGTACTGTTTTGTGGTTTATTTTATGTTAACAGAATTTTGTGATTACACGTCTTCTGTTACTAAGGCCTCTTGATTTCTAAAGACTAACTCGCCATCAAAAGCATCTAATAAAATAATACTATCTGTTGTAACCTTACCAGATAATATCTCGCGACTTAATTGATTTAAAACCTCTTTCTGAATCACTCGTTTTACAGGTCTAGCACCATATTCTGGATCATACCCTTTCTCTGCTAAATAAGCAATAGCTTCTGGTGTAGCGTCAAACGTAATACCTTGCTTACCAATCATTTTAGATAGCCCTTTTAACTGTAATCCCACAATTTGCGTGATACTGTCTTTGGTTAATGGTGTAAACATGATAATATCATCAATACGGTTTATAAACTCAGGTCTAACCGTTTGTTTTAGTAGTGCTAATACATCTACTTTTGCACCTTCCATCGCGGTATCCACATCTTTTACAGCATCAAAGCGTTCTTGTATTATTTGACTTCCCATATTGGATGTCATGATAATAATGGTGTTTTTAAAATCTGCAATACGACCTTTGTTATCTGTTAAATGGCCTTCGTCTAATACTTGTAATAAAATATTAAATGTGTCTGGATGTGCTTTTTCAATTTCGTCTAAAAGGACTACAGAATAAGGTTTGCGTCTAACCGCTTCGGTTAATTGTCCACCTTCGTCATAACCAACATATCCTGGAGGTGCACCAACTAATCTGCTTACAGCATGACGCTCTTGGTACTCACTCATATCAATTCTGGTCATTGCGCTTTCGTCATCAAACAGATATTCGGCTAATGCTTTTGCTAATTCCGTTTTACCAACACCAGTTGTTCCTAAAAACAGGAAGGTTCCGATTGGCTTTGATGGATTTTGCAAACCTGCACGACTACGTCTTACAGCGTCACTCACCGCAACAATAGCTTCTTCTTGACCAACGACGCGTTTGTGCAGTTCGTTTTCAAGATTTAATAGCTTTTCGCGATCACCTTGTAGCATTTTAGTTACTGGGATTCCTGTCCATTTAGCAACGACTTCTGCAATGTCCTCATAAGTGACTTCTTCTTTTATTAAAGAATTCTCAGATTGGTTATCAGCTAAATCTTTCTGTAATTTCTCTAATTCTTCTTGCGCTTCTTTAATCTTACCGTAACGTAACTCGGCAACCTTACCATAATCTCCATCACGTTCAGCTTTTTCAGCTTCTAGCTTAAAGTTTTCGATATCTTGCTTTCTGTTTTGTATGTTGTCTACAACTTCTTTTTCACTAATCCATTTAGCGTTGATCTCGTTACGTTCTTCTTTTAAGTTCGCTAAGTCTGATCGTAATGTTTTTAATTTACTTTCATCTTTCTCTCGCTTAATAGCTTCAATTTCAATCTCTAATTGCATCACTTTTCTATCCAGAACATCCAATTCTTCTGGTTTAGAGTTGATTTCCATACGCATTTTAGCAGCAGCTTCATCCATTAAGTCAATGGCTTTATCTGGAAGAAATCTGTTAGTAATGTAACGTTGAGACAACTCTACAGCACCAATAATAGCATCATCTTTTATACGTACTTTATGGTGTGCTTCGTACTTTTCTTTTATTCCTCTTAAAATAGAAATGGCACTTTCGGTATCAGGCTCATTAACCATTACTTTCTGGAAACGACGCTCTAAGGCTTTGTCTTTTTCAAAGTACTTTTGATACTCGTCTAAAGTAGTTGCTCCAATAGCTCGCAATTCTCCACGGGCTAAAGCGGGTTTTAAAATGTTTGCAGCATCCATTGCACCTTGTCCACCACCAGCACCAACTAATGTGTGAATTTCGTCAATAAATAGTACGATATCGCCATCGCTTTCTGTTACTTCTTTAATAACTGCTTTTAGACGTTCTTCAAATTCTCCTTTAAATTTAGCGCCTGCAATTAGTGCGCCCATGTCTAATGCAAAAATTTGCTTATCGACTAGATTTTCAGGGACGTCACCATCCACGATTCTATGTGCTAATCCTTCAGCAATAGCAGTTTTACCAGTTCCTGGCTCACCAACTAAGATTGGGTTGTTTTTAGTACGACGTGATAAAATTTGAAGGATTCTTCTAATTTCCTCATCACGACCAATAACAGGATCTAATTTTCCGTCTCTTGCTAATTTGTTTAAATTTTTAGCGTATTTATTAAGGGAGTTGTAGGTTTCCTCTTGACTTTGTGAGGTAACACGGTCTCCTTTTCTTAATTCGTCTATCGCTGCTTTTAAACCTTTTTCTGTCACACTTTGGTCTTTAAGCATTTGTGCTATTTTACTGTTTGATTTAAAAACAGCTAAAATAAAATGCTCAATAGAGACGTAGTCGTCATGCATTGCTTTCGCAATAATTGATGCTTCGTTTAGGGTTTTGCTAGCTTCACGAGACAGCATTAAATCTGCTCCTGTAACTTTAGGAAAACTTTCTAATTGCTTATCTAATGCTAGTTCTAAAACATTAAGATTGACATTCAGTTTTTTTAAGATGAATGGTAGTACGTTTTCATCAACCTCAAAAATGGCTTTAAAAAAATGTTCATTTTCAATTTGTTGATGACCATAACTTTGCGCAATCTGCTGTGCGCGCTGTATGGCTTCTTGCGATTTGATTGTATAATTGTCTGGGTTCATATAGTGTGTTTATTTGTAGTTCCGCATAAGCGAAAACTTATGTTTATAATTGTTTTGTGTTAGTTGTATTTCAATTATCTTACCAAGTGTAATTGTAAGACAAAATGTCGTTAATATGTTGTTTTTAGCTGACTTTTCGTCAGTTTAGCTTTGTTTCTAATTTATATGTAAGTTAGTTAAAACGTTTCGACATATTCAATGATAAATATCATAAAAGTGATATTTTTGTTTAACTTATAGGCAATGAAAATTGCTAAAATGAAATTATTATGTTTGGAAAATTATTTGGTGGTTCTAAAGAGCCAAAAGAAAAGAAAATACTGCCTTGGAAAAATTTAACTACGGTTAGTCAGTTGGATGATATTGCTAAATTGTCTAAAGGGAAAACACAGGTGATATTTAAGCATTCTACAAGATGTGGTATTAGTAGTATGGTTATGAATCAGTTTGTCGCTGCTTTTGATTTGGATATAAATTTAGATTTATATTATTTAGATTTATTAAATTACAGAGAGGTGTCTAATGAGGCTGGCTATAAATTTCAGGTGATGCACCAATCGCCACAGTTATTGGTGATAAAAAATGGAGTAGCGGTTGCGCATGCTAGTCATGGCGCTATAAATGAAATTGACTTATTTAAATTTGTTTAAATTATGAAATATGTAGTACTATTTATTATTGTATTAACGTCTTTTAGTTGTGAAACTAAAGATGAAAACGCTTATGTACCCTCTAATAATTGGAAAGCTATGCAATGGAATAAACCGTTAACGGACTCGTTGTTAGTGTCGGGATCAACTTATTTATCAGTGTATTCTCAAATTTATAGTGTTACGGAACATAAAACACATAATTTAACAGCTACAGTAAGTTTAAGAAATATTAATAAAAAGGATACTATTTTTATAAAGGAAGCTGATTTTTATAATACTAATGGCGATTTAATTAAAGCCTATTTTACAGAGACAATCTATGTTAAGCCCATGCAGACTATAGAGATTGTGATAAATGAAAGAGATATTGAAGGCGGTACAGGTGCTAATTTTGTATTTGATTGGATTGCCGCTAAAGATGTTAACCCCCCTTATTTTGAAGCCGTACAGATATCGACCTCTGGTCAGCAAGGCTTATCTTTTACAACTACAGGTATTGAAATAGAGTAATATTTATGAAAGAAATTATAACGACCTTTTTATTTTTATTCGCAGTTATTGATCCATTAGGGTCTATACCCGTGTATTTAGAAGCAACCAAAAATTTTGACAAAAAGTATAAAAAACGTATTGCTATCAGAGCGAGTTTTGTAGCTTTTTTAGTGCTATTATTTTTTATAGTTATTGGGCAATTAATTTTAGAAGGAATGAATGTTACGTTAGATGCGTTTCAGATTTCTGGAGGAGTGATATTGTTTTTGTTTGCATTAACCATGATTTTTGGAGAAGGTAAGCCGGAAACAGAAAAACATGGTATTAAAGACTATAAACATGTGACTATTTTTCCTGTGGCTATCCCGTCTATAGCTTCTCCAGGAGCTATTATGGCAGTCGTCTTACTCACGGATAATCATATTTACAACATTCAGCAACAGTTATTAACCACAGTTTTGGTTCTTGTTGTTATTGGATTAACAAGTTTGTTATTATTAGCCGCTAATAAGGTGCAAGAACGCATTGGAGAATATGGTATTACCGTAATTAGTAAAATTATGGGTTTAATATTGGCTTCTTACGCTGTACAAAGTATCTTAAGTGGTTTGAAAGACTTTTTTGCATAGTCTAAAACAATAATTAAAACAGATAACGTTATGAAGTTGATGCTTGGATGTTTTATTTATTTTATGGTGTTTGTTAGTTATGGACAAACCAAACATGAGAAAATAGTTGATATCATTAAAAAATTAAAGCTGGTAGACGATCAAAAAGCTGGTTTTGAATCTAAGTTTGAGGTATTAAAACGTAAGGCTTCAAGTGATGATACTATTAGAGTTATACAATTGGAAGATAAAATATCTGAGGACGTTATTACTGAAAAATTAATAGTAGCGCTTGATCATTTTTTAGAGGACGATAATGTTGATGTTTTATACCGATGTAATCAGCTAAAAGACTGTGATAAGGATGTTGATTTAGAAGGGTTACAGGAAGCAATTATTGTCGAATTTGGTACTATTAATGCAGCAATTGACAAAATAACAAATAGTTTTAATACTTATTCAAATAGTTATAGCTCATCAGACGTATTTGTTGTTATTCCGGTGGATAGAGAAGATGGCTTTTATGCAACAATTGATTATACTTACAATACCAGGGATGAAGATGTTACGTTGGAAGCAATACCATCAATTGTGCAAGCCGATATTTTAAAAGTGGAGAAGATTTATAGTGATTATGGCAATAACACCCCAGAAATTAGTATTGCATTTACAAAGGAAGGGACGCGTAAATTTGAGGTGTTAACAGCAAATAATATAGGTAAACCTATTGCTATTGTCATTGATAAACAAATAATATCCTTGCCTCGTGTTAATAGTAAGATTACGGGTGGCTATGTAAATATAAGTAACGGTTTTTCTGAAAAAGAAATTAAAGAAATGATTAGAAAATTAAGAGGAGATAAAAAATAGGATCAAATTTATTTACAATACGCAAAAAACTCCCAAAGCAATTTGGGAGTTTTTTTGTGTTGTAAAATTAGCGTTTAGTTTCTAAAACGATACCTAGTTATAATATCTTTTAGTTTGTATTTTAAATCTTCACCGGTATCATAAACCATTTGTTCGTTACTAGGGAAGGGGATTTGTCTGTTTCTCAGTAATTGAATATCTTCATCTAGTAAAGCTCTTTGGTCGCCTTTTGCAGTTCCAAAAATGTTTTCAAAGATAAACTCACTGTCTATTGGAAAATTATCTAAGATTTGATTTTGTTTTAAATCGGTGTAAACTACTCTGGCAACAACTTGTGTTGATTTTATTTGACTTACTTCTAAAAATCTAGCTTTTATATTTACAATTTTATCTTGCTTAATATCATTACCTAAACTGTCTTTTTTTACATTACCATTAGAGTCTAATACATATTCCCAACCATCTACAATGTCTCTTTGACGTAATAGTTCTCTTTCAGTAACATGTTCTGGAGAGATATTAATACGTTGTAGTTGTAATTTCATGGTGTAGTCATAATCAATATTTGTGTCAGCACTTGCGTGGTAAGCTGTCCAAAATTGATCTAATCCATAGGTGTCAAAATTTAATAAATCAGATTCTAAGCGTTCTGGTATAATTTGACGCGTTTGGTTTTCAATAGTTACCAATACAAAATCGGTTCCGTTAAAATGAGCATCATTCATTAATAGTCTAATGTCTTTGTAATTAGGGTTAATTTTTTCTATTTCATTTAATAAAGTATAAGCCTCACGATTATAAAACTTATCATTAGTTTGGATTAATTGTAAAGCTTGCGTGTATTTATAGTCTGATACTTTAGCTCTGTACTTTACAATCTGATCACTATAGTCACTAAAGTTAAGCTTTAGAGTCTTTCTTCCTATTTTTAAAGGCAATACACGTTTAATGGCATTTTGTCTTTGCTCTAAATTAAGATAGGTCGTGTAAATGGTTTCAAATAATTCAGGATTACCATCTTTGGTTAAATGGTTTATAGTATTGTTATCATCTTCTACAACTTTATAATAGGCTTCTTCAAGCAGTATAACATAGTCTTGTTTACGCTTTTTGTCTTTATTGGTCTCTAATTTTTTTAAAGCATTGGTAATTGCTAAATCGTAATTACCAGTATTTAATTGTTTTTCGATTTGTTTTCTTCCGACACAAGAGGTTAATACTAGAAGGAGCAGTGTAATAAGTGTAAAGTTTCTCATGTTTTTGGGATTTATTTGGTTTTTGTTATAAAGAAAGCCAATTAGCGTGCCAAACCAAAAAAGAAAACCCTTAAATTTTTAAATTTAAGGGTTAACTATTTATAGTACAATGTGTTGCTATTTTATTTTTTTTGGTTGAAATATTGGTAAAAGCTTCGTTTTAACTTCTCCAAACCCAATTCTAGTACCTTCTTTTTCGCAATAGCCTCTCATGATAACCGTATCGTTATCATTGATAAACTTACGTTCCGTACCATCTTTCATTTTAACAGGTTTTTCACCTCTCCAAGATAATTCTAACATAGAGCCGTAACTATCAGGTGTTGGACCAGAGATAGTACCACTACCCATCATGTCTCCACTATTAATTGGGCAACCGTTTACAGTATGATGCGCCAATTGCTGTGACATGCTCCAATACATGTTTTTAAAGTTAGATTTGGTAACGACCGTTTCTTTAGCCTTTTCTGGCTGTATAGCAACTTCTAAGTTGATATCGTAACTTTTTTTACCAGACTGTTGTAGGTATGGTAATTGTTTTTTTAATGGTTTAGGACTGTCTGTTTTAAATGGTTGTAAAGCATCTAAAGTTACAATCCAAGGAGAAATTGAGGATGCAAAGTTTTTAGCTAAAAACGGTCCTAATGGTACATATTCCCATTTTTGGATATCACGAGCAGACCAATCGTTAAATAATACTAAACCAAAGATGTATTCTTCAGCTTCGTTAACAGGTATTGGTTCTCCTAAATCGTTAGCATCTGTAGTTATAAATGCCATTTCTAATTCAAAATCGACTAATTTACTTGGGCCAAAAACAGGTTCTGTTGCTCCAGCAGGTAACGTTTGACCTTGTGGTCTATGTACAGGGATTCCAGAAGGAATGATAGAGCTACTTCTACCATGATAACCTACAGGTATATGTAGCCAGTTTGGTAATAATGCATTATCTGGATCTCTAAACATGGTTCCAACATTGGTTGCATGTTCTATACTAGAGTAAAAGTCAGTATAATCTCCAATTTGAACTGGTAATTGCATTTCTATTTCGTCTAAACGGAATAAAACAATTTCTTTATGTTTTAAGTTATTGGTCAATGCGTCATTTTCTGCATCAAAAATTTCGGCAATTCTGTTTCTAACCAAACGCCACGTTTTACGTCCATCTGCGATAAAATCGTTTAGTGTGTCTTGAAGAAAAATATCTTCAGTTAACGGGATACCTTCAAAATAACCTAATTGGTGTAAAGCACCTAAGTCAATTGCTGTATCTCCAATACGTGTTCCAATGGTAATTATGTCATCTCTAGTTAAGAAAACACCAAAAGGAATATTTTGGATTGGGAAGTCCGAATTTTTATCGACGTGTAACCATGATTTTCTGTCTGGATTATTAGCTGATAATGGCATATGTATAATTGTTGATTTGTTGTTTATAAATTCTAAGTAAATATATGTTTTTTCAATTATTTACAATGGTTATTTGTTATTTTTGATAAATATTTAACGATAAAACATTTTTCGCTTAAGCGGAAATAACAAAAACACATAACTATGCTACGTGACGAACAGATTTTTGAATTGATTCAAGCCGAAAAAGAACGCCAACTAAATGGTATAGAACTAATTGCCTCAGAAAACTTTGTCAGTGACCAAGTTATGGAAGCAGCAGGATCTGTACTGACCAATAAATACGCAGAAGGGTATCCTGGGAAGCGTTATTATGGTGGATGTGAAGTAGTTGATGAGGTAGAACAGATAGCAATTGATCGTGCTAAAACATTATTTGGAGCTGAGTATGCTAACGTGCAACCGCACTCTGGAAGTCAGGCAAATACAGCAGTTTATCATGCCGTATTACAACCGGGAGATAAAATTTTAGGATTCGATTTGTCTCATGGTGGACATTTAACGCACGGTTCTCCAGTTAACTTTTCTGGTAAATTATACAATCCTGTATTTTACGGGGTAGAGCAAGAAACAGGGGTTTTAAATTATGATAAAATTCAAGAAATCGCAACAAAAGAACAGCCTAAATTAATTATTGCAGGAGCGTCTGCCTATTCTAGAGATATAGATTTTAAACGTTTTAGAGCAATAGCTGATAGTGTTGGTGCTTTATTACTTGCAGATATTTCTCATCCTGCAGGATTAATTGCCAAAGGAATTTTAAACGATCCAATGCCACATTGCCATATCGTAACCACTACAACACACAAAACGTTACGTGGTCCAAGAGGAGGAATGATATTAATGGGTAAAGATTTTGATAACCCATTTGGTATTAAACTTAAAAACGGAAATTTACGTAAAATGTCTTCACTTTTAGATTCTGGCGTATTCCCAGGAAATCAAGGTGGGCCTTTAGAGCATATTATTGCAGCGAAAGCGATTGCTTTTGGCGAAGCATTGACAGACGAGTTTCTTAACTATATGTTACAAGTAAAGAAAAATGCATCGGCAATGGCAGACGCATTTGTAAAACGTGGTTACAAAATTATTTCTGGAGGTACAGATAACCATATGATGTTAATTGATTTACGTAATAAAAACATTACCGGTAAGGATGCCGAAAAAGCTTTAGTAAAAGCGGATATTACAGTAAACAAAAACATGGTGCCCTTTGATGATAAATCACCATTTGTAACATCAGGAATTAGAATTGGTACAGCTGCGATTACAACAAGAGGTTTAAAAGAAAACGAAATGGAAGCTATTGTCGCGTTAATCGATCAAGTACTAATGAATCATGAAAATGAGGAGTTATTAGAAGAGATAGCAATAAAAGTTAATGCAATGATGAGTGAGTTACCATTGTTTGTAGCTTAATCTATTATAAAATAATTTTTCGCTTTCGCGGAATAAAAGCCTGCTATATTTTAGCAGGCTTTTTTGTTTTGTGGTTTTTACTTTTATGAAGTGGTATAAAAAAACGTTCTCGATACAAGTCTCCTTCGTCGCCAAACTCGAACTGACGTGGTGGCCTCACTCAATAGAAAAGTTAAGGATTATTTAAATCAGTACTTAAAAGAATTAGCAACTAAAACATATCATCATGTAATGCTCTCCGCTTTATTTCAAAGAGGAGAATGAATTTTGATTTCCAGAAAAAGAAATCAAAAGAAAGAGGAGTTCTATTATTCTATATCCGTATCAACCCCTGTAGTTTAAGAAGCAGTTAAAAATGACATGAAGATAAAAAAGTTCTCGATACAGATCTCCTTCGTCGACGCACTCGAAGTGACGATTTGTGCTCACTCAATACAAAAATTAAAGATTATTTAGATCAATACTTCAAAGGTAATTAGCAAACAAAACGAATTATTATGTAAGGCTCTCCTCTTTATTTCAAAAAGGAGAATGAGTTTTGATTTCCCTAAAAGGAAATCAAAAGAAAGAGGAGTTCTATTATTCTATATCCGTATCAACCCCTGTAGTTTAAGTAGTAGTTAAAAATGGCATGAAGAATAAAAAAGTTCTCGATACACGTCTCCTTCGTCGTCGTACTCGAACTGACGTGGTGGCCTCATTCAATAGAAAAGTTAAGGATTTATTTAGATCAATACTTCAAAGGTAATTAGCAACTAAAATGAATTATTATGTAATGCTCTCCGCTTTATTTCAAAGAGGAGAATGAATTTTTATTTCCCTAAAAGGAAATCAAAAGAAAGAGGAGTTCTATTATTCTATATCCTCATCAAATCCTGTAGTTTAAGAAGTAGTTAAAAATGGCATGAAGAATAAAAAAGTTCTCGATACACGTCTCCTTCGTCGTCGCACTCGAACTGACGTGGTGTGCTCACTCAATACAAATACTAATGGAATAGTTGTACTAATACTTCAAAGAATTAGCAAACAAAACATATCATTATGTAGCACTCTCCTCTTTAATTTCAAAGAGGAGAATGAATTTTGATTTCCATAAAAGGAAATCAAAAGAAAGAGGAGTTCTGTTATTCTATATCCGCGTCAAATCCTATAGTTTAAGAAGCAGTTAAAAATGACATGAAGATAAAAACAAAAGTTCTCGATACAAGTCTCCTTCGTCGCCAAACTCAAACTGGCGATATATGCTCACTCAATACAAATACTAATGGAATAGTTGTACCAATACTTCAAAGAATTAGCAACTAAAACATATCATCATGTAACACTCTCCGCTTTATTTCAAAGAGGAGAATGAATTTTGATTTCCAGAAAAAGAAATCAAAAGAAAGCGGCATTTTTATATACTAAAAAGTAACATGCTGATAAGCCCCTAAGTCTGGACTGGCAGTTCTACTAACTCCCAAAATATCATTTGGTACTTGTGTTGCAAATGTGGTATTTCCTTGACCATTTGCTGCAGAAGCATCACCAATAATAAAATCGTTTTCAAAAGTATCTCTAAAATCTGGGTCTTCATTAAATATCATATTTTCATAATGCGTAGCATCATCAAAATCGTAGTTGAGGCTAGAAAAGAAGTTGTTATCATCTTGAAAACGCAATAGACAATTAGTAAACTTAAAATTAAAGACAACAGATGCATCTTCAATTTCATCAATTAAAAGCTCAGGATTATCATTACCATAAATAATACAGTTACTAAAATTAGTTTCGGTTAAATCCGAAACAAAAGCGGTGTTTTCTGCATCGACAACAAAGTTATTAATTAATAACGCAGGGAATTGTCTAAAACTACTATTCCAGTAATTAGCGATAGTGGAATGGGTGACGTTGTATTTTCCACCAAGAGTCGCACCAAAACTAGCTTGGCCAGCGTTATTTAAAACGATGTTTTCAGCTCTAATAGAAGTGTTACGTCCTAAAATTCCGAAGGTACTAATGTTATAAATTTGAGAATTAGTAATCGTTAATTTATCTGTTGCAGCAGTTGCATTACCATCAGATAACACACCAACTGTAGCGTTTTTTATAGTAGCATGATTAATAATATTATTCTGACTCCCTTCAAATAGCCAAATCGTTCCCCATTGTCCAGGGACATCACTATATAACGGTTCTAGGCGATCTCCTTCAAAAATTACCTCGTTTTCTAATAATTCTGGATCTGTACTTGGGGCACCATTGACATTTAGTGTTGCGCCTTCAGAGACTAATAAGCCTGAGTTAGCATGAAAATGGATGCGTGCACCAGGATCTATTGTCAATGTTTCTCCTGTTGGTACAGCTGCGTAGCCGTAAACGACATACGGTTTTTCGTTAGTAAAAGTTAGCTCATCTGGCAGTAACTCGCGACCTAATATTTCACTTTCTGTAGGGACACCATCAATGGTTAAGGTTAGTGTCTCAATAATACCTGTAGTGTTATCTCTATTCGGGTAAATAAAATTAGCGTCCTTAACTAAAGTTACTAAATCGACCTCCTGAAGATTACCTCCAGAGTCAAACAAGATTTTATCTGTGTATAAAAATTCTGTATCAGACAGCGGAGTCGTGTTAGTATTATAAGTCGTTTCTATAAAAATAAATAGACTATCTTTTGCTAATAGTTGTACATCTGTAAAGCTTTTTCCGGCTTGACCGTCTACATTTAATCGGTAGCCTGAACTTTCTCCATTTTGTAATTGCACATTAGGAATAGAAATATCTTCATTACTATTGTTATACACTTTTAAATTATAAGTGCTTGACCCAATATTTGCAAAAATGGTATCTAAATAAACGGTGTCTTTAGAGAATCCTAAATTACCGGTACTTGCTTCAAATTCGAAATCTTTACGACAAGATAATGATGATAAAATTAATCCAATACAGCAGATAAAATATAGCGTACGCTTCATAAATTGTAATTGTAACTTTGGTTGACTAAAATATAACTTTTTTAAAGGGTAATTAGTATGTGTCTTTAAAATTATTAGAAAAGGGCAATGATTTCTGGTGATATTCTTGACGGTCTTTTGGTGTCAATATTCATAAAGCACCATTTAGTTTCGGAATAGGCACACCGTTTGTTATTAACTAAGACTTCTACAACACGCAAGGATGTTACACCTTCGCATAATTTGACGTAGGTTTTTAATGTGACCGTATCACCTAAAAATATTTGTCGTTTATAGTCTATTTGATGGGAAATTAACACCCAAAAATACTGATCAAGCATCTCTTGTGTGGCATTAGCAAACCAATGTGCTTTAGCAATTTGATTAACCCATTGGATATAACGCACATTATTAACGTGATTTAGCTCATCTAAATCATCAAGAGTAACAATTAAATCTTCACTATATGTTTTCATGACTTACTAAAACGACTAAAATACCACTTATTGTTTGTTTTTATAGTCAGTAATAATTTTATTAAATACTTTTCCTTTTTGGACAAAAAGCTCAATTAAATCTACTTCTTTATTTTTTTCTAAAAGCTTGCTATCTAGTTCATTTTTGATAATAAACTCGAAAAACATAGGGATATATTCTTTTTCAATTTGTAAATCATGTATTATAAACCTTTCGTTAAATAAGCTAGAATTTTCAAAAAGCGATTCTAAATCTTCGTAAGTCATTTCAATAAAAGGCGGTTCGACATATTTGTCTTTATTTTCAAATAATTTAGCAATTAGACCAATAACCTGTATGATGTCTATTCCGCCAGTAGTAGGTTGCTTAGAATAGAGGTGAGGATTGTTTTTGATGTCTTCTAAAATTTGGTTTTTAAGTGTTACTTCAACGGTTGTAATATCTGCTGAGGTTTCTTTATAAGCTGCGATTAACTGGACTTCGTCTAAACTATTAAGGATTTGCTTAAGCTCGATGACCACACTTTCGTGGAAATGATAGGCTTTTAAAACTAACTTTTGCTCATTATAAAATAACGAACTAATTTGAAGTGTATCACCTGTTTTTCCTTCAATTTGAAAGGTTCCGTTAGTATCTGTAACAGTTATTTGTTTAGAGAATAAGTTTTTTATTTTAATGTTTTCTAAAGTGGAAATCGAGTCATACACTTTTCCTGTTACGGTTTGTGCGGATAAGACGGATGTAGTCAAAAAGGCTAGTAAGGTTGTAAAAGTTTTCAATAGCTGGTTGGTTGATTAGTCTCAAATTTAGATTTATCAGATCGATGATAAATCTAAATTAAGAGACTTTAACAGCCACTTTATAATATTTTAACTTTTACAATAGGAGGTTAGTTCTCTATGATTTTGACCTCAAATAATTTATCCCAACGTTTTCCTGTTAAGAAAAACGTTTGTGTTTCTGGATTGTATGCAATACCATTTAAACAGTTTTCGTTAATCGAAAAATTAGGAATTTGTTTTGTTAATAGTGTACAGTCAATAACCGCTTCTACAGCACCATTTTTAGGATTGATAATTGCAATTCCATTTTTCTCCCAAATGTTAGCGTATAATTTGTTATTCGCGAATTCTATCTCATTTAATCTTCCAATTTTTCCTTTTGTAGTGCACACTTGTATGTGGTCTTCTTCTATTAGTGTGTCAGGATTTAAGCTCCAAATTAAACTAGTACCATCACTTTTATATAGTTTAGAGCCATCGTTAGCAAATCCCCAACCTTCTTTACTTTGCCCATAATTAAAGCTACTTTTCTTTTCTAGAGTAGTGGCATCATAAGTAAACCCTTTTTTTCCTTGCCATGTTAAATGGTATACGGTATTGTTTAATACAGTAATACCTTCTCCAAAAAAAGCATCAGGAATTGCGGTTTCAGTAATGCTATTTCCTGTTTTGTAATCTATTATTCTGATTTTAGATTCGCCATATTGTCCAGTACTTTCATATAGGACCCCATTACTAAATTCTAAGCCTTGAGTAAAAGACGTTTTATCATGCGGAAAGGTATTAATGATTTCTACAGTTAAAAATTTTGGAGCAACATGACTTAATAAAGCAATCGTTTGATTAACAATTGCAGTTTCTTCGTTAAAATTAATGGTCGCTTTTAAAGTATGCTCACCTAATTTAAAATCAGAAAGCACTTGATTAGGCGTAATCGGTTTTCCGTTTAGCTCGTAATTAACAGATGTAATTTCGATGTTTTTAGGATTTTTTAGAGACAATTCTAGCGTTTTGTCAATGCTAATTGTGCCATTTTTAGCGTTAGTAGAGACCGAAAAGCTCTTTTTTTGCAATTCTACGTTGTCACCGCACGATAATAGTGCTGTTGCTAAAAATATGATTGTAAGGTATTTAAATGCTTTCATTTTGTAAACTTATTTGTTAGCAAGTTATTTATTAAAATTCATTATAAAAAATGATTGCGAGAAAATAAAATGTGTGTATCTTTGCACCTGGCAAGTCCTACACAACTAGCTCCTGTTGAATCCTCCAGGTCGGGAACGAAGCAAAGGTAAATGGTCGTAGCAGTGTGATGTAGGTAGCTTGCCTTTTTTTGATTACTCTAAATCCTTTTTTAAAAAGAGATTTAAAAACATAAAATAAAGATTTGTTAGTTAATTCTAGCAAATCTTTTTTGGTTACAGTCGTTTTGTAATTCAACTTTTTTACTTTTAACTTTTAAAATTATTTACATGTCTAAAGTCGTATTAATTACAGGAGGTTCTTCTGGAATAGGAAAATCTATAGGTGAGTTTTTAACCGAAAAAGGGTGTGTTGTTTATGGTACCAGTCGTAATCCGTCTAATTATAGCAACAGTAAATTTAAGCTTGTTGCTTTAGATGTTAATGATACGGTGACTATTGCAGCAGCTGTAAAAACAGTCATTGCAGCAGAAGGCAAGTTGGATGTCTTAGTTAATAATGCAGGTGTTGGTATTAATGGTGCTATTGAAGAAATACCGCAAGCGCAAATCCAACATAATTTTAATACTAATTTTTTTGGGCCTATAAATGTTATCAAGGCAGTGTTACCTCAAATGAGAGCACAACAGTCTGGATTGGTTATAAACATTACATCCATTGCTGGGTATATGGGATTGCCTTATCGTGGTATTTATAGCGCTAGTAAAGGTGCTTTAGAGCTTGTTACGGAAGCATTACGTATGGAAACTAAGGATTTTGGAGTTAAATTCACCAATATTGCCCCCGGTGATTTTGCAACTAATATTGCTGCAGGACGTTACCATGCGCCTGTTTTAAAGGACTCGCCATATACTAAGTACCCAAACGTACTTAAAGATATTGATGAGCATGTAGATAATAGTAGTTCTCCAATTGCTGTGGCTAAAAAAGTACATGAGGTTATAAATACCAAAAATCCTAGAATACATTATAAAGTTGGTGCGCCGATGCAGAAATTTTCTATTGTTTTAAAGTTTTTATTACCTGATAAAATGTACGAGAAGCTTTTACTTAATCATTATAAACTATAGTTTTTGGTATGTTTATTGTGACTTGGTTTTAATAGTCATTAGAATATGAAAAACACGTTATCCTTATTATTTTTCTTGAGTATTATAATCTTTACCGGTTGTGAATCTATTTTGGAATGTGTAATCAATCGAAGTCCTGAATTACCAGATAAATCTTTTACGGTAGGTTATCGACAGCAGATGTATTATGATGAATTTGAAGCTCAAATTAAAAATGATCCGCATGATGATAGTTATGGATACAATTTTGAATTAGAAGGAACGCTTCCAGAGGGGGTGAGTATGACCATAGATTATAGAATCGTTCGATTTGAGGGAATGCCGCAAAATCAAGGTATATATGATTTTACGATATTTTTGTATGTAGATCCTCCATTAAGTTATGATGAAGAAACGGAAGACTACGAGGATTCTATGTGTATTACTAGTACTTCAAAAAACTACACGATTATAATTGAATAGCCAAAATATTATTTTAGTTTATAAATTGAAAAAGATATTAGCAGCTTTATGCTTAGCGGTAAGTTTTACACTTCAGCATTTTATTACCTTTAAATATGTTTGTCAAACTGACGAGCGTTGGCCTACGTTTTATGGCTTTCCGTTTGTACAAAGTACCAACCATTCTTGGGTTTTTTCTATGTCTGGTGATTTATTTATTAAAGGTTTTATAGGTAACATACTGTTTTTTGGGCTTTTTTTTTATGGAGTGATTTATTTGTTAGGTATTGCTAAGCATAAGATCTGTAAGATTATTTCTAAAAGTGTTATTATAATTCTCTGCATCTTTTCTTTAGTATTTATCTATTTTGAGATTACCGTTTTTGATTGGCGATTAGAATGGGATCATGATAATTTTAAAATGAATTATTATCAACAAGATTTAGATTGTGAGAAAACCTTCAGGTTTTTTGACTAAAATGTTAATATCATTTGATATCATTATTTTACTTGCGAAAGTTAAATTGTAACTTTGCATGGCGTTAAGGATGGAAGTGGCATCCTTTTTTTGCTGCCACAAATGGCAAAAAAAGATATAACGGACAGCCTGACCCTTGTGGTAACGCCCAAAATAGTAATATACACAACTTAAATATATTTTAGAATGAAATTTTTTATTGATACTGCCAATTTAGACCAAATTAGAGACGCTCAGGATATGGGTATTTTAGATGGTGTTACAACTAACCCGTCTTTAATGGCTAAAGAAGGGATTACTGGTCATGATAATATCATGAAGCATTATGTTGATATTTGTAACATTGTAGACGGTGATGTTAGTGCGGAAGTAATTGCTACTGACTTTGAAGGTATGGTTAAAGAAGGTGAGGCGCTTGCTGAATTACATGATCAAATCGTGGTTAAATTACCAATGATTAAAGATGGTATTAAGGCTTGTAAATACTTTAGCGATAAAGGCATTAAAACGAATGTAACGTTAGTGTTTTCTCCTGGTCAAGCATTATTAGCGGCTAAGGCTGGTGCAACTTACGTATCTCCTTTTATTGGTCGTTTGGACGATATCTCTACGGATGGTTTAAACCTGATTGCTGAGATTAGACATATCTATGATAACTACGCTTTTGAAACTGAAATTCTTGCTGCGTCTGTACGTCATACAATGCATGTAATTGACTGTGCTAAATTAGGTGCTGATGTTATGACTGGTCCTTTAAGCTCTATTGAAGGGTTATTAAGACATCCTTTAACGGATAGTGGTTTAGCTAAGTTTTTAGAAGATTACAAAAAAGGAAACTAATTTTGTACTGATTAAATAGTTAGCAATTTGCTGGACTATAATAATATTCTAAAAAATCCCAAGTGTTATGCTTGGGATTTTTTTATGCTTTTAGTTTACTAATGTTAATAGGTTTAAGATAAATAGTAACGTCCAAATTGCTGTTCTAATCCAATTTTTAGACACTAAATGGGCTAATGTTTTTTCTGTACTTTTTCCGTTGTTAATTGTGTTGTGTAACGGAACAAATATTGCAAATGTCGCTATCCACGCACTGATAGTTAAAACGGTTCTAATATAAATAGAGGCATCTGCTTGCGTAAATACTAAATATAAATAGAGTATAAGCTGTCCAAACATTAACGGGATAACAATACCAGCTATTCTTACCGTGTATTTGGCGTGCCATTTTATTAATGACTCTTGATTGTGATATTTAAAACTTGGATAAATAATAAGTTGCACCATCCAAATTAATACCACTAAGCCAAAATCGAAGAGTAGACTTACAATATGAAGATTAGTCATTAGTAATTAGATCTTGGCCAATAATTTCTTCGTCTATTCTTTTCCAGATATGCTCAGAATTTAAGTAAAAACTACCTATAAAGTCAAAATTGCATTGTTCTGGAGCAATAATGGATAGAAAGGGTTGTCCTTTTTTATCTCTGTATAAATGATAGGTATCTCCAATTATAGGCTGAAAACTAAACTTAGCATTATAGACTAGATTGTTATATTCTAGTTCTGCCATCATTTTTTCATATTCGGCTTTTAGCTCTAAATACTTGGCTTTAATTTGCTGATTGGCTTTGTGTACGTTTTTGTTTTTCCAAGTGACGTTTTCCGTTACTTTTATGGCTGGAGCACCAACATTTGTTGCATACGGTTTTAATGATGCATCGTATTTTTGTGTCTCTTGGTTATAGACAATATTATCAGGTTTTTTAGTGTCTGACATCCTTTTTCTTTTTTAACAAAGATACTAAATAGCTATTACCTAATAGATTTACGCTGTAGGTTATCCGTTAAATGTTTGCTAAACTTTGTTTGTAATAACTTAAGTTTTGGGTTAATGTAAGTTTGACAAAAGGGTTTGTTTGGATTGTTTTTGTAGTAGTTTTTAAATTGTGCTTCTGAGGGTTTAAAGTCCTTAAAAGGAAGTGTTTTTGTAATAATAGGTGCTTCAAATTCTGATTGTAAATTAGCTAGGAGTAAAGCAGCATCTTCTTTTTGTGCTTCTGAGAAATAATAGATTGCTGATCTGTATTTTGTACGCATGGAATGATTAGAAGTGCTTTTGTGCGTATATAAATGAATTTGAATTAAGATATCAAGCGTAATTATTTCTAGATCGAAATGAACGATTACTGCTTCCGAGAAAGTTGTGTTGTCTTTGGTGGAAGCTATAAAGCCTTGTTCTACTTTTTGAATACCTTTTAAGGCTTGAAATACTGCTTCTGTGCACCAATGACAACCACCTCCAAATGCTATTTTATTGCTCATTGTTTTAAAATAGGGTTTTAAAACTGCTTCGCGTTTTAGGTCAAACTCTCCGATTTTTACTGAAGTAAAAACTCATCGCTCTTTAGCTAAAGAGAGGAGTTGTTTGCGATGGTTTTTTTTTGTTTCGGTTTAACTTTTGTTATTGCTTTTGTGATGTCTTTCCTTTATTCTTTTTGCTCTCCTCTTATTTTTAAGAGGAGAATGAATTTCTGCTTTGGAAAAAAAGCAGAAAGGAAGAGGTGTTAGCTTGTTGGCGTTTTATTTGAGGTTGTTTTTAACTCTCTTTAAAACTGCTTCGCGTTTTAGGTCAAACTCTCCGATTTAAGCTAAAGCTAAAATTCATCGCTCTTTGGCTAAAGAGAGGAGCTGTTTGCGATGTTGTTTTTCGTTATGATTTTGCTTTTGTTTTAATACCTTATGTTTTTTTTTAGCTCTCCTCTTATTTTTAAGAGGAGAATGAATTTCTGCTTTGGAAAAAAAGCAGAAAGAAAGAGGAGTTAAACATCAAAAAAACATAACAATTAAGAACTACAAGATAGCATAGAGCAACCTACTTTATGTCTTGCCCATTCTGGTCGTTTTACAAACCATTTTTCGTATTTTGGTTGTTCTGCATAAGGTTGCTTTAATAAGTTGAATAAGTCATCAATAAGTTTGTAGTCACCTTTGTTAGCGTCATCTATTGCTAATTGTGCCATATAATTACGTAACACGTATTTTGGGTTTACGGTATTCATGTTTTCTTTTTTCGCTTTCGCTGAAATTGGGTCGCGTTCCAAACGGTCTGCATAACTATCAAACCATAAGTTCCATCTGTCTTTTATCGCTTCGGTTACTGCTTTTATGTCGTAAAAAGAATCACGAATAATTTGTAATCCATTAGTAGGATTTGCACCATCAAAATCGGATAGATTACGGAAAAAGATAGTCATATCTGTTTCTGTTAACTGTAAACAATCTTCTAGTTCCTGAATAAGGTTGGCATCTAGTTGTTCTTCGGATGACAATCCAATTTTACTACGCATCATGTGTAGGTATTGGATATCTTTCTGTTCGGCATAATTTGCCAACACCGCTTCTAAACCTTCGGCTTCTTCAATTAATGGATATAAGGCATTTGCTAATTGGTATAAATTCCAAAGGACAATATCTGGTTGCGAACCATATTGGTAGCGTTTGTTTTGATTATCTGTAGTATTTGGCGTCCATCCAGGCTCATAACCTTCTAGCCATCCGTAAGGGCCATAATCTATGGTTAATCCTAATATTGATAGGTTATCGGTATTCATAACACCATGTACAAAACCAACACGTTGCCAATGGATAACCATATCTAAACTTCGCATAGCTACGTCATTAAAAAACTGAACGTAAGTTTGTTTGCTTGGTGTACCTAAATGCGTAAAATGAGTGTTTATAGTATAGTCTACAAGTGTTTTTAAGGTTTCTGTATCATGTCTTGAGGCTAAAATCTCGAAACTTCCAAAACGTAAAAAACTTGGTGAAATTCGTGATACAATCGCGCCTTTTTCGTAATCAGGATTCCCGTTATACATGACGTCACGCAGGACTTGGTCTCCAGATAACGCTAAGCTTAAAGCACGTGTGGTTGGTACACCTAAATGATACATGGCTTCGCTACATAAATACTCTCTAACAGAGCTTCTTAAAACAGCTAAACCATCTGCTGTTCTAGAATAGGGTGTTTCTCCAGCGCCTTTTAATTGTAGTTTCCAGTTTTTGTTATTGTGTTCGACTTCAAATAAATTAATAGCACGACCATCACCTAATTGCCCGGCCCAATGTCCAAATTGGTGTCCACCGTAACACATAGCGTATGGTGTTGTGCCCTCTAAGACGGTATTACCCGTAAACACGTTTAAAAATGGTTTTGTTTTAGCATCGTTTTCTGATAAACCTAGGGTGTTCAACATCTCTGGAGAGACATGAACTAATTCTGGTTTTGCAGTCTGTTTAGGAGTCACAAAACTATAACAAGCTTTAGTGACTTGACGTCTACTATTGTCTGTTATTGGATCTGCTGGAAGTTGTGCTGTAAATGTATTTTTTATGTTCAGTTTCATAAGGTGCTTCTTTTTGGTTTTACAAAGATACAGAATAGTTTATTCCGTAATTTTTGGCATATATAAACCTAAAAAGTATTTTATTCAGAATGGAATAAATAATGAAAACCTCAACATAAATTATGATTTTAATGGGGTGTTATAATATTTTATATTTGGAAGTAGTCAATAAAAGAAATCCTAAATATGCTAATATTAATTCTAGCAGAAATAAGCAAAACCTCTAAAATGTATTAATATCCCTGCGCTTAAAGTAAATGTTAAACCTATTAAAAACTGTATTGGTATTTTTTTTGCATAATTAACAGCATGACAATAGTTAAGGTTTGTGTTACACATTTTTGCCTTTCAACATCTTATTCCAATATAAGTAAGGAAGCATGTATTTTTTTAAAAGCCAAAGTCTCCAATGTTCTTTAGAGCTATCAAAAATTAACATTTGTTTTAGTTTCGGGTCAGGAGTGAATTTTTTTGTATAGTCAAATTCTGCTAATACCATTTTACCATAACCTGTAACAAAAGGGCAAGAGGAGTAACCATCGTATTTTTTAGAGCTAAGTTTTTGTAGTTCTACTAAATTAATAATGTTAGCGACAACTACAGGAGCTTGTTTTCTGATAGCAGCACCTGTTTTTGAAGTTGGCACATTAGTAACATCTCCTAATCCAAAGATATTTGCATATTTTTTGTGTTGAAGCGTATAAGGATATACATCCATCCATTTGGTATCATCTACCAAAGGAGAATTTTTAATAAAATCGGGGGCAGTATTTGGTGGTACTAAATGAAGCATATCATATTTAATACCTACTAAATTATCCTTTTTAATAATGTCTAAAGTCATTGGATTATGTTCTTTAGCTTCTGGACTAACAATAAACCAAGCCATTTGTTTTTGGCCTTCAATTTTTTTTAGTTCCCAACTAAACTTTATATTTATTTCTTTTCTATCAATTACCTTCATTAAGGTTTTTGCTATTTCTGGAATAGAAAAAATGCTATCTCCAGAAGTAGCAAAAACTACTTTTGTCTTACTTTTAATATGTGCTTTTTTAAAATAATCATCTGCCAAATACATTATTTTTTGAGGTGCACCACCACATTTATATGGTTTTGGTGGTTGTGTAAATAAAGCGACTCCACCTTTAAAATTTTTAATAACATCCCAAGTATGATTTGGGTTTGTGTAATTACTACAAACAACACCTTTATCTATAGCTTCCGGTAGCCCTTCTACTAAGGTTGTATCTAATTTTAATCCAGGTGTTACTATTAAATAATCATAAGTAAAGTTACCATTTATAGCAGCTTTTACTGTATTATTTTCTGGATCTAGAAACACAACAGCATCTTTTATCCATTTGGCTTTTTTTGGCATAACCGAAGCCATAGGCCTTTTTGTTTTGTTATAATCGTAAGTACCAGCTCCTACTAAAGTCCAAGCAGGTTGATACCAATGGTTTTCTGAAGGTTCAATAATGGCAACCTCTAACATTGGATTTTTTCTAAGTAAGCTACTAGCAGTCATTAAACCTGCTGTTCCACCTCCTATAACTAGTATTTGATAATGCGTTTTCATTTGGTGTTTTTTTTATTTTGGGTAACCTTTACAACATAGTTGTTGGTGCTATGTATTCTGAAATTGGAAACTTATGGGTTGCTTTCATTGCATTAAAACCACCTTTTACATCAATTAAATTTTTATAACCCTTTGCTTTTAAGTTAGATATGAATACCATAGACCTATAACCACTTCTGCAATGCACATAGTAGGTTTTGTTTTTATCTATTTTAGATTTGCTATTGTTTAAATAATCTAAAGGAGTATTGATAGCGTTTTCAATATGTTCGCTATTAAACTCGCTAGCTCTACGTACATCTAGAATATTTAATTTCTCTGTTTTATTAGCGAGTTGCTCTGCAGTTACAGATTCAATAGTATCTATTTTTCTACCAGTTTTATTCCAAGCATCCATACCGCCTTTTAAGTACCCTAAAGTGTTATCAAAACCAATTCTAGCTAAACGTGTGGCAACTTCTTGTTCCCTTCCGTGGTCGCAAACAATTAATAAAGGTGTTGTAATATCTATTATGGTGGTACCAACCCAATTTGCAAAATTGCCATCAATTCCAATATTATAAGCGCCTTTAATAAATCCTTTAGCAAAAGTTTGTGCGTCTCTTGTATCAATAATAGTGGCTTTATTATTCTTTAATGCAGTTTCAAAATTCTTTACAGTTAAAGCAATAGTTCCTTTAGCAACAACCGTATCAATACTTTTATACCCTTTAATGTTCATTAATACGTTTTGCGGAAAATAGCCAGGAGGAGGTGTTAAACCTGTTAAAATAGCATCAATAAATTCTTCTTTTGTCATATCAGAATTAAGAGCATAATTTGTTTTTTTTTGATGACCTAAGGTGTCTGTTGTTTCATCACTCATCATTTTACCACAGGCACTTCCAGCACCATGACCAGGATAAACAATAATATCGTCGTTTAAAGGCATTAATTTATTTCTAAGAGAATCAAATAAATGAGCAGCTAGTTTTTCTTGTGTTAATTCTGAAATTACCTTTTGTGCAAGATCAGGTCTACCAACATCACCAATAAATAAAGTGTCTCCAGAAAACAACGAGGTTTCCTTGCCATTTTTATCAATTAATAAATAACAGCTACTTTCCATAGTGTGACCAGGTGTATGTATCAGTCTTATTTTGGAATGTCCTAGTTTAAATTCTTGGCCATCTTTACCAGATATAAAATCGAAACCAGTTTTCATAGTTGTTGGTCCATAGACAATGGTTGCTCCAGTTTTTTTTGCAAGATCAATATGACCAGACACAAAATCTGCATGAAAATGTGTTTCAAATACATATTTTATTTTAGCGTTTCGTTTTTTAGCCATATCAATATACGGCGTAACTTCTCTTAAAGGATCTATAATTGCTGCCTCACCATTACTTTCTATATAATAAGCACCTTGTGCTAAACAACCGGTATAAATTTGTTCTACTTTCATCATTATATATTTTAATTAATAATTAGGTTTTTACTCTTAATTTATAGAGTTGCGTTAATTATAAAATTAAATAGAATTTGGTCTAAATAAAATGACATTGATCAGTAAAAAAAGAAAAAATCAAAATAATAATTAGGTGTTTGAAATTAGTACTGATTATTTAAATAAATGAAAATCTGGACAATAAACAGGAAGAATAAAAAACACAAATAAAAAGAATAAAACAGCCCATAAAGCACCCATTAGTATTGGGTAAAGGATAATATCACCTTTAACATCCGGTTTTAAAGAATGTGCAATTAAACCATGAATTCCAATACTTAAAAGCATAAAAATCAGGCTTGATATAATGACCACATATGTTTTTGTATGTGTGTTTTTAATTGTAAATAGATGATAGCCTAATGCTAAAGAAATCACTATCAATATTCTATATATACGTCTTGCCATAATAATGTATTTTTAAGATTAAAGTTCTAAGAAATGAAGTAATTCAAAATTATTTTCATTAAAACTCATTAAAGGAATCTGACCATAGACTTCCATTTTTTTAACTAAATCTTTATGGAATATTTTATTAAAGAAACCAAATTCATCTCTTTCTAACATAACAACCATATCTGCATTTACATCGCCTAAATAGACTTTAAGTGTTTCAAAAATGGTATCAGAGAAAAGTACTTCAAATGCAATGTTTTTATACTCTATTTTCTTTTCAAGCATTTCTTTAAACCATTCCATTTGCGAGTCTCCTGCATATTCTTTTTTTGTAACAATATGTACCACCTGTATTTTTGCCTTAAATGCTTTTGCTAGAATAGAGACATTTTGAAGAACCTCTATGTCTGGGTTGACTTCAAAATCTGTTGCGTATACTATAGTTTTAATCTCTTTATAACTGGTGTTTTCTGGTATAGCGAGTACAAAACATGGGGCTTTGTCTATAAGCTTTCTCGTGGTGTTTCCCATTATAATTTCTTTTAAAAGACTTGTGCCTTTCATACCAACGACTATAATAAAGGCGTCTATTTCTTTTGCTTTAGAAATAATACCTTTTACTACAGATTTGTTTTCTACAACCTCAAAACTAATATTCATTTCTTGTAAATTACCCTCTAGATTTTGTTTGCAAAAGTCTTTTAATTTTGAATAATGCGTTTTAAAAGCATCTATTTCTAGTTGAGGAAACGGTTCGTCCACTATATCTCCCAAAACTGTAGGGTAGTCAAAAACATGAGTGACTACAAGAGTAGCATTAAGTTTTTTGCTTAAAGTTGAAGCATATTTTAATGCAGTAATTGCATTTGTAGAATAATCGGTTGCGATAAGTATATTTTTCATAGTAGATGTTGTTTTAATCAAGCTTTTTAAACCCTAGTAGATTCTCCTTTTAAAATTTTTAAATAGGCAGCTATTTGACCTCTATGATATGTTTCATGTTCTAAAACGTTATGTATTAAAAACCACCAAATAGTCAGTTCTTCGTTGTTTTCATTTTTAATAATCTTATTAATAGATTTTTGAGTAAATGCCTTAATAATTTCGCTACGTTTTTTATTATTAACTTTTAATTTTTCTAGCATTTTTTTGTAGGTTTTTTGATCTATATTTATGTGTGGTTCATTAGTACCTAAAATCCATTTAAATTTATTTTCGGATGTGTTTAAGTTAAAAAATAATTCATCAACATCTAAAATATGCTGTACTAAATGTCCAAAACTTAAGGTAGAAGTATTTAATCTCCAGTTTATAAATTCGTTCGGAATTTTGCCAAGTCTTTTTAACGTTAATTGTCTAATCGTTAAAGACCAAGCCGCTAGTCCATTATAATTGTTTTCATGTAACGTCATTAGTTATTTTTTTTAGATTCTAATAATCCAGGATGAAACTGTTTTAAAAAAGCATTTCTTGAGGAATCCATTCTTTTAATCATTTGCTCTAATTGATCATTATGATTTTTCCAGTTTTTAAAGAAATAATCACTTTTAAAAAAATTATTCATAAAAAGTGTGTCATTTTCAGGGAAATAAGAGAAGTCCTTTTGCCATAAAGAAGGTGTGTTTTTTTCAAAATAGCCTTTAAAAGAATCCATTATACTATCTAAATTTACATGTAAAGAATCTCCTTTTATATTGGAGTAAGACCATGAATAGACGGAATCGTATTGTTTAAGATTTCCAAACTCGTCATACACTTTATTTACATCCCATTTTTCGATTGGTTTTACAATTGTTTTATCTTTTACAACATTAATATCTTCATCTTTTTGGGTTGGTTTTTCTTCAAATTTACATGAGTAAATAATAAAAAATAGAGCTAAGATTATTAGTTTTTTCATTTTGATAAATTTTAAATGTAACAGCCACTAAAAGTTTAAACAACACTTTAGTTACGTCTTGTTCTTACATTAGTTCTGTTAGTATTTGTTCTGTTTTCTGTATGATAGCGAGAGATATTATCACCTCTATAATTTTTTATCCTAACAAACTTACTTCGGTTTAAATTTATATGGTTGTAGCGTGTGGGTAAAGTATTTACTGTTATCCAAACATTATTATTTAAATAGATATAATGTCTAAGTGATAGGTCATAATAAATCATATAATCAGGAAAACACACATATCTGACAGCTTCTACTCGGTTAGGATAAAACCAAGCTGGAGGCGGTACATCTGGTCTAGAAGAAATAACAATTGGGCCACAACTTTCTGCAATAAACATAAATGCAAAAAGTAAAGATATTAGTATGATTTTTTTGATTTTCATAATATTATTATTTATAAAACAAAGTAAATGAGTTGTTTATTGATTTCAAATGACTTAGGTCATTTAGAAAATAAATTAAATAAGTTAGTTTTGAATGAGATAAAAACAACATTTAAAAAAATGTATTATGATAAAAGATCATTCTAAAAAGTATAACGACTTAACCAATTTAATGAACCGTTTAGGAACTAGAATACCAGAAACGATGATTGCTTTTGATAGTCTTCATAAAGCTAGTATTAATGAAGGTATCTTAAGTTCTAAAACAAAAGAACTTATAGCTTTAGGTATAGCTATTACCGTAAGGTGTGATGGCTGTATTGCTTTTCATGTACACGATGCACTTGCATCTGGCGCAACCTCTGAAGAAATTTTAGAGACCATTGGAGTAGCGGTACTTATGGGAGGAGGACCAGCAGTAGTTTATGGTTGTGAAGCTATGGAAGCTTTGGATCAATATATAGTTTTAGAGAGAAATAATGACAACGGATAATAGTAATAACTCATCTAGTTATAAAGACAAAAAACCATTAAGTAAACCTTCTGGAGGTTTTAAAATCAGTTGGTTTTATGTAGTTGTAATATTTTTATTATTAGTTTTTTACGTTTTTTTTAATCCTAGTAATTATGTAGAAGAAATTAGCTGGAAAGATTTTAATAATTTAATGCTAAGTCAACAAGATGTTGAGAAAATTGTTATAGTAAATAAGTCAATAGCAGAAATTTATATAAAACGAGATAGATTAGAAGAAGCTAAATATCAAGAGTTAAAAAAAAGGGTATTCAGTTTAAATAATGGACCACATTATTCAATGCAAATTGGCTCTGTAGATAGTTTTGAAAATAAATTAGAAAATGCAGAAGAACATTTTTCTTCAGATGTAAAAACTACTGTTATTTATACTACCAGAACAAATATGTCAGATTTGTTTTCTTGGTTATTACCGATAATATTAATTGTTGTTTTTTGGCTATTTCTTTTTAGGCGATTTGCTTCTAAAAATGATACAAATCCTTTGTTTAATTTTGGAAAATCTACAGCTAAATTAACCACTAAAGATAAGCGAAGTGAAGTTACATTTAAAGATGTTGCAGGTTTAAAAGAAGCTAAAGTGGAGGTTATGGAAGTAGTTGATTTTCTTCAAAACCCAGAGAAATACACAAAACTAGGAGCTAAAATACCAAAAGGGGTAATGCTTGTAGGACCACCAGGAACAGGAAAAACCTTAATGGCTAAAGCAATAGCAGGTGAAGCAGATGTTCCTTTTTACTCGATGTCAGGGGCAGAATTTGTAGAAATGTTTGTCGGTGTAGGAGCATCTCGAGTTAGAGATCTTTTTAAGCGTGCTAAAGAAAAAGCACCAAGTATTATTTTTATTGATGAAATTGATGCTGTAGGGCGCTCAAGAGGAAAAATTAATGCGTTTCAGGCTAATGATGAAAGAGAAAGTACATTAAATCAATTATTAACAGAATTGGATGGTTTTGGGTCAAATACAGGTGTTATTGTGCTAGCAGCTACCAATAGACCAGATATTTTGGACAAAGCGCTTTTAAGACCAGGAAGATTTGATAGACATATTTATTTAGAATTACCAAATAAGCAAGAGCGTATTGAGATTTTTAATGTACATATTAGTAATCTGAAATTAGCAAAAAATGCTGACTTAGATGTATTGTCTGCTTTAACTCCTGGTTTCTCTGGTGCAGATATAGCTAATATTTGTAATGAGGCAGCTTTAATTGCTGCACGTAAAAATAAAAATGAAATTGAACACGAAGATTTTATGGGTGCTAGAGATCGTGTTGTAGGCGGATTAGAAAGAAAAAGTAAAATAATATCTCCTAACGAAAAAAATATTATTGCATATCATGAAGCTGGTCACGCTGTTGCTAGTTGGTATTTAAAACATGTAGATTCTTTAGTTAAAGTCTCTATAATTCCTAGAGGAAAATCATTAGGGTCTGCTTGGTATTTACCAGAAGAACGGCAAATAGTTACCAAATCTCAATTTATTGATCAAATATGTGCGTCTTTAGGAGGAAGAGCAGCTGAAGAGGTTATATTTAATGAGATGTCTTCTGGTGCTTTAGACGATTTAGAGAAAATAACAAAACAAGCCTACTCCATGGTTGCTTACTATGGCTTAGACAAAACGATTGGACCACTAAGTTTTTATGATTCTACAGGACAAAACGAAAGTGTTTTTAAAAAACCTTATAGCGAGAATATGGCTAAGTTAATTGACAAAGAGGTGCAAAATTTAATTTTAAAAGCTTACCAACGCACACTAGATCTTTTAGTAATGCATAAATCAGAATTAGAAAAACTTGCACAGCTTTTATTAAAAAAAGAAGTCGTTGAAAAAGACGATTTAGAGTTAATTTTAGGTGTACGAGAAACCAAAGCTTTACTTTAGTTTTAAGGGTTTGTTTAGACAATCCTTAATATCTAAAAATAGCGTTAATTGGCTGTTCTTTAATTGGCATGTGTTCTGGATCTAGTTCAAACACATTACCACCTTGCAAAAAAGTTTGCATACAGGCAAGATTAAGTAAGGATGTATTTGTTATTTCTTTAGACTCATCCAAACGTACACTATTATTTATATTATAATAAATACCAAAAAGATCTGTTCCTTTTTTCACAAAAAGAGTATCAATTTTTCCATGTATTGCAGCAGAAATAATTTCTGATGGGCTATAAGATACTTTTTGTGTATTGTATAGTTCTGTAAACAGGTCTATTTTATCTTTTTTAGTTGCATTAAAATAATCTTGCATTAAACTCCATGACTCTTGATGCATAAGTGTTTTGTTTTTAAATTCTGGATCTCCATTTAAATGATTTTTGTATAAGTTAGGATATAAACTGGCTTCTTTATATAAGGGATATAATTGATCAGTACAGGCCAATAATAAAGGTGCTTTTCTATTATCAATTAGTTTTTTAACACCAAGATCTATTGCTCTAAAAAAAGTAATTAACTCTTTTTTATAATCATCTTTACCTTCACCATAACCATGAAAGGAACCTCTGGTATGTGCACTATGACCTGTTCTAAACTGTAACATTTTGTCTTTGTAATCTGTACCGATAGCTTTTTTTAATTGGTTTGGAGCAAAATTTTCAATGTTCAAATCTTTGTAGCTAAATTTAGAGCACTTGTATAATTTTACATAATCGGCACTTAATTCTAGTAGAAAATAAACACCATCTTCATAATAAAGAGGTAATAATGGTTTTAAATAAAAATGATTTGATACATATGTTTTTACTTCGAACGCTATGGGTAAAGTATAATAACTAATACCATTTTGGTCTAAAAAAACAGCTAAACCATCAGAAGGGTTTCTCCATAAATCTACATTGGCAATAAGGTCTTCAATGGGTTTTAGATAATTATTTATTTCGACTTTATTTAGTTGATAATTGGTTAATGTTTGATGTATTTCTTTTACACATTTTTTTAAATGCGCTTGTGCAAGATGCTCATTTTGCTCTTTACCCTTTTTATTCATAGGTAGATAAATAGTAACGGTGTGTGCGCTCTGTTTTGAGGCTAAAATCTTAAGTTTTTTTTGAGGAAACGGATGATTTGTGGAAGTGTACATTGTTTAAAAATTTAGAGTATTAAAACATTATTCTATGATAAACCATATTTTTTAAGTCTTTTGGTAATTCTGATTTTATGTCTTCCATTTCGCCTAAAGAAATATATTTGCGCAATAGTATAAACGTAGTATTTATGTAGTTTTCTGATAATTCGTAAGATTTAAAATCATGCATTGCTGTAACGCCATTAAACTCTCGTACTAAGTCAACAAACTCTTTTATAGTATTTATTTTTTTATTTTTATGAAGACGCCATGAGTTAACATAAACAGCTTTTAAGAACATAGGGAATTGAGCTATGAGTTGTAGTGATTCTTCCGTGGATATTATTTCTCTTAAGCCGTGAAGTACGGACGATAAAATACGTCCTGCTTTTTCGGTATCTTCGCCTAAGCTTAATGCTTTAGTGTATTCTTTTAAAAAAGTATTAGCTTCAGTAGCAAACTGATTAAAATTTAATGACATGTTAATTTGTTTTTGAAGTTCTTATTATTTCTTTTAAGCTTATATTATGCTTGTCTTAAGTATTCAAGTTATATTTAATTGTTGTGTATTGCAATGACTTACATCATGTTACGTTATGTATGTGTTCTTTGTTTTAAATCTTTATAGTTGATACCATTTAGTTTTGATAAGAAAACATATGGCTTATTGGTTACTAAAGCGCTATCAATTATAAAACGATGAGGTTTTTATTTTTTATAGTAGATAAAAGGAATATTTATTGACTTTACCTCTGTATAAAACAAAACCTACTTCTTTATTGGTAATTAGTGAATATACTTTTGAAGGAAGAATTATTTGTGAAGAATGTGAAGCATTATTTATATATTAATTATCTTTATTCTTTATACAAACAAGCATTCAAAAAAATCAATCATCCAAAAAACGTATAACCATATCTATGGTAAATAAAAAAACGACTACAACAAAAAATATAGAGAAACCATTTTCTACAAAGAAAAAAGAAGAATCAAATAGTATATTAAATGCTTTTCTTATTGTAGGTTTGGGGGCGTCCGCTGGTGGCTTAGAGGCATTAAAGTCGTTTTTCGCGGCAGCACCAAAACAAATGGGAATGGCATTTGTTATTGTGCAACATTTAGACCCTACACATAAAAGTCTTATGGTGCATCTTTTAAAGAGCCATACAGATATGACTGTAACTGAAGTAGAGGATCATACGCAAGTGGTACCAGACCACATTTATGTTATACCGCCAAATAAAGATATGGCTATTTTTAAAGGGGTATTACACCTTATGGAACCGTCCGCCGCTAGAGGATTTAGAAAACCAATAGACTTCTTTTTTAAATCGCTTGCAGAGGATCAACAAGGAAGAGCTGTAGGTGTTGTTTTGTCAGGGACAGGAACAGAAGGCACTCTTGGTTTAAAGGATATAAAAGGTCAAGGCGGTCTTACTATTGTGCAAGACCCTGTAACTGCTAAATACGATGGTATGCCAAGAAGTGCCATTTCTGCAGGTGTGCAAGATTTTGTACTTGAGGTTAATAAAATACCAGAAGCATTAGTGAAATACTCAAAAAACAGGGCTTTTAAAATCGAAGCTAAACCAATAATGGCGACAACAGCTAAAGAGTTGCTCGAAAAAATATTTGTTTTAATTAGAAATGAAACAGGTTGTAATTTTGGAGATTACAAAACCAGTACAGTCATACGTCGAATAGAAAAACGCATGGCTTTAAACCAAATAGATAAATTAGACTGTTATTTAAAATATCTTCAAAAAAATAAAGAAGAAATTAAAAAACTATTTGATGAATTGTTAATTGGTGTTACTAGTTTTTTTAGAGATACAGAGGCTTATAGCACTGTTGAGAATACTATTATTCCACAGATAATTAATAGTAAAGCAGATGGAGAAACTATTCGCATTTGGGTTGCAGGATGCTCTACAGGAGAAGAAGCCTATAGTTTAGCTATACTTTTTGACGAGGCTATTAAAAAGCAATCTAAAGTGTTAAAACTACAAATATTTGCATCAGATTTGGATGAGCGTGCAATAAATTTTGCAAGACAAGGTACATACCCTGAAACTATTTTTACTGATGTAACACCAGAACGTTTGCGACGTTATTTTCAAAGCGAATCTAATGTATATAGAATAAATAAAGAAATTAGAGATAAGGTTGTTTTTTCTGAGCATAACCTAATTAAAGACCCTCCTTTTTCAAAACAAGATATGGTCAGTTGCAGAAACTTACTTATTTATTTAAATATTGAAGCACAAAAAAAAGTATTTGCTATATTCCATTATGCTTTAAATCCAGAAGGAATTTTATTTTTGGGAAGCTCAGAATCTCTAGGTGAGTATGCTAATTTGTATGAAGTTATTGATAGGAAGCATAAACTATTCAAACATAAAAAAGTTAATAAAAGTAAAATTCCTGATATAGGGTATTTATTTCGAGAACCGATTAATTTTAAAGCTACTGCTATAATTTCAACACCAAAAAGAGAGCAACAGGGTAACCTTTCTAAAATAACAGAACAATTGCTTTTAGATAATTATGCACCTGCTAGCGCTATTATTGATTTAAAAGGAGAGGCCGTTTATTTTTCTGGTAATACAGGTAAGTATTTGCAGCCCTCTCCTGGAGAAGCTAGGCTTAATATAATTGATATGGCAAGGGAAGGGCTTAAAAATGACTTACGTACAATAATCTCTAAAGTAAGAAAAAGTGACACTGTAGAAATTAGAAGAAATATCAACGTAAAAACTAATGGTAGCTATCAAATAATAGATTTGTGTTTAAGGCCTTTAAAAGATTTTATACCAGAAGAGGACTATTATATGATAACTTTTGAGGACCGAGAGGCGTCTTCTGCTTCTAATGTAGCTGCACAAATAAGTCATCCAGATGAGACTTCAGAATTACAAGCTTTAGAACAAGAGTTAATTGCAACGAAAGAATATTTAAGATCTACGATAGAACAGCTAGAGATTTCTAACGAAGAATTAAAATCTAGTAATGAAGAGCTCCAATCAAGTAACGAAGAGCTGCAAAGTACCAATGAAGAGTTAGAGACATCTAAAGAAGAATTACAGAGTGTAAATGAAGAAATTGTTACGGTTAATACAGAACTACAAGGTAAAATAGATGAGCTTGCACAAGCCTATGATGACATGAATAATTTGCTTGCAAGTACCGAAATTGGGACTATTTTTCTGGATGCGGATTTAAAAATAAAACGTTTTACACCACCAATGTCTAAGATTATTAATCTTATTTCAACAGATATGGGCAGACCAATTCAAGATTTATCTTCTAACCTGATTTATGAAGGTATAGTAGCAGATGCTACAAAGGTACTAGCAAAACTTACCCCCTTTCAAGCAGCAGTCAAAAGTAACGATGGTACATGGTACCAAATGCAAATCATGCCTTATCGCACATCTGCCAATGTTATTGAGGGGGTAGTAATTACTTTTGTAGACATTACTGAAGAAAAATCACTAGCTTTAGAGCTTAGTGAAGTTAAAGAGAGTTATGAGCAACTTCTTGAATTAACAAAAACCACAGTATGCTCTCAAGATAAAAACTTAGTGTATACAAGTATGTTGCATAAGGGGACTGATTTTTCTTCCTCTTTAATGATTGGAAAAACAGATCAGGATTTTTTTTTAAAGGAGGACGCCTTAAAACTAACAAGTATTAAAAATAAAGTATTAAAAACAGGAAAACCATATCGTGGTATTATTTCCTTAACTTTAAAGGGTATAACTAGATTATATGATCTTACAGTAAGACCAATTATCATAGATAATGTAATTACGGGAATTGCTTGTACAAATACAGATATAAGTGAATTATCTCAAACCGAAAATGATACTAATAAATAAATGTAATGGCGCTAGAAAAGTCTATTTATGAGCAATTAAGAAAAAGGGCAGAAGCCAGAGTTACAAAAACTTTAGGGTTGCTTAAGGGCATTAGTATGGAAAAAGCTAAGACATTGCTTCATGAATTAGAGGTGCATCAAATAGAGCTGGAAATGCAAAATGAAGAGCTTAGAGAAGCTCAGCAGCGTTTAGAGATTATACGGGATCAATATACAGATTTGTTTGATTTTGCACCAATAGGTTATTTAATCTTAAATAATAAAGGAATTATAGTCAATATAAATCTTACCGCTTGTGATCTTTTAGGTATAGAAAGAGCGCTAATTAAAGGCGAATCTCTATCGGCTTATATGTCTAGTGGAGATTCTAATATTTTATTTATAAAATTACAAGAGGCCTTTAAAACAGGTAAACTTGATGGGTTTGAGCTTGAAATGAAGCATAAAAACAAGAGGTCTTTTACAGCATTATTACAAGGGGCTATTACCTCTAATAGAAATTTAAAGGAAGATTTATGTAGAATTTCTTTTCAAGATGTAACGACTATTAAAGAAGCAGAAATTGTATTACAGCAACACGACGCATTGCAAAAAGAAAAAGAGAAAATACAACAGTATTTAGATTTAGCTCCTGTCGTTTTTTTGTTGTTAGATGCCCATAATAAGGTTGAAATGATTAATCAAAAAGGATGTAATTTGATAGATTGTACTTCTCAAGAAATTATAGGAAGATCTTGGTTTCAAGATTTTATTTGCGATCTAAATAACAATTTAAGTAATACAAATATTTTAAATAATTTAGAAGAGGAAAAGGTCATACCAACAAATTTTGAAAGTAAATTGCGAAGTAAAACGGGAGAAATGCTTATCATGTCATGGACTAACGTTGCTTTATTGGATAAAAATGGACTGTTTTTAGGAACTTTGGTCGCTGGAGAAAACATTACAGAACGAAAAAAAGCAGAGTTACGTAAAGAGCGATATACACAAGATCTAGAAGCTATTGTAGAGCAAAGAACTCAAAAACTAACAGAGGCTTTACATAAGGAAAAAATGGTAAATGAAATGAAAACAGCATTTGTCTCTATGGCATCTCATGAGTTTCGTACGCCATTAACAAGTGTATTATCTTCTACAATTTTAATTGAAAAATATAATGATCTTAAAGAATATCCAAAACAAAAACGACATATAGAGCGCATAAAAGGAGCAGTGGGACAGCTTACTAGTATTCTAGAAGATTTTCTGTCTATGGATAGATTAGAACGAGGGATAGTTACTATAACTAAAGAAGCTTTTGATTTAAAAATTTTTACTGAAGATATTTTAAAAGAGTTGGAGTTCTCATTAAAGAAAAACCAGCGCTTAAATTATCAACATATTGGTGATTCTATGATGGTGTCAGATAAGAAAATTTTGAGAAATATTTTTTTAAATCTAATTACTAATGCTATAAAATATTCTGAAGTAGATGTTTTAATAAATATTAAAGTAAAAAATAATAGAGTACAAATTAATTTTAAAGATAGGGGAATAGGTATCCCGGAAGAGGATCAAAATAATCTATTTGGTAAATTTTTTAGAGCAAAAAATGTAGCAAATATTCAAGGGACAGGATTAGGTTTAAGTATTGTAAAACATTATGTAGATGTATTACACGGTGCCATTGCTTTTGAAAGTAAATTAAATCATGGTTCAACATTTTATCTTACTTTACCACAAAAAATGAAGTAATTAGCCTAGAACGTTTTCTAGTACCATGATCTACCATTTTTCCACTAAAGACACTTTCATATCTGCATTTAATAGGACCAAAGCATAACCCATTTTAGAGCGTTTACAATCTTTAAATAATTCAGTTTCTTTGACTAAAGACTATCTTAAAATGCTATCTAACATCAATTTCATATGAAGAAGCCACTTTTATAGCATTTAATACTGCGTCATACTTGATTAGATGTTAATACCTTATTTAATAGGTCTCCTGCTAAAAGCACATTTTAGAACTGTAATAAAAATCTAAAAAGTTATCAATTACAACAGGTGTTCTAAATGTGTTTTGTAAATTGAAATTTTCATAATGACGACTTATTTCTATTTAAAAATTTTTAGTAAAATCAAACACGATTTTTTAACTTATAAAAGTCTGTTTTAAATGTGTCTATTCTGTTTGAAATCTTTCTATGTTCCTCTCTATATAGATTATCTGATAATCCTTTTTCTGCTTTTTTTATTCTAGATAATAATTTTTCGTGTGCAATAATATCATCTTCAATATCTTCAAATAGATTTGTATGTATTTTGTCTAGGCATTTAAGCATTTTTAGAAAGTCTTGTTTATTTGTTTCTGATATTTTTTTTATTTAATAAATTCTCAAAAAAATTAACTTCATCTTTCCAAAACCGTATGGTATTTAACCATTCTTTATTCTCGTAATGTAAGACATCCAATCCTGCATTAAGCAGTAATTTATGCTTTGGGTTTATAGTTTCTAAAGGCATAATAGTTTTATTTTAATTTGTTTTTGTTTCTTTTGAAAATTTATTAAATAGACTTCTAGATATAGATTTTCTAGCTTTATTAAGTAATTGCTCTACTTCTTTAACATTGCTTTTTAAAATCACAGCAATTTCTTCTAGTGTAAACGATTGTTTAGTAAAAAGCTCAAAAACTGTTTGAAGACGATCTGGTAAGTTGTGCAAAAGCAAATTTATGTGCCTGTTAATTTTTTCCTTTTCTAACGCTTTATCTAAGTTTTTAATTAATTCTTGTTCATTATCCTCAACAAATACATGATTTAAAATATATTTGCTATTATGGTATGAAACATCATCCAAATCTTCTGTCATAATTAAATCTCCATCAGCTTCAACACTAAACTTCTCTACCATTGCAAGCCATTCTAAATTTGAGAAATCATCAATATTTGTAATAAATAATTCGTCAAACTCTTCTTCTAAAATAGCTTCCTCTAATAATTGGTTGGTTTTTTTAAAAAGCCAAATATAAAAATGATCTACATTTTTAAATGCAGTTATATTATTATAGACTTCTATAAAAAGGGTGTCTGTAAAATCTTCTACTTTATATTTTCCACGAGAAAAATGTCCTTTATGCATTACAGAATCTAATCTACGTTTTATATGCTTTTTTACTTTTGGAAGAGTTTCTAGTAATATTTGATTAAAAGACTTTTGATCTGTTGCTTTTTTTAGCATTATAAGGTCAGGGGATTTGCTAGTAATTGTAGTTAACCTTTTCTTATTTGATTGAGATGTAGAGACCATATTTTTAATTGATTTACTTTTTTATTTCTTTCTGTATAAAAAAGGTGGATTATTAATATTACAGTAAAGATGCACTTAGATTAACATAGATGAAATGACTTTGGTCATTAATAAAAAAATAGTTTACAATATTATTGTTGTCTATAAATGTTAAAGTTAACGATGCTGATGTAGGTCATTTACAGTGACTTATGATATCTGTACATTTGAAACTAATTAATACAATTGTTCAATTAAAATCACAAATAGTATGAAAACAGATGCAGAAATCAAGGAAGATGTTTTAGACGAATTAGCATGGCAGCCAAATATCGATGAGACACAAATAGGTGTTATTGTAGAAAAAGGAGTAGTAACGCTTAGCGGAGTAGTAGATAATAACTCTAAAAAATTGGCGGCAGAAAAAGCCGTAAAAAATGTAGAAGGTGTAAAAGCTGTTGCAGAGGATATAGAGGTTGTTTATGGGGTTAATTATAAAAAAACGGACAAAGAAATTGCTAAAGTTGTAGTGGAGACTTTCGATTGGAACTCTTCAGTGTCAGAAGATGATATTTCCATAAAGGTAGAAAATGGTTGGGTGTATTTATCAGGTGAAGTGCAATGGTCTTATCAAAAAAATGCAGCTAAAAATGCGATTAAAAATTTATTAGGTGTTAAAGGAGTAAGTAATTCTATTAAATTAAAAAACAATATAAAGCCTAAAGACGTAAAAGAACGCATATCTAAAGCTTTTCAGAGAATGGCAACTCTTGATGCAGATGGCATTATAATAGATACTCAAGGTCATAAAGTAACTTTACATGGTAAAGTGCATTCTATTAAAGAAAAAGAAGATGCTGAAATAGCGGCATATAATGCTCCAGGAGTTTATGATGTAAAAAATGAACTTAAAGTGCAATATTATTCTAAATATGCATAATATTTTTCTTAATCATGTTTAAAAAATTGCCCTGATTTAAATTTTTAAGTCAGGGTTTTTTAGCCTTAATAATTATAATATCATGAATACTAAAACATCCAATATTGCAGTAACACACCAAGATAAATTGTTGTTTCCAAAATCAGGAATAATCAAACAAGATGTAATGGAGTATTATAAAAATATAGCGCCACATATTTTGCCATTCTTGCAAAATAGGCCACTTACAATGCAGCGTTTTCCCAGAGGAATTAGTGAGACTGGTTTTTTTCAAAAGAATGCATCAGATTATTTTCCAGAATGGATTGAAACTGTAATAATTAAAAAAGAAGGAGGCTGGGTTAGACATGTTGTTTGTAATACAAAAGAAACCTTACTTTATCTTGTAAATCAATACGTGTTAACTTTTCATATTGCTTTAAGTCGGATTGATAAAATTGAATATCCAGATAAAATTATTTTTGACTTGGATCCTCCAAAAGGAGACTTTGAATTAGCCATAAAAGTAGCTAAAATTTTACGAGTGTTTTTAGAAGAAGAATTGGGACTAATAACTTTTGTAATGACTTCTGGGTCAAAAGGACTGCATATTGCAATTCCAATAGTGACAAATAAAAAATTTGATCAGGTCCACGAATTTGCAAAAAGGATAGCAGAATATATTAGTAATAAATATCCAAAAATATGCACTATAACTACAAGAAAAGCAAAGCGAGAAGGACGACTTTATATTGATTATATAAGAAACTCCTACTCACAAACAAGTGTCTCTCCATATGCTATAAGAGCTTTAGAAAATGCACCAATAGCAACTCCTTTAGATTGGGAAGAGTTAAATGATAAAACATTAAATGCACAAAAATTTACTATCAATTCAATTTTTAAAAGATTAGAAACAAAAAGCAACCTTTGGATAGATTTTGATCTAAAAGCAAAGGATATTAGTAATGCGCAGAGAAAATTAAAACTAGTATTGCGTTAATACTTTGTTTTTTATAAAAAAAAGAAGAGCTTTCAAAAAAGATAAGCAGTGACATTATATTATCTTTTTTAGAGAAAACTCCTCTAATTTAATTATTAAATAATCAAAATTAATGACTATCCATGATACCAAAACAGACTTTTGTGTTTACTCTGTACTCTGATATTTCATTATTTTTTACAGTAACCTGCATGTCTTTAACATAAACAGATTTAATGTTTTTAACAGACTTTGATGCTTCATTTATTACGTTTTTAACAGCATCTTCAAAACTTATAGTAGAGTTGCCTAAAACTTCAATTACTTTTAATACAGACATAATTTTTCCTTTTTTTGGTTTATATCTAGTAAATATAGTTTTAATGCTAAACCAAAGAAATGACCTAGGTCAATTGTGAAAAAAAATAAACTTATTTAAGGGTGACTCAAGTCATTTGTATTGTAAGGTAACAAACCTACTTTAGTTTCATAAATTATAAAATTAATAAGATGGCTGTGCGTATAAGAAAGTTTAATACAATTAGTATAAAGGATGTTGTTACTGTTGGTGGGAAAAATGCATCTTTAGGAGAAATGTATACTAAGTTAACTTTAAAAGGAATACAAGTACCAAATGGTTTTGCAACTACTGCATTTGCTTTTTGGGAATTTTTACAAGACAATAAAATTGAGAAACCTTTACAAGATTTATTGCTAAAACTAGATAGAACACAATTTTCTAACTTAGAAGCAATTGGTAAACAAGCACGTAATTTAATTTTAGAAGGGACATTATCGCCTGTTTTTGCTGAAGAAATAATAAATACTTATTTACGACTTTGTGACAATAGTGTAAAGGCAGTTGCAGTAAGAAGCAGTGCAACTGCCGAAGATTTACCAGAGGCCAGTTTTGCTGGTCAACACGATACTTTTTTAAACATAAATGGAGAGAAAGTATTACTAGAAGCTGTACAAGAGTGCTTTGCATCGTTATACACCAATCGTGCTATTAAGTATCGAGAAGATAAAGGGTTTAAGCATGATACTATAGCATTATCTGTTGGTATACAACTTATGGTGCGTTCTGACAAAGGATGTTCTGGAGTTGGTTTTACTATAGAGCCAGAATCTGGTTTTGAGAATTTGATATTGCTTTCTGGTGTTTGGGGTTTGGGAGAAAATATTGTGCAAGGCGTAGTAAATCCTGATGAGTATTATATTTTTAAACCCAACTTGTCAAAGGCTAAAAACCCAATTATAAAAAAAATATTAGGAGATAAAAAGTTAACAATGGTTTATGCGCAAGGTCAAGAAAAAATTGCGACCTTAAATAGTAAGACCGCAAAAAGGAAACAGCTACAGTTTGTTTTATCAGATCCTGAAATTATACAACTAGCAAATTGGGCTAAAATAATAGAGGAACATTACAAAAAACCTATGGATATTGAATGGGCCAAAGACGGTATTACAAACCAATTGTATATTACACAAGCACGTCCCGAAACAGTACATCAAATTCAGAATAAAAACACGTTTAAAGAATATAAATTATTAGAAAATGGTACAGTTTTATTAAAAGGGAATGCGATAGGCTCTAAAATAAGAGTTGGTAAAGCTATTTTGTTAAAATCCCCAAAAAATGTAGAGCACCTTGATAAAGAGACTATTATCATTACAGATACGATAACACCAGATTGGGACCCTGTATTAAAACAAGTAGGAGGAATTATAACCAATAAAGGAGGCCGGACAAGTCATGCCGCAATCGTTGCAAGAGAATTGGGTGTGCCTGCAATTGTAGGGTGCGGTAATGCAACAGAAAGTATTACAGATGGCGAAATAATAACATTAAGTTGTGCTCAAGGACAAACCGGTTATATCTATAAAGGAGCACTTCAATTTAAAGAAAAAGAAATAGATTTCTCTAACATTAAAATGCCAAAAACAGAAGTGAAATTGATACTTGCTGATCCAGAAAGCGCTTTTCAGTTATCCTTTTATCCTAATAATGGGGTAGGTTTATTGCGCATGGAGTTTATAATAACGCATTTAGTTAAAATTCATCCTATGGCATTAGTCAGCTTTGATAGTATATTAGAGACTTCTGAAAAGAAAAAAATTGTTGAAATGACGCAGGGTTATCGTAATAAGGAAGATTATTTCACAGAAAAATTATCAGAGGGTATCGCAACGATAGCAGCAGCTTTTTATCCAAAAGAGGTTATAGTAAGATTAAGTGATTTTAAAACAAATGAATACGCAAACCTTATTGGAGGAAAGGATTTTGAGCCTTCTGAAGAAAACCCAATGTTAGGTTTCAGAGGAGCATCTAGATATTACAGTGAAGCTTATAAATATGGTTTTGCACTAGAGTGTAAAGCCATAAAAATTGTACGAGAACAAATGGGGCTTACTAATCTAAAAGTAATGGTGCCTTTTTGTAGAACTATAGAGGAGGGGAAAAAAGTATTAAATAGTATGGCTAATAACGGTTTAAAGCAAGGTGAAAATAATTTAGAAGTTTATACTATGATTGAAATACCTAGTAATGTGATTTTAGCAGATAAATTTGCTGCCATTTTTGATGGGTTTTCTATTGGTTCTAATGATTTAACGCAACTTACCTTAGGTATTGATAGAGATTCAGAATTAATGGGTACCCTTTTTGATGAAAATGATGAAGCAGCTAAAAAAATGATTTCATTGGCAATACAATCTGCTAAAAAAACAGGAACTAAAATTGGACTTTGTGGTCAAGCACCGAGTGATTTTGAAGCATATGCTACTTTTTTAGTTAAAGAAGGTATTAATAGTATTTCTTTTAACCCTGATGCACTATTGCAAGGCATAGAAAACATTAATAGAGCTGAAAAACTTTTGGTTAGAAATTAAATTTTGGTTGAAAGTAGATTATTTATCAATATTAATATGGTACAACTGACTTGGGTCAGTGCGGACATTAATACTTTAGTATATCTTAGCATTGTCAATAGGATTAAGTAGACATTAGTCAACTTAAAAATAATGATATGCTATTAATCAATTTTCAGGGATGAGGGTCATGCTTTTACTACAATTAATTTGTTTTGATTTATGATTTCCTAACAGGAACTATACAATTACTATTATTTTTAGATTAAAAGTATTGATTTCTCATTAGAAGACTGGAAGCTTCGGCTTCCAGTTTTTATTTTAAATAAAAAAAATAGCATAACTGACTTAGGTCATTTTATACAAGAGTTATTTATTTTATCTTTATAATATATTAAATATAACTCACGTTCTTAAAAAAACTTAGTATAGATTTTAATGTAGTGATATGTTAAAATTTTGAAGGTATCAAATATCTTTGCACACCTTGTTTTATTGTGTTGGCTTAGTAATAAGTATGTGCTTTAATACTATAAGTGGTTATAAAGAAGCCGTTATACCTTCTAGAAAACTAGAACACTCAGGTGTTCTGGTTTTCTTTTTAAAAATATAGGTTGACAAAAGCTGTAAAGCAAATGCAACCAATAGGAATGATTGAAATTGTTGATACTAAAAATTGATTTATGCTATTGTTCTAGAAATAGAATTCTAGTTAAGTTAGTTAAAGGGACAAATAAAATTGGTCATTTCAAAGGAAACGGGATGCTTCGGCTTCCCGTTTCTATTTATAAAACTTTTTTATAAAATATGACTAAAATGAAAAGATATACTATTATTTTTTGCTTGTTAATATCAAGTGTCGTTGCTTCTCAAAGTTTGCCAGATCTATATACCCAAGTTAAATCATCAGTTGTGGTAGTGCATATTGTAAGTGTAGCTCCCAAAGCAGTAGATAGTAATATGTCATTATTAATTAAATCTTCTCAAGGGTCAGGTGTTTTAATTTCTGAAGATGGGTTAATTTGGACAGCATCTCATATAGTACAAACAGCAGAATTAGTTAGTGTAGAATTTTTAGATGGAGATATTTATGAAGCCGAAGTTATATCTTCAAACCCATTAGCTGATGTCGCAATAATTAAAATTAAACAAGATTTTGATTTGAAAGAAAAAAAACCTGCAATTATAGGTAATTCTGATACTTTAAAAATTGGAGAAGATATTTTTGTGGTAGGTGCTCCATATGGACTTAAGCAATCCATATCTAAAGGTATTGTAAGCGGAAGACACACTCCTGATAGTTTAAGTAGTGATTTTGTAAATATTGAATATCTTCAAACAGATGCAGCAATAAATCATGGTAATTCTGGAGGCCCATTATTTAATATGAAAGGTGAAATTGTGGGGCTTATTAGTAGTATGTATAGTCCGTCAGAAGGTTTTAATGGGATTGGTTTTGCGGTGTCTTCAAACACAGCTAAAGTTTTAATGAAAACCTCTAATATTTGGACAGGAATGAGCGCTGTAATAATAACAGGAAACATTGCTAGAGCACTTAATATTCCGCAAAAATCGGGGTTGTTAGTTTTAACAGTATCCTCTAAAGGAGCTGCCAATAAAATGGGGCTTAGAGGAGGTGCTATTGAGGCAACCATTGATGGCGTAAACCTTATAATTGGAGGTGATATTATTTTAAATTTTGCTGGTATTACTATTGATACTTTAAATTTTAGAAGTCTAATTAATAAAAAAATTGAATATTTTACAATCGGAGACATGATACCTATTACTATCTTAAGACAAGGTGAAATTATTGATATTAAGTTAAAAAAGGAGTGATTTTTGTAGTATACCAGCAAAATTGGAGGCTATAGTTAACCAGTGAAATTAGAGAGTTGTATCAATCTATCTTTATTTTCAATTATAATACTTCGTCCGTTTCCAATAGATATTAAACCTTCTTCTTTAAATTCTGATAACATTCTAATAGCTGTTTCTGTAGCGGTTCCTATTATTCCTGCAAAATCTTCTCTTGCAATATGTATACCTGGAGTTTCCTTATCAATTAAAATACCCTTGTCAGATAATGCTAATAATGCTTTTGCAGCCCTTTGACGTACTGGCGTAAATGCCATATTCATTAGTTTATCTTGCGCTTCTATAAGATTATTGGAAATCATGCTAATAAATTTATTGGAAACAGTTTTGTTACTATATAGCAGCTTTATAAAATCCTCTTTTGGGATTTCGTATATTTCAGTGTCTTCCAAAACAGTTGCTGCTTCCACATAAGTACCGTTAGTATTTAGTAACGATAGTTGTCCAATAAAATCTCCCTTACCATAAAGTCCAGTGACAAAATTTTTACCAGACTCGGTTGTTCGAAATGTTTTTATTGTACCATTTTGTACAAAGTATAAGTTATGTGCCGCATTACCTTGCATAAAAATGGATTCCTTTTTTTTATACAGCATTAGGTTATAATTTTTTGTAAGACTTTCTAGGTTGAGGTATTCTGATGCATCATCAATAAATTCGTTAAATCCCTCAATGTTTTTAGAAAATTCCTTTTTTAAAAAGGCATTTTTGTTTAACCGACATTGTATGGCTTCTAATAATTCTGGTTCATTAAAAGGTTTGGTTAGATAATCATCCGCTCCTAAATTCATACCTTTTCGGATATCAGATTTTTCTGTTTTCGCTGTTAAAAAAACGAAAGGAATAGAGCCTGTATCGTGTTGTTTACTTAAAACATCTAGTACATCATAACCATTAAGTTCAGGCATCATAATATCGCAAAGTATGAGGTCTGGTTTTTCTTTTTTTGCTTTATCAATTCCTATTCTACCGTTTTCGGCAGTCGTTACCATATAATTTGCTAATTCAAGTATCTCTGCAGTATTTTCTCTAACATGTATATTGTCTTCAATTATTAATATTTTTTTCATAGTATTAAGTTTAGGGGATTAGTTACTTTGTTAAAGTTACGCTTAGGTGTTGATATACAATATGATATCTGTCATTATTTTAGATTTTGATTATAACATAAAAGCGGTGTGATACTATTTATCTTGTTACTTTGAGTTGTTATGACACAGGTCATTTCAAAAAAATGTAATTATTTATAATTTAGAAATTATGAATTTAAAAATATAAAAATGACTCATTTCTTAAATTTTCCGATCTTTTTAATTGTTACTCTTATTCTGTTTTTATCCATTCAACTTCCAAAAGACAGGAATATAGTACTTCAAATATTATGTAATCGTATGTTAATAATGGCTAAACTATAGATTGATTTAGATGTTAAAATTAACACTTATGTAATAAAAGAAGATAATTAAATACAGATATTATGGATTATAAAGCTATAAATATTCCAATAAAGGGAATTGTTTTAAAAGGGCGTTTACGCAGTGCCGAAAGTAAAAAGGGGTTTATAATCTTTTCTCATGGTAGTGGTAGTAGTAGACTAAGTAGTAGAAATAATTATGTTGCAGATTTATTACAGCAAGATGGTTTTTCGTCATTATTATTTGATCTATTAACCGAGGAAGAAGATTTAATTTACGACAATAGGTTTAATATAGAATTACTTACGGAACGACTAATATTAGTAACACATTGGGTAATAAAACAAGAAGCAATGTATAGTATGCCTATAGGTTTTTTTGGAGCAAGTACAGGTGCCGCATCTGCGTTATTTGCAGCAGTAGCATTAGGGGAGAAAATAGGAGCAATAGTTTCTAGAGGCGGACGACCAGATTTGGCACAACCTATTTTAGATGCTATTAAAGTACCAACACTATTAATTGTAGGAGGAAACGACGGTGATGTGATAGCGTTAAATCAAATAGCATACGCTAATCTTCGTTGGATAAAAAAACTAGAACTAATTGAAGGGGCTACGCATTTATTTTCTGAACCTGGTAAGTTGGATACAGTAGCAAAATTAACAAGCAATTGGTTTAATACATATTTAAAATAATTACTATGATTTTTAAAGATAGAGTGGAAGCTGGCAATCAATTAGCTTATAGGTTAGAAGAATTTAAAGGCAAAAATGCTGTAATATTAGCTATTCCAAGAGGAGGCGTTCCTTTAGGGTACGTTATTGCAAATAAACTTAAATTACCTTTAGAAGTCGTGCTTTCTAAAAAAATAGGTCATCCTTTCCATAAAGAATTTGCTATTGGTGCAGTAACATTAAAAAGCCAAGTTTTAAGCGAAGCCGCTTTAGAAATTTCTCCATATTATATAGAAGAAGAAACAAAAAAAATTAGAGCATTACTTACTAAACGCTATAGTGACTATTATGGGAATAAAAAACCAATGTCTTTAAAAGACAAAATAGTAATAATTGTAGATGATGGTATTGCAACAGGTAATACTATTTTATCAACGATAAAAATGCTGCATGATGAAAACCCAAAACAAATTATTGTAGCCATACCTGTAGCTTCAAAAAGTGCTTTACAAAAACTACAAAACACAAATTTGATTGATAGTGTTTATTGTTTGTCTACACCATCAAACTTTAGAGCTGTTGGACAGTTTTATCAAAATTTTGATCAAGTTGGTGATATGGAGGTTAAGGTGTTATTAAATAAAGCAACAAAAAGTTAGCACTTTATTTATCTAATTTTCCAAAAGGATGTATGTCTATAAGTTTGGTTATTGCTGTTTTAGTTTCTAATGGTGTAATTGCTTTTGTTTTATTAAACCAGATATACTCATCAAATTGATAAGGTAATATACTTTTGTAATAGTGGCTTCTTAGCTCTGTTTCTGGCTTGTATACAACACCAATTGCTCTTTGTAATCTAGGTACACTTAAAAAGTCTCTTAATTTTTTTTCAGTATGTTCTTCTCTTAAAGGAAGTGTAAAATTGGAGACGTTTGTTTTATTACAAAGGTTTTCATAACTGTTATCTACAGCATCTTTTATTGGCATTTTATTCATTTTTTCTCCCCAATTTTTAGAGGCAGCAACGGTTCCTGTATTAGTTCCAAACCCAATGTGGTACGATTTAGAACCAAAATGTTCTTTACATAAATGGCCAATATTAATTTCGCCTCTTGCATACATTTCTGTCGCTAATGCATTTCCTATATGAGAGTTGTGTGCCCAAACAACTGTTTTAGAGTCTTTTCCAAAAAAGGATAATAAAGATTTTAATGTATAAAACATATGAAAATCTCTCAAATTCCAAGATTCTGCACTACCATAATACATTGCTTTATAGTAACGTTCTGTATCTACAACAACTGTTGCATTTTGGTAGGCATAAAAATATTCTTTAGTATGGTTTAGTTTGTTTTTGTTTTTTAATAAGTCAAATAACATGTCAATAACATCTTTTTCGCAACTTTCTAAAGTATTAGTTGTAACTAATTTACCATAAACAGTAGGGTTGGACATATATGGAGTAATGCAAGCATATCTGTTTTTTGCAATTTTGGCCAATTCAGGATCAATTTTTTGTAAATAATTAATCACTAAATCTATAGAGTTTTCCAACCCATATAAATCTAATCCATAAAACCCTATAGTGTTATTACGTTTAGCATTATATTTTTTTAACCATTCTACAAAATCAAGTACCTCTTTGTTTTTCCACATCCATTCCGGAAACCTAGCAAAAGGTAGCCAGTTTTGAGCTGTGTATTCATTTTTTACATAATTATTAATTTGTTCTGCATCAGACCAATCTGCTTCAGCACACACAAAATTAAAGCCTTTTTTTTCAATAAGTGCTTTTGTAATTTCTTGTCTAGTTAAATAAAATTCTGATGTGCCATGAGATGCCTCGCCTAATAAAACAACTTTAGCATTTCCTATGCGTTCTAATAAACCATCCATAGGAAATTTTTTAATGGTTTTGAAAGGAATAGAATTAATACCTATTTCATCAATTATCTCAGTTTCAGTGTAAGTCTCTTTACTTATTTTGGGTAATATTTTAGGATTTGGGATATAGTAATTGTCTCTTAATGCTTTAGAAGCATAATCGTTTTCTGAAACTCTTTTAGTAACTTCTAATAAAACATGAGCCCAATCTGGTCCAACAGGAGCAATCAATTTTGCTCCAATTGCTAGTTGTTTTTTTATTGTGTTTGGTATTTCTTTAAATGCCGATGCTATTAAAATGGCATTAAAAGGGCCTTCTTCTTTCCATCCAATTTCTGGATTGTCTGTTTTTATATGCACATTGTTAATGTCTACAGCTTTTAATACTTCTGTAGCCCAATTGGCATAGGTCTCATTGGTTTCAATATTATAAACATTTTTGTATATTTTAGACAAAACCACCAAAATATATATAGAATCTACACCTGTAATTAAAATTTTGTCTTCTTTTTTTATTTTTAATTGTTCTAGCATTCTTGCAACGACAATAACCCTAGGTTCTGTTTTTTCTAATGATTTTTCAATTCTGACATCTTCATAAAAGTAAGGATGTAGTGTTTCTGATAAAAAAAAAGCTTCAGGGATATCTTGAAACGCTTCCAAAAGTAACTTGTTACTTATTCCTTTATCTTCTAATTGTTCTGTGATGCTAATGTTTTTCATTTGTAAATGGTGTAAAACTTTTTTCTATTTATTAGAACAATGTAAATTTATTATAAAGTATTCATTTTCAAAATGATATAGGTCATTGTGGTTGCTGTTTTCAAATTTTATTTTTAACAAAAAAATAATGGATTTAGTGATCAAACATGGTATTCTTTTAGAAAAAACAAGTAATACTTTTGAGAGTTTAGGTGTTTTTAATCCTGCAATTATTCAAGAAGGAAATAAGGTGCATGTTTTTTATCGTGCGGTTAGAGATGGTAATTTTTCTACAATTGGGTATTGTAAATTAGAAGGCCCTTTAAAAGTTGTAGAAAGAAGTAAAACGCCTATTTTATATCCAGAAACACTTGAAGAATTTCAGGGTGTTGAGGATCCTCGTATTTCAAAAATTGAGGATACTTATTATTTATCTTACTCGGCTTATGATGGCACTAATGTTTTTGGTGCTTTTGCTACTTCTAAAAATTTAAAAACATTTAATAGAAAAGGCATAATTACACCTAGACTTACTTTTGAAGAATATTCTAAATTAATAAAAAAGAATTTTCAAAAAATAAATAGAATGCATTTAGTTTTCTATAACTTTTTTAATAGATATAAATTATCTAATTTAATTAAAAATAAAATTCATGTATGGGATAAAAACATTGTGTTTTTCTCTAAAAAAATCAATAAAAAATTTGCTGTTTTACATAGGTTATATCCTTCTATTCAGATTTTATATTTTGATTCTCCAGAAGAGCTTACAAAAGAATTTTGGGAAGATTATATCACAAATCTTCAAAAACATATTGTGCTTAGTCCAAAGTATAAATTTGAGAATAGCCATATAGGAGCGGGTTGTCCACCAATAGAAACTAAAGATGGTTGGTTATTAATTTATCATTCTGCACAATTAACTCATAAAGAATATACATATCATGCCTGTGCAGCTCTATTAGATCTTGAAAACCCAAATAAAGTTATTGCTAGATTAAAAAACCCCTTGTTTTCTCCAACAGAATCTTATGAGAAGGAAGGCTATGTTGCTAATGTTGTTTTTCCTACAGGAACCGCAATTTTTAACAAAGAACTTTATATCTACTATGGTGCAGCAGATAGTTGTGTTGCAGTAGCATCAATAAACATTAATACACTTTTAACTGAACTAAAAAAAAGCAAAAATGAAAAAAATAACAAAAGATAAAATAGTATTTGTATCAACAGTTCCACCAACAGAATGTGGTATAGCGACTTTTACAAAAGATTTAGTAGCCGCAATTACAAAAGGTTTTGGAGATAGTTTAGAGCCCATATTTTGTGACCTAACAGTTAATAGTAAATCTAGTAATAGTTACTATAGCTTAAACCCTAATGATAAAAAAGATTACATTAATATTGCAAAAAAAATAAATAATGAACCATCAATTAAAATTGTGCATGTACAGCATGAATTTGGCTTGTTTGGCGGGAAATTAGGGAGCTATCTTTTATTTTTTCTAGAAGTTTTAAACAAACCTGTCATTTTTACATTTCATAGTGTTATACCTAACCCAGACAATCAATTGAAATCTTTTGTGCAAGTCTTAGCGTCTTATTCTAACTCTATTATTGTTATGACCAAGCAATCTGAAGAAATTTTAAGTAACGATTATCAGATTGATGTTAATATTATATCATACATACCTCACGGAATTCATATTGTAAACTATGCCGAACCAGCAGAAATAAAGCCAAAATTTAATTTAGAAAACCGTACACTTTTATCAACTTTTGGATTGTTAGGACCTGGAAAAAGTATTGAAACAGCGTTACATGCCTTGCCTAAAATTATTAAGCATACACCAAATGTATTATACTTAATTATTGGAAAAACACATCCAAATCTGGTTAAAAATAATGGCGATAATTATAGAGATTATTTAGAACAATTGGTAGTTGATAATAAACTAAATAATCACGTACTTTTTATTAATAATTATTTAGAAATTAATCATTTATTAGATTATTTAAAAGCGACAGATGTTTATTTATTTACTTCAAAAGATCCAAATCAAGCTGTAAGTGGCACATTTGCTTATGCAATGAGTTGTGCATGTCCAATAGTTGCTACATCTATACCACATACTAAAGAAGTATTAACTCCAGATACTGGATTTTTAATTGATATTGAAAACTCAAATCAACTAGCAAAAGCAGTAATTACGCTAATAACTAATAATAAGTTACGTAAATCTATGGCTATAAATGCTTTTCAAAAAACTAGAGAGTTTTCATGGGAAAATATTGCAGTAAAACATGTCAATACTTATAATAAAAATATAGCCCAATTTAGTGATGTTAAATATAAATATCCATCAATAAATCTATCTCATATAAAGGCATTAACTACTAATTTAGGTATTATACAATTTAGTAAAATATGTAAACCAGATATTACTACAGGATACACATTAGACGATAATGCACGTGCTTTAATAGGTATGAGCATGCATTACAAAATGTATAATACTAAAGACGATTTATATTATATAAATATATACTTAAATTTTATAGAACGTTGCCAGCAAATATCTGGTAGTTTTATTAATTATGTAGACCAAAATAATAACAGTCATATTCAAAATTCTTATGTTAATCTTGATGATTCGAATGCACGTGCAGTTTGGGCATTAGGTTATGTTATTTCATTAAAAAAAGAATTACCAGAAGCCATAATTAGTAAAGCGACTATCTGTTTACTCAAATGCTCTCAATGGATTCCAGGTTTATTATCTCCAAGATCGATAGGCTTTGTAATTAAAGGCTTGTATTTTTATTATAACGCAACTAAGGAAAAATATGTGATTTCTATTATAGAAAAACTTTCAAAAAAGTTAATAACTAATTACGATGTCTTTACAAAAAAAGATTGGAATTGGTTTGAAAATTATATGACATATGCCAATAGTATACTACCAGAAGCTATGTTATATACTTATCTTTTAACAAAAAAAGAGAGGTATAAGAAAATAGCAATAGAGTCTTTTGATTTTTTACTTTCCAAAATATTTAGTAATGGCCATTTTAAAACAATTTCTAATAATGGATGGTATCATAAAGAAAAGATAGCTAATCAATTTGGAGAACAACCAATAGATGTGTCTTATACAGTACAAGCATTAGATGTCTTTTATAAAGCTTTTAAAAAAGAGCATTATAAAGTAAAAATGGAGCTTGCTTTTAATTGGTTTTTAGGTAAAAACCAACTAGGACAAATAATGTACAACCCAATTATTGGAGGATGTTATGATGGTTTAGAACAGAATAATGTAAACCTTAATCAAGGCGCAGAATCGACTATATGTTATTTTATAGCGCGCTTGGTGATGCAACAAAACTTAATTTTAAAACAACAAAAGGGTATTACAATAATAGATAAACAAAAGGTTATTACTTTATTGGATTACAGGAACAATAAAAAGTATAGTCGTATGGTATATAATAAGCTAACATTTGAATAAATTTAGAGTGTACCACCTAATCGTTTAACTATTTGTGCTAATATTAAAGAGCTAAACGAAAATATTAAGACTGTAATTAATTGATCTGAAGTTAATACAACTAAGGATAGTGCTTTGGCAACAGCAGGTGTTATATATGCTAAATAGGTAAATAACATGCAAAAAATAATGGCAATCCAAACCCATTTGTTAGAAGTAACTTCATTTTTAAGCAAAGACAAATGACGTGAAGGCATATTAAAAATATTAAGTAATTGAGCCGAAATAAGCGTATAAAACCCCATATTATTAATGGTATTAGAAGCTAGGTGTAATACATGATGGCTATAAAAAGTAACACCTAAAACTGCTAAGCTAATCGTTAGTCCATAAATTAAAATGGCTTGCCAATGTGGTTTGGCTATAATTGGTTCTTGTGGGTTTTTAGGAGGCAAAAGCATTATATTTTTATCACCCTTACCTAAACCTAATGCTAATGCAGGGAATATATCTGTAATTAGATTTAAAAATAGAATCTGTAAAGGAAATAACGGAGAGGGTAAATTTATTATAGCCGCAAATCCCACAGATAGTATTTCGGCTAAATTACTGGACAAAAGATAAACAACAAATTGTCTTATATTTTGGAAAATAATTCGGCCTTGTTTTATAGCTGTTTCTGTGGCTTTAAAAGTATCATCAAGTAATATTATGTCAGCAGCTTCTCTGGCTGCATCTGTACCTCTAATACCCATTGCAATACCAATGTCGGCTTTTTTTAAAGCAGGAATATCGTTAATACCATCACCTAGCATTGCTACAATATTATTGTTTTTTTGTAAAAAGCTCACAATCTCAATCTTTTGTTTTGGCGTAACTCTAGCAAATACATAGGCATCTAAAAGTTGTCGTTTACCAGTACTATTAAGCGTTATTAAAGTTTTAATATCACGGCCTAAGATTATTTTATTTGGTTGATCTGTATTAGTTAATAAGCCAATATCTTTAGCGATTTTTTTTGCAGTTTCAGGATGATCTCCTGTTACCATTATCACTTTTATACCTGCCCGTTTATAAATTTCTATCGTTGGTTTTACATCTATTCTAGCGGGGTCAATAAAACCTATAATACCAATAAAAGTAAAAGCATCTAATTTTTGGTTTCGTTCAGGTAATGTTAAGGTTTCTTTATAAGCAAAAGCTAAAGTACGTAGACCTTTTGATGCCAACAAGTTTGCTTTATTATACCATTCTTCTTTAGTATTAAAAGGAATAATTTTGTCATTTTTAATAATCTTATCGCATTTTAAAACAACATTTTCAAAAGCACCTTTCATATAAATAGTGTAACTATTATCAATAGAATGTGCTGTTACCATCATTCTATTTTCTGTATTAAAAGGAATTTTAAAAACTAATGGGTGACTATTTTTAATGGATATTAAGTCTAATTTAGTGTGCGATGCAAAATCTAATAAAGCTAAATCGATAGTATCTCCAAATCTGTTTTCGACAATAATTTGACTATCATTACATAATATTGCTGTTAAAAAAAGTGCACTAATGGCGTCTTTTTTTTTTAATATTGAAGTAAAAGGAGACTTTTTCAAGTGTATATCATCAATTGTTTGAGCATCTAAAACAATAGATTGTACTTTCATATTATCTTCAGTTAATGTTCCTGTTTTATCAGTACAAATAATATTGGTAATACCTAAAGTTTCTACATCTTCAAGTTTCTTTATAATTACATTTTTTTTAGAAATTTTAAGCATACCATGCGCAAGAGCTATAGTAGCAACTATAGGTAAACCTTCAGGTATTGTAGCCACAGCTAATGCGATACCAGTTTGAATCATTAATAGCATATTATGACCTCTAATTAAACCTAAAAAAATTATAAATACAGCAAAAAACAGCGTGAGCCATATTAGATGTTTACTTAAGTGTTTTAATTTTTTTTCAAGAGGTGTGTTTTCATCTTTAGCCAAAATAGCCATTTGTTGTATTTTGCCAATTTGGCTATTCATACCTGTTGCAACAACTATTGCTTTTCCTCTGCCAGAAATAACTGTAGTACCTTTAAAAAGCATATTGTTTTGCAGTGTAATTGGTAGATCAACACTAGTTAGTTTGTTGGTTTGTTTTTCAACAGGAGCACTTTCTCCTGTTAAAATAGCTTCTTTAACCATTAAATTATCTGCTAAAAACAGACGAGCATCTGCGGGTACAACATCTCCTCTTTTTAATAGTATAATATCTCCAGGAACTAGCACTGTTGTTTTTACTTCTAAAATTTCATCATCCCTAATTGTAGGAATCATTTTATATTTTAAATTAATTTTTCTAAGAGCTTCCAGAGATTGGATTGCTTGTAATTCCATTACAAAACCAATAGCAGTTGTAATAATAATTACAATTAAAATAGCAATACCTTCTAACCAGTTTTGAAATAAAAAGGCTAATAAAGTAGCAATTGCCAAGATGTAAATAATTGGGTCAATAAATTGAGCACTAAAAATAATCCATTTACTTTTAGGTTTCTTTTTTATAAGCTCGTTTTTTTTGTAATAAAGGAGACGCTTTGCTGCATCTTTTGAAGATATGCCTGTATTGATATTTGTGTTTAAATTTTTTGCTACATTTTGAAATGAAAGAATGAAAGTATTATTTGTCATTTTAAAAGCATTTGTAACTGTAGTGTTAGTATTATGTAAAAAAAAAGTAAAATCTGAAATCACCAATAAAAAATCACAAAAAAGGGATTGTTTTAATTTTAAGAATAGGTGATTTCAGATTTTAAGGACCTCAAAAAACTAAATTAAGAAGAATATTATAGCATTATGCAATTTCTATTCTTTTGGCTTTTATTTTTTTGTTTTCTGCTTTTTTAGCAAGGTCAAAACTCAAAATACCATCGTGGTAGCTAGCCTTAATATCTTCTTCTTTTATACTTTCTGGTAATTGAAGTGATCTTGAAAATGCATTATAGCTAAACTCTTGTCTTGTATAATTATCGTTTTTTTCTTTCTTCTTGTCAGATTTTTCTGCCGAAATATTAAGAAAACCATTATCGATAGTTACATCAAAATCTTTTTTTGCAAAACCTGGTGCAGCAAGTTCTATTTCAAATTTATTGTCTTCCTCTTTAATATTTAAAGCAGGTTCGTTTGAAGATCCATTCCAAAAACTATCCAATAATTTATCGTTATTCCATAAGCGATTGTTAAAAAAATCATCAGTATCAAAAAAATCTGATGTTGTAAGACCTCCAAAAGGTCTTCTTCTGTTTCTAAATTTTACTAGTGACATAATATTTGTATTTTATTGTTAAACAATTTATCTGTTACAAATGTATTGACATACAGTGTTTTATGAAATGACCTAGATCAGTATGATATAAAAATAATTGTTAAAAAATAGCTTGATTTTTAATCTTCAATTTTAATACTAGCTTGGTTTGCTTAAGAGGAAACAGACTTTAATAATTATTACTGTAATTTATGTAATCGTCTGATATATATCATTGTAAAGTAAACTGTTTTGGGATAGTTTTATAGAATAATTTCAAAATCAAATATTATGAAAGCATTGTATTCTATACTCGTTTTATTTTTAATAGTTAGTTGTTCGTCTTCTAGAGTGGTTGATAGTTGGAAAAGCCAAGACTATGCAAATTACAAGCCTAAAAAAGTTTTAATTGTTGGAATGACAGATAATCTTACTGCTAGAAAACAATTTGAAGAACAATTACAAACCGAGTTTAATAAAAGTGGTATTGAGGCGATGGGCAGTTATGATGTATTTGAACCCTCATTTAGTAATATAAAACAAACAGAAGCTAGCATTAATCAAGAACTAGAAAGACTGTCTAAAGATGGATATGACTCTATTTTAATTTCGGCAGTAAAAGGAGTGAACGAAAAAGAAGTGTATTCTAGTCCTACATACAGAACAGGTTATTATTGGAGACGTTTTGGACGATATTATTATTTATATCAAGATGTTTATTTTGACGATGGGTATTATAATAGATATAAAGTATACCATATCGAAGCTTCTTTATATAATATAAAAGAAAACAATGATAAATCTTTAGTTTGGGTAGCGTCTTATGATATTGTAGATCCAAAACAAATTAATACAACCGTTACTAATTATGTAAAAGCTATTATGCAATCTTTAAATCAAGAAGGTATTATTAATATAAAAAAATAGAGATTATGAAAGTACTTATTTTTAGCGCTAGAAACTTTGAAAAAGAATATTTGAAAAACTCTAATAATGATAAGCATAAAATAACTTTTACATTGGATGCTTTATCTTCAAAAACAGCTATTCAGGCAGTTGGTTTTGATGCCGTTTCTATTTTTTCTGGTGATATTGCCTGTAATAATACATTAGAAAAACTTAAAGATTTTGGTGTTAAATATGTGGCTTTAAGGTCTGCAGGGTATGATAATGTTAATATAAGAGCAGCTGCAATATTGGGTATAAAAGTAGCAAATGTACCTAACTATTCTCCTTATGCTATTGCAGAGTACGCAGCAGGTTTATTACTGGTATTAAACAGAAAATTAATTGAGGCTAATAATAGGGTTAAACACTTTAATTTTAGTTTAGACAACCTTGTTGGTTTTGATTTAAACGATAAAACTATTGGTGTTATTGGTACAGGGAAAATAGGATCACTTATGGTGAAAATTATGCATGGTTTTGGTTGCCATGTTATTGGATATGATATTACTGAAAATAGTAGTTTAGTTGATAGTTATAATCTAAAATATATGCCTTTAGAAACATTATGTAAGACGGCAGATATTATTTCTATACATGTACCATTAAACACGGAAACTCACCATTTAATTGATGAAAGTTTAATTGAAATTATGAAACCTGGGGTTTTAATAATTAATACAGCAAGAGGAGCAGTGGTAGAAACATCTCACGTTATTAAAGGTTTAAAAAATAAAACGATAGGTGGTTTTGCAATGGATGTCTACGAAAAAGAACATGATATTTTTTTTAAAGATCTATCTAATACAATACCTACGGATGATATGTTAATAACGCTAAATGTTATGCCTAATGTTTTAATTACTGGGCATCAAGCTTTTTTAACAAAAGAAGCATTAACAAATATAGCAGAAACAACAATTTATAATTTAGATTGTTGGTCTGAAGGTTTAAAAACAGAGAATGAATTATATAAATAAGTATAAAATGTATAATTCAATTTATTAAATCATTTTTTCAACGTCCTTATTAAGTTGCTTATTTTTTAAAGTTAGTTTCATACTGTCATAACCTATTTTATAGATGGTGTCTATATTTTTTTTATCAAAAAGTGCAAATTGACTTAATGCTTTTGGGGCAATCAAAATATCACAGCTCGAAAATTTTTCGAGATCAGATTTTACAGCCCCTAATGTAATAACTCTTTCAATGACGTTATAAAAATGTTTTAATTTGGTTTTTGATGTGGTTTCAAACAGGTTTAAATATACACCTATTATTTGATCACATTCTTTTTTTAAAAGGTCTACTGGAAAGTTGTTTAATACACCGCCATCCACATATAAAGAGCCTTTCATTTCTATTGGCGAAAACAAACCAGGAAATGCAGCAGAAGCTAGTATAGGTTTAATTAATTCACCTTCTGTAAAGACGTCAAGCTTACCATTTAATATGTTTGTAGTAGTTACAAAAAGACTTTTTTTAAGTGCATTAAAATTATCTTCTGGAAATTGTTTTTTAAAGTAATCATAGTATTTGGCAGCATCTATAAAACCAGGTTTATTTATGGCGTACTTTTTATAACTAAAAAGAGGTATGGTTTTGAAAAAATGCAACATTTCTTTACAGTTAAAACCATAGGCATATAGTGCTCCAGTAATAGCACCAGCACTTGTACCAGCGATATGTGTTGGGTAAATACCATATTCTTCTAATGCTTTAATGGCACCAATATGTGCTGCGCCTCGCATACCACCACCAGAAAGAGCTAAACCAATTTTCATTTTATGTTTAAAGGCTTTTAGAAACAAATAAAAAGAAATGCTTTTTTAAGTCATTATATAATTTACGCTCCGTATCTAAATCTTCTCTAAATTTTAAATGAGTATTCATATAGTTAATATCTAATGCATCTTCATTTGCTTTTAAATGTTGTGCTATATTATGTTCGTGTGATTCAATAGCTTCTAACATTTCTGCTATTTTTCTATTGTGTATTATTAAGCTATTTTGATATTGATCAACTTTGCTTAAAACATCTTTATTAGTCCAAAGTGCAACAACCTCTTCTAACCTTTTTTGAAACGTTTTTATTTCATCTTTCCAAAAAAGAAGCTCATTTTTCCAGTTAACATGTTCAAAATGTAAGGACGTATTATCAATTATTTGAGTTTTCATAATTATTGAGATTGAAAAATTAATACAATAAAGTTACTACTACATTATTGTATTTAAAATGATATTAATCAGTTGATTTGTATGATTATGGCCTAACTGCATATATTTATTATAATACTTAGAATGCCTTTATTTAATCTTTTTTTGAAGGGATAACTAAAAAGGGAATATTTAAATGAAACCCAATCTGGTTAACTTTAGATTTAAAAAACACATTTTGAAAAAATGAATGTTTGTTGTTAATCATAACCAACATATTTATGCGATGTTCTATCTGAAATTGTGAAATCGCATCAGAGATGTCTTTATTGTTTTTATAATGTAAAAGGTAAGAGATGGATTTCAAAAGAGTTTCTAATTTGGCTATGTTATTTTCTTGTTTTTTAGAAAGGTCTTGACTGTCAGAAACATGTAGCACATTTACTCTAGCGTGATGATTTGTAGCTATAGTAATAAGTGGGGCTAATTGCTTTTTAGTAAAATCAACTTCCAAATCTGAAGGAAATAAGATTTCGTGAGGAGCTTCATATTCAAAATTGTCGGGAATTGCTAAAACAGGGAATTTAGCGCGTTTAATAGTATGTATCGTATTACTTCCAAAAAGTACACCTTTTAATCCAGTGGCACCTTTGGTTCCCATAATTACTAAATCTACAGTCTTTTTGTCATATAGATTTTCCATTTCTGCGGTTAAAATATTAAATACAGCACTACTAGTAAATACATGGTTTGGATTGTTAAATTCTTCTTTAATACGATTAGTCAGTTGTTTAAGTCTTCTTTCTGAGTTTTTTTTTACTATATTTTGTAAATCAGTTTCCGGGTTATACATCATCGTTTGCTCCATGCTATAAAAGATAGGAGTAAAGGTGTTTAGTAAAGTAAAAGTGCACTTTTCATTTTTAAATAATTGTAAAGCATATTTTATAGCATTCCAAGAATTATCTGAAAAATCGGTGGGTAATAATATAGTGTTCATTTTTTTTTAATTTAAAGTTTTTAATAACGTCCCATATTTTGCATAACTAAAAAGGGTATTTCAATATGTAAAGTGATCGTATCTATAGTCGATTTAAATAAAATATGCTCTAAAAACGAATGTCTAGTATTCACCATTACCAATAAGTCTATGTCATTTTTTGTTATATAGCTTTGGATAGCATCCGTAATATTTTTATGATCTTCATTGACATAATTTACATTATTCTCGGGTAACGTTTCCATTATAAATGCCTTATTGTCCTCTTGTCTAATAGATAGTTTAGGGTATTTTGAGAGATACAATAAGTCTATTTTTGAGCGATAAGGTGTAGCTATTCTATTTAATAATTTTAGTTCTCTGCGTTTATAACGAATCATAAAATTTGTAGTAAACACAATATGTTTAGGTCTTTTGTATTGGTAGTTTTCTGGTATAACTAAAATAGGACATTGGACATATTTTAATACCTGAAGTGTATTGCTACCAAAACGTATCGTTTTGTCGTTTGTTTTACCACGAGTTCCCATGATAATAAGATCTATATTTTTAGCATTAACAATTATATCTGTTTCTTCTATAAGCGAGTTATATGCCGAGATAATATGATATTTATATCTAGGATTAGGTGCTAAAGTATTTGCAGCTTTTAAAAATGATTCTAATAAGGTTTGAGAATTTGTTCTAACGCTTTCTAATATATCTTCAAAATTATTACGATTTAGTAATTCATCATTACTGTATACTTCATCTTGATAAGCATTAAGGAAGTAAAATTCAACTCTTTCATGCTTATAAAGCTCTAAAGCATATTTTAAAGCATTCATTGCATTATCTGAAAAATCCGTAGGAATTAAAACCTGTACCATAGCGAGTTATATTTGTTAACTCTAAAATTAAAAGGTTTAATTTTTAAAAACTATGATAATTATCAGATGTATTGTTTTAGTCACAAATAGGTGTAAAATATTAATTTTTAAAATTAATATGGAATAATAGCATAAACAACGTTTAGCAAGAACAGTCCAATAAATAGTAGTAGTATATAAAATGTTTGTACTAATTTTATATTAATAAATTCTAACCAAGAAACGGTTTGTTTTGGTAATATAAATAAAGCTAGACCAATGATTAGAGCAAACCAACCTATGCCTGTTACTATAATTTTCCAGTTTGGTGCCCAAATATTATGAAATAAAATATTTAATAAGCCAATAATTATTGCTAAGAAAGCCGATATAATAAGAAATTTTTCGTCTTTTAAGTCATTAAAAATTTGCTTGATTCGTTTAGGATTAAAGCTTAATATTAAAAAGAAAATGATTAAATACCATCCCCAAAACTTTGCTAATAAAAGTGAATTGTCCATAATATGTTTATTATTTATTCGTGTAATACCAAAAACGGAACATCTGTTTGGTAGCTTATTTCTTCTACTTTATTGTGAAATAATATTTGCTGAAAGTAATTTAGATTTTTAGCAATCATAACTATCATATCTATATTTTCAGATCCGACAAAGCGTTCTATTCCTGCTTCTATCTTGGTGTTAGTTAGAAAACTAAAGCTATGGTTGTAATTGCTAAAATAGTCTTCTAAAAAATCTTTATTTTTCTCTTGGTCCTTATTAAGGTTGAGCTCTTTTTTATTGATGTGTACAATTTTTAAGGACGCCTTAAATTGCTCTAAATTTTCTAGAATGGGCTCTAGAGTAGTAACGCCATAAAACTGTAATAAGTCCGTCGGAAAAGCAATCTGTTTAAGTGCTTTAAATTTTGCGTTTTCAGGTATAACCAAAGTATTGCATTTTACTTTTGTTATAATATCTGCGGTATTACTACCTATAATTAGTTTTTTTAAACCAGAAGCACCTTTAGTACCCATGACAATAAGGTCTATCTTTTTTTCTTTGACTTGGTTTCTTACAGCGTCTATAAAAAAATCGGTGTCGTTTATAGTGTAAAACGCATGCTTAGCATTATTCGAAAAACGTGTGGCTATTTTTTTTAGTAACTCATTTAATTTCTTTTTAGCTGGTTTTGTATAAAGATCTTCTGCTAGTATTGGGGTCGTACTGTAATTATAATCTATTTCGCTAATTGTCACTTGTGTTAATGGGTTAACATGAAGTAAATAGAAGGTGCACGCTGTATTTGAAAAATAATTGAGAGCGTACTCAATAGCATTCCAAGAGTTTTCAGAAAAATCTGTAGGTAGTAGGATAGATTTCATTTAAAATTTGTCTTATTAAAACAAATCTATACTTAAGCAGTAGTTTAAAAAATGATAAAAATCATATTAGCTTTATTTTAAGGTACTTTTAGCAGACGTCTTTAAGTCCTTCAATATCAATTATTTTAATATTTCGGCCTTCTATAGCTATCAAACCTTGCTTTTTAAAACTGGAAATAGTTCTAATTAAAGTTTCGGTGGCAATACCGGCAACACTTGCTAAGTCACTTCTAGATATTTTTATAGCTTCGTTAGGTTTACAATTTAATTTATCGGCAAACTTTAATATCGTGGTTGCTGTTTTTTTGTAAACTGAGCTATACGCCATTTCTAACAGTTGGTTTTTTACTCCGGAAATATCGTCTGTAAGCAGTTGTATTAGCTCTAACGTTAATTTATGGTTGGTATTTAAAATAGTAGTTAATTCATTTTTGGATAAGCCCACTAAAGACGCCTCACTTATAGTCGTTGCTGTTTCTTGGTAGGGGATATTTTGGGTAAAAGACGTGTAGCCAAACAAATCATCTTCCTTATGAAGTGCTGTGGTTAACTCTTTTCCTTTTTCGTCTAATTTATGGCATTTTACAATTCCTTTTGTTACTAAATAGATATAGTTCGAGTTTTTTCCTTCGGTATATACCGTTTCATCTTTACCAAAATTGAAGACCTCTCCATTATCATCAAAAAAGTTTTTCAAATCATTTAAACTTCTTATCTCATCAGTCGTATTATCTTCTTTGTGTTGTGTATTACGTCTGTCTTTTAAAATAGCAGCTTTAGCTAATCGACTTTCTATAGCGCTAATTATTTCGTCCTCACTAAAGGGTTTTGTAATATAATCGTCTGCGCCTAAATCCATTCCTTTTCTAACATCTTGTCGTTCTGTTTTTGCAGATAGAAAGATAAAAGGGATGTGCATGGTGTGTTCTTGCTTTGTCAAACCTTCCAATACGCCGTAACCATCTAATTCGGGCATCATTATGTCGCAAACAATTATATCTGGACGTGTTGCTATGGCTGTTTGTAACCCTAACTTTCCGTTAGATGCAGTGGTTACGGTATAGTCGGATAACTCTAAAAGTTCTTTAGTGTTTTCTCTTAAAACAACGTCGTCTTCAATTAAAAGTATGGTTTTCATTAGTTTGGTGTATTTGGTATAGTAATGGTAAAAGTAGAGCCTATATTTTCTTTGCTTTCAAATTGTATTGCGCCTCCTAGATTTTCTAAATGTGTTTTTACAATATTTAAACCAATACCAGTACCTTGATTTAGTAAAGCATTTTCGGCTCTAAAATAACGATTAAATATATTTTTTTGATCATTTTCTGGTATACCAATTCCGTTGTCAATAATTTTAAAAGTGGTCTTGTTTTGATCCTGATTAACTTGTAGTTCAATCGTGGTGTTTTCAGGTGAATATTTTATAGCATTATGTACCAGATTAGACAAGGCTAATTCTATAGTTTTTTCATCTTGAGTTAATGAAATATCGTCAATGTTTTCAGGATATTTTATTTTCTGACCTTCTTTTAAAAGCATATTAGCATTGTAAACGACTTCATTAACGACTTTACTTAATCTAAACTCGGTAAACTTATAATTAACCTTTCCGGACTCTAGTTTTTCAACAGATAGGAAGTCATTTAAAATATTGTTTAAGTATTGTACTTTACTATTAATAGTGTTTATATGCTTGTCTCTCTTGTCTTGTTGCTCCGCTAACTTGTACTTGCTTAATAGCATAGACGAGGTTAAAATCCCGGTTAGCGGTGTTTTAAATTCGTGAGACACTAGAGATAAAAACTTAGTTTTTAAATCGTTTAATTCCTTTTCAGTTTCTAAAGCTTCTCTAAGTTGTTTGGTACGTTCCTCAACTGTTTTTTCTAATTTATCAGTATAGTTTTTACGCTCGGTAATATCAATAACTAAAGCCATAACGTACTTTTTATCCGTAATATTAAACGGGTTTAAACCGACTTCTACAGGAAACGTACTGCCATCTTTTCTTGCAGCAAAAAGCGCACGACCTTTTCCCATACTACGTTTTTCACTGTTTTTATAGTACGAATTAAACTGATGACCATGACCTTTATGATAATTACTAGGGATTAAAGTTTCTAAAGGTTTGTTATTTAGTTCATCTTTATTATAACCAAACATCTCTTCTGTCGAGGCGTTTACTGCGATAATGGTTTGGTTTTCATCGACTATAAGAATACCTTCCGAAATAGCTTCAGACAAAATTTCAAAAATCTCTTGGTTGTTATTAAACATAAAGGGAATGTGTAGTATAAAATAAAGTTTCAAAATACGAAAAAAAAGACATTATTGCTGTGTTTACTGATTAATATCATGTGCTAAGTGCTGAAATCAGATTATTTTGGATGTTAAATTAAAGGGATGAAAAATAATATGAATAATGGTGGGTTGTTCTATCAAAACCTTGGTAAATTGTTTTATGCAGTTGCTGCTATAGATGGTACTGTAGAACACATAGAAGTTGAAGCTTTAAAACAAATGGTAGCAGTCGAATGGCGTGCTGAGAAAGAAGCTTCAGTGATTATTGAAATGTTCGATTGGTTGCATAAAGATCAAGAATATGATGCCAATACCTGTTTTAAGAGTTTTTTGAATTATATGGCATCTCATAAGGCGCTTTTTACAACGTCACGAAAAGCATTAATTCTTAAAACGGCTAGAACCGTAGCGCATAGTTTTTCTAAACATAACAAATCAGAACTCATACTACTAGCGCAATTAAATTTAGCACTAAAATAAGCGCTTGGAAGTCGTAGGAGTCTTAGAATTATTCCATTCTATAATAAAGAATATTTACCGTCATAACTGATTAATATCATTTTGTAAGAACAAAAATCAAGATACTTTTATGTACATAAATTATAAATTAGTTTTATTATGAAAAAAGTTGCCATTTTACTTATCGTCATCGTTTTATTTCCAATTATAAGTTATTCTCAAAATACTGAAGGTTTAGCGTTTATATCGCCGTTTCATGACGGGGTGTCTGCCATTAAAAAAGGAGACCAGTGGGCTTTTATAAATGTAGACGGCACTATTGTTATCGATTTTAGAGCTGATTTAGTCACGACTAAGTCGGAAGATGGTATTTATCCTATTTTTAATAGTGATAGATGTCTAATTAAAGAAGTTATTGAAGGCATTCCTTATTATGGTTATATTGATAAAACAGGTGCCGTTAGTGTTAAGCCTCAGTTTTTAAATGCTACTAATTTTAATAATAATTCGGCTATAGCCTTAAAATTAATTAAAGTCGATTTGGGAGAAAATGGATTAGTTGGTAAGGAAATGTATGTCTATAAATATTTTGAAACGACCATAGATGTTTCAGGCGAAATAAAAACGGTGTTGACGGAAGAAGAAACAATCGGTCTAATCCCTAAAAACTTTAGAACCCCATTAGCGATTACTTCTAAATTTATTTCAGAGCATTTAATAGCCACTAAGTCTAAAGCTACTAACCTTTGGCATCTAAAAAAAATAGACTAATGCGTATGAAATATTTGATAGGCCTTAGTTGTTTTGTACTTTTTTACTCATGTTCTAATACGCAAGAAAAAATTAGACCTACAATACAGGATTTAACCCAGTCTGTATATACTTCTGTGACCATACAGCCTGATAGTTTATATCAAGCTTATGCTGTTGTTGCTGGTATTTTAGATCAAAATTTAATAGAAGAAGGCGATTTGGTTACAAAAGGGCAAGCCATATCTCAAATTATAAATAATACGCCTGTTTTAAATACACAAAATGCAAAGTTGTCTTTGGATTTAGCGAAAAATAATTATAACGGAAGTGCGGCTATTTTGTCTGGAATTGCAGATGAAATTGAAGCGGCTAATTTGAAGTGCAAAAATGACTCGATTAACTTTTTTAGACAACAAAATCTTTGGATACAGAACATAGGCTCTAAAGCAGATTTTGATAACAAACAACTAAATTATCAGTTAGCTAAAAATAATTTGACGTTACTTAAAAATAAGTATAATCAAACTAAAAATCAGTTAAACACCAATGTTAAGCAAGCACAAAACACCTATCAAACGTCTTTAATTAGCACTAAAGATTTTACAGTAAAAAGTGCTGTAAACGGGAAGGTTTATGCGCTTTACAAAGCGTCAGGCGAGTTAGTAAATACGATGGATCCTGTGGCAGCCATTGGAAGTGCCTCTACTTTTATTATTGAAATGTTGGTGGATGAGGTGGACATTGTCAAAATTATAAAAAAGCAACAGGTTTTAATTACTTTGGATGCGTATAACGGTAAAGTATTAGAAGGAAAAGTCTCTAAGATTTATCCTAAAAAAGACGAGCGGAATCAAACGTTTAAAGTCGAAGCTGTTTTTGTAAATCCTCCGGACATATTGTATCCCGGATTATCTGGCGAAGCAAATATTATAATTTCTAAAAAACAAAATGTGTTAACCATTCCTAAAAGCTATATCATTGGTAGTAATCAAGTCCAAACGGATAATGGGATAGTAACTATAACTACCGGATTAGGGGATATGGAGTTTATTGAAGTTTTAGACGGAATTACCAAAGACATGTATATCTATAAACCTGAATAATGGTAAACTGGCCCGTCATATTAGATATTGCAAAAAAGCAATTGTTAACTAAGTTTAAGTCTACTGCTATTGCTGCATTGGGTGTCACTTTTGGTATTGGTGCCTATATTACTTTGGTTAGTTTTATGACAGGTTTAAATAATATGTTAGACGATTTAATTTTAAATCAAACGCCACATATTCATGTGTATAATGAGATTGAACCTTCAAAACAGCAACCTGTAGCTCTTTACGAAGCTTTTAAAAACAGCTTAAATGTGGTGCATTCTATCAAGCCAAAGTTAAGTCAGAAAAAAATCCATAATGCGCTACCTATTATAAACTTTTTAAATAAAAATGAGGCCGTAAAAGGAGCGATTCCGCAAATAAAAACACAAATATTTTATATCGCTGGTTCTATTGAAATAGCTGGTAATTTAACAGGAATACAGCCTATTGAGGAAGCTAAATTATTCAATTTTAGAGATTATATTATTGAAGGGTCGCCAGAGAAGCTTAAAAACACGGAAAACGGTATTTTATTAGGATCGGGTATTGCTAAAAAAATGGCATTATCGGTTGGGGATCGCATTCAGATCAGTACAATAAGAGGTGATGTGTTTCCTTTAAAAATCGTTGGCCTTTATCAAAGTGGCATTTCGGATATTGATGCGATTCAAAGTTTTGTTAATTTAAAAACAGTACAACGTATTTTAGGGGAAGCACAAAATTACATCACCGATATTAATGTGAAGCTTTATGATATTGAAAAGGCACTGCCATTATCTAAAAAAATAGCACAACAATTTAATGTAACTGCAATAGATATTAAAACGGCCAATGCACAGTTTGAAACTGGTACAGATGTCAGAAACCTTATTACCTATGCCGTTTCTATCGCGTTATTGATTGTTGCAGGTTTTGGAGTGTACAACATTTTAAGTATGCTTATTTACGAGAAAATGAATGACATTGCCATTTTAAAAGCGGTCGGTTTTTCGGGTAATGATGTGCAGTATATTTTTATGAGTCAAGCCCTAATTATTGGAGTGGTTGGTGGACTTTTAGGACTGTTAATTGGTTTAATTTTTACTAATATAATTAGCACCATTCCGTTTAAAACGGACGCATTAGCAAAAGTAGAGACGTATCCCATAGATTTTAGTATTTGGTATTATGTTATAGGTTTTTCGTTTGCAATTATCTCAACTTTTTTTGCGGGCTATTTGCCTGCTCTTAAAGCCAAAAAAATAGACCCAGTAAGAATAATAAGAGGACAATAATGGAGACCGTTTTAGAAGCAAAAAATATAAACAAATATTTTAAAAAGCCAGTGCCTTTTCATGTGCTGAAGGATATTAGTTTTAAAATTAATAAAGGTGAGTTTGTCTCCATAATGGGCAAATCTGGTTGTGGGAAATCTACACTATTGTACATTTTGTCTACAATGGACACAGAATATGAGGGTGAGTTGTATTTGAATAACGATTTAATCAGTGGGGATAGCAGACAAAAGCTAACCGTTATTAGAAATAAACATATTGGTTTTGTATTTCAGTTTCATTATTTGCTTTCTGAATTTACCGTATTGGAAAATGTCATGCTGCCGGCTAAAAAGTTAGGCGAAAAAAGCGTTAAAGTTATTGAAAAAGAGGCGCTTGAAAAATTAAGAATATTAAATATTGAACATTTAGCACACAAGCGCGCATCTCAAGTTTCGGGAGGCGAAAAACAACGTGTCGCTATTGCTAGAGCACTTATAAATAATCCTTCAATAATTATGGGGGACGAGCCTACAGGGAATTTAGATAGTCATAATGCAGACAATGTGTTTAATATCTTTAAAAAGTTAAGTGTAGAAGAAAATCTATCGTTGTTAATCGTCACTCATGATGAAGATTTTGCAAAACGTACCGACCGGATTATTACCATGGAAGATGGTAAAATAATTAACGAATAAATAAACGTTTTAAACTGATATTAATCAGTTAAACCTATTGAATTTATGAGTAAATTTAGTGTTACTAATAAAACCAGGTATGAAAACAAAGCAAGAGTTACTTACAGAGATTACACAATTAACAACCAATATAGAAACCAATTACCCAGAACTATATACCTTTTTGTTAGAAGAACCCGTAACCATTCCTTCAGAGGAGCATCCACATATTGATCTTGCAGCTTTGCAAGATTATTTGGAGACTTTAAAACAAGAATTAAAACACCACATAGAAAATAAAAAATTAAAATAAATGGCAGTTGTAGATTATTATAAAACGTTGGGTATCTCCAAAACAGCGTCAGAAAAAGATATAAAAAAAGCCTACAGAAAATTGGCGCGTAAGCATCATCCGGATTTAAACCCTAATGATAAAGAAGCAGAAAAGAAGTTTAAGGAGATTAATGAGGCGAATGAAGTATTGAGTAATCCTGAAAATCGTAAAAAATACGATCAGTATGGAGAGCATTGGCAAAACTCTGAAGCTTATGAGCAATCAAAACGTCAACAGCAGCAGCAACAACGCGCGTATCAAGGTCAATCTGGTCAAGCAGGTGGCTATAGTCAACATGATTTTGAAGATATCTTCGGTAACATGTTTGGCGGTCAGGCGTCTGGAGGGCAACGTACCTCAAGATTTAGAGGTCAAGATTTTAATGCCGAGCTTCAGTTGGATTTAAAAGAGGTGTACGAAGATCATAAACGTACACTAACTGTAAATAATAAAAACATCAGAATTACCATTCCTGCAGGAGTAGAAAATGGACAAACCATTAAGATTAAAGGGTATGGTGGCAAAGGAACAAATAATGGTCCTAATGGTGATTTATTAATTCAGTTTTCAATTACTAATAACACAAAATTCAAAAGAGATAAAGACAACCTGTATGCGACTGTAGATTTAGATTTATACACAGCACTATTGGGAGGCGATTTAATGGTGGATACTTTTACAGGAAAGGTGAAATTAACGATTAAACCAGAAACTCAAAACGGAACGAAAGTTAAGTTGAAAGGCAAAGGGTTTCCTAAGTATAAAAAAGCAGGGCAATTTGGAGATTTGTATATCACTTACCAGATAAAAACGCCGACAAAACTGACGGATAAAGAGAAAGAATTATTTACAGAACTTCAAAAACTAAGATAATTATGGAAGTAACAGATTTAATTTCTATAACCACTTTTTGCACGCATTATAATGTGCCCACTACGTTTATTAACGATTTACAAGATTATGAACTAATAGAAGTTGTCATTTCTGAGCAAGAGGAATATATCAAAATAACGCAAATTAATGAAGTTGAAAAAATGATGCGTTTGCATTATGATTTAAACATCAATTTAGAAGGTTTAGACGCTGTCTATAATTTATTAAAGCGAGTCGAAAACTTACAAAGCGAAATAACATCACTTAATAATAAATTAAGGCTTTACGAAGATTTATAGGTCATATAATATTAAATAATGGACACCATACAACAATTCTTTCAAGACTATCCGCTTGTAAAAAGTATTTTAAAATATAGTGTAATAGTGTTGTGTGTATTGTTATGTGTGCAATTTATTAGACGTTTTTTAAAACGAAACATCGCCAATACTTCGGTAAGATATAAGTCACAAAAAGGAGTAGAATTACTAGGCTATTTTGTACTTGGCGTTATCACTATTTTATACTTTACAGGCAGTATAAAAGACTTTACGGTAACTTTGGGTTTGCTGTCTGCAGGTTTAGCATTTACATTACAAGAGTTAATTTTAAGTATTGCAGGTTCTGTGTATATTTTTATCGTAAAAGTGTATGAGCCTGGCGATCGTATAGAGATTAACGGTATTAAAGGCGATGTTATTGATGTGGATAGTATTTACACGACTATGATGGAAATTGGACAATGGGTGGAAAGCGATAATTATACAGGCCGGATTGTAAAACTAAGTAACGCCTTTGTGTTTAAAGGACCGGTATATAACTACTCTAAAGATTTTCCTTTTATTTGGGACGAGTTTAATTTGCCAATCCGTTATGGTTCTGATATCGAATTGGCTAAAAGCATCATTATTGGCGCGGCAACAGCAACACTTGCCGAATACACAAAAGCGTCAAAAGAAAAATGGACAGAAGTCGTGTCTAAATATTATGTGGAAGATGCTATGGTAGAACCGACGTTAGCAACAACGTTAACAGACAATTGGATTCAATTTAATTTGCGGTATATCGTTGATTATAAAAAAAGGAGAGTGACCAAACATCTTTTAAACGATATGATTAGAAAAGCTATTGAAGCGACCAATGGTAAAGTTATTTTAGCTTCTGCAACGGTGGAACTTATTAAAATACCTGAAATAGAGATTAAAAAATAACAGTTTAAAACTTTTAAAAGATACAAAAGTCGCATGCGTAGCCATTCCATTTTCAAAATATTACTGTTATGTTTCGCTATTTTAGTTATTGATGCTTTAGCCTTTTATTGGTTACAATCTATAACGATGTTGCTCTCGTCTACAGTTTTACGAACCGTTATAAATGTCGTGTTTTGGCTGTTTACAATTGGTTTAATTGCTGCCATTATACTATTAAAAATAAGATTGGATCATGTTGCTATAAAGAAGAAGCAACGCCTTATTTCTTCGTTATATGGGCTTACAGTCTCATCTTTTATTCCTAAAATAATTTTTGTGATTGTTATTTCTATACTGTATTATTCAAACTATATCATCTCAGAAAAACAATCGCTTATTATCATTCCTTTAATAGGTTTGATTGCTGGATTTTTGCCTTTTTTTGTTATTGCTTATGCTATTTTTAAATCGGCATATCATTTTAAAGTACATCATGTTACCGTAACGTCAAAACACTTACCCAAAGCATTTAACGGTACTAAAATTATACAGATTTCCGATTTACACATCGGTAGCTTTAATTACCGGTACCATCTTTTAGATAAGGCAGTCAAAAAAATAAACCATGAGACACCTGATTTTATATGCTTTACAGGCGATTTGGTTAATAATTATGCTTGGGAACTAGAGGGTTGGGAAAATACCTTAGGACAACTAAAAGCAACACAAGGTAAATATGCTATTTTAGGAAATCATGATTATGGAGATTACAGCATGTGGCCTACCAAACAGGAAAAAGCAGCTAATTTTGACACTATAAAACAGTTTTTTAAGACCATTAATTTTAAGCTTTTATTAAACGAAGCAGATATAATTGAACGTGATAATTCTAAAATGGCCATTATTGGAATAGAAAACTGGGGGAAACCACCATTTAAGCAATACGGCGATTTACAAAAAGCGTTAACCGATGTAGACGCTGTTCCTTTTAAGTTGTTGCTTTCTCATGATCCTACGCATTGGACAGAAGAAGTGATTCTTAAAACAGATATTGCCTTGACGCTAGCTGGGCATACGCATGGGATGCAAGCCGGAATTAAAATCAGAAAAAAAGAATGGAGCCCGATTAAATATAAATACAAACATTGGGCAGGGTTATACCAAATTAACGCACAATACCTTTATGTTAACCGTGGTTTAGGTTGGTTGGGTTTTCCTGGCAGAATTGGGATGCGACCTGAAATTACTGTAATAGAATTAAAAACAACAGTTTAAGTGTTTACTGACCTATGTCATTGATTTCTTCAAATGGTATTAATACTTTTATTAGAATATTAATGCTAAAATTTTTATACAATGAAAAAAGTAATGATTGGTTTATTTGTTTTTGGTTTAACCATCCAAATGTATGGACAAGATCCTACGCCTATTGAATTAGATGAGGTTGTATTAGTAAATAATTATAAATATTTGAGTAGTACAGATGCTGCCGATATGCCTATTGAAGCAGATCAACTTCAAATAAGTGCGGCTAATTTTGATGTTAAAACATTGGATATTTATGCGGACGAGTATGAGTTTTATGATGTGTATTTTATTATACCACAAGGAAAAATATTGGCGACTTATGATAGCGACGGTAAAATTTTAAGAACCGCTGAAAAATATAAAGATGTAGATTTACCTGCGCCTATATTATTTTCTATTATAAAAAGGTTTCCAAAATGGGGAATAGAAAAAGATGTTTATTTAGTTAATTACACGGAAGATAAAATTGCTAAGAAAAAATATAAAATCACTTTAACTAATGGAGATAAGCGCATTAAAGTTAAATTGGATGGAGATGGTAATTTTTTATAAATTTTTGTATTTTTTTCAATGTAATGATTAACTTATGACAAAGTCCAAAATAGTATTATTTTTTGCTTCTGGAATCCTTATAGTATTCTTAGTATTTGTAGTATGGTATAATTATAAGTATGGCATGAGCCAAATTGATGCGTTTGAAATTAATGTACCATGTTATGAGCAAAAAATAGTAATAGCGACACAGGGGAGTCCTTTTAAAAACGCTATTACTAAAAAAATAGTGAATCATTATAGGTCGGATTCTATTTATATGAAAATAATTAATGTCGAGGACTTGCAAACAATAGATCCAGAAAATTATAATGCAGTAATAATTATACATACTTGGGAAAATTTGAAACCACCCATGACTGTTGTTGATTTTTTTAATAAAATTGGTAAGGAACAAAACAATGTAATTGTGCTTACTACATCTGGTCAAGGCTATTATAAAATGCAAGAAGTGGATGCCATTACGGGTGAGTCCAGATTAGACAACGTAAATGTTTATACGAGACAAATTATAGAAAAAGTTAATTCATTATTAAGTAAATAAATTAAATATGTTTAAAAATTTAGAAGCTAAAGAAATCGATTATATTTTAGAAAACAATTATATAGGTCAGATCGGTTATATTTATAACAGCAGACCGTTTGTTGTGCCTATTACTTATTTTTATGATAAAGAAAATAGCGCTATTATTTGTTATTCTGGAGATGGTCATAAAATGAATGCGATGCGTAAAAACCCAAGTGTCTCTTTATTGGTATCGGATGTAGATTCTGTTACTGATTGGAAATCTGTGTTAGTACATGGTGTTTTCGAGCAGCATTTTGGGAGTGACGCTAAATCGTATTTGCATAAATTCTCATTGGGTATAAAAGACATTATATTAGAGAAGGAGCATAGCAAAGCTAATTTTATCAGCGACTTTTCTAGTAAGATTTATAAAGATAATGTGCCTGCTGTATTTATTATTAAAATTGAAGAATTAACAGGTAAAAAACGTTTGGATTTTAGAGCGTAACTATTAAAAATCAAAATCTAAAGTATAAAACACAAAAAAAAGAGCTAATAATTAGCTCTTTTTTTTTTCCTTATCTTTTATAAATAGTCAGAGTTTTACCCTAAAGCTGGTATTATTAAAAGCGGTATAGACGGGTAGGCGACAATGTTTTTAATAATAGGCTCATTAATTAAGTTCTCAATAAAACTATGTTGATAGTTTATTAAGGTTAGGATATCAATGTTTTGTTCTTTTATAAATTTAGAAATCTCTTCTGTCTTTTTATCATCATTTGGCATCCAATGGAAGCTGTGTGGATAGTCTCCTAGATTAACTTGTAACATAGATAAATTATAGTTTTGTGCATCTGTAAGTGTTTTTTCTTTACAGATATGAACCACTTTGATTTTAGAATCGTATAATTTAGAGATGTCTTTTAATGGTTGTAATTCGTCACCAAAAAAGCGATTATAATCCGTAGCAAATGCAATCTCTTTAGGAGCTACAAAATCAAACGCATCTGGAACAACTAGTATTGGGCAAAGCTTCATTTGTTTAATCAAATTAATGGTATTGCTACCAAAAAGGATCTCTTTAGATTTAGAAGCTCCTTTGGTGCCCATAAAAACCATATCTATCTGGTGTTTTTTGACAGCAGCGTTTACAGCATCTTGAAGTTTATCGGTACTAAAAATAATTTCGAAGGTATGCTTAGATAATTCATCAATAGCATCCGCTTGATCTTTTAGTTCAAATAATTGTTTTTCAGCATCCGCTTTTAAAGTATCAATATAGTTGGAAGTAATATACGTTCTGGTACTTGATTTTACAGACCAAGCATGCAGTAAATAAAAAGTGCAGGATTGATTTTTATATAATTTTAGTGTGTACAATAAGGCACTCCAAGCGTTATCTGAGAAGTCTGTAGGGATTAAAATAGATTGTTTCATAAAGGTTTTTTATTTAAAAGTAGATGGTATGACTAAAAAAGGAATGGTTAAATGGAAGCCTATTTGATTAATATTAGATTTAAAAAATAAGTTTTCAAAAAACGAGTGCTTATTGTTAATCATTACCAATAAATTTATAGGTGTTTTTAATTGGAATGTGGTAATTGCTTCAGGTACATTTTGGTTGTGGACCTCATGAAACAAATGGGCTGTTTTTGTAAAGTAGTGTTCTAGTGTGTCTCGATTTTTCTTTTGCACTTCTGTCAATTCCTCTTGATATCTAACATTCAAAATATTGATTCTAGACTGATACGACGTCGCAATATCTATGATGGGCTGTAATTGTTTGTCCTGAAAATCTATTTGATAATCTGATGGAAACAGTAGCTCACGAGGGGTTTCAAATTCAAAACCGCTAGGTACAGCGATAATTGGGCATTTGGCATGTTTTAATACATGAATAGTATTAGAGCCGAATAAGACTTCTTGTAATCCAGTCGCGCCTTTTGTACCCATAACAATGAGGTCCATAACGTTGGCCTTGTAAAGGGATTTGATTTCGTCTGTTAACGTATTAAATGAGGATATCTGAGCAAACGTATGGATCGGGTTGTTAAACTCTTGTTCTATTTTTTCTACTAGGGTTTCTAATTTATCTTTGGAAGCCTTGGCGGTCGTTTCAATTAACTCCATCTCAAAAACACTATCATTAATGTCTTGGTATTGATAGATAAGCGGTGTATAGGTATTTAGTAAGGTGAAAACACAAGTGTCGTTTTTATATAATTGAAGTGCATATTTTATAGCATTCCAAGAATTATCTGAAAAGTCTGTAGGTAATAATATTTTTGTCATAGTTTAGGTTTAATTATTTAATATCTTAAATTTTACTTAACTAATAATGGGATAACAAGCTTTAAAGTATTCTTGTTTTAGAGTGGATTAAAATAGTGTGTTTTCTAAAAAAGAATATGGTGTATTTATAATAACAAAAATCTAATGTGGACCTGATGAAATTTATTAAATTTATGGGTAAACCAGTCGAAATCATTATTTTGTTATCTTTATAGTGTTTAAATGTATGACGATTCTATATTCTAAACTATGACATATATCAGAATAATAAACAAAAACGAATTTTTTAGTATATGTAAAAAGCCAGATTTTTTCTGGCTTTTTATTGATTAATAGCATGTAATTTAAGATGTTGAATTCCCTAAAATTCATCTAAATTACTTTGTAAATGTACTTAGCTTTAAGAAGGTAAACAATGATTTAGGTCATTATTGTATTTTTTTTTAATACTATTTAATGTGTGTAATAAGTTGTTTTGCAAATGATTATAGTTTTTGATGGTTTAGAATGACATAGAGAGGGCTGTTTTATGATTAGCAAATTTCATAAAGTGATTTTCTAATAACCTAGCTTGTTTTTTATTGCAGGAACTTCCCATTTAATCATCTCTTTTAAAAACTCATCCACTTTTTCTATAATTAGTTTTTCGGTAATTTCTTTTGGACTTAGTATGCCTAAATCGATGGTACTGTTTTCAATCGGCATGTTTTCGACAATAGGAAATAAAATAAAGACAAAAACATCACCATTATACGATTGTGAAAAGACTAGGGCTGCTCCTGGAATAAATTGATAAGCAGGAATTTTATTTGTACTATTAATTAACTCAGTCGGAAACGACTCAAACGTAATATTTACGGCTTCATTATTATTAATCCAACGTAATTGTTGCATGTTCCAACCGATACTGTATTGGTTAACAATGCTTGATAGTGTATTTACAAGTAAATCTTTAGTTGTTGTCTTCCAGAGCATTTTTTTAGCAACAACTATTTCAATAGATTTTTTATAATCTAATACGCGCTCTTCTAAGTGTTCTATTGTCATAATAACTCCTATTTAATTTTCTTTTTCTAATTGTTTTGCTGCTTTTTTCTCTTGGCGTTCTAGCTTATTAAAATAACCTCGGGTTAAAAAATTATGTTTTAAAGCCTCCATATTTTGATTAAACTTGTCCGTCCCTTCATTTATATTTTTAATGGACGCTTTTAGGCTTTCTACCGCTTCCTTATCGTCCGTTATATATTTAAAAGCACCATTGCTATCTTTAAAACTGGTAATTGTTTCGTTTAGATTATCAATAACCGTTTTAATATCGGCGCTAGACTGGTGTAAGTTAGTAATCATGTCTTTTACTTTGTCGCCTTGTTCGGGATCAGTAAGTAAGACACCAGCAGCACTATTTTTAAGATCAACAGCGCCAATAATGCTATTAATTTTAGTCATGGTTTTATTAGCCTCTAGACTGGTTAATTTTAGATATTGGATGGTTTGTTTAAGATTGTTAGCGGTTATTGTGTCATTAATTAGCATGCCTAAAGTGCCTTTACCTTTGGTAATCGCATCCGTAATGTTTAATAGTTTAGAGGTTAATAATGCGGCATTTTCATTGGTGGTATTTAAGGTGTTAAGCATCTCATCAGTACCAATTTTTGAATACGATTTAATATGATCACCAGAAGTTATAACTGCAGCGTTACCGGCACCAGGAATAATATTTACAATCATATTCCCTACCAAACCATCAGAGCCAATGGTGGCAATGGCATCTTGTTTTAAATGCGTGATCATTTTTTGATCAATAGCCATGGAGACTTGTATGGTGGAGTCATTAAACATTTCGATTGCCTTTACAGTACCGACATTAATTCCGGAATAGCGCACGTTATTACCTAGCATTAGTCCATTTACATTTTTAAAATCTGAGTGTATGGTAAATGTCGTTTCGAATAAGTTTTTACGTTCCCCTATAAAATAGATCGCGACGATAAAAATGAGAGCGCCTAATATAACAAAGACTCCTAATCTTAATTTTTGATTATTTGTATGTTTCATATCTTATATGTGTTGTCAGTTAGCGGTAACTTTTGGGGTGACTTATAATTATGCTCTGGTTGGTGTTGTAACCTATTATCCCATTCAGTATCTGTTAACCGGTATTACGTTACTTAAAAAAAGCTTTGACTTGCTGGTCTGTGGCTGCCGATAAGTCTTTAAACGTCCCTTCGGCATAATTAACACCATCAACAAGTAAAATAATCCGTTCTGAGACGACGCGGGCACAGTCCACATCATGTGTGATTATTAAAGATGACGTTTGGTATTCCTGTTGTACGTGTCGCATAAGCTCGATAATTTCTTTGGAGGTTATGGGATCTAAACCACTAGTGGGCTCGTCGTACAAAATTATTTTTGGTTTTAATATTAAGGTTCTTGCTAAGGCGATACGTCTTTGCATCCCACCAGAAAGTTCCGAAGGCATAAGGTCTATAGCTTTTAATAAGCCCACACTTTCCAAGGCTGCTTTTACTAATTGGTCAATAGTTGCTGAGGTTTCCAATTTGGATTTATGACGACGTAAAGGGAATTCTAAATTCTCTCTAACGGTCATGGAATCGTATAAGGCGCTCCCTTGAAATAGAAACCCAATTTGGGTATGTAGCGTATCTAAATCGTTTTGGTCTAACGTGTTAATTTCTTGTCCTCTAATTTTTATGGTACCAGAATCGGCTTGTAATAAGCCAACTAAACATTTAATCATGACCGATTTCCCGGAACCCGATTTTCCCATAATCACCAGGTTTTCGCCTTCATAGAGTTTTAAATTAAAACCGTTTAAAACGTGGTTATCACCAAAGCTTTTTCTTAAATCGGTAATTTCTAGCACTACAGGTCTTTCGGTTGTGCTGGTTGAGGGAGGTGTTATGTTATGTGGTGTGTCCATAGTTTTAAAGATGAAAAAATAGATCAGTAATAAAAACGGCAATAAAATCAATAATAAATAATAACATGGACGAAAATACGACTGCCGAATTAGCTGCTGCACCAACACCCACAGTGCCCTTTTTACAATTATAGCCTTTAAAACACCCTACTAACGCAATCGCAAAACCAAAGAAAAACGTTTTAACCGTCGCTGGAATCAAATCACTAAATGCTAAGGCATTAAAGACTTTATTAAAATAGAGTAGTAAGGACACTTCGCCTTTAAGGTTTTCAATAATAAAAGACCCAAAAAGCGCTATAGCATCACCTAAAAGCACTAAAAGAGGTAACATTAGCGTGGCGGCCAAAATTCTAGTGACCACTAAAAACTTAAACGGATTAGTGCCCGACACTTCCATAGCATCAATCTGTTCGGTAACGCGCATAGATCCTAATTCTGCACCAATACCAGACGCAATTCTACCAGCAAACGTTAGCGCAATAATAACAGGTCCAATTTCTCTAATAATAGCCAAACTGACCATGGAAGGCATCCAGGATTCGGCACCAAACTCCTCTAAAGTCGGTCTGGTTTGTATGGTTATGACTAGCCCAATAATAAAACCAGTAACGGCTACTAGTAAAATGGAGCGGTTACCAATACTGTAACATTGTTTAAGTAATTCCTTACCTTCAAAAGGTCTTGTAAACACCGCTTTAAAAAAGCGTTTAGTAAACAAGGTCAACTCGCCAATATCAATAAAAAAAGAAGAGACGCCTTTTGGAAGATTCATTATACAAAAATTTTGTATCGAAGGTAAATTAAAAGGTGTCGTCTAAAAATGATATAAGTCATATTGGACCATAAACTATTCATAAAAAAAAGGACTTATTATCATCCTTATATAGGGCCTTTTTTCACCTTAAAACAGCAGAAAATCAATCAAAAACAACACAACAAAACTAGGTTTTAGATGTGTTTTATGCTCTGTTTATCAAGTATAGCTTAAAAAAGGCAACAATACACCTATACAAAAACCATACAGGGCCTATTTTTAATAAATGGCACAACTTTTTAATAGTATATTGATGTATTAACTAAAAATTAAATTACATGAAAAAAGGCATTTTTTTACTTTTAATAGCTGCAGTTTCGGCATTAGGAGGGTTACTATTTGGATATGACACAGGGGTTATAAACGGAGCACAATTTTACTTAACAGAGCATTTTAATTTAAGTTCAGCCTTAAAAGGTTGGGTAGTTGGAAGTGCCCTTTTAGGTTGTTTTGTTGGTGCTGTTGTTGCAGGACCTTTAAGTATTAAAATAGGAAGAAAATGGTCTTTAATAATATCAGCGATACTATTTACATTATCCGCTTACGGTTCGGGTTTACCAGAGTTGTTTCCGCAGTCGGTAAGCATGTTGGTCTTTTTCAGAATTTTAGGAGGATTAGGTATCGGAGTCGCGTCCATGAACGCCCCCATGTATATTGCCGAAATCGCACCTTCAAACATCCGTGGGCGTATGGTAACCTATTACCAATTAGCCATAGTTATCGGGTTTTTTATCGTGTTTTTAGCCACCTATTATATTGGTAATAACCTAACACAAACGGAGAATATCGCTTTTGGATGGCGTCGTATGTTCTGGTCAGAATTAATACCAAGTGGTTTGTTTTTAGTCCTATTATTTTTTGTACCAAAAAGCCCACGTTGGTTGGCCTTAAAAGGAAAAGACGACGAAGCCTTAGTGGTACTAGAAAAAATTAACGAAGCCGATATCGCCTCAAAAGAGTTACTACAAATCAAAAAATCGTTAAATCAAGAGGATGCAGGCGTAAAAGTCAGTTATTTCTCAAAAGCCATATTAGTAATCATCGCCATAGGTACCGTATTATCTATGCTACAACAATTTACAGGGATCAATGCTGTGATGTATTATGGCGCCGATATATTCGAGAAAGCCTTAGGATTTGGTAAAGAAGACGTCCTGGCGCAACAAATACTATTAGCCTTTGTTAATTTAGTATTTACGTTTGTAGCCATGTTTACAGTCGATAAATTTGGACGTAAACCATTATTATACATTGGGTCAATCGGGATGATTGTTGGGTTTTTATTACTAGGGGTAACACTGCAACAAGAAAGCGTTGGGATGCTATCGTTAATAGGCGTGCTAATCTTTATCGCCTCGTTTGCACTATCTATGGGACCAGTCGTTTGGGTCTTATTATCAGAGATGTTTCCAAACAAAATCCGTAGTGTAGCCATGTCCGTAGCAGTTGCAGCACAATGGGCCGCAAACTATGTGGTCTCACAATCCTTTCCAATGGTTATGGGCAGCGAGACTAATAATAGCGCCCCATGGAACGGGTCATTGCCCTACTTTATATTCATCGCCTTTATACTAATAATCGTCTACGTGACTTATAAATTTATACCAGAAACAAAAGGAAAAACACTAGAAGAAATCGAACAATTTTGGGATTAATTCTATTTTGGGCGTTACCCACGTTTGCTTTTGGTAGCAAACGTGCGTCAGGCTGTCCATTATATCTTTTTTACTAGTTGGTTTGGCGTTGCTCATGCTTCACAACACCACCAACTTACGTAAAAAAGGATGCCATTTCCATCCTTAACGCGGGGCAAACACTAGTCTTAGCAGTTAGGTTTGGTTTAAAAAGCAACTATGGGTACAGGTAATCTTAAAAAACAAGTACTTTTTAAAACAAGAAAAGCCACTAAAACCATAAATAAAATAACACAATCTACAAGCCTTACGGGAAACCGTAAGGTTTTCTTTTTTTAACACGGTATGTTTGACACTTAAAGTCGGAATAAGCCGAAAACAGACTTAAAACAGGAGTACGTTATTAAACTAATTATTTACAAATGAAAAGATCGCTTTTAATTGTATTACTACTTATCATGGTATTACCAAAACAAACTTACGGACAAAATAAAGGAGAAGCAATTGCAGGTGTTGCCGGTGGACTTCTAGCCATTGGAGCAGGTATCGCTGCAGTCGAGCAAATGAAAGAAAAAGCAGAATTGACAGCTACGCAATGGGTTTTAACAAATAGACCAGAACTAACAAGTTTTTCGCTACAAACGTTGGATTTTAATGGTAAAAAATTAAAAGATATGTCAGCTGTATCTGTAATATCGTTTAAAATTCAAGAATTTACACCAGCAGATAAGCCAGAATTAGATGGTAAAAAACAAGTGCTTTTTGGATTTACTAGTAGTGGTTGGATAAGTGAATATGGTATTGATTTTGAAAAAGTTACTTGGTATTTAATTGATGATGCAGAATGGTTAAGCATGATGGTGGCTTACGTCAAAGTATCTTCTGGAGAAAATAATATTGATAACTTGGAAACGACTTTAAAAGCAGGTAAAGTCGTTAATAAAGGCGTGAAAGTTAAAAGTAAATTGGTAATACCATTTTTTAAACTAACTGGAGACATGTATGTGGTAACGGATTACTCTTCAGAAATGAAATTATTATATAACGAACGCTCTTTAGGAATATTTTTAAAAGCAACTGGTGATCTCGTACAAATAGGAAGAGGAGATATTATAAAAATACACGACTTCTTTTTTGACGAAGATTAGTATAAAAAAGTATTGATTTTACACATAATCTATAAGCCTTACGGAAAACCGTAAGGTTTTCTTTTTTTAAGGGGTTAAGTTTACAATTACTAATATTAATAACTAACACATTTAACCATGAAAAAGCTCTTATTCGCCCTAATATTTACGTTAAGCAACTTAATTGCTAGCGCGCAATCCTGCGAAGACATGATGGATTTAGTAACCAAAGATAATTATGGAAGCACTTATAGCAGTCCAACAAGCGATGCAATATCTAAAGTCACATTTTATAGTAAACAAATAGACTATCAAACCTACTATTTTGCAGTAGTCTGTTTTAAAAAGGAGTATGCTTATGGCTGTACAGAATATCTTTATCAAGTAGGTTCAAGCACAAAGCTTAATTATTCGTTACACTATTTAGACAGTGCGGGTAAAGCCTTTTGGAAATACATCAAACCGTACAACAAAAATTTGCAATGTGCACCGGATTAGTGTAATCTGTTTTAAATCAAATAGTTGTTATTTATGTAAAAAAAACAGGTTGTGTTTATTGCAAAGGTCTTATATTTAAGCTCTCCCTCTAAGTATTGATTGATTACAAAGTTTTTTTAAAATTATTGTGCTTAAAAAACACCATTTTAAACACACAACATATTATATAATAGATACATGGCTAAAACCAAAAACACCTTTGAGCAAGATTTGTTTAAAGCAGCAGATAAATTGCGTAAAAATATTGACGCAGCAGAGTACAAGCACGTCGTACTTGGGCTTATCTTTTTAAAATACATTTCAGAATCTTTTGATGAGTTGTACCAAAAACTACTAAAAGACGACTATTCTGACGAAGAAGACAGAGACGAGTACATTGCAGAAAACACCTTTTTTGTCCCTAAACTAGCACGTTGGTCGCACATCCAAGCAGAAGCTAAATTGCCAATTATTGGGCAAACTATTGACGAAGCAATGGAAGCGGTAGAAAAAGAAAACAAAGAACTAAAAAACGTATTACCTCAAGTTTATGGTAAAGCCAATTTAGATAAAACTGCTTTAGGTGAGCTTATAGATTTAATATCTAATACCGAGTTACAAGCCGAAAACGAAAACTCTAAAGACTTATTTGGTCGTGTGTACGAGTACTTTTTAGGCGAGTTTGCCAATGCGGAAGGTAAAAAAGGAGGGCAATTCTACACACCAAAAGCCATTGTAAAATTAATGGTCGAAATGATAGAACCTTACAAAGGACGTATTTACGATCCTGCTTCGGGTTCTGGTGGTATGTTTATCATGTCAGAAAAATTTGTAACAGCACATTCTGGTAACATTAAAGACATTACGGTGTACGGTCAAGAAAGCAACCAAACCACATGGAAACTGTCCAGGATGAACCTTGCCATACGTAACATAAACTCCAAATTTGTGTCTTGGAACACAGAAGGCTCTTTTTTAAAAGACGCACACCCAGATTTAAAAGCCGATTTTGTAATAGCCAATCCGCCTTTTAACCAAAAAGAATGGGGAATAGACATTTTACAAGACGATGCACGTTGGCAATATGGACCGCCTCCAAATGGAAATGCCAATTTTGGTTGGATGCAACACATGCTTTACCATTTATCACCACGTGGCGTAATGGCAACCGTTTTAGCCAATGGCTCTTTAAGTTCTAATACCTCTGGCGAAGGCGACATACGTAAAGCTTTAGTAGAAGCTGGCTTGGTAGAATGTATTGTAGCCTTACCAAAACAACTGTTTTTTAATACAGGTATACCTGCATGTATTTGGTATTTACGCAGAGGACGAACAAAAACAAACGAAGTTTTATTTATTGATGCCTCAGAAATGGGCTATCTAAAAGACCGCGTACATCGTGATTTTTCAGATAGTGATGACGACACCAAAAAAGGAAACTACCACGAAGACGGTTTAGGAGATATTCAAAAAATAACAAAAACCTATCACGATTGGCGTAAACAAACCCAAAGTGAAACTGTCATTGCTAGCGAAACGTCATTGCGAGGCACGAAGCAATCTGCCTATAATAATATAAAAGGCTACTGCAAATCCGCAACCCTAGACGATATACGTAAACACAAGCACGTACTTACACCAGGACGTTACGTGGGCATACCAGACGAAGAAGACGATGGTATCCCATTCTCAGACAAAATGGAAGCCTTAACCACAACCTTAAAAGCGCAAATGCAAGAAGAGGAAACGTTAAACCAAGAGATTAAAACACAACTAGCTAATATTGGGTTTAAGTTATGAGTAGTGTAGATGATAAATTACCTGATGGTTGGAATATAACTACTTTAGGTGAAGTATGTGATAATGTGTCTAGAAGGTTTGATTTTGAAAAAAAATCGAATGTGGTATTTGTAAATACAGGAGATGTTTTAGATGGTAAGTTTTTACATTCAGATTATGTGTCTAAATCAGGTCTTCCTGGTCAAGCAAAAAAAGCTATTAAAAAAGGGGATATACTATTTAGTGAAATTAGACCTAAAAACAAAAGATTTGCAAGAGTGGATTTTGATGCTGAAGACTATGTCGTTTCTACAAAATTCATGGTTATTGAACATAATGAGCTAATTGATTTAAATTTTTTATTTACTTTATTAACAAGTGATAAACAAGTAAATGAGTTTAATCAAATAGCAGAATCTAGATCAGGAACATTTCCTCAAATTACTTTTGATGCAATTTCTTATTTAACGATAACATTACCTCCAATTATAGAACAAAAAGTTATTACTAAAGTAGTAAATACATTTAATGATAAAATAGAAAACCTATGTGCACAAAACAGCACCTTAGAGCAAACCGCACAAACTATTTTTAAAGAATGGTTTGGTAAATACCAAATTGATGATGTGATGCCTGATGGGTGGCGTGTTGGGAAGTTGGGAGAGGAATTTGATATTTCTATAGGAAGAACACCACCTAGAAAAGAATCAGAATGGTTTTCAAATACACCAACTGGTAAAAAGTGGATTTCTATTAAAGATATTGGGAATTGTGGTATTTATATTGATAATACATCTGAATATTTAACTGATAAAGCTATTGATAAATTCAATATTCCTGTCATTCCAGAAAATACTACTATTTTGAGTTTTAAAATGACTGTTGGTAAACTAACAATAACCACAGAAGAAATGCTTTCAAATGAAGCAATAGCGCATTTAAAGTTAAAAGAAGGATCTTACTTAACCTCAGAATATATATATCTGTATTTGCAAAATTTAGATTTCAATGCATTAGGTAGTACTTCCTCAATTGTAACTGCTATTAATTCAACGATGATAAAAAATCTTGACTTTGTTATCCCAAGTGAAGAAGTTTTAATAGAATTTCAATTATTAATTGATTCATTTTTTAAGAAAATAAAGAATAACACACAACAAATCCAATCCCTAACCAAAACCAGAGATGTATTATTACCAAAGTTAATGCGTGGTGAAATTCGAGTTAATGGGTTTAAAAAGTAAAATAAGCAACATATAAATTATTAATTATGAAAGATGGATTAAAAGCAATAGGAGCTATAATAATAGTAGTTGTAATCATAGGTGTTGTAGGAGGTGTTGTTACAGGTGTTTTAGATGGTTTAATACGTTTTTTAGATAGCATTCCTTGGTGGCTTTGGCTTATTGGAGTCATTCTGTTTTTTTATATACTATCAAAACAAAAATAATTAGTATGAAAGAAAAAGTAGTTTTTGATACTAACATAATAAGAAACACAGAAATAAATAATTTTTTTGGTGGACGTAACGAATTAATGCGATTTGCAGAAGTTGCAGATATTGTAATTCCAGAAACTGTAATACAAGAAATAAAAAGGCAAAAACGTAAAAGCTTGAAAAGTAACAAAGATAAATTTGTTGCAAATCCATTTCATAATCTTTTAGGTGTTGATACAAATAACACTAATGCTTTTAGTATTGACGATTATATAGAAAAATTAGTAACAGACGAAGAATTTTCATTTGAAGTTATTGATATAAAAGATAATAATGTATTACTGAAAATAAAAGAGTTAGCCTTTAATAAACTGCCTCCTTTTGAAGGTAGCGACAATACAGACAAAGGGTTTAAAGATGCCTTAATTTATTTTTCAGTTTTAGAGTATTTAAACGAAATACCAAACAAATACATTTTTGTATGCGCTAAAGATGGACGTTTAAAAGAAGCATTTGATAGTGAACCTAATATTATTGTAGTTAAGTCTTATGAAGAGTTTAAACAAAAAAGTATTTCTCAATTTTTTGGTGATTATTTTATTGAAAAGTTAAATGAATTTTTAGGTTTTACAGTTGTTAAGGAAAATATCATTAGATTTTGGATAAATATTAATGATAATCAAGTTATAATTATTAATGTGGATGATGATATTTATGCTATTGAAGTTGATTCAGGCGAAATAATAGGTTCAGCATTAATTGATGAATATGTGCCTATAATCAATAAGCTTATTAGTTCTCCAAATTTTGGAATTACGCATGATTCCATTGCATATTTAAACGATTATATCTCCTTTTTTGAAGAAGACCAAATCAATGCAATTTTAGACGCTTCTTATAATAATGACCAAATTCGTTGGATAATTGATGATGATGGCACAAAACAGTTTATTGGTTTCTTGTATGAGAATACTGAAGTGATTACTAATGATGAAACTTTAGCGTTTCTTAAAAGCAATTTTGATTAATAATAGTAGATGCAAAACCAACCAAACATATTTAGTTTCGCAACAAGTGAGTTAAGTCAAGATGCATTTATAGCGTGGCTTTTAACTTGGGCAGATGTTAAATACAAAGAAGTAAACAACCAATTACATCAATTAGGCTTAGATTTTTTGCAGTCTCTTTTAGTAAAGCACCCGATAGGTTCAACAGAGATTTCTAATTTAGAAATTAAAACACAGTTTCATAAAATAGATGTGTTTGTTAGTTTTATTATGGATGGTAAAACCTATGGTGTAATTATAGAAGATAAAGTACACACTATAGATCACTCTAACCAATTAGAGCGTTATAAAGCTAAAATAAAAGAATTAAATAATCATGATGTTTTAGTCCCTATTTACTTTAAAACAGGATATCAAGTTAATCTTACACGAATAGAAGATAATGGCTATTACCATTATACGGTAAAAGACTTGTTGCAAGTTTTAACGCAAACTAAAATTACACAAATAAATAATGATGTCTTAACGCAATACCATAGTTATGTTTTAGGTAAAGAAGAGGAGTTTGACAATGCAGAAACTGATGCTAATTTATATTTAACAGAACCATTAAGTAAATGGAAATGGTGGACATGTGTGCGTTTCTTTCATGAGTATAAAGAACACTTTACGGCTGGTTGGCATTCCGTACCTAATAACAGAGAACCTTTGCTTGCTTTTTGGTACGGAGGAGGCAAGTTCACAATGAATGATGTAGAAAGTGATAAAAAAATGACTCTAGAAGTTTATTCTGACATCCAATTTTCTAGAGGTAGAATTATAATAAGTTATCGTGTAAGTCTTCATGGTAATCCTCAAAAAAACAATAAAAACAGAAACAAGATTTACAATGCTTTTAAACAGTATTTAGATGAAGCAAATATTTCACATAAAAAAGCACATTTTAAATCAGCAAAAGATACTATGAAGCTGGTAGAACTTACAAACATAAGTGATACCCTTAATTACGAAGGTTTGGTGTCTTTAATGGAGAATAATGACTTATTAAGTAAAAAATTCGCAAAAAACTTTACAAATGCTTAACGAAGACAAAATAGAACAAGCTTTTATAGACCAATTAGTAGGTCAAGGTTATACCTATCATTATGGTCCAGACATTGCACCTAATAGTGATAATCCACAACGTGAAGGTTTTGAGTCTGTGTTGTTAGAGCAACAATTAAAAAACGCACTACGCCATTTAAATCCAGACGTACCAGAATCTGCTAGAGTGGAAGCCTATCAAAAAATTCTAAACTTAGGCACGCAAGATCTAATGGAAAACAATGAGCGTTTCCATACCTTGTTAACCAATGGTGTAACCGTTGAGTACAACAAAGAAGGCAGAACAAAAGGGATTAATGTACAATTATTAGATGTTGTCAATCCCGAAAACAACCAGTTTTGGGTAGTAAATCAATTAGTAGTAAAAGAAAATAATAACGAGAAACGTTTTGATGTTGTTATTTATATTAACGGTTTGCCTTTAGTTTTTATTGAACTTAAAAATGCTATAGATGAGAAAGCAACCCTGCTCAAAGCGCACAGGCAAATAAAAAACTATAAAACAGCTGTTCCTAGTATCTTTTATTACAATAGTATTTGTGTAATAAGCGATGGGATAGAAGCAGGCACATCAAGTGTTTCGGCACCATTTTCTAGATTCCTATCTTGGAAAGCGCCTAAACATGATAAAGTATTAAGTATTTTAAAAGAAAGCAATGAACTAGCAATTGCTGCAGAGCCAGTTACTTCTTATGGCAAAACACCGTTGCAGGATCTTACTTCTTGGATGTTGAACAAAAAAACGGTAGTAGAGTTAATTCGCTACTGTACCGTTTTTGAGCAAGAAGAAAAAAAGGATGATAAAACAGGATTAATTTTTCAAGTAAAAATTAAAAAAGTAGCAGCTTACCATCAATATTACGCAGTACAAAAAGCAGTAACACAAACTATAAGAGCAACAGACGCTAAAGAAGGCGACCGTAAAGTTGGTGTGGTTTGGCATACGCAAGGTTCTGGTAAGTCATTATCAATGGTGTTTTACTCTGGTCAAATTGTAACGCATCCACAAATGAAAAATCCAACCATTGTGGTATTGACAGATAGAAACGATTTGGACGACCAATTGTTTGCGACGTTTGGTAATTGTAAAGAATTATTACGCCAAACACCGGTACAAGCACAAAACAGAAACCATATAAAAGAATTATTAAATGTGTCTGGAGGTGGTGTTATTTTTACAACCATTCAAAAATTTTCTCCCGAAGAAGGTAATGTATTTGATACGTTATCGGAAAGAACCAATATTGTTGTAGTTGCGGACGAAGCACACCGAAGCCAATATGGTTTTAAAGCACGTATAGTGGATGTTGAGGAAGGTTCGGAAATTAGATATGGAAATGCTAAGTATTTACGCGATGCGTTGCCAAAAGCCTCTTATATAGGTTTTACAGGAACACCCATTGAAAAAGAAGATAAATCTACACCAGCCGTTTTTGGTGAGTACATTGATGTATACGATATAAAACAAGCAGTAGACGATGGCGCAACAGTACCTATTAGTTACGAGTCACGTTTAGTAAAAATTAAACTAAACGAAGAAGTTACAAAATCTATAGACAGTCAGATAGATGCTATAGAAGATGCCACCGAAGAGCAAATAGAAAAAGCAAAAACTAAAAGTGCAGCAATAGAGAGAATTGTTGGTAAAGACGACAGACTAAAAGACATTGCAAAAGATTTAGTCTTTCATTTTGAAGCACGTCAACAGGTTTTTGAAGGAAAAGCCATGATTGTAAGTATGAGTCGTAAGATTTGTGCAAAACTCTATAATGAAATTATTGCTTTGCGTCCAGATTGGCATCACGACGATTTAGACAAAGGAGCAATAAAAGTAATCATGACAAGTACAAGTGATGATGAAGCTATTTTACAACCACACCATACTACAAAAACACAACGTAAACTATTAGCTGCACGTATCAAAGATCCTAACGATGCTTTACAAATGGTAATTGTTAGAGATATGTGGTTAACAGGTTTTGATGCACCAAATTTACACACCATGTATATTGATAAGAAAATGCAAGGTGCAAATTTAATGCAAGCAATAGCGCGTGTAAATCGTGTGTACAAAGATAAACCAGGAGGTTTAATTGTAGATTATATCGGTATTGGTCAAGACCTTAGAAATGCGATGGCAACCTATTTACAAAGTGGTGGCGAAGGCACGCCAATTGTAGATATAAAAGAAGCTATAGCGGGCATGTTAGAGAAGTTTGAAGTGGTCGAGCAAATTTTTCATGGCTACGATTACAAGTCTTATTTTAAAGCAGAAACTAATATTAAACTTCAGATTTTACTAGGAGCGCAAAACTTTGTGTTGCAAACAGAAGATTTAAAAAATAGATTTATAAAAGAAGTTACCATATTATCTAAGTTGTTTGCAATGTCTATTCCTAGTCCGCAAGCAGATAACATTAAAGATGAGGTGGCCTTTTTTCAGGCTGTAAAAGCACGTATTAATAAATTTACTGGGAATACTACAAAATCAGACTACGAAGTAGAAACAGCAATTAAGCAAATTGTTGATGATGCCTTATCAAGTGAAGGTGTTATAGATGTGTTTGAAGCAGCAGGAATTAAAGCACCTTCTGTTGGGATTCTATCTGACGAATTTTTGTTGGAAGTAAAAAATATGCAACAGAAAAATGTTGCTTTCGAGTTGCTTAAAAAACTATTAAGTGATGAGGTTCGTGTGCGTAAAACAAAGAACATCGCACAAGCTAAACGGTTTTCAGAGATGTTAGAATCTGTAGTAAAACGCTATCACAATAACCAAATAGATTCGGCGCAAGTTTTAGCAGAATTGTCTGCTATTGCAAAAGACATGCAATTGGAAGACCATAAATCTGAAGAGTTAGGATTAACTACTGAAGAATATGCCTTTTATAGCGTTTTAACACAAAACGATTCCACAAAAATGTTGGATGACGAAAAGATGAAAGAACTAATCCATACCATTGTTGAGGTAGTTAGAAATAACGCAACTGTGGATTGGAGTAAGCGTGACGACGTAAGAGCAAAATTAAGATTAACGGTTAAAAAGATTTTAATGCGCTACGGTTATCCACCAGATGTTGCAAAAATGGAAGCTGATAAGGTGTTGGCTCAAAGTGAATTGTTGGCAGATGTGTTGACTCGGGAGTAAGAAAAAAGAATAACTAATCTCTAAAAGAAGTAAATATAAAGTATATATTTGCTAAAAATAGTTAAAAAATAAACCTACAGGTTGATTATATGGAAATATTTAGTACATTTGACGAACAGTATCAAGGCATTTACTTGGCACGCTTTGTTAATTGTGCTTTTTATAATACACCATCAGACTATGAAACAGAACTCGATAAAATACAGGATCAACTTCAAGATCCCTTATATGTGCGCAATTTCATTAAATCTACCGATTCTGGCTGGAAAAAAGGTGATTTTATAAACGAACCTCTTACATTTTTGGCTTCCGAAGTTTTAGATGAAGCTGGAGATTTATTTGACCAATTTGATGAACTCACAGAAAACTCGCAAAGTGGAGATTGTTTTGAACTTTTATTTGATGAGTTTGTTGAACTTTCAAAAGGAGAACGATTACATGATCCTGGAAGACGCAAAATGTATACTTATGAATATAAATCAAAATTAAGGTTGTATGGTGTCCGAGTAGGGAACAATGCTATCGTTATTACAGGAATTGGCATAAAATTGGTAGGTAAGATGCAAGATAGTAATGCATTACAACTAGAATTAGATAAAATGGATTACCTTAAAAATTGGTTACAACAAGAAAATATTACAGACTGTACAGAATTTTAATATGAGCAACAACTTAAATACAAAAGTTACTAAAACAGCTACGAGTTGGAAAACACGTGCTAAATTAGATAGAGGCAATAGACGCAATATTAAAAGAGCGCAATTATTTGCACTCGAATTGTTAGATTATATGGAAACCCATAAAATTAAACAAAAAGATCTTGCAGAACGTATGGACGTGAGTCCACAACAAGTAAATAAGATTTTAAGAGCAAAATCTAATTTGACTTTTGAGACCTTAGATAAAATAGAAGTAGCACTTGGTATTACTATAACTGCACCTAAAATTAAAGTGAACAGAACTATTCTTTCACAAGATATGGGAAGAGTGATGCAAATTGTACACAAACGCAAGCAAAAAGTTATGGAAACAGATCTTAGCTCGATACCAGTTACTAAAAGAAACCCTTTATTAGTAACAACTATGGAAAGCGTAGGTGAATATAAATATACTGCAGATCAAATTTAATTATCATGACATATAATAAACTCGGTTTTGCGTTATCTGGTCTACGCACTGTATCTTTTGCTACAATAGATACAGCATATAAAAAAAATGGAACGGTTAATTTAGTTTCAAATTTAGGTTTTGGAATAGATACTGATAAGCATGTGATTTCTTGTAATGTTAAGTTTACTTTTGAGAAAAAAGCAGACCAACCTTTTTTAATATTAGAAGTTAAAGCGCTTTTTGAAATTGAAAAAAATGACTTTATAAATAAAGTCAAGCAAGAAGATGGGACTTATTTGGTAGCAAAAGGTCTTGCTGTTCATTTTGCTGTATTATCAATTGGTGCTGCTCGAGGTGTTCTTCATGCTAAAACTGAAGGAACAGTTTATAATGAATATTTACTTCCAACTATTGATGTTCAGCAAATGGTTGAGGAAGATATTGTTTTTAGTTTTTAATTGATTTTTCATATTTAAAACTTGTACAAAGTAAATAATGTTTTCGTTTTTAAAATAGGATTACATTTTAATTCACCATCTGCAATTATTTTAGAGCGTATTACTAATGGTTGGATGTCTTGGAAAGATTAAAACGGTAATACGCTAGATGTTTTGAAGCGGAAGTAAATCGCCATCAAAAAACACGAATAATACTGTCACTGCGAGGCACGCGGCAGTCTCATGATGCTAACCGAAACAACAAACAGATTGCTTCGAGCAAAGGTCTTGCAATGATAGTAGAGAAGGAGCAATGACATATACACTATGAAACCAGGTTATATTTACATCCTCACTAATAAAAACAATACCACATTATATGTTGGTGTTACTGCGTATTTAAAAAAACGGATACTGCAACATAAAGAAAAATACGATTTAAAATCATTTACAGCCAGATACAATTTAGATAAACTGGTATATCATGAAGCACACCAAATGATTGGAAAGGCAATAGCAAGAGAAAAGCAATTAAAAGGAGGAAGCAGAGCTCAGAAAATAGCTTTAATAGAAAGTGTAAATCCAGAATGGTTGGATTTATTTGATGAGGTGTAACGTCATTGCGAGGCTTGTTGCGAGGAGGAACGACGCGGCAAACTAGGACGATGCAGTCTCATGATGCTAACCGAAACAACAAACAGATTGCTTCGTTCCTCGCAATGACATAACAAATAAAAATGTAATTCACCAAGTGGAGCAGCAGCAATAATATTAGCAAGAGCAGCAAATGGTTGGACAGAGTGGAAGGATAAAGATGGTAAAACGTTAGATGCTTTGAAGCGGAAGTAATAATCTATAATTTTAGTTTTGCTTTCCATTTAGCTAGAAAACCTGTTTTTTCTTTATCAGTGATTTCAAATTTTGTGTTGGTGTTATATAAATTAACAGTAGTATTATTTCTTTCTTTTATATGAACCATATTCACAATTGTGCTTTTGCTAATTTTTTCAAAATTATAATGCACCAATTCTTTATTTAAATCTATAATCTTCATTCTTACATTTTCAAATAGTATTTCATCATTTTTCCCATAGATATGTAAGTTGTTTTTATGAGGTTTATCTGCTTTAATTTTTTCGTTTTTTTGAGTTTTCTTACTAGTTTTCCATCCATTGCTAATTAATGCAGTACTAATATAATAGACTTGTTCGGGTCTAAATCGTACTTCTTTATTACTTCCAACAGGTAAAGTGATGAAATTGGTGTGGTCTTTATTAATAGACGTTCTTACTTTGCCAATCACCTTATTTTTTAAAATAGCTTCAAATTCTTCAATATCAAAAGGTTTACTTAAGTATCCTGAAATATCCAAACTATTAATAACTTGTTTTTCTTTTTCAGTTTCTCCTGTTAAAAAAATGATTTTTTTATTATCACCAATTTTTTGCGCTAACTCAATACCATTATAAACAGGCATGTCAAAATCGACTATAAGTAAATCAAAGTCATCTTTATTTATATTTTCATAAGCTTTTTTAGAACTGTCATAACTTTCTACATGTTTAAGTTCGTAGTCTTTAGGTAGAGTATCTATTTTAGCCTTAACGTATTTTAAAGTTTTAGGTTGATCGTCTACAAGTATATAACGTATCATTTAATTTAAGCTTAAGGTTAGTTCTGACAAATATTGATTGTTTGGCAATGATTTGTGTTCTAATTTACTATTGGGGTAATAGGCAGTAAGTAATTGTTGTAAAGCATTTAATCCAAAATTTGAGGACTCAGCAACCTGGGTGTTGAAATCTAAACGTTGTTCCGCACTATTTACTAAACAATAGCTGAGTTGTTTGTTCTTGTTTTCTTTTAAAACAATACTAATAAACGAGTCTGTATTGTTTAAACTGCCATGTTTTAAAGCATTTTCAACAAATGGAAAAAACAAAGTAGGCTTAATTTTAATGTTTTCTTTTTGATCTTGTTTTAAACTATTATCAAACTGGATGTTTGTATTAGGTTTAAGATACTTGATAAGGTCTAAAAACATAGTAATATGTTCTAACTCTTCTTCTAAAGAAGTGTTTTCTTTATTTAAAGCAGATACGTTATAGTCTAATAATTTAAAGATGTTTTTTAAGGCTTTTATTGGAGGGACTTTACTTTTGTTATTTCCCATTTTATAATTAATCCCTAAAAACGATTTGTAGCTATTATCAGTTTCTTCCATGTCAACATAAATCTGACTGATTACATTTTTAATAAAATGTGCACCAAGTCTAGTGTTGTTAGCTTCTACATTTTTATAGTTTACAAATTGGTCATACGCTCTTTTTTGATGATTTATAGCTTCTTGATGTTCTGCTATCTCTTTGTCTTTTTGATTTAAAGACGAATGGAATTTTTTCATGTAATCTTCTATCTGTTGCTCTAACTGAAAGATTTCATTATTTTTTTTGGTTAGTTTTCTTTCTAACGATTGTGCTTTTCTAAGTTGTTCGTCAAATTTAGAGACGCCCAGTTGTTGCGCTTCTAATTGTGCTGTCAACTGTTTATTCCTTTTTCTAAAGACATGCTTTCTATACAGGTTATACCAATTTCTAATAATTATCAGGATTAATATAAAAAGTAGGACTTCAACAGGTTTGAATTGTTGGAGAAAGTCTGAAAATGATTCCATAAAACTAGTGTAGGTATTTGTTGGTTGATTAAAAGCGTGGTTTTTATAGCACTCATTTTTTTTATATCCCAAAAAAAGAGGTCGATATCCCAAATATAGTCGGTCTGACACAAATTAGGAAATTTAATCGTAATCATCTGCATCTTTACTGTAATAACAAAGGGTTTAGCATAGTGCTGCGCTTTTATAAATCTAATTAAAACCTAAAAAAATGAGTAATTCAAAACAAAACAATCACAAGTCAAATCAAACAAATTCAAACAAAGGAACATCTGGAACTAATGCTGCAAATAGTAAAGTACATGGTAATAGAGGTCAGCAGTTGAATCCAAATCAGAATTCTAAAAAGTAATTATTAATAATACCTCGTCTTTTTTAGAAAGGCGGGGATTAACTAACCATTAAACTTAAACCAATGAAAAACAAAATAACATTAAGCGGATTTGCAGGAACAGGAAAATCTACAGTAGGAAAACTAATTGAAGACCAATTAAATTTTGAATTTATATCTGTTGGAAATTATACTAGAACATTTGCAATGCAAACGTATGGAATGACTATTAACCAATTTCAAAAACATTGCATTAACCATCCAGAATTAGACTATTTAATTGACGATAAATTTAAAGCAGAATGCAATAGTAAAGACAATATAGTTATTGATTATAGACTGGGATTTCATTTTGTTAAAAATGCTTTTAATGTGTTATTAAAAGTGTCTGATAAAAATGCATCTGAAAGAATACGTTTAGGCAATAGAGTAGATGAGATAGTAAGTCCAAAGGCTATTAATCTACGCAATGACGCTATGAGAACACGTTTTTTAGAGCGCTACAATGTTGATTTTACCGATGACAATAATTATGATTTAATTATTAATACAGATGGTTTTACACCTAAAGAAGTGTCTCAACAAATAATTAAACATTATCAAGAGTGTAATGCTGTAGTTGCAATTCCAAGTATCAATTATCATTTATGGGAACCGTGTAATATGCGTTGTAAATTTTGCTTTGCAACTTTTCAAGATGTTAAACAGACTATTTTACCAAAAGGGCATTTACCAGAAGCAGAGGCTTTAAAAGTAGTAGAAAATATTGCGGCAGCAGGTTTTGAAAAAATAACATTTGCAGGAGGAGAGCCCTTATTATGTAAGTGGTTACCAAGTTTAATTAAAAAGGCAAAGCAATTGGGCATGACTACTATGATTGTAACTAATGGAAGTAAATTAACAGATGCATTTTTAAAAGAGAACACCGCCCATTTAGATTGGATTGCAGTAAGTGTAGATAGTTTAGAGGACGAAAATAATATTAAAATAGGAAGAGCAATTTCAGGAAAAATACCATTAAGTAAAGCGTTTTACTATGATTTAGTTGATACAATAAAAAAGTATGGCTATGGCTTAAAGATTAACACTGTGGTTAATAAAGTAAACTATAAAGACAACTTAACGGCGTTTATTGAGTATGCTAAACCACAACGTTGGAAAGTCTTACAAGTATTACCTATTGAGGGACAAAATGATATTAAAATTGATAAGTTTAAAATAACAACAGCAGAGTATAATTATTTTTTAACTACACATGAAGATGTAAAAACTATTGTACCAGAATCCAACGACGAAATAAAAGGAAGTTATGTGATGGTTGATCCTGCAGGACGCTTTTTTGATAATGCAGAAGGCACACATAATTACAGTAAAACAATTTTAGAAGTAGGTGTGCAGGAAGCTTTAAAAACTATGAATTATGATTTGGAAAAGTTTTTAGATAGAGGGGGAGTTTATGATTGGAGTAATGATAAGAACCAAGATTTAAGAAAGGAGGAGCTGACTTATGGGCAATAATATAGCAGGTTTTTGTAAAACAGAACATTTTACCTACCGACAATGGGATAGAACAATAAAGGATAGTGTATTGATATCTATCTTAAAAAATGTGGAGACAAATAAAACGAATACACTCCTTATAGTGAGTAGAAAAGTTTTAAAAAAGGTAAATATTAAAGTAAATAAAGAGCTATTCATTAAAATAGATAATAACACGCTAATCACTTGTTTTTATTGTGAACTACAAGAGTATTATACAAGAAATAGAGAGCAAAATTATTTAATAATCAGTAAAATATAAAAGTATGAAAAAGATAATATTAATAGACATGGACGGTGTTTTAGTGCAACTAGGAGACGGACCTTTTAGCGAAAATAGAAATAAGGAAGGTTTTTTCTTGAATAATAAACCTTTGGAAGGTGCTGTAAATGCTTTTAAAGCTTTGAGCGCTAAGTATGAGTGTTACATTGTATCAACACCAGTTTGGAGTAACCCGCATTGTTGGATGGAAAAACGCTTATGGGTTGAAAAGCATTTGGGTTTGGAGGCTAATAAAAGATTGATATTAACTCATAATAAAAACTTGGTAAAAGGAGATTTTATTATTGATGATACTAAAAATCATGGCGTAGATAAATTTGAAGGAAAACATATTCATTTTGGTACTGATGCATTTTTAAAATGGAATAATGTTTTAGATTTTCTACTGGATTAAAAGGTACGTTTTTATATCCCAAAAACACGAGGCAATAACCCAAATATAGCTGGTTTATCACATATTAGAAAATGTAATTAGTAGTAAAGTTACATTTGAATAATAGAACAAGTAAACTATACGATGGCCATCTATTTTAAACTTGAAATATTATTTTTTTTAAACAAATAATTATGAGTAAAAAGACGCCTATAAAGGAACAAGATGTAAAAAGAATCAAAAAAGCAATAGACAAAAAAACTAAAAAAGATAAAGGGGATGATTTGTTTATTGAGAGAGTTGAGCATGCGGTAAAAAAGAAAATTCAACCTAAAAAAAATAATAAAACTATTTAATTATTAATTTAAAAATTCAATTATTATGAGAGATCACAGAAACGAAGACCAAATTCAGTCAGACAATGACAACCATGCAAATCAATTAAATTCGAATAATGATGAATATCATCATTCTAGAGAAGAATAATAAGTATTTGTTTTATTTAATTATCAAAACGTCAAGCAAATTTTGTTTGACGTTTTTTATAGTTTATATTTTAGATAACAATTAAAGGTGTAAAGGCGTGTGGAAATTTATAAGAGTTTGTTATTGATTTTTTGAGACTAATACAAGGTTATATTTTTTATTTTTGAATTATATAAAACCCTAAAAAGTAATTTACCCAACAACGAGGAAAACACCACACCACAGGAAGCAGAAACCTATAAAGACACATTAGAGTTAACCTTAAACCAAAACAACAGAATAAACGCTAAATAGGTCATAAATGATAACCAAGTGCAGGAGCAGCTGTGGTTTTAGGGCGTTCTGTAAATGATTGGACGTCTTGGAAAGCTAAAAACGGTAAAACGCTAGAGGCGTTGAAGCGGAAGTAAATCGCCATCAAAAAACACGAATAATACGGTCACTGCGAGGCACGCGGCAGTCTCATGATACTAACGGAAACAATCAAGAGATTGCTTCGACGAAAGGTCTCGCAATGACAGTACAAAAAAGTAACAATGCTATATACAGTATGAAACCAGGTTATATTTACATCCTTACTAATAAAAACAATACCACTTTATATGTTGGTGTTACTACGTATTTAAAAAAACGGATACTGCAACATAAAGAAAAATACAATCCAAAATCGTTTTCAGCCAGATACAATTTAGACAAACTGGTATATCACGAAGCACACCAAATGATTGGAGATGTAATAGCAAGAGAAAAGCAATTAAAAGTAGGAAGCAGAGCTCAGAAAATAGGATTAATAGAAAGTATAAATCCAGAATGGTTGGATTTGTTTGATGAGGTGTAACGTCATTGCGAGGCACGTTGCGAGGAGGAACGACGCGGTAAACTAGGACGAAGTAATCTTATGATGCTAACCGAAACAACAAACAGATTGCTTCGTTCCTCGCAATGACAGTAGTGTATTACTTCGTGCCTCGCAATGACATAACATATAAAAATGTAACTCACCTAACTACCAGGAACATGCAACATAACAGGAAGTAGCCAAGACTAGGAAGCACAAACCTATAAAGGCACATTAGAGTTAACCTTAAACCAAAACAACAGAATAAACGCTAAATGGGTCATAAATGATAGCCAAATGCAGGAGGAGCTTTAGTTTTAGGGCGTTCAGCTAATGATTGGACATCTTGGAAAGCTAAAAACGGTAAAACGCTAGAGGCGTTGAAACGGAAGTAAATCGTCATTTACAAAACACGAATAATACGGTCACTGCGAGGCACGCGGCAGTCTCATGATGCTAACCGAAACAATCAAGAGACTGCTTCTGCCAAAGGTCTCGCAATGACGTAACAAGAAACAAAGTGCTTCGTCCTACGTATTTGCAATGACGCTAACGATAAACCTATTTTTCCTTAAAAATTAAAAATAAAACCTATTTTTCCTTTTTAAAACCTATTTTTCCGGTATATTTGAGAGTAACCATTTTTTACTTAAACTTATGATTTTTAATCGTTTTTCACAAAAAATAAGTGTTTTCCATGGTATGCAAGCTCCAGAAGAAGCAACACTAGTGGGTTATGGTGCCATTATAGATGGTTTGCAATTGGGTATGCCTTTACCAGCACAATTGGCAATTATAAGTGATAAAAGACGTCGTTATAGTACAGAGAAGTGGAAGGTGTTTTCATCTAAAAACATATTTGAAGATAGCTTATACAAACATTTAGTTTTTGCTTTAAAATACGAAGGGATTAATTTATTATTCTTTAAAAAACTATTCGAAACACTATCAGAAAAAGATAGTGTGACCTTATTGCAACTAGAACCAACAGGGCAATACAGTCGTAAAATATGGTTTTTGTACGAATGGCTTTTACAAAAACAACTTCCAATAGACGATTTGGCAATTAAAAACTTTGTGCCTTTAATAGACACTAAAATGCAATACGCCATTACAGGTACGCGGTCTGTAAGGCATCGTATTATAAACAACCTACCAGGTACACCAGAGTTTTGTCCATTACTATTTAAAACAGATAAACTAGAGGCTTATATTAATGCTAATGTTTTTGATAAAAAAAACACCTTTTTAAATAACATTCATAACGATGTGCTAAAACGCGCCTCCTCTTTTTTACTGTTAAAAGACTCTAAAGCATCGTTTGCTATAGAAGGCGAAAATCCTGCAAATAATAGAGCTATACGTTGGGGAAAAGCCATTGGACAAGCAGGTGATAAAACATTAAGTATTTATGAGTTAGAGCGCTTACAGCAAATAGTTATAGAGAATAGTAGGTTTGTAAAAATGGGATTGCGTAACCAGGGTGGTTTTGTAGGTGAGCATGATAGAAGTACGGGAGCGCCAATTCCAGATCATATTTCTGCTAAGCAAGACGATCTAGATGTATTATTAAAGGGATTAATAGAAACCAATACACTATTACAAGATAAAAGTTACGATGCTGTTTTGGCAGCTGCAACTATAGCATTTGGTTTTGTGTTTATACATCCTTTTGTGGATGGTAATGGGCGTCTACATCGTTATATTATCCATCATGTTTTAGCAAAAAAACAAATGACGCAACAAGGTGTTATTTTTCCTATTTCGGCTTCTATTTTAGATAAAATAGTAGATTACAAAAATGTTTTAGAAAGCTATTCTCATCCATTATTAGATCATATGACATGGACAGAAACGACAGGGCATAATGTTGAGGTAACTAACCATACAATAGATTTTTATCGTTATTTTGATGCCACAAAAGAAGCAGAATTTTTATACGACTGTGTAGCCGATACTTTAGAAAGAGTGATACCAGAAGAGGTCAACTATTTACTAAAGTATGATGCCTTTAAAAGGTACATGGATAATCATTTTGAAATGCCAGATACGTTAGTGGCATTATTGGTTCGGTTTTTAGAACAGAATGATGGCAAATTTTCAAAACGAGCCTTAGAGAAAGAGTTTTCGGAATTAAAAAAAGAAGAAGTTATAGCTATAGAAGCACATTATAATACCATTTTTATAGAAGATTAAATGACTAAACGATATGAATTACAACTAGAAATTTGGTGAATCGTTACTGCGAGGTATGAACAATACGGGCACTGCGAGGTACGCGGCAGTCTCATGATGCTAACGGAAACAATCAAGAGATTGCTTTGACCAAAGGTCTCGCAATGACATAACAAATAAATATGCAATTAACCCAACTACCAGGAACATACAACATCATAGGAAGCAACCAAGACCAGGAAGCGGTAACCTATAAAGGCACACTAGAATTATCGTTAAACGAAAACAATAGAATCATCGCCAAATGGGTCATAAACGATAATCAAGTACAATTAGGAACAGGCTTCTTTAAAGACAATATTTTGGTTATTAATTTTAATTACATCGGTGATGACGACGCTATTTATAAAGGCGTTGTGGTATATAAATGCATTACTCAAGACCTTTTAGATGGGTTTTGGTCCGAAAAACATGGTAATCCATTATATCTAGGAGAGGAGCGTTGTTTTAGAATAGGTACCCAAAAGGAGATTATTAATTAGGACGGTCACTGACTAAAAAATGAAACCAGGTTACATCTACATACTAACTAACGTTTGCTTCGCTATAATTTTACTACGATTGCAATGCTGTTCTCAATATTTTCTGTACATCTAAATTATCTTTTTGTGGAATCAAAAACGGTTCTAAATTGTCTGGATTGTTAATGTGTTCTGAGTTATCAATAAACCTTAGATTTTTTTCAACTAATATAATAACTAGTAATCTTTATTAAGATAATCTGATTAGAAAATGATATATATAATATCAAATTTCATTTGTTTCTTAGTAAATATCGCAAATCGCGATACACGATATTTAAGTTTAAAGTATTGATTATTAATATATTTTAACGTACTATTGCATATCGCGATATGCAATATTTTAAAATAGAGGTAATGAGAACGCAACAAAATGTAATGAAACCACAAGACATTGTCTTGCTACTAAAAATAATAAGTATGCAAAATAATGCTTGGAATCAACAACAAACAGCTGCAGCTTTAGGCATGAGCCAGTCAGAAGTTAGCGAATCTGTAGCAAGGTCAAAATATTCAGGGTTATTAGATGCTAAAGGTAAAAAAGTTATGCGTCTTGCATTATTAGAGTTTTTACAGTTTGGTATTGCTTATGTGTTTCCTCAAAAACCAGGAGCTATTGTACGTGGTATTGCAACAGCACATTCTGCAGCGCCATTAAACAATACTATAGTAAGTGAAGAGCATTATGTTTGGCCATCCGGTAAAGGGAATTTAAGAGGCCAGGCTATAATACCATTATATCCATCTGTAATTGATGCAGTACAAAAAGATGAAGTATTACATGAGATTTTAGCTCTAGTAGATGCAATAAGGGTAGGTAGAGCTAGAGAAAAAGAAATAGCTATTAAAGAATTAAAAATTAGAATACTAGAAAATGATTCAGATTTAGACAGAAGATTATTACTCTTGAATAATAAATAAAGTGAGCTATGGAAAATAGAGTGATTAATATTGCTACAGTTGCAGAAGTGGCATTAGCACTTCAAGAACTAAAAGACCAAATGGTGTTTATTGGTGGGGCTGTTGTAAGTGTTTATACTGACGATCCATCAGCAGACGAGATAAGACCAACAGCAGATGTAGATTTAACTATTAATTTATTGAACTATGCTGATTGGGTCCAAATGCAAGAACGATTAGCAGCACTTGGTTTTAGTCCAGATCCAGTAGGACATGCTATTTGTAGTTATTTGTATAAAGGTATTTCTATTGATATAATGCCGGCAGAAGACGGTCCTATTGGACCAGCTAACCGATGGTATAAAGTGGGTTTTCAAAATTTATGGACCACAAAAGTTAAAGAAGAGGATATTAGTATTTTGTCTGCACCTTGCTTTCTGGCTACAAAGTTTGAGGCCTTTAAAGATCGCGGTACGGACTATAGAACAAGTCATGATTTTGAAGATATTATTTACGTATTAGATAATAGAACAACTATTGTTGCAGAAATTAATGAAGATCATCCCGATATTAAACAATTTATAAAAGAAGAATTAATTAAAATATACAAGAGTAATACGTTTACAGAAATCGTGTCGTGTCACATACATCCACTTATAGTAGCAGATAGATTGCCAATGTTAATAGAGAAAATTGAAAATATAATTACCAGTTAATTATTCGCTTCAATAAATTAAAAGTGTAGCTAACGCTCTTAGAATGTAGCTTACAATTGTTGTTTTAGAATAGGTGCCCATAAGGAGATTATTAATTAGGACAATCACTGCGAAGAACGAAGCAGTCTTATAAAAGGAACGAGAGCCAGATTGCTTCGTGCCTCGCAATGACCCGTACGACACAATGACTGAAAAATAAAGCCAGGTTACATCTACATACTAACTAACGTTTGCTTCGCTATAATTTTACTACGTTCGTAATGCGGTTCTCAATATTTTCTGTACATCTAAATTATCTTTTTGCGGAATCAAAAACGGTTCTAAATCGTCTGGGCTGTTAATTTGTTCTGAGTTATCAATAAACCCATAACCTAAATACGTGCTGTCTTTAATTAGCACAAAAGCGGTTTCAGCGTTATGTCTGCCTTGCTTTTGTAAAACCAGGTCTTTTTTGTTTTCCATGGTTTGTGTTATGGCTGAGGTAACTCGTAGATTATAAGCGGTTACGGTTTCTTCATTAGCGCAAATCCCTTTACAAGTCGTTATTTTATAATGAGAACATTGTGTAACGCCATGTTGTAAATGACAAAATTTTGGACATAATTCAAACTGAGCACATATTTTTTCTAAATACTGTCGGCATTCGGTAATACTTGAAAAGATTTGGATACTATTGGGTGTCGCTTTTAAGGTATTATACGCTAGATGTTTTATGCCTTGTCTATCTTCGTAACTAAATATAGCATACGCTTTTGGTGCGCGTTTAGAAATAACATTGTATTCAGGATAATGTTGCTTAATTGCTGCGTCTTCCATAAGCAAGGCAATGAGCTCGCTTCCGGATTGCTCAAAATCGATATCAGCAGTATTGCGACAAAGGTCTAGAGATTTTTGTGCTTTGCTATAAAAATGACTCAAAACACGTTTTTTAATGGCTTTTGCTTTTCCAATATATATAATGTCGCCTTTTTTGTTTTTAAAATAATAGATTCCTGCGGTATCAGGTAAATTATTAAAAACAGCAGTCGGTAAATGAGAGGGTAAAGTGGCTTCTTTAGACGATTTTTTTAAGAAATCAGTAAAAACGGTTTCTGCAGCTTCCTGATTAAGTAGTATTTCAAATAAAATAACAGTAGCTTCCGCGTCACCTCTAGCTCTGTGTCTGTCTACAATAGTAATATCTAACGCCTTGCAAAGTTTTCCTAAGCTATACGATTTATGACCAGGTAGCAACTGTCGTGATAATCTAACGGTACATAGTTTTTTTCGATTGAACTCAATACCCAAAGCCTTAAATTCATTTCTAATAACATTATAGTCAAAGTTAAGATTATGCGCAACAAAGGTTGTGCCTTCAGTTATCGCTAAAATAGCATCTGCGACTTCGGCAAAAGTAGGGGCATCCGCAACTGTAGCATTATCAATGCCTGTTAAAGACGTAATAAAATCTGGGATGTATACTTCTGGATTAACAAGCGAGGTAAACTCGTCAATAACCTGTGTGCCGTCATATTTAAAAATTGAAATTTCAGTGATCTTATTTTTAGCGCCACTGGTTTCAACATCAATAATAGTATATATCATCGTAGCGATTTCTCTAAAGCTTTCAACTCGACACCCAACTCATTAAACATGCCTAGAATACTGCTTATTTTTAATTCTTCTTGGGTATATTCTTGAGTGTTAATACTGCAAGTAAATTCCCAGATCTCTAAAACTTCAGAAATAGGAACACTATAATCATTGTATACTTTATTGTCCGATACTAGCAATAAAGAGTCGTTTAAAGCAATGTTATTATACACACGCTTGTAAACCATACCATCATTTAAAGTGACTAATACGTAGGTGCGACCACTTTTAATTTCGCTTCTATCTTCTACAAAACGTCCAATAACAAACGCGCCATCTTTCATGGGGAGCATCGAGTCTCCTTTAATAGGAAACGCCCGGTGTTTTCCGGTGGGTAAAAAAGGTAGTTTTATTTTCTGTAATTGCTCGATATATTCCGGATCGTCATACCCTGCTAAATATCCAGCAGAGGTTTTTACAGGAACGACTTCGATTAAATTTTCGTTATCATCATCAACCGTTATTGGAAACAGCACCCGTTGGTTGTTCAGCTCGATAAAAGAGAAGTCTTTGGCTTTAGTCAAGTCGTTACGCAATAAAATATCTATTGGTATTTTAAAGTAATCGGAAAACGCAATTAAAAAGTCGATAGTAGGCGCAGAGCGGTTCTCTTCGTAAGAGCCAATACGTGACCTAGTTACCTGCAACTCTTCAGCAATACCCTCTTGAGATAGCTTTTTGAGACTTCTTAAGTGTTTTATGTTTTTAGATATATAATTCATAATACTACAAATGTAAGCAATAATTACTTAAATATGTAGCTAATTTTGTAGCATGCAAAATAATATTTTACATCTAGATTTAGACACGTTTTTTGTCTCTTGCGAGCGACTAATAGATAGTCGGTTGCAAAACAGACCATTACTAGTTGGCGGGACAGGAGATAGAGGTGTGGTAGCTGCGTGTAGTTATGAGACTAGAGGCTTTGGTGTACATTCTGGTATGTCCATGAAGGTGGCAAGACGTTTATGTCCGGAAGCCACAGTAATTAGAGGAGATGCGTCCATTTACACCAAATATTCGCATTTAGTAACAGAAATTATTAAAGAAAAATCACCTGTTTTTGAAAAAGCGAGTGTGGACGAGTTTTATGTTGATTTATCAGGCATGGATAAGTTTTATGGGTGTTATAAATACGCATCAGAGTTACGTCAAAGCATTATTAAAAATACGGGGTTACCAATTTCGTTTGGATTATCAACCAACAAAATAGTATCTAAAGTCGCTACGGGAGAAGCAAAACCGAATAACCAATTACAGATAGATTCAGGCTTTGAAAAAGATTTTTTAGCCCCATTATCCATTCGTAAAATACCATCGGTTGGCGAGAAAACATATCAGGTGTTAAGAGGTTTGGGGGTTGATAAAATTAGCGTCATCCAACAAATGCCATTAGAAATGATGATAAGTGCGCTTGGCGCGAATGGACGTACCATTTGGAAGCGTGCCCACGGTATTGATAATCCACCATTGGTCCCGTTTTATGAACGAAAATCCTTGTCTACAGAACGCACGTTTGGAAAAGATACCATCGATATGGTTAAGCTTAGAACCACCATTTTTGCTATGGCAGAAAATTTAGCCTTTCAATTAAGAAAAGGTAATAAACTAGCCGGCACATTAAGTGTCAAAATCAGGTATTCGGATTTTAATACGTACACCAAACAGGTTAAAATCACCTATTCTAGTGCAGACCATGTGATTATCCCAAAAGTATTAGAGCTGTTTGAAAAACTATACCAACGCCGATTATTAATCCGTTTGGTAGGTGTTAAAATTAGCGATATAGTGACGGGGAATTATCAAATTAACCTTTTTGATGATACCGAAGAGATGCTAAATCTGTACAATGCAATGGACGCGATAAGAAACCGGTATGGCGATTTAAGTATTATGAGAGCCTCTGCAATGGGCGCTAAAACCATTGGTAGATTTAATAACCCGTTTAATGGCGAACCTCCTGTTTTATTAGCACACCGTAATCAATAATGTATTTAAACTGTCACACCTATTACTCTTTGCGTTTTGGAACATTTTCTGAAACCGATCTATTAGATTTAGCAGAAGCTAATGCTATGCAGGTTGTGGCGTTGACGGATATTAACAATACCTCGGCGTGTTTAAGCTTTGTCCGTCATGCTAAAAAACGCAATATTAAACCTGTAATTGGTATTGATTTTAGGACTGGCGCACAACAGCATTTTGTAGGTCTGGCCAAAAATAATCAAGGGTTTAAAGCTTTAAACGCCTTTTTGTCGCAACATTCTGAGCAAAAATTACAATTACCAGATGTGGCACCGCCACTTGCCAATACATTTATTATTTATCCTTTTGAAAACGTCTTACAACTAAATAAAAAAACGTTTGCTGATAACGAGTTTATTGGGGTGTCTATTGCCGATTTACGGAAGCTTAGATTTTCGACCTTAAAGCAACAGCAGCATAAAATTGTCTTATTGCAGCCTGTAACGGTAAGAGATAAAAAGGATTTTAATGCCCACCGGTTATTAAGAGCTATAGATAATAACACGCTATTAAGTAAACTGGAAAAAACGGAAGAATGTAATCCTTTGGATAAAATGTGGTCTTTAGAGCAATTAAATATAGCTGTAGCTGAATTTCCTTTTATTCTAAACAATACAAAAGCGTTGCTAGACCAATGTGAAATTGAGTTTGGTTTTGACGATAAAAGAGACTCCCAGAACCAGAAATTATACACAGACTCGTTTGAAAATGATTGTATCGTATTAGAACAGTTGTGTCAGGACGGTTTACCAAAACGGTATGCTAATCCAACACCAAAAGTTTATGCGCGTTTAAAAACGGAATTGGATACCATTAAATCCATGGATTTTGTATCCTTTTTTCTTATCAATCATGACATTGTATCCTATGCCAAAAGCAAAGGGTATTTTCATGTAGGACGTGGTAGTGGAGCCAATAGTATTGTGGCGTATATTATTGGAATTACAGATGTAGATCCCATTGAGTTAGATTTATATTTTGAGCGGTTTATCAACCCTTTTAGGGCGTCTCCACCAGATTTTGATATCGATTTTTCTTGGAAGGATAGGGACGATGTAACTGCCTATATTTTCAGAAGATTTAAGCATACCGCATTATTAGCAACCTATAACACGTTTAAATATCGTGCGGTTGTTAGAGAGTTAGGTAAGGTGTTCGGTTTACCGAAAGAAGACATTGACAAACTAAGTAAAAACAGTTACACCGCTTCTAGTTTAGACGATATTTCAAAATTGGTTTTAAAATATGGGAAGTTAATTGAAGGCTTTCCAAACCATTTAAGCGTGCATTCCGCCGGAATCTTAATTTTAGAGCATCCCGTACATTGTTATTCGGCAACAGATTTACCACCAAAAGGCTATCCAACAGTGCAGTTTGATATGACTATTGCCGAAGATGTTGGCGTGTTTAAATTTGATATTTTAGGACAACGTGGTTTAGCAAAAATTAAAGAAGCGCTAGAAATTATTGCAGAAAACAGACCCGAATTACCACCAATTGATATTACAAATGTAGCTGCTTTTAAAACAGATCCAAAAATTAATAATCTATTAAAATCAGGAGGTGCTATTGGCGCGTATTATGTAGAGTCTCCTGCAATGCGCGGGCTAATGCAACAATTACAAACGCAAGACTATTTAGGTTTAGTAGCAGCAAGTTCTATAATCAGACCAGGTGTATCGGGGTCGGGGATGAAAGACGAGTTTATTAAACGCCATCGGACGCCAGAAAAACGAAAAGAGGCACATCCCGTACTGTACAATATTATGCCGGAAACCTATGGCGTGATGGTTTATCAAGAGGATGTGTTGAAGGTGGCTAATCAGTTTGCAGATTTAACTTTAGGCGAAGCAGATGTGCTTAGACGTGGTATGAGCGGTAAGTATAGATCCTTAAAAGAGTTTGAAGCTGTCGAAGAAAAATTTATTGCTAATTGTAGAAAAAAAGGATATGCTGACGACTTGATTTTTGAAGTCTGGAACCAAATTAAAAGCTTTGCTGGTTACGCTTTCGCGAAAGGACATTCAGCGTCTTATGCTGTAGAAAGTTATCAGAGTTTGTATTTAAAATGCTATTTTCCATTAGAGTTTATGACTGCTGTACTTAATAATGGTGGTGGTTTTTATAGTGCAGAACATTATTTTCATGAAGCTAGGCAACAGGGCGCAACCATTTGCTTGCCTTGTGTAAATATTAGTGATCATCCCAACAGGTTGATTGATACCTCCATTTATTTAGGATTGGGGTATTTGAAAAGCTTGGAGGCTTACACCATTAAACGCCTATTAACAGAACGGCAGTTACATGGACCGTTTAAATCTTTAGACGATTTTATTGATAGAATTGTTATTAGTATCGAACAACTCACTATTTTAATTAGAAGTAATGCCTTTAGATTTACCAATATCCCTAAAGTAGAATTACTTTGGAAAGCTATTTTTAAATTGAATGCCAAAGGAAAAGACACCATACAATCTAAACTGTTTAAAACGGAGCATAAACAATTCACCTTACCAAAACTAGATAATAATTGGATTGAAAATGCTTATGACGAAATGGAATTGATTGGATTCCCGTTATGCGATTATTTTGATTTAGTAAGCGAACCCATGCAAGGTGATGTATTGGCCTCGCAAATGCATCTGTTTGTTAATAAAACAATACTTATTTACGGAAACCTAGTGACCACACGTTTTAATAAAACGTCACAAGGCAAATTGATGCGGCTAAGTACATTTGTCGATAAAAACGGAGCCTATTTTGATGCAGTACACTTTACAAATGTGGTCCATCAATTCCCCATTAATGGGCTAGGGGTTTATGCGTGTTATGGTAAAATAACGGATAGATTCGGTTTTTATAGTATGAGTGTGGTTTGGAGTCGGAAACTTTCAGTAGTACAAGATCCTAGAAACAGTTAATGTGTTGATAAAGAGAGTGTATTGTTACTTTGTTATCATGATAGCTATAGGCCAATGTTTCAAATCAAATTAGAAAAGTGTTAGTTTTAGACTTTACTGCGTCTAAACAAGAGACAAAACATTTAAAAAGTGTCGTGCAAAGTAACTTCTACAGAAAAAAGACTATTTCTGAACGCGTTTTTGAAGTATTTTTAACACTTACTTAATAAAAGTATAGGCTTTGAGCTATGAGTGGATTAACAAAATATTGGTTTTTAGAAGGCTTTAATCTTTTTAAAAAACTGGGGATGACTGCAATGATGGAGATGTGTGAGACTCTAGAGATGGAAAATATAGATAAAGGGGCTCCGATTTCTTCCAGTAATAGAACGTCAAAAAGTATTTTCTTTTTAAAAAAAGGAACTGTAAAAATTGTAAATACAGCTAACGATACAGTCAAGGATGTTGTTAAACGAGGCAATATTTTTGGAGAGTTAGTACTATACGATCAAGAAGCAGCAAAACAAGAAGTGGCTTATGCTTTAGAAGATTGTATTATTTGTTATATCGAATCGGAACGTATGGAAGTCCTAATCGAAAAACATAAATCCTTGAAAAATGGCGTGCTTAAAATTTATGGATTAAGAATTAAAAAATTAGAAAGACGATTACACGATTTACTATATAAAGATAGTTCTGCAAGAATAAAAGATTTTATTATCGATTATTTAAATGAATTTGGTGAGAAAGATGACACCGGAAAGCGAGTCGCAAAAAACATATTAACGCATAAAGATATTGCTAACCTTACAAACACATCAAGACAAACCGTAAGTAATGTAATGAGTATAATGCGGAAAGAAGGGATGATTTTTTATGATGCCAATACCATTTCAAAATAAATTAATCCTATCTTAAAAACGTAAAACTAAAACAAAGCTATTTTTAGCTTTTTTATATATAATTAAAGACTAATCATTTAAAAAATGATGACGTCAGACAACCAAATAACTAACACATGAACAAAAGATTATTTAATTCGTTATTGTCCCTTTTTATCGTAGGTTTTACCTATGCGCAAGACGAAAAATCGCTACCCACGACACCAATATCCCACTCGTTTTATGCTACAGGTAATTTAGCGACTTCTAATACTAACCAAAGTAATCCTATTGTTACCGCACTTGCTAAAGCATTAGAAAAAGATACAAATGCGACCTTATTACTATTGGGGAATAATGTCTCTAATAAAGGGTTTTTAGATCAAAATACTAGTAAAGATAATTTAAAGCGCTATGCAAAGGTATTACAACCATTTTCAAAGCGCATGCATTTTATTCCGGGTTTTTCAGATTGGAAATCGGGCTTAAAAGGGCTTAAAGCACAAGAAGAGTATTTGGAAGACCTTTTTGATAATAAAAATATTTTTCAACCAGAAAAAGGATGTCCTCTAGAAAAAATTGAAATTAATGACAATGTAGATTTGTTAATTTTAGATTCGCAATGGGCTTTGGAAGACTGGGATAACATTCCGAATATTAATGACCATTGTGATATCAAAAATAAAACAGAATTTTATGTTGAAGTCGAACATGAAATTATAAAAAGTCAAGGTAAAACAGTCTTGATAGCTGTTTATCATCCTATTGCGACTTATGGAACATATGGACATTCTTACGCGTTTGGTATTGATCCTCAAAATTTAAATAATAAATATTATAAGGAGTATAGTCAACGCTTATTAACTATTGCACAACAATCTACAAATGTCGTTTTTCTTTCTGGTCACGAACAAAATATGCAGTTTATTGTAGATAAAAAAGTGCCAATAATTATTAGTGGTGCAGGTGGAGAAATTAAGGAGGCTAAAAAAGGTAAAAAAAGTTTAGGAGCCTTTAATGAAGCTGGATTTACAAAAATAATAACATACAAAAATGGCGCGATGTGGATGGCGTTTTATGGTGAATCTAATGCGTTTTTATCGCCTTTATTTGTGTCCGAAATCATAAAACCAATTGATGAGGTCGTACTACCAGAATTTAACGAAACAGAAACACCACAATATGTTGATGCTTCTATATATAAACCAGAAGAGTTAGATCGTTCTGATTTTTATAAAAAGCTTTGGGGAGAGCACTTTAGAGAAGATTACGCAACAGATATACATATAAAAACAACACTTTTAGATACGTTATATGGTGGCTTGTCTATTATTAGAAAAGGAGGAGGGCATCAAACCAATTCACTACGTTTGGAAACAAAAGATGGACGCGAATTTGCTATGCGTTCAGCCAAAAAAAGTGCGTTGCGCTTTATTCAATATTTTCTGTTTAAAACAGAATACTTAGAGCCAGATGTTGAGGATACTTACTTTATTCAATTATTACAAGATTACTGGACTACCGCAAACCCTTATGGAAGTTTAACTATTGGTGATTTATCTGATGCCATAGACATTTACCACGCTAATACTAAAATGTATTACATCCCAAAACAAAAAGCTTTAGAAAATTATAATGAAGCTTTTGGAGATAAAATTTATTTTATTGAAGAGCGTATTACTGATGGCCATAAAGCAGTCGCTAGTCTAGGAAGTACTAATACCATAGAAAGTACGACCGACTTATTGGATAAGCTACGTAGAAAAGATAAAATAGCGATAAACGAGAGTTTATATATCAGAACCCGTTTATTCGATAATATTATTGGTGATTTTGACAGGCATGCAGACCAATGGCGTTGGGCAGTTCAAGAACAAGAAGATGGTACGGATTTGTATGAGCCTATTCCTAGAGATCGTGATCAAGCGTATGCTGATTTTGATGGTTTTATGCTGGGGGCTTTAACGGCTTTAAGTCCGCCAATGCGTTTTATGCAACGTTATAACGGAACCTATAATTCGACACGCTGGTTTAATGATGCGGGAGATGATGTTGACTTTGCTGTATTGACTAAACATACACAAGAAGACTGGTTACGTGAAGCACGTTTTATAAAAGAAAACTTAACGACTGAAGTTATTGATAACGCTTTTAGTAATTTTCCTAAAGAAATAGATCAAACCAAAGTTGCAAGAACAAAAAAGGCCTTATTAGAACGGTTAGCAAAAGTTGAAGAGAATGCTGTTAGTCTATATGAATACCTCCGCTCTGGTGTTATTATAACAGGAACTGATAAAGATGACCATTTTGTAATCACACGTAAGCCAAACGGCATCACAAATGTTAGTATCTACCGCATTAAAAAAGGGGAGAAAACGGATAAGTATTTAGATGTCGATTATGATAAATCTATAACTAAGGAATTATGGATTTATGGATTAGATGACAAAGATATTTTTGAAGTGAATGGAGAGAGTAATAAGTACATTAAAATCAAATTGATTGGGGGACAAAATAATGATACGTACCGCATCAATAACAAACGGAACCTTCGTGTATTTGATCAGAAATCAAAACAAAACACGTTTGAAACTCCAGTTTCTAAAACGCTTTCTGATGACTATGATTTAAACACGTACTATTTTAAGAAAAACCGTAGAGATGTTAGAAACATCCTGCCTATTATCGCCTCTAATACCGACGATGGACTAAGATTTGGTGCGACTTTAAACTACACAAAAAATTCATTACATCGGAATCCTTTTACAGCTAAACATAGTTTAAGTGTGGCTTATGTTACTAATACCTCAGGTATTGATGTGGATTATTCAGGAGAATTTGCTAATATCTTTGATAAAATTAATCTTGGGATTGAAGGCGGCTATTCATCTTCAAATTATACGAATAATTTTTTCGGATTTGGAAATGAAACACCAAATTTTGACGATGACTTAGATTTAAATTTTAATAGAGTACGATTACAAACCTTAGCATTAGCACCATCATTAATTTATAGAGGCTATTATGGAAGTGTTGTAAAATTAGGAGTGAGTTATGAGGGGATTGAAGCAGAAAAAACACCAGAAAGATTTATAGCCGTGAGTGGTGTTAATCCTAACGTGTTTGAAGGTCAAGATTTTTTTGGAATAGAATCCTCTTACGAGTATAAGAATTTTGATAACCCTGCAATGCCTAAACTAGGCATAGGATTTAAAGTAACTGCAGGGTATAAAGCTAATTTTGATGAAGACAGAGGTTTTTCATACATCATACCAGAACTTAGATTGACAAAAAAAATTGACCAACGTGGAATTTTAGTATACGCGACAAAATTGAAGGCACATTTTAATTTAAGTGACCAGTTCGAGTTTCACCAAGCAGCGTCTATTGGAGATGGTGATGGGTTAAGAGGGTTTAGACAGGAACGTTTTAGTGGTAAAAGCGCCTTTTACCATAATTCGGATATAAGACTATCTTTAGGTAAAATACGTAATGCTTTTATACCAGTTTCTTATGGGCTTTATGGTGGGTTTGACTATGGACGTGTCTGGGTAGAAAATGATAACTCTAATGAATGGCATACGTCACCAGGTGGTGGTGTGTTTTTTAACATCGCAGGATTTACAACCGCTAACTTCGGCTATTTTAGTTCGGACGAAGGTGGACGATTAAATATATTACTAAGTCTAGCATTTTAATTTAAAACTAACACTATGAAAAAACCAATCCAAGTATTTAAAGTCAGTGAATTAAAAAATAAGGAACCAGAACATGCCTTAGTTAATGGGTTAGATTTGGTAATCGTTAAATTTGATGATGCTATTTCAGTCCTTTATGGACGTTGTTTACACCGTGGGGCATTAATGTCTGATGGACATATTGATGGTCATAACCTAATTTGTGGGGTTCACGGATGGGATTATCGCGTAGATTCTGGAGTTTCGGAATATAATAATAAAGAAGTGTTGCATAAATTCTCAACCAAAATAGATGGCGATGACTTATATGTCGATGCCTTCGAAATAGACGCCTATTTAGTTAATAACCCACAACCTTTTAATCGTGATGCTTATTTGGGTGCTTATGCGGATACACATCCAGAAGAGACTGAGCCATACACCGGTTATATTAAAGAATTGGCACAAAATGGCTTAAAAAACATCGGGCATCATGGATTTTCGGCATCCATGGGTGTGGATAGAAATACTTTGCCAAAATGGAATGATATTCAGTTTTTGCCAGCGCAATTAGCCACAAGACCATTGTTAGATGAGGACACAGTAGCGACTAAGGTTACTATTGGTCCAAAAGCCAAAAAACCTTTGCATTTAGAGATTCCTTTATTTGTAAGTGATATGAGTTTTGGAGCGTTATCACGAGAAGCTAAGATAGCATTATCAAAAGGCGCAGAGTTAGCAGGAACCGGAATTTGTTCTGGAGAAGGTGGTATGTTGCCACAAGAACAAGCTAATAATAGTAAATATTTTTACGAGTTGGCTTCAGCTCAATTTGGGTTTTCATGGGATAAATTAGATCATGTACAAGCCTTTCATTTTAAAGGAGGTCAAGGAGCTAAAACAGGAACAGGAGGGCATTTACCAGGAAGTAAGGTTAGTAAAGAAATTGCTGAGGTTAGAGGCGTAAAAGAAGGAGAGACTGCCATTTCACCTGCTGCAAATCCTAATTTTCATAGTGTTCAGGATTTTAAAACGTTTGCAGATAAAGTACGTCAACGTACAGGAGGGATTCCTATAGGGTTTAAAATTGCTGCGAGTCATATTGAAAAAGACATCCAGTTTGCATTAGATGTGGGTGTGGATTATATTATTCTTGACGGTCGTGGTGGTGGTACGGGTTCTGCACCAACCATATTAAGAGATCATATAAATGTACCAACCATACCCGCAATAGCTAGAGCTAGAAAATATTTAGATCGTGTAGGCGCTACGGAGGTTACTTTGGTGGCTACAGGAGGCTTGCGTGTGGCAGAAGATTTTGCAAAAGCAATGATGCTGGGTGCCGATGCAATTGCGGTCTCTAATTCGGCATTACAAGCTATTGGTTGTTTAGGGATGCGTGCTTGTGGTACAAATAATTGTCCCGTAGGTATCGCAACTCAAAAAGAATCGTTGCGTAGTCGCTTGATTATGGAGTCTTCGGCTAAACAATTATATAACTATTTTGATGCGACCAATGATTTAATTAAAGTCATCGCAAGAGCTTGTGGTTATGATGACGTGACTAAATTTAATCAAGAAGATCTATCAACCTTTGATTATGACATGCACAAACTAACAGGAATTAATTACGCAGGAATACAATAACATATTATGGAAAAACAAATGCATTTAGCAGCACAATATTTAGCTGCAGCAGGAATTAGTTTTCTTGAAAAGAAAGACGACGATAGTCACACAAATTTAGGATTTAGTATAACAGACCACTGTTTATATACGCACGCACTTTCTGAAAACGAAGACGTATTGGGTTTAGATTACAAAAATTTTGCTCTAGTATGGACCTCTAAAGCAGGGACGACAAGTTTTAATTTGGATGGCGCGACGCACAGTACAATTTTACAATGGCTTTCAAACACTGCAAAAAGTAATCTTAATAAATTGTATAGCTATAAGTTTCACTATGACTTACCTTATACTATAGACGCGACTTACACTTTTAAGTTATCTGATGTTGATAGACTTAAAACTTTGACAGCACAACGTGTATTGGCGGAGGAAGTCATTGAAAAAATAAAAGAGACATACCACTTAAATACGCCATGTAGAGTTTGGCCGCATCATTTTGATACAGGTATTTATACAGCGTTTCCAGATAGTGATATCACCATTGGATTGGGCTTAGCGATTCCTGACAGTGTCTCAAAGACATTCTATTTTTATATTTCTGGGTATAAAAATGGGAAAGCAATAGCTACTTCTGATTTACCAAAATTAGAGATAGGCGAGTGGAAATCGGACGGGTTTACTGGTGCTATTTTAGAATTAGCAGAAACAACAGAAGCTGAAGGTGTTTCTTTTTTCAAGGAAGCTATTAGCCAATTACAAAAAAAATAAACAAATAAGATGAATAATAAATTTTTAAAAAGTATTGTAGCCGGAATTATAGCAACGATTGCCATGACAGTACTAATGGTGATCTCTGGAACATTAGGAATGCCAAAAATGGAACCGCCACATATGCTAGCGACAACTTTAGGAGCTCCCGTAATTGTTGGATGGATGATGCATTTTATGATAGGGATTTCGTTTGCCTTAATTTATACGTATGTTGTTAGTGGTTGGTTTGTAAAGATTAATTCTGTTATACTAAAAGGTGTTGTTTTTGGTGTCATAGCAGCTGTTATGGCAAAAGTAAGTATGACAATTATGGGTAAGATGTTTGATGCAATGCCTACGCCTTCGGGTAATATGGCTTTAGTATTAATGGGCTTAGTTATGGGACATATTTTATTTGGTATTGTTGCCGTGTGGTTTATACACCGTAAATAGTAGTGTAAATAACCTTATTTAATTACTATTCTATAAAGTGAATAGTGTAATGATGTGTCATCAGGATAAGAGGTATAGTATTGTAAATTGTATTTGTAAAGGAATAATATGAGCAGTAAAAAAGCAGAAAAAGCAGAAGACAACTATTTAATGGACGAGTTAAAGATCGATAAGGATACCCTTAAATCTTTAAAGAAAAAACTAGCAAAAATAGAACCAAGGTCGGAGCGTGGTGTCGAAACGTTGTTTCGTTTATTATCCAAAAATCAGTATACTTTAAATACGATGATAGATAGAAAATCTAACATTCTTATTTCAATCAATGCATTAATATTGTCATTAATCATTGGGACCGTTATGAGTCAGTTAGAAGCAGATCCACACCTTATTTTTCCTGTGGTAATGATTTTGATGACCAATTTGATCTCTATAACATACGCAATATTTGCAACACGTCCAGAACTAGTACATGGCGATAAAGGTGCACGGAATCTTATGTTTTATGGTAATTTTCAAGATATGGAGGAAACAGAATATGTGGATAGTATTACGGAGTTAATGAATCAAGGGGATGAATTGTATAAAACCATTGCAAAAGACACCTTTTATCTAGGGAAAACGATTGACAGAAAATTTAAACTCTTGCGTAAATCCTTTAATGTGTTTTTAGTGGGGATTATTTTATCTGTTATGGGCTTTATAGGCTGTCACGTCTTTTTTGGTGGGCTGATGTAATGTCCCATTGGATAGTACAACAGTGTGATAATAATAGTTGGTATTATAAATAAAAAAGCCTTGCATGAACATGTAAGGCTTTTTGCTTAGCGTAAAGGATTTGAATTCCTGTGGTTAATTTTAAATTAGCGTAGGCACTAATTATCATTTGTATATGGCTACTCATATACACGTAAGCATGTACACTTAAACTTTTATGTTCTATAAAGTAATCCTAAATTCAAATGATAAACGCAACGTTTGGTTAATAATGATTTGTTAAATGTTACGTTTATTAGTTTAGTATAAAGTTAGTTTATAACTAACAATTTTTAAATTAAATACAATTAAAACCATATATTGTTAAATAACTATATTTGTTAAAAATATACGCTTCAATGTTTAAAACTGTACACTTAACTTATTTAGGTTTTATATTATTTATATTTCCTTTGAGTTTATCTGATGATAATATTCAAAAAAGAATTATTCGAGATGGTAATTATAATATTGAGTGTTTTGTTTCTTTCGACAATACCATTTCTCCAAAAGCTAATAAAACTTATTTTTGGTTTAAATCAGGAGAAATACATAAAACGCAATCTGATGTTGGGGGACTTGTTTTACATAAATCATATAAAAAATTATTCAAACGAAATCAACTTATAGAAAAAGGAGATTTTAATATGGGTTTGAAAGATAATTTTTGGAAAAAATGGTATTTAAATGGGAGTTTAAAAGAAGTTATTCAATGGAATAAAGGAGATAAGCAAGGTCGATATATAGCTTATGATTCTTTAGGAAATATTGAAGTCCAGGGTAATTATAAAAATAACATGAAATCTGGTGTGTGGATTAGTAAAGAGAAGGATACTATTTTATATAAGAAAGGGGAAGTGTATGTTAAGTCTTTAAGTAAGAGGCTTTTAAAAAAAGAAGGTAATAAAAATGTAAGAGAAAAGAGGAGTGATAAAAACGATACTTGGTTAAAAAAACTCTTTAGAAAAAAAGATAAAAAAAGATAAAAAAAGATAAAAAAAATATTGTTAATAAATCTCTTAATATTATAATGAAAATAGCATTTAAGCATAAAGCTTCTTCTTTAACAAACGCGATATTTATTTGTTTAATTATATCTATTTTTTGTGGATGCTTAGTTCTTATTCATCATTATAATAATTTGCTAAATTCTAAATTAGAGATGCAAAACCAACTTGTGCATAGAAACAATTCAGCTTTTACTTTTTTTCTCAATAATACTTCTAAAATAGAAGAGGATAAGGGTTTTGATATTTTTGACGATGGCATTGAATCTTATGCAGAAATTAAAAATTGGGGATTTTATAAAGTATTAACTTGTAAAAGTGTTTTTAAAACTGATACGGTAAGTAAAACGGCTCTAATTGGAAAAAGAAGTAAAAAAAAAGAAGCATTAGCTCTCTATGTTACTAATTATGATAAGCCCGTTAAAGTTTCAGGAAGAATAAATATTTCAGGAATGATAAAGATTCCAAATGGTGAAATTGAACAAATTTATATAAGTAATCAAAATAGTAATGAAATTAAATTAACGGGGGCTCAATTGAAGTCTGATGATGTTCTGCCTAAAATAAAAAGTATAGAATTCAATTACTATGGAGAATCACATATTCCTAGTGAAGTTTTTAATTTTGAGGAAACAATAATTAATGATTTTGAAAATACCACATTAATAATCAATTATAATGAATTAAAAGAATTGGAGGGTATTTCGTTAAAAGGAAATATAATACTAAAATCTGAAACCATTATAACATTAACAAGAAAAAGTAGTCTAGAAGATGTACTTATAGTTGCTCCAAAAGTTATTGTAGAAAAGGGGTTTAGAGGTAGCGTACAAATAATAGCAGAGAAAGAGGTTGTTATAGGGGAAGATGTTTTTTTAAGTTATCCATCTAGTATTTATTTGAAAAATGATACAGATTCTGTGAAAGTTAATGTCAATAAAAATTCAAAAATTGCAGGAGGAATTGTTATTACTGGAGAGACCTATAACGGTTCCTTGAAGAGATCCTTGATTATTGAAGAAGGAGCAAAGATAATTGGAGTTGTTTTTTGTAATGGAAAAACACAATTTAATGGAGAAATTATAGGAGCATTATATACTGATAAATTATTTTTGAAAACGAAGTCATCAAGTTACGAGAATGTAATTCTCAATGGGATAATAAATAGAGAAGATTTACCAGAAGATTTTTTAGGATTACCATTGTTTGATAATGAAACAAATTATGAAATTATTAAAACGTTTTAAAGGGCTCCAAGCCTCATCGATATTAGAATCAGTAATTGCAATTAGTATTATATCTATTTGTGTTCTAGTTTCTTTAATCATTTATGTAAACATTATAAAACAAAGTAAATCCGTGAATTATTATAATGCGTTGCATGCTGTTAAAGAATTGAAGTGCCAAGTTATAGAGGACAAAGATTATGAGAACGATAGTTTTGTTTTTGCAGGTTTTACTATAGAAAAAGAGGTGGTTGTTATAAAGGAAGAAAATATTGTTATGTTAAACTGGAAGATAAAAATAAATAACAGAGTACAGGCTTTAAGCGATATAATTGTTTATTATGAGAATTAGTTCTAGGCTGAAAGCTTATACTTTAATGGAAGCATTAATTACAATAATATTATCAAGTATTATAGTTGTAATTAGTTATTCTTTGTTTGCTACCATATCTAATCAATTAAATTCATTAGTAAAAGAAAACGGAAAAGAGCTCCAATATAACTTAATGAATATGTCTTTATTGAGAGATGTAAATAAAGCTATAGATTTTATATATAATGAACCAAATTTGATATTGTATAATTATGATGATACAATTATAGAATATCATTTTTTAACGAAAGGAATTGTAAGAAATACAAATGTTAGTATAGATACATTTAAGATAGGCGTTGAAAAGCAAAGTTTACAAATTCAAAAAAAAAGAATAAGCTTGCTAAGTTTAAAGATAATTTTTTTAAAAAGTAATATTAACGCGAATTATGTTTTAGAGAGCTCTCTCTCAAAAACATTAAATAGAAAATTTTTTTATGAAAATTGACCCTAGTGTGTATAGAAAGGATGCTAAAAAAACTGATAAGAAGACAAGGGGGGGGGTATCAGATATTTCATTTAATCGATTTTCAGACAAACAAAAGGAAGATTTCTATAGAGAATTTTCGACCTTAATTAAAGCTGGAGTAGATTTTAATCAAGCACTTGTAATATTAACAAGTCAACAAAGGTCAAAATTTTTAAAGACATTATTTAGTAATGTTAATCAGTCTGTAGTTAAAGGTAAATCCTTATTTGAAACAATAAAAGATATTCCTCATTTTTCACCTTATGAGTATTACAGTATAAAAATAGGAGAAGAGACCAGAAGATTGCCAGAAGTGTTAGATGAGTTGCAGAAATTTTTCTCTCGAAAAAAGAAAATGAAACGACAAGTTGTATCTGTAATGGCTTACCCCGCTTTGGTGTTATTCTTTACTTTCGGAGTATTGTATTTTATGTTAAAATATGTTGTCCCAATGTTTTCAACGGTTTTTCTTCAGTTTGGTAAGGAGTTGCCTAAAATCACACAATATGTAATTAAATTATCAGATAATTTTAATTATTTTTTATACGGTTTTTTACTGTTATTATTACTGTTAGTAATTTTACATTTTGCTTGGAAAGATAAAAATAAATATAAACATGCTTCAGCTAAAATATTATTAAGTATTCCTTTTTTTGGAGATTTAATAAGAAAGATTTATTTGGCTAGATTTTGTCAGTCTTTAAGCTTGTTGTTGGCTGCAAAAACACCATTAACAGAATCTTTAGAGCTTACGGCAAAAATGATTTCTTTATACCCTCTAAAAAAAGCAATTTTAAGATCTAAAGCAGATATCCTAAAAGGAGAAACATTTGCAAGTAGTCTTAAAAAACATTCTTTTTTTAATGCAAAAATCGTTTCTTTAACTACAATTGGAGAAGGTATTAACGAGTTAGATAAAATGTATGATGGGTTATCTAATCAATATAATGAAGATATAGAACATTCTACAAAACTTATAGGTACTATTTTAGAACCTGTAATGATAGTGGTAATTGGAGCTATAGTAGGGTTCATTATGGTTGCTTTATATTCTCCTATATTTGAGTTAAGTAAAGTTATTCAGAATTAAGAACTTTTTACATCATTAGTTATATATTTGTTATAATCACAATCATTCTAAAATCATATAAATGCAAGTTTCAAATAATAATAAGAATTATTTAAAAGCTTATACTTTACAGGAGATATTAGTAGTTCTTTGTATAATAGGAATTATTATATATTTAGCTGTTCCAAATCAAACTTCTGTTGTTACAAGCGCTAAATCAATAGAGGCTCAAAATATGTTGAGTATGGTCCATGCCTTAGAAAAAAATCATTTTTATAGATATTCAAAGTATTCTTCAAGTTTTGATGATATTGGATTTGAGCCTGTATTAACAATCGATAAAGGAGGTCAAGCAGTTTATAAAATTGAAATAATAGAAGCCTCAATAAATACTTTCAAAGCTACAGCTACTGCTCTTCAGGATTTCGATAGTGATGGGGATTATAATACTTGGCATATAGATCAAAATAGAAAGTTAACTGAAATTGTTAAAGACTAATTTTGAACTTTATCATAATATTATCCATAATAATTTTACTCATTTTAGTAGTTTTTCAAGACTTTAAAATGAGACAAATTCATGTGTTACTTCCCATTCTTTTGTTGTTCCTTAGTGTAATGATTAATTACATATTTGAAGAGCTTTCATTTAAAGATACGATTTATAATATAGGTTTTATAGCTGTAAATATTATAGGTTTGAGTTTGTATTTTTCAATAAAGAACAAGAAATTTATAAATCCTATTGACGAATCTATAGGATTAGGAGATATATTGTTTTTTTTAGCCATAACACCATTATTTACACTAAAGCCATTTATTGTTTTTTTTGTTGTAAGTTTATTGCTGACCTTATTATTTTATAGTATTGTTAATGCAATAAAAAAAACCAGTACAATACCATTAGCAGGGTATTTGTCTATTTTTTTAATGGCTTTTTTAATTATTCGGGATGTTTTTAAAATAATCCAAACTTACTAATGAACACAATTAGAAACCAACATATAAAATTAACTATACAATTACAGCAGATTATTACTAGTGATGTAGCGCATCATTTTTGTATCGTCCCAAAGTCTGTAAGTAATGAGACTATTGTATTCTATATTAATGAATCTAAGAAAAATGAGTTTGAATCCATAAAAAGGGAAATCAAGTTTATTTTTAATAAAAATATTATTTTAGAGCCAGTACATACTGATACGATAAATAAAGCTTTATCTATATATTATCGAAAACAAGATGATAAACCTAAAGTAACCACATACGGGAATGATTTTTTGGAAGTTCTGATTTTAGAAGCTAAATCAATTCAAGCGAGTGATATTCATATTGAAATATATGAGGAAGATGTTCGTGTAAGGTTGAGAATAGACGGACAGTTGATAGAGAAAAATCACATTAAAAAAGAGAATTATTTAGAGTTAATAAATCAAATTAAGATTAAATCAAATCTTGATATAACAGAAAAACGTTTACCACAAGATGGTAGAATAGAGTACGATAGTTTTGATGTTAGGGTATCTATTTTGCCAACGCATCATGGAGAGAAAGTAGTTATGAGAATATTAAGTCGAGATGCATCTCATCTAGATATTAACCAATTAGGCTTAGAAGTAGATGAAGTAGAATTGTATTTAGATGCTGTAAAAAAAACAAATGGCATTATTTTAATTAGTGGTCCAACAGGATCAGGGAAAACGACTACGCTTTATGGAACGCTTAAGTTTTTAAATGATATAAAAAGGAATATAGTAACTGTAGAAGACCCAATAGAATATACTCTTAAAGGAATAAACCAGGTGCAACTTAAAGAAAATATTGGACTTACTTTTGCTTCGGCACTACGTTCCTTTTTAAGACAAGATCCAGATATTATTATGCTTGGAGAAATTAGAGATGGAGAAACAGCGCAAATGGCAATTAGAGCATCGTTAACTGGTCATCTAGTTCTATCTACAATACACACAAATTCGGCAATTGGTACTATTTCAAGATTAATAGATATGGGAGTTCCATCATTTTTAATTGCAGAAACTATAAATATTTCTGTAGCTCAACGATTGGTAAGAACATTATGTGAAAATTGTAAAAATCAGGTTGTTTTTAAATCTGAAGATTTACCACAATCATATAGAGCTCCTATTGAAATAAAAAAACATTATCTTCCAGTGGGTTGTGATCAATGTTATCATACAGGATATAAAGGCAGAAGAGCTATTTATGAAATTCTACCAATAACAAAAGCTGTCTCAGAAGCAATAAAAAGTAATACATTAGAATCTTCAAATTTTATTGAAAATAAAACATTATCAGACAAAGCATTTGCTTTGTTAATTAAAGGAGAAACTTCTTTAGATGAAATTTACCCAATGCTGATTAACACATAATAAATGTATAAAAAACAGAAAATAGTAATATTATTATTACTTGTAGTAACTTTAGGGTATTCTCAGGTTCCTTTTGAAGTTCGTCTCGATTCTCTATCCTTAAAAAGCAAGGGTTTGAATGATGTTGTTCGAATAGATTTGTCAGGCTTGACGCTTTACGATTTTCTTACTACTATTGCGGAAGAGCATAAGTTAAATGTAAGTGCCGATGGAGAACTTAACCAGCTTGTGACAAGTAATTTTTTTGATGTGAACGTTAAAGATGTTTTTCTGTTTTTAATTAAAAAATATGACTTGCAGGCAGATATAATTAATAATATAATTGTTTTTGCGGCAAAAGAAGAAGTGAAAAAAATAGCACCTCCTAAACTCGTTAAAACAATAGATGTAAGTTTTAATCGACTTAACAAGTTTCTGTCTATTAAATTAAAAAACGACTCTCTACCAAGTGTTGCACAAGCAATAGCAGATGTTTCTGGTAAAAATATAATTCTTTCACCTAATATTAAAAACGAAAAAGTATCTGCTTATATATTAAATAGACCCTATAGGCAAGTTCTTGATATGATGGCTAAGTCTAACGGTTTACTTGTTACGGAAGATGAGGATGATAATTTTTATTTTGAAAAAGATTCAAGACCTAAAGAGGTAATAAAGACAAATTCAAGAACAAATTCAAGAACAAATAGGAGTAGAAATAACTCAAATAGAGAAAATAAAGGAGAAGCTGGTAGTTATGAAATGAGTGTGGATGCTCAAGGTTATTTAAGTATAAAAGCATTTGAAGCAGATGCAAACGATTTAATAAATGAAGCAGCCGAAAAATTAAACGTAAATTTCTTGATGTATGACACTCCTGAAGGAGTGAATACAACTTTAGTTGCTAATGCTATTACTTTTGATAATTTACTACAACATCTATTTAAAGGAGAGAAATATACTTATAAGCAAGTAGATGATCTATACTTTCTTGGGGAACACACTACTGAAGGTTTAAGGACAACAGAATTGGTGCAACTAGAAAATCGTTCTATAGAGTCTGTTGAAGCTTCATTACCTAAATGGGTAAAAGAGAATTTAGAAGTGAAAGAGTTTGTAGAGCTTAATGGTTTTGTTGTATCTGGTTCTAAAAGTTATATAGAAGAGTTTAGGGATTATATTTATCAAATAGATCTTGTTGTGCCCGTAGTTCAAATAGAGGTAATATTTGTTCAATATCAAAAATCATATGAAATACAGACAGGTTTGCAAACGGGAATTAATAGTGAAGATAGAACCACTTCAGGGGTGTTATTTCCTACTACAGATGTTGCAATGAACTCTAGTTCAGTAAATAGCTTAATTGACGCCTTTAATGGGTTGGGAATTGTAAAATTGGGTAAAGTAACAAAAAACTTTTATTTAAACTTAAGAGCTTTAGAAAACAATTCTTTAATTAAGTTATCATCTACTCCAAAATTAGTGACACTTAATGGGCATACTGCTAATTCTTCAATTGGTCAAACAGATTATTATTTCGAACAAAGTAACCAGTTAATAACAAGAGGTGTTACAGATGGAATCTTGCAAAGTGGTTCTTGGAAGCCCACGGAAGCAAATTTAAGTATTAATATCACTCCGTTTGTGTCAAAAGATGAGAATGTGACATTAAATATTTCAGTTGAAAAAAATTCTTTTTTAGGGCGAGCAGGTGAAAATGCACCTCCAGGAAAAGCAACACAGCAATTTGAATCTATGGTAAGGGTTAAAAATAATGAGATGGTTTTGTTAGGGGGGTTAGAAGAGTTGGAAAATGAAAATTCAGGCACAGGAACACCTTTTTTGTCAAGAATACCTGTCATTAAATGGTTTTTTAGTAGTAGAGTTAAATCTAAGGAAAAATCAAAGCTTCATATTTTTATTAAACCTACGGTTATGTATTAATGGTATCTAAATATAAAGACATATTACAGGTTAATAAACGTTATTATTTATTGGGTATAAATTCTTTAAATGATAACAACCAATGTACGGTATTGATTGTTAATTTCAAAAATGATGAACTTATAATCGAAGATCGCCATTTTGTTGACAATTTTGATTTAAATATAAAGGTGTTACTAAACAAAGATTATCCAGTAATACTTCATGTTGAAGGAGAGGAAGTAATCAGTAAAAAAACAAATAACCAAGTTGGATATAAAAAAAGTCTACTTTTTAACGCAAATCTTGATGATTTTTATTTTTATGAATATTTTCAAGATAACATCGTTTTTGTTTCGATAGCACGCAAAATTTTTATTGACTTAATTGTTAAGCAGGTTAATGATTTAAACCGTGCTGTTATAGCTGTTGCTTTTGGACCTTTTGTATTATATAATTTGCTGCCTATAATACCGAACAGTTCTAGTTTATCTTCAAATAAGTATAGTATACAGATAGAAAATGCTAAATTTACTAAGTTTGTTGAAGAGCAAAAAGATATTGAATTTACTATAAGTCACGAAAAATTTAATCAAAAAGAGTTGCCAGTATTGGCTTCTTTTTTCGGGTATAAATATCCAAGTGATACTATTTCATTTGAGAACGATTTTACCAAGCAAAACCGCGAAGATTTTATTTATAAAGGGAGAATAAAAAAAACAGTTGTGGTATCTGTTTTGTTATTAGTTTTTGGAATACTTTTAAGTCATTTTTCTTTAGAAAGCAACTTACGGAAACTATCAGAAAAACAATCACAGTATTTATTTTCATCGCAAAAGTTAATCGAGTTGAAACTATTAAAGGAAGAACTTCTTTTAAAAGAAGTTATTATTAATTCTAATGGAATATTCAATAAGAATTACATTACAAAGTACATGGTAGAAGTTGGGAATTCAGTTCCCGAAGATATGAAGTTGAGTAGTATTAATTTTTTACCCTTAGTAAAAAAAGTAAGAAAAAATGAAAAAGTAAATCTTACTGAAAACACTATTATTATTGAGGGTGAAACTAATAATGATAAAGTGTTTAATAATTGGATTATGAAACTTCAAGCACTCAATTGGACTAGGGAAATAGATATATCTTATAATCAAATAAGTAAATCAACTAATACTTTTAAATTAACGATTAGCATTTAATGTTTAGAGAGTTTACGTACAAACAAAAGTTTTTTGCAACAGTTTTAATATTTGTTTTGCTGTTTTTTGCGTGTTATAAAAAGACATTTAAGCATGCTATAGAGACGCAAAAAGAATTGAAAACTGTAGAGAGTAAATTAGCATCTACAAATAACGTTAATCAAGAATTATTTTATTTAAATAGTCAGTTAGATGCAATTGATAATGCTATAGGTAGCGGCTCAAATAATCCAGAGCAAGTACAAAAAAAACTATTGAGTTTTATAGCAAAGGATAAGGTAAATATTATTTCTATGGAAGATGTTCACGTATTTAAGGATAGTCAATTTGATATATACACAAACCAAGTTGTATTAGAGGGTACTTATGAAGGTTTAATTAATGCGATGTATAATATTGAGAAAAAATTTGAGGAATCTAGAATTGCAAATGCAAATATATATATAAAAAGAGATTATAAACTAAATTTAGAAAAGCTATATCTAAAACTAATACTACAAAATTATGCAAAGAATAAATAACATTTTAATAATACTAGTACTATTGTTTACAATTTCATGTGATGATATCTTAGAAGAAGATATTAGTGATGATTTAGTACAGATTACTTCTCCAATTAATAATATAACTCTTATTGGTAATACCGTTAATTTTACTTGGCAACCTTTAAATGGAGCAGATAGTTATAGAATCCAAATTTCAGAATTGTCTCAGAATATTATTTTGGACTCTTTAGTTTCTACTTCAAATTTTTCTTATGTAATGAATTCTGGTAGTTATCAATGGCGTATAAAAGCAGAGAATTTTTCTTACCAAACGGACTACACATTTCCAGCAAATTTTAGTTTAGAAACCTCTCAAAACTTGGATAACCAAACAGTTGTGTTGCAGACACCATCTCAGAATCTATATTCAAATTCAAACGATTTTGTGTTTACTTGGGACGAACTTGAAGCGGCAACAAGTTATGATATAGACCTATTAAAAAACACAACAGGTCTAGAAACTGTTTTTCAACTATCAAATATTACTGATAATGGTGTAAGTGTAGCAGCATCTTATTTTACAGATGATGCCGAGTATATATGGAAGATAAGAGGCGTTAATGCTATGTCTCAAACAGATTATAGTGAACGTTCTTTATATATCGATAGACAAAGCCCAAATCAACCCAATTTAGTTTCTCCTGCAGAATTAGAAACCACTTCAACAGAAACTGTGACTTTTAATTGGTTAAACGGAACAGATACAGGAACATTACAATCTGAGATTACAAACACATTTGAGATTGCTACAGATATTAACTTTAATGCTATTCTTTACACTGAGCAAACTAGCAATAATACATCTCAGTACGAATTTACAACAACAGGAACGTATTATTGGAGAGTTAAAGCTGTAGATTTAGCATTTAACCAAAGTGATTTTAGTATAGTAAGAACTCTAGTTATTCAATAAATGATAAAGAAAATTGTTAACGGAATATTAGTGAGTTTTTTGTTGTTAATTACTGCTGGTGTTTTAAAAAAATGCTCTAATAAAAGTAGTAATGCTTTAGAGGCTCCAATAGCTAATGTTAACATAAAGCCTTACGAAAACTTTTCTGTTTCTAAAGATACTTTTAAACTAGAGTTGTTAAATAGAAATCCATTTAAAACAGGTAGAAGTTATATAACCCCTGTAAAAATAGTTAAAAAAAGTAATTCAAGTGCTTTCAATTCCGTTGCGGTTAAAAAGTTTAAATGGCCAATTATAGAATATTATGGTTTTGTAAAAGGAAATAACTCTAAAGATAGATTGGCTCTTATAAAGATTAATAATAGGCTTTATAGGAAGAGAGAAAACCAAACGTTAGGTGATTTAAAAATTAAAAAAGCATATAGCGATTCAATAATAGTAATCGTTAATAATAGTAGTAAAACAATTGCAAGAAAATAATGAATAAAATAAAGCTATTAGTTTTTATCAATACAATATTGATATCGGGTATAATAATTTGCGGACTAGTTATTTATTTGAAGCCAGAAAATGAAAAGCAAGATGATTTTGCTTATGTAGACCGTGTTAAGTTGTTTAATCAATTTAATATGACAAACGATATTAAGTCTATTGAAGAAAAAAAAATACAGGCTATTAAGAAGCCTATGGATAGTATTTATTCTATATATCAAAAATTGGCAAATAAAAGATCGAATAAAGCAAAGGATTTAGAAATTGAACTTAGTAGGAGAAGTCTATTATTAGATCAAATTCAGGAAAATTATACAAATACCCTAACACAACAGATTTGGGAGAGATTACATTTATATACCAGTGCTTATGCGGAAGAAAATAAAATAAAAATATTATTTGGAAGCGCAGAAAATGGAAATATAATGTACGCTAAAAAAGATATAATACTGACTGATAGTGTTTTATTTTTTTGTAATCAAAAATATGAAGGATATATAAAGTAATATCGCTCGCATTAAAAATATTTTGTTTAGTTTTGATTTATTAATCAAACCAAACCAAACCAACAACTAACCATTGTCAAAAATCCCTACAATTTTCTTTTTATCTGTATTGTTTTTATGTATTAGTTGTAATTCTAATAAAAAAAAAACAATTGAAGAGTATAAAACTTACAACCTTCAACAGCAAGGATGGAAAACTAAGCGTATAAATCAGTTTATAGGTGATATAAATTATACGGCTACACAAGTTCCTTTACAATATTATCTTTTAAAAAATATTGGTAAAGATATGGAAAGGATGGATTCAATTTATAAAGCTAATAATAAAGAACGCATTATAGAAATTGAATTTCAACACACTAATCAAGACGATTTATTAAAAGAAAAATATACTAATAGAAGTTATGAGGATGCAGTAAAATACATGGCATTTACTATAGCAAATGATTTTACTGTAATAACATCTAGCAACGACACTATATTATGTTCCGGAGTAAACTTCGAACGAAATTTTAAAGTAGCGCCTTTTAAAAGAGCACTTTTGTATTTTAATAATATTAACCCCGACCAGACTATAAAATTGATATATCAGGATAAACTTTTTGATAATGGAATTATAAAATTCAATTTTGGAGAAACACCAATAAAAATCTAAATTAAATACTATGAAAAGATCATTTTTAATTCAATTACCTTTTTTGCTGTTTTCAGTATTTATTATTGGCCAAGAAAACAATACGTCTTTTTATGAAAATGCTGCTGGAATTTCAGGATCTACAAACAGTGCTTTTGGTTATAAGTCTGGAGCAATTAACGCTAATAAAGGAAGTGTCTTTGTGGGGGCTTTTTCAGGGGGCGGAAATTCAGAAGGTTCTTCAAATGTGTTTGTAGGCTTTGAGTCCGGAGCAAAAGGTTATGAAGGTTCTGAAAATGTCTTATTAGGGTATCAATCAGGATACCATAATATAGCTCGAGGCAATACTTTTTTGGGATATCAAACGGGGTTTGAAAATCAAAAAGGAAATGGTAATGTTTATATAGGTTATCAGGCTGGTTACGGTAAAGAAAGATCCAGTACATTATATATTGAAAACTCCAATTCAAGCAAACCTTTAATTTGGGGTGATTTTAATAAGGATATTGTTAATGTAAATGGTTCTTTAGGTATTGGAACAGAAAGCCCAGCCGAATCATTACATATTATGGGGAATATCAGAGGAAATGCTTTAGGTGGTGCTTTAAGAATTAAAACATCTTCAGGATATATAGATGTGGGAGCTCAAAATGGATCATGGGCCCATATATATACGGATAGAGCTAAATTTATTTTTAATAAAGATGCCTACACTATAACAGGTGGATTTAGCTCGTATTCTTCAAGCGATTTATCATTGAAAACAAATGGAACTCAAAGATTAACCATTAATAACGAAACGGGTAATGTTGGTATAGGAACAATAGCTCCCGACGAAAAACTTACGATTAAAGGAAAAATACATACGGAGGAGGTAAAAGTGGATTTAAGTGTTTCAGGTCCAGATTATGTTTTTGAGAAGTATTTTAACGGCAAGTCTAAATTAAACCCAAGTTATAAAATGCTAACACTTCAAGAAATTGAGTCATATGCTAAAGCTAATAACCACTTACCAAATGTGCCTTCTTCTAGGGAGATGCAAGAGGATGGAATACATTTAAAAGAAATGAATTTAAAATTATTACAAAAAATAGAGGAGCTTACATTATATGCTATAGAGCAACAAAAAGAGTTAGATCTTCAAAAAGAAAACAATAATACTTTAGAAAGTAGATTGGAAAAAATTGAAGCTTTTATAAAAGGTTTAAAAAACTAAAAACAGTTAATCATTACATTCTCTATTACAAAATCCTTCTGAATGAAAAATATTAGAACCAGTAAATTTTCAAAAATATTAGCAAGCTATTTAGCAATACAACTACTAATAACGACCATTCAACCTACTAATTTATATGCATTAACAAGCGGACCATCTCAACCAGAATTTAATTCATTTACTCCAATTGGCACTAGTGATATGGTTAATTTGTCTTCAGGAGATTTTAATTATAACATCCCTATTATGGATGTTGGTGGTTACCCACTTAATCTTGCTTACAATTCTGGTGTTACAATGGATCAAGAAGCATCTTGGGTAGGTTTAGGGTGGAATTTGAATGTGGGACAAATAAATAGACAGGTTAGGGGTATCCCAGATGACTTTAAAGGCGATGAAATTACTTATGAAAAAAATCTAAAAAAGCATGTTACAGTTAATGTGAATTTAGAGGCAGGAGTGCAAGTTGTAGGTTTCGAGGCTCCAGATTTTGAGGGTAATGGAGGATCAACTGGAATAAAAGTTGATGCAGGATTAGGTATTACACATAGTAACTATTACGGTGTTAGTTTTAAGCCTTCTTATGGTCTTGCTTTTCAACTTTCAAATCAGGTAAGTGTTGGAGTCGACGTTTCAACGTCTACAACAGAAGGAGTTACAGTAAGTCCTAATGTAGGCATTTCAGCTAGTGCAAAAACTAAAGGAGCCTTAGCAATTGGAGGAAACCTTAACGCTGGATTGTCTTATAATTCAAGTCGCGGGTTGGGTACATTTAATTTGCAAGCCTCGACAAGTGCAAGTTTTAAAAAAGCTCCATTTATATCAAAAGACGGTACAAATAGTAGTGGTGTTAGCCATGGTTATTCGGCTACATCAGGAAGGATTTCGTTCTCAGATCCTTTTACTATAACACCAAGAAAAAGATTGGCTTTTAAAAATAATAGTTCAACGTTTTCGTTCTCTGTTGGGCCGGATCTTTGGGGTTTGGATGGCGAATTAGGTGTTGCTGCTACTGCTACTAAACAAGAATTAAAAGATAAAATAAAAACGGAAAAAGCTTACGGTTATGAGTTTACAGGACAAGCGTCTTCAAGTGATGTTTTAGATTACAATAGAGAGAATGATAGAGTAATAAGTAAATACATTTTAGCATTGCCAACAACTAACTATACATATGATGTTTATAGTGTTAATGGTCAAGGGATTGGTGGTATGTTTAGACCGCATAGAAGTCAGATAGGCCAAATTTATGATGAATTTGTTCAAGACCAAGGAGAAAGCTATAGTTTAGGAGGTGAGTTTGAAGGAGGTACGGGATGGCATGTTGGAGGTAATTTTATATCTGCGCCGTCATCAAGTCATACAGGGGTATGGAATACGACAGCTTCTAATACTTTTAAAAATGAAAATGAGAATGTAATTAATAATGACTATGAACCAGTGTATTTTAAACATATAGGTAATAACGGTGTAGACCAAAATAGTGCCTTGTATACAGCAGATTTAAATGGGGATGCAGCTATGACGCTTGCACTTGAAGGTAATAATGCTGTAAATAAGTTTAGAGTAAAAAAGTATAATCCAACGACTAATGTTCCATATTATGAGACCTCTTCATTTTCAGATGCATTTAGAAGGAGTAACAGAAAAGTAAGAAATCAATCGATACAAAAAATATCTAAAAAAGAGCTTCAAGATTTTTACAAACAAGAATACGCACATTATAGGACAAACAATTATGCAAAAGATCACCATACTGCAGAAATAAGAATATTAAAGCCAGATGGATCTACTTATGTTTTCGGAGAAACAGTGTATAATATCGAAAAAAATGAAGTTGCATTTAATACTGAAGCTTCTGGGGATTGCGCTACAGGTTTGGTTACATATAACAGAGGGACAGAAACATATCCAGAATCAAATATATATGAAAACGGAGAAAATACTATCAGTAATTCTAGTGGGATAGATCATTTTTATGATAAAGTTAAAACACCAGAATATGCACACACCTATTTGTTATCTTCAGTTTTTTCTTCTGATTATGAGGATTTAACAGGAAATGGCCCTACTGATGACGATTTAGGTGCGTATACTACTTTTGAATATAATAATGATATGCCTGTTTATAATTGGCGTGTGCCTTACGGTAAAAATCAAGCATCTTTTAATGCTAGTTTAAACACCAATAAGGACGATCAAAAAGGAAGTTATATTTATGGTAAAAAAGAAATAAAGTATATTGATAAAATTATAACAAAAACACACATAGCTGTTTTTGATCTGTCAGCTAGAAAGGACGCTAGAGGTTCAAAAAATGAGAATGGAGATTTGCCTAGTCAAGGAGAACAGGTCATGTATAAGTTAGATAAAGTACGCTTATATTCTAAACCAGAATATAAAAAATATGAAGAAGAATTGGAAGATAATGATCCAAGTAATGATCCAACAATGGAACAACTATCTCCAATTAAAACTGCTCACTTTGTATATGATTATTCTTTATGTAAAGATTTAGATAATAATCTAGATAGTAATTATCAAGATTCAGGAAAACTGACTTTAAAGGAGGTCTATTTTACATATAGAAAATCTAATATGGGAAAGTATACTCCTTATAATTTTGTATACGAGAGGGATTTAGACAATGACGGAAGTATTAGTGAGGAAGAATCTAAAGTGAGTAATCCAGATTTTAGCTTAAAGGCATTTGATCTTTGGGGTAATTATAAGCCTAATAATGGTGGATGTAATGCAGATGCTGGTTTAACAAACCAAGAATTTCCTTATGTAGATCAAAACGATAGAGAAACACAAGATCAATATGCATCAGCATGGACAATGAGATCCATAAATCTACCTTCTGGAGGTTCTATTGATATCGAATATGAAAGTGATGACTATCAATATGTTCAAGATAAGCATACCATGCAAATGTTTAAGGTCGTTGGAGCTGGTAGTTTTCCTGATGAGTCTACTAATCCTGAAGGAAATCAAAAATTATATAATACGCTATTGCCTGAATCTGACGCGACACATTTGTATGTAGAATTACAAGACGAAACTATATCAGATATGCCATCAGAATCAGAGTTTGTTGAAAAATACTTAAAGGGCATTGAAAATAAACCCATGTATTTTAGATTCTTGATGAACATGACCAAAAAGGGAGCGAAATTAAAGAGTATGTCAGATTTTGATTACGTGACTGGTTATTTTCAGTTAGGTAGCGATTATAAAGTTTTTGGTAAAAATGATAAAGTTTATGCAGCCATTCCTATGAAGCACACTAATATGGAGGGTGGTTTAATATTACCAGGTGAAGATGTTAATCCAATTACTAAAGCAGGTTTGTATTTTGGTAGAAAATATTTAAATAGTCTCGTATATGGTTTAAATCAAAATGTAGAAACTGAAGATGTAGTTACAATAGCAAAAAGCTTAATTAAAAGTGTACAAGCTGGGGCTCAAATATTTACAGGTCCAAATAGGGTGCTAAGAACTCCAGAATATCAATGTGCTCAACTTTTTATTCCTGAAAAGTCATGGATTAGATTAACAACACCTAAAAAATATAAATTAGGAGGAGGTATTAGAGTTAAAAAAATTGAAATGCAAGATAATTGGGATACCATGGTATCTACTTCAGGTCAATTACAAACGTATGGTCAAGTATACGATTATTCTTTAGGTAATAGTCAAGGAACTAGTGGTGTAGCTACGTTTGAGCCTAATAATAGTGCCGAAAATCCATTTGTAGAGCCTTTTTATGATAAACCAGAAAAATTAGTTGCACCTAGGGAAGTTAGTTATGTTGAGAAACCTTTTGGTAAAGCATTTTTTCCTTCTTCTACAGTGACTTACAGTAAAGTAACCGTTAAAAATTTAGAAAGAGACGATATAATTAAACATGCAACAGGTAAAGTGGTTTCTGAATTTTTCACCTCTAAAGATTTTCCAACAAAAGTAGATTATACTGATTTAGACAGACTATACCAAAGTAATGAAAACAATGTATTACAACAAATTATAGGCGGAACATTCGGTTTGCCAATTAATATTAAAAATGAATTTACGCTTTCTCAAGGCTTCGTAGTACATACTAATGACATGAATGGAAAATCAAAATCTCAAAAAGTGTATCAAGAAGGGGCAGATGACCCTATTTCGACTGTTGAATATATTTTTAATACATTAGAAGGAGATGCTAGTACATTAAATAATAAAGTAACTGTTATTAATACAAATGGAATTATAGATAATAGTAAAGAACTTGGTGTCGATTATGATGTTGTTACAGATTTTAGAGAAAGTTATTCTAATTCAAGAACCGCTGGTATAAGTGCTAATGTTGTTGCATGGGTTCCTGGAGTAGTTGTTCCTACAGCATTTCCTAGTATGAGTTCAATTACAAATATCGGACATAGTACTATCACAACAAAAGTTTTGCATACTACTGCAATTTTAAAAGGAAAAATTGCTACAGATTTAGGAGCTAAAGTAACAACCATAAATCAAGCTTGGGATGCCACTAATGGAGAAGTGATTGTAACAAAAACTCAAAACGAATTTGATGATGCTTATTATAATTTTAATTTTCCGGCCTACTGGGCACATAATGAAATGGGGCAAGCATCAAAAAACTTAGGACTAAGAGGGACTTTAATTTCATCCGGAGACTATTTTCATTTAGAAAACGCTCCAGACGCATCTAAATATTTAGCTTTAGGAGACGAAATAATAGCTGACTACGGGGCTGTTAGCCCAGAACGTCTATGGATTGCTGAATTTAATAATTCAAAAACAGGTGTTCTTTTGATGAATAGGGAAGGTGTTGTTGTTAACAAAACTAGTATTAGTGGTAATAATTTTATTATTGATCAAAATATCAATTTTAAAATTATTCGTTCAGGATATCGTAATCAACAAATCGCAAATATGGCCTCTGTAACAATGATGAAGAACCCTATACAAAATAATGATGGTAGTTACGTTCATTCCATTGGGACTAATACTTTTAGTCAGCTAGAATCAATTAATACAGAGAATAGCTCTAGAATTGTTAATGCTAGTGCAGTTTCTTATACTGATTTTTGGAACTGTCAATGTGAATACGGATTAGAAAGCTTACCATACGCTGACCCAAATAATAATAATATATCTAATCAACTTGCAGATACAGCAATTGAAGACTACGGCTTTAATCCTTATGTTCATAATGTGAAGGGAACATGGCGAGCAAATAAGTCTTATGCTTTTTTAACTGAAAGAACAAATATTAAAGAAGGGGCAAGTTTTAAAGAGAATACAAGAAAAGAAGGTTATTATAAAAAATTTACTCCCTATTATAAAAATAATGATGGTGTATGGGAGAAAAATGTAGATAATATAACAGAGGATGTAGATGATTGGACATTTGCTAGTGAAGTAACTCAATATAGTGCTTTTGGTCCAGAAATTGAAAATAGAGATGCGCTTAATAGATATTCTTCAGCGCAATATGGTTATAATTTAACATTGCCTACAGCTGTAGCTTCTAATAGTAAATATCGTCATATGGGTGCAGAGAATTTTGAGGATTATGATTACATTAGATCTAATGATGCTCACTTTAGTTACAAAGAAGTGGCTTTAGAAGATGGTGATGGGCTTATTACACCTACTACAAAATATTCGCATACCGGAAATGTTAGCTTACAGGTTCCTTTTGGTGTAACAGAAAGTTCTACTGCTAATTTACCAATAGAATTATTAGGCTTTTTACCTCCAGCACTCGACACCGATGGAGATGGTATAAATGATGATATTGATAATTGTCCAGAAACACCAAATAGAGATCAATATAATTATGATGGAGATGCTCTTGGTAATGCTTGTGATGATGAAGGCGAACCTTTGAGAACAAGTTGGGCTGCAACACCTAGAATGGATTATGAATGTAGAAAGCAAGCAATAGCTACTATCGATGGGACACCAAATTCATCGGTAACTTATCAAGTTTTTATATTAGACACTCCGAGAGGGGGCTGGCATGCACAAATTAATGGAAGTAGTTCTTTAACGGGAGAATTATATTTTGATGCTACAGGCAAAGCTTATATTCAATTAGAATTAGCAGCTCAACGAAAAAAGAAAAAGAAAAACCGTTCAAGAACTTTAAAAGTAAAAGTAGTTATTAAAGATTTGCACGGTGAGTCTTTTGATACTTTTGTTTTCCATACGACGTCATATGAAGCATCTGACTGTCATGGAGAACCTTATACTGCTCACAAATTATTTAATTAATATAGTATAAAAATGAAAAATACTTATTTAATATTACTTACTATATTTATTTTTAATAGTGCTTATTGTCAAAGGGAAGCATGTCCCATAATTACAGATATACAAGTAATGGATGAATGTAAAAGTGGAAATGTTATAGATAACCCAATCTGTAATAAAACATTCTGTTATTGGTATACAGGAAGTGGTCTATTTGGTCTGACTATTGAAAATATTTTTCTCTGGACATTTTATGATACAGATGGAGTCACTATATTACATACAGATAGTAACGTAGGAGCAAGTTATGCATTTTCTAATAATGGTTCTTATATTGTTACTTTGACTATTAACACATCATCGGGTTGTACCGTATATTATAAAGAGACTATAGTAGTTGATTCTTGCTCTGATTCTATAAAAAATGAAAATGAATTTTGTTTAAGTGAAATGGAGGAGTATCCTACGGTGGGGGATTTAACACCAAGTGGGGATAGTATAGTGTGGTATTTAACAGAAACAGGGGGATTTCCATTAAATAACAATGACGAAATTGTCGATGATAATCAAGATTTAGTAGGGACGCCTTATTGGTATAGTCTAAATTCTAATCCTACTAGAGTTCAAGAAAATATTATAGTTTATGGACAAACTTTGAATCAGGAAGATAATGTAGATCAAGTATTCGCTCAAAGTTTAAATGCAACAGTATCAAGTTTAGAACCTACAAATGCAATTTGGTATGGGGATAATTCTTATTCATCACCTTTAAGTTTGTCAGCACCATTAGTTAATGGATTAACTTATTATGGCGAATTACCAGAGGAAATATGTAAAATTAAGGTGTATGTCTCTATAGGTACAAACCCGCCAACAGGAGATGGTGTACAATACTTATGTCCAGGACAAACTATTCAAGATATTATTATCGAACTTCAGGATAGTGATTCTTTAGCAGTATGGTATTTTGATGAAACGGGAGATACATTAATTTCTGAAACAGCAACAGTATCTAATAACGGGACATATTACGCAGCGCAAATAGATGGTGATGGGGTTGAAAGTGTCGAGCGTTTAGCTGTAACAGTTCTGTTAAACACAGTAAACCAACCTGTTGTTCCTTTTCCTGTAATGACCTTTGATGTAAATCAAACTCCTCCCTCAACAATAGCTAATTTGATTGCTTTTGGTTCAGGTATTAAATGGTATCCACAAGCCGTTGGAGGTATTGTCTATGGGGAATCAGAACCATTATTTGAAGTTGGTGCTCCAAATGGAACAAGTACTATTTTTTGGGCAGAGCAAAATGCTGGTCCATGTCCAAGTATTAGAGTACCTATACAGGCAATACTTGGTGTTATAGAGGAACCTCCTTTATTAGGATGTGAGAAGTTTAAACCACAACCTGGAGATCGTTATGTTATTAACGGTTGGGTAAAAGAACAAGAAGTAATACAAGTAAATCCCATAGTAAGAGAATTTAACAATAGTGAAGAAAGCGAACGTTTTGTAGATTTACTAAATCATTTAATGGTTGTTACCCGAAGTTCTGAGAGTGAGATTCATGATATTTTACAAAATGGTTATATAGCAACTTCTCCAGAAGTAATTCTAGATTTTGATCCATTAATTCCTTTTGTTAAGTTTATTGGTGGAGAAATTAAACTTAAAGTATATGATTATGAGCGTATTGTGGATGATTATGGTGGGCAAGATAGCGGGAGAACAATTGGTTTTAGATTTAAACTTACTAATCATTTAGAGGGACCAATATTTGAATGGAAATCTCCTTTTGTAGAATTAGATGGAATTGCACAGGATTATAGATACCCAATTAATGATAATCCAAATTTAGAAATACAGTTTACAAATGCCATAGTACAAGGTAATAATATTCAACTTACTTCAGATTTTTTAGCCAATGGAACTCCTTCTCTAAATAAATATAATTATGTTTCTGAATCTGTAATTTCTGGATTGGAAGAGGCTATAACGGTTTATGATTATGAGGAAGTACCAAACTTTCAACCTATAAATTATATGAGTACCCAAGTTAATATAACTTATAGAGATGTAAATCAAAATATTATTCAAACTCCAGATGGTGAAGATACAGTAGTTTTTTTTCCACAAGGAGAAATAATAGATGGATGGCAACGCGTATCTGGAGAGTTTAGAATACTAGGTAATGCAGCCCAAATGACTATTAGTTTAAAAAATGAATCCGATTCTAATCTAGCTTATTTTGATGATATTAGAATGCACCCATATGATAGTAGTATGAAAACATTTGTATACCACCCAGTTACGCAAAGACTAATGTCTGAGTTAGATGAAAATAACTATGCTACTTTTTACGAGTATGATGCAGAGGGCGGTTTAATACGAGTAAAAAAGGAAACAGAAAAAGGTATTTATACAATTCAGGAAACAAGATCAAGTACTATTAAACAAACTAATTAAACGATGCGTCTAAATTCATATAAAAATGTACTTTGTTTATTTCTTTTTATCGGATTAGTAAAGTTATCACAGGCACAAGATTTTAGTGAAGTGTTTCAAAAAGTGAATAATTACTATAAAACGACTAATTACTATAATATAGAAACTACTTATACAATGTATAGAGGCTATACAGGTAAAATAATTACAGAATCTTATAAGGGCCATATGTATAAAAAAAAGGAAGTAACAGGTGTTACAATTTTAGGGTCAGAGATTATAACTTTTCCTGAAGGACAGATAACAATTACTGATAAGAGTAAATCTATAATTTATATCAATAGAGAAAAGATAGCTTTAAAAAATAGTATAATAGATACCCATAAATTAACAAAGTTTTATAAGCAAATAGCTTTTAAGGAAGATGATAATATAGCTCAATACCAATTTTTATTAAAAAATGAAGTAAAGAATCTCCCCTATAATAAATTGGTGTTTTATATTAATAAAAGTGATAATTCAATATTAAAACAAGAATTATTTTTTACCTCAAAACTACCTTTTACTAATAAAAAAGGAGAAAGAGAGTATGATTTTGGACGTATGGTAATAGTATATAAAGTTTCTAATAAACTTCATAAAAACAGTATAAAAATAGAAGACTATTTAATTATTGATAGTAACAATAAAGTTAGTTTAACTAAAGCCTACAAAGACTATCAATTGATTAATCAAACACCAAGCAACTAGACCATATGAACGTTATAAAAATAAAAAATAGGCATTTCTTGTTTTTCGCTTTCTTTATCATAAGCATTAGTAGTTTTGCGCAAGATGTAATGACATATAATTCATCTCAGGTTGCTTCAGCAAATTCTTTGGAGTATATAACTTTAAATTTAGCAACTACAGATACTAAAGATGTTAATCCGTATTCATACGTTTCTTTAAAGATAAAAGAGGGAGTTGCACCATATACTAACTATACCTTTAAATTAGAGTTTGAATTAACACCAGTTTTACCTGACGGGACTCTTGATATCCAAAACATTACAGATGTTGTGTTAGAAGTAAAGAATGGTCAAATTACTGGTGGAGGAAATCATATTGGTATAAAGCAATATATATTGCAAGAAAAGTATGGCGCCATTCTTAATAATATAACAACTTTTTTTGAAGATGAAAATGGAACATCTGTAGTTACTGTACCTGCTAATATAGAATTGGAAATAGGTTATAAAGCTATTAGGTATTACGAATTACCATTAACTGTGCCTAATACTAGTTATAGTGTTGTTAATAATCAATTACAGATAAATTGGGATACTATTCCAGAAGCAAGATATTATGATTTAGAATGGACTTGGATTGATAACTATGGAGGAGATATTAATTCTTCACTTAGTCAACATGAAATCTTTTTTTCTAGTAAGGAATTTAAACGTAATAGTACTCGAATTCAAACCGATAAAACAGCTTATAGTGTGCCATTATTGTATGGAAAAGGGTATTTAATATTTAGAGTTAGAACGGTAGGGAATTTTTTAGATGATTTATCAAAAAATAAATTTGGACCATGGAAAGCAACTACTAATCAGGAGGTTCTTGTTAGCGACTGGTTGAATGTTGTAGAAATTACTCAGGACCATGAAGCAAATAAAAATTGGCAATTTCAGTCATCATATGCGGAAGACGGAAAGAAGAAAGAAGTTATAAGTTATTTTGATGGTACATTAAGAAATCGTCAAACGGTAACAACAATAAACACAGACCAACATGCAGTTATTGGAGAAGTGATTTATGATGCACAAGGAAGACCAGCTATAGAAGTTTTACCAACCCCGATTACAGACAATCAGTTAAAATATTATGAGGACTATAGAAATAGGAGTGCAAGTACTAATTTGCCATACCATTATACCGATTTTGATAAGGATGCTCAAAATGAAGTAGATATAATATCTTCTAGTAAAAAAATGAGTACGTCATCTGGTGCTAGTCAATATTATTCCCCAGAAAATACTCTAGTGGATAACTTTAACGATAGAGTACCTAATGCAAAACAGTATCCATTTTCTCAAATTGAGTATACATCGGATAATACTGGTAGAATACGAAGAAAAAGTGGGGTTGGAGAGGTACATCAATTGGGAGCCAAACATGAAATGGAATATTATTATGGTGTTCCAGAGCAAAAAGAATTAAATAGATTATTTGGTTATAGTGTGGGTAATGTATCAAAATATAAAAAAAACATGGTGTTGGACCCTAACAGGCAGCTTAGCATCAGTTATATAGATCCACAAGGTCGGACTATAGCTACGGCATTGGCAGGTGAAAATCCAAAATTTGATGATAACAATATTTTAGATGGATTAGATGATGAAAGTGAAATTCTATTACATGGAGAAGTAACTACAGATTTATTAGGAAAAACAATAGAGACAGATACAGATAAAACAATAGATAATAACCAATTGGGTATTACTGGTATTTATGGTCCATTACACGATAAATTGTCCTTCGGAGCATATAAAACAGTTGTTTTTAATGATACTAGAAAATTTGATTATAAGGTAACTAATAAAAACCCCTATTTTCATTATGGTTGTGTAGATGATGATTCATACCCAACGGTATACAATTTAAATATAAATGTTTTAGATGAGAATATAAATACATTATTAGAAGCACCTGTTTCGCTAACTATTAGCTTGGCAGATTCGGGAAATAACACAAGTATAGATTATTCAAATAATAATATATTTACACTAGATCAATTTACTGCAGATTTTCAAAGAGGAACTTTTATGGTAACTAAAAATTTGACGGTTAACAGAGATAAGCTTGAAGAATATGCAGATGACTATATTATTAGATTAACAGATGAGAATAGCGCATGTTATCAAGCTTTAGAAACTATAACTCCAGAACCAATATTTATAGATGGATGTTTTTCTACTTGTTTAGAATGTGAACAGAGTATTATTGCTCAATATGCTACAGATGCAGTATTTGCAGATATAAAAATAGCAGACTATACTCAAGACCAAATAGATTTATTAATAGAACTTAATCAATATGATGCATTTTATAACTCTTTAAAACAACAATGGGCAGATGCCATTTTAGCATGTAATTTACCTTGTGAAGAAGAGGATGAAAATGCACCACTACCTTCAATTTCTTGTGAGATTGCATCATTGCAGTTTGCTGAAGACATGAGTCCTAGCGGTCAATATGGATTGGGTTTAACGTCAGATCAAGTAACGTCACAAACTATATTTAATGAAGAACAATTAAGTATTTTTAATCAAGATAATATATTGTTAAGTACCAAATCACCGTCAGGTGAGCATAATAGCTGGAAGAATCCAAGGCATCATCAATTTGATGGAGAGGCGACTACAGATGTATTTACACAAGGACATTACTATAATAGTGATGCATCAATAAGTTATGTTAAAGTCACACAATTTTATTCAGAAATAGATGATGTAACTTATTATACGCCCGAAGTAGATCAATCTGCTATTAGTACACTTATTCCAACTGAAGACGTAGATATTACAAATCAATACTGGGTAGAACCACAATATTTAAATAATGTATTAGACTTTTTAAGTACAAATATTTGGAAAAGTAGTTGGGTAAATTCACTTTTGGTATACCATCCAGAGTATGACTATTTAAAGTATAGTACTGCCATTTGTAAAATGGAATTACCACACCCTAATAGTCCCGGAATTAATTTAAATTCTGATGCTTACGATAGTTATTTATTATCTATTACTAATTATCGTGACGCCCAGGAAGCAGGTTTTTTAACTGATGATCCATTAGTTATTTATAAAACAGATCCATATTTTCAAAACACCCCAGGTGACCCATTTGAAACTTCAACGTTATATAACGGTGGAAGAAAAAAAATGATGGAGATTGCCTTACAAACTGATTTTGATGGTGGACAAAAACCTATGATGTCGGTTGCTTTCTCTAGATACGTGTGTAACAGTATCGAAGTATGTGATCCTTCAGTTCCGAATGTACAAGGTATTTTAGATGAGATGAATACTCGAACAGAATTAGAAAAAGACGAATTCTGGAATAGTTACAAAACAAATTATATAGGTTTAAAACAACGTATACAATCTCTTTTTATTAATAGTTACGCAAAAAAGCAAGGTTCGTATAATGGTTGTATTGGTCAATCGGATGCGCTTTTTAACTTAGAAACTGCAATTAACGCATATCCTGTATCAGCAGGAGTAGTAGAAAATTATTTAAATAATACTTCAGATTTTCTTTGCGAATACCAATATGGAAATGCTTATATAGATAAAGTAAAACGCTTTATACCCTCAGATATGTTTTATAATTCTGCTGCAGATCCAATAGATATTGTTGAAGGGATTGCTGAACAAGTAGAATATAATTATTACATAAATTCTGGAACTTGTCCGTTAGCAAGAGATATGCAGTTATATCTAGATCACTATTTCAAAGAAGCAAATAGTATTACAGGACTATCAATATTAGAAAGTAGAGAATATAAAGGGGTATATTTATCTCCCCCTTTATTTGAGGATTTTGGTGGTATATATCCTACTACAGATGTAGTTAAAATGGTAACTAACCAATCTGGAACAACTTTTAATATTCAATTGTATACAGGAGGAGGGGCTATGGTACAAAACTCTAATGTACAGTTAATTATTCCTGCTGGATTGGATTACACATGGGAAGAATATGGAAATGGATGGATAATAGAAAACATAAATGCCATTAATATAAATCCTTCTTTAGGTAGTTATAATGCTGCAAGTGAAGTGTTTAATTTTCAAGTATTAGCTCAAGTATCAACGGAACAAGGCGCTACCGAAGTAATTTTAAATGGTACCACTAAAGCTCGAATATTTAATTGTAGCATAGACGATAATATAGATCCTATTGGGATATACTTGGGCACAGGTAATAGTTGGGATGAGTCAGGAACTTGTAATAAAGAAGGGTATACTTCTAAAGCTTTTATAGCATTACTTAATAGTTTAATAGAAACTAACCAAATAAATGGCAGTAATGTTAATATTTCATTTTTGGAGGCCTATGCAACCAGTTATTTACCAGAATTTTTTGATGCTTATGGAACAGTTGTGTGGAATGCTGAAGGTAACGGAACTTATACTATTAAAATAGATGGAGTTCAAAAGTTTGTAATGAATTTGAGTAATCAAATTCCAAATAATACAGAAGTCACAAACGTTAGATTTGATTACCTGTTAAATTCTAATAATGCTATAATAAACCAAAAAGTTAAAGTCACTTGGGTAGATAGTAGTTTTAATCTTAATTCTGTGGAAGGATCAGTTGCCGAGAGTAATACTAGATTTTTAAACTTCTTATGTTGTGCCGATATTAATGATTTAGAAACTGCTGGTCCTTGTGATAACTTAAGTTGTGAAGATATAATTATTCAGATACTTAATTATTTAAAGGACCCAACAACGCCGCATTCAATTACTAGTCCTCAAGAGCCAATTAATCTGTTTGCTACTAAGGAAAATTGTTTTATTGATTTTTTTGATTTAACAACAGCAGACACTTTTATGTGGTCAAATTTACATGATTTTGACTCTAATGCGGAGTATAATGACAACAATTATGTCTTAACCCTTAATGGAAATATTATTTTTCAAGTTTTATGGGCTGAAAACCTGTCAGACCCTACTATTATTTCTTTTAATGGTTTAAACCAAGACGATCCAGAAAATGCAATATCTTATTACAATAATGAGGGAGTATTAAAAACTATGAAAGCTATAATAAAGATAAATTGTAATGCAAGTACAACCAATAAAGCCTCTAAAGAGTTTTATCAGTACGCAACAGCACAAATTCTTAGTAGAATGGATGAGTGTGATACAGAAACGCCATGTATTCCACAACCATTACCAATAATTACTTGCGATGCCGCCTTTTTAACTTTTAAGGAAACAATTCAAGCTTTAGAAGATAGCCATCAGGATATAAGATATGAGGACTTTTGCGAATTACAATATAAGTATTTGGTAGATGATTATAATTATTACATCAATAAATTGGTATTACAAGACCCTAGTAGCCCAAATCCTTATACTCAATCTTTACGATATATAAGTATAGCAAACTTTGGAGCAACTGTGTTTGGTTCTGGTTATAATGATATGAGTTTTGTTATAGATGCCTATGCCTCTCATATTGCAAATGCTGTAAATGAAGATAACATAGATAGCTGGAGTGTTTTTACTTCAAACTATTTACTTCAAATTACTAATGGAGGAGAGGACTGTATTTCTTTACCAGCTCTTGTAAATATAAATATTAATAATTTTACTATACCAGGACCAGTTATAAGTCCATGTTTAGAATTTTCTCAGAGTATACATAATAGCTATTCTCAAGATTCATACACCACTTTTTTAGGTACAGAAAGAGAGGATTTTATTAAAGCCTACCTGAAAAATGCAATGGATAATGCTGTCGAAAATTTCGATATGGTCTATTATGATAAAGAATATCAATACACATTATACTATTACGATCAAGCAGGAAATTTAACGCAAACTGTTCCGCCAGAAGGAGTTGATAGGTATTCAGATAACAAATTAATGACCCTTAACAGTACAGGGACTGAAACATTTAACGATCAAATTAATAGTTATAGAAATAATAATACTGCCACAGAAAATAGCAGTTTTCTACCAGATCATAAATACAAAACACAATATAAGTACAATACTTTAAATCAATTAGTGTGGCAATTAACACCCGATGGTGGAGAAACACGTTTTGCTTACGATAAATTAGGAAGAATTATCGCCTCTCAAAATGCTAAACAATTAGTAAATAATACATTTAGTTATACAGTATACGATGGTTTAGGTCGAATTACGGAAGCGGGAGAATTAATACCTAATGTGCCATTAGCTATAAACACATCTACAGGAACATTGTCAAGCACAAGTTTTAGTAATCAAGATGATATTTACGAACAAACCGATTTAACCCAACTTGTAGTAACTACTATACGTTTTCCTAAAACAATATCTGACACTCAAAGAGAAGTTACAAAAACACAATATACAGAGCCAGTAACATTTGCTGCAGATATTTTTAATACAGTAGATGCTTTAGATGCTAACTTAAAAGAAAAAACAAGAAATAGGGTAACAGCTGTTTATTCTTACGATACTGTTAATTCAACAACACTTACTAGAGATTATATTACTGCATTGTATTATAATTACGATATTCATGGAAATGTAATAGAACTAGTAAACGATAATAAATTTTTAGTTCAATCAATGGAAATACCATTTACAGGTATAAAAAATGTTGAGTACGATTACGATCTTATTAGTGGTAATGTAAATAAAGTGTATTATCAAAAAGGAAAAGCAGATCAGTTTATACACAAATACACCTATGATGCGGACAATCGTATTACAACCGTCCAAACGTCGTCAGATGGTTATATTTGGGAGCAGGATGCTTCATACAACTATTTTGCACATGGTCCTTTAGCCAGAACCGTTTTAGGCGATACCAAGGTACAAGGTTTAGATTATGCTTATACATTGCAAGGTTGGTTAAAAGGTGTTAATTCTAACACTCTTAACCCACAAGACGATTTAGGTACAGATGGAACAACAGGAAGCGAAGTCGCTAAAGATGCTTTTGCGTATTCATTAAATTATTTTGATAACGATTACCAAGCCATAGGTACTATAAATGCTTTTGTAAATAGTGGTACATATAACCCTAAAAACCTTTACAATGGTAATATTAAACAAATGTCTACCACATTATTAAACCTAAACGAATCACGTTTAGACACACAACTTAATAATTACGAGTACGACCAGTTAAATAGAATTAAAAGCATGAAAGGCTATAAGTCTGGAACTGTTTCAAATTATAGTGCAAGTTATAGTTACGATAGGAATGGAAATTTACAAACCCTAAAAAGAGGTGTAAATAGTCCTGAAGATATGGATAACTTAGAGTATTTCTATAAGCAAAAATTAAATCCAGATACAAACCAATTGGAGTATATCAACCAATTAGATTATGTTAAAGATAATGTTACCAACGTAAACCATAACGACATTGGTCCAGATCAAATATCAGGAAATTATACTTACGATGCTATTGGACAATTAACATCGGATACAGCAGAAGGCATTACAAATATAGATTGGCGTGTAGATGGTAAAGTAAAACAAATAAATAAGCTAGATGGAACGCAAATAAAGTTTGCCTACGATGGTTTAGGAAACCGTATAGCAAAAACGATATTACCAAAAGATAAAACAACACTGTACCTTAGAGACGCCCAAGGTAATGTAATGGCTGTTTACGAAACTAACGAGCATGACCTTACTAATGTAAGCGAAAATAAAAACACCCTACTTAAAGAGCACCATATTTACGGTAGTTCTAGATTAGGTTTAGAGCAAAAACATATAACAATTACAGAAACAGGTACATCTTCTACACCAACAGTACCAGAAAACCTTACCTTAGATAATGTTATAATTACAGATTCTCAATTATTTCAAGCACTAAATAATATTACAGTAGCAGGTTCTGGAAACAGTTACACAATAGAAACTTCTGCCAATGTTACTATGCAATCAGGTAATAGTATAACACTAAAACCTGGTTTTATAGCGGTAGCAGGAAGTAATTATTTAGCTAGAATAACAGATATAGATCCAGGAGGAGTAGACATCACTACTGGTATAGCATCTGGAGACAAACGCTACGAGTTATCTAACCATTTAGGAAACGTGCTATCTGTAGTTACAGATCGTAAGTTTTACGACGAAACAGTCACAGATGGTAACCCATTTAAAGCAGACGTGATTGCGTTTAATGATTACTATCCTGGCGGGATGCTTTTACCAAACAGGCATGGAAGTTCAGATTCTTATAGGTATGGCTTCCAAGGACAGGAGAAAGATGATGAGATTAAAGGGGAAGGAAATAGTGTAAACTTTAAATATAGAATGCACGACCCTAGAATAAACAGATTTTTTGCACCTGACCCGCTTGAAAGAAGCTATCCTTGGAATAGTCCATATGCTTTTAGTGAAAACCGATTAATTGACGGGATTGAGTTAGAAGGATTAGAGTTTAAAGTGATTAAAGAACAAATTCCTGGTACATCTAAATATGATATTTCTGTTGTTTATGATGATAAGATTGAATTTGGAGTTATAAGACAGACTGTTTCAAATATGAAGGCTATGGGCTTTACAGGCGGACATACTTCTGCGCAAACTGGATTAAGGTTTAATAAAAATCAAAAAAAGGGTTTTACGATTTTTGACGAAGAATTGCAAAATAATTTCAGTATGTTGTCTATTGGTAGTGGCACTTTTAAGAAAGCAACTTCTTTAACGGCTCCCATAAAATCTTCTATTAAAAATACTATAGACAATAATTTAAAGCCTGAATTAGATAAAAAATTAGGTGTTTCTAATATTGAGTTGTCTTCAAAATGGTTAAAAGGAGAAGTTTTAGGAGCAGAATTTTCTGCTTTTGTAGAAATTAAAACTGAAACAGTATTAAAAAACTACTCTTTTGACGTAACTGTAACCATAGCAGCTGAAAATATAACTTCTGATTTTATCACAGAATTAGGAGAGAATCTACAGGTAGAAGGCTATAAGGTCGTCTTAGAGCAGAAGATTGACATTGATAAAAGTATTATTAATATAAGTGACCCAAGTAACCCTAATGGCATAAATATTGATTTTAATATAAATCCAGTATTACAATCAGAGATAAAGTCTATTAAAAAGGAAATAGAGTCAGTAACAGATGAGACAAATGATATTACAATTGATAACCCGAAAAGAGAGAAAACCGATTAATTTTATTTGCATAGTTATGTGTCTTATGTTTTCTCATGTATATTCACAAAACAATAATGATTTTAAAGAATTTGATAGCTGTTTTACTTCTATTACATCGCAATTATTAATCGATGATGTAGCTATTAAATATACGGAGAGCAGTAGTATGGATTATAAATTAATTTATACTAATGTTAAGGATTCTTCAGGAGAAAAGTCTATAATTATAGGCAATAAAGACTATCATTTATTTCATTCATTAGGAAGGAATAAAATAAATGATAGTATAAGTTATTATTTGTTTTCCCATAAAGTATTATTTAAAGGAGAATCAAATTATTATGCGTATTTAGCAATTTTCAACAAAGAAGTGTTGTCTGATTTTAAGACAATATACTCTAATTCTAGTTCAGGTATAGAAGTATATAATTTCGGCTCTGTTTTTTCTGAAAATGAGTTTGCTATTTTTAAAGAAGACTCCTGCGAATTCTTATATTATACAATAGACTCATATGGTCATATATATGAAACGGACGAGAGTACTAAATTTGACAATATAAATTTCAAAAGATTAAAACCTTACGAAATAAAATTAAACGCCAAATTTTATAAAACAAATAAGGTGCTATTACCAATTGAACTTGTTTGTAAGGAAAAACCAAAACAAATCTTACGAAAGATAGCAAGTGAAAATTTAAAGCTAAAAACAACTTTTTATATAGACTGTTTAAAAAACGATAACCAATTAACGTTTATATATTTAAATAATTTGACATCACAAAATGATTCAAATATTTTTGAAATAGTTTTTGATAAGTATGATGAGAATTGTGTTTGGTCAGGGAATAAATCTGTTTCTAAATACTATATTATGCCAAATGATATTGAAGTTGTAAATAAATTCACTTTGTCTTCTTTTTGAGATTTTAAATAGCTTTTAATTTAGCAGCTTTAAGCAGATTATCCCCACTCGCGCGGCATATCACATACTCTGGCGCGCTTTTGTAAAGCGTGTCTAATTTATATTAGTATTTGCAATACCTTTTATATCTTTAAAGCATGTCACAGAGATATAAAGTAATAGATAGTACAGAACCAACATTTGTAACGATAACAATAATAGATTGGGTAGATTTGTTTATACGCCCAATTTATTTTAAAATACTAGACGATTCTTTAAACTATTGTATAGAACATAAAGGCTTAAATGTACATGCTTACGTTTATATGAGTAGTCATATACACATGATAATTAGTTCCTATGATAATGAATTACAAGATATTATTAGAGATTTTAAAAAGCATACTTCTAAACAATTTATAAAAGCAATAAAAGAGTATCCAGAAAGTCGAAGAGAGTGGCTATTAGCCAAGTTTAGTTATGCAGCCAAGCGTGTTACAAAAGGCGTAAATTATAAAGTTTGGAAAGATGGTTTTCATCCTGTTATTTTAGACAGCCATAAAAAGTTAGAACAACGGATTAATTATATACATTATAATCCAGTGTCTTCAGGGTTAGTTTTCCACGAAAGAGATTGGGTAAATAGTAGCTATGCTGTTTATGAAGAAGATAATAAAGAAGTGCCTAATGTGAGATTAAAACCGTTGTGGTAATTTATGATTATTCAGATGCATTACAATTGTTTAATATAATTAAGACACACTTTACAAAAGTGCGCCAGAGTACGCATATGCCGCGCGAGTGGAGTTTACAGGATATTCAAAATCTTGACATAGACACTCAAAATATGCTCTTTAGACTAATTGATACCATGATTAGAGATACAAAAGCTAAAAAAGCTTACTCTAATTCTTAAAACTAAAAAAGCCTCTACATCTCTGTAAAAGATTTCTGTTTATTTTATCTCTCTCGCATTACAAATGCTAAACTAAATTAGACACGCTTTACAAAAGCGCGCCAGAGTGCGTGATATGCCGCGCGAGTGGTCTATTTGCTACGAATGCATATGTAGATAATTAGGCAATCTGATTTCTTGAGGGTCTTTAGCAAACCATCTGCCTATTCTCGGGTCTAACATTCTAGCTCCAAAATCATAACTAGTTCCAGGGCGCCAGAGTATGTGATATATGCCGCGCGAGTGGGACATTGCACAAAAGATTGCCGAAGCTCTTAATGTATCTCTGGACTTTCTTGCTGGCGATTCTTCTGTTTTGGTAAAGGATAAGGAAGTTTTACAGCGTATTGAAGAGATTTCCAACCTTTCCGATGATAAGAAAAAATATATATACGATTTTATTGATATGTGTTTACGTGATTATAAAACACAAAAAGCGTATTCTTAAAAAGTAAAAAAGATATCGGTTAGGATAGCTTCTCACTTATTCTATTTTACCATTAGCTAATTTGTGGTATCTCCTTTTTTCTCATAATAATAGGTAACTCCTCTTTCATTTTCGTCTGAACGGACAACACTGCCCAAAGTATCAACTATATTTTCATCGTCTGTTACAAATACTGGGAATGTAACGTGGTTATAATTAGTAACTGTCTCTATTGGCTCTTCATAGTCACCTGTTTCAAAAAGCACTTCGTTTTCCAAAACACCTTCTAAAAAATAACGCCCAGTTTGCTTAAAACTATATTCAAAATAAATTGAATCACGTAAATCTGATGAGAATAATAATGACTTAGGGTCTTTTATAATATGATTATAACTATCCATTATTTGTTCTGTGTTATGATTTACATAGAATACCGTAAGCCTTGAACTCTTACCGTCAATTTGAAGAGGTGTTATTGTATCTAAATAACTTTTATAAGCAATAACACCTCTGTAAGTTTTGTTAACATGAACCGTATCTTGAAAATAAAAATCAAAATATGTAGACCTTTTAGTATCAAACATATTCTTATTATCTAATTTAAGATTATCTTTTAAAGTCTTATCATTTTTGCACCCTATAACAAGACTGACAAAACTTAACATTAAAACTATTTTTTTCATTACATTATTATCCTTTTTGTGACTCTATATCGTTAGCTCTTTTTTCGACACTATCTCTTTTCTTTTTATACTTTTCGATTGTCCTAGTTGAATCTTTTCTTTTAGCCCTAACCTTTTTGTTATCGGTTCTAACTTCGGCTGAATTAGGTGAAACACCTCTTGTTTTCCAATTTCTATTATAACCTGGGACTATCCATGAATCTTCAACTTCAATAGTAATCATTTCATTATCTCTAATCGGATTAAAAGATGGATCTGTATTGAGCTCAGAATTGCCTCCAAAACCTGTACCAATAGCACCCTTCCCTCTATTAAAAAGATTAAAAATTCCTTTAGCAATAGTTCTAAAAAGACCTTTATATTTAGATCCTCCTCCTCCTCCTCCGGACACACTACCTATATCAACATACACTGGCATATCTCCTTCAAGAGGTTCAAAAAGACCTAAACCACCGCCACCTGTCTTGCCATCTTCAGATAATCGATAAAAAACTAAATATGGTGTTGGATTCGGATTTGATTCTTCACCTTCTGCAATAGGTTTTGTAGTGACAGTCATAACCAATTCCTTTAACTGGTCTGCATTGGTTTTAAAATCTTCAAAGTGAAATTCTATTTCATGACCTACCTCAGAGTGCATATTGTCATAAACAGGATTGTTCTTATCTAACATATTTGTACCTGCCCAGTTTTCAACACCACCAGCTTTTAAATAGTATTTATAGTTCTGTACAACTACTTCTCGCCAAGTAATTTGTTTTTGTAATGTATATCCATATTTTTCTTGTGTCGCTGGATCATTTAAATAATCAGCAATATACGAAGGCCCAACAATATCTTTCATTATTGTATAACCAACTAAATTACTATTCCCATCTACTTGCGGTTCTAATCCTTCTAGCTCTGTAGACATTATTGGTGTATTACCACTAAACTGATAAGGCGAATAATATGGATAAGAATGTACCATTGGATCAACAGCAAAAAATCTCATTACCCTAGGGTCGTACATCCTAAACTTATAATTAATAGAGTTTCCTTCCCCTTTAATCTCATCATCCTTCTCCTGTCCCTGGAAGCCATATCTATAAGAATCTGAACTTCCGTGTCTATTAGGTAAAAGCATCCCGCCAGGATAGTAATCAAATGTGCTGTAAAAACTACAAAATAAGAACGTTCAATGTCTAAATATATAACAAAAATAGACAATAATAGTGTTTTTAATACTATTTTTAGTGTCTTAAAAAATTAAATATTTATGCCATTTTTATGAAGATAAAACAACCTATTATACCTTTTTTTAAACAGTTTATTAAAGATAGTACATCCGGTAAGCGTTTAAAAAAAAATGGCGAACGTATTTCTCCTCAATCTATTAAAAATTATCAATATGTTTTAACTAATCTAGTTAAATTTCAAACAGAAACTAATTTTGAGTTACGCATCTGTAGTGCTTCTAAATTAAACACAAGAGAATTATCTTCTGAGAAAAACTATTGGAAAAAGTTTTATAAAAAATTTACTGAGTTTTTATACAAAAAGGGGTGCTACGATAATTATGTAGGTGCAAATATTAAACATATCCGTACCTTTTTTAATTACCTTAAAAATGATAAGGATTTTGCTACTGGAGATTTTCAACGTTTATTTTATATACGAAAGGAAGAGGTGGAAATATTAGTGTTGTCTCCAGAACAATTAAAATTTTTAATACATGATCAAGTGTTTGATAATGCTTTATCACCAGCAATGAAACGGTTTAAGGATGTGTTTGTATTTGGTTGTACTACAGGTTTACGTTTTTCAGACATTTTTAATTTAACTAATAAAAATTTCGAAAAACAAAATAACGATTGGTATTTAAAGATTAAATCTCAAAAAACAAAGACTTATAGCTTTATAAAGCTACCTAGTTATGCTGTTGCTATTTATAAAAATTATAAGCCTACGTCGTCTAGAACGTCTGTTTTTGGAAGTATTAGCTTATTTATTTTTAATAGAAGCTTAAAAAATATTGGAGAAATGGCTGGTTTTATTAATCCTATCCATGTTACTAGAGAGCGTCAAGGAAAAACAAAATCTACAACAAAAAGTACGTTGCGCTTTTGTGATAAAATGAGTTCGCACATGATGAGACGTACTGCAATTACAACACTTCTAATTCTTGGAATGCCAGAGCATTTAGTCAGAAAAATTAGTGGACACAGCAGCTCCAGTAGTTCTTTTAATCGATATGTGCATTATGCGCAAGTGTATATCGATAAAGAAATTGATAAAGTGCATAGTAAGTTAGAGAATTTTTAAATATTTATGTTGCACTTATTACATGAACTTAGAAAGTTTTAATTAATGGATTTTTTTTAAGGTGGAGATTATTATTAACCACTATTTAAAGTTGTCAATCTGTTTTATAGGTTTTTATCAATGTGATTTTTTGATAGTGACTAAATCATTATATATTATAATCTAAGCTAGTGATTTATGTATAATTAAGATCACGCTATTTAAACGGTTAGTGTTTTAGATTATTTTTAAATGGTAAAAGCTGCATTACGTGTATTGTAAAAAGAATATGTTTTATTGGTATTATGTCGATTTTTATAAGGTTGATGATGTTTTACTAGTGAAAGTGTGAGTTATAAAAATAAATTAGAAAACGTTTTACGGGGATGTAGTTTTTTTCTTTTTAAAATTTCACAACTTTTTATGTTGATCAAAACAGCACTAATAAACACGAAAGTATTATAAATGAAAAAGCCTTACATAAAAATGTAAGGCTTTTTGCGGAGAGTAAGGTTCCGCCACCTATCTTTAAACATCAATGTTTACTATGCTTTCCAGAGGTTAATTTTTTAGGGTAACTAATAGGGTAACTCTCTCTGTTTTACTTCTAATTTATTTCAATGTATAATTGAACTACAAATATAGAAACTATTGCTCTCTAATTTTTAATTGTTTTAGAAATATTTTAGGGAATGCTAGGGAATCCCTCGCTACACCTAGAGTTATGTTAGATATTTGCAGTATTAATAACATAAAAATATATAATTATGATTGAAAATTTAGAAAAAATTAATTTGGATGAAACTCCATTAACAAGGCAATTATTAGAAAACTACGTTTTAAGAATGTATGAAGACGAAGCAGATTTGTCAGATGAATCTTTAAAAACTGAATTAATACTATTGAAGAATAGTAATGAACTTCAACAATTAGTTTTGGCTGAAGCTCTAACTAATCTTAAGATGTAGTTTTCTGAAAAATGTATAATAACATAGATAGGTGAGTTGAATAGTATTAAACTCACCCATGTTATTATATTCTTATAAAATTAAATTTTGAACTTTTACAAAAAAAATAGTGAGAAGGAAAGATATTTATAAACTCATATAAATATCATCCAACTCTTCTTGTCTTATACCTAGGTATCGTTTTGTTATTGCTGGAGACGAATGATTAAATAAATCTGATAAGTATAATAGGGCTTTTTCAGTTTCATTATTATTTGAGTACACTTGACGTCCAAAAGTTTTTCTTAGTGAATGTGTTGAAATTGATAGATTTTTAGTTCCGAAGAATTCTTTGATTTTACGATTTACATATTGGGTACTGTAAACGGTGTTTTGGTTTGAAGTAAAAATAAAACCTTCATGTATCTCAACTTTAGATTTTAATAGTTCAAAAGCGTTTTTAATATTATCGTTAATTCTGATAATACGTTTCTTGTTTGTCTTTTTTTCTAAAAGTATAATTGAATCAGATTCTAAATCTGAATATTTTAAAGAAAGTAAATCAGAAATACGTAAACCAGAATTAATACCTAAAACTACTAAAAAACCTAATTTATAGTTTTTGTCATTTTTAATTAATTTGATTGCTTTGTTAAGCGTAGAATCAAAATTTAAATAATCACTTGTAGTGACAGAACCTTTAACACTCATATCTTTATTATTTCTATCACAAATATAATAAAAATAAGTTTCACTTCTAACTATTTTTAATTAAAAGTGAAACTATTTTACGATTGATTTATCATGAAAACAGTTAATCTATTGATTGTCAGTGTTTTATGTAAATAAAAAAGTTTCACTTCTAATAATAGTGAAACTTTTTAGTTAAAAATAAAAATCAAACTGTTAAATCATAATGCACTAAGTTTTCTTTTATACAATCGCTTTATTTTTTAATGCCAACATAAACTCTATCTAAACTAACACCAGAACCCCAAGTAACTTCATAACAAACTACATTTTCTGAGGATTTAATCTCTAACTTAATAAAATCAGAAAAGTCGCCTTTAAATTCGTTTGCTACCCAAACCTTTTTAAATTCAAATTCTCCATCATAGTAAATAAATTCAGTAGTATTTGACGGTACATTAGATACCTCGTTTTCTTCGTCTATTATAACTTCTCCAGTTACTGGGCATTTAAAATACAATGGACTTTCAATATATACTTTTTTTATTTTCATACCCTATTTCATCAAAGCTTCATTGGTAACATCTTTCATACTAGCAGCTACAATCATCTTACTATCCAAAGCGGTGAAGTGTTTTTTACCACAATCTATTTTCCCTTGCTCTTTTGGTCTTAAATCAAATAATCCAGTACTTCCTTTAGATTCTACAACAAAGAATAACTTTTCCTCATTCTCATCTTTCCAGAGAATAGCCCAATCTGGATTGTATGTTCCTAGTGGTGTATCAATCTTAAACCAGTTTGGAAGTTTTGCGTACACAGAAATATTTTCACTTTCCTCAAAATCATTTGCTAATGTAGATTCTATACCAGAATCGTAAACCACATAATCGTAAGGTGACTTTGTACTCTCTTTCAAATTATTCTTTAAATAACCGAAAAGCTCTTCGTTTTCAAAAAGTTCTTGACTATAATACTCAGCATCATCTATTTTACTGTATTGGATACCATCAATAATATGCATACGCATCTGCTCATTAATAATATCAATGCAACCTTCAATGAATTTTTGAGGATTAATCTTGAAATACGGTAGTCTGGTAGTTCCAGTTAGTATCTCTACAATCGATTTTCTAGTTAACTGCGTTTCGTTCTGTAGGTAACCAACAATATCTGGAAGCACTTCAACTTCTTCATGTAAAGTTTCTGTTCTAACACTGTTAGGTTTTATCTCGGCGTCAACACCTCCAATAACAATAGAAATCGATGCTTTACTATAATGTAATTTTCCTCTAGTAATTTTTAATCTATCGTCTAATGCGTTAATACACTCTTTCACTAAACTAGCAGAATCAAAATCTACAGAAAATGTAGTTTTATACTTTACACGCTCCCAAAGTTCTTTAAACTCTGGACTATCTAAAACTCGTTTATTAACTTTAACTCTTTTCTTTTCGTCTTTGTTTTTAATTTCTAGTTTACCAGCTGCATCTTTTAAATTACTCAATACTTGCTTTAAAACATGTTTGTTTTCAGTAATTTCTTCTGGTAAGGTTACATTATCGTTTTTTAAGTCTGTTCTTAAATCGTCTTGTACTTTTCCTTTTGCATCAATATAGCCTTGTGCTAATAAATGTTTAAATAATTCTTCGGACTTTTCTTGACCTAAATATACTGGTGTTTCGTCTTCAATAGCCAACACCACATTTGCAAAACTATGCGTCTCTAATATCCCAAAACGGATACCAGTATCAGATTCTACTTCTTTCTGGAAGTTGCTTACAAAATCGCTGTAAGATTCTGTTGCCATTACCGTAAGTGTATTCACCTCATGACCATAAATACGCTCTCCGTCTTGGTTTACGCATAAACGTAACCCTCTTCCAATTTCTTGTCTTCTTTTTATTTCTGAATTCCCAGCATCTTTAAGTGTACAAATTTGAAATACATTAGGATTATCCCATCCTTCTTTTAATGCCGAATGCGAAAAGATAAAACGTAATTTAGACTTGAAGCTTAACAGCATTTCTTTGTCACGCATGATAAGACTATACGTGTCTTCATCTGCTTTTACACTACCAGAGGTATCTTTGAAATATTCGAACTTGTCTTTTTTGTTACTTGACTTACTCTTTTTATCAATTGAAAAATATCCATTATGAACTGCCGAAGCATCTTTTTCATCATCTGTTATTTCTCCGAATAGACTTACATATTTTGGTTTGGTTATTAGCTTTAAATATTCTTTTTCAAATATTTGGGCATACTCACCATTTTCAGCATTTCCTTCTTCATCATATACACGGTATTTACCAACTGAATCTATAAAAAACAAACTCAATACCTTAATACCTTGAGGATTTAAAACTAATTCTTTGTCTAAATGTTCTTCAATGGTTTTGCTTATTAAAGCTGTTTTTACTTGCTTTTCGTCTACAGCTCCAATAGATTGTCCTAAACGTATAACATCTTCTTTACTAGTGAAATCGATATATTCATTTCCTGGAACTGCATGAATATCTTTTAAAATATAACCTTCGTACTCAATTCTATCTGTAAGCTGTTCTAAATCTTCATTTTGCTTTACAGCATAAGTTTTCCTGGTAATGCTCCCGTTTTTGAATGCATCAACTTCTATTTTTGCAATAGGAAATCCTTTACTAACTTTTACACTAACTAATTTAATATAGGCTTGATTGTTTACACCTTCCGTTTGCACAGAACCTACTTCAATTTGCTTTACCAATTTTCTATCATAAGCATCTATAGCATCTAGTTTATACATAAGGTTTACTTTTTCCTTATGAGTGGCAGAATACCTTACAATAGCTAAAGGTTGTAAACTTTTAACTGCTTTTTTACGAATAGGCGTACTCATGGTACTTTGCGGCTCATCTATAAAAACAACTGGATTTGTGTTTTTAATAAGGTCTAAAGGTTTGTAACCTAAACTATCATTATATCTATGAATAATATTGGTTTTATTGTCCTTACTTGGGTCTTTAAAACTTTTAGAAAATGCATCAATATTAATCACCATAATTTCTAAACCATCGTTGGTAGAAAAATCACGGACTTCGTTTAGTTTACTACTATCGTAAATAAAGAAGTTGTAATTAATATTATCATACAGCTGTTTAAAATGCTCTTTGGTAATCTCTAACGATTTGTAAACACCTTCTTTAATAGGAATTGAAGGCACAACAATAATATGTTTAGAAAAACCATATTTACGATACAGTTCCATAATAGAACGTAAATACACATAAGTTTTACCAGTACCAGTTTCCATTTCAATTGTAAAATCTAAATGACTTTTATTAACTTCTTTACGCTCTGAAGGTTTTAAACCATTGGCTAATTGAATGTTTTGTACATTCTCTAATAACTTGCCTTCGCTTATCGTTAAACGGTTACCATAACCTATTTCGTTGAAAGACATGTTATGCTGTTTTGCTAGAAATTCTGGTGAATACACCGTAAAATTAGCTTCACAAACTTCTTGACCTTGAAATATATCTACTATTGCGTTAATGGCTTCTTGTTGGTAGTCTAACGCAGCATCAAATTGAATTTTCATACGTTAAATACTTTTTATTTCTGTGATACCAAAATGTTTTAAAGTCTGTACCGAATTAGTTTTTTCTACATCTGTAAAGCCAGTATCTTTAAAGATAACACGACACATTTCTGGATTAAGGTCTTCTTTCCATTTACCAATACCTTCTGCAACTTTACTGTTTAGGTTGTCACCCAAACAAATAAATAAGGCGCCAAAACCAACATTAAAAACGGTTTTACCTTCAATAGTTTTTTCTTCTATTGGTAAGGTTAGGTCTAAACCGTATTTTAATAATATCTCATACAATACATCTTCTTCTGTTCTGTCATCTTTTATATTTGTTACTGAATCCCAAAGACTAGTTTCTAAATCATCTGGATTACCATCCCAACCTTTTATATTAGAACTATCTAGTTTAAATACTTTAAAACCTAAATCTAAATCTTTTGCTTTTTCGGGGTTTTCTTCTATTATTTTTTTTGCAGCTCTACGTATACGTTCTTTTCCTATTTCCGTGATTCTCTTATAGCCAGACTTAAATGCTTCGGTTTTTTCTTCCGTTAGCTCTGGCAATTGAACTTGAATGTATTTTCTTTTAGCATCATCTTGGCTGTTTAGTTCCATTAAAGAAACAGCTGTAGAGGCTGAGCCAGAAAAGAAATCCAAAACAATATCATTCTCAGTTGAACCTGCTGTTAAAATTGTTTTTAAAAGTTTAGTAGGTTTGGGAAAGTCAAAAACATCTTTATTAAATAATGCTTTTATTTCTTTAGCTGAATCTTGTGAATAGCCATGATTGTCTAAAATTGTAGCTAGAGTTGTGCCTTTACGCACTTCGGAAAGGTATCTCTTTAGAAAAGGAGAACCAGAGTTTTCTCTAAATCCAATCCGATTTTCGGACAATAATAAATTTACTTTATCTTGATTATATAGCCAACATTTATTTGAAGGAGGAGAAAATGATTCTCCAGTTTTTGGGTTTTTAATATCAAAAATACAACTTTCAGTTATTCTCCCTCCCTTACCGTTTGCACTTAAATCCGATGCGACCCAATCTCCTTTCGGGTCGTTATCTGGATTAGAATATCTACTATTGAGTTTTGCGCTTCTGGGTTGTAAATTTAATTTTAAATTATCTATTTTTTTTGCAAAAGCGACTAGGTATTCATGATTTTTACCAATAATTCTATCGTTTGGAGGTGTAGCTCTCCTCTTCCAAATTAAGTTTTCAATAAAATTATTTTCTCCAAAAACATCATTAGATGCTTTAATTAAATTTTCAAACTCATTATCATCAATACTCATAAAAATAACACCATCCTCTGTTAATAAATTCCTAGCTAGTTGTAAACGAGGATACATCATATTCAACCAATTAGAATGATACCGTCCATCGCTATCACTGTTCGTGCTTAATTTATTACCATCACTATCTACTTGCCCAGTAACTTCTTTGTAATTTTTAAGGTTATCCTTGTAATTATCTTTATAAACAAAGTCCTTACCCGTGTTATATGGCGGGTCTATGTAAATCATCTTTACTTTACCAGCATAAGATTTTTGTAACAGTTTTAACACTTCCAAGTTATCACCTTCAATGTATAAGTTCTCCGTAGTATCCCAATCTACGCTTTCGTCTTTTGCTGGTCTTAACGTACCAGTGCTAGGCTTGTGAGCTTCACGTCTGGCTTGTGTTTTACCAGCCCATGTAAAGCGGTAATATTCGTCTTCCTCTTCAATATCTTCGCCTAAAACGTCTTGTAGCACCTTAAAATCTATTTTACCTTCAGTAACGATTTCGGGGAATAATTGTTTAAGCTTCTCAATATTATCCGTTACTAAATCTTTACTTTGCGTTAGGTTATCGCCTGGTTGTATTTTATCTATGCTCATGATGTGCTGAGTTGTTTTTTAATGCGTTGTATGTCTTGTCTCTTTTTATGAATAGCTATATTTAAAGCTACTTTAGTATTGAGTTGTTTTTCTTTGCTTAACTGGCTTTTTAGGCTAGTAATTTCGGTTTCTATATTTTCTATAACTAATAAATTAGCCATATCTTCTTCAGTACGTTTTTGGCTTCGCTTATTAAAGCTTCCCGTACTTACAGCTACTTGATATTGTACTACTGCTTGTATGTAACTTTTATATGTAGTTTCTAGATTGGTTTTGTCCAGCGTATTAAAATCTAAAGTTTTAAAAAAGGCTTCCGTTTGCTCATTTTTATACAGTTTAGAAATTGGTGAGGTGCTAAAATATTGCTGTACCACCAATTTATTTTTATCAACCTGGTTAATGCGTTTCTCTGCTACGTTTATAACAAAATCGTTACCATCTTCTATTACCAAAACCACTTGGTGCGCTATATACTTTTGGATAAATTGTATACAATTATCTGCATATTTTGTTATTTGATTGTTAGTAATGGTACATGTAATTATTAAAATATTTTCGTAGCTAACGGTTTCAGTTAACACACCTGGAATATTACTTTTTTCCAGATTAACTTGTGCTAAAATTTCCATAGACTCAATAGCATTGTTTAGCAACTTTTTTTCAGCACTGGATAAGCTAAAATTCCTAAGAAAAAAAGCTTTAGTTAAGCGCTGTGCTACTAGACCACGGTCTGGTATTTTAAATATATTATTAAACGGGTTACTCATTTACTTAATAATTAAATAACTGACTAATTCTAAAGTATCATCGTTACCTATATTTTTATTTAATAAGTTGATAGCGCCACGAGTCGCTAACATATCTAAACCAACTTCTTCTTGTACACCAACAACATCTTTTAGTGCTGTATTTAACACTTTGGTGTATGCTTCCATTTTTTTAGAGGATTTAGTTTCTTTCTCAAATTCTGATACTAAATCTGGTAATACTTTATCGTTACCCATAGACAACTTTCTAAAATAATCTAAAGCTATTTTTGTTTGTGAAGCTGTAACGGTCTCTTCTCCATCTAAACTAGCATACACTAAGAAATAAGGATATAAAATGTTGTTTTTAAGTTTATCACTTATATTGTTACTAGTATCCTTTAAACAAAATATTACACCTTCTTTTACATTAGATAAATTAGATTTCACAATAGCGTAGGACGCTGGTGGTATCTCATTTAAAGCTTCTATTTGTGCATCACTACTTTTTTCTAAATCTATTTTAAAATCGTTAAAGGTCATATCGGTAATAGAAATATTACCATTAATGTCTTCTAAATCTAATACCTGGTCTTGCAATTGTTTTAATTGACGTTTTCGATAATCTAAATCTTGCATTTCACGACTGTTTCTAGAAATGATATTGTCTTCTCCAGTTGCAGAAACATCTAGCATAACCATTTTACCTTGAACTCTAGCTACTAAATCGATGAAGCTATCCAGTTCCATACTAGGAAAAAAGTTTACTAATTGAATTTGTTTGTTAATAGAACCAATTCTGTCTATTCGTCCAAAACGTTGAATTATACGTACTGGATTCCAATGAATATCGTAATTTACCAGGTAATCACAATCTTGTAAGTTTTGACCTTCTGAAATACAATCTGTACAGAATAGCACATCGATTTCACTGGTTGCTTCTGGATAAATATCTTTTCGTTTTTTTGATAGTGGTGAAAAATGTGTTAGGATGGAATTAAGGTCGTTACGACACCCTTTCATATTAGTTTTGTTGTCACCCGAACCAGTTATTAATGCAGAATTTAATCCTTTGTCTTTTTTAATCCAGTCATTTAATTCTTTGTACATATAGTTTGCTGTATCTGCAAACGCTGTAAATACAATAACTTTTTTATTATCTCCGTTTAGAGGGTTTTCAATTTTTCCTTCTATAAGCTTTTTAAGCTTCAAGAGCTTAGCGTCACGGTTTACATCTATTAGTTTAATACTTGCTAGTAAACTGTTTAAAACATCCTTATCGTGTCTTAAATCTTGCTTCCAGCGTATGCCGTCAATATCTTGCAGAAGCACTTTTGTTTTACCTCCAATTAATAAGTCTTCTAAATCCGTATCGTCTAAATCTATATCTGTAATATTAATATCTAAATCTATATTACCGTTTTGATGTTGTTCCAGTTGTTTTAAATTGGAATTTACTAAACCAATAAGTTTTTCTACCGTTAGTTTAAAGGAGTGTATTGAACTTTCTAAACGTTTTAAAAGATTAACACGCATTAAATATATCAAACTCTGCTCTCTATCTACTTGTTTAAAGACACTACCAGTTTGCGTCTCCATATCGTATTTCTCCTCGTAATACTCACGTTTATCAGACCTTACATATCCTAAAGGTGTATAGGAGGCTAAAGTTAGTGTGCTGATTTCGTCATAAATTTGCTCTATATCTTTAAACTGTTTTTTCGTGTCTATTTCTGGAGTTATCGTAATAGGTTTTAAACGGTCTGGGAACTTGCCAATATCTTTGGTGTCATAATACTTTTCTATATGTTTTCTTGACCTTGCTATTGTTAGCATGTCTAGTATTCTGAAGTAGGCACCATCTAAATGTTGCATTAATTCATTCACATCTAAATTGTCTGGGTCTCCATCTCTAAACCAATTGGTAAATCTACGCTGAGAATCTCGCATTACTTGAGTTACACTATCAATACCATGAGAAGCAAAAGCAGCATCGTCACCCTCTGTAATAAAAGCTATTTGGTTTTTAAGGTCATTCATTTTGTTGTTAACTGGTGTAGCAGATAACATTAAAACTTTGGTTCTTATATTTGACTTGATAACATCGTTCATTAAACGCTTGTATCTAGTCATACCTCGTTTAGTGGGGTTATTTCTAAAATTATGTGACTCATCAATAACGACTAAATCATAATTACCCCAATTAATAGTTTCTAAATCTACGTCACCAGACTTACCACGTTCTCGAGATAAATCTGTGTGATTTAAAACGGTATAACTTAATCTATCTTCAGTTAAAACATTTCTCTTATCATTTAACGTATAAATAGTCCAGTTTTCTCTAAGTTTTTTTGGAGCTAAGACTAATATTTTTTCATTTCTCAAAGAATAATATTGAATTACTCCTAGAGCCTCAAAAGTCTTACCTAAACCAACGCTATCAGCAATAATACAGCCACCGTAGGTCTCTATTTTTTCAATAGCACCGATTACTGCATCCTTTTGAAAATTGTAAAGCATACTCCATATTTTGGAGTCTTTAAGTCCTACTTTTTCAAGTTTCTCATCTGCTCGTTCGTTTATAGTAGAATAATGGAATATTTCACGAATACAGTATTTGTAAATCGCTTCACCAGTAAAATTTGAAGTTCCTTTTTGTAACTCTTCAATCACCATATTATTTAGGGATTGACTACTATTTTCCCATGAATTATTGAACAACCCTAAATATGTGTTATTTATATCTTCTAGAGAATTTATCAGTACTGGAAATTGAGAAGGTATTATACCCAAACTAACAGAATCTAAATTCATTGGTGTTAACGTGAAACATGTAGAACCATCATCATTTTCAATTATAAGTATGTTTTGGTTTGCAGTATTTCCTTTTCTGAATTGGATTTTATCTTCTATTAAGCCAATGACTTGGTTTATTTTATATTTTCTATCTAAAGCTAAGTTTAATTTCTGCTCAGCATCATTCTGTATAAATTGAAAATTATATTCAGCTTTTAAGTCTAATAAAATATTTACTCGATTGGATTTTTTAAGTATTTCAATTAATTCAAAAACAGCAAAAGCAGTAAAGAAATTACAACTGATATAAACTTTTGAATCTTCATTAATTAAATTTTTCAACTCATCGATTAATAAGCTGTCTTTGTTATTGATTAATTTCATTTAGTGGTTTGGTTATCAATTAATAGGTCTTTCACACTAACGTTTAGAAGTTCTGCTATTTCAAATAATACTTCAACACGAGGTTGTCTTCGATTAGCAGCATAACTATTAACCATATTATAGCTTTTACCCAGTCTTTCAGCAAGTAAAGATTGCTTCATGCCTTTTTCATGTAATACTTCTTTAATACGATTCATTTTGTGAAAATTTTAAAAAAAATAAATATAGAATTATTATCTCATAAAATGAGATAAATCTTTTGAGAAAATGGTCTTTTTACTTGCAGCTGCATATTTATCAATAAAGATAATTATGAAACAACCAAAGTATTATGAATTTAAACACATCATAGAATTAACTGGTATATCTGAACGTACTTTCAGATACCGAATGAAGGTCATTAAAGAAAAATATATAGACCAACCAGATTTATTATTTAAGAAGAGGCATTCTTGGAGAATCCATCACAGTCTTTTATTTGAATTTAATCACAAGTACCAAATATCAAACAAAAATTAAACTATGGATTTTATAATAGAAAACATTGAACTAATGTATACACCACACACTAAACAATTATTAATAACCTACGTAAGTATACAATATCAAGAATATGCTGATTATAGTGATGACGCTTTAAAAACAGAACTACTTTCATTATATAAAAATAACGACTTGAACCAATTAATCTTAGGTGAGTATTTAACATCTGAAGCAAGACAAATAACCTATACTAATGAAAAAGCTTAATATTAAGGTTGTAAATGAAAACAGTAAAGCGATAGCAAGAAAACATTTAATCGATATGATTAAATCTAAACATGAAAACGTTGAAGGCATTGAATATGATTCTCAATTAAAAACCTATCATTTAATAAAGGGTGATAGTGGCTTATTTAGTATTGAAATACCAAGTACATAAACACATTCGAGTACATATAGTTTTGCATCACCCTACCTACGTATTAACGGAGGGGAGACCCTTCTTATATACCCTCCCTCCGTTATTACCAAGGTACCACTTGATGCTGTAAACGTACTTTTTTGTACCCTACGTATCACGTACTTGCTAACATGCAATTTTGGGATATCTCGCTAAAACACTAAAACCAACGGTATTTTGAGGAACAGACTTTATGAGGTAAAAACATTGAGTTTAAAAAGACTTTGTAATTTATATAGATATGCAATTTACTTTCAATGTGATTATAAATAAATTATTAAGTACTGAAGTGTTTTTCAAATTGATTCATTATAGTTTCTTCTGTATTAGTTGGGTGATGCTTCTTTTTATCATCAATTGATATTACTGGAACACTCCCGAGGTGTTTATTTAATATATTACTCATAATACTATAAGTTAAATCTAGATGTTGTTTAGGTACTAATACGCCATCATGTATGGAATAAGGTATAATTTTATTTTCTACTAAATTCTTACAGATTTCATTGATAAAGATTTCGCTTTCTGTTTTTTGTAGTTTTATAGCAAACTGACTATGGTCATTAGATTTCATGGTTTCAATGAACTCATTGATTTTTGGGTAATACCGTTTAAATATATTTTTTAAAGTTCGGTATCCCTTGTTTTTAGAGTATGCAATTTTCATCCAGTTTTTCTTCGCTATTTCTCTATCCTCATTACAATTACGGTTAAGTTTAAAAATATCACATAACTCTTCATACCAATTCCCCGAAATAGTTATTAAATAGTATCTTTTGATTTCTTCTTTAAGTTCATTACTAACATTTTTGTAATGATTTTTTAATATGATATTAAATAATACTGGTTGAGAGTTTGAAAGGTCTAGGTAAGACATGTTTTCGATGCCCACAATAAACTTTCTAATATCCTTAGCCATAAAGGTAAGGTTTGTGTCTACTCGTTTGTTAGAACTGTTTCTATTGAATTTTAATGATTTATTTTTTTTACCAAAATGTAAATTTTTAACAGAAGTGATTCGTTGGGTATAGCGATTAGGAAGTTTTTTTATTTGTTTGTAAAACTCCTTTTTATCAATTTTATCATTAATAAGTTTTAGTTCCAGTTTTTCGGTCTCAGTATTTATGTAATTATTACAATATTCAATAGCTTCATTATAGTTTATCTTTAAGTTTCTTCTAAAGTATTGAGACATGGTTTTTAGGAATGATGGGTATTTTCTGTTTCGTCCTAATTCCAACTTATAAGTCTTAATCTTTTTTCTATATAATTTAGATTTTTCTTCATAAACAACTTCAATAATTTTATTATTATTCCTCTTTTTCAAAACCTCCTTAACATCAATGTTTATGGGTGTTTTGTTTAGGTTTGGTTTGTTATTTGGAATAGATAGGACAGTTGTAGTATAGTTTATAAATTCTATTGAATTATCTATATCTATTTTATATCTTAAACATTTATAATCTTTATATCTGTTATTACATTTTATAAAACTATTATTGATTAAATAACTTAGGTATATTTTATATTCTTTACCTAAATTATCTATTAATATTGGAGAACATAAAGCAAAGTAATCGTCTTTCTTTATTTTTAAAGCATTTTGCTTTGGATTTGTTAGGATATCTAATATCCAATAAAACTTATCAATATCATATTTGAACAAACTGCCTTTGTTCAAATCCATACAATCTAAACCTTTATATGGTGGTATTGTTGTAAGTTTATAATGTAAAAACTCAGTAATATCTTTGCGGATGTATAAGCGTACTGACATAAATCTAGTAATTAGCATTTTTAGTCAGTAACTCATTTATTTTGGAAATAGGGTAGAGGTAGATATCACCCATCATGGTAAATGGTATATCTCCAGATTCTCTATATTTTACTATTGTATTTGAAGATATGCCAAAAAACTCTTTAAGCTCTTTGTTTCTGTAGTAACCTTTAGAGGCTTGTTGTTTTTTAATAAGCTTTGTTTCTATTTCTTCCAGTTTATTTATTACTGGATTGAATAGTGATTGTAATTTGTCTAATTGGATTAAGACTACTGGTGATTCCTTTTGCATCATAATATATTTTGTTTAATTATTATGATGCAAATATCTTACATGTTTACAGCTATAGCGAGGGATTCCCTCGCATTCCCTAAAAATAATTAAGCAAGTCCTTCTTCATGGTTAGCTAAAATTTGTTCTTTTCGGTTTTTAAGCTTTGAAATAATAAGTTCAAGTAATTTTAATTCGTGTTGTTCATATTTATTATCATTTAGAAATCTAGCAAATTGCCTTGTAATATCATTCACTTTACTCACTTTTGCTTTATCCAAATAATAAATATTGGAATTATCGATGTACGATTTTAAGTTTGTATATGGGTGCTTTTGTCCTTGATTGTTAACATGAATAATTCCAACATCATGCAGTGCTCTATAAAATAAAGCAACTTCCATTTTACTTAATTTATACTCTAGCTTTAAATCGGTAGGGTCATTAATTAAAATGTCATCTAGTGTAAACTCATCTTCTTTATAGTTTTCAAGTTTTTTAATAAGAGAAACAAAAGAATCTAAGTGTTTAGCAATGTTTTTTAATAGAGTTCTAGTACTGTCTAGACAATATGAAAGAAAACCATAGGAATAATATCTGTCTATTTCCAATTCTTCTTCCTTGTTTTTGAGTTTAAATACAATTTCTTCTCTTTTAGGCACTTCTATGCCAGGTTCTTCTCCGAACATTTTTTTGTGAAGTTCCTCACCTATAGCCATAAGTGTATCTATTTCATCTTCATTTTTTTTATCAAATAAAATTTCATCTTTTTTTAAATCATCATCATCTTTTTCATCAATTATAATTTCTTCAGTATCATGTAATTTATATATTATTTCATCTAGTAATACATCTTTGATTGAATCATAACTGTAATTGTCATCTTGGAAATCGAAATCATCTATGTTGAAGATTCTAGCTATTTTTTTTAAGAAATTTTCATATTGGTCATGATTATCTGGAGAATAATAGAATTCACTATTCTTAATTTTGTTTGGGTTTGAAGTATCACTAAATTCAAGAGGGAATTGAGGGAAAGATTTTAAGTAATCTAAACTTTCATAATCTATTTTATTTAAGTCATTATATTTTTGCAAAACATCTTGGTGGAAAACCTTTATGAATTTTATATTAGTGGGGCTATCTGGGTCAGAGATATTGTCTATTTTGTCTTTTATTCTTTCTTCCCAATCATAAAAATAATTAACCTTATGGTAAATTTCATTTGCCCATGTGTCATAAAACATGATATTTTTAAAGTTGTTAAATATTTGAATTTTTGGCTTATATAGTTTTTCTATTTCTGCATTAAGGTCTAAAAAATTTTTCATAAAATTTCAAATAATAAAAAGCCCTCGTTGTTGAGGGCTTCTAAACTAAAAAATAATAATGAACTATGCGAATTTCTGATGTAATTTATCCATGTCGTTCTTGACATTACTATCTAATACTTTAGCATAGTGTTGGGTCATAGTTATTCTTGTATGTCCCATCATTGAAGAAACATTTTCAATAGAAACTCCATTACCAAGAGTAACTGTTGTTGCAAATGTATGTCTAGCAACATAATGAGTTAACTTTTTATCTATTCGACATAAATCTGCAATTTCTTTTAGATACTCATTAATCTTCTGATTGCTAATCATTGGTAGTAGTTTTTCACTATCTGAATCAACATACTTATCAATAATACGTTTAACTGGTGGTAATACTGGAACGTTTGATTTTATTCCAGTTTTTGCTCGATTTGTTTTAATCCAATATGAATCAGTATTATCTTTTATAAGATTACTTTTGGTTAAATTCTTGACATCAATAGGAGCGTAGCTTGTATAACATGAAAATAAAAAGATATCCTTAACTCTATTGAGTCTTTCAGAGCTGAATTGTTTTGTTTCGATTCTTTCAAGCTCATCTTTTGTTAGGAAAACAGCTTCTTTTACTACGAGTTTTTCGTCATAGGTTAAAAATGGATTACTAATAATTAAATTTCGTTTAATTCCATAATGACATACTGTTTTGAAGCATTGAAAATATTTCACTACTGAATTATGACTTATACCAACTTTACTTTTGAAAGTAGATTCGTATTTTAGGTAGGATTCCAAGTTGTAAATAAACTGATTATCAATATCGGTTATGCTAAATGATGCTTTAGCATGTTTAACTTTAATATAGTTGGTAAGTAAATCTTTTGCTCGATTGTATTTTTGTAAAGAAGCCTTAGAGCGTTCTCCAGTCTGATACTTTTTATTAAAGTAATCGTTATGTTTTTTGAATAACTCAATAATATCAATCTCTCCAATTTTAGTAGTTTTTCCATTAAGTTTATTTTTAATATCTACTAATGTAACGTCTGGATTGTGTTGCGATAATTCTATGTAGGCGTCTTCAATTTTACGTTCAATCAAATCGATAGTAGATTTACAGTTTTTTTCAGTATTTAAACGAAGCTTATTTCTAAGTTTATTGGTGAAATTCCACCTCTCTTTACTAATATACTTACCAATACTTAAAGTTGTTTTTTTACCTTGTAATTCGATTTTGGCATAAATTGGAGATTCTCCTTCGTTGTTTTGTTTATCTGTTTTTAGATAGAAAAATGTTTTAATCATAATGTTACAGTTTTAGTTTTTTTGTAAAATTAGTAGTAAAACAAAGGGTTACCGAGGGATTCCCTAGCATTCCCTAAAAAAGTAGTTACCCCAATTTTTATAAATTGAGAGGGTAACCTATAGGGTAACATAACTTTGATATGTAATGTGTATTTTGATTATATACCAAAAAACAAAAAACCCTCTAAACATAGTGTTTAAAGGGTTTTGACTTTTAAAGTGTCTTATGACAACTTTATCAGCGGAGAGTAAGGGATTCGAACCCCTGGAGGTGTGACCCTCAACAGTTTTCAAGACTGCCGCATTCGACCACTCTGCCAACTCTCCAAAGTGTCTCATTAGGTATTCCCTAATTGCGAGTGCAAATATAGAAAGCTTTTTAGTTCTATTCAAATAAAAAACACACTTTTTTTAAAAAACTTTTAGTTGCTTCCCTTATTGCCTTAGTAATCAATTTATAACATAAAATTATAGTGCATTTAGTTTTCTTAAAGGTGTAATCTTTATTTTTGAACAAAATAAAACTATGAATATAATAGAGCAGCTTAATTGGCGATACGCTACAAAAAGCTTCGATTCCGAAAAAAGCATTCCAGAAAAAGATATAGACGTGTTAACGGAAGCCTTTAATTTAACAGCAACTTCTTACGGTTTGCAGCCAATAAAGCTTCTTATTATAAAAAATAAAGACCTACAATCGACGTTAGTCCCGTTTTCATATAATCAAAAACAAGTAGGGGAGGCGTCTCATCTTTTAGTCTTTTGTATCGAATCACAAATAGATACACCTTTTGTTTCTAATTATTTTGATCGTGTCAAAGCCATACGAAATACACCGGATGATATTCTAAATCCTTTTAAAACCTTTCTGATTGAAGATTTTAAAACAAAAACACAAGCAGAAAAAGAAACATGGGCAGCAAAGCAAGTCTATTTAGCCATGGGGAATTTAATGACGGTTTGTGCGATGTTAAAAATAGACGCCTGTCCAATGGAAGGTTTTAGTCCTTCCGATTACGATCGTCTTCTAGAATTAGAAGCGTTACAATTAAAATCGGTACTAGTGATGCCTATAGGTTATAGAGCAGAAAATGATTTTATGGCAGCATTAGATAAGGTCAGAAGACCTATTGAAGAAAGTGTGATTAGGAGGTAAGACATTAAAGTGGCAAGATTATTGTTATTTCATAAAAAAGAATACTTTTGTATTGCCTTAAAACGTTTGAAAATGAAAAAATTACTGTTTCTATTTATGTTATGTGCGTCGTTTACAATGATTGCTCAAGACGATGATTTTGAAGATTACGAGTCTAATTTAAATTGGTTAACGGATTTGGCAGAAGCTAAAAAAGAAGCTGTAGCTTCTAAAAAACCAATTCTAATTTATTTTACAGGAAGCGATTGGTGTGCTCCATGCAAAATGTTGAAAAAAGATTTTTTCTACTCAGAAGCATTTGAAGAGAAAGCAGATCAATTTGTGTTACTAATGATTGATATGCCAAGACGTGTTGATATCATATCTGAAGAACAACAAAAAAAGAATAATAACGTCGTTAGTAAATATAACACATCAGGAGGCTACCCTAATTTAGTGGTGTTAAATGATAAATTACATATAATAGGAGAATTATCTGGTTATACATTTTTAAGAGAAACAGACAGACATTTTGCTTTTATCGAGGCGATTCTAGAAAATTACTAGACTATTAAAAAATAACCCTATTAAAAAACGTCTAAATTAAGTTTTAGGCGTTTTTTTTATAGCTTAAATTCTTTTAAATTTGACTACTAATAAAAACGATAGAGATGCCAGGATTTGAAAGCTTTGGAGATTTAGAGCGAAAAGAAGTAGAAGATGTACTAGATAATGGAGTATTAATGCGTTATGGTTTTGATGGCATGCGTAATGGACATTATAAAGCAAAGTCTTTAGAAACAGAAATACAAAAGACATTACAGGTTAATCATGCACAATTAGTAACTAATGGTACAGCAGCGGTATCTGTTGCTTTAGCTTTAGCGGGTATTGGAGCTGGAGACGAGGTTATTATGCCTTGTTTTACGTTTGTTGCTAGTTTTGAGGCGATCATGATGTTAGGAGCTATTCCTGTATTAGTCGATATTGATGATACATTAACCGTAGATCCAGAGGCTGTAAAAAACGCTATAACGTCTAAAACAAAAGCAATCATGCCAGTACACATGTGTGGTAGTATGGCTAATCTAGACGCGCTTAAGCAAATAGCGGAAGACCATAATTTAAAATTGATTGAAGATGCTTGTCAAGCTATCGGGGGAACGTATAAAGGAAAGGCTTTAGGAACTTACGGGGATTTGGGGTGTTTTAGTTTTGACTTTGTTAAAACGATAACTTGTGGAGAAGGTGGTGCAGTCGTTACAAATAACCCAGAGTATGCTAAACATGCCGATTTGTTCACAGATCATGGACATGACCATATTGGAAATGATAGAGGAGCGGAAACGCACCCTTATTTAGGTTATAATTTCAGAATTTCAGAATTGAATGCAGCAGTAGGTTTAGCGCAAGTGAGACGTTTAAAAGACTTTATTGCTATTCAGAAAAAAAATTACACGATTTTAAGAGAGGCGTTGTCAACTATTCCGGAAGTAACTTTTAGAACAGTACCTGAAGGCGGAGAAGAAAGTTACGCTTTTTTAAGTTTCTTTTTACCAAATTTAGAAACGACAAGAAAAACATCTGCTGCGTTTAAAGAGTCAGGTGTTGATGTTTGTTTTCATTATTATGATAACAACTGGCACTATATTAGAAAATGGGACCATTTAAAAGATATAAAAACGCTGTATCCAGTGTCTAAAGACGTTAAAGACGGTTTAGCTTATCTTAAAGATAAAACGTTTGAAAAATCAGACCATTTTATTGGTAGAAACATCTCTTGTCTAATCAAATTATCTTGGACAGAAGAAGAAACAAGACAACGTGCACAACTTATGGTTGAAGCTATAAAAGCATCACTGTAATAATAATTAATCACATAAAAAAAAGCTCCAATTTTAATTAATTGGAGCTTTTTTGTTTTATACTATGTTGTACGTTTTAATACCCTACGTATTCTTCGATTTCTAAACCGTAACCAATCATTCCAACACGTTTAGTTTGTTGAGAATTAGAAATTAATTTTAATTTATGAATGTTTAAATCGTGTAATATCTGTGCGCCAATTCCAAAATCTTTACTATCCATTGCAATTGCTGGTGCTTTTACAATCGTATTTGGCTTTTGTTCACTTTTTAAAAGAGATAAACGTTGTAAAAGATTCATCGATTCCGCTTCCTGATTGATAAATAAGATAGCACCTTTTCCTTCGTCATTAATAACGCGGAACATGTCATCTAATTTTTCGTCAGCATTATTTGTTAACGTTCCTAAGATGTCATTGTTTACTAATGTGGAATTCACACGAGTTAAAACCGTATCGTCTTTTTTCCAATCGCCTTTAGTTAAGGCAATGTGCACTTGGTTATTTGTCGTTTGTTGGTAGGCTCTTAGTCTAAAACTTCCAAATCTAGTTTCGATATCAAAATCATCTTTCTTTACAATTAAAGAATCGTGATCCATTCTGTAAGCAATCAAATCTTCAATAGAGACCAGTTTTAAATCAAACTTTTTAGCCACTTCAATTAACTGTGGTAAACGTGCCATAGTCCCGTCTTCATTCATGATTTCTACAATCACTCCTGCTGGTTGTAAACCTGCTAGTCTTGCAAAATCGATAGCTGCTTCTGTATGTCCAGTGCGTCTTAAAACACCTCCTTCTTTAGCTACTAAAGGAAAAATATGTCCAGGACGTGCTAAATCAAAAGGTTTAGTGTCAGCCTTTGTTAAAGCTTGAACCGTTTTAGCACGATCTCCTGCCGAAATACCTGTTGTAACACCTTGGCCTTTTAAATCTACGGAAACGGTAAATGCGGTCTCCATATGGTCTGTGTTATTAGTTACCATCATGTGTAAATCTAACTCTTCACAACGTTGTTCTGTTAACGGCGTACAGATTAAACCACGACCATGAGTCGCCATAAAGTTGATCATTTCAGGTGTTACTAACTCGGCAGCAGCCACAAAGTCGCCTTCGTTTTCTCTGTCTTCGTCATCAACGACTATAATAACTTTTCCGGCTTTTATGTCTTGTATAGCTTCTTCAATGGTATTTAATTTAAAAGCAGTATTGTCTTGTGTTTTTGTAGTATTCATAATAAATGTGTTGTCTTACAAAGATATTACATATGTATTAGTTATGATATCTATGCGTCTATTTTTTGACGTCTATTAAAGTGAATTATTGGGTATAGTATAAACCCTAAAAGTGTAAATAAAGGGTGCTCTTGTTTATGCTTTATAATCTTTAGTAATTTGACATATTCTAAATACGATTTGATGTAGTTAAAGACAAATACTATAAATGAAATAATACTAATTTGTATCCCTGCTAAAGCTAATTGGGGTTGTTCGTTATTTTTTAATATGAAATAAGAGAGAAACAAAATTAAAGCAATACTAAAAAATAGAAAGCTTAACTTGGAGACTGCTCTAAAATCTATACTATCATTTTGGCTTAATGTAATTGGTATTTCTGTATAAAAGTCTTCACTGTTATGTGTTTTTATAGGATTATAGTTAGTGCCAAAAGCAATTTTATCGACTCTTAAAAAGTGAGTTAAAGGGTATACTATAGCGCCAAGTATTTTTTTGGTAATCGTCTCTTTTTTATTTTCCGTTAAAGCATTTAGCTTGTCAAAGGCAAAAGATGATTTAATATAGTTGTATAAAAATACTATAAAGGCAACAGCACTAAATTGAATACCTGCTTCCGCGAATTGTGGTAAGCTATTATTTTTAAACACAAAGTACAATACTCCTAAAACTAACGCTATACCAAAGCAAATACTGGTTATTTTTGAAAGCGTTTTATAGTTATTGATGTCTTTTTCTTCAAAGGTAACCAACGGTGTGTTTCCATTCAAAGCGTCAAATTGCGCACCACGATTAAATTTTTGATTGTACCAATGTTTGATGGGTTGTGTAATATGATCAAATTCAAAAATACCACGATCTTGTGTTGCACGTGTTGTTAAAAAGATACTTAGTGGTAACATGATTAAGGTAGAGAACCAAGCCGAGAGGGCGGGGTGCAGATTCCCGTTTTTCGCACTATTCTCTGCAAATAAACCTATAAAGTGATAACTTAAAAATAAGACAATAGCAATAACCATTGGTAATCCCAACCCTCCCTTTCTTATTAAAGCACCCAGCGGAGCACCAACAAAAAAGAGTATAATACAGGCAATGGCTAAAGCAAACTTTTTATGAAGTTGTATACCATGCTTATTCAAAATTGTATTTCTAAATTTTAAAACAGCTTGTTTGGATTTTATGATCTGTTGCGTACTAGAAGTGCTGTTTATGGCATAATCTAAAACTTGTATTTTACGTTTGTTTTTAAAAATATCAAGTATTTCTCCAGTATAGATACTATCTTTTTTAGGATTAACCGTTAAGTTTAACGTCGCTAAATTGGTTCTGTTATATAATGAATTCGAAAACTCTTTTACAATAGTATTACGTTCTATTTTTAAAGAATCTATTGCATAGTTCAATTCTGCAATATTTAACATGGTGTATTTGTCGTCAATATTTTTTTCGTCTAAGTCAATATTGTTTAGCTTAGATAAGTCCAAATTCATAACGTGCTTTTTAAAAGCAGCTTTTGTGAATGGTTTTTTATTTCGATCGGCTATTTTTTTTGGTGGCGTATCATCATAGTAGTATCCATCATATAAAATTAACTTTAAAATATTAGAATCTGCTGCACTTGCTAATTCTCCACGTTCGGCGACTATAGTAGTGTAATTACCACTGATTTTTTTACCACTCTTCTGATGGATAGTGACTCCTTTTAGAAACTGGCCATTTTCTCCAGATTTTTTTTCTACTTTAATATTGAAAGCTTCACCGATATCATTAAACTGCCCTTCAGCAATAATCATAGCAGGTTTAACCTTGGCAATATTTTTTCTAAGATTATAACTGTTATATTCCGCCCATGGGATGACGTTGTTACTAAAGAAGAAGGTCAGTATGGATAAGCCAACAATAAAAATCCCTAAACCAGACATTGCACGTTGTAATGAAATCCCTGTAGATTTCATGGCTGCGAATTCATAATTTTCGGCAAAATTACCAAAAACCATAATAGAGGCTAATAAGATTGTAAGGGGTAAAATTAAAGGAATTAAGGTCGGCGTTATGTACATTAAAAACTTAAGGACCGTTACTAAGTCCAGATCCTTACCTGCTAATTCTTTAATATATAACCATATCGCTTGTAAAACAAAAATCAGCATGAGTATAACAAACACGCTGATAAAGGTTTTAAGATATGTTTTTAATATGTACCTATCTAATATTTTCACTTAAGATTAATCCAGTTTATTGATGTAATAGTCTTTGTACTTACTTTCGTCAAAGGTAAATAAGGATTTTGATAATGTCTCATTAGTTTTAAAAGAATTTACAGTTAAAGTGGTTTTTGTGCCATTTTTTCCAACTTCGATCAACCTGTAAATATGTTTTGTTTTGGTATCAACCCCTAATAAGACGTTTTTGATTTCAGAATTTGAATCTATTGGAATAAGTTTCACAAACTGAATTTTACGACCACTAACATCTTGTATGATGTCCATGTTATACGTAAAACCGTCTTGGTAAAAGGATAGCATTTTACTTGGTGTAATTGTACTTTCGTCTTGATCACTACCTTTAGATACTGTGATTTCTTCATCTTCAGGACTAATGCTAAAGATACTTTGACCATCAAAAATACGGGTAATACCTAAAATATTTAAACGGTATTTTTCGCCTTGCATGACCACATCACCTTTAGTCTCTTGCTTGATATTTTCTTCAGTATTTTCTAAAACGTATTTAAAATCTATTGAAATATTATCATAACTTTTGGCTTTTACTGATACTTCATCTAATAATTTTTTCGCATCATTATTTTGTGCGAATAGAGTACTGGTAGCTAATAAAAATAATACTAATAATTTTTTCATCTTAATTGTAGTTAATTTTTTTCGTTTTCTAATAATTGATCTAGTGCCACTAAATCTGTTACTAACACTTGTCTGGCTTTACTACCTTCAAAACCACCGACAATACCTGCTGCCTCTAATTGATCAATTAAACGACCAGCACGATTGTATCCTAATTTTAATTTACGCTGTAATAAGGACGCAGAACCTTGTTGTGCTGTAACAATAATTTCAGCAGCATCTTTAAATAATTTATCTCTGTCTGATATATCTACATCAAGACTTGTGCCACTTTCTTCTCCAACATATTCTGGGAGTAAATAAGCATCAGGATAAGCTTTCTGATTTCCAATAAAATCAACTATTTTTTCGACTTCTGGTGTGTCAACAAAAGCACATTGTACACGGATCATGTCATTACCTTGTGTATATAACATATCTCCACGTCCAATTAGTTGATCGGCACCACCAGCATCCAATATTGTTCTAGAATCTATTTTACTAGAAACTCTAAAAGCAATACGTGCCGGGAAATTGGCTTTTATAATACCCGTAATAACGTTTACAGAAGGTCGTTGTGTTGCAATAATTAAGTGAATACCAATGGCACGTGCTAATTGTGCTAAACGGGCGACAGGTGTTTCTACTTCTTTTCCTGCAGTCATAATTAAATCGGCAAACTCATCAACAACCAAAACAATATACGGTAAGTACGCATGACCGTCGTTAGGATTTAATTTACGCGCTTTAAATTTGGTGTTATATTCTACAATGTTACGACATAATGCATTTTTAAGCATTTCATAACGGTTATCCATTTCGATACACAACGAGTTTAAAGTATGGATAACTTTAGTGTTGTCTGTAATAATAGCTTCTGCTTCATCAGGAAGTTTGGCTAGATAATGTCTTTCAATCTTATTAAATAATGTTAATTCTACTTTCTTGGGATCAACCAGTACAAATTTAACTTCCGCAGGATGTTTTTTGTATAATAATGAAGTCAGTACAGCATTTAAACCTACCGATTTACCTTGTCCAGTAGCACCTGCCATTAATAAGTGAGGCATTTTGGCTAAATCAATCACTAAAGTCTCGTTACTAATGGTTTTACCAATGGCTATTGGTAAATACATATCTGTATTTTGGAACTTTTGAGAAGCGATAACAGAACGCATCGATACTATGGTCGAGTTTTTATTTGGCACCTCGATACCAATAGTCCCTTTGCCAGGGATAGGAGCAATAATACGTATGCCTAAAGCCGATAATGATAAGGCTATATCGTCCTCTAAGTTTTTAATTTTAGAAATTCTTATTCCTGCCTCTGGTACAATTTCATATAATGTAACCGTTGGTCCAATGGTTGCTTTTATACTTGCAATACCAATCTTGTAGTTATTTAAAGTATCTACGATACGATTTTTATTTTCTTCAAGTTCTTCTTGATTAATGGTAACACCTTCGTTATCGTATTTTTTAAGTAAATCTAAAGGTGGGAATTGGTAGTTACCTAATTCTAATGTGGGGTCAAACTGTCCAAAGTCTTCTACTAATTTATTGGCTAGATTATCCGTTTCCGATAATTCTTCTTTTACCGCTTCCACTTCAATTTCCATTTGAGGTTCCTCAATTTCAATTTTCGGAACTTCAATTTCTATTTTAGGCGATTTAATTTCTGTTTTAATCACCTTTTTAGGAATGTCTTGACTCAGATCAATAGCTTTAGTAACCTCGATTTTAGAATGATTAGAAATCGTAGGTTCTACTTTTTTATCGACATTAAAAGCAGATTTTATATCTTCAGCTTCGTCAGAATGTGCATTGTCGACAGGTACGAAGTCTTCATTAAAATCGTCCTTAATATCATCTTGTGCTTTCTTGAAAAAGGCAGCAATACGTTGTGGAGTAAACTTAAATCTGATTGCTAAATAGGTAATAAAAGCAAAAACTAATAATAGGATCGTCCCAATCTTTCCAATATAATCTTGACAATAGGAGTTAATTTCAAATCCAACGACGCCACTTAGGCTATCATTTTTATGAGTAAAAAAACCAAAGAATACAGATACCCATAGCATGACTAAAAGGCCCCAAAACCAATGTTTACGTAATTTAGCTTTATTTAGGTCGGTTAAGACATACACTCCAGATAAAAAGGTGAGTCCAGAGATAATAAAGGCTGCAATACCAAAACCACGTTGCACAAATAAATCACTAATCCAAGCCCCAAGCTTACTTAGCCAGTTTTTTGTTTCGACGTCTCTAGAGGCAAATTCGCTTAAAACGCTCTGATCCGTTTTCCCAGTAAATAAATAGGATAAAAAAGCGATAAAAAACAGAAGACCTAATATAACCAAAAAGCTTCCAAGGACTAGCTTTTGTTGACTAGATAGCTTGAAATCAGGTTTTTTGATACTGACTTTCTTTTTGGGCTTCGTTTGTTTTTTTGCTTTCGCCATTATAGGGTTTTAGTTTGGGTAAAAATACAAATAGTTAACGTTTATCCTAATGGATAATTGTTTAAAATATTTTTGGAATGTAAATTATTAACCCAATGATAGAAGCCGCTATGGAGGCTATAAAAACGGCACCGGCTGCGATGTCTTTAATAAAACCAATTTTTTCGTGATGTTCTGGGTGAATAAAATCGGCAATAGCTTCAATAGCAGTGTTCACACCTTCCACACTCATGACTAGCCCTATGGCAAAACATTGCATGATCCATTCTGTGGAAGAAATCTCATAATAAAAACCACCAATGGTCATGATAATAGCAATACAAAATTGGATTTTGATACTAGCTTCTGTCTTTAAAAGTAAGAGCATGCCCTTAAAGGCATACCCTACACTTTTTAAACGATTGATTATAAAAGGTTCCTTTTTACTCATCTAATAAGGCCTCAAGCGATGCTTTATAATTAGGTTCGTCAGCAACTTCTTGTACTTGTTCTGTATATTTTACAACACCATTTTCATCTAAAACAACGACACATCTAGAATCTAAACCTTCAAAAGGTCCAGTAGCAAATTCTAAACCATAGTCTTTACCAAATTGTCCTGTTTTAAAATCTGATAACATTACGACATTATCAATCCCTTCTGCACCACAAAAACGCGCTTGTGCAAATGGTAAATCTCTAGAGATACATAATACTTTAGTGTTTTTCATTTCTGCTGCTTCTTTATTAAAAGCACGTACAGAGGTAGCACACGTACCAGTATCCACACTTGGAAAGATATTTAAAACCACCTTTTGACCTTTGAAATCTGATAATTTATGAGTAGATAAATCACTTGCAGTTAAAGTAAAGTCAGGAGCTTGTGCTCCAATTTCTGGAAGATTACCTATTGTTTCGACAGGTGTACCGCCTAATGTTATTTTTGCCATTTTGAATTGTTTTGGTTAAAGTATAAAATTAACAATAATTAGAAGCTTAAACTATTTGTTTTCTTTTTTTATTCATTTTTAAAATTGAAACTGAAAATCAATGTGTTGCTACTATGGTTTCGTTAATAAAGTGTTAAACGATTATTTTTTAAAAACCGAGTCGTTTGTGTTTTCGTTTATAGGACTGTAACAAATAAATAACTAATTTAATAAAACACTAAAATTATGAACATTTCTAAATTAATTAAATCAACAGTATTTACAGTGGCATTATTTTCAACAATTAACGGTTTTTCTCAAGACAACATGAAAAAAGAGAAGATGAAAACCGAAAAAACAGTTATGGTTGGTGGTGCAGAGATGTATCCAAGTAAAACCATTGTGGCCAATGCTGTAAACTCTAAAGAGCATACCACATTAGTAGCGGCAGTAAAAGCCGCAGGATTAGTAGAGACGTTATCTAGTGACGGGCCATTTACAGTATTTGCACCAACAAACGCTGCTTTTGCAAAATTACCAGAAGGTACGGTGGAGACTTTATTACAACCTGAAAACTTAACGACATTACAAACGGTATTAAAAAACCACGTGGTAGCAGGGACATTAAATGCTAAAACGCTTTTAAAGTTAATTAAAAAAGGAGACGGAAAAGCAGAACTGACGACTGTAAGTGGTGGTATGCTTACTGCTTGGGTAAAAGATAAGGAGGTTTATATCACCGATCAAAACGGAAACTCAGCAAAAGTAACAATCGCAGATGTTAATCAATCTAATGGAGTGATCCATGTTATTGATACGGTAGTGTTACCTAAAGCGTAGTTTACTAGAGATTTATCAAGCTTAATTTAAGGCTACTTTGTAATAGAAGTAGCTTTTTTTTTGTTTGCTTAGTTAGGTTTTGTTAAATTTAAAGACCTATTAAAAAGATGTAGTATAAGTAAATGTTATGCTAAAATAAATACAATCAATTTTATTTATCGTTTAACGATTAAGTAATAGATTACTTTTATCAAAAATTAAATTGTAAACAAATATATCATATGGATCATACTAATAACGGAGACGCAAGCCAGTGCCCTTTTATGCAAGGCGCAATCACCACAACCGAAAAATCAGTCACAGATTGGTGGCCAAACACGCTAAATCTTGATATTTTACATCAGCAGGATACAAAAACAAATCCATTAGGTGCTGATTTTGATTATCATGAAGAATTAAAAAAGTTAGATGTAGAGGCGCTTAAAAAAGATCTTAATGCATTTATGACAGATAGTCAAGATTGGTGGCCAGCAGATTGGGGACATTACGGCGGACTAATGATTAGAATGGCATGGCATGCTGCCGGTACTTACCGTTTAGCAGATGGACGTGGTGGTGGTGGAACCGGTAACCAACGTTTTGCACCGTTAAACTCTTGGCCAGATAATGTAAGTTTAGATAAAGCTAGACGTTTACTTTGGCCTATCAAGAAAAAATACGGAAATAAAGTAAGTTGGGCAGACCTTATTATTTTGGCAGGTACCATTGCTTATGAAAGTATGGGATTAAAAACGTATGGTTTTGCATTTGGTCGTCAAGATATTTGGCATCCAGAAACGGATGTGTATTGGGGTGCAGAAAAAGAATGGTTAGCACCAAGTGATTCCCGTTATGGTAATGTTGAAAATCCTGAAACAATGGAAAATCCTTTAGCAGCCGTACAAATGGGATTAATTTATGTTAATCCAGAAGGTGTAAATGGAAAACCAGATCCTTTAAAAACAGCGCTTCAGGTGAGAGAAACATTTAAGCGTATGGCTATGAATGATGAAGAAACCGTTGCTTTAACTGCAGGTGGACATACCGTTGGAAAAACACATGGAAACGGAGATGCTAGTATTTTAGGTGCTGATCCAGAAAGTGCCGATGTGGTAGAACAAGGTTTAGGTTGGTCTAATCCAACTAAATCAGGTAAAGGGCGTTATACGGTTACCAGTGGTTTAGAAGGTGCTTGGACAACACACCCAACTAAATGGGATAACGGATTTTTCGAAATGTTATTTAACCATGACTGGGAATTACGTAAAAGTCCAGCAGGTGCTTTACAGTGGGAGCCCGTAAGTATTAAAGAAGAAGACATGCCGGTTGATGTTGAGGATTTAACAACTAAACATAATCCAATGATGACGGATGCCGATATGGCTATGAAAATGGATCCTATCTACAAAGAGATTTCATTGCGTTTTAAAGACGATTTTGATGCCTTTTCAGACACGTTTGCTCGTGCTTGGTTTAAATTAACGCATCGTGATATGGGACCAAAAGACCGTTGGTTTGGACCAGATGTGCCACAAGAGGATTTAATTTGGCAAGACCCAATTCCAAAAGGAACTAACAATTATAATGTCGATGCTGTAAAAGCTGAAATTGCAAGTACAGCGTTAACTATATCAGAATTAGTTGCTACAGCTTGGGATAGTGCAAGAACCTATAGAGGATCGGATTTTAGAGGTGGTACTAATGGGGCGCGTATACGTTTACAGCCTCAAAAAGATTGGCAAGGTAACGAACCAGAACAATTACAAAAAGTACTGTCGGTTTTAGAACCTATTGCGACTCAGTTTGGTATTAGTCTGGCAGATACTATTGTGTTAGCAGGTAATGTTGGTATAGAAAAAGCAATTAAAAATGCAGGACAGACTGTTAATGTGCCGTTTACACCTGGTAGAGGTGATGCAACGCAAGAGATGACAGATATCGAATCTTTTGAGTCGTTAGAACCACTTGCGGATGGTTATAGAAACTGGCAGAAAAAAGAGTATGTTGTGAGTCCTGAAGAAATGCTATTGGATAAAACGCAATTATTGGGCTTGACAGCTGCAGAAATGACTGTTTTAGTAGGAGGTATGCGTGTGATGGGTACTAATTATGGCGGAACTAAACACGGTGTGTTGACAGACAACGAAGGCGCTTTAACTAACGACTTTTTTGTAAACCTTACCGATATGATTTACGAATGGAAATCTATTGATAATGGAATTTACCAAATTAAAAACCGTAAAACAGGAGACGTTAAGTTTACCGCAACTCGTGTGGATTTAGTCTTTGGTTCCAACTCTATTTTGCGCGCTTACGCGGAAATGTATGCCCAAGACGATAGTAAAGACAGATTTGTAACGGACTTTGTAGCTGCTTGGACTAAAGTGATGAACGCTAATCGTTTTGATATTAAATAAGAAATAATACAGTAATTATAAAAGGAATGGGTGTCACAACGCATTCCTTTTTTTTATAAAAAAAAACCAGAATGGAAACTATAAATACCCTTTTTGAAAGTATAAAAAACAAAGATAATACGACTTTAAAAACGTTGTTGAGTGCTAATCCTAAATTAGCAGAAGCTAAAGATCATCGCGGGTTTACGCCATTAATTTTAGCGACTTATTTTGATAATGAAGCAGCTACCAAAATTTTAGTAGAACATAACGCCCCCATTAACGTTAAAGATGCGTCAGGAAACACGGCTTTGATTGGTGTGAGTTTTAAAGGAAATGTGGCTTTTGCTGAATATTTAATAGACAATGGTGCCGATTTAAATGCAATCAATGCTAACGGAACTACTGCCTTGACGTTTGCAACACAATATAATAAAGTCGACATAGTAAAACTGCTTTTAAAACATAACGCCGAAACAACCATTAAAGATAATGATGGTAAGACGGCTTTTGATTATGCTGAAGCGAAAGGGTTTACTGAAATTACTGGGCTTTTGGGGTAGTTTACTTTCTGTTAATTTAAATTGTTTTGTGCGGTTAATTGTATTGGTTGGTAACTAAATTAGTAAGGCTAAGAAAAATATTTTTTTTAGCCTTACAAGTTTTTGATATATAGATTATTAAGTGTTTTTTAGTATTAGGTTTTATTTTTTATTTTATTTTCAATTTGCTTAAGAATTGTAACAAATTTTTCAAAATGATTAACATCATTAATGCCATGTGCTGGAGTTAAAATAATTCTGTTTGTAGGTTTATTAAGAGTTCTAATAAATATTTTCTCATTCTTTATGTTTTCTAAGAACATTTTGTCTGAAATGAGTTTTTTTATTAAGTCTTTATTTCCCGCAAATGAAAATTCATTTCTAACAGCTATAGGAATAAATATTGATCGATTTGGAATTATAAAGTCTAAGAATTTATTCCATAAATTTTTAGGAAAAACATTAAATTTAATTCCATAGCTTTTGTCTAAGTGAAGTGTAATTCTAAATGGTTCCGTTGTATACATTGCTCCGCCAACTTCATTCAAGTTAATACTGATTTTTGTTCCTTCAAAATCTATAATTCCGCTTTTTTGTTGGTAACCATATTTTTCTGTCAATTCCTGAATAATACTCATTTGTTCAAAATTTTATAAAATTACATCTAACGTATACCGAATATAATTCCGATGTAATAAATGAGATTCGTAGTTAAACGAAGTTAGTTTAAAAATTAGACAAACTGAAGGTTCAATTAAAGTAAAACGACTTTGCTTTTGCTGACTGTTTAATCGAAAATGATGCCGATTTAAATGCAAATACCATTAATTTAGATTCCTACTCGCGAGAAATGTAACAGGTAAATCTGGCGCGATTTTATAAAGTGTGTCTAATTTAAATTAGCATTTGTAATGCATTAAAGTCATAATTAAAACAATTGGTACGCTTTGCAAAAGTATATTTAAGGTGGGGTAATAATTATGGACATATGGCGTGCGAGTGGTATATATTATTTCAAACAATTCTTTTAGTTTATCAAGTTTTTGATCTTTAGCAAAGGCTTTAATTTATAAGTTCTAGTTTTTTTTATTTTTCTATTCAGCATTTTGATATTCACTCAGAAACGTTTTTAAATCAGTTATTTTATCTGGTTTTAAACTCATTTCTCTATAAAAATAAACATTCGGGTTTTCGCTTCCGTCGGCACTAAAATACCAAAACATATATCCTTGATGCATCATAAAAACAAAATCATTTTCAGTCAGAAAGTTTTCGGCATTATCTTCTTTTAATAATTCTAAAGCCCATTCTTTTAATTTGCTTTTATCGTGATATAGGTCAGTCCCGATCAGTCCTTTTGGAATAGATTTTTGACACTCTATATAAAAATTTCTATAAGTTGATGGAAAAGTTAGGTTAAGTGTTTTTTCTAATATATTCAATTTTTCCATGTAGTTTATTTAGATGCCACTCGCGCGAAATGTATAAAGTACTCTGGTGCACTTTTGTAAAGTGTGTCTAATTTAAAATAGCCTTTGTAACACATTAAAGTTATAATTAAAACAATAGGTATGCTTTGCAAAAGTGTCCTAGTTTAAGTATGGGAATATGTCGCGGAAGAGGTTAATTATTTTTTGTACCCTAATATCTTAATAATATTTTCATCCATGAAGTATTCAGTTTTTTTATTGTTTAAAAAAGCTAATATGTCGTCATGTTTGTTCATTTCTATGTAGTCTATCTCTCGAAACTCTATGAACTTGCCATAGTCGTTAATTAAGATTGAACTCTCAGATAGCTCTCTAATAAAATCACAGTAATTAGCATTAGAATTTATCAATAGTTTTATCTTAAATATTATGTTTTTATTCTCAATTATTTGGAAGATATTATGCCATTTTTGGTTGTTTAAAATTCCGCTATAACCTTGTTCTAAAATAATTCTTTTGGCTTTTTTAGATCTTGATAATTTTTTTAATTTTTCAGTTTTATTAATTTTTTTTGGTTTTTTATTTTTCATTAACTTGTTAATTCTAGTTTTAAAAGTGATTTTCGAATTTAAAAAAAAAGTTACTTGAAAAACGTAACAAACTCAAGTTTCATTTATGTAAGTACGTATAGCTTTTACTTTTTTAGTTCGTAGGCATTAAGCTGACCGTCTGATGTAAGGTGTTCGGCATCTTTTAACTCGAAATTTCTACCAAATATAGAATTTATATCATCAAAACGCACGCGTATTTTATTGTCTTTTATGACGTATGTGCCACTAGTCGCGATTGTTTCTTGAGAATAGTGCCAGTAAGAAGCCGTAATAGTTGTTTGGTCTACAAAAGTAATAGTAGCAAGGGTTGTTAGTGTTTGTTTGGCAAATTCTGGATTTGCTTTAGCCTCCTCAGGAGATATTTGGTCTTCTGCAAAGCCTTTTTTTTCAAAGATTTTACCATCTAAATAAGTGGTAGTCACTTCATAATTTTCGATGCAAGACACTAGTGAAAATGTAATAAGTAGAAAGGCTAGTTTTTTCATAGATGTTAGTGTTTTTTAATAGTGAATCAATACTAATGTTTTTTTTGTAGAACCAGATAGAATAGTTAAGATTAAAGATTTATAATCATGAAAACGTCAAGTAACAATTAAATAAAAACGACCCTACTTTTGCAAAGTGTTTAATTTAAAAAGATGCCCATTTAAAGGGCGCTTTAATAGTTTTTGGTTTCATCTTTAATTTGTTTTAAGTCGTTGGGCAAATTGTTTTTTAGGAGTTCTAAACCTTTGTCATAATCGTCTACTAGATAAATTTGTTCTTCTTCCATGCCCTTTTTTATCCATTGTTTTTCAGCGTTTAAGTCACCTTTTCTAACAATAATTAGCTCATATTGTTTAATGTTAGCTTTCCTGTTTTTTATTGTAAGTTGATTAAAATCTGAGATATCAGGATCATTATTTATATTACGTTGCCCAATATCGGCTCCTAAAAATACGTCACAATTCACGTATTTGTAATGCGGGTTATTATTGTCAAAATTTCGAAAAATCATTTTGTCACCATTTTTAAGTATAAACGCTTTGATTTGTTCAAATTCTTCAAAACTGATTACATCCGATACATTTGTAAAATTCATAGTAAGGTTTTTATTTGGAATAGTTTTCACTGAGTTGCAACTTGATAAAAGTGTAAAAAACTATAAGTGTTAATTTATCTATTTTTTGTCTAATTCTAGGCAACGTATGGTCAGTCTTTTTTTAATTGTTTGTGTATCGTCTTTTGTTACTTAATTTTTTATCTGACATTATTGGATTGAATTCGTGTTTAATGTCTTAATTTTCAGTATAATAGATTTGTTTTGTTTAAATATTTTAGTAAATTTAGTCAACTAAATAAATATATCGTATTATGAAAAAATCAGTAAAAATTTTAACTCTAGCTTTTTCAATTTGTTTGTTTTCAAGTTTCAAGGCACCCGAAGTAACACAAATAAGTACTACCCAAATTAGTGCGTACGATTCCTGTGATGACTTAATTAAAACGTGGGTTGGTGACCTTTTTGGTATTACAGCTCATTTTAATAGTCGTGCATGTGCAGAAAATGCAGGTGCTGACAATATTCAACCAGGCGGGCTTTGGCCGCAATGTCAAACTTTTATTTGTATTTAATTCAAATTGTATTTTCAAATTTGAAATTTAAGATTTTAAAATAATTAACCCAGAACTAAATAGATTGGTTCTGGGTTTTTATATGGTTTGACTTAAAGTAAGATTTTTGCTTGTTTAACTATTTACTTACGTATAGCGAATATAATTCCGATGTAATAAATGGTATTCTAAGTTTACGAAGCTAGTTTAAAAATTGGATAAACTTAAGGTTGCATTAAATCAAAACGACTTTGTCTTTGTTAAGTCTTTAAATGAAAATGGTGCCGATTTAAATACAATTAATGTCACTGAAACAGCGTAAGCTATAAAGATCTAAAGGGGGTATAAGTACTAAACTTAATTAGACACGTTTTTTAAAACTGCGCTAGAGTACGTGATAGATGTTTCGGGCGTTAGACTTTGTAAATAAACTAATTGTTTTATTTAAATGGAACAAGCTCTTAAGACTTTAATCATAAGAGCTTGTTATTTGAAGAATAAATTATCTAAAACTTTAGATGTTTTAAATTATTTACAGTTCTCCATTTCTTTTGCCAAAGCTTCAGCAAAAGCTTTCATATCTTCAGCAGTGTTGTATTTTTTTGTTGTTTCTACAGAAAATTCTGTTATTTCCTTCGTAAAATCACTTGCTTTTGTAGGGTCCGCAGCCATTGCTTTTGTCATTTTGCAAGTAAGATCAGCCATTTTTTTAGCATCAGACTGCATATCATTTCCACCACCACAAGAGGTTAAAAATATAGCCCCTAAGCATATTGTAATTAGTACTTTTTTCATTTTACTTAATTTAAAGATATTTTTGCTTACTCCCTTTTAAAGTCCTTTTCAGCTTGTTTTGACTGTGAAAATAATTAACAGGAACAATACTACTTATATTTTGTTAAATATAAGTAGTAATACATGTTATTTTTATAATAATAAAGCCGGATAGATTTTAAGGGTATTCTCCTTTAAAAAAGAGTTTACTTTTAAGGGGTTGAAAATCAGTCAGATAAAAAATAGTTTAAAATTTTGAGTCTTCTAGAGCATAGTATTAAACGTATGCTGTTGTGTCTTCTCTATTTTGTTTAATTCTAGGGCGTTTGTGGTTTAGTTTTGGTAATTGTGGCTAACGTAAAGCCAATATAATTCCGATGTAATAAATGAGATTCGAGGTTAAACGAAGTTAGTTTGAAAATGGGACAAACTCCAGTTTCAATTAGGGCAAAACGACTTTGATTTTGTTAAGTCTTTAATCGAAAATGGTGCCGGTTTAAATACAATTAATGTCAACGACACTTTTGTAAGCTTAAAAGATATAAAACGTATTACTAATATTAAATTAAATTAAATTAAATACGCTTTAAAAAAGCGCGCTAGTGTGCGTGGTAGATATCGCGTAAGTGAATACTTTTTTTATTCAGTATTAAGTGCAATGTTAAATATATGGCAAGTTGGGCAGAGCTCTCACGCAAGCGAGTAAATCTATATAATTTACCTTTGTTTTTATTGTATCTGGTTATAATCGTCAGTAATTTGATCAGAATTGATTACAACGTCTTCATTAGTCATGTTCTGGTGTAATTCTTTTAATATGGAATATGTAAATTCTAAATTACCCTCATTATATCTTCTGGCCCAAAAGGTATAGATAGTAACAAGCCTAGTTTCTTGCCTTGTAAAAGAGTACTTTTTATATGTAGTGTAATTTAAATCGCTCAAAGCATCTAAGATTTCTTTAGTTGCCATAGACATAATTATTGGTGTTATAGCATCATCTTGTTTACGAGATTTAGAGGCTATTTGATAGATCTGAGCTAAAGGCTCTTTTTCATTTTTGAACCCTTCATAGGACAGTAATAATGATTTGACTATAGAATAAGCACCACAATTTTTATAGAGATTATTCTGTTTAAAAATAGAATAGGCTAGTGCTTTTATTTCTGTAGTAAGCATTTTTTCTAAGGATTCTGTGCTTCTATTAATCTTAGAGATCATATGATTAGCAAAATAATCTTCAGACCAAAATGGATATTCACCATACGCTGGATAAAAAATCCAACTAGTTCTTATTGCAGTTTCTAAGTCCCTTTTTTCTAAATTCAGGTCTTCAAAGACAAATGAGAGTAATTTTTTATTATCTATTGTAATCCACGAATCCTCTTCTAGCAAGTGACGAATATTTTCCTCTTTGACATAATTTTCCTCTTTATCTTCTTTTTTTTTAGCAAGTTCTTTTTTCTCTATGGTTAAAGATCTATTTATTTGCAGCAAGGAATCCTTTTTATTTTTTTGAATCTCTAATTGTTGCTCTAATTGCTCTACTTTTTCTTTGTTTTTGTTTGAATTACATGATAATGCAATTGAAATGATAAAAATTAATAGAATCTTTTTTTTCATTTTATTTCTTTTGTAGTTATTGCCTTTAATAAAATATTCAATGTATTGTTTTCTTATATGAATGCCAATGTGTAGCGATTATAATGCTGATTAATAAATGCTATTCTAAACCAAACAAAGTTAGTTTAAAAATCCGATAAACTTAAGGTTCCATTATATCAAAACAACTTTGATTTTGTTAAGTCTTTAATCGAAAATGGTGCTGGTTTAAATACAATTAATGTCAACGACATTTTTGTAAGCTTAAAAGATATAAAGGGGATTACAACTATTAAACTAAATTAGGTACGCTTTAAAAAAGCGTTTCAGAGTATGGGATAGATATTGCGCGAGTGGGATAAATCACAGATAGAATATTCCGCAGGAATGTTCGTAAGTACACTATAACTGGCAATTAATTTTAAACAGTGTTGGACAACGTAATTAGTTTTTAATAATATACATTTCATTCAAATATCCTGTCCAATTTCCATATTTTACTTTGTAATATCCATTTTCTTTTTTTATTATTTGAATTTTTACATTTTCTGGTATTCGGACAATAATTTCAGCTACTGGATTTGGCTTTGTTCTTAGTTTTGCAACCATAATGGTTTTGGAGTTTCCTGTTGCAGGATAATGGGTTGAAATTGGCTTTTCTTTTGAATAATCGAAGGAAGGTTTTTTATTGGATGAAATATACATTTCATTCAAATATCCTGTCCAATTTCCGTATTTTACTTTGTAGTATCCATTTTCTTTTCTTATTATTTGAATTTTTGCATTCTCTGGTATTCGGACAACAATTTCAGCTACCGGATTTGGCTTTGTTCTTAGTTTTGCAACCATTATCGTTTTCGAGTTGCCTGTTTTAGGATAATAAGTTGAAATAGGTTTTTCTTTTGAATAATCGATGAAAGATTTTTTATTGGGTGAAATATACATTTCATTCAAATATCCTATCCAATTTCCATATTTTACTTTGTAATATCCATTTTCTTTTGTTATTATTTGAATTTTTGCATTCTCTGGTATTCGGACAACAATTTCAGCTACTGGATTTGGCTTTGTTCTTAGTTTTGCAACCATAATAGTTTTGGAGTTTCCTGTTGTAGGATAATGGGTTGAAATTGACTTTTCTTTTGAATAATCGAAGGAAGGTTTTTTACTAGATGAAATATACATTTCATTCAAATACCCTATCCAATTTCCATATTTAACTTTGCAATATCCATTTTCTTTTTTAATTATTTGAATTTTTGCGTTTACTGGTATTCGGATAACAATTTCAGCTACCGGATTTGGCTTTATTCTTAGTTTTGCAACCATTATAGTTTTCGAGTTGCCTGTTGTAGGATAATAAGTTGAAATAGGCTTCTTGAATCGATTGTTTACTGTTGTATCATTTGTTCCAGAAGGGTAATTTATTTTGGTGTCAGGAATAATATAACCTTTTTCATCAGTCCAAGGATTTGTATTTGGTTTGGTTGAATAGTTGTCTCTATTAGTATTATTTCGGTTAGTTCGGTAATGTGATTTTACATATGTTCCATCACTTCGATAATATCCATTAACTTTATGATGATTAGGATTTACTTGACAGTAACTGATAAAGAAAGAAAATAAAGCAAATAGTATTAAATAAATTCTCATCGTTGATTTGTTTTATTGTGGCTACGTTGTTGTGTATGGTTAGATTCTGTGTTAATTTACAACAAAAAATTCATATTTTTTTTATATTTTTATTTTTCAAAACGGCTTCGAGCTAGTTTCTAAAGGGCAGTTTCTATTTCTAATAGAGTTGCTCTTTTTTGTTGCTCATAATTTTGAATAAAACCTTCTTTATTTTTATAAACGACGTAAATTAATTCTAATAATTTTCTTTGAACAGCAATCAGTCCTTTCATTTTCACACCACTTTTAGCCGTTAATCTCAAATATAATTCTTTATGGGTTTTATTATATTTTACTGCAGATAATGATGGTAAATGCATCGCTTTTCTCAAATTACGATTTCCTTTTTTTGATATCCTTGTTTTAGACCTTATAGATGTTCCAGATTGTTTTTCTTTTATATCTAAACCTGCATAACTGGTGATTTGTTTTTTATTTCTAATCAGTTCAAATCCATTTGTTTCTGCTATAACAATTACCGCTGTTAGCATCCCTACACCAGGAATTGTGCAAATATTTTTTAATTCTTTTTTTAATTGAGTATCCTTATTTACTATATTTTGAATTTCTATCTTAATCTCCTTTTCTTGTTGGTTAAGAAATTCAATTCTAGTTTTTAAACGCTTTAAACTACTTTTATTAGGTTCTGCTTCAGTTTTTTCTGCATGCAGTTGGTTCTTCACAATTACGCGTTCATCTACTATTTGGCTTCGCTCTCTGGTAAGTTGCTGTAGCTCTTTGTATACTTTTTTTGGTTTCGTCCAACACTCTAATTTTCGTTCTAAACCAAATTGACAAATGGCTTGTGATGCTGTTTTGTCAGTAATGGTTCTTACATTAAGAGTTCTCATATAATTACTAATCTTATTTGGTAATACGATAGTTAAATTACATTTTTTTTTATCTAAATAATACGCGAATTTTTGATGATAAACACCTGTTGCTTCCATTACAAACTGTAGCTTTATCTCTTTATTTATAATTGGATCTAGCCATTTGAGTAAGGCAGCAAAACCTATTTTATTATTTTTAAAGACTTTGTAAGCATAAAGATCTAACGTGAAATCATTATACATTTTTCCCAGAGTTACTACTAATTCTTTTTGAGCTACGTCAACACCCAAGACTTGTTTTAAGATTTGTTTCATTTTACATGGTTTTTAATAGCATATAAAGTGAGTATCTTTCCTCGTTTTTTCTCCTAGTGGATATTCTGGATATAACTATTTATAATTATTCCTTACATTCTGTTCAAACTCTAAAAGATATAAAAAAAGTGAGGTGATTTCTAACCAACAATATACTTTTAGAGTTATTTAGTTGCGTGCGTACTCTCACTTTTTTCACTTTATTTTTGCTAAATTTATATATGAATTAACTTCCTTTACAAACATAGGAGTTGCGTGGTTAATCAACTAATTTAGTAAATAAATCACAGGTAGAATATTCCGCAGGAATGTTCGTAAGTCGGCAGTGACTAAGCAATTAATTATACACGGTGTGTGTGCCCAGCATGGGCATCTTTTAATTTACCTAAAGGTAAATAATTAATCTAGAGGGTGCAAGTCCCTTATGCGCAGGAGTAACGTCTTGAAACATTAGTAAGTCGCAAGGGTGAAAACCGTGAGGTTTTATCTGAAGGCTATTTGTGATTGATTAATGAGCAAATACCACTACAAAACTCGGTACTGACGAACAGAAATCGTATACAGAGGCATAGTTATTCGGGTAAGCAAGCACATCATTGTAACGCCCAAATAGTACCAAAAGGATAATTATGTAGATACGGCAGTGATTGAGAGAAAGAAGATGTCATTACCTGGGGAGATCTCTAAAGTTACGAGTTCATTATATGGAGAAGTCAGCAGAGGTCATAGTACTTACAGGACACGAGTTGAGGCAATACCTCAGAAGGTCTCACAAGTAAGGAAGGACTGAACGTAATTCTCTTCAAAATTCGCATAGGAGCAATAGTGGTAGCCTATGCCTAAATTAGAAGATAGTGTCAAGGGGAAAAGAGTTTTGGCGTGATGATTTACGAACCGCCGTATACGTTCCTGAGTGCTATTGCTAATAGCAATAGATACGAAAGGACTAACGTAGTTGCGTAAGTACGGTGGTGTGAGAGGCGCACTCCGGCTATTTTAGTCGGAGCCGTCTACTCGATTGTAGCCAGTTATTTTTTCAGTTCGTGTGTTTCTAATAGATAAATTGCCAAAGTAGAAGCTGCTCCAACTGCTAATTTTGCGTGTCTTGGTTGTAAACCTTTAAATTTTCCGTCTTTTCCGTGTCCGCTTCCATATTCATTTCGAACTTCTCCAATTCCTTGTACGACTGATGATAAACTACCTAAAATTTGCTTTATTGAACTTGCAGCTTTTGCTTCATTCGGAATATCATCTGGTGTTAGTTTCAATAATTTAGTCGTTTCTTTCATCAATTTCGGCAAGTCCCAATTTTTGTCATATTCCTCTTGTCTTTCGTCAAATATTGATTTGCAAGAAGTTTCAATTAATTCTTTTGCTAAACCAATTGAAATATGTGGGGAATTCTCAATTGAAGATTCCATTAAATTAATTTGTTGAGAAACGTAATCTGCGTTTAAAATCTTTTTTATTTCATTTCCTTTTTTCTCGATAGATTCTTTTCCGTTTATTTTAATTCTACCGACAAAAATTGGTTTATTTGATATTCTTGTCTTTTCAACAATTTCGAAATTATCATCGGTTAAATTGTCGTTAAAAATCTGAACTAATTTGCTAACTTCTGACTTATCTGCTCTGACTAAAGGATGAATCATTTCGCAAAGAAAATCCAGAAATTTTGAGTCGTCACAATTTAAAAGATTAAACCTGTCATCATTAAAAATCCAATCATCTTCCCAATCATAATTATTTACTCGATGTTGCCAAATATCTCCAGCAGCATTCGGAAAACGGTCGTCTTTAGAAACCATATTTTCCAAATCAAACATTCGTGATAAAAAATTCGATTCTTCAAGTCTTCCAGCATACCAAAATCCTTCGACTTGGATAAAGTCAAATATATTTTGTCTTGTTATTTGAGATATTTTGTTCAATGAGTTTCGGTTTTTTTTAATTGGCTACAACTATTTATATAATTACTTTTATTACTCATATCCCGTATATGGTTAGTTTAGTTTTGCTTACATCTATTAAGATATAAAAAACGAAGTTACTTTTTATTCATTAAAAAAACTATAAGTAGAACTACGTGTTTTTCTCTTTACGAAAGCCAAGTTACAACAGTCAAACTATTATATTTTACGGAAAACCGTAATCACCATTTATTTTAACTAAAACAGCCTCTATTAATGATATAAACGATTGGTTTACAAGACTAATAGAGACTTTAAAAGGGTGGAAATAGTAAAACGTAAAGAGTTTATAAAAAGCGTTTTTTTTATCTGGTTAACTATTTTGGTAACATCGGGATTTGCTTTTGTTTTAAGTTGGAAAAACTCATCAGTTCATTTTGAAGTATAGACTTTTGACTTTTCCTTTTGAGTAATACATAATTTTATAATACTTATAATGTATAACGTCTTGATACTGTTTTTTTGACGTCTTTTTTAATTACAGTATCGTCTTTATAAAATTTGTAAACATGTTAACACACAACAGGTAAAGGCTATTAATTTATAGTTGGTAGGTCGGATGTAAAGCTTTTGTGTATTTTTTTGTATACTCGAGATATCTCTTCATTGGATTTTACATGATATTCTGTTACTGTTGTGATTATAGAGTCATTAATCAATCTTTTTTCTTCAACTTTTAGCAAGTCGTTGTAACCAGAATCTTCAATACTGGTACTTTTTATTAAGGTTAATGTGTCGTTTATGTACGCATAGGCTTCTTGGATATGCCAACAACATCCTGATTTATCATAAGAAAAATACATTTTTCTTTTATAATCAATATCGTAACCTGTCCCGTGTGTTGCTTTTTCTAATGCTCGATTTAAAATAAATTTATTTTTTTCTTTATCAAAAAGGTATACGTCTTGTGCGGGACTTCCATAAGAGGCATTATTACCAGTGTAAATAGATAAATCATTAAGGCCATCAAAATTAAAGTCTGAAGAGGCACTAAAAAAGCCTAAATTTTTATTTGTATGTACGCGATTGGTTGTAATGGTTTGAATTACCTGTTTTGTTATGGTGTCTGTTATTTGTATGGTTAAATTATTGGTTCCAAAACCTCTTCCATGATTACTTGTCACGTCAGTATTCCAATCTGTGAGTTTTAAGTTAAATAAATGGTGATTAATAATAGTGTCTATGGTGCCTTTGTCTGTTCCGAATCTTAATTTAAAATCGGCGTCGTTTTTGTAGATAAATTCTAATTGGTAGTTATATTTTTTTTCTGATATTTTTTCTAATTCAGAAACGCTTGGCGTATTGTCCAATACAGAGTTGTAGTGTAATATTGGTCCTGATGCCGATTGATTTAACTCAGCAAATACTTGCTCCTGATTATAGGGATACAAATACAATTTCTCCTTGGTTTTAGACTTGGTTTTTTTTATAATGAAAGAATCTATTTTATTCCAAAAATCATTGTACATAATGGCATGTCCTACTATAGTGTCTGTGGTGTAATGTAGTTTATAAAGAAGTCTATCGTAATCACTGACTGCACTTAAAAAGTGTTCAGCTGGCTTATTTGTTTGTATGACTATAGTTTCTTTTTGCGTCTTATCGTTGCAGGATAAAAGGTTGCAAATAGTAATTAATAAGAGTAATAGGGTGTATTTTGAATTCATTTTAAAGCAATTCAATGTTTTAAAATAATTCTCCTTGTTTAAAAACATATTGGGTAGATAACGTTACATTTTTTACAGCGTAATTGATAGTTTTTATTCCATCTCTAGTAATGGATCAGGATTTGGTTTATCGTTGTCTTGGTCAGGATCAGGCTCCCAGTTGCCTTGTACCTCTGTATTTGGTAGTTTGTCTCCTGTTATTTTGTCTATCTCGTAGCTGTAAAAATAGACGTCGTTGCTAATGTATAGGCGATAGGTCTTTTCGGTTTCTTGTACTTCGTTGATAAAGTCAGGTTGGAAGCCGACCAATTGTTTTACTCTGTTTATGGTTTTGCGCTCTTCTGTTGTTGGGACATAGAAGCGGTCAGTACCAAAGAGGTCAAAATTATTAACGTTGTTATTTAGCATATTAACAATAAGATTGTAATCAAAAGTGGTGTCATTACCTAAAGGTGAAAATTGTACCAGGCTTTGAAAATTAACTAAAACGTCCTTAGTGTTGGACCAAACGGTTATTTTATAATCTTGAGGTTCTATTTGTAATTCTGGGTAGTTAGTGTCAATAATAGTAATTGCTTTTGTGATTAAAGTCGCTTTGCCTAAAGCTTTAAGGGCGTCTATGGTATTGGTCATATTTTGATCTTGAGCAACAGTAGCGTGCATGGTCATAGTGGTTATTAGTATTAATAAGAGCACTTTTGGAGATTTTATAATGTTCATCTAATAGGAGGGTAGTTTCGGTTTAGTACATGTCAAGGTCTAATGTAGTAAATATAAACTGAATTTAGAATAGGACTACTGCTTATAGCTGCAATAATAGGCTAACTATTTTTTTTATTTTAATCACTCGCGGTATACGTTGAAAAAATGGCTCTTAAATATTTGGTCACGTTAGGTGTTAACCAAAACAAAACAAGATCACTTTAGAAAATTACTTTATAGTTATTACCTTCCGTTAGGAGTGTTTTGTGTCAGTAGTGTCATTCCCTTTTTTTTTATCCGCTTCTTTATCATCCAACATGTCTAGATAAAGGTCTTCCACATGCTCTCGTGCCCAAGTGGTGCGTCTTAAAAAGCCCAGACTAGATTTCATGGTTGGATTGTATATAAAACAACGGATATTAACACGATCACCAAGATAGGCCCAGCCATAATAATCTACCAGGCGCTCTAACACTTGTGCCAATTTTACACCATGAAAGGGATTGCTTAGCTGCGCTTCTGTAGCTTGTCTTCTAATGCGTTTAGTTGGTTTATTGGGTGTGCTTTCCGACGCTGCAGAGGTTTCAGAAGTGTTGTCCGATGCTTGCTGCTTGTCTGATGGGCTGTTACTGTTATTATCCATGGATTAGTCTATAGGTGTTTTAGCTTTTTTTAAGTGTAATTATCGCCTAATAATAAGCTATTATGATATTACACTTGTAGTAAAGTGACACGAAATTAGGTGAAAAATTTGATACTGTCAAGTGTACTAATAAGCAAAGGGTGTTCTGTTTTAGAATTTTGAAGGTCTAATATAAATTAAAACGATCATTTTACATAGATTTAACGTCAATATTAGGCAGTTTAAGACTTATGACGTGATAAATTTTTAGTAATTTTGCAAAAAACATTTCAATTACTTTCACAAAATTTCAATATTACAAAAATGAGTAAAGACAAAAAAGTATGGTTTATTACTGGTGTATCATCAGGATTAGGTAAACAGTTAGCTAAAGAAGTATTATCACAAGGACAAATCGTGGTTGGTACTTTTAGAAAACAAGACCAAGTAGAGGCGTTTAACAATGAAAATCCAGGGAATTCTTTTGGTGTACTTATAGATGTTGCTTCTACACAAATGATTATTGATGGTGTTAAAACTATTTTTGATAAATTCGGGAAAATCGATGTCGTTGTAAATAATGCTGGTTACGGTATTATGGGAAGTGTTGAAGAGATCTCTGACGAAGAAGTAAGAAGACAATTTGAAGTTAACGTGTTTGGTGTATTGACGACTATCAGAGCGGTATTACCTGAAATGCGTAAACAACGTTCTGGACATATTATAAATATTACGTCTATTGCAGGTCGTATTGGATCTCAAGGTTTAGGAATCTACAATGGTTCTAAATTTGCTTTAGAAGGAATTGGTGAAGCTTTAGCAGCCGAATTAAAACCATTAAACATTAAAGTAACTAATGTAGAACCAGGACCATTTAGAACAGAATGGGCGGGTAGTTCTGCAGCTTACGATAATACAGAGATTGAAGATTACGAGAGTACTGTAGGAGAACGTATAAGAGGTTTACAAGCTTTAAGCGGAAACCAACCAGGAAATCCTGAAAAAGCAGCACAGGCTATTTACAAATTAGCACAATTAGAAGACGCTCCAGTACATTTACCTTTAGGTAAAATTGCTTACGAAGTTTTCGGAAATGTAAATAACGGTTTAATCGAAGAGTTAGCTAAGTTTGAAAGCTTAGGTAAAGATTGTGATTTTGACTAGGTTATTTTAACCCATGTTATACATATTAAAAACCGCCTTTTGGCGGTTTTTTTTATACGACAACTTTTTAATTTTTGTTGTTAAATAGTTAATTAGGCATACTAAAATAGTACCGCTATTATAGTATTAAGATTTTAAAGAAGAAAACCAGATTAAAGCGAATAAGATATAATAAAAAGACAATGGACTACGTGACTATCTGCCTAGTATCATCTTACTACCTCAACACTCTATTATCCTTTTTTGCCTGTTCATATACGCTTGAGCTTTTAGTCGTTTTAAGAGTATCCACTAAATAGTCAATGTGTGTTTCTCCAATACGTTTAAACTCCGCGATGTCAAATGTGCTCAATTTTATTTCTCGTTGTAAATCTGCGTGTCCTCCAATATATACCCAAAGGAGATACGTGTCTTTCACTTTTTGAAATATAAAATCCCAATCTTTCCAGTAGATTAATTGTCCTTTGGTATTTTCAAGATTTAAATATATTTTTTCGATTTTAAAATTGTCATGTGTATTACCAAATAGGCGATAAAACGCGATGCTTTCCTCTTTATAAACCGTTCTAATATTATCCGTTTGTTCTGAATTTAAATGGTATTGACTGGTCAATAATAGAATAACCTCCTCAATCGTATCTAGCGTATGGATAGATTCTATTTTGTCCAATCTCTGATTCCAGAACGTAGCAGACAAAGACTTTTTTGCAAAAATATAAGCGTTATGTGACTTAATTAATTGCATGTGTCTTATTGTAATTTAATTTTTAATAATTTTTTTATGAATAACACCTTTAGGCGTGTAAAAATTGATAAAATATAAGCCGTGTTGCATAGTACTCAAATCAATAGTATTGTTCTGGATTGTAGTGCTGGTAAACATTTGTTTTCCATTGATATCATAAACAGAAATAGCCGTAACAGTTTCTTGAGTATTGAAACGTAATAGACCCGTATTAGTTGGATTAGGATACACACGGATGTCTTCTCTATTACTATTAAAATCAGTAACGTTTAGAGTGTTATCTATTTCATTTTGATAATAGTTTAAAGCGTTAAGGGTGTAGGCTAAAGGGGCGTTCCAGTTTATAGCTACTTCATTAGAGGCGTAAGAACACGAGTTGTCTAAATATGAAGCAGCATTGAAGTTACTTGGGTAAGCTTCACTACATCCCGAGGCATCCTGTTGGCCTGTATGAGGTCCCCCAGCTAACATACCAGGTATTGGATTGATGATCCCATCGGCTTCAGAAATTCTATGATGAGGATCCGATGTTGACTTTTCTCCAAAACCAGTAACATAGCAATAACCCGTACCATTTCTGCCTAATAAATAATCCATCGCTGTGTAGGCAGCATCTAAGTAAGATTGATCATTGGTTATTTCGTATCCTCTAATTAGAATTAAAACTTGATTGGCAGCGGTACTGTTGCTACCCCAAGTATAATCCCAGTTATAGTGTCCCATAGTAATATTCATTACAGAAGATTCAACTGTCGTTTTTAAATCATTAGCAAAACTTAATAATAAGTTACTAGCTGTATTTGTATCAATATCTGGAGACAACAATGCTTCATGAAACATAATTGAAATTAAGGCTGAAGGATCTGCATATTGCCAACTTGGATAACCATTACCTATGGTGCTTACATTGATGTCATTTTTGTATTGTACATCACTAGTTGTGATAAATAACTCCACAGCTGCCCATTGAAACTCGTCACTAATATCGTAATCTCCATATTCTCCTGTAGAAACATCATCAGGGTTGGAAAACATAATGTTTGGGTTTGCTATAGCCCAAGTGTAGGCTTCCTGCGCAGCATTTAACAACGTTGTACTATAGCCTGGTATTTCTGTATCAAAATTGGAATAGATTCTTGAAGCCATAGCCATTACAGCAGCAAAATTTAATGTGGCAGCCGTACTTTTTTGTACTACATATCTATCAGAGTTTGAATCTTCAGGCATTTGAGTGCCAGAAAAATTTAAAGTCGTAAGTTTATGGTAAACACCTCCATCTGAAGGTGCTTGCATGGTTAACATCCAGTCTAAATTCCATTTAATTTCATCTAATATATCTGGTAAGTTATTACCTGTTTCAGGAATATTAAATGTTTTTGATGTATAGTAGGACTCATAATGCTCAAATGCAGCTAAAAGGGTATAAGTAGAAACACCACTATTAACAATGTATTTATTGTAGTCACCTGCATCATACCATCCTTTTGGAGAAGAGATTATTGTTCCTGTAGGTCGTGTTGGAGAAGCAGCGGAACTATGAACATAGATTTGAGTATCTTCATGTCCTATGTTTCTAGCATATTCACCTCCATAAGTAGATGATATTGATGTGGAAGCTCTGTTATAATAGAAATACTTCAAAGATGCTTCAGATATGGATTCATAGATATCTACTCCTATATTAAATAAAACCTCTATCTCATCTGTTTGGAAGGTGTAAGTGCCAGGAGTGTCAATTGATGTGAGATCTACCTTTGCTATATATTCACCCGAATCATCCCAGTAATCTGGTGTGTTTGTAACACCACTCAAAACAATTACGTTGTTATCATTTAATATAGTAAAGTTTTTAGGTGAAAAATTGTTTAAAGAGGCGATATTAATAATTTTGTTTCTCCCTACAAAATAGCCCACCTGATTATATCTTATGTCATAATCGATTATTTGCTCCAATGGTTCGCCAAAGGATAACCAGTCGATAGTTATTGTACCATTATATTCTCCGTTACCAGGATTTATAAAAAGAACCATTCCTGATAACTGCGACGCATCAACAGAGCAGGGGCTAGAAGTACAAGAGCTACCATATCCGCCATCTACAAGTTTGTCGGTGTAATCAATTTCAAGTATTTGGTAATTCGCATTTGGTGTAATTACTGAAGGCGTTAAACTTGTAACATAACCATTAGTGTCTATTAAGTCGAGTCTAATCTGTGGATTGTTTTGAGCTTTAATTTTTATATATAATTTTGGACTTGAAGCTGCATTGACATTTATGCTACTTCCTGAATTATGGAAGGAATAACTTATGTTTTGCCAAGCAGAAGCAGTACCGTCTCCTACAATTTGTAAATCATTGTTATTTATTGAAGATAATAATGACGAATCACTTGTGAAATTATTGACTCCTTCATTAAATTGATCACTATAAATAACTTGTGATAATCCAATAAAGGACTGGAGTAATACTAATGTCAGTAATAGTTGTTTTGTCATGATTTTTGGTTTAATAAGGCTAATATGTAATAGGTCTGATTCCTTTCTAATGAATCAAATACAACGATCACGAAGTTACTTTAATATTTGAGAAGATTAGAGTGTCAATTCAATAAAAAAACCACCTTGCTTTCGCAAAGTGGCTTGTAAAAAAGGGTGTTTTTTGTTAATCGTTTATTTTTTAGTCATTTTTAGCAAAATACCCATCGTTAGAGACTGCAGCATCACTTACAGAGATGCTTCCTGTTTTAAACCACACTTCGGCGTAATTACCATCTGCATATTGCTTTTTAATATCACCACCATGTGTTTCTGCCCCAGAACACCAGTTTTTATTAACTTCTGGAGATTTACCGTTGGTTTGGTTATAAGCACCAAGCTTAAAGAAACAACCTTCACCGGTATAAGCTGCTTGACGCTCTACACCATCTTGACCAATTGGCACAAATAATTTTTGTGTTTGCTCAGGGATATCTGCTTTAGTCGTGTATTCTGATGCGATTAAGTTTTTAGTAAATGTTTTTGTCTCATGTCCTTCACTAGTAAACGTTAAGTTCATGATTCCCTCTTTGACTTCAATAGTATAACTAAATGCTTCGCCTAGCGCAATACCGTCTTTAGGTTCTTCAGGATACGAGTTTTCTTCGGTACCAACTACAGAAAAGTCATTACCCCAAACAGCAGAAGAATAATCCCATCGTCCAGAATTATCATCGCCTGCGGTATTGATTTCGTAATGCCAGAATACAGAACCTTTAGTCTGACCAGGATACTTTTTGTAAAATATTTTTAAGGGTTCGTTTTCATGCTTATCAGCACTATGAATCTGACCTACCACGACAGCATGAGAGGCTGCAACACGAGCATCACCGGTAGCAGAGACATTCATTACTTTAAGTGTCGCTGTTAGTTTGTCATTAGCGGTTTTAGGATACCATTTTTTAGTTTGTGCTAATTCTGTTCTAGTATTATTAGAAGTACCGTGTGTATCTCCTCCATTGGGCGCTTTAAAGACAACCCAGTCACCAGCACTATCGTTTGCGGTGTAAAAGAAGTCTTTGTTCTCAAATTTAGTGGCAATGCCAGCATTAGAGCCATCACCTAAGATTAATTTCCAGTGCTCAAAAAAGGGAATAACATCACTAGCGTAAACAGGCTTTGGAGCGACTTCTTCTTGGACTGGGGCAATAACAGGTTGTTTAGCCTCTTCTTTACAACTGTTGACCGTTAGTAAAAGACCAAGCGTAAAGAGTGTTGTTAATGATGGGATAGTTTTTTTGTTCATTTTGTTTTAATTTAGTGTCAAATTAGTATTTTTTTTATTGAATACAACTGTTGATAAACAAAGGTGTTGGGTCTGTTTTACAACGTTGGCTTTCAATTTAAACAAAAAAAACCACCTTGCTATTGCGAAGTGGCTTTTAATAGTAGTATCATTCTGTTTTTTAACAAATTCTAAAAGTCAATAACATCAAGTTTAATTGATAGTCCAATCATTTTTTAGATAGCTAAGGGCCTCTTCTAAGACTTGTTTTGAAGGTTTTGGATTGAAACCTAATTCTTGTTTTGATTTGGAGATGTCATAATCCTGTTTTAGTCCGTAAAACATGTCTAGATAGTGACGTTGTAGTAATGGTTCTTTATTTGTGATTTTACTGCTAAACTCCATCAATGCTGCTACAGTGTATAATACCCATTTGGGTGCCTTTTTTGGTGTTTTTAATTTTAATTCGGGATATAGATTAGCTGCTATTTTTACGCTGTCTTGTAAGGTTGTATGTGTTGGGTTGGAAAGAATATAACGGGTGTTGTTTTTGCCTTTTAACATCGCTTGATAAGCACCAAAAGCAACATCTTTGACATCGACCCAATTTAAGGTGACGTTGGTATCTATTGGTATTTCTCCATTTAAAATTTGATATACCAAATTGTTAGAATAGCTAAGTTTGTGCGCTTGCTTACCAATCATTGCAGATGGTAAAACTAAAACAGTTCTTATACCATACTTTTTACCTAATTCTAAAGCTAATTTATCAGAGTCATTTTTAGAGTTGTAATACCAGTTTCTACGATCTTTATTATAACCATTATCGACGTTGGCAGGTAGGGAGGTAAAATCTAAAGAAGCTACAGAGCTGACGTATACTATATTTTTAATACCACAGGCCTTAGCAATGTCAAATACATTTTGTGTGCCTTGCATGTTATTATCGTAAATTTCAACTTTAGGGTTTTTGGCCCACATGCTAAAATTTGCGGCGACTGCATATACATGTGTAACGCCTTTAAATGCCTTTTTTAAAGCTGTTTTATCCAATAGATCAGCTTGAGCAACTTCACAATCTAAATCTTTAAAAGGTGCTGTGTTATTGATGTCTCTAACCGTTGTTCTTACCTTTAGGTTTTTAGAAAGTAATAAACGGATTAGATTATTACCTAAATGACCATTTCCTCCAGTTACTAATGAAATCTCTTTGCTCATATTTTATGTGTTTTTGTTTGTGCAAAGGTCTGTGGTAATTACATGTGTAAAAATAACATTTGTTAGAAAGTGATTTGTTTTCTAATACGGCTTAAGGATTGCGGTTCCATGCCTAAAAATGACGCAATAGTATCTACGGACACGTTTAACGCTAGCTCAGGTTGCTGGTTGATAAACTTTAAATAACGTGCTTTGGCTGTTAATGTCTGAAAATCTTTAACGCGTTCTAATTTACAGTTTAGATGCTCGTTGGTAACTGTTTTTATAAAATCACTCCAAAAGGAAGATTGTGTTTGTAGTGAGTCGTAATCTAATTTAGAAATTTTTATAAGCTCACAATCGGTAATTGTTTCGTAATAATCAATAGCAGGAGTTTGGCTCATAAAACTGTCTAAAGAGGTAAAAAAATCATGCGCTTGTACTAAATGTTGGACGACTATTTTACCGTCTATATTTTGATAACCTTTTACAATACCTTTACTTAAAAAATAAACATAGCGTTCAATTTTTCCTGCTTGTAATAGTTTGGTTTGTGCCGGAACATTTTCACTAATAGAATGTGTCTTAATTAAATGGAGGTCAGAAGTCGAGATCTCACATCTAGCTTGAATGTAGTGTAGTAAGTTTTTCATTGGAGAGCTTTATATGATCAGAAGAACAGAAAACACATCATTAATACCTTTTGATGTGTTGTAATAAACGAAGATAATTGAAATCCATCTAAAGTCAATTGTCAATATACGCAAAAAGTATAGTTGGTGATTAAGTGTGTTGGTTATTTCCGTTGTAATGCAATCATTTGGTTTATCCCCATAAATAAAACGATTAATGCTATGGCTCCAATGATAAAATTACCAATAAAAGTAATTTTAAAGGGGTTAAATAAAATTAGAATTACACTAGCCAAAACCCAAGTATAGTCTTGAATAATTATCCAAATTATAGCTAGTTTTCTTTGTGCTTTGATTTCGTACCAAATAGTAAGCGCAAAGTAGATTAAAATTAATCCAACACTCCAGAAAACAGTAGTATTACTAGTTTCAAATACTGTTGCTATTTGTTGATGTAATGCTACGATTAGTAATCCTGAAAGGCTTGAGAATAACGCATTGATTTTTAAAGCTTTTTGTAAAGGGTTCATTTTGTTTAAAATTTTGTTCTTGCAAATTTCTATAAACAAATGGTATTCTCTCTTGACAAATGATAGTTAATTTGTTTTTCTTAATCTGCTTAAAGATTCTGGTGTAATACCTAACATGGAGGCTATATATTGTAGCGGAACATTTTTAAAAAGATCTGGTGCTTCATCTAGCAAACTAAGAAACCTTTGTTTTGCTGTGGTATGTAATTGAGAGAACATGTTTTTTTCTAATAAAGCAAAAGAGTTAGCTAACAACAGGTTGTCAAATTCTAACCATTTAGGTTCTGTTTTGTTAAGTTTAAAATGAGCCTCTCGATTGATAATGTAGAGTTTACAGTCGGTGATGGCTTGTATATTCCAATGGTTACTGGTTTCAAAAACGAAGCTTGACAATGAGGTGATAAATCGGCCTTCACTACCAATCCATAATGTGATTTCTTTTCCGTCTACAATGTCATACATTCTTAAATAACCAGACGTTATAAATGCCATTTGTCGGCATATTTTTCCTGATTTGAGAAAGAAGTCACCTTTGTTTAATTCTAGAGGTTTAAAGGCGGAAAGTATGTTGTCCATCGCCTTTTTCTTAACAGCGACTTGACTTAAAATACAGTTTTCTAATTTTTCCATTTCATTATATTTAAAATTATTAAAACCGTTAATTTTAGAGCAGATTTTAATATTTAAACCCTTTAGTAAGGTTATAATTTGTTGATCGGTTTTTTATAACTTTTTAGAGAGTTTAGATTTGGTATAGTTGAATCTTAACGAAGATAATAGAAACTAGTAGAAGCCCAAACTTTAGATTAAACTAAAAAAACCACCTTGCTATTGCAAAGTGGCTTTTAGTACTGGTAATTTTTCTCTTTCTTATTTCTATTTATCAATAGACCCTAAAACACGTTTCATAAAGTTATTAACGGCATCCTTTTTAGTTGCACCGTCTTTAATCATTTTGTTAACTTCAATAGCACCATACATATTAGAGATTAATTCTCCAATAACGTCTAGTTCTTCATCTTTAAGAGAAGGTACTTCGGTTAAGGCTTCTAGAGTTTCAATGGTTTCGACGATATAGTCTTCGTCATTGTCTTCTATAAATTGTGTTAAGTGTTTTATTACTGGTAGTTTCATTGATAAAATTATTTTTTAATTTCGCTACAGCGAAAAATGGTTACTATGCTACTTCGTCAACTAATTCTTTTAAAACGTCAAATTTGTTAGTCTGTGTTTGATTTACAAATTTCCCGCCTTTAAAAGTCGCGAATGTTGGTAAGTTATCTACTGTAGCTAATTTTCTTGATTCTGGAAATTTTTCCGCATCAGCGATAACAAATGTTATATTTTCTAACTCGCCAGCTAATTTCTTAACCTTTGGTTTCATAATACGACAGTTACCACACCACGTTGCAGAATATTGTACTACTACAGTATCGTTAGCAGCAATAATTTCTGATAAATTGTCTTGACTTAATTCTTGTAACATAATATTTGTTTTTTAGTGTGAAGCTAAATAAGCTGCAGTTCCTTTTGCATCTGCAGACATAGCGTCTTTTCCTTCTTCCCAGTTTGCAGGACAAACTTCACCTTTTTCTTGTACGTGCGTTAACGCATCTACTAAACGTAAGTATTCTCCAACGTTTCTACCTAAAGGCATGTTGTTGATACTTTCGTGTTGTACAACACCTTCTTCATCAATAATGTAAGTTGCTCTGTAAGTCACATTGTCTCCTTCAACTTGAACCGTTCCAGTTTCTTCGTCGTAAGTTTCATTTTGGATATCTAAGATACCTAAGATGCTAGATAAGTTACGGTTACTATCTGCTAATATTGGGTAAGTTACACCTTCAATTCCACCATTGTCTTTTGGAGTATTTAACCATGCAAAGTGTACTTCTGGAGTATCACAAGAGGCACCAATTACGATTGTGTTTCTTTTTTCGAATTCTGCTTTAGCAGCTTGAAAAGCGTGTAATTCTGTTGGGCAAACAAAAGTAAAATCTTTAGGGTACCAGAATAATACTACTTTTTTATTGTTTTTTTTCGCTTCTTCAAGAACGTTAACTTTAAAGGTGTCACCCATTTCGTTCATTGCATCCACATTTAAATCTGGAAATTGTTTTCCTACTATTGCCATTGGTTTTAAATTTTATAATTAATACATTGTTTTTTCAGTATGCAAAGATACATTAGAAGGCAAAAAAAATAGCCTAATAAAATTTTTAAATCTTATTAGGCTATAAATTTTAATTATAGTAAAATGTAAATGTGATAATTCACAGTTATTTATCTTTTAGTTGTCTGATCTTAATATTAAGCGCAGCAAAAAATAATGTTGTAAATGGACTTAGCCAGTTAAAAATAGCATAGATAAAATACTCTCCAACACCAACGCCTAAAACACCACTTTGATAAGCACCACAAGTATTCCATGGGATAAGCACAGAGGTTACTGTTCCAGAATCTTCTAATGTACGACTTAAGTTTTCTGGAGCAAGTCCTTTATCTTGGTATGCTTTTTTAAACATTTTACCTGGTATAACTAAGGCTAGGTATTGATCTGACGCAATTGCATTTAATCCTAAACAACTAATGACTGTACTAGCAAATAGCCCGAATACTGTAGTTGCTAGTTTTAAAAGTTCTTTTGTAATACGGGATAGGGCTCCAATGGCATCCATGGTACCACCAAAAACCATGGCACAACAAATTAATAAGATTGTCCATAACATACCATTCATACCACCAGCACTAAATAGTTTTTTTAATCGTTTGATGGTTATTAATTTTTCTAAGTTTTCAGCTTTAGCTTTAATGACCGAAGCATCCTTATAATCCGGAGCTAAAAAGTTTTGTAGACTTTGAAGGGTATGCACGCCTTTTAAATCGTCATCAGAAAAAAGGTTTTTAAGCTCAGGGTCAGAATTTACTTTTTCTATATCTGCAGCAGATAGATTAGCCAGATATTCTGTATTATCAATTTCAACATTGGTATCTGTTAATATGGATGTCACTACTGTTTTAGTAGAAGAATCTGTTATATTTTCAATCAGTTTAGGTTGAAAGACAAACGCAAATATTGCAGCCAATAACACACCGGATACTAATGCCGCTAAAGGTTTAACTTTAAAAAGTATTAAAACTACGACACCCACTGGGACTAAAAAGAGTAGCGGTGTAATATTAAAGTATTTGTCAATGGTTCCTAAAATAAAAGACGTGTCAGAACTACCGGTAGATTCAACACTTATGCTCATAATAGAAAACGCTATTAACGTGATAATGACAGTTGGAATAGTAGTAATACTCATATATTTAATATGTGTAAATAAATCTGTGCCGGCCATAGCAGGTGCCAAATTAGTCGTATCACTTAATGGTGACATTTTATCCCCAAAGTACGCGCCAGAGATTACTGCACCGGCAATCATACCAGGACTAATCCCTAAAGCAGTACCAATACCAATTAATGCAATCCCAACGGTTGCAGAGGTGGTCCAAGAGCTTCCTGTGGCAATAGATATAATGGCACATATAACTACAGAAGCAGGTAAAAATATGGTTGGATTTAACACTTGTAAACCATAGTATACCATAGCAGGTATAACACCACTAATTAACCAAGTTCCGGCTAATGCACCAACTAAAAATAGTATCATGATAGGAACAAATACACTTTGTAGATTTTCCCAAATCTCTTTTAAAATTAGTCTGTAGTTTACTTTATTTAAAAAACCAACAATTGCTGCAATAGCACCTGCGATTAATAAAATAAATTGATTTGAATAACCACCTAAGGCTTCTCCATCTGCTACAAATATGTTGTAAGCTAGCATGCACATTAACAAAACAACAGGTATTAATGCTTCCCAAATGTTAAGTTCTTTATTATCTATAATGGTTTGATCTTGGATGTCTATTTCCGAAAGATTGTCGTCTTGCATTTAGTTAGTTTTTTGGATATGTAATGTTACGATTTTACAAGAAGCTATGCAAATGGATTTGAGTGCTGGAAATTAGTAAGTTAACTGTATTTGATAACTTAATAGGTTGGCGTAGTAACTTTTGACTTACAAACTGGAAAAAATGATAGAGATAATATAGCATTGTTAATGGGGGTAATTTGGCGTATAGTTTTAAGTGAAGTGGTATCTTAATGGTTGGTTTTGTAGTTTAGGACTTAAAGTATTGAACTTGTTAGTTTAATGCGGGGAATATTTGAGATTATGCAATAGAAACGATTTATGTCAAGTATTGTGGTTTTCTATGATTGTGACCTCTATTAGATACGAAAATTAAAAAGAAAGGATTTAGCGTTGATTTAAGTGAGTTGTCTTTGTCTTCACTTGAAAAATTAGAAGAACAATTTTTATACATTACACAATTAAATAAAAAGATAAAGTCTCAAGATACTGTTATAGAGTCTCAAGACCAGAAAATTAAGAATTTAGAAGAAAGACTATTAAAAATAGAAGCGCTTTTACAAAAATAATCTTAATGTAGTAAAAGTAAAAAGCCTGAACATTAGTAATGTTCAGGCTTTTTTTTTGTTTAATTATTTATAGGTTATGCTATGTCGGTGTTTATAATCCCCACTTTAATCATGCAGTCTTTCATCATCTCAAAAGTCCGTTGGATATCTGCATCTAATCCAATAGAAAATCTAATTAAACCATCGCTTAAACCCATTGCTTTTTGTTCGTCTTCTGGTATTTCAGAGGAGGTTGAGCTTCCAGGAGCGGAAAATAAGGTTTTGTAAAAGCCTAAACTTACCGCTAAATAGCCTAAGTTTTTCTCTTGCATAAGCTCCATTAACGCATTGGCTTTTTCAAGTGAACCAGCATCAATGGTTAACATACCACCAAAACCGTATTTGTCATTCATCATACTTTTAAATAGAGAGTAAGAAGGATGCGATTGTAATCCAGGATAGACTGTTTTAATGCCTAATTGTTCAAATTGTTCAGCCAAAAAAGTAGCATTAAAACTGTGTTGTTGCATTCTGATATGTAACGTACGTAAGTTTTTTAATACTGAAGCCGCACGTAAGCTATCCATTGTGCTCCCTAATAACATACAAGCACCATCGTTTACGCTACGTAAAGCATTGATAAATTCTTGTGTCCCACAAACGACACCACCAACCGTGTCGCTTGATCCATTGATAAATTTTGTTAAGCTATGGATAACAACATCTGCTCCTAATTGGGCAGGGGATATTGATAATGGCGAAAACGTGTTGTCTACAACCAATGTTAAACTATGTTTTTTAGCTAAAGCGGCTAAACCTTTTATATCAGCAACCTCTAATAAAGGGTTACTAACGGACTCGCAATACAATACCTTGGTTTTTGGTGTAATAGCGACTTCTACACGTTCTAATTTTGTGATATCTACAAAACTAGTGGACAGACCAAATCTAGGTGTAAAGTTTTTTAAGAACGCGTAAGTCCCGCCATAAATGGTACGACTGGATACAATATGCTCTCCGGCACCACACAGTTGCATTAAAACAGCTGTAATGGCTCCCATGCCTGATGCGGTAACGTTTGCTGTTTCTGTGCCTTCCATAGCTGCTAGAGCTTCGCCTAAATATAGATTAGAAGGGGTAGAATGTCTAGAGTATAAATAGCAACCATCGGTATTACCTTCAAAGGTATCAAACATGGTTTTTGCAGATAAAAACGTGTATGTTGAAGAATCGGAAATAGAGGGGTTTACACCTCCGAATTCTCCAAAGTATTGTAAGTCTTGAATGTTGTTTGCTGGTTTGAATGTCATAATAATTGTTTTAGTAGTGATTACATCAAATATCAGAATTAATAGATTAATAATCAATAGATGTTTAATTATTAGGATTTTAAAACTATTATTTGTTTGATTTGTAGAAAATAAATTATGTATATTTGAAATTATAACTCATACACTGAAAATTTTTCCATAATGACCTTTGATGCGATAGACAGAAAACTCTTGCAATTACTACAAAATGATAGTAAACAGACTAATAAAGAACTCTCTAATAAACTTAATTTATCTGTTACAGCAGTTTTCGAGCGAATTAAAAAATTAGAAAACAATGGGGTTATAACCAAATACGTTGCTCTAGTTAAAAAAGAGACAGTAGAAAAAAGCTTTGTTGCATTTTGTCACATTAAGTTGTCGCAACATATTCAAGCGTATGTGGTTCAATTTGAAAAAGAGGTGACTAATTTAACAGAGGTGTTAGAGTGTCATCATATTAGTGGAGATTATGATTACCTTTTAAAGGTTCTGGTTAAAGACATGGAAGCTTTTAGAGAGTTTATGGTCGAAAAATTAACCAACATTAATCATATCGGGAGTACACATAGTATGTTTGTAATCAGTGAGGTAAAGAGTACGACAGCGATACCTATATCGGCAATTTAGTTTTTTTATTATAACTTGTAGGTGTAAATGTAATCGCTATAAAACATTTTTACATGACGTACAAGCAAATAAAAGACCGTTATAAATCTATCTTTAAAGCTTTTGAAAAACCGAATTTAGAAACGCATATTAAAAAAATTATGGAGCTAGATGCTTATCTGCCGTATAGCTCCACTTTTTTCTGTGTGACTAATACACAAGATTTAACGTTTGAATATATCAGTAAAAATTTTAAGACTTGTTTAGGTATTGATCCAGCTGTATTGAAAGCAGAAGGGATGCGTTATTTTTGGAGTAGAATACATCCCGAAGATATTGAGGTGTGGTTGAATGCTATGAATCATTTAATGGAGTTTACCATGTCAGAAATTAAAGAGAATGACCGTGTAAAATCTAATTACACTTGGAATTATCGCTTTAAAGACGGCGCTGATGCCTATGTTACCATTATTCAAAATACAACCCCTTTATCTTTCGATTTAGACATTAAACCTATAGTTGGCTTAGCTCATTATACGGTTTTAGATTCGACAATAAAAAGACCTATTACGGCATCTGCTAAGCTGTTAAATGCTAATAACGAGTATGAAACCGTTTATTTTAATAACTGCTCTCAAAAATTATTAAATGACGGTATCTCCAACAGAGAGCGCGATGTTATTAGGTTATTAGTTTTAAATAAAACGAGTAAAGCAATTTCTGAAAAACTAAATATTAGTTCGCATACCGTAGATACGCATAGACGTAATATTCTAAAAAAATTAAAAATTTCTTCCACAGGAGAATTAATAGGAATGTTAAAAATGAATGCACATTTAATTTAAAATTACTCAATTTAAGTATTGCAATTATTATAAATATTCTGCAACTTTACAGTGCTATTAATCTTAAAGGGCAACCTTTATATGAAAGCCTATTATTAGATAATTTGATTGTCTACAATAGGCTTTTTTTGATTTGTAAATTAATAGTAGATTAAAAATTAGGAAAATATATAGAAAATTTCGTCATTGTTCATTCGGAATTCATCAGACAAAATGGTACTTTTGTTTTAGGTTTTAACAATAACAATTTCCGCGAAAGCGAAAAAAAATATAAAAATATGAGTCAATACGATGTAGCAATTATAGGTTCTGGTCCTGGTGGATATGTAGCCGCAATACGTTGTGCACAATTAGGAATGAAAACTGCAATTATTGAAAAATACTCAACATTAGGTGGTACATGTCTTAATGTTGGATGTATCCCAAGTAAAGCATTATTAGCCTCTTCGCATCACTATGAAGAAGCAACAAAACACTTTGAAGAACATGGAATTGAAATTCCGGGAGAGATCAAAGTCAATCTAGAAAAAATGATTGGTCGTAAGCAAGCTGTTGTGGATCAAACAACAGGTGGTATTGACTTTTTAATGAAGAAAAACAACATTGACGTTTTTACTGGTGTTGGAAGTTTTAAAGATGCGACTCATATTACTATTGAGGGTGAAGAAACGACTGTAATTGAAGCAAAAAATACCATTATTGCTACAGGAAGTAAGCCGTCAAGTTTACCATTTATTACTTTAGATAAAGAGCGTATCATTACCTCTACTGAAGCTTTAAAACTTAAAGAAATCCCTAAGCACATGATTGTGATTGGTGGCGGTGTTATTGGTTTAGAGTTAGGTCAAGTATACAGACGTTTAGGAGCAGAGGTGACTGTAATAGAATATCAAGACAGAATTTTACCTACAATGGATGCTTCATTATCTAAAGAGTTGAATAAAGTCTTTAAAAAGGCTAAATTTAAAATGATGTTGTCTCATAAAGTACAGTCTGTAGAGCGTGTAGGTGATGAGGTGATTGTTAAAGCAGAAAACAAAAAAGGAGAGGTTGTCGAGTTTAAAGGAGACTATTGTTTAGTATCTGTGGGACGTAAGCCTTTTACTGGTGGTTTAAATGCTGAAGCAGCTGGTGTAAAATTAACCGATAGAGGACAAGTTGAAGTTAATGAACATTTACAAACAAATGTGTCTAATATCTATGCTATCGGAGATGTTGTAAAAGGTGCAATGTTAGCGCATAAAGCTGAAGAAGAAGGTGTTTTTGTTGCAGAAACGTTAGCAGGTCAAAAACCACATATCGATTATAACTTAATTCCTGGTGTTGTGTACACATGGCCAGAAGTTGCTGCAGTTGGTCAAACTGAAGAAGAGTTAAAAGACGCTGGAGTCGATTATAAAGTTGGTCAATTCCCGTTTAGAGCATTAGGTCGTGCTAGAGCAGGAGGGGACTTAGATGGTTTTGTTAAAATATTAGCAGACAAAAAAACAGATGAAGTTTTAGGTGTACATATGATTGGCGCACGTTGTGCCGATTTAATTGCAGAAGCAGTTACAGCTATGGAATTTAGAGCATCTGCGGAAGATATTTCTCGTATGTCACACGCACATCCAACGTTTGCAGAAGCAGTAAAGGAAGCAGCATTAGCAGCAACTGGAGATCGTGCTTTGCATGTTTAGATAGTAGATTTAAATTTCGCAATCACAAAAAATATATAATATGAAAAGCAAACCGAACGGTTTGCTTTTTTTTTGATAAATAAATGGCTAATAGATTGATAGTTATAAGATAAAACTTTATTTTGCCTTGATTAAATATAACTATGAGTATTTCAGCAAAACTATATATAGAAGATAAGGTTTTTAATGTCTTAAAATTTGGTTTTAAATTTAACCAAAAATCTAGTGCTAGCGGGTATCCGTCCGCCACAACCACAGGAGGGCAGTTTGATATTGTCATTGAATCGACTAAGGATCCTTTGTTTTTTGAATGGATGACATCAGGCGATATGCTGTCAAAAGCTAAAATAGAAGTTTCTCAATCGTTTGTATTTGGAAAAACAAGGAAGATTGAGCTTTTAGACGTGTATTGTTTACAATTTCAAGAAAAATTTGATGGGATAAACAGTCAGCCAATGCAATCGTTTTTACGTCTATCTCCAGCAATAATGTTGCAAGATGGTGCTAAGATTTTTGAGTGGTACTGGAAGGTTACGGATTTGGAGGCTAATGCGGAAGACACGGTTATTGATAATGCCGAGCCGAAATTATTAAGTTATCATATTGAAGATTTAGAGAACAATATTATAGAAGAAAAAACGATTAAAGAGAATCAAGAAATTTATCTTGTTATTAATTCTGAAAATACGCAGGATGAGATTTCGGATATAGATTTAGATAATAGCGCCATAGATTTTGAGTACAATGGGGAATGGATGGAAGATGATATTATTCGTGATATTGTCTTAAATGATAATTTTACTAAGGTTAAACTAAAAGCTGTTAAGCAACAACAACAACAAAACTAACTATGGGAACAATAACATTAAGAGATTACCCAAATGAAATACTTCAATTTGAACTACCAGAAGTTGAGAGTGATATAATAAGAATCCATATCCATATGGTTAGAATTTATAATGATGGTACCACTATATTAAGTGTTATTAAAATGACTATTGGAGATAAATATTATTATTATACATCAGTATCTAGCGGTGATGCACTTTCTTCTCCTGCTAAAGCAGGATCGTATCAGGGGTATTTATTAAAAAAGAGTGGTAGTGGTGATGGAAGTGAATTGAATATAGCAGATTCGCAAAAAACAAAAAAAAGAATTGAAAATGTTTTTAAAAATTTAAAAAAATACGACGAAAGGTTACCAGAAATATATGGAGATGGTAGTCAAAGCATTAGTTATGGAGGACATAATGGACTAAGAATTTATGACGGAAAGATTGACGGTAATATTAGTAGAGGCGGAAAAATTTTAAAGGGAGGCAATCGATTTTTTCACGTCGGCAATTATTATTTTCATAGTTTCGGATGTGAATCGCTAAATACAGATATTAAATATTATACAATTGAAGAAATAGAGGATAGAGGTGATGCAATCGACGACGAGGATTATTATGGGGATAAAAAAGGTTTGTTTAGAGGGAATGATCCTTTTAAAGCAACTGCGGACTTTATGGATAATATAATTAAAGTTTATGAAGATAATGTTGCAAAAGATATACAATCTAGAATACACATAGATATTGAAGTTGAGGATAATATTCAAAAAAACTTTAGTAAAACAAAGGTTTATAAAGCAGAGGAAACATATGTGGCATTATACCCACCGCATGAAAAGGTGGAAACTGTTAGTACAATAAAAGCTTCTGGACCGATCTTGAAAACGCAAAAACCTTCTGCACCGACAGATCTTAAATAACTAATAAATCAATACATGAAAGTAGTTTTTAAATTTTTAATAATTCTAAGTTCTTTAAGTGTTTATAGTCAGGAATTATGTGGTTTTGGTACATATGATTTTATTTCCAACACAATACAAGGGGTTGATAAATTTCCTTACTCTAAGGTTAAATACGTAAATAACAGAAAATCAATTAAGAATCGTGTTCGATATGTTATTAATTATGATCGTTTTGGGAGAGTGATTACTATAGACTCTAAAGGTAATGGTTATAGTATTGAAAATCTGATTGAGGGCTGTAAAGAATTAGATAAAGCTATTTATACATATTCAGATTCTATTATACCTAAGGAAGTCAAGATTAAAGAGAATAATCAATACCAAGACACACAAATGGAATATAGTTTGTTTTTTCATTATAATACATTGAATAAAACGAAATCTATTGATTATACTGATAGTAAAGGAGAAATATTTTCAAGTATTAATTTTGAATATGATAAGAAAAACCAACTGACATCAATAGATAAAGATTATGGTTATTATTATGAATGGGATAACAAATCACGGATAAAAAAAATCACCATACCTGATCCTTTTTATATTGTTCGAGAGTATAAATTCACCTATGTTGATAATAGATTAGCATCTGTAATTCATATTAGTCGTTTTAAACATAGTATAGATAAAATAAGGACTTATTCTATCTATATTTATACATATAAAAATGATAGGTTAGATAAAGTTGAGTATACTAATATTAAGTCAGAAGGTTCTAGTTATCGTGATTACAATTATGATAACGATGACAAAGTAATTATTACTTATTACGATAGTGAAGGTGTTTATAAACATCATTTAGAGTACTATTATTAAGGAAAACACATGAAAACGCTTTTATTTTTTTTGATAGTCTTAAGCTCTCTAAGTATATATAGTCAGGAATTTTACGATATAGGTGGATATGATATTATTTCCAATACAATTGAGGGTATTGAAAAATCTCCATATTCTAAGATTAAATATGTTGTTAACACAAAACCACTTAATAAGCGTATTCGATATGTTGTTAATTATGATCGTTTTGGGCGTGTGATTTCTAGAGCCTTATAAAGGCTTAAGGTTCAAAATTAATAATACAAATAATAAGCTTGATAAGCTTATTTATAAGTATTCAGATTCTATTGTTCCTAAGGAGATTAAAGTGAAAGAGATTAACGAATCTCAGGAGGTCCAAAAAGAATATAGTTTAATGTTTCATTATAATAAATTTAATAAAACAAGATCTATTGATTATACTGATGATAAGGGTGGGGTTCTTTCAACTTATAATTTTGAATATGATAAGCAAAACCAACTTAAATCAATAGATAAAGATTTTGGTTATTATTATGAGTGGGATAGTAAATCACGCAAAAAAAAAATAACGATACCGGCGTCCTTTTGCCTCAAATGATGAATATAATTTCACCTATGTTGACAATAGATTAGTTCTTATTACTAGTCTTATTCGGCTTAAAGACAATAAAGAGATAATACGTTTTGGAGGAATTTATGTGTTTCTTTATAAAAATGATAAGTTAGATAAAGTTGAGTTTACAAATATTAAAACAGGAAGTTCTAGTTACCGTTTATACAATTATGACAACGAAGACAAGTTAATTATTACTTATTACGATAGTGAAGGTGTTTATAGATATCACTATGAATGCTATTATTAGTAAAAATATATGAAAGTGCTTTTTAAATTTTTAATACTCTTAAGTTCTTTAAATGTTTATAGTCAGGAATTATGTGATTTTGGTGGATATGATGTTATTTCCAATACAATAAAGGGTATTGAAAAATTTCCTTATTCTAAGATTGAATTCGTTGATAACACAGAATCATTTAATAAACGTGTTCAATATGTTGTTAATTATGATCGTTTTGGGCGCGTGATTGCTATTGACTCTAAAGGTAATGGTTATAGTAGTGAAAACCTGATTGAGGGCTGTAAAGAATTAGATAAAGTTAGTTATACCTATTCGGACTCTATTGTTCCTAAGAAGGTCAAGATTAAAGAGAATAATCAATATCAAGACACTCAAATGGAATATAGTTTAATGTATCATTATAATACATTGAATAAAACAAAATCTATTGATTATACTGATGATAAAGGGGAGGTCCTTTCAACTTATAATTTTGAATATAATAAGAAAAACCAGCTTAAATCAATAGATAAGGATTATGGATATTATTATGAATGGGATAATAAATCACGGATAAAAAAAATCACCATACCAAGTCCTTTTGCACTAATTGGTGAATATAATTTTACTTATGTTAACAATAGATTAGCTCTTATTACTATTCTTAGTCGACTTAAAAGTAATAAAGAGATAATAGCTTATGGAGGGATTGATGTGTTTACTTATAAAAATGATAAATTAGATAAAGTTGTGTCTACAAATATGAAAACAGGAAGTTCTAGTTATCGTGGTTACAATTATGATAAGGAAGACAAATTAATTATTACTGAATACGATGAGGAAGGTGTTTATAGATATCATTATGAATGCTATTATTAGTAAAAACACATGAAAGCACTTTTAGCCTTTTTAATACTCACATTTACCATAAGTAGTAGTTACAGTCAAAGACTATGCGATTATGGAGAATACGATTTTTATTTTAACACAATTATTGGTGTTGATAAACACAATTTTTCTCAAATTAAATTGATTGAAAATACCATGCCTATTGATAAGCAAACGAGATACACATATAATTTTGATACTAATGGAAGATTAGCAAGTGTAGATTTTAATGGAAATGGTTCAACTTATTCAGAAAGTATTGATACTGGTTGTCTCTTAATAGAAAAGGCTACTTATAAGTATAATGAAACTGAATCTCCAAAAAAAATAGAAATTATAGACAGTCTAAATAATTATGGACACACTATATATTACAACAAGCACGATAAAATAGAAAAAATTGAAAATAAATATTTTGAAAACACTGAAGTCATTTATTCTTATGACGAAAAAAACCAGCTAAAATCAATAGAAAAAGAGGATATTATTTATAACTACTATTGGAATGAAAATTCATGTATAAAAAAAAATAACGATTCCAGATCCTTTTTATACAATTAGAGAAATAAACTTTACTTATACAAATAATAAAATTTCTTCTATTTCTTCCACCAGACGTTATAAAACGAACAATATTATAGTGTCAGACCACACTTATTTATATACTTATAATAATGAAGATCTATCTAGTATAAAAATAATTAATAACAAGTATCAAAGTTTTGTTATTTGCAATTATGATTATGAAAATGAAGACAAATTAATTATTACGATAGAAAGTCAAGATAATAAATACCAAAGTCACTTTGAGTGCTACTATTAATAAATGAAATCATTATAACCCGTACATAGTGAATTAATTTACTTAAAATGAAAACACTTTTTAATTTTTTAATAGTCTTAAGTTCTTTAAATGTGTACAGTCAAAGACTATGCGAGCTTGGCAGGTATGATTTTATCACCCAAACAATTGTAGGGGTTGATAAAGTGCCCTTTTCAAAAATTGAGTCTGTTGATAATAGTAAATCTCAGAACGATAGGGTGCAATACGTCTCTTATTATGATGATTTTGGTCGATTAGTAAATGTAGACTTTAAAGGTAATGGTAATCTTTATGGCGGACAGAATATAAACAAAGAGTGCTATGAAATAGAAAGCTCAAGTTATAAGTATTCTGATACAATTATACCTAAAAGGATAAAGATTAAGGATACGCGTGAAGAATATAGTCTAATACTTTCTTATAATAAATTTAATAAAATAAAGACTATAGATTACACTGATGATAGAGATTCAATATTTTCAAGTTTTAATCTGAAATATGATAGAAAAAAACAGCTTACAGTTATAGATAAAGGGAATCTTGAGTATTATTATGAGTGGGATGATAATTCACGGATTAAAAAAATAACAACAACTGATGTAACGGACCCCTATTATATCGTTCAAGAAACAAGCTTTACTTACGTTAATAATATAATGACAACTATTGAAGCTATTGGTCGAGCTAAAGACAATAAGGATGATATAAGTTTTCATTTTAAATTTCTCTATACTTACAAAAACGATAAACTAGATAGATCGGTGTTTCAGGATATGACATATGGAAACTCCATGATAACCATTTACAATTATGATAATCCTGATAAATTAATTGTTACTCAGTACAATACAGATATGGAATACTCCGCTCATTATGAATGCTATTATTAGTGAAAAACATGAAAACACCAATAACTTTAATACTACTAATATTCTGTATGTATTCATTTGGACAAAAACCAAAGGAAAAACCAAAAACTCCAATTATCCGAATCAGTTCATTTCAGTTGAAAACTCAAATTACAGATGGGATGAAGCATTATAGTTTTATTAAAATGCAAAAAAAACTTTATAATGTAGAATATAAAATAATAGAAAGAATTGAAAATGAATCTAGTAAATTAGATTCTAGAGATTTTAGAAAAAAAATGGGTTTATTTTTTAAAGGAGAATCAACAGGTATTACAACTCAAGGTTTTTTTAGTAATGGTTACAAAAATGGATTCTGGAAAACGGCACTTGAAAACAAGTTAGTGCAGACTATTAATTATAAAAATGGTTTAGTAATAGGTCGATATAGAGTGTATAATGCAAATGGAGACTTGATTTATAAAACAACTTTTGGCAGTGCAGGTAATGGTAAATATAAAGATTTTTATTACAAAACTGGAATATTGAAAGAAGAGGGTAATTACCTAAGCGGAAAAAAGGAAGGCGAATGGAGTAAATTCAATGAGCAAGGAGACTTAACCGAGACTATATACTATATTGAGGGTATGCCAAAAGAATAAAAATTTATACTTAATAAATTTTTAATTTTGGTGGATTTATAGCTTTGTTTCATTGTGTAATATGCGATAATGTACAAAATAAATGTCATCGCATAATACGGATTAACATCACGAAACATGTGGTGTTACATGCTCGTTAGTATTTCTTATTGGATGTTTTTTTTACGTGTTTATACAATTATGATAACGAAGACAAATTAATTATTACTAATTACAATGGTAAAGGTGTTTATGATGGGCACTATGAATGCTATTATTAGTAAAAATAAATGAAAGCTCTTTTAAAAGGTTTTTTGCGCTTGAAATAAAAAGCAATTGAATAGATAGATTTCTATTATGTAAAGTAAGGTGGTGTTAAAATTGAGTCATTACGGATTATGAGGTCTCATCCAGAAAAAGGAAAGGAGTATTCTTTTGTTCACAGAAGACAAGAGATCCTTCGAGCAGATTTAACTAAGTTTAAATCTAATAAAGTAAAGTGTTTGTTGGTATTAGTATAATCTTAATTTGTAAAATATAAAGTTCATAAAAAAAGCGAACCATTTGGTTCGCTTTTTTTATGACACTCTCTAAGTGTTTCTTATTTCTTATTACGTTTATTGTAATTTTTATCTCCTTTAGTTTTAGGTTTTTTGTATTTGGCAGCAATCTTAAATTTGTAACTACCTCCTAAATTTTCTTTACTGTTTTTTTCTGATTTTTCATGAAAAGCAGGTCCAGGGGCGTCAATATCTTTTCGTTTGGTTGGATTGTTACGTTCTTTAATTACAGTACGTTCTTCTTCAATCAATTCGGTAGAGATAACAACGTCTTCAGGAATTTGTAATTCAGGAATTTCCATCTGCATTAACGTCTCAATCTTTTCAAGACCGACTTGTTCTTTTATAGTAGAAAACACAATAGCTTGTCCTTCGCGTTCGGCACGCCCAGTTCTACCTATTCTATGCATGTAGTTCTCTGGATAGTCTGGCGTATCAAAGTTAATAACGTGTGATACATTATCGATATCTAAACCACGAGCCATAACGTCTGTAGCTACCAAAATACGGTTAACACCTGCTCTAAATTGCTCGATACTACGTAATCTGTAATTTTGAGTTTTGTTAGAGTGTATCACACATAATTCTTCATTAAAAAACTCGTCTAAAGCTTCAAAAAGGCGATCTGCCATACGTTTGTTTGACACAAAAACTAAAACTTTATTGTAGGTTTCAGCATCCTGAAAGAGGTGTACTAATAAATTAAGTTTAGTGTAATAATTAGGAACACTATATTTTGTTTGCGATATATTTTCTAATGGTGTACCAGAAATAGCAATAGATACTTTTTTGGGCGCAGTGAAAAAATCCGTAATTAATTCGTCAACATCATCCGTCATTGTTGCAGAAAACATAATATTTTGTCTACGTTCTGGAAGGATATCAAAAATGTTAATTAATTGATGTCTAAATCCTAAATCTAACATAACATCTACTTCATCAATAACTAGACGCTCTAAAGACTTAAGTTGTAGTACACGACTAACCGCTAAATCATATAAACGTCCTGGCGTGGCAACAATAATATCTTGACCTTGTGCAACCGCTTGTTTTTGTGTGTTAATGTTTGTACCACCATAAACACCAAGTACACGAGTGTTTATATATTTTGCTAGTTTTTCAATTTCGTCAACAACTTGTACTACTAATTCTCTAGTAGGGACTAAAATTAAAACACGAGGGTTGTCTTGCTTAGAAAATTTTAGGTTTTTTAGTATTGGTAACATGTAGGCAAAAGTTTTACCTGTACCTGTTTGTGCAATACCAACCATATCTTTACCACTTGCAACTACATTAAAAGCTTCTGCTTGTATTGGAGTTGGCTGCGTAAAACCTAGGTCGTCAATTGCGTTATATAAAGGGGTGTTTAAATTTAAATCTCTAAAGCTCAAAACGTATTATTTTAGCCTACAAAATTACTACTAATATTTTGTTTACCCTAAATGATGCTCATGTATTTGTATACTGTAGCTTGCATTAAAGGTTTCGTTTTGTGGTAATTTGATAATGCCTTCTTTTTCGATTAGTTTTTGTGTTGTGTTTTCAGCGTCCGCAATACCTAACCAAGGTTCTATACAAACATAGGGTGCGTTTGGTTTTGCCCAAATACCTAAATAATTAAAGTCTTTAAAGGTCATATTTAGTATTTCGCCATGAGTTTTACTAACTAAAGCGACCTGTCTAGATTGTAAATCCTTGAAAATAAGCGCATCTTCAGTAAATAAATTGGGTCTTAAATGGATGCTGTTTTTAGTGTCAAAAGCAAGTTTTGTTTGATTGGTAACTAAACCATTATCCATATTTAATACATAGGTTTGGGCGGTTTCGTCAGTTTCAAAAACCAAGCTGTAATCGGTATAATTTTCATCCTTATAGACCGGACATTTAAAAGCAGGATGTCCTCCAATACTAAAATAAATGGTTTGGTTATCTAAATTTTTAACCGTGTGATTTATTTGTAAGGTATTGTTAACTAAAGTGTAAGTGATTAAAAATTCAAACTTAAAAGGAAACTGTTTCAGTAAGTCATCATTGTACATTAAGCTAAACGTCAAACTGTTTTTGGTTTGTTCTACTAGTTTAATGTCTTGACTATGCCTAATAAACCCATGTTTTGGTAATGTGTATGTTTTGGCTTCAAAGGTGTATTCATCATTTTTTAAAGCACCAATTATAGGAAACAAATTGGGTGCGTGGCTGCCCCAAATGTCAGGGTCTGCATGCCACATAAACTGATTGTCATTTTTTACCGAAGCAATTTCGCACAATTCTGCGCCTTTCGGTTTAACCGAAATTTTTAATAGGGCATTTGATAGTTCAAACATCTGTGTTATATTTAATCTCATGACTAAAATACTCGTTTTTTTTAACATTTCTGTTTAACTTTACACAACATTTTTATAGTGAGAACAACGACAAAACATAAACTGACTAATCCTGAGGACTTCAAGCAAAATTTATTGTCTTGGAGTCAGCAATTTGATGATGTCGTTTGGTTGGATTCTAACCAATACCAACAGCAGTATTCTAGCTACGATGCCGTTTTAGCTGTGGATGCCTTTACAGGGTTTCAAACGGATTATAAAAATGCGTTTGAACAGTTTAAAGAATACCAAACGTTGGCTAACGACTGGGTTTTTGGTTATTTGTCTTACGATTTAAAAAATGATGTAGAGCATTTAAAATCTGCTAATTATGATGGTTTAGCATTTCCTGATTTATATTTTTTTCAACCTAAAAAAATCTTTTTAATTAAAGGTGATACTGTCGAAATCCAGTATTTAAAAATGGTGGATGATGAAGTGGAAATGGATTTAAATGAAATACGTCAGTACAAGGACAAAGGACGTGGCAAATTGCCGAATGAAAACGCCCCAATTAAAATTGAACTTAGAATACAAAAAGAGGCGTATTTTGATAAGATTAAAACCATGCTTGGTCACATACACAGAGGTGATATTTACGAAGCTAATTTTTGTCAAGAGTTTTATGCAGAGGATACCGTTATAAATCCGTTAGAGATTTATAATAAACTCAATACCATTTCAAAACCTCCATTTGCGACGTTTTTAAAGCTAAATGATAAATATCTGATGTCGGCGTCACCAGAACGTTACATTAAAAAAGAGGGCACTAAAATTATATCGCAACCTATAAAAGGTACCGCAAAACGTGAGGACGATTTTATATTGGATTCTATTTTAAAAAACAACTTAGTTTCGGACCAAAAGGAGCGTAGCGAAAACGTGATGATTGTAGATTTGGTGCGTAATGACTTATCGCAAACCGCAACAAAAGGGAGTGTAAAGGTCGAAGAGTTATGTAAGATTTACACCTTTGATCAAGTGCATCAAATGATATCTACAGTAACCTCTCAGGTGGCCGAAAACACGCATCCAATAGATATTATTAAAAGTACGTTTCCAATGGGAAGTATGACTGGAGCTCCAAAAATTTCGGCAATGAAAATTATTGAAACTTTAGAAGAAACCAAACGCGGGTTATATTCTGGTGCAGTCGGCTATATTTCGCCAACAGGCGACTTTGACTTTAATGTCGTTATCCGAAGTATTTTATATAATGCCAGTAATAAATACGTGTCATACTCAGTTGGAGGCGCTATTACTGCAAAATCAGATCCTTTAAACGAATATGAAGAATGTTTGCTTAAAGCTAAAGCGATGAGGACGGTTTTAGAAGGGTGAATCTGATATCAGGGAAAAGGCATTAGGCAAAAAAAAGGCAAATGTTTTAAGTATTACGAAAAGATCAAAAAAACGTAAATTTGTTAAATGAAGAGTTATAGAGATTTGATAGTTTGGCAAAAATCAGTAGATATGGTAACTCATGTTTATCGCTTAGTGAAGCTATTTCCTGAGGATGAAAAGTATGGATTAACTTCGCAAATAAAAAGAAGCGCTATCTCTGTTTCATCTAATATAGTAGAAGGTTATGGTCGTAATTACACCAAGGAATATATTCGGTTTTTAAATATTTCTACAGGATCATTATACGAAATGCAGACACAGTTGCAAATTGCAATTAATTTAGATTTTTTAAAAAGCAACGATTTAAATGATGTTAATGGCCTGTCTTTACAAATAGAAAAAATGCTTAATGCTTTAATCAAAAAGTTGGCAGTATAATTTATGCCTTTTTACTTATGCCTTATAACTTAAAAGAACACTTCCAAAATCACATTAACAACACGCTTCCTTTTCTTAAAAAGAGCAAACTATTACTTGCTATTTCAGGAGGTTTGGACAGTGTTATTTTAACGCATTTATGTAAACAATCTGATTTAGATATTACAATGGCACATTGTAATTTTAATTTACGAGGTACTGAAAGTGATGGTGATCAAAAATTTGTTTTGGATTTAGCTGATAGCTTAAATTTAGAAGTGTTTATTGAGAATTTTGATACTAAGGCTTACGCCGAAAGTAATAAGGAATCCATCCAAATGGCAGCAAGAACATTGCGTTATGATTGGTTTCAGGAGTTAGCAGCACAGTTGGGTTTTGATTATATTTTAACTGCCCATCATGCGGATGATAATTTAGAAACTTTTTTAATTAACCTGACTCGAGGAACAGGTTTAGAAGGTTTAAAAGGGATTCCGGAAGTAAATGATAATATTGTAAGACCATTGTTGCCATTTTCTAGAGAAACTATCGCGGATTTTGCAGTGTCTAACAAAATAGAATGGAGAGAAGATAGTAGTAATGCATCTACAAAATACTTGCGTAATAAGTTAAGACATGATGTTATTCCGGTTTTAAAATCTTTAAATAGCAATGTTTTAACCAATTTTAAAAACACATTAAACAACCTTAATGATACAGCAGATATTGTAGAAGAAAGTGTGCAAGCGGTTTTAAAACGTGCAATAATTGATATTGATGATACCCAAATAAGTTATAAAATATCAGAGTTTATTAAAGTCAGCAATCCTAAAGCATATCTATTCGAAATATTTAAAGATTACGGATTTACCCAATGGACAGATATTGTTAATTTGTTGACTGCACAAAGTGGAAAGCAAGTGTCTTCTGCCACCCATCAATTACTTAAAAATAGAGAGACTTTAATTTTAAGTGAATTAAAAACGGAGGATAGTCAGCATGAAAATGAAGGGTCTGTATTAATTACTAATTTTGAAAACGAGGTAGATGTGTCGTTAGGCGTTTTGTCTTTTGAAACCACAGAAAGTATAGAGAAATCGGATACCTCGACGGTGTTTATTGATAAAGAAACGTTAAAATTACCATTAACTGTAAGACATTGGGAGGAAGGCGACTATTTTTACCCTATTGGCATGCAAGGAAAAAAGAAGTTAAGTAAATATTTTAAAGATCAAAAACTATCTTTGTTAGCCAAGAAAAAGGTTTTATTATTGTGTAGTCAAGATAAAATAGTTTGGGTTATTAATCATCGTGCAGATGACAGATTTAAAGTAACCAATCAAACCAAATCAATACTAAAAATTAAATTATCAAAATGAAGTATATAACCGCTTTTATACTATTTTTTATTACTGCGTTTACTGTTAATGCACAAGTATTAAAACCTGTAAAATGGACCACTGAAGTCGAAAAAATATCTGACACAGAATACAATTTGACTTATAATGCTACTATAGACAACCATTGGCATGTCTATTCTCAGACTTTACCTGAAGGAGGCGCAATTCCTACTGAGTTTTTTTATCAGGAAGATGTTTTAAATACAGATTTTGAGTTAGTTGGTAACGCTGTGGAAAGTGAGAGTATCACTGAGTTTGATAAAGTATTTCAAATGGAGTTGTCTTATTTTGATAATGCAGCAACATTCACTCAAAAAATAAAGGTTACAAATCCAAATATCTCTTCGATTGAGGCTGAAATTAGCTTCCAAGCGTGTGATGACACAAAATGTATTTTTGAAAGCGAAATTGTAACGTTTCAGTTAAAAAAAGAAAAGCAATCTAAAATATTTGATCCTGTAAAATGGACGTCGGCAATAAAAAAGGTAAACGATACTGATTATGAGTTGGTTTATACTGCAACGTTAGAAGACAAATGGCATATTTATTCTCAGAATAATACGGAACCAATGGGACCTATTCCAACTGAGATTACTTTTAAGGATAACGAGAATAAAGATTATAAGACTATTGGTAAGCTAGAGGAGTCTCAAACTATTACAAAGTATGAAAATGCGTTTGCAATGGATGTTACTTATTTTGAAAAACAAGCAATATTCACTCAAAAAATAAAAGTACTAAATCCTGGGATTAAAAAAATTGAAGCGGAAGCATATTATCAAGCTTGTGACGACGAAAAATGTTTGGCGCCAACGACATTTCAATTCATAAATAATCTTGATGGAAGCCAAGGTCTTGTGGAGACTTTAGCTATTGATCCACAAGATTTAGAAAAATCAAGAGGACTTAGTTTAGGTGTTACTGGTTGGGATAAATACAAAAAGGAAGAGGTTAAAGAAGAGACTAACTTCGGAATATTTGTCCTTGGATTTATCGGAGGTTTAATAGCTTTATTAACGCCTTGTGTCTTTCCAATGATACCTTTAACGGTTTCATTTTTTACAAAAAGTGCTGAGAATTCTCAAAAGGGATTAGCCAACGCGATCATTTATGGGCTTTTTATTTTAATCATATATGTGTTATTATCATTACCATTTCACTTTTTAGATTCATTAAATCCAGAAATACTAAACACGATATCTACTAATGTGACGTTAAATATTATTTTCTTTTTGATTTTAGGTTTTTTCGCATTTTCATTCTTTGGATTTTACGAGATTACTTTACCTGCATCATGGGGAAATAAAATGGATGAAACATCGTCTAGAATAGGTGGTTTTATCGGTATCTTTTTTATGGCGTTGACCTTAGCAATTGTATCTTTTTCTTGTACCGGTCCTATTTTGGGGTCATTATTAGCAGGCTCGCTAACAAGTGATGGTGGCGCTATGCAATTAACAGCAGGAATGAGCGGTTTTGGATTAGCTTTAGCTTTACCGTTTACATTGTTTGCAATGTTTCCAAAATGGTTAAACTCATTACCTAAATCTGGAGGTTGGTTAAATTCAGTTAAAGTGGTTTTAGGGTTCTTAGAATTAGGGATGGCATTTAAGTTTTTATCAAATGCAGATTTAGTTAAACATTGGGGACTTTTAAAGCGTGAAGTATTTATCGGTATTTGGATTATAATCGGAATTGGTCTATTGCTTTATTTATTAGGGAAAATTAAGTTTCCGCATGATAGTCCACTAAAAAAGTTAAGCTTTAGTCGCATATCATTTGCTGTTCTAGTGGGAGCATTTGTTATTTATTTAATTCCTGGCTTGACTAATACAAAATATGCTAACTTAAAATTATTGAGTGGTTTCCCTCCACCTTTACCATATAGTCTTTATGAAAAAGATAGCGATTGCCCGTTAGGTTTAAATTGTTATAAGGATATAGACCAAGGTCTTGCAGCAGCAAAAGAAGAAAATAAGCCAATCATGTTAGATTTTACAGGTTGGGCATGTGTCAACTGTAGAAAAATGGAAGAACAGGTTTGGAGTCAAGATGCTATTTATCAAACCCTAAAAGACGACTATATTATTGTGTCTTTATACGTGGATGACAGAAAAGAATTACCAAAAGAGGAACAGTTTAAATTTGTCAAAGCCAATGGTCATTTAAAAAATATTAAGACTATTGGAGATAAGTGGGCAACATTACAAACGTTAAATTTCCAAAATAACTCACAACCATTCTATGTTTTGGTTAATGATAAAATGGAGCTTTTAAACCATACAACAGCGTATACCCCGAGTGCTGACCAGTATCTTGAATGGCTTAAAGAAGGATTAGAAAATTTTAAAAAAATAAATTAAAAATCCTGCAATAGCGGGATTTTTTTTTACTGTTATATAGTACAACATGAAAACAATACAAGGACAAATAGTAGACATACAAAACAAGCGTATTTTTAGTGGAGAAATCACTGTTAGCGTGGGTAGAATCACCTCTATTACAGAAAAAGAACACGATAATAAGCATTATATTTTACCCGGTTTTGTAGATGCACATATACATATAGAAAGCTCAATGTTAGTCCCATCAGAGTTTGCAAAAATAGCAGTTAAACACGGTACGGTATCTACGGTTAGTGATCCGCATGAAATTGCGAACGTATTAGGTGTGACAGGAGTGGAGTTTATGATTGAAAATGGTAAGAAAACACCGTTTAAATTTAATTTTGGAGCACCAAGTTGTGTGCCAGCAACTACTTTTGAATCGGCTGGAGCAGTTATAGATTCTGACGATATTAAAACCCTTATGGCTAATCCAGATATTAAGTATCTAGCCGAAATGATGAATTACCCCGGCGTGTTGTTTGATGATGAAGAAGTACTTAAAAAAATAGCTTGGGCAAAACACTATAATAAACCCGTAGATGGTCACGCACCTGGTTTACGAGGTGATGACGTTACTAAATATATCAATGCAGGAATTAGCACAGATCACGAATGTTTTACCTATGACGAGGCATTAGAAAAGCTTCAAAAGGGAATGAAAATCTTGATTAGAGAGGGTAGTGCTGCCAAAAACTTTGAAGCTTTAATAGATTTATTACCTGAGCATTATCAAAACATGATGTTTTGTAGTGACGATAAGCATCCTGACGATTTATTATTAAACCATATAAACGCCCTTTGTTCTAGAGCAGTGGCAAAAGATATTGATGTGTTTAAAGTGTTGCAAGCAGCTTGTGTCAATCCTGTAAAACATTATAATTTAGAGGTTGGATTATTACAAAAAGATGATATTGCAGATTTTATTATTGTTGAAGATTTAAAAGATTTTAAAACATTACAAACGTATATAAATGGTGAGTTAGTGTTTGACAATGGAACGTCTTTAATTAAGCACGTAGATTTTGAAAATCTTAATAATTTTGATACCGAAATTAAAACGGTTGAAGACTTTAAAGTCGAAAGTACAGCCAAACAAATACGCGTCATTGAAGCTTTAGAAGGACAGTTGGTAACTAATCAATTAATTGAAGAAGCAACAATCTTAAACGGAAATTTAGTATCAAATACAGTTACTGATGTCTTAAAAATGACAGTAGTTAACCGTTACAAGAACGACGAGCCAGCGTTAGCGTTTATTAAAAACTTTGGATTAAAGGAAGGTGCAATTGCAAGTTCTGTGGGACATGATTCTCACAATATAATTGCGGTAGGTGTTAACGACGAAGCCATTTGTAAAGCAGTTAATGTAATAATTGAAAATAAAGGTGGTATTTGCGCGGTGTCTGATACGGATCAAAAAATAGTATCGCTTCCTGTTGCTGGAATTATGAGTGATAAAAATGCTGAAACTATTGGGCACGCTTACGCGGAATTGGATGCGTTTGCTAAACAATTGGGTACAACATTAAATGCGCCTTACATGACCTTGTCTTTTATGGCATTATTAGTTATTCCTTCACTAAAATTAAGTGATAAAGGCTTATTTGATGGAGGTAAATTTGAATTTACAAGTTTAGAGGTTTAGTGTTTTCACTGTAGCTCTACAGTTGTCATTTTGAGCGCAGTCGAAAACTTGAGAGTTTAGGTTTTATAACATTTCAACTGCACTCAATGTAACAGTTTTAAAATAAGTGTTACTTGAGTAGTTTAACAATTGTCATTTTGAGCGCAGTCGAAAACTTGAGAGTTTAAGTTTTATAGCATTTCGACTGCGCTCAATGTGACCGTTTAAAAATAGTTATTATTTGAGTAGCTTAACAATTGTCATTTTGAGCACAGTCGAAAAACTTGAGAGTTTTGGTTTTATAGCATTTCGAAAGCGCTCAATACGACAGTTTAAAAATAAGTGTGACTTGAGTCGCTTAACAGTTGTCATTTTGAGCGCAGTCGAAAACTTGAGAATTTAAGTTTTATAGCATTTCGACTGCGCTCAATGTGACGGTTTTTGAAATAATTGTTATTTTACTAGCTCTACAATTGTCACTTTGAGCGCAGTCGAAAACTTGAGACCTTAGGTTTTATAGCATTTAGACAACGCTCAATGTGACAGAATTAAAAAAAAAAACAATAAATGCCAATCTTAAAAACCACATACAAACCCAAATTGATATTCAGAAATGGGCATATCTCAACGATCTATTCAGGTGTATTACGTAAAGTAGATGGCGTGACTCAGAAACGTGAACGTATTACTTTACCAGATTCTGATTTTATAGACTTAGACTGGAGTTATGCTAGTAGTAAGACTAAACAACTACTAGTGATTTTACACGGTTTAGAAGGTAATGCACAACGCCATTATATGCTAGGATCGGCTAAGATGGCTAACCAAAATAATATGGATGCGGTTTGTGTCAATTTTAGAGGGTGTAGTGGAGAGGTAAACAAAACCTTTCAATCGTATCACTCAGGAAAGACTGACGACTTAACTTCAGTTATAAACCACATTACGACTCAGTTTGATTATGATACGATCTACCTAAATGGATTTAGCTTGGGTGGTAATGTTATTTTAAAATATTTAGGAGAAACATCAGATTTACCAAAACAAATAAAAGCAGCGGTAACAGTTTCTGTTCCTGTTTATTTAAGAGGGTCTTTAGAGTGCTTAATGTCATCTAGAAACTATGTGTATTCCAAGAAGTTTTTAAGAGATTTAAGAGGTAAGCTATTAGAAAAACAACAATTGTTTCCTCAAAAAATAAACAATCAAGATTTGAGTGCTGTCAAAACTTTAAAAGATTTTGATGATGTATATACCTCAAAAGCACACGGGTTTAAAGATGCTTATGATTATTATGAGCAATCTAGTAGTTTGCAGTATTTAAAACACGTTTCAATTCCTACTTTACTAATAAATGCACAAAACGATTCGTTTTTATCAAAAGAATGTTACCCAATTAATGAAGCGGAACAAAACCCTAATTTTTATTTAGAAATGCCTAAATATGGTGGACATGTTGGTTTTTATGATGAACAAAACGTGTATTATTCGGAAAAACGAATGCTTCAGTTTTTTACTGATTTATAGAGTACAACTCTAGTTTCAATTTAGTTATAAAATACCTATCTTTAGTTTTTTAAAATCAAAAATTAATGAAACGTATCCTTCTTTTATTAGCCATAACGCTAGTATTTTCGTCTTGTAAAGACCAACTAAAATTAGACACTACCACCACCGAAAAAGCAAAAGACACTTTTATTGTTGCAGAACATTACAATAAAAAAGAAGTCTCTATTGCTATGCGTGATGGTGTAAAATTACACACCACTATTTATTCGCCTAAAGATACCTCTAAACAGTATCCAATTTTAATGCAACGTACACCTTACAGTTGCAGACCTTATGGAGATGCCGCGTTTAAATCTAAAATAGGACCTAATCAATATTTAATGAGAGAAGGTAATATTATAGTGTATCAAGATGTTAGAGGACGTTGGAATAGTGAAGGCGTTTATGATAACATGAGACCGTTTATACCGAATAAAACAGGCAAACAGTTTGATGAGGCTAGTGACACGTATGACACTATAGATTGGTTAGTAAATAATGTAGATAATACTAATGGTAATGTAGGGACTTGGGGAATTTCTTATCCTGGGTTTTATGCGACTTATTCTACATTATCTGGGCATCCTGCTTTAAAAGCAGCTTCTCCTCAAGCTTGTATTAGTGATTTCTTTTTTGATGATTTTTTCCATAACGGTGCTTTTTTGTTAAGCTACTGGAGAGCAACGACTCTATTTGGTTACATGAAAGATAAACCAACAACAAAAGCTTGGTACGAGTTTCCAAAAATAGGAACAGAAGATCAATACCAGTTCTTTTTAGATGCAGGACCACTTAGCAATTTAAATACATATTTTAAAGGTGATAATGTTTTTTGGAATCAAATTCAAAGCCATCCAAATTATGATGAATTCTGGCAGAGTAGAGGTATTCTACAACATTTAAAAGATATTAAACCAGCGACGCTAGTCGTAGGAGGTTTATTTGATGCTGAAGATTTATATGGACCATTTAATACGTATAAATCCATTGAAAAAAATAGTAAAAACTATAACGGTGTTGTCTTTGGACCCTGGAGTCATGGGGATTGGGCAAGAAGTAATGACCGTCAAGTAGTGGGTAATATTCATTTTGGTGATAGTATTTCTGATTACTTTCAGAAGAATATCGAAACTAAATTCTTTAATCATTTCTTAAAAGAAAAAGCAGATGGTACAGTGGATTTACCAGAAGCCCACTTTTTTAATACAGGAACTAAACAATGGTCAGATTTTACGGCTTGGCCACCAGAAAACAGCGTTAAAGAAAGCTATTTTATGCAACCAGATCAACATTTAACGCAAAAAGCAAATCGTGTGATAACGACTAGCGATTTTATTAGTGATCCAAAAAAGCCAGTACCATACACGGAAGATATAAAAGTGGTATTTACACCACGAAAGTTTATGACCGACGATCAGCGTTTTGCATCAAGACGTCCTGATGTTTTGACTTTTGAAACTGAAGTTTTAGAAAACGACATCACTTTAGCTGGAGAGATTTTAGCTAAATTACAAGTGTCAACAACGGGTACATCTGCCGATTGGATTGTTAAAGTTATTGATGTTTTTCCTGCTGACACAGAAAACACAGAGGATGTGCAGGATCATTTAAAACTAAGTAATTACCACATGCTAATTAGAAGCGAAACTATGCGTGGGCGTTTTAGAAATAGTATGACTAATCCAGAACCTTTTGAGCCAAACCAAAAAACAGCGGTAAATATTAAATTGCAAGATGTGTTACATACCTTTAAAAAAGGACATAAAATACAAGTGCAAGTACAAAGTACATTTTTTCCTTATATAGATATTAATCCACAAACGTATGTCGATAATATTTTTGAAGCAAAAGCATCCGATTTTAAGGCACAAACACATAAAGTTTATAACGATTCTGCAATAGAGTTTTCAGTTTTAAAGTAATGTCTTGAATCTTTTTCCTACTTTTAGTATCTAAACCAACCATTTTATGCTAAGAAAAGTTTTTGGAAGTGCGGTCTTTGGCGTTGAGGCTACGACAATAACAGTAGAAGTTAATATAGATAGTGGTATCGGCTACCATCTTGTTGGACTACCGGATAATGCCATTAAAGAAAGTAATTTTAGGATTGCAGCAGCGCTACAAAATAATGGGTATAAAATTCCTGGAAAAAAGATAATTATCAATATGTCACCAGCAGACCTTCGTAAAGAAGGTTCTGCTTATGACTTGACGTTGGCAATGGGGATTTTAACGGCGTCTAAACAAATTGCAGCAGATAATTTGGAAGACTTCTTAATCATGGGAGAATTATCCTTAGATGGAAGCTTACAACCTATTAAAGGGGCTTTGCCAATTGCAATTAAAGCAAGAGAGGAAGGTTATAAAGGTTTTATATTACCTATCCAAAATGTAAAAGAAGCCGCGATTGTTGACGGATTGGAAGTGTATGGTGTAGAAAATATTAGTCAAGTCATTAGATACTTTGACAAAGGTGAGCCTTTAGAACAAACCATCATTAATACACGAGAAGAGTTTGAAAAGAACTTAGATTTTCCTGAATTCGATTTTAGCGATGTCCGTGGGCAAGAAAGTATCAAACGTTGCATGGAAATTGCAGCAGCGGGAGGACATAATATTATTTTAATAGGGCCTCCTGGAGCAGGAAAAACAATGTTAGCCAAACGTTTGCCTAGTATACTGCCTCCAATGACCTTACATGAAGCTTTAGAAACTACAAAAATACATAGTGTCGTGGGGCGTGTTAAAGATACAGGTTTAATGTCTCAAAGACCGTTTAGAAGTCCACATCATACTATTAGCGATGTTGCTTTAGTCGGTGGTGGGGCATATCCACAACCAGGAGAAATATCGTTATCACATAATGGCGTTTTGTTTTTGGATGAATTACCCGAATTTAAACGAGGTGTTTTAGAAGTCATGCGTCAACCATTGGAGGATAGAGAAGTGACTATTTCTAGAGCTAGATTTACAGTAACGTATCCCTCTTCTTTTATGTTAGTTGCTAGTATGAATCCAAGTCCTAGTGGTTATTTTAATGATCCAAGTGCACCTGTAACCAGTAGTCCAGCCGAGATGCAACGTTATTTAAGTAAAATATCAGGACCGCTTTTAGATAGAATAGATATTCATATAGAAGTGACACCGGTACCTTTTGAAAAATTATCTGAAGAACGTAAAGGCGAATCTTCAGTAGATATAAGAAAACGGGTGACTAAAGCCAGAAAAATACAAACGATCCGTTTTGAAACATTTGATAATGTACATTATAATGCACAAATGTCTACAAAGCAAATCCGAGTGTATTGCAAGCTAGAAGAGGCTTCCAAGCAGCTTTTAAAAACAGCTATGGAACGTTTAAACCTTTCAGCAAGAGCGTATGACAGAATTTTAAAGGTGGCTAGAACGATTGCTGACTTAGAAGAAAGTACAGCGGTGAAAGGGACTCATATTAGTGAGGCTATACAGTACCGAAGTTTAGATAGAGAGGGTTGGTTGGGATAAAATATTTCTTGTTTGATAGATTTTCTGTACATTCGTGCCCAAGCTATTAACCAAATTTAAAAAAAATGACAAAACCAACTGGAATAATCACAGCTAAGGAAGCTGTAGAATTAAGTGATGCGTGGACTAAACTACGCCAAGATGCTAACAATACTGCTGCGGGTCAAGAAGATAATAGATCATCATGGTTTTCAATCGACGACATGGAGGCTTTTATTAAGATGATAAAAGAAGAAAATCCTTTTGTAAACGGTGTTAGATGCTATTTAGGAGTAAATCAAATTTCTAAAATCAATCCTAACGGACTTACAACTGTTTTGATGGTGCCTACAGAGAGTAAAGGCGGAAAGAATCAGGATATAATAGATGCCAATGGTATGGATAGGGGAGATGCAGGTATGCCTCCAGGACAAGGTTATCCGAACTAATAATTATGGAAGAGTTCCTGAAAGGTAATTATAGTATATTAACTAAATTATTTATTTTAGTAACAGTTGTTTCTGGTCTTATTTCATTTAAGAAATATAAAGGAACACCTGTTACTTTCTTTATAAAAATATTAATATATCTTTTTATTATTGAGTTAGTTGGTTGCTATCCTTTATTTTATAGTACTTTTAAATTTTTAGAACCTATTTATAATTCAGTTTTTAGACAAAACTATTGGTGGTATACTATTGCGTTTGATTTGATAGCAATTGTATTGTTTTCAATTTTGTTTCAGAAGATTATATGTAATAAGCTTTATGTTATGATTTTAAAGTATAGTACTTATGCTTTTGTATCATTTTCCATATTATATATTATTTTTCATCACGATATTTTTTTCATTCAGTTTTTTCCGGTAATTCAAATAACAGGAGCAATCATAATTTTAAGTTGTAGTATTTTTTATTTTATAGAGTTATTGTTAAGTGATCATATTTTACACTTTTATAAATCTGTTTATTTCTATATCGCGATCTCCATTTTTATATGGTGGATTGTTATAACTCCACTAACATTCTACGATGTCTATATAGTCGGAAGTGATTGGAATTATATAATATTAAAGTGGCAAATATATTTATCCCTTAATTTTATGATGTATACAACATTTACCATCGGCCTTTTAGTATCAAAACCAGAAGACTTAATTAAATTAGAGTCCCAAAAATAATCAATTTTATTTTGTAATACATTAATTTATAGAGTGTAAGAATGTTGTCTGAGTTTTTTTTAGTACATTTAAAACGCTATTAATTTACTAAAAAAAACAAATGAAAAATTTAGGAACTCTAATCCTAGGAATTATTCTTGGGGCATTACTGATGTATTTTTATTTTAATATGTCTAATAAAGGAGATGGAACTACCGCCATTATCAAACCAAAAGGAGTCATCACTCCAGCTGAAGCAAAAGTATTAGATACGACTTTCAATCTAAGACACAAATTAATTAGTGATAGTATTGTTATTAGGCCAGATAATAGGTCGAGTTGGTGGTCTTTAGATGATATTACAAATTATTTAGAGTATTCTAAACATAAAGCAGATAGTTTAGGATATGCTATGAGTGGTGTTAGAGTTTATTTGGGCGCTTATCCTGAAGAAAATGGGCAAGTAGGCTACACAACGATGTTTATGGTTCCAACAGGTTCCGAAACGCAGGTAAACGAAGGTTTTAAATTTGAAGCTATAAATAATGAGGATCTTACAGGTATTGGTCCTTTAAATATGGGGACAGGGGGTAATCCACCAAACTCAAATTATCCTCAATAATAAATTGATTTGGAGACGTTTTTAAGACAAAATTACGGAGCAATAACACATGGTGTAGAGTTATTAGCGGTATTAGTTGGTTTATTTTGTTACAAAAAATTTAGATTAACTGCAGCTAGGTATTTTATTTTCTTTTTGCTTTATGTTTTTACTATAGATTTAATTGGAGAATATCCTAATTTTTATGATCAAATAGAATGGCTGTCTATTATAAGGTATTCTAAATTTCACTATAATTACTGGTTGTTTACAGTATTCTATATTTTAGGTAGTATTTTGTTTTTTATGTTTTATTATAGTAAAATATTAAAGAATAAGACGTACCAAACAACTGTAATAATAATCGGGAGTGTCAATTTTATTATTGCTGTTATTTATATAGTATTTAATATAGATGCCTTTTTTATTAAATTTTTACCTTTACTTAATGTTTTAGCTTGCATTTCTATCCTAGTGGGCACTATTTTTTATTTTATTGAATTATTACAAAGCAATAAGATTTTGAATTTTTATATTTTTTTAGATTTTTATATAAGCATAGCGTTATTTTTTTGGTGGATAGTTACAACTCCAGTCATATTTTATGGTGTTTATAATTCTTTTGAAGATTTAGATTTTGTATTATTAAAGTGGCAAATATTTTTATTTTCAAATGTATTGATGTACTTGATTTTTGCTTTTGGACTTTTAATTTCTAAAACAGAAAAATAACTTTAAATAATAAAGGATTAAATTAAATGAATGAACGCGTTTTTATATTCCTATTACTTGTTTATTGACTAAATACTTTTAGTTTTATGTATTGAAAAAGTATAAGTATAGTTTAATCTGGGCATGTATTTTTTGTGCCTTTTTATTAGTGAGAGGTGGTTAAGTCTTTATTAGTGTAACAGGAGTGAGGATGGAGATTTCGCAAATTTATAACGACGTGTATTATTATTTACTGATATATTTATGTATACTTGTTTTTGTATAGGACAAATAGCTTCCAAACCTAATTTTAATCATGACTAACTTTTTATTTTTTTTGCAAACACCTCAGGTGTCTACAACAGCAGAACGCTATTTACTGATATACATGATTGGCGTTTTAATAGTGGTTACCACTTTGGTTATTTTATTTTTTATTGTGTTTCAAAAAAGAAAAAATAAGTTGCTCTTAGATCAAATCGTGCAACAACAAGCTTTCGATAAAGAACTGTCCAATGCGCAGACCGAAATACAAGAACAGACCCTTAAAAATATTGGTTGGGAGCTTCATGATAATGTAGGGCAGTTGTTAGCGGCAGCAAGTATGCAGCTTAATATTTTAAAAACTAAAGTGGATGAAGAAACTAGAGAACACTTTTCTGAAGCGTCAGACTATGTCAAGCAAAGTCTTAAAGAAGTAAGAATGTTGTCACGCTCTTTAAACAACGAAGTTATTTTAAATATAGGGTTTGAACAATCAATTACTAATGAGTTAAACAGATTAAAGAAAATGAAGTTTGCGTCTGCAGAGCTTCAAGTGAAAGGTGATATTGTGCCTTTCAATAACAAAAAACACGAAATTATTATATTTAGGATATTACAAGAGTTTTTCTCTAACACCGTTAAATATTCTGAAGCTAAAAATCTTAACGTTACGCTTCATTATTTAAAAGAGCAATTACTAGTAGAGGCTAAGGATGACGGAATAGGTTTTGACATGACTACCATAGAAGAAGGCTGTGGATTATTAAACATGAAAAGCCGTGCAGAACTTATAAATATGTCTTACAAACTGTCTTCTACAATAGGAGAAGGTGTGAAATTAGAATTGGCATATCCTCTTGGTACGCTTTCTGAGTAGTAGTAACGGGTCAATTACAACCAGTTTAATACTTTTTTAACAAGCTTTAATTTTCCGTTATAAGGCGCGTAACGTACTGTTATATCTAACCAATTTGCTTTTTTGACCACTCCTTTTTTATGGCTAAACGTGTCAAAAGTATAGTGTCCATGATAAGCCCCAAGACCACTATTTCCAACACCTCCAAACGGTAATCTATGATTAGCAAAGTGTACAATGGTGTCATTGATACAACCCCCTCCAAAAGAGAATTTTTGTATTAATTGTTTCGCTTTCGCGGAATTTGTGCCAAACACATACAAGCTTAAAGGTTTGTTATAAGATAAAATAATAGCTTCTAATTCCGAATCATTTTGATAAGAAATCACAGGAAGAATAGGACCGAATATTTCGTCTTTCATCACTTCGCTATCAAGTGTCGGATTGTCAATAACAGTAGGCGCGATGTATAACGTATCAGCATCTGTTTGTCCTCCAATAATACAGTTTTGATTGATTAGCATTTTAGATAAACGCTCAAAATTTTTAAGGTTTATAATACGTGCAAAATCTTTAGATTGTTGCGGTGTGGTAGAATATGCTAGTTCAACCTCATATTCCATAGCTTTATAGAACGCGTTTTTTTTAGAGTCGTGAATCAAAATATAATCAGGAGCTATACACGTTTGTCCTGCATTAACAAATTTACCCCAAACAATGCGTTTTGCGGCTAGTTTAATATTAGCAGTATCATCAATAATACATGGGTTTTTTCCGCCTAATTCTAAAGTGGTTGGTGTTAAATTAACAGCAGCAGCTTTGGCTACAATTTTACCAACGCCAACACTACCTGTAAAGAAGATATAATCCCAGCGTTGCTCTAATAATTTGGTAGAGGTATCCACACCACCTTCTACAACTGTAACATGCTCTGGTTTAAATACTGTTTTAATAATGTCACTAATTAAGGCCGAAGTATGTGGCGTTAATTCGCTTGGTTTTACAATCACAGTGTTTCCTGCAGCAATAGCACCAATTAAAGGTGCTAATGCTAATTGGTAAGGATAATTCCATGGTGCGATAACTAAAACACTTCCATAAGGTTCTGCGTACAAATAATCAGAAGACGGAAAGTTTAACAATGCAGGAAATACACGTTTAGGCTTAGCCCATTTATTTAGTTTTTTAATCGTGTGTTTTAAATCCTGAATAACAATAGCTGTTTCTGTTAAGACAGATTCGAATTCTGGTTTTTTAAAATCGTTGTATAGCGCAGCAGTAATGTCTTGTTCTCTTGCTACTAATTGATTTAAAAGTGCTTTTAATAGTGTTTTCCTAAAGGTGATGCTTAACGTTTCACCTGTTTTAAAATAACTTTTTTGATCGTTTAGTAATTCCGGAATCATGCGTATGTTTTTATATAAAGGTAATGTATTTTATTGTTTTGCTATTGTTGCGTTAGTGGTAGTAATGGCATCCTTTTTTTGCTGGCATAAATGGCAAAAAAAGATATATTGGATAACACGACCCTTGTGGTAACGCCCTTAAATTATAGACAAGCGTCCCAAATAGCATCTTTTGGTAAAGGTGCAGTTATGTTTAGATTGTCTTGAGAAACAGGATGTGTAAATTTGATGTTTCTGGCGTGTAAACTAATACTAGCATCTTTATTACTGCGATCAAATCCATATTTTAAATCGCCTTTTATGGGACAACCAATAGTAGAGAGTTGCGCGCGTATTTGATGATGGCGTCCCGTTTCTAGATTAACTTCTAACAGATAATAATTATCTAATGTTTTGATTGTTTTGTAATGCAGAATGGCTTTTTTACTTTCTGGAATTTCCTTTATATAAGCGGTTGACTTATTATTTTTAGGGTTCTTCTTTAGCCAATGGATTAAAGTATCTGCTTCTTTTTCTGGTTTATTTTTAACTAAAGCCCAATAGGTTTTAGAAATTTCTTTGGATACAAATAGCTTATTTAAACGGGGTAGGGCTTTACTTGTTTTTGAAAAGATAACCAAACCTGTAGTTGGTCTGTCTAAGCGGTGTACGGTCCCTAAATAGACGTTGCCAGGCTTGTTGTATTTGTGTGCAATATATTCTTTAACAACATCACTTAATGGTTTGTCTCCCGTTTTATCGCCTTGTACAATATCTCCTGCACGTTTATTTACGACGATGATATGATTATCCTCGTAGATGACTTGTAGGTTGTCTTTATTTGAAATTATTTTGGACACAAATTATAAGCTAAAAGCCAATAGCAATAAGCTAAAAGCTAAATTAATACTGTTCTTTATCACTAGGGAAGTCACCACTTTTGACATCTTCTCCGTATTGCTTCATAGCATTAGTCATGTCTTCGTAAAGATTCATGTAACGACGTAGAAATCTTGGATTAAACTCGTGTGTCATTCCAATCATATCATGTGTAACTAACACTTGACCATCAACACCAGCACCAGCACCAATTCCGATAACAGGAATAGAAACACTTTCTGCAACTTCTTGCGCTAATTTTGCAGGTATTTTTTCTAATACAATTGCAAAACAGCCTGCTTTTTCTAACATTAAAGCATCTTCTTTTAGCTGAATAGCTTCTTGGTCTTCTTTAGCACGTACGGTGTAAGTGCCAAATTTGTATATAGACTGAGGCGTTAATCCTAAATGTCCCATGACAGGAATTCCAGCATTTAAAATACGCTTGATAGATTCTTTAACTTCTTTACCACCTTCCATTTTTACGGCATGTCCACCAGACTCTTTCATGATTCTAATTGCAGAGCGTAAGGCTTCTTTAGGATCACTTTGGTAACTTCCAAAAGGTAAATCGACAACCACTAAAGCACGATGTATACCACGTACTACGGAAGAGGCATGATATATCATTTGATCTAAAGTAATTGGTAGTGTTGTTTCATGACCCGCCATTACGTTACTTGCAGAATCACCTACTAAAATAACATCTGTACCAGCACCATCAACTATTTTGGCCATAGTATAATCGTAAGCCGTTAACATGGAAATTTTCTCTCCATTTTTCTTCATTTCTACTAAAGACTTAACAGTTACTCTTTTATATTCTTTTTTTGCTACAGACATATTTTTATAGTTTAATATATATTGTAAAAATACTAAAATTAGTACTTATACTAAAGGCTTAATTCTTTTTTAGGATAATACTAGAATTCATTTTTTTTGTCTAACGTCTTAATCCTAACAATCAGATAGACTTACACGTACTGCTAAACCACCTTCAGAGGTTTCTTTATATTTAGTATTCATGTCTTTTGCGGTCTCCCACATGGTGTCTACCACTTTATCTAAGGGCACTTTGACATTTTTTGGATCTGTATCTAAAGCTAATTCTGCTGCATTTATAGCTTTGATGGCTCCCATACTGTTACGTTCTATACATGGAATTTGTACTAAGCCACCAATAGGGTCACAGGTTAACCCGAGGTGATGTTCCATAGCAATTTCTGCAGCAATCATGACTTGTTCTGTAGAGCCGCCCAATAAATCACATAAAGCTGCTGCTGCCATAGCAGAAGAGACTCCAATTTCGGCTTGACAACCTCCCATTGCAGCACTAATTGTTGCGCCTTTTTTAAAGATGCTTCCAATCTCGCTAGCAACTAATAAAAATTGTTTGATTTCTTTAAAACCAGCGTCATGGTTTTCTATAACCAAATAGTACATTAACACAGATGGTATTACACCAGCACTTCCGTTAGTTGGTGCAGTAACGACACGACCAAGAGCAGCATTAACTTCGTTTACTGCCAAAGCAAAGCAGCTCACCCATTTTAAGATTTGTCTAAATTTGACTTCACTATGTCTAATACTTTCTAACCATTCTTGTGGTGTAGTGTAAGGGACTTCTATATTCAAACGTTTGTGCGTATCAAACGCACGTCTTCTCACATTTAGTCCTCCAGGTAAATTACCTTCCGTATGACATCCTGTAAACATACAGTCTAACATGGTGTCCCAAATACGGTGTAACTCAAAATCTATTTCTTCGTCCGTTCTAAGAGAGCGTTCGTTTTCTAGAACAATTTCTGATATCGTTTTGTTTTCACTTTGACAAAAGGCTAACAGCTCGGTAGCTTTATCAATAGGAAAAGGGAATTCTTTTTTAAGTTCTTTATTTTCGGCATCCACCGTACGTTCTTCTTTAACAACAAAACCACCACCAATGGAGTAGAAGGTAGAGGTGTGAATTTCATTTTCAGCGAAAGCGGTAAATTTAATACCGTTAGAGTGAAATGGTAAAAAAGCGCGGTTAAAGACGATGTCTTGCTTTTTATCAAAAGAGATAATACGTTCGTTATTTAGTACGAGTTTCTCCGTATTGCTAATAGACGCTATGATAATATCAATAGTATCTGTGGGTATTCTTTCTGGATCAGCACCACTTAGACCTAGCATAACCGCTAAATCTGTAGCATGACCTTTTCCTGTTAGAGACAATGAACCGTATAAATCTATACGGACGCGTTGTACACTATCAAAAAGGTTTGCTGCTTTAAGTTCATAAAGCCAACGCTCTGCAGCACGCCAAGGGCCTAAAGTATGAGAACTAGATGGGCCAACACCAATCTTTAGCATGTCAAAAACAGAAATACACTCCATATTACGAAATCGTTTAAGTATTAAGCGACAAATATAGTTTTTTGCAACAGATATAAAAGTTAAAAGGGTGTTGATATTTAATTAGATTCTGCCATCATGTCAGTCCGATTGTCTTGGCATAATCATTGACTTACTGATACCGTAACAATTACAATACAAAATTTAAATTATATAAAATTATGAGTAAGATTATTGGAATCGATTTAGGAACAACAAACTCTTGCGTTTCTGTAATGGAAGGTAATGAAGCAGTTGTGATCCCAAACGCAGAAGGTAAACGTACAACACCTTCAGTTATCGCTTTTGTTGAAGGAGGCGAAATTAAAGTTGGTGATCCAGCAAAAAGACAGGCAGTAACTAACCCTACAAAAACTGTTTATTCAATTAAACGTTTTATGGGTAACAAGTATTCTGAGTCTAAAAAAGAAGCAGAACGTGTACCTTACAAAGTAGTTAAAGGTGATAATGATACACCACGTGTAGACATTGATGGTCGTTTATATACGCCTCAAGAATTATCAGCTATGATCCTTCAAAAAATGAAGAAAACTGCTGAAGACTATTTAGGTCAAGATGTAACTGAAGCAGTTATTACTGTACCCGCTTATTTTAATGACTCACAACGTCAAGCAACTAAAGAAGCAGGAGAAATTGCAGGTTTAAAAGTACGTCGTATCATAAACGAGCCAACAGCAGCAGCTTTAGCTTACGGAATGGACAAGAAAGGTACGGACCAAAAAATAGTAGTATTTGATTTTGGTGGAGGAACACATGATGTATCTATCCTTGAATTAGGAGATGGTGTATTTGAAGTGTTATCTACAGATGGAGATACACACTTAGGTGGTGATGATGTTGATCAAAAAATTATTGATTGGTTAGCTGACGAATTTAACGGAGAAGAGGGTATTGATCTAAGAAAAGATCCAATGTCTTTACAACGTGTTAAAGAAGCAGCAGAAAAAGCGAAGATTGAATTATCTTCTTCTGAACAAACAGAAATTAATTTACCATATATTACAGCTACTGCAAGTGGACCAAAACACTTAGTGCGTTCATTAACACGTTCTAAATTTGAGCAGTTAATTGACGATTTAGTAAAACGTACTATCGCCCCTTGTCAAACAGCATTAAAATCTGCAGGTTTATCAAAATCTGATATTGACGAAGTTATTTTAGTAGGTGGATCTACACGTATCCCAGCAGTACAAAAAGCAGTAGAAGCATTTTTTGGAAAAGCACCTTCAAAAGGCGTTAACCCGGATGAGGTTGTATCTTTAGGAGCAGGTATCCAAGGTGGAGTATTATCAGGAGATGTAAAAGATGTATTACTTTTAGACGTAACACCTTTGTCATTAGGTATCGAAACTATGGGTAACGTATTTACTAAGTTAATTGAAGCAAATACAACGATCCCAACTAAAAAGTCTCAAGTATTCTCTACAGCAGCAGACAACCAACCTTCAGTAGAAATTCATGTTTTACAAGGTGAACGCGCTATGGCTGCAGATAACAATACAATTGGACGTTTTCACTTAGATGGTTTACCACCAGCACAAAGAGGAGTTCCTCAAATTGAAGTAACTTTTGATATTGATGCTAACGGAATCATTAAAGTGTCTGCAGGAGATAAAGCCACTGGAAAAACACAAGATATTCGTATCGAAGCATCTTCAGGATTAACTGAAGAAGAAATTAAGCAAATGAAAGCTGATGCTGAAGCAAATGCTGAATCAGATGCTAAAGCAGCTGAAAATGCTAAGACTTTAAACGAAGCTGATTCTATGATTTTCCAAACAGAAAATCAATTAAAAGAATTTGGTGAGAAATTATCTGATGATAAAAAAGCACCAATCGAAGCAGCTTTAACAGAATTAAAGGCGGCTTACGAATCTAAAGATGTAGCAGTTATTGCTCCAGCATTAGAAAAAATTAACGAAGCTTGGAAAGTAGCAAGTGAAGAAATGTACAAAGCACAAGCAGATGGACAAGCTGGTCAACCAGCACCTGATGCAGGAGCAGATACAACTGAAAACAGTGATGTTGAAGATGTAGATTTCGAAGAAGTAAAGTAATAACGTCTTTCTGAACTGGTTTCAGAATCATATTATATAAAAACGCAATCATTAATTTGATTGCGTTTTTTTTTTTGTTTAAGATTTATAGAATGTTCCGTATTAAGGCTTGACGTTAATAGCTAAATCTTGGGTGTTGTAAATACTTAATGAATACTTCAATCTAGTAATTCAAAAAAAAACTATGCATGCATAGTAAATTATTGTTTATATTTGTAAGTATAACAATACTTGAAAAATGGAAACTAAATTAACTCAGCTTTTAAATATAAAATATCCAATCATACAAGCGCCAATGTTTTTGGTGTCTAACGTAGCAATGGTTACAGAAGGTATGAAAGCCGGAATAGCAGGATGTATCCCTGCGCTTAATTATAGAACATTAGATCAGTTAAGGTCTGCTATAATAGAATTAAAGGCTAATAAGGTAGAAGGAGGATCATTTGGTTTTAACTTAATCGTTAATAAATCAAATATTAAATATAAAGAACAACTTAGGGTACTGTGTGAAGAGGGGTGCGATTTTATTATCACATCTTTAGGGAGTCCTGAAGAAACAATTAAACAAGCACATAAAGTTGGTATTAAAGTGTTTTGTGATGTTACTGATTTGCGTTTTGCTAAAAAGGTAGAACAACTTGGTGCAGACGCGGCAATAGCTGTTAATAATGAAGCTGGTGGACATAGAGGTAACTTAACCCCTGAAGAGCTAACCAATCAGTTAAGTAAAGCATTAACAATTCCGGTTATATCTGCAGGAGGTGTTGGTTGTAAAGCAGACATTGATAAAATGATAAGTTATGGTGCAGAAGGTGTATCTGTAGGAAGTCCATTTATTGCTTCTATAGAAGCGGGAGTGACTGATGAGTATAAGCAGGCTTGTGTCGATTATGGAGAAAAAGATATCATCATGACAGAACGTATTTCTGGTACACCATGTACGGTTATTAATACGCCATATGTTCAGAAAATTGGAACGAAGCAAACTTGGATAGAGCGTGTTTTAAATAAAAACAAAAAACTTAAAAAGTGGGTTAAGATGATTCGTTTTTCAATAGGGATGAAGGCTACAGAAAATGCAGCTAAAAAAGCAACTTATAAAACCGTTTGGGTTGCAGGACCAAGTATTGAGCACACTAAAGCAGTATTGCCAGTTAAAGATATCGTTGCTCATCTAACAGTGTAATAACTGGGAGTCATGTCTAAAACGTCTAGATCAGTTAAAAGACTTGTTATCGCCATAGTTCTAATTTTTGTTTTAATAGTTAGTGGCGGATTTTATGCTTTAATATATGAAAGTAAAAAAGAGGTCTCTGAAGACGAGCGCTATTCTAAAGTTTTAAATAGAGCTTTTAAGCTTAAAGATGTGGCCACAATACGTTGGAATGCCACTAACTTAAGATTTAGAAATTATAGTTTAGTTTTAAATGAAGCTTCAGAGTATGATACTCCAGATGTTAAGTCGGTGAAAGTATATAAATCAGGAGATCCCATTACTTTTATTTCAGCAAAGTCTTATTCTAGTTTACATGTTGGTACAACATATTATCTCATTGGACGTGATACTTTAAATACAGGGGAGGTTGTAGAGTTTGAGTATTATTATACAGGAGGTGTACCACCATTTTAATAGTAATAACTATTCTATAGACTAATATTGTAGTAAATGTGATTATAAAACCACCCGATGCCGACCTTATAGTTCCGAATTATAATTCCTATTTTTACATTCTAAAACAAAACAAGTGCAAAATATTACCATAGCCATAGACGGTTTTTCATCAACAGGAAAAAGTACAGTAGCAAAGCAATTAGCTAACCACTTAGGTTACATTTATGTAGATACTGGTGCCATGTATAGAGCAGTTACTTTATATACGATGCAGAATGGTTGGATTGATAAAGACCAATTTGATGTGGTTGCTTTGGTTTCTAATTTAGATAAGATTACGATTAGCTTTACATTTAATCCAGCTTTAGGATTTGCAGAAGTCTATTTAAACGGCGTAAATATAGAAAGAGAAATTAGAACACTAGAAGTCTCTAGTTATGTGAGTAAAGTTGCAGCGATTCCAGAAGTACGTTACCAATTGGTAAAACAACAGCAGCAAATGGGGAAGGACAAAGGTGTGGTTATGGATGGTCGTGATATTGGAACAGTTGTGTTTCCTTATGCTGAATTAAAACTGTTTATGACAGCATCTGCAGATAAGCGTGCCACAAGACGTTTTGAGGAATTAATAGGTAGAGGAGACGATGTTAAATATGAAGCTGTACTGCGTAATGTTCAAGAGCGTGACTATATAGATTCACATAGAGAAGATTCGCCTTTAGTAAAAGCAGACGACGCTATAGAGATTGATAATTCTGATTTAACCTTAGAACAACAATTTGATGCCGTACTTAATTTAGTTAATAAAACGCTAGGTGATTTAGCCTAATTAAATTGTAGGGCATAAAAAAAAAGCGAATTGTTGGCTTTCGCTTAACAATCCGCTTTCGTAATGTGTTATTAAATTCCTATAAATTAGGAATTTTTAATTCTTGATCTACATTGATCATATCAGGATTCTTTAAAATATCCTTGTTAGCTTCAAAAATAGCAGTGTATTTTGCTGCGTTACCGTAGTAATGTTTAGCAATTTTACCTAAAGTGTCACCACCTACAACAGTATGTTTTGCATAAAGACTCTCGTCAGCAACATCAATGTTTGCTAAAATGTCAGAAGGACTATCACCACCTGCACTTTTAATAGCGTCCCACATTAAATTTTTCTCATATTGTGTAGCAGCCGTTCCTTTAACTTTTAATACACCATTTTCTTCAGTAATGTCACCATTAGCGATTTTTAATTTCTCTCCTAAGTCAAGTACACCTTGATATTTTGCTCTTAAAGCCATAAATATTTTGTTTTTAATTGTTAATTCTTCATTAAAGATAGTAATTAAAATAGCAGTTTGAAAAACTAAAATTAAATTTATAACAGGTTTAGATTAAGTGTTTGATTTATCGGTTGAAATACATAAATCAAAGATAATTAATATATTTGTAGTTGTTTGAAAGTCAGTGATTTAATATTTTTATATTACTATTAGGCTGTGTTAGTAAAAAGTAGTATTTTTGCACTCCTTTTTAACGCCTACCAGAAAGATGAAAAGGGATTAAAACAATTTTATTTATAACACTTCTGTGTGTTAGCGTCTAAATCTTCTAAACATAACAGAATACAAAAACATAGTGTATTTAATTCAGCGAAAGCTAAAAGTACATTATTAAAATTATTTAAATGGCTGAAAAAGCAAAACAAGCAGAAGTTGCAGCTCAAGAAGCAGCAGCAGAAACAAAAGCAGCTCCAGTAGTATCTGAAGCTCAAGCAAACCCTGAAAAATTCTTAGCAGATTTTAACTGGCACAATTACGAAGAAGGAATTGATGAGGTTGAAGATTCTCAATTAAAAGAATTTGAAAAATTAGTATCAGAAAATTTCGTAGATACTTTAGATGATGAGGTTGTTGAAGGAACAGTAGTGCACATGACAGATCGTGATGCAATTATTGACATCAACGCTAAATCTGAAGGCGTTATTTCTTTAAACGAATTTAGATACAATCCAGACTTAAAAGTAGGAGACAAGGTTGAGGTATTAATTGATGTGCGTGAAGACGCAACAGGACAATTAGTATTATCTCACAGAAAAGCTCGTGTAATCAAGGCTTGGGACAGAGTAATCAAAGCTAATGAAACTGGAGAAATCGTTAACGGTTTTGTTAAATGTCGTACTAAAGGTGGTATGATTGTAGATGTTTTTGGTATCGAAGCATTCTTACCAGGATCTCAAATTGACGTTAAGCCAATTAGAGATTACGATCAGTATGTAAACAAAACTATGGAATTTAAAGTTGTGAAAATCAACCACGAATTCAAAAACGTAGTAGTATCTCATAAAGCTTTAATTGAAGCTGATATTGAAGAGCAGAAAAAAGAAATCATTGGTCAACTAGAAAAAGGACAAGTATTAGAAGGTGTTGTTAAAAACATTACTTCTTATGGTGTGTTTATTGATTTAGGTGGTGTTGATGGATTAGTTCACATTACAGATTTATCTTGGTCAAGAATTAACCATCCAAATGAGATTGTTGAGTTAGATCAAAAATTAAATGTTGTAATCTTAGACTTTGATGAAGATAAGTCTAGAATCCAATTAGGCCTTAAGCAATTATCTAAACATCCTTGGGATGCTTTAGGAGAAACTGTTGCTGTAGGTGATAAAGTTAAAGGTAAAGTTGTTGTAATCGCTGATTACGGTGCATTTATCGAAGTTGCAGAAGGAGTTGAAGGTTTAGTACACGTGTCTGAAATGTCATGGTCTACTCATTTACGTTCTGCTAACGACTTTGTAAAAGTTGGTGACGAAATTGACGCACAAATCTTAACTTTAGATAGAGAAGATCGTAAGATGTCATTAGGTATCAAGCAATTATCTGCTGATCCATGGACAGATATTACAACTAAATATCCTGTAGGTTCTAAGCACACAGGTATTGTACGTAACTTTACAAACTTTGGTGTTTTTGTTGAATTAGAAGAAGGTATTGATGGATTAATTTACATCTCTGATTTATCTTGGACTAAGAAAATCAAACATCCATCTGAGTTCTGTAACGTAGGTGATACATTAGATGTAGTAGTATTAGAGTTAGATGTTGAAGGACGTAAATTATCTTTAGGTCATAAACAAACAACTGATAATCCTTGGGATAAATACGAAACTGAGTTTGCTTTAGGTACAACACACACAGCTGAAATTGCTGATGTTGTAGATAAAGGAGCTACTATTGAATTTAACGAAGATATCGTTGCTTTCGTACCATCTCGTCACCTTGAAAAAGAAGACGGTAAGATGTTAAAGAAAGGTGATTCTGCAGAATTCAAAATTATCGAATTTAACAAAGAATTCAAACGTGTTGTTGCTTCTCATACTGCTATATTTAAAGCAGAAGAAATGGCAAATGTAAAAGCAGCTGTTAAAAAGGCAGCGTCTCAAGCTGACGAAGCTAAACCAACTTTAGGTGATGCTAACGAAGCTTTACAAGCGTTAAAAGATAAAATGGACGGAAAAGCATAAGCTTTAAAGTTTTTATCAATATTAAAAGCCTCTCAGAAATGAGAGGCTTTTTTTTTGATACAAAAACACCTTTCAACTTATAATAATTTACTTTACCTTTGTTTACCAAACCCGTTTGGAACACTATGAGTCAAAAAGTGCTACTTAATGCTACAGAAGTCAACATCATTCTACATAGATTGGCTTGTCAACTCATCGAAAATCATAATGATTTTTCTAATACCGTTTTAGTTGGTATACAACCTAGAGGTAAGTATTTGGCTAACCGTTTAGCATCTATGCTAAAGAAGGAGTATAAAATCAAAAACTTACAACTTGGTCATCTAGATATTACGTTTTACAGAGATGATTTTAGAAGAGGAGATACGACACTGGAAGCAAATACGACTGAAATTAATGTAGACGTTGAGGATAAAAAAATAGTTTTTATCGATGATGTATTATATACAGGACGTAGTATACGATCTGCATTAACGGCTATTCAATCTTTTGGACGTCCGTCTGAAATTGAATTACTAACCTTAATCGATAGACGTTTTAGTAGACATTTACCGATACAACCCAATTATAGAGGTCGCCAAGTAGATGCTATAAATAATGAAAAAGTTAAAGTGAATTGGGTTGAGAATGAAGGAGAAGATGCAGTATACCTGATAAAAAGTTAAAACAGACTTTCTAGACACGTAATACTAGTGTTTCTTAGATTTAAACTAAAAGATTAACTGGTAGTTTTGACTACCACCTGAATACTATATAATATGAGCGAGTTAAGTGTCAAACACTTATTAGGAATTAAATATCTGAATATACAGGATATAGAGCTTATTTTTAAGACAGCTGATCATTTTAAAGAAGTGATTAATCGTCCTATTAAAAAAGTGCCTTCCCTTCGTGATATTACCATTGCCAATTTATTTTTCGAAAATTCTACACGAACAAAATTGTCATTTGAATTAGCCGAAAAACGATTGTCTGCAGACGTTATTAACTTCTCAGCATCTCAATCTTCGGTTAAGAAAGGTGAAACCTTAATAGATACAGTAAATAATATTCTTTCCATGAAAGTGGATATGGTCGTTATGCGTCATCCTAATCCAGGAGCGGGTGTCTTTTTATCAAAGCATGTTAACGCAAGTATAATTAATGCGGGAGATGGTGCGCATGAGCATCCTACGCAAGCGCTATTGGATAGTTATTCTATAAGAGAGCGATTGGGTAGTGTTAAGGGTAAAAACGTTGTTATAGTGGGTGATATTTTACATAGCCGCGTTGCATTATCCAACATATATGCGTTAAAATTACAAGGTGCTAATGTTATGGTTTGTGGGCCTAAGACTTTATTACCAAAACATATTGATAAGTTGGGTGTCAAAGTGGAAACAGACTTAAGAAAAGCACTTAATTGGTGTGATGTCGCCAATATGTTACGGGTTCAAAATGAACGTATGGATATTAGTTATTTTCCATCAACAAGAGAATATACACAACAATTTGGAGTTAATAAAGCTTTACTAGATAGTTTAGATAAGGAAATCACGATAATGCATCCTGGACCAATAAATAGAGGTGTAGAGATAACGAGTGATGTTGCCGATTCTAAGCAAGCCATAATTTTAGATCAAGTACAAAACGGAGTAGCAGTTAGAATGGCAGTAATCTATTTACTAGCTTCGAAAATAAAACAATAGTTATGATTATAGACCAAAATGAAAATTTAATTATCGTAACCCAAGAAAATGCTTCGGTTATAGAATTAGTAAAAAAAATAGAAACACTGTATCCAAAATTTAAAAACAATAATATTATTGTTAATTTAAATACGATTAAAGGAGTCGCATTAAAAGATGTTATTGAGTTTTTAAGAGTCTCTAACCAACACCGTGCAACAAAACATTCTTTTGTTATTGTTAATGAAGGTATTGATACCGATAAAACTCCAGATGAAATTATAATAGTCCCAACCCTACAAGAGGCTTATGATATTATAGAAATGGAAGTTATGGAACGCGATTTAGGCTTATAAAAAGCGTATTAGCATCTTTTATAAGGTCTCATTTTAAAACAGTAATTATTCTTATCTAATGAAATTAAACATCTTAGGTTGTTATAGTGCAACACCACGTACGTTTACAAATCCGACGTCTCAAGTATTAGAAATAAATAATCATATATTTTTAATCGATTGTGGCGAAGGAGCACAAGTAGAATTGCGTAGGCATAAGATTAAGTTTAATAGGATAAAACACATTTTTATTTCGCACTTGCATGGGGACCATTTTTTTGGTTTGGTTGGTTTGATATCAACGTTTAGATTATTAGGACGCGATACTGAATTACACATACATTCCCCAAAAGGGTTAAAAGAAGTAATAACGCTTCAAATGAAATTAGCCAATTCTTGGACTAATTATAAGTTGACGTTTCATGAGCTAACTAATAAAGATTCAGAGGTTGTTTTTGAGGATGATAAGGTAGAAGTACATACCATCCCTTTGGATCATCGTATTTATACTAATGGTTTTTTGTTTAAAGAAAAGTCAGGAGATAGAAAGTTAGATATGAATGCCGTTTTAAATGAAAATATTGATGTGTCCTACTATCGCAAGTTAAAGCAAGGCTTTGATGTTATAAATGAGGCTGGAGCGCTGGTTAAAAACAAATCCGTTACATTACCACCTAACAAGCCTAAAAGTTATGCTTTTTGTAGTGATACGGCGTACAGTGAGTCAATAATACCGATAATTAAAGATGTGGATGTATTATATCACGAATCTACCTTTTTAGAGCAACACGCCAAATTAGCAACTCCAACTAAGCACAGTACAGCAAAACAAGCAGCTAGTATTGCAAAACAGGCTAATGTTGGGCAATTAATATTAGGACATTACTCTACGCGTTATGACGATTTGAATGTTTTTAAAACAGAGGCGCAAACCATTTTTGAAAACGTAACGCTTGGAGATGATGGTAAAGTATTCGAATTTTAAAGTTTAAAACGTCTATTGGCTATAAAACGACTAATAATAAGTACACTAATTAATAGTGCACTATTTATGTAAAGGATACTATTATCATTTACATTACATATTTTCAATAGTAAATAGGTGAATAAACAGAAAACTCCAAGTCCTATTAATAAGCGTTGTAAAAAGGAGGCTAATCCTTTACTATCTATTTTTTCTTTTTCGGAGTGACTTAATGTATTGTATCCCGCGATCAAATCTGGATATTTTTTCACTAGAAAACCAAAAATAATAAGAATAAAACTTATTAAAAGTTGAGAATATATCATAGCCTAAATATAGTGAAAAACCTGTAAATTTACATATAATTAAATGTTATGGAAAAAGACTTAAGCGACTATAGAAGAACTTACGAAAAAGGAGAATTACTACTAAAAGACACACCAGAAAATCCGCTAGAGCTTTTTAGGTCTTGGTTTAATGAGGTGGATCAACACTTTCCTGAGGACGAAACTAATGCTATGACAGTCGCGACAATTGGTAAGGATGGATTCCCTAAAAGTAGAGTCGTACTACTTAAAAAATTCACGTATGAAGGGTTTATTTTTTATACTAATTATGATAGCGAAAAAGGAAAGGCGATACTTAATAATCCAAATGTGTGTTTATCCTTTTTCTGGCATGGCGCAGAACGACAAATAATAATTAAAGGTAAGGCAGAAAAAATCGCAGCCAATTTAAGTGATGGTTATTTTGAATCACGTCCGCGTGGTAGTCAATTAGGTGCGATTGTTTCTAATCAAAGTAGTATTGTAGAGAGTAGAGACGTGTTAGAAGCTAAATTAAAACAGTTGGAACTAGATTATGAAGGTAAGGAGATCGAAAGACCTACATTTTGGGGTGGCTTTATCGTTAAACCTGTTTCAATTGAATTTTGGCAGGGAAGACCTAACCGCTTACATGATAGAATTTTATATAACTTAGATGCCGATTTTAACTGGGTAAAAAACCGTTTATCTCCATGATTTATCCGTTTACATGTATTCAGTTAGTATGTTTTACCGATTAAATGCAGTTAAAATCGATTAAAAACATGTTTTTAATCGATTTTAACATTTCTTTAACAGTCTGTTCTTTATAGCTGTTCTATTTTTAGAGTCCCAAACCTACTTAACTCTTTAAAAATGAGAACATTTACCTACCTAGTGACTGTTATTTGTGTTGCGATAACTTTAACATCTTGCTCTACTGATAGTTTAGAAGACACTATAGAAACTGATAGTATTGCTATGGTCATTCCTGAAACTAAAGCAATTGAAACTGAAATTTTAGAACTTATAAATCAACACAGAATAAGTATTGGTTTAAATGCTTTGGTTAATCATGAATTAATAAAGGGGCAAGCTTTTAGTCATACAGTGTATATGACAGATATAAATGAAGTTAATCATGATCACTTTTTTACTAGAAAATCTTACTTAGTTACTAACGCTAATGCAGTAAAGGTGTCGGAGAATGTTGCTTATGGTTATTCTAGTGCTTCTGCAGTAGTAAATGCCTGGTTAAATAGTGAAGGTCACAGACATAATATCGAAGGTGATTATACAGATTTTGAAATTTCAGCAGAACAAGGAGAGGACAATAAGTGGTATTTTACTAATATTTTCATGAAGAAATAAATAGAAAAAATAACGTTTTCTTTCAATAATAATAGATTTAATTCAAAACAAAACCTGAATGCTATACGTAGTATTCAGGTTTTGTTTTTTTTAATTTAATATGTTATTTATAACGAACGAGTTATTAGCTTGTAACCGGTGGCTTTTTTGTTAGAATAATCAATTTTCACTATTTTATCAGATTGGTGATCATGGGTTACATGCGTGTTGCAATCTTTTTAATACTTGTATAGGTTTGTTAGTAATCCATTAGTGGAAGTCTTTCACGTCTTTGTTAGGTGTTATATTAATAATAATATTCTAAGTGTAGTTCTTTTTATTTGGATAAAAGTCAACAAAAAAAAAGCCTTTCTAAATGTAGAAAGGCTTTTTTTTACTTGTATTTATTTGTTATAATAAACTTAGATCGTCTATTTTCTTCATGCGCTTTGTCTGTGCATTTTACATCATTTATACATTGATTGAGGATTTGTGTTTCACCATAACCAACTGCACTTTGTATTCTGTTGTTTTCAATGCCTCGGGAGTATAAATAGTCTCGTGTAGATTTAGCACGACGATCAGATAATTTTAAATTATAAGCATCACGTCCACGACTGTCTGTATGTGATTCGATTTTAATTATCATTTTTGGGTGCTCTCTTAAAACAGCAACTACATTTTCCAATTCGTAAGCAGCATCGGGTCTAATAAAGGATTTGTCATAATTGAAATAGATAGGATTAATGACTATTTCATTATCTATTATTAAAGGATCTAAATGAAGATCTATAGTCGTTGTTTCTCCATCAGCAGGAGAGGTTACAAATTCTTTTTTATCAGGTCTATAAATTACGCGCTCACCTAGTATAGTATAAGTTTTATCACACCCAATAGCTTTGAATTCGTATTTCCCATCTTTATCCGTGAAATAAGTTTCTATAACTTTTCCGTTTATATCTAATAATGAAACATTAACCTTTGCTAATGGTTCTTCAGATAGTTTATTATAGGCAATACCGGATACAAGCTGTTTGCATTGGTATTTACCAAAGGCATAAATATCATCTCCCCCTTTGCCGCCTTCACGATTAGAAGAAAAATAACCTGTTTGTGTATCAGAATCCACGAAGTAACAAAAATCGTCAAAAGGACTGTTAAATGGAGCTCCTAGATTTTTTATGAAAACTTCTGTGGAATCGTTTTTTTTGATTTTTAAAAGATTGGTTTCAAAGATATCAAGTAATCCTAAATTTAAATTCGCATCACTTGAAAAGTATAATGTTGAATCTTTGGCTACAAACGGAAACTTCTCGTTTCCTTCTGTGTTTATTTCTGCTCCTAGATTAGTAGGTGTACCATAAGTACCATCTTGTTTGATAGTGACTTTATAAAGATCTGTTTGACCAAAACCACCGTCCATATCAGATACAAAATATAAAGTTTTGTTATCCGGACTTAACGCGGGTGCACCACAAGAAAAAGCATCATTATTAAAAGGTAATTCGGTTACATTGGTCCACTTATTATCAGATAATGTGGATTTATATATTTTTAAATTAGAGGTACCTTCTTTTGAATATTTGCGTTTATCTTTTTTGGAAACATTGTTTCTTGTAAAATACATTGTTTGACCGTCATTAGTAATCGTTACTAATCCTTCGTGATCGTCTACAGTATTTACGGATGAGTTTAGTTTAGTCGGTTCTCCATAGGTTTTTGCTTTTTGTCCTATTTTTGTTTCAGCCTCAAAAATATTAAGAAAAGGTTCGTTATTCCAACCATATAAATCTTTTTCATCTACAATAGAGTCTTTAACCCAAGTAGAGTAGTAGTATAAGGTGTTATGATGTTCATAGCCACCAAAATCTGAATAACTGGTGTTTAAAGGCAGGTTTTCGATAGTTACATAAACTTTTTCTGTATTAGTCAGTTGGTTGTAATTTTCGATATTAAATAGATCAATATCTTTAATGCGTCTATCTTTATTATTTTTTAGTTTGAAATTTCTTAAATAGTCATTTGCTAAGTCATATTTTTTTTGACTTCTTAAAGTTTGAACATATTTATAGATGTATTCCGAGTCTATTGATGGGTATTTCTCAATAGCTTTACGATACCAAAATTCTGCTTTTTCAACTTTACTAATATTAAAGTAACTATCTCCAATTCTTTTCAGAATATATTCGGTACTATCTTCTTTTTTTAAAGCCTCTTGATACAGTTCTGCTGCTTTTTCATAAGAAAAATCTCTAAAAAAATTATCGGCTACTTTTGTCTGTGCAACTGCTTGTTGCACGAATAAAAAAAGTGATATGTATGAAATTATTTTTATTTTCATCTTAAAAATATCTAGGTGATTTTACACGTTTTGTAGGTTTGAAAACTTCAAACATTAATAATATTTCATGTGTTCCACCAGTATATGGTCTCAGGTCTGTTATATAATGTTCGTAAGCATAACCAATTCTCATCTGTGGTGATATTTGAAAATCAGCTAAAGCTCCAATTGTAGATGTGTCTCTGTTATATCTATAACTTCCTCCCAACCAAAATGTTTCGTTAAATAAAACATGAGCACTAAGGTCAAAAGAAATTGGAGCGCCATTAGTTACTTTAACTAATGCAGAAGGTTTTAGTTTTGTGTTTTCATCTAAATCAAAAACATAACCTCCCGTTAAATAGTAACCAACACGTTCTAAAGCGACGTAGTCAATCTCAGGATCTAAAGCACTTTGGTTATAGTCTGTATTTAATATTCTTGGGGCAGATAAACCGACATACCATTTATTTTGATGTAAGTAAGCACCAACGCCAATGTTAGGATTCCATCGATTAGTGAAGTTACTAAAGAATGGATCTATAGCTACAGTAGGGTCATCTAGAAAGCCTTCTTGATCTAAGTTATAATGTGTGAAACCGGCTTTTAATCCAAAAGCTAATTTAGTTTTCTCAGAAAGCGCAATGGTGTATGAAAAGTCACCATAGACATAAACAAAATTTTCATACCCTAATTCGTCATTAATGACGGACAATCCTAGTCCAACTTTCTCATTTTTAAGTGGTGCATGCACAGAAACGGTTGATGTTGTCGGTGCACCAGCTAGTCCAACCCATTGACTTCTATGTAATCCGACGACACTAATGGTTTCTCTACTACCTGCGTATGCAGGGTTGATAGCAATAGTGTTAAACATGTATTGAGAAAATTGAGGTAATTGTTGCGCTAAAACCTGTGCGCAACTCAACAATAATATAATCCCGATGCTATATATTTTTATTTTTTTCATCTATTATTTTATTTTGTTCCTAAATAAATAGGGCCTGCTAATGGTTTGATTCCACTATCTAATATATTTATTACATAGTAATATGTTCCGTTTGGTAGTCTTCCTGCCGATCCTACAGATCCACTTGGACTTTGTCCATTCCAATCATTTTGGTAGTCTCTAGATTCGTAAACAATATCACCAAAACGGTTAAATATTTTTAGGTCTATTATAAAACCACATTCATTTAAACCACCAACGGTGAAAAACTCGTTGTAGTTGTCGCCATTTGGAGTTACAGCCTTAGATATTTTTAAGTCATCTTCTCCACATGGAAGTACAATACAGTCGTCATTAATAGTAATGGTTAACTCATAGGTGTTTAAACAACCATTATTTAAAGAGGTATATGTAAATACATAATCACCAACCGCTATTTCAAGAGGATCAAATATCCCATCTACAATTGTTATACCATCTGTTAGAACGTCCCATTCGATGTCTGTGTCAGCATCAGCAGGTAAGAATTCGTAAAGATCTAATAAACCGTCTTCAGTACATCTATCGGCGGTTAATGGTGTTATGAAATTTTCAGTAGTCACATTGATTGTATGCGTAATTACTGTATCATTTCCACAATTATCAGTAGCTATCCAAGTCCACGTAACATCGTAAACCTCTTCAGATCCAGTAAATGTCGTTGTCTCTTCAAAGACGACTTGAACATCAGTTATAGAACAGTTGTCGTCAAATACTAATTCTGGTATTTCAGGAACGTTAGAACAAGTAACACTTGATGGTAAATCTAAAGGTATGGTTAATGCAGGGCCTGTTGTATCAACAATGCTAACTGTAGCAGTAAATGTACTAGCATTACCAGTCGTATCTGTTAAAGTATATATTACTTCAATGGTTCCGCTAGCACCACAAGTAGATACTAAATTAGTAAAGTCATAATTTGACGTTACTGTAAACGTATTGTCACAAGCATCTGTGGCACAATTTTCAAGAGCTGTAATATTAGCCTCGTTCCATATTTCAGCAAGTAAATTATTATTCTCACCATCACATTCAATTGTTTCATCTAAAACCGCACAAGTTGAAACGTTAGGCGGTGTAGTATCTTCGATTAATTCTGTAGTCGTTTGACTTGTCGCTGTTGTTGTTTCTCCATTAAGAATTGCTGTAGCTATTACAGTAGCAGTATTGACAACTTCTGTAGCATCAATATCTAATTGTGTAACTAAATACGTGGCAGTATATATCCAAGTTTCGGTAGACTCAAGAATATTATTATTGTTTGCGTCACCAGAAACATATGTTACTGACACAGGCGTCGCTGCATTATCTAGTAATGGATCTGTTATTATAATATTTTCTAATGATAGCGTACCTGAGTTTGTAACAGTGAATGTATATGTAATTGTTTCATCTACTTCAGTACAGTCATTACTATTATCATTGTTGAAAACACCTGTTTTAATTATATCAATTATAGCTGTAGGAGTACAGAATGTTACGTCTGTATTAGTCTGATCAATCACATAAGTATCCGTAGCAGTTACCTCTGTATTACCAAGAATTTCAATACCATCCACAGTTACTGTGTTAGTAATAATTCCGGCATCAACATCCGCTTGCGTTACTGTGTAGTTATTAGCAGTATAGATCCAAGTTTCTGTTGGCTCAATCACCCCGTTAGTGTTAGTATCACCAGCAAGTACTAAGTCAGCAGTAATAGCACCACCTAATAAAGCATCTGTAATAGTTATTGAGTTAACCGATACTGTACCTGTATTAGTTACAGTGAACGTATAGGTTACTTCGCTACCAAGGACTAAACAAGCCTCACCGTTTGCAATCTCAGCCGACTTAACAATGTTTAAACCATTAGTAGGTGTACAGAAAGTTACTTCAGTATTATTCTCATCAATCACATAAGTATCCGTATCAGTCACTGTAGTATTACCAAGAATTTCGATACCATCCACAGTTACTGTGTTAGTAATACTTCCAGCATCAACATCCGCTTGTGTTACTGTGTAGTTATTAGCAGTATAGAACCAAGTTTCTGTTGGCTCAATCACACCGTTAGTGTTAGTGTCACCAGCAAGCACTAAGTCAGCAGTAATAGCACCACCTAATAAATCATCTGTAATAGTTACCGTATTAATAGATACTGTACCCGTATTAGTTACAGTGAATGTATAGGTTACTTCACTACCAACTACTAAACAAGCCTCACCGTTTGCAATTGCAGCCGACTTAACAATGTTTAAACCATTAGTAGGTGTACAGAAAGTTAACTCTGTGTTGTTTTCATCAATCACATAGGTATCCGTAGCAGTTACCTCTGTATTACCAAGAATTTCAATACCATCTACAGTTACTGTGTTAGTAATACTTCCAGCATCAACATCCGCTTGCGTTACTGTGTAGTTATTAGCAGTATATATCCAAGTTTCCGTTGGCTCAATCACACCGTTAGTATTAGTATCACCAGCAAGTACTAGATCAGCAGTAATAGCACCACCTAATAACGCATCTGTAATAGTTACCGTATTAATAGATACTGTACCAGTATTAGTAACAGTGAACGTATAGGTTACTTCGCTACCAACTACTAAACATTCCTCACCGTTTGCAATTGCAGCAGACTTGACAATGTTTAAACCATTAGTAGGCGTACAGAAAGTTACTTCTGTATTATTCTCATCAATCACATAAGTATCCGTAGCAGTTACATCTGTATTACCAAGAATTTCAATACCATCCACAGTTACTGTGTTAGTAATCATTCCAGCATCAACATCCGCTTGCGTTACTGTGTAGTTATTAGCAGTATAAATCCAAGTTTCCGTTGGCTCAATCACACCGTTAGTGTTAGTATCACCAGCAAGCACTAAGTCAGCAGTAATAGCACCACCTAATAAATCATCTGTAATAGTTACCGTATTAATAGATACTGTACCTGTATTAGTTACAGTGAACGTATAGGTTACTTCGCTACCAAGGACTAAACAAGCCTCACCGTTTGCAATTGCAGCCGACTTAACAATGTTTAAACCATTAGTAGGTGTACAGAAAGTTACTTCAGTATTATTCTCATCAATCACATAAGTATCCGTATCAGTCACTGTAGTATTACCAAGAATTTCGATACCATTCACAGTAACTGTGTTAGTAATCATTCCAGCATCAACATCCGCTTGCGTTACTGTGTAGTTATTAGCAGTATAGATCCAAGTTTCGGTAGGCTCAATCATACCGTTAGTGTTAGTATCACCAGCAAGTACTAAGTCAGCAGTAATAGCACCACCTAATAAAGCATCTGTAATAGTTACCGTATTAATAGATACTGTACCAGTATTAGTAACAGTGAACGTATAGGTTACTTCACTACCAAGAACTAAACAAGCCTCACCGTTTGCAATTGCAGCCGACTTAACAATGTTTAAACCATTAGTAGGTGTACAGAAAGTTACTTCAGTATTATTCTCATCAATCACATAAGTATCCGTAGCAGTCACTGTAGTATTACCAAGAATTTCGATACCATCCACAGTAACTGTGTTAGTAATAATTCCAGCATCAACATCCGCTTGCGTTACTGTGTAGTTATTAGCAGTATAAATCCAAGTTTCCGTTGGCTCAATCACACCGTTAGTGTTAGTATCACCAGCAAGCACTAAGTCAGCAGTAATAGCACCACCTAATAAAGCATCTGTAATAGTTACCGTATTAATAGATACTGTACCAGTATTAGTAACAGTGAACGTATAGGTTACTTCGCTACCAAGGACTAAACAAGCCTCACCGTTTGCAATTGTAGCCGACTTAACAATGTTTAAACCATTAGTAGGCGTACAGAATGTTACTTCTGTATTATTCTGATCAATCACATAAGTATCCGTAGCAGTTACATCTGTATTACCAAGAATTTCAATACCATCCACAGTTACTGTATTAGTAATGATTCCAGCATCAACATCAGCTTGCGTTACTGTGTAATTATTAGCAGTATAGATCCAAGTTTCTGTTGGCTCAATAACACCGTTAGAGTTAGTATCACCAGCAAGTACTAGATCAGCAGTAATAGCACCACCTAATAAAGCATCTGTAATAGTTACCGTATTAATAGATACTGTACCCGTATTAGTTACAGTGAATGTATATGTTACTTCACTACCAAGGACTAAACACGCTTCACCGTTTGCAATTGTAGCCGACTTAACAATGTTTAAACCGTTAGTAGGTGTACAGAAAGTTACTTCTGTATTATTCTGATCAATCACATAGGTATCCGTAGCAGTTACATCTGTATTACCAAGAATTTCAATACCATCCACAGTTACTGTATTAGTAATCATTCCAGCATCAACATCTGCTTGCGTTACTGTGTAGTTACTAGCAGTATAGATCCAAGTTTCTGTTGGCTCAATCACACCATTAGTGTTAGTATCACCAGCAAGTACTAGATCAGCAGTAATATCACCACCTAATAAAGCATCTGTAATAGTTACCGTATTAATAGATACTGTACCAGTATTAGTTACAGTGAACGTATATGTTACTTCACTACCAAGGACTAAACACGCCTCACCGTTTGCAATTGCAGCAGACTTAACAATGTTTAAACCATTAGTAGGCGTACAGAATGTTACTTCTGTATTATTCTGATCAATCACATAGGTATCCGTAGCAGTTACATCTGTATTACCAAGAATTTCAATACCATCCACAGTTACTGTATTAGTAATGATTCCAGCATCAACATCAGCTTGCGTTACTGTGTAATTATTAGCAGTATAGATCCAAGTTTCTGTTGGCTCAATAACACCGTTAGAGTTAGTATCACCAGCAAGTACTAGATCAGCAGTAATAGCACCACCTAATAATGCATCTGTAATAGTTACCGTATTAATAGATACTGTACCAGTATTAGTTACAGTGAACGTATAGGTTACTTCGCTACCAAGGACTAAACAAGCCTCACCGTTTGCAATTGTAGCCGACTTAACAATGTTTAAACCATTAGTAGGCGTACAGAATGTTACTTCTGTATTATTCTGATCAATCACATAAGTATCCGTAGCAGTTACATCTGTATTACCAAGAATTTCAATACCATCCACAGTTACTGTATTAGTAATGATTCCAGCATCAACATCAGCTTGCGTTACTGTGTAATTATTAGCAGTATAGATCCAAGTTTCTGTTGGCTCAATAACACCGTTAGAGTTAGTATCACCAGCAAGTACTAGATCAGCAGTAATAGCACCACCTAATAAAGCATCTGTAATAGTTACCGTATTAATAGATACTGTACCCGTATTAGTTACAGTGAATGTATATGTTACTTCACTACCAAGGACTAAACACGCTTCACCGTTTGCAATTGCAGCAGACTTAACAATGTTTAAACCGTTAGTAGGTGTACAGAAAGTTACTTCTGTATTATTCTGATCAATCACATAGGTATCCGTAGCAGTTACATCTGTATTACCAAGAATTTCAATACCATCCACAGTTACTGTATTAGTAATCATTCCAGCATCAACATCTGCTTGCGTTACTGTGTAGTTACTAGCAGTATAGATCCAAGTTTCTGTTGGCTCAATCACACCATTAGTGTTAGTATCACCAGCAAGTACTAGATCAGCAGTAATATCACCACCTAATAAAGCATCTGTAATAGTTACCGTATTAATAGATACTGTACCAGTATTAGTTACAGTGAACGTATATGTTACTTCACTACCAAGGACTAAACACGCCTCACCGTTTGCAATTGCAGCAGACTTAACAATGTTTAAACCATTAGTAGGCGTACAGAATGTTACTTCTGTATTATTCTGATCAATCACATAGGTATCCGTAGCAGTTACATCTGTATTACCAAGAATTTCAATACCATCCACAGTTACTGTGTTAGTAATCATTCCAGCATCAACATCTGCTTGCGTTACTGTGTAGTTACTAGCAGTATAGATCCAAGTTTCTGTTGGCTCAATCACACCATTAGTGTTAGTATCACCAGCAAGTACTAGATCAGCAGTAATATCACCACCTAATAAAGCATCTGTAATAGTTACCGTATTAATAGATACTGTACCCGTATTAGTTACAGTGAACGTATAGGTTACTTCACTACCAAGGACTAAACACGCCTCACCGTTTGCAATTGCAGCAGACTTAACAATGTTTAAACCATTAGTAGGCGTACAGAATGTTACTTCTGTATTATTCTGATCAATCACATACGTATCCGTAGCAGTTACATCTGTATTACCAAGAATTTCAATACCATCCACAGTTACTGTGTTAGTAATACTTCCAGCATCAACATCAGCTTGTGTTACTGTGTAGTTATTAGTAGTATAGCTCCAAGTTTCTGTTGGCTCAATCACACCATTAGTGTTAGTATCACCAGCAAGTACTAGATCAGCAGTAATATCACCACCTAATAAAGCATCTGTAATAGTTACCGTATTAATAGATACTGTACCAGTATTAGTTACAGTGAACGTATAGGTTACTTCACTACCAAGGACTAAACACGCCTCACCGTTTGCAATTGCAGCAGACTTAACAATGTTTAAACCATTAGTAGGCGTACAAAATGTTACTTCTGTATTATTCTCATCAATCACATAGGTATCAGTTGCTTGTATGCTTGTTGTTCCATCAGGTTCTAATCCAGTTACAGTAACACTGTTTGTAATTAGACCTGTATCGACGTTTTCTTGGGTCACAGTGTAATTTGGAGCTGTATAAACCCAAGTTTCTGAAGGGTCAAGTAGACCATCATTGTTTGTGTCTCCAGTCAAAGTTACATCAGCAGTAATATCACCACCTAATAACGTATCAGTAATTGTTATAGAGCTAATAAGTAAATCACCAGGATTTGTAACGGTAAATGTATATGTTACTAAGTCACCAGCTACAATACAAAGGTTTCCGTTAGCATTAAAAGCTGCTTTTACAACATTTAATCCGGCAATACCGTTTATGGTAATATAGACAGTAGCTGTATCACAAGCTTGGTCAGTATTATCATCACAGATTGTGTATGTGAATGAGTCAGTACCAGAGAACCCTGGGTTAGGGGTGTAAGTAAAGTCACCATTAGGAGATATTGTTACTGTACCATTTGTTGGGTTTGTATTGGCTGTTACCGTTTGATTATTGCCTTCAATATCATTATCATTTACTAATACATTCGCTGTTAATGGAGATGTTGGTGTTGTAAAGTATGCATCATCATTAGCATTAGTTGTATTAGGCGTATCTGTAGGTTGTACAGTTACTGTTACCGTTGCAGTATCACAAAGTGCAGGATTAGCATCATCACATATTGTATAAGTAAAAGTATCCTCACCCGTAAAACCATCATTAGGCGTATAAGTAATAACACCAGTTGGATCAACAGTTACTGTTCCATTATCAGGAGTAGTTGTGTTCGTTACAACTATTGTGTCTCCGTCAGGATCAAAATCGTTAGTAAGGACAGTAATTTCTATTTCAGTTGCTTCTGGAGTTGTAGCAGTATCTGCATTAGCAATCGGTGCTTCATTTCTAGGGCTACTAACAGGTAATACTTCAATATAAACTGTAGCTGTATCACATGCTTGTGGGCTACCATCGTCACAGATTGTGTACGTGAAAGTATCCTCACCAGTAAATCCAGTGTTAGGTGTATAAGTATAGTTTCCAGCAGCATCAATAGTTACAGTTCCGTTAGCAGGATCTGTATTAGCAGTTACTGTTTGGTTATCACCTTCAAAATCTTCATCATTAGTTAATACATTACCAGTTACCGGTTGGTCTTGGAATGTATTATTAATATCCGCTATAGCATCTGTAGTATTAGCGATACCACCAATAGTAATATAAACAGTTGCTGTATCACAAGCTTGGTCAGTATTATCATCACAGATTGTATATGTAAAAGAATCAGTACCATTGAATCCAGAGTTAGGAGTATAAGTAAACTCACCAGTAGGAGAGATTGTTACAGTACCATTAGTCGGGTTTGTATTAGCTGTTACTGTTTGATCATCACCTTCAATATCATTATCATTTACTAATACGTTTTGAGTTACATCAGCTCCTGGAGTTGTTGTGTAAGCATCATCATTAGCATTAGTTGTATTAGGCGTATCTGTAGGTTGTACAGTTACTGTTACCGTTGCAGTATCACAAAGTGCAGGATTAGCATCATCACATATTGTATAAGTAAAAGTATCCTCACCAATAAATCCATCATTAGGTGTATAGATAATTTCACCTGTAATAGGATCTACAGTTACCGTTCCGTTATCCGGAGTTGTTGTATTAGTTACAGTAATTGTATCACCATCAGGATCAAAATCGTTAGAAATTACAGTAATAGTAATCGGTGTTCCTTCTGGAGTTGTAGCAGTATCAGCGTTAGCGATAGGCGCTTCATTTTCAGGACCACTTACAGGTAATACTTCAATATAAACTGTAGCTGTATCACATGCTTGTGGATTACCATCGTCACAGATTGTGTAGGTGAAAGTATCCTCACCAGTAAATCCAGCGTTAGGTGTATAAGTATAGTTTCCAGCCGCATCAATAGTTACAGTTCCGTTAGCAGGATTTGTATTAGCAGTTACTGTTTGGTTGTCACCTTCAAAATCTTCATCATTAGTTAATACATTACCAGTTACCGGTTGGTCTTGGAATGTATTATTAATATCCGCGATAGCATCAGTAGTATTAGCAATACCACCCACTGTAATATAAACTGTAGCTGTATCACAAGCTTGGTCAGCATTATCATCACAAATAGTATAAGTGAAAGAGTCCGCACCAGTATATCCAGGGTTAGGGGTATAAGTAAAGTCACCATTAGGAGACATTGTTACAGTACCATTAGTTGGGTTTGTGTTAGCAGTTACTAATTGAGTATCACCTTCAATATCATTATCATTTACTAATACGTTTTGCATTACATCAGCTCCTGGAGTTGTTGTGTAAGCATCATCATTAGCATTAGTTGTATTAGGCGTATCTGTAGGTTGTACAGTTACTGTTACCGTTGCAGTATCACAAAGTGCAGGATTAGCATCATCACATATTGTATAAGTAAAAGTATCCTCACCAATAAATCCATCATTAGGTGTATAAGTAATAACACCAGTTGGATCAACAGTTACTGTTCCATTATCAGGAGTAGTTGTGTTCGTTACAACTATTGTGTCTCCGTCAGGATCAAAATCGTTAGTAAGAACAGTAATTTCTATTTCTGTTCCTTCTGGAGTTGTCGCAGTATCAGCGTTAGCGATAGGCGCTTCATTTTCAGGACCACTAACAGTTAATACTTCAATATAAACTGTAGCTGTATCACATGCTTGTGGGTTACCATCGTCACAGATTGTGTACGTGAAAGTATCCTCACCAGTAAATCCAGCGTTAGGTGTATAAGTATAGTTTCCAGCAGCATCAATAGTTACAGTTCCGTTAGCAGGATTTGTATTAGCAGTTACTGTTTGGTTATCGCCTTCAAAATCTTCATCATTAGTTAATACATTACCAGAAACTTCTTCGTCTTGGAATGTATTATTAATATCTGTGATAGCATCTGTACAGTTAATAAGAATATTTGTACTTATTGTTGTGCCACATCCATTGGCATCTATTACTGTTATCGTATAATTAGCTTCCGGTAAATTAGAGAAAGTTCCACTTGTTTGGTAGTTGGTTCCACCATCTATAGAGTATGAATATGGATTTATACCTCCAGCACCTTCGACTATAATTGTTCCTAAACCTTCACATATTATATCTGATTGTGTAGTGATTGTAACAGACACGTTAGTGGTAGGCTCTATTATAGTAGCTGAATTAGTACTTTGACAGCCTTCAGAATCAGTGATAGTTACAGAATATGTTCCAGCAACCACGTTTATTAAATCCTCAGTGGTTTCTCCATTATCCCATAGAAAAGTATAACCACCATTACCACCATTAACAGCTAAATCAAGAGAACCTGTAGCATAGTCTTTACATAATATATTAGATACTGCTATAGCAGAACTTAAAATGTTAGGTTCATTAATCGTTATAGTCGTACTTGTTGTACATGATGTGATAGCATCTGTAACAGTAATAGTATGATCTCCAGCTGATAAGTTGCTTACCGATGTTGTTGTGTTAGAAATAGTATCCCATGCATAAGTAAAACTACCTGATCCTCCAGTTACAGTGGCAGCTACACTTCCATTACTTTCTCCAAAACAAATAGCAGGGCTAGAAGTACCTGTTACTGACAGGTTATTACATGAACCAGGGTTGACAGTAACTGTAGTTGAGTCTTTACAATCATTGGCATCTGTTACTGTTATAGTATAATCGCCAGCACTTAGTCCAGTAATTACACTCGTACTTTCTCCTCCAGGGGACCATGAATAGGTGTAAGGTTCAACACCTCCAGTAACAACAGCTGTTGCTGTACCATCATCTGTTGCAGGTCCCAATTCATCAGTAGTTGTAGCTGTTACATCAAGAGCATTACTAGGTTCAGTAATTGATATTGTTTCTTCAACAGCTTGGCATACAGTTCCGTCTATAGTTACACTTACGGAATATACACCAGCAGTTAAGTTTTCCAAAGTACTAGACGTTACACCAGTATTAACTTGACCAGATGACCATGTGAATGTAAATGTAGCGCTAGGGTTAGCATCCGAGTTAGCAGTTACAGTTCCAGCCCCAGTTGTATCACCAGTACAAAGTACATCTGTAATATTGGTTATATCAATCTCCGCATCACAAGTGTTAACACATTCAATAACTATACTTTGTGTTATGGTACAATTATTACCATCGGTAATAGTTACACTGTGCGTGCCATCAGATAAACCAGTAACCAAAGCAGTAGTCGCGTTTCCTGCAGAACTACTCCATTGATAAGTGTAATCTGTTGTACCACCAGATACTATTGCTGTAGCTTCACCATTAGCACAGCCTTGAGCAGTTGTAGCATCTACTTTTGTTATGTTTAAACTAAGAGGACTAGATGGTTCAGAAATGGTAGCTCCTATATTGGTAGTACATCCATTGTCATCAGTAATTGTTACACTATATGCGCCAGCTATTACATTTGATAAATCTTGATTAGTTGAGTTATTTACATCATTCCAAACATACATGTAAGGTTCTGTTCCTCCACTTATAGCAATGTCAATGCTTCCATTAGCGTCACTATTACAAGCAACATTTGTTACTGTTGTTATAGAAGCTGTTAGAAGCGCTTGTGTAACTGTTAATATTTGAGTATGTTCTGTTGTCAGATTGCACTCATCTGTAGCAATCCAAGTTCTTGTTATAGTAATTGCTCCAGTACAAATATCATCAGTAGTACTTTCATTAAAAGTAACATTGGCATTACCACAATTATCTGTAGCGGTTAATATTGCAGCATCAGGAATAGCATCAAAATCGACGGTGCCATTTGCTGGTAAGGGGGCAACAAAACTAGGAGGAGTTGTGTCCGATACAGTAATTGTTTGTATTTGTGTTGCTGATGCGTTTCCGCACTCATCAACTAATGACCATGTACGATTAATAACAAAAGTACCTGGGCAAGTGCCGTCTATAATGTTATCTGTAAATGTAGCATTTAAAGTTGTTGAGCAATTATCGGCTTCATCAGTTACCTCTCCCGTTATAGTTGTTGAAGCATCATAATTACAAGAAGAATCTGTGAAGATTTCAGTGTTTTCAGGAGCTGTAAAGGTTGGAGGTGTAGTATCAGTTACAGTAATTGTTTGAACGTAGTTTGCAATTGTTCTTCCACATGAATCAGTAAAATTCCATGTATTGGTATAAGTTCCGTTTGATGGACAATTATTTGAAGCTACAAAATCTCCAGATGTTTTAACCAAAGTCAACCCGCTACAGGAAGCTATAGGAGCTAAAGATTGTGCACTAATTAAACCTGCAGCATCAGTACAACTGATATCTCTATCAAGCGCTTCAGGTAAAGTTACCCAAGTAGCAGCAGGTGGAGCATTAACAGTAACAGGAGTTGCTAATGAATTCCCTATGCCACAACTATCAAAACTATTAGAACTATTGTTTGAAAAATCTTTAATGTTTAGTTCTCCCGTATATGTAGCTGTTAATATTGAATTTAATACGTCTGAACATTGATTTGTTAAATAATAACAACTCACATTGATTGTCGAATTATAAGATAATGTTAGACTTTCTCCGGATAGTAATATTCCATTAGGAACATTAAAAATTAGTACTCTTGTGCTATTGTTATAATTATAAGTTATTCCAGAAGGTAAACCTGTTATAGGTAACACTACTTCAGAACCTAAAGGTATTACAGTAGAAAGTACTACGTTATCAGCATTGTCATTTCCTATATTTGTTATAGTTGCAGAGTAAGTTACCGTTTCCGGAGTGTCACTAGGAGTTATAGCTGCAGGTGTTGCTGTAAAAATTGTTTCTAAATTTGGTTGGTAGACTTCAACAGAAAAACCTAAAACAAATAAACCATAGGTTTCTTGATTAGAAGTTAATCTAAAAGTTGCAGATGTTTGGTTATTAGTTAGAATAGAATTTCCATTATTAGATAAAGGAAAAACAGCAGCATCAAATCCTAAGGTGTTTAAACTTGCAGGATTTCTATCAGTAAAATTATTCGCACCATTACTTGGTCCTACTGTAATTCTACTATTAAAAAAATTATTTTCACTTCTTAATGGGGCATCAACATCTACAAAAGTATTTGAAGCATTTAATATTTGTAATCGGTCTCCTGATAAAGAGCGATCTCCTTCTAAAGCTCCAATTACTATATCTGCTTTAACTTTACCATTTGGTACGGTTTGGAAGCCCGAAAAGTTAACATTAAAATTATTTTGAGCACTAGTAACATTTGCATAACCATCAAATAATGTTATATTCTTTGTTTTTAATTTATCACTCTTATAAACCATTATGATTTGCCAACCACCAGAGGTACCAGTATTTGTGTTACCATGTGATACTAAATAACCAGTTCTAGCTTCAATATTGGCCACTTGATATTTACCAAAAGGGTCGGCTAAATTTTTAACTGTATTTGTTATGTCTTTGACACAAACGTATGGATCGTTATTTAAATGTGGGTTTTCATTTCGACCTCTATAAATAACATCGTCAGCAATTATTGTAGTATAAGTAGTTTGACCTGGAAGCATTAATTTTACATTATTGTAATTCCAGTTTGGTTCGTTTTCCGACTCAACGCCAGCTGTGTTTATACCTTTATCTGCTGCCGCCCAATATAACAATACTTTATCAACCTCTAAGCACGAATCATTAGGTCTAGGGTTTACAAGATTGGCACTACTAGAGTTAAAAGTACTATTATCACTGTCTATGTCAACATAAACGTTATTAGTAAAATCGTGATTATCTTGCTCTCCCTGATAATCGGTAGTCGCTGTTCTTGATAGAATATTATTGGCAACCATTGTTATCTCTCCAGTTATAGTGGAGTTATAGCGAGGATTAAAATCTTTTTTTACTTGAGCTTGAGCAACTAAGCCAAATAAAAGGAACACTAGAAGTAGCCCCCTTTGTAATTTATTTATTTTCAACATCTTTAAAAATTAGATAGTTTAATATTTTTAAGCCAAATAAAATACACGCACAAATCCTTTTGACATTAAAAGGGTATAATAAAGATTAAATAATAAAAGAGAATTTAATATTCTCTGGTATATAAATACCTTTACTGCATTATGTTTCTACTCAACTAAGTATCTTAGTTAAATTATGCTATAGTTTAAGGGAGATTATCACAAAGTGATTATTGAAAGTATTCTGTAATTTTAATAGGTTTTGAATAAAAGTTAATTAATAGCTCTACAAAAGAATGGTGATTTGTGTTGCAAATCAAAAAAATATGTCATAGAACACATAAAAACGATAAAAGGTATTTTGGGTTTTTATAAACGGTTATAATAACACTTAAACGATAGGTATGAATAAAATAATACAATTTATTAGACACGCTAAATCTTCATGGGAAAGTAATGTTGAAGATCATGATCGTCCTTTAAAAAATAGAGGAGTTAAAGATGCTATTTTAGTTTCTAACCACTTAAAAGTTAATTTTTTAAATCCTGACCTTATTTTTTGTAGTACTTCAGAAAGAACAAGGTTAACTGCTATGTTATTCGTCGAGGTTTTAGATTTAAAACACATCAAATTTGAGCCAAAAAAAGAACTTTATGACTTTTCTGGAGCATCAATTTTAGACTCAATTTTATCTTGTGATGACTCAATTAATGTTTTGATGATTTTTGGACATAATTTTGCTATAACTAAATTGTGTAATTTGTTAGGAAATATACCTATTGACAACGTTACTACTTCTGGATTTGTACAAATAGAATTTGCCCAAAATACATGGAGAAATATAAAAAATGGAAAAACATCAAAAATTGTATTTCCAAAACATTTAAAATAGACAATCTATTTAGATATATTTGTGATAAATATTGCATTTAAATGACTGATCATATTATCGATAATAAATACATTAATAGGGAGTTAAGTTGGTTACAATTTAATCACCGAGTATTGCAAGAAGCTGCAGATGAAACTGTTCCACTAATAGAGAGACTGCGTTTTTTAGGGATTTTTTCAAATAATTTGGACGAATTTTTTAAAGTACGTTATGCAACTGTAAAACGAATTGATTATGCTGGTAAGGCTGGTAAAAGTCAACTTGGAGGTATAAAAGCTTCAGAGTTATTGGAAATTATTACCAATATTGTTATTAAGCACCAAACGGAAAGTTTAAAGATTTTAAGTGATATTCAGAAAAAGTTAGAAGCAGAAAATATTTTCATATTACGAGAGGCAAAAATCACTAAAACTCAAAAACAATATCTTAGAAAGTACTTTTTGGATAAAGTGAGTCCCGCACTGGTAACCATAGTTTTAAATTCAGAAATTAAGTTGCCTAATCTTAAAGATAGTGCCGCTTATTTAGCTGTTAATGTGCACATGACGGATAGTACTAACCAATATGCTTTAATAGAAATTTCTAAAAACATGGATCGTTTTATTGTCTTACCAAAAGATGGAGAGACTGATAATATTATTATGTTAGACGATTTATTACGTTTATTTTTAAGTGATATTTTTAACATATTTGAATATACAAAAATAACGGCTCACATGATTAAAATCACTAGAGATGCCGAGTTGGATCTGGATAGTGATTTAACTAAAAGCTTCATGGAAAAAATGAGCGATAGTGTAAAGGATAGACAGGATGGAGAGCCTGTTAGATTTGTTTACGATAAAACTATTGATAAATCCACTTTAGCTTTTTTAATGGATAAAATGGGTATTGACAATACTGATAGTATTATACCCGGTGGACGTTATCATAATCGCAGAGATTATATGGGGTTTCCTAGCTTGGGACGTACGGATTTATTATATGATAAAATAATACCATTACAAGTTAAAGGATTGAGTTTACAAGGTAGTATTTTTGAAGCGATAGCTAAAAAGGATTTTTTATTATATGCACCTTATAATACGTTTTCTTATGTTGTTAAATTTTTACGAGAAGCAGCCATAGATCCAAAAGTAAAAACGATAAAAATTACTATTTATAGACTCGCTCAGATATCTCATGTGGCTAGTTCTTTAATTAATGCTGCAAAAAACGGTAAAAAAGTAACCGTATCGATGGAGATTCAGGCTCGTTTTGATGAAGAGGCCAATATTGCTTACGCAGAACAAATGCAGCGCGAAGGAGTTAATTTAATTTTTGGAGTTCAAGGACTAAAAGTACATAGTAAGATGTGTATTATTGAGCGTGAAGAAGATAAAAAAATAAAACGTTATGGTTTTATAAGTACAGGGAATTTTAATGAGTCTACTGCAAAAATATATACTGATTATACCTTATTTACAGCTAATCAAAAAGTGTTGAAAGACGTTAATAAAGTCTTTAATTTTTTTGAAGTTAATTATAAAATTTATCGATTTAAACATATAATTACGTCTCCGCATTATACTAAAAATAAATTTTTCAGATTAATCGATCAGGAGATTGCTAACGTTAAACAAGGAAATCCAGCCTATTTGAAATTAAAAATGAATAGTATTTCTAGTTATCAAATGATTGATAAATTGTACGAAGCTAGTCAAGCAGGGGTAAAAATACAGATGATTGTTAGAGGTATTTGTTGTTTAGTTCCTGGTGTAAAAGGGGTTAGTGAAAATATAGAGGTAATTAGTATTGTTGATAAATTTTTAGAACATACAAGACTGTATGTTTTTTGTAACAATAACAATCCAAAAGTATATATCTCTTCTGCAGATTGGATGACTAGAAATATAGAAAATAGGGTAGAAGTAAGTTGCCCAATTTATCAGGAAGATATAAAGGATGAGCTGTTAGATACCTTTGAAATTTGTTGGAAGGATAACGTCAAGGCTAGAATTTTGAATAAAGCCCAAAACAATCCTTATAGAAGAAATGATGCTCCTAAATTTAGATCACAATTTGAAGCTTATAATTATTTAAAAAAGAAATTAGATGCTTAATATTCAAAAATACGCAGCTATTGATATTGGATCTAATGCCGTTAGGTTATTAATATCCAATATTGTTGAGGAAAAGGATAAGCCAACACGTTTCAAAAAGAGCTCATTGGTAAGGGTTCCTGTAAGATTAGGTGCGGATGTATTTATAAGAGATGAAATTTCAGAACATAATATTCAGCGAATGCTTGATACGATTCAAGCGTTTAAATTATTAATGCAAACGCATGGTGTCGTTAAATATAAAGCATGTGCCACGTCCGCAATGCGTGAAGCTAAAAACGGATTAGAAGTTGCTAAATTAATAAAGAAGAAAACTGGCGTTCAAATTGACGTTATAGAAGGAGAGGAGGAAGCAGCTATTATAGCAGCTACAGATTTACAAACCTATATTGATCCCAATAAAACCTATTTATATGTAGATGTAGGTGGAGGAAGTACAGAGTTTTCTGTTATAGATAAAGGTGGGAAAATTGCGTCCAAATCCTTTAAATTAGGAACTGTTCGATTATTAAACGATATGGTAAAAAAGGAAGTTTGGTTAGAACTAGAAACTTGGATAAAAATACAGACGTCAAGTTATGAAAAAATAGAAGTTATTGGGTCTGGAGGAAACATAAATAAAATATTTAAAGTATCCGGTAAAGCAATTGGTAAACCATTGTCTTACTTCTATTTAACATCGTATTATAATATGTTGCAAACATATTCTTATGAAGAGCGTATATCAATATTAGATTTAAATCAAGATAGAGCAGATGTTATTATTCCGGCAACACGTATCTATTTATCTGCTATGAAATGGTGCGGGGCAAAAGATATCTATGTTCCAAAAATTGGACTTGCGGATGGTATCATAAAAAGTATGTATAATGATACAGTATTAAGTCATACAAAGTTAAAATAATACATTTTATCTATTTAATGTTTCATATTTATGAAAAAAAGATATCTTTACTTGTGTAATCATACATTAAATAAACCAATTTAAGTTTTCAAAATATGAAAAAAACTATTTTACTACTAACTTTTGCATTAACCTCTTTTTACGGATTTTCACAAGATGCTTTATATGGTGTCAGAGCTGGGTATAATATTTCTAATTTAGATTTTGATCCAAGTGTACCCGCTGGAGTTGAAAATACTCATAGAAATGGCTTTTTTATAGGTTTTTTCGGAGAGTATAGTTTGTCTGAATCATTGTCATTTGCGCCAGAAGTTCAATTTTCTGCAGAAGGAGCAAAGGACCAAGAATTACGTATTAACTATATACAAGTACCCCTATTTTTTAAATATAAAATCGGAAAGTCTTTAGCAATAGGTTTAGGACCTCAAGCAAGTTTAAAAGGCCATTCTTACGAGGATGGATTGAGAAACTTTGGTTTCTCTGCTTTAGGAGGATTAGAATATTTAATCTCAGATGAGTTTTTTATAGATTTTAGATATTCTTATGGTTTATCTAATGTCTTAGATGACAATGCTTTTGATTTAGAAGCTAAAAACACGAACATGCAAATCGGTTTTGGAGTAAAATTCTAAACTTCAAATTACATCAAATAAAAAAGCCAATTCTAATTTAGAATTGGCTTTTTTTTTTTTGATGTATTATTAACCGTGTATTGTTTCTTTTTTACTTAGCTTTTGCATGATTTGGGCTTCATACTCTAATAAGTCGTTCCATTTTTTATCGACTTCAATTCTGTCTCCGTATTGTCTAGCAAATCCTAAAAACATAGTGTAGTGGTTTGCTTCACTGACCATAAGGTTACGGTAGAATTCAGCTAAGGATTTGTCTTCTAACTCTTCTGATAACAATCTAAAACGTTCGCAGCTTCTAGCTTCAATTAATGCGGCATATAGAAGTCTGTGTACTAATTGTGTGGTTCTGCTACCGCCTTTAGGAAAAAACGTGATTAATTGTAATACGTAATCATCTTTTCTATCTCGGCCTAGCACCCAGCCATTTTTAAGAATCAAATCATGAACCATTTTAAAATGGCTAATTTCTTCTTTTACTAAAGCAACCATTTCTTGAACTAAATCTGTATATTCAGGAAAGCCTACAATTAATGATATGGCTGTACTCGTTGCTTTTTGCTCGCAATAAGCATGATCTGTTAATATTTCTTCTATATTTTTTTCTACTATATTGACCCAACGTGGATCTGTTGGTAATTTAAGTCCCAGCATGTCTTGTGTATTAAAAATTAACTCTCTTTTGTTATATTATAGAAACCATTAGCATCAATAACTATATTATAAATTGAACAATTTGCCGCTCTAGGAATACATAGTGATGCCACTAAATTTACTGTATTGGTTTCTAAAGATTTTACTTGATCTATATACACCTCATTATTTATGTAATCTGAGATTTGTAAGGACAGGAAATCATCATTTAAAACCTGTTTAAAGATTGGTTTGTCATCTTTAAAGACTTCGATTTCAGATATGAACTTTCTGAAATAATGTTTATTTATAATGGATTCATTTTTAGAAGTTTGTAATACAGAGTGGTGCATATCGGAATAGTTCTTAATTGAAATTCTAAATCCATTGCTAAGGATTGTATCCGTTTTTACTTCGGTATATTCTTTAGGGAAATATTGTATATTTTCAGAAAAAGAATCTAATAGTTTATTTTCTAGTAATACTTCACGAGGCGTTTTATTTATGCGGTCACGACCATCACAACTTAAGAAAGCAATTAGAATACTTAAAATTAAAAGTGTGAATTTATTCATGATTATACGTCTAAGTCAAATGTTGTACGGAGTAATTCTAAATTTGGATTCTTTTCTTTCAACTTCTCGTATTTTTCGAGAGGTGTGTAAGCGTATTTAGTATCCAGTTCTTCATTAATTGAAATATCTAAAGTAACATCGTAATTTTTTAAGTTTTTACGTAAGTAAGACATTAAGTCAAAAGACTGACGCTCGACTTCAACTTTATTGGTCGAATTTGGAAATGTCAATTGTATAGAAAACCCATCAGGCCCTAATGTTGGTTTGTCTATGGATAGGATAGAGGCTAAGTTAAATTTACCCTCTCCTTCAATTTTAGTTACAAAAGCATTCCATACTTCTGTTAATTCGTCTTGATTAAATGGTTCTCTAGGAAGGTTTTCTTCGTCTACTACAACATCAAGTTGTTTAATTAGATGTTCTTTTTTTGCTCTAATACTTTTTAAAGATAAACCAGAAGTACGTCTTTTATTAGATGTTATTCCGTTTTCTAATATTATTTTAGATTTAGTCGGTTCTGCTGGTTTCTGTGATACAGGATTGGCAGGACTTCCTGTATTAGTATTAGTGTCTACCTTTTTTTCTGGGATTGTAACTTTAACAGGTGTAATTCCTATCTTCTTGAAATAAGAAGGGGGAATTATGAACCGACTGCTATTTTTTTTTTCTCCATCAAAAGTGATAGAGGCAAGTTGCATTAAAGTTAGTTCGACGAGGAGTCGTTGGTTTTTACTACTCTTATATTTCAAATCACAATCGTTAGCTAAGTTAATTCCTTTTATTAAAAAGTCTTGACTCGCTTTTTTTGATTGCTCTAAGTATTTATTTTTAGTGTCTTCACCAACCTCTAATAATTCTACAGTAATAGGGTTTTTACAAACTAGTAAGTCTCTGAAGTGAGAGGCTAAACCAGCAATATACTGATGACCGTCAAATCCTTTGGCTAATGTCTTATTAAACTGTATTAGCAATTCAGGGATTTTATTTTCTAATATGTAATCTGTACTTTCAAAATAAGTTTCGTAATCTAAAACGTTTAAATTTTCTGTAACGGATTGTCTAGTTAATTCTTTTCCAGCAAAACTAACGACTCTATCAAATATGGATAGAGCATCACGCATAGCACCATCAGCCTTTTGCGCAATGATGTGCAAGGCATCATCTTCGGCATTTACACCTTGTTCTTTTGCAATATATTTTAGGTAGTTTTTGGCATCTGTAACAGTTATACGTTTAAAATCAAAAATTTGACAACGTGATAGAATAGTTGGTATTATTTTATGCTTTTCAGTAGTTGCTAAAATAAAGATGCAATGTTTTGGCGGCTCTTCTAATGTTTTTAAAAAGGCATTAAAAGCAGCTTGAGATAACATATGGACCTCGTCAATAATATATACTTTGTATTTACCAACTTGTGGCGGGATACGGACTTGGTCTGTCAAACTCCTAATATCATCCACCGAGTTGTTAGAGGCAGCATCCAGTTCAAAGATATTGAAAGCATAGTCTTCATCTCCAGTTTCGTTACCATCGCTATTAATCATTTTAGCTAAAATACGAGCACAACTAGTTTTACCAACACCACGAGGACCAGTAAATAGTAAAGCTTGTGCTAAATGATTATTTTCAATAGCATTTAGTAATGTATTTGTAATAGCAGATTGCCCTACAACATCTTTAAATGTTTGAGGTCTATACTTTCTTGCTGATACTACAAAGTGTTCCAATTTTGCTAAATTTATTTCAACATCTATTTGATGCCATTATTAACTGATTACAAATTTAAAAAATAGGAATTTAATTTAGTCGTCAAAATCCCGTTTTTATTTATAGTTATCAACAAATTAATGGAAATGTTATTAGTTGAAACTATTTAAAGTTTCTAGCTTAAAAAAAGATTAGTTTATTGTAGTTTTGCAGCCAGTAAATCGCCTTATCGCTTTAAATTTAGTTTAAAGAGGAAAGTCCGGACACCATAGTGTAATCATAGTGGTTAACAGCCATCCACCGAGAGGTGAGGAAAAGTGCAACAGAAAGTATGTACAGGTCATGCTGTAGTGAAACCAGGTAAACTCTATGAGGTGCAATACCATGTATACTAACGTTTGAGCGTACACGCGCGATTGTTAGAGGGTAGGTAGCTAAAGCGTGTTGGTAACAGCAAGCTCAGATAAATGATAAGGGCTCTTTAGGGAGTACAAAATCCGGCTTATAGATTTGCTTAATTATAAAAAAAAACCATCTAGAAATAGATGGTTTTTGTTTTATTTTATTCTTCTTCGTCTGAAGGTACATTTTTAAAAAAGCTAAAGGTGTTTCCTCCATAACTTTTAGAGTGACTATAATTAGTGGCTTGCGACAAGTCTGTATATTTAGAATGCTCAACAATAAGTAAACCATCCGTTTCTAATAGGCTATTGGTGAAAATCAATTCCGGTATTTTGGAAAATTCTTCAACTGTAAACTCGTAAGGAGGATCTGCAAAAATTATAGTATGTTGCTGTTTCGTTTTTTCTAAAAACTTAAATACATCACTTTTTATGGTCTGTATGTCCATTTCAAAACTAGCAGCAGTTTCGTTTATAAATTTTATACAGCCATGATCTTGATCTACAGCAATAATCTGTTCTGTTCCTCTAGAAGCAAACTCATAGCTTATATTTCCTGTTCCTGAAAACAAATCTAGTACAGATATGTCATCTAAGTAATATTGATTATTTAAGATATTAAATAAAGCTTCTTTAGCCATGTCTGTTGTAGGTCTGACAGGTAGCTTTTTTGGAGCAGTAATTCGTCTTCCTTTAAATTGTCCTGATACAATGCGCATTATAAGCTTTTTAGTAAGGTGAAATGTGAATGATTATGTAATGGTTTTTCAGCGAAAGCGTAAGTATCCATTCTGTTACCAAAGGATACGTTTCTTATATATTTATATGCTATCTTAAACAGCGGATTCTCTTTATCGATATCTCCTAAAAATAAAACGTCAATAGTTTCTGGATTCAGCTGTAGTTGCTCTAAGGTAAACAATAAATAATAGATAAAGTCTTCTTTTGTATGGAATTCAAAAGTGTTATAAAGCAGTAATTTACCTTTGTTTAATACAATAATTTCAAAAGTGGCATCAGCCGTATTTATATACACTTTTGATGTGTTGCTATGTTTTTCAAAAGTCAATAATTGTTCTATTAAAATAGTCGAAAAATGATTGTATGTAAAACTTCCAAAACGATCAAAAATGAAGTTGTTTATGTTCGTAAAAGGGACATAAACATTGATACTATCGTTTGCTGAAATCTCATCAAAAGTAATAAAATCAGTCTTTAAAATTTTAGTATTAAATTTTAAATAGTCGGCTAAAGCATCTTCCTTAAATAATGGTTTGGGCACTATTGTGGACCAGTCATTTACATGTATAATATTAATAGCTCTAAAGGTCTGTTTAAGTACTGTTTCTGTATTAAAAAGATGCTTAACGGCATCCAAAAGCTCAGAGGGTGTCTTTTTAATAGAATACTTTTCAGCTTTAAGTTCTATAATGGTTTTTGTGCTTGTATCTAAAACACAAAAAGAATGTCCACTCAAACTAATTTGAATGGACAATTCTAGGTTGGTTAAATCGATAGGATTATTATTCGTTACTGCCATAAGTTTTTGGCCAGTTTCCTATAGTTTTTACTTCTTCCATAGACCCTACACGTAATGCATCTCCATTTACTCCTTCTACAGATTGCACTTGGCTTTCTTTTAGAACTAAGTTAGAATCTTGATCGTATAAAACATCTGTTTTCTTTACAAAAGCCTCAAAAACTGGAATTTTATTTCCTTTTTCATCTTCAATCTCTCCTGCATTCATAGTAAACTTAGTATCTTCTTTGCCAAGTGGTACATTCATCATCTCTTTATATCTATCTGTGTTTTTGAACAAACGATTTTTAACTGGCTCAAATCCAATAGTGTCAATGATTACAATTTCTTCAAACATTTCAACACCACCAAAAGCTTTAGTTCTTTCTACGTCAAGAACACTAGAATCTCTTCTCTCTACTAAAGTGAATTTTCCGTTCTCAATAAATTTAATTAGGTCGTCATAACTGTTTGTAAACTTTCCTGTAACTGTTCTGTGCGCTAATTGAGCATCTCTAATATCCACTAAACGCTCAATAGCTGCTCTATATCTTTTTTCTTTTAATTTATTGAACTTGATTTCTCCATAAACAGAGTCAAAAGTTAAGTATCCTAAACAAGCTATAAGTGCCCATAGCGCAAGTGTAATAAGTGGTTTTACTTTTGTTGGAATAAATTTGTCAATAAGCCAAACAATCAAAATTGTAAGTAAAATTGCTCCAAGTATAATAAGTGCTAATTTTATCATAAGTATTTTATTAAATTTAATTAAGGTCTGTGACAAATCTACAATTTTTTTTTATTCGTAAAAACCATTGTTGGTAAAAATGATTTATATATTTGATAAAAAGTTTTCAATCCACACTATTTAATGACCAGTTCTCAATTTTATTCCCTTATAAGACAGCATTTTCCGTTCAATCCGACCTCAAAACAAGATATTTTACTTTTGCAACTTTCTGAGTTTATTTTAAATGATAAAGAAAAAGGCGTGTTTTTGTTAAAAGGTTACGCCGGTACGGGTAAAACCACCATTATTGGTACGATTGTAGCTAATTTATGGCACGCAAAAAAAAGTGCATTGTTGATGGCGCCAACTGGTCGCGCGGCTAAAGTAATCTCTAATTATTCCAAAAAAGAGGCGTTTACCATCCATAAAAAAATATATTTTCCTAAAAAAGAAAAAGGTGGAGGCGTACAATTTGTGTTGCAACCTAATAAACATAAAGATACTATTTTTATTGTTGATGAAGCGTCAATGATACCAGATACGCCAAGTGATTCTAAATTATTTGAAAATGGATCACTTTTAGACGACTTAATGCAGTATGTCTATCAGGGTAAAAATTGTAAATTGTTATTAATCGGTGATACAGCACAGTTGCCGCCTGTAAAATTAGATATAAGTCCAGCGTTAGATGAAAACGTATTGAGTCTTAATTATGATAAGTCTGTTACTAAAATGGAATTGGACGAAGTTGTAAGACAGGGAGAAGGCTCTGGGATTTTAGAAAATGCAACTATTTTGAGAGAAACCATTGCTGATGGTTTTTTTGATAGTTTTAAGTTTGATTTAAGAGACTTTAAAGATATTGTTAGGCTTGTTGATGGTTATGAGATTATGGACGCTATAAATGATGCTTATAGCAATTTTGGTTATGAGGATACCAGTATTATTGTAAGAAGTAACAAACGCGCTAACCTATATAATCAACAAATACGAAGTCGTATTTTATTTAGTGAGAACGAATTATCTGCGGGAGATTATTTAATGGTGGTCAAGAATAATTATTTTTGGTTAAAACCAACTTCCGAAGCTGGTTTTATTGCAAATGGTGATATTATTGAAGTCCTAGAAATTTTTAGCATTAAAGAATTGTATGGGTTTAGATTTGCAGAAGTAAAAGTTAGGATGGTGGATTACCCAAAAATGCAACCGTTTGAAACTGTTTTAATGTTAGATACTATTGAAGCAGAAACGCCGTCATTACCTTATGAAGATTCAAACAGACTGTATCAAGAGGTGCAAAAAGATTATGAAGATGTAACAAGTAAATATCAAAAATTTTTAAAAACTAAAAACAATAGTTTTTTTAATGCATTACAAGTTAAGTTTAGTTATGCAATTACATGTCATAAGTCTCAAGGTGGTCAATGGAATACTGTTTTTGTAGAACAACCTTATTTACCTAATGGAATTGACAAAGATTACTTAAGATGGCTTTATACAGCTATAACTAGAGCTAAAGATAAATTATATTTAATTGGTTTTAAAGACGAATTTTTTGAAGAAGACCATTAAATTATTATATTTTTATCCACCAATTTAATTCTTAGATGAAGATAATAGCAATGATTCCAGCACGATATAGTGCCTCCCGTTTTCCTGGTAAGCTTATGAAAGACTTAGGAGGAAAACCGGTAATAACACGTACCTACGAGGCTACGGTTGATACCAAATTATTTGATGACGTTATAGTGGTCACCGATAGTGCTATTATTTATGACGAAATCGATAAAATTGGTGGTCATGTTTTAATGAGTAAAAAAGAACACGAGTGTGGTAGTGATCGTATTGCAGAAGCTGTTGAAGATTTAGATATAGATATCGTTATTAATGTGCAAGGTGACGAGCCTTTTACGGATGCGGAATCCCTTAAAAAATTAATTAAGGTTTTTAAAGAAGATTCAGAGAAAGAAGTTGATTTGGCTTCATTAATGGTGCATATTACTGACTGGGATGAAATTAAAAATCCAAATACAGTCAAAGTAATTGTAGATCAACAAAACTTTGCTCTTTATTTTTCTAGAAGTCCAATACCTTATCCAAGAGACGAATCTGTAGCGGTCAAATATTTTAAACATAAGGGCGTGTATGCCTTTAGAAAAGAAGCAATACTTGATTTTTATAAGTTACCGATGTTGACTTTGGAAGCTTCTGAAAAAATAGAATGTATTAGATATTTGGAATACGGAAAGCGTATTAAAATGGTGGAAACGGATATTCAAGGTGTAGAAATAGATACACCTGAAGATTTAGAACGTGCAAAAAAACTATGGAAGTAAATTATAGTCAAATTAAAGTTATTGGTTTTGATGCAGATGATACACTTTGGGTTAATGAAACCTATTTTAGAGAAGCGGAAGTCCAGTTTGCAAAGTTGTTAAACCAGTTTGAAACTGAAAATAAAATTGACCAAGAGCTATTTAAAATGGAAATTAAAAATCTTCCAGTATATGGTTATGGTGTTAAAGGATTTGTATTGTCAATGGTAGAAATGGCTTTGGAATTGTCAAATAATACGGTGTCAAACCAAACCATATCTAAAATTTTGGATATTGGAAAAGATATGATTAACGAAGAGGTGGAATTATTAGATGGAGTAGAGGATGTATTACAACAGTTATCAAAAAAATATAAATTAATAGTCGCAACCAAAGGAGATTTATTAGATCAAGAACGTAAACTTGAAAAATCAGGACTGTTGGATTATTTTCACCATATTGAAGTTTTAAGCGATAAAAAAGAAGCCAATTATTCTAAATTATTAAACCATTTAGAGATAAAACCATCTGAGTTTTTAATGATAGGGAATTCTTTAAAATCAGATGTGTTGCCTTTAATTAATATAAAAGCTAAGGCTGTGCATATTCCATTTCATACCACTTGGGCACATGAACAAGTAGTCGTAAATACACAAGAGTCAAAACAATATAAAACATTAAAGAGTCTAAAAGACTTGCCTAAACTATTACAACAATAATTGAAAACAATAGATATTAATACTTGGGACAGAAAAGAACTTTTTCAACATTTTTTGAAGTTAAAAGATCCTTATTTTGGAGTCACAATACCTTTTAATGTAGAGAATACTTATCAATATGCTAAAGATAATAATGTTAGCTTTTTTGGGGTATACCTTCATGACTGTATGAAAGCAATTAATGCTATCGATAATTTAAAATATAGAATAGCAGATAATACTGTTCAGATTTATGATACTATACATGCTTCGGCTACTATCATGAGAACCAATAAGACTTTTGGATTTTCATTTATAGATTACGACAAAGACTTAAATGTCTTTTTATCTAATTTATCTGCAGAAAAGCGAAGAATAGAGCGTACATCAAACCTATTTCCACCGGTAAATGGTTTAAATTGTATACATTGTTCCGCATTGCCTTGGTTAAATTTTTCAGGTCATAAAGAACCAGTATCTGGAGTACTAGATTCTGTGCCAAAATTGTCATTTGGTAAAACAGTAAAAGAAGGAAATAAGTTGATGATGAATGTGGCAATAAATGTAAATCATGCCTTAGTTGATGGCTATCATGTTGGTTTATTTTCAGAAATATTTCAGAAAAACTTAAATAAGTAATAAATTTACAATCTAAGACGAAAAGTCAATGAGTTATAAAAATTTTCCAATGGTGTCCAAAGTTATATTTGGACGAGGTAGTTTTAATCAATTAAGCGAGATTTTAGAACCTAAGCGATTAAACACTAATGCTCCGTTTATATTTTTTGTGGATGATGTTTTTAAAGGTAACGCTTGGTTAACCTCTAGAATACCGTTATCATATCAAGATAAAATGGTGTATGTTTCTGCAAATGAAGAACCAAAAACGGAACAGATAGATAAATATGTAGAAGATATTATTTTAAATTATAAAGAGAGGCCATCTGGTATTATAGGTATTGGTGGTGGTTCCTTATTAGATGTAGCAAAAGCTGTTGCTATAATGTTAAATAATGATGGGGACAGTAAAGAGTATCAAGGCTGGGATATCGTTAAAAATCCAGCGGTGTATCACGTGGGCGTACCTACTATTTCAGGAACAGGTGCAGAAGTGTCTAGAACAACTATTCTAACTGGACCGGAACGTAAATTGGGTATTAATAGCGATTATACCCCTTTTGATCAAGTCCTTTTAGATCCAGAATTGACTAAAGATGTTCCAAAAAACCAATGGTTTTACACAGGAATGGATTGTTATATACATTGTATAGAGTCTTTAAACGGAACCTATTTAAATGCTTTTAGTCAGTCTTATGGAGAAAAGGCTTTAGAGTTATGTGAAGAAATTTTCTTAAGTAATGATTTACCTGAGGAAGAGTCTCAAGACAAGTTAATGATGGCTAGTTGGCATGGTGGTATGAGTATTGCTTATTCTCAAGTAGGTGTAGCACATGCTATGAGTTATGGGTTAGGGTATTTATTAGGAGTCAAACATGGTGTTGGAAACTGTATTGTTTTTGATCACTTAGAGGAGTACTACCCCGAAGGTGTTGCTGTTTTTAAAAAAATGAAAGCATTACATAATATAACGTTGCCTCAAGGTATATGTGCCGATTTAACAGATAAGGACTTTGATATTATGATTAAAGTAGCACTAAGTTTAGAGCCTCTTTGGGAAAATGCAATCGGTAAGAATTGGAAAAAAACAATTACCCACGATACGCTTAAGGCTTTATATAAAAAGATGTAATATGTATTGGTTAGCAAAATTTATATATTTTAAAGTTATTGGTTGGAAAGTTGTCGGTAACAGTAACTTTTCACAGGATACTATAAAAAAAGCAATCATTATTTCTGCCCCACATACGAGTAATTTAGATTTTATAATAGGTATTTTATTACGTAAAGTAACTCGCATAAAAACCAATTTTATTGGTAAAAAAGAACTCTTTACTTGGCCTCTTGGATATTATTTTAGAGCAGTAGGAGGAGTGCCTGTGGATAGAAAGAATAAAGAAAATAAAGTACAAACTATTGCTAAGCTATTTGAAAATAAGGACGAATTTAGATTAACATTGGCTCCAGAAGGTACTAGAAGTAAAGTCGAAGAATGGAGAACAGGGTTTTACTACATTGCTAAACAAGCAAACGTACCCATTATAATGTTTACTTTAGATTATGGTAATAAGCAAAATACAATTTCTGAGGCTTTTTATCCAACCGATAATATGGAAGAAGATTTTAAGTTTATGAAAGCTTTTTTCAAAGGCGTAAAGGGGAGAATTGAAAAAAATGGGTAATTTTTATTGAAAATGCCATTGTGGTATAACATTTGATTTATAATAGACGTAGTATACAATGAAACATAAAGTAAACTTTTAGTCCCTAAAAAGAAACATTTACCTACTACAATTGAAGCAAATAAAAAAGCGACTTTAATTAAAAATTAAAGTCGCTTTTTTATGTCATAGATTTTAATCTATTTAATTTTTGTTATGTATTTCTTCCGTTTCACAACCAAATAAACTTTGTTCTTTAATTAGTTTAGAGACGCCTTTAGGTAACATTTGTTGCCATCCATCTTCTCCGCTAGCAATCATTTTTAATACCATTCTAGAAAATACATTTAAAGTATTTGGGTCGTATTCTGTAATGTCAACAACTTTACCATTGTATTTGAAGAATTTGTATAATTCTTTCATCCTTGGATGTACTTTAAGATTGTCACTTGTAGTTAAAGAGCCATCAGTTTCTTTCATTGGGTATAAGTAGACTCGTAAATCTTTAAAGAACAATTTACCAAAAGCTTCTAAAATACCACCACTTAAGTGTCTATAGTACTTCTCGTCAAAAATATCGACAAGGTTGTTTACACCCATCGCTAATCCCATTCTACTCTTAGAGTACTGAGAGAAGTATTCTACTAATTTATAATATTCTTGGAAGTTAGAGATCAAGACAGTATGTCCTAAAGAGCATAATAATCTAGCACGATCCATAAAATCCTGCTCGTCTATTTCTCCTTCTGCCCTTAAGTTAGATAGTGTAATCTCAAATATAACTTGCGTATTATCTTCGTCGACTTTGTTTTCTTTAATAAACATGTCTAAGGATTTCTCGTACATGTCAATATTAACTTTGGTTACAGGTCTAAAACTTCCACGTAATGCTAGGATATTTTTTTTATATAATACTCTGGCTGGTAAAACATTATTTCCGTCAGGAGCAAACATAATGGCATCAGTCATTCCATTTTTAACCAATTGTAAACTCATTAATCGGTTATCTACATCTTTAAAAACAGGACCAGAAAAGTTTATGGTATCAATTTCTATTTGATCTTTATCTAAATGATCATATAAATAACGTAATAACTTTCTTGGTTCATGATATTTGTAAAAGGCACCATAAATAAGGTTTGTTCCTAAAATACCTAGAGTTTCTTGTTGTAGTCTAGCATCGTTTTCTTTAAAACGTATGTGTAAAACAATCTCATTGTATTCTTCCTCTTCTGGATCAATTTGGTATTTTATACCAACCCATCCGTGTCCTTTGTATTTTTTAGCAAAGTCAATTGTGGCCACGGTGTTTGCAAAACTGAAAAACATTTTGTGTGGATTTTTTTCACGATCAATGCGTTCTTCAATCAATTTAATTTCATGAGACACCATTTTACGTAAACGCGCTTCAGTAACATAACGTCTGTCGTTTTCAATACCGTAAATAGCATCACTAAAATCTTTATCATAAGCAGACATTGCTTTTGCAATTGTACCAGAGGCACCTCCAGCTCTAAAAAAGTGACGTACAGTTTCTTGCCCAGCTCCAATTTCAGCAAACGTACCGTAAATATTTTCATTTAAATTAATACGTAATGCCTTGTCTTTTAGAGAGGGAATGTTTTCAAACTCTTTATCTCCTTTTAGCCTTATTTCCATATAAAAATACCAATAATGTTTAGTTTTACAAAGGTACCAAATAACTATATGAAACAAAATAAATAACTTATTTTTGTGAGAAATCTTCAACAATTGAAAATTACATTTTTAGGCACAGGTACATCACAAGGTATTCCCATTATTGGAAGTACACATCCTGTGTGTTTGAGTACTAACCCTAAAGACAAACGTTTACGCGTATCTGTATTGATAGAGTGGGATGATAAGACATTTGTTATAGATTGTGGCCCTGATTTTAGACAACAAATGTTATTAGCGAATCCTGAAAAAATTGACGCCCTTTTATTTACACATGAGCACGCTGATCATACTGCTGGTTTAGATGATATTAGACCGTTTTGTTTTAAACAAGGTGAATTACCGATCTACGCACATCAACGCGTTATAGAACAACTTAAAATAAGGTTTGATTATGTTTTTACTACAGAAAACAGATATCCTGGAGCACCAACGGTAGCGGTAAATGAAATTAAAAATGAACCATTTACCATTGGAGGGAAGTCGATTATTCCTATTGACGCCTTACATTACAAACTACAAGTTTTTGGTTTTAGATTTGACAAATTTGCTTATTTAACAGATATAAAAACGATTACTGCAGCAGAGTTAGATAAATTGAAAACACTTGATGTTTTAGTGATTAATGCTTTAAGGATAAAGGAACATATTTCTCATTTAAATCTTGACCAAGCTTTAGAGATTATAGCAATGCTTAATCCTAAACGTGCCTATATAACGCATATTAGTCATTTACTAGGGTTTCATGACGAAGTACAACAAAATCTACCAGAAAACGTTTTTTTAGCCTACGACCAATTAAAAATAATTATTTAAAAGACCTATAAAAATGAAGAACAAAATCTTTATGTATCTGTTTATTTTTGCATCATTAATTGTGGTGTTTCAATATGTGAATTCAAAAAAAATATTAGATGCTAGTGCTAAACGTATGGATAGTATTAAAATTTTAAATACTAAATTAAAGGATTCTATAGCTATACAAAAAGAAGAATTATCAGACTTATCTTTATTTGATTTGAGATACAATCAAGAAGCTCAGGATTATTTTTATGCCAAAAAGATGGATACGGACTCATTAATACCTTTTGTAAAAAATGAGTTATATAAATTAAATGAAGCAGAAGGTGAGCATCCGTTAATTCCGTTTGCCGCTTCTGAAGGAAGAAAAATGCAGTTTAATACTATCAAAATGCTTAATCACAGATGGATTATTGCAGATTTTTCTGATGGACAATATTGGGGTGAATTACTAATTAAGTATTTTATGGTTGGATCTGATGATGTCGAGTTTGAAGTGCTAGATTACATGTTGTATACTAGATAAAGTAAAACATAAATACTTACACTATTTAAGTAAAAAGCCTAATTAAATTTTTGATTTAATTAGGCTTTTTTATTTTGCAAAATTCTAGTAATCTATAATAAGTGTTCTAACCAGCTTTTAAACTCATAAAAATTTTGGGGCGCAACACCATGACCAACAGGAAACTCATTAAATTGGTTCTTAATGTTTAAAGCATCTAAAAACTTAGGTGCTTGTCTCGCCCAATCCACAGGTATTACTTGGTCCACACTTCCATGAGAACAGTAAAAATTTAAATGTTTGTAAGCATTGGCGTCTTTGACTTCAAATAAATCTTCATTAACATAACCGCTTAAGGCTATAATATTGTTGATTTTTTCAGGATAGGTTAGGGCAACTGCATAGCTTAAGATACAACCTTGGCTAAAGCCTAAAAGCGAAACACTATCTTTATTTACGGGGTAATTAGTTATAACTTGATCTATAAAAGTAGCTATTAAATCTCTAGATTGAATGGCTTGCTCGTTATCGCTCCATTTACCCTGATCTGCATCAAAATTAATAGCATACCATGCATTACCATGAGGTTGCATTGGATAAGGTGCTCTAACGGAGATTATAAATAACTCTTCTGGTAATTCTGTAGCAAAGCTAAACAGGTCATTCTCGTCACTGCCATACCCATGAAAGAGTATAAGTAAAGGGGCGTTTTCTTTTAAAGACGATGGTCTTGTGATATGATGTAAGTTAAAGTTTTCCATTAGTTACCTAGTCCTTTAAATAGTTTTTGAAATAGTGGTCCAATAAAAGGGATAGGTTTCATTGATCCGTTAATAGCAGTCATAACTCCCAAAAATAATAAAGCTCCCATACTTATCCAAAAGGCAAGAGAGATTTGCATATTGTCAAATTGGCTAACAAAATAACCAATTAGCATCCACAATAAGCACAAACCTAAACCTTGTCTGTTATGGAAACTTGTAAATTCATTTTTCTTCTCGCCATTCATTATAATAGCAATAACGCTACCAACGACAGTAAGGTAACTAACTACAGCAAATGTCTTGCCTTCTTCAATTGTCTCTTGATTCATTATATTATAATACTATTTTGTTATTTGAAATTATTCCGTAAGCTTTTCCTTTTAATGCTTGGCCTAAAAACGCACTATTCTTAGATTTTGAAACGATATCAGATTCCGCGAAAGCGTATGTGTAAGTTGGATTAAATAGCGTTAGATTAGCGACTTCACCTTCGTTTATACTCGTTGTTTCTTGACCAAATCTAGCTTTTCCTTTAGTTAATAGTTGGATGGTTTTTTTAGTTAAAAAGACTGTGTTTAAAGCGCCAAAAGCACTTTCTAAACCTACGGTTCCGAAAGCGGCATGATCAAATTCTACTTTTTTATCTTCGATGGTAACGGGATTGTGATCACTTGTAACCATATCTATAGTGCCATCTTTTAAGCCTTCTATTAAAGCTTCAACATCTTTTTGTATTCTAAGTGGCGGGTTGACTTTATAATTAGTATCAAACTCTACTAACACATCGTCCGTTAAGCATAAGTTATGGATAGCTACGCTGCAAGTTATATCTAGTTTTTTACTTTTGGCAGCTCTAATAAGCGAGACACTTTCTGCAGTAGAAATAGTAGGTATATGTAGTTTCCCACCAGCATATTCTAATAAAAACAGGTCTCTAGTCACTTGTAATGCTTCTGCTAAATTAGGACTTCCTTTTAAGCCTAATGACGTACTTGTAAACTCTTCGTTTACTATTCCTTTACCAGATATTTTTGTTTCTAAAGGAAACGAACACACCAACCCATCAAAATTACTAGCATATTGTAAGGCTATTTTTAGGAGATTAGGGTTGCTGATTGGTTTTTTGTAATCCGAAAAAGCGACCGCTCCAGCATTTTTCATATCAAAAAGCTCTGCCAAATCAACACTTTCGCTGTTTTTTGTTAAAGCACCTATAGGTAATAATTGTACGGGATGATTTTGCGCTTTTGAAAGTACAAAAGCAATGTTAGCATTAGTATCTATTATAGGATTAGTATTTGCTTGTAACGCAACACTTGTAAAACCAGATTTAGCTGCTGTTTTTAAACCATTTTCTATGGTCTCGCGATCTTCAAAACCAGGTTCTCCAAAACAGACACTACTATCAAACCATCCTTGAGATATATGTAAATTATCTAAAGTTATTGTTTTGTAATTATTAGTATTAGCAATGCTTTTAGCGATTTGACTAATCTTTCCTTTTTCAATTAACACATCACAAACTTCATTATGAAATTTGCTTGTGGGGTCTACAATTGTTGCTTTTTTTATTAAGACGTTCATTTAAAATATTTTAAGATGACCATTTCTAAAATTAATAATACGAATCCCAAAATTACAAACCATTTCCATAATTCGTTGACTTTAGTATCGTTATTTATGTTTTCGAAAACAGAAGAGATAGAATCACTTACTGTTCCGTTTTTGTAATTATCTAATTTGCTATAACTTAAGTTGCTTTCTGCCCTATTATAATTATAGCTTATGTTTTGTATGATTTCTGTATTGTTTTTTAAATCGTAAATACCTGCTTTTTCAGGTAGATCATTTGTCTTTATAACCACTTTATTATTAAAGTAACTCTGTTCTGGTATTATTTTATCCTTAGCATTAACTAAAGTGACTACAGCGTCTTGTTTTAAATTAATAGCCGCATCATAACTATTATTTTGGCCAATGGTATAATATAATGTAGACGTGTTTAAACTTTGTTTTGCAATATTATAAAATGTGGGAACAATTAAATTAATGTTTTTAAAATTGGAATTCTCCATATTTATGGGAGCGGAAAACACGTAAACCGATTTGTTTTGTGACAAAAAAGGTTTAGCATCTTCAAACTGCAACACGCTTATTGATTTAGCACTGCTTTGCGGATAATAACGGTTTACTTTTGGATACTGAAAATTATCAACACGTTTTTCAAAAACACCATTAGCATAAATAGGGTGTGCATAGTTTATGCTTGTTATACGTTTTTCAGTGGTTTGTATAGCTTTAAAAGAAGAAAAACCAAAACGGTTTAAAAAGGTATTATAGTCGGTTAGCTTTCCTTTTGTAGCGGGAATGAAAACGACAGCACCTCCATTGTCTGTAAAGGCTTTTAATGCTGTTGTTAAATTTTCAGACAAAGTTTCAGTCTCATCAATAACTACTAAATTTTGGTTATCAAATAAGCTGTAATCTAATGTACTGGTTGTTTTTGAAGTAAAATTGAATTCATCTTCGGTAAACATGCGACTTAAATAATCTGTATTGGTATCACTAATTGCTAAGATATTGATTTTTGAGGGTGAATTTATATTAAAATAAAGGGTGTTATCAAATTGTAACTGTGTGTCTTCAATAGTGATTTTTCCTTTGATAATTTGATTTGCAGGTATTGTAAAGATAGTAGAGGCTTCTCCATTTATATCCACCGATGCTTTCGATAATAGTTGTCCATTATTAAATAAAGAGATGGGTAAGTTTTTAACTTCTGGTCCTTTACTTTTTAAGATAACTGTTAGTTCTAAATTACTTGGGTCTTGTTTTGAAATGTATAAACTATCAACGGTTATGTTATTAGGATTTACAGGTCTTAATTTGACTAAATTTAGAGTGATACTAGAATCTTTTATGGTATTAAACTCTGTTGTATTCTGTTGAAAATCTGATATAAAAATTAAATTTTTTATAGTGTTACTGTTAGTTGAAAACCCTTTTTTAGACTTTAATACAGCCGCGTCATAACCCAGTTGACTCGAGGAGTAATTGAGTTGTAATAATTCATTTCTAATGGCTTTTATAGTCGTGTTTCTGTAACTATCGGTATTTGTAATTAAGGATAATGTTTCGGTTTCAGGAATAGTTTCAATTAAATCTTGTACTGCACGTTTTAATAATTCGCCTTTTTCCCCTTTGGCCTGCATACTAAAAGAGTTATCCAAATAGATAACGGTTTCTTTTTCGGCATTAAAAGTATTTGTTTTCGAGAAATAGGGCTGTGCAAATGCAAAGATGATTGCTGCGAGCAGTAACAGTCGTGTGACTAGTATGAGCCATTTTTTAATTGTCGCACTTTTACGGGTTTGTAATTGTACTCTTTTTAGAAATTCAACATTAGTAAAGTATACCTTTTGGAATTTTCTAAGCTGAAATAAATGAACAATAATAGGTATAAGCAGTAAGAAAAGCGCGTAAAGAAGTTCTGGGTTTTTAAACTGCATTAATTTTAAAGTTTGTCAAAGATAATAATTGCATTTTAATTGTGCCTATTCCCAAAATAACATTTTAACAAAAACTTAATGTATTTGTTATGTAACAAATTTTACATTTGAGCGTCTTTTAAGCAAGACCATTAACAATCAAAACATTTATAATGAAAAAACTTCTAGTAACTACTATCGCAACAGGACTTTTATTAGTCGGTTGTAATAGTACAAAAACAACTGATAAATTAGCGTCTCAAACACCAATAGCGACAGCAATTGATTTGTCTAAAGTCGTAAACGATAAAGCCCCAGTAACGATTAACCCTGGACGTTTTACAGAGCAAACAGTAACTTATAGACTGCCTAGAGTTGTACAAGGAACGTATTCTGTGAGTGATTTTGGTAAATATATTGACGATTTCAAAGCGGTAGATTATAAAGGAAATGAATTGCCAACAAAAAAAGTTGATACAAATACTTGGACTATTGCCAATGCAACACAGTTAGACTACATTACATATAATGCTAATGATACTTTTGATCAAGAAGTATCAGGAGGAATAGGAGGGGAAGCACCATTTTCTCCAGCAGGAACAAATATCGAACCTACTAATTACGTCTTAAACTTGCACGGTTTTATTGGGTATTTTGATAATTTAAAGGATAGCCAATACAGTTTAGATGTTACGGCACCGGCAGATTTTAAACGTACTTCTGCTTTACAAGAAACAGGTAAAACCGTTAGTGATGATGGTAAATTGGCAACGTCTAGTTATTTTGCGCCGCGTTACTTTGATATTACTGATAATCCAATGTTTTATGGTGATTTAGATGTTGAAGAGTTCCAGGTCGGAGATATTAAGATCGTATTAAGTGTATACTCTCCAAATAAAGTACATACAGCAGCAAGTATTAAAGCTGTTATGGAAAAAATGATGCTTGCTCAAAAAGCATATTTAGGTGATGTAAATAGTACACCACGTTATGATATTTATTTATATTTATCTGAAGGAAAGCCAGACTCTCCTAAAGGATTTGGCGCTTTAGAGCACCATACGTCTACAGTGGTAGTTTTAGAAGAAAGTTCACCTTTTGAGGCACTAGCAGAAAGTATGGTTGATGTTGTTTCTCATGAGTTTTTTCATATTGTAACGCCTTTAAGTGTACACTCGGAAGATGTGCACTATTTTGACTATAACCAACCAACATTTTCTAAGCATCTTTGGATGTATGAAGGTGTGACAGAGTATTTTGCGACATTATTTCAAGTTGATCAAGATTTAATTGATAATGAAGAATTTTATGGAGATATTTTAAGTAAAATACAGACTTCAGCCAATATGGATGATAGTATGAGTTTTACAGTAATGAGTGAAAATGTACTAGACCAACCGTATGCACCTCAGTATTATAATGTATACATGAAAGGGGCTTTAATTGGTATGTGTGTAGATATTTTAATGCGTGAAGAGAGTAATGGAGATAGAGGTATTTTATCTTTAATGAAAGAATTGTCTAATAAATATGGTAAAAACAAACCTTTTGAAGATGATAAGTTAATTGAAGAAATTACAGCAATGACCTACCCAAGTATTGGAGCGTTTTTAAATACACATGTTGTTGGAGGTACACCGATAGATTATTCCGTTTATTTTGAAAAAGTAGGATTATCTTTGGATGAAGGGCGTGTTAAAACTAATTATATACAAAATGATGGTGTTTTAATTTTCTCTCCTAATCAAGAAAATATGACAATTCCTTTTAGCGAAGAAGTGAGTAATAATAGTTTTTGGGCAGATAATGGGGTCTTACCAGGAGATGTTATTAAAACGGTTAATGGTAAAGAATTAAATATGGGAACAGCTCAAACCGTTATTACAGGGATGTATATGTGGCAACCAGGAACAGATATTAATGTGGTTATTGATAGAGCAGGAGAAGAGATTGTTATTAAAACAAAAACTACGCAATCCTATACTATGGGAACTAAATTAGCAGAAAACCCAAAAGCTACTGCTGCACAAAAGGCAACAAGAAAAGCTTGGCTTAAAGGTTAATTAAGTATAAAAAGTTTGGCACAAAAGTTGAAAGACTTAACTTGTGGGATGATTTATAAGATTTTATAAAAATTATTCGGCTAATAAACTTAAAATATATAAAAATGAAAAAATTAATTCTTATTGTATTTACGTTATTCTTAGGTGTAAATTCTTTGCAAGCACAAGATGCTAAAACAATTGAGGACACTAATTACGTGATTTTGTTAGATAGTAAAGTATTTCATTATACCGCAGATGGTGTTGCGCAATTAAAGGAGAATGTGACTTTACATAATGGTACAGTTGTTAAAACAGATGGTACTTATGTCACAGACAAGAAAACGCTTCAACTTAAAGATGGAGAATGTTTAGGAATGAGTGGAACTTTTTATAAAGACCAAGAAACTTTGACTAAAAAGCTTATTAAATTAATGAGTAAATCATAGTTAAAATCTAATATTATAAAAAAAGCCTAATCGTATGATTAGGCTTTTTTTTATTTTGCTATGGTAAATTTAAATGTGCTGCCTGTGCCTACTTCAGATTGTAAAGTAATGGAACCACCAAGTTTTTTTACCAAGCTTTGGACTGTAAATAAACCAATACCAGTTCCTTTTTTTCCTGTAGTGTCTATTTGATTGTTATTATTAAATAACTTGAACACTTCTTCTTGTTGATTATCAGGAATACCATTGCCATTGTCTGTAACAGAAAAAAGATAGTGGTGTTTATTTTCGGTATAGTTTAATAAAACTTCTGGATTAGATTTTTTGTTATATTTTAAAGCATTATCCACTAAATTTATTAATATTTGGGTAATTGCAGCCTTATTAATAAATGCATTTTGAGTGTTGCTATTTGTTTTAAATTGGTTGTCATCCAACATGTGCATACGTTGTACACTATCAAACAATTGATCAATACTAACTAATTCTTTATCTGCTCGTAGTAATTCATTAGTCTTATAATGCATTAATATACCATCAATATAGTCTTTTAAAGATTCTGCAGACTCTTCAATATAGTTGATAAATTCAACGGACTCCTCAGTAAACGTATTACCGTCTTCTTCTTTTAGAAAATTGGTTAACGAAATGATATTTGCTAATGGTGATTTTAAATCATGTGAGACATGACTTGCAAATTTATTTAGTTCGTTATTTCGATCAATTAATTCTTGCTTTGTTTCATCTAAAAGCCTGTTGTTAAGTCTTAATTCAAACAAATTCATGACTTGTTTAGAAATTGTAATTAAAGCTTTTTTTTGTAAACTAGTCAGTTGTCTTGGTTTGTGGTCATACACGCATAATGTTCCTAAAGCTAACCCGTCCTGGTCTCTTAATGGTACCCCCGCATAAAAAATAGCCTTATAACCATTAACTAAAGGATTATCTTTAAAACGGATATCTTGTCTGGAGTCTTCAACAATAAAAATGTCGTCTTCATTTAAAATGGCATGTCCACAAAAAGAGATGTCTCTTGGTGATTCTTGCAAATCTAGACCATGGTGCGATTTAAAGAAATTACGATCAGCATCTAATAATGTAATTAATGAGATGGGAACATCGCATATGGTCGCTACCAAACTGGTAATGTTGTCAAAATCACTTTCCGGAAGTGTATCTAGTAGTTTATATTTTTGTAAAGAAGAGACACGTTCAAGTTCATTTATAGGAAAACCAGGTTTAATCATTTAAGGATGAAATGTTACTTATTATGCTATTATGCGTAAAAATACTGATAATTTGGTTTTTATAACGTTAAAATTTTTCAAAAACACCTAAACCAAATAAAGCAAAATCATATTTTACTGGGTCATTTTTATCTAATTGCCTTAATGCAGTATCTAATTCGGCTAAAGCCTTACCATCATTTTGTTTACGTTTTAAAAGCCCTAATTTTCTAGCGACGTTTCCAGAATGTACATCTAAAGGACACGATAATTGAACAGGAGATAAACTGGTCCAAATCCCCAAGTCCACATTAGTAGTGTTTGGTCTCACCATCCAGCGTAAAAACATATTGATACGCTTAGCAGCACTGTTTTTAAGCGGATCACTAATATGTTTTTGTGTGCGTTGTAAATGTTCTATTTCGAAGAAGGTTTGTTTAAAATGATGTATTGATAATTGTAAGCTGTCTTTTTCAGCATGTTTAGTAAATACAGCTTCTAAACCGTCGTGTTTTGTATATATGTGTTGTAGGCCTTTAATAAACGTTATAAAATCAAGACCATTAAATGTGCGATGTACAAAAGGTTCTAACTTTTCTAAATCAGACTCTTGATGGTTCATAACAAAATCAAATGGCGACTGTTCTAATAAAACCATCATTTTATGACAATTAGTAATGATACTTTTTCGGTTTCCCCAGGATATAGTCGCACTTAAAAAACCAGCAATTTCAATATCTTCTTTTTTGTTGAATAAATGCGGAATTTGAATGGGATCACTAGTTATGAAATCGGGCTTATTATACTGTTCTACTTTATTGTCTAGGAAATCTTTAAGGTCTTTTTTATTCATTTAAGATGGTTCTTATTCTATAATATACGTATTAGAAGTCACCGTAAATGTGTCTTCATTAGAGTTTTCAATTGTAATGGTTAGTTTAAACGCTGTTGGGGGTACAATTGTATCGTTAAAAAATAGAGTTATTAAGTCTGGTGATTGTTGGAAGGGGTTATCTTCAGTGTTTGTAGGATTATAAAATTCGGTGATTTCAAAACTATTGTCGCGATCATAATAAGAAAACTTCATAATCTCATTAAGACTTTCACCAGCTATAATACCATTAATATCTTGGTCGGCAGTAATATTTAAGTTAGTAAACGCATGCTCATAAATATAAACATTATCGGGACAAGTCGTTGCTAAAGCTGTGTTGAAATTGAAGTTAGAGGTATTTATTGAAGTGATATCTTGATAGTCATAAATAAAGTTTACGTATAGTAATAAGTCTTCTGAAGTTGTGGTTATGACACCATCAGTTTCGTCATATATAACAAGAGATTGTAGATGCACTCGATAAGTTTTTTCTTTACAACAAGAAAATAAAATCAATTGAAGGCCTAGAAAAAATAGGAGGGCATACGCCGTTTTTTTTAGCATTGCTTTTATTTATAGATGCAAAAGATCTGTTTTGGTTGCGTTAAAAAACAAGTTTTAGTTTTTTAGCTCATCAATAAGACAGAAGGAATAATTATAACGCCGTTATAACTGGCATGTAATAACATGGAGTAGACTAGTCCTAAACGCACCCGGATGTAACCAAAAATGAATCCTACAACAATTTGAGGCGCTACTAATAGTGGCGATAATAATATTATTTTTGGTGTAATCTCAAAATTCATAATATGAACATAACCAAAAAGTAATGTGAAGGAGTAAAAAGCTATTTTAAAATATTTTTTATTGAATAGCGTTATTGGTCCTCTAAAAATTAGTTCTTCAATTATTGGGGCAACAATTACTGCAGTACATATGATATAAATTCCAGATTTTTCTTCAAAAAGCTTATTCATGGCATGCGTGTCAGAACTATAAACACCCACAGCTTCAAGTACAGCAATTAAAACACCAAACCCCAATCCAAGTACTAGACAAAGAGGGACACATTGAAATACAATACCAAATTTTTGTTCAAAGGTGATGTGTTTTAATTGTTTTGGACGTGGATTTTTAACATAAGCAAAAATAGACTGAAATAGTTTGATCATATATTAAATAATATTTCCATCTACCATGGTTAATTTTCTGTCTGCCAAATTAGCTAATTCTTCGTTGTGAGTAACAATGACAAAGGTTTGTCCAAATTGATCTCTTAATTTAAAAAATAGATTATGTAAATTTTCAGCACTTTCGCTATCTAAATTCCCAGAAGGTTCATCAGCAAAAATTAATTCAGGATTATTTACTAAAGCTCTAGCAACTGCAACACGCTGTTGTTCTCCACCAGATAACTCGCTAGGTTTATGATTATAGCGATGTGATAAGCCTAAAAAAGCAAGCAATTCTTTAGCTCTGCCTTCAGCTTCAGCTTTACTGGTTCCTTTTATAAATGCGGGAATACAGACATTTTCTAAAGCTGTAAACTCTGGTAAAAGTTGATGAAACTGAAATATAAATCCAATATGCTGGTTTCTAAATTGCGCTAATTGTCTTTCGGTTAAACCTGTAATATCTTTACCATTAATTTTTAGTTCGCTTTGTTTTTTATTTTCAATAAAATCTAGCGTTCCTAATATTTGTAATAATGTCGTTTTTCCTGCACCAGAAGCTCCGACAATAGACACTATTTCTCCTTTTTTGATGTGGACATTTACACCTTTTAATACGTGTAAATCGTCATAATACTTGTGTATATTTTTTGCTTTAATCATAGATATTTGTAAAGTACGGAAATTACTACTTTAAATATTGTTAGGCAACAATTAACTGGTTTTGGTTTTTCTTTTAAAAACATTTCTTAAATCACTATAATCAATGAAGTAAACTAATTTTAACGAAAACGTATTACGTTGTTGTTGTTTAAATAAATCGTCTGTACTGTCAAAAAAGCTAGCTTCCGAGTTGTTAGATAAATTAAAAATTTGATTTCGGTATAATGCAGTCAGTTGGCTTCCCGGAGCAAATTGCCAGGTGTAGCTTAAATCTAAATTCCAAGTATTAAAGCTAATGTCCGGATCAAAATCAGGGTCACTGCTAATCGTATTTTTAGTATAGATATCCGATTTACTTAGGGTTCCATTGTTTTGTAATACATACAGGTTATTATCATAAGTAACTGTGCTCAAGTAGTTTCTAAAACTTAACGTTAATGCATTAAAGGAGTTAAAGTTATAACTACCAGAGATACTTGCTGTCATGTCTATACGATCCCGTTGTCCAAATAAAATCCTGTCGTCAATTTCTTGACCATTGACATAACCTCGGTCTGCGGTATAATTGTCGTAATCAAAACCTAATACCATTAAAAATTTGTCATTAAATTTAAATCTTGGATTTAGCCCAAACCAAACATTATTAAAATTTTTACGTGTTTGATTAAATAAGCGCCCATACCCAAGGTTAGCGTCAATCGCAAAAAACAAGTTGTAGTTGCTAGAAATCCACATGTTGGTTTGTGCATAATTTTCGGTAACAAAGTAACTATCAAACCCGTTTCTAGGCTCAAAATAATCATATTGTTTACCAATATTCCAATTAGAGTTAATTCCTAAATTATGAAGTGTTTTGGTTTGTCCATTAAATTCAATACCTGTATTTGCTCCCGTAAAAGTATTCGGATTAGCTAGTTGTTCGTAGTTTAGCCAAGCACCCAAATAGGTGTTATTAAAGTTTTTACTAGGCTCAAAAGTACGGTAACTAATATCTGCACCATAGTTACTATAATTATTTCTGAAAAGGATTCCTAAATCGTTGATGTCATAATTTTCATCAGCATAGCTGTAATCAATACTATATCTAAGTTTTCCACTGTTTTTACCCACAGCAAACTGTGCATTATAACCATTTTCTTTATCAGGAACGTCATTAAACGTGCTCATTTTAACTTCGGCTACAGCCCCATAAGTATTACTTTTATTAACTAAATCTAATAGCAACCCAGTAACGTTGGCATCTCTAAAATCGCCATCTCTGGTTACATTTGTATTAATTAAGGTTACAGAAGAGTTTTTATTAAATTGTTGGTCTAAAACCATGATATTATAATTAGCTAGAGGTTCTACCACTTGATTTCGTTTTCCTCCAGTTTCTGCGTCTGTAATGGATACTTCTGTTTTTTCTGTGATGGCATTAAAAAAACCAATACCTAATCCACTTTTTGTGCGTCCCGATACTTTTACAGCATTTAATAATTGTACTTTTTCTGGGTACTCGTGTACAGACTCGTTATCGTTTAAATTTAATCGTCCGCTTGGACTGTTTCCAACACGTCTGGAATAAAATAAATTACCTTTGCTAAATAAATCGACACCTTCGGTAAAAAATTGACGTTGCTCAGAAAATTGCTGTTCAAAAGGGCCTAAGTTTAGTTGTACATCGTCAAAACCTGCTTGGCTAAAATCTGGAATTAGGGTAGCATCTAAGGTTAAATTTTCTGTAATACCATATTTAATGTCTAAACCTGCAGCAAAATCAGAATCAGTCTGACCGTCATAAGTACTAACTAATCCTGAAGCATAAGGAAAAAAGCTTAATCGGGTAGGTGGTGTGATGTTTGTAATACCTTTTAATTCGGCATTATAAAGACCAACATTTCCTTTAGTGACATCAATAGCACTCCAAGTCATTTGTTCACGTGTTTTTCTATAATGTCTATGAAACTGGATGCCCCAAGTTGGATCTTCTTGTTGCGTAAAACGTAATGCTCTGTAAGGTATTTTGATTTCTACGATCCAACCATCCTCAACTATTTTTGTACTACTTTCCCATACGGCATTCCATCCAAAATCCTCTCCGTAATTTGGACTCTCCACAGCATCTGCTTGTGTGCCTGAACTAAACACGAAAAATTCGGTATTGTTTTGTGCATCATTATTAGGATTAAAAATTAACCCAAAAAAGTCAGATTGCCCAAAATTATCACGTTGTGTAAATTGACGCATAATATCTTCCGGCTTATCATAGCAATAGGCCGCTACGTAAATACCAGAATCGTCATAAGTCATTCTAACTTTAGTCTTTTTATCTGCTGTAGCTGTGTCTCCAACATCAGGCTTAAATTCGGTAAAATCTGTAGCTACTTGAGCATCAATCCAAGCTTTATCGTCTAAAACACCATCTATTTTTGGTGGGTATTCAGTACGTTTTATTTGATACGCTTTTTTATCTTGTGCTATGGATTGATAGGACATTATTATTGCGAAAAAGAACAGTAAGTAAGGTTTCATTTAGTTTTGATTGATGATTACTGTAGTAAAGACCTTATTATTTTTCCTTTGTTACAGTATGATGTTACAAAACTAAATTTGATGTTAAATTATACTCATAATTAAACGTTAAAATTAATTTTGTTTATACAGAGATAAATGTAAGCTATGCGGAAATAGTTATTTTTATAAAATGAAAGAAGAAAATTTACAAATAGCTACGTTTGCAGGTGGTTGCTTTTGGTGTACAGAAGCCGTTTTTTTAAGAATTGAAGGCGTGGAGAAGGTTGTTTCCGGGTATACGGGAGGTACTATTAAAAATCCGGCTTATCTAGAAATTACAACAGGGAGGACAGGACATGCTGAGGGGATTCAGATATTTTATGATGAAAATGAAGTAGGGTATACCGAGTTACTAGAGCTTTTTTTTGCAACACACGATCCCACAACTTTAAACAGACAAGGACATGATGTAGGAACACAGTATAGATCTGCTATTTTTTACAATTCTGAAATCCAAAAAGAAAAGGCGGAAGCTTTTATTAATTTACTAGAAAGAGAAACTGTTTTTGATAATCCAATTGTAACGGAAGTTACAGCATTAGGCCCTTTTTACATCGCCGAAGATGCGCATCAAACATATTATGACAGAAATAAAGAAGCGTCTTATTGTCAATTTGTAATTGATCCAAAAATTAATAAGATCAAAAAATATTATAGTAATAAATTAAAAGAAAAACACGTTTAAAGATGCCATATAAACAATTTGAGGAGTATAATATTAAAGTTACCGATGATGTTAAAGCACGTTATAAAAATATTATTGAAGATTTAGGAGAGGATATTAATCGCGAAGGTTTAATAAAAACTCCAGAGCGCGCAGCTAAGGCTATGCAATTTTTAACGCAGGGTTACGATCAAGATGCGGCTGAAATATTAAAAGGCGCTATGTTTAAGGAATCTTATAATGACATGGTTATTGTAAAAGATATCGAATTTTACTCGCTTTGCGAACATCATATATTACCATTTTTTGGAAAAGCACATATTGCCTATATTCCAAATGGTCATATTGTAGGATTAAGTAAATTACCACGAATTGTGGATGTTTTTTCTAGACGTTTGCAAGTCCAAGAGCGCTTAACGCATCAAATATTAGATTGTATAAATGATACATTAAAGCCGGAAGGTGTAGCGGTAGTTATTGAAGCGAGTCACATGTGTATGCAAATGCGTGGGGTACAAAAACAAAATAGCGTCACGACAACTTCAGGGTTTAGAGGGGCTTTTGAAAATATTGAAACTCGTACAGAATTTTTAAATTTAATAAGCACTAAGTTAAGTTAATATTTTTGGAATACTATTTGCTTTGTATACCATACAATTACAAATTATTTTAAATGAATTTTAACGACACAAACAAATACACAAAACTATTTTTAGAGCTAATCTTTGATGCCTTAGGCTATGTTTCTTTTATTATTCCAGGTATTGGCGAATTTGCCGATATTGTTTGGGCGCCGGCGTCCGCTTGGTTAATGACGAAGTTATATAAAGGCCGCACCGGAAAAATAGCAGCTGTTTTTAGTTTTATTGAAGAAGCGTTGCCCGGGTTTGATATTATACCATCCTTTACCCTTATGTGGTTATATACTTATGTATACAGCAACAAAGCAAAAGACAAGACTATTACAGCTAATTAAAAACCAAAGCAGCACTTTAAAAGGTGCTGCTTTTATTTGTAAAATAATTTCCTGATCGCTATAAAAATAAAAATCATTCCAGAATAGCCAACAAAAAAAGGAATGATTTGGTCTTTTAATCCTGAGACTAATAATACAGCTATAATCAATAATTGAAACCCTAAACCAAAGGTCGAAATACTAGTCATCAACCATTTTGGAAATATTTTTCCGTAGGCTGCTCTTGGATCTAAAAAGTAAATGGTTTTATCAAAACCACCATATAATAGCGTGTATAGTTTAAAAAGAGTATTAACATGACTTTGTTTTTCGCCAGTTAAAGCGATTGGGGTTTTAGATTCAAAAATGCGACTTGTTGTATCACCATCAAATTTATTTCTTAAAATAACATAATAGTAATTATACAACGTGCCTTGTAATTGTATTCCTAAAAAGGCTAGTACAGTTAACCAAATAGGAGTCTCTGTGATATACCAAATGGCACTAAAAATAATAGCATTTAATAAAATATCTGCAACCGAGTCTAAATAACGCCCCGTATATGAGGGGGTTTGTTTGACTCTAGCCAACTCGCCATCTGCAGCATCAAGTATAGATTTACATATTAAAAAGAAAGCAGCGGTCCAATAATAACCCATTATAATACAGTAAATAGCAATTAGTCCAGAGACTATAAAAGCTAAAGTTATATGGACTGGTGTAAATTGGGTGTGTTTTAAACGATTGGCAATAACTCTGGCAATAGGTCTTCCGTAATCCGAAAGATCAATAAATTTATGCGCTTGTGGTAATTTTGACATGTAAAGTCATAAGATAGATAGGTGTTGCGGAATATACCAGGTTAATACTATAAATAGAGACTTCCAACTATTATAAAAGCAAAGATAAGACTTTAATAAAAGGTTACTTGCTAATTAATTTAAAGACTGTATGTGGTAGGTTTATTACAGGCGGTTATTTTTTTAAAGACATACTTAATAATCTATAAGAGACGGATAATTTAATGAGAAGGTTTCCTTAAAAATGGCAGGATAGTTCTCATTATATTTTTGTACCCATTCCGGATAATAATACGTTGCTTTTAAAGTCTCTCCGTGTAATGTGAATTTAGCAAAGGGTTTTCCGTTTTCAGGATTTTTTATAGAGGTGTAAGTATCAGCAAGACCACTATCAAAAACGCAGTCCATGTCTTGTGACCAAATAAGTTCTACTTCATTCTCATTAATAATTTTGACAGGATACACATAATAGCATTGCGCATGTAAACTGTATGTAATTCCTTTGTTTGAAATACTCATTTCATCCCAAGTACTAAATAGTGTGCATTTGTCAAGATTAGCTAAATAACCACTAAAAACATAACCTTGTTGTTTGGTATTACTTGTTTTATCTAAAAAAGAGGTTTTATACCAATAGCCTTCAATTGTTACATATTCTTCTTCTTCGTAGTCCATTTCAATAGCCATTTTTTCGATTATTTCAATGACATCACCATAGTCAAATTTGCCAATTGGATTGCCTTCAGGGCTATCTCTAATAATCAAACCATTTTTAGCAAATACTCTATATTTTTTAGTTTCTAAAATCTTATGGTTGGGACTATAGGTTTCTCCATTCCATTTAAAAAGGGAATTGCAATCTATAACAAGATCGTGCATACCATTTGTTTTGCTTTCTAGTATACCAACGCGATTAACACTTCTCTTAAAAGTTTCAATGGTTTCAATATTTATTTTGTTCGTCAGGCGTATTTTTAATTCAGAAAAGCCATTTACAGTTTTGTCGTAAGTCATTGTTAATAAATCTTTTGTTCCATCGCCGTTAATATCAAAACCAAGATATTTTTCACTATTTACAACTGATGTGTTATTGATCAGAGCAGTAGAGTTAACTTCTTTAATAGCCTCGATTTTTTTGTTTTCTGTTTTTGAAGTTTGTTTGAGATCGTAACCTTCTAATACATAAACGGCTTCCTTGTCAGTACATGATAATTCTTTTTTAATGCTGTAAGAGGGATTTAGAGACGTTGCAATTGAAAAATGAAGTGTTCCATCTTTCATCTTCATTTCAATCCCATTCCATGCGATTCCTATTTCTTTAGTACTTCTAAAACGTGTTCCGTCGTACGTCATTATAAAATAAGAACTTCCTTCAGAACTCACATAACTTGTGCCTGTAACACTTGTGTGACAACCGTGACGATGTTCTAATAATACGTCTGTAGCACCATCATTATTAAAATCACCTTGTAGTTGAATGTACAAAAAAAGATGTTCGTCAAAATCAATAATAATATGTTCTTTATCATCTACTGTCGCTATTAATTGATTACTGCAATGGTCATCACCTGTTTTTAAGTGATAAGAAATGGACACACGTTGCTGTTTTATAGAATCACTTGCATTTGGGGATGTTTTACCATTTTTACAAGCTGTAAATAGTAAGGTAATTAATAGTAAATAAAGAGATGTGTCAGGTTTGATTAGATTCATTATTTTAGAATATAGACGTAATGATGTTGTATTGAAGACGTAATAATACTACATTTTATAATAAATCATTCTTGTTGTTATTTATTTTAGAGTGAATTAACTGATTATTTTTTTGAATTGTTTCGCTATTGTTTTCAAATAAGTAACCCCTTCTACATTGTCTAACATAAATTGAGGAATACTTGAAAGTCCCATTTTACCCCCTAGAATACCAGTTGTAATGGATGCTATTGAGTCTACGTCACCTCCTAAATTAATAGAGTGTTTTAAAGCTTCAAAAGGGGATTTGCTTATTTTTAAGACATATAATACGCAGCCCGCAGTAAATTTAGAGTCCGAAGGGACGCCTTTAATTCCAGGTAAAAAATAGGGTGCTGTAATGGGTTGCGCTCCACAAAGTATGGAGTAGTCGTTTTCAGTTAATGGTTTTTCAATATCAATAAGGTTAACCGCATTTAAATACTCGGAATACTCACTATTTACTTTTACTTTTTCCAAACAATAGTCTATTATTTTTTTAGGATCATTATTTTTTATTAAAAGATAATGGGCTGCATGAGAAATACATTGACTAGAAATTATGGCATTTTCATTTGGGTGTGTTGCGTTTGCATTAATTTCTGAATAGTGATTAATTAATTGTTCATTTATTAGTCCAAGCGGAACAGCACGCATAGCAGGTGCATTACCCGGATTTTTTCTGTGTCGTTGAAAGTCTCGTACTTCTCCAATAGTTTTTTCTTTAGAATAGTACCATCTCATGGACCCATGTCCATTTCTTCCAAATCCTTTTAATTGTATTCCTTTGTCATATTCTTCTTGCCATTTTTTAACAAGAAGTGCTTCTGTAAATGGTTCAGAAGAGAGTAGGGCATGTATAACTCCGATGGTCATTTCTGTGTCATCAGTATAATCCCAAGCCGTGTAGTTTTCTGTGAATAGTTTTAGTTTGTCACTTGGTACTTTAATCTTATTTCGGACATTTACAAATGCTTTAAAATTAACATTTTTAGATATCCAATCTCTGTCCTGAAATTCTACACCAGCACCAAACGCATCACCTATTGCAGTGCCTAATAAAAGTGATTCAATGTCCATAGTTTAAATAGTGTGTAAGCTTGTTTGTTGTAGTTGGTAAGATAGCTGTGTGTTTTTTTGTGCTTCTAATTTTTGCAAACATTTTAAGCATTACAATCTATTATTTTATGTAAAATTAGAACATTCTATTTTAATTATCGTATTCTATCTGCTCTGTTACCTTATTTTTTTTATAAATGACATCTTTGACTAGGTTTCCAGATTTTTCATCAAAATAGCTTATCATTTTTAATCTATTATTTCGACCATAAAATTCCGTTGTACTATTTCTGCCATTTTTTTGAGTATGTACCGTTTTTAAGTTGCCATTTTTTCTATAAAAGTAATAGTTAATATCATAAAAAGCACCGTTATAATCTATACCTTCATGGCTATACTTTGCTGTATATGTACCTTCTTTTACAAGTTGATTTTTATCATTATAAATAAAATAATATGTATTGTTTTTAGGTTTTATTAATTTATAATGAATTTCTAATCTTGGTTTACTACAAGGTCTATGGCTCATTAATTCTAACTTTTCAAAAACCAATGGATCATTTTGGAAAACAATTAAGGTGTCTTTTGTTTGAGAAAAACTAGGGTGTGATCCAATAAAAAATAAGAGTAATAGTATCGTTTTTATAAAAGAATTAGAATGCATTAAACGGCGTGTTAATAGTTGTTTTTAACTTTTATAATTAGCTATGTCCTTTTTTGTAATAATAGCCTGAAAGGTTCATTTTTACTTTTGTTTGGTCAAGTATATTCCAATCTTTTGATTATGATTTATACAGAAACTAAAAGTAGTCAACTTTGGATTAAGTACCAAAAAGGCGAGCGTTATAACTTTTATGTTTGTCACATAGCATTTCTATTACAGCTTTTAGCAGTTTGAATTGTAATTTAAATGAAAAAGCATAAATTTTATTTTAGAAAAATAAGATCGTAAAACACAGTATAACTAAAACGCTTTAGTGTTCTTAAAAGAAGATTTTATCTTAGAATATTATGCTACTTTTTAATAGTTTTGAATTCTCTATAAATAGTCCCTTTTGGATATGCAAAAAACGTTTATATCAGCATAAGTTTTATAGAATAATGGTATAATTTAAAGTGTCAGAAATGAAAAATATAGAACGGGCAATACACTATAAAAGTGAAGGAGATTGGAAAAAAGCAATCACTTATTATGAAAAGGCAGCTATAGATGATCCCAATAACGCAGATCTTTTTAAAGATTTAGGGTTATGTGCTCGTAATGCTAAGGCGCATGAAAAATCTTTTGAAAGTTATAAAAAAGGGTATGAGTTAGCACCTTCAAGACCTGTTTTTCCTTACCGTATGGCAAGTGCGTTAATAGAGTTGAAACGATTTGAAGAAGCTATTGCGGCTTGCGATTTGGCTTTACAAATAAATAACGAGTATACGTATGCACTAGAACAAAAGGCCGTTATTTATCATTTTCATTTAAAGCAATCTGAAACAGCTTATCAAATATACAAAGCGGTTGTGCGTGTTGAAAAGATGCAAACGTATGGTACATATTTCAATTTTGGTCAAGTATGTTATATTTTGGGAAAAAAGAAGGACGCTTTGGATGCGTTTTCAAAGGCTCATAAAGCGGCTCCTAAAAATCCACGTCCTCTTAAAAATATAGCCATTAAATTTATCGACTTTAAACCTAAAGCAGTATTAGAAGCTGCTAAAAAATGGTTACTATTGGTTGCAGACGATGAGGCCGAAAAAGAAAATGCGGAGGTTACGATCTGTAAAGCATTAATTGCATTAGAAGCATTTGAAGATGCTATTGTATTAGCAGAAAAGCATAAACTTTTATTTAGTGATATTGCCATGAAGGCGTTGTCGTTAAAAAAGGATAAAATGGCTTTACCAATGTTGCTAAAAGCTATTGAGTATAATACTCAAGAGTTTTTAATTGTTGCTTTAATCCAGTTATATATACGATTAGATCAGGTAGATACTGCACGTCTTTGCTTTGATACAAATAAGGAAATGATGGGTGGAGATCCTGACTTTGATAGAATGAGTGGAATGATTAGGAAAGCTGAAATGGCGCTTATAAATGGGACGAATATAAGTACTACTGAGATAGAATGGTTAACAGAAATGGATCGTTTTATAGCGGGTGTGTTTGCTAATCAAACAAATGAGAAGCTAGTAGGGGGCGTTAGTATTGAATTTAATAATGATGATGAAGCATCAGGCTATCAAATTCAGGTAACTGCGCACGGGTATTCAAATAAAGCGACCGCACGTAAGCTTTTTAAAACGTATCATCCCGAAACCGAACATACGATTGGATCTTATTTTTTCCAAGATGATGTACTTATACCAGACGAATTTGCATTTATTAGATTATCTAAAGCAATTATTGAAAAATTAGCTCAGACAACCGAATTAAAGAAAAATGTCTTTGTTAATCTACAAGAGCATGATCATTCTGTTCGTTATTTTTATGAACATAAATCATAATATTATGCGGTATTAATCCATCAATTTGAGTCTTTTTGAAACAATTTGTTTTAATTAGTGAGATTTGGATGTTATTAAAATAATGTAATTAACTAGGTCGTAAGAGGATTTAGAAAAAGCCTTTGTTTTTAGCAAAGGCTTTTTCTATCACCCTTTTTCGTATTTATATTTATGATTACATAGCTTATCGTATGTGAACTTCCACAGGTGTTTTTAAGTGATTTAGCTTTGCTTTTTATGATATTATTTAAAAGACTATTTACGTTTCCAATATTTATCGTCCACTTTATTTTATGAAAATCGTTTTTAATTTGTCCAAACGTTAAAGGAATACTCTTTTCCTGTTAATCTTACTAAAGTTTGTACAAAAACGAACAAAATATTAAGCAATAGCACTTATAGTTTTGCTTTTTGAAATAATAGTACTTTACAAGGTTATAAACTTCTATTTAAACGTATCAAAATTAAGGTAAATCTTAATAAGTAATAAAAAAATAAGCCTCTTAAAAAGGCTTAATTTACTCAATCGATTAAAATATTAAGGGGTTGTGCAAGGGTTACCGTTGTTGTAAGTAGTGCTTATTTCCAAAATTCCTCCGATTGCTCTTTTAATTCTTTTACTCTCCTTTCTACAAAGTCTTTTTCTTTTTGATCTCTCAAATAGTATTCGGGATAGTATAAGAACCATTCGTTATCGACTTTGACAATTTGTGGTATTTCGAAATAATACTTTTCATTGTTGTAGTCCATTTCGACAGTTAAATCAGCCCAATTTCCAATTAGAGTTTTACCAAAACTTCCATATTTTTTTATCTTTTCTAACTTGTAATATATTGAATCTATTGTTGCGTTTTCTATATTGAACCCTTTATCATTTTTCATTATGTCTAAAATATATCCAGCTCTAACTAAAAAGTTATCTGTTCTATCCTCATATTTTTTCTTAAGATTTCGATATACAGCCATTGTATCATTTTCTTGAGGGTTAAATTTTATATTTTCGGCAAAAAGCTTCTTTTGTTGTTTTAAGGGAATAGCAATATTTAGATATTTTGTGGTATCTTTTTTTTGTAAAAATTCAATAACAGACTTTGCAATATCAATAGGTGTGTTCTTGTTTGAATTTACTATACTCGTTTGTGTCTTCTCACTTTTATTTTGTCCGTTTTCAGTAACGTCAATTAAATTAATTTCATATTCATTCGTGCTTTTCGTACTCATATATAAATCTTCATTATCAGCTAGACTAGTTACAGTAATTTTTATTTTAGATTTTATATAATATCCATTTTCAATATCGAAATAATAAGTTCCTTTACCAATTTGTGAAAATTCATAATTCCCTTCAAGGTTTTCAGGTAAATCTAATTTAGAAATATCAATATCTCCAACAAGAACGGCACATCTATGCCCATTGATAACTTCATAATTTAAAAGTTTAAGTGAATTGAAACCTTTTGAATTTATTATCGAACCATTTATATTATAAGGTGAATGCATTGGTATGTCACATTTTTCTCCTTCACGTAAATTTTTATTAGGTAAAGGAAATAGTAATCTTATAAAGTCATTTGTTTTAAAAGAAATTAGAGTTCCATCTGACTTTAAGTCTTGAATTATAATATCTGGTTGATTTTGAGAAATAGTGTCTTTAGTGAAATTATTTTGCATTTTTACTTTGAGGTCAATCAAACTCAAATCAGCTAAATTTTCTGATTTACTTGTAATAATTATTTGCCCTTTACCAGAAATATATGAATTATCACTCTTTTCTTGTTTTGACATTTTATTCTCACTTGTAGTTTTTTGAGAAAAAGAGTATGTGTAATTCTTGTTATTATTAAAATTCCATTCAAAGTTTTCGCTTTTGTTTTTGCAACCTGATAGAATTATTAATATTAATCCGAATAATATTTTTCTCATAAATGTCTGTTTTTTGAATTATCTACAAAGGTTAGTATAAGAAACGTAGGGCAGGTGATAAGCATTATCGTTTCGGTTTATTACTTAGCTAAATATAAATATTTTGCTTTTATTTTTTCTCTTAAATGCCAAATTATATATTTAGCGGTCTTCATTAATATCTTCAAAACTTTCAGCTTAGCACAAACGGTCTATGTTTTTTACACCTTATGTGTGCCCAGCATGGGCATTTTTTATTTATGGAAAGATAAATAATTAATGTAGAGGGTGCAAGTCCCTGTATGCGCATGAGTAACCCTTCGGCTACGCTCAGGACAGGCTTATTGAAGTAGTAGTAAGTCGCAAGGGTGAAAACCGTGAGGTTTTATCTGAAGGCTATTTGTGATTGATTAAAGAGCAAATACTACTACAAAAGGCGGTACTGATACTTCGGCTGCGCTCAGCATAAACTAAACAGAAATCGTATACAGAGGCATAGTTATTCGGGTAAGCAAGGATAGCATTGTAACGCCCAACGATTACCAAAAGGGTAATTATGTAGATACGGCAGTGATTGAGTGAAAGATGATGCTATTACCTGGGGAGATTTCCAAAGTTACGAGTTAGCTATTTGGAGGAATCAGCAGAGGTCATAGTACTTACAGGACACGAGTTGGCAATACCTCAGAAGGTCTCACAAGTAAGGAAGGAGGGAGCGTAATTCTCGTCAAAATTCGCATAGGAGCACTAGTGGTAGCCTATGCCTAAATTAGAAGATAGTGTCAAGGGTGAAAAGCCCTTTGGCGTGATGATTTACGAATTGTCGTATACGTTCCTTAGTGCTATTGTTAGTAATAATAGAGACGAAAGGACTAACGTAGTTGCGCACGTACGGTGTTGTGAGAGGCGCACTCTTACTATTTTAGTCGGAGCCGTCTATTCGATTGTAGCAAGTACTTTTTCAGTTTTATAATTCAGCTAATTGTTTTCTGACGTCTTCTCGTAAAATATTTTCAGCCGTTTTCTTATTCAGCAGTTTGTCATTCGGACTACTTTGAGTTTGATACCAGTACCAAGTTTCTTGAAGAGCAATAATGTTTTTTGGTAATTCTTCATAAACTTTTCTCCGTCCTAAACTTCCTGATATTTTGAACTTGTCTTGATTATAAATCCGACTATTTCTTTGACTTTTATTCGGAAAAGCAAAGTGCCCGGTGTTGAAAACTACACCAAAGTTCTTTTCACGATTATAAACATCAAGTATTATTTCTTCTTCGTTTTCCAATTCGAATAATATATATTGTTTTGTTTCAAATCCGAGTTTTTCTAATTCGTCAATAATAATGGGAACAGCTTCGTGTCTTCGTATCCAATTCGTTGTTGTTTTTGTTGTTCCGCCAGAGTGATAATGTTCGTAATAATTTTCAGAGTTTATTTTCGGATTAGGACTTTCATCTGTTTGTGCTTTACAGGTCGTAAAAGACAAAATTAAAATTCCAAATGCTATAATATTATGATATGTACTGTTCATTTTTCGTATTTGCTGCAACTGGTTATATAACAACTAATATAGCTGTATTATTAAAAGCTAAACTACAATAATATAATCAGAGTTAATCAAAATTCTTCATTGGTTATATTTTGATGCAGCTCTTGTAATATGGTGTGGGTGAATTCTAAATTATTCTCATTATATCTTCTAGCCCAAAATGTATAGATAGTAATAAGCCTACTTTCTTCCGTTGAATATTTTTTAGGGTAATTACTATAATTTAGATCATTTAAAGTATCTAATATTTCATTAGTTACTAATGATGAAATAATAGATTTAATAGTTTTATGGTTTATATCTGATTCAGATGCTATTTGATAAATTTGAGATAGAACATCTTTACTATCTTTGAAGCTTTCATATGCTAATAACGATGATTTTACCATTGAATAAGCTCCACAGTCTTTATACAGGTTATTTTGTTTAAAAACAGTATATATGAGTTTTTTTATTTCTGGAGTAATGATTTTTTCTAGAGATTCAGAACTTCTATCAATTTTAGAAATCATATGATTAGCAAAGAATTCTTCATTTGCAAAAGGATATTTATCACCATATCCTGGATGAATCATCCAACTATTTTTAATGGCGCTTTCTACATCATTTTTTTTAAAATTAGTTGTCTCTAGGAAAAATTCGAGCATTTTTTTATTATTTATACTGAGCCACGAATTGGGTTTTATTAAAAATGATAATTCTTCTTTTTTTACGAGATTATTTGCTATTTTAATTCTAAGACTTTCTTCAACTGAGGATAAGACATTATTTGATTTTTTTAGAGATTTAATTTCTTTTTCTTTTTTTGAAACATTTTGTTCTAATTGCTTTATTTTTAATTTATATTCATCTGAATTACATGAAAATATAATTAAAGTTATAAAAGTAAAAAATACTCTTTTTGTCATTTAAATTTTGTTTTAGTATCTAGACTAACGTTAGATTTACTTAAAATCCTTTACGAGAGTTTGAGTAGTTAATTAGTTTTAATATGAGATAATTACTGCCAGCGGTGACGTATAATAAATCGTAGGGCAGGTGATAAGCACTATCGTTTCGGTTTATTACTTAGCTAAATATAAATATTTTGCTTTTATCTTTTCTTCTATAAACTCCAAATTTTATATTTAGCGGACTTTGTTAATGTTTACAGGCCTTTCGGGGTAGCAGAAACGCCCTATGTTTTTTATACCGTTTTAGCCTACGTTTCTTATCATCATTATGCAAGCTTTCCCAAAATATAATTGTTCAATTTTCTATATTCTCAATAAAATTAACATTCGAAAAGTTAAACCTAACTTGTTTTAGTTTGCGAATTTTTTAGGGAGATGTTTGAAAAAACTATTATTGACTTAAATAGATTTTATATAGTTAAAAGTATCCCATCTTAAAATAGTATGATGTTAGCTTCACTTTTTTAACAAGTATTGGTAAGCTTAGTATTTTTATTTTGAGTTATTTTTGATGCAAATAATTTACAGAAATCCCATTTAACTAAATGAATTTATTTTAAAATGTGATGACTAATAATTGTTTCAGAATTTTCACAATTATGTTCTGTAACTTCCAATGCGCCGTTATTGTATAGCTGTGAATAAACCCTATTACAAGCATGTCCTTTTATGTTTGAATGATATACCTTAATTGGCTTTTCTAAGTTTTTAGATACTATATATCCGTACAGATGGTTTGTGTGTTTAGTCTGTATAATTACCAACTGAGTATTATTATAAATAGAACTCGACAAATTATAATATCCATCTTTGAATGATTCATCTAGTGGTATGTTATATTTTTTTAATTCATTATAAGTCAGGGTTTTTGGATGTTGTTTTTTTTTCTTCATCATAAAACCCAAATTTATGTTCGTTTGTCGACACGGTACATACTCATTTTCGTAAAATTCCAATAGTTTTTTTATTCGATTGTTTTCTTGTTTTAACTCCATAAGCTTCACATAATCATGAATAATATGACGTAATGCAGATATATAGTCGCTTGTGTCTTTTTCTGGTAAAGCTTGATTTAATTCAATTAAATCTTGAGTTGCTAAAGCTCGTAAGTAAGGTTGGTTATATATTTCATTTTCAGAGAGTGTAACATTATCATGAATTTTAATAATATTGTTGGTTACCAATTGTTGAAATTTGGCTCGATGCTTGAACGTTGTGCTTTCATTTTTAAAGTGAGAGCGAACAAATGTATATCCAATTAATAGACCAGAGCAAAGGCTAATGATTACAAGGTATATTGGTTTTATTTTTTTCATATAAAAGTAAAATTTTGATATGTAGATTTGCAAAAGTAATTATCCGTTAATTCATAACTTAATCTGTAAGTTACCGTTCATAATACAAATATATTTCATAGTATTATGGGAGATAGTAATAGTTTCAAGTTCATTTTTATCATTGAGATTGATTTTTTCATTGCTGTACCCAATGTGCTAACGTTTGGTGTAAGGAACGTAGGGCAGACGATAAGCACTGTCTTTCGAATACTCACTAAGCCAAATTTACATATTTTGCTTTTATCTTTTCTATTGTAAAAGCCAAATTAAAAATTTGGCGGAACTTTGTAAATAAGCACTATCCTTTGATTTAGCACTTACCAGCTATGTTTTATACACGTGTTATATGCAGTTTTTTAATCATTATTGATTCCATCTTTCGTTAAAATCTTCCATGTAAACTTGAATCATTTCAGATCCTTTTTCCTCAAGAAACTGTTCTTTTTTTTCTAATGTTATCAAAACTGTTCTTACTTGTTGCCATATGGATTTTAAAATTTCAATGGTAACTCCAAAATTATTTGCATTATCTGCTGTATAGTGCACCGCAAAATTTCTCAAAGTGAATAATTTTGCAATAAAATTCAATGATAAGTTTTGTCCTTTTGTGATAAATAAAATTTTGTTTATAACAGATGATTTTTCTATATGTTTGTATTCAAAGGAATCAATTTTATTAGTTGTTTTTAGAAAAAGTAAATGTCTATTTATTATGGTTTCGAAGAATAAAGCAAAATTAGTAATATGAAGAAGAGTTTTCATATCATTCATATTGTGTTTTAAAGGAAATTTTAAATCAAGAGATTCTTTATTAATCATTGCTAAAGCTCTCCTTTCTTTAATCTTGATAAAAGTAACATTTGTGATATTTGAATAGCCATTTCTTAAATGTTCAATTGGTTTTTTCTCTGTTTCCTTATAAATACTCATTAATTCTAAATCTTCTTCCGAATATTCAAGATTGTCGTAAACAGTTCTATCTATACTTTCATTTTCTAAAGCTTCATTAAGAACTTTAAATGAATTTTCTAAATAAACACTTGATGCACCTTTTAAATTTCTAAAACTTGGTATCATTCTTCTTTTTTCTGTAATTGCATATAACGGTTAGTATAAGAAATGTAGAGCAGGTGGTACGCGATACGTTTCGATTTGATACTTAGCCAAATATAAATATTTTGCTTTTATCTTTTTCTTTATAAATGCCAAATTTTATAGTTGGCGACCTCGAAAAGAAGCACCACCTTCCGATTAAACACAAATGCCCTATGTTTTTTATATAGTGTGTGTGCCCAGCATGGGCATCTTTTAATTTACCTAAAGGTAAATAATTAATCTAGAGGGTGCAAGTCCCTTATGCGCAGGAGTAACCCTTCGGCTACGCTCAGGACAGGCTTATTGAAGTAGTAGTAAGTCGCAAGGGTGAAAACCGTGAGGTTTTATCTGTAGGCTATTTGTGATTGCTTAATGAGCAAATACCACTACAAAACCCGGTACTGATACTTCGGATGCGCTCAGCATAAACTAAACATAAATCGTATACAGTGGCATAGTTATTCGGGTAAGCAAGCATAGCATTGTAACGCCCAATGATTACCAAAAGGGTAATTATGTAGATACGGCAGTGATTGAGTGAAAGAAGATGTCATTACCTGGGGAGATCTCCAAAGTTACGAGTTAGCTATATGGAGAAATCAGCAGAGGTCATAGTACTTACAGGACACGAGTTGAGGCAATACCTCAGAAGGTCTCACAAGTAAGGAAGGACTGAACGTAATTCTCTTCAAAATTCGCATAGGAGCACTAGTGGTAGCCTATGCCTAAATTAGAAGATAGTGTCAAGGGTGAAAAGCCCTTTGGCGTGATGATTTACGAACCGCCGTATACGTTCCTGAGTGCTATTGCTGGTAGCAATAGAGGCGAAAGGACTAACGTAGTTGCGTATGTACGGTGGTGTGAGAGGCACACTCCGGCTATCTTAGTCGGAGCCGTCTACTCGATTGGCGTGCGTTTTTTTAATAATATTATCTCTATTTTTTATTCTCAAAATATTTCTTCTCGTCCAATTTGTTAATTAATATGTCAAACAAGTTATTAGCATAAAGTTGGCAGTTGTCAAAAAATCCGACTTTAACTGTAAAGTTCGAAGTGTCTTCCATTTTAATCAACTTTTCTTTAACATAAAATAGTGTTTCATCCTTTGTTTCGTTATCGAGAGGAAAGTTTAGATTGAAATTAATTCCGTTTTCCTCATAAATAATATGTGTTATTAGAACTGCATATTTCTTTATTGAATTTCTTAAAAACCTTGAAATAATTAAAAAATCTGAACCTTCTTGAATTGTCTTAAGTATATCTTTATCATAATCATAAGTGCCTTTTAGAAGATTTATTAATTTTTTTTTGACGCCTCCATCCACTGATAAATCAGGTAGTTTGCTACCAACGTTTTCATATCCTAATATCTCTTTACTTTGATAAAGGGCTCGGAAATATTTTGAAATAAACTGTCTGAACACAAATAAAAAAGTTTTACAGAGCAAGTTGATTCTCAATTGAAGTGGGTCTTCTATAAGATTCAATCTTCTAATTGATGAACTATTGTCTTTTCTCTCAATGTTTTTCTTTTCTTCTAACCTGATTTTAATCTCTTTTAGTACAATATCAATTTCTGCATTTAGAATTTGAAGTTTTCCTAAATTACTTTCTAAATTTTCTTCGATTTTCACATCAATTTCAATTTCTTCTTTTTCCATTGCAATGATAATTTAGTACAGTTTGTCTTTCATAATGCACGCCAACGTGATTGTGTATGATTGGTTGCGTGATTTAAGGAACTAAGTTAGCAAATAAATCACAGATAGAATATTCCGCAGGAATTTTCGCAAGTAGGCTAGAACCAAGCAATTAATTATACACGGCTTAAGTTTACAATTCATTAAATTTATACATAGATCAGAAAGCACAAAAGAGAGGAATAAGGTTATTATACACGCAGAGACTTTAGATCTCGTCAACATTGAAAATCCCCTCTCTTTTTCTACCCAGATTTCGTACAACTCTGTGAGGCTTTTAGACCTCGATTTTAAGTCGTTGAAACTCGCGTAGTATGTCCTTTACTCATTTTATAATATTTAAATAAATTGGAAATCGTGAATCTTCGTTCCTTGATTTCAAAAAACACTTTGTTATGAATAAAGACATAAAATATTTTGGACTTGACATCAGTCATTTAGTATTTGATGTTACAGATTCCGAAGGGAATTATTACCAATTTAAAAATAGTATTTCAGGCTTTAAAAAGCATGTAAAGCTGTTAGATATTAATAGTCATTCTGTAATGGAAGCTACAGGTTATTATCATTATCAGCTGGCTTATTATTTATTTGAAAATGGTCATAAAGTATCAGTAGAAAATCCATTGTCAGTTAAGCGTTTTATCCAGATGAGGCTGTCTAAAATCAAGACAGACAAAAGCGACTCTAAACTAATTTGTGACTATGCGCAACATGTAGAATTAACGTTATGGCAGGGTAGCTCTAAGGAAGTTCAAGAGTGTCTTCAAATCACCAGAATCCTTACCGTGTATACAAAGCAATGTACAATGTTAAAAAACAAACTACATGGTGAAGCTGTTTTGGGAGAACCTAGTAAAGCTGTTGTAAGATCATTAAAGCGTAGTTTAAAGCACACTGAAAAAGAGCTAGAAAACTTAGAAGCACGTTTATTGCGTTTGGTAAAAGAGGCGCATAAAGATTTATTTACTCGTATAAAAACGATACCAGGAATTGGTAGAAAAACAGCTATCATGCTAATCGTTTTAACAGGTGGATTTGAACGTTTTTCTAGCGCAAGTGAACTGTGTAGTTATGCTGGATTAACTCCTGTGATTAGGCAAAGTGGAAGTAGTGTAAAAGGGAGACCACGAATTAGTAAAATGGGCAATCAAAAACTTAGAAATTTATTGTTTATGTGCAGTTTTAGCGCTTGTAAATACAACAAAGCATGTAAAGCTATTTATGAGCGATTAGTGGCCAAAGGAAAAAGTAAAAAATTAGCCTTAATAGCGGTTTGTAATAAGCTATTAAAACAGGCATTTGCTATTGCTAAATCAGGGTTAATGTTTGATAAAGAATATAAAAGTACGTTAGTGAAAAATTAATGACATTTTACTTGTTTTTTAACACAGTACTTTGTTGTAATACGTTTTTTTATTCATTATTTGATTTCATTAAACCTTCTAGCATAGCGTACATTGTTTTGGCTCCATCTTTTAATCTATTTTCTTCATCAGATTCTTGAAACACTCCTTTTCCGTAATTATTTTCGGTAATTTTTAATCCATCAACGACAAGTTTTTTTGCAATTATGTAAGTTTCTGGAAATTCATTCTGATACTTTTCTAAAAAAGCAAATGAAGTTAAAATAAAACCTCTATTATGTCCTACATCATTAATATTAGAATATGTAGAAAGAATCCTTGAAGCATTGTGCTCAATAGAATTTCTTACTTTTAATTCTTTTGATAGATTTCGATTTTCATCGTTTATTGATTGAAAATAAAGAAAAGATACACCTATCAAAATTGTCAGTACAAATGTGTAAATCGTATGAATCCACTTTGGTTTTTCGATTTTCCAACTTATAATTAACGATATTATTGAAGCTATACTTCCAAATATTCCTAGAAAAACAAATGGGTTCATTGTATTATGTTTTTAAATATTATAATCCGTATTCGGTAAAGCAATATCAACACTAAAGTTTATTCTAGATATTGTTTTATTTTCTTCTGTTCCTTTAGTTTTTGCTCCTAAACCAATTCCATAAACTGATATTCCAGCTTTAATCCCGTTTTCTTCCTTTTCTGTAACTGTTACTGCAACATCAAAATCAATTTTAGAGACTTTTACAGCTCCTTCTTCCTTGTTGTAAAATATGTAATTTTCATTGGTGTTTTTCGGTCTAACTCTAGGATTAATTCTGGCATTGTGTTCGATAGCAAATTCTTTACAATCGTCTAAACCCTTAATTACTGACTTAACTGTTTCCGATATAAATTCATCTAATTTCATAGTCTTTTGTTAGTTTGGTCAAATGTGTTACAACGTCTAGGCTATGGTTAGTACGGGATTTAAAAGCAGTGAACTTTCGATTGAGCACTTAGCCAAATCTTTTTATTTTGTTTTATCTTTTCATTTATAAAGCCAAATCAAAAAGATTTGGCGGACTCTATAAAAATACGCTAAACTACGGATTAAGCATCAAACCCGTATTAATTATAGCCATTGTGCCTGTTGCACAACGTGTTGTTAAAGATATATAAATTTCGTATATTTAGTAATGCAAGGCACAAAAATATATCAAGAGAAATTATTCAACAATTTCCAGTTGAGTCGTCGGGTTCCCCAAGACAATTTTTATAGACGATTATCAGAAATTTTAGACTTAGAGTTTCTACGGAATCAAACAAAAATCTATTACGGAAACTGTGGACAAAAAAGTTTAGATCCCGTAGTGTTTTTCAAATTCTGTTTAGTTGGTTATTTAGAGAATATCACTAGCGATAGAAAACTGGTATTACATTGTAGTCTTCGACTGGATATTCTTTATTTTCTAGGCTATGATATCGATGAAGAATTACCATGGCATTCCACGGTAAGTAGAACACGTCAACTGTACCCAGAGTCAGTTTTTGAAAGTCTATTTACTCATGTTTTCAAAATGTGCGTAGACATGCAAATGGTAAGCGGTCACACCCAAGTTATTGATGCCGCACCTGTAAAAGCAAATGCTTCGATGGATAGCTTAGAACTTAAAGTGCCAGAAGAAGATTTAGAATCTCATTTACGAGCAGTACGACATATAAGCAATAGAGATAAAACGTTACCCTTTCGTAGCTCTAAGGTTAATAAAGCCCCAAAATCGCAACAAGAATTATCAGCAAGCCGTCAGGAATTACAAGCGATAAAGAGCCGAAACAAAAAATGGTCAAAAGATCAAAACCATCGCCCTGGAGCAGGAAATAAAGGTTCCCGTTATACTAGTAATAAAACGCATTATAGTCCAACCGATCCCGATGCTCGCATAAGTGTAAAACCAGGAAAAGCGAGAAAATTAAACTATTCAAGTCAGCTCACGGTAGATGCCGCACATCATGTAATAAGTGACATCAAGGCCTATCATGCCGATGGCAAAGACAGTCAGCATTTACCAGATATTGTATTGCGAGTAAAAAGACGCTTATGGCAATCTGGTCTTACCATAGATACCTGTCTCGCGGATACTGGTTACAGTAGTGGCGAGAATTATGCTTTTTTAGAAAAGCAAGATATTACCAGTTATATTCCCCCACACGGCACCTTTAAAGGAGGACCAGATGAATTTATTTATAATGAAAAAGAAGACCATTACACCTGCCCTCAAGGGAAGATTATCCCCTTTAAAAAGGTATTTTACGAAAAGAAGAACAACACCAAAAAGAAGGCCTATAGAGGTTCAAAAAAACTTTGTATAGATTGCCCAATACGAAGCGCTTGTTTAAGCAAAACGGCACAAGAAAAGTCATTTTCGGTAACGTATTACCGCGCAGAATACATGCGGAATATAGCACGAGTTGATAGTGAAAAAGGAAGCTATATGAAAGGAAAAAGACAAAGCACGGTAGAACCTGTTTTTGGTACACTAACCCAGTTTTTAGGCATGGGAAAAGTGAATACCCTTGGGATTAAACAAGCTAATAAGTGTATGCATCTATCCGCAACAGCCTATAATCTTAAAAAGTATTTAAAATATATGAAAAACCTGCCAGAAAGTATAGCAGGACTACTTGCTTTTATTAAAAGTACCAAAAACTACCTAATAAGCCTTCGAATGCTATGTTTTAAGCCACTTCAATTTTAGAGAAAATATGGCGTATTAAAATCAAAAACAGCTTAAAATCAAAGATTTTAAGCTGTTTTTGTGCTTTTTTAAGGGGTTGTGCAACGGTTACCATTGTTAGCACCAGTTTTTGCTATTTCCTTGCAATGATTAATAATTTTCCAATCAGGGATTTTATTTATTTCAGTTTTAGTTTGTTTGTCAATTGTTAGTTTATCAAAAGCTTTTTTCATATTGTTTGCTCTTGGAGGAGAAGAATGAAGCCATGTATTAATACTTAGTTTTAAAAAGTATAAAGACCTCAATTTTTCTTCAGTGGACTTAAGTATATTAAATATCCAAGAAGAAGCATACCCAATGTTTAATTTCGAATGACTAGTTTCTTCTTTGAATAAAATATTTATAGAGATATAATAACAAGTAAGAGCGTTTATTTTATCATTCATTAATTCCAGACACTTACCAATATTACCGTAAAAATTACCACTCAAGTCTTCATTTACGTTATTAAGAATGTTTTCAATATTTTCGCCCTTTAGAAAATAATTAAGTGCTTTCTTGATGTTAACTTCTTCTTTTGAATCCCTACGAGCTAGAGCTAGATTATGTTTTAGAGAATAATTATCCGCAATTCCAGATTCAGTTATTAAGAATTCCCCATATTCCCCAATTTCAATGGCATCTTCAAATTTTTCTTGAAACCATAACAAGTAGCATTTTTCACTACAATAGGACAAATACTGAGAACCTTTTCCAGGTATTAATTTAGCATAATGTTCTAGTAGCTCTTCGGATGTAGAATACTTTCCAAACTGTGTGAGGATTGTTGTTAAAGTAGAGAGTTGACTGTCAAAATAGGAGTATTCATTTTCAATAGCTTTTTCCCAGTCAATGGTATGAAATAGTTTTTCTGAAACTCTTAAATATTCTTCGGCAAAACCAGCTGATAAAATCGAAGAAGAGACTTCCTCTAATGCGACTAGAGCAGATTTAAAATCACCTTTATTTATTTGTAATTCTATTTTCGAAGTCCAGTTTTGAAAAGCAGATAAATTCATCTCTGAATTTAGATTTGGTTTTAATATGTAAATAAACTTGTCATAATACTGCACAAATAAAGTAATATACTTTGCTCTTTCGGTTTGAGGGAATTTTGACAATATGAACTCTTTAACTAATGGATGAAGTTCTATTTGGTCTTCACTTATAGTAGAAGATTTAATTACAATTAAATTTAAATTTTTTAGAACCTTAATTGCTCTATCAAATTGATTATTTTTCAATTCAGTTTCAATAACTTTTTTTAGATTAGTTACAGTTTCGGGTTTTACAGTTTCTGCAATTCCACGTATAAGTATCCTTTGTTTTTCATTTAAAGAATACCAAACTTCATTTAATATTTTTTCAGATAATATTGAAGAAAAACCATCTTCATTAAAATCAGTTTTATCTTCAATACTCTGAATAAATTTATTTACGGTGTCTATACCTCTAACGGCTTGTGCTGCAATTAAATTCAACCAAAGTGGGTGACCATTTGTTAGTTTATATGCTTTTTGACTTAATTCATCAAGTAGATATTTTTTAATTGGTATATTATAAAGTGAGAATATTTCTTTACTTTCCTCTATAGATAAACCATTAAGTGTAAGTTGATAGAAGTTTGGTCCAGCTTCTCTTATGAAAGGTCGACAAGTGAAAATAAACTTAGAACTATGATTAACTTCCAAAGCTTGTTCAAAAAAGTATTTTATACCACCACTTGGTTTAAAAGTTTCCAAATCGATATAACTATCTATATTATCAAAAACAAATACTATTTTTTTGTTTGCTAAATTTTGAAAGAAAATATCAACTAATTCTATGTTAGAAACATTATCAAGTTGTTTTGCAGTAACGTTATTTTCCGAAATCCTCTTGATTGTTGAAATTAGCTTTGTTTGAAATCTGTTTGTTTCTTCTTTGAAATCTCTCCAGTCAGCAAATTCAAATGAATTTGAATCAAAGCAATTTTTAATATAATGTGCAGCAAGCGCGGATTTACCTTGACCACCAATACCTGTAATAAAAATGACTTTAAATATGTCCGTTGAAATATTCTCAATTTCTTTTTTTCTTCCAACCCAAAACTTATTATTTGGAGGTAAATCGTACTCAAGAGATTCCGAAACTTCAATAATGTTTTCTGTTTCTGTATTTATTTTTTTTTGAAAATCATCATTTTTTTTACTTTTAACTAAAATCTCCTTATTAATTTGGTCTAGTAAAATTTCTGTATCTGAATGAGAATTAATATGTATTGGATTTATTTTATTTGGCCAAGTTTTATCTTTTTCTGTGGTGATAATAAAATGTTCGGGTGTAAAACCGTTATAAATATTGGCTATAAAATCAAAAACAAAATTAATATGTGGGTCAGATAAACTGAATCCAATAAACAGAATTGATTTATCAGAAATTATTTTTTTTAACTCAAATACTGAGGATTGTTCGTTTTTGTTATAAAGCTCTTCATATTGATAAGGAAAAAGTATGCATTTATCAGGTTCGTGTATATCTCCATGTATTTTGAAAATATATTTATTGTTTTCTGAAAGTTTGGCAACTTTATATTTATTTGAGTATGATATAACTTCATGCTCTTTAAATTGACTTTCTAATAAACAATCGTAATTCGTTGTTATTATTTTAGTTGAAATATCCCCTAGTTTTTCATGGATTTTAGTAGGTTTTCGATTATCATAAGACCTTATGTTTTTACTTAAAGCTTCAATAGCGAATTCTTTATGATGTTCTATCTTGTTTAAAACATCTAAAGGAGTCATAATATCTCCTTTTATAGCATCTTTGTATCCATCACTTTTAGGTTCTTTTTCTTTAATTTCTTCTAAAATATTTATTATTAAATCTGTCCAACTAGGCAAACCCGCATTCATTGATAAACCTGCTCCTGCAAAAATCACTATTTGCTTCTTATTTATTTTTTCAATTAATGAGTTAGGTATATTCATGAATTTAGGTGTGTTTTTTAAATTGGTGCTAACTCGTTATATGGAAACTTTTGTTCCGGATATCCACTCAATATTACGGGATATCCGCACTTTTTGTTCCTGATTTCGGTTTTGAAAAGCGAAGCTACAATTTATAAAGTAGTTTTACAATACGTAGAACTACGTATATTTTTAAAGTTCTTTTTATTTAAATTAAACATATAAATTTATAATATTAGTAAGCGAAACTAGATTTTAAGCAATTGAAGAGGGTATAATAATTGGTCTTTTACCTCTTTTGATTAGGTAGAAGCTACAAGTCATTGTAAAGCCTATTAACAACTGAATTTTATTTATTCAGTCAGTTCTTTTGAAAAAAAGATTGGTCTGTGCCCTTTTGGAAAACCGTTTATTGCTTCAATTTGTTTATATCCGTTTTTAAGTAAAATTTATCAGCTTTAAAATCAAACGTATTTAACATTGCAATTTCTGCCTCTTTTTCTAACGCTATTTTTTTAGCTTGTTTTAAAATCTGTGTTCCAACTCCTTTTTTCTATACTTTTATTTGATCCAAAGAATATTAATTTCTAGGCCATTCCTGTATCCTAGTCCTGGGAGTTGTCTTCCATTTTCAATGCCGTCTTTATCTTTGGCTACAAATTCTAGACGCGTCTAAATATCAGAAACCATTACAACTTTACTTAAATTATAATCGTTAATACTGTCTACTATTTTCCTTTTGACAGGTTTAAATGAAGTTTAGAGGTATGCTTTTGGATTTTATGACTGAACGTTGTATTTTTTGAAACTATAATATTGTCAGGGATAAGTTCTGGTAATACAATAGTCCACAAAATATAAATTTTGAGGACTATTTAAAAGGAGATAAGCTTTGTTTGTCTTTACTTTTTTTCAGTATTTATAATACCCAGTCTATATAAATCTAAGGCTTCATTTAATATTGTTATAATAAGATTAATGGGCAAGTCTTTATTTGGGTTTACTCTAAAGATTTTCATTCTAGTACGTGAGCCCTCTTCTAATTCTGGATGCTTTAAGTGTTTGCCTTCAACCATTAAAAGGTAAGGGGTGTCCGTTTTTTTATCAGTCCATAGATAACAGAGCCTTTTTTTCTTATAACAAAAACAGGGCATTCCGTATGTTCTTGTTTCTGTAATATTTACATCTTGCCTAATAATGATGTCTCTTAAAGTTAGTAAACAACTTTTATTTGGTTCGTCCTTTTCTAAATAATAGCTATCAATGTCTGTACTCATTTTTGTTGTTATGATTTAACAGCAATTAAAATATCAATTTCTGCATCTTGTGGGTTTTGTGCTTTCTCTCCAAAGACTTCAAAATCTGCCGAATATTCGCGGTCTAAATCCATAGTCCATATGGCTTTCCATTGATTAATAATTAAACCTTTTGTTAAATCGCCTTTAGTTGTAAACTTCTCATATTGCCCTCCTTTGATAGACGTACCAACCATTCCGTTGGGGATTTCATTTAAATGTTCGACTTTACAGGCCAGAATGGCAGTATAGGGTTGTGTATAGTCGCTTTCATAATCTGTGTAGATGGAATACACAGTCGTATCTATTTTATTAGGAATTTTGTCAAGAATTTTCTCTGACATAAATTTATGCCATAAGGCACCAATATCTTGTGCTGCTTGTTCGTTTTGGTTAGTTGTTCTTACCGAAATACCGATTACTTTAAATGCTTTAACTGTTACTTTGTTCATTTTTTAATGTCTTTGTGATTAATTATGAAACAAAAGTAACTACAGGTTATGACAACGGTATGTCAGGGGGTGTTGCATATTTTTGTTTACAAATTTCAAAATACTCTTGAAGCGTTATTTTTTGAGGTTCAAAATGTTGATTGAGAACAGTTAATGTAGTGATATGGTCTAATCTAAACGCTCTAAAATCATTACGTAATCGACATATAGCAATTAAAAGCCAATTGTCTTGCGTGCTATATAAAGCGAAAGGCTCAATAGTACGTTTAGTATTTTTATCTTGTAAAGAATGATATTCGATGTCAATAAGATTAAAATGGGAAAGGGCAGATTGGATACTCATTAAATGATTGCTTGTTTTTTGATTTTCAGTATTATGTCTGAAGTGTATTTTTTCTGCTAAAAATTCAATTTTCTCTTTCTGCGAATGTTGTAAAATGGCTTTTATTTTAGCGATTGCATTTTGGTATTCTATTGCAAATGATTGGTCTTTGTTTTTTAATATAAGTTGTTCTGCAGTAATCAAGGCATTTGCTTCTTTTTCGGTAAACATGACTGGGGGAAGATTAAAACCATCGACTAAAGAAAATCCTTTTCCTTCCACGGTAATTATTGGTATTCCTGAATTTTCAAGCGTTTTAATGTCCCGGTAAATTGTTCTAATACTTACATTGTGTTTTTCTGCAATTTTGCGGGCAGTCAATAGTTGTTTTGACTGTAATTGGGTTAGAATTGCGGTTAATCTGGAAAGTCTGGGTTTTTCTTCCATTGTGGTTTTTTTTTCCTGCTTTTGGTAAATAGTAGTTAATCTAAAACTAAAGTTAGTCGTTTTAAATTAGAATATCTATAGCTAGTTCGCTTTAATATTATCTTGTTTATTGTAGATGTATTTCTATTTTTTTTTAGACTACTGGTAATTACTGTTTAATCTGAAATAACTGGTGTATAAAACGTTTTATTTCATGATTTAAACCACAGGTTTTAACTAGCATTAAAATAGATAGGAATTTCAGGATTGTATTTTATTTATATTTATTCATTAACCCAAAGTCGAAAGGGGTCCATAAACAAGATTTTAAGCCACTTTCTTTAAATGCGATATTTACCCAACTGTTACAAGTATTAAAACAAGAATAACTTCCTTTTGATTTATAAAAATTATCTGTAGAGGAATACCCTTTATTATCAAGAATAATTTTACTTCCGTTGGCATTACTTTCAAATGTATTCAGTAAATAAATGTTTAGTTTATGTAATTCAGAGTTAGTTACTTTTATTTCCATCCAATCGGAACGTTTCTGTTTGTAACGGGTGACATGCATTAATGTTGAGCTTTCTAAAAACATAGCTTTAAAAGCATTACTAAAGGTTAATTCGCCCCAGGTAGGGGTGTTGATATAAAAGTTTTCATCGCCCCAACCAAAAGATAAATATTTTTCGTTTTTATTATATTTTAGACCAGATAACACTAAAGTATTAATGTTTTCTATAGGTATTAAAATATCTAAATGCACGCCATTTGTATTTAGATATATCAGTTTTTCAGCGTTGGTATTACGCTCTTTTCTATCAATTGTTATTGAAGATAAAATAAAAGAAACAATTATATATGTTATAGGAATAAGCAAAAAATATAAAAACCATTTAAGTACTTTCTTTGCTATTTTCATAAAGTTTGGTTTAGTGCTAATATGCCTGGGATTTGATTTTTGTTTAAAGATGTATTTGTGTTTGTGTATAGATCAAACTAACCAAATTTATATTATTGTAGTTGTTAGCGAATAACTTTGAACAATCATAAAAAAGACATTAAACTTTTAAGAGTGGTTATTTTCTTTAGTATTGATTAACATGTAAATTCCGTAACCTAAAGAGAAGATTCCATATAATGCCATCATTCCACCAAAAAATGCTAATCCCCCTTTATCCATGGCTACTCTGGATCCTCCTAGACCAATAAAAATTATCCCTATCAATATTTTGCTTAATCCTTTTTTTATCTATATTCAGTTTTTATTTAATATATTATTTTTTTTTTTTTTTTAAATTGCTTACAACGTCTCGTATAAGAAACGTAAGGCAGGTGATAAGAAGTATCGTTTCGGTTTAACCAAAAGCTAAATATCAATATTTTGCTTTTATTTTTTTACTTAAAAGACCCATTTTATATTTAGCAGAATTGCCTTATGTTTTTTATACATTGTGTGTGTCCAGCATGGGCCTTTTTTATTTACGGAAAGGTAAATAATTAATCTAGAGGGTGCAAGTCCCTTGTGCGCAAGAGTAACCCTTCGGCTACGCTCAGGACAGGCTTATTGAAGCATTAGTAAGTCGCAAGGTTGAAAATCGTGAGGTTTAATTAGAAAGCTATTTGGGATTGAGTGAAAGAAGGTGCTATTACCTGGGGAGGTCTCTAAAGTTACGAGTTAGCTATATGGAGCAATCAACAGAGGTCATAGTACTTAAAGGACACGAGTTGCGGCAATACCTCTGATGGACTAACAAATAAGGAAGAGGAAACGTAGTGCTCTTCAAAGTTCGTATAGGATCACTAGTGGTAGCCTATGCCTAAATTAGTAGATAGTTCCAAGAGTGAAAAGCCTTTTGGTGTGAGAGGGTCACTCCGACTATTTTAGTGGGAGCCGTCTACTCGATTGTAACACGTTTATTTTAGGACTTTCCTTTCATCAATATTTTTTAAATTGTTTTTAGGTAAGTGTTTTTGACCTTTTATTTTGTTAGGAGCAAGAAATTCAACTGAGTCAATTTTACCTATATATTCAATCGCATATTTATATTCCATAAATACCCTTTGAGAATGTCCATCAATTTTTCCATTTATGCGATAAGTAAATGATTTTTCGTTATTAAGTATACCTATTTTGTGGTCTTCTCTTTTTGGTAATCCTATCGAGTATTGATTCGCAATGTAATTCAATGAGAATTCAAAATTTGATTTATCAGTTTTTGCTATTTTAAAAATTTCAAAATCACATCTTGAAGTCAGAGAAGGAAAACATTTTATTTGAAGATTTTGAGATAGTAAAAATTGTGATCTAGATTCTTTGAACCAATCAGGAAGATTAGAGTTTCTTAATTCATTGTTTATTAAGAAAGGGTCAAAGCCCTCAATATCCTGGATAATAATTAAATCCGAATTCTTAATATCGGGATTTGACCGTTGCGAGTATGGCAAGAATAGTTTTTTGTCCGCTACATATCCAGTTTTTGATTGAATTGCATCAGGCCAATCCTTTATACTTGATCTACTATTAGAATTATAGTCTGATTTGTCAATTGCATAAACTGATTTATATATTTGAATTACTTCTGTCATTCCGAAAATGCGTTGCATTGTTTATGTATAACAATAGTTAGGTGTTTGTATGTTAGTGTTTTATGTCTTAGCATGTCCTAATAACGATTGGTTTTAGTTTGTGTATTAGGTCTTAGTTATAACTAACTTTGATTTAAATTGAATTGTTAACTTCAATCCAATAGCCATCTGGGTCCTGAAAGTAAATTTGTTGTACACCATCGTCTCGAATATAGTCCTTTTTTGGGGTGTCACGCCAATCGGAATAATAAATAGCTAAATGCTTAAGGTGTATTATAAACGCTTCAAAATTAGGAGTCGCCAAAGCAAAATGAACGGCTTTATTGGTTTTAACTTCTAATTCTGGTCTAGGTATTAAGTGTATTTGTTTAGTATCCGTCAGTGCTAGCCATTGTGTTTTTGAATTAGAAGCTGTGTTTTTTATGGATTGTAACCCAAAGACGGTTTTGTAAAAATTAACAGATCGGTCTACGTCTTTTACAGATAGTGCAATATGATCTAGTTCAAACGTCATTATAATAAGTGGTATTTTGGTTTCTGCATTTAAAACTAATTAAATGATATTGCGTTTTTAAGTCGTTAACAGCGCAATGTATTTTATTTAAAGAATAAACTTCTAATTTTTGCTAAAAATCCAGTATTATCATTCATATCAGTAGCAGGTTGTACTGGTTTTAATAGAAGGTTTAAAGTAGCTCCATAATCTTGTAAATCTCTGTTGTTGTCGTTATAAATATACTGCCATTTAAAATTAGGAAGTAATATTTTAGAATTGACATCGTTATTCCATTCGACTTTAAGTCCATTCTTACTTAAAATTTCAGCTACTTTTTGTCCTACTTTTAATGTAACGTCATCGTCAGAGTTATCCACTTTTTGAAACGCAATATATAAGCTTGAATGTTCTGGAGTAATCGCTCTAGACAAGTCTTGTTCGTGATAAAAGCAATACCCCTCAGAAGGGGATTGGTTTTGTCGTAATGCTCTTTCGACTTCAACTACCTCATATTCGCCATCACTTGTGGTATATCCTGCGTTGTGTAGTGCTATGATATTAGCGGAGCAGAGGGCATCAAAAGCTTTAATAAGCTTTTCAGTATCTGTTGGATGGGGCCAATGTTTACTTTCGGAAAGTAATGTCGTATAGGTTTCTGTAATACATTGAAACGCCCAAGCTTCAGAAATATCCTCTTCAAAACCATTGTCTTCGATTTCTTCAAGGATAGCATCCTTAATTTCTGAAAGGGAACGAAACCCCATTCTGACTTGATTATAAATAGATTCAAATATAAATTGTTTGTTTTCTGTCATTGTTGTACAATGGTGTTGGTTTATAATTGTATTTGGTCTTAAATAGCGTCAGGTGTCATCCAAACAATAGTTGTATCTTTAAAATAGTTGTGAATAATAGGAATTACTTTTTGAACTTTAGTATGGATATCATGAAATAATAAAATCCCATGTCTCCATAGTAGCATTAATTTAATTTGTCTGTCTGCCACTTGTTGTACATTTAATTTAGAACTCCAATCTCTAGAGTCTATATTCCATAAAATTATTTTAGAGTCTTTTTCTGTAAAATAATCCGTCATTGCTGTGTTACGTTGTCCGTAAGGTGGTCTAAAATACACGAGCTTATCATTATTTTCAGGATAGATTTTATTAATCAAAGCACTAGTATAGTCAATAGACGTTTTCCATAAATCATATTTTTGATGGGCTTTATGAACTTTTCCATGAGAAAACACTTTGTTATCCCCGTATAATTGCTTTACAGCTTCTTTGGATGTAGCGTTTAGTCTTTGTTCTAGATTTTCTCCTAACACAAAAAACTGTCCTGTTAAATCATAGGTATTTAGGACTTTGATAAGTTTATCTGTATTACCATTGACAGCAGTAGGACCATCATCAAAAGTTAATAAAAAGTGTTTATCTATAAAATTGTGTCCTTGAATTTCATTTTCTGAAAACTGTAAAATTTCACTTGTAATTTTAGGAAATAAAGCCGCTAATCGTAACTGTTCTCCAATATAATCCGTATAAAATACTTGAGTTGCTTTATACCACGCTAAGAAATTAGCAGGCATATCGGATTGTAATTCTAAAGCAGATAAAATCTCCCATGTACTATTATTATTAATACAAATTACGTCTTTTAAAGAAGCGTCAGATAGCTTGGAGAAATTGGCAATTAGTCTTGCTTTAGTGTCTTTTTTCCATTGTGTAATGGATTCTAATTTAGCCTTAGGGACTTTAATCCTTTGGGCTAAATCAGTATCTGATAGTACATCATAGTCATTAAAAACTTCAATAAAAACAAGCATTTCGCATTTTGAAGCGACGTCAAAACTATTACTAGACTCTAAAGTTAATGGCCAGTTGTTACCAACGTCTTCATTTAGATTATTAGCAAAAGAAAATAACGGAAGTAATAAAAATAGACTGTAAAGACATGTTATATTATATTTCATGGTCTATCTTAATTTTGCAGTCATTCTTACAATCCCCTCATTATAAGCTCTGTGCTCTCTATTGTTTTTAGCAAATTTGTAGTTGTCTAATGCGTCTTGCCATTGTTGTTTTTTCTCATATATTTTTGCAATGTTGTAGTACGAGCTAGCTCTAACAACATGTGCTTTACTACCAGAAGCTAAATCTATTGCTTTACGGTTGGCCCATAACGCTTCTGCTTCTTTATTAAGTTTCTGAAAAGCTAATCCTAAGTTACTGTAGGCTTGTCCATTTTTGTAATTTAACTCTATGGCACTTTGATATAAAAAGATAGCATTTTCTAAATTACCTGCATGGTATTCTTCTTCTCCTTTTCTATTAATAATTGTAGATTCACTTTTATCAGAACTAGTGACTACAGATTGATCGCCGTCAAATCTATAGTTTCTTAAAATGGTGCTTACACCTTCCCAACTCGTAGCATTTTTAAAGTCACCAACATTTACAATGTTTCCCATCTCATCAATTAAAAAAGGAATCCAAATAGTCCCTTTTAATCCTGTTGGCATCGTGTACGTTTTAATAAGTGTATTTCCGATATAAATAAATACCTTAGCTCTACTCACATTAGACAAATTTGAATTGTTGATCAATTCTTTATCTGAAAAATTATGCACCGCATAAACGTACTTTTTACCTTGTTCCTTTTTTGTAATAGTAATCGTTTCTGGTCCATAGCCATCCGTATCATCAACATCTAAAATGGCGTGTGAAGATTCTTTTTTATAATAACAAACGTAACCTCCTGCATATGATAAATGCGAATCTATGTCTTGCGGAGAGTTATCCCAACTTAGTACAATTCGCATACCATCCAATTCTTGCATTGTAGGACTAATAGCATACGTTAATCCTTCGCATAAACATTTTGTAATTAAAGGAGAATAGCCCTCCTTTTTGATAATAACGATGACCTCAGAATCATTTCTAAACTGTTCCGGAATGGATGCAATACCATTAGAATTAGTATATTTTGTAATAGAGGTTTCTCCATTTTTTTGAAAAATAACTTCTGCACTAGGTATGGTTTTATCTTTTACTATGGCGCTTAGCACTAAAAGTTCTGATGATGATTGTGCAAAGGTTGTTGTGCCGACAATAAGTAATAGGAGGGTGCAAAAGATGTTTTTCATTTTGGATTTAAGTTTAAATTAATGTTATTATGTTAAGGTGTAATATTGTAGCACGGATGATATGTAACGGGTTAGGTGTAGTGCTAAGCCAAATATAAATATATTGCGCGACTATTTTGGTAAATTGTAACTTAAGATTGGAAGATTAAGAAAAAAAATGAGACACTTAAATCAGGTGTCATTTTCAAGTTTTTTTAGAGACTATGGGAAGCGGTTTTATTTTTTTTAGGGGGAAAGACAATGATATGTGAGTCATAATCTGTGTAATTGGTAAACTTGGTTTTCAAGAATAACGGCTTGTTACCATCTATATCATATTTTTTGGCAGGTGCGCCATTCCAATTACACTCTTTTAAATACTCAAAACGAGTGATCCATGTATGCCAACCTTGTTCGCTAAATCCCCATCCAAATTCGTTTGCCTTTAATAGGGTAGTGATTTGATCTTTATCGTCATCGACATCAAAAACGTTTTTTATTGCAATATTGGGCTGTTTCCATACATGATATGTTTTATCTGTTTTAAAGTTTTGTAAACAGGCTTTATATTCTGAAGACTGTTTTGAGATAAAAAGATACGCGTCCCAATTATAAAATTTGGTTAAAATATAGGCCAAACTCCATCCTGCAAATTCGTGGTCAGACCAAATTTTAGTATGTTGTTTTTTTATGTTTTCAAATGCTGTTCCAAATCCAGACTCTAAAGCTTTTACAGCATAAATAGTACAATGCATACTGTCTAAAGTGATAGTCTTTTGTTCTGAAGCGTAGTGTTCAAAAACAGTAGAGGAATCAGAGGAATATAAACGTTGTCCAACAGAATAGTACCATTGCGTACCATAATAATTACTTACAGTGTTATTATAATCATTAAAGTAAGCATTTTCGATGTTTGCAATGGTATTTATAGCATCAGGAGAATTAAAATGAAGGTAGTCATTATCAAGACGACTGGGGTGTGTGTATACTTTAAAGCTATCAATAGCTTTATTTTGGCTACTAGTCATTGTTGGTGTCTTTTGCTTGCAGGCGTAAGACAAAGCAATAAGTAACAGTAGAAAATAGAGTTCTCTTTTCATAAAATTGAGCTAACAAAAGTAACGTTTACTATCAAGAGTACTAAGATACTACAATAGTATGGCTAATTTTTTATAGGTTCAATGTTTTAAAAAGACACCCGTATATAGCTAGGATTTTAAAGTTTTACTACAGGTTAGGCATTCAACAAAAAAGACTTCAAACCATCGTAGTTACTAATTTTTGTAGCCACCTTCGTTTTATCCATGACAGCTTCAATTTGTGGCGGTAAGGCTTGTTTTTGTTTAATTACGTCTTCCACGACCTCTAAAAATTTTGTAGGATGTGCAGTTTCCAAAAATACACAATGCGCATTTTTATGGTCTTTTAGATAAGCTTTACAACCTAAATACCCAACCGCTCCGTGTGGATCTGCAACATAGTTATAGTTGTCGTAAATTTCTTTTAATGCCACTTTTGTCTCTTCGTCAGTAAAACTAAACGAGGATAGGTTCTCTTTTAAGTCGCTGAAGTTGTTTTTGTAAATTTCCTGGATACGTACAAAATTGCTTGGATTACCTACATCCATAGCATTACTAATGGTTTGTACTGATGGTTTTGGGTTATAATCTTCTGTTTTTAAGTAATTGGTAACCACATTGTTCTGATTGTTAGCTGCTATAAAATGTTTGATTGGTAACCCTAATTGTTGTGCCATCATACCCGCACAAACATTACCGAAATTACCGCTTGGTACGGAAAAAACAAGTTCTTTTTGTGTGTTATGTAATTGCTTGTAGGCAAACATAAAATACAATAGTTGTGGTAACCAACGTGCGACGTTTATCGAATTTGCAGAGGTTAATTGCATTTTACTGGTTAACGTGTCGTCTAAAAAGGCACGTTTTACCATGTCTTGACAGTCGTCAAAAACACCATCCACTTCTAATGCTTTAATATTTTGACCTAAGGTGGTTAGTTGTTTTTCTTGAATATCACTGACTTTTCCTGAAGGATATAAGATAACAACGTTAACGCCTTTAACCCCTAAAAAACCGTTAGCAACAGCACCTCCAGTATCGCCTGAAGTGGCAACTAAAACAGTGACTTCGTTGGTGTTGTCTTTATTAAAGTAGCCTAAACAACGTGCCATAAAACGGGCGCCAACATCTTTAAAGGCCATGGTTGGACCATGAAACAGCTCTAATATGGATATGTTATCGTTTAGTTTTACTATCGGAAATTCAAACGATAGGGTTTCTGCAATAATAGTTTTTAAAACAGCCTTTGGAATATCAGGAGACACAAATTGTTGTAGTGCTTCAAAAGCGATAGCATTATAACTTAAATTATCAATATTTTCAAAAAATGAAGCCGGTAAAGGTGTTATGCTTTCAGGAAAGTACAAGCCTTTATCTGGTGCTAATCCTTTTATAACGGCCGCTTTAAAAGAAGTGTTTGGTGCTTTGTGGTTAAGACTATAATAATTCATTGTACTTGTGTTTGATCTTTAATTTTATTTGAGCGTCTTCGCATTGTTAAAAAAGACAATCGTATTCCTTTTGTTGACTGATTTATGACTCCGATTGGCTTACTATTTTCATCCCTTGGGTATTTATTTTAGAGACGTAGGTATTAAATGCAATCGGTGTTTTAGAATAAATTGTTGTCATTGCTTCAGCGACAGCTTCAGCCGTTTTTTTACTTTTAGATAAGGCAAATATGGAAGGGCCAGAACCTGAAATTCCAGCGCCTAAAGCACCTGCTTTTATGACTTCGGTTTTAACCGAATCAAAATGTGGTATCAATTGACTTCTATAAGGTTCTACCACAACATCAATTAGGGTATCACTTAATAAACCGTAATCACTAGTATGTAAAGCATGGACCAAACTTCCAACATTGGACCATTGTGTAATAGCGTCTTGTAATGGAATTTGTTTAGGTAAAATTGCGCGCGCTTCAGACGTTTTTATTTCTATCTGTGGATGAATTATCGTAACGTATAAATCTTCTGGTGTTGGCAATTGTAATACTTGTAATGGTACCGTGCTTTTGACTAATGTAAACCCGCCAAATAGGGCAGGAGCGATGTTATCTGCATGCTCGCATCCACTGGCAACCGCTTCCCCTTTCATAGCAAAATCAGTTAATTCCGTTTGGTTATAAGGTCTTCCTAATAACTCATTAATAGCAAAAACACTTCCAGCAGCACTAGCAGAACTACTTCCAATTCCACTTCCAGGTTTAATGTTTTTATAAATTTCGATTTCGAAACCACAATCTGGTTTTGCATGATTATATAAGGCTAAAGCCGAAACGCTAGCTACATTTTTGTCAGCTTCAAAAGGTAAGTCTGCACCAACAATTTTAGTGATTTTGATTCCTTTTTTAGTGGTTTTTCTAATCACCATGTCGTCACCAATAGTATCTAGACAAAAGCCTAGGACATCAAATCCACAGGAGACGTTGGCTACTGTTGCTGGCGAGAATATTTTGATTTCGTTCATTTAAAACTACTTTTTTGATTTCCGCTACAGCGATAATCTTTTTTATTTTATGTTCTTATAAGAAGTGAATCATGACTAATTAAGTATAATTCATTACCCTTTCATCTTATCTATTACCTATTCTTATAATATCTGCAAATAAGCCAGAAGCTGTAACATCTGCGCCTGCACCAGCACCTTTAACAATTAAAGGTTGTTCTGGATAACGCTGTGTGTAAAACATAACTATATTATCTTTTCCTTCTAGGTTATAAAAAGGATGACCTTCAGGTATTTCTTGTAGGCCTACCTTAGCTTTTCCGTTTTTATATTCGGCAACATATTTAAGTTGACAATTATTAGCTTTTGCAGAGGCGTATAATTTTTGAAAATGGGCTTCGTCATTAATTAGTGTCTCGTAAAAATTATCGACTGATGTGCTGTCTAAATTAGCTTTAGTTAAAAAAGACTCGTTAACAATATCTTCAATTTCCATTGGAACTCCGTTTTCACGTGCCAGAATTAATATTTTTCTAGCGACATCAATTCCGCTTAAATCAATACGAGGGTCAGGTTCTGTATAACCTTCAAATTGCGCTTGTTTTACAGTGTCGTGGAAATTCTTTTTATCACTAAAATTATTAAATACAAAGTTTAAACTACCAGATAAGACAGCTTGTATGCTAATCACTTTGTCTCCAGAAGCGACTAAATTATTAAGGGTATTTATGATAGGTAAACCTGCACCAACATTAGTTTCGTATAAAAAAGAAGCATTGTACTTAAGTGATAAGTCTTGTAGGTTTTTATAGTTGATATATTTATCAGAACATGCTATTTTGTTACAAGCAACGACCGCTACACTTTGTTTTAAATAATTTTGATAAACAGCAGCTACATCATGATTTGCAGTAACATCTACAAAGATGCTATTTCTTAAATTTAAGCTGATAACTTTTTGGAAGAAACCTTCTATACTCGATGGTTCTGCATGATGAAACTGATCCGTCCAATTATTTAAATCAATCCCTTTTTGATCAAATATCATTTTTTTGGAATTGGCCATTCCAACTATTTTGACGTCTAATTTTAAGTTTTTCTTTAAAAAACTATGTTGTTGATGGATTTGATCAATTAACTTTTCTCCAACATTACCAATTCCTGTAATAAATACATTGAGCTGTTTAGTATTAGTCTCAAAGAAACGTTCATGCAAACTGTTTAATGCTTTGCTAACATCTTTTTCGCTAATAACTGCAGAGATGTTTTTCTCTGAAGCCCCTTGTGCGATTGCTCTAACATTAATATTGTTTTTTCCTAATGTACTAAATAATTTCCCGCTAATTCCTTGATGACTTTTCATATTATCACCAATTAAAGCAATAATGGATAGGCCTTTTTCTACAATTATAGGGTTGATTTTATGTAAAGAAATCTCATACTCGAACGCTAGATTAATCGCGTTTTCTGCTTTTTCAGCATTACTAATATCTATTCCAAAACAAATAGAATGCTCTGAAGAGGCCTGCGTAATAAAAATGATATTAATTTTTTCGTTAGCTAGTGTTTCAAACAAACGTTTTGAAAATCCAGGAATACCAACCATTCCACTACCTTCTAATGTTAAAAGTGCGACATTATCTATATGGCTAATGCCTTTAACTGTAAGATTGCTTTCCTTTTTCTGATTAGAAATAACCGTTCCTACTGCTTCAGGATGTAACGTGTTTTTTATATGAATAGGGATCGCTAAGTTTAAAACAGGTTGTACCGTTGGAGGATATAATACTTTTGCTCCAAAGTGTGATAATTCCATCGCTTCCTGATACGATAAATTAGCTATTGGGTAGGCTTGTTTCACTAGTTTTGGATTAGTAGTGTACATCCCGCTAACATCAGTCCAAATTTCTAATTGTTCTACTTTTAAAGCTGCAGCTATTATGGCTGCCGTAAAATCTGAACCTCCGCGACCTAATGTTGTGATTTCGCCAGCTTGAGATTTGGACACAAAACCAGGTAATACTGTTATTTGCTGATTCGCTTTATTAAAGTAGTCAATTATATTTTTATTTGTAATGTCATAGTTAACTTCCGCTTTAGTAAAGTTAGAATTGGTTACAATTAGGTCTTGACTATTTTTTAGAAATGCATTTAATCCCATGCCTTCCATAGTTTTTGCAATGATAAAAGAGGATAGTATCTCTCCGTAACTCACTAGCTTATCTGATGTTTTAGGTGACAATTCGTTAATTAAAAAAATACCATTGAGTAATTGATTAAGGGCTTCAAATTTTTGATCAACTTCAGTAATAATAGCTTTAGACTCTGAGGTTAATCCTTCAATAACTTTATAGTGAATGCTTTTAATTTTATCCAAAACCGTTAGATAAGACTTGTCTTTTTGCTTAGCTAATGCTCCTGCTTGAAGTAATTTGTCTGTGACACCACCAACTGCGGAAACAACACAAACGATTGGACTAGTAAGAGATTCTTTTTGAAGAATGGCTATAACTTTTTTTATGTTTTGTACTGAACCAACAGAGGTTCCACCAAATTTTAATACTTTCATTTTAATTTATTTTATGATAGAAATTGTAGTTGAAAAACTACCTAAACGGAAGGAATATATAGTTGTTAACCCAAAAGGGTAATGGTCATGATTACGCTAAAAATAGTATGTCTTTTTTTCATTTTATGCATCTATACCTGTCAAATGTATTACATTTACTGTTATCAAAAAAACAATACATCAATTTTTGCGAGATTGATAATTAATAGCCAATATATTATTAAAATGAAAATATTTTCGAAAGAACAAATTTATGAAGGTGATGCATTAACTGCTAAAAAACAAGGTATTACATCTACGGATTTAATGGAGCGTGCAGGTATACAAATCTTTAATTGGTTGCATATGCGTATGCAAGGCGCACAAGTTCCAATCCATGTGTTTTGTGGTATTGGTAATAATGGAGGAGATGGTTTGGTAGTCGCTAGACATTTGGTAACGCATGGTTATAATGTTAAGACTTATATTGTCAATTATAGTACAACACGATCAAAAGATTTTTTATTGAATTATGATCGTATAAAAAACACCACTAAAGATTGGCCAGTTTTATTAAGTGAGAGTAGTGATTTTCCAGTAATAGATGAAAAAGATATTATAGTAGATGCTATTTTAGGTATTGGTCTAAATAGAGCTATTGAAGGTTGGGTTAAGAATTTATTTTGTCATTTTAGAGACACTAAGGCGTTTGTATTATCTATAGATTTGCCTTCTGGATTGAGTACTAGTGCTGCGCCGGAGGATGCAGAGTGTGTGGTAAATGCGGGATATACATTGAGTTTTCAAACCCCTAAATTAGTGTTCTTTTTACCAGAAACGGCGAAGTATACTGTGCAATGGGAAGTTTTGGATATAGGTATTGATCCTGAATATTTACATGTAACACCAACTGAAGCCGAATTGATTGGTAAAAATGAAGTCTTACCATTATACAAACCAAGAGAAAAATATAGTAATAAAGGTGATTTTGGTCATGCTTTAGTCATCGGAGGAAGCTATGGAAAGATAGGTGCTGTTACTTTGGCGAGTCATGGAGCACTATCTATTGGAGCAGGAAAAGTGACCGCTTTTACGCCTAAATGTGGTTATATCCCTTTACAATCAGGTTTTCCGGAAGCAATGGTTATTACGGATACTGAAGAAGAAAAAATTACCGATATTAAATTTGATATTAAACCTGATGTTATTGCATTTGGAGTAGGTGTGGGAACCGACACAAAAACAAGTAGTGCTTTTGAAACCTTTTTGAAAACAAACACAACGCCTTTAGTTATTGATGCTGATGGAATTAATATCCTTTCTAAAAAGAAAGCATTACTAAAATTATTACCAGAAAATACAGTGTTAACACCACATCCAAAAGAGTTAGAAGGTTTAGTAGGGAAGTGGAAAGATGATTTTGATAAACTTAAAAAAACGAAAGCATTTTCAAAAAAGTATAAGTGTATTGTTGTTATCAAAGGCGCGAATACAATTACGGTTTTTGAAGATAAATTATATGTTAATTCTACAGGAAATCCTGGTTTAGCAACAGCAGGAACAGGAGATGTACTAACAGGAATAATTACAGGGTTAATAGCACAGGGGTATGACACTTTAGCGGCAACATTATTTGGAGTGTATTTGCATGGTAAATCTGCCGACTTACTTATCGAAGATTTAGGATATCAAAGTTTTATTGCTAGTCATGTTATTGAAGGTATACCTTTGGCGTATTTGGATTTGTTCAAACAACCGGAGCAACCGGAACCAGAAAACGGAGATACTGAAGCTCCTAAAAATTAACTATTATAAAGTATAAAAAAAGCGAACTATTCAGTTCGCTTTTTTTATACTTTATTTTAAAGTTTTTTAGATTCCAAAAGAACTTAAGTAGTCTTTGATTTTTGAGTAAGATGGTCTAGGGGCATCTGCGTTAACAATATTTCCATTTGGATCAATTAAGATAAATCTAGGAATAGAGTTGATTTTGTAACCTGTTACAAAATCAGATTGAAAGGCTTTGTCAGAAAATAATTGGATACCACTCATTTGCTTTTCAGCAATCATTTTTTTCCAACCTTCTTTAGCTAAATTAAAAGATGCTTCTTTGCTTCCTGCTCTGTAGCCTCTTCCATCATCTGTAGATATACTAACAAAAGCAATGTTTTTACCTTCGTAATCTTTTTCTAATGATTGTAATGAAGGAATTTCTCCAATACAAGGACCACACCAAGTTGCCCAAACATCAATATAAACGTACTTACCTTTTAAGTCTGATAAAGATACAGTACCACCTTTGTAATTTTCGTAATTATCAAAAGTAGGAGATACTGTTCCTGCTGGTAATTCTTGTTTTAATTTAATACCACTTAAAATGTAGCCTTTTAACCCAGAAAGCATTTGAGGAACTTGTTTTTTATAATCCGCAATAAGCGTAGAGTCTATGGCTGCATTCTTATCATAAAACGCAAGCATTTCAGTTTCTAAACTTTTCATTTTGGTCTCTAAACCAGCTTCGTCTAAATTTTTTAAAGCTTCTGTATCAACTAAATTATTTTCAAATTTTAATTTTTCAATTAAAAAATTTGTTTTTTCTGCACCTTTTCCATTCACAACAATCGATTCTTTAAATGTTTTAGTATCTAAAGTCATTTTTAAATCCATGTCGTTTGCTAAAAAAATAGTAGTCTGCTCTTTACCATCATATATTCCGTAAACACCAGATTTAACTTTTAAAGTATCACTAAATGTTCCATCTTCATTAACTTTAATAGTCTTTTTAAAGTCTCTACCTTGATAAACAAATAAAGAATCACTGTTTTTATTTTCTATCTTACCAGAAAAAGTAGCGTAATCTTTTGGCTTAGGTTCTTCTTTTTTGCAAGCAACAATTGATAAAGCTGCTAAACAAACTAATAGTTTTTTCATTATTATAGTTTTAATTTCATTCAAAAATATAGAGAATTATTAGGGATATAAAGTTTTTTTTTAATTATTAACAATTCCTTGCATATTATTATAGTATTGATGACTTTTGAATAGTTAAAATAAGACAATGAATACAACACACATTATATCTTCAACGCCATTAGATTTGGCTACTATACAATCAATAATTTTAGAACAGAAAATACTAACGTTATCTGCAGAATCTATCACAAAAATAGAAGACTGTAGGGCGTATTTAGATAAGAAAATGACTTCTGTATCTAGACCTATTTATGGTATAAATACGGGTTTTGGATCGTTGTATAATGTTAAGATTAGTAGTGAAAATTTAACAAAACTTCAAGAAAATCTTATGATGTCTCATGCTTGTGGGACTGGAGATTTAGTGCCTGAATCGATTGTTAAATTAATGTTGTTATTAAAAATACAATCGTTAAGTTATGGACACTCAGGTGTACAGTTGCAAACGGTGATGCGTTTAATAGATTTTTATAATCATGATGTTTTACCATTAGTTTATACACAAGGCTCTTTGGGAGCCTCGGGAGATTTGGCACCTTTGGCGCATATGTCGCTACCTTTAATAGGTAAAGGGAAAGTCAGTTTTAATGGGGAAGTGGTAGAAGCGGAGGTCGTTTTAAAACATTTTAATTGGGAACCAATCACCTTATTGTCTAAAGAGGGCTTAGCGTTATTAAATGGGACTCAGTTTATGAGTGCCTACGGGACTTTTTTATTATTAAAATCTTATAAATTATCTTATTTAGCAGACTTAATCGGTAGTGTCTCTATTGATGCTTTTGATGGTAGAATCGAGCCTTTTAATGAATTAATACATTTAGTTAGACCGCATAATGGTCAGTTAAAAACAGCACAGCGTGTTCGTGATTTTTTAGAAGGAAGCGAAATAATTACCCAAGAAAAGCAACACGTACAAGATCCTTATAGTTTTAGATGCATACCGCAAGTACATGGTGCTACTAAGGATACTTTAGCTTTTGTAGAGAAAACGTTTACTACAGAAATTAATTCGGTGACTGATAATCCTAATATTTTTGCTAAAGATGATGAGATTATTTCCGGTGGTAATTTCCATGGACAACCATTAGCATTGGCTTTAGATTATTTGAAAATTGCTATGGCGGAATTAGGTAATATATCTGAAAGACGTGTGTTTCAGTTAGTGTCGGGACTTAGAGGTTTACCTGCTTTTTTAGTTGATAATCCAGGTTTAAATTCTGGTTTTATGATTCCGCAATACACAGCAGCAAGTATTGTTAGTGCTAATAAGCAATTAGCAACTCCTGCTTCGGTTGATTCTATAGTCTCTAGTAATGGTCAGGAAGATCATGTTAGTATGGGGGCTAATGCAGCGACGCAAGCTTATACTTTGATTAATAATGTTGAGCGCGTATTGGCTATCGAATTGTTAAATGCTTCTCAAGCATTAGCTTTTAGAGGACCTTTAAAATCTAGTGATTTTGTTGAACAATTTTTATCTACCTATCGTGAGGTTGTTCCTTTTATTAATGAGGACGAGATTTTACATAATAGTATTCAAGCATCGATAGATTTTATTAATACACTAGGTATTGATAGTGATGAGTTGTTTTAAATCTGTTTTTTTTTAAGGATACTTGTAAAAGGGGAGATTAGCACTTTATTGTTGCTTTGTTTAACAATGGAATGTCAGTCTTATTATAATTTATTATTAGAATTTTCTTTGATAATTTTTGAAGCCCATGTTTTTGCGTCTTCTATATCCGTGAAAATTTCAAAAGGTTTGTTTAAAAATAAGCGTTCAATTTCTGCGTTTTTTCCGGATTGCGTTTGAGATACGACAGCAAAGCCTTGTAAGGTTTTTACTTGAGAAACATCCTTGTAAATTATTGGATCTACGGAATAGGAGTGTATTCTGTTAGTAATATAAACAAAAGGCATGCCTTTAAAAGCAAGAGAGGCAAAATATATTATAGCATCCGATAGTGCTTTGTTAAGGGTAATACCTTCATCTATTTCTGCAATTATTATATTACCAGAAACCAAAAGGGAACAAAAGGATAGTTTCGTTTTTGTATACATTTTTGACAAATTAAAAAAGCTTCACTTAAGTTAGTGAAGCTTTTTTTGATTTGCAAATATATCTCTAATTTTAAGATTCAGCAGGTTTTTCTGCTTTTTCTATTTCAATAGTGATTTCATCAGTTTTTGTATCTAAATCCATGACTATTTTATCGCCTTCTTGTAATTTTGCTGTAATAATTTCTTCAGCTAAAGCGTCTTCAACATACTTTTGAATAGCACGTTTTAAAGGACGCGCACCGTATTGTTTGTCAAATCCCTTCTCTGCAATAAAATCTTTAGCAGCTTCTGTTAATTTAAGCTTGTAACCTAAACCATCAATACGCTTTAGAAGTTTGTCTAACTCGATATCAATAATTTTGTTAATGTCTTCTTTTTCAAGCGCATTAAATACAACGACATCATCAATTCTATTTAAAAATTCAGGAGCAAATGACTTTTTAAGTGCATTTTCAATAACACTTTTTGCGTTGGCATCTTCTTGAGATTTTTGAGAAGCTGTTCCAAAACCAATTCCAGTACCAAAATCTTTTAATTTTCTGGCTCCAATATTAGAGGTCATTATAATAATCGTATTTCTAAAATCGATTTTACGACCTAAACTATCCGTTAAATAACCGTCATCCAATACTTGAAGTAGCATATTAAATACATCAGGATGGGCTTTTTCAATTTCATCTAAAAGAATTACAGCGTAAGGTTTACGACGGACTTTCTCTGTTAATTGGCCTCCTTCTTCATAACCTACGTATCCTGGAGGTGCACCTACTAATCTTGAAATAGCAAATTTTTCCATGTATTCACTCATATCAATTCTGATCATAGCTTCTTCGCTATCAAATAATTGATTTGATAACACTTTGGCTAACTGTGTTTTACCGACACCTGTTTGACCTAAAAAGATAAATGACCCAATTGGTTTATTAGGATCTTTAAGGCCAGCACGGTTACGTTGAATAGCTTTCACTACTTTGGCAACAGCTTCGTCTTGACCAATTACTTTTCCTTTTATAAGATTAGGTAGTTCTGCAAGTTTGTTACTTTCTTTTTGAGCAATACGATTTACAGGTATCCCCGTCATCATACTCACTACATCAGCAACATTATCCTCGCTAACAATTTCTTTATGTAATTTGGTGTCTTCTTCCCACTTTTCTTGTGCGATATCTAACTCTTTTTCTAAACGCTTTTCATCATCACGTAAACGTGCAGCTTCTTCGTATTTCTGTTTTTTAACTACAGAATTTTTCGTTTCTCTAACGTCTTCTAACTTTTTCTCTAACTCTATGATTTGTTTTGGTACGCTAATATTAGTAATATGTACTCTAGAACCAGCTTCGTCTAAAGCATCAATAGCTTTGTCTGGAAGAAAACGTTCTGTCATATAACGATTAGTTAGTTTAACGCAAGCTTCAATAGCTTCATCTGTATACACAACATTATGGTGTTCTTCGTATTTGCCTTTAATATTATTAAGGATTTCAATGGTTTCATCGACACTTGTTGGTTCAACAATAACCTTTTGGAAACGTCTTTCTAACGCGCCATCCTTTTCTATATATTGTCTGTATTCATCTAAGGTAGTTGCTCCAATACATTGAATCTCTCCTCTTGCTAAGGCGGGTTTAAACATGTTAGAGGCGTCTAAACTTCCCGTTGCTCCTCCAGCACCAACAATCGTGTGAATCTCATCTATAAAAAGAATCACATCGTCATTCTTTTCAAGCTCATTCATAACCGCTTTCATGCGCTCTTCAAACTGCCCTCTGTATTTTGTTCCTGCGACTAAACTTGCTAAATCTAAAGTAACGACACGTTTATTAAATAATATACGGGATACTTTTTTGCTTACAATTCTGTTGGCTAGTCCTTCAGCAATTGCAGATTTACCAACACCAGGTTCACCAATCAATAATGGGTTGTTCTTTTTACGACGTGATAAAATTTGAGACACACGCTCAATTTCTTTTTCTCGTCCTACTACTGGATCTAATTTTCCTTCTTCAGCCATAGCTGTCAAATCGCGTCCAAAATTATCTAAAACTGGTGTTTTAGATTTTTTGTTCCCTTTAGTTCCTCCAGGCGTATTAAATATGTCTTTAGAACCAGAGTCTTCTGCAGAGGAATCATCCTGAAATGACTCCGCTTTAGGCGCTCCAGTTATATCTTCGAAGTTATCGTCGTTTGTTATCATAGACTTAAATTGTTCTTTAACGTTATCATAATCTACTTTAAGCTTATTTAAAAGCTTTGTTGTAGGGTCGTTTTCGTTTCTAAGTATACATAATAATAAGTGTGCAGTATTAATTGATGTACTTTGAAACAGTTTAGCTTCTAGAAAAGTTGTTTTTAGCGCACGCTCTGCTTGACGTGTTAAGTGCAGATTTTTCTTTTCGTTAGAAGTAATTGTGGTATTAGGATTAGCAGGACTTAGTATTTCAACCTTTCGCCTTAAATGATTTAAATCAATGTCCAACGCATTTAAAATATTAATTGCTTTTCCGTTCCCGTCTCTTAATAAACCAAGCATTAAGTGTTCAGTGCCTATAAAGTCATGTCCTAAGCGTAATGCTTCTTCCTTACTATAAGCAATGACGTCTTTTACTCTTGGTGAAAAATTATCATCCATATATTTGTTCCTTTCAGCTTTAAAAATAGTAAACATAATTAGTAATGGCAAAAACTATACCTTAAATAATATGTTAATTGTTTAAAGCTTGAAAGTACATATTTTTTCAAAATAAACCACAATTGAGTTATCAACTAAAAAAGAGAATTAAATTGTTAATAAAAAACATCAAAAAATAGAGGTAAAAGGCGTACCGTTACTAATGAAAGTTTTATATTAGCGTGTTTTGAAATAATGAATAAAACTAATTAAATTTATATATGGCAGAAGGAGAGAAGGTCATTCCAATTAATATTGAAGATGAAATGAAATCGGCTTACATTGATTATTCAATGTCAGTCATTGTGTCACGTGCATTACCAGACGTTAGGGACGGGTTAAAACCTGTGCATAGACGTGTTTTATTTGGTATGCATGAACTGGGTGTTAGAGCAACCGGAGCACATAAAAAGTCGGCAAGAATAGTTGGGGAAGTTTTAGGAAAGTATCACCCACATGGTGATACATCAGTTTACGACGCAATGGTACGTATGGCTCAAGAATGGAGTTTACGTTATATGTTAGTAGATGGTCAAGGTAACTTTGGGTCTGTAGATGGAGATAGTCCAGCTGCAATGCGTTATACAGAAGCACGTATGCGTAAGATATCTGAAGACATGTTGGCAGATATTGACAAAGAAACAGTAGATCATAAATTAAACTTTGATGATACTTTAGAAGAACCAACGGTTTTACCAACACGTATACCTGGTCTTTTAGTTAATGGTGCGTCAGGAATTGCGGTAGGTATGGCAACAAACATGCCGCCACACAATTTAACGGAAGTTGTAGATGGTACTATTGCTTATATTGAAAACAATGATATTGAAATAGACGAGTTAATTACACATATTAAAGCGCCAGATTTTCCTACAGGAGGAACAATATATGGTTATGATGGTGTAAAAGAAGCTTTTCATACAGGTAGAGGACGTATTGTAATGCGTGCCAAAGCTATTATTGAAGAAGTGCAAGGACGTGAATGTGTTATTGTAACTGAGATTCCGTATCAAGTCAATAAGGCAGACATGATTAAAAAGACTGCTGACTTAGTTAATGATAAAAAGCTGGAAGGTATTTCTACTATTAGAGATGAATCTGATAGAAATGGAATGCGTATTGTATACATCTTAAAACGTGATGCTATACCAAACATTGTCCTTAATAAACTGTATAAGTATACGGCTTTGCAATCGTCATTTAGTGTTAATAATATTGCATTAGTTAATGGTAGACCACAATTGTTGAATCTAAAAGAATTGATTCATTATTTTGTTGAGCATAGACATGATGTAGTGGTTAGACGTACAACTTATGAGTTACGTAAAGCTGAAGAAAGAGCACATATTTTAGAAGGTTTAATTATAGCATCAGATAATATAGATGAAGTTATTGCTATTATTAGAGCCTCTAATAATGCCGATGAAGCTCGAGCTAACTTGATTAAACGTTTTGAGCTTTCAGAAATACAAGCCAAAGCAATTGTCGAAATGCGTCTGCGCCAATTAACAGGCCTGGAACAAGACAAATTGCGTGCGGAGTATGAAGAGATTATGAAAACGATTATAGACCTTAAAGACATTCTTGCGAACAAAGAGAGAAGAATGACTATTATTAAGGACGAGTTGCAAGTCGTTAAAGATAAATATGGTGATGAGCGTCGCTCTGTAATTGAGTATGCCGGTGGAGATTTAAGCATTGAAGATATGATTCCTGATGCGCAAGTAGTGATTACTATTTCTCACGCAGGTTATATTAAACGTACATCTTTAACAGAATATAAAACACAAAATAGAGGAGGGGTTGGTCAAAAAGCGTCAACGACTAGAAATGAAGATTTCTTAGAACATTTATTTGTTGGTACTAACCACCAGTATATGTTATTCTTTACTCAAAAAGGTAAATGTTTTTGGATGCGTGTTTATGAAATCCCTGAAGGAAGTAAAACGTCTAAAGGTAGAGCAATCCAAAACCTTATAAATATTGAGCAAGACGATAAAGTAATGGCGTTTATTTGTACTCAAGATTTAAAAGACGAAGCATATATTAATAGTCATTATGTGATTATGGCAACTAAAAAGGGTCAAGTTAAAAAGACTTCTTTAGAGCAATATTCTAGACCAAGAACTAATGGTATTAACGCCATTACTATTAAGGATGATGACGAATTATTAGAGGCTAAATTAACGACTGGTAATAGTCAAATTATGATAGCACTTAAATCAGGTAAAGCTATTAGATTTGAAGAAGCAAAAACGAGACCAATGGGACGTAATGCTTCAGGAGTTAGAGGTATTACTTTATCGCATCCAAAAGATGAAGCTATTGGTATGGTGATTGTTGAAAATCCACAGGAGGAAACAGTACTTGTAGTGTCTGAAAATGGGTATGGTAAACGTACTTATATTGATGATCCAGAAGATGGAGAAGCAGTTTATAGAATAACAAACAGAGGAGGGAAAGGAGTTAAAACAATTTCAATTTCCGAAAAAACTGGGGATTTAGTGTCTATCAAAACGGTAACAGATACTGATGATTTAATGATAATTAACAAATCGGGTATTGCGATTAGAATGGCAGTAGAAAGTCTACGTACTATGGGAAGAGCAACTCAAGGAGTTAAATTAATTAACCTAAAAGGTAAAGACTCAATAGCAGCAGTTGCTAAAGTAATGAAAGACGAGAATGAGGAGCTTGATGAAACTCTTGAAGATCTTGAAAACACTACAGATACAGAAGCTGGCACAACTATTGATATTACAGAAGAAGAAGAAGAATAAATAACAATAAATTAAAATAACGAATAATGAAAAAACAATTAATTCTTGCGATAGCATTACTTGTATCTGCTGGCTCTTTTGCACAGAAAAAAGAAATAAAAGCTTTAGAAAAAGCTGTAAAAAATAGTAATTATGCTGAAGCGAAAACTTTAGTAAGTCAACTGGAGTCTATGGAAGGTTCTATGGATAGTAAGTTAAAAGATAAATATTATTTAGCAACAGCAAATGCTTTTTTTGCTAATGGAACAGGATCAAACGAAGATGTCACTAAAGCTGTTGAGTCTTTAGGTAAATTGTCAGGTAATTCTGTTGAAGGTTCTAAATTAAAACGTTCTATAGAAAATGATTTATTAACAAAGGCTAATGATGCCTATACGTCAAAAGATTTTTCTAAGGCTGCCGTAGGTTTTGAGAATCTTTATAATGTTAATAAAGAAGATCCTTCATACTTGTATTATGCTGCTGTAAGTGCACTAAGTGCTCAAGACATGGATGCTGCTTTGAAATATTATGTATTGCTTGATGAATTAAATTATACAGGAGTAGAGACTGAATATTTTGCGACTAATTCAGATGGTAAAGTGGAGGTTTTAAATAAAAACGTAAGAGATAATTATGTTAGATTAAAAACACATACAAATCCAGGTGAAAGACTAACGGAATCTAGACAGGGTGAAATCACTAAAAATATTGTGATTATTTATGCAAATAAAGGAGAGAATGACAAAGCTTTAGCTGCGATGAAAAAGGCTAGAGAAGCTAATCCTGAGGATTCTAATTTATTAGTAACAGAAGCGAACCTTCAGTATAAGTTAGGAAACACTGCTAGGTATGAAGAATTGATAAGTCAAGCATTAATTAATGATCCAAAAAATTCTGAATTACTTTATAACTTAGCTGTATTAGCTACAGATTCTGGTGATCCTGAAAAAGCTAAATCATATTATATTAAGTCATTAGAAATTGACCCAGAAAATGCTAATACCTTAACAAATCTGGCTGTTTTAATTTTAGCTGATGAACAAAGTATTATTGATAAAATGAATAGTTTAACAACATCAGCTTCTGATAATAGAAAATATGATGAGCTTAAGGCTAAGAGAATTTCAATATATAACGAAGCCATTCCTTATTTAGAACAGGTTGTAGAATTAGCGCCTGACAACAAAATTATTGATACTTTATCTAATTTATATAGTGCGATTGGTGAAGAGAGTAAGGCTAAAGCTTTAAGAGAAAGAAAAGAATAAATAAACACACAAGTTTATAACAAAAAAAACCTTCAGAAATGAAGGTTTTTTTGTTATATAATCTTTTTAATGACTCTGAGTTTGTGTGTATGTACTCCTTTGTCCGCGTTGTAAATTCCGGTGTGGTCTAATCGATCAATTCTAACCTTTCCATGGGCGTGAATAATATAGTTATCTTGCATGATAATTCCAACATGAATGATATTTCCTTCAGAATTATCAAAAAAAGCTAAATCTCCAGGCTCACTTTCTTCAATAAAACTCAAAGCTTCACCTTGTGTTGCTTGTTGAGAGGCATCTCTTAAAAGTTTAAAACCATTGAGTTTATAAACCATTTGTGTAAATCCACTACAATCAATACCAAAAGGTGTTTTACCACCCCACAAGTAAGGTGTGTTAAGGTATTTAAACGCAGTAGCAATTATTTCAGATTTGGGATGCTTTATGTTTGAAAACAAACCATCAAAAGAATGGTTTAATAGTTCCAATCCATTTAATGTAGAGCCTAAAATGATTGTATTTAACTGATTATTTTCATCTTGAACAAATTCAACTAAATCCGAAGATAATTTAAGTGGTTCTTGTTGTATTAAAGCATAGTTTTCTTCAGTAATTTCAAGGTATTGTTTGTTATCTATCCAACCTTCATATTTATCAAAAGCTAATCTTATTTTACTCCACTGTTTACGTTGCTCTAAAACTTTGAATGTTTCTCCGTACAACACTTGCGAGACTAACTCGCTAGTATCAGAGGTTTCAAGTCTTAAAGGAATACTACTTAAATTACAAATTCCGAACTGCATTACTTGATTTTAGTGACGTTCTATAATTACAGCAGAGGCACCACCACCACCATTACATATGGTTGCAGCTCCAATTTTTGCATTATTCTGTTCTAATACATTAAGTAATGTGATTAGTATTCTTACACCAGAGCATCCAAGTGGATGACCTAATGATACGGCACCACCATTTACATTAACGTTAGAATCATTTAAACCTAATATTTTCATGTTAGCTAATCCAACCACAGCAAAAGCTTCGTTAAATTCAAAAAACTCAACATCTTTTAAAGTAATTCCTGCTTTATCAATCGCTTTTGGTAACGCTTTAGAAGGTGCTGTTGTAAACCATTTTGGTGCTTGTGCAGCATCAGCATACCCTTTTATAGTTGCAAGAGGTTTTAATCCTAATTCTTTAGCTTTCTCAGCACTCATTAATACCATTGCTCCAGCGCCATCATTAATCGTGGATGCATTAGCAGCAGTTACTGTTCCATCTTTTGAAAAGGCAGGACGTAATGCAGGTATTTTTTCCATTTTTACATTAGTAAATTCTTCATCCTTACTAACTATTATAGGTTCTCCACGTCTTTGTGGTACTTCAACAGGAACAACTTCATTGTCAAATTTCCCAGCTTCCCATGCTGCTGAAGATCTGTTATAACTTTGGATGGCATAAGCATCTTGATCTTCTCTAGAAAAATCATACTCTTTAGCACAGTCGTCAGCACAAACCCCCATTGCATTTTGGTCGTAAGCATCAACTAATCCATCTTTTTGCATACCATCTATAAGCGATGTCGGTCCAAATTTAGTACCTGTTCTTGCATATAAATAATGAGGAATCATACTCATATTTTCCATTCCTCCAGCAACAATAATGTCAGCATCACCCAAAGCAATACTTTGAGCAGCTTGCATCACTGTTTTCATACCAGAAGCACATACTTTATTAATAGTAGTACAGGGTACTGAGTCTGGTATTCCAGCATATATAGCAGCTTGCCTAGCTGGTGCTTGACCAGTTCCAGCCTGCACAACATTACCCATTAATACTTCTTGTACTAATTTTGGATCTAAATTTATTTTATCTAAGGCTCCTTTAATAGCAATAGCACCTAACTTTGTAGCAGGTATGGTACTTAATGCACCTAAAAAACTACCAATTGGTGTTCTTGCTGCGGAGACAATAACGACTTCTTTGCTCATAATATCTATTATTTATAAATATGACGAAATTACTAATTTTTTTAGAAAATTTTAGCCTAATCAGGATATTATAAGTTAATTGTAATATTATAAATTGTTACATTTGAAAAACACGAGTTTTAAGTATGAAAGACCATATTAATGCCCTTTATAAAAACCATTCACAATTTTATAAAATTATACTGTTTATAATAACGACCTTTTTAATCGTTTTTATTTTTCCTAAAAGTGGGCGATTTAAGTATAATTTTGAAAAGGGAAAACCTTGGCAGACAGAAAATCTTTATGCGCCATTTAATTTTGCGATACAAAAATCTAATGCTGAAATATTAAATGAAAAAGCTATAATAGCTTCTCAAACTTCCTATTTTTTTAATAGCCAACCAAAAGTTAAAGAAAAGGTCAAATATGATTTTGAAGCGTCTTTTAGTAAAGTTTTTAGTGATACTTTAAGAAGTTATAAAAAATTAAAGAATAAAGGGAGTAAAATATTAAATGGTTTCTATCAATATGGTATTTTAAGTGAAGATGTCAGTTTAAAGGATGATGATAAGGTTGTTCTTCTTGTAGATAATGTTGAAAAAAGGACCACTCAGTATTCTAATATTCAGAAGATTGGTACTATTAAGAAACAGGTAGATAGTGAGTTAAAAAGTACAATGCTAGAAAAGTATTCTAATAAGCTTACAGCACTTTTTTTTGATATTATACAGGCCGATTTAACTTACAATAGAGCGTTGTCTGAAAATGTTTTAAAAGAAGCTTTAGATAAAATTTCTAAGAATAGAGGTGTCGTGGATAAAGGTACCTTAATCATTTCCAAAGGGGAAATTGTAAATGACTCTAAATATCAAATTTTAGCTTCTTTATCAAAGGAATACGAGTCACAAATATGGAGTAAATCAAATTATAAATGGATCGTTTTCGCTTATACTTTATTAGTGGCTTTAGCTCTTTTGATGTTATTATTATTTATTAGAAAATATAGATTAGATATCTATAAAAATAATACTAAAGTGACTTTTGTCTTTTTTAATGTGTTAATCATGGTATTATTAACAACTTTAGTAGTTGACTATAATCCTGAATATGTTTATTTGGTACCAATAGCAATTTTACCTTTAGTATTGAAAGCTTTTTTTGATGCAAGATTAGGATTATTTACACATGTCATCACAGTACTATTGTTAGGATCAATTGTTCCTAATAGTTATGAATATATGTTCCTTCAAATTATAGCAGGTATTGTTACTATTTTGACCGTTTCTGAGCTATATAAGCGTGCTAATTTATTTATTTCGGTAGGACAGATTACTTTAGTGTATATCATCGCTTATTTTGCGTTTTTTGTAATTCACGAAGCAAGTATTGATAATTTGAAATGGGAAACATTTGGTCTATTTGTATTATGTGGATTAGCGACATTATTTGTACAGCCTCTGATATATGTTTATGAGAAACTGTTTGGGTTAGTTTCGGATGTTTCGCTATTGGAGCTGTCTGACACTAATTCTAAATTATTAAAGGAGTTATCTAATAAAGCTCCCGGAACTTTCCATCATTCCTTAAACGTAGCGAATTTAGCAGAGGCTTCAGCTAATGAAATAAATGCGAATGCGATGTTAGTTAGAGTAGGGGCTTTGTATCATGATATAGGAAAAATGAAGTCACCAACTTTTTTTACAGAAAATCAATCGTCAGGTATTAATGGTCATGACGAATTATCACCAAAGGAAAGTGCTAAGATTATAATAAACCATGTTATTGATGGGATAGAAGTGGCTAAGAAGTATAATTTACCTGATCGGGTCATAGATTTTATAAGAACACATCATGGTACAAGTCAGGTCTATTATTTTTATATGAAAGAAAAGGCGAATAACGAGGATGTTGATATTAATGACTTTACTTATCCGGGGCCAAAACCATTTAGCAAAGAAACAGCAATCCTAATGATGTGTGATAGTGTAGAAGCTGCATCAAAGAGTTTAAAGGAGCCAACCTCTAGTAAAATTGACAATTTTGTCGAAAATATTATAAATAAACAGAAAGATGATGGCCAATTTTTAAATGCAGACATAACTTTTAAAGAAATTGAATCCATAAAAAAAGTGCTAAAGCGCAAGCTTGCAAATATTTACCATTTGAGAATTGAATATCCTGAATAAAATTTAAAAAAAAGTATAAAAAAGGTTGTGATATTTAATAAAGTATCCTAAATTTGCACCCGCAATAACATGCTAAGTTCATTATATTATCGGAGAGGTGCCTGAGTGGCCGAAAGGAACGGTTTGCTAAATCGTCGTAGGTGTTAAAACTTACCCAGGGTTCGAATCCCTGTCTCTCCGCTATAATTTTTCAAAAATTATATTTAGATAACCAATTCGGGGTGTAGCGTAGCCCGGTTATCGCGCCACGTTTGGGACGTGGAGGCCGCAGGTTCGAATCCTGCCACCCCGACTTTTTTATTGCTACGGGCTCGTAGCTCAGCTGGATAGAGCACCTCCCTTCTAAGGAGGCGGTCACAGGTTCGAATCCTGTCGGGCTCACTTAAAGCTTCACTAGAAATAGTGAGGCTTTTTTGTTTTATATAGTTTTCTTATATTTTACTATACTTTACAGCTTTTATTGGGCTATAAATACAATTTCAATACAATTACTATTTAATTAATATACATCTTTCTAGGGGTGCTATAAGGTGCACCATTTTTACCATAGGTGTACCAAAATAAAATTTGAAACTTATAACAATTTATATTTATACTGGTTATTCTTGTCTTAGTAGGTCTCTTATAGACTTTGTTGTAGTAGCTGATATAATCGTGTTTATAGTATAGGGTATCTATTCCATCGTTCTTAAATTTATGCACGATAGTAGTCGCAAAAAAAAATATAATACAACGTTTATCGTTAAAGCCATAGAAAAGGTGTTGATATTTTGTCTATTATTTAAGTGATAACCTCGTGTGTCATAAAACGAATCCTTCTTTTAATATATATTACTTGTTAAAGATGACAAGTATCAGTGTCAATTCTAAAAGTCTTATTTTTTAACTATAGGAACATGTAGCTTGATGTTCTTTTAATTTACATGAATATTTTAAGAGCAATTTAAAATGTTTAAATTTATTACAGCATTGAGTGCTTTCTAGATTAACATTGGATTTATATCTAGGTGTTTGAAGTTCTAAAATTTAATATAGCGTCTTTTAAGAGTAGTTAATTACAGTTGATATGTCACTTTCTTAAAGGAGGAGTATAATGATATGTTTTTATGGTGTATTTACTTCGAGTATAGATCAATAACGTCTTTTTTTTATTAATTATTTATTGTCTTTTATGAATTATTTTAGTCAACACTAAAGTAATTATTTTGATCAAAAAAGTGTATTTTAACGGTTAAATATGTTTTTAAACGATTAATGAATTTTATTTTATTTTGGTGTTTTTTGTATTGATTTAATGCATACTTTTGCAGCCCCAAATCAGACGTATATTTTTTACGTTTTAAACCTAAATTAAAATGAATTACCTATTAAAATTATCACTTGCAATTTGCTTATTATTTTCTGTATCTAGTTGTACTGTAGACTCGTTAGAAGATACTATGGAAGAAAGGTCAATAGATGCTAGTGCAGTTGCACCCAATCAAGCGTGTAGTAACCAAGATCCAAAATCTAAACTAACAAATAACGGAACTGTCGCTTTTACATTTCAAATCTTAGATTCAAACAATAATTTAATTGAATTATTAGAGGTAGCACCAGGAGTTACTTCGGCATGGATTAGTTTCTCAGAAGGAGATACTGTTTTTAATTTAGCTAGTAATACTACAGGTGTTTCTGATGATAAAGTATTTATTAATATGACTAATTGTTCAGAAGTAGAGATTATAGTTAATTCTGGAAACCAAATTGATACTCCAGTAGTAAATAATCTGAACTAAAGTTTAGAAGAGCGCATAATGACTTTTGAATAGTCAATATTGGTGGTGAAAAACAAATAGTTTTTACCACCATTTTTGTTTTAAGTTTTTTCTTAGTCAGGTTATAGCTTATTTGAGATTTCTAACTTTTAGGATAGTTCCCATTTCTTGTATTTGACATCTCAAATATATTAATTTTGAAATTTAAAATATCACTCCGATCTTATTAGGGGCAAAACTTTCAATCATAAGTTTACGATTTGCCCATCGTCGTTGATTTTAAATTTATAGATTTCAGATGCCGAAGATTCTCCATCGTAAACATAAAATAGTCTAGTATTTAGTACTCCATCATTAATATAAAAATATTTCATAAATGCGTGTTGATCACCATTACCTTCGAGTAATATATTAGTTTTGTCTATAATTTTAAATTGAAGATCAAATACTACGAGATCTACTCTTTTTGAAATATTGTTTATTGGTTTATCATATTCTTGATTAAAAATTCCAACCCAAAAAGATTTATTCAATTTATAAAGGTTGTTATTACCTATAGTAATTGTGTTGTTTAATTCTTCAAGGTTTTCATTATTAATTAATAGCTCTAAATCAATAATATTTATTTCTGATTTAACAGTCTTAGTTAAATTAAATGACACTCCTAATTTTTCAAGAGATTCTGTAAATTCATTTTTGACAGACTCTTCATAATCATCGCTCCATATACTGGGATAAGACCAAAATTCCGGAAAATATTTTAAAACATTAATTGTACCTAATTTTGAATCGCTCCAAAGAGAAATAGTATCTGAAGTTATTAATTTATCTTTAATAAATTTAGTGTTCTCTGTTTTTGTAATAGATTTTTTTAAAATAGTATTAGTTTCTAAGTTCTTACAATTAAGAAACGAAAATAAGGGTAATAAAAAAACGATTTTGATTTTCATAGTTATATCTTATTTTTCGTTAATAACAAGTTCGCCACAATGCAAATGAGTATCGTGTAGATCTCCTGTGTCTTTTTTTGTATGACCGGTAACTGTATTTAGATAAGTTGTACTACCTTTTATTCTTTCAGTAAATCCAAACATTTCCATTGCTTTTATAATTTTTTCATGGATGATTTTTCATACGTATAGAATCCATTGCTATGTTTGAAACTAGGAAAAGCAGTGCCATCTTCATAACAAGATCCACCACTTTTGATATCTTTAAAATCACATTTTACTAATGCACCAATAAATGCGGCGAAAATTTCTAGTTGGCTATAACGTTTAAGTGTTTTGTACCATTTATATTTTATAATTAATTTGTTTTATAATAATTAAGACCATTATTCTAAAAATCAGAGCTACTTTCATTTATTTATAGTTTGGTTTAAAATTATAAATTCTAGACCTTGAATCTTTTAGGTGTCAATTGATATCTATTATGTTGTTATTCAGAAATAGTAACTTCTGGTTTTAAAGATGTTATTTTGCCTGTAGTATTTATTTTTAGATTTCTTTTAATAGTTGTTGATTCATCCTCTAAATGCATAAAACTTTTAGTTTGTATTTCATAATCGGAGGACATATTGAAGCATTCATAATAGGCAATATCTTCAAGGCCTATACCAACTGTAATAAGTCTTTTTGTAGGCTTCCCCAAAAGTAGCAGCGTTCTTTTCGTGAAAAGTATAGTCATAATTTTTATATTTATTTGTTTTGTAATTTCCAGGGTAATTTTGTGGAATAGTGTGAAAAGGGAATAATAAACCAGGTGTTTCTATTTTAAAAGTAGCACTCTTTAAAACACCATTGGCTCTTTCTTCTTCTGTGGTTTCTATATCATCACCTTTTATTTTTAGGTATAGTTTAGCGGTGTCTCTAATCGTTATTTTTGGTGTCGATGGTTCTTTAATTGTAGTTGTGCGTACAAAATCTGGTTTTGTGCTAAGATCTGGTGTGCCTCTAAATGGTTTTATTTGTACTTTTTTTCCTTTTAGTGCTTTATCAAAAATTATGGTTAATTTTATTATCTACAACTTCGGTTTTGGCGTATGTGTATAAACCTGATTTACTTTTATCTGTAATATAAGTACTCTCTTTACTTGTTTTAGCTTCTCCTTGAACATAGAAAGACCATCGGATATTCTTTTTGTCTTCTTCAGTGGCTTTATCTTTATACTTGTAATTTTTATTATCTATATCTATGTCTAAAATATATTCTATTACCTTTCCAACAGTAGCTGTTTTTGGTGCATTTATTTTTCCTGCTGGATAGGTTTTCTTTTTAGCATCCTTATCGAATTTTAATATAACATCTTCAGGCTTTTCTTTATCTCTATCTGCTTTATCTTTTTCAGCATCTTTAATTGTTTTTTTACCTGCTTCAGTTTCATCTTCAAGAAGATAAAGCGCTTCTTGCCAACCTTTAAAACTTTTTACAGCATCTTCTGTCTTAGAGCCCATTTTATCTTCTTTTGGACGCAATTGTATTTTTTAACCTTCAAAATCACCACAATCTTCATGTTCAAATTTGCTCTCTTTTTTCTTACTCACAAAAAAATTATATCGATTTACTTCTGAATAAAATGCAGGTGGATTATTTTCTATGTCTAACTTATAAACTGTATTCAATTTTTTAAAATTGAATACAGTTTCAATGTATTCAATTTTATCATAGTTTTCAACTGTAAATTGCTCAACTTTATTTAAATATATTTGATAGTTTCCATTATCATTAGTTTAGCCCCCAATAAGATCGGAGTGATATTTTAAATTTAAAAATTAATATATTTGAGATATGAAATACAAGAAATGGACCTTAGATCAGAAGTTAGAAATTCTCTCGAGTTCAGAAGCGATAGGTATCGTAGAAACCTGTCGTAAATACGGAGTTAGTACAGGTACTTTTTATAGTTGGAAGAAGAAACATGAGAGCCAAGGAGAAGCAGGCTTAAAAGTCACCTATGATACTAAAAGTAAAGAACATAAACAGGCAGAAGAAGAAAACAGAATACTACGTAAGCTTCTAAGCAACAAGGAAATTGAATTGGAAGTACAACGGGAACTTTTAAAAAAAAAGTTTGGGACGTCCGATCCAAGAAAGATTTAGTAAATGCTATTTATAGTAAACATAAAATTAGTAAAACCAACATAATTAATATGGTAGGGATGGTTCATAGTAGCTATTACCGTACTCCAAGTTTCGGAAAAAAAGGTAATACTCCTAGTAAGCTCACCTATCATAAATCTAGAGGCTGGGTTAATCAAGACGCTGTTATTGCTTCTATAAAAGAGATTTTAAGTCATGAATTTATAGATTGTGGTTACCGATTAATGACTTCTTACTTAAAGAAAGAAGCATACGTGATTAATCATAAAAAACTCTACAGAATTATGAAAGAACAAGGCATGTTAAAACTAGAGAATCGGATAAACAGGAGTGGTTCTGGGCGTAAATTTGTAAAATTCAGAAAAGTAAACACCTCAAGACCAATGGAATGTTTAGAGATGGATATAAAGATGGTATGGATTCCTAGTGTAGGTAAAAACGCTTATTTATTATCCATCATAGACGTACATACTCGTAGAATATTAAAAGACTATTTTTCTTTTTCTATTAAACAGGATAAGGTGATAGCGTTTTTATCAGAGTTGTTTGTAGAATACCAATACCCTAATAATGTTGTTATTAGAAGTGACAACGGTAGCCAGTTTATTGCAAATAATGTACGTGAATATCTTGGGCTAATTGGGGTTCAGCAAGAATTTACACATATAGCCACACCAGAAGAAAATGCGCATATAGAAGCCTATCATGGAATACTAAAAAAAGAAATTTTTCAAAGAGTGGATTACCAATATTTTGGGCAAATTGAGCAAATCTTAAAAAGGTATGTGACTTTTTACAATAATACTAGGCTACATGGGCTCTTAGGACGAATTACACCAATGGAAAAATGGGACGCTGATAAACACCTCATTTTAATGAAAAAATTAACAGCTTAAGCAATAATCGAAATTTAAAAGATTACTCTTGTTTTATAGGGGTCAAAACAATCATTAATTATTGTTTTTATATCAAATTGAAATAATATTTTATCTTCTTCTATTGCTGTATTTTCAAATGTATATTCTATCGCATATATTTTCTTTTTATATGTATCTATATAAAATGATGCTGCGGGACTATAACAGTAAGCATCAAAGTCTATCCAATATTTATTATAAGCATTATTAGATAGACTATCTTTAATTGCTAAACCAATAAGTTTCGTGTTAAATAAATCGCTAGGATAATCTCCCTTTCGGTTTTTAAAATTTACTGTGTCATTTTTTATAGCATTTGACTTCTCTTTTAGTAAGGAAATACTTTTTTTATCTTCCTTTTGTTCTATTGTGTCTTTTTCTGTATTTAAAATGACTTTAGAATCTGTAACTTTTTTTTTACACGAAATAAAAATAAATACTAACGATATGTATAATAGTTGCTTCATTCTATCCAATTTTCTTTTTTACTTGTTTTTATCATTTCATTTAATAAATCTAATGGATCAAATAGATCTTTTCGTCTTTGAAAGGTTATTCCTTTATTTTTTTTAGATGTAGCATATAACATATCGCTATATTTTATAGACTTATCACTCAAATTACCACTTCCTTCTCCTGTGTACATTTCTATATGTAACATACCTCGCTTGTCAGGATAAGGTTGACGCACATATGGATTTAATAACCCAATTTCTCCTATTTTTTGCCCTCTAGTTACTTTCTCTCCTTCTTTAACTAAAATAGCACTTCCTTTTTTCACTTCACCATATCTGACTAACATTTTATGTCCTTTTATTTTAGCAATTTTAGCTTCATACTCATGTTCTATTTCTATAACCCATGTGTCATAATAGAAAAAAGCTACTCGTTTTACAATACCATCTGCTATAGCATATATTGGTTCGTTTACATCATAGTACAAATCTCGTGCAGCATGAAGTCTAACTATTTTTTTTGTTTTTTTACTTCTTCTTCCATAAGCAAATGTAGCTGCATTCTTTTCATTATAATGATAATTATAACTATCATATTTTGCATTCTTCAAACTATCAGGGTGGTTTTGCGGCATCTTTCTGAAAGGAAATAATAATCCTGGTGTCTCCAACTTAAACCCTCCACCCTTTAAAAAGTCTTTATCTATTATATCTCCTGTGTTTTCTATATTGTCGCATTGTGTTTTTAGGTATAGTTTTGCAATGTCTCTTTTGGCAACTTTAAAACCAGACACAGTTTTTTCATAAACCCATTCTTTTTCTACTTTATGGTCTGGTGTGCCTCTATAAGGTTCTATTTGTATTTTTTTAGATGTAGCTTATAAGATATCGCTAAATTTTACAGATTTATCGCTCAAATTACCGCTTCTTTCTCCTTCACAACATTCTGATTCTAAAAACAAGTTAGTAGTTAGTTTTTAATCAATTTAGCTTTTTCTTGCTCTTCATACTGGTGGTATGCACATAATCTTTAGTATTATTTGTATTTTGCTTTAAACTACCTGAATGTAATTTTTTAATTATTGTTAATCCTCTACCTCAAAAATATTCCTTTCTAGTAAATTACCGCTGTCATCATATTTCTCTGACATTAGCAATATATCTGTCTTTTCTTTCTTGATTTCTACATAATACTCATAACCGTCTTCATCTTTTTCCTTTTTATTAACACTTTTCATCTTATAATAATTCCGGACTACTCTAGGAATCCCATTATCATAAAAAGCCTTAACATATGTATAATCATTGACATAATTATTATATTTAGTTTCTTCCCAAATACCTTGTTTAGTATGGTTCAAAATATTTCCTTTATCCGTCTTTGAAGCGTATAAGCCTTGAACCTTATCAAAATAAAAAACTAAACGTCCATTTCTAGTTATTTTATATTTATTCAATTTACTAATAAACATATTAGATTCTTCTTCCTCTTCTGCAACTCCTCCAATGATTCTAGTATAAATTATATGATTCTTATCTATAAACCAATATTTTTTATACCAATATAAATCTCCAGAATCTATATAGCCTATATTATATCGTCGCAATATTTCCGAATCTTTATAAATTGAAATACAATATTGTTCTCTCAAATTGATTTCATTATTGCATTTATCCGAAACTTTATCGATATAAAGTTTAAATTTAAACTTATCAGGGATACGAAATAATCTTTGAAACATTTCAACTTTTGAATCTTCAAATAATTTTTCTGTTTGAAAATATTCATACTCAATACCACCATTTTCAACAAAACAATCAGAAATATTTAAAGAATCATATTTTTTTTCAAATTCATTGATAGAATGTAAAAAAACATTCTCCTTTTCTACATTATCAGGAAAATCGTATTTAATAATTTTTTTGTTTCCAACTGGCAATAACGTCTTTAAAGTGTCAATATCGTCAGGTACTATCCTATTTTGGGTGTCAGCAATTACTTTCTTTCCTTTAAAAGAGTTCTTTTTATTAAAATTACAAGAGTTAATAAAAAAAAGCAGTATAAACACAAAATTTATAGATTTCATATTATTTATAATTAGGTTTGAATTTTTTTATTCCTTTTTTTGGAGAGCCTCCAGAGTGTAGGTGACTATCATGCAATGTACCTCCATTACCAGTATTATTAAATTTCTTTTTATTAGCTCCTCTTAATTGAGAAATAAATCCAAATTTTTTCATGGCATCAATAAACTGCTGTTCTCTTGTGTTATCTAGATATCCTGTATCTATTGCATAGCCATTATTATGTGTTCTACTTGGATAACTACTACCGTCTTTATAGGAAGATCCTCCACTATCTATATCACTAAAGCCACACTCTGCTAATGCCCCTACAAATGCAGCAAACACTTCTGGTTGACTATATTTTCTTAATGTTTCATGCCATTTAAACTTAATTAGAGTATTGTTACCACTATAATTTAAACCTCCATTAGGTAAAATTATCATTGTAATTTTTTCAGAAGAAGCTATATAATATAGGTGTGTATATGACCCGTTTTTTGTTACTATCTTCTTCCCTTCAGTATAAACGTCGTTATTACTTAAAACATAAGTTTTATAGGCATCAACTCCCTTAATATTCATTGCTTTATAATCGACTATTTGTGCGGAATCTTTCTCAGACTTTATAGGCTCTTTTGATGTGCTCCCTCTTCCCATTTTCCAAGTTTCATAAACCTTACACTCACAAACATCATGCTTGTTTCCATTGGCGTCATGATAACGGTACTTAACCTTCTTTAGCCCATCTAAATTTAGTTTACTCATCTTACCATCGTCATAAATATGTATGGTATTTGGTGTTTCTATTTTAAAAGTAGCACTCTTTAAAACATCATTTGCTCTTTCTTCTTCTGTACTTTCTATATCATCACCTTGTATTTTTAGGTATAGTTTAGCGGTGTCTCTAATCGTTATTTTTGGTGTCGATGGTTCTTTAATTGTAGTTGTGCGTACAAAATCTGGTTTTGTGCTAAGATCTGGTGTGCCTCTAAATTGTTCTATTTGTACTTTTTTTCCTTTTAGTGCTTTATCAAAAACTATGGTTAATTTAATTTTATTATCTACAACTTCGGTTTTGGCGTATGTGTATAAACCTGATTTACTTTTATCTGTAATATAAGTACTCTCTTTATCTGTTTTAGCTTCTCCTTGTACGTGTAAAGACCATCTAATATTCTTTTTGTCTTCTTCAGTGGCTTTATCTTTATACTTGTAATTTTTATTATCTATATCTATGTCTAAAATATATTCTATTACCTTTCCAACAGTAGCTGTTTTTGGTGCATTTATTTTTCCTGCTGGATAGGTTTTCTTTTTAGCATCCTTATCGAATTTTAATATAACATCTTCAGGCTTTTCTTTATCTCTATCTGCTTTATCTTTTTCAGCATCTTTAATTGTTTTTTTACCTGCTTCAGTTTCATCTTCAAGAAGATAAAGCGCTTCTTGCCAACCTTTAAAACTTTTTACAGCATCTTCTGTCTTAGAGCCCATTTTATCTTCTTTTGGACGCAATTGTATTTTTTAACCTTCAAAATCACCACAATCTTCTTTTTCAAAAGAATTTGGGTTTGGTGTAAAAAAAGAACTAATTGTATTTCCAATATAATCAGTAGAAAATTCTCCATCAATTACTAGATGGTAGACGTCGTTTTCTGTTTTGTTAAATTTTAAAATTAAATTAGACTCACTTTCTATTACTATTTTTAGCTCTTGATTTGTTTTTATTATTTTAGCGATTTTATATTCTAAAAAAGGTTCTTTATTTTTTGGCGGTATATCCAATCTGCAATAATTATATAAATAAGCCTTACTAGTAATAGCATTTAATAGAAGTGAGGGAGAATCACACATACAAATAGTATTAAAATCTATCCAATACTTTTTGTCTTTTTTTAGAGATAAACCAATTAAAGGAGTATTGAAGAGTTTCTTAAATAAAGTATCTGTTTTTTCTTCATTTTTATATTTTTCAGTATTATTATTAGCAATAGTTTTTTTTACTATAGAGGAATCTTGATTATTTTGTAATTTATCTGATTGATTATTCGTATTTACCTCTTTACAGGAAACAAACACAAATAAAAAACTTATTATAATTATTCTCATAATACTATTTTATTAAGTTTTCTTTTTTAGAATTGATTAGCATTTTAGCTAGAAGATTTAATGGGTCAAATAAATCTCGCCTCCTTTTAAAAGAACGTCCATTAGAATAGTTATCCGATTTTGCATGTAACATTTCACTTGTGTTTACCACTCCTGGTTTCAAGGTTTTCCCTTTTTCTTCACCAGTATAAAATTCAATATGTAACATGCCTCTATTTTCTCCTGGAGGTTGTTGGAAATTTGTGCCATCACCTCTTATTAATTGTCCTACTTCAGCTAATTTTTGACCTCTTGTAACCTTATCTCCAACTTTTACTTTTATTGTGTTTTTATCAACTTCACCATACCTTACTAGAATATTATGACCTTTAATATGTTCATAATAGTGTTCAACGACTATAACATCAGTATTCATGTAGAAATTTTCACTAGCTCTCACTATTCCATCATCTATGGCATAAATAGGTTCATTTACATCTGTATATAAGTCTCTTGCTGCATGTAATCTCATTCCTGGATTTCTTGGGTACCCAAAAGTAGCAGCGTTCTTTTCGTGAAAAGTATAGTCATAATTTTTATATTTATTTGTTTTGTAATTTCCAGGGTAATTTTGTGGAATAGTGTGAAAAGGGAATAATAAACCAGGTGTTTCTATTTTAAAAGTAGCACTCTTTAAAACACCATTGGCTCTTTCTTCTTCTGTGGTTTCTATATCATCACCTTTTATTTTTAGGTATAGTTTAGCGGTGTCTCTAATCGTTATTTTTGGTGTCGATGGTTCTTTAATTGTAGTTGTGCGTACAAAATCTGGTTTTGTGCTAAGATCTGGTGTGCCTCTAAATGGTTCTATTTGTACTTTTTTTCCTTTTAGTGCTTTATCAAAAATTATGGTTAATTTAATTTTATTATCTACAACTTCGGTTTTGGCGTATGTGTATAAACCTGATTTACTTTTATCTGTAATATAAGTACTCTCTTTACTTGTTTTAGCTTCTCCTTGAACATAGAAAGACCATCGGATATTCTTTTTGTCTTCTTCAGTGGCTTTATCGTTATACTTGTAATTTTTATTATCTATATCTATGTCTAAAATATATTCTATTACCTTTCCAACAGTAGCTGTTTTTGGTGCATTTATTTTTCCTGCTGGATAGGTTTTCTTTTTAGCATCCTTATCGAATTTTAATATAACATCTTCAGTCTTTTCTTTATCTCTATCTGCTTTATCTTTTTTAGCATCTTCTATTGCTTTTTTGCCATCTTCTGTTTCATCTTCACGAATATAAAGCGCTTCTTGCCAACCTTCAAAACTTTTTACAGCATCTTCTGTTTTAGAGCCCATTTTATCTTCTTTTGGGCGCAATTGTATTTTTTTAATACCAACCTCTATTTCTGTACCTTCTGGTTTACCTAAAATTTTCTGGTCTTGTTTTTTAATCTCTAGTTCTATCCAATCGCCAGCTTCAGTCGTTGTCGTTTTGTCTTCTAACTTAGCAAATACTAAAACAGGTAGTGCATCAGTTTCGGTTTTCACTAATTTTAAAACTTCTTTATCTTCTTGATTTTTACTCTTAGCTTCTTGTATTTTTATTTTTAAAGTTTTACCATCTAATTTTTTGGTTTCGGCAACCAAATAAACTTGATAGCCCATTGGAGCTTCTTCAATTTTTTTATAATAAGTATCAGGTTGTTTTTTGTGTTGATCAAAAGTTAACGTCTCATCTTTTTTATAACTTTGTATCGGCCAATTTTTACCTGTTTCCTTAGTGTCAATTATTTTTTTAATGTCTGCATATCTCACTTCTTTATTTTGACCTTCTAATTCTGTTTTTATTAGAGTTTGAATTTCTAAGGCAACCGCAGCACGTTTTGCTACACTATCTGTGCTCTTATCTTCTGTAAAATTAAATTGATAACTACCATCTAAAGTCTCTTTTTTAATAACTTTTTCTGCAAAATAGGCTGTAATCACCTCAGATTCTTCACTTTCCACTATAATGGTTTCGTTATAAGAGTAGGTGCGTCCTGCTGCAGTAACGTTATCTATTATTATATCTAATTGACTTGAATTACTCATAATTGTTTAATTATAGTTTAATAAAAGTGAATGACCATGGTCTGTATAAATGATGTCTAAAATAGGTACATTGTCTTTGTTTTTAACAGTATATATAAAATCTAATGGCTTATTTTGATATTGTAATTTTGCTATTTGACTTAAAATAGTATATAGATTTTGTAGCGTAAAGTCTAATTGGTCTAGTTGTAAAACACAATTATTTTTATTTTCATTTATGATTTTAATAGTAGTCGTTGCATTTTTAAATTGGTTACCTATTCTAATATTTTTTATGGTACCAGATTCTGTATTTAATATATAGTGTAATACAATATCCTTTTCTCTAACCCTATCCATTAATTGATTTGGAGGTGTGTAAAATATAATATCTTCTGGTACTGAAGAGAGCGTTGTACTGGTTAACCGTTCCTTAAACGTTTTAGCTTGGGTATCTTTGGAGGCTACATGTTTTAACGAATCTATAAAAATGTTTTGCGCTTTTATGTCTTGTAAAGCGTAATCATTTATTTTTTTTAAGGCAGCCCTGTTATTTTCTAAATTAAAAATATAAGTCGCTTCGTAGTCGTTAATAGATGTAGTGCGTATGTCCATGTTTTTATTTTGTGATTGACAAGAGAATATACTACTTAATAGCAGTAAATACAGTATGTTTTGCTTTATCATAACTCTAAGTTTAATAGGATTGTAAAGGGTTGAAAAAGTGATTTGTCTTTTACATTTTTAAAATGCTGCAGACAAAACATAGCAACTAATCCTGGTATCCATTGTTTTGCAGTACCATCTGCACCGCCATCTTCCCAACCTGCTCCAAACGTGTCAAAAAAGGATAGATTAGAAATCTCAGCTTTTATGTCTCCATTGTCTTTAACAATTTGATAGTTGGCTAAACAACCTTGCATACCTCCAACAAAAGTGGCGATTTCGTTTACATTGGGATTTGCGCCTTGTAACGCACTATAATAGGGGAGGCTTGTGGTAAATTTATAAATGTTATTACTGTTTTTGGAGACGTATTTATTTTGTTTGTAGCGGTCTACCAATTCTTTTTTTAGATTCGGCAAAAAATTATTTTTGAATTGTGCGGAGTCTTTAATTTCTCTTACAGGATTTGAGTTGTTATCAAAAATAAAATTTTTGCCTTGGCCTGTAAAAAAGTGATCTGCTAATGCGACTCCATTTTTACCAAAACCATCTTCAATATCTGAAAACCCCCATAAAATGGTTTTTAATTCTGCTTTTAGATATAAAGTAGGGTAGGACTTGGTTACATTAATGTTTGTGACATCATAGTTTGTCATACCGTTGGCCTTCATTAGTTTCTCGCTTGGGGCGTCCGCATAAATCCAGTCGTAAGCACGTTTTCCTTTAGTGTTAACAATAACAATATTACCATTTTCGTTAATTCTATTTCCTTTTTCTACAACTCCAGTTTCCAAAATTTCTTTTTGATTACTGCTTTGTGAAATGCTTTGATTAGTAGCACCACTATTTTGAGATGGTGTGGGTTGGTTAGTTGTACTTGTAGACCGTTGCTTATTTAAAGGTTCAATAGTTACTAAATCTAATTGTACTGTACCATCCGCTTTTACTTTACCCGAATATTTTAGATTCTCTTTTCCATCATGGATTACTTTACCTTTTTTTTCTTTAATGAAGACGTCAACAGTTTCACCAACATCCATATTTTGTGTTCTCACGAAAATTGAAGCTTTTTCAGAACGTATCATGGTGCTTGTTCTATTGTCTTGACTTTGATCCATCCAATAGGTTTCTATCACCTTAGGCGCTTTATCGTTGCCCATCATAGCTCCAGGAATGGTCATGGCGATGTCTTTAAACTCTTCTTGTATACTTCCTGCTAAATTTAATTGAGTAGGATCTGTAATGGTTACTTTACCACCTGTACCACACATACATTCAGAATCGTCAAACAACCATTTTTTTGAGCTTCCTAATGTTGATTTATTACTAGTTTTGGACCATTTTTGTAAAGCAGGAATACACGGTAAATAACCGCTATTTGTGGGTTTTAGTTTACATTGTCCAAAGGTTTGAGGTACTTGAACGTCCATGTCTGTAGCTTTAAATTTACCTTGAATTTTTACTTTTTGGTTTTGAGTCACCAATAATTTTGCAGGTGTAAATCCTTGGTTGCACTCTAACAAAGCACCGTCTAACACATATATTTTACTACTCATTGTTTTCTAGGTTAAAGGTTATTGTGGTTATTTTTTTGTACACATCTTTTATGTCAAAGACATAGTTTAATTTTGCATTTGTAACCAACCCTAGTTGTGGCACGACATTATACTGTCCGTTATAACTAAAGTCTAAACCGTAGTTATTACCTTTTATAGTTGGTAAATCACCAATAAAAGCATTAAGCTTTTCTAACGGGAACTTTTTGTTTGTGGCATCAATTTTGGCTGTTGTGCTTATTGTAACATTTGTAAAAGCACGATCTTTTTTTGTTATTCTTTTTTCTTCAATAATCGGAATGTTAAAGGGACCAATACCGTTTGATATTATTTTGGCTTCTACTAAAGGCTTGTCTTTCTCAAATTCGTGATAAAAAATATTAGAAAACAAAAAATTATAAAAGTTATCGTCCAAATATATTTGCTGGATATTTTCTTCTTGTAATTGCCAATCAAAATCTTTGGTCATCAATTCAAGATCTGGATGCTTTTGTAAGAGGTCTCTTTTGACTTTCATCCAATGTATTCTAATATCATCTGTATTGGATACTTTTATCAGTTTGAAGTTTTTTGTTAGTTTAAATTCTAGAATATTATTAATATCGGATACAGTATCTGCAATTTGCTGTGCTTTATTCAACTTTTTAATAGCACTTAGTTTATCATTTAAAAAATAGCGAAAATCTACTTTTAGTCTATAGTTCAGTGTTTTTTGGGTTGTCATCCCTAAATAAGTTAGGTTAAAACCTAAAGCTACAGTTGTTTTATTCTTCTTATTGCCTTGTATTATTTCATTACTAATTTCTGCAGTATAGTGACGCGGGATGCGTTCGCCATTTAACTTTATAATTTCAGTAGTATGAGATAATATGTTTTCCATTACAGTGTATTAAAAAAGTCGTCTAAAATAAGTTGAAAGTTTTGCAGGTTGTCCTTACCCGTGGTAATTATCTCACCTTCTTTATAAGTTGTGTAAGTTCCCATAGTATTTGTGTCTTCAGTCCAGTATATACCGTCTTCTATTTTTCCATTTTTATCTGTAGTCATATAAGCCATTAGAAGCATGTTGACATGCTCTCTATTATTTTTGGTATCTATAGTTTTTATGTAATGTTCCAATATCTCACTGTTATTTTTGTCTTTCAATGAAGAAAAATTATTGGTAAATATGAGATTTTCAAGAAACGAAAAGTTATCCCTGTAGTCATCCATATCGTTAGTGTTATTATTTACGATAAGGCATTTTACATGGTTATTTGTTTTGAAAATTCGTATAATACTGTTTGGTTTTGGTTTTTGTTGCGTGCAGTCGTCTATATTATTACTAGCTAAAACAGCTCCTTTAGCTATTAATTGAACTAATAGTTTATCCTTTTTTTTAGAAATGACAACTTTGGAAATAGGATCTTTAAAATTTGAAGATATGATGTTATCATCAACAATTTTAAGGGATAATCTGTTATAATAATGCATAGCAAATGCATCTATGTTTATAGCTGTTAATTGACCCGCGTTATACCTTTTTGAAAGGTATCCATTTTTTATGTGTTCAATAATTTGACCATCAACAATGTTATCATTTTTAAAAGTTGATGTTATATTTAATACGGTTTTATAATTTTCAGAATAACCATATTCGATTTCTTTTTTTTCTTGCTCATTTAAATTATCAAATATATCATAAGAGTATTGCTTTATCTTTTTTCCTGTTTCGTAATAGTTAACCCAAAAAACATCTCGGTCACCTGCTTTAAAATATCCGTTATATGGTTTGGATTTTTTGTAGAAACCACTATAGTATTTCTTAGGATAATCTACTATGATAAAAGAGCTATCTCTAACTTCGTTTTTTACTTCAAGACTAGACATAGATGGTGTTACTGTTATTTTTGAAGTATTTTTCGCCCCTTTATTTTTAGTTTCAGTTGGGTGCTGTGCGAAGCTAAAAAAAGGTGCTAAAAATAAGATAAGAAGTGTTTCTTTTATCTGCATATATTATTATTATTATTTAGTAGTTTCAAATATTTTAATTGTTAAGTTTTCTAACTTAACAATCTCTGTCTCACTTTTTAATGAAATTTCCATTTTCCCATTGTATTTATCAACCTCAAATACAAGGTCTAGTTTTTTGTTTTCTGAGGTGTTATTTATAGTTTCAAAAGCTTTTTTTACTTCATCTTCATTAAAATACAATTTACTTCCATAAATATTTTTGTTTGCATCTTCCCAATATAATTTTGCGTATTTAGGTAGAGCTAGCAGATTATAGTCTTTAAATTCTGGATTATTAGCCACAGTGTAAATACGTTCTCCATTAACATATTCTATAAAAATTTCGAAATAATCGCCTTTTGTTTTTAGTCTAAATACTGGTTTCCAGTTATAACGTTTTCTATATTCTGTCCATAAACCATAAGTAACGCCTTCTGTTTGAAGATGAATCTTAGCTTCATCAGTTAAACTATTTAGCCTGTTTTTTACATATTCTTCACGACTAATTACAGCATTAGGCACAAATTCTTCCATTGATAGTTCTATTTTATTCGCTTTAAAATGATCTATTTCAGTTATTTTGCCTCCGCCTAGAAGCCATATAGAAACGATACCTCCAGGTGCCATACCACAAACTATTCGCGTGTAAGTGGCATGTTTATTATTTCTATCTAAAAATCCTATATTAAATAGTGCTAGCATTTTATCGTAAGGTAATTTAAAACTTCCTTTGTAAAATGTGTTTTCAGCGTAAGACATCCAAGTAATATCTAGATAGTCTGGTACAGCTTTAAAATCTTCTCCAACAATATAGGTAGAACCTAACTCTCCCCAACCATTTTTAACGGTACGCCCACCACTTGGTATATTTGCTATTAATTCCCCATTTAAAGAGAATGTACCATTATGTATTCTAATTGGATATGCCTCAGGAGCACATTCTGTTGGTAGCCATTCGAATTTATTTTCCTTTTTGTCTAAATTCATTGTATGCGTATTAGTGGATGTTGTTTTGTTTTTACAGTTTAAAGTAATTAAACTAATAAAACCTACTACCAAAATAATCTTTAATTTTTTCATTTTAACCGTCTTGTATAACTCTAGTCCTTACTCCGTTTTCTCTATTTGGAGACATAGGAGCTATTAAACCTAAAACTCTATCATTATAATGTGCAGAGAAATGAAAATACTCGTTTCTTAAATTTTTAAGCATCACTTTATCTGTTGGTGTATTAAACGTAATGGCTTCTTTTTCGCCTTTTACATAAGCATCAATACGTTTTTTAACGTCTGTAAGTTTCACCTTTTTACCATCTTCATTTTTTATAGGAAAATCTTCATTAATTAGTGAAAAATCATATTTCACTACCTTTTTTAATGAATACTCAACCATAACATGTAATGGTATATGGCTGTATTTATTAGATATTCCTTTTCTTTCGGCACGTAGTGAGCCCCAATTGTTATTTATCTTAATTTGTCCTGGTAAATACCAACCAAGATCTATTAAATTTTGACGCTCAACTTCCATTTTTTCTATGTAATTGATTGTGGCATAATCTAAAGTAACTTCTTCGTCTGCTTTATCGGTATATCCACCACCAATATCGGAATGTACACCAGGTAAAAACTTTTGCACACCTTGGCGGGCTTTTTTTATATTGGTTAATCTAAAATTATCACGATGTTCATCTGCAGCAGCAAGTTGAAATGTGAAACTTGCTTTAGAAATGGCATCTAAATGTAATTGAGCGGTATCATTTGTGTGTTTCATTCCAAAAGAAGCAACGGTATCATACAACCCAACAAAACGGACTGTAGTTTTTAGTTTAGGAGTAAGTTTTTTATTTGCTAATTCTTCGCCTAATACACCACCATCTTCAGCATATTTATCTCCAAGATATTCAAACAATCCTAAACCATTATCTACCTCTTTATTTTCTCCTTTTTTTTGATTAATTTCAAAAATAAAATGTCTTGCAGCTGCAGCACCTCTACTAAAGCCATAACTGTCTATTTGTAATCTGTTTATTTTTTTAATTCCTGCCTCTTCTAAAAAAGCCGCAATCATTTCACATCCTTTTTTTACTTTTCCTTTTACACCTGTTGCTCCTTTTCCCATAGATTTGCCCCAAGTACCATCGTCTTCAAGATCTTCTGTACCGATACCTTCTATATATAGCGATAATTGGATGAGTTTTTCTTCTTTAATCTTTTCGTAAGCAGGTTCCATTCTAGAAACATTAGAAAAATCGTTGTTATAACTTCCAGATTGTTTAGAGCTGTACCATTTATCTTTATTGTAAGAATCAGCAAGTTTTTTATTATAGGATTCGCCTTTAACTTTTTTCTCGTGTTCTAATCTTGCTTCTGTGTTTTTTCTATTGTTTAATGTACCATCAAAGAAAATACCCACTGTGACGTTTACGTGATCCTCAGGAATGTGTTCTTCATAGTCAGCGTTACCAACATTTACTTTTGCGGTATTCACATTTAATCCACTAAAAAGACTTCTGGAAGCTGATGCTCCAACAGGTGCTGCTGTTAATCCTATAGGCATAGTTTTACATTTTTTAGATTATTCTCCATATTCTACAGTTTCGGCACTTGAAATACTAATTTTACCACCTGCATTGGTTTTTATCTCTCCGCTAGCATCTGTAGTAATTTCTTGAGCTTCTTGCTTATAAGTGGCACTAATTACTTTTATTTCTTCACCAACTTGTTTTTCTTCATTATTAGCCATAATAAAAGAATTTTCATTAATGGATTCCGTTTTATTTTTACCTACTGAAACGTCTAAATTTTCTTCAACATTTATCTGCATGTTTTTGGCATTAAGCGTCATGTTTTCTAAGGCTGTAACAGTAATGTTATTATTAGCTGTATCTATAGTTATAATATTACCATTCATGTCTGTAATAGTAATACTTTCAGAACCATTGGCATCATTAAGCTCAAAGGTATGACCACTTCGGGTTTTTATAGCTTTAATATCATTAGCATCACTCTGAAAAGCTGTTGCTTTGCCACCACCATTATATAAGCTACCTAGCATATAGGGATGCTCTGCATTACCACCTTCAAATCCAATTAAAACTTCTTCGTTAATTTCTGGAATAAAGTGAAATCCTTTGTCACCTCCAGCGTGTGGTGTAACTATACGTATCCAAGGGGTCATTTCTCCAGATGTTTTTTGCCAAGGCATTTGTACACGTATTCTACCAAATCCTTCTGGATCTGCATTTTCCATAACTACAGCAGTTTGTGTGTCACTTTTAGGAAACGCATTGATATTGGTGTTAGGATAGGCATCAAAATCGGCTGTTATGGCTTCAAATCTGTTTTCGTAATCGCCATTTTCTCTGTTGCTATGTGTGATACTTGTAACTCTGTAATTAGCACCTTCTATATTTACAATATTTCCTAATTTGACTCCAGGATTATCACTAACGGCGTTTAGTTTTACTTGCTGTATTTCTATAGCTTTTTTCTGTAATTCTATACTCGTATCTAATCGTTGTTTTGCTTGCGGGTCATTATATATATTATGCCATACTTTGGTTTGCTTATTATAGATTGTATTTGATTTACTAGAGACAAAACCACTATAACCACTGGCACCGGAACTAACATCTTTAGCATCTTTTTCGTGGACATCGTTTAAAAGATAATCGTTAGCATAAAATTTGTAATTATGGGATTGCGGTGACAGGCTTAAATTGTACTGTTTAAGATCAAAACCGTAGGTCAATGCTAATTCTTCAGTTTCTGGTTGTCCAAATACAAGTTTAGAACCATTATAATAAAACCATTCGCCATATTGTGCGGCTAATCGACTAGCATAGGCATAAGCGCTTTCTCCATTTTGAACAGAATAGTGTAGGGTAGTGGTGTTATTAGGTTGTATGAGTACTTCTAATTTAGATTTGTCATAGTCGCTAAAGGTTAGGTCTAGTATTTCTGACAGTGATACATCATTATAAGAGGCATAATGTGGCCCATCGTCGGCAATAAAGGTTGGGCTTAATGCTGTAATAACAACTTCATCCCCAGTGCTTGCTTCATGTCCTTTTACGGTTGTTATTTGTGATACAATACCTTTAAATTCTAAAGCTCTGTAACCGCTAAACGTATCTATAGAAGCTGTTTGAATGGTTATTGTTTCTCCTAAGTAATTTTTACTAGACTCGCCTAATGTTTGTGTTAGGTTTTCTAATACATCCATACGACATACAAGCTCTAGCTTATGATGTGAGTCTATACTTTGATGCAATTGTATTGATTTAAATGCAGAAATCTCTGTTCCTGATATAAATATAGTAGTGTTGCTTTGTAATGCCATAGTCTTATTATATTATTAAAACAAGGTTGAATTATGATATGTAATAGTCTTTATAAGTAAGCCAAATATTTTCTGTCATGTACAGTGCTTATTAATGTACGTTACATTTTTAGTGAAAGTTTGAAATAATCACAATACAATGTATTAACAAATTAGAGGACAACAAATGATACTATATATAAAAAATAAAAGTATTAAACATTGTATTACAGATAGATATACGGCAAAAGGGGTGGGTCTGGACGTCTTAAGTACTACATTTTTGCTGGCCAGTTATTTGTATATGTTGTCCCTTTAATACTGACCTCTTTTGCAGAAATTACAACACGCGTTTTTAACGGTTGCGAGCCAATAGCATCAAAATCTTCGACATAGTCAAGGCAATAGGCTTCACTAAAATCTACGGTTTTAAGACTAGATAAATTATCTCTTTTATAAAAGACAATACTACCATTTTTTGTCATATTACTAGAAATCATCCACTCTAAGAAGTCTGTTTTATTTGTGGATTCTATAAGAATAGTTATTTGACCTCCTCGAGGCTTTTGTGATGGTCGACCTGTATTATCAGCGCCTTGGTGAAACCCAAAGGAGCATTCTAAAACATTCATTTGGTCATCATCGATATTTAGTTTTGCTAAAAATGACATAATTATGGGAATTTAAATGAATAAAGAAAAAAAAAGGGAGTAGCCATAAGCTCTCCCTTTAGTAATACATAATGATAATTAGAAGAGTTTAAATTAAACCCAGTCATTAACATGTTCTCCATTTCCAATACCGATTCCTTTAGCAGAAATTATGAAAGACTCAGACATTGGGTTTTTCCCAGTCGAATCAAAATTTTCATAATACTTAACCATGTAACCTTCTGTGAATTTTAATTCTTTAGAAGTAGATTCGCTATCTCTTTTTAAGAAGACAACAGATCCATCTCTACGCTCGAAGTTGTTAAACATCCAGTCAGAAAGACTAGTGTCTGCAGTAGACTCAACAGTTAATTTAATTTTACCTCCTCTAGTAATAGAAGAAGGTCTTCCTGTAGCGTCAGTTTCTTGGTGTAATTCGTAAGAAGAACTTAATACATTGTACTCTTGTCCACCTACTTTAAGTTTTGCTTTGAAAGCCATAATAAAAAATATTTAATAAATTTAAAAGCCATTATTGGCATACTTTAAATCTATAGACATCGTAGAGCGCTGGCAAATATATTCGTCAAAATGTCAATTTAATCGTCTAAAAGCATAATTGATTAATACTACACATTATTAATTAATTGTATTTCAATAGGATAGTTTTTTTTGTTAGTGAAGATTAAGAACATTTAAAATGAGTATTCAAGTTGAATTAATAGCAGTAGTTACTGTGGAATATCTCAACTAAAATGGGTCTCCTATGTAGCGCTAGTAGTTAAATCTGAAACCTAAATTGATACTCGATAATAAATTAGTCTAAACTAGAGTTTAGAACAGCTTATAACGATTTTTGAATGGTTTAAATCAGTGGTAAAAAACAGATAGTGTTTACCACCATCTTTTATTTTAAGCTTTTTTCTTATCTGAGTTACTGCTTCGGGAAAATTACGAGAGGTAACATTGGCTTGCTTGAAACCTATGTGTTTAGTAAACTCCTTTTTGTTGTAGTTAATAGTGTTATCTATTTTAAATATTCTTCCTGGAAAGTTAATTAAATTAGTACTTGTATATAAATGAGAGTGCTTGTGTAACTTATAGATGTTAAACGTGTTTGCAACACTATTAAATGCTCCAGACTTTAAAATAGCGGCATTGGGTTCATATAAATAAGTGAGCGGTAGACTATATTCTGCATCTTCAATATTTTCGTTATTTAATATAAAATTAAATTGTTGATTTTCACCATTTTTAAGATTACTTGTTCTTATTTCAATGTCACCTTTAAAATTTTCTTCTAAAACCCAAAGTAATTCTTTGACTTCATTATTTACAGCAACGCAATGTATGGTTTTTACATTTTGGAGCTCATTGATGCCTGAACTTATATCTAATAACGGGGACGTTTTAATTAATATGTTTTTTGAATGTTTAAACAGCATAGTTAAATGCTCAGGAATATTAGGTAGACACTCTTTTAATAAAAAGACTTTTCCTTTTAGATCATCTCTTCTAGAAGGATCAACATATATCCAATCTAAGGTATGATAGGTTTGACTTAAAACCTCAATGCCATTACTTGCGTAGAATTCAATATTTTTGACCTGTAAAACAGAGGCATTATATTCTGCTATATTGGATAATGCTTTATTGATATCACAGTGTATTACTGCGTTTACTTTTTTAGAGAAGTATAAGCTATCAACACCAAATCCACCTGTCAAATCTATTAACGATTGGCCTGAAACTAGATTAGCTTTGTATTGCGCTGTAACTTCAGAAGAAGTTTGTTCAATATTTAACTTAGATGGGAAATAAATATTTGGCGTATTAAACCAAGTCGATAATTTTTTCTCACATCTTTTTTTAGCTTCGATTTGTGTAATTATGTCCTGCTTTAAATGGTCTGGAAATGGGAGTCCTTTTAAAGCTAATTCGGCAATATCAGAATTTACGTGATTATTTATAAAATCTTGGATTTCGCTATTTAAAATGGATTTATTAAAACTAGTCATCTAAACCTTTAGTCAATTTGTTTACTACTCTATACTCCGATAAAAACTCTTTAGAGACTACTTTTATAGCTGTATAGGTTGGTATTGCCACTATCATTCCTATAATACCGAAAAGTAAACCTGCTATAATGATTACTAAAAATATCTCTAGAGGATGTGATTTAACACTTTTAGAGAATATAAAAGGTTGACTAAAAAAATTATCAACTAATTGTGCAACTACAAAACCAATCATGACATAGATTGTTTTAGGTAGGATAACATCACTAAAGTTTTCGCCTAAATTACTTGACATACTCAATAGAATAAGTAAAAAAGCACTTATTATTGGTCCTATATAAGGTATGATGTTTAATAAGGCGCAAAGCGTGGCTATTATTACAGCATTTTGAATATTAAAAATTAATAGTACTATGGAGTAGATTATAAATAATATTGATAATTGTAATAGCAAACCACCAAAATACCGCGTTAATAAATCACGAATGGTCACAAATGATTTTCTTAAACGTTTTTCGTGTTTTTTTGGAAGGACAGTCACTAAGCCAGTACTCATTAATTTACTGTCTTTTAGAAAGAAAAAAGAGATGAATAACACAGAAAATAGCCCGATACTAAAACTTCCAAATCCTGAAATAATATAATTTAAAAATTCAGGAATAACTCCAAAATTGATACTTGACATAAATTTGGAATCTTTTATAGACGCTTCTACTTCTGAAGAATTTAATCCAAAATGACTTATTGCTTCAGTATATAAATTTTCAATATTTGTTTGTAATAAATCAATGTCTAATAGTGCTAAATTTTGACCTTGTTCTATAATTAAAGGTATAAACATGCTAATAATACCAAATAGTAAGCCCAAGAAAATAAGCATTGACGTGACGACCGCTAATGTGTCTGAAAATTTCAATTTGTTTTTAAGAAAGACAACTAATGGTCTTCCTAGTAAAGCAATAATACCAGCAATTACTAGGTAAACTAATACAGATTGTATTTTGTATGTAAACCATATTAAAACAATAATCCCAACTATCGTGGCTACTGCTCTTAATATTCCGTTTGATATTGTTTTTGATGTCATAATGTAAATATAGAATTTTGTATTCTATTTTATCAATAACTGTTTAGTAATTTCATAAAGTGCTATGCTTGTTGCTTGGACAACATTCATGCTGCTATTTTGTCCAAACATATCTATGTGAGCTATGGTATCACTTAATTTTAAAATGGCTTCTGAGACACCAAAATTTTCATCGCCAATCACTAAAGCAATAGGCTGATTAGTGTTAAAAACACACTGATTTAGAGGTAGGCTATTGGTTGTTATTTCTAAGGCTATAATGGCGTAGTTTTCCTTTTTAAGCTGGTTGACCACTTCCAAAGCAGAATCTACAACCTGGTAATTGACTACTTTTTCAGTGGCGCGAGACGTTTTAGTCATTTTACGCCCTAATGGAATATCTGAACCACAAAATATTAGGGTTTCTATTCCAAAAGCATCGCAAGCTCTAAATAAGCTTCCTATATTTGGCGCATTTGTTACATTTTCGCAAACGACGGTTATTGGAAATTGATGTTGTTTAAAATTAGTGGTATAATGTGTGTGTTGCATGTTTTAATTCTCCAAAATGTTGTATTTCTTATCCGTAACTTAATTTTCGAAGGCATATTTTATAATATTTGCTCCCATTTGTAATGCTTTTAAACGTACTTCTTCTGAGTCGTTATGGACTTCTTGATCTTCCCAACCGTCTCCTAAATCACTTTCAAAAGTAAATAAAACAACTAAACGTTCTTTATTATATAATCCAAATGCTTGTGGGCGTTTACCATCATGTTCGTGTATTTTGGGTAGTCCATCTTTAAACTGAAAAGCAACACTAAATATGGGATGTGTACTTGGTAATTCTTCTAATTCTTGGTTTGGAAATATTTTTTTAAGTTCTCTAGTAATATAGGGTTGCATACCGTAGTTATCATCGATATGTAAAAAGCCTCCCGATTTTAAATAACGTCTTAAATTAGTAACGTCATCTTCTTCAAAAAGCACATTACCGTGTCCAGTCATGTGTAATAACGGAAATCTAAAAAGATCAACACTACCAGCTTCAACCGTTTCCGGTTTTTCTGTTAGTTGTGTATCTATATTTTCGTTACAAAATTTTATTAGGTTTGTTAAAGCTGTAGGATTACTATACCAGTCACCACCACCTTTATATTTTAATATGGCTAAATCTTGACCAAAAGAAAAAAGGGAAAAGAAAGACAATAAAATAAAAAAATTAAGTTTCATAAGTTACTCATTTACAAATGCAACACTATGGCAAGCTACTATGGCAGCAGTCTCTGTACGCAAACGTGTGTTTCCCAAAGTTACAGGAATAAATTTATTTTTAATTGCAATTTCTATTTCTTTAACAGAAAAATCACCCTCAGGACCAATTAAAATAGTGATTTCATTTGTAGATGAAATTTGAGATTTTAATGTTTTTTTGTCTGTTTTTTCACAATGCGCAATATATAAATCACCCAAAAATTCTTGATTACAATATTCTTTAAAAGATATTGGTTGATTTATAATAGGGTAGTAGCAATTTAAAGATTGTTTCATCGCAGACTGAATGATTTTTTCAAATCGTTCTAATTTTACGACTTTTCTTTCGCTATGATCGCAAATAATAGGTGTGATGCTTGTAATCCCTATTTCCGTAGCTTTCTCTAAAAACCACTCATAGCGATCGTTCATTTTTGTTGGAGCAACCGCTAAATGCAATTTGTAATTTAGCGGTTCCTGTAATGTCGTGTCTAAAATAGTAATAACACACTTTTTTTGATCAGCAATAACCAGTTCTGCTTTAAACAAATACCCCTTACCATTAGTGATGTATAATAAGTCGCCAGTTTGTTTTCTTAAAACTTTGACAATATGTCGACTTTCATCTTTAGGAAAAATAAATTGCTCTGTATTAGCGTCTATATCTGGATTGTAAAAAAGCTGCATCTAATCTTTGGATATAACTTTAAGTACTTTTATTTCTTTAATTTTTCTAATACGTTCTGTTTTTAAAATCACATAAAACCCATTAGGTTCCGGAATTCTAACCGTGTATAACGTACCTAATTTATTATCTAAATTAAAAGCTTGTGCTTCTATTTCGGCAGGCATACTTCCTTCTTTTAACCAACCAGAATCACCACCACGATTAGCATTTCTATCCATTGAATAACGTTTAGCTAAGTCATCAAAACGAATACCATCCTCGTAAGACTTTAAAATTTCATTTTTATATTCTACAATTTTTGAAGTTTCCAATTGGTTACCATCAAAATAAATGTAACTTATTCTGTAATGTCTTTCCTGGGTTTTATCAATGACTTTATAATGTGTGACATTAAATTCTGATTTAACCACCTCCGTGCTACCCACACTATTATTCAATAGTTTTGTAGCTAGTTTCGTTTTATGCTTTTCTTCGTTAAAAATTAACATTTTGTTTTTTCTAGACTTTTTAGTTTCTAAAAATTTTTCAGCTTGTGCCACTGTTGTTATGGTGTCCAATTCTTTTTCTAGAGATTTTTGGGCAAACGTTGAAATAGTAAGTAAGCAAAGAGCTAATGTAAGTAGGTTTTTCATTTTGAGTTTGTAATTATTTCGACAAAAAAACAAAAAAATATAGTCTTAATGGCGATTATTGATACGAGATTTTATAATGTTTGTAATTCTATTTATAATTTTAGTCTAGAATTGGCCATGACATTCTGTGTCGCAAAATTGCCTTCTAGAAATTTTAAATATCCCACAATAGCAATCATTGCCGCATTATCTGTGGTAAATTCAAATTTAGGAACGTAAGTCGTCCAACCATGCTTGGCTTCACCTTCTTTTAAAGCTTGTCTTATTCCTGTATTTGCAGAAACACCACCACCAATTGCAATATGTGTAATACCTGTTTGTTTTACGGCTAATTTCAGTTTGTCTGTTAAAATACCAATAATTGTATATTGTATTGAAGCACAAATGTCATTGAGGTTTTCTTCAATAAAATTAGGGTTTAATTTGACTTGTTTCTGTATAAAATATAAAACAGCAGTTTTAAATCCCGAAAAACTAAAATTTAGGCCATCAACTCGTGGTTTTGTAAAGGGATAAGCTTTTGGATTTCCTAATTTTGCTAATTTATCAATTTTTGGCCCTGCAGGATATCCTAATCCTAACGTTTTTCCACTTTTATCAAACGCTTCGCCAACCGCATCATCAATAGTTTGACCAATGACTTCCATATCAAAATGATTTTTGACTTTTACAATTTGTGTATGGCCGCCAGAAATAGTCATTGCTAAAAAAGGAAACGGTGGGGTATTGAAGCCTTCTTCCTCTATAAAATGTGCCAATATATGCGCTTGCATATGGTTAACGTCAATTAATGGTATTTTTAATCCAAAAGCTAAAGATTTGGCAAAGGATGTTCCAACCAATAAACTGCCCATTAATCCGGGGCCTTTTGTAAAAGCAACAGCACTAAGTTCCGCTTTTGTAATTCCTGCTATTTTTAAAGCTTGATCAACCACAGGGACGATGTTTTGTTGATGTGCGCGAGAAGCTAATTCTGGCACAACACCGCCATATTGTTCGTGTATTTTTTGACTTGCGACGATGTTGCTTAATATTTTTCCGTTGTGGATTACGGATGCTGCTGTATCGTCGCAAGAACTCTCAATTCCAAGTATATAAATATTTTGTGAAGCCATTAGTTATTTTTAGGCATAATAATTGTTAATTTTGATGCAATGATTAACAACTAAAACTACTTTTGTTTTCAAAAGGCAAAAGTAAGATATTATAAATAATTTTTAACTCTAAAAGCAGTATCAAAAAATTTCTTAAAATAGTAGGTAAATTAATAGCGATCTTGCTATTGCTATTCATCATTTTGATCCTGGTGTTTTTAATCCCTGCAGTACAGACTCGTGTTGCAAAATATACAACAGACTGGGTTAATAACGAATATAAGACCAATATAAATATTGAAAAAATTGGTTTACAATACAATGGAGAGGTAGAAATCAAAGGTGTTTTAATCAGGGATTTTAAAAAAGACACACTGATTAGTGCCACAACACTTAACACATCCATAATTAATTTCAGAAAATTATACAATGGTAAACTTAATTTCGGGGATATAAGTGTAGAAGATTTCGTGTTTAATATTGTGACTTATAAAGACGAGTTAAGTACTAATTTAGATGTATTTGTAGCTAGGTTTGATAGTGATAACCCACGACCAAAGAAAAGTGAATTTTTATTATCATCAAGCGATATAACTATTTCTAACGGGACTTTTAAGTTAATAGATCAAAACAAAGAGACACCGCAAATTGTTAGGTTTAATAAAATTAATTTAAACGGAACCAATTTTCTGATTGATGGGAGTAATGTGAAGAGCAGAATAAACACGATGCAATTTGAAGATAGTCGTGGCTTGAAATTAGAAAATTTAACCTCTGATTTTTCGTATACGTTATCAGAAATGCGTTTTGATAATCTTAATTTAAAAACACACGAATCTTTTATTAAAGGGGAGTTAGTTTTTAATTATGATAGGGCCGATTTTAAAGAATTTGAAGATAAGGTTAAAGTCTCAGCCAATTTTACAGAAGGACGTATTCTATTAGATGAATTAAATGTGTTTTATAATGAATTTGGAGCAAATCAATACGCCAACTTCTCCACAAAGTTATCAGGAACTTTAAATAATTTGACAACTGAAAATTTAAAGTTAGATACTAGTAGAAACACTAAGATTTATGGAACATTAAATTTTAAAAATTTATTTAATAGCGAAGCCGATAATTTTGCTATGCAAGGGAACTTTGATAATTTATCCTCTAATTATAAGGACTTAAAAGACCTTTTGCCTAATGTCTTAGGAGAATCTATTCCATCAATATTTGGTAAGCTTGGAAATTTTACAGCAGTGGGTTCTACAAACATTACCTCTCATAAAATTATAGCCGATATAGAAATTAGTACAGCGCTTGGGCTTGTAAACTCTAATTTAGAAATGTCTAATATTGATAATATAGATTATGCCTCTTATAAAGGTAATATTATTTTAGACGAATTTAATTTAGGTGAAATGTTAGACGATCCTAAGTTAGGAACGACTTCTTTTAATGTGGATGTAGATGGTGATGGATTTAAAAAAGAAATTCTTACCACTAAATTGAAAGGTGATATATACAGTATCAATTACAATAATTACAATTACCAAAATATAGTAGTAAACGGACAATACAAACAAAGTAAATTTAATGGAAAATTAATTTCTAACGATAAAAATTTAAAGTTAGAATTTGATGGTTTAGCTGATTTATCAGACGATGTGAGAACATTTGATTTTGTCGCAAATGTAGAATATGCCAATCTAAAAGCACTTAATTTATATAATAGAGATGAGCAATCAGAGTTTAGTGGTAGTGTTGACATGAAGATGACTGCTAATACTATTGATGATGCTGTCGGTAGTATTAATTTTAAAAATACAGTCTATAAAAATGAAAACGATACGTACACATTTAAAGATTTTGCCATTAGCTCGGAGTTTGTAGACAACGAAAGATTCATAAAAGTTAATTCGCCAGAAATAGTTGAAGGGCAATTAAAAGGGAATTTTAAATTTAATGATTTGGAATTACTTTTTGAAAACTCAATTAAAAGTATTTATGCCAATTATGTGCCAAATAAAATTGAGGGAAATCAATATATAGATTTTAATTTTAAAATTTATAATAAAATAGTCGAAGTCTTTTTACCGGAAGTAGAAGTTGGAGCTAATACTTTTATAAGAGGAAGGGTGGAGAGTAATGAAAAAGCTTTTAAGTTAACATTTAAATCACCTAAAATTAAATTGTTAGATTACTTCGCGGATTCTATAGAGTTGCAGGTTGATAACAATAACCCATTATTTAACACTTACGTAGAAATTGATAGTGTTTATACGAAGCATTATAATATCTCTAAATTTAATCTGATTAATGTAACGCTTAATGATACCTTGTTTATGCGTTCAGAATTTAAAGGAGGAAAACGCAATGATGATGCATATAATTTAAGTTTTTATCATACTATTAATGAAGACAACTTATCCGTTTTAGGTTTTAAAAAGAGTGATGTTACATTTAAGGGCAATAAATGGTTTGTCAATGACGATAAAAACAAGTTAAATAAAATAATTTTTGATCGTGATTTAAACGATTTTAAGATTGAGGAACTTGTAATGAATCATGAGAATGAAGAAATTAAACTTAAAGGTACAGTCAGAGATTCCACATACAAAGATTTAAAACTAAATTTCAAAGATGTTGATTTAAATAAAATTATTCCTGAAGTTGAAAAACTCTCTTTAGCAGGTAATATTAATGGTGACTTAGATATTTTACAACAAAACGGAAATTACCTGCCAAATGCGGCCATTACTATTGACGATTTGGAAGTTAACGAAACTTTTTTAGGCTCTTTTGACGCTAAAATAAAAGGGAATGCAACGTTATCTAGGTATAAAATTGAGGCTAAGATTAAAGATGATGCGACCAATTCGTTTACGGCAATAGGAAATGTTAATGTCATTAATGATGATGCTTTTATTGATGTTGATTTAGGGTTTAACCAATTTAGTTTACAATTGCTTAATCCATTTTTAGAAGGCGTATTAAATAACATTAGAGGTGACGTTTTAGGAAGTGTAAAAGTGGTCGGTAATTTAAATAATCCAGAGTTTAACGGACAATTAAATATTGATAATGGGGGATTGGGAGTACCTTATTTGAATGTTGATTATGACTTTCAGGAACAAGCGTCGGTCTCTTTAAAAAACCAAAGTTTTTTCTTCAATAAAATTAATATTACTGATAGTAAAGAAAATACTAAGGGTGTTTTGGATGGTAGTATTAGTCATACTAATTTTTCTAAATGGAAACTGGACTTAAACCTTGAAACACCTAGACTTTTAGTGCTAGATACAAAAGAAAATGAAGACTCTTTATATTACGGTACTGGATTTATAGGGGGGTCTGCGTCTATTTTTGGTCCAACAGAAGGTTTGAGTATTAATGTCATTGCACAGACGAAAAAAGGAACTGTTTTTAAAATACCATTAAATGATAATGAAGATTTTGGAGATAATTCCATCATTCATTTTTTAAGTCTAGAAGAGAAGGAAGCTAAACAAAAAGGTATTATTCTTGAAAATCTTGTAGAAGCAGGATTAGATTTAAATTTTGAATTAGACGTTACTGAAGATGCGGAGATTGAAATATTAATGGACAAAGCTAGCGGTAGTACAATTACAGGTCGTGGTGTTGGTGGTTTGTTAATAGAAATTAATACCAATGATAAATTTAATATGTATGGTGATTTTGTCGTTTATGAAGGCGTCTATAACTTTTTATATGGAGGTATCATAGAAAAGAAATTTACTGTAGAGCCTTATGTTAGTAATATACAATGGAATGGGCCACCACTAGATGCTATTATTCAAATTAAAGCAAAATATGCTACACGTGCAAATCCATCTCCTTTATTAGATAATCCAATAAGCAGAAGTATTCCTGTAGAATTATTTATCGAGTTATCTGATAAGTTAGAAAGACCTGAAATTGACTATAGTTTTGCTTTTCCAACTACCGAGTCTACAATAAAATCAGAGCTTAATTATAGGTTAGACTCTAAGGAAGAAAAAGAAAGTCAAGCATTATACCTAATTACAACTGGTGCGTTTAGTAGTGGGTTTAATGATCTTAATTTTTCTGGAACATTAACAGAAAGATTAAATGGATTAGTAAATAATTTATTGTCCAGTGGAGATGGTAAGCTCAATGTAGGCGTTAATTTTGAGGCAGGTTCTAATAACCCTGATTATCAAACAGACAATCGAGTGGGATTAACATTACAGACTAAAATATCTGATCGTGTTTTAATTAATGGTAAAGTTGGTGTTCCTGTAGGAGGGTTAGGAGATTCTGTTATTGCGGGCGATTTACAAATTGATTTTTTATTAAATGAGGAAGGAACACTTACCGCTAAAGTCTTTAATAGAGAGAATAGTATTCGGAATTTTGGAGAAGAAATTGGCTATACACAAGGATTAGGGTTATCTTATAGTGTGTCTTTTGATACGTTTGGTGAATTAATGCGTAAAATTTTCAATCCTCAGGAAGAAGAAGACGACAATCCAGTACAATTAAAAGACAATAAAGCAACCGAACCTAACGTAGAAAACAGCTCTCCATTGCCTGAGGATAGTAGGTTTAAAAAAGAGTAATTCTAAGTACTTTAATCTTGCTTTTTAATAATTAACATGCTGTATTTTATTAAGTTATTAACGAAAACGTTATAGTTTTAAGGTTATCGTTAAATTTTAGTAAAAGCAATGTATTATCTAATATTTCTTTATTAGTTTTACTGTAATAAGTAAAAATACATGTCAAAAAATATAAAAAAAATTGCTGTAATGACGTCGGGAGGAGATTCTCCTGGGATGAATGCAGCTATCCGTTCTGTTGCCAGAACTTGTGCCTATTACAATATTGAATGTGCCGGAATTTATCGTGGATATGAAGGCATGATAGAAGGCGATTTTAAAGAGCTAACAGCGCGTAACGTTAAAGGTATTATAAATAAAGGTGGAACAATTTTAAAATCTGCTAGATCTAAAGAGTTTCGTACTAAGGAAGGGCGTCAAAAAGCATATGATTCATTAAAAGAAGCAAACATAGATGGATTAGTGGTTGTTGGAGGAGACGGTACATTTACTGGAGCCTTGATCTTTAATCAAGAATTTGATTTCCCAGTAATGGGTATTCCAGGAACTATTGATAACGATATTTTCGGAACGTCTCATACTTTAGGATACGATACTGCTTTAAATACAGTGGTTGAAGTTATAGATAAGATTAGAGATACAGCGAGTTCGCATAACCGTTTATTCTTTGTCGAGGTTATGGGGCGTGATGCTGGCCATATTGCATTAAATGTGGGTGTTGGAGCAGGAGCTGAAGAAATTTTAATTCCTGAAGAGGATTTAGGGTTAGAACGTTTGTTAGAATCTTTAAGACGTAGTAAGCTGTCTGGAAAATCATCAAGTATTGTGGTAGTCGCTGAAGGTGATAAAATAGGTAAAAATGTTTTTGAGCTTAAGGATTACGTAGAAGAAAACATGACCGAATATGAAGTGCGTGTCTCTGTATTAGGACATATGCAACGTGGAGGGTCTCCGTCTTGTTTTGATCGTGTACTAGCGTCTAGAATGGGCGTGAAAGCAGTAGAAAGTTTATTGGAGGGTAAATCTAACTATATGGTTGGATTGTTAAGCGACTCTATACAATTAACACCATTGGAACAAGCAGTAAAAGGAAAATCAAAAATTAACGAAGAATTAATTCGTGTGTCAGATATCATGACCACATAATATAAATTGAATAAACTAAAACAATAATATGTCAACATTAAAATTAGGAATAAACGGGTTTGGTAGAATTGGTCGTATCGTATTTAGAGCGACTGTAAAACGTAGCGACGTAGAAGTTGTTGCGATTAATGATTTGTTAGATGTAGATCATTTAGCATACTTATTAAAATACGACTCTGTACACGGAAGATTTGATGGTACTATTGAAGTTAAGGACGGAAATCTTGTAGTAGATGGTAAAACAATCCGTATTACTGCAGAAAAAGATCCTAAAAATTTAAAATGGAATGAAGCAGGAGCAACAGTTGTTGCAGAATGTACAGGTATTTTCACAACTTTAGAAACAGCAAACTACCATATTGAAGGTGGTGCTAAAAAAGTAGTGATCTCGGCGCCAAGTAAAGATGCACCAATGTTTGTAATGGGTGTAAATGATGATACTTTAACTGCAGCAAACACTATCGTGTCAAACGCATCATGTACAACAAATTGTTTAGCACCTTTAGCTAAAGTAATTGAAGATAATTTTGGTATTGAAGAAGCTTTAATGACAACTATTCATGCTGCAACTTCAACACAATTTACTGTGGATGCACCATCACGTAAAAACTACCGTTTAGGTCGTAGTGCTTTAAATAATATCATTCCAACATCTACAGGAGCTGCAAAAGCAGTAGGTAAAGTAATCCCTGAATTAGATGGAAAAATTACTGGTATGGCTTTTAGAGTACCAACAGTGGATGTTTCTGTAGTTGATTTAACAGTTAAAACTAAAAAAGAAACGTCTTTAGCAGAAATTAAAGCAGCTATGAAAAAAGCATCTGAAGGTGCTATGAAAGGTGTTTTAGGTTATACTGAAGATGCTGTGGTGTCTCAAGATTTTGTTAGCGAAGTACAAACAAGTGTGTTTGATGCAGATTCAGCTATCGAATTAAATTCGACATTCTTTAAATTAGTTTCTTGGTATGATAACGAATTTGGATACTCAAATAAATTAGTAGATTTAGCGCAAAAAATAAACGCACTATAATTTATACATTACTTATATGATTAGCACAGTAAAATGTAATTTTAAATACATTTTACTGTGCTTTTTTTTATCTTACAATAAATTTTTGAATTATGATTTTAGTTGTTGATAGTGGTTCTACAAAATGCGATTGGATAGCAGTAGACAAAAATGGAAACCAATTACTTGAAAAAATACGCACTAAAGGCTTAAATCCTGCTATACTTTCTGAGAAAAAAATTAAAAAAATATTAAAAAAGAGTACGGCTTTAAAGGATAATAGAGATAAGGTAACACATGTCTTTTTTTACGGTGCAGGGTGTGGAACAGAAAACCCACGTTTAATGCTTAAAGTTATTCTACAAGAGTTTTTTCCAAAGGCAGATATTTTAGTAGATGAAGATACTATGGCAGCTGTATATGCAACCATTAATACTCCAACAGAAGCTGCTGTGGTTTGTATTTTAGGGACAGGTTCTAATTGTAGTTATTATGATGGAATAAAGCTACATCAGCGTGTAAAATCTCTAGGGTATACCATAATGGATGATGCGTCAGGTAATTATTACGGAAAAGAGCTTCTTAGAGATTACTATTTTAATCACATGCCGGAAGATATTAGGATTGCTTTTGCACATAAACACAATTTAGAAGCTGATTATATAAAATATAATCTTTATAAACAACCTAATCCTAATGCTTATTTAGCTCATTTTGCCGAGTTTATGATATTAAATAAAGATTCTACATATATATTAGAATTAATTAAAACAGGAATTAGACGTTTTGCAAAAAATATGATATTGCAATATAAAGAAGAAATTAAAACAGTACCAGTACATTTTGCTGGTTCTATAGCATTTTTCTGTCAAGATGAAATAAAAGCTGTTGCCGAGGAACTAGGGTTTAAAGTTGGTAATTTTGAAAGGCGTCCAATTGAAGGATTAGTTTCTTTTCATACAAAAACGATAGCCTAAATGGAGATAGCAATAATTGCGCATGATGGCAAAAAAGCGGAAATGGTACAGTTTCTTAATCAACACCAAGTTATTCTTCATCAAAAAGAAATCACATTAGTATCGACGGGTACAACAGGGAAAAAAGTTAAAAAAGCTGGTTTTGAAGTATTACGATTATTATCAGGACCTTTAGGTGGGGATGCTCAAATAGCCGCAAGAGTAGCAGAAGGCAAGTGTAAAATGGTTATCTTTTTTAGAGATCCTTTAGAAAAGCATCCGCATGAACCAGATGTACTAATGCTAATGCGTCTATGTGACGTACATGATGTACCGTTAGCAACTAACTTAGCAAGTGCAGAACTTTTCATGAAATCGCTTCAATAAACAACAATATTTAAGATTAGCGCTTTAATTTTATCTGTTTTCTGCAATAAATAACATGAGATAGTAAGAAAATTTTCACTTTTTTTACTATCTTTTTTTTTGTAATTAAATTTCGAAATTAGAGAACTATCTTTTTTTTGTAATCTGTGATACTTATAATAAACATGCGGTTTATCATTAATTTCAGTAATTTAATATTGCCTATTTTTCATCTATTACATTAACTATAATATCATTATTTTGAGTTGAAATTAATAAGTAAGTAGTCAATGTTAATTTTATTTTCTTAAAAATAGGCTGTCTAAAAATAAAATTAACATTAAATTTATACGCTTTTAATCGATTTTATTTTATTTCATTCATTTTTATTAAATATTTATGAGACACCTGATTTTACTTGTAGCTATTGGTTTTACAAGTTTTTTTAACACAAATATTGCTTCTACAGATTTAGAAGTTTTAGAGATACAAGTCTCTGAAAAATATGTAATACCAAGTGCACGTGAAGGTCAAAATTATTACACCGCAATTGGTGGTTTAAATGGTACCGGTTGTATATTAGAGGTCGGAACAATTGTTGATTATTCTACTACTATATATTTATACGATGAGGCTCATAAACAGTCAAACACTATAGGGACGGCTATAACTATTGATATTTGTGAACCGGACAATAGTAGTGGCTCAGAGGTTACTGTAGCTAGATATAGTCCGTATGTTTCTGCTAATAGCACTACTTACAGTGTCCCCCAGTTAGTTACGGATATACTAATTAGTAACCCTTGTGAGACAATTACAGATATTAATTGGAGTTCAGGACCTGATTATGGACATTTAGATAGTAATGGTATTGGTTATTTTACAGCTACGCCTGGTACTTTTGCTTTTGAGTCAGGAATAATTTTATCAACAGGAGATGCTGCTGATGCGGGAGGTCCAGAAACAGGAATTCAAGGTAATAATACTTCTTTTTGGGCTGGAGATAGTGATTTAGAAGCCATTATCAATACAGATTTAGATGGAACTCCGGGGGATGACTTACCAAATAACGCTTCTATTAATGCAAGTTATATAGAGTTTAAATTTATACCCAAGGGAGATAGAATCAGTTTTGATTTTTTATTTGCATCTGACGAGTATAGTGATGAACCATGTCGGTTTTCGGATGCTTTTGCTTTTATATTGACAGATGAGACTACAAACGCTGTTAGTAATATTGCAGTAGTCCCGGGAACAACAGACGTTGTATCTGGATATACAGTAACTGACGGGCCTTGGAATGCTGCTGGTGTTTGCCCTTCTCAAAATCCGACATATTTTGATTCATTTTATGGAGCAAGTTATTTTGGGACTGCTATCGGATTACCACCTATTGATGATCCTCTCAATTTTTCTGGTTTCACACGCCCAATGACGGCAGAGGCTGCTGTTGTTCCAAATCGGACTTACACTCTTAAATTGGTAATTGCGGATGATAGTCGTGAAGGAGTAATTTCACAAAATGCATATAATTCTGCTGTTTTTATCGAGGAAGGCTCATTTGATTTAGGTGGAGAATTAGGTGATGATGTTACTATTGCGGCTGGTACAGCTATTTGCAGTGGCGGTGTTATTCCTTTAGATACTAATTTACCAACAGTTTCGCACATTTGGTACTTAGATGGGGTCGTTATACCGGGAGAAACTGGAGCGACGTTAGATGCTACAGTAGAAGGAGTTTATAGTGTAGATGTTATATTTTCAGCGACTTGTCAAACAACAGATTCTATTGTAATAGAATTTATTCCAACCCCTATTATAGAGAGTATTTCAGATCTTTTTGTTTGTGATACGGGTACAGGAAGCTCAACTTTTGATTTAACGGAAAATGAAACGTCAGCAATTGGTACACAAGATCCAACAACCGTTAATGTAACATTTCATAACTCACAAAGTGATGCTGATTTAGACATTAGCCCTATTGCTACCGCTGGTAGTTATGTTGGTACGGATGCTGAAATAATTTATATTAGGATAGAAGATAATGCTACAGGACAATGTCCCGTAACTAGTTCGTTTACATTACAATATTTAAATCCATCAATTTCTGCTACAAGTGATTTTATTATTTGTGATGATGTGACTAATGATGGGGTTGAAGTCTTTGATTTAACATTAAAAGATGCCGCTATACTTGGAACATTAGATGCTAGCGCATATAGTGTTAGTTATTACTTAGATTTAGCTAATGCGAATTCAGGTACAAATGCACTAGCAGATAGCTATACAAATACAGTAAATCCGCAACCTATTTTTGTAAGGGTTGAAAGTATTGCTAGTCCTACTTGTTTTGTAACCTCTTCGTCAGCCTTGTTCGAATTAATAGTGACACCTCAAGCATATTCGAATCAACTAGATCCTGTTATAGTTTGTGATGATGCATCAAATGATGGTTTTGAGATATTTAATCTTTCTAATTTAGAAACGCATTTCTTAGGGGGACAAAGTGCTTCAGATTTTACTGTAACTTTTCATGAGAATTCAACTGATAGTGCTTTGGGTTTAAATCCAATAGCAAATCCTACTAATTATACTAATATAGTTAGTCCAACACAAATGATTTATGTTAGAGTAATAAATAATTTATATCCTATTTGTGTCTCTTTAAGTAATTTTGACATCACTGTTAGTGCTCCACCTGCAGCAGATGCACCAATGGATGTTTTTGCTTGTGATACCTATAGTTTACCAATTTTGTCCGCAAACAACAATTATTATACAGCAACTGATGGACCAAACGGAACAGGGGCTGTAATGACAGCAGGTGATAATATTACAACAACAACTACGCTGTATGTATATACGGAAATCGGAATAGCGCCAAATACGTGTTCTGATGAAAATAGTTTTGTTATTACGATCAATAATTCACCTGTAGCAGATGCTCCTTTAGATGTTGAAGCTTGTTTTTCTTATGATTTACCTGCCTTATCTGTTAATAATAATTATTATACAGCAACAGGAGGACCAAGCGGTACAGGGGCTTTAATTACTGCGGGAACTACAGTATTAACATCAATTACTTTATTTGTGTATGTAGAAACTGGTGTTTCTCCAAATAATTGCTCTGACGAAACTAGTTTTGATATTACTATTAATAGTGCACCTATAGCAGATTCACCTGCAGATGTTCAAGCTTGTGATACCTATACTTTACCAGTCTTATCTGCAAATAATAATTATTACACGGCATCTGGAGGTCCAAGTGGAACAGGTACTTTAATGATGGCTGGTGATTTAATTCCAACTACAACTACGCTTTATACATATACTGAAATTGGTATAGCTCCTGATACCTGTTCTGGAGAGGATATGTTTTTAATTACTATAGATGCTACGCCAGTTGCAGAGTCGTCTGTAGATATTGAAGTTTGTGACACTTATACATTACCTGCTTTAACGGTAGATAATTTTTATTATACAGCTTCAGGTGGTCCAAGTGGGACAGGAGTTTTAGTTGCCGAAGGTACAGCAATTACAACATCAACTAGTTTATTTATTTATAAGGAAACAGGAACAACGCCAAATAATTGTTTTGATGAAACTACTTTTGATATTGTCATAAATATTTCTCCAGTTGCAGATGCTCCTTTGGATGTTCAAGCTTGTGATACTTATCCATTACCAGCTTTGTCTGTGGATAATGACTATTATACAGCCACAGGAGGTCCTAATGGAATAGGAACTTTAATTGCAGCAGGAAATAATATAACGACAACAACAACACTTTATATTTATACCGAATCAGGAATCGCACCTAATAAATGTTCAGACGAAAATGAACTTATTATTACTATAGATGCTAGTCCTGTAGCAGAGTCGTCTGCAGATATTGAAGTTTGTGATACTTATAGTTTGCCTATTTTAACGGCAGATAATTATTATTACACAGCCTCAGGTGGTCCAAGTGGGACAGGAGTTTTAGTTGCCGACGGTACAGCAATTACAACATCCACTAGTTTATTTATTTATAAGGAAACAGGAACAATGCCAAATAATTGTTTTGATGAAACTACTTTTTATATTGTCATAAATAGTTCTCCAGTTGCAGATGCTCCTTTGGATGTTCAAGCTTGTGATACTTATACATTACCGGCTTTATCTGTGGATAATGACTATTATACAGCCACAGGAGGACCAAATGGAACAGGAACTTTACTAGCTGCAGGGACCGATATAACAACCACGACAACACTTTATATTTATACTGAATCTGGGAGTGCTCCTAATAAATGTTCAGATGAAAATGAACTTATTATCACTATTGATGATACTCCAGTAGCGGAATCTTCTGTAGATGTTGATGTTTGTGATTCTTATATATTACCTGTTTTAACTGCAGATAATTTTTACTATACAGCGACCGGTGGTCCAAGTGGTACCGGAACTTTAATAACAGAGGGATCAGCAATTACAGTGTCAACTAGCTTATTTATTTATAAGGAAACAGGAACAACACCAAATAATTGTTTTGACGAAACTTCTTTTGATATTACTATTAATTATTCCCCAGTAGCCGATGCACCTTTGGATGTTCAAGCTTGTGATACTTATACATTACCAGCTTTATCTTTGGATAATGATTATTATACAGCTACAGGAGGACCAAATGGAACAGGAACTTTGCTTGCGGCAGGAAATGACATTACAACGACAACGACACTTTATGTGTATATTGAATCAGGGATAGCACCTAATAAGTGTTCAGATGAAAATGAGTTTGTTGTGACTATTGATGCTACTCCTGTAGCTGATGCACCTTTGGATGTTCAAGCATGTGATTCATATGTGTTACCAGCACTATCTGCCAATAATTTTTATTATACAGCAACGGGAGGTCCTAATGGAGTAGGAACTTTGGTAGCAGAGGGAACAGCGATTGTTACATCATCTACATTGTATGTTTATATAGAAACAGGAACAACACCAAATAACTGTACAGATGAAAATGTATTTAATATTACAATTGATATTTCTCCGGTAGCAGATGCACCTTTAGATGTCCAAGTTTGTGATGTTTATACATTACCAGCATTATCTACGAATAATTTTTATTACACAGAAACTGGTGGTCCAAGTGGGACAGGGACTATTGTCGCAGAAGGAACAGTTATTAATACTTCTACGACTTTATATGTTTATACAGCGTTAGGTTCAAGTCCAAATAATTGTACAGATGAACATAGTTTTGTAATAGCAGTGGATGTCTCTCCAATAGCAGATGCACCTATGGATGTTCAAGCTTGTGATTCATATGTGTTACCAGCGCTATCTACCAACAATTTTTATTATACAGCAACAGGAGGTCCAAATGGAGTAGGAACTTTGGTCGCAGAAGGAACAGCTATTGTAACGACAACAACACTATATGTGTATACAGAAACAGGGACATCACCAAATAATTGTACAGATGAAAATAGTTTTGATATTACTATAGATATCTCTCCAATAGCAGATGCACCTTTAGATGTTCAAGCTTGTGATACTTATACATTACCTGCATTATCCGTAAATAATAGTTATTATACGGCAACAAATGGTCCTAACGGAGTTGGTAGTTTAGTTGCTGAAGGGACTCAAATTACATCTACTACAACATTATATGTGTTTGCCGAATTTGCGGGATCTCCAAATAATTGTACAAATGAGAATAGTTTCATAATTACTATTGACTTATCTCCTGTGGCCAACTCAGTGGCTGATATGATTCAATGTGAAAATGATTTCAATCAAATTGATATGTTTGATTTGTCTTCTAATAATAATACGGTTAGTAATGGTCAAGCTAATACAGTCGTAACTTATTATAATTCGTTAGCAGATGCAGAAGCAGGTACTTCTGTAATACTAAATCCTAGTACTTATGAAAATACATCTAACCCTGAAACGATTTACGTTAGGCTAGAAAATGAATTTTCAGGGTGTTATGATACGACAGCGTTAGATTTAATTGTTAATGATTCTGGAGCACTTGTCTCATCTTCTTCATTAACTTTTTGTGATCCAGATAGTGATGGTTTTGGTATCTTTAATTTATCAGATTCTGAATTAGAAATTACGGGAGCGGCGACAGGAGTAGAGATTTCATATCATGAAACTTTAAGTGATGCAGAGCTTGATGTTAATCCATTAATTGATACTTATAATAATATAGTAGAGAATAATCAAGTTATTTATGTTCGCGTGGATAATCTAAATAATGGTTGTGCAACCGTTGTATTTTTAAACTTAATCGTCAATCCAACGCCTCAAATAACTGATCCAAGTCCATTGGAGGTTTGTGATAATGATGCAGACGGCATTGCTCTATTTGATTTAGAGTTAAATAATCCGGAAATACTAAATCAGTTAGATACAGATACGACTAACGATTTAGCAACTGCAGATTATACAATTACCTTTTATACGACAGTAGCAGATGCGGCAGTACCACAAAATGCAATAGCGACCCCAAATGCATTTACTAATACAACGGTAAATATGCAAACGATTTGGGTTGTAATAACGGATAATGCTAATGGATGTTCAACAACAACACCAATGGATTTAATAGTCAATCCATTACCAGTGTTAGTACAGCCAACACCATTAGAGTTATGTAATGATACTGATTTACCAGGAGAAGTTCCAGCACTAGCGCAAGAAGCATTTACTTTGGAAGATGCTAATGCACAAATTTTAAATGGACAAACAGGAATTACATTAACGTATTACTTTACTCAAACGGGAGCAAGTAATGGTACCGCTTCTGATCAAATTTTCAGTCCTTATGTTAATACGGCTAATGCACAAACAGTTTATGTAAGAGCAGAAGATAATGTGACAGGATGTATTAGTACAATTACCTTAAATTTAAGAGTTAACCCAACCCCTTCACCAGAAGCTAATCCAAGTACATTAATAGAATGTGATAGTGATAATGATGGATTTGCTCTTTTCGATTTAGACAGTCAAACGATAAGTATCTTAAATGGCGAGTCAGGTGTTAGTATTAGCTATCACGAAACAGAAGCAGATGCCACTAGCGACATTAATCCGTTAACTAGTCCATACACCAATATTGTACCTAGTAACCAAAATGTATACGTACGTGCAGAAAATGATATAACAGGTTGTTTTACAATAGTTATTTTACCATTAGATGTGCAGCCTTCACCAGTTGTGCCAATAACAATAGACGATTACATAGTGTGTGATGATAATAATGATGGTTTCAATCAGTTTGATTTTGATACCGTTATGACACCACAAATTTTAGGGACACAAAATCCTGCAGATTTTACTTTAACGTATCATACTACAGCACTAAATGCAGAGAGTGGAAATAGTCCAATAGTTAACACTAGTAATTATACCAATGTGACTAATCCTCAAACCATTTATATCCGATTAGTTAGTAATACAAATGGTTGTGTGACCACGGGACAGTTTGAAATTATAGTCGAATTTCCTCCAGTATTAGTACAGCCAACACCATTAGCTATTTGTGACGAGTTAGATGCTAATTATTATGAAAACAACGATGACATCGCTACCTTTGATTTAACGGTTAAAAATGACGAAATCATAGCTGGGAATGTGAGTTGGATAGTCGCGTATTATGAGACACAAGCAGATGCACAAGCCGACGTTAATGTCATTGCAGATCCAACACAATATACTAACATGATGGTTGGTACTAATCCAGCAAATCCTCAAACGGTTTATGTTAGAGTTACCAATTCTATCACAGGGTGTTTCTCATTTACGACTTTAACTATACGTGTGTTACCAAATCCAACACCATTAGAAAATCCAGATAATATCGAGTTGTGTGATGATGTTAATATTGTAGGACCAAACGATTTAATCGAACTCTTTGATTTAACTCAAGATGCGGCAGTTATATTAAATGGCGAAGGTATTAATCCAAGTGATCCAAGACATTTAAGTTATTATACGGATTTAGATAACGCTTTAATGGGGACAACGCCAATAGCAGATCCAACAATGCATAGCAATGAAGATCCAACAAATCCAGGAGTGGCTATTACACCACAAACTATTTATGTGCGTGTAACAAATGGAACGGACGAAACAGGAACATCAGGAACAGGTTGTTATACCATTGTTAGTTTTGATATCATCGTTAATCCATTACCAGAGGTTAGTCCAATCGAAGACTATATCTATTGCGAGTTATTTAGTGATGGTCAATATGGATTTGATTTAGTAAGTAAAACAGACGAAATCTTAGGAACACAAAGTGCTACAGATTTTACATTGACGTTTTATGCAGCAGATGGTACTACTATTGGTAATCCATCAAACTATACTAATGCTACTAACCCAGAAATCATCTCTGTAGATATTACAAATAACCTTACGGGGTGTATCGCTAGAACAAGTTTTACGATCGAGGTACAAGAGGGTGCACAAGCTAATCCTGATATGGCTCCAATTGTTTACGAGTTATGTGATGACACTATGGAAACCGATGGGGATACTACAAATGATAGTACACCGTTTGATTTAGTTACTCAAAATCCAGATGTTTTAGATGGACAAGATCCAGCAAACTATATTGTAAGTTACTATGCAACGCAAGCGGATGCAGATGCAGCAATAGATCCTTTACCATTATTATATGAAAACATAATTAACCCACAAGTTATTTATGTCCGTGTAGATAATGATACAATGATTGATGATGGCTCAGGAACCGGAACAATGGTTGATACTTCAATATGCTATGAAACAGCAGAACTAACCTTACAAGTTAACCCATTACCAGAGGTTGAGTTAGAGGCAAGTTATTTATTATGTATCAACACTAATGATACAGAAGTAGTGAGCGCACCAATAATCGAAACAGGATTAAATACGACGGACTATACTTTTGAATGGTTATTAGAAAACGTTACTATTCCAGGAGAAACCGGAAATAGTTTAGAACCAACGCAAGGTGGTAACTACTCCGTGATTGTTACTGATATTAGTTCAAGTAGTGTTACAATGTGTCAAACAGTAGCTACAACTATAGTTGAAGAAAGTGAGCCACCAACAATAGCTGTAGAGTTATTAACAGAAGCGTTTGCAGAAGTGCATAATATTTATGTCACTGCAACAGGTAGTGGAAGCTCAGTATACGAATTTAGTATCGACGACGGACCATGGGAAGTTAATGTGCCAAATGACGGGACGTATACCTTTACCGATGTTGGCGCAGGAGATCATATTGTAACGGTAAGAGATATCAATGGTTGTGGAGAGTCTAGTTTACCAATCTCTATAATGGATTATCCACACTTCTTTACACCAAACGACGATGGCTTTAATGATACGTGGAATATCTACGGAATCGATGATCAGCCTGATGCCGTGATTTACATCTTTGATCGTTATGGAAAGTTATTAAAACAACTAAGTCCAACAGGATTAGGATGGGATGGAACGTATAACGGCAACCCAATGCCAACTAGTGACTATTGGTTTACGGTTGACTATAGAAAGTCAAACGATCCAAATAATAGTAAAAAACAATTTAAGGCACACTTTACCTTAAAGCGATAAACTAAAATCGTCACTTAATTATAATAACTAAAAAAAGCCTGAACATCTGTTCAGGCTTTTTTTAGTCCAAAAGGAATAGCTCTATAATTTAAAGAAGTATTGTATTTTTCATTTCTTAGGCTAAGTTGTAGTCTTGTAATTTATAAAGCTAATAGTGTTATAGAGGTACTTATAAGTTGCTTACATAAAGTTCTTATGTACTTGCAAACTGCATATTTTAAGAGACATAGGTAATGTAGCTCTGTTTAAAATTTTTAAATTATATGTGGTTTATGATTGGGTAATAAATTTCGTTTATAACTTTCCAAATCAGACTCTAAATGGCATTGGTTGAACGAACACCAAAATATTAAGAGTATGATAAGGCGATTATACTATTTATATAATATATCTAATAAACAATATTGTGTCTATTGCACAAATAATTTAAACTACATATTTACCTTAAAATGATAAATCAATAGAGGTTTAACTAATACAACAAAAAAAAGCCTGAACAGATGCTCAGGCTTTTTTTTGATATATGTAAAGAGTATATATTTATTTGATAGCAATCATACTAATTTCGACGTTTACAAACTTTGGTAAATTAGCAACTTCAACTGTTTCTCTAGCAGGAGCAGTGGCATCATTAAAATAAGTACCATACACTTCATTAATTTGTGCAAAGTTATGCATATCACTAATAAAGATAGACGTCTTAATAACGTGCTCAAAAGTCATGTCAGCAGCTTCTAAAACAGCTTTCATGTTTTCCATAACTTGTTTAGTTTCTGTTTTAATATCATCTATTACTAACGCTCCGGTTTCAGGATGTAAAGCGATCTGTCCAGAGGTGTATAATGTATTTCCGCTTAAAATAGCTTGGTTATAAGGTCCTATTGGAGCAGGTGCTTTTGATGTGGATATTATCTTTTTCATTGTGGATATATTTAATTTCCGCTTAAGCGAAAGAATACAAAATTTTATAAACCTTCATCAGGTTTTAGACGTTGTTCGTATTTTAAATCTTTTAATATACTTGATTTAATACCTATAAAGAAATTCCAACTGTTATAAGTCCCAAATGGTACCCAAGTGAAATTCATTCTCCAACTTAATAAATCGCGTTCAAAACGTAATTGTGTTAAACCAAATCCATTATTTTTAAAATCATAACTAGATGACCCTCCAATAGACCATTTTGGGGATAATTCAATATCTCCTGAAAACATTAAAGAGTGTGATGATATTTCATCTTGACGTGTGCTATTGGCGTAATTAACGGCATAAGCAAAACGAAGACTCCAAGGTATTTTATTATTGTAAAACTCGTCAGATTCTCGTTCTTCTTTATCTTCATTATATTGAGAACCTTGCTGAGCAGCAAAATCTTGAGAGACACCAAACAAATCATCCGCACGTCCTCCACTTAGTAATCTATCATCAACAGCATCATTTTGATTTTTATCTCCACCATCTTTACTACTCAAGCTATAACTTAAATTAAGAGAAGCACTGGTTAATCTAAATAAACTTCCGCCATTATCTATATTAAACGTATTAATTCTCGTATTACTAGTGTTTAGAGCGTAAGGGTCTAAAGTAGCGCCAAAATTAACACTCATTTTATTATCAAATAATTGTGTACCTCCTGTAACTCTAACAGGACTCCATTTTAATGAATCTCCAGCAACATTATAAGAAGTAGAAAAATTAAGACTATTAAGTAGAATTATTTTTTTCGACTCAACTTTAGTGGAATCTGAATCTTTTATTTTAGCTTCAAAATTATTGGACACTCCAATTCCTACGGAGCTAGAAAAGGTATTGTTTGGAACACCAAATAGGTTATCCTCAAATCTAGTATATTCACTTTTAGTAGTTCCGTCAGCATCAATGATTTCAAATTCGTCGTAGTAATTATCAAAAGCAGGATTAATATTGTAACTAAGACTCGGTCTGATAACGTGTCTTATAGCTTGTAATTTTTTCCCTTTATCGTCTTTATCTAAGTTGAAAAGACCATAAAGTGTTGTTCCTATACTGGTACTAAAGTTATACGTTCTAAAGGCATCAAAACCGTTTACGTCCTCAGTTATTATTTCTTCATTTGCGGTGTCATAATATTTATCCACAGTTTTTATTGCCCAAGTTTCTTCGAAATTTGTACTGGCAGAAACACTAAAATAGTCGAAAATCTTAAAATTTGTACTCAATGGGATGCTATGACGTGCACCTACTTTGGCATCGTCAAACATTTCTTTTTTAAAGAAAAGAGAATCCGTAGTTGTAATACTATTTTCAGCACGAACACTATATTGTAAATTTATATTTTGAATGATTCCTTTTTTAACACCATCTTTCCCCGCAAATGGATATATTCTACTTAAGCTTCCTTGGAAAGTCGGTAGTGTCATAGTAATCGCTTCAGTTTGCGTGTTTTGCGAGTGTGTTGCAGTTAAACTGATATTAGCTTGGGGCTCTCCTTCAAATGTTTTAGAGTAAGAGATGGATGATGATAGTGTATTATTTTGAGTATTTGGAAGGTTTAATTGATTTATAGACTGCTGGTAGTAACTACTACTACCTAAATTTACAGATGCAGAAAATCTAGAACTTGGATTTGCTTTAGTATCCTGTGCATGGGACCAACGTAAGTTGTAGATTGTTGATTTTGCATAGTCAGGGAAACCAAGTTCACTAGTAATTAAGTTTTCATACCTAAATCCTAAATTACCATTGTACTTATAGCGTGTGGCATACTTGCTTTCTAGTCTTAAACCGTAACTTCCATTAGTATAATAGTCTCCTAAAATAGCTAGATCGACATGATCATTTATAGGGATGTAATATCCTCCATTCTGTAAAAAATAACCTCTGTTACCATCTTCTCCAAAACTAGGAAATAATACACCTGCAGTACGTTTTTTAGATAACGGGAAATAAGCAAATGGCAAGCCTATCGGGGTAGGAACGTCGTAAATAAATAGATTGGTTGGACCAGTAATGATTTTTTTATTCGGTACTAATTTACCAGTTCTAATTAAAAAATAGTATTCAGGATCATCATAATTGTCAGATGTCGTAAATTTTGCATTTTTTAAATAGTATAAAGAATCGTTGACACGTTTTGTAGTTTCTGTAATTAAGACACCTTGTTCTTGTTCGGTTTGAGAATTATAAATTAATCCTTTTCTAGTTTTTGTATTAAATACTATAGAATCGGGTTCTATAACATTCGCCCCTTGTTTAAAAATTGGTTTTTGAGAATATTCACCTAAAGAATCAGTAATCCCTTTGGCATAAACTAAATCTTTAGTGTAGTCTATAATGATTAAACCCGCATAAATATCCATGTCTTCATAAATAACTTGCGCTTCATTATAAAGATACATTTTAGATTCTTTCTTTTTATAAGCCATGTAATCTTTGGCTTTGTACGATATAGTACTTCCTAATAATGGTTTAGGTTTAATGGAATCCGTTAAGACACTATCTGTTTCTTTTTTTACACCAAGTAGTTCATCCACAGAAACTATGGTAGAATCGTTTTCTTTTGTTATTGGCTGTTCTTTTTCTTGGATAGCAGGTATTGTTTCACCATCTTGGGGTAAATCTACCTGTCCAAAGCTTAGAGTGTTAATAAACACTGTAAAACTCAAAGTAAAAAGTATATGAAGACTATTTGTACGCAACGCTTTTAAATGTATTTTTGTAAAAGTATGGCTTGGTTTTTGAAAAGACAAAACTACATATATTTTTTTGTGAATGTTTTAATATTCGTTAAAATTTATGAATCATACTAAACGTAATAATAATTGGTTATAACATCTATGCAAACGTACATTTTTAAACTTATAGTATCCTTTATAATAGTATTAACATTTAATAGTTTCCAATCTATCAATGCACAATCGGCAAATGGTAAGTTTGTGGTGGTGTTAGATGCAGGGCATGGAGGACATGATTCTGGTAATTTAGGAAATGGTCATAAAGAAAGTGACATCGCTCTAAAAATAGTATTAGAAGTGGGGAAGGCTTTAGAGGGTAAAAAAGATTTTAAAGTTATTTATACAAGAAAAACGGATGTTTTTATTGAGTTGCGTGAGCGTGCTGCTATTGCCAATAGGGCGGATGCTGACCTATTTGTGTCTGTACACTGTAACTCACATTCTTCACAAGCGTCCGGTACAGAGACTTTTGTTCTAGGGGTTGCAAATACTAAACGTAATTTTGATATTGCAAAAAAAGAGAACGAAGTTATTTTTTTAGAAAAAGATTATAAGAAAAATTATAAGGGTTTTGATCCTAATGCACCAGAGTCTTTAATAGGATTAGCTTTACAGCAAGAAGATTATATAGAGCAGAGTATTAAGTTAGCACGATTAATTGAAGATAATTTTATAGACCAGTCTAAAAGAAAAAGTAGAGGAATAAAACAAGCTAGTCTTTGGGTGTTACACAATACATATATGCCAAGTGTTTTAGTGGAAGTTGGATTTTTAACTAATAATGCAGAAGGAAAATTTTTAAATTCTAAAAATGGGCAATCTAAAATGGCGACTTCAATTTTGCAAGCCGTTAATGCATATAAAAAATCTTTAGATTTAAATGTTGGTGATAATTATGTTGTAAACGAAACTTTTGAGGATACTATTTCTTCAGAGGTCAAAACAATTAAAAATACTATTTTTAAAATTCAATTAGCAGCAAGCTCAAATGCATTAGAGCCTAAAGCTTATAATTTTAAAGGGTTAGACGGGATCTCTAGAGAAAAGCAAGGCAATTTATATAAGTATTATTATGGCTATACATCAGACTATAATATCGCTCAAAAATTGCAAATTGAAGCAAAAAATAAAGGCTATAAAGATGCCTATATTGTTGCGATTAAGGAGGGGAAACAAATTAAACTGTCTGAAGCTTTAAAAAGCGACGCTAATTAACCCATTCTTTTATAATTTATTTCTAATTTTGTTACCAACCTAAATTTAGCATATTGAAACTAACACTTGAAGTTAAAACAGCCATACTCGTTATACTTGGAATTATATTTTTCATTTTTGGATTTAGTTATTTAAAAGGGAATAATATATTCGATTCGAATAACACGTATTATACAGAGTTTGATTACAACTCACTAAATGTATCTGCACCAGTCACTATTAAGGGAAATACTGTCGGTAAAGTCAAAGAGATCATATATGATTTTGAAACCGGTAAGACTAGAGTAGCCTTTTCTGTTGATAAAAAATTGGAATTTTCTAAAAACAGTACAATTAGTCTGTTTCAAGCTGGATTAATGGGAGGGAATGCTTTAGAAATTATTCCCGTAGAAGATAATCAAATGGCCAAAAATGGTGATTTAATTAAATCTTCTATAAAAGAAGGATTGGTTAATAGTCTAACCAGTGATTTTTCTCAATTAAGTACAAATCTAGACGGAACCTTAAGTACAGTTGATACATTAATGGGGAATCTTAATGTTTTAGTTGCAGACCAATCAGAAAATGGATTGAAAAGCACATTAGCCGAATTAAATTCAACTTTAAAATCATATAATGGTTTAGCACATTCCATTAATGCTTTAGTTAAAAAGAATGATGCTAACGTCACAGCAATGGTCGATAACTTCAATACAACCAGTGCTAACTTTAGTACGATGAGTGAGAAGTTAAATAAAGTAGATATTACTAAGACGGTAGCCGATCTAGAAGCAACGTTGGGTAGTGTAAACAAAATGCTTGCAGGTATTGAAAAGGGAGATGGCTCTATTGGTAAGTTATTAAAGGATGATAAACTGTATACTAATATGGAAGGAGCTGCATTGCAAATGGAGCAACTTTTAGAAGATATGAAACTTAACCCTAAGCGTTATGTGCATTTTTCGTTATTCGGAAAGAAAGCAAAGCGTTATGATGCAGAAGGGAATGAAATTGAAGAAGAAAAATAAGACCATAAACTAACTAAACAAATGGAATACATACCAAATATAATTTTTGCTATCATACTTGCAGCAGGTATTGGTTATTTTGCAAATAATGTCAGAAAATTAGTCAGAAACATAAAACTAGGTAAGGATTTAAATGTTTCAGACAACAAACCACAGCGTTGGAAAAACATGGCATACATTGCTTTAGGACAAAGCAAAATGGTTAAACGTCCAATCGCTGGATTTTTACACGTTGTAGTTTACGTTGGATTTGTAATTATAAATATTGAAGTTTTAGAAATTATTATAGATGGTCTATTTGGAACGCATAGAATAGGACATTCCATTTTACCAGGAGCTTTATATGGCTTTCTAATTGGAAGTTTTGAAGTTTTAGCACTGTTAGTTTTAGTATCAGTAATCCTATTTTGGATAAGACGTAATGTTATAAAGCTAAAACGTTTTATGAGTGCAGAGATGAAGGGGTGGCCAAAATCAGATGGTAATATTATCTTATATTTTGAAGTTGTTTTAATGTGCTTGTTTTTAGTAATGAATGCTACAGACACGATATTTCAAGGGTATAATTCAGGAAATGTTATCAGTCAATTTATAGCACCCTTATTTAGTGGTTTGTCAGAAGCAACATTACATATTATTGAGCGTGGTGCTTGGTGGTTGCATATCGTTGGTATTTTAACATTTTTAAATTATCTGTATTTTTCTAAGCATTTACACATTCTATTAGCTTTTCCAAATACGTATTATGGTAAATTAACTCCAAAAGGTCAATTTCCTAATAATCCGATAGTCACTAAAGAGGTAAAAATGATGATGGATCCTGATGCTGATCCATTTGCAGCAGCACCAGAAGGAGAAGAAGATGCAGTTCCAGAAAAATTTGGAGCAAGTGATGTACAAGATTTAAGTTGGGTAAACCTTCTAAATGCTTATACCTGTACAGAATGTGGACGTTGTACTAGTGAGTGTCCAGCTAATTTAACGGGTAAAAAATTATCACCACGTAAAATCATGATGGATACCAGAGATCGTCTGGAGGAAGTTGGTAAAAATATAGACGCTAATAAAGGAGTTTTCGTGGATGATGGTAAACAATTATTAGGGGACTATGTTACAGATGAAGAACTTTGGGCATGTACTAGTTGTAATGCCTGTGTAGAAGCTTGTCCAGTAAGTATTGATCCATTAAATATTATCATGCAAATGCGTCAATATTCAGTAATGGAAAAAAGTGCTGCACCAGTGGAGCTTAACAATATGATGACAAATATCGAAAACAATGGTGCACCTTGGCCTTACAACCAAATGGACCGTTTAAATTGGAAAGACGAGTAGTATAATTTGGGCGTTACCACAAGGGTCGCGTCATCCATTATATCTTTTTTTGCCATGTATGGCAGCAAAAAAAGGATGTCATTTCTACCGCTAACGCAAAAAAAGAACACTATGAGTTTTATTTTAAAAGTATCAGGTAAGACTAGAGTCATTATAGGTTTGATACTTATTGTTATTGGAGTATTTATACTTTTTTTCAAGGATACCTACAACATAGCAGGGTCATATTCAGCTTTTTTTGGAAGTCTAACGCTGACGTTAGGGATTATTTTTATTTTAACACGTAATAAAAAAGCATAATTATTTGAAATCCGTAATCTTAATAATCGTAATCTCAATATTTAGCTTAGGTCAGGCTAAAGCACAAGGTTATAAAAAAGATTCACTTCAGTTTAAAATAATTACACAGATAAAGTACAAGCAGAGTAAAGTAGAAAGTATTAGTTTAAAAAAAGTACTTTGCGATTATTGTACAGAGATACAAACAGAACAATTAGGATTGGAAGCATTAAGGTTAGCAGCTTTAGAGCAAGATGATCCAAGAAATAAAATGAAAAAAGGAATTAAGATATTATCTATTTATATCAGATTATCTAAAATCGATTTTTCAGCAATTAAATAAATACAAATTATGAGCGAAACACTTATAGTGCCAACAATGGCAGAGATGATGAGCCAAGGTAAAACTCCAGATATTTTATTCTGGGTAGGATCAGCAGGAAGTTATGATGATAGAGCAAAAAAAATCACAAAAGCATTTGTTAAAATTTTAAACAAAGCCAATGTTAATTTTGCAGTATTAGGTACTGAAGAAAGCGCAACAGGGGATTTAGCAAAACGATCAGGTAACGAGTTTTTGTTTCAGATGCAAGCTTTTATGAATATAGAAGTATTAAATGGCTATGAGGTGAAACGCATTGTAACTTGTGATCCACATGCTTTTAATTGTCTAAAAAATGAATATCCAGAATTAGGTGGTAAGTATGAAGTCATACACCATACGCAGTTTATTAAGCAATTATTAGACTCTAAAACTATTGAGGTAAAAGACAACAGCTTTAAAGGTAAACGCATCACATTTCATGACCCTTGTTATTTAGGTCGTGCAAATTCAGAATACCAAGCACCAAGAGATGTTTTGTCCGTGTTGAATGCTAATCTGCAAGAAATGAAACGTAGTAAAGCGACAGCGTTATGTTGTGGTGCAGGAGGTGGGCAAATGTTTAAAGAGCCTGAAAAAGGAAATTTAGACATTAATGAATTAAGAACCCAGGATGCATTGGAAACTAAACCAGATATTATTGCAACAGGTTGTCCGTATTGCATGACTATGATGTCGGACGGTGTAAAAGTCAAAGAAAAAGAAAACGAAGTAAAGGTTATGGATATAGCTGAGTTAATTGCTAGTGCGCAAGGTTTATAATGACTATTAAAAAATATGTTATAAATGGTTTAATTTCAGGATTAGCATTTGCTGTGTTGATGGCTGGTTGGGAGTATTATAAAGAACAACCGTTTTCGGCTTTTAAATTTGTGCTTCATATTGTTCTATTTGCATTACTTAATGGTTATTTGACGTATCGAAAAGATAAGAATAAATTGAAAAACGAATAAGAAAATTTTAAAGTTGACGGGATAGGTCGTCTTTAAACAAACCAATAATTATGACTAACGATATATTTCTTTTAAACATTTCAGGGCAAGATAAACCAGGATTAACATCGGGACTTACTAACGTTTTGTCTCAATATGGTGCTAAAGTTTTAGATATCGGACAAGCCAACATACATGATACATTGTCATTAGGTATTTTGTTTGAAATTGAATCAGGAAATAATTCAGCCTCAGTTTTAAAGGATTTATTGTTTAAAGCTTATGAGCTTGGTGTAAAAGCCAAGTTTACACCAATATCTTTAGAGGATTATGAGGATTGGGTTGGACTTCAAGGTAAAGACCGGTACATTGTCACTATTTTAGGAGACAAATTAACTGCAGAACAAATATCTGAAGTCACTAAATTTGTTTCAGATAAAAATTTGAATATTGATGCGATAAAGCGATTAACAGGTCGTACATCTCTGGTTACAGAAGCAGAATACCCTAGAGCATCCATACAACTATCTATTAGAGGTAAGATTGAAAATAAATCGGAATTTACAGAAAAATTCATGCAAATATCGCATGATTTGGATGTAGATATTGCGTTTCAAGAGGATAATATTTATAGACGTAACAGACGTTTGGTCTGTTTTGACATGGATTCTACATTAATTCAAGCGGAAGTTATCGATAAGTTGGCAGAATTAGCTGGTGTTGGTGATGAAGTAAAGGCTATTACAGAATCGGCTATGCAAGGTGAAATTGATTTCAACGAAAGTTTTAAACAACGTATGAAGCTTCTCAAAGGGCTGAGTGAAGAGGTATTGCACGATGTTGCTATTAATTTACCAATAACAAAAGGGGCTAGACGTTTGATTGATACACTAAAAAAATACGGTTTTAAAACGGCTATTTTGTCAGGTGGATTTACGTATTTTGGACATTACCTTCAAAAGGAATTAGGTATGGATTATGTATATGCTAATCAATTAGAAATAAAAGACGGACTTTTAACAGGTGGCTATCTAGGAGATATTGTAGATGGTAATAAAAAAGCAGAATATCTTAAAGAAATTGCAGAAAAAGAAGGGATTGACATCAGTCAAACCATAGCGGTTGGAGATGGAGCAAACGATTTACCAATGCTAAATTTAGCAGGGTTAGGAATTGCTTTTCATGCAAAACCCAAAGTAAAAAGTAATGCCCAAAGTGCCATTTCTAGTATAGGATTAGATGGTGTTTTATACTTATTAGGGTATCATGATAGACATATAGATTTAATAGAATAACAATAAAAGTATAATGTTAGTAGATTTTAATACATTACCAGAAACGTCAAGAGTTTGGATTTATCAAGCTAATCGTTCATTTTCAGATTTAGAATTAGAAGAAATCAAGTCAAAACTGGACGTCTTTGTAGAAGGATGGACAGCACATGGTGGCGAATTAAAAGCGGGGTATGATATTAGATATAAACGCTTTATAATAATAGCTTTAGATCAGGATTTAAACCAAGCAACAGGGTGTAGTATTGATGCTTCTGTATTGTTTATACAGCAGTTAGAAAAAGAATACGAAGTAGACTTATTAGACAAAATGAATGTGTCTTACAAGCAAGGTGAATTTGTGGCTTACAAAACGTTAACAGATTTCAGGAAAATGGCTAAACAAAAAGCAGTGTCTAAAAATACCATTGTGTTTAATAATTTAGTGACTAATATTGAAGAGTTAAATGAAAGCTGGGAAGTTCCTGCAAGCGAAAGCTGGCATAACCGTTTTTTGAGTTAAAGGCGTAACATTTGTTACACAATTTATAGACTATATTGACGTTATTTGCTTATTGTAAATTAAATAATCTTGATATGTTTAAATCTAAATTATTATATTTAGTCATTTTCCTAATATCGACTGTGGCATTCTCTCAAGAATGGCATACTGATATTACTAAGGCTAAAAGCTTAGCGTCTAAAAATAACACCAATATCATACTCGTTTTTCAAGGTTCGGATTGGTGTGCGCCCTGTATAAAATTGGATAAAGAAATTTGGAGTACTACCAATTTTCAGAAATTATCTAAAGACCATTTTGTAATGCTACAAGCAGATTTTCCTAAGAGAAAACAAAATAAATTATCTTCAGAATTACAAGAGCATAACAACCAATTGGCAGAAAGTTATAATCCAAATGGATATTTTCCTTTTGTGGTCGTTTTAAATGCAAAAGGTGAAGTTTTGGGTAATTTAGGCTATGAGAAAACGACGCCTGAGTTATTTTATAAAAAATTGACAGCATTTGAAAAATAGGTTAGTCATATTAGCGCTTTTAGTTTCAGTTTTTGGATATAGTCAAGAGACTTATAATAAAACGTTAAAATTAATGGGAAGTCGTTTTGATTTTTCTGTTGTTGCCTCTTCTCAAAAACAGGGCGATTCATTTATAAATAGTGCTATTACTGAAATTAGTAGAATTGAAAATCTGATATCTTCTTGGGATCCAAATTCTCAGACGTCTTTAATCAATAGAAATGCAGGAATTAAACCTGTTAAGGTAGATAAAGCACTTTTTAATTTAATAGAGCGTGCTTTAAAAATTTCTAAATTAACTAAAGGTGCATTTGATATTAGCTATGCATCCATGGATAAAATTTGGAAATTTGATGGCACGATGACTGACATACCGTCAAAAGAGGCTATTAAAAATTCTGTCAAAAAAGTAGGTTATCAGAATATTATTTTAGATGAACAAAATCAAACAGTCTACCTGAAACTAGAAGGTATGAAAATCGGTTTTGGAGCTATTGGTAAGGGGTATGCGGCAGATAAAGCTAAAGCTTTATTAATGAAAAAAGGAGTGTCAGCGGGTATCATAAATGCTTCGGGAGATTTAAATACATGGGGAAAACAGCCTAATGGAAAAGATTGGATGGTGGCTATAGTTAACCCTCTAAATAAAAATAAAGTATTTTCTTGGTTGCCTGTATATAATAGTGCAGTGGTTACTTCTGGGAATTATGAAAAATATGTCAAATTTAATGATGTCCTTTACACCCATATTATAGATCCTAGAACAGGGTATCCTGCAACAGGAATATTAAGTGTTACTATTTTTACTAAAACAGCAGAATTAGCGGATGCTTTAGCGACTTCAATTTTTGTTATGGGCAAAGACACAGGATTAGATTTTATCAATCAATTAAATGGCGTAGAGTGCATTATTATTGATAATGATAACGTCATTATTACTTCAAACAACATAGAATTAAATACATTAAAAAATGATTAAGAAAGCAATTGTTTTGGGCATAGTTATGAGCTCTTTTAGTTCGTGTGTTATGGTTAAGGAATATGAAAAAGTAAATTTAAACGATCCGGATATGATATTAACTCAAAAAAAGATTGATCGTTTTGAAACGGCGTATCAAGTGTATCGTGAAGGTGCTGCAGGTGCGAATGGTGGAAAATCGGGTGGAGGTTGTGGTTGTAATTAGTAAAGCTATTAAATGAAAAATAATATTATTATCATACTGCTATTTTGCTTTGGAAGTACAATAGCCCAACAAGAGTCAACTGAGGTTTACAAAAAACGAGTTTTAGAAACTTCTGAAGTTGATTTTTTAACAAGTTATTACGCTCAAGAAGGAAATAACGCATCAGTAACAGGGGGGATTGGAACTGAAGAGTTAACAGATTTAACAGCTACCATAGTCGTAAGTGTTCCAATGAATGATGACGATGTGTTAACAGTGGATGCAGGTTTCTCTGCTTACACTTCAGCGTCATCAAGTAATACAGATCCTTTTGACGATGCTGATGGTGCATCACCATGGTCAACATCTTCTGGGGCGTCATCAGGGGATCTTTGGGCCAATTTAAATGCAGACTATTCACATAGTTCGGATGACAGAAATACGATTTGGAATGCCGATTTCTCGGTGGCATCAGAGTATGATTATTTTTCACTTGGATTTGGAGGTGGACTTACTAAACTTTATAATGAAAAAAACACAACTTTAGGAGTTAGTGCTAAAGTGTATTTGGATACTTGGAACCCTGTTTACCCAATAGAATTAAGAGCTTTTGAAGGAAGTGGTGGAAGTTTAAATGGTGGTTTGTTTAGTGGTTTAACGCTATTAGATCAAAACGGAAATACAACGCTAGGTTATAATCCTGCTAATTATAAATCAATTCAGGATGAAGGACGTAACACCTATTCGTTATCATTAAGTTTTTCTCAAATTTTGAGTAAAAATGCACAATTTTCTGTTTTTCTTGATGTTGTAAGTCAACAAGGATGGTTAGGTAATCCTTTACAGCGTGTTTATTTTTCGGATGTTGACAACTATTATGTTGGTAATGCTTCAAATATCCCAAATTATACGTCTTCAAATAATACGGATGTGTTTCAATTAGCAGATGATATAGAACGGTTACCAGATAATCGTTTAAAAATTCCAATAGGTTTTCGTTTTAATTATTATATAAATGAAATCTTCACGGTTCGTACGTATTATAGGTATTATTTTGACGATTGGGGTATTCAATCCAATACAGCAAGTATAGAAGTACCTATTAAAGTTTCATCAAAAGTCACATTATATCCATCATTTAGATATTATACTCAAACGGAAGCCGATTATTTTGCACCTTATGAACAAAATGTATCTACGGATCAATTTTATACGTCTGATTATGACTTGTCAAAATTTAATGCCAATCAATATGGTTTTGGAATAAGTTATACAGATATCTTTAGCAAGACACATATCTGGAAACTAGGATTAAAAAGTATCGATTTTAAATATAATAATTACGAACGCAATACAGGATTGTCTGCCAATTACTTTGGATTAGGTTTTAAATTTGTAATGGATTAAGTTGTTGAAAAAACGATTAAAATTCTATCACAAAGTCCTTCATTAATAGTAAGAATTGTACTAATTTGGCATAGTTTTTAGTAGTATATTAAAATACAACTTAAATAGTCAAATTCAGTATATGCAATATTTAAAATCCCTCGTCTTATTATTAGTGTTTACCAGTGTTTTACATGCTCAAGACACACCAGATCCATTATTGGCTAAAGATGCTATAGCACAGAAAAAATGGGTGAATGATTTGTATGATTCGATGACTTTAGAAGAAAAAATTGGGCAATTGTATATGGTTCAAGTTTTTTCAGATCAATCTGCGAAAGAAAAAAATGTAATTGTCAATTTGATTAGAAATAATAAAATAGGTGGTTTAATTTATTCTAAAGGAGGTCCGGTTAGACAAGCTAAATTGAATAACGAATTACAAGCGGCTGCCAAAACACCATTATTAATTGGTATGGACGCCGAGTGGGGGTTAAGCATGCGTTTAGATTCTACCTACGCATTTCCATGGAATATGACGCTTGGAGCAATTAAGAATAATCAATTAATAGAACAAACGGGACGTCAATTAGGAGAACATTGTAAACGTATTGGAGTTCATTTTAATTTTGCTCCAGTTGTAGATATTAATACTAATCCAAATAATCCAATTATTGGAAACCGTTCTTTTGGAGAAGATAGAGACAATGTTACAGATAAAGCTTTAGCATTTATGAAAGGAATGCAGAGTATTGGTGTCTTAGCTAATGCGAAGCACTTTCCAGGACACGGCGATACCTCTTCAGATTCTCATAAAACACTACCGACGGTCGATTTTGACGAAAAAAGAATAGACTCTATTGAGTTATATCCTTATAAAAAACTGATAAAAGAAGGCTTGTCAAGTGTTATGGTTGCACACCTTAATATTCCTAGTTTAGAGCCTAGAGATGGATACCCGTCAACATTATCAGAAAACATTGTAACCAATATATTAAAACAACGTTTAGGTTTTAAGGGACTTATTTTTACAGATGCTTTAACGATGAAAGGGGCATCTAATTTTAGTGCACCTGGTGATATCGATTTGGCAGCGTTTAAAGCTGGTAATGATGTTATGCTAATGTCAGGAGATGTACCAACAGCTATTGATAAATTTGTTGAAGCCTATAATAACAAAGATATTTCAGAAGCACGATTAGCACATTCAGTAAAAAAAATACTGATGGCTAAGTATAAAGTGGGACTTAATAATTATAAACCCATTGGTATTTATAATTTGGAGCCAGAGTTAAACAGAATCAAAGATGATGCGCTGTATGAGATGTTAATGGAAAATGCCATCACCATTGCAAGAGATACTAATGACCAACTTCCTTTTAGAAATCTTGAAACAAAAAAAATAGCCTATGTTAAATTAGGTGATGACGATGGGTCTTATTTTGTTGACGAACTGAAGAAGTATACTAAGGTTCATGAAATTTCTGATGATAATTTAGATGAATTAATTAAAAAATTGCAATCCTATAATACTGTGATTATTGGCTTTCATAAGTCTAACGACAGTCCATGGAAGAGTTATAAGTTTTCAAATAAAGAGTTAGTGTGGTTACAAGAAATAGCGAGAACAAATACTGTTATTCTTGATGTGTTTGCTAAACCGTATGCACTTCTAGATTTAAAATCAGTAACTAACATTGAAAGTGTTGTTGTTAGTTATCAGAATAGTAAAATAAGTCAAGAAAAATCGGCACAACTTATTTTTGGAGCTATTCCTGCTCGAGGGACGCTACCAGTATCTGCAGGCGAGTTTTTTAAAGTAGGAGATGGTAAACAAGCTAATAGTTTAGAAAGATTAGGCTATACAATTCCGGAACGTGTGGGAATGTCCAGTGAGGCCTTAAAAAAAATTGACTCTATTGCCAACTATGCGGTAAGTGGTAAAATGACCCCAGGAATACAGTTAGTTATAGCAAGAAAAGGGAAAGTCATTTACAATAAAAATTTCGGAAAACATACTTATGAAGGTAACGAGGCAGTAGAATTTGATGATATCTATGATATTGCATCGTTAACAAAAATAGTAGCGACATTACCTCTAATAATGGAGTTAGAAGAACAAGGCATTGTGTCTTTAGAGACTAAATTGGGTGACATTATTCCATTGTATAAAAATTCTAATAAAAAAAACATCACCTTAAAAAAGATGTTGTCGCATTATGCACAGTTAAAACCATGGATTCCTTTTTATTTTAAAACATTAGACCCTGAAACCAAACAACCTTCAGCAAAGTATTATAGAAAGACTAAAACAAAAGGATTCTCTATAAAAGTATCTCCAGAATTATTTTTAAGAGACGACTATAAGGATTCAATAAACACAAGAATTAGGGATACCGATTTATTATCTAGATTGAGATATAGATATAGTGATTTGCCGTATTATATATTAAAACAATATATCGAATCACATTATGATAGACGGTTGGACGAGTTAACTGCAGATCATTTTTACAAGTCTTTAGGTGCCAATCACACGATGTATAACCCTTATAATAAAGTCAGTAATAGTAAAATTGTCCCGACGGAGAATGATGATTATTACCGTTATCAAAAAGTACAGGGTTATGTACATGATATGGGAGCAGCTATGCAGGATGGCGTTGGAGGACATGCAGGTGTTTTTAGTAATGCAAACGATATTGCTAAGATTATGCAATTGTATTTACAAAAAGGGTTTTATGGAGGTAAACGGTATTTTAAAAGCGAAACTTTAGAGAAATTTAATACATGTTACTATTGTGAAAGTAATAATAGGAGAGGTATTGGATTTGATAAACCACAATTAGGAGAATCAGGACCAACGTGTGGTTGTGTTAGTATGACCAGTTTTGGGCATTCTGGTTTTACAGGAACGTATGCTTGGGCAGATCCGGAGCAGGAAATTGTATATGTATTTATGGCAAATAGAACGTATCCATCATCTAAAGGACCTAATACTTTATTACGTAAAGACATTAGAACCAATATTCAGGCAGCCATTTACGATGCTATTATAGATTAAATTGTAAAGTTTTTTGAATTAATCAGACCAAGTACTAAACTATAAAGATTACATGAAAATAGGTATTGTTTGTTATCCAACATTTGGAGGGAGTGGCGTTGTAGCAACCGAATTAGGTTTAGAGTTATCAAAACGTGGTCATGAGATTCACTTTATAACGTATAATCAACCCGTAAGATTAGAATTGTTAGGTAACAATGTTCATTTTCATGAAGTAGCTGTGCCAGAATATCCTTTGTTTCATTATCAACCATACGAACTGGCTTTATCTAGTAAGTTAGTTGATATGGTAAAGCTTCATGGCATTGAAGTTTTACATGTACATTATGCAATACCACATGCTTATGCAGCCTATATGGCTCAAAAAATGCTTAGAGAAGATAATATTTATGTTCCCATTGTAACAACATTGCATGGTACTGATATTACGTTAGTGGGGAGTCATCCCTTTTATAAACCAGCGGTTACTTTTAGTATTAATAAATCGGATGCTGTTACAGCTGTATCGCAAAGCTTGAAAGATGATACGTTACGTTTATTTGATATTAAAAACGAAATTAATGTCGTCACAAATTTTATAGATATTACTAAATTTAGTCATGGTTTTACGGATTGTCAACGTGGTATGATGGCATCTGAGGATGAAAAAATTATTACACATATAAGTAATATGCGGGAAGTCAAACGCATACCTGATGTGATTAATATTTTTAATGAGATTCAAAAAGAAGTGCCTTCCAAACTAATGATGGTAGGTGAAGGTCCAGAACGTGAACCAGCCGAACGTTTATGTGAAAAATTAGGGATTACAGATAAAGTGGTCTTTTTTGGTAATAGTAATGAGATTGACAGAATATTATGTTTCTCAGATTTGTTTTTATTACCAAGTAAAACCGAAAGTTTCGGATTATCGGCTTTAGAAGCTATGGCCTCTGGTGTACCGGTTATATCTAGTAATACAGGTGGAATTCCAGAAGTTAATAAAGAAGGTTTCTCAGGTTTTTTAAGTGATGTTGGTGATGTGGAATCTATGAGTAAAAATGCGATTCATATTTTAAAAAATGAAGCTGTATTAAAACAATTTAAGATTAATGCTAAAGAACAAGCTAAAACTTTTGATATTCATCGTATAGTACCTCAATATGAAGCTATTTATGAAGAAACATTGAATAAATGTAAGATTTTAAAGTAAATAAAAAGCCACCTAAAAAAGGTGGCTTTTTATTTTATAATACTATTGGTTAGAATCTGTAACGGATCCCTAAGGCGATATCAAAATCTAAATCATCGCTATAATTTCCAAAACCTAATTCAGGTCTAAAGTCTAAAGATAATTGCAATGGAATATCAAAATTATATTCTATACCAATGTCTCCGGCAGCAAAGATAAACGTTTCATCGTCAATCATGTTATTGTCAAAACTATATGAACCAACACCACCACCAACACCTGCGTACCAGTTAAAGTCGCCATCTAATAGCCATACCCATTGATATAACCCAGCTAATTTAAAGCCATCGTAAGCGCTACCTGTACGCCATCCTAAATCGACTTCTAGTCTATTATTGTCACCCAAAGCACGTTGATATGATACTTCGGCACCAAAGCCATCACTATCACCCAAACGTAATCCAATAGCATTATCAGAGATGTCTTGGGCGTAAGTTAATGTTGTAAATCCAAAAATTGCAAAAGCAAACAAAAGTTGTTTTTTCATGTTAATTTATTTATTAGTTAATGTATATACGTTAATATCTAAAGCTTAGATGTCAGGTTATAAATACCAAGCGAAAGTAAGCTAATTATTCATAAGTGAAATTTATAATTTACATAAAAAAAAAGTTGATAAACAATTGCTTATCAACTTTTTGAACAAAATCAACTAACTATATTACTCTATTTTTCTACAGAAACATCAATTCTTCTATTTTTTGATCTTCCTTCAGGAGTTGCATTATCGGCTATAGGATCAATAGATCCCATTCCCTTTGTACTTATACGTGATGCGGCAACACCCATTTCTACTAATTTATTTTTAACTGAGAGTGCTCTACTAGCAGATAATGTTTTGTTACCTTCCACAGATCCTGTATTATCTGTGTGACCTCTAAATAAGATATTTACTTTTGGATAGGCTTTCATTATTGAAGCTACGTTTTCAATTTGATTCGTTGAGTTAGCATCTAAATTAGAAGATCCTGTCTTAAAATACAATCTATCAAAAGCATAATACTTGCCAGCTTCAAACTTTCCATCATTTATGTAGCTTAAAAAGTTAGATTCAAAACCTCCTTCAGGAATGCTTAATGTTGTTCCATTAGGTAAATCAGAGCTAAAAAAGTTTCCGATAGTTTCACCAAATGCATTAACGACATTACCTGATGCATCGACGATACCGCCAGCGACATTACTAATGGTATTTCCAGCAGCATCCAATACTTTTCCAGCGGCATCAACTGTGTTACCAATAGCCTTTCCTGTAGCGTCCACAGCGTTCCCTGCAGCGTCAACTGTATTACCAATAGCGTTATTTGTTGCATCTACAACATTACCAGCTACGTCTACCGTTTTGTTTACAACATTACCAGCTGCGTCCACAGCTGAATTTGCTGTATTTGAAATAGCTCCTGTAGTTTCGTTTGCTGCATTCTTTACGTTATCCATTATAGATTTATCACTATCACACCCTTTTATTAAAAAGAAAGCTAATAGTAGTCCTATAATACCTATTGCCCATGGTAAAATCTTTTTAATTAAAGACCCTCCAGCTTTTCCTGCACTTCCTGCTAAATCAGCAGCACCACCAACAACTTTTCCTGCACCATCGAAAGCCGCTTTTCCTGTGTTACCAACATAACCTATAACAGCGTTACCACCGTTAGCAGCTAAATTAGTAGCGCCTCCAACAATATTTCCAGCACCATCTAAAGCTGCTTTTCCTGTATTACCAGCAAAACCTAAAGCACCAGTTGCTAAACCTCCTAATTTATCAGAAATTCCAGAAAAAGAACTTAAACCTAATAAAGAGGTTAATCCAGCAGGAGCAAACTTATCTAAAAAGCTTCCTTGTCCAGATAACATTCCAACAAAACCTCCTAAATCTAAACCAGAAGATTTTTGTTTTCCTAATACACCACCTAGTAAAGAGCCTGCTACACTTAATATTGAAGAAGAAGATCCTTTACCCATTCCGGATACCGAACTTACTAAATCGATGACTCCAGAGGCTTTATCACCTAATATATTTTTAACAAAATCTAATCCTTTATTTAGAGAACCTTCGGATTCTTCACCACCTGCGCTTAATGCGTTTGTTAGATTACCCAATTCACTGCCATCGCCAAGCGAACTAAAAATTGAAGCCGCGCCTTCAGAAGTTGATGCTTTGTCCATCATACCTCCCAAAAGTGCTGGTGCGGCTGCCATAAGCCCTTTTTGTATTGTTTCATTTTTTTCACCTCCAATAAGGTTTGAAACATTGCTTAGAACGTTGTCTGATAATTGGTCTTTAAATAAGTTTAGTAGATTTGTTGTCATTTATTTTATATTAATAGTTAATAATACAAATGTAATTATCTACTTATCTTTCTTATTTTTGTTAAAGAAGTTAATGTATCATATCGATTAAGCGCGAGTTTAACGGTCAAAATACGTGTTTTTTTAACTTTTACAACATTTACAAACGTTATTATGGATTTAAACAGGCTGAAAAACAGTTTATTAGGAGAATTGTATCATGATGATTTAATTAAATCTATATATGCCACAGATGCTTCTGTTTATAGAATGCTTCCTAGTGCTGTAGCGTATCCTAAAAACAATGAGGATATTAAAAGGTTAATTGTTTTTGCTAAAACCAATAATACATCTTTAATACCAAGAACAGCTGGTACATCTCTTGCCGGCCAATGTGTAGGTAATGGTATCGTTGTGGATGTATCAAAGCATTGTAACGCCATATTATCTATAGATCAGATTAATAAAACGGTTACAGTACAACCCGGAGTTGTTAGAGATCAATTAAACAATTATCTAAAACCTTTTGGTTTATTTTTTGGACCCAATACGTCTACCTCTAATCGGTGTATGATTGGTGGAATGGTTGGTAATAATTCTTCTGGTACCACTTCAATTAAGTATGGCGTCACTAGAGATAAAGTAGTGGAGCTACATACTATATTAAGTGATGGTAGCGCTGTTGTTTTTAAAAATTTATCTCAAGATGAATTTAAAGAGAAATTAAACCTTGATTCTTTAGAAGGTCAGATTTATAAACAATTGCATGAGGAGGTGCTCACTGAAGAAGCACAAAAAGAAATCAACGCTCATTTTCCTAAAAAAGAAATACATAGAAGAAACACAGGCTATGCTATTGACGAGATGTATGATAGTAATTCCATTAATTTATGTCGATTATTAACAGGTAGTGAAGGTACATTGGCGTTTACGACACAAATAACTTTAAAATTAGATGATTTACCGCTTAAACATCGCGTAATGGTTGCTCTACATTTTAAGACAATAGAAGCTTGTTTGAATGCTGTTAAACCAGCAATGGAACATGATTTGTATACTTGTGAGATGATGGATAAAACTATTTTAGATTTAACTAAACATAATAAAACACAACAAGACAATAGGTATTTTATTCAAGGGGACCCAGAAGCAATATTAATGTGTGAGGTTAGAGGGGATAGCTTAGAAGAAGCTAATCAAAAAGCGACTAACTTAATTTTAGAAGTTGAAAAAGAAACTTTAAGCTACGCAAATCCAATCTTGATTGAAGACCAAATAGATAAAGCGAATAATTTAAGAAGTGCAGGGTTAGGACTTCTTGGTAATATGATTGGAGATAAAAAAGCAGTGGCATGTATTGAAGATACCGCTGTTGCATTGCCCGATTTGGCTAATTATATTTCAGATTTTACAGCCTTGATGAAAGGTCATAATCAAAAAGCAGTGTATTATGCGCATGCTGGTGCAGGTGAGTTGCATTTGCGTCCTATTTTAGATCTAAAAAAGAGTGAAGATGTTAAGTTATTTAGACAAATAACAACAGATGTAGCCCATTTAGTTAAAAAATACAAGGGGTCGTTTAGTGGAGAGCATGGTGATGGTATTGTTAGAGGTGAATTTGTAAAATTGATGATAGGTGATAAAAATTATCAGTTATTAAAAGGTATAAAATCAACTTTTGATCCCAATAACATATTTAATCCAGGTAAGATAGTAGATGCTTTTCCAATGGATAAAAATCTACGCTATGAAACTGATAGAAAAGTACCCGAAATTAAAACTATTCTGGATTTTTCAAAATCAGAAGGTATTCTTCGTGAAGCAGAAAAATGTAATGGGTCTGGAGATTGTAGAAAATTACCTGAATTTGGAGGGACAATGTGTCCTAGTTATCGAGCGACTAGAGACGAAAAAGATACAACCAGAGCAAGAGCAAATGCATTACGGGAATATTTGACAAATTCGGAAAAATCAAACAAGTTTAATCACACGGAGTTAAAGCAGGTTTTTGACTTATGTTTGAGTTGTAAAGCTTGTGCTAGTGAGTGTCCAAGTAGTGTGGATGTTGCGAGTTTGAAAGCTGAATTTTTATACCAATATCAAAAGGAGAATGGTGTGTCTTATAGAACAAGAGTGTTTGCTTATAATGACAAATTAAATCATTTTGGAAGACATTTTAAAGGGATTACTAATTTTATGTTTTCTAACACAATAACGTCTTCTTTAATTAAAAGATCGCTAGGTGTTGCCAAGGAGAGAAGTTTACCTTTATTATCAAATACTACTTTATTTAAAGCGTATAAAAATGCTGAAAATATGTTAATTGTAACGAATGCAATCAAAACAGTGTATTTGTTTAATGACGAATTTACTAATCAATTAGATGCCGAGATAGGAAGAGATGCCATTCAGTTATTAACGCGATTAAATTATAAAGTAGAACTTATTAATAATGCAGAATCCGGGCGCGCATTCATATCTAAAGGGTTGTTGGAGCAAGCTAAAAAAGTAGCTAACAAAAATGTGTCTATTTTTAAAAATTTAGTTTCAGAAAACACACCTTTAATAGGAATTGAGCCCTCTGCTATTTTATCATTTAAAGATGAATACCCAAGGTTGGTCGACGACAAAATTTCAGCGAAAGCGATAGCAGAACACACCTACTTAATCGAGGAGTTTTTATCCAATGAAATAGCATTAGGTAATATCAAATCAGATCAATTTTCTGTAGAAGAAAAGACCATTAAATTTCATGGGCATTGCCATCAAAAATCACAATCCAATCAAATTTATAGTTTTAATGTGCTAAACCTTCCTAAAAATTATAAAGTAACCATTATTCCAAGTGGTTGTTGTGGTATGGCTGGTAGCTTTGGTTACGAAAAAGAACATTATAAAGTAAGCATGCAAATAGGGGAGCAGACCTTATTTCCTGCGGTTAGAAAGGCGCCCGAAACAACACAAATAAGTGCGAATGGGACTAGTTGTAGACATCAAATTAAGGATGGAACACAACGTATTGCATTGCATCCTATAACTATTTTAAAAAATGCTTTATTATAATTATTCTGTAATACTATAACTTGTTAACATTTGGGTATTGGTTACAGATAGTGTTGTGGGTAACATGCTTAAGTCAAGACCCGCTTGTTGTAAAAGTGATACTGTTGTCGAGTTTAAAGAATACCCCGAGTCTGATTCAGCTGTAATCAGTCCAACATTTTTAGCATAAAAACTATTTATACTTAACACCTCTTGTGTGTCTATTATAGAGATTTCTTGCGTAATCCCAAATACTGAAATTTGGGTAGTAGCATTTAAATCTAAACTTATATTTGCAGAAGTTACACTATCATATATAGTGTTATCAACAGTCAAATGGTCTAAGTTTTCTAATTGTGTACTTGTTAAAGTATAATTTATAGTAATTGGATATCCTTGTAAATCTTGAGTAAATGTTCCTGATTTTAATGATAATTGGGCACCGTTATTGGCTTGTGTATTGTATAATAATGCGTTTTCTAGTTCTATTTGAAAATCAAAACCATCAATAGGTAATCCTATAACGCCATGTGTGGCAAGTGTGGTTTCTGTACGTGTTAATTCGCCACTTGTCAAAATGCCACTCATAGTTCCATTTGCGATACCATCTTGATTTACGGATAATGTAAACCCTGTATTGGTCTCGCTGTCTACTATTAATATATCTTCACTAGCAATAGTCTCATTAGTATCATTATTTGTATTTAGAATAGCATAATTCCAAGAATCGTTGACCGTTAATGGGAAAAAATCACCACTAAATTGTTGTTGTGATTCCTCGCTGATACTATCGTTTGTATCATCGTCAGAACAATTAAATATAGTAATAGAAAGGGCTAAAAATAGTGTGAGTTTTAAAGGTTTCATTCTCCGATTGTTTTTACAAATAAACAAAATCTAAAATAAATAAGACATATTCAAGATAGTATTAAGTCTTTTTAAAGGGCTGCATGATTGTTATCGCTGCAATTAACTCTTGTTCAGACATATCTTTTAATTCTTCATCTGCATAAAAGGCGCTTAATTTGTCTTCGCTATATCTATACAGTTTCCAACGTTTAAATTGATACTCTAAAGCAGTAAAGTTTTCTACCCAATCTCCAGAATTAAGGTAGTTTGTTTTTCCTTTTTTTGTTTCAACTATTTCGTTTTTAGGTTGATGTATATGCCCACATATCACGTAGTCATAACCGTTTTCAATAGCTAAATCGGTGGCTGTTTTTTCAAAATCACTAATATATTTTAAAGCTCCCTTAACACTATTTTTTATCTTTTTAGAAAGAGAATAGCGTTCTTTGCCTAGTGTGACTAATAGCCAGTTAATAAATCTATTAATCAATATTAGCAGATCATAACCATAGGCGCCAAGTTTAGCTAACCATTTTGCGTTTTGGATAGAAAGATCAAACACATCACCATGAAAAAACCATGCTTTTTTGCCATCTAGTTCTAAAACCAGTTTATTGACGATAGAAATATTACCGATTTCAGAGTCGGTAAATTTTCGAAGCATTTCGTCATGATTACCAGTAATGTAAGTGACTTTTGTGCCTTTAGCGGCTAAAGACACAATTTTTTTTAACACTTGCATATGGGATTTAGGAAAATATCGTTTGCTAAACTGCCAGACGTCTATAATATCACCATTTAATATCAAGTGTTTAGGATCGACACTACTCAAGTAAGTTAATAACTGTTTAGCATGACAGCCATAAGTACCTAAGTGCACATCGGATATAACAACAATTTCAACCTTTCTTTTTAATTTCAATGTAAAACGTATTACTAGATTACGTGCAAATATTAGGTTTTTGTGTTACTCAATCATTATGGTATAATTATCTAATTATAAGGTAATTGTTAAGATTACATTACCAAATTTTTAAAGTTGAAATTGCTACAGTTTTGTTTGGCTACTATTTATGATTACTTTAGCGTAAATTATTTTATGTATGGCAGGTAATAGCTTCGGAAACTTATTTAAATTAACCACATTTGGTGAGTCACATGGTGTCGCAATAGGAGGAATTATAGATGGATGTCCTCCAGGAATAGAATTGGATTTAGATGCCATTCAAATGGAAATGAATAGACGTAAACCAGGGCAATCTGCTATTGTAACGCAACGTAAAGAACCAGATGAAGTAAAGTTGCTGTCAGGTGTTTTTGAAGGGGTTACTACTGGAACGCCAATTGGTTTTGTTATCGAAAATGCCAATCAGAAATCAAAAGACTATTCACATATAAAAGATGCTTATAGACCTAGTCATGCTGATTACGTTTATGACAAAAAATATGGATTAAGAGATTATAGAGGTGGAGGACGTAGTTCTGCTAGAGAAACGGCAAGTCGTGTAGTTGCTGGTGCAATTGCAAAGCAGATGCTGAAAGATGTTAAAATTAATGCCTTTACATCTTCAGTAGGCGATATTTTTATTGATAAACCGTATCAAGATTTAGATTTTTCTAATATTGAAAGTAATGATGTGCGCTGCCCAGATTCAGCTATAGCTGAAAAAATGATAGATCGCATCAAACAAATACGTAAAGAAGGTGATACTATCGGAGGTACAGTAACATGTGTGTTACAAAATGTTCCTATCGGATTGGGTGAGCCTGTTTTTGATAAATTACATGCCGAATTAGGTAAAGCCATGCTATCCATTAATGCTGTAAAAGGTTTTGAGTATGGAAGTGGGTTTTGTGGTGCTAAAATGAAAGGTAGCGAGCATAATGATTTATTTAATATTGATGGTAGCACAAAAACGAACTTATCTGGAGGAATTCAGGGAGGAATAAGCAACGGGATGGATATTTATTTTAGAGTCGCGTTTAAGCCTGTGGCAACCATCATGCAAAATCAAGAAACAATAAATAATGAAGGTGAAAAGGTTGAGATGCAAGGAAAAGGACGACATGATCCTTGTGTTGTACCAAGAGCGGTACCAATAGTGGAAGCTATGGCGGCAATAGTTTTAGCAGATTATTTATTGATGAATAAAACATATTCATAAGTCAGTGTTACAACTGTAAATATCACTTATAGCTTTATTATTTAAATGAAACCTAAGATTTACTATACAGCTTTACAAACTTTTGATGCTGATCATAAACATGGTTTTAGTTGGAAGGATTACTTATCATTTTCTGAAATTAATCATTTGAAAGAATTAGTATCTTTAGATGGTAATCTTAATAGGTTGTTATTTGTGCCAGATATGGATACGGAAGCAGATTGGGAACATTTAGTAACCGATCAAGGTTTGGTTATGTTTTATTTTAATACACTAGATTATGTGTTAGAAAAGGTAAAAACAATTCCATTTTTTAATTTACTAGCCCTTGTTAAAGAGCCTAATTTTGAAAAAGCAGACTTGACAACACAATTTGATTTTGTTGGGTATGATTTAATTACTATTGGAGGAGACACGAGTGCTTTAAGTAATGGTGGTGGTTTTGATAATACATTTTTAACAACCGATTTAAATGCTTTTGGCTTAATTTCCGATTACAATAAAGCTAAAAAGATACAAATAGATTTACCCCTTAATAATCCAGATCAAAATGACACAACGTGTTATCTTTATGAAGTCTGGCGACACAAGGTTATAGGAAGAAAAACGAACTAAACAACTAAAAAATAGTCCTTATTAAGAAGGACGACAATTGAGAGCATATGAAAAAACTTGCATTACACTGGAAAATTATAATAGGAATGATTTTAGGAATCCTTTTCGGTTTTTTAATGAATAGCGTTAATGGAGGTAGAGGCTTTGTTGGAGATTGGATAGCTCCTTTTGGAAAAATTTTCATTAATCTTTTAAAATTGATAGCAGTTCCGTTAATATTAGCATCGCTGATCAAAGGAATTTCGGATTTAAAAGATATTTCTAAAATCAAAACCATGGGGTTACGTACCATCGGAATTTATATTGGAACAACGGTAATTGCAATTATTATAGGTTTGAGTATTGTAAATATTTTTAAACCAGGAGAGGGAATGCCTCAAGAAACTATTGATAAAATAAAATTGACGTACCAAGGTAATGCCGATGTAATGATTGGTAAAGCTAAAGTGACTAAGGATGCGGGACCATTACAAGCTTTGGTTGATATTTTTCCTAGTAATATTTTTCAGTCATTTTCAGAACCAGCAATGCTTCAGGTTATTTTCTTTGCATTATTTGTAGGGATTTGTTTGTTACTAATTCCAGAGAAAAAAGCCAAACCATTAATAGATTTCTTTGATTCTTTAAATGAAGTTGTAATGAAAATGGTTGATTTAATCATGTTATTTGCCCCGTATGCCGTATTTGCTTTAATGGCTAATGTTATTATTGCATTTGATGACACAACGATACTTGTAAAACTTTTAGGATACGCGGCTTGTGTTGTTTTTGGTTTGTTTTTAATGATTTGTTTTTATATGTTATTAATTAAAGTCATTACTAAAAAATCACCTCTATGGTTTCTAAAACAGTTTAGTCCTGCGCAGTTATTAGCATTTTCTACAAGTAGTAGTGCTGCAACATTACCAGTGACTATGGAGCGCGTGGAAGAACATTTAGGAGTGGATAAAGAAGTGTCAGGATTTGTATTACCAGTTGGTGCTACAGTAAATATGGACGGAACCAGTTTGTACCAAGGTATTGCAGCTGTTTTTATTATGCAAGTGATTTGGCCAGAAGGATTAACGTTTACTAATCAATTAGTAATTGTAGGTACCGCTTTATTAGCGTCTATAGGTAGTGCTGCAGTACCAAGTGCTGGAATGGTGATGTTGGTTATCGTTTTGGAAGCTATTGGTTTTCCACCAGAATTATTACCAATTGGATTGGCATTAATTTTTGCTGTAGATAGACCATTAGATATGTGTAGAACCGTTGTAAATGTTACAGGAGATGCTACAGTATCCATGATTGTAGCAAAATCTTTAGGTAAACTTCATGATAATCCTAAACCAAAAGAATGGGATGATAATTATGAAAACGTAAAATAAAAGTACTATGGAAGGATTTGATAATATAGTATCTGTGGAATGGCTTCAAGCTAATTTAGGTCAACCTAATTTGGTGGTTTTAGATGCCACTATCACCAGAGTAGCAGGAAAACAATCAAATTCGGAAACACAACAAATACCTAATGCCCGTTTTTTTGATATAAAGAAAGATTTTAGTGATGTATTAGCAGATTTTCCTAGTACGATACCATCAGAACTTCAATTTGAGCAATTAGCTCAAGAATTAGGTATAAATAAAACTAGTTTTATTGTGGTTTACGACAGTAAAGGTATTTATTCAAGTCCCAGAGCGTGGTGGTTATTTAAAACGTTTGGACATGCCAATGTTGCTGTTTTGGATGGCGGTTTACCAGAATGGGAAACACATCAATTTAAAACAGAACAATGCACTGAAAACAAAAAACTAACTGGAGATTTTAAAGCAAAATACAACCCAAATAATGTAGTGTATTTTGAGTCTTTAGACGCTATAGGAAAAGATTCAGAATTTAAAATTATAGATGCACGGTCACAGGATAGGTTTACTTCTAAAGTGGCAGAACCTAGAGCGGGTTTACGATCTGGTACAATACCAAATTCTGTTAATTTACCTTTTACAGCACTTTTAGATGGTAAAACATTTAAACCCCAAAAAGATTGGGAAGCGTTGTTTGATAACGTTGCACAAAGCAATCAGCAACTAGTATTTACTTGTGGTTCAGGTATAACCGCATCTGTATTAAGCTTAGCGGCAACAATTTTAGGCTATAACAATAGTGTTTACGATGGGTCGTGGACGGAATACGGTAGTTTAATAAAGTAAATCGCTAAATGAAAGTATTAATTGAAAAACTGAAGTATTTTCTTGAACAGAAAATAAATCTAATACTACCTCTTTTTATTGTAATAACTCTCTTTTTAGAATACAAAAGGATTTATGCAAATTCTTATGGGGCTTTTTTTTCTATCCAACAGTACTTTTATAAAATAAATTTAAATTTTTTAAATTCAAATCACTTTATCTTTAATTATTTTACGTCTGGAGAACATTTTTCTAGAGTAAACATACTAGAGTTTATTTTTATTCTAGTTTTAGTCTTGTCGTATATCATATATTATTTTAGCAAAGGTATTGAGAAGCGTTTGCTTCAATTTTGTTTTTCCATATTTTTTATAAATAGTGCTGTGCGCTTGATTTTCGCGTTAACCTTTCCTATTCGTAATCTTAAAATTGAATTTGGGACGTTGATACACCTATTAATCGTTGCTTTTTGGACCCTATTCTTTTATTTAGTAATTTCAATTTTAACAAAAGATGAAATAGTAAAAACATATAAATACCGGTTGTTAAATGAGTATACTAAGTTTAATTTAAAACGAGCAAATAAAGCACAACGGGTCTTTCATTTAATCTTTGATGCTTGTTTTGCAATTTTGGTGACTTCTAATTTAGTTATGATATTACCGATTAAATCACTCAGATGGTTATCTAATATTATTGGAGAACAGTATGTTATTACTTTATTGTTATTAGTGTGTATAACATTTTATTATATTGTTTTTGAATTAATTTTTAAATCAACTCCGGCAAAGTTTCTAACACAAACTAAAGTGGTTAGTCTAACAGATCAACCAATAACTTCGGGACAAATAATCGCTAAAAGTTTTTCTAGACGTTTGCCTTTTAATCCATTATCCTTTTTAACAGAACAATTAGGTTGGCATGATTCGTTATCTAAAACAACAGTCGTACAATTAACAAGAAAAGGAAAACACGGCAGTTGGTATTGGCTAATAATTCCCTTTTTTATAGGTCTATTTGCTATTTTCTTCTACGCTACCTTATATTTAAGAAAATATGAAAATTTTAAAATCGGTGAGAATAATTATAACAATCAAAAATATGACATCCAAAGAAAATTAAACACTATAAGTGAGTTTGATTTTATTACACTATCAGAAACTAATAATCGCTTTAGTAGTAATCATTATTTAAAGGTTGGTTTTATAGGTAAGGATTCAATTGATTGTTATAAGATTAATGATTCTTATTTAGCAAATTCTTTACAAAAAGCAGATCAGTACTATGGAGGATATTATAATGGTCTAGAGGTTGTGACATTAAGTAAACAGGATTTAAATAATGCTATTTGTGAAAGTTATGATTTTGATGGTGAATTTTCGGATTGTGGATTAAAACTCTTAGAGCATCAAAGGGCTGTTCGTATTAAAAAAATTGAATCGCTAAACGAACCAACCATAGACTTAGATAATGTGTCTTTTGAGCAAAAAAGAAATGGTGATTATGGTTTTATTATTAGGCTTTCAAATACAGACAAAAGGATAATAATAGAAAATATAAAAACCGATAATAAAGACATCCTTTTTACTACAACTTTTCCCTATTTTGGTTCGGATAGTTATAATAAAGAAAAATATTCTATTGAAGGTTCTGGACTAGAACCAAAACAATCGACTATATTTAAACTACAAATAAAAGACACGTTAACAGAACAACGATTTATTTATTCGTTAGAACTAGAAGGACGTTATACAAAAATATTAAAATTGGTTAAAAGTTTATAAATTTATAATAGCATGGAAAAACCAAATACTTGGAGTAAAGACGAATTATTAGCATACATATTACTTTTTATAGCACATTCTGATTTAGACGAAAGTAAAAAAGAAAAAGAGTATATTTTATCAAGAGTTGATAAGAGTGTATACCAACGTGTACATGAAAAATTTGAAGAAGATAACGATTATCAAAGTATTCAAAATATTGTTGAAGGTGTCAAATCTCACGATTATTATCGTAATGATTTGGCAGACTTATTTGCAGATATAAAGCTAATCGCTTTTGCAGATGGAGAAATGGATCAAATGGAAAAACTAGCATACAATACCTTAAAAAAAATATTAAAGTAATAAATAAGTTTTTAGGTACTTAATAATGTTGTGTTACTCTAAAAATTTTGCTTTCAATTCGGGAGTAGGAATCATACAACTCTCTTTTTTACCGTACCATTTATATCTGTTTTTGGCAATAAAATCATAGACCAAATTACTTATAAAAGCAGGTACTATTAAAAATATAGATAACAAATTATTTGGGAATCCTAAGTGTTTTGCGATGTGTAGTGCTGCTATCGATTTTACTTTTAATCCTTTGTTTGGAGAATACAATAATATCGAGTCTGTTTTGGACGTATCTAAATTGTATTTAGCGATAATTTGCTGTCCAATATTACTTTGTAAAGGGGCAAACATAAATTTATTGCCCTTATCATGTTTGATAACATAAAGCACCGAGGTATTGCAAAGGTTACAAACACCATCAAAAAGGATTAGATATTTATTGCTTGGTAGCTGTATCATACCACAAAAATAATTTAATATATTTACAAAAATCAATATTATGAAAACTTTACAACAATGGTTTGACAGTTATGCTGTAAGTCATCAAGATCCGACTAATATAGCCATACATTACATTTGTGTACCTGCTATCTTTTTTAGTGTTGTTGGCTTATTTATGTCTATACCAATAAGCTTTTTAAGTTCCTTTTTACCGCATCCTATAGTTGCTAATTGGGCGTTTGTAGTTTTGGTGGTTATCCTAGTGTTATTTTATTTTAGGTTATCAGTAAAAGTTGGGTTACAGATGTTGTTATTTTCTGTATTTTGTTTGGTGCTCAATTATTACATTTCTCAATATGTACCTATATTATATTTTTCTATAATACTTTTTGTAGTAGCTTGGATTGGACAGTTTTACGGTCATAAAGTGGAAGGTCAAAAACCTAGTTTTATTGACGATTTACAATTTTTATTGGTGGGGCCAGCTTGGGTTATTTATAAGCTTTTCGGAAAATAGAATAGTTTAATTACGTTATTGGGTATCTACTGTGTTTCTCGATACCATTTGCTCGTGCCTCACAAATCACTCGAAGTGACGGAACGGAGTAGAACGTTAGAAATACAGTAAATACATAAGAGTAATCACATTACGTCAGTTCGAGTGCTTCGACGCAGGAGAAGTGTCTCGAGAACTTTTATTTTATTAGGGTTTTCTTAGTGTACTGTGCTTCTCGATACAATTTGCTCGTGACTCACAAATCACTCGAAGTGACGGGATGGAGTAAAACGTGAGAAATAGAAGAAATATATAAGAGTAATCACATTACGTCAGTTCGAGTGCTTCGACGTAGGAGAAGTGTATCGAGAACTTTTGTTTTATTAAAGTTTTCTTAGTGTACTGTGCTTCTCGATATAATTTACTCGTGCCTCACAAATCAATCGAGGTGACGGAACGGAGTAGAACGTGATAAATGCAGTAAATACAAAAGAGTAATCACATTACGTCAGTTCGAGTGCTTCGATGTAAGAGAAGTGTCTCGAGAACTTTTGTTTTATTAGTGTTTTCTTAGTTTACTATGCTTCTCGATACTATTTACTCGTGCCTTACAAATCAATCGAGGTGACGGAACGGAGTAGAACGTGATAAATACTGTAAATACATAAAAGTAATCACATTACGTCAGTTCGAGTGCTTCGATGTAAGAGAAGTGTATCGAGAACTTTTGTTTAATTATTGTTTTCTTAGTTTACTGTGCTTCTCTATACTATTTGCTCGTGCCTCACAAATCACTGGAAGTGACGGAACGGATTAGAAGGTGATAAATACAGTAAATATATAAGAGTAATCACATTACGTCAGTTCGAGTGCTTCGACGTAGGAGAAGTGTATCGAGAACTTTTGTTTAATTAAAGTTTTCTTAGTTTACTGTGCTTCTCGATATAATTTATTCGTGCCTTACAAATCAATCGAGGTGACGGAACGGAGTAGAACGTGATAAATGCAGTAAATACAAAAGAGTAATCACATTACGTCAGTTCGAGTGCTTCGATGTAAGAGAAGTGTATCGAGAACTTTTGTTTAATTATTGTTTTCTTAGTTTACTGTGCTTCTCGATATAATTTATTCGTGCCTTACAAATCAATCGAGGTGACGGAACGGAGTAGAACGTGATAAATGCAGTAAATACAAAAGAGTAATCACATTACGTCAGTTCGAGTGCTTCGATGTAAGAGAAGTGTATCGAGAACTTTTGTTTAATTATTGTTTTCTTAGTTTACTGTGCTTCTCGATACAATTTGCTCGTAACTCACAAATCACTCGAAGTGACGGGATGGAGTAGAACGTTAGAAATACAGTAAAATTATTGTTTTCTTAGTGTACTATGCTTCTCGATACCATTTGCTCGTGCCTCACAAATCACTCGAAGTGACGGAACGGAGTAGAACGTGATAAATACAGTAAATACATAAGAGTAATCACATTACGTCAGTTCGAGTGCTTCGACGTAGGAGAAGTGTATCGAGAACATATAGAGAATAGTAGCACACTTCAATCAAAAGTCTTCTTAGCTAAATTTATAATTTTTTCAAACTCATTATTTATCAGAGCTAATTTTTTAGATTTAGACCATTTTTTTATTTGATTTTCAGTAGAAATGGCAATATTGATATCAGTAAATTTCGCATAAAACTCCAATTTTATAGGTCTTCTTGAATACGTATAACTCTCGGGGTGTTTACCATATTTATGTTCAATTAATCTATTGTTTAAATTTGAAGTAATACCTGTGTAATAGGTATTATCAGAACATTTTAATATGTACACATAAGACAGTTTCATTTTTAAATATATGAAATTTAAATTTTATCTTTTCTCGATACAGCTTGCCTATTGTTTATAAATCATTCGAAGTAATGATGCGGAATAGAACTTGTGAAGTAGAGAAATCACATAAGAGTAATCACATTACGTCAGTGCCAGTGCTTCGACGTAGGAGAAGTGTATCGAGAACTTTTGTTTTATTAGTGTTTTCTTAGTGTACTATCCTTCTCGATGCAATTTTCTCGTACCTCACAAATCACTCGAAGTGACGGGATGGAGTAAAACGTTATAAATGGAAGAAATATATAAGAGTAATCACATTACGTCAATTCGATTGTTTTGACATAGGAGAAGTGTCTCGAGAACTTTTGTTTTATTAGTGTTTTCTTAGTGTACTGTGCTTCTCGATACAATTTGCTCGTGCCTCACAAACCACTCGAAGTGACGGGATGGAGTAAAACGTTATAAATGGAAGAAATATATAAGAGTAATCACATTACGTCAATTCGATTGTTTTGACATAGGAGAAGTGTCTCGAGAACTTTTGTTTTATTAGTGTTTTCTTAGTGTACTGTGCTTCTCGATACAATTTGCTCGTGCCTCACAAATCACTCGAAGTGACGGAACGGAGTAGAACGTGATAAATACAGTAAATACATAAGAGTAATCACATTACGTCAGTTCGAGTGCTTCGACGTAGGAGAAGTGTATCGAGAACTTTTATTTTATTAGTGTTTTCTTAATGTACTGTGCTTCTCGATACCATTAGCTCGTGCCTTGCAAACCACTAGAAGTGATGGGATAGGGTGTGTTGTAATTACTGTTGGAGGAGTGTCAATTATTCTTTATTATTCAATAAGTAACACTCCTTTATGGTTGGTATTATTTTTTCTTAATGGCTTCAACTAATTCTAATGAATCAATATTTACATTGGTAGTAAACATACCATAATTGACAATAGCTTTATTCTTTTCAAACTTATCAATAGTCCCCACTGCACGACCATCATTCATGCGGACCCTGTCTCCAAGTCTTAAAATTGGTTTTGGAGCAACAGGTTTGTTTTTTTCTTTCTCTTTAGCGTCTTTCTTCTTTTTACGGATGACTTCCACTGTTTTTTCGACTTCTTTTTTTACCTGAGTCTCTTTTGCTTTTTCAGCCTTAGCGACTTTTGCAGTCACTTTTTTACGTTTAGAATTTTCAATTTGAACCAAACGGAATAATTCCGCCATCAGCTCTTTTTTCTTTCTATCATTAAAAAACTTCTCAGAAATATCATTCATCTTTTGACCTAAATAAATCAAACGCTGGTTACTATCGTATAATTCCTGGTAGTTTTCTAATTTTTTCTGAACCTTAGCATTAATCTCTTCTAACTTATCAGCTTCCGTTTGTTTTTTCTTTTCGTTTACTTTTAAAGATTCACTTGTTTTTTCGAGCTTAGCACGTTGTTTTTGAAGTTTAGCTATCGTTGCATCAAAACGAACTTTACTACGTTCAATCTTCTTTTTAGAACGGTTAATTAAGCTATATGGGATTCCGTTTTTCTGCGCGACTTCAAATGTAAAACTACTACCGGCTTGACCTAGGGCAAGTTTGTACATGGGTTCTAAAGTACGCTCGTCAAACATCATGTTGGCGTTAATCATTTCCTCTTTTTCGTTAGCCAACATTTTTAAGTTAGCATAATGGGTGGTAATGATTCCGTAGGCATTTCTAGCATAAAACTCTTCTAAAAAAGTTTCTGCTAAAGCACCCCCTAATTCGGGATCAGAACCAGTACCAAACTCGTCAATTAAAAACAGCGTATTCTTGTTGACTTTCTTCAAGAAATAATTCATCTGTTTTAACCGGTAGCTATATGTACTTAGGTGATTTTCGATAGATTGATTATCTCCAATATCACTAAGGATACGATCAAACAAAAAGGCTTTACTACGTTCGTGCACAGGGATTAATAATCCGGATTGTAACATCACTTGCAATAAGCCAACGGTTTTTAAAGTAATAGATTTACCACCAGCATTTGGTCCAGAAATCACAATTATACGACTGTCTTCATTAAGTCCAATAGTTTGCGGAAACGTTTTTTCTTTTTTTTCTAAATTATTTAGATAGAGTATAGGATGGTATGCGTCACGAAGGTATAATTCTCGTTTCTCAGAGATTTCTGGTAATATAGCATTCATCGATTTTGCGTATTTCGCTTTCGCGGAAATTACATCAATCTCGGTTAGAAAAGCTTGGTATAAATGTAATAAAGGTAAGTATTGACGCATGTAGTTGGTCACTTCCTTTAAAATTCTAACCACTTCTTCGCTTTGTTCGTATTCTAAATTATTAAGTTCTCTAGTATGTTGTAATGTCGTTTCAGGCTCGATATATACAATACTTCCTGTTTTACTTCCACCCATAATAGCACCTTTAACCTTACGTCTGTACATGGCTTTAACAGCCAGAACACGTTTGTTATCGACTACAGATTCTCTAATATCATCTAGATATTCTAAATTATGGTATTGGTTTAAAGCAGAAGTAAAGCTAGAGTTAATCTTGCCTTTTAACTTGTTTATCTCTTGTCGTAATTGTTGCAGTAAAGCAGAGGCATTGTCTTTAACATCACCAAAGCGATCCACGACACTATCCACTTTTTCAATAATGGCTGTAGTCACTTCTATTTGTAAGCTGTGTTGATGTAAACTTGGATAATACGTTTCAAATTTTTTAAAAAACTTAACAATTTCATTGGCAGTTAATGAGATAGACACTAGTTTTTTAAGACTATGCGTTTCTAAATAAGTGTTTTCAATTTTTAAAAGCTGTAATTCTTTAGTAATCGTATCAAAACCATGGTTTGGAATACGGTTATCATTATAGTAAGATGATAAATATTCGTTAGTTAATTGCAAGGCATTAAGTAAGGTTTCTTTATCTCTAAAAGGTAATATATTTAGTGTTTCTTGATTACCTAAAGCAGTCACACAATATTCGCTAACTTGCTCTAATACGGTTGAAAACTCTAAGTCTTGTAATGTTTTTTCGTGAATGTTAATCATGTTGTTTTTCTATGAAAAAGTGCGTTTTTCTTAGCTATTATATTAGCAACAAAGTTAACAAATACATTTTACAAAGTAATAGTTTTAGGTCTGTTGATATTTTGGAGCTAGTGGCCCTTTTTTTTTACTATTTTTTAGTTTAAATTTTATAAGATTATGTTGGTTTGTTGTGGTGTATTGTTGGGCTTCAATAACTTAGGGTAATAACGATATTGATAATTAATTGTTAAAAAAATTACGATTTATTATTTATTTTGTTAAAATAATATCAAATCATTCGGTTCTTTGTGTTATATTTGGTAAACCAATCTGGTGCACCAGATTGGTTTACCAAATAATATTAACCCTTAATAGCAACCAAATGAAACCATTTTTAAAAAAAACCAAGCAAATTATTTTGCCATTATTACTATTGATGTTCATCATTAATAGTTGTTCTACAGATGAAATAACGCCTGTAGAAGAGCCCACAGGTAAAACTGAAAATACAGGAAGTATGCTAAGAACTACCGTTTCAGCGAGTTCTTCAGTAGTAATACAAGCTGAAAATTATGATAGTATGAGTGGTGTACAAACCGAAAATACACAAGACTCAGGAGGAGGACAAAATGTTGGTTGGATTGATACTGACGATTATCTAGAGTATGATTTAAATGTATCTACAGCTGGTAGTTATAAAATAGAATTTAGAGTAGCGTCTCGTACCAATACCTCTAAATTTAATTTTTTCCAAGACGGTACAAAATTGTCCAATGTCAATAAGGCATCTACCGGTGGATGGCAAAATTGGGTGACAACAGCCAAAACGGTAACTTTAAGCTCTGGGAACAGTACACTTAAATTATTAGCCACAGGAAGTGGATGGAATATTAACTGGATAAAAATTACACCAGTTGATGTTGATTCAGGTGGAGGAGGAGGAACAGGGTCTTTAGATCCAAATAAAGCACCTTCTGAAAATTTTGATTTATCAACTTGGAAAATCACATTATCTTCTGGATCGGAGAAAAGTGTGTCACAACTTAATAACGGTTATGAACTTAGCAACCAGTTTTATACTGGAAGTGATGGAGGAATGGTGTTTAAAAACTATCCTTTAGGATCAGGAACGACTACAAACTCGACGTATTCTAGAGTCGAATTTAGAGAAATGTTGCGTGGTACAAATACTAGTATTTCTACTTCAGGTATAAACGGAAATAACTGGGTCTTTAGTTCTTCAAGTTCTACAAATGAAAATAATGCTGGTGGAGTAGATGGGATTTTAGAAGGAACTTTAAAGGTAAATAGAGTAACGACAACTTCTGGAAGTACATCTCAGGTAGGTAGAATCATTATAGGACAAATACATGCTAGTGGTGATGAGCCATTACGTTTATATTACCATAAACAACCAGGACATAGTAAAGGTGCTATTTATTTTGCACACGAACCAAGCGGAGGGGATGAAGTGTTTAAAAACATGATTGGTAATTATGTTACCGAAACAGGTGATGAAGCAGGAGATTATACTGGCGCTGGAAGTCCTTCTAATGGTATTGCACTTAACGAAACATTTTCTTATAAAGTTCAGGTTAGTGGTAACACACTTTCTGTAACCTTATATAATTCTGGGGGAAGCTCTATCGCATCAACAACTTACAACATGAGTAATAGTAATTTTGCTAACGATTGGATGTACTTTAAAGCGGGATTATATTCTGGAAACAAAACGGTGTCAAGTAGTTCGGACTACGAACAAGTGACGTTTTATAGTTTAAGTAAATCTCACAACTAGTCCCTTATATCTAAATCTATTTTGTGAGCTATGTTCATAAAATAGATTTAGATAATGTAATTAAATATTGTAATTAGTCTTTAATTTAATTATTAATAAAAGCAGAAGTGTATTCTTCTGCTTTTTTTTGTGTTTAAATCTTTAATATGTTTAGTAGCTGGTTAGAAGTCTTTGGACCATTGTATGTTGTCTCTTTTCAACATAAATGTCAATAGTGAGGTTATTTGGCGGCCTAATTCTAGGTATGACGGGATAAAAGTCAAGTTGTTATTAAACACAACTTAAACAGAAAGCTTACAATCGGGTTACCAATTTGAAGATACTGGTAGAAAATCGAGTGTTTGTTTAATAAAAATGTCCTGCTTTCCATCTATAAACTGATTTTCTAAAATAAGACTATCACCTTTAATAATACCTTTTTGTGTTTCATAATTACCAGATTGGGTTCTAACATTGACATTGTATATTTCAATTTCAATACCATTGTTATTGGATTGATAATGGCCTATAAACCCTGGTTTTAATTCGGTTTTAGTAATGTGTTTTTTTGCATCAAAGCTTTTAAGAAAGCAATTACCATTATTAAAAAACTTATAAAAATAGACACTCGCATTTTGACCATATTTTAACGTGTCTATATTGGCGTAAATCGCCAAGGTATCTATTTTAGTATTAAAAGAAAAGTTATTTTTATTTACAGAAAATTTTGGTTTTTTAGGTCTAAAACCACCTTCTGGGTGCTGATAAAAGCTATTGCAACTAACACATAATAAAAAAGCACTAAAGATTAGTAGGTTTTTCCACCCCATAATTCTGTTTTTTGATGTTGATAATCAAAACGTAAATCGTTAATACTTCTATGTATAAAGTTTTGTAACCAAGCGTCACCAATAAAATCGATAGTGGCATTATTACCATTATTGTTAATTCTAAAATAGGTTGATGCTTTATTTAAATTTCGTTGGTAACTATTTTGTGTATGTAAACTATTATCGGTTAATTCAGAAAGCTGTTTATCAAATATGGCTGTTTTTTCAGCTTTTTCGGTTTTTGATAAATCCGAAGCTTTAATGTCTTTTATTGCTTTTCTAAGTGTTTTTAATTTAGTTTCGGACGCTGCATTTTCTGTGTATTTTCCTGAAAAATCCTGAAAACCAACTTCAAAAAGAGGGGTGCTTACTGTTAGTCCTCCTGTCCAAGACCGGTCACCTCCGTCGCCAAAATACAGCATGCTAGTATCATTATTGCTACTGACGTTAAAATCCCCTAATCTAAACCCGATCATACCTTGTCTTTGAATATCGTCTAAAGAAAACTGGTTATTATTAACATTAGAATTCCATGTTAGTAATTGTCCGTAACTAAATGAGTTTTTAAAATCATTTAAATTAGGAATTGGCGAGTTGTAATTAGAAGAGTAAGACTGCAAAGGAGTGCCGTGTCCACCACCAGCGGTTAAATTAATGGCGGCGGTAACATCTACAGTAAAGTTGTTTTTGCCCACACCAACACCTAAACCACCATTATAAGCAGCTACATGTAATGAATTAGTAAAACCAAAATCACCATAACGTTGGCCATAGCCAATATTAGCTGTCGCTTTATATCTAATTTTGTACCCTAATAATATTTGTAGACCAAACATGGCTCTAAAGCCATTACCGTTTTTTGGTGGATCTATGTAGCCATTACCAGTAGTAAATCCGTTTTTATTTGCAATTTTAGCTAAGGCATCTTCTGCGCCTCGTTTTAGACTGCTTTGGGCCCAAAAATCGATATCTTCTTTATGGTTAAAATCATTGATGGAGCCTTGTAAAGCACTCCAAACGTCTGTTTCCATATTGTTTAAAGAAAATAGATTAGATTGTGTCATGGTTGGTTTATTTTTAATTATGCTTAATACAACGATAGCTTTATTGTATTTAAAATACATTAAATCAAAAGCTAACGTAAGTTAATTAAAAAAAATAATATGAAAGTAAAAAAATGATGTTTGTTTTGGAGGAGTCACTCAATTACAAAATTAATATTTGAAAACACCTTTCAATTAAACAGTATTGACAGGATTGAAGATTACAATTGATAAGTTGTATGCTAACTAGTATAGTTGACTATTCTTTTTGTTTTTAAATCTATATGTAATGTATATAATGGGTATTACCAGTAATAATACATACCAATAAGTTTCTTTGTTGTTTGTATCTAAAACAAAGCGAGATGCTCCATTGCTTGTTTTGAATGTTTTTTCTTTAGCCCCAACCGTTACTGTATTATAATTGACTTGATTATCGTAAATATTGAACATAATGGTATTAGAAATCTCAAACAAATTAGTCCCTTTAAATAGTAACAAATAATTATTTTGATGAGAATGGCCATTGTTTTCTAATTCTTGATAGTCTTGAAAAGAAAGTACAGCTCCACTCTTATTTTTTAGAATTAAGTTGTCCTTAATATAGTTAGCAAAAGTTTCTTGAAAGTCAATTTTAGTTGCCGAATGTTCTAATAGAGGGTTGTAATTAATGAGTGCATTTCTAATAGTCCAAGGGAATTCCGCTTCAACCTCAATAGTATTTTCTTTTTGAGTAATTTTAAAAAACGCTTCATTAGTTTCGTGTGTATATCCAAAAAGATGGACTAAACCTATCAGACTAAACAGGACATATTTCATTATTGCCCTATTTTGAAATCTTCAGAAGGTGTTCCTCTAAAATATCGTGGAATACTAGGGAAATCGTCAGTAATAACATAGTAATAAGTTCCTGCAGGATATTCTGGAGTAACACCAGTTCTTCCATTTGCTTGATCTAAAGTGCCTAAGTCGGTTATAAATTCGTAATCATTAGAATACACACCGTTATATACATCACAAGGTGCAGTAATTCCGTCACCACCTCTGTTACCTGATTTTAATTGATAGCTTGATGTCATTTCAATAATTGAAGAAGTGTTATCTGTACCAATAGAATAAGCGTATTTATAATACATTGGGAAACCATCTGCAGCGTAACCTATTAAAGTCATTTGGTTACTAGGTATATTTAAGTTTTCTAAAAAGAGTATTGGAGACCCGTGATAGTGGTATTTTCCTGTAGGTTGTACGTGAGCATTGTTACAATCTAAACCTAAATTTACATTTAAGGCTTCTAAGTTCCATTCCCAATTGACATTAGCACTTAAAGGACCTTCATGCGGAAAAGGTTCTGCTGCAACAGGATCTAACTCAACACCATTTAATAAAACACCAAAAGAATATTGGGGCCCAAGATTTGGACCAGTTCCTGTTGTTGATAAAAGAGGAGTTAATGCGCTAGCAATTTCAGGTGTTGTTGTTATAACATAAGTTTCTGACTGCTCTGTAATAGCATTTGGATTTAAAGAGCCTGTTCCGCCTCCAAAAAGGCCGACCATATGACTTGGAATACTATTAGACGTAATTGTTCTTGTTGTTCCAGAAACGGCTTCGTTATATTCTGAAGTAAACGCTAACGTCTGATCACATTCACCTCTAGAACTATCTAAAACTTGAGTTGATGTACAATCACTTTCAGTTGTAGTGCTATCGTCATTACTATCATCGCTATTACAACCAACTATGGTTAAAATTGCTAAAGCGAATAGACTGTGTTTTATTACATTCATAGTTCGGTTTTTATGTTGCTATTAGTTTCTTATTTCAATTAATTTTGACAATAATTCATTTTTTATAATCTCGTCAGTACTACTCAAAGGTAATTGATTAGCACTCAGTAAATTTGGATTTTCCATTGGATTTTCACTCAAATTAAACAATGCTTCGCTTCCGTCGTCAAAAACAATGTATTTATGAGTTTCATTTCTTATCGTATAATCAGACCCACCAGTACTTTTACCAATTTCAGAATAAATGTAGTCTCTTGTTGGACTATCAGCATTTGATAGCAAATTACTAAAATTTTTACTGTCGTTAATTTCAGTAGTCGTTATACCTGTTAGACTTGCTATAGTCGCAAATAAATCAGTCGAATTAAGCAAAGCATTGTCTTGTTCGTTTATACGACTAACCCCGTTGCCCGAAATATACATGGGCACATTTATACCGCCTTTATAAACCGTACCTTTTACGCGATTAGAATTAAATTCTTGGGCCACCTGATTAGGTGTACCATTGTCGCCTATAAAAATAATAATAGTATTATCTCTGACGTCTTGAGACATGGCGTTTAATAACCGCTCTATTTCTGTATCCATGGCTTCTAACATGGCCATATAATAAGGTAATGGATTTGCATCTATACTTGCTTGGTCCGTTGGTAATACTCCTTGGTGGTGTAAACTGTTATCAGGTAGATGAAAAGGCGTATGTGGCGCATTATAAGCTAGCCATAAAAACCAAGGAGAGTTTTGGTTATTTATCCAGTCAATAGATAAATCCGTAAACTTAGTTGTCGTATACTCGGTTGAATTTGTGGTTTGTCCATTTTCCGTGAAATTCCAGTTGGTATACGATGCTGCTTCACCATTAAGTAAGCCTGCATAATAATCAACACCCATATTTGTAGGATGCGCGGCATTGTTTGACAAATGCCATTTACCAATGACGGCATTACTATAATTGGTGTTATTGGTTATGTGTTTTTGTAATGATAATTCTGATAATGCTAATTCATCACCAACTTTAGTAACATTGGTTCTAAATCCATATTTACCTGTAATAATACTAGAACGGGTGGGCGTGCAGGTCGGATTTACCCAAAAGTTATTGAATTGAATCCCATTATCAATTAAACGCTGAATGGCGGGCATGTTAGGTTTTGTAGTTCCTATGGGGTATCCCGGAGCAGCATCTAAGCCCATATCATCCGCTATTATTAATAAGATATTTGGTTTAGAACTAGAAGTAATACTTTGGCTATCCTCTTTAGAACATGACGTACTAATTAAGAGCAGTAGTAAGATGTATATATATTTACGCATAACGTTTAGACAGGTTTATTTTAAAAAGGTTTAATTTTATTCGGTTTTTATTTTGATAAGTTAATAAACTGTTTACTTTTGCGCCGGCTCGAGATTAGTTTGAGTCATAATAATGCTCTGGTAAAAAGTAGTTGTTATTTCAACTAGTTGTATTATTTGATAGTTTGATATCCCTGTTTTCAGGGAATTTGATTTAACTGTATATGGGGATTTATAGACGTGTTTATAACTGTAAATTTGCATAGTAATTGGAGAAATTATAAAAAGAAAGATAACATTAGCAAGTTACAAAGCTTTAATTAGATAATAGGGTTTTGGTAATTGTTGTTAATGAATAGAATACTAAAAAAACGAATGTCAATTAATTAATTAACTTAATCTCTTAAACAAAAATGAAAATTAAATTATTAGTATTATCATCAGTATTTGCTTTGTGTTGTGTATTTAACGCAGAAGCTCAAAAATTAAAAAAGTTTGGAAGTTCAATTGAAAAGAAAATCGGACCAAAAACAATTAAAGTACCTTACACAGACGTTATTTCTTATTTAGGATATGCTTCTGCAGGAAATGAAGATGCAGTAGTAGATGGTAAAAAATTCTATTACATTTACTTATGGGTACCAGCTGTTGCTCCAGAATTAGGAGTAAGAATGGTTTCTCCAGTTGGTAAAACAAAAGTAAAAAACCCAATAGAGTCTGCAGAATATACAGCAAACAAAGATTCTGAAGATTTTTTTGATACTTACATTACTTTAGAACGTTCTACTATTTTCAAAAAAGAAGATATTTCTGAAGAAGCAGCTAAAAGTGCAACATGGACTAAATTAGCTAGCAATGATGATAGTAGTGAAATGCCTAAGCAGCCAAGTGGAAACAAATACAACTCTTTATTAAGATATGAGAGTGAAGCTGGTAACCCTACAAAAGCTTTAACTGCTGGTTTATACCGTATTGGTTTTACTACTTATAAAACAGGAGAAGTTAAAGGAACATTTTTAGCAGAAGTTGCAGCTCCAGTAAAATTACCAGGTGTTGTAATGGCTAAAACTATTACTGAACTTTTAACAGGACTATAATATAAAACAGACATTCGTTTTTTTATCAAACACCTCTTTATACAAATAAAGAGGTGTTTTTTTTTGTTTTAATCTTTTACGATAGTATAATGATTGTGGTGCTATAAAGTTGACGAATAGTAATGTAATTAGGTAAGGGGTGACAAGAGAAGATATAGTGCGTTAGTCTATGTTATTTATTTCGATTATATTATTTAATGAGATCAATAATTCTCCATGTATGTCATAAGAATAATTTTTTGCACGACTATTTTTTTCTAATGTATAATCAACAGTTGCTATTTGCAGAAAGTCTCCCGATTCAAATTCTATTATTATTTCGGTCAGTTTAGATTCCTTTTTAGTAGCCATAGTATAGTCTAAAATAATATCATAGTCTGTCCATTTTAGTTTAGCGTTTGTAATTTTATTTTGATTACAACCTTTGAGACCTTCAATATCTATTTCAGTATAATTATCGTCCTCGTATATTTTTTCAAAACACTGGTTCTCAAAACTAAACTCGTCTGTATCTTGATTCCATGCTAAACTATAGGTTGTATCCTTGAATTTTAGTGTAATCCCACCATCAATAATCCATAGGTTGTTTTCAGGATATCCAAAATAATTATCATTAACTTGAAATAGCTTAATTGATATCAAATCATTGGATTTGATAGCTAATAGGAATTTTTTTTCAATACATCTAATCTTTTGTTTCATCTAGTGTCGGTTAGTAATTTTGTGTGCAGTTAACAAGATAATAGTCGTCTTTAATTAATATTTTTACTCGAACTAATTTTGCTCTAAACGTCTAATTATATCGATATTATGTTTTTCAATAGTGCTTAAGTCGTTGGGAGTAATTGTCTTGGTTTTTGAATACCATTTTTTTTGTAAAAAATACGCTTCCATTTTACCTCCCGAAATAAATATATGCCCATGACGAGCAAAAATTTCATTTCTTATTATTTTTAATGTGTCACTTGGATAGTCTTTTAATTCTTCTATTGTTAACATCACGAAACTGGTTTCTGGAAACTCACCGTCAATAGCAATGTGGCTATTTATTTTTTCATGAAAGACTAAAGAATGAGTTTCGTTACCATTGTCTTCTTCAATTATAATATATCCAATACCTAAATCGCCTTCTTTATTATTTATTGAGGTCTTAAAGCATTCAAATAGTGTATATGAGATATCATTAGTTAATGAAATTTCTTTATTCAAATAATTTATTAGTATTCTTTCTATAGTATTACCAAAAAAGCCATCAATTATAGGATGGTAAATTTCTCTTGGATATAGTTTATTATTTGAATATAGAATCTCTAGTTGATATTCGGATTCCGAATAACCAAAACCATAGCTGCCTTGAAAATCACTAATTTCTGAATTTGTAATGCTTCTATATTCGTGATAGTCTATCTCTTCGGAGTAAATACCATTAGCATAAGCTTTGTACGTTTTTTGTTGGGACATATATTCAATCTATTGATTTAAATTTGATCTGTTTTTTAGTTGAATAGCTTACCAAAAACCCCAAAAATTAACGCAGAACCGATATTAGACACACCATATGGATTAAATGAGTCTATTTTGCTTGCTCTAAAATTGTTTTCCAATACAAGATTTGATGTATTATAAATAAAGTTACCATTATTTACAGAATACCGATCAGTCAATGTAGTCATAGGATTATAAGCGAAAAATTGGGAAGTATTTGGAATGTGCCCTACAGACTTATAATCTAAAGTGTAACTAGTAGCTGTAAAGTCAAATTTTAGAACTTTAAAGACGTTCTGATTTATGTGTAATGGCGTTGTTGTTTGACCATATAGTGTTGTACAACATATTATGGCTACAATAGCTATTACATATTTTAACTTTATCATCATTGCCTTGTTTTGTTAGTTAATTCTATTAATAAATTAAAAGCTCAAGTGTACGTCTCTTTTAGTGAGTAATGTAGTAAATAATACTCAGATAAAAAATAGTGTAAACCTTTTGTTAAGTACGAGCGTGGGTGCTCTAAATTATTTAGATGGTTATTCTAGTAAAATAGTTTTTAAAACTTACAAATTAAAGGAGATCTTAGGAGAATGTTGTGTTTAGATTAGTATTTAGAATTATAATGTATGTGACTTGACTAATTTTAAATTTTGTATTAATGCGGGTTTAGACAATTTAAGCCCATTTTATGGTGTATAATTCATAAATGTTTTTAGGACGTGTTTCTTCTCCATCTGTGTCTTCATTGGTGTTAGAGGGAGCAGGAGTAACAAGATTAGTATTAGGAGAGGTTCCTCCTGTCGTTGATTGCACAGAACTAACAGTAAATGCTAATCCATGTTGATGTTTAAGAAAACTATCGTTTTGCAATGTACTGACATGATTTCCTGTTATATTTCCATTTCCAGGAGCAATTCTATCTCGAGAATTAGGATCGATAGTAGCGCCATTATCCCAGGCTCGACTAAAATAACCTCGCATATCAATTAGCATAGAATATCCATTACTATCTTTTCCAAACCTACCATTTAAGACAGAGTTTAATCTTGTTTGATTTTTGGTTAATGCTATAGGTGCATTGCACAATGACAGCTCCTCTGGTGGAGGATTTTCTGTAGCAATGTATTGTTTTCGTTCTCCTATTATTCCATTAATTATAGAAGGTAAATTAGGAAGAGAAATTTTTCCAATGTTTACATTACAAGAACTAATACTTACTACCATAAATGGTGCTGTGGATTCTATAGTTATAGTTAATTCTGTAGCAGCATTATCAATGGTTAGTTGTAAATCAATCTCTGTATCTCCTTTCTTCAGTATACTGCCAGAAAAAGATGTAATGCCATCAGATAATGTCACTTTTACTATACCATCTTTGTCAGTGTTCAGTTTTATTTTTCCAGTAACGGTTTTACCTAATAACATTTGTTGCCATCTTGGAAACTCGTGAAGGGCCTGTTTAAAAAGCATTGATTCATTACCTTCACTTTTTGTAATAACAACACAATTATTAGAAGAAGAATCATAGTTTATTTTTCCATTAACGCCACGATCTGTATAAACCCATCCATCAGGAACGCCGTATTCCTTATCTTTTCGGTTACTGAAATATCTAAAATCGTTATTGTAAACAAGGTTGTATTGACCCAAAGAATGTAAGTGGTCTTCTGTTGTTAATTCTGAAGTCGTTTTCATATCTAGTTTTTTGATAACAATAGGGCTGTTTTAGTTTCTAAAAGCAGCCCTAATTGATTAATTATTTACTCGCATTAATTATGAAGGAGAACCTGGTGTTACTAACCAAGTACCACTCGATGTTAAAGTAACTGTAGCTTCAAGGTTTTTGAAATCAGTTAATTCAATTTTTGCAGAATCGTTTGAAATTGTTGCGATATCTGCTAAACTGTTGCTTGAATAAGCTCCAGTTGCAACATAAAAAGCAAACTTTGGTGTAATAGTACTTGTATTACTTGGTGATGGTGTCCAAGTAACCCCTAAAAATCCATTAGATGATTCTAGACCAAATGACATGTTACCAAACCATTTTTTATTTTCGTTCTGAACTTGATCAAAAGAATTTGATCTGATACCAATAGTGTTTTTTGGACTAGGAATAGATTGATTAAGAGATAATGAAGGGCCTTGGGGACCTTGACTACCTGTTACAGTAACATAATCCGCATTCCACAATTGTTCTAAGTTAGAATCTTGCATAATGCTAGAATCAATTTGTACATTTAAACCTACAGCTTTATTGCTAGCTCCTGCAGCTACTTTATATTGAAACGGAATGGTAAATGTATTTGTTCCCGCATAATTTGGAACAACGCTTAACATTGTATCTGAATTGGCATATACACCTGAAGAAGGAACTCCAACCGGCTCTTGTAAAAAACACCAAAAATTTTTCGATGTACTACCTTCATTTACTAGGTATATTTTATAATTTGTAGTAGATTCTAATTTTCTTAAATTTAGCATGTCGTTATTATTTATTTTCCTACTCTGTTATTATGGCTTTTCAGATCCCGCCATTATTCATGTTTTGTTTGAAGCTTCATTCATCAGAACAATACAAAGAGACGGATTTATTCTAGTTATTTTTAGAGTAGAAATTACTAAATTAAAAATTACGTATTTATACGGAATGGATTATTAGTTTGGAGAATAGAGCCCATTAGCAATGGCATAAACCACTAAACCCACAGTGTTTTTAGCACCAATTTTTTCTAGAATTCGTTGTCTATGACTTTCTATAGTTCGTTTACTTAAAAATAATTGATTTGCAATTTCCTTATTAGTACGCTCGCAGCAAATTAGTTTTACAACTTCAATTTCCCGTTTAGATAGGGCTTCATTGATGGTTAAGCTTAATTTTTTAGATTTGCTATTCATAAATTGCATGAGCATTTTTTGATCCGTTTGCGTAAAATACACACCAGAATTATTAACAGATTCTATAGCGGTAACAAGCAATTCCTTATTAGCGTTTTTAGGAATAAAAGCAGAGACTCCAAGCTTAATCATATGACCTAAAACATTACTCTTATAATGAGATGACAGAATAATAATTTTTAATTTTGAATATTTTTCTTTTAAAACTTCAACTAATTCAAACCCATCCATAGGTTTCATTTGTATATCCACTAAAGCAATGTCAGGAAAATTGGTTTCAGGGATATTCTGGAGTACATCAAGAAACTCTAAGCCACTATTCGCTGTTTTTTTAACATTGATATGTTCCACATTTGAAAATATAAGAGAGAGCCCTTCTAAGAATAACGCCTCATCATCTACTAGTGCTATATTTATATTGTTTTTCATTGTTTTAGATGTACTAGGATTAATGTTGTCCCTTTGTTTATTTTACTTTTCCATTTACTATAAAAATTAATGGATTGCATTCTGCTATCAATATTATTAAGCCCCATGCCTTTTTGAAGTTGATTCTTATCAAAGCCAATACCATTATCAGACAGAATAATGCTAAGAGCATAATTAGTATCCCTGATATGAATACTCATGTGTGTTGCTCGCGCATGTTTAATGACGTTGCTTAAAAACTCTTGAATGATACGATAGATTTGAACTTCAAAAGCGATTGGTCTTTTTTGATACTTATGATTTAAAAATAATTGAATGGGGAGTGACTCATTAACATTTGAAATTAAAGCTTCGACAGTAAGTATTAAACCAAATTTTTCTAAATTAACAGGATATAATGCATGAGAAATTGTTCGGGTAGCTTCAATTAAAGCAGGAATTTGTTGCACAATTATTTCCTTTGACCGTTTGCTATTCCATGTATCTTCATTATTGATCCAAAGCGAGAGAATGTTTAATTTATTACCCACGTCGTCATGCAAAACTTCTGCAATACGTTTTCGTTCATTCTCTTGAACAATAGTGTATTGCAAAGTAATTTCTTTTTGGTGCTTTAATTCTAGTTGATGCTGTAAGGCTCTTTCATTCAGTATTTTTTTTATAAAAGCGTGATAAGCAGCACAAGTAAATAGTATGATTATTGTTAAAACGATAATCAAAACAACTATATATTGAATTTTGATTATCATTTTTTTATTTTATAAAATGAGTAAACAGAGCTGCCGTATAATATGGAAGATAGTATGTTGTTTATAATCCAGATAGAAATATTCATTTCTGTTAATTGATTCATGATTAAGAATAAAAATAAAGAGACACCATAATAAAGGAATAGCGCGACGTAAATTATAGATATGGGATTTTTTTTCTCAAGCTCTTTTAAGTTTTTAACTAGCAGAATCGCTAGCAAAAAAATAATAGTTAAATGTGAGATTATTTTACCATATCCGGTAGTGGCGTCATCATTAAAAAACCATAAAAAGGTGGTCTCAATAAAAATATAACTGGTCATTACCCATTTTAAAATATGTCCATTGTTAGAGGTTTTTAATTCTTTTAAGAACAGGTTGAGTAATATTAAAAACTCTCCGGCCACATAAAAAGGAAACAGAAACTGCGTCGTTTTACTCTCTATAATTTCAATAAAAAAAAAGTTAAGAAGCTCAATTGTTAAAATAAAAGACAAGTAGATAATATACCATTTAAAAAGTGTATTGCTACGTATTTGTTTACATGTAATACTATAAATAAAAGCAATAATTAGTAAACAATAAGATCCAATTATTGATGTTAGGATATAGTTATTCATCCATGTATAACAGTGTAAAGTCTGTTTTATCTTTGCATAATGGGGGACAAGGACGTGCCCAATCTCGTGTATTTGTATCTAATTCTGTTTGAATATTGCTAGCACGAATAATTTGTGCAATGTTAGTTTGATCAACTACAGTTACAAAAACCAATAACGGTAGTAATGATTGGTAAATGGACGAGTGTTTAAACCCAAATAAAGCAATGACATCATCTTGTTTTTGATCGTCTCTTGACAAATCAGCAAAAGGGATCTTAAAGGCTCTAAATATGTTTTCCCCTTTAGATGATGATGTACATTGATAATAAAACCAATCTAAACATTCATTTTTCCATTTTTCAATATAATTTACCGCGGCTCTTTCTGAAATAGTAGGTGCATTGTAAGTTGGTAAATCAATTTCTTTCCAGTGTTTAGTAATTTCTAAGTTTGTGGATAATGTTGTTTTTGTGACAGTAGTTACCACATCTGTTTCTATTAATGTGATATCCTCTTTTAAGTCTGTTAATGTTGTTGTTAGATAACTATCAAGATCAATTTCTAATCCATTTTTATCTAAGGGTACACTAATTAAAATAAATTGGTCATTGTATACACCTGCATAGGCATGAAAATTACTATTGTTATTATTTTCTTTTATCCATTCACAATCATCTTTTGAAAAATTAAAGACAGTACTAGGTGCTATTAATGTTCTGATTTTTGTGAAGTTAGTTCTGGTTGTTTCCCATAAATTAATGGCTTTGATACAGTTTTCTTTTGAGAGCATAATTTTATATTTTATATTTTAGTTTACTAGTTTAATTCTTCATTTGTAGTGGTATAATATGTTATTCTAAGTTAGAATACGCGCTTCGCTTTTCAGTTTTGAATTAAAGATAATTCTAGCGATCCATTTTGTTATTTTCTTAGCACATCAAAAACAATTTGGAGTAATCGCTATGTAAGAAATAAATTTTTAAAAAATGTGATTACACTAGTTTTATGATTATTAAAATTTTAAATATCCAGCACTACAATAATAGTAATACAACCTTTTGTTTAAAAGGACTCCTACGAAGCTACGATTAAAAAAAGTGGTATACAATACGTAGAACTACGTATTTTTTTAGTGATAATTAGCGAGTAAAATGACTTGTAAACTATTCTGTTTTTTGTGTTGTAATAGAAGTGTTTTTTATTTAATAAAAAAACATAAGTATCTAACAACTAGTGTGCTTGTTGGTTTTTTTTAAGTTGAAGGTTACGATGCTTTTTTAATCTAATTTAATTACTTTAAGAGAAATAAGGAGTCTATAGTGTTTCGCTAATTAGGGTGCGTTATAATTTGAAAAGAGACAAGTAATCATAATGTGGACTCTTAGCGTTTAAATAGTAATGTTTAGAAGTCGTAAAGAATAGAGTTTATTTTTTGTCTTAGTACGGAATAGTTATTTCGTTTAGATTCACCTCAAACAGGTTTCCAAAATGGTCATCTTCAAGTTTATTAATTTGAATAGTATCCCAAGATAATTCTATCCTAATTTTTTTGCTTTTTCCGTTAGCGATAACCGTAATAACGATAGGGATATTTTGTCTGTTTAACTTATAGAAATTGATTAAATTTTCGGCTTTACTGTAGAGGTGTGAAGTAAGAGGTGACGATAATTCGATAGTAATGTTGTTTGTATTTTGTGCAATTTCGATAGATCCACTATCCGAATTTTCTTCTTCTAATCCATGTAAAAAGGCTATTGTAGGAAGTTTTATTGTTTCAATTTTTAATGCTTTCGCTTTTATGTTTCCCACATATTTTATGCGATATATTCCGCAAGCTTGGCCAAAGGAAAATTGAATTATGAAACTTAGAATTAATATTACAAATAGCTTTTTCATGTATTTCTATTAAGGTTTTCAAGTTAGTTCTAAGAAAACTGGGGTAGCTGATAAGCGATAGTATTCGGTTATATCGTGTTACCAAAATTTATTTTAGTTTAACTTTTCAATAATTGCTAAAGTTTCTTTATTGGTAATAGTATTTATATCTTCTATTTTATTGCCCCAATAATAATACCCATTTTCATCTTTTGCATAACAGCCACAACTTTTACAGGTTTTAAATGTTTTATAATCTACAGCATCCATTTTCATTGCTCTTTCTCCGTAAATATAATTTTTGTCTTTAGCATAGCATTCACCAATAACTCTAAACGTTTTTACATCTGCATCCTCTAGTATCCAAACACGTCCTCCGCCAGCCATTTCATAAAATGTGTATATATTATTTTTGTCTTTATAAAAAGCACTCCCTAAATGCTTAAAAGTATTTAAGTCAATAACATCTGCTAGTGGTTTTCCCTCTGATAATGTTTTGATATAAACGGCTGTAATAAATTCTTGAATGCCGCCAATGGTTTTAAAAGCTAAATCACCATTTTTAGATGTCCATAACACTGATTCTGTTTTTTTCCAATTTAAAAGCTTGTTTATACTATCTATCCTACTTACTAACTGGGTAGCATGCTCAGTTCTATTATCTGTAATAGTATCAGTATTTGAGGTTATATCTTGTGTAGTTATGTTGTCAATCAATGCTTTTGGGGCTAGTAAATTTTCATTTTGATCATGTGTTTTCTTACAGCCCGATAGTATTGTTATTAATACTAGTAAAAACAGAACATAATTATTTGGGATATAAAATTTAGTGTTAGACATAAAAGAGGACTTGTTTTTTAGCTATTGTGGCTAAAGTGGTGTATGATTTGTTTACTTAATTTAATAATTAATTTTATATGGTTAAGATAGCATTTTTCAATAGTATCCTAGCGATTATTCCTAAAAGATGACCAATCAATATTTACTTACTAATACTGGACGTTTAATAAAAACAATTTATCTTAACATCATATTTAAAAAAGCTTAAAATGAAAATAGTTTCCCATAGTATACTCTTGTTAGTATTTTGTTTATGTTCTTGTAAAACAGAAAAATCAAAGACACCTAGAGCAACATCAGAAAAAGTTAAAAGTGTAAAGGGAGTGGAGCGAGTAGACGGAGTAGAGCAGAAAGAAAATTATAAAGTTTGTTTTGACGAAAGCGCGTTTAAAGATATCCGCTTAGGTAATTATGCCCATATACTAAAAATAACACCAGATATATCAAAACCTAAAAACAATATGGAATATAGGATATTGTTAATCAGGGATAAAAAAAAGGCAGATATCGGGCATTTAAAACTGAAGGACACCATAACTAATATACTGATCAATAAAAAATCAATTAAAGATTTATATAAAGACGAAAAAAGAGATAGTATAACTATTGATAATTTTCATGTAATGACCACTAGATATAACTATAGTCGCGCATCTGAAATGCATTTTGAAGTTGTGATGTATTCAATACAAGATTCGGTGTTTTGTAATGCGGGGTATCATTTTAATTACGGTAATGGAAACTATCGATTTAGTCTTTATAAAAAACAACAAACTAAAACAAAGGCTTTTGAAGAGTATAACAATTTTGAATGTTATTAACTAGCGCATTTTGAGTTGTAATCTTGTTTGCATATAAATTTTAATATAAATGAAGCCTTTTAAAAAGGCTTCATTTACTTAATCTATTAAAATATTATAAGGTTTTGCAACGATTGGCGGTGTTACCCACATTGATTGTACTAATAATGGGGCATTTGTGGCTTCTGCATTGTAAATTATATTATTTTTTTACATAAATAGAGGTCGTGGTTCCTAACCTTTATTTCTATTGGTTAATCTAATGTCTAGTAATATTGGTTAGCCTCCCCCTTTTTGATTTTATAATCTCATAATTAGTTTATTTCATATCTTTCACCTGTATGCACATATAAATTATCGCATTCCCATCCAGAATGAGCGCCAACACTAAAAGTGATATGTTCTTCACGTGGTAAGTTTTGAAATTCAGTCGTTTTACAAGCCGATGGTAATACTTCTTGATAACAAATAGCTAAAAACTGAGCTATTAAATCAATCCTCTTTTCTAATGACCTCTCCTTTTCATCTGCACTTACAATACCCCAATCGTATAAGCTTGGACCACTAGCATCACTTTCCAAACATTTTCCTTTTATATTAAAAATTGAAGTATACAAATCACCGCGACTATCTACTTCTATTTTAATTTTTGAAATAGGCTCTTTTATTGGTTTTAAAGTAAATTTAGGATTAATCCAATGTGAAAAATAAGTGGGTAATTCTTTTAGAAGTCTATTAGTAAAAGTCTCGATTACCAAAATTTCTGCTTTATCCCCTTTGTATTTTTTTAAAGAATCTTCAAATTTATTTTTCAAATCATTCATGGTTTTCAATTTATTTTTTCAAAAATAGCTTATTCAATTATTATAGACTACCCTGTTTTCTGGGGTATTTATCTTCAATGCGCTACAACGTGATGTTTTAGCTTGTATTATATCGGTTTAAATAGAAAAAGAAGAGAATGACTACGTGTTTTAAACGATGACTTCAGTATGTACGAAAGTTACTATTTTCAAAAATAAAGCAACGTTTGGATAAACTAATAATTACCATTTTTTTGTTATAAGTATTGTCAGTAATTAGTTTTCTGGGTTTATGTGATTAATTAATCCGCCACCTAAAAAGTCTTTAAATAGTCCTTTGGAATAATCTCTAGAATACAAGTAATCTTTAAAGCTACCTTCACTTTTTTTTCCATTACTTAAATAATAACCAAGGAAGTGGCTTGGTCCGAATTCAAACCCATTTTTCTCAATTTTAGAAGTATAATAGTTCAGTCCGCTATTTTCTAAATAGTATTCGCCTTTCCATTTTGTGTCAAAATTACGACAAAGTGTTTCTCCTAAGTATGCTGTTAATTCTGATACAAATTTAGAAGATTCAATAGGGTCTTTTGGGAGTTCATTTTCCAGAATTTTATCCATTTCATACTCTAAACTTTTTAGCGAGAAATCTAGCGTGTAGCCTTTTTCTATGTATTTTTTGCTTACAATTTCTGCAGCTTCTTTTGGGTTATCGCCTTTCGGTAGTTTTTTCATAATTGTTGACGCCGTTATTTTTACTTTGTCCGCTCTCTTTTTACAGAGAAAAAGAAGGGTACTACAACGTGTTTTAGACTCATACTAGAGTTTTCACGTGTAAGACCTCTGTTTCTATTAAGTGATGTGGTTAAGTACGTAATTTAGCAAATAAAAACGTAAGTAGGAAACCGTCCAGGCGTCCATAAATAGAGTAGACATTAGCAATTAATTTAGTACGGCTTGCGTTAGCGTTTTAGAACTACTTAATAAACATATTGTAAAGCATTTTTAATGGAATTGAAATCACAAAAAGGAGAATGATAACCTAGTTTTTTGTGAAAAAAATCTATTCATTTTAAAAAAAAAATTAAATTTAGACTTTCAATTTAAAACAAGGTTTAGATGAACACTAATGATAATGCAGTATTTGATGAAAGAGTGATAAATGAAGCGGCATATATTGCATATTCCAAGAATGATTTTACCCAACTTGAACAACTTATAAAAGCAGGCTTAGACATAAACCATAAGAAAATTCATGATACTTTAAAATATACAGAATTTAAAGTAGAACCCATGGAAAAGCTTACAGCACTTGGTTTTGACGTTAATAGAAAAGGAGGAATGGGTGGTTTTCCAAAATTTTTCGACTTTATTAGAGATTTAGAAGGTGACGTAGCACTGCTTAAACGCGTGCTTAACATAAAGGGAATTGATTTTAATGCCACGTCAAAAAGAGGAAGTAATGTACTTAGCACCTTTGATAGCTCTTTAGAGACCCTAACACTTGAGCAAGCAGACGACTACACCTTGGTTTTTATTAAAACAATTATAGAAAAAGGCTTTAATTATGCTTTCATAAATAAAACCGGAGATACCACGCTGCACTACATTGAAAAATCCCCAAAAGCAGTCGCGTACTTAGTAGAAAAAGGTTTAGATATTAATGTCGCTAACGCTAAGGGAAAAACACCATTAATGCAATTTTGTATAGAAGCATCAAACAATGAAGCCTATCTTGAAGCGGTTAAAAAATATATAGCACTTGGCGCCGATATTCATAGTACAATAAATGATGAGGAATCCTCTAGGCATGGATGGACGGCACTTCACTATGCGATATTAGGAAGAGTACCACTTATTGTGGACTATCTTCTATCCATTGGCGCAAAAACGGATCAGGTTTTTAAAGAGGGGGTAACCACCCTTGATTTGGCGATTAAAACAAAGAATCAAGACATTATGGCGCTCTTTATGGACAATGTAGAAGCCCATAAAACACCTTCAGTTATAAAGTCTATGATTACATTCTTTTTGGCTAATATGAATTACAGTAAGATTATAGCTTGGTTTGAAGCGTTGCCGCTTGAAGACGCCAATTGGGAAACCTTACATACGGCTTCAATTGCCTATCGTAAAATGGGTGATATTGAATCTGCCACGAAATATGGTGTATTGGCTATTGAAAAATTTGGAATTAATAACTTTTTATTGGATAACATGGTATTTATCTATGTGATGAATGGAGAATTTCAAAAAGCGTTAGATATATGGCAGCAGTATAGACCTGATTTTGATCCAACTGCCGATCCAGCAGCTAATACTATTGCACATGTTGTGGTGGCTTATGATCAATTAGGCAAATATAAAGACGGGTTTGAAGATGTTATTGTATTTGTTGAAAAAGCTGAAAACACAAGAGAAACTAGAGCAGGATTGCTATTTTTTAATGTCGCCTGCCTGGCTGCTAATACTAATGCTATTGAGGATGCCATAATTTTATCTGCACGTGCAATAAATAAAGACTATACCTCTGCCGATTTTAGTGATAGCAGTTTTGATACTATTAGAGATACAGCGATATTTAAAACGCTTATGTCTTTTGCAGATGATCAAGTATTATATCTCACCTTTAAAAAAGAGGATAGCACAGTAACGTTTTATTCGCGATGTCGTGATGAGTATGATTTTATTACAGAGCATGGTAAAGTGCGTTCGGCTGAAACACGAAGCTTTAACGATTTAGGCCACATGTTGCGCATGGTCTATTCTGAGATAGACAATTTAAAACAGGATGGCTATAAAGCCTATGCTGTAGATTTTCTGAAAATATGGGGTCCTGTATATGATACTATTTTTAAAAATATTGGTGCGTCAACCCAAAAACCATTGGGAACACTTAACGTGGAATGGGATTTTGATCATAACGACAATACGTTAACTCGACCATACTACGTTTATAGCGATAATGGATATGATTTAGATCACTATGACGATGTCTACTATATTCCAACCCAAAAAATATTTGAAACTATTATAAAGGAAGTGGTTAAACTCGATTCGTTTAAAGTCCTGAATAAAAAAGAAACCGTACAAATTATACAATCGGAACACGATGCAGGAAATGAGTTTTTCTATAGTTATAAGGTATTATAACATTTAAGTTGTAGTTGTATTATTATAAGACGTTTATAGATGGTAAGCATTAGTATTTTTAATTTATAGGCTCTTTATATAATTGTTTTCCCCATAATTGAATATCTCTTTCAGGCAAATGCGAATGATTCATTAACCGATACATTTCTTCTTTTATTTCTTTAATCGCTTTGGGGTCTTCTGTTCTTATTCTCGTTTCGTAATTATGCTTTGTTCCACTCGAAGTAAAATTTAATGAGCCTAAATAGGCGATTTGATCGTCAATTAAGTATATTTTACTGTGTATAAAAGTATCGCTTAACTTATTTTGGTCAGGTGACATGTAGACTTTAAAAGGAAATAACTGCGAATACCAATAGGAGTAAATGCGTTTATTTTTAATCTTGTTTTTGTATAATTTAACGACCAATAAAATAATGACTATTGCTATTAAACCAAAAGCCACTTTTATATCTTTTAGGTAATAAGCTAGTCCAATTACGATTATAAATAGAGCAAATGCAATATATCCCAGGATTTTAGAATCCGTTTTCCATTTTTCACGTTTTTCAACTGCGACATCATCTATCTGTCTATTTTGATGTATTAGTTTATGAATATTTTTCTCATAATGTCCATAAAAATCTTCAATATTATCACTTGTTATTAATTCGACGTCTAGATTTTTTTTTCGAAATTTTATTAATTCGGTGATTAAGGATGGTGATAAATACGGCGAAACAATTCTAACAGAGTGACGTGCATTTTTTATATCATTCAAGAGTTTTTTACCAGCTCCTTTTCCAATATAAATATCACAATTTGCACCATTATAAAACATTCCCATAAAGTTCTCTGTATTATTGCTAACGTTCAGAATAAGAAACGTAGGGCAGGAGATAAGCACTTTTGTTTTGGTTTATTACTTAGCTAAATATAAATATTTTGTTTTAAATTGTCAAATTTTATATTTAGCAGACTTTGCTACTGTTCATAGATTTTTCGATTAAAAACAACCCCCTTTATTTTATACGCATTGTCTGCACCCAGCAGGAGCTTCTTTTACCTTAGCTTAAGGTACATAATTAATTAGAGGGCAAGTCCCTTGTGTGTTGGAGTAACCCTTCAGCTACGCTCAGGACAGGCTTATTGAAGCCTTATTAAGTCGCAATTAAAGAAGGAGGGAAGACATTTCTATTCAAAACCCGAATTGGAGTAAAAGTAATAGCCTATACTTAAACTAGAAGCGAGTACCAAGGGTGAAAAGCCCTTTGATGTAATGATTTACAAACCGCCGTATACGTACTTGAGTGCTATTGCTAATAGTAATAGGGACGAAAGGACCAACGTAGTTGCGCAAGTAGCTGGTGCGAGAGGCGCATTCCGAAAATTTTAGTCGGTGCCGTCTATTCGATTATGAGGTGTTTTTATTTCAGTTACCATTCAGTAAGCTTAATGATATTGATTGTATTCAATAAATCTAGTTTTTTTTCTTATTTAAATTACAGTTCTATGGATGCTAAATCCTTCAAATAATATTCTATTTTTTAGACACTAAAACCTCGATATGCTTATCATACGAAAACGCTCTTATCCGAAAAACATATTCCTGTAATGTATTAGTATCATTAGGATAAGATATTCCTGCTAAGGAACGATTTTTAAAATTTATTTCTTCTTCGGTACCATCACCTATTATAACTTGCACATCAGCCATCGCTTGTGAAGGATTCAAAAAATAATGGCGTTTATGTGTGAAATGCCTTAACATTAAAGAAAGTCCATCCTTTAATTGCACAATTTCTCCAACCTTTAATAAAACTATTTCTCCATTCTTAATTTCATTTAAGACTTGTTTGTGATGTAGTTCTAAAGCTTTAGCGTCTGCAATAAAAGCACTAACAATGGATTTATATTCGGAATCAGAGCTTTTTAATACTAAATCTCCTTTCCAAAACAGTATCGTATTTTTCTTTAGATAGGTGATGGTATATTTTATAACACTTAAAGGTTTACCAGCTCTTTTTACAATTGTAGCCCAATGAATAGATTTTGTAGTTTTACTATATTTAAAATTAATTACCTCAAAATTACTATTATATAAAGAAATACCGTCTTGTTCTATATCAACTATATTTTTAATATTATCAAAGGCTTCTATTAGTTCTTTATTCATTGTTTTGGATTGGCAATGTGCTTTGGAAGAGAATAAATAGATACAAGATATCAGAACAAAAATATTTTTCATTTTGTAAATCTAATAGATCTATTTTATGTACATCCCGCTGTTTTCCGTGAAAATCATTCAAAAACACCTCAGAACGGTTCAAATAAAAAGTTGTTTTTAATGCTTTTTATTTTTTGTGTGTGCCTAGCATGGGCATCTTTAATTTACCTAAAGGTAAATAATTAATTAGAGGAGGCAAGTCTCTTATGCGCAAGAGTAACCTTTCGGCTGCGCTCAGGATAGGCTTATTGAAGCAATAATAAATCGGAAATAAAGAAGGAGGGAGGACATTTCTCTTCAAAACCCATATAGGAACACAACTTGTAGCCTGTACATAAACTAGAAGATAGTGTTAAAGGTGAAAAGCCCTTTAATGTAATGAGTTGCTAAACGTTGTATATTTTTTTGAGCGTTATTGCTAATAGTAATAGGGACGAAAGGACCAACGTAGACCCGCACGTAGGAGTTGTTAAAGGCGCACTCTACTTAATTATGGGGAGAGCTTTCGACTCGATTGGCACCTGTAATTTTTAAATCAAAGTATATTCTTCAAATCTTGTTTTCCAATTATCGCCATAATTTCCACAATATTATTATTTACTTTATAATAGATACTATCAGTTCCCGAAACACAGCTTCTATATCCAGTTTTAATATAATCCACAGATTCAAAATAAAATAGATTTTCAGCTATAATATCAAAGTTCTTAAAGAATGAATCAAAATATTTATCAGCCAAGGTCATTCCAAACTTTTCAGCCCTGCATTTATGGATTCTTATTAAGTCTTCTTTCGCTTAATTACTTAGTTTGTAATTAGCCATTAAATTAACGACTTTGATTCCGCTAATATTTGTGCTTTACTTAAGTCCGTAAATCCACTATTTTCGGCTTTTTCCAATTTAGTATTAATCCAGTCAATTTGTATTTGTTGCTTTCGTGCTTGTCTAATTAAATAGTTTACAAGTTCGCTTTTCGTAGAATATTCTTTGCTGTCGACTTGACTTTTTAACCACTCATCATTTGGTTGAGTGAATGAAATACTTTGTCTTGCCATAATACTTTTGCTTTGGCGCTAATTTACACCAAATAAATTCAATACGATAAGTTTAATGGTCCATTTGAGTTTCGTCAGTTTTATAATTAGTAACGTTTTCTTTGCTTTATACGCATTATAAAAAAAGTTATTACTTACTAGGAAACAAGAGGGAAACTAGAACGTTGTTTAAAATAATAGTTTCATTATATTTAGGAGTCCTTTTGTCTTTCGTATATGGTTTGTTGTGTGTTTCAAGCAACTTGTTTAGTAAATAAAGAACTAAGTAAGACCATTTCTATTCAAAACCCGAATTGGAGTACTAGTGGTAGCCTATGCCTAAATTAGAAGATAGTGCCAAGGGGGAAAACCTTTTGGAGTGAAGCGCACTCCGGCTATTTTAGATGGAGTTGTCTACTCGATTCTACACCGTTTTTTCTTTTCGTTTCTCAAGTTCAGTTTCTAATTCAATTCGACCTCTTCTAATTGCTCTTCTGCCTTTATTGTACATAGCATTTTTTTCATCTTCAATAGATTCTTCGATAAGAAATTCAATTTCGTTATTCGTTAATTCCTTAGGCGTTTTGGTATAAATACTTTCGTCAATTATAGATTTTTCCAGTTGAGAATTTTCCAATTCATTTATTCTCTCGATTGGTTTTTCAGTATCAACTTCGGTCAATTCGAAACCAGATTTTGGTAATTCTGTTCTCCCAATGACTTGCAAATAATCATTTAAAATTCGTTTTTCTACAAATATTTTTCCACCGCCAAATTGATGCCGGTCAGACATATCTTTTTTAACTCCCGAAATCCAATATTCATCTCCGCTTTCCAAGTCAAAATAATTTCCGCTAACTCCTGTTCCGTTCGAAGTTTGAAATGCTTTTCCATTAAAGTAAACTGTTTTTCCACTTTTCGAAAATGAGACAAGTCCAATCCACGCATTTCCATTATCGGAAAATCCGCTTTTCAATTCAATGTATTTTAATTCTGATTTCATTCTTGTCCATTTATTTGACCATTTCTTAAAATTCCAACGTAGTTAAATCCCATTGCTTTAGTTAATTGCTTGTTCCACAGAAAGATTTTTTTGGTTCCTAATAAACTGTCGTATAAATCTTGATGGTCTTTTAGAAGCCCAGATTTTGTTCTTGAATAAACAATATGAATTTCATCATTTTTAAAATGCTCAGAAATTTCATTTGATATTACTTGATTGTCAATTTCTTTGCCTGTACCGAAATGAATCCATTCTTTATTTTCATTTTTGTCCCAATGAAGTTTGTTTTTTAAAGCGTCCGTTGCGCTACATATTAATTTTGAATCCAAAGTTTGTTTGTATATGGTTTCTTACGTGATTTAGGCAACTAATTTAGCAAATAAAAACCGAATAGAAAATCACGAGGATTTTTGTAAACAATTTAGAACTAGCAATAAATTGTACACCCTTCTGGTAATAGTTTTAATTCCAATTGTGTTTATTCTTTAATCCTTTTATAGATTTCATAATTGAAAAACTTATTAGATTATCTATTTTGCTCGAAAAAGAAATAACATTATTTCCATTGAAATATTCATTGAATAAATGTGTTTTTTTAAGAAGTATGCCTTTGTCTTTTAAATCATAGATGGTTATGGTAAGCGTAATTTCTTTTTGTCTTCTTAATTCTGGATAAAAATCAATATTCGGCAATTCATTCTTTAAAATGGTTAGAGAAGTATCTATTAAAAAATCAAATTTAGTCTGCTCATAAATTACGGCAAGACTTTCTTCGCTTCTATCTTTTTCAGGGAATAAAAAAAGGTTGTCAAACTCAGTTATTAATACAAACTTTTCTCCAATTTTTTTATTAAGATGTTTTTTATAATTTGTTAGAGTTTCATTCTCGAAAGAGAAATCAATATTTCTGCCTAAAAAAGGTTTGTTAATAATCCATTTACCAATTTCAGGATTGAAATTTATTGGTTTAACTTCATAAGAATAGTTAGAATCGTATGAAGCACAAGAATTAACTAAAATTATTAATATCAGAAATAGGTTTTTCATAATCTTCGTTAAGGGACATGGTTTAGTATCAGAAACGTAGGGCAGGTGATAAGCATTATCGTTCCTATTTATTACGTAGCTAAATATAAATATTTTGCTTTTATCTTTTCTTCTATAAACGTCAAATTTTGTGTTTAGCGGATTGTGTTAATACTCCCAGATTTTTTCGGTTTAGCACAAAAAACCTTTTATTTTTCATTCACTCGTTTTCTAATATTAATAAGGCTGGGAATAATCAGAAGTAATTGTACAAATATTACAAATCCAATTAGTGCAATTAAAATAGTCCAAATATTTTCCAATTCTACATTTTCAAAATAATTCAAAATGACGAAGGCTATTGGGATAAAAAGAAAAGTATAGAAATTTGGAATTGGGATTATTTTCAAATTATTTTCCGTTTTAAAAATAAATTCAGGCGAATAATAGTCTGCATAATTTCCGGGAAAATATTTCACGTAATATTTGAATTCAGATTTATATTTAGTTGTTATCGAAGAACCGTTTTCAAACACAATTTTTCTTTTCCGTTCCATTTCAGTCGAGATAAAATGTTTTAAAAATAGCTGTTTGTCTATGTCGTTCATTCAAATGTCTAGTTCTGAAATATGGCTACAAGTTAAAACTGAATTTAAGCTGATAATTAATATACCTTATTAGGTGTTTTATAATCTAAAGATAAATGTAATCTTACGTCGTTGTATAAATTAATTGCATTTTTTGCAACTCTCTTTTTGTGAGTCACGTTATCAAAGGTTTGATCTAGATATAACTCATCTTTTAATATACCATTTACACGTGCTGCCATTGCATTTTCGTAACAGTGATTTTCTTCAGTCATACTAATGTCTATCTTTTTCCTTTTTAACATCTGTCGGCGATAACTTGCAATTTTAAAAAGTATTTAAAGTTTGTACAAAAACGAACAAAAAATAAAGGAAAAGTACTTGGAGTTTTGCTTTTTGAAATAATAGCACTTTACAAGGCCATAAACTTCCATTTAAGCGTATCAAAATTAAGGTGAATCTTAGCAAGTATTAAAAAATAACCCTTTTAAAAAGGCTTAATTTGCTTGATCTATTAGAATATTATAGTGTTGTGCAACGGTTACTATTGTTGGGCACAGTCATTTTTTTTCGTTATTATAAATTTTCTCCCAAGCTTTTCTTTTCATTGTAAAAAGAGATTCCTTTTCTAAATCAAATATCGATACTTCTTTTTCACTCATAACAATGTGCCGATTCCACTCAACATACTTTTTATAAAGTAATAAAGTGCATACGTCAGTCGATGAAATGTATTCGGTTATAATATGTGAGTGAATTGTCGAAACTGATGGGTTTTCTTTATCTTCTGATGTATATGGAAATTGTAAAATAGTGTTATGAATTTTCTCTTTTTTCTTAAATTCATTTTTCTTGTCATAACTCAATTTATAATCGTTCCCAAGTAATACTATTCCAGAAACTTGCGGTCCAGTTAATACGAAAACGCTTTTTTCTTTATCAGTAATTAGAGGAATAAAATTCAGTGAAGTATTGTCATAAAAACTAAAAAATTTGTCTTCGTTTGCATAAGCTCTATCTCTCGCATCTTGTCGGATAGAAATGAGATTTCTTTCTAAATCAGTTGCATTTTGGTTTAAAGTGTCAATTTTTATCGGTTCAGGTTTTGGTAAACTGTCAAACTCATATCTTATCAGTATTTTGTCAGAGTCAAATCGACTAAAAAAAATCGTATTGATTGTGTTATCATCAGTTTCATATGACAAATATCCACCAACTGAATCTTTTTTCGTTTTAAACCTTGCTAACATATCGTCTGTTCCATACCAAGAACCTTTTTCCATTCGAAAAAGTAATTTTCCTTCGCTCAATATTTTTTCAGTTTCCTTATTTTGAGAATATATAAGAGAACTTGTCAATAGTAATAATGCTATAATTATTTTCTGCATTTGCGTTTCGTTTTAATGTCTAGTACTAAAATAGGGCTACAGGTTAAAATTTAATATAAGTTGATAATTTATATGCCATATTAGGTGTGCGGGACACATTACGACTATTTTAGTCGAAGCCGTCTACTCGATAGTAAACAGTTTTTATTCCAAAATGTGTTTCGTAATATCTTCTGGCCAAATTATAAATTGTCCATATTGTCCACTTTTTTCAATTCCGCCAGCTTCTTTTCCACGCTTTGTTGTTACCCAATCATCATCTTTCTTATACATCAGTTTTTTGTCGGTAAACCAACTATTTACTTTTCTGCTACTCAAACCAGTAACTTGAGATAATTCCTTTGTAGTTAGAAGTTTTGATTTGGATTTATCTTTTGTTTCAACAATTTCAGAGATAGTTTTTTCAGATTGTAATTTTTTCTGTGGTGCTTTTACGTATGAAAAATCCTCACTATTATGAATTATTGAGTCAATATCTTTTGTAGCATCTTCATAGACTTTTTTATCATCTTCATTTTCCGTGTCAATTAAAATTCCCATTTCTCGATTATTTACTTGAGAATATTCGTAAAGATTCATTGATGCAATTATCATCTTATTTTCATTTAAATAACATTTTGCGTGAAGGTTTTTAGAGAAGTAAAGACGTACATATTTTAAATTTTCTAAAAATCCCATTTCTGAAGGTGCTAATTCTTGTTTTCCAAAAATTATTCGGACTTCAACTTTTTCTCTTTCTTTATCATTTAGAAGTTCCTTGACTTGATCAGAAAGTTTCAAATATGGACTAATTATATAAAGTTCTTTTTTTGCGTCTCTTATTAAAATTTCTAATTCAGCACTTATGCTTGATGTTCTTAAATATTTTGCCATTATTAATTTTGTTACAATTTTGTTACAATTTTTTTTTAATTTTTTACAATGTTTTGTGTATGATTAGTGGCGAGGATTTTCGTAAGTAGGCGAGAACCAGCCATTAATTATAATCGATGTGTTTGCCCAGCATGGGCATCTTTTTATTTACGGAAAGGTAAATAATTAATCTAGAAGGTGCAAGTCTCTTATGCGCAGAAGTAACCCTTCGGCTACGCTCAGGACAGGCTTATTGAAGCATTAGTAAGTCGCAAGGGTGAAAACCGCGAGGTTACATCTGAACGTGATTCTCTTCAAAATTCGCATAGGAGCACTAGTGGTAACCTATGCCTAAATTAGAAGATAGTGTCAAGGGTGAAAAGCCCTTTGGCGTGATGATTTACGAACGGCCGTATACGTTCCTGAGTGCTATTGCTAGTAGTAATAGATACGAAAGGACTAACGTAGTTGCGTACGTACGGTGGTTTGAGAGGCGCACTCCGGCTATTTTAGTCGGAGCCGTCTACTCGATTGGCAACTGTTATTTTTTACTATCACAATATTCGTTGTATAATTTAACAAGTTCAATAATTTCCTGCTGAGATAGTTTTTTTCTTGTTTTAATGAATTCTTTTGCTTTCGTGCAATCGTCAAAATAATCAATTCTTTTAGTTTTGATAAATTCTCCTAAACCTTTGAAAAGTGTGCTCTTCCATTCGTTTTTTCGATGGACGTAGTAATAATTATTCACATTATAAACATTAAAGTCGATAGCAGAAGTAATAATAATAAAATCTATATATAAATCACATTTTCCTTCAACTAATGATTCCAAAAGTCTTAGTTTTCCATTTGGTAATACTACAGTTTTTCGCTCTGAACGAGAATGAACCCATACCTTTCTTTTATGATTATTTGTTTCTGATTCCCAAATCACATCATTTTTATTCAAAAATTTACGCTTTTTAATATAAATACTATTATTAATTACTTTATCTATATCTTTTAAGGGTATTGCTATCTTTTTTAAGTGATTATCATTTATACTCTCTATTTTTTCCATACTTACCTCATATTTACTAGTTATTAAATATTCATTATGGACAATTATTGTTTTGAAATTTTCAATGATTTTAGTCCCGTCTTTTTTAACAATAGTATCATTTGGTATACTTTGAGAAAACGAATTTAGATATGTTAAAAATAAGATTGTATAAACTATAAATTTATTTGACATGATTTGTTCATTTAATTGTTGCCAACGTGTTCGTATAGGGTTAGTGTGGCAGTTGGAAATTGTATGATTTTCAGCCTAGTACTAAACTTATACTTATTTTATGTTTTTATCTTAGTTGACCTAAAATACTTAAATAAGTATAAGTGATATAGCAAAAAGACACACAACTTTGGGCAAACCCAAAAAACCACATTGACTTTATACGGTGTGTGTGCCCAGCATGGGCATCTTTTAATTTACCTAAAGGTAAATAATTAATCTAGAGGGTGCAAGTCCCTTATGCGCAGGAGTAACGTCTTGAAGCATTAGTAAGTCGCAAGGGTGGTAATCGCGAGGTTACATCTGAAGGCTATTTGTGATTGATTATTGAGTAAATACCACTACAAAACTCGGTACTGACGAACAGAAATCGTATACAGAGGCATAGTTATTCGGGTAAGCAAGCACATCATTGTAACGCCCCACGATTACCAAAAGGGTAATTATGTAGATACGGCAGTGATTGAGTGAAAGAAGATGCCATTACCTGGGGAGATCTCCAAAGTTACGAGTTAGCTATATGGAGAAGTCAGCAGAGGTCATAGTACTTACAGGACACGAGTTGAGGCAATACCTCAGAAGGTCTCACAAGTAAGGAAGGACTGAACGTAATTCTCTTCAAAATTCGCATAGGAGCACTAGTGGTAGCCTATGCCTAAATTAGAAGATAGTGTCAAGGGTGAAAAGAGCTTTGGCGTGATGATTTACGAACCGCCGTATACGTTCCTGAGCGCTATTGCTGGTAGCAATAGAGACGAAAGGACCAACCTAGTTGCGTATGTACGGTGGTGTGAGAGGCGCACTCCGGCTATTTTAGTCGGAGCCGTCTACTCGATTGTATGTCTGGTCTTTTATTTTTCAGATTGTAATTTAATTCTTTTTTATTAGATTAGTCAAATGAAAAAATATCTACCTATTATAAACTTAGTTTTACTACTCTCCTTGTTTTGTTTTACGCTCTATATTTGGCATAGATTCAACCTTTCTTCTTTCAGTAGGGAAACAGAATTTAGCAAGAACGGTACAGGCATCGAGCATAATATCGGAATGGATTGGATAATCGGTCTCATTAATTCTAATTTTAGCACTGTCATCACTTTTGTTACTGTCTTGTTTAGTATGCTTGGTATTATCACTTTCGTAGGAATCAGAGAAAAATTCAGGTTCACTATCGAAAGACTTGAAGAAAGATTTAAAGAGCAAAGGGATGAGAGCATTATTCATATTAATAATATTAAAAGTTTAGAAGGTGACTTAAGTTTTGAGGTTGCTGATAAAATGAATGATAGGTTAAAGGTTCTTTATGATAAAAATGAAAAATCTCTTGAAGATTATTCAAGTATTGTTGAATTGTCATTAATTGCTTGTGATAATTACTCTAAAAGTTTAATGTTTAAATCTGATATTCATCCAAAATTTAAAAAATCAGTTGATAATTTAATTAAATTCACTTTATCTGATGCATCTAAATTAATCTCAACTCAAAATAAATTTGAACTTAACACTATGGGTTATGATCGTTTTTTAAGATTAAAGAGAAATATTGAGCAAGTTTGTGATTTAGAGGGTAATCAAAATCTGTCTATAATTTTCAGTATACTTGATTTTCCTGATTTAGATTAATTTTTTCCGCATAGTTAGTAGTTCAGTTTTGAGTAAGCTTTTCACGCTCTGCTTGTCAGTCCAACGTAACAGTTGCGAACTGTTTGTAATTCAGATGTTATTTATTATCTTGTTTAAAAATTATAATTATGAGTTATACTCCAAGTGCCAAATATCTAGATGTTTATAATAAAGGGTTAGAGGCTGAAAAATTTATTATTGATAAAATTGATTCTTCATATAAAGAAATATCTGAACGAACTAAGGACAGAGGTGAAAAATTAGAATATATAAGAGATAATGTGCGTTCAGATGTATTTTCTTTTTTATCCGACTACGTAGGTAACTCTGCATTTAGCAGTAGCTTAAATCACGGAAAAGACAAAGAATATTTTAAATTCGCAAGAGTGTTTTTTGATAAATATCTTGAAATTATAAAATATCGTGATGAGGTTTGTTCCTAATCTGTAGTAGGATAGTCTTCTATGTTAAATCGGAATGGAAGATTATTGTCTACACATATTTCTGAAAGTTTTGCTACTACTACCATCATATTAAGACCTAGATATTTTGTCTGTCTGTCTGTCTGTCTGTCTGTCTGTCTGTCTGTCTGTCTGTCTGTCTGTGTTGTCTTTTAACTCCTTTAACTCTTTTTCAAGTTCTTCGTAACTAGGTTTGTTTTCTTCAGTATTCATTAGTCATTGTTTTTTAGATTTCAACAACTCTTATACATCTTCTTGTCGTATGAGTGAGTGACTTGCATACAACGACTAGGCTATGGTTAGTGCGGGAATTAAAAGTAGTGAACTTTCGATTAAGCACTTAGCCAAATCTTTTTATTTTGTTTTATCTTTTTCTTTATAAAGCCAAATCAAAAAGATTTGGCGGACTTCGTTTTAAGCTCTAAACTTTGGGTTAAGCACCAAACCCCGCATTAATTATAGCCATTGTGCCTGTTGCACAACATGTTGTTAAAGATATATAAATTTCGTATATTTAGTAATGCAAGGCACAAAAATATATCAAGAGAAATTATTCAACAATTTCCAGTTGAGTCGTCGGGTTCCCCAAGACAATTTTTATAGACGCTTATCAGAAATTTTAGACTTAGAGTTTCTACGAAATCAAACAAAAATCTATTACGGAAACTGTGGACAAAAAAGTTTAGATCCCGTGGTGTTTTTCAAATTCTGTTTAGTGGGTTATTTAGAGAATATCACCAGTGATAGAAAACTGGTATTACATTGTAGTCTTCGACTGGATATTCTTTATTTTCTAGGCTATGATATCGATGAGGAATTACCATGGCATTCCACGTTAAGCAGAACACGTCAACTGTACCCAGAGTTGGTTTTTGAAAGTCTATTTACTCATGTTTTCAAAATGTGCGTAGACATGCAAATGGTAAGCGGTCACACCCAAGTTATCGACGCCGCACCAGTTAAAGCAAATGCTTCTATGGATAGCTTAGAACTTAAAGTGCCAGAAGAAGATTTAGAATCTCATTTACGAGCAGTACGACATATAAGCAATAGAGATAAAACGTTACCCTTTCGTAGCTCTAAGGTTAATAAAGCCCCAAAATCGCAACAAGAATTATCAGCAAGCCGTCAGGAATTACAAGCTATAAAGAGCCGAAACAAAAAATGGTCAAAAGATCAAAACCATCGTCCTGGAGCAGGAAATAAAGGTTCCCGTTATACTAGTAATAAAACGCATTACAGTCCAACCGATCCCGATGCTCGCATAAGTGTAAAACCAGGAAAAGCGAGAAAATTAAACTATTCAAGTCAGCTCACGGTAGATGCCGCACATCATGTAATAAGTGACATCAAGGCCTATCATGCCGATGGCAAAGACAGTCAGCATTTACCTGATATTGTATTACGAGTAAAAAGACGCTTATGGCAATCTGGTCTTACCATAGACACCTGTCTCGCGGATACTGGTTACAGTAGTGGCGAGAATTATGCTTTTTTAGAAAAGCAGGATATTACGAGTTACATTCCGCCACACGGTACCTTTAAAGGAGGCCCAGATGAATTTATTTATAATGAAAAAGAAGATCACTATACCTGCCCCCAAGGGAAGATTATCCCCTTTAAAAAGGTGTTTTACGAAAAGAAGAACAACACCAAAAAGAAGGCCTATAGAGGTTCAAAAAAACTTTGTATAGATTGCCCAATACGAAGCGCTTGTTTAAGCAAAACGGCACAAGAAAAGTCATTTTCCGTAACGTATTACCGCGCAGAATACATGCGGAATATAGCACGAGTTGATAGTGAAAAAGGAAGCTATATGAAAGGAAAACGACAAAGCACGGTAGAACCTGTTTTTGGTACACTAACTCAGTTTTTAGGCATGGGAAAAGTGAATACCCTTGGGATTAAACAAGCTAATAAGTGTATGCATCTATCCGCAACAGCCTATAATCTTAAAAAGTATTTAAAATATATGAAAAACGGGCCAGAAAGTATAGCAGGACTACTTGCTTTTATTAAAAGTACCAAAAACTACCTAATAAGCGTTCGAATGCTATGTTTTAAGCCACTTGAATTTTAGAGAAAATACGGAGAGTCAAAATTAAAGACAGCTTAAAATCAAAGATTTTAAGCTGTCTTTGTGTTTTTTTAAGGGGTTGTGCAACGGTTACCATTGTTAGCAGCTTTGCTTTATTCACGTTTGATTCCATCTTCATTTTCAAGAAGATTTAGTAGTTCAATAATCATTGAATAAATTTTATCTAATCTTATTGAGCCAGATAATCCTTCTTTTTCTCCAGTCAATTCTTCATGTGTCGAATTAAACCGAAACTCATTATTCATTAGTTTAATTTCAATACATAGCGTACTAATTGAGGAAATAATCTTATCGTCGATGTTGAGAGAGTGGCTTGAAAGAATTTCATCAAGTGAATCCTTTAGGAACTTTAGTTTATCAAGTTCAGACTTTATAAAATCATGTCTTTTCTCACCAGAGTATTTGGCAATAGTTTCTAATATTTTGACGTTTAATTGTTCAGGAGCAACAGGTTTGAAAATATTTGGGTTTAGTAAAGCAACAAAATCAAACAAATCATTATACTTTTTATTTTTAACAAGAAAAGTAGTAGAATCTTTATTTACTTTAAATTCTTGTGGCATAGAATTTAAAAAATAGCATAACTCAGATATTATAAAGGTGATTTTTGTCCGAAAATGATTTATATTTTTTCTTTTTAATAGTCTAATTGTATATTTTGGGATGAGCCAAATGGACACTAATATTCCTAATATAAAATAAACGCTCCCAGCCAAAATATTAATCCAAAAAGAATTCCAATCCATATTTTATTAAATTTTATCTATTGTAGTAATATTTGGTTTTTCACGCATTGCTGCTAACTCGTTATATAAAAACTTTTATTCCACATATCCCGTAAATATTATGGGATATCCGCAACTTAAGTTACTGTTGCTAATTGGTTAAGCGAAACTACACTTTATAATTATTTTATACAATACGTAGAACTACGTATATTTATACCGTACTAGTTACCCAAAGGTAATTGTAGTATTTAGTATAATATTACGGAAAACCGTAAATGACCGTAATTAATGCAGAAGTAGCACTATTTAGTATGGGATTTTACCCTCTTAAATCTTGAAACCTGATGTTTAGCTTATTTAGTTGACTAATCATATTTTGGAGGCGTTCTTGCTTGAGCGCATCCACTGAAAAACGATAGACTTTATGATACACCATATGTATGACTAGCTGTGTACTACTGCCTTTTCCGTGCCTTATTTGTTTTAATTCAATATGATTAATTTGAGCTAAGGCTAATGGTGTCTTTTGTTTTAAAAACACTAAATTTTTAATATATAAGCCTTTGTCACAGCTTTCTATATAGTTTGATCTTGTGGCTATTATTAGCAATATAAAAACACATAAAGCACTACTTATTATAAGCCATTGGCTGTGTTCTATATTAAAATAAGCAGCTATACTACTGCTTACCAAAGTGACTAAAGCCAATAGTAAAATAAATGGGAGTGCTTTAGTTAGTAAAGGGATCGGACTGGTTGTATTGCCGTTAGTGTTACAATCAAAATTAGTCTTAAAATTAAAATCGAAAGTGGTGTTATTATTTATAAATCGGTTTTCTAAAAACCAACGGAGCTTCCATAAATTAGCACAATAGTTATCTTGAACAACTATTTGTTTACCATTTTTTAAGATTATGGTTACACAGGATTCGACCATTGGTAAAAATAAAAACTTATAAGTTGTGTAATCGTAAAGAGTTATACTAGCGATATCCTGATAGTTATATTTGGTAAAAAATCCAGTTTTAATATAGTCTTTATGCACGCTTAAATAAGTGAGTTGTTTTAAGGTGTAATACATAGCGAAAACAACAAAAGCGATAAAAAGTCTTAAAAATATAACAATCTCGTTTTTTGTATATAACAGTATAATTAAACCAAAGCATACTATTAAGCAGAATATTAAAACAAATACGATGATACTTTTGGGTCTTGCGGTTATTGTTTTACTCATTTATTTTAATAATATTTATCGATCTATTTAAAGTTAATGGCCAAATTGCGTGGCATGACGTCGCTTTATAATTTAATAGAATGCTTTTCACAAAAATTAAGAATTGTATCCTAGCAGGCGTCATTAAATTTTACGATGTGTTTATAGCCTTTTATAGGTTGTGTTTTTGGATTTAAATTTTTTCTATCTTTTAAAAGTATAACTAATTTTAAATCTATTCAACTTTCTGCTCAACGCGTTGTCTTTATAATTACGATGCCTTTTAAGTTACAGGCGTTTATTATAACATCAGTCCAAGCCGTCACGTAATATAGTAACTAAATTATGGGCGTCATCCAATTGTAAATTAGGATAAGTGATTTGACTTAAAAACAAACCATTGGGATGTGCCGCATAAGTGGTTTTTAATTTTTTGTCCTGGTTTAGGATGGCTTTAAAGGTTTCTATAGTCATTTTACCACGTCCGACTTCTAGTAGATAGTAAACACATATTCTAACCATGCCACGTAAAAAACGATTGCTAGTAATAGTAAAACGGAGTCTCCCTTGAGGTTGATTAACAGATAATCCACAGTGACTAATAGTACAATTGGTATTATCGTATAAATCTGGTTGCTTACAAAAGGCTCTAAAATCCGTAGTTTGACTTAGTAGCGCGGTTGCTTTTTGCATGAGATCAAAATCTAAGCTATAATCCTCGTAAAAAGAACTGTTAGAAAAGAGTATTGGATTTTTTTTCCAATGGACAAAATAGTCGTAAGTGCGTGTTGCCACATCATAACGACAATGTTGGTCGGTGGTGACTTCTAGGACTTCAAACACGGCGATACTATTGGGCAGGTTTTTATTCATCCGGAATTTTAAATCGAATGTCGGCGCTTCGTCAAGATTAATTTGAATGACATATTGACTAGCATGAACACCAGCATCCGTACGTCCACAGCCATAAATAGGTATTGGCTTTTTAAATAGTTTATGAAGGGTGTGTTCTATAACCTCTTGGATAGTATTTGACGTTGCATTTTGGCGTTGCCAACCACTAAAAGTACTTCCATCGAATCCTAAATGTATAAAGTATCGCATCTTTAAATTTAAAAACCGTAAAACTAAGTATTGTAACTATAATATGATGTGTAAATAGGGAATAGTTACTATTTGTTGCACATAGGAATGGTCTTGTTTTATTTAATTAAAGCGTGGTACTTAATTTTTTAAATCTGTACTTTTTTGTATAGAACTGGCGTGGTCTTTTATAAAATACCACTGGCCCTCTATTTTTTGTAAATCGTAGCTTACAATCATACGATTAAAATAAGGTTTACCATCTCTTAGCGGTTCGGAGTAGACAACGTCTACTATGGCCATACCTAAACGATCACCAACTTGTATATTCCGTATTGTTGTGATAAAATCCCATTCCAGATCTGCTTCAAACCACGTTTTATGGTAGTTTAAAAAGTCAGTATTGGTGTTGGTCGGTTCTGTTTGTGGTAAAATAAGTTGCATGTTTCCGTTTGGCGTCAAGGTCCTTTTTAGGGTTTCTAAATCCTTAGTTGGGATAGCGGCCAAATGTTTGTTTAAGACGTTTAAAAATGCGGTTCTTTGGTCTTGTTGGCTAATTTGTGGTCCTGTGGTTTCAGTGGTTGTTTTCGCTTATTGGCACGCATTCAGCGAAAGCGTTATAACTATAATTAAAGCTGTTTTTAGTGCCATATGTTTTAGTTTAATTAGCGTATTTTAAATAAAAATTGATAAGTGTATTGTTCTGTTATTGAGTAATTTGATTTAAATATAAGCAATTTAGGGTAATTAGTGTTCTAAAAAAACTGAGATCATGAAGTGTGATTATAGCGTTTAAGGTGTTTAATAGTTTAGTCGTTTGCTTTCCAATAGGTATCTGACACTAAAAAGCGGCCTTCTTTTTTATTTAATTGTAATACGATCGTGTTACCTTTAAAACAGTCCGAATCCTCGTCTTGGTGTAAAGCCCAAGAGGCAATGGTAATACTTTGGGGCGCACTAAAATCGTAATCAAAAGTGATTTTGTTTTCTTCTAACAGGTTTTGACAGGTTTCAGAATTATTTTGAAGTAATGCATTAAAGTACTCACCAAAAATGGGAGTGGCGTCTATAAGTTGTAAAACAGCATTTTTTAATATATACACGGTATAATCATTACCATCGCCCACGCTATCATTAGTAATAACCAAGGTGTTGTCCGCGTCGAGAGTATAGAGAGATAACGTCCAAAAGCCGTCCACAACAGATAAGCCCATGGTGTTGGGTTTGACGTATTTGATATTTAAAAATTGTGCTGTGGTATCTATGATATAATTATGTGTTTTAATATAATCAACCATGGTTGTACGGTCTTTTTGAGGCCAATCCCAACTGCCCATATTTGACTTGGGAAATAACTGGAGTACATCTAATAGTTTTTTATTGTCCTTATAATTTATAGCAATGGTGTCTCTAAAACGGTTAGATTCTGATTGTGATGCTTTGTAAAGAATAGCTTGTGTTCTTTTCGTTTTTTCAATTTGTTTTATATGGTGAACGTATTGCTTCTCCGTTTCGGTAAGAAAAACAGGGTCGTTTTTTCTAGGTGAATACCAGGGTTGTGCATTAAAATAAGTGTTTAATTCGGCACTATCAAAGACATACCCTTTCCTGGCATATACCTCATTTCTTAGTAAGCGTAATTGATTTAAGTCTTTGGCGTTTAATTCGGTTTCTGTTAATAATTTTGGGGAATGGTTGTCTAGCGCCGTAATCTTTGTTTCTGTGTCTATAGTTTTAGGGTGCTTCCTATTATTACAAGAGATTAGTAAAAAGAGGGTAGCGCAGAGGAGTAGTATGGCGTATCTCATATTTGTTAGTCCTTTTTTGTGAAATAAGGTGTGGTTTTTACGGATAGCATTGGAATGTCCATAAACGTAAAGTCAATTAAAAACTGAACACTATCTGGTGTAGCATTTACGATATAGATTGGCATTGTTTTTTTGACGTAAAACTTCATTCTAACAATAGTATGCTCTATTGGTAACGTCGTTTTAAAATTATACGTTTGCCCCATATAAGTGATTGGGATGATTAAATTAGATTTAAATTTAATTATGTCCTTCTGTTTATGATAGTCGCTAGTGGCAGGTTCAATATAAGAAGACGATTGGTTTGGATACAGTTCGTTATCGTACACATCAACCGCTCTGTTTTCTGTCCAATGTAATCCGTCTATTTTTATAGTATCCAATACTATAGGAACGCTTTTTAGCTTGCTTAGTAAATTGGTGCGGTGTTTGCGGTTTGATTTGACCTGATAAGCACCTGTTATTTTTACTATGATTAAAATAATAACGGTGACGACTAGTATAATTGTCTTGAGTTCCCCGACCATGTTTAAATGTTATTAGGTTTGTTTTTAGTACTATAGTTTCCGTTATAACGGTGAAGCTTTTGGCTTTATTTCCGCGAAAGCGAGCTGATATTACTGTATCATATTTTTTGAACGGTCAAACTCTTTAACGCAGTCTTCTAAGTTTTTAAATGTCATAACATATAAATAATGGTCATTTTGTATTTTAAAATAACGTACTAGATTATAGTTGTTTATTCTTTGATAGATATAACCAGAGGTATCGGCATCTATTGTTTTGTTACGTTGCGCTTCTTCTTTTACAGCGTCCATGGTTTCTTTAAAGTCATAAGCAACATTTGGTTTCTTTAAAATAAGTAGTTTACCATTTGGTTTGTTATAACTATCTTGATATTCGATATAAGTGGTGTCTTGAATTTGATATTGTATCAAATCTTTATTGGAATTATCAAAGACCAGACTGTCACTTAAATTAAAGATATACATACCTCCAATAGCTTGCTTTTTGACTTCATAATTGGCAGGAAAGGTTAAGTTTAGATTGGGTTTTACTTTTTTAAGACGTTCTAATTGATTTACTGGCTTTTGTCTGATGACTTCTAGATCTGCAAGGTAACTTTGGTTAAACGCAGGTGTTTGGTTATGAGCATTGTCGTCCTCTTGAGAAAAACTATCTAAGCTGTTACTCGTGTTTTTTAACGTTTGTATTTGGTCTTTTAATGTTTGTATTTGTTCCTGTATTAGTTTAGGATTTGGCTCTGGATAATCATAAGTGGTCCCATCTTTTAGTCTTATTTGACTAGGTATAATCTCTACACGTAAGTCATATTGCGCCAAGTCTGTTATAGGATAGTTAAATGTTGGTTGTAGTTTTTGTAATCGTCTGCTATTTTGGATTATTGAAGATAGTGATGTTGATATATTACAGAAAAATTGATCATTAGCTATTGTATTACCATGTTCTAAACGACTTCCAAAACCTGTGGATAAAATCAGTTTATCCTGAGCGATAGAGTATAGGTTTACAGTAAACATATAGTTGGTGATATCTTTTAAATTATTAGTGTTTTTAATTTTAAGATAAAGTGCTGGCTCGTCCCAACTGTTTTCTTTTATAACGATATCAGAAGGTTTAAACGCATCTAGAAGTGTAACGACTGCATCTGTTTTTGTGCGCTGTGCGTCTAGTTCTGAGATTTCTGATTCTAGAGCGTTTATTTTATCTTGGTTAAGGGTTTGAATAAAATCTTCGGCAAAATTAACAACAGCGTCGTACGATTTATTATTTAGTGTGCTTAATGTAATAGCCGTTATAGACTGGTTAGGGTGATTATCCGGATGTTCCCATTTTTCTTTCATGGCATACAGACCAATAACACCGATGGCATTATCTAATTTTTCTTGTTGAGTCACATTGAGCTCTTTTTTAACCACCAATAACGAGGCGGTTAAATCGTCTTCGGTGTCTCCAGATAATTTTGGTTTACAACTAACACTACTTAACAGTAATAGGCTATATAAAAAATGTTTTATGGTCATGGTTGGTTGGTTGGTTGGTTGGTTGGTTGGTTGGTTGGTTGGTTGGTTGGTTGGTTGGTAAATGAAGATAATATTAGTTCAGTTTGACAACATAGTTATAGGCTAAACCAACAGCTATAGCAATTCCAAAACTGACTAAAGTCCCTATTAAAACATACTCGGTTAACTTACGGTTTTTGGATTTTGATAAATCACCAAATCTAAACACCGATTTAGCTGTAATTAGTAAACCTATGGCGCTCCATTGGCTGAGTATAATAAACCCAAAGACAAATAAACGCTCTAGAATACCAATGTATTTTCCGGCTTTTTCTAAGGACTGGTCTGCGTTATCTTCTTCGATAACCCATTGACTCATCATTAAGCGCATAACTACTGGTGCTATGGATACTATAGTAATGATTGCAAGAAGAAAAGCGATGTTGTTTTTTGAATAAATTTCTGAAAAATCTACGACATACGACGTGTAGGCTATAGCAACAATAACGATTATAATTAGATGTGCGATTTGATCTAAGAAAAAGAGTAGTCTTGCATTTACTTTTTCTGTTAGATTAATTTTTAGAAGGTCTATAATATAATGGGATGCTAGTATGCTTAAAATACCCAACCAATAGTTAAAATCAAATTGTAGGGCTACTATTAAAGCGATGGCATGAACTAAAATATGGTAGTATAAATATTTTGATTTGTGCTTTTTTGACGCTTTGTCTATAACCCATTTTTCTGGTTGTAACACAAAATCGCCTATGGCGTGTGCTAACACTAATTTAAGTACTAATAACATCATAGTTTTATAATTTGGTTTTGGTAGTAGTTGTTTAATTGCATAATCTCTTCATAACCGCCACGTTTTAGGGCTTCACTAATATTACTTTGTGATTTACCTAAGAGTTTTGCAATATCTTTTTGGTTTTTTGTAGGGTGTTCTAATACTGTTAAAATGACTTTAGCAACGGTGCTGCTCCAATTATTAGCCGTTAGTAGTGCTAAATGAAACATTATATTTAAAGGTTGATCCCATTCTGGTAGGTCAGATTTTATGGCTAATGTTTGCTTTTTTAAGGCTTCAAAAGCTTCGCCAGAATTGATATAAGCAATACCATTGGACTCGGCTACTTTTTTAGCGCTATGGGTTTCTTCTCCTAAACCGATGGCTATTCTAACGTCATAACTTTCATTTTGCTTAATCGCTGCTTTAATATGTAACGCTGCTAATAAGGCCTGTTTTGGTGTGGTAACCAGTTGAAAACTATCGCCTCTAAACACTTCCCATTGGTGTGGTGTTTGTCCATATTTATCAAGGGTGGCTTTTAAAATATCCAACCACTGCGACACATTGCCTTCTCTAGAATTAATAATGTCTCCTGTTAATACTGCTACCATTTTTATTAGTTTTTATAAATATATCTGTTTTTAAGCAGATATGCAACAATATCTGTTTTTAAGCAGATAATTACAAATATCTGTTCTGAAGCAGATATTATAGTTTTCGTTATGTCTTATAAGTAACTAGAGACTGTCATCACCACTAAAGTAAAGATAATTAGGACTATAAATAAGGGCATCACAAATTTTATCCATTTATTAAAACCGACTTTCACGACTGCTAATGAGGCTAAAATTAAACCTGTAGGATTGATAAAATAGAATAACCCCAAGCCATATTGGTACGCGTTAACGACAAGTTCTCTTCCTACACCAACACTGTCTGCCAAAGGCGACATGATGGGCATGGTTAATACAGCCATTCCGGAACTACTTGGAATAAAAAAGGATAATCCCGCGTAAATTGCTGTCATAGCACTTGCAAAAAGCCCTTTATTCATGCCTTCCGTCATAGAACTCGCATAATATAATAACGTATCGCTAATTAATCCATCAGCCATAATCACCGTTACACCACGTGCTATACCAATAATTAAAGCGACTCCCAATAAATCTCCTGCACCTTTAACAAACGTCTCTATAAACTCGGATTCTTTTATTTTTGCAATGACACCAATTAATATTGAACCGACTAAAAAGACAGAGGTCATCTCTACAAACCACCATTCTAAAGCCACAACACCATAAATCATGATTATAAAGCATAAAGCAAACACTATTAAAGATAAGCGTAAACGGGTCGTGAATTGTACGGTTTCGGTTTTATGAGAAAATAACGCTGCTATTTGTTGTTGCTGATCGTAAATAACAGATTTTGTAGGGTCTTTTTGGACGCGTTTACCGTATCTAATAATATATATTAAAGCAATAGTCAAACAGGCCAGTAGCATAAATAGTCTACCGCCAAGCCCTGTAGTCCAACTAATACCTGCAGCATCACTAGCAATAATAGTACTAAACGGATTAATTGTAGAACACATAGTCCCAATAGCACTTCCTAAAAATATAGAGGCGATACCGACCATGGCATCATATTTTGCAGCTAAAAATACCGGGATTAGAATGGGGTAGAAGGCAATAGTTTCTTCAGCAAAACCAAACGTTGTTCCTCCAGCTGCCACTAAAACTGTGACTAATATAATTAAGATGAATTCGCGCCCTTTTAGTGCGGTTGCTAATTTGCTGATTCCTGCATCAAAAGCACCTGTACTATTTATAATACCTATTAATCCTCCAATAATTAAAACTAGAAAAATAATGTCTGCTGATTCTATTATTCCTTTGATTGGCGATTTTACAAAATCATAAAACCCTTGTGGTTGTGCTTCTAATTCTTGATACGTATTAGGGATGTTGATAGGCTTGTTAATATCTCCATTAGTAAACTTTTCTAACGGAATTTTAATGTTTAGAATTTCTAATGTTTGCTGTGTTGCTGCTAAGGCTTCTGTTTTTTCAAGACTGACTCTTGTAAACTGATTAGATTCTTTATTATAACCTAAAGTTTCGTATTTACCTGCTGGAACCAACCAAGTTAATAGCGTCACTAGTCCAGCTATGATAAGTAAAATTGATTGTGCTGAAGGGAATTTTATGTTTTTCATTTAAAATGTAATTGTCTTTTTTATATAATTTTAAGTCTTATTTACTCAGTTGTATTTGAAACAAACAGGCCGGCTGATTATGGTAATGCTCCGGTAAACCGTTCGTATTTTTTAAATCAAAAATGCCTAAAAAATCAAAACCTGATTGTTTATAATACGCAATTAAGCCCGTATTATTACCTAATGTATCTAGTCTAATATAATCGATTGCTTTTGTTGATGCGTAACCTTTTGCCCAATCTACTATTTTAGTTACAAAATGCTGGCCTCTAAACTCAGGATTAGTAGCAATACGATGGATATACATTGCATTATCATTTTGACTCGTTTCCCAAATTTGATCATCTTTAAATGTTATCGCCCAAACACAAGCAATCGTATTGTTAATGATGAGTTTAAATTGTCGATTTTCTTTGATTTCAGTAGCTACCAATTGCCGCTCAAAATCAGGCCAAACGACTACTGTTTTCTTAGTCTTTTGATAATCAGAAGCTATTTTGTATAGCTTAAAGATATCCTCAATATCATTGATTGTGGCGTTTTGAATGGTCATTTAATAATTAACAAATAGGTTTAGAATTCTTAAAGATAGTATTATTTTGTGCTTGAATTAAAGGTCAATAATTAAAAGTTATGAACGTCAATATACATCACAGTTGGAAAACAGCGTTACAAACCGAATTTGATAAACCTTATTTTAAAGATTTATCTCAATTTGTTACCGAAGATTATAAACAAAACCAATGTTTTCCGCCAGAAAATTTAATTTTTAATGCTTTTGATACCTGTCATTTAGAAGCTTTAAAAGTTGTTATTATTGGTCAAGATCCGTATCACAATTACAACCAAGCTAACGGGTTGTGTTTTAGTGTTACTGATGGTGTAAAACATCCGCCATCGTTGATTAATATTTTTAAAGAAATTGAAACCGATTTAGGGAAACCATATCCGTCAAGCGGAAATTTAGAGCGTTGGGCCAAACAAGGTGTCTTTTTGCTAAATGCGACATTAACCGTTAGAGCACACGAGGCTGGAAGTCATCAAAAACAAGGCTGGGAAACCTTTACAGATGCTGTGATTAAAACGATTAGTGATCAAAAAGAAAACGTGGTGTTTTTACTCTGGGGTGGATTTGCTAAGAAAAAAGCGAAGCTAATTGATGCTAAAAAACATCATGTTTTGACTTCAGGACATCCTTCGCCTTTAAGTGCTAATCGCGGCTATTGGTTTGGGAACAAACATTTTAGTCAAACTAATAATTTGTTAACGTCTGACGGATTGGACTTAATAGATTGGTAAGGTGTTTTTAGTCTTGTTTTCGCTTTTACTAATAGTGTTGTGATAGTAAATTTGATTTGAGATAATTACCAATGTTGAGTTATTGTAGCTCTCCTCTTGTTTTAAAGCCGAGAATGAATTCTAATGTCTTAATTAAGAGGGTATTGGTAGAAAGAAGAGTTTTATACTTGTCCGCTTTTAAAACTGCTTCGCGTTTTGGGACAAACCCTCCGTCTTTTTCTTTGAAAAACACACCTCCCTTCAGCTGAAGGGAGATGTTGTTTGCGATGTTGATAGTAATTATTGTTTTAGCTTTTATAAATGTTGAAATATTGTAGCTCTCCTCTTAAATTTAAGAGGAGAATGAATTCTAATGTCTTATTTTGAGAGACATTGGAAGAAAGAGGAGTTTAAGTATTCTAATATCTTAACGAATATGCTCTTCAATAGCCATAAAAACAGAGGGTAAAAAATCAAAAACCATTTTATTCTCAAATCTCAGCACTGTGTAACCGAGGTGTTCTAGATACTTTGTTCTTGTTTTGTCTTTTTTTGATTGTTCAGGGTTGTTATGAATTTCACCATCTAATTCAATTATTAATAGATGTTCAGCACAATAAAAATCAACAATATAATACCCGATACTGTGTTTTCTTGTAAATCTTGTCTTATGGAATTGTCTAGCTTTAAGTTTAGTCCACAAATAGGCTTCCGAAGGCGTTAGACTATGCCTTAACTTTGCTCTTAGTTGTTTTAACTCTTGTTTACTGTGTACTTGTTCGCGATACATGGCTTCAAGTTACAGAAAAGTTTGTAGCTTTTAGAATTTTGGCTTAAACAGCTTCGCGTTTTTGGACAAACCCTCCATCTTTTTCTTTGAAAAACACACCTCTCTTCAACTGAAGGGAGGAGCTGCATGCGATGGTGTTAATGGTTGTTTTGTAGTTTTTACTACTGTTGAGTTGTTGTAGCTCTCCTCTTAAATTTAAGAGGAGATGAATTCTAATTTCTTAATTAAAAAGAAATTGGAAGAAAGAGGAGTTTATTATTTATTATATATTAAAACAGCTTCGCGTTTTGGGACAAACCCTCCGTCTTTTTCTTTGAAAAATACACCTCCCTTCAACTGAAGAGAGGAGCTGTTTGCGATGTTGATAGTTACTCTAATTTAAGATTATTACAAATGTTGAGTTATTGTAGCTCTCCTCTTGTTTTTAAGCCGAGAATGAATTCTAATGTCTTATTTTGAGAGAAATTAGAAGAAAGAGGAGTTTTATACTTGTACACTTTTAAAACAGCTTCGCGTTTTGGGGCAAACCCTCCGTCTTTTTCTTTGAAAAATACACCTCCCTTCATCTGAAGGGAGGAGCTGTTTGCGATGGTGATAGTAAATTTGATATGAGATTATTACAAATGTTGAGTTATTGTAGCTCTCCTCTTGTTTTTAAGAGGAGAATGAATTTTAATTTCTTAATTAAAAAGAAATTAGAAGAAAGAGGAGTTTGTTATTTGTTAACTAGTAAAACAGCTTCGCGTTTTGGGACAAACCCTCCGTCTTTTTCTTTGAAAAACACACCTCCCTTCAGCTGAAGGGAGGAGCTGTTTGCGATGGTGTTAATGGTTGTTTTGTAGTTTTTACTACTGTTGAGTTATTGTAGCTCTCCTCTTGTTTTTAAGCCGAGAATGAATTTTAATTTCTTAATTAAAAAGAAATTGGAAGAAAGAGGAGTTTAATATTCACATATAAAACAAAAAAAGCCCCACTAAATAAGTGAGGCGTTTTAAAATTATACATCTTCAACAAGATCTTCATATTTCCATTTTTCAGGAATAATATTTAAAGCGAACAATTCGTCTTGTACTTTTTTAACCGTTTCTTTCGAGATATTGTCTTGTGACCATTCCGTTAAGCTCAACCATTCTTGAACATCTTCAATTTCTTGTTCATAGCGGTTAGCAATCATACGATCGATACTCGGGATTTCTTTAAACTCTTCAGTCGTAGCATTTACAATATCTAAAATGGCTTTAACATCAGCTTTATTAGTTTTTAAAAAGTCTTCTCTAACAGCTATAACAAAACACGGCCAAGGCGAAGGACAGTTACCAACACGTCTAAACGTTCCATTATCAACTAATGGTTTTGTGGTAAACTTCTCCCACATAAAGTAATCGGCTTTCCCTTCGGTTAAACCTTCAACAGCACCATCTAAGTTTTTTATAACTTCAAAGTTTAAATCTTTTTCTAAATCCCATCCATTATTTTCGGCATTGATATAAGCCATTAAATGAGATCCAGAGCCATATCTGCTGATCGCTGCTTTGGTTCCTTTTAAATCTTCTATAGTTTTATAGTCCGATTTTTCAGCAACATGAATGCCCCATATTAATGGAGTATCCACAAATACCTGAACAATTTTAGATTTGTTACCTGCTATGATGTCTTTGATAATACCTTCTGTTAAGATGACAGCCATATCAATATCTCCATCTCTTAAGCCTTTGCACATAGCACCTGTACCACCAAAATAGTCTTTCCAACGTAAGTTGATATCCGCATCTTTAAATTCGCCATTTTTTAAACCTAAATACCAAGCTAGGTTAAAGTGTTCTGGTACACCTCCAATATTAATTTGCTTCATAATTATTCTGCTAATTTGTCTAAGGTATATTGTATTAAATTTTCAACCACTTTTTTAGGGTCTTCGCTAAAGGTTCCATTTGGCCTATTAGCAATGATGGCATTTAAAGATAAGGCATTGTGTCCTAATAATTTTGATAAACCATAAATAGCAGAGGTTTCCATTTCTAAATTGGTAATCCTAAAATCTTTATAAGAAAACGCATCCATTTTCTGGTTTAAAGTACTGTTAGATAGCGGTAAACGTAATACCCGACCTTGTGAAGCATAAAACCCTCCAGCTGTTGCTGTCATCCCTTTGTACATTTTTGGACTATCAAAATGTGCTTCTAAAGTTTTGCTATTATTAATAACAATTGGTCTTGCTTTTTTGCTATCCCAATTAGTGAATTTTATAAAGGCGTCTTCAACATCATTATTACTAATAGCATCAATTTGATAGAAATGTAGCATCCCATTTAAATCTAAAGCATGAGTACTCATGACAAAAGAGTCTACAGGAATATCTCTTTGAAGTGATCCAGAAGTCCCAACACGAACAATATTTAATGTAGTTAGGGTCTCTTTTGGCTGTCTTGTTTTTAAATCAATGTTTACTAATGCGTCTAGTTCGTTTAAAACAATATCTATATTATCTGGTCCAATTCCAGTAGAAATCACCGTTATACGCTTGCCTTTATAAAGCCCTGTTTGTGTTTTAAATTCTCTTTTTTGAATTGTGAATTCAATAGAATCAAAATATTTTGTAATTTTTTCTACGCGGTCTTGATCACCAACAAATAGAATGTTATTTGATATATGTTCAGGTAATAAATTAAGATGGTATACACTACCGTCTGGATTTAAAATTAATTCTGATTCTTGTATAGCCATTTAAATGGTTGGTATTAATTTATTTTCTTTTTTATCATATTGGAAGTCGGCTTTATTAACCCCTCCAAACTGGAAATTGACATCTATTTGTTTGGAGAAGTTTTTTTGATGCTCTATAGCTAAATGACCATTTCTATTTAAAGTTAATGTCTCTTCAGTTTCGTCATAAAACAGTTCTAATCTGCTAATCATACGTTCTAACTGTAGATCTCCAAAACCATAATAGCCTTGATAATGTAGGCAGTACCCTAATAAATGATTACGAGAGGTTACGGTGTGTTCTTTTATTAATATTAGAGTATTGTACTCTAAAGTGTTTAATCCACTTCTAGTATCTGGAAAACGTCTTAAATGTGCTTTCAGACAATTGCTTAAATATTTAAAACTAGAAGGTCTAACAATTAGCTCTTTTAATAAGTTATGATCATCCTCGCAGTAAATACGCCACGCTTTTTGGGCTGTAGCAATATCATCCACATTCAACTTTATTTTATTCTCATATTCGTTTAAAAGTTGCTGTTCTGATAAATCAGACAGTGCTTTTAGCTCTTTTTCACCATCAATACGTCCGCTACATACTAAGTAGAGTGGAAGTTCGATACCTTTTTGTTTAATTAAACTAATAGCAGCAATTAAATTAATATGACAGAATAAATCATATTCAAACCACAATACAATAGCAGTATATTTAGAAACATCGTTTAGTTTACTAAACTCGTTTTTAATACTATCAATATCATATTCTACATCATACACGTGTTCTAAAAATGTTTTTCTAACCTCGAAAAATTCAGGTGTATTAATTTCTTTTACGGTTGGACCTTCACAAAGCATTTCGTGCCAAGTTAAAGTATCTCCTTTAAAGTTTATTTTAGCTAAATAATCCGTTAAGCTAGAACCATTTGTAATATGAAGACTGTTATCGCTCATAATTATCCGCCGACGCGTTTTACATTAAAACCTTTTTCCTTTAACATAGCCATGATTTTATCACGATAATCTCCTTGGATAATAATTTTATCGTCTTTAAAACTCCCTCCAACACTCAATTTTTGTTTCAGCTCTTTAGCTAATAACTTAAAATCTTCGGTTGCTCCTGTGTACCCTTCTAAAATAGTTATAGGCTTTCCTTTACGTTTTTCGTATTTGCAAAGTATTGGGTCGTCTTGAAGCCAAATTGCACTATCTTTTTCTTGTTTTTCAACAATTTCAGGTTCGTGTTCTGGAAAGAGGTTTTTTAATTGATCTTGTAAATCCATGGTGTGTCGTTTATAGGCCATAATTTATAGTCTCAGTAACACAATTGTATATGATTGTGACTGAGACTATAAATTGAATGCTATTTTTTTAAACCTAGCTCTCTTAAACGTTCGTCTAAAAATTGACCAGCAGTAATATCGTCAAACTGTTTTGGGTTGTCTTCATCTATACAGCTATCTAAAACATCTAGTTTCATTTCACTAATTGGGTGCATGAAAAAAGGAATAGAGTAGCGAGAGGTTCCCCAAAGTTCTTTAGGTGGATTAATTACGCGGTGTATAGTAGATTTTAATTTATTATTAGTGTGTCTAGATAACATATCCCCCACATTAATCATTAATTCGTCTGGCTCAGCAATGGCATCAATCCATTCTCCAGCATTGTTCTGTACTTGTAATCCACGTCCTTGAGCTCCCATTAACAAAGTAATTAAGTTAATATCACCATGTGCTGCAGCGCGTACAGCATTATCTGGTTCTTGAGTGATTGGTGGATAATGGATTGGTCGTAAAATTGAATTTCCGTTGTGAATATAGTTGTCAAAATACGTTTCTTCCAAATCTAAATGTAATGCCAGTGCACGTAATACGTATTTAGCCGTTTCTTCTAACGTTTGGTATGCTTTTTTACCGACTTCGTTAAAATTAGCTAACTCATTAACGCTAACATTTTCAGGGTATTCTTTAGCGCGTTTTGCATCATCCTCTACGTATTGACCAAAGTGCCAAAACTCTTTTAAATCACCTTCTTTTTTACCTTTTGCACTTTCTTTTCCAAAAGACACGTAACCACGTTGTCCACCAATGCCAGGGATCTCGTATTTATGCTTTGTTTCTAATGGTAGTGTAAAAAAGTTTTTTATTTCTTTATATAAGTTATCAACCAAAGTCTCATCTAATAAGTGTCCTTTTAAGGCAACAAAACCAATCTCTTCGTAGGCTTTTCCTATTTGGTCAACAAATTGTTGTTTTCTAACAGGATCTCCAGATGTAAAATCCTTTAAATTAACGCTAGGTATGCTATTCATCTTTATTTTTTATAAGTGTAATATATACAAATGTAGCGAAAACATTGGAAAAACGGTAGTCATAATTTTTTTTAAAGCCGCGATTTACTTTTGCACATTTATTCTATATTTGACAAACGCTTAAATTTATAAGCTACAGCTATAGAAAAAACCGATATGACTTTTGATAGAAAATTGTTAGACAATACTACGCTTTTAGACTTATATAAGCGCATGTTAAAACCAAGACTAATTGAAGATAAAATGCTTATTTTACTCAGACAAGGTAAGATTAGTAAATGGTTTTCGGGCATTGGTCAAGAGGCTATTTCGGTAGGTGTAACCTCTGCTATGCATAAAGACGAGTACATTTTACCAATGCATAGAAACTTAGGTGTTTTTACAACCAGAGACATTCCGTTGCATAGGCTGTTTTCGCAATGGCAAGGAAAAGCTAATGGGTTTACAAAAGGACGAGATAGAAGTTTCCATTTTGGAACCCAAGAGTATAATATTGTGGGAATGATTAGTCATTTAGGGCCACAATTTGGTGTTGCTGATGGCATTGCATTAGCGTCTAAATTAAAAAATAAAAATCAAGTCACTACCGTTTTTACAGGTGAAGGTGGGACTAGTGAAGGTGATATCCACGAAGCTTTAAATGTAGCTTCTGTTTGGCAATTACCTGTTTTGTTTTGTATTGAAAACAACGGTTATGGTTTATCTACACCAACCACAGAGCAGTATAACTGTAAAGATTTAGCGGATAGAGCTGTTGGGTATGGTATGGAAAGTCATATTATAGATGGTAATAATATTTTAGAGGTATATAATACACTTAATGATTTAGCTATAAGTGTGCGTGAAAATCCACGTCCGATTCTAATCGAATTTAAAACCTTTAGAATGCGTGGGCATGAAGAGGCGAGTGGTACAAAGTACGTCCCTCAAGAATTAATGGATGCGTGGGCTACTAAAGATCCTATCGAAAATTACCAAGAGTTTTTACTGCAAGAAGGTATTCTAACGACAGGCTTGATTTCAGAATTAAAAGCAAAATATATTACAGAAATTAGTGATAATTTAGATATCGCTTTCGCGGAAACTGAAATCGTTGCAAATGAAAGTGTCGAATTAAATGACGTCTATCAAGAATCTGTTTATCAAGAAGTTAAAAGAGGTGTGTCAACGAATGAATTACGACTTATTGATGCTATTTCTGAAGGATTGAAACAGTCGATGGAACGGCATGAAGATCTAGTGATTATGGGACAAGATGTTGCCGAATATGGTGGTGTTTTTAAAATTACAGATGGATTTTTAGAGCAGTTTGGAAAAGACAGAGTACGTAATACGCCGATATGCGAATCGGCTATTATCGAAACAGCTATGGGTTTAAGTATTGCAGGCATTAAAAGTGTTGTCGAGTTACAATTTGCGGATTTTGTGACTTCTGGTTTTAATCCAGTGGTTAATTATTTAGCAAAATCGCATTATCGATGGCATCAAAATGCGGATGTCGTTTTAAGAATGCCCTGTGGTGCAGGTGTAGCAGCAGGACCATTTCATAGTCAAACTAATGAGGCTTGGTTTACTAAAACCCCAGGGCTAAAAGTGATTTACCCAGCCTTTCCATATGATGCAAAAGGGTTGTTAGCTACAGCTATTAATGATCCAAATCCCGTGTTGTTTTTCGAACATAAAGCATTGTATAGAAGTATTAGACAAGAGGTTCCAGCGGACTATTTTACAATCCCGTTTGGTAAAGCTGCAACATTGCAAACAGGTGATGCTGTTACTATTATATCTTATGGAGCAGCAGTCCATTGGGTTTTAAATACCCTAGAAAAACATCCAGAGATAAAAGCAGATGTTATAGATTTAAGATCTTTGCAACCTTTAGATACAGAGACTATTTATGCTTCAGTTAAAAAGACTGGACGTGCCATTATATTGCAAGAGGATTCCCTTTTTGGTGGTATTGCTAGTGATATTTCAGCTTTGATTATGGAGCAGTGCTTTGAGTTTTTAGATGCGCCTGTTAAGCGTGTCGCTAGTATGGATACGCCAATACCGTTTATAAATCAATTAGAAGATCAATACCTTTCTAGAGACAAATTTGAAGGTGAATTGCTTAAATTATTAGAGTATTAATATTTTTTTGGCATTTAGGTATGATTTTTGGTTTATTTTCGGCAAATAACAGAACATAACACCATGAAGTTTTATATTTCTTTTTTAATATTATTTTTTATTTCGCTATCAAGCTATGCCCAAATTGATAGTGAGAATAATGGTTTCGCTATTCCTGCTGTTGAAAGTGAAGACCCTAAAGATGATCCTGAATTAATTATTGAACCCGCGCCTGAAGCGGAAGAAGCTAAGCCCGATGATAATAATGATAACGAAATTGAGGCTCCTAAAGAAGTGGTAACTGCTGTTAAACCTAAAGTAGCTTTTTCAATTTATAAAGAAGAAAATAATTTTAGAAGTTCAGCCGAAGTCTTCACTAAACAGTTAGATAGACAGATGAATAGTGTTGAAGAACGACTATTATTATTACCTGCAGATACCAATCAGTTTTTAGGGAATTATACAACAAGTGCTAAGAAATTGAATATACAATATCGCGATTTTGGAGCGCCCGATGGTGATTTGATTAGAGTGATAATCAATGATGATGTTGTTGTGCTTAAAGAGATGCTAACTACTGGATTTAAGGGGTTTAATATAGATTTTGACGAAGGGATATTTAGAATTGAATTTCAGGCATTAAACCAAGGGCTTTCTGGTCCAAATACAGCAGAACTTAGAATTTTTGATGAGAATAATAATATTATTATATCTAATCAATGGAATTTAAGAACAGGACGTAAAGCCATAATCGTTTTAGCCAAATCTGAAGAAAGTAAATTACAACTTATAGAACAAAGTGTTGATGGAGATGAAGAGTCTAAAGACGCCACAACAAAAGCCGATAAGTCAAAATCAACTTCAAGCTCTAGAGAAGAAGAATAGTTTTAATTAGGTACCAACCCAAGACTATTAAATAACTTGGCTTTTGTGGTAAAAAATTTATTCTCTAATTGTATGGCTTTGACTTGAGATTCTATCAATTTATTTTCTCTACTATTAATTAGAAATACAGAACTTTCTCCAAAAGTAAATTTACGTTCTTCTGCATTTAACAATGTTACATAATCTGCTACTATGGTTTTTATTAATTGGTTTTGAGTCTTATAAGACGCTAACTCTTTAGTCAAAGCGGTAATCTTATTTTTAATTTGTAATTGTGTGTCTGAAAACTCGAATTCAGCGTCTTGAATTTTTAATTTAGAGAGTTTTAAATCTCCGCGTTCTTTTCTTAAAAACAAAGGAAAAGCAACATTAATACTGGCTTTATAAGCGGATGCATTAAATGAATTTGCGACTTCTGGTGTTTCGGATAAAAAATTATACTGTCCATTTATAATAGGCAAAAGCTTATTCGCTTTTAGACGTCTATCTACATTCATTCCGTCTAGTTTACTTCCTAGAGCAACTAATTTTGGATGTTCAGATACGTTTAAGTCTAAGCGATCATCTAATGCTAGAATGGAATCCACTTCCTCGTCTAGTGTTAGTGTCGGGTAGACGGCATCATTTATATCTACAGGCGTGTTGTTTAGCCATATAAAGTTGGAGGCTTGTAATCTGGCCTTTAATAATTTGACTTGGGCTTGTTCTAATTCTAATGTTCTAGTTTTAACAACAATGCCTGCTTCCAAACTATCAATGCCTGCTTTATCGCCAGCAAGCACACTAGAGCGTACACCTTTAAACCGGACTTCAGCATTAGCTAAGAAACGTTGGTATATCTTTGTTTCGTTATAAGCTTGTAGCCAATCAAAATAGGCAGTAGATGCATTATATAATACTTCATTGACTAGTAATTTACGTTCTGCTTCTGTTTGAGTTGTAAAAAACTTAGCTTTTTTAATAGCAGCCATTCGTTTATTAATTAACAAACCTTGTCCTAAAGAAAATCCAATACCTGCACTATATAATCCATCGTCTGGGACTGTATTTTCTGGATTTAAATAGTATCCCGAATTTTCTTCAAAATTAGCTTTCAGTTCAATACCGTACCACGTTGGTACCTTAAAGGTGGCATTTAGACGCTCGTAATACTCAGTACTTTTAAAATCTTTTTCATTAAAATCTACTTCAATTTTTGGGTCAAACCCACCACGAGCTTTCATTAATGACGCTTGGCCAATTTCTAAACGTAAATCGGCTTGTTTAACAACGGGATGAAATTGTTTTACGTAACCTAAATATTCAGTAAAACTCAAACTATCTAAGGTCTGCGCACCAGAAATCCAAGGACATAGTGTTATTAGTATAATTATTATATTTTTCATTCTTACTTTTTATCTTTTGTCTCGCTTTTGTTTCCGTTTGGTTGGTAATAGTTAGGAGGGAAGCCATTTAGTTGTCGCCATAATTCAAACCATATAGGGACATCTTCTAATAATCCTATTGTTCTAGCTCCTGAACCTACACGGATAGCTTCGGGCCATTCATGTTCATTTTCCATTGGTGCTAATAAGATTCTGAATTTTCCATTCGGACTTATAAAACGCTCGATAGCCACTACTTTTGCACCATAGGTTCCGTATGACGAATTGGGCCAACCACTAAAAATAATAGCAGGCCAACCATCAAATTGCACTCTAAATTCTTCATTTAAATGCACTAGTGGTAGATCAATTGGGTTTATAAATGTTTCGATGGCGACATCATATTTAGAGGGCATGATACCCACTAATTTTTCGCCTTCTTTAAACGATTCTCCAATTCCTGCTTTTATAGCTCTATTAATAAAACCATCTTGTGGCGCTTTTATGTAATAGAGGTCATTACGCATGGCGTAATTGGTATATGCATTTTCTAGCTTGGTGACTTGCGCTTCGGCATCAAATCCGCTAGACTGCGCTGTAAACTTATCACTTTGTGCTTTGCTTATTTTCTCTGCATATTCCGCACCAATTTTATTTAGTTCTATTCTAGCATTAATGACTTCGTTTTGAGAGGCCAAATACTTATTGTCTTGTGACATTAGTTTTGCTTTAGTCTCTTGTAACTTTGCTTTTTTAGACTCTAATTCTGTTAACGATTTTAAACCTTCGTCATATAAATTTTGAATGGCTCCAAATTGTCTTTCTGCAATATTTAAATTGATTTTGACAGCTTCCAGGTCGATACTATCCGTGGTCACTTTATATTTACTCTGTAACAACTTGTTTTTAGCTTGTTCTAACTTTAGTTGTCTTTCATTGGATAATGCTCCGATTTGATTATTTAAGGCATTTACTTTTCCAGAATAAGAGACCACGGATGATGCTTTCGCTTTAATTTGCTGACTTGTTCTTTCGACTAAATTAGGATCGAAATATTCATTTTTTACTTCTGAAATAAATAGAATAGTATCACCTTTCTTTACAAAATCACCTTCTTTAACAAACCACTTTTCTATACGTCCAGGAATAGGAGATTGTATCGTTTGTGGGCGTTGGTCTGGCGTTAATGTGGTGACTAAGCCTGATGCAGTAATGCTCTGCGTCCAAGGGAGAAACAGTATAATAATACCAATGACTCCAAATATAATTAATAACCGATTAAAGTGTTTGTAGTGTTTTTTATTAAATGCTTTTTGCACAGATTTAAAACGACTGATGTCAATGTTTTTATTGACGCTATTTGTTGAAATATTTAACATGTTATTTAGTGTTAATTATTTGACCTTTATCTAAAATGATTGTTTTATTAAGTTTAGGTTTCCAAATAATGTTTTGGCTAACCACAACTAATGTCCAAGGGTGTTCCGGTTGACATAAAAAATCTACTAATTGTTGCGCTTCTTTGGCTTCAAATTGATCTAACGGTTCTTTAAGCATTAGTAACTTAGGTTGTTTTACAATACTTCTAGCTAACATTATTTTTTTAGAAATAGTAAACGAAACGCCTTTCCCTTCTGGATACAACATCGTATTTAATCCGTTAGGTAAGTGCTTAACAAAATCTCTTAACCCGACATTTTGGATGGCCCAATCTAATTGCTTTAAAGTAATATCGGTATCTCCGAAAGTGATATTTTCTAACAGTGTCCCTTCAAAAGGTGTTTCTTCTACTAATGTCTGACCAATATTTGACCTGTAACTATTAATATTTAAACTAGTCAAAGATTTTTCACAGACATATACACTACCCTGAGTAGGTGTTATGACGCCAGCAATAAGTTTTAATAAACTAGATTTCCCAGAACCACTATTCCCTTGGATGAGTAGTCTGTCTTTAGCTTTTATTTTTAATGACACATCTTTTAATATAGGCGTGTTTCTATCACTTACACTATATGAAACATTGTCTAACTCTATATCAAAATCAAGATCTGCAAGGTCTAAAAGTGCTCCGTTTTGCGGTTCTAAATCTTTATCTACAACTTTTCCTAATTTTTCAATAGAGGTTAAAACATCATAAAAGGTTTCTAGTCCAAGAATTAATTTTTCAACAGAATTAATAACTAAAAGTATAATAATTTCAGCAGCAACAAACTGTCCAATATTCATTTGTTGATTCAGTACCAATGCGCCACCAATTATTAGTAATCCAGCAGTCACCAAAACTTTAAAGCCAATAAGTTGAATAAATTGGACAATTAAAACCTTAAAGTGACTTTCTCTAGCCTCTAAATAATCGGTTACTAATCTATCATTTTTTTGTAACGCTAGACTGGTCTTCCCTGATAATTTAAAGCTTATAATAGACCGTGCTATTTCTTGTAACCAATGCGCGACTTTGTACTTATGGTTAGATTCGTCAATACTCGTTCTTAATCCTTTTTCGGCAGTAAACTTAAAAACAACGTAAATAAGTATTAATAATAGTGCACCATAAATAATAAAAAAGGGATGATAAAAAGATAGTAATATTAACCCAAAAACGATTTGTAAAATCGCAGCAGGAAAATCAATCAATACTTTAGCTATTCCTTTTTGGATATTAATAGTATCGAAAAAACGGTTGGCTAACTCTGGTGGATAATACCCATTTAATTCGCTCATTTTCATTTTTGGAAAGCGATAAGCAAATTCAAAAGAGGCTCTTGTAAATATTTTTTGTTGAATGTTTTCGATAATTCTAATTTGCATGAGTTGTAATATTCCAACAAAAACGACACCTATTGTTACTAGCACGACTAATACAATCCACGACGTACTAATTTGTGCTGCCTGTAATAAATTAATAATGGCCTGTATCCCTAAGGGTAAGGATAGATTAACTAAGCCGGCAAAAATAGCATAGAAAAAGACTTGCCTAACGTCTTTATGATCTAATTTTAATAAACTAATAAAACGTTGCCATGCAGTTAGTATTTTTTTACTCATTTGTAGAAATGTTTAGGGATTTGAAAACTAAATCTTTAAAATAATTAGTAGGAGCTTCCTCTTTTTTTAGGTCAGAAATCGTGGTAAAATGATCTTTCAGAAAATGCTGATGCAACGCACCATCAATAACAGTACTGGATAAGCTATAAGCATAAGGGTAGTTACTATCTATAGCTAAAATCATGTCATGCAATCGTTTGACTAAGCGTTTGTAAACCAAAAAATAACCATCCTTATTCTCATTATCAACCTCTTTTGTTAAGTAAGATTTAGAATATTCGTTTATAACTATGCGTTTTAAAATAACTTCATTGATATGCGAGAAATTAGAATCTACAGTGGTTGTTCTAGTGAGTATAGTAATAGCTCTCTCAATCTTTTCTGTAGTATTTTCAATACTATTTGTAGTAAATACTAATTGATACTCCAACCAAGTCCAATACCAAGAGGCGAGATAAATTAATAGTTTGTGTTTGCTTTCAAAATAGCGGTAGATACTACTTTCGTTAGAACCTATTTTAGCACCAAGTTTTTTAAAAGTGTAGGCATCAAAGCCTATTTCGTCTATTAATAGTATACTGTTTTCGACTATGCGTTTCCCCAATGCAGAAGATTCTGGATCTTTGAGGTAGATTTTTTCGTTAATATTGATCTTTAAATTTGTTAGTAAAGTATGCATAACATTTTATTTAATTGCAAATATAATAGTATTACTATTAAAATTGAAATCAAATTAACTATTAATTAACTTTCTCGAAAAAAATAAGGTTTTAAGATTGTGTAAAACTGTTATTGCTTGGAAGTTCAAATAACTCTAAATCGAAAAAAGGAACGGCTGCTAAGAAGTGATCAAATAGATCGCTCATAACATACTCATAACTTTCCCAACGTTTATCTTTAGTAAAGCAATAGATCTCCAAGGGAATCCCTTGCGAGGTTGGTTGTAATTGTCTAGCCATTAATAACATGTCATTATTGATGGCAGAATGTTGTTGTAAATAGGTTTGAATAAATTTTCTAAATACACCAATATTAGTTAAGTTACGGCCATTAATTAATATAGATTTATCAATGGAATGCGAGTCGTTAAAATTTTGAATTTTACCCTGCATGGTATTTAAATACACCGAAATTATTTCGATTTTCTTTAAACGCTCAATATCTTCAGTTGTTAAGTATTTAATAGATGTTTGCTTAATTAACATGTGTCTTTTAATTCGTCTACCGTCAGAATTTGTCATTCCTCTCCAGTTTTTAAACGAATCTGCTATTAAGGCATAGGTTGGTATGGTTGTAATTGTATTATCAAAATTCTGAACTTTTACTGTCGCTAGATTTATTTCGATAACGTCACCATCAGCACCAAATTTTTCGAAAGTAACCCAATCACCAATACGGACCATATCGTTAATAGAAACTTGTATACTAGCAACAAAACCTAAAATAGTATCCTTAAAAATTAACAAAATAACAGCAGAAGCAGCCCCAAAACCTGTTAGTATTTTCCATAAGGATGTCCCGCCAACAATGACAGCCAGAGCAAGAACAATGCCTATAATCCAAGCAAAAATCATAAAGACTTGTATGTAACTGTCTATGGGTTTGTCTCTTAATCTTGGTAATGTTTTAAAGTAGTTTTTAAGTGTATTTAGTAAGCTTCTTACGATTAATAACCCTAATACTATACCCGAAACTTGCATTCCTTTTTCAAAAAATAAATGTAGATTTTCAAAATCCTTAAACACTAACGGAATACTTTCTATAGCCAAATATAAAGCAGGAATGTGGGCTATATTTCTCGGCACACGGTTAGCGATTAGTAAATCATCAAAATTAGATTTAGTCGTAGCAGCGACTTTAGCAGAAATTAAACGTAGTATTTTTCTAACTAAAAGATCTAATAATAAAAGCGCAACTATCGTTAAGATTGATAACGCCAATAAATTCAGATACTTAGAAGTGATGTTTGCTAATCCTAGATCGATAAAGTAATCGTAAAAAAAGTGTGCGTATTTAATCATATAATTTGTTGAAATTTATAACAAAAGTAATGTGTTTTATCTGATTACTATTGGATTAAAAATTAAAGATACGTTAAAGTATCTCTTTTAGATTGTCTATCGGAAAAACCGAACCAACAGGCATATCCTCCAGTAGGATTTTACCAACTCTAACACGCACTAATCGCAACGTTGGGCAATTTACAGCACTAGTCATTTTTCTAACTTGCCTAAATTTCCCTTCTGTTAAAGTTACCGAAATCCATGTTGTTGGACCATGTCTAGCGTCTCTGATTTTTTTAGAACGTTCAGGTAAATTAGGGAGCGCTTGTAATTTAAAAACTTTGCAAGGTTTTGTGATGTATTTTTTACCATTAAATCCAATTTCTACGCCGTTACATAATTGCTGTATCGCTTCCGCGGAAATTGCTCCGTCGACTAAGGCATAGTATTCTTTTTCTATTCCGGATTGGTTAACATGATCACTTAGTTTACCATCTGTAGTGAGTAGGAGTAGACCTTCACTTTTCTCGTCCAAGCGTCCGATTGGCATAATACCTTCAGGAAAATTACCTAGCTCACTTAAAAAATGTTTACGTTGTTCTTTAGCAGCATTGCTAGAAAACTGGCTTAACATTTTAAACGGTTTATATATTTTGAAGTGTTTGTGGTTATTTTCCATATAAAATCTCAAAAACCAAATCTTTGGTTAGTGGTTTACCATTTGCTTTTTCACGAATCAAATCATAGCTGAATCTAAAGTCGCATCCTGATTTATAAGCACTACAACCATAGGCCGTTTTTCCTTTTATAATGGTTCCTTTTTTACATTTAGGACACGGATTGGTATCCGAACCTGTTTTTGCTTTCGCTGAAGCTTTTTGCTTGGGTTCTAATTTTAGTTTGAAGGCATCATCAAAACGAAGCAAGCCTTCAACTGAAGCGCCTTCTATTTTAAACCCTTTTAAATTCACAGTCGATCCTTTATCCAGTAAACGCTTGTATTGGTTTTCAGAAATATTTTTTTCGCCAAAACTAAAAGGCAACACAAAATCACATGTTTTACCATAATTACTACAACCATAGGCGTTTTTTCCTTTTAAAACTTGTCCGCTTTTACATTTTGGACAAGCTTTACCAACAATACCTTTTGTGGTGGTTTTAGATTTTGTTTTAGTCTTTGTTGCTTTTTCTGATTTATTATTGGTGTAACTTATTTTCGCTTCGACCTTTTCACTTCTTACTTCGTAGACCAATTGATCTACCATTTTTTTCATATTATTTATAAATGCTGAAGCGGAATATTCGCCTTTTTCAATATCTTTCAATTGCTTTTCCCAAAGTCCCGTTAGCTCGGCAGACTTCAGTAAATCATTTCTAATAATATCAATCAATTGAATACCTGTTACTGTTGGTAACACTTGTTTTTTATTACGTTTTATATATTTACGTCTAAAAAGTGTTTCAATAATATTGGCACGCGTAGAAGGTCTACCAATACCATTTTCTTTCATTAAATCACGCAACTGGTCATCATCCACTTGCTTTCCTGCGGTTTCCATTGCACGTAGGAGTGTCGCTTCCGTAAACTGATTAGGTGGTTTGGTTTGTTTTTCAAGAAAACTAGGTTCGTGTGGTCCTTTTTCTCCTTTAACAAATGTTGGTAATAATCCTGCTTCCCGGTTAGGGCTGTCTTTTGTTTCAAAAACAACACGCCAACCTTTGTCTAATATTTCTTTACCTGTAGTTTTAAAATTAACACTTTCTGCTTTTCCTATAACCGTGGTATTTGCAACCTTACATTCGTCATAAAATACAGCAATAAAACGTCTGGTAATGATATCATAGACTTGTTGCTGATTGTACTGTAAATTGCTTTGCACACCAGTCGGAATAATGGCATGGTGATCTGTTACTTTAGCATCATCAAAGACCTTTTTAGATTTTTTAATTTTCTTTTCTAAAACAGGTTGTGTTAGTACAGCGTATTTGGTCAGGTTTTTTAAAATTCCTGCTACTTTTGGATAAATATCGTTTGGTAAATAGGTGGTATCGACTCTAGGGTAGGTCACGACCTTCATCTCGTACAATTTTTGTACAATCTTCAAGGTTTCATCTGCAGAAAATCCAAATTTAGTATTGCAGTATACTTGTAATCCTGTTAAATCGAATAATTTTGGTGCATATTCATTTCCTTTTTTCTTTGTAATTGAGACAATTTCAAAATCGTGTGCTTTTACAATTTCTGCTAGCTTTTCACCATCTTCCATTTTTAAAAAGCGACCTTCCTCATAACTAAATAACGTGTCACGATATAAAGTTTGTAATTCCCAATAGGGCTGAGGCTTAAAATTCTCGATTTCTTTCCAACGATTAACTACCATGGCTAAAGTTGGTGTTTGTACACGACCAACACTTAAAACCTGCTTGTATCCACCATATTTTACGGTGTATAAACGGGTGGCATTCATCCCAAGTAACCAATCGCCAATGGCTCTAGAAAATCCTGCGTAATATAAATTATCGTATTTAGAACTAGGTTCTAGCTTTAAAAAGCCTTCTTTAATAGCTTCCGTTGTTAGAGAGCTAATCCAAAGACGTTGTACTTCTCCTTTGTAACTAGCTTGATCTAATACCCAACGCTGTATCAATTCTCCTTCTGTCCCGGCATCCCCGCAGTTTATAACCACTTCGGCTTTATCAAAAAGACTTTTTACAATTCTAAATTGTTTTTGAATACCTGAATCTTTGGTGACTTTAGTTTCAAATTTTTCAGGTAGCATGGGTAAGTTGTTTAAATCCCAACTTTTCCAATAGGGTTTGTAATCGTTAGGTTCTTTTAAAGTACAAAGATGTCCAAATGTGTAGGTTACTGCATACCCGTTGCCTTCATAGTAACCATCACGTTTTGTGTTGGCACCTAATACTTGCGCAATTTCTCTGGCGACACTGGGTTTCTCGGCAATACAGACTTTCATGTGATATTAGCTATGATTTTAAAAAGAGACCCATTACATTCCTTAAATTTAGTTATTATACTATAATTTTAAAAGGTAAATGGCTTACTTAATGAGTAAAATTCAGACCTGCAAAATAAGTGAATTAGTTTGGGTAATGAAAGGGTTTTGGTAGGAGTTATTAACGAAATGCTTTTTAGCGCTTCGTCGTAGTTTATTACCTTGATTAGTAACACTTAATTAATAGTATCTAAAACTTTAAAGCCTTGAATTTAAGGTGCGCTTTCTGTTTTTTGCTTAATTAATTGAGTACACAGGAGCATCTCATCTTCTATTTTAAGGGATTTCATACCTCTTGATCAAAACCATTATTCTGTATAGTTGAATATTAATGATTCAATAATAACGTGGAAAAATTGATAGTAAAATGAAATAATTTTTCATGTGAGATATTGCGTGAGATATAACGAAACTAAGATACTTAAAGATCTAAAGTAGGGTGTTGAAAGCTATTTGTTTCGGCCAAAAAGCTTGTTTTTAATTAAGATAATCTCACTAATTATTTTAGATTTTTTTGAAAAGGCATGAGAAAATGCCATAGACGTCAGTAGTGTAATAAAAGCTAATGTCCCCAACGCACCACCATAACCATTAAAAAAATGGCTTTTGTTGATGTAGACCAAACTAAATAAGACTCCTGAAATGGCTAATAGCAAATAGTGTTTTTGACCTTTAGGGGACGCCATTCCAATAAAAGATGTTCCAATAAATACAATTGGAATGTTTTTAGTGAGATAAACGTCTAGAATATCTGGAAAGCAATAAAAAAATAAACCCACTATTAGGGATAGTAATGCAGAGGCTCTAACAACGCCTTGGTTTAATTGTTCGCTCACATAAAAGGTAAGTGTTGCCCCGAGGACACCTGTTATTGCTAATATTATAAAATTCATATAAATAACCAATATAATAATGATACCATAGCGACTCCAGCAAAGGCCAGCGTGCCCAATTTACCTCCAATACCTAAAAACAAGTTTTTAGAAACCATAAATAATACTCCTGTTAAAGTTCCTGCCGCAATTACAAATCCTATGGAAGGTGTGATTTCTGCACTAGACATACCAACAAAAGCACCACAATAGATAGCACCTGGTAGTTTTTTTATATAAATAGAGTCTTTATTTAGGACAGGGATAAATGAGGCCAATGTACCGGTGATTCCTGCGGATAAAACACTACCTAATTCGCCATATATATTTAGTGAGTAACAAAAAACAGCACCAATGGGAACCCATATAGCGACACCAATTCTTTCATATCCATACTCCTCATGATGTAAATCTAAATAGCGATAACCAAAAAAAATAGCTACAGTTATGATTACTAAGGATATTAGAATAGCAAAGCTACCCACTTCATATTTTTCTTTGGCTATCATCGTTAAAAAAATAACTTGGATAACTAAAAGCGTAATAATGGTAACTAATCTAATATTTTTATGTGTTTTCATTACAAAAACAAATTTTGGAAGATTACTGTTTTGGTTTTGATTCTGTTTTTGTTAGAGGTGATCACTGACTTCTGTTAGAAAAATAAATATTGCAATTAATATAAGTGACACAAAATTAATTTAAAAAAATGAAAAAGCCCCATAAAGGGCTTTTTCATTACTATGTATTTTAAAGGGATTGGTTATTTGGTGCCTCTCACGGTTTTATTTTTAGGATATTTAATAGTGTAAATAAACTTTTCGACAACAGTCTCTCTTGCTTGGACACCAATAGTCCACAATAACTTACCATTATCTTCTGTATATTCAGCGTTTCCTTTATCATCTAAAGTAATTTCAATATCCTTATTTTGAGAGACAGGAATTTGATCTAGAATTTCAATAGTTATAGGTGTTCCTTTTTTGTTTTTAACTACAAGTTCGTAACCTATAGTTTCTTTTTTATTACTTCCAATAAATTTTGAAGCGGTAAACTCTTTTATTGGCGTACGCTCTACAACAATACTATTATCACGTCCCATAGAGATTAATAATTCTTTAGCAGTCACTTCTGGATTAATATAAGACGTCCCTACAAAAGCACCTTCAAAAAAGATATTGGCTTCTCCTGCAACTAAGTTGTATTGACTCCAATCCGTAATTTTTGCTATCAAAAAGGCAGCTCTGTCTAATTTAGGAACCGTGTGATAGATGTAATCGGTTTTTAAATCAAAGGACTGTAAAGCAACCAGGTTTTCTTTTCCATCACTAGCAATAGAGCGCTTACTTAAAATAGTAAAATCTACAGTTAATTGATTTTCTGCCACCGTTGAAGCATTAACACGTTTAGATTTTTGCGTGTATGCCATATTACTAACCTGGATTTCTTCCATGACTTCATCATTTTGCTCTTCTTTGTATCGCTGTAGCTGTTGTTGGTAGATACTAGCATACAAAGGACTTAAAATAGGTCTGTCATTATTTTGAGACGGATTACCTGTACTTATTGTTAAAGCCACATTGTCCCAGTCTAATCCAGTGTTTTGGTAGATACTAGCTTTATAAGTTAAGTTTACATCTTCTGTAATACTTTCTGATCTTAAATCGTATAACGGAGTCCAACCGACGTTTCCAACAATATATTTACAATCAATAGCTACTTTTCCTGGTTTTTTAGAATCTATTTGAAGTACAATATTCCCACTTGGTTTATTAAATTTTGCATTAAGCTCACTTAATTGTTGGTTTAACTTTACGGCTGTTTCTCTTAAAGGTTTTTCCTTTTTATCTAAAGCGATAATCCCTTTTTTTATTTCAAGGTATTTAGCATGATATACGTTACTTAACTCTAGGACCTGTTGTGGCGTAAAACTAGAATTTCCAGAACCTAAATCTTGATTTTTATTTAAGATTTGTTCCATTCCTAATAGACTATTTCGCTCATGAGCTAACCAATTGATATCATCATTTAAAGCTTCCAATTGTGCTTTTAACGCTTCAATTTCTTTGTTATTTGTTTTGGAAACTAGATAGTTGTTTTCATATTTTGCAGATACCAATACCGTATTAGGATTATTAAATTGCACTTGTAAACTGGAGGGATTGATGCTTGTAGAAATTCCCGTTAACACAATTTCTTGTGGTCCCAATGCGGCATTAAACGAGGCGTCTCTTACTATTTGCGCGTTGCTTTTAAAGACTTTAACAGCTGTTATTTTAGAGGATACTTCGGTTTGTGCTGTCGCAGAAGCACTTAGTAGAAAGAGGAATAGTCCAAATATTTTTTTCATGATGTTTATTTTTTTACGAAGCTATTATAATTATCCAAATTATTAAACTCTAATGAGTAAACATTAAGTTTGAATGAGTAAAACGATACGTTTTAGAAGGCAACGTTACCAGGCTACTACAAAACACTTCATTACTGTTCCATTAGGACATTTTAACCAGAGTAATGGGGCGTACTTTTCTCCTTTATAACGATCCAATTGTGGCATAATTTGATCATAAGTCATCCAATCGACGGTAACGTCCAAATCTAACAACCAGTCTATTTTTTGTGGTTTATAAAACTGGCACGCCGCAAACTGCGGTAATTGCGCATAATTGAAATAAAAACCATAAATACAATCGTTATTTAAAGTTTTAAATTGAATCGATTGCCCAAAAGGCACAAAAATCTGTGCTTTAAAATAAATGCGTTGTTTTATATTCTCAGCTTTTAATTCCAACCGGTCTAATAAAGGTCTTGTGGCTTTGTTAAAAAGTAACGGAAGCTGCTTGTTTTTTAACTTGTTTAGTTTTTCTATTAAAGAATCTCGGCGCATGGGCCCAATCAAGCAATCGACCTCATTAGGTCCTAAAGTAGAATCATATAAATAATATTTAAACTGAATTTCTAAATGAACAGCTTGCCCTTCATTCAAATATAAACAGTCCAATTCGCCAATGGTATGGTTTTGATTTTCCTGAATTTGAATGTTTTCCGCTAAAACTGAAATATTTTCAAACTGTTTTAATTCTTCAAAAACAAATTGCTCCACACGTTGTCCTAGACGTATATTCGTTCTAATTTCTTTATTAAAAACAAAGGTGCTACCCAATTGTTTTACAAAAGGTTGCATTTCAAATATTTTATTATAAAATAAGTGTGGCGTGTTAAAAAAACCACTAAATGTGGCTTGTAAATTTTCTTTTTTTTGGCTCATATTAAAGAGTAAAAGTAATCAAAATTAATTTTTTCTATAAAATAATCGTTGAAACCCTTTAATTCGTTGTATTTTTGCACATCTTAAAATTTAAAAATTGCAATTGATTAATGTCTACTAAAACCATAGAATTACAAGAACGTACAGAAGGAAAAAGTCTTTATAGTTACCAAAAGGGTGCTATTGATAAGATTTTTAAATGTTTTGAAGAAGCAGAAGAGGATTATCATTTATTATATCAATTACCTACGGGTGGTGGTAAAACGGTTATATTCTCCGAAATTGTTAGGCAATATTTAAAAACACATAAAAAGCAGGTGCTTGTAATGACGCACCGTATTGAGCTTTGTCGACAAACATCTAGAATGCTTACAGAATTTGGTGTGAGTAATAAAATTGTAGATAGTAAAGCCGATTTAAGTGACCAGAAAGACTTTAATTGTTTTGTGGCCATGGTTGAGACGCTTAACAACCGTTTAACAGATAATAAACTAGATATTTCGGACATCGGTCTAGTTATTATTGATGAGGCGCATTATAACAGTTTCACTAAGTTATTTAAGTTTTTTGAAAAATCATTTATCCTTGGTGTTACAGCAACGCCTTTAAGTAGTAATATTAACCTTCCAATGAAGGATAATTATAACGAGCTTATTGTTGGAGAAACGATACATTCTTTAATTGCTAATGAGTTTTTGGCTCGTGCCGAAATTTTTTCATACAACGTTGGATTAACGTCTTTAGTTGTAGGAGCCAATGGTGATTATACAGTAAAATCTTCTGAAGATTTATATACCAATACGGATATGTTAACTAAGCTTATCCAAGCTTATGAAGAGCGTTGTAAAGGTAAAAAGACCTTGATCTTTAATAATGGTATTAACACGTCTTTACACGTGTATGATACGTTTAAAAGAGGTGGGTATCCTGTAGCACATTTAGATAATAACAATACTAAAAAGGAACGTAAAGCTATTCTAAAATGGTTTAAAGAAACACCAGATGCGATTTTAACCTCTGTAAGTATCTTAACTACTGGTTTTGATGAACCTACAGTAGATTGTATCATGCTTAACAGAGCAACCAAATCATTGACATTGTATTACCAAATGATTGGTCGTGGATCTCGTATTTTAAAAGATAAAAATAAATTTGTTGTTATCGATTTAGGGAACAACTTACACAGATTTGGACCTTGGGGTAACGATTTAGATTGGCATAAAATATTCCGTTCGCCCAACTATTATTTAGATGGTATTTTAAGTGATGAAGAGCTTGAAAACAACTTTAGATATGAAATGCCAGAGGAGTTACGTGAAAAATTCGCGAAATCTGAGCAAGTTTATTTTGATATTAAAAAATGTTATATCGATAGTATTAGAGCAGGAGAGAGCTCTAAAGTTGTACTAGAACGTTCTATCATTCATCATGCACATATCTGTACAGAAAATAGTGAAGATCTTTGGGATGCTTTAGGTTTAGTAAAACTATTAGGAGACGATATTGATTATCGTATTTCACGTTACACCAAGTGTATTAGTAAAAGTACATTCAATTTTGTGGAATGGTTGAAAGATGATTATCGTAAAAAGTTAAATGCATTTTTACGTACTAATTTTGACGAAATCTTTGAAGAAATCAATGGTTTTCCTCCAGAAGAATAAAATTAAGTTTGACAGTATTCAGTCGCAGTTTGCAGTTGCTTACTCTTGTAAATATATTAAAATAACTATAGACTAATTACTATTATTATGACTTTTAAAGACTTAGGTTTAGATAAAAATTATATAAAAGCACTAAAGGAATTAGGGATTAAAAACCCTACTGAAATTCAATCTCAGGCCATACCAGTGTTACTTAAAAAGTCAACCGATTTAATTGGTTTGGCACAAACAGGAACAGGTAAAACGGCTGCTTTTGGTTTACCTTTATTACATAAAATTAATCCTAAAAAGGATACTGTTCAAGCGCTTATCATTGCACCGACAAGAGAATTGGTACAGCAAATAAAGAAACAGTTATTTAAGTATATCAAGTATAATGACGCTAAAATCTTTTTAGAAGGGGTTTATGGCGGTGAAAAGATTGATATTCAACTTAAAAATGTAGCCAGAACAACTCATATTATAGTAGCAACTCCTGGTCGTTTGGTTGATTTAGTAGAGCGTGGTGCTGTAAATTTAGCGGATGTTAAAACTATTGTTTTAGATGAAGCTGATGAAATGTTAAGTATGGGGTTTAAACCTGATTTGACTACGATTTTAAAATCGGTAACAGGCCAAAAAAACACGTGGTTATTCAGTGCAACCATGTCTGATGCTTTAAAAGATATTGTAAAGCGTTATATCGCAGATGAAGCTATTCGTTTAGAGATTGATAGAACAAGTATTGTTAATCAAAATATCTCGCATTATTTTGTAGAAACTTCAGTGCATGAAAAAGCATCAACTATCATCAGATTATTAGAAGATAGAGAAGACCAACGTGGTATTATTTTTACTAAAACAAAAGCAGGTGCCCAGGCATTAAGACATCAATTAGAAACCGAAGGGTTTAACGTTGGTGCTTTAGAAGGGGATATGCAACAAAGAGATCGTGATAAAGTAATGCGTGCGTTTAAAAATACAACGTTACAGTTACTAATCTCAACCGATGTGTCTGCAAGAGGAATTGATGTTAACGATTTAGCTTTTGTAATGCATCACCAATTACCAGAACATATTGAGTATTACACGCACAGAAGTGGGCGTACAGCAAGAGCTGGTAAAAAAGGAGAATCTATTGCGTTGATTTTAAGTAGTGAGCGTAATGACCTTAAAAAGGTGGAATCTACTTTAGGGATCAAATTCAAACAATTATCGGTTTAGTTATAATGTAGTTTTTCTTATTAATATATAGTGTGAAACACTTTAATTCAATGCTTTATGAGTATTGAGTTAAAGTGTTTTTTTGTTAAAATTGCTTCGCGTTTTAGGTCAAACCCTCCGTTTTTTTCTTTGAAAAACACACCTCCCTTCAGCTGAAGGGAGGAGCTGTTTGCGATGTGTTAATGGTTGTTTTGTAGTTTTTACTACTGTTGAGTTGTTGTAGCTCTCCTCTTAAATTTAAGAGGAGTATGAATTTTAATGTCCGATTTTAGAGACAATGGAAGAAAGAGGCGTTTTATACTTGTGTACTTTTAAAACTGCTTTGCGTTTAAGTCAAACCCTCGGTCTTTTTCTTTGAAAAAGCCACCTCCCTTCAGCTGAAGGGAGGAGCTGTTTGCGATGGTGTTAATTGATTGTTTTGTAGTTTTTACTACTGTTGAGTTGTTGTAGCTCTCCTCTTAAATTTAAGAGGAGTATGAATTTTAATGTCCGATTTTAGAGACAATGGAAGAAAGAGGCGTTTTATACTTGTGTACTTTTAAAACTGCTTTGCGTTTAAGTCAAACCCTCGGTCTTTTTCTTTGAAAAAGCCACCTCCCTTCAGCTGAAGGGAGGAGCTGTTTGCGAGGGTGTTAATTGGTTCTTTTATCGTTTTTACTACTGTTGAGTTGTTGCAGCTCTCCTCTTAAATTTAAGAGGAGTATGAATTCTAATGTCTTATTTTAGAGACATTGGAAGAAAGAGGCGTTTTATACTTGTGTATTTACTAATGTTTAGTTGTTGTAGCTCTCCTCTTAAATTTAAGAGGAGTATGAATTCTAATGTCTTATTTGAGAGACATTGGAAGAAAGAGGAGTTTTATATTTGGTTAATTTTTAAAACTGCTTCGCGTTTAGGGTCGAACCCTCCGTCTTTTTCTTTGAAAAAGCCACCTCCCTTCAGCTGAAGGGAGGAGCTGTTTGCGAGGGTGTTAATTGGTTCTTTTATCGTTTTTACTACTGTTGAGTTGTTGTAGCTCTCCTCTTAGATTTAAGAGGAGTATGAATTCTAATGTCTTATTTTAGAGACATTGGAAGAAAGAGGCGTTTTATACTTGTGTACTTTTTAAACTGATTTGATTTTAGAGGCAAATCCTACACGTTCAATTCTAAAAAAAAAGACATAAAAAAAGCAACTCCATTGAGCTGCTTTTTTCGTTTGTTACTATTTATATAATAATTAGTGTGTTGACATTTTTCCTTTTCGTTTTGCTAATTGTCTTTCTAATTGCGTCACAACTTCACTCACACTTTTATGCAAAGTGTCCTTGCTTTCTTCAGCATATAATCTTGGTCCAGGAGCACTCAATCTAATACCTGCAATTTTACCAGAAGCATCATCACTAGTATTTTCTAATTTAAAAAACACATCGGCACGCACTATAAATTCATATTTATTAAACAGCTTTTGGATTTTTTCTGCAGTAAATTGCTCTAACTCTTCACTTGCTTTTACCTTATCATATTCAAAATTGATATCCATATTCTTAAGTTTTATATTTACTTAAAGATACAAAAAAGAGAACCTATTCTTGTCTTTTTATTAAATATTTAAGACAAAAAATTATTGATTATCTTTAGACCACATTCAAAAACACTATTAATAATGCGTACAATTAAATCCTTAATTTTACTAACTGGTTAGCTTTAGTCTCTTGTGGAGACTCTGGAACTGCAGTGGTAGACGAGTCAACCGATTTTAAAATCGATTATGAAAAATTCACCTTAGATAATGGACTAGAAGTTATTCTCCATGAGGACCATTCCGATCCTATTGTTGCTGTAGCAACGCTAATGCATGTCGGGTCTAACAGAGAAAAACCTGGTAAAACAGGCTTTGCCCATTTCTTTGAACACATGTCTTTTAATGATTCTGAAAATGTACCAGTGGGTGCTAATCGTAAAATGATTCCGGAATGGGGTGGAAGCCGTAATGGAGGAACGTCTAACGATTATACTGTTTATTATGAAGTCGTACCAAAGGATGCTTTTGAAAAAATCATGTGGATTGATTCAGATCGTTTTGGTTACATGATTAATACGGTAACAGAAGCTGCTCTTGAGCGTGAAAAGCAAGTGGTTAAAAACGAAAAACGTCAACGTGTGGATAATGCCGCTTATGGTTATACGGATGAGATTATTAGAAAAAACTTATATCCTCAAGGCCATCCATATAATTGGACTGTCATTGGTGCATTACCAGATTTACAAGCTGCAACTGTTGCTGATGTAAAAGAGTTTTATAAGCAGTATTACGGTGCAAAAAACGCCTCTTTAGTAATTGCTGGAGATATTGATATTACCGAAACTAAAAAATTAGTGGCGCAGTGGTTTGGTGAAATCCCGAGTGGACCAGATGTAGAAGAGCAAAATATAGCACCTGTGGTTTTAGATAACACAAAATCGTTGTATTTTGAAGACAACTTTGCCAAACTACCAGAAGTACGTATGGTATATCCGACGATAAAAAATTATGATGCTGACAGTTATGCTTTAGATATTTTAGGCGAATTACTTAGTGGTAGTAAAAAATCACCTTTATATAATGTATTAGTTGAAGAACAAAAACTAGCACCTCGTGTTGGAACCTATCAAAATAGTAGTGAGTTGGCTGGAGAGTTTGTGTTTAGAGTGCGTGCAAATGCAGGAACAGACTTAGACCAAGTAAAAGCAGCTATTGATGCCGGTTTAGCTAAGTTTGAAACGCATGGTGTTAATACGGACGATTTAAAACGTATTAAAGCCGAATTAGAAACAGGCTTATACCAAGGGGTTAGTACTGTTTTAAATAAAGCTTTTCAGTTAGTACAAGATAACGAGTTTAATGGTGATCCTAGTTTTATTACTAAACGTGCTAAATTGACTAATGCAGTAACCGCAGCAGACATCATGCGCGTGTACAATCAATATATAAAGGATAAAAACTATGTGATGACTAGTGTGGTCCCTAAAGGACAATTAGAGCTAGCGGTAGCAGATAGTAAAGAAGCGACTGTTTGGATTGAAGAGATAAAGCAAGATGTGGCTAATGAGGAAGTCAGCCAGGGTGAAGAAGCTGTTTACGAGAAAACGACAAGCAAATTTGATAGAAGTGAACCTAATTTTGGCGAATTACCAGTATTTAACGCACCAAAAGTGTGGAAAAGTCAAATGGATAATGGTATGGCTGTGTACGGGATTGAAAACAATGAAGTGCCTTTAGTACAATTCGATATCACTATTCCTGGTGGGCAACTACTAGACCCAAAAGGTAAAGAAGGTGTGGCTAATTTATTTAGTGATTTAATGATGCAGGGCACAAAAACTAAAACGGCAGCAGATTTAGAAGAAGCTATTGGTTTATTAGGAGCGCGTATTACTATGTATAGTGGTAACGAAGATTTTCATATTACAGGTTCCTGTTTAACTAAAAACTTAGACGAGACGATTAAGTTAGTTAAAGAGATGCTTTTAGAACCACGTTGGGATGCTAAAGAGTTTGATCGTTTAAAGCAAGGCTTAGAAACTAGTTTAAAAGGTAGTGAAGCTAATCCTAATGCTATCGCTTCTAACGTCTTTAATCAATTAATGTATGGTAATGACCATCGTTTTGGAATTAATGGTTCAGGGACTTTAAATAGTACTAAAGACATTACAATGGACGATTTAAAAGCCTATTATAAAAACCTATCGCCAAAAGCCGCGACATTTCATATTGCTGGTGCTATTAATAAAGGCGAAACAATCACCGCTTTAAGTACTTTAAAAGCGTGGAAAGGGGAGACTATAAATGTACCAACAGTAGCAGTAAAAAATAATGGAGCAGGAGGGAACTTATATTTTGTAGATGTACCAGATGCTAAACAATCGGTAGTTTACATCGGTAAATTGGCATTGTCAGGAAAAGATAAAAATGCTAATAATCTTGATTTTGCTAACGAAATTCTTGGAGGAGGATCAAGTGGACGATTATTCCAAACCCTTAGAATTGGAAAAGGATACACTTATGGTGCTTATTCTAATATCTCAGAACGTGAAGCGATTAGTCCATTTGCTATTAGAAGTAGTGTACGTGCCAATGCGACTTTAAAATCGTTAGAGATTATTAAAAACATGGTTACGGATTATAAAGATAGTTTTACTGAGACAGAAGTCGAATTAACAAAAAATAAAATCTTAAAAGGAAACACTAGAGCCTACGAAAGTTTAGGGGCACAGCTAAGTATTTTAAGACGTATTAGTAAGTACGACAAAGCAGAAAACTTTTTAGATACGGACCAAGACGAATTAATTAATATGACGTTAGCGGATTACAAAACCATTATTGATCAGTATTTAACCGAATCTGATATGGTGTATTTAGTGGTTGGTGATAAAGCTACACAACTAGAGGAAGTCAAGCAATTAGGAAAACCGGTTGTAGAACTTGATATTTATGGTAATACGCTATAAGTACACATTAATTTAAATATCAAAAAGCACAATGTTTAACATTGTGCTTTTTTTGTTTCTGTGCTATTTAGATGTAAATCTTGTAACACGCACTAATAATTGTGTAATGTAAATAGTAAGGTTAGTGGTCATCTTTGTAAAACAATTAATAATCACTAAAACTTGAAATTATGAAGCTTATAAGTATATTATTTAGTCTGTTTTTTGCTTCTACAATAGCTGTAAATTCAGATAACATTACTCATTCAAATACCAAAGAAACAACCAAACAAGTTGTTTTTGATGGCTACCATGGCCAAATTTACTATTTCACAGATAATAATGATAACACGATTCTTATTGAAGATATCAGCGCGAGTAAAGTATTGGATACTTACAATTTAGATAACAATAGGCACCTAGGTGCTACATTTAATCTTAAATTAAATGAAACCACATCTGATAATATTTATAGCGAAATCCAGGTGGTATCCATTAACTTAATACAGAAATAAAGATGAAACAGTTACAATATATAATTATCGTAGTAATGGCTTTTAGTTGTCAAAATATAGTTCACGGGCAAGTACCTAAAGATGTTGAGGATGCGTTTGAAGCTAAGTATCCTGGAGAAAATGATCCCGATTGGGAAACTGATGCCCATGGTAATTTTGAAGCTCATTTTAAAGACGAAGGCGTGAAATATAGAGCCGATTTTAGCCCTAATGGGCATTGGATTGAAACCGAAAACAGTATTAAAAAAGGAGACTTACCTAAAGCCATAAGAACTAGTATTAAAACAGAGTATGGTAGTGAGGACATTACTGAAGTAGAACATGTGCAAAGTGCCTCTAAGGGCGAATTCTATGATGTTGAGTTTAAACAGAAAGGGAAAAATAAAGATGTCGAATTCCGGGCCAACGGGGACATTATAAATTAATAAAGGAAAATACTAAGTAAATAAAAAGTCCAACACTAATTGTTGGACTTTTTTATGCACTATATCAAGTATTCTGAAGTGACGCTCTAAAAAAATGGTCATCGTATAATTTCTCTAATGGGACAACAACATGTTTGGCTTTAAACGGTTCTAATTCTTGGATGCTATTCGTGAAATTAGATTATTTGATAATATCAGTAATAGGGAATTTTACGAAATAGGATAAATACTATGAGTGAAGGCGTATAATATTGTTTAATAAAGTCTATTTTACATAATATAAATTATAGTACAAATGTATTTCATCCATTAGATAGCTATAATTCTATATTATGTAAAATATCCCAGAAAGTTCAGTAAATACAATAAGCTGTAGTACTCGGGTCATTGAACATTAGCTTTTAGCATTTCGTTTAATTTGAGTATTCTGTACAATGGTTCAACATTTTTTAAATAAGCAATTCTAAGAAACATTGTAACTATACATTTGTAGCCATAATTTGTCATTATTTAAAATATCCCAGTATGTGTTGTTTCATAAGAAACGTTTGTACTTGGGTAATTAAATATTAGTATTTTGCTTGTCGTGTAAATTGAATATTCTGTACAATGGTTCAAGTTTTTTAAATACGTGATTGTCAAGAAACTTCAGAACTACAATTTACACACAATTAGCCATAGCTAACTAGTGAGAAAATAAAAGCTAATCTTTATTACACTTATAAAATTCGCGTATGCGATAAAATAGACAGAATAAAATTTTAGATGACTATTCCAAACGGGTTTTCGATACTATGCATTGGTTTTGTAAACCATTTTGGACCAACATTTGTCATGTAAATATGATCTTCTAATCTAATTCCAAATTTATCTGGAACGCAAATCATAGGTTCGTTACTAAATGTCATTCCTGATGTTAAAACCGTGTGATCGTTTCTAACAATATAGGGCCATTCATGAATTCCTAAACCAATTCCATGACCTGTTCTATGTGGTAATCCTGGTAATTTATAATCCGGTCCTAGACCATGAGACTCTAGTACAACTCTAGAGGCATTATCAACATCAGCACATGTATTTCCTAGTTGTGCTGCATTAAAAGCGGCTTGTTGTGTTTCTTTTTCTATAGTCCAAATACGTGTTTGTTCTTCATTTGCTTTTCCAAAAACATAGGTTCTTGTAATGTCCGAAATATAGTCATGTAACATACAACCAGTATCTATTAAAACGATCTCATTTTCTTCTAAATCTTTGGGCGATTTTACGCCATGCGGATAAGAGGAATCTACACCAAACAACACAATACAGAAATAAGATCCTGAAGTCACTCCATGTTTTACGTGTGCGTCATTTATAAAATCTGAAACTTCTTTTGCTGAAATACCTACCCTTAAAATTCTTGCGACTGCTTTATGTACTTCTAATGTAATATTCATGGCATGTTGCATGATAGCAATTTCTGAAGCAGATTTAATCATTCTGCATCCTGCAGTAATAGGTTTTGCATTTACTAGCGTGTATGTCTCTTGACAATTTCTAATACCATCAAAAACAAAAAATGGCGTTGCTTCATCTATAGAGATTTCGCCTGCTTCTACTCCATTCTCTTTTACTATTTCTACAAATAATGTATAAGGGGATTCATGTTCTTCCCAGCATTTTACATCTCCTTCAATTAGCATAAAATCTAAAATTGTTCCTTTTTCAAATTCTGGAGCTATATAAACTAGCTTGCCATTTGGAAATAATAAAGCACCAACCATTCGCTCACTTGCATTCCATTTCATTCCTGTAAAATAGAATAAGTTTGTGCCAGAATGTAAGTACAATGCTGGTCTATTTTGGTCTTGCATTAATTGACACGCTTTATCAATTCTTTGCTGAAATTCTTCTTTTTGTATTGGTTGCACTACATGTGCTATCGGTTTAATGGCCTCTAATTCTGCTTTTATAGTGGATCCTCCTATTCCTATCATATTATTTTTTAATTATTCATTAAAGCCTCAATCTCTTTAATTTCAATTGGCATTGCTTCAGTTAAATTAATATTTCCTTGAGTTGTTATTAGATAATCATTTTCTAATCTACAACCAATACCTTCTTCTGGAATATAAATTCCAGGTTCGCAAGTAAGTACCATTCCTGCTTCTAAAGCACGAGAATATAAACCAACATCATGTACATCTAACCCAATATGGTGAGCGGTTCCATGCATAAAGTACTTTTTATATAATGGTTTTTTAGGATCTTGATCTGCTACTTCTCTAGCATTTAGTAATCCCAATTTTATAAGTTCGTTTTCGACTAAAGTTGCCATGCTTTTTTCGTAATCTACTGGTAAGACTCCAGGTTTTAAAAGTTTACTCCCTTCTTTTAAGCAATATAAAACAGATAAATATACTTCTTTTTGTCTTTTAGTAAATTTTCCGTTTACAGGAAAACAACGTGTAGTATCACTATTATAATTTGCATAGCAAACACCAAAATCTAACAATATCATGTCGTCATCTTTACAGATAGCATCATTGGTGTTATAATGCAATGCACAAGCGTTTATACCTGAAGCTACAATAGGCTTAAAAGCATGTCTTGTGGCACCAGATTTAATTAAATTATAGGTTAATTCTGCTTCCAACTCATATTCTTTTATGTCTGGTTTACATGTTTTTAAAACACGTTTAAAGCTTTCAATACTTATATTTACTGCTTTTTGCATTAATAAAATTTCTTCTTCAGATTTAATTGGTCTTAAATCTCTAGTTATTTTTGCAGCTCTATAATAATCATGTAAAGGGTATTTTTCTTTACACCATTGTATCATTCTATCTTGTTGTGTTTCTTGGTCTTTTGTAACACGTTTTAGATGTTCATTATGTCCTAAATAAAAACCATCTGCTTCAAAAGCCATGTATTGTAGCGCCATTTCAAAATCTTGAATCCATGCTACTCTTTGTATTCCAGAAACTTCTGTTGCTTGTTCTTTGGTTAATTTTTCGCCATCCCAGATTTTAATTTGTTCGTTCGTTTCTTTTACAAATAGAATGGCACGATTTTCTTCTTTATAAGCATCAGGATATAGCACTAAAATAGTGTCTTCTTGATCTATTCCTGATAAATAAAATAGGTCATTGTTTTGCGCAAAGCCCATAACATCATCTGCATTATTATGCTTTACATCATTTGAAGTAATAATTGCAATGGTATTTGGTTCCATTTTAGAAATAAAATTCTTTCTATTATTTTGGAATATATTATTGGGAATTGACTCGTATCTCATATTAAAATTTTCTGTCTGGATTAAATGGACTTAAATCTAAAGTAGTCTTTTTTTCTGAAATTATTTCGGAAACTAACTTCCCTGTTGCTGGTCCTAAACTCCAACCCATCATTGCATGACCAGTTGCGATTGTTAAATTAGTACACTTAGATGATTTGCCAATATAAGGTAAACCATCTGGAGAACAAGGTCTTAAACCACAATCTGCAGCTTCTTTTTCTACTTCAGAAATATTCAAATTAGTATAATAATTCTTTGCTGCATTGGCAATAGTTTGTACTCTAATTGGATTAATATTATGATTGATTCCAGCGATTTCCATTGTGCCAGCAAAACGTGTAAATCCTTGCATTGGAGTAACTGCTACTTTTGCTTCGCATAGTATTGCGGGAATTGTAATTCCTGTTTCTCTGTTTACATTAATTCTGTATCCTTTTCCTGCTTGTATTGGAATTTGTAACCCTAGTTTTTTAGTCAATAATGGGCTCCAACTTCCTGCTGCTAAAACAACTTCATCTGCTTTTAATTCTTGTTTGTTTGTTATTATTTTTGAAACTGTTCCATTTGTTACTTCAATATCTTTTACGTCTTCATTAGCATAAAAAATAACGCCTTTTGTCTTTAAATACTTTACCATTTCTGGCATAAAATCTGTTGGAGTCATATGTGCATCCGAATCAAAATAAATAGCGCCTTTAATATTCAGGTTTGCATTTGGCTCTAGAACATCGACTTCTTTTTTAGTTAAATTTTTAACACCTAAACCTTCTTCAATTCCACGTTTACCAATCTTCCATTCTGCTTCACCAACCTTATCAGATTGATAGCACATTAATAAACCTTTACGTTCATAATGAAAATTAAACGCGTTAGATGCTTTAATAGCTTCGTATAAATCTCGACTTAAAATATTAATAGCTTTAATTACTGGAATTGCTTTTTCTACTTTAGACGCAGTAGCCGATTTTTTAAATGCCCAAGTCCATTTTAAAAAATCTGCATTTAAACGCGGTTTAATATAAAAAGGACTAGTTGGATTAAACATCCACTTAATCCCTTTATTAATCATTCCTGGAGCTGCTAACGGAATAAAATGACTAGGTGTTATATAGCCCGCATTAACATAAGATGCACCGCTTGAGAAATTAGATTTATCAATTATTGTTACTTGATGGCCTTCTTCTAAAAGATAATAAGCTGTACTTAAACCTATTATTCCTCCACCAATGATTATTACGTTTTTATTCATATTAAATTACTTGGAAACCATGTGCATAAGGATCATCTTGATCATCAATAGTAATAGTATTGTGCCCAAAAACTTTTGCCCATCCTTGAATGCTTGGTATTATGGCTAGTTTACCATCCAAAATGGTTTCTTTTTCAACACGTCCTATAAATTTACTACCAATAAAGCTTTCGTGTATAAAAGGCTCATCAATTTTTAATTTTCCTTTGGCATACAATTGTGCTAATCTAGCAGAAGTACCAGTTCCACAAGGACTTCTATCGATAGCTTTGTCTCCATAAAACACTGCATTTCTTCCTGATGATGTTGGGTCTATAGGATTACCTGTCCACAACATATGCGTTACATTTTTTATGGTTTCATTTTCTGGATGCACAAATTGATTAGGATATTTTTCGTTAATTCTGTTACGCACTATTTGAGAATATTGAATAATCTTGGACGCTGTAAAATTATGAACACCAGAGAAGTTTTTCTGAGGATCTACTATGGCATAATAATTTCCGCCATAAGCAACATCAAACGTAATCTCTCCTAATTCTGGACAATCTATTGTTAACTCTTGAGCAGCTAAATAACTTTTTACATTAGTAAGTTTTACCCATTCTACTTTATTGTTTACTTGCTTGTATTCAATTTCTACTAAACCAGCAGGCGCTTCCATTTTAATTTTCCCTGGAATTTTGGGTTGTATTAAACCCTCTTCAATTGCAATTGTAATGGTACCAATTGTACCATGTCCACACATTGGTAAGCAACCTGATGTTTCAACAAATAAAATAGCAAAGTCATTTTCTGGATTATGTGGTGGATACAAGATGCTACCACTCATCATATCATGTCCTCGAGGCTCAAACATTAACCCTTTTCTGATCCAATCGAATTCTTTTAAAAAATGAAGTCGTTTTTCGCTCATGGTATTTCCAATTAATTTAGGACCTCCACTTTTTATAACTCTAACAGGGTTTCCGCAAGTATGAGCATCTATACAAACAAACGTGTGCTTACTCATTTCTTAATTTTTTGTTCTTAATCCATCAATAACCCTAAAAATATTGGAAGGATTATCGTTTTTTAATTCATTTGGCAACAAATTATTTGGCCAATCTTGATAACTAAACGGACGTACCCAACGTTTTATAGAACCTATTCCAACTGCTGTAAACCTACTATCTGTAGACGCAGGATATGGACCTCCATGTACCATAGATTCGCAAACCTCTACTCCTGTTGGAACTCCGTTAAAAATAATACGTCCCACTCTATTTTGTAGTGCAGCAATTACTGCTGAATAGTTAGCAACTTCATTGGCATCAGAAATTACAGTTCCTGTTAATTGCCCTTCTAAACTAGCGATAATGGTTTCTAATTCTGATGCGTTTTCACATTGGACAATCATAGAAAAAGGTCCAAAAACTTCTAAATGTAATGTCGGATTTTCTAAAAATGTTTTTCCATGGACAGTAACAATAGCTTGTGCTGCATAATTATTTTGAAGGTCTAATGTATAGTTTGCTGTTACTGTAACGTTAGCTTGCGACACTACTTTTTCTTTATTACTGATGTATCCTTTTTTAATATTTGGATGCAACATACATGACGGATTTATTTTAGTAATTTCTTCCGATACATTATTTATAAAGCTTGTTAAAGCGTCGCTTTTAATACCTAATAATAATCCAGGATTTGTACAAAATTGACCAGTCCCTAAAGTGATAGAACTTGCATACGTTTTAGCAATGTCTGCTTGTATATTTTCTAATGCTTTTGGCAAAATTATAACCGGATTTATACTTCCCATTTCTGCAAAAACAGGAATTGGCTCTGCTCTTTTTGAAGCTAAATCTAATAAGGCTCTTCCTCCTTTTATGCTTCCTGTAAAACCAACTGCTTTTACTTTTGGGTGTGCCACTAATTGTTGCCCAACTTCTATTCCGCTAGAATTTAAATTAGAAAACACACCATTTGGCATTCCTGTTTTTTCAGCTGCTTTAATAATTGCAGATGCTACTAATGCTCCTGTTCCAGAATGCATTGGATGCGATTTTACAATTACTGGACAACCTGAAGCTAAAGCTGCTGCTGTGTCTCCACCAGCTGTAGAATAGGCTAAAGGAAAATTACTTGCGCCAAAAACGACAACTGGACCTAAAGGAATTAACATTTTTCTAATGTCGGATCTTGGCATTGGCTCTCTATTAGGTTGTGCTGTATCTATTGTTGCTTCAACCCAAGATCCTTCTGCTACTAAATTTGCAAAGCTTCGTAATTGTCCAATTGTTCTTCCTCTTTCTCCTTTTGCTCTTCCTTCTGGCAAACCCGTTTCTGAGCAATATGTTTTGACTAATACATCGTTTAGTGCTAAAATTTCATCTGCAATTGCGTTTAAAAATTCGGCTTTTTTAATTCCAGAAACTGCTCTAAATTCTTTAAAAGCTGATGCTGCTAAATTTACTGCATCATCAATTTCTTGAGCTGTTGCTTCTGTAAAAACAATAGCATTCTCTGTATTTAATTCCGGATTAAAAGTTTTATATGTTTTGGTTCCGTTGGCAGATAATTGATTGCCTATAAAGTTTTTTCCTGATATCATCTTTACTAATTTTTTAAATGTTTTTTCAATTTTACTGGTTTGTAAGCTACCTTTTTTTGATTATCGATATTTTGCAATAATAGCTTGAGATGAAAAACCTTTTCTCAAAATCATCTCTAAAATTATGATAAACGTGTTTTAATGTCTATATTTTACCTTCTTTAAAAACAAAGCTTTCTCTTTTTTGAATATTTGAAAGGCTTACCCTATTAAGTCCAGAACTTCAAGTCTTTCTTTTGCCAGAATATATCTTGCACGTACATCATCAATTTGCTGTTGCGTTAATTTCTTACCAAAAGTACGAAGCCCTCCAGCAACATCATTATGATGAATTCCCATAGCAAGCTTAAGATATTCCATAAGCAGTGGCTGAGCATCCAGATACGATAATGAATTTAAAGCCTGAGAAATTTTGTATGCCTCAGCCCATTCTCCATTTAAAACATACTCCTGCATAGTAACACTTGCTTTTGGGAAGATAGTACCTACACCTGTAATGCCACCACTTGCTCCAGCAAGTCCTGCATATACAGTTACTGTGTCTACTCCAGCCAAAACTTTTAAATCTTTGTTCTCTAACATCAAGGTTTCAATAATTGAAACATCTATAGTCGATATTTTAAGAGCAGTTACCTTAGGAAGAACAGAAAGTCTTTTAAGAAGGTCTGTTGAGAGCGCATGATAACCGGCTGCATCAGGATTGTTATAAGGCATAATTGTTACGCCTACATCTTTTGCAGTCGCTTCAGAAAGTGCATAGTACTCATACATTTCTTTTTCAGAAGGAATCGCCTTAGTTTTTGGTGGCATAACCATGACTGTATCAACTCCAACTGTTGCAAGTCCTTCAACAATTTTAGCAAGTTCTTCCTTAGTTTCTGCTGCTGCTCCGCTAATCAACGGGACATTGTATTCTTTAGCAACCTCAGAAAGGGATTTAAGTAAAGAAAGACGCTGCTTGGTGCTCAGGTAGCTATTCTCACCCAGTGTTCCAGAACCGACAAGTCCGCTCATTCTGCTTCCGCCCTTTCCTTGAACCTTTAAAATACCTGCAGCCTGTTTTTGTGTTGCTTCAAAGTCAATTTCAAGAGCGCCAGATTTTGACTCCTTCAACCATGTAAACACAGCTGGCATTACGCCATTCCATTGTATACTCATAATTCTATTTTTAATGTTAGTAAAATTAAAGAGTTAACAAATATTAAAATAAGATTAAATTACTCACTTTAGATACTATATTATCCTTAATAACACATAATTTTGTATTATTGAATAATTTTAGATTAAAATACAACTATTTGAAATGAAAGTTTTACCCTTTAAAATTCCTAAACCAGAAAATAACGCCTTGATTTATCAAGAAGATATTGAATTGGTGTTTTATGATAAACTGCACCAACATGACGAAATTCAAATAAGTTTTATTGAAAAAGGGAATGGTACTTTATTGGTTGGTGATCGTATTTCTAGCTTTGCTGAAAATGATATTTTTGTTATTGGAAGCAATTTACCTCATGCTTTTAAAAGTGATAAAAATGCAGTAAGCGACTCTAAAATGTTGAGTCTGTTTTTTACAGCATCTTCTTTTGGAGATACTTTTTTTGATTTAAATGACTTTGCAGAAATTAACCATTGCTTTACAAATTTCTCGCAAGGGTTAGTAGTACAAACAAATAAGAATGCTATTATTGACGCCTTTTTTAAACTTAAAACAGCGTCAAAATTAGAGCGTTTTATTTTGTTATTAGAAATTTTAAAAATTATATCGGTGTCCAAATACCAACCGCTTTCTAATTTTGTTTACACTAAAAAATATTCTGATCTTGAAGGAAAAAGGATGCGAAATGTATTTGATTTTACATTAGAAAACGCGTATCAAAATATAACCTTGGATGATGTTGCAAGCGTTGCTAATATGACAAAAAATGCGTTTTGTAAATATTTTAAAAAGCGAACGAACAAAACGTTTGTTAGTTTTTTAATTGAATTACGAGTTGAAAATGCTTGTAAATTATTAAGTACTGACAAGGATTTATCTATTAACGACATTGCTTTTAAATCGGGATTTAACAACACTTCTAATTTTAATAGACAATTTAAAATGATAAAACACATGTCTCCCAATACGTTTAGGAAGACTAATCTTTAATGTAACCTATACTATTGTGTTTTCAATTGATATTTGACATAATTAAAGATGTAATTACAAGTGATTTTATTGGTTCCACCAGAATTAAATAAATTACTGGCTTAAATTTCCATTCCACACACATTCCACTTCTCTCCTATCGTCGTTTCGTAAAAAGAGTGTTCCATTAACATTGTAGAGAAACATTTTAGAAGAAAAAAATAAGAAAATGTAGAAGTTTAAACTTCGCTTTTACCAAAGCAAAGTTACATAACGCAGAACATTATAGCACAAATTATATGTAATACAATTAGATAGCTATAATTCAATATTATGTAAAATATCCCACGATGTCTTATATTTCATAATAAACGTTTGTAATTGGGTCTTTAAACATTCGTTACAAGTCAATTAAACCTTTGTCATAACTTTTATATTCTGTACAATTGCTCAACATTTTTTAAATAAACGAATTACGAGAATGTTCAGAATTCCATTTTTGTACTATAATTAGTCGTTATGTAAAATATCCGCTGCCTATGCGCTCGATTGTTTTTTATAATCAAATTGCTTCGGCAATTTATTCTAAACACAATTTCCAACCGCATGCCAGCGCGATTTAAAAGCTAGACTTTTGCTTCGTTACAAAATTCGCAGATTCATTAATATTACATAATAAAAAAAATCACATGATTCTCGTAGCTTTCCGTAAGAGCTTAAATTTTTAGAAATCGACTTTTTAGGAGATTCACCAACACATTTGAAGTTTCTGCAAATAATTAAACCTGTGAGTAAAATAAAAATTCTAAGCACTTACTATATTCTAGTTACTATTCATCTTTTTTTAATTGCAACTATTTACATTATGTAAAATAGAAATTAATGTTTTGAAGTCTTTAAATTTTAATAATATCTTTTGTCTTGAAACAAAAGAAACAAAAATTCAAGACTGCATAAACTTTTGGAAACAATTACGGCTCTTTACGCTATATTTTAGACTATTTGGCGTTAAGAAAATGTACAGTGTACATTTTTAGTTAAATACAATTTGAAACTATCATTTATTAAAGTGTTGTATCCAATTACAATCATCCACAGGATAATTGCATTTGTATAGCCTAAAACATGAACGCTCACTTCAACTTATTGTTTTACCAAAATTTTATGAGGTCTTTTTAACATCTTGCTTCTATTCAACATTAGAACTTATTTAATGTTTTTGATGCGCGCACAAGTAACACCAAAGTTATGTTTTTCGGTTCGTGAAATGCAAGGGTAAATAAACTAAAGCTATTTAGCCAACGCTTCATCCAACGCGCCTTAAACCGCTTTATCCGTTGCATTTGACTCATTCAAAACAAGGGAATCGGCTATCCTTGGCGCTATTGCTAAGATTTAACTTTAAATTCTTTTATTATGGATGTTAAGTATTATCTTTTTTATTTTAGGCTTAAGCCTTTTTTTCGCTGTTATGTATTTTTAGGTGTAAATCATAATTGTAGGTTTAAAATACTTTATATGCCTAAGGCAAAAGTTTATTTACACGCTATTTGGTTCTTTTGGCTAGAATTTGGTATTACAAACTTTCCACCACCTCCTAAATAGGAAGTTTTTTGTTATCAAAACCTTATTTCTTAAAATATATATACTCATAAAACATTGTAGAAATCTCCCTCGCTTGTTCATAGCGAACAAGGTGGGAGATTAAATACAAAAATTGTTTATTGAATATTCAAGACAAAGGTTAAAGTAAAATCGGTATCACCATCATTGGAGCCAGATGTAGCTGTTTTAACATCTGGCTGGTGCTGCAACCTAACAGTGAATGATTCTCCAGAAGATGTTGCACTAGAGGTTGTCCAAGTAGAGGACAAACCGACCGGATTACCATTTTCATCCTGATCGTTGTAATTTATTGGGTCTGCAGCTGTATCTATATTACCGTTTCCAGTAGGATTGGCAAAGACGTCTTCCGTGAAACTAAAGAAGAACTGATGCTCATTGTCTTCCTCAAGGATTTCGTTGCCAATATTTTCAATGTCTGCTGGATTTAGAGCATTTAGAATTTCATAGGTTAATATATATTCGGTATCGGGAGCAAGTGTAATAGCATCCAAGATTTGTAATTCTTGTATACCTGTTCCGTCTGGGTCTTGAGCGGAAGCACTTACCACGTCACTAGCATCAGCCGTATTCGTGAAAGTAAGGGTAACATCTGTAAATACTTCTACTACATTTTCTACTTGCGGTGCGGCATCATCATCATTACTACAACCAACAATGGTAATAGCTGAAAATAAAATGGCTAATAAATGTAAATTTTTAAATGGATTCATTGTTTTCATCTTTCTTTTTTTTAATTTTATTGTATTGTTTTAATTTTATTGAATGGTACTATAGAAATCTTCAAAACTCAAGGCGGCCTAGTTGCCATAGCTCTGTATTTAGTGGCGTTTTTTATATTCATTTTTAGTATTTGTTTTAAGAGTATATTTTAGTGTAAAAAGTAAATTTCTACCAGATTCATCGGCGAAATAGCGATTTTCATTTAAGTAATCCCGATAAGCCTTATTAAAGAGGTTTTGAACCGTAATACCTCCATTGAGGTTTTTCCACTTAAAGTTCCATGACAGATCAAGTAGAAAATACCCACCAGTTGCCGCTGCAAAGTCAAATATTTCAGAGTTTGTTGTAAGCTCCACAGATCCATCAACCAAACTTTCGGGTGTAATTGTACGTGGTGCTTGAAATTGTCGAAAGGTATAACTAGGACGAATCGACCATTTAGAAGAATCAAATAACCATACGTTGCCTTGGTTCCATTTCAGATTAACATTTGTCGAAACCGGTGGTTGGTTGATTAAAGGCACATTATCACCTACATTTATGGACCATAAGTAGCTTGCGCCAAAAACACTTGAAATATTATCCGTCCATTCTTTTTTCCAACTGTAATCTGCGCCTAAGAACAACGCATCGACTTGATCGAAAATAAATGCAGGCATTGGGCCACGTATCGTTCCGAAAACTCCAATGGGCCGATCAAAAACATAATTTTCTATAAAATGTGAATACACCGTTATGTTATGGGTGTTTCCATTTTTATTAGTTTGAAATTCATTGATGAATTTATAGCCTCTTTCTGGGTTCACATTACTTTGATCTAAAGGGATAATTTCGTCGGTACTCAGTTGGCCATTGGAATCCGTGAATCGCAACAACCCAAAGGTTGTTTTAAAACCATGTTGTCCATAACCAAACAGTTCTTCCATATTTGGAGTGCGCCATGCAGTTCCTATATTTGTTCTAAAAGTGCTATTTTCGGAAAGTTGCCGAACATAACCCAATGATCCGGTAAAATTGGTAAAAGTATAGTTGTCTCTAAAAATATCTTGATTGGTTTCTCTACCTCGTACATCATTGGTTTCATAGTCAAAACGTAGCCCAGCTTCAATCATATTTTTTCCAAATGTTCGGCTTTCAACCGCAAAAGCACTAAACCTATCTGTATTGTAGTTGGGGATATACGGAGTGGTTTGGGTACCTGGGTTATTGTCGTTGTTTTGACTAAAATATTGAACACCAAGCAAACCCTTTAATCCATTCCATTTGGGATGTTTCCATTCCAGTTGATAGTCATAGGTAATCAAATCGAGATCAATAATAGGCAGCTCTGCATTTCTACGGACATCAAATTCCTTTCTTTTGTTTAATTGCACACCTCCAATTAATGTAAGCTTTGCGCCTTGGGCGTACCACCAATTGATTTCAGCCTTTGCCAAATGGTGTTGGGTTATTTGATTAGGTTCATTAATATCATAAGAAAACGGGTTTATAATAATAGGTTCGTTTGAATTAATAGCTCGAATAAACGAATCTGGACTATTGGCGATAGAAGCGCGTAAGAGTGCTAGATTTTGGTCAACAAAACTATAGTTCAACTTGAAATCCCATTGGTCTAAATGCCGAAGAACACCAAAACTAAACGCTTTTTCTTCTTTTCCAGAATTGGTTAAACTGTAATCGGGTGTTTTGCGATCTCCTATTCTGGTATAATTTCCGTTTGCAAAATAACTCCAATTTTCAGTTCCGTTTCCAATTTCAAAATTGGCATTGTAGCCTTTGCCATTGGTTTGGTAGCCCGTACTTAGTTCTGCATAAAATGGATTGTTTAATAGTAATGGATTGGGTTCAATAATAATGGCGCCTCCTAAGGCTTCAGAGCCATACCGTACACCAGCTGCACCTTTTATTACGGTAATACTGTTTGCCGAAGCAACGTCTATTTCTGGAGCATGATCGGTACCCCAATTTTGAAAGCCATGTTTTAGGCCATTATTCAATACTAAGATTCGATTGCCATACAAACCATGAATAACAGGTAATTGTACATTAGTACCGGTTGATGTAAATGTTACTCCCTGTTGTTGTGATAAGGCGGCTGCCAATGATTGGGTTGGATTGCTGGTAATTTCCCGCTTTCCAATTGTAACTTGCGAAATTGTTTCAGTACCTTTTTCTTTAGCTCGTTTCGCTTGAATGATTACTTCGTTCAATCCTGTAACCTCTTGGGTTAAATAAAAGTGTATGGCTGAATCGTGTTCATGGTCTTTTGTCGAATTCGTATAGCCTAAGCATGAAATAATAAGGATATTATTTTTTGTACATAGATTATCTATTTTAAAATTACCTTCAACATTAGTGGTGGTGTATTTTTCTATGCCCTTAACTTTAATCACAGCATTAGGAATAGGAGCTTCTGTATTGGCATCCAATACCTTTCCACTAAGGGAATAAGCGCATGTTTGTTTTTGAGCCATTAGTAATGATGACCCAATGAATAAAAATAATAATATTAGAAAATGTCGTTTCATTCTGAATGGCATTCAAAAATTGTTTTGTCAAGTATTACGTGACTTTATACTAAAGAATTGGCTACTTTCTCGTACTTTATGAGAATTGAAAGCTCCAAATCGGATGTTGAACGTAAATACTGGCTATTCATATCTTTTATTTAGTGAAGCCCAAAAATAGGTTAAATTTATTAAATGCAACTGAGTTGCATTAGCTATTTTAAATTGTTTTTTTTAGGAACATTGAAATGGTCAAAACTTTGAACTTAGGGTATGCCTATACACCTTATACCAAATAAACATTAAAACGAGCCTTATAATTCGTTTCTACCGCACTTTTATTTCACCATAAAATGAAACCGTAGCTAAGGCTATGATTGAATTTTATTATTCATTTAAGAGCAACATAATTCAAATTATTTAGGACTCATTTTAAATTTCATTTGGTATTATATCAATTATTAAAGTAAAGCCGAAGTAATACTTTCTTTTATTACATTTTCAAGTACAGAAGGTTTACTCCCAGGACCAATACTAAGTAGTTTTGAACCTGTTATAGGAATTCCATTAAATGGACGTATAAATACTTTACCATCTGGAGTACGTTCAAAATAAGTGTAATTGCTATCGCCCTTAATTTTAGTGCAACCTTTTACTCTAAGAATACTTTTAGGTAATGCAGAACAAATAGTATGAATACAGGTTGTGTTTGGTAAGTCTGATAAATCTACAGAACAAGAAGCCCAATGTGCTTTTTGATGGTCGAATTTCTTTGCTGTATTTTTAGATGGTAGTAACTCAGGAAGTAATAAAACATCCAAATCGGCTATAGTTAATATTTTAGCTATTGGATTCAGTTGTTTTATGTCATTAACTACTTGAGTTTTTCGACTTTCAGTTACATCTTCAATATGTGTTAAAACCAATAATGAGGACACCTGAATTTGATTTGCTTCGAGCTCATTATGTTCGCCTCGTTGTTGCCAATTTTTAACATCAACCACCGAAATTTGAATTGGTGGCAAAAACCGATCATGAAGACCAACACCCAAAAATTCCATTAACGAACACGCATCAGATGTTCCGTTAGCTTCGATTAAAGTAATTCCATTTTTTCTTTCAGGAATTCTGTTTACCGTATTTCTAAGTTCAACGATACCGCTACAACAAATACAACTACCGCTTAAAGGCTTAATACGGTTTAATTCAATATGCTTAGCAAATTGTTGAGCGTCCATATTTGCATTTTCATAATCGTTAAGAATAACAAAAGGGTTCCAGCCGTTATTAGCAAATTTTTCTAACAAATATTTTAATAATGTAGTTTTACCTGCCCCTAAAAAACCAACAACGGTAATAATAGCTTCCATGTTTTTTATGTTTTAAACTTCTGATATATAGTTTTTATGTAATTTCACCTTCGCTTTTGTAATTCTTAATTTCCCGAGCCTTTTACTTCACTAACACTCCTGTACATTCATTTAAAATATAATTAAAATGCTCAACATCATCTTTGTTTAGTTTTAATGTTCCAGTTATTGCGACTATATTATCGGTTTTAAAATTTGATTTATTAGAAAATTGAAGTTCAATAGTTGTTTCAGGACCTCCTTGACCACAGAAAAAACAAGATGACATTGGTCCTTTTGATAAGATAAATAAATTGTCTTCTGGAGATATATTTAAAAAATAACCTGTTATAGTTATTTGCTTTCCTTCTAATTTTTTTACGGAAAGTGAAAATTCAGGATACTTAAAATACTCATCGTATAAAGGGAAAAACTTTTCTGTATAAGTAACTTTAGATAAATTTTGCCAAGTAATTTTTTGCTGACTAAAAGATAAAGTGCTAGTTAAAAAAAGTAATATTAAAAATAAAAAATTATTTCTCATGGCTTAAAATTGTTGAAATATTCATACTTAATAATGGATATATAGCAACTGTAACAGATACAATCACCATGGAAAGAATAAGCATTGCTATTTCTAATATATTTTGAAAAGGCAATTCTTTAAGTATGTTAGGCTGAACGTTTGTTTGCATAGTGTTTAAGACAAAATACATGCCAATTTTAACTAATAAAACACCTGTTAAAAATGCTATAAATACTATAAATAAAGCTTCGTATATAAGTGTTTTAATAAGCTGAAAATTAGTAGCTCCATAGGTTCTTAGAATGGCCAAATGAAAAGCACGTTCTTTTACCATTTTATAAAAATTAATAAAAATAGTTAGGCAAGAGATTACAAGAATAATATAAGCGATCCACGAAATGGTTTTAAAACCAACACTAGTATACTCGTATAATTTAGTTAATTCGTATTTTGGCAATGCAGCTTGCATATTTGTACTCTTATTTACCTTATTAGGAAAGGTTAATAATGCTCTAGGACTTTTAAAAGTTACTAATAAAGATGTTATTTCTTTGTGATCTTCATGTTGTTCATGCGTTTCATGATGGTTGTGATGTTTATGTTCATGCACATCCCAAACACTTTCTAAATTAGTAATTATTAAACGGTCTATTACTTTTTGTGTTGGTTTTAAAACACCTACAATTGTTAATTTATCTGAATGTACATCTATACTATTATCTATTAATCCGTGAGCACTTACTAACGTATCTCCTATTTTAAGATTAAGTTTTTGTGCTACAGTTGCTCCTAAAACAACTTCTAAAGATGCTTTTACAGCGCGTCCTGTATTTAACTCTGCATTATAAATAGACATATATTCTTTTGTAGTACCTACAATTCTATAGTTTTTATAATTATCGCCATAAGAGATTGGCACTGCAGATGTTACCATAGGATGTGTTCCTATTTTTTTTGCTTCTTCATAAGAAATGTTTCCTGTTGGATTGTCTAAATGTAATATAGATGCTAAAACGAGTTGCAATGGACTTCCTTTTGCTCCTATAACCAAATCTATGTTACCTAAATTATTTTCTATTTGATTTTTAAATGAGAATTTTAATTGCTGTATTCCCAAAAGAAGCATAATACTTAATGATAACGTAAAGATGCTAAGAAATGAATATAATGGTTTGGATTTTATGTTATGTATAGTAATATTCCAAATATTCATAATGTAATGCTATTTTGGAAGTATGATTTAACTCTAAAGTCGTGTGTAATTACAATTAAATTGGCATTGGTTTGTTTTGCTTGCTTTAAAAGTAATTCAATAACAATTTTGCAATTATCATCGTCTAAGCTAGATGTAGGTTCATCTGCTAATATAAGCTTTGGTTTATGTACAACAGCTAACGCAATACTTAAACGCTGTAACTGTCCTTCACTAAGTTCGTTTGTTTTACTTTTTTTAAATTGATATATGCCCAATTCTTTTAACAAGGTATCTACAGCCTTATTATTAATAGGTGTTTTGCTAAAAAAAAGGCGAGCTTTTAAATTTTCGATAACATTTAAGGTTGGTATGGCATACTTTTTTTGAAAGACTATACCTATATTTTGTCCTCTAAAGGCATCTAATTTTGAATTAGATAATGTACTAACATCTACATTGTCTACTACTACTCTACCATTTATAGGTTTTAATAAACCTGCCAAAAGGTGCAGGAAAGTTGTTTTTCCTATTCCAGATTTTCCTAAAACAAGTACATTTTCTTGTTGTTCTAAAGTTATATTAGGGAAACTGAAAATGGTTTCATTTTTTTTATATTGAAATATTAAATCATTGGTTTGTACCATTGTTAATCTTATCTAGCTATTGGCCATTTATCTTCTTGAGGGAAAGCTTTCTCTTTCCATAGTTCTTCTTCATTTTTAGTAATTAAACAGCTATTTAACTGTTCTATTATTTCTTCATTTTCAAGATATTGCCCAATAAATACTAATTCAATTTTTCTATCTCCATATGCTGCATCCCATTCCGATTCTATTTGTTCTTTATTATCGTTAAAAGAAGCAGAACCCATACGCTCTCCATAAGACATAGAACACCACCAATCTCCTGCAAAATCTGCTTTACAAGAACCTCCTGCCGAACTCCATATTAAGGCTTCATTAGATCTGGATGCTAACCAAAACAAACCTTTACTTCTAATAATATTTTGTGGAAAATCTGTATTTAAAAAGTTTAAAAAACGTTCTGGATGAAATGGCTTTTTACTTTTAAAAACAATAGAGCTAATACCATACTCATCGGTTTCTGGAACATGTTCGTTTTCCAATTCTTTTATCCAACCAGCAGAAGCTTCTGCTTTTTCATAATCAAATAATCCTGTATTAATAATACTTTCTAAAACAACCTTAGATTTTTCTGTTGTTATAATACTTGCTTCTGGATTTAGCTTTTGAATAATAGCACGAAGTTCTTCTAATTGATCTTCTGAAACCAAATCAATCTTATTAAGAATAATTACGTTAGCAAATTCAATTTGATCGGTTAATAAATTTACAATGGTTCTATTATCGTTTTTAATAGTTGTTAAATCCCTTGTTGTAAGATAATCTGAACTAGAAAAATCTTTTAAAAAATTATAAGCATCAACAACAGTTACCATAGTATCTACATAACTAAACTTACTTAAATCTATTTTTCCGTCTTCACTTTCAAAAGAAAATGTTTGTGCAACTGGAATGGGCTCACTTATTCCTGTACTTTCTATAAGAAGATAATCGAACTTATTTTGGCTTGCTAGTTTTTCTATTTCTACCATAAGATCTTCTCTAAGTGTACAACAAATACAACCATTAGACATTTCGACTAACTTTTCTTCGGTTCTAGAAAGTGTGTTTTCATTTTCAATAAATTGAGCGTCTATATTTACTTCACTCATATCATTAACAATTACAGCTACTTTTAAACCTTCTTTATTATGTAGTACGTGGTTTAATAAAGTGGTTTTTCCTGCTCCTAAGAACCCACTTAATACTGTTACAGGTAGTTTTTTCATTTGTTCAATATTTTGTTAGAAGGAGATAACTTTAAAAGAAAATCAATATCTATAGCTTCCATGTTTACGCTTCTATTATACTTAGTTTATTCATTTTTTCAATTAAATCTCCTGTAATAGCAACAACAGCAGGTTTAGGAATATTATCGCTATCAAAAGGCCATTTACTTGTTGGATTTTTTAAATCTTTAGTTTGCTCTCCTGGATGTTGCACACTTAAAAATAGTGTTTTACCATCTGGAGAAAACCAAGGACCTGTAAGTTCTGCATCTTTTGGTGCTGAGGCAACTCTAATAACTTTACCTGCATCTTTTCCATACCTAGGAATAACAAATAAACTATTGTTTTTAAAAGGAAAGTAAGGTTTGTTGGCTTTGTTCATAGCATTTCCAGACATATCTGAAGTTATCCATAAATTACCTGATAAATCGAATGCTAAATTATCTGGACAAGAGAAACCATTGTCTTCTCCTCCTGCTATATATGTAGAAGCTTTAAAAGTTAAAGCATCAAAAGCTCCATTATTTTCTTCTAGTTTTAATATAGAACCATGAAAGTCGTTTTTAGTTTTATTATTGGTAAGCGAAATAAAAACATTTCCAGTAATAGGATCTATTTCAATATCTTCAGGTCTATTTAATGCTGTAGCACCTAATATTTTTGCTGCTTCTCTAACTCTTATTAATACTTCTGTTTGGTCTTTAAATTTACTTTTTAAAAGCGGTTGGTTTTCCCAATCTAAGGCTAACCATTTTCCATTAATAGTATCTGCTACATAAAGCGTACCTTCTTTTAAAGAACCTGGTTTCGAAGAAATAAATTTATATAAATGTTCATTATTTTTATCGTCTCCTGTATAAGCAACGACTCTTTTATCCTCTAGTTCGTATAGCGTACAGCACTCGTGAGCAAAGCGACCTAAAGCAATATGTTTTTGAGCCATTCCGTCTTTTGGGTTTACCTCTACTACCCAACCATAATTTTCTGGTGGATAATTATAAATTTTTTCCCAACCTAACCAACTTGGTCTGTGAGTTACTATATTGTTTACATCATACTCCGTTTCTCCAAAACAACCATCATAGTTTTCTTCGCAGGTAATAAAGGTCTTCCAAGGTGTAATTCCGCCAGAGCAATTACTATTAGTACCTATTAATGTGGTTGCTCCTTTTATTGGTGTGTCCCAATTTATTTTCATAGGTGTTTTTGCAGTAATACGTCTATTATGCGGATCGTTTTTTACAACAGACCAAACTCCTTTTTCTTGTTTAATTCGTACAATACTACCACCAACATTGTACATCTCTTTATCTACTTGTTCTTTTGTTTTTTCAAGTTCATTCTCTTCGGAATTTATAAAATTAGAGACAAAAAGAGGACTTACATATTCGTGATTTACCCATAATAATCCATCATTTGGATTATTTTCATCTAACGGAATAAAGCAAGTAAAATCATTATTAAACCCAAAAGTGTTTGTTTCATTAATTGAATCTTGCCATTTTATAATGGTATGATAATTTAGTCCATTAGCTAGCAACAAATCATCTTTATCTGAAGGTGTTAAACCTTCTAAAACAATTGTTTTAAGGGCTTCTATTTTTTTATTTGTAAGCGTATTATAACCTGCTGTTGGAGTTGTAGTACTACCACAACTTGTTAAGAATTTAGGCGTTAAAAACACACCAATTCCAGCTAATCCCATAAAAGAAATAAATTTTCTTCTGCTATATTCCATATTGTTATAAATAGTTAGACTTTTTCTTGAGCTATTATTTTCAAAAATTCATTACGCTTTTCTGTGTCAGAAAAACAACCTCCATATTCTAATGTTGTAGTAAAACTACTTTGGTCTTTTATACCTCTTGAAGAAACACAAAGGTGTTTTGCGGTTATTGAAACAATAACATCTTTAGTTTCTAGAACCTCTTGTAAGTCATTTAAAATTTGAAGTACTAATCTTTCTTGAACCTGAGGTCGACGTGCATAATAATCTACCAAACGATTAATTTTAGACAATCCAATAACTTTATTATTAGGCACATAAGCTACATTAGCAAACCCGGTTATTGGTAAAAAATGATGTTCGCAAGCAGAGTCTATATTGATGTTTTGTTCTACTAACATTTTTTTATAACTATACTTATTTTCAAATGTTGAAAGTTTTGGCATATTGATAGGATTTAAGCCATAAAACAGTTCTTTTACATACATTTTTGCAACACGATAAGGCGTTCCGGATAAGCTATCATCTGTTAAATCTAATCCCATTTCTTCCATTATCATTTTAAAATGATGTTGGATGTTTTCTATTTTTTCATCGTCAGATTTATCAAAAGCATCTGAACGCAAAGGCGTTTTTATACTTTTTGAAAAATGATTATCTCCTGTAATTATAATTTCTTCTTTATTTTTCATTTGTACAGCAATTAGTGGTTTTGCATTGGCAGTATTTTCTATTGTATAAATGCAAAGCAATTAATATTAATGCTGGTACATATATAAGGCTTTCAGGAAAGTTAAACCAAGCCATTTTTTCATTTATTATAATTATAAATAACATAAACCAACTTAGCCATAAAGCAGGTTTTATCCAATTACTTGTTGTTGTTTTTGTAGAACGGTAAATAGCATAGAATGAAATTATTAAGAAAAAATAATCTATAGATCTCCACCAAATTGGTGTAGCACTGCAGCAAGTTATAGAACACGTTTGAGCTATAAATAATATTGGTGTAGCTATACAATGTATAAGACAAAGTGTACTTGCTATTGCTCCTATGTTATCCGATTTTTGGTTTGTAATTATCATTAAAAAATATATTAATACAACTGAGTTGCAAATATAGTATTATTATCAACTAACGCAACTTAGTTGCAATAAATATGGTTATATTTTTTTCTACTCTATAGTTGTGCTATATTTGTATTATGGGAATTTTAAGGAAAACTAAATCTGTTAAAATACTTCTTGATGAATTTGAAGGTCAATCAACAGCTATTTCAGCAATTACATTAATAGAACGTCTTCATTTAAAGATGAATAAAACGACGATATATCGTATTTTAGACAAGCTAGAAGATGATGGTTTTTTGCATTCATTTTTAGGTAAAAATGGACATAAATGGTATGCGAAATGTAGTGGCTGTACTAGTGATGAACATCATGATATTCATCCTCATTTTCAATGTTTGGACTGTGGAAAAGTAGATTGTTTATCGACGGATATTCTTATTCCTAATATTCCTAATCGTAAAGTTAATGTGTCTCAAATATTACTTCAAGGAAAGTGTGAAGAATGTTTTGTTTAAATAAATTTCATATCTATTAATACTTATAAATTAAATAATCACCCATAATATTTTCAATACTCGGGTATAATAAATCAATATTAAAATTTAATAAATTTCACAGAAATATCTTTAGGGAAAAACCGTAAATAATAGAATATTAGTTGATTAAAAACCATTCCACACACATTCCACTACTCTCCTATCGTCGCTTCGTAAAAAGAGTGTTCCATTAACATCATAGAGAAACATTTTAGAAGATTTTTTTTCAGAAACAATAGAAATACTTTCGCTTTTAACCAAAGCTCAAGTTACATAACGCGGGCCATTATAGTACACTTTTAATATTGGATAATCCTGTGGATGATTCAATATTAAAACAACATTTAGTACTAAGTATGATGTTTGTTACCTGTGTAAGCTATAATTCAATATTATGTAAAATATCCCAGTATGTGCTGTTTTCATAACAAACGTTTGTACTTGGGTAATTAAACATTAGTATTTTACTTATCGTTTAATTTGAATATTCTGTACAATGGTTCAAGTTTTTTTAAATACGCAATTTATCAAGAAACTTCAGAATTCCATTTCTGTACTATAATTAGTCGTTATGTAAAATTTCCGCTGCCTTTGCGCTCGATTGCTTTTTTAAAATAATTATGCTATCGCATTAATTTTTAAAAACTCAATTTCCAACCGCAAAGCCAACGCCAAATAAAAGCTAACTTTTTACTATTATTATAATTTGCGTTTTCGAGGAAATGTTCGTTGTAATTTTTTTACGAGATTCTCGTGGATTGCCACAAGAGCTTAAATTTTAGAAAATAAAAATTCTAAGCACTTGTTCTATTTTCGTTACTATTTAAACTTTTTTTAATTGGAACTATAAATATTATGTAAAATAGGATTAAACATAACAAAAAAATTAACATCTTTTTTCATCTACTTATAAGGACGTAAATTTACATAATTTAAACACCTAATAATATGACAAACAACGAAATAAAAGAGAAACTAGACAAAGCTAAAAATCATTTTAAAGAATATCTTATCAATAAACCAATCATGCATAAAGGCAATGTAAAAACAAAAAAAAGAGCCAAATATGAAATAGATTTAGCGCGAACTTATATATATAGAATATTTGATTCAAAATTTTGCTATGAACTTTTTGAAACAAACGATTCAGTTAATGATCCCTGGACTATAACTGCATTAATTGATGACCTTAAAAGTGGTGATGGTTTTGAGTATACTTATACTGAGATAAGAAATAAAGGTTTGGAGCGCATTAATAAAGAGTAATAATATAATTAGTTCTTATTTTTTTTTTCTTGATAAAAAAAGAAACAAAAAAATCAAGACTGCATATGATTTTGGAAACAATTACGGTTCGTTACGCTATATTTTAGGAAACATTTTTACTCTTTAAATTGCTTTGAAATCCGTTGCGTATTTAATAACTATTAAGAAGCTTTATTACTAAACCCCTAAAATATTTACGCACCACTCACCTATTGTTTTACCTAAATTTTATGAGGTCAAAAAAAAGCAGGCTATTAAACCTGCTTTTCATTATTTAAATTTAAATCCTATCCAACATTTGAATAACCTTCATCATATATGATTTCGATTATTTCATCATCTGATAAAACTCTTAACCTACCATTTAAATGGTCAGTTTTGTAATCAACCAACAATTTCCCAAAATGGATTGACCAATTTGTTAAAGATTCTTTAGATAAAGGATATTGGGACTTAATATCTCTGATAAGAATTTTTCCATCTTTACCTGAAGCACTCACATCTTTTAACATTTTGGTATCGTTATAAACAAATTGTCTTATTGCATATCTGTAAAAGCAACTCACATTTTTACCAGCAGTATTTTCTAATCTAACTACATTTTTGGGCACAAAAATAATTGGCTTATCAAAATATTCAGGTAGTTCAACTTTCTTATTTACCCATTTTAAAGTATTACAATCAAAAATGTCTTTTTGAACAAATGTCTTCATTGGTATATTATGAATCTTACATTGCTCTTGCGTAAACTCAATTAAAACAGATTTTATGATTTTGGTAGTCATGTCAGAAATTCTATCAGAACTAATATCTTCAAAAAATAACTCTATATCAGCAAAATGACTTAAAACGCCAGTTTTAACTGCTATATTATTATAAATTGTATTAGATATTCTTTGTCTTAATTTATTTCCAACTGAATTTCCGTGATGCTTACTAAAAGCGTAACCCAATCTTGTTTCGTTAGGCTCACTTAAACCAGATAATAAGTAATCTGCTTGTTTAAATGATTTTTGCTTAACATTTTTTATTAATTCACCCCAAAAAATTTCCAAATGCTTTTGCATTTTTTTTGCTAAAGGAGTTTCTAAGCTTTCTATTAATCTTGGGTCTACAAACAATAAGTTGTCTGTATTTAATCTAATATCAACAAAATCTAATTTTGTTTGTTGATATCCTAATTTAAAGTAATCTGATATATTCATTGTAAAAAAATATTTATTATATATTATTATGCATTGACACTTTTGTCAACACTTATTTTGTAAAGCAATTATTGCTTTACTTTACTTAACCGATAATATATTTTAACTCTCTACAATTTTCGTTTTATTTAATTTATATTTATTTTAACATTGTTATTAACAATTTATTTTTATATTTGCACCCTGATAACGTCGAAAATTATCTTATAAAAACAAACTTTTAAAACCAATAAAGGTTGTAAGCCTCCATTATAGTTTAATTTATTTGTTTTAACTGCAACAAACAATAGCTAAATTTAATACAAAATTCGTGCCAAATGTCCTGTTTAAGACATTTTGGCATTTTTGCATTTGCTTTTGTCAATAAAACACTGCCAATGTGCATCTAAAACATTAAAATGTCAATTAAATTATAATTTGGCATACTATGTCATTCCACACACATTCCACTTCTCTCCTATCGTCGTTTCGTGAAAAGAGTGTTCCATTAACATTGTAGAGAAACATTAGAGAAGAAAAAAATAAGAAAAAGTAGTAATTTAACTTCGCTTTTACCTAAGCAAAGTTACATAACGCAGAACATTATAGTACAAATATACAGTAATTTCTGTATAGCCGTATTTCAGGCTATTTATACATAATTGTAGATATGACTTCTTTAGAATCATATCGTCAACAATTATGTTAAAAGAAATTACGGCTCATTAACTTGTAGATTTATTTGATAGCTATAATTCTATATTATGTAAACTATCCCAGAAAGTCTTGAACATACAATAAACATTGTTATTGGGGTGTTTTAAAATCCGTCAACAAGCCTCAATTATAATTCCGTAGAATCTCGTATTTGGCAATATTCAATAACATTTTCTAAATACGTTATTCTAACAAACATTCGAACTATAATAATTTGTAGCTATAATTCGACATTATGTTAAATTGCCTCTTGCCAAAAACGCTCGATTGCTTTTTAAAAATAATTATGTTACGCAGTAATTTTTTTAAACACAATTTTCCAATGCTTGCAGCCGCACAAAAGCTAACATTTAGAAATCTTCGAAATTCGTTTATTCAACAATAATCTTGCAATATTTTTTTCTATGACATTCTCGTCAATTTGCTACAAGAGTATAAAATTTAAGAAAAATAAATTTCTATACACTTGTTCTATTAGAACTATTATTAAACCTCTTTTGTTTATTACTTTTAATATTATGTAAAAAAGAAATTCTAGATTAGAACTTTTAAATCTTTTATTATTTTCTTTTTTCCTTGATAAAAAAAATTAGATAAACTAACAATATGTATTGCTAACCCCCTAAAATATTACGTTCCACTTACCTATTGTTTTCCCAAAATTTTATGAGGCCAAGTTAAAATCGAGATTCTATTTTAGATAATATTTGTAGATCTAATTTGTCTTTTGATAAAAATATTTTACAATGTAATTAAATTATCCACTAAATTCTCATCAGATCGTGTTCCGTATGGATCTATAGCAATGTAGCTTGGCTTTTCTTTTACGATTATTTTTATTTCAGTCATTTCTTTATTGATTTGACTAGATTCATAATACAAAACCGAACTATCATCCTTCACATTAGATGGATGTGCTGTAAAAACGCCAATTTTAATAGGTTCATTAATAGAAATTTGTTTTAGTTCTCCAGAATCTAAAGTTTCAAGGCGTTTCGATTTTACGCTTACAGTAACTTCAAAAGTTCCGTTTGGTAATTCTTTAGTTGTAGCGTTTTCTATTGCTAAATCATACGTAATTACTTTTTTAAACCAATCGTCTATTAAATGGTGTTGATGTGTTGGTGTAACGTTATAAACTTCATTTAAAAAATCTAACGTAGTTGCTTCTAATTTGGTGCTATTTCTATGGTTATCTGTTAACGTTTTCAATACTTTATTCACTTGCTCCTCTCCTACTAAATCTCTTAAGGCCAATAGTAGGTTTAATGCTTTTCCGTAAGAGATAAAACTTTGTCCTTCCACTTTATAAACTGGTGGCTCTATTTCAGAAGCAAAAGATCTTCCCGAAAAATACCTGATTCTTGTGTCTTCCGCTAATGTGTACAAAGCACTTTTTCCATACATTTTTTCCATTACCACTGCTTCTGTATATTTAGCAAATCCTTCAACTAATAAAGAACCTCCTGCAACTGGTTTAGCCGATAATGTATGTCCCCACCATTGATGGGCAACTTCGTGAATCGTTCTTTTTGCAACAACATTAAAAGTCTCTTCATCACTTACATCCAACAAATACAATCTATCTTCAACCATACTGATAACGCCTGGATGTGCAAAACCTCCAAAAGGCCAATGTGAAGGAACTTCAGCCATTCTAACGTGATCAAATTGATATGCTCCAAAATTTTCTTGACAATAATCTAGTGTTTGTTTTATGCTTTCTTCAATATCATCAATATTAAAATCATGATTTTTATCATAAAACTGCTCAATAGCAACACCTTTATAGTTTATCTTCTTCGTTTTATACTTTGCTGAAAAATAACCTACTTCTGGTGTGATTTTTCTGATAGATTTATAATGAAAATAGTTTCTATTATTTTTTGTCCATTCTTTTAGTAATTTCCCAGAACTAATGGCTGTTTGGTCACTTGATGTAGAAATAATAGTTTCAAAGTTTACTTTTTCATATTTAACATCTTCCATTACAATATGTGCATCCGAACTTTCATCTTCTTCTATTCGTTCTGGTAGGTTTCTTTTTTTACGTTCTCTTGGATTTGAAATTTCTAAACTAGTTGTATACCCTAAAATTGGATCAAACTTGCTAAAACGATTTATATAAGTTCCATTATTTATAATTGATTTATCTTCTTCATAACCTGCAACTTTATTTGTTAATTGAAATTTAAACACAACGGAATCTAGTGGTTGCAATGCTTTTTTAAATTTGAAAAGGTAGATTCCAAATTCTGCATCGTGTTTTATTAAATCTGCATTTTCAATATAAGCTGTATCTAATGTTTTTCTTTCTGTTATAAATACTTGTGATATTGGCTTTTCACTTCGGTTTATTAATACATAATTAGCACTTACAGTATAACTTCTGTCTTTTGGATAAATAGCAACTTCTGTCTTTATTGACGTTGGATATAATCGTTCTACTTCTTCATATTTCTTGAATTTTCGTTCATAGTTTTCACTAAAATCTAATCGATCGTTAGAACTCTTATACTCAGAAACAATATTTACATTGTAAAAAATCAAACTTCCGAAGGCAATAAAGAGTATCATTAAAAATGAGATGCTCAACTTCTGAAATTTTGTCCAATTTGTAAAAAGTTGTTTCATTTTTACAGAAAAACTCGCACCAATTCCTCTATTCCAAATTTTAAATGAAAGTATCGTTAATAGTAACCCGAAAGCTATCCAATAGATTGCTAAATGATTAAACAAGTTTGAAACTCCATTGAAACCATCCATATTATTAGATGTTATTCTTGGTAAAAAGCCAAGACTTGTTAAAGGATGTTTTAAGCCTAACATTCCAGACTTCAGGATTAATAGAGTAATCAATCCGAAGATTCCCATTCCCATATATTTAGTTTTCGCTAAACTATTTACAAATAAAGCAATCATACAAAAAACTACTAATTGCACTCCGTAATGATAAAATAACGATGCATACAAACCGAATTCAAAATTTGAATACCCTAAGGACATTTGAAACGAAATACACATAATTACTCCAACTGTAGTTAAGATTACAGGAAGTAAAATTAATGCACTAAATTTTGACAAAAAGAACACACTGTTTTTAACAGGAGTAGCATCAATAATTAAATTAAAATTTAAACTACGCTCTTTCCAAACAATTTCTGAACTGTAAAAAACAATTAAGATTAAACTAAAAATTGTTAACGGATTTACAATTAGTTTTATCAATTGGTTTGTAAACGGATATACGCTTACACCATATTCTCCACCACTTACTAATGTTGAATATAATTCTGAAAATACGATGAATACCCACATTAAAAGCACAGCAATAAAAGGTAAACTCTTAAAAACACTTTTTAATTCCAGTTTTAATAATGAGAAGAATGCCAGTTCTTTAGCTTTAAAATTTGAAGCTGATTTCAATGGTTTATATGCTAACAATGGTAGTTTAGAAGTTGCTACTTTTTTCCCTTGTGCTGAACTTGTTTCAGTAGCTTTCTTAACTTTCTTTGCTATTTCCCTAAAAGTAAACAGTTTATAGGTTCCTAATAAAATTCCAAAAGCAATACCTAACCAAATCAATCTGTTCCATAAAAATATTCCTGAAAAAGATAATAGTTGAGTGTTTTTTTGATACGGTGTCCAAAACTGTGTTTGCTCAAAAAATGCGGCAATACCAAAAGGATCTGCAAGAGCAGCTATTGTCATACTTTCTGGTGAAGCTGGTGTTGCTTGCGCTAACAAAGGTGAGTTTAAAAAGATAGAACTTATAAAATATAACATATACACAAATACAGCGCTCACATAGGTTACTGTACTGTTTTTTGTAAGGGTCGCTACTGAAAATATAATAGTTGTACTCACAAAGACATTAGGAACTACAATATATAACCATGGCTGTAAATACGTCATTAATTGAAAATCGGCAACACGTTCTGTATCTAAATCGGTAGAATAATTACCAAAAATATATCCAATTAAAAAGGGTGAAAATGCCAATAAACTAAATAAAAATGTTCCTAAAAAACGACTCCAAAAATAGTGTCCTTTTTTAATTGATGAACTATAAATTAAACCTTCCATTTTGTGCTGCTTATCTCTAAGCATGGCACTTATTGCAAAAAACATAATCACAAATAAACTTCCTAAAGTAAATAAACTGGTATGAAAATATACTTGAAAAGGCGCATTAAAGTTTACACCTTGTGGCGCAAAACCTTGTCTACCAACAAAAACACCCAACGCTAAAAATAATAATGCTAATAAAGGGAATGCACGTTGTTTAAACTGATAAAAAACTTCGAATTCTAATAATTTTTTAAACATAACTTATGCTGTTTCTGTTTCTTGTTGAAATAGTGTTGTGAAGTAAAAATCTTCTAAATTTGGAATAATCATATCAAAACCACTTTCTGGCTTGTTATCTGATAAAACTCTAATTTGAGTTTCACCAGCAACCAATTTTGTAGAGATTACATTGAATGCTTTTTTGTAAATTGCAATGTCTTTTTTAGGAATGATTTTAGTCCAAATTTTCCCTTCAATACTTGCTACTAACTCTTTTGGACTTCCTTTAGAAATAATTTCTCCATTAGATAAAATTGCCATTTTAGAGCATAAATTCCTTACATCTTCAACAATATGAGTAGAAAGTATTACAATAACATTTTCTCCAATTTCACTTAATAAATTTAAGAAACGGTTACTTTCCTCTGGATCTAATCCTGCAGTTGGTTCATCTACAATTATAATTTGTGGATTTCCTAATAATGCTTGTGCAATACCAAAACGTTGACGCATTCCTCCAGAAAAAGTGTAAACAGATTTTTTTCGATGTTGATATAAATTTACTTGTTGCAATAATGATGTAACTTGTTCTTTACGTTCCTTTTTATTTAATATTCCTTTTAATACTGCTAAATGATTCAATAGTTTTTCGGCAGATATTTTGGGATACACGCCAAACTCTTGTGGTAAATATCCTAACTGATTTCTAATCTCTTGAGGCTGCTTTACAATATCTGTATCATTAAAAGAGATGCTTCCAGAAGTTGGTTCTTGTAAAGACGCAATAGTTCGCATTAGTGATGATTTTCCTGCGCCATTTGCTCCTAACAATCCAAACATGCCGTTGGTAATTTCGAGATTAATTCCGTTTAAGGCTTTTACACCATTTGGATATGTTTTTGTTAGATTATTGATTAGTAATGTGTTCATGTCTGTTTGTTTTTAAATTGATGTACTTCAAAAAAGGGATTTTATCTAAAACGTCTTTTAGAGTTCCAGATATAACTATTAGTTCTGCTTGATTTGCTAGTGATTTGCTAGTGATTTGATTGTTGTTTAAAGTTCTCATAATTTATATGTTTTGATTAATTTGATACAAACATAAAATGAATAGAAAGCGCTTTCTAATTAATATGATATATGCTGTTTTTATAAAGTTATACATAGTAAAAAACTGTCTCAATCACGTTCATCCAGAAAATAGTTGTGTTGATATTAATTATTGTAGTGTGCATCAACTTTCTTGTGAAGGCAGTTTAACAATGTTACTTTTGACCTATGATTAATTTTTTAAAAAAATACAAAGCATTTATATTTGGGTTTTCAATAATTGTCCCAATATTCTATCTGTTAGATTATTTAGGTTTAATTCTTCTTCCTGAAGAAAAAACGTATGAGAGATATATATACGCATTTATTTGGGGAATACTAATTGCATTACCTATTCATAATTTTAATTACTTAAAAAGAAAAAAGGATGCAGTAATTAAGGTTGTTAGCTTGTTTGTTTTGTTTTTTGTAGCCATTACTATAGATGGTTATATGAACTTACCAGACAACCCTATTACTTTTATTTTACTATTGGGGTTTTGGCTTGGATTAGCGTACCTGTTAGTGCCTTCTTTTTTCAAAAAATACTGGAAATTAATAGCGTTTATTTATACACCCTTATTTCTATATTTTATTTATTTAAGATTATTTTCGGGAGATTTGGAAGCCTATTTAAAAATTAAAGAAGAGTTTCCGGTTTTTATATTCTTTATTCCCATTCCAATTTTATTTTCGCTTTGGATTTTTGAGCAATGGAAATGGTTACAAAACTTAAAAGTAGAGAAATCGAAAACAGAATTATCACTATTAAAAGCACAAATAAACCCACACTTTTTCTTTAATACCTTAAATAACTTATATGCATTAACGATTAAAAATTCAGAAAAAGCTCCAGAAGTTATTTTAAAATTATCAGACATGATGCGTTATACCATCTATGAAGGAGAAAAAGAATCTGTAAATCTACAAGATGAAATAGAATATTTAAAAAACTATATTGAATTACATAAAATTCGATATAAAAAAACGGTTGAAATTACTTTTAATCACGATGTTGATACAAGTTTAACTATTGCGCCTTTATTATTCATTATTCTCTTAGAAAACGCCTTTAAACACGGAATAGATTCACTTTCTGAAAATGCTTTTGTTACAATAGATTTATATGAAGAAGATAAATTTATCTATTTTATAATTGAAAACAACTTTGATCCAAAAGAAAAAAACGAAGCTGGTGGCATTGGATTAAAAAACCTAAAAAGAAGATTATCTTTATTGTATAAAGATAATCATGAATTGAAGGTTGACATCACAAATAACAGCTATAAAACAACTTTAAAAATAGCAAAACATGCTTAAATATATAATCATAGACGATGAGCCTTTAGCGCACGAAATTATAGAAGAGTTTTGTAGTATGTTACCACATGTGCAATTAGAAAAGAATTGTTACAATGCTATGGAAGCCATGCAGTATTTAAATGAGAATACGGTTGATTTTATGTTTTTAGACATCAACATGCCAAAATTAAGAGGCTTAGATTTTTTAAAAACATTAACAAATCCGCCTAAAACTATTATTACTACCGCATATAAAGAACACGCACTAGAAGGTTTTGAATTAAACGTGGTTGATTATATCTTAAAGCCATTTAGTTTTGATCGTTTAGTAAAAGCGGTGAATAAAGTTTCTGATAGTCAACCAACAAAAACTATTATTAAAGAGGTTTCTAATGCAACCGATAGCGCAACTCGTTTTTTTGTAAAAGGTGACAAAAAGCATCATCAAATAGATTTAAACAACTTGCTATATATAGAAGCGTACGGAAACTACACTAAACTGTTTTTGAAGAATGAAATGATTGTGAGTCATGAAAAAATATCGCACTATGAAGGTTTATTAAATGCTTCTAACTTTTTAAGAGTTCATAAATCATTTATTGTTGCGATTAACAAAATAAAATTTATAGAGGGTAATCGTATTTTAATTAATGACAATAAAATTCCAATTGGTCAAACATACAAAAGCAGTATTAATAAACTATATGGTAGTTAATTCCCATTCCATACACATTCCCACTTCGCTCCTATCGTCGCTTCGGGCAAAGCGTATTCCATTACATTTTTAAAGAAACTTTTAGAAAGAAAAAAATAATGAAGATTTGTCTTTGGTAAAAGCTTTTAACCAAAGCAAAGTTACATAACGCAGAACATTATAGTACATTTTATAAATAGGTTTATCCTGTGGATGAAGCTATTTATAACACAGATGATGCGTTGGCGAAATTATGATGTTATAGGTTAACATTCATTTATAAAAACATTTGATAGCTATAATGTAGTATTATGTAAAATATCCCAGAAGCATTCGTTTTCATAAGAATAATTGGAACTTGGGTCATTAAACTAATAAGCGGTTTGCTTCGCAGCGTTTAAAAAACATTTGTATCTATAATTAGCCGTTATGTAAAATAGCCGCTACCAAGCGCTCGATTGTTTTATAAAATCAAATTGCTCTGGCAATTTATTTTACACACAATTATCCAACGCTTGCCAACGCCAAAATAAAAGCTAACCTTTTGGCACTTATTAAAAATCGCATATTCGATAAAATATACGTAATAAAAAAAATTAGATGATTCTCGTGAGCTTGCCACAAGAGCATAAATTTTAAGAAATCGACTTTTTAGGAGATTCACGAACACAATTCTTTCTTAATCTTATCAATAGCTACATTTGTTATGAGTAAAAACACAGATACCTCTACCATCTTCAAATGGCATTCTATTTGCTAAAATCATCAATTTAGCTAATAAAGTAGTCGTTTTTCCGCTTCCTGGATAGGCAACAACATTTATATCTTTTGAACACTTTATGACATTAATACGTTCTCCTTTTTTTTCTAAAATATCTCCATCATAAAATGCATTTTTATTACCTAGTAAAGTAAAAGCAGCCTTTTCTATTTCTTCATTTATTATCTTCATTATTTAGGTATCGCTTTAGAGACTTCTTTATCATTTAAAGGTTTAATAATCTGTAATCTTTTTTTTGAAATCGTTACAGAAAACACCAAGCTCTACAATAGTCCATTTTATTATAAAACAATTCAAAAATTAAAATACGATAAACGTATTGTCAATAGATTCAATTCCATTAGAGTTACCATTGTCTTCTATTCCTTCAGTAATTACACAATTTTGAAAGGTAATATTATGACTATCATCTAAGTTTATCACTCTGTTTGCTGAAGAGGGATATACAGAATTAAATGTAACATCATCAAAAGTTAAGCGACCATCTGTAATATCTTTATTAAACTTATAAAAGAGAACCGTTTTATGTTGAACATTAACAACATCACCTGTTACAAATGAATTTTTAGCATTTCCTGAATAAGTAAAGTATCCATTAGAAGTAATTCGTTCACTAGTCAATGTATTATTAGAAATAGTTCCATTAGTTAAATTTTTAAAACTAATACCTACATTAAAATCCTTTAACTCATTGTCTTTTATAATATTATTTAAACCTGCGACAATAATAGAAGCGTCATAACCTTCAACATAATTATCAGAAATTTCGTTATTGTATGCTAAATGTTCATCGTTTCTAATTACTTCTTGAAGACCTATACCTATTTCAGTTATTATATCGTCTCTAGCAATTAATGTATTGTGGGTTATTTTACAATTAAAAGTAGCGTACGAACCTACAAAGTTGTCCATCTCATTATATTCAATAAGTACATCATTAGCGGTATATACAACAATATCTCCTGCATAATTATCTGTGAAAATATTATCACGTATAATTACATTTTCAACTCTTTCATACTCCAATAAGTTGTTCTCATCGTCACGTTCTCTATAAGCTTCTAAGTCAATACCAAATTGCGGAGCATCACCAGCTGCTTCAGGGTATCCATCTCTTTCTCCACCAGCTTTTGAAATAGTGTTACCTTCAATTACTACACCATTACCATCTATAACACTAATTATATTTCTCCTACAATCCGAAAGGTCACAATTAGAAATGGTAAGATCAGTAGCTATTCTTTCGCCTGTTCTAATACTTCCGTCTGTATTACGAATAGTAGAACCACCAATACCAATAGCATCACCAGTACCTTCTTTTATGGTTACATTATCAATAAGTACATTATCTCCGCCCGCTATAAAAAGTAATGTCCCGTAAGAATGTCCAGACCTGTCTATATCTAATAAATCTCTTACAGGTGTATAATCATGCGTGTAACGATCACCAATAAGAGTTCCACCAGATACTGTAATATTATCACCTTTATAAATACCTATTATTCTTGATGCAAAGTGATTTGTTGGTTGGCTTCTTAAAACAGTTTCATCACTCATTTTAAAATGAAAGTCAGATGGTATTTGAATAGCGTTATCATAAGCATCTGCAGGGGCTGTTGAGAAAATATCCCCATAAAAATAAGCATCAAATTTACCTATTGAAAAAGTGTCTGCTTCTAAGCTTTTAACTAAGGCTATAATATTGTTAAGTTTGTCTTTATTTTCAATAGCTTCTTCAGTAGTTATTTCTCCTTCTAAGAGATCCCAGTTTTCTGGCAAAAATGTAAACTCTGATGAAGACAGTGTTGCTTCTCCTTCAATATTTAATTCTGAATTTAATAATTCACCATCAATTTCACCAGAATTAAAAGTTAGCGTACCATTAGTGATACTTCCTCCATCAAAACTCAGTATAACGTTTTCTGCTAAATTAACGGTTTCTCCATTTAAATTTAAATTACAATCAATAACAATAGTAGTATTGCTTGAAAAATCTGCTAAATTAAAAGTGCAGTCTTCAATAACAATTGCTGCAGGTTCATTGGTAGTATCATCATCTTTACTACAACTTATATTAATGAATAATAAGGCTGTGAAAATTAAATAGGAGAATCTGGTCATTTAAGTTTTTCTAGGGGTTATAGTGGAATTCAAAAGTAAGTAAAAATAATTAGATATCTATGATACAATATAATAGGTGTTTCATAAATACAAAAAATAGTTTAATATTAAATAAAGTATGTGAAAATACTATCCCTTAAGAGCACAAATTTTTACATAATTAATTTAACACCTAAGTTAACAGTATGAAAAAATAAAACTCTTAAAAAAAGGCTATATAAACTCAATAACACGCTCACCTGAACATATATTGAATTTAGTCAAATCAACAATATTTAGTACTAATCATCTATAGTATGGACGCTCATTTCATCTATTGCTTTAACCAAAACCTTCTGAGGCCGTCTTCTTTGATCCTAACTTCTATTTAACAGAACCATAATGGAATTATAAACTATTTTCTTAGAAATTTAGGCTATATTTCACCAAAAAAAATAAAAACATATGCAAAAAATTATTTACTTATTTATAATCTTATTTTTAGCTGTAAAAGACATAAATAGCCAAAATTTATATGTATCAACTTCAGGTAATAGTATTTATAGTTTAAATCAAGATAATTCATTTTCTTATTTAACGACAGCAGATGCTAATATAAACGATATAGCTATTTCTGAAACGGGTGATTTTTATGGGATATTGACATCATCATTATCATCATTAAAAGGTATTGTTCATATAAATATCGATAATGGAGAAACTACTGTTTTAGCTAATACAGAAGAAGTAACGGGAACGTCCTTGACATATGGTGGGGATGGAGATCTCTATACTATTTATAATAGATCTTTGTATAAGTATAATATAAGCTCTAATTTGTTAGAGCTAGTATCTAACTTTGATTTATCTACACCTGGTGATTTATCAGTTTATAAAGGAAATATTATTTTCCCAAATTTCGTATCGGGTCAAAATGGAAACCCTCCATATTCAAGAATTATGGCCTATAATATTAATAATAGTTCAATCAATGAAGTTTTTTGCTTAGATAATATATTCGATGCTTATGGAATTTCTAATTCTTTTAATAGCTGTGAAGAAAACTCTGTAACTGTTGCTCATGGATTTGATGACTTCTATAATATAGATTTAGACACTGGTATAATAACAAATTTAAATATTGACAGATCTAATTTAGATAGTGCAATAGTTTATGGTTTAGCTTCAGATAATGAATATTTAGCCGCCAATTGTAATACTCAGTTACAAAGTTCTAATTGTAATATGTTGTCTACAGCAGATTTTTTACTAGAATCATCAATTAGTATATTCCCAAATCCTGCTAAAGATATTTTAAATATAAAAAGTCAAGTACAAGTTTTTTCAATTGAATTTTATGATATAACAGGAAAGTTAATCAAAAAAATAAATAATCCAAAAAATGGAATAGCCATTAATGATTTTGAAGCAGGAATGTATTTATTAAAATTATATGCAAACAATTCAGAAAAAATAATTAAATGGATTAAAGAATAGGCTATTGTAAGGTTTTGTTGTCTTTTTTCTATTAAGAGTTGTCTGAAACAATCCCATTCCATACACATTCCCACTTCTCTCCTATCGTCGTTTATTCATTGCTTGTCTATTTTAATAAATAGGAATTCATGAATCTCATGCTTCGATTTCGTGAAAAGAGTGTTTACTCGCTCTCTTATATTTGAGAAATAAGAGCTCGTGAATCTCGTGCCTCGATTTCATTAACATCGTAGAGAACCATTATTAGAAGAAATTTTCAGAAACAATAGTTATGCTTTCGCTTTTAACCAAAGCTCAAGTTACATAACGCGGGCCATTATAATTCAAATGTTCGTTTATGTTATTTAGCTCATTGTTTCCATTTGATAGCTATAATGTAGTATTATGTAAAATATCCCAGAAACATTTGTTTTCATTAGAATAATTGAAACTTGGGTCATTAAACTATTAAGCGGTTTGCTTCGCAGAGTTTTTTAAACATTTGTATCTATAATTAGTCGTTATGTAAAATTGCCACTGCAATTGCGCTCGATTGCTTTTTAAAACTTAAATGCTATGGCATTTATTTTAAACACAATTTCCAACCACATTGCCAGCGCCAAAAAAAAGCTAGCTTTTAGATGTTATCATAATTTTCGTAGCTTGATGTTTATAGGTAACATTTTTTTCTACGAGATTCTCGTGCATTGCCACAAGAGCTTAAATTTTAGAAAATAAAAATTCTAAGCACTTGTTCTATTTATAATTCCAATTTAAGTTTTCTTAGATTCTATTTTACATAATGTTTATAGATATGATTTAGAGTTTTTCAAGTTCATTTCTAAAATTTAAAACTCCTTCATGACTGCCAAGTTTGAACTTGTAATTTATCTTTTCACCCCATATAAAATCACCGATTTCATTTGCTTTTTTAATAATAGGAATAAGGTCTCTAGCTAGAAACTGGTCAATTTTTAAATCTTCATCATAATTCATATGAGCAATTCTTTGATTTCTATGTTTTACCTTAATATGATTAATTTGAGTCCTATATTTTTTTAAATTGGCACTTAACTCTTTTAATAACTTTTGGTTATTAAAATTCTTGTTTAATTCTTTTTGAATTCCTCGAAATGAATAATCAGACCTATCATCATCTAAGTTAGTTAAATGAAGTATTAAGCCATTTTCCATATACCTAAGAGCATTATATTCAGCAAATACATCATGTCGGCTTAAATTCTTAAAATTATTAGGCAGTTGATCTATTTTTCTAAAGAAACAACAGACAAGAATATTAATATCTACAATTTCTACCCTTAGCGTCGCAAATTCTTTTCTTTGTTTTTCTGTAATCATTATTAGTTTTTAATGTTCTCTTTTCTTTTTTTCTTTTTTTCTTGATAAAAAAAGAAACAAAAAAATCAAGACTGCATAAACTTTTGGAAACAATTACGGCTCGTTACGCTATATTTTAGACTATTTAGCGTTAAGAAAATGTACCCAAAGTACATTTTTAGTTAAATACGATTTTAATCGTGATTTTAGTTAAATGTTGTATTCAAATACAATCATCCACAGGATAATTATATTCGTATAGCCTAAAATATGGACGCTCCACTCACCTATTGTTTTACCAAAATTTTATGAGGTCGAATACTATGCAACTTAAGTTGTTTCTTAATAATCAATTTCACCATCAACAGCAAAACCTCCTGAATAATTGAATAAAAGCTTATAGTGCACTCTATCTGATACATTTACTTCTCCAACTATATTTTTATGCATAAATACCATTGTTCTAGAATTGAATCTTGTTGATTTTAGATAATAACCAGTAGCTGTGGTACTTGCAACCATTCCTGTTTCTCGAAAATCTTCTTGATTTATAGTCCTATTTACATCATAAATGACTTTTAACTTATCTGTAAAACTCATATAGTCAGAATATCTTAAGTCACCAAATAATTTATCACACTCTTTAGATTTATTAATGTACAAGAATGCTGAATAACACAGTTTTATGAAACTGTCTTTTGGATAGTTAGATAAATATGTAACGTATTCATTTTTTAGTTCATCAAAAGAGAATCTATCTAGTTTATGCATAAGCTCAAACCTTAATCTATTTAAAGAAATTTCATCTCTTTTAAGTTTCACTCCATCATCACATACTTTAAAGGCTTCTTCAAAATGACCTGACTTCATAAATATTCGGGCAAGTAAATATCTTGCAGCCATATTTCTTGAATTAATCCTAACTGCTTTTTCAAAATAAGATTTTGATTGTTCAGGGTCTTTTAATAACTGGTAAACCTTCCCATGTTCAGTCAGTATTAAAGTGTCATTCGGGTTTTTTAAGGAAGCTTCGTCTATCAGATTTTGAATTTCTACTATTAATTCATCATCTTGATTTGTGTCTTTTTTGTACCATGAAATTAAATAACTAATTAAAGTATGATAGTTATAAACATTATTATAATTTTTTCTTGCCCCACGAATTAATATTCGTTTACCTTCTTCCAAGTAAAATTTGGACTTATCTAAATCTTTTTCGTTTAAAGACTGTTTCATTAAAATCATACCGTGTGTATGATGCAATACATTTGAAGCAGGATTTAATCTTAAAGCATCTTTTATTACTTCTTTTGCATCATCATAGTCATCAGTTTTATTAACTAAAAACAATGCTTTTTGTTGTAAAACATAGTAATCATCTGGTACTTCTTGAATTAAAATATCGTAGCAACTTTTTGCAATTTCTACATTATCAAAAATAAGCTCTATCGTATTGTGATGATATAACTTTTTAATTAATGATGCTTCCAATGGATTAGATGGAATATATTCTGAAAATATTTTTGTTAAAAAATCAACTTTTTCAACATCATCCTTAAAGTAAATTCTACTTACAATTTCTGCAATTACAGGATGCCTCGATTTTAATAAAATATCAGTTTCTGATTCATCATCCTCATAATAAATAATATCTTTTGTGTATTTATATACGTTTTCAGATAAACTATTTAAATCTACTTCTAATACTCTCAGTAATAAACTTTGTGGTATTTTATATCTGAATTGATGTATAAAACAAATATGACGATATACATTTTTTGCAACTTCATCTTTTATTCCAGTATATTCATTGGCTATAATTTCCTCAAAATTTAAAGCCATTGTTGCTTCACGCATTGCGACAATAAGCTCACTATTTGCCTTTTCTTTAAATAGCTCAAATCTCCTTTCTTCATTGTATCTCTTTAATTTAAATAGAGCGTCATTTATTTCTAGCTTACTTAAAATAAGACCTATTTCATTATCTGAAAGTTTTCCTAAAGAAAATTCAACTGGTTTAGCATAAAAGTCATTATGATGAGCATGCCAATCAGAATTTCTTGAAGCACCAATTATTAATATTTTAGCTTTGGCATTTCTGAAATCCGATATTAGCTGGTTAATTTTTGTAACTCTATCAGTTGTATTGTCTATGAAAAGAATTAAAGGAGTGTTTAATTTTTCATACAAGCTTAAAATTTCTTTCGAAGATAAATTAGACCTTGATTTAGCAAATAAAACACTATCTCCTACTCTTTCAGAAATTTCTAAAGCTAATCTTCTTATAAAAGTAGATTTACCGTCACCTGCTCTACCAGTTATTAACCATAAATTAAATTTTGGATTTTTATACCAACTCTCAAAGTTTACTAATACATCTTCTAATAAATCTCTTGGTGCATCTAAATCGTGTTTAATATCACTCCAATTTGGTTGAGCTCCTTTATAAAAGTTTTTATTTAATTGAGAATGTTTACCTATTTCTGCTTTTGGGAATTGATAATTTTGAGAAAGACTATAAGCAACTTCTTCATTAATTTTTGCCTTATCAAATAAATCAGAATCTGGTAAATGTTCTATTAAATAATCTCTCAATGTCGTTCTTTTTCCAGATGATAAATTTGATATATGGTCAGCGAATTCATCTATTTTATAATCAAAACAAATAAAACCTTCTGATTCTAAAAAGTGTCTTAAAGAAGATTTAATATTAGGAGCAATAAAAAAGTATCTGTTTGGTTGAGTTGTTGTTCCACAGTATTTTTTAATTTCAGCCCAAACTTGCTGAAAATTCGAATCTATTAAGCTATAACCAATAAATATCATTGGCCTTTCCATTAAGTCGGTACTTAATTGAGTAAATAATTTAAGATGTGGGTTTTTAAATTCTGCATATTCATTCAAAGAAAAAACTAAATCAATATCAGGTCTTCCAATACATCCATGTAACTTAAATAAATTTACTTCTATATTTTTATTTTCTGTTTGTAAATCTTTTGGGCCAACAATCGTTTTAATTTTTTGAGCTTTATCTGTGTTTTTTTTATAAGCAATTTCAATAGCTCTATCAAGATTTGTAGTGTAAATATTAGACCATTTAAATTTAGATAATTTTGTTATACCACTTGATGGCTTTATCTCTTTAAAAAAATCTTGTAAAAATTCAAATAGGCTCTCTTTACCAAACTGCTTTTGAACCATACTTGAAACTAAAGAAAGTGCTTCATAATCGAACTTTTCTTTTGGGTAAAAATGATTGTAAATGATTTCAGCCAATCCAGAACCAACAGGAGATGTGTTTCCATTATTTAAAACAGAAGAAGCTACAGCTCCAGAACCTAAAAAAAGGCATGATTTATTAGATAAAATTGCATTTATTAATATTTGTTCGTCAGTTGGCTGTGGCATATGAATTCTTTTTAAACAAATATATCAAATTACATAACTATATAAGCTAATATTATTTCCATTCCACACACATTCCACTACTCTCCTATCGTCGCTTCGTAAAAAGAGTGATCCATTAACATTGTAGAGAAGCATTTGAGAAGAAAAGAATAAGAAAAAGTAGTAATTTAACTTCGCTTTTACCAAAGCAAAGTGCACATAACGCAGGCCATTATAATTCAAAAAAAGAATTATAATCAGACGTTATATAAAATGTCTTTGTAACATTAAAAGTATGAATTTTATTGTTGTCATGCTCAGAAAAACTTGTGACTATAAATTATTTTTATAATCCATGATTTAATGTAGTATACGAACAATTAAATACTAAGCACTTGTTATATTTATAACTCCTATTAATGTTTTAGCAAGCATTATCATAACCGCTCATTCATTTTTAGGTTTTTTCGCCTTCTCCATGGACACTTTAAAATCGTCTATGTTGCCATGTAATTTTATATTGAGGTAACGTACTTTTTTATTAGGGTCGATTTCTATAATTTCGTCATCTTCCATGTCTCCTGCTTCACCATTGTTTTTTTTATTAGCAAATAGTTTGTAACGTGCTGCTTGTTTTATTGTTTTCCAAGGGATTCTTACATAATATTCGATATTATGATTGCTATCTTGTGTTCCTGACAACTCCAAATGTCCCAACGTAGACTCAATAGTCATATTAGGTATTGTTATGCGTCCATTAGTAATATCTAAATGATTTCTGAGGGTATCAAATTTTATGTTTTTAAGATTTTTATCTCCCATATAATCTGATAACATAGAGATGGGATCGTAATTTTGTAATTTACCATTAAGTACTTCTACATCCATATGAATTTCTGATTGGTCCAAGTCTGGAACAAAATCTGGATAGACTCTAATTTTTCCTTTAATACGAGAGGAAACGGTACCTTTTAAATTTTCCGACACTAAATGATCTTGGCCAAAGTTTTCAAACTTAAACAGTAGTTTATCTATATCGACATGCTCTGCAACTAAATCGGGCTTCATGTAAATATGTTTTGGATCACTTCCATTAAAATAACCTGACATTTTAAAGTTACCTCCAGCTGCATCCATACTAAAGGTATCCACATGGATATAATGATTTTGTGTAGTGCGCAACTCCGCCTTAATATTTTGTAAATCTATACGATGATATATAAAATGACCGACATTTATATCAAATGTCATATCTGTAAATGGCAGTTGATAAAGATTAAAAGCGTCTGCGTGGGCTTTAACATCTGTAGTTTCTGCTTCTATTTTAGCTGTTGTTATTGGAGTTGCTGTTGTCGGTGACGTATTAAAATTAAAAAGTTGATCAAAATCTATATAATTTGCTTTTAATGCCAGGTAATTGTCTCGTTTTTTTATAGCCTCAACGTCACCTAGATAATAGTTAAGGTCTACACCAAAAATAGTTCGACCTATTTTACCATTAAAATTTTGAATGACCAGGTGATCATCTTCGTAATGAAAACGTCCTTTAAAATTTTGGAATCGTAAAGGATGCAAATGCATTTTAGTATTTAGTTTATCAAGATCTAGATCTATGGAGTGTAATGCTGAATCTTTATAGTGCATACTAGAATTTAGGTGTAAGACTAGTTTTTCGAACTCTTCGTGACGATAATCTTTAGGGACATAATTCTCGCCCTGGTATGAAAATATATCTTCTAAGCGTAGTAAATCGGAGGTTAACGTAATGTCTAAATCGACATCTCCATTAAGTTGGTCTTGCATCCAAAAACCATAATTATAGACTTGGCCATTAAAATGAAAATCTGAATCGTCAATAAAACCGGTGAAATCTACAATTTTGAGGTCTTTTTCGCCAATAAGAAAATCAACATGAAAGTCATGTAATTTATGTGGGTAATGTTTAAGTTGCGCATGAAGACTATCTATAAAAAATTCTCCTTGTGGTAAGTATTGAGATTCTGTAAAGCCCTTAGCAGATGATTTAAATGAGAAGCCAGTACTTAAATTTTTAATCTGTTCGTCTATACCTGTACTGTCTATCACAGAATAACGGGTTATTTCTGAAATATCAAGTAGATTTGATTTAATCTCTAAATGCGCAACTACAGGCGTGTTGGTGTGATGTATAATAGCAGGAAGATCTGATAAGTATCCTGTTATGGATACATCAGATTTACCCAATACCATATCAAATTGATCAAGCGTTGCTTTTTTACCATTCATTATAAGGTGCGCATCGAGTTGTTTTAATGGTGCAGGAAGCTCTGCAGAAGAGACACTTAGATTGGTCACTTTCAACTCTGTGAAATAGGCTTGATTAAGTGTGTTGAGTGCCAGTTCAGGATGGTCTAGATCTATAATATCGTGAAAATTCATTTCTAACGACACATTTCCAGAAGCGTTTTCTATGTCTGTGAGGTTAAGAAAACTGGCCATAAACTCTAAATTAAAGTCAACATTTAATTGCATATTAACTTCCGGTTCTTCAAAATTTTCAACAACAAGATTACCTAAAAACGTCCCTGTTTCTAGTTTGGCGGTCATCTCTGTTAATGAGAATTTCATTGTACGTAAATTGCGTTCTTCTCCATTGGTAAAATGGCCACTAAAACCCATATCGTCCACGCGTTTCCCTTTATCTGTATTTTCGAGAAAAGCCTCACTAGCACCAAAATGCACATCAAAAAAGGGCATTTGTTGGTTGCGTGTTGGTCCTTTAACCATAGCATTGAAATAGATTTTCCCGGCATTACGGTAGCGTTCCAGAACAGGTATCACATCTTCTGGCGCAAAAGCAATAAGCATATCAAAATTTGGCTTGGTCCCTTTTATCGAAAGATCAAGGTCTATATCATTTTTAGTATCTATAGCGCCTTCTATCTCAAAATCACCGTGTTCCATTTTAACACCTGAAGGTTTAACGGTAAGCAGTCCTGTATTTTTATTGAGTGCGAGGTCTGTATGAAGTTCAAAATGTTTGTGACGGACATAGGTGGTATCTCCATTATCAATCAAATTCATTTCAAATTCGGTATCTATATGACCAGAAATCAGTTCATTATTTATAGTAAATCCACCTTCACCTTCATAAATAAAAGTTTCTAGATCTGTATTTTCGGTTTCATCTTTTTTATGAATATCTAGATTATGTAACTGAATACGCTGTAGTTGGATATTTACAAAGTCGTCACTTGCTGCTTCTGTGTCCTCAAAAGATTCTAAAGCATTTTGAAGGTTGATTGTTCCATCTTTATGTAGCACAATATCAAAAACCCCTTCTTCTATAATAAGTGACCGAATATTATAGTTTCCGTTTATAATATCCCATATATTGAAACCCGTATAGATGTCGGCAACATCTAGGATTGGTGCTGCAGTTGTGTCTTTAGTTTCATAAATCTTGACATCATCTACCTTAAAAGAAATATCAGGAAAGTTGTTGAAAAGTGACAAATGGGTGTCACCAATCGTAATCAAACCTTGGTGTTGTTTATTTAAATCAGCAATTTCATTTTGAATAATATCGTCTTGTTCTGAATAAATATATAATACTACGGTACTAAAAAGTAGTATTGGTAGTAAGATTATAATAGCAATAAATCGCCACCAGAATTTCCGTTTCTTTAAGAATTTTAATTTCATACTATCATATTGGGACTATTTAGCACTAACATATAAATGCTAAAAGATAGTAATATAATACATATACTCACTAAATAACGACTTATGTTTTAATTATTCAAATAGTGGTTTAACCTTGTAGTGCGTCTTTATCTGTAAGATGTCTAAAAGTAATAGTTTGCGCATTATTTATTAGAAAAACTAATGTCAAAAACAATAGTATAACAATTTTTAATTGTAGATGTTGAATATACCTGAAAATAAAATACATAATAAGTATTTAGTTATCAGAGGAAAAAAACTTCTTGGTTTATTGTTGAAAATTAAAGCGCGTAATTGGTTATCACACACATTGCACTACTCTCATATCCTTTCGACTGTACTCAGGACAGGCTATTTGCGTGAAAATCGGGTTCTATTAGCATTGTAGAGACAATTTATATAGACAAAAAATAAAGTAAGAAATGTCTTAAATTTTTGCTTTTACCAAAGCTCAAGTTATGCTTTAGCTTTGCTCAGGATGGGCTTCAGCGAAGAAGATTATAGTACAAATTATATATGATACAAAGAGTTGTAATTTAATGGTTCATGATTTTTGAAATACGGACGTTATCAAGAAGATTGAGAACTCCAATTTGTACTGTAATTAGTCGAAATATCTGCGTGAGATTCTAAACACAAAGTTCTGAGATAAGTATTCTTGGTATTAGGTCCTTTTCTTTTAACCAGCGTTTAACGTCGTTATTTTCTAATATTTTTGACATATTTAGTTTAGAAGAAAAAACAATTATAAAAATCATTTTGTAATTTAATAATCAGAAGGGATTACTAAAAACAAATTAAACCTCCCCCTCAAACCTCATAAAAAGGAGGACGTTTAAATAGTTTGATAAGCTTATGGTTAGTCTGCTTAGAAAAATTACTTAGCAGAATTAAAAAAAGGATAATATACAGCCAATAGGTTTCACTCAAATTAGCATAATACGTCAGAAGCAAAATAAAAAGACCTGAACCATAAAACATAAGGTTGAGCCATGATTTATTCAAATAGTGTTTTCGCAGTATTAAAAAGCTCCCAATTAACAATAAACCAAGAATAACAAAGCGCCAGTTAGAATTATAATTAATCGATCCTAAGCCTATAAAACTAAAAAGAGATGCATAGCCTGCCCAACAGAGTGGACATTTAGGAAAAAAGAATAGAAATACAACAGATAGACTATTTAGAACACTAATTTTTTGACTCCCTTTTCTAGGTGTTTTTTTTGAACCAGAAGTCGTACTACAAGCGCAGGAGGTTGTTTTTAAAGGTGGCATATTAGATCCGTTTTAAGAGTGATACGTATTATTCTTCTAGAGTTGGTTTTGGTAGATTCTGATCCCATGAGGCTCTTCTAAGTAACCAGCTAAAGTCACCAGACAATTGACCACCAAATTTAGGGGACAGGTTTTTTGCATCATAAGAAATAGCAATACCAGCGCTAGAATGACAACCAATACAACTTTCCGTACCAAAAATACTTAAAGGTAAAGCACTCCCTTCAGACGTTGAGTTTTCCATAAGTCCCGCAATTTGATTGCCTTGCTGAAAAAAAGTTTCCATAGTAATATTAGTCAAGTAGGCTATATTAGGTACTCCTCCGGATTTATTAATCACACTTTCTGGTAAATGGTAGGCTGTAGCAGTACTTGTAGCTGGTTTCGCATTTTGATCCACAGGATATTGCGTATCAATCAATTGGTAATATTGCCAAACACTACCCTGTGCCTTAAAATAATCTTGCATCATACTATTAATTTGTCTCACACGGACAGGAATATCAACCATCCGCTTAGATTGTGTTTTCATGGTAGTGGAAGCAGCATAATAGTTATTAGTATCACTAGTTATGCTCCAGTAGTCACTATGCTCTGAGGTATGATGCTCATAAGTATTTTTACCATTAGTAGCATCCACATTTACGGGACAAATCTCGCAATCAGGATCAGTCAGTGTTGGGTGTATAACGGTAGTCTTACCATCAGAACCTACAATAACATTCTGATCCAAATTATCAATATGTTCAAACGTAGACCATACCCATTGCTTGCCTGTTGGAGTTTTCTGGCTAATATGAAAACCAATCAAGCCAAGACGCACTTGCTTTGGCTGTCCTGTGGTTTCATTAATAATATAACCTTTATCGGTCAAATAGCGGTCTTGATGTGGATCAGTATCCTTAAAAACGCGCCATGCCAGTTTAATCTCTGTAGCACCAAGTTCACCTCTATCATAGTTGCCTTTAGGGAAATTAGCTTCGATATGTGTCTTAGAAAATTCTAATTGACCGTTAATATTATAAAGTTTGTTATCTACAATATAATCAAACTCTTCTTTATTCATTAGTACTTCATAAACAACAACTTCACCATTCTGATCAAATAATTTACCGGCAAAAGCCTGATCCGTTTCATCCGCAATATTATGATGTTCGGGTTGTGTTGGTGTTCTACTACTTAGTATCACTCTAGAGTCACGATCTTTAAGCAAACTAGATTTTAGTCCTAAACCTGTCTGTATTCTTGGGCTACCCCAAGTAGCGGGTTGTTTCCCATCTTCTCTATAGACCTGAAAAGCTTCTTTCCAACCTAACCAGGCAGGTGATCCTGCATCTGTAAAGTTAGGTTTAGGGATGCCATTGTCGGATACAGGCCAATTAATAGCGATTAACGCTTGCCAACTATAAAGATTGTAAGTTTGATTAAGTTGGTAAATATCCCCAGCTTGTTTTAACTGTTCTTGTAACACAGGATCGACATCAACTGGTATATTTGGTGTAAAAACAACAGGTGATGGAATTTCCTCATAACGATTCTGATTACAGGAAGACAAGCTCATTCCTATAAGAAACAGACAAAATAAGCGAACGGGTGTCATATCTAAAAACGATTTAAAGTAAATAGTTGGTTTCATAAGTAATAGTTTTATAACGTGGATTTAGGTTTCAGGTTAAAAAGGGCATAAACATTTAGTGCCCTTTCTAAACCCTTTTTATCATAATTAGGCGCAAAATAATACCCCATTAATGTATCAGACGAATATTAATAGTAGGCTGTCCTATAGTGCGAAACGGAATTACTGGTCTTTGCTCATCCATATTCCCATTAGAAAGTTGGATCTCAACCTTCACTTGACCATTAGCCTTTTGTAGCTGTTCATGTTTAAATACAAAATCAAAACTCACTAAGGCTTGTTTCACACAGTTCTCACAATTGCCTGGATTGGTCGCCTGTAAAAAGAATCGTGTTTGCTGCAAAATGCCACCCAAATACAAAGACACCGTAAAAGAACCTGGTATTTTTATACGGTTCACATCCTTAACCCTAAGCGATACATAAGACAAATCACTTAACGTAAAAGCACTTCTATTAGATTGTCCTGTATCAGCAATACGTAGTAAGCTAATCTCTTCTGTAATAAATTGTTTGGTCGCTGTTAACGGTAATGCTGCCTCTACATAATTAACACCCATAGCGTTTAAATCAATGGTTTGATCTACTGTAAGTCCTAAAGACTTAGTAAAAGGATCTAAATTATTCAACCCAATACCATCAATCCAGTCCGTACTATCTCCACAGGCTTGGACATTCTTTTTAAAATCAGCAACGTTAGTCGTATGATGTAGTTTTTGCCAACGCCACATCAATCGGTCCCAATTGGCATGAAATAACCAAAATACAGGTTCAAAGCCAGTAACATCTTGGTTAGCAGTAGTCGCTCCGTTAATATTATGCACCATATCATGGGCATGCATTAAGGTCTCAGAACCAGACACAAATTGCCCCGTTTTATCTAACCCATTAAATGCATTCCATGTAGGTAATTGTATGATTTTATCCAAAAACATCTTGTTGGTATTAGTTGGATCATGTTGTGCGTCTCTAAAATAAGTCCATTTTTGAGTATTATAAATTGCTGCAGGATTACGGATAATACTACCATCGGCTTTTAAAGACCCATTGCTAACTTCAAACGGGTAAGCTTTTAAAAATTCTTCAGGAAGTTGGTAAGTGGATGTCGACGTTGGGTCCTGCGGATTTGAAGCTATAAACGGAGCTTTCGAAAATAACTCTGGATAAGTATCATCAGAAATATCCCAATACGGAAGCGTCACAGCCTCACAACCTGGTACAGAGCGTAAAGCATTTTCAAACTGGAGAATATAAGCTCTATGCCAAGCTAAAAACGGATGTATATGATGTTCACAATAAGTAACACCAGGATACCAATGGAGCCCGCCTAAAGTATAAAAACTATTAGGATCATCCTTAGGCAAATCCATAATACCCTTAAACGCTGTAATTAACGTTTCTTGCTCTTGGGCTGTTAAAGTATTAACGTTTTTTCTGTGGCGTAGACTAGTATCGTCTAAAATAGCAGCTTGTTTTGCTTTAAAAGCCTCTAAATCAGCAGTGTCTTTTGGACAACCATGGCTAAGCCAATTCCTAAAAGAAAATAATTTATCGTCATTCCATTTGGTTTTACCCATCGGCATAAATTTGTAATACACATAATAATATATTTTAGCACTTAATGCACTAACCTCTGTGTAGCTTTTAAGGTTTATAGTTCTGGACTGTTGCTTTTCTCCATCCGCGTGCATCATACAGTTATAATCCTGTTCATCGAAAAAATACTCCACCTCTTGGTCCCAAACGGGTTCGGCAATAATAGAAGTAAAATCAGGTTTGTTTAATTTTTCTTTGGTCATAATAGTGTTAGTTTAGTATAGTACAAATAAGGGGTTAACGGTCTTAAATAGTTTATTTTTAGCAAGTAAAAACAAACAATCAAATAATTACAAATCAACATATTAATAACTGATTTATAGTTAATTAGGTCAAATGTATCGTATTTATAAAAAATAAAACAGCGTATAAATACCCTATTTTTAGTTTAGGTATAAATAGTCGAGGTCAATAAAATTACTAGTGTGGATTAAAGGATGGTAATAGGTATATCACTTAAAATAGCCTCATCGGCTTAGATTAAACACAATAAAAAAGAGTGAATAAAAATATAATTTAGTAAGAAATAAGTAGCATCAAAATAAAGTGAGAAAACATACAGTTAAAAAGGAAGAGGATTATTTTAAATAGCTAGAAAATAATTGCATAACATAACATCAGCACGATTTAATAGCCAACCTTTTTAATCATTACAAAACTATCGTATTGAATAATTATTCTGCATTATTTTTTTCTATTATATCTTGTAAAGCGTTCTACAAGAGTACAAAATTACTCTGAGAGATAATTTCTGTACACCTGTTCTAATTGTACTATTGTTCAACCTTCTTATTAATTTGTGATGTTTAACAACATATAGTACTGAAATTTTAAATCGTGATTATTGATGGTTTATAAAACAGGTAGGCAAAATGTATACACATCATCTGGCAGTCAAAATAAATGATTCATAGGATCATTTATTTTGACTCTTGTTTTAGCCAAAATTTATCTGAGGTCATCTTGCCAACGTTTCATTTGGGTAAAAACGCACTGTATCTATTTGAACTTATAATTCAAGTTCAAGTATTTTTAATGTAAGTAGGATTTCGGTGTCTAATTCAATAATTTTATTGGCATCTATATTTTGTTTTTCAATACTTAGAATACTACTTGGGTTAGCTTCTAGTAGGCTCCCAGAGACTTCATCTAATTTATAATTCAAACCTATGGATTCTATATGTTCTCTGGTAACTTCATTATATTCTCTATCAATAAGGTTAGGCATAATTCGTTTTTCAGCGACACCACTTGGCGCTGGTACGGGAACAATTTTAAATTTTAAAGTTGCTGCAGCATTAGCATTCAGATTATATTGGTTAATGTTATTAGCATTAAGAGGTGTGACATTTGCTCTATATTTTGATCTTTGATAAGGTTGTTGCAGATTTGTGCTTTGATTATTAGATATATCCATATTTAGAGACACTTTAGCTTCCACTTCTGTTTCTGGAATTACATAAAAGGTAGGTTGATAACCGATACTTCTAATGAGTTGCATCAAACGTCTTTCTTCATTTATTATTACTGCCTCTTCATCGGAAGTCGCTCCTTCCTGCCCCTCAATGTCTTGTTGGCTTTCGATTTTATAAAGCTCCAAAGTCTGTCTCAATGAACCTTCGTCTAAAGCTGCTTGTGCTTCACCTACACCTCTACCTATAGAGGCTATTAACTCACCTAAAGGACCTGATAGTATTTCACTAAACTGTTTGATTGAATTATTCATTTTTACTAAATATTACGGTGATTAATTGATTATTTTGAATCGTACTGTTTATTGCTGGACTCTGCTTAAAAGATTCTCCTGATGGTACAGTACTCTGCTTTTGGTAAACAGGATTCAATCGCAAACCTTGATTGCTTAAAATGCGTCTTACAGCGGTTTCTGTAAAACCAATCAAATTAGGTAACTTACCAGCTTCGCTAACGGCTCTTGGGGCGCTTTCGATATCTAATATCACTTCACTAATAGAATTTCCATTAATCTCCTTAGCAGTTTCATGATTTAAAAATTGAAGATTGACACCATCTTGATCTCGATTAACCAAAGATTTAATTTTTAACTGAATATTAGAGAGCTTATAGTCACTGTTATTTAGGCTGTCTGCTAATTGAATCTCATTAACAATGTTGGTATACACACCACTAACTGGCATAGGTCGTAAATCAAAAGCAACGTCCTTGCTTAACGCGTCTATTTTTAATTGCAACTGTTTAACCTCAGTATTTTTTAGGCTTAAATCTTCTACAGCAGTATTGTATTTGGTATCTAAAGCTTTTATGGTCGCATTAGCTTCCAATCGTTCTTTTTCTGATTGTGCTTTTTCCGCACTACAAATTTCTAATTGCTCTAAATAGTTGTGTTGTTCTTTTTGAAGTAAGGCATAAGTATCTTGCAAAGCAGTGTACCCTTTAGCACAATGTTCAAGCGCTTGAATACTCTCCGTATAATTCCCGTTTAAAGCGTCATATTCCTTTTGAGACGCTTGGTACTTTTCTTCAAAAGGAGCTAAACGTTCTATGTCTTGTTTAGCATCATTTAAAGACGTTGTAAGGGATTCATTTTGTGTTTGTAATTGAGCATTTTTCTGATGTAATACTTCTAGTTCTTGTTGTACTTCATGTAATGCGGCTTGCAGTGCTTCCTTTTCCTCTTGGCAGTCGTTAGCATCATTGGCTAAACTTTTAAAATTAGCTTCTAAATCAGAATGCGCCTTACTTAAATCGGTGTGGGTTTTAGTCGCAGTTTTTAACGTATTGGTAACCTCAGTATATTGCTTTTGCTTTGCGGTTAATTGGGTTTTAGATTTGTCTAACTGTCCTTCTAACGTCTTAGTATTAGTGATGCATTGTTGTAATGAGGTATCAAGGAGTTGGTTTTGATACGCAAACGAGTAAGGGGAAGTTACTACTATAAAATCTTTAAAACCTTGCTGTTCTTTTAATAGATCTTCTTGCAACAGATAAGCGGTACCAAAATCAAAATGCAAGACACTCTGTTCTTCATCAAAATGAAAAGCATATAATGAGGTTAAAACCTGAAATTTCTCTAAATTATAAAGGTCCTTCTGGGCAATAATGCGCAGTTCTGGTATTTGATTGTTTTTTAAAATATTGAAAAAAGACAATAATGCTTTGGCTCTGGACTTTGTCGTTTCTTCAATACTTAAAACCCCTTTAGTGATAGTGTCGACATAAATAGAAATCCATGCATTTGTAGTAACCTCATAATATTGAATAAATATGGGTAATTTGGCTTTGGGCTTATTCTTTTCATCAAATAATGAAAAATCAATGCGTATGTTTTTTAGTTTACTGAGTGGCATAATATTAAGTGTTGCTAATAGCTACAGAGGTAAAAATGGTTCCACTGTTAGCTACAAAAATTATCGTTTTGTTGACATCGCCTGAGGCAATGGTTATGTTGGTTTCATAAACGCCTGCTCCATTGGTAAATCCTTCTTTGGAAGGCGAAAATAAAGGGGGTGTGATACTAGTTGCAGTATCATTTAATGCTAATGAAGTCGCTTCATCAAAATTAATTTCTACCTTTTGTCCTACAACAGGCTCATTGGTGGCGTAAGTCAACGTCACTTTAAGTGTGTAGGCTGTTGCCGAAATTTGTTCAACATCCATTACAATAAATACCTGAGGAACACCTTCATTGGGCATCACAGCTACAAACCGACCAGAAATAGTACTGGTAATTTTATTTGAAGCACTGTCGTTACTAGTTTTATTTTGTGTTGTAGTTGGGAGTTTATAGACTAAGGCTTGATGACTTTGTTGGGTCATCACATTGCTTTTTGTAAAGGCAGCAGTTTTTGCTAACTCAGGATTAGCAAGGCGTGCATTAGATGGTGTTGTTGACTCGGTTTCATTTACAACTTCAGAGATAACCTCTAAAGAGAAATCTAAGTAAGGCAATTGGTATAAGGTATTAGGTCGTCCATACTCGTCATAAGGCGACATATTTCTTAACTGATGCTGTGCCACATTAAGACTATCGGCTATGGATAGTAAAATGTCATGTAATGCTAAGGAGCTATTATTTGCTTGACTCATAATTATGCGTATTTGTCTTTTTTACGTTTTTGACGTGCTTCACGTTGTTGTTCTCGCTTTTGCGCTTGTTTTTTCTCGTCTCTAGATTTAATTTGTCTTTGTTTTCTATCCTCTTCTCGTTTCTCTTCGGCTTGTTTGTCTTGTTGGCGTTGGGCTTTGGCCTCTTCCTGCTTAGCCTCTTTTTTCTCCTGATTAGTTAATGAGGGTTTAGTCGCCTTCGCTTTGGCTTTTAGTTTGTCTTTAAGCTTTTGTTGTTTCTGCTCAAAAGCATCTTTTTCTTTTTGTGCTAACGTTTTAAAATCACGTTCAAAGGACTTAATGTCACTAATACCCTCTTTTGGTACCACATCAAAAGACTCTACCATGGATTGTTTTTGAAAGTCATCCCATTTTTTCTCAGACTTAGCTTTCAGTTTTTTAGCCTCCTTTTGTTGATCTCTTAATTGTCCCCATCGGTCTTTTATTGTTTTTGATTTCGGTTTCGGTTTGCTTTTTTTGGTTACTGTTCTGACTACCGAATCTTTTAGTTTAGATAAAATTGGCGCTTTGGGTGTATCTCTGTTTTCTGCCCAATTAGCTTTAGGTTTGTCACGATGTTCTGACCATAAATCCTTGGGGGTATCTCTATGTTCTGACCATAGATCTTTTGGTTTTTTTAGGACTTTGGTTTTAAAAGTCTGACGTTGTTTTTCCCACCTGGCTTCAAAATCATCTTTCTTGAAGTCCTTTTTAAAAGTCTTAGCGCGTTCAACTTGCTTTTTGGCAGTAGTAACTTTTAATTTCAGTGTGTTCCTTTGGTTTTCCCAATGTTTAAACTCTAGCTTTTTGGCAGCAATTTTGTCTTCTAATTGTCGTTTGGTTTCAAATTGTTGTTGGTCTTGTTTCCTTTTGGTTTCAAAGGAAGCAATAGGCTGATCAAAAGTACTATTAGCAGGTGCATCTGTAACATCAGAATCACCACTTAACGTTTTCATCTGTTTTTCTAAAGCTTGGCGCTCTGCAATTAAATTTTTAAGCGTATCATCAACTTGTATTAAGTCTTCAAGTGACGCCTTTAAATCTAGTGCTGAGGCTGAATCCTGTTCTGGTGCTTTAGGTAATAATGTTTTCCAATTTTTAGCCATAGAGTATCTTAATTTGTAAGGTTAGCTACCAGAGTCTTCTTTTAATAAGGCTTGCAAGCGACTTTCAAAAATAATAGGTACAGGCACGGTAACTAGCTTGGTTCTAAGCTCTGAACTACCACTGGCTTCAAATTGGTATTTTTGAGAATAACTGGCGTTGACAGCAGCAGAAACATTGGTAAAACCAGTGCTATAGCGTCCTTTAACTTCTGCCGAAAGACTTAAATCCCTTTCTTCTTGGAAACGCATATCCATTTTTATCGAAATATAGGATTCTACGAATTGATAAAAAGTGGGTGTAAAGCCTAAAGCTAATAAACTAACACCCGCTTCTCCTTCTTTTAATACGATTAAGGCTGTTTCATCTTTTTCCATTTCACCATTGGCATTAAGCTTATGACCACTCATCATTTGCGCAATACGAATAGATACTCTGTCTAAGGCATATTGTGCCTCAGCAATACCAACTCCCAAATTTTTAATCATCTGCGGAAATGGCACGTTTAATAATTCTTTACCTATGTTCATAAGATCGTATTTAATTTATGTATTGATTACTCAGCTGGTGCTTCTGTAAATTCTTCTTCCATCATCTTTCTAATTCTTTCTTCCAACACTGCTGGTGGCGGGATAGGAACTAGTTTGGTTCTTAATAGACTACTTCCTTCAGCAGAGTAACTGTATTTTTGAGAGTAACTAGCATTTACCTGAGAGGTACTAACATTACTTTTACTAGCATTTGGACTACCAAATAACTTAGCAATACCACCACCTACGCCTCGACTACTTTTATTAGTGGATGATCGATTAATATCAACAGATGAAGAAGCCTCATGGGTATACTTAATAGCTATTTTTACTTCGATAATAGTGTCTACAAATTGATAAAAGGTTGGTGTAAAACCCAACTCCATCATAGATAGTCTTTGGGGTATGGAAATAGTTAATGTACCAGAAAGACCATCATTTAGCTTTATTTTTTTTGCCTCTATCTCGCTAATTTCTTGATACTTAGCGTTGTTATTGCTGTCATAACCAATAAATACTTCATACTTATGTGGTGATGAACCTGTTTTATAGACTTCCGAAATTACTGTGCCTAATACAGTTTTAACTTGACTTGTATCTTCTGCGAATTTACCTGCCAACTGTGTCTCAATTTGTCCTTTATAGAAAGCATCTTTGCTTTCATTGTAATTTTGTACCGCTTCTTGGTAGGTTATTCTTTCTTTTCCAAAAAACACGCGACTGTCTTCAAAAGTTATATTCCCATTATCATCAGTAATGGTTTTAAGACCTCCCATCATTTCTGCAACGTCTATAGAGTTGGCGTCTAATGCCATTTGCCCTTCTGCTATAGATAAGGCCATTTCACGAATCATGTCGCCCATGGGCACATCTAGTAATTCTTGCCCAATTCTTGGTTTGTTTCTGCTCATAATTTTTGTATTTTAAGTGTTACTATTTATTTTAACTTTTTGGTTCTATGTTTATAATTCAGGCTTGATCGTTTTTAGCATTTCCAAAAGGTTTTCTGGCGGAGGTAGTGATACCATTCTGGCGGCAATACTAGAGGATCCACTTGCAGACTGATCAAACTTACGACTGTAGGACGCGCTTACTGATGCGGCTACAATACCAAAATCGGCTTCCACACTGGCACCTACCGAAAAGGCTTCTGATTCTGCCATAGAAAATTCCATTTTCATTTCAAAACTAGCTTCAGTAAAGGCATAAAAAGTCGGTACAAATCCTAGTAATAATAAATTGGTCGTTTCTCCATTAATCTCAACACCTTTTTCTGCGAGTGCCTTTAGCGTTTTAATAGAGTTCTCATCTAAGGCAGCTTGTGCATTGGCAACAGATATTCCCATTTGCTCTATCATTTGATGTAAAGGCGCATTGGTTATTGAATTTGTTATAGTGGCTATAGCTCCCATAATTATTCAATTAAAGAGTCTACGTACTTTAAAAATCCATCTGGTGGTGGTAAGGAAATCATACGTGCCGACATAGACGAATTACCCTCTACAGACATTTCAAATTGCTTAGACATGCGTAAATCAACATTTAATCCTAAAGCAACAGTTTCATTGGATTTAGAATTACCACTATTATCAGATAATAATTGACTAGTGTTTTCACTTTGTGCTATTTTCACTTCGTCTACTGCGCCTTCTTCCTCTTGTTTTGAAATATTAATAGATTCACTTGTTTTAGAATAAGCAGAAAACTCTATCTGAGTCTCTTTATCTAGATAATAGTTTATACTTTGTCTTTTTTCTGTCCAATAGTCGCTTATATCTTCTGCTGATGATGAGATTAGAATGCTACTATTAGAATTTGTTATAAAGTAATTAGCATCAGTATCAGGAATAGCTCCAATTAACACAGAATTAAAATAAATATAATCAGCTCCTGAAGTAATGGCGATGCTTACTTTTCTAAAGACTTCATTTTTAGTATCATCAGGACCACTATTGGCTCTGGCTAAAGTTTCACCTTTCGGCTCAATATGTATTTGTGTGGCTCTAGCGCCTTGGGCAACTAGATAATCTCGCATAGCTTCACACCTGTCTTTAGATAAATTTATATTATATGCATCTGCACCACTACTATCGGTATAGCCTTTAATAAGAATGTTTGCAGTGTCATCTTCTCTTAAAATAGAAGCCAATGCCTCAAACTCTGCGTCTTTTCCTGCGTTGTCTATAGTCCCTTGTGCATAATTAAAATTGAGGATGCGTTTATCAAATCCAAAATGAAATTCTAAATCCTTTGGACTTACTGTAGAACCATAAATTAGCTGTTCTGAAAAACCGTAGACTCCACCAGATGCTGAATAAACTGATGAAAAGTCACTACTACCTATAGTTATTTCTCCTGTTATATTTCCAGTTCCATCTTTGTCAACATCATTCCCACTATAATCTGTAATCTTTAGTATTGTAAAATCTACAGACGGTGTATAGTGAGTAACAAACTGTTGTAACACAGAATAGTTTAAGCGTTCTACATCTTGTGACTGGATAATTTCCGAATGAAACTCATCTATTCTAGAGACAATACCTATACTTTCATCTAATTTATAATGATTGTCATTTATAACAACAGCATTCTTGGAACTGCTTTTCATTAAAAACTTTCGTGATGATTTAAAACTACTCTTTTCAGAATTAAATGCTTTTTCTTTTTCAACGTTTTTATAATCGTCTTTACCTTGTTTACCAGAATTATAAGTGGCGTCCACTTGTACAGATAGCGCAAACTCATCTTTCATTGTCATCTTTAAATGAATGTTAGCGCTAATATCTGCATAGGTAAAACTATAGAATGCTGGTGCAAAACCCAGTTCTAATAGCGATTTATCGCCTAATGTGGTATTGGCTAGTTTTGTGATTTGAGCGATAGAATTATCATCTAACTTCTTTTGGGCATCTGCTATACCCATAGCTAAGGAAGTGAAAATATCACTAACATCTACTTGTTGTAGTACTGCTGCTCCTTCTTGAATTTTTGTTACGTTTGACATATGTTGTTTAATTATAATGGATTGATCATTTCTGGTAATTCTATTGCTATTTGAGAGTTTATACTGTCCTTTCTAACAGTATAATAATGATGCTTTTTATTAAGACTTTCTATTTGTTGTTGGCTAATGGTATAGCCTCTTTTACACCAATTATAGAGTTCTTGAGTCAAAGGAATTTTATGAGGCTTTATAATTGCTATTGCATTTTCGAATGCTATTATAGCGTCTTCTTTTTCGTTGAGGTATAAATATTGTATGCCTTTGCGTTCCCATAAAGACGCTAAATACTTCATAAAAATAGAGTGCTCTTGTAAGTCCTCTTTTGTTTCCATAAAGGCAATGCATTTATCACAGAAAGCAATCACCTCTAGGTAAGATTTCATTTGTTCCAAGCTTTCCATTGCACATTGGCTATAATGTTGAAAAAAAATATCTGCTTGTGGTATTTGTTGAGACATCCGCAAGGCCTCTTTATAATGCCTCAAAGCTTCTTTATGGTTTCCTTGCGTTGCATAAAGTTTACCTTGTTCGGCAATATTGTAATGTAAATTAATATTTTCCATAGGGTTTAACTATAAATAGGTTCAACATCGCAGCCCAATGCTTCTAATTGTTCAGATAACAAACGATTAAGCACACTGTCTAGCTTTTCTGGGGTTTGCCATTTGGTATCTTTAATGTCTACTGTCTTAAAAAATAGATCCAATGTCTTTTCTACTTGTTCTTTCTGTGTGATATTTTGAATTTGCAACTGGTATCGATCTACTGAATTTACATGACTCTCACAGTCTAAAGCAGCTGCTGTTGTTAATTCTAAATAGGGTTCAACCTTAGATTTAGAAAGGCTTTCAACAATTTCAAGTGGTAAATAATCGTTTAGTCTGCCAATTAACTCTGTAGGCATCCCGATTTGTTCATTTAAGAATTTTACAGAGACTTCATTGTTGGCATCAAAAGCATTCAGAATGATTCTATAGCGTATAAAATCTTCATTAACTAATTTTATTTTTTGAGGGTCTTGTACTTTAGTCCATAACTGTTGTGCCTCTTTATGGGTAAGTCCCATTATTTTATTCTGGTCTAATGTATATCCTGCGTTTTGGCATAATAACCCAAATTCATTAATAAAAGAAGGCGTCAAATCTTTTACTAATATGGTATAAGTCGCTTTACGAGGATTACTTGCCATAACTTCTGCATCTATTCTTTTGTCAAGAGCAAAAGCTGTATTTTGGCTAACACCACCAAGTACAACAGAAGGATCTTGAATTAACAATTCAAAAGCCTCTTTTTCGTTGATACCAATAAAATCGGACAATTGTTTGGCTATTTTCTGAATTTTAAGTGGATTTTGTATATAAAGTGCTAAATCAAGTTTTTCTGTTGGAGTTGGAATAGCATCCTCAGCTTTCTGAACTAATATTTCTAAGCCTAACTCAGTAAGCATATTTTTTACTTTAGCGGCAGTTTCTTCGTCTACTTTGTGTAAAAACAGACTGGGTGCGTTATAAATCATCTGAGTTAGCAATTGATGATTGATTTCAAATGCATCTGCCAAGATTTTAGTAATTCCTGGTTTAGCCGTTCCGATAGATTGAATGACGATTGTTTTCATAGAATAATATTATATTTTAATCATTTATTTTATTTAAGTTTTAACAACTTGAAAGCTATTTTTACTTTTTTAAAGAAAATAAATATTTAACACCTGTTTTCTTTATACAAAGCTTGCGCGTTTTTCTGCTTTACAAATTTGATTTTTAATTACTTACAATCCTTGTGGCATTTAACCCTTTTTAATAAGGTTTATCAACCCTTTTATTTAAATTAACGGTTTAGAAGTGTCCCTTGACAATCGGTTGAGTTTGATCAATTACGTATTTCTATAAACCCAATACATTAATTCTGATAGTAATCTTATTTAATACATATCCCCATTTAACGCCTAATGTTGTTTCGGACAAAACGTATTGTATTACATTTTTAATAAAATTTAAAAAAGAAAAAAGGACTACCAGACCTTTTATTTAAGTTCTGTCCTATTTTTTTATCAAAGTAAAGTAACGTTTCCATGTCGTTCAGGATAGACTCCACGCAGAACATTATAATGCAAATATGCATTTTCGGTTTTACCATTGAAATATAGTTTTTAAGCTATAATTCTATTTGCCGTTTAGATTGAGCGAAGTCGAAATATTGAATATCCAAGAATGTTCTCGTTTCTATAGAAGCTGTATTACTTAGGGCATTTTAGCATTGTTTTTTTTACGTGGTTTAGCATTTAATACTTTGTACAATTATAATGCTTTCAAATTACACGGTTTTCAGGGATAAAATGGATGCGCATTTTAAATTATATTTACACTCTAAATAAAGATTAACAAAGACATTAATAAATCCTTAAGATGAAAGAAGACATAAAATGGTTTGAAGAAATGACCCAAATCCTTTTCAAGGAATATAAAACGTTGTTTTTAAGTAAACTAGTAGATTATGAAAAAGAGTCTATAAAAAAAATAGCCCTTTTAAGAAACCAATACCTAGATTATGATGATAATGATGATGATTTTGTAGCTGTTGATTACACACTAGGTATCTATTCTAAAGCGCAGTTAAGAGTCCTAAAAAATAAAATAGACGAATCCGCTCCAAGTGATGTTTTAGAAAATGTTAAAGACCTTTGGGGGCCTCCACTTATCAATAAAGCATGGGAAAATAACTACCAATATAGTACGGACTTTGAACTGTTTCAACATTGTACTGTTCTAGCAACTGTAGGTCAAAAATTGTTAACAGACGCAGACATTAAACCTTATATCATGAAAGGCGCCTCTGTTTATCTAAAATGTTTTGGTGATTTTAACGAAGAATGTGCATTACCAATGTATAAAGGAGTCATACCTGATACTCCAATTCGTGAAAAAGTCATTGCAGATTTTGTAACGACAGACGAAAATAAAAAATTGTTACTATCCCTTTGGAATAAAGAAATTACAAAACCAGGTATAAGCTTTTTTAAGGCAATTGGTTTGACGCCTTTAGTCAATTACCCGAGCCAAAGTGATATTAGTAAAGAACTGTTTAAAGCACGAAAAATACTATTTAGAGTGGAAGATGAAGGCGGAAGTAAAGAAGCAAGCAGTAAAGCTGCTATAGCTAGTTTAGAGCCCTATTTAGAAGATATTATACCCTTTAAAGGAAGAAAAACTAAAAAAATAAAAGAGGCAATTCAAGAACATGAAAGTGCTTGCTATCATTTAGGCTCATGGTATAGCAGATTAAAAGACTATGACAATGCAGAGAAATGGTGGAGACGTTGTTACCAAATCTTGCCTACACAGGCGGGAACCCTAAATCTATGTTTAGTCTATAAAAATGATAAGCCAAATTATCCAGAGTTTTTAAAAATCTGTGAGCATTTAGCATCTATCTGCAGCAAATTGCCTTCATACAATCAAATGTCTGTATGGAAGTACTTAGCAACTGCTTATGTACTAAATAACGAGCTAGAAAAAGCAATCCAATCTTTTAAAACACTGATAAAAGACAATCCTGATGAGGACATAGTATACTATAAATCTTTAGCTACGGGAGCGTTAGATAAAATATCAGTACTAAACAAAAAAGATGAAAAGCTTAAAAACCAATTACTAAGTGTATTTGAATCATAAAAAGCTATAATTAAACGTGATTTTAATGTAAGGATTTTAATTTTTTAAATGGTTATTTCAATTGATTTTCAATAGAAAATTGTATTGAGAAAAGCAATTTAAAAACGAAAAACGTGGTTCTGGATAGTTCTGCTGAGCGAAGATGAAGCACTAATTTTTTTCAGATTTTACTAGTACTGAGACGTTTTTCTTACATCGAACTCACGTTCATTAACTAACTATTTCATACGCTTTCTCATTACGCTCCTATAGTCGCTTTGCACAAAAGCAGCTCCAAAAATTAAACGGTTTTCACGGATAAAACAGTGCCAGATTTAAATTATATTTACATTCTAAAGAAAAACACTTATAAGTGTTAAAAAAATAAATACTGTATATTAGATTATAATTATGAAACTAACCATCGTAGAAGAAATAATTGGTCAAGGGGTCATTGATACTATTGTTGTTAATTTACCAACGGATAAGTTAACCTTAAAAGACATCATTACTGCCAAAGTAGCGGCTACTGTAAATGCTATAAATAAAGATCCAACAACAGTGAAGTCTAATCATCATTTTTTATCCGATGAAGAAAAGCGTTTAAACCAAGACCTATTACAAAAGAAGAATAAAGAACTACAAAAACGTGTAGAATCTTTAAAACTTGATGCAGAAAAAGAAACTTACATTGCTCTAGAAGCATTTCAAAACAATATGTTCTTTGTTTTAATTGATGAAAAACAATATTCAGACTTGGAAGAGAGTGTCGTTATCACAGACCAAAGCCAAGTTAAATTTATTAAACTAACACAACTACAAGGCGGATAATTTTATGAGCAAAATGAAAAACTTTTTTTCAAAAACTAAAGCAGAACAAATTTCTAAAAATATAAGATTCAATACTATTGCGTCAGTTCTGGAAGATTTAAAACCAAAATTTACCCAAGCCAATGAAGCATACAAGTTCCAAAGTTACGAAAGGGAGCTAACTAGACTCTATGCCGAAGGTGCACCGCTTGTTACCATGCCATACAACACTTTTGGGCGTGCCAAGAGAGATAACTATTATTTTGGAAGTGGAAGTAACTCTGATTATAAGAACTTTGGCGAAATTATTCTTCAAGAACCTAATAATATTGAGGGGGCCTATTTAAACTTGCTAAAGGATCTTGTCACTTTTCATGCAGCATCACGTAACAATTTTAATCTAAAGTCTTTTGATTACCTTAAAGAATATCCAAAAGAAGCCATAAAAGAGTTGCTTCCTTCGTTAACATACGGCTTAAAGTATGCAGGGATCATTGAGAACAGTTTACAACTTTTTGTTGCTTTTTTCATTTGGCACCAAGACGTGCTGAATCTTGACGATGTGACTTCAGAACTGCACATTGTTTTAGATGAATTAATATCTAAAGACGAATTATCCAAGTTATTAAACGAATTAATTAATTTTCATACCGATTTAAACAAAATACTCGAAATCGATGAAAATAATTTAAGAACATTAGACATTGAAAGTTTGTCTATCTATTCCTACTTAAACAAAATACCAGAAGACAGTCGATTTCAAATTGGTACACTAGTTAGTAGATTTTTAAGCAAGCCATCAATTGGTGCCTTTGAGGCTCCCTATAGAAGTCTTAGAAGTCATTCTAGTCTTCAAAATTTAAATTTAATCGATGATCAAAATTTCGAATCTAACGAAAAGCTAACTATTCTCTCAAAAATACATCAAGAGCAAAATAATTTAGAAATACGAGTTGATAAACGATTAACTAATAACGTGGTTGAACCCTGGTTTTTTGAAGAATTATGGGATTTTTTAATTAAAGAGCGATGGATTAATCATTCAAGTCATAAAAACCTTAAATCGAAAATATCACAATGTGTTGCTTTGTTTATTTCAGCGATGCCCGATATGGAGAAAAACTGGTGCAATAAGCTTTTTTCTGGCTTTGAACAAGTTGCCATTCCAAACAGACATGACCCTTATAAAGGCCTTCATCATTCTCAAATAAGACCCATATTTAAACTATTACAAAACGTTTGTGAAATTGATGTTACCAAATTCTATACTGTAGGAAAAGAGAGTCGCGTAAAGTTTATACTTAATGGTAATCAATACCAAGCAACAAGTACCGACGGTTTTGGTTACGCCATAAACGGAGCACTTAACAAAATACTTTTTGAAGAAAAGGTACCCTATCAATTGGTCGCACTGGAAAGAAAAGTGTTTTTGGAAGATTCAGAAGCCTATCAGCAACGCCATGTTTTAATCATAACATTGGTTACTGAAGAGGAGTACAAATTGTATCAAGGTCAGTTTTTGAAACAAGATATTACAGGCTTTGCAACAGGAGAATCAAACGCACAAAAATTCATTAAAAATATAGAATCTGAAAAAGACAATGTAAGAGTTAAGTCCAATTTAGATGCTGTTGATTTGGAGAATGATATGCGTTTTAAGGACTTCAAACCAGTAATAGAAAACTCTGATAAAAAAGAAAGTTGGAAAAAATTCTTAATCCATTGCTTGTCGCATCCTCTAGATAAAAAGGCAGGAAAAACATGGACAAAAACACTAAATGAAATCACTCAAGTCATTGATTCCGCAGAATTAGCTAATGGGCTTAGTCATTTTTTAAGTTATTGTGTTAAAAAAGATGAATGGTTCCTTGACGAAGAAAAAGTGTCCTGCTTAACAGGAATGGCCTTTGCTGCTATTTTAACTAATAACCCAGGTACAAATGTTTGGATTGAGTTACTCATTAAAAAGTGTTATAAAAAGGTAACAGGTGGCGCCTTTAGAGCAAAAACTGGAGCTGTTGTTTTGGAATACCTAGCTGCAGAAGGTTCTATTGAATCCTATACTATTCTTGGAAACCTTAAGGCTAAGGCAACATACAATCCTTTTATTAAAGCCTTAAACACAAGAATGAACAAATTCACGAATCTTTTAAAAGAATACACACAAGAACAACTGGAAGATGTTGTTATTCCTAACTTTGCGCTTAACGAAGATTATTTTAGAACTCAAACAATAGGCGATTATCAAGCCAAGTTGTCTTTGGAAGATTATAAAACTGTTTTAACATTCGAAAAAGAAGGTAAAACTGTAAAATCAGTTCCTAAAATATTAAGAGAGCATCACAAAGGTGAAGTTGATGAACTAAAAGCAATAGGAAAAGGTATTACTGAATCATTAAAAGGACAGTCTAATAGAATTGAAAAGTCTTGGCTTTCATTACGAACATGGAGTTTTGAAGATTGGAACACATACCTGATACGAAACAATTTCATGAAATATCAAACCGAGAAGTTGATTTGGACGGTTGAAGATGGTCATGGAATTCATAATGTGCTGTTTCATGAATCTAGTTTTAAGAATGACGTAGGCGAAATTGTAACATTAAGTGCTCCTTCTAAAGTCTCACTTTGGCACCCAGCGACATCAACTGTTGAAGAGGTAGAACAGTGGAGAAGTTTTATTTATGAAAACAAAATTAAGCAGCCGTTTAAACAAGCTTATAGAGAAGTTTATAAGCTTACTCCTGCCGAAGAGAATACCCATGACTTTTCGAATAGATTTGCGGGGCAAACATTAAACGGAAATACACTATACGCTTTAGGTAAAGGAAGAATGTGGACCATGAGTTATGAGGAGGCGCCCTATATAAAGTTACCAAACCTGAATTTAGCGGGTTGGCTTGGTGTATCTGAAGGCGTATTATACTCTACTCCTACTACCGAAGATGTTCGATTTTACAAGTTAAAAACCTATTCTAAATCAAAACAAATCGACTATTCAGAAAAAGTAGCGTTGAATGAAATTCCTGAAATTATTTTTTCAGAGGTCTTTAGGGACATTGATTTATTTGTTGCTGTAGCAAATTTCTATATAGATCCATATTTACCAACAAATACACAAGATGAATTATTAGTAAGAAACTGGAATAGTCAGAACTTTGGAGAAAAGAGTAATACTCCGATAGCTACCATTAGGAAACAGCTTCTTCAAAAAATTATACCTATGATTAACATCGCTAAGCAATGTTCTTTTGTAGATAATGCTTTGGTGGTTGAAGGTCAATTAAAGACCTATAAGATTAACCTTGGTAGTGGTAATATCCTCATGGAACCAAATGATCAATATTTATGCATAGTACCAAACAGTACAGCCAAAGAAGAGAAAAAAGTTTGGCTTCCTTTTAGCGAAGGAGACAAAGTGTTAATGGTCATTTTAAGTAAAGCCTTTTTGTTGGCAAAAGACGATAAAATTACGGACTCAAGTATATTAAGACAAATTAATGCTACCTAGAAAATGGTTGTTTTAAATACGTAAAAGACTGCCTTGGAGGTGTAATTATTAATTTTTGATAATTCATTTCTAAGGCTAATTTATGGAGTTCAGATGCTATTAAATAAACAACCTCATTACTATCCTTTGTTACTATTAGGATATCATCTATAAATCGATAGTATTTTAACACGTTTTGCGATGCCTTTAATAGGCTATCCATATCTTGTAAATAGATGCTCGCTAATCTATAAAACATTTCATGTCCTAAAACTAACCCACTTTTATTCTTAATCCCTTTTGTATTTACAAATTCTTCTACTTGTAAACTTTTGTTTAACTCATCAAGAAAACGCTCAAGTGTAGCAACAATTTTTGGAGCGACTACTTTTACTTTCTCTAGTAGTATGTTATGATTTATACAATAAAAATAATTCCTTATGTCTATTTTAACAATAGATGCCTCCTCTTCTATTTTAATATGTGCTAATAAATTTTCCCTATCCTTAATAAGAAATGCAATACCCTTTTGAGTATTATGTGTTAATTTTAATGCAGTATTAATCTCATTTGCAACATTCAATTGTTCATCGTTCAGGCGAACGCAAATATGTGGTTTTTCAAAATAGGTAAAGAAGAGCTTCATAGGTTATAAAAGTAATTCATTTTATTGGTTGACTAAAAATCAAATGTCTTGAGGACCACTGAACATTGTAGATAATGGACAGATATATTTATGTGTATAACTATATCCTATTTTCAATGCTACATGGAATTTAGTGGATGTTTTATAATTTTGAGACGATGTATATCTGTATCTCAAGTTAGATAAGATAAAACATCATATTACATTTTTGAAGTGATGCTAATAAGTTCAAGCTTAATAATACAATCTAAAATCAAGTAGTTTACACGTTTTGTAATGTTTTTGGTGCAGCTCTTCCACTACATCTAGCATATTATCGTCTTCTTTAAATAAGTTAAAGAATGCTATGTCAAGATTTGAGCTCGATATGTCATTACGTTCATTACCGTAACCAGAAACAGCTTTTGCACCAGTGATATCCAAAAAGTATTGTGCTTCTTCTTCGTCTAAATCTAGAACCTTAGCATTTGAGAAATGTAAAATCTTACCATCTAACCGGCCTTCAAACATTTCGGCAATTTCTTGTAAACTGTAGTAATAGTCATTTAAACAAATACTATTGGCTTCACCTGGTATAACCAAGTAAATTATTTCATAATCCTTAAAATTATGATCGTCCAAGACCAAGCCATCTAAGCTCGCCTCTAGGCCTTCAATAGTATCGCATGTATTATAAATACTAGCCACACCATAGTGTAAGGTTAGTTGTTCTAATTTTTTTTGTGCTTCAGTAATCTGATCTATTTCTATATCTTCCACTGCTTCTAAACAGTAAATAAAATAATCTGTATCTATTAATTGTTCTTGGGGTAATTGCTGTGTTTTCTCTAACAAATCTTAATATTTACGGGTAATATATCAGGTGCAAAAATACTGTAAATCTTTCATTTTTTTTATTGATTTTATAGAAAACATGAGGAGCTATAGCTATATTGGGATGCTTAAATAGTTACATCGTCTGGGATTATAAAAAAATCAATTGGCATAAAACTCTTGAAACGTATTTACATCAATCCAACCTTTTTTACCATCTAGTGTCTCAAATGGCATAAAATTATTTTTGATATTACCCAAAAAATTATAGCGTAATCCTTTATCTAAAGGATAAATACCATAGGTATTATTTAGTTTTACAATTATTAAAGGATTACGAAATTGAATAGCGTCATACGTTACTGGTAATAACATTGTGGCGTCTGTACTTCCATATTTTGAATCATCTATATCAATTAATGCTGAATCGTCGACGTTATAATCAAAGTCAACGCCTTCTGGGCTATAGCTGTACAAACCAAACTTATTATTCTTACTTGCAATCAAGACGTTTGTTACATTTTTATAACCATCCACAAAACTACTATTCCCGTCATAACCGTCCTGCTTTGTTTTGTTTAAAAAGGTTAGTGTGTAACTGGTGTTTAAATTATTTATTTTTAAAATATTTTCTTCATGATACCCTCTACCTATGCCGCCATAATAAATTTTAATGGCGTTGGCAGGCTTTTGTCCTTTAGTTTGGATTATTGTATAGTCTGTAGCACTTACAGTTCCGCAAAATGAATAGGAAATAAGTTTTCTTTGAGTTTCGTTTCCTAAAGCATCAATATAAAAGGGGCCGTTATCCGTTAATACTTGTAAATTACCTCTGTCAAAATAGACTTGACGTATGGTATTGATGGGTAATTTTTGAAGTTTGATATTATAAATATCAATAGTTTTTTTATGTCTGCCAATAATATATTGTTTTGTTAATTGTATACTATCATATGGTTTATCGATAACTATTTCATCAAAAGGGTTGGCAATATAATGCTTATTACTTTTTGCACTTATGCTATAAAAATTACGAGTATCAATATACTCAACAATTGTTTGCAATGTTTGGTCAGAAAATTGGGTATACGCTTGTTGTTTTGCAATATTATCTTCGCTATCTTCAAAGTTTACAATAAATTTATTGTCTTTGGTCGGAATGATGTAATAATCAATATCATTCTCATCACTTAATATAATAATAGGTTTATTACCATTTAGTAAAAATACGAGCGTAGTATAAAAGTGGCGGTTATCTATTCTCCATTTTTTTACATTGTCATCCTTTTCGGTGTAAAAAGAACCAAAATCACCATAGTTTTTGGTTGTAAACGCTTCGTCTATAAATGTGAAAATGTAATTATTTAGCAGTTTAAATGATGTTTTGTGTGCAATGGTATCCTTCTTGTAACTAATTATTTCGTTATAGTTACTCTGCCATTCTATTGACTTTAAAGATTCAAATAATTGCGAAACTGTTTGTTCTTTTATTTGATTGATAGCAATACTATATTCATCTTCATCATATAAATCATTACTAGAATAACTGGAGCTATTAGGATTGTTATAAGACACAAAAGACGCCGATGCACCATTAACATTAAGTTTATGTAAAATATTAAAATCAATTTCTGAATAGTTATCTGTCGCTATTTTTTTATAAAAGCTAATATAACCATTTGTTTTATCTGCTTGTATTAGGCTAACATCATCGATTTTAACCACTTGTTTTTGCTGACTAACCTGTGATGTAGAATCGATAGAAACAGCAAAACCATTGGTTGTTTTAACCTCATAATAACGCCCCTCTTTTATCTTAGAACCTAAAAAATCATTTTGCACATACTGTTTAAGTACAGTTCCAGACTCATCATATATTTTCTGAGCAGTCAGTGTATAATTATCTTCATAATCGGAGACAGATGCCAATTGTCCAGAATTCATCCAATACAATGCCTGTGTAGGCCTGAAAATTTTCTCAACATTTTTATTAAACTCAATCTGTTGATTTCCTATACTTGAATAATACGTACTTGCAAATTTGTCTAGTGTATCATTTACTCTTAATCCGTTTTTAAAGATTTCGTTTCTAATCTCTCGACCATTATTGTTATATAATTTTACGATGCCGACCTTTACAGCCTTGTTATAGGTAATGGTTTTCCAAACAGTTCCATTATTATGATAATAGGTTAACGGTTTATTTGTTGCATTAATATATTTGCTACGGGAGCTATCGCTGCCGTCTTCATTGTAATAGTAGATATCGCCAGCATAATTACGTTGATTTGTAGCATATGCATATCCTTGCATTTGCATATTTCCATTTTTATAAAAATCTTGTATTAAGACTAGACTATCGACCTTTTTTAAAGGTAATGGTCTATAAAAGGCATGATTTGCTTTTGTGGTTTCTTTCCAATCGACATCAAAATATAAAGTATCATTAGTTTGTGCAAAATTGTACTGTATGGCAACAACTGCTATAAATAGTAGTGTTTTAATTTTATGTCTCATTAAGTGAATATTTGTATTGATTAGTACAAAAGGTTGTGATATCGCTATGATTTACGATAAGTTTTAAGTTTTGACAATCAAATAAATGAAAATCAATCTATAAACACTGACAAGGTAATTAATTTTGTTAAGTTTTTATTTACTGAATTCTATAATAAATAGAAAATGCAAAAAAGTGTTGCTTATTAAGTTTGGATGTCAAAAACCAAAGACAGTTATAGATCTAGAAAAGCAATTAAGAAGAAAAAGTTGTAAAAGGACACTTTTATATAGGATTAATTACGCTCATCAAGAATCAAAGCATGCGCGATTTCTAAAAGTATTTTCTTTTCTTGAATAGATCTTTTTAAAGGCAGTTGTGCTAAACCTATTATTCTACGCATAATTTCTATGCCTGCGACTTTTGTGAGTAATTGATTGTTAAGTGGTTCTGGATACGCTGTTGTTATGGTTTGAAGACAAGATATATCCATGCTAATCATAATATTATGTGCCGCTAGAACACCCATATCAAATTCGGCGAAGCCCATAAAACTAAATTCTGGATCGATTACATAAATATGGCCGCCTTTAGTCATCCAACTTCCTGGATAATAATCGCCATGGAGCAATGTATTGCCTTCTTCAAGGTATTGTTCTCCTACTCTTTTTATTTCTTTTTTTAAGAGGGCATCAGCCTTATAATTAAGCGCGAGATCCTCTAGACCTTCCTGGATTGCATCTAAAGAAAAACCGTTAGCCTTAACAAAAGGAAGTACAAATATGTGCTGATGATTAAGTAATCGTAAAGTCCTATTTTTAGGATAATCTATAGGTTTAGATTTATGAATTTGAGATGCAATATTTATGAGTTGATCCAGTTGTGATGTAGTGAAATGTTTGTTATCATACAAATACGACATATCCTGACAATCACCTAAATCTTCCAATAGTAATAAATAATTATCGGCACTATAACTCAGTATTTCAGGAATGTGAGGTTTAATGCTTTTACCGGTAACGGCTTTATAAAACTGATATTCTACAGCAATACGTTCGATAGGGGCTGGTATATCTTGATATTTTTGAACAAAAGGACGGGATTGCTTAACAATAAAAGAGCGCCTATTGGTACGGATTCTAAGAACCACATTCATATTACCTTCTCCAGGTTTTTCGATAGTTTTAATGTATTCTTCCTTTAAATCTAAAAAACCAATGGAATTTAAACACGTTTCAAAATCTGAAATGGAATTAGTTGCCTCTAAATACATACTCTAATTTTTATAATTTTTTAAACTCTTCCAAAAATCGGTAGTCATTTTATCTACTGTTATTTCCGTATGGATACTGATTACCCGTTGTGTATTTTCTGGGGGTGTTAGAAAAGACTTCGTTTTTGATAATTCAGGATGAGCCAATGCTTCTATAATGGCAACATCCCACATAATCCAGTTTTTCTTTTCCGGATCATCTTTGGTCCACCAACGTTGGTAAGTCTCCCATCGTTTGACCAAATAATCGGAAATACCGTCTTTATTTTTTAAATTAAGGTCTACTTCTACTTTTGTAAATACAAGGTGCTGACTAGTTGTTGCTGTCATTATAGTCACATCAAGGTTTTTAGTGTTTAAAAGTACCTCTACCGCGATAGGATCATTACCTGAATTAAATTCCTTTTTATTATAAGTATTAGTGTCTACATCATGCCAAAATCCAAGATAATGGACTTTTAGTTTTTCTATTATAGATGGATCTTCCAAAATGGCACTCGCAATATTAGTGCAAGATCCTAATACTACGACATTCAATTTTTGATTGGCTGGTAATTGATGCGCCATTTTTACTATAAAATTAGACGCAGGAGAACTTGCTGGAGTTGTATTATTCTTTAATGGAACATTGCTCCCTAAAGGTAACGGAATGGCCTCCTGCCCCATTAATTGCAATATAGTTTCATTAATTTCCTGACTTTCTTGAACTGTATTATCCGTAGCTAATGGCGAGGTATGAAACTGTGCGGATGTGATACCTAGAATATTAAATGTTGGTTCTGTAATGGCACGAACAATAGCGTAAAGATCATCGACTTCGTTTGCCGTATCTGCGTCAATAATTAGTGGTAAACGCTGATCCAATTCCTGAGCTTCGACAGTCGTATTAACAAAAGGAATAGCTATAAGTATACATTGCAAAAAAGCCCTTTTAATGACTTTATGAAAATGTAAGGTTTTAAATGTTTTAAGCGTATTATTTATGTTTTGCATGTGTTTTTCTATAATAGTAAAGCGTGTCTGTATTCCTTTTAATAAAATCAAATGTACAGCTAAACACTTTTATAGTGACTCTGCGATTGGTCGCACAAAAAGGGTAAACATTACGCTTTTATTATACTCACTAGCTATATTTTATAAATCTACTAATTACTGTTAATTACAATTTGTTTTTTTCAATTCTAGCAAAAAACAAGCTTTTATAGGTGTTTCCTAGAGGCAGCTCTTTGCTATTTATTTGAACCACAATCGAATTTGTTTTTTCGATATGAGTAATAGCGACTATAAACGATTTATGAATTTGAATAAAATTGTCCGCTGGTAAACTCTCACTAATATGCTTTAAAGTATTATAAGTTATTATCTGTTTATTGTTTTTTAAGTGAATGGCAACATAGTTTTTTAACCCTTCTATGTATAGAATATCTGAACTGTTTATTTTTTCAAAATTGTTTTTTCCATCCGTTTTCACAAATAAATACGCTTCTGTAGTATTACTATTGTCTTGTGTTTTACTGGAAAGCTTCACTTTAGATATAGCTTTGTAAAAACGCTCAAAATCAAAGGGTTTCAATAAGTAATCTACTGCATTTAGATCATAACTTTCTAATGCAAATTGTGGGTATGCTGTAGTAAAGATAATTCTAGTCTTGTCGTTAACAATTTTAGATAACTGAATCCCCGTTAAATTTGGCATTTGTATGTCTAAAAAAGCTAAATCGATGTCCTCCTTTTCCATGATTTGAAGTGCTTCTAAAGAGTTTGTGGTTGTCGTAACTAGCTCTAAAAAGGCCACTTTCTCAATATGTTTTTCTAACAAGCGTATTGCCGGCGGCTCATCATCTACTATAATACATTTTATTACTTTTTCCATACAGGCATTTTTAAATGGGTGTTAAAATAAGGAGTGTCATCGGTATATACTAATTCATAATTCGAATTAAATAATGTTGATAATCTACGTTTTACGTTTTTAGTACCGATTCCTGAAGCCATAAATTTTTCTGACGTTAAGATCTTGTTTCTAGTCCTTAATATTATAAATGCTTCATCGATAACTAAATTGATGGTTGCTGGATTATTCTTATCGTTTACAACGCCATGCTTAAACAAATTTTCTATAAAGTGAATTAAAACCAGTGCTGGTATTTGCTGGTTATGCACTACGCCAGAAACTTGAAAATCAACTGAAAACTCGTTCTCAAATCGTTTTTTAAAAAAATGAATATAGTCTTCTAAAAATTTAATGTCATTAGATAAAAACACAAAATCCTTTTGAGAATCATAAGTCACATACCGAAGTAATTCTGACAGCTTATGAATATCCTTAGCAGTCTCAGGCTTGTCATCAATTAATTCTACATAAAAAGCATTGAGTGTATTAAAAAGAAAATGCGGACTAATTTGAGATTTTAAATGATCTAATTCAGCTTTATTATGGTTATTGGTCTCCATTATTTTAATTGCCAAATACACTAATGTACTATATAGAATAGGTTTTATGGCATAATAAGAATTATCTAGAATATAAAAAGTAACTCTCCTTGTTGCCTCGTAATAATTATGAAACCCTGCAATATTAAACAGTATAACCTCCTCTAATAGATACCTAATCCCTGCAAATGATAAAAGCAGGACTACTAAAGCTATTAAAAATTGAGCAATCTTTATTCGTTTTAGATAATACGGGCAAACTATTTTAAAATTAATAAAGTAGATAATTATACAAGTACTGTAAAACGTAGCTTCCAGTAGCATGCTTTGTAATTTAAAAAAGCCTTGTTTTTCTTTAAGAACAAAAACTTGAAGTAGCTGCAGTGCTAATATAAGAAGCGCTAATGAGCCGTGATAGATCCATTCTTTTTTTATATTCATTTTACAAAAGTATCTTTAAATAACTACAATTTTTAAATTTAAATATATACGCTGTATTTTCTAGGACGAAACCCTAAAATCATACAACAACATTAAATGTTGTGTGCATTATAGCGTTAATGGAGTGCTTGATGGTAGTCATCAAAAAGTGGCGCTATCACATACTTTACTCTACTACTTTTAAAGTAATCATAAAACGAATAAAATGAAAAATTTACTTTTAATTATAGGCTTAGCGCTTGTTTCATGTAATACTAAACAAGGTAATATTACACTGGATGATGAAAAAAAAGAGTTGAACACTATAAAAACAGAAGTGTTACTTGTAGGAACTTCACACTGGAATAACTACAAAAAAGCAGATTTTGATGTTGCTCAAACTAATGAAATTGATATCCTTTCTGCTACCTATCAAAAGGACTTAAATGACATTGCAGATAAAATAGTAGCATTTAAACCAGATAAGATTTTTGTAGAAAGAACTTTAAACTATCAACCAAAATTAGATTCCCTTCTTAACCTCTATAAAACAACAGAATGGGGAAATGACAAAAGAAATGAAATTTATCAACTCGGTTTCAGAGTGGCCAAAACATTAAAACATGACCGTGTGTATGGTATTGATTTTAGAAATACCGAATTTCCTTATGATAGTTTAATGAAAGCTATGGAAACAGCTAAACAAACCACACTTATTTCTTCTTTTAATGCGGACATAAAACAATTTGAAACCAATTATAATACACTTGTTTCTGAGCAACGGTCTCTTAAAGACATCTTATACTTCTTAAATGACGATAAACAAAGACAGCTTGATCTGTCATGGTATTTAGAAGGTGCCAATAAAGGTGGTGATTTAAATAGCACTGTAGGTTCTTTTCTAGCATCCGAATGGATTAAAAGAAACATCTATAGTTATGGATTAATTCAGAAATATACTCAATCTAAGGATAAACGTATTATGATACTTATGGGAGCTAGTCATATCGCTGTTTTAAAGCAATTGATATCTGTTAACACTGAATGGAAAACAGTTGAATTAAAAGATATAATGGAATAGAATTTTTAAGTTTATACTAAATGCGCTTTTAAATGCTATAAAACTTTAAAAGCGCATAGTGTAAACTGAATTATAGTTTTATTGTCTTATTTTTTTTGATTTATTAGTAGTGATTTGAATCGCTAATGCCGCCTCTGCCCAAACAACAAACTGCGTACTGTCTTCAATAATTCCTACAGGAACATCATAAAAAAAGCCACTACGGTCTCATTTATAAAAAATGATAATAGTACAAATCTTGCATTTAAATAGTTGTTTTTGTTGCTCCCATCTACTTAAAAGTAAATGGTGTCTTTAGCTATTAAACGATCAATATACAGTCCGATAGTACCAAATGTTTTTTCGTAACGATTGGTTTCAAAAGAGTCAATTGATCTTTTAAAAAATCTAAATAATCTGTTGATATTACCATATGTCTTTTTGTTTGCTCTTCTAAAATTTGACAAAGTTTAATCCAATAAAAAAACCTCCGCTATTAACGAAGGTTGCTTTTAATTTGAGATTAAAGTAATTAATATTTTAATCTATTTTTTTGAAGTGAAGAAGCCAAAGACCCAACCTTCATTACCATTAAATTCAATTTTATACCAATTGCTGCTATTGTCTCTTATGGTTTCAAAATTTCCTTTCTCAATAATATTACAAACATCTCCTTTTTCTAATTGAAACACGACATTGTCTTCTTCAGAATTAGGGTTGCTTCTCGCATTTAAGACTTCAGTACTAATATATAATTGATCAGAGTTTATAGACGCCTCTAGTTCGCTAAAATCATCTTCACCATACGCATCATTATCATCTCCAATTAACGCATTTTGAACAATATCAATAAAACTAGATTGTTGAAATGCTGGATTGTCAGTAATTAATTTAAGCTTTTTTTGCTTTTTTGATTGACTATCTTCATTCATCGCTCTGTTGTATAAAATAGCTAACTTAATATCCAACTCGTCATAGACAAAGTTATCGCTATTTTGAATCCAACCTTCATTTTCTTTTTGAAAACCAGTCACTTTTTCCCAATCTCCTTTAGTTTCGTTTAAAACAACTACAATATCTCCTCGTCCAAATTTGTTACCTACAAATTCCATGACATCGGGTCTTTTATAGATTGCTAAAGTGTTTTTAAGCACCGCTAATTTACCGTTTTCAGATAATAAATACTCGTATACCCAACCTTGTTGTCCGTCTGATAATTCAACTTTTACATAGTCTTTGTTATCACTTGCTGTTTCTTTTTCTCCTAGAAATTTTACGGTTTCTCCAAAATAGATAGTCGTTAAATATTTAGCGCCTTTTCTTCCTGGAATATCACGTAAGCCTACCTTTGGCCATAAACAAACTAATGATTTATCATTCTCTGAAAAGTTAGAGGTTTTAACGTCTAAATCATCACCAGAGTCTGAATCACTACCGCGCTCTGCATCACTACTAGTCTCCATGTCATTATTAGAAGAAGACGATGTGTCTTTATCTTTACAACCGACTATAACAGATAGTAATAAAATAATTAAGTAGTACTTTTTTAATGCGTTTTTTTTCATTTTACTTGGTTTAGTATTGATTTTTTAACAGGGATAAATATAATCCAATTTGAATAGAATACGAATTAAATTATTCGACTATTTTTTCTCTTGCATTTTCTCTTGTTCTTTTTTAATAGGAAAAGGCATTTTAATGAGCAGTGCTTTTTTATAAAATAGACTATTTGTTATTCTCTCACTATTTTTATGCGACTGCTATGTATCCATCCACTAGTACCATCCGCAAGACGGATTAAAGACCAATCACCATTATTACGTTGAATAATAAACTTCTCATCTTCAAACACTTTTTTCACTATGGCATAGTCTGTCCCTTTACCTTCTCTCATATTTGTATAACCATCAGGATCATTGATCATTCCATAGGCTTCACTATCGTCTACTACCAAAGATTTCTGAACAATATCAATAAAGTTTGATTGTTGAAACGCTGGATTATCCATAATTAATTTAAGCTTTTTATTTTTTTTAGAAGCATTATCTTCATTAAGTGCTCTATTATATAAAATGGCTAACTTAATATCTAAATCATCATATACAAAGTCATCACTTTTTTTAATCCAACCTTCATTCTTTTTCTCAAAACCGGTTACTTTCTCCCATTCGCCTTTACTTTGATCTAAGAGCACAACAATATCTCCTCTATCAAACTTATTACCAACAAATTCCATGACATCAGGTCTTTTATAAATTGCTAAAGGCTTTTTAAGCACCGCTAACTTACCGTTTTCGGCAAACAAATGTTCGTAAACCCAACCTTGAGCACCATCAGACAACTCTATTTTTAAATACTCTTTATTATCACTTCCTGTTTCTTTTTCTCCTAAAAACTTTACAGTTTCTCCAAAATAGATAGTTGCTAGATATTTAGCGCCTTTTCTTCCTGCAATATCTCTAAGACCTACTTTTGACCATAAACAGATTAATGCGTTATCATTCTCTGAAAAGTTAGAGGTTTTTACTTCTAAATCATCACTAGAGTCTGAATCACTACTAGTCTCTATGTTTTTATCAGATGTGTCTGAGGTAACGTTATCTTTACAGCCGACCATAACAGCTAATAATAACAGTATTAAGTAGTACTTTTTTAGTGGAATTTTGTTCATTTTACTTGGTTTAGTATTGATTTTTTAACTGGGATAAAAGTAATCCAAATGGAATACAATACGAGTAAAATCATTCGACTATTTTTTGTCTAATGGTTTTACTTGTTATAAATCTGCTTGAATTTGCTATCAGATTGAGAGTTTAATTTCAAAAAAAAGAATTGAGAATTCTCTTGCTTTTAGTTTTTAAGGTTAAAAATTAATTTATAATCACCTGAAGTATTTAGAGCTCTTTTTTCTGCACTATCTCTATTTAAATCAAAATATAAGATACAGGCCTCAAGGAAATTATTAAAAACACCTTCTTGATTTTTATCTCTACTGATAATATTAATGCTTTTATTTTCATTAAAATACATTTCTAAAATTCTAAATCTGTTATGAATTGTTTTATCATCATTACTTTTTATTATAATTTTAGTGATATCCTTTTTATTAAATTGATATAGCTTTTTTTTATGTCCTTGTATTGTAATCAATTCTCCTAAAGAAACATTTAACGTCTTAAAAAATAACGCATTAATTACAATAAACAATACCATCATTAAGGGTATTGCTATAATTACTAATATAAATAGTTGTGAAAATAAAGGTGTATTTGTCATGTCATCAGGTAAAAAGTAATTTGCTAATAATAAGCCTGGAACAACTATTATAGAAACTAATAGGACAGCAAAAATACTCCACATTCTATAATACTTTTCGACTAAAAAAGCTCTAAATTTAAATTGTTTTACTTTCATAAATTTATAAGATTATACAGTGCCCTTTGGCATATTTAGATTTTACAATTATAAACTTGGCATCATTAACTAATGTTGTTGTATTTAAAATACAATTTTAATAAAATAAATAATAGCATTCGACATTTTATAAAATACACCCTACATAATTCAATTAAATTAGTACATTTGTGTAGTAAACTTTAGGAGTAGCTATTAAATTAGTTTGAGAAAAATCCTTAGAACCTGATTTGGTTAATACCAACGGAGGGAAAAGTTATCAGTTTGTTGTATTCACAACACTGCTCCTTTTTTCCATTCTCGACACTTTTATCGTTTATAACATTACAAAAAAAGCATGATGCTTTTTTTTAAGTGATTTTAAACAAATGATAAACATAAAAGTAAATAATACCACACACCAATTTGCCAAAAATAGCTCTTTAGAAGGCGCACTTAATGTGCTTTCTATTCCGGTTAATGGCATTGCTGTGGCGATCAATCAGACTATTATCACCAAAAACGATTGGAATACTACAACGTTAATCGATGGTGATCACATCTTAATTATAACCGCTACTCAAGGGGGATAATCCTATCAACCTTCTTTATATAAAAGCCAATTCAACCAAAAGACATGAAAAATAAAGACACTGCACCAAAGCAAAACGGAATTACAAGACATCCGTTTCCTAATTCTACAAAAATTTATGTAGCCGGAAAAATTCATCCTCAGATCAAAGTTGCTATGCGAGAAATTGCATTAAGTGATACTACAGATTCGATGACAAAAAAGAAAACACCAAACGAACCAGTCACCGTATACGACACCTCTGGCCCTTATACAGATCCTAATAAAGAGATAAACGTACATGCAGGAATAGAAAGAATTCGTGAACAATGGATATTAGACCGAAATAATGTCGAACGGTTAGATCAATTTTCTTCAGACTATTGCAACATGCGTTTAAATGATAAAAGTTTAGATCACATGCGTTTTTCCTTATTAAAAAAGCCATTACGTGCTAAAAAAGGGGAAAACGTAACACAATTGCACTACGCTAAAAAAGGTATCATTACTCCAGAAATGGAATACATCGCTATTCGTGAAAATCAACGTATTGACGAAATGACCGAAATTAGAAAGCAACATAAAGGGGAGCATTTTGGAGCGTCTATTCCTGAAAAAATCACTGCCGAATTTGTACGTTCTGAGGTGGCCAGAGGACGTGCCGTAATTCCGTCTAACATTAATCACCCAGAAGCAGAACCTATGATTTTAGGCCGTAACTTCTTAGTTAAAATTAACGCTAATATTGGTAACTCTGCTGTAACTTCTTCCATAGAGGAAGAAGTAGAAAAAGCAGTATGGGCCTGTCGTTGGGGTGCTGATAATATCATGGATTTATCTACAGGAGAAAATATCCATGAAACGCGCGAGTGGATTGTACGTAACGCTCCAGTGCCAATTGGTACAGTGCCTATTTATCAAGCTTTAGAAAAAGTAAATGGTGTTGCCGAGGATTTAACATGGGAGATTTTCCGTGATACGTTAATCGAACAAGCAGAACAGGGTGTGGATTACTTTACCATTCATGCTGGTGTGTTGTTACGTTACATACCAATGACGGCAAAACGCGTTACAGGTATCGTTTCTAGAGGCGGATCTATCATGGCAAAATGGTGTTTAGCACACCATAAAGAAAGTTTTTTATACACCCATTTTGAAGACATTTGTGAGATCTTAAAACAATATGACGTTGCGTTTTCATTAGGTGATGGATTACGTCCAGGCTCTGTTGCAGATGCTAATGATGAGGCACAGTTTGCAGAACTAGAAACTCTTGGTGAGTTAACACAAATTGCAAGAAAACACGAAGTGCAATGCTTTATTGAAGGTCCTGGTCACGTGCCAATGCATATGATTAAAGAAAATATGGAGAAGCAAATAGATGTTTGTGACGAAGCTCCTTTTTACACGTTAGGACCTTTAACCACTGATATTGCACCAGGTTACGATCATATTACATCTGGTATTGGTGCGGCTATGATTGGTTGGTTTGGTTGCGCCATGTTGTGCTACGTTACTCCCAAAGAACACTTAGGTTTACCTAATAAAGAAGACGTTCGTGTAGGGGTTGTGACTTACAAATTGGCAGCGCATGCAGCGGATTTAGCAAAAGGTCATCCTGGTGCACAGCACAGAGATAATGCCTTAAGTATGGCGCGTTTTGAGTTCCGTTGGTACGACCAATTTAACTTAGGACTTGATCCAGAACGTGCGTTAGAATATCATGATGAAACCCTACCTGCCGATGGTGCAAAGGTGGCTCACTTCTGTTCGATGTGTGGACCAAAATTCTGTTCTATGAAGATTTCTCAGGAAGTTCGTGATTTTGCTGCCGAAAATGACATTGTGGATAACGAAGTTATCGCCAAAGGGTTTGAAGAAAAATCAAAAGAATTTAAAGAGAAAGGTTCAGAAGTCTATTTATAAACTCATTTGGAAGTTCCCACGCTTATAAAAAAAAGCGTGGGCGGGCTTTCCGTTGTATCTTTTGCGAAAAAAGCAAAAGGATGCCACTGCAATCCCTAACTCAAAAACAGAACAACCGTCAATACAAAGTAATCTGTACATTTTAAAACCCAAAACATTATGATAGTTCTTATTGCTCCAGAAAAAGATATTCCCAACGAAATTGAAATATTAAATCAATTATTTGAAGCGGGACTACTGTTCTTTCATTTTAGAAAACCGGATAAAAATTACGAGCAGCATGTCGCCTATTTAAATCAAATAGATAGCAAATACCACAATAGAATCGTGGTGCATTATCATCATGAATTGATAAACGACTTTAATTTAAAAGGAGTTCATTTTCAAGAACAAAAACGAATAGATCATATTGATAATCCAGGACAGTATTTTAAAAGTTTAAACATGTTTGGAAAAACAATCAGCTCTTCTTTTCATGACCCTAAAACAGTAGAAGATTGTACATTCGAATTTGATTATCATTTATTAAGTCCTGTATTTTCCTCCATTTCTAAAGCAAATTATGAAGGGCGTGGTTTTGACGTCAACGGTATCGATAAAACAATTATCGGCATGGGCGGTATTACAGAAGATACCATCGCTAAAGCCTTAACATTAGGATATAAAGGTATTGGTGTATTGGGTGGTATTTGGAATACTGATAATCCTGTGGAGTCTTTTAAAAGTATAAAAAAATGCTACGAAACGCTGCTCACAAAGTAATTATAATGACTTGTATCAAACATATTGTTGCCTAAAGTACTAAATACCTGAACATTTTGAATCAAAAAGAGTATATATTAACTATCGCAGGTCTAGATCCTTCTAGTGGCGCTGGAATAACCTCGGACATTAAAACATTTGAAGCGCATAATCTTTATGGATTATCCGTGTGCACTGCGGTTACGGTTCAGAATGATACCGAATTTACCAACTGTCTTTGGATGGATAAAGACCTTATTTTACAACAAATAGAATTGCTTTTTAAACGCTTTTCAATAGCAGTTGTAAAAATAGGAATCATATCCTCTTGGGAGATTGTCTTAACGGTCGTTCAAACCATAAAAAAACTGAATCCCAATATAAAAATAGTATTAGATCCTATTTTAAAAGCAAGTGCGGGATTTACATTTCATACGTCACAAGATTTAGAAATTTTAGAAAACGTATTACATCATTGTGATTTTATAACACCTAATTATGACGAAATAAAAGCTTTATTTCCAAATAAGACTATTGAAGAGACTATCGATTTTATGGCACAAAAGACAAATATCTATTTGAAAGGGGGACACAGAACAGATAAAAAAGGTTGGGATGAAGTGTATTACAGTAAAATAGAAAAACTAAATATTCCCCCCATGACAACGCAACCTATTTATGATAAACATGGTAGTGGTTGTGTACTATCTGCCGCTTTAGCAGCCAATTTAATGCAAGATATCACTTTAGAAGATGCCTGTAAAAACACAAAGCTGTACACAGAACAGTTTTTAAGTTCTAACCAATCTTTACTAGGATCACATAATTATCACAAATAATGATTAGCAAATTACAATATATTTCACAAGGAGACACTCCTGAAGCCCATCTGGAAAATATCGAAAAAGCCTGTGCTTCTAGTGCCGAATGGGTGCAATTACGTTTAAAAAATGGTGCACCTAAAACGCTTCTGGAAACAGCAAAAAAAGCAAGGGCCATTACCACATCTTTTAACACTAAACTAATAATAAACGATCATTATAAAATAGCAAAAGCGGTACAAGCAGATGGTGTACATTTAGGAAAAACCGATGCCTGTCCTCTACTCGTTAGAGACTATTTAGGTCACGCTTTTATCATTGGAGGAACAGCCAATACACTTCAAGATTGTAATGTTTTATTAGAAAAACAAGTCGATTATATCGGTTTAGGGCCCTATCAATTTACAAAAACAAAACAAAATTTAAGCCCCGTTTTAGGAACATCAGGTTATAAAAAACTATTAGAAGACTTACAAACCAAAACACCTATAATAGCGATAGGTGGTATTACAGTAAAGGATGTCTCTAAAATACTAAAAACGGGTGTTTACGGTATTGCAATCTCTGGAGCTATCACTACTGATGTTACTAATATTGCAAAATTTCAAAAGATTTTGAACTAAATAAACAACACCGTCTCCTTCATCGCAGTCGCAAGGTTATTATGTAAATTAAATTTCTAAAGCACTTAGCCAAACACAAATTCAAACCACAACAAATGAATCATAAATTAAAAATAGCAGATAAAACATTCACCTCTCGCCTATTCACAGGAACAGGTAAGTTTAGTTCCTCAAAACTAATGAAAGAGGCGTTGTTAGCTTCAGAAAGTGAACTGATAACAGTTGCACTAAAAAGAGTGAATGTTAAGAATGAAGACGACGATATTTTATCACATTTAAAACACCCACATATTAATCTATTACCAAATACCTCGGGTGTCAGAACCGCTAAAGAAGCTGTATTTGCTGCACAATTGGCACGAGAAGCCTTACACACTAATTGGATTAAGTTAGAAATTCATCCTGATCCAAAATATCTTTTACCAGACCCTATAGAAACATTAAAAGCAGCTGAAGCACTAGTTAAACTCGGTTTTGTAGTAATGCCATATATACATGCAGATCCTGTATTATGTAAACGACTTGAAGATATAGGTGTCCAATGTGTTATGCCATTAGGTGCGCCTATTGGCACCAATAAAGGCATTAAAACGGTGGATTTCTTAAAAATTATTATCGAACAATCTACCGTACCTGTTATCGTGGATGCAGGTATTGGTAGCCCATCACATGCTGCTTATGCTATGGAATTAGGGGCTGATGCCGTTTTAGTAAATACTGCAATTGCAGTGTCTAAAGATCCTGTAATTATGGCTAAAGCTTTTAAAATGGCTGTAGAAGCTGGTCGATTAGCCTATCAAGCTAAATTAGCATCTGTTAAAAATCATGCGGAAGCTAGTAGTCCATTAACTTCTTTTCTTAATTAATTTGTACTATATAAAGTACAATACTAAACGCTTAATACATGTCATTTAAAAATACTTTTGATACTTACGATTGGGATACTTTAGAAAAAGAAATCTATAATTTTACTGCGGATAATGTTAGACAAGTACTAGATAAAGAGACCATAGATTTAGAAGATTTTAAAGTTTTAATTTCTCCTGCAGCAAATCCTTTTATCGAAGAGATGGCACAACGCAGCCAAGCGATAACAAGAAAACGATTTGGCAATACAATACAAATGTATATTCCGATGTATTTATCCAACGAATGCCAAAACATTTGTACCTATTGTGGCTTTAGTATGACTAATAAAATCCCCAGAAAAACCCTATCTGATTTTGAAATTTTAAAAGAAGTTACTCTTTTAAAATCTAAGGGGTATGATCACATATTATTAGTAACCGGTGAGGCCAATAGAACCGTTGGTGTCTCCTATTTAAAACACGCTATAGAATTGATTAGACCACATTTTTCTAATATTAGTATAGAAGTACAACCTTTAGATGAAGAGGACTACAAACAACTTATTGGAGCCGGACTCTACGCCGTGTTAGTCTATCAAGAAACCTATCATAAAGCAACTTATAAAATCCATCATCCAAAAGGTAAAAAATCGAATTTTGACTATCGTTTGGATACCCCAGATAGATTAGGAAAAGCAGGTATCCATAAAATAGGAATTGGCGCTTTATTTGGATTAGAAGATTGGCGAGTGGATAGTTTTTACACAGCGTTGCATTTAAAGTATCTGCAAAAAACGTATTGGAAAACAAAGTACTCTATTTCTTTTCCTAGACTAAGACCACATCAAGGGGAAGTACAACCAAAAGTAGAAATGACGGATTCTGATTTAGTACAATTAATTTGTGCGTATCGCTTATTAGATGAAGATGTGGAACTATCCATGTCTACTAGAGAAAGTGAAACCTTTAGAAATAATATTATTAATTTAGGAATAACGTCTATTAGTGCAGAATCTAAGACCAATCCAGGTGGTTATGCAGTAGATCCACAATCGCTGGAACAGTTCGAAATTTCTGATGAAAGAAACACAGAACAAATTAAAGACATGATTACCGCTCAAGGCTATGAAGTGGTCTGGAAAGATTGGTATAACAATTATTCTGAATTCAATTAAAATGACATTAACACCATCCGAACAAAAACAATATGACAGACATCTCATTCTAGAGGACATAGGATTAGAAGGTCAGTTAAAATTAAAACAAGCAAAAGTACTAATAATTGGTGCTGGTGGATTAGGGTGTCCCATTCTGCAATATTTGACTGCAGCGGGAGTTGGTACTATTGGTATTGTTGATAATGATACTGTGTCGCAATCCAATTTGCAACGTCAAATAGTATATACACATCAAGATATTGGAAAAAATAAAGCGGAATCAGCCATAAAGCACCTAAAATTATTAAACCCTTATATCAAATTTGAAAGTTACAACCTCAGATTGACAACAGACAATGCCTTGGATGTCATGAGGCCTTACGATATTATTATAGACGGGACAGATAATTTTCCGACTAGATATTTAATAAATGATGCTGCAGTATTACTTAAAAAGCCTGTAGTTTTTGGATCTATTTTTAAATTTGAAGGCCAAGTGTCTGTTTTCAATTATAATAACGGACCAACCTATCGCTGTTTATTCCCCACACCTCCAAAACCAAATGCAGTACCTAATTGTTCTGATGTTGGTGTTTTAGGTGTACTTCCTGGATTAATAGGCATGTTACAAGCCAACGAAGTCTTTAAGATTATTTCTGGTCTTGGAGATGTTTTATCAGGAAAATTACTGACCTATAATATGTTAACCATGGCGCAAGTAGTATTGAATTTTAAAAAAAACGATACCATCCAAATCAAAAGCCTAGAGAATAACTATGCATTTGCATGCGGGATAACAACTAATCATTTAAAAATTACTATAGACGAATTAAATAAAGAGCCAGAAAAGTATAATTTACTAGATGTCCGTGAACCTGATGAAAGAGCATTGTATCATATCGGAGGACAACATATTCCGTTAGGAGAACTGGAAAACAGAGTACATGAAGTGTGTACTGATAAAGATTTAGTTGTGTATTGTAAATCAGGTTTTCGTAGTCAAAAAGCGATTCAAATTTTAAAAGACGAAGGATTAGATTTAGTTATGTTACAGTTAGAAGCTTTAAATTTATAACACATTATTAAACAATTAGTTCTCTGATTTTGATCGGTAAAATTGTTTCATTATATAAACTTCAATTATATAAACACTAATCATTTTTCAATAGAAAATTGTTGATCACGGACTCTTCTATTAAGTATTAAAAGGCATAGAAGTTCTTCTAATATACTTTTATTTAGCCTCTTATTCATTCAATATATTGTAAAGATTTTAGTTATAGAGTTTCGTTAATAAATTATAAAATAAGACTCATCTTTTCTAATTCTTCAATTTGATGACAGACTATGGGAGGTTTTATTTTTGCAGGTATAAAAGGGGCCGAAATTAAAATTTTAGATCATTATTTGTATCAACAGTATTCAAATTAAAAAGGTTTTCTATAGATGAAGCGACTTTAATCTGATTGTAATGAAAACATAAATGTTCTAATTAAAACACCTATTAATAAGACTTAATTAAAGTATTTAAATAATTACATACAATATTAAACGGTGTCGTTTTCTTGTTATAAAAGCACAACCCAAAATTACGCCAACATTCCCTTCTTCAAAACAACACTATTTTATTTTTTTCAAATCCCTTTTTTGGTACTTAAATAAAGCTAGGAATAATACAAAAAGGTTTTTTATTATTAACTAACCTAATCTTCCATAGCGCTTCATTAAAACAAACATTTATGGTAACAAATTCCAAATAAAATTGATGTAGTGTTATAAACATTCTAATAACATAGCCCGTGAAAAAAAAACATGAAACAACATTAAAACAAAAGCGCAACCCGAAAAGCTTACAGAGTAGGGAAATTAAAATATAAAATATCATGAAACAAAAACTATATTATTCAAAGAAAATAAAAAATGCTATACTAGTCATTTTCCTAAACTTGTCTTGTTCTGCTTTTGCTCAAAACACTATTGGGATAGATTATCCAACCAATATTAATGCCGTAAATGAATTAGTCTATGGAACATCTAATGGCGTTGATACTTATAAAACTTTTGAAATCACAATTCCCTTCTATAGCTCTAGTTTAAATGAATTAAAGCTTAGAACAGATATTGTAAGTTATACCTGTAATGGATCAACGATGATAAATGTTGATGGTGTTAATTCTACTTATTCAGGAAATTCAATCGCTACTCTACATAAATGGTTTGTAATACAAAATATAGCTGTAGGTCAAACCTACTACACTATAAAAAGTCTTTGCAACGGCGCGGAAATACCAGGCTCTAGAAAATTAATTAGAATTGTAGTTATTAAAGAAGCTACACCTACTATAGATTTAACTATGGGTGGTTATTGCGTTAAAGATGCAAATGGAAGTTACACTGGTAATATACATTTAACTGCTGTCGGATCGTACACTAACGCAGGAAAATTGTACTTACAAACAACTACTAGTGCTAATAATTGCAATCCTAATTCGTTAATAAAATTAACAAATATGGCGACTTCTAATGCACCTAACAATACAATTAATAATAACGGATTTTATAGTTGCAATGTAATTGGTACTTATAATGTCAAAATGTTTTATCAAGGCACTTCACTAAGTGGGGAGCTAATAACACAACAAATTACAAATGGAGACTTAGGTTGGATTGATTATTCTTTTACTAAATCTTTTGGATCTTGTTTAAATAGAGCTATTCCTGTCCCTTTAGTCAAGTATCGATTACAATTAGAAACTTTATCAGCCGACAGTCCTATAGGCTTTTCTAATCCTGTTAAAGACGAATTAAAACTATTTCTAAATTCAAGTGATAATATTAGTTTCGATATTGAAATTCATAATCTCTCAGGTACTATTGTTAAAAAATCCTCCTTTAAAGATGTTAATAACAAGTCAAATATGAATATTAACATTGAAAATTTAAAAAAAGGTATCTATATAGTAAGTATTAAAAAAGGAAATTCGATTATTAGAAAAAAAATGAGTAAAGATTAAATTAGGCTTAGCAATAAAAAACTCCAGTTAATAAGCTGGAGTTTTTTTTGATATATAATTGATTAAACAACACGACCATTTTAAATTAGTTATAAAAAGAATAAATATATTCTTGAATATCTAATGACTACTAAAGCTAAATCCAGACTACATTTATTGTGGTTAATCTTAATTTTTCATTCAAAAACTTTAAATATATCGAATTAAATTAATAATTCAATATTCTTATTTTCATTTAAATAGCAAACAATACAATCTAATATTCTCTATTATATTAAAAAAATAGAAAAACATTCAATTTTCTTAAAATTTGAAAATAATCTTGCTATGTATCTCTAATAAAGTTCCTATTTTTGCGACAAATTAATCACAAATAAACCCTTAAATGAAAACAAAAGATTTACAATTTAATCGATTAAAAAACAAACTATTTAAAATAGGTTTAGTTTTAGCATGCACGACGGTTAGTGCGCTAGCACAAAATCAACCTATTAGTCCTACAGAAGCTGCAAATAATTTTACTGTATTTACTTCTGGAGATGCTATCGCGATGGGTACAGAATCAGAAGGGTCTTGGGCAGTAGGTGGAAATCTAACAATAGACGGAACGTTTAATATCTTTGGAGGTTTAAACTATTTTAATGATGACACCCAACCAACTGCCTTGGTTGTAAATCAGCAGGTAAATTATGTTACTGGTGGATTACATATTTTAGAAAACAATTTTATCAAAATAGGAGATTTGTCTACAAGTGCTATTTTCAATTTAGATAATAACAACACACCTATAAATACTAGAATCACTTACGCTGGAGGTAACTTTAACAGTAATCCTAAAATAGAATTGTCAACAAATCAAGCGACGACTTCTATCTCAGGAGACACACAAATAGATTTTGTTGGAGCATTTAGTCAATTCATGTCTATTTCAGATGTTATTGGTAGTCTAAACACAAATGTAACTTGGAGTGAAAATGAGTTCAACACTGGTAAACTATGGGTTAATTTAATTCCAAATCAAACAAATGTTATTAATCTAACAGTTGCTGAGTTTAATGGTTTGAATGAAATCAAATTTATTACAGAAGTGCCATCAACAACAACGCCTTTTATTATAAATATTACTGACAGTAGTGACAACCCTGAGGTTGTAACAATTAATAGCTGGCCTAATATTGTAGGAAGTCCATTAGAATATGCAGCTTATATTTTGTATAATTTTCCAAATGTAACGTCTACTATCGATTATACAGGTGGTGCACAAATTTACGGTACGATATACGCGCCAAGAGCTCGTTTTAATAACAGAAGCAACTCCAATATTGACGGACAAATTATTACTGACGTATTAGAACAAAATTCTGGTGAAATTCACGCTTACCCTTTTGATGCAATAATAGAGGTAGAAGACCCCTTGCCTTCTGAAGAAATTTGCGACGGATTAGATAATGATAATGACGGACTTGTAGATGAAGGGTTTGCCGATACAGATGAAGATGGTATTGCAGATTGTATTGACAATTGTCCTTTAATAGCAAACCCAGATCAAGCAGATGCAGATGGTAACGGAATTGGTGATGTATGTGATTCAGACTTTTCTGAAGAAATTTGCGATGGAATAGATAATGACAATGACGGACTTGTAGATGAAGGGTTTGCCGATACAGATGAAGATGGTATTGCAGATTGTATTGACAACTGTCCTTTAATAGCAAACCCAGATCAAGCAGATGCTGATGGTAATGGTATTGGTGATGTATGTGATTCAGACTTTTCTGAAGAAATTTGCGATGGATTAGATAATGATAATGACGGACTTATTGATGAAGGTTTTGCCGATACAGATGAAGATGGTATTGCAGATTGTATTGACAATTGTCCTTTAATAGCAAACCCAGATCAAGCAGATGCAGATGGTAACGGAATTGGTGATGTATGTGATTCAGACTTTTCTGAAGAAATTTGCGATGGAATAGATAATGACAATGACGGACTTGTAGATGAAGGGTTTGCCGATACAGATGAAGATGGTATTGCAGATTGTATTGACAATTGTCCTTTAATAGCAAACCCAGATCAAGCAGATGCTGATGGTAACGGAATTGGTGATGTATGTGATTCAGACTTTTCTGAAGAAATTTGCGATGGAATCGATAATGATAATGACGGCCTTATAGATGAAGGTTTTGCCGATACAGATGAGGATGGTATTGCGGATTGTATTGACAATTGTCCTTTAATTGCTAATCCAGATCAAGCAGATGCTGATGGTAACGGAATTGGTGATGTATGTGATTCAGACTTTTCTGAAGAAATTTGCGATGGAATAGATAACAATAATGACGGAGTTATAGATGAAGGTTTTGCCGATACAGATGAGGATGGTATTGCGGATTGTATTGACAATTGTCCTTTAATTGCTAATCCAGATCAAGCAGATACTGATGGTAACGGAATTGGTGATGTATGTGATTCAGACTTTTCTGAAGAAATTTGCGATGGAATAGATAATGACAATGACGGACTTGTAGATGAAGGGTTTGCCGATACAGATGAAGATGGTATTGCAGATTGTGTAGATAATTGTCCTTTAATTGCTAATCCAGATCAAGCAGATGCTGATGGTAACGGTATTGGTGATGTATGTGAATCTTTAACTTCAGAAGAAGAAGAAGTGTGTGATGGAATCGATAATGATAATGATGGACTTATTGACGAAGACTTTGATGATACTGATGAAGATGGTATCGCTGATTGTGTAGATAATTGTCCTTATACTCCAAATACAGACCAAACAGATTCTGATAACGACGGAATTGGTGATGCTTGTACAGGTAATCCTACTAGGATTTCTTTGTTAAATTTAGATGTATATCCAGTACCTTTTCACGGTGTAGTTAACATTAAATTTACAACACCTTTTGATACAACAGCTAAAATAGAAATATTTGATGTTAGAGGAACTTTAATAAAAAGTATTACGAATTTAGCAACCAAAGCTTCACAAAAATATGTGATACCAGTCGATTTGACAGGTACAGAAAATCAAATGTTGTTTATTAGTTTAACGACTACTAATGGAACAATTGTTAAACAAGTACTATCTAATTAAAACGAAGTAACGTTTTAAAATAGAATACTATCAAAAGCCAGTTTGAACTCTTTCAAACTGGCTTTTGTATTTACAAAAATCTACAAATAATCAACTTGTACTCGTTTTATTATTATAGTCTAACATTAGCACTACTCTAAGATTCTAATATTAGTAGTAATAATAATAATAATAAATAGTAAATAGTAAGAAAATATTAATCTTATTGTTTCCACTTTGCTGTAATACTCTGTATTAGATGGCTTTTTTTAATGTGTGATTCTCAAGCCACAATAAAAGGCGATAGAAAAAGCATAATTACTAACTGTACCTTAATTAGGTACACATTCAAAATTTATTTAATCCAATACGACAACCTCACTCTTTAAAATCCATTTACCATTTACTTGTGCGCTATAAGATATTGTGATTTTATTGGGCCCCGTCTTTTTAAAAACATCAATAAGACTTAAGTTTTTATGAATGGTAGTATTAATTACAATAGGTCCACTTAATAAATTACTCGTAGTTGCATCAAAAACATAAAGACTCTTAGTCGTCGGTTTTATATCCCAAAAGCCAATCTCGTCTGCGCCATCACTATTAAGATCTTTAAGGTTTTCTAATTGTGACTGGTATACGCCATTTACTGTTATCGGTTTTAGAGTTTTATCACTAAAGACGACTACACTATTACAATCTCCTTTACATTCTACAGAAGTATTACTTTGTATATCGCCTTTACCTCCAAAAGGGACTTCTGGAGAAATCACATAAGCATAGTCTGATAGATTGTCGCCATTAAAATCACCATACAGTTTCCTTTTTTTAGAAAGGCTTTCATTGTTTTTACGGGCATTAGGGAAAATGGGAGCGTCAAGAGCGTTATCATTTTCTGCAAGGCCTTCCCTTAAAATTTTAAAAACATTATTTTTATGGATTACAGAAAGATATGAGCTATAATCTGCCTCAATTCCATTGTAATTAACACGTGTCGTAAAAGTGACTAAATAGTTGCCAGCCTCTTTTGTAATGACTAGTTCATCATTCAAAATACGCTGTCTGTAATCTGGAAATTGTTCGAAAAGCAAATTTTTGTCTTCCTGTACTTGTGTTTTTGTAAATTCTTTTCCATAATAAGTTACCACATCCATATAGTCGCGTTCTAGATAGGCTACTTTTAGTTGTGTATGCGAATCATTCCATTGTTTAACAAAGTTATGCACGGCTTGATCACCTTTAGAGTTGCTATCGCTGCAACCAAATAAAAGAAAAACAAGTAGGTAGGACATGAGAGAGAGTATCTTCATAAATAGAATGAGGTGTTATGGCGAAAATTAATGTTAAAGATACATGATTTTTTGATTACTATTGATTTACAACACCTATAAGCAGAATTCCTTATACGTCTATAAATCTTAATAAAGATTAAAATCAATTTTCATAATCTACTCCTTTTACGAAGCCACTATTTAATAGTTTTTAATGACTTTTGAAAATAGATTAAAACACCTTTAGATAAGATACTTAAAGGATCACTTGAAAATTAAATACTATCTAAAAAGCATCAAAATCATTAGTAACGATAATTAACAATCCACTTAATCTATAATTCTCCTTTATTACTTAGTAACTCCAGTAATAGTGTCTATTTCTATAGTAAAAATAATAGGGATATCATTCCGATTAACCTTACTAGAAAACTGATTGATAAAATCTAATTTTTTATCTTCATTGTTTATGAGAATTTCCTTCACACCTAAAGAAAAATTGTGAAGCATTAATTTAGCAGCACTTCCTGTGTGTTCTTTAAATGTGCCATGTACTAAGACTGTTTTTCAATCACTAACAGAGTTGATGTCAGACACACATAATGTTATCACATTTTTTTTTCGCAAAGCTTTTATTTTATCAGTATTACTTAAATGACAAGTTATAGTATTTAATGATTCATTATAATAATAAGTTATAGGTGTGATATAAGGTACGTTATTATACAAATAGCCTAAATCTCCCATATAGTTTGTGCTTAATATTATGTTCTTTTCTTTAATATTTAATTTATTAATCATATTTTATAAATATTTACAATTAAAAGTAAGCACCACTTAGTAACTTTTTTTAAGTGATAAAGATTTGCTATTTCAAACTTAGGAGTCAATAACAGTTTAATACAAAACTTATGTATTGTATTATTTTAGAACTAATTTTTAAAGAATCATACGCACTAGTTATAAAAATAATTTAACACAAAAGCAACCTTCTCATTTTTAGACATCTTATCAGAGGGTACCACTTTAATGTCTATATCCTTAAAATGCGAATCAAGTTCTAAATAGTTGTGAAGTTCTGTTTTTGCATTTGTTGGACCAAATAAAATCACATTTTCATAATTTAAAATCACGTCAGAAATTTCTTTAAAATAAGCGTCATCCATTTGTTGTTTTTTATTATGCATAAGGCTTTCGCTTTTAGCCAACGCTTCTTTTTTTATTTCAAAATCAAAATGTGATTCTATCGATTGATTATGTGTTTTAGACTTTAAATCAATGACGTTTGCTATTGAATGATCCATCCAGATACCTAAATTTTTTTGTGGTTTCATATTTGTATTATTTTAATTAATTATTAGTTTTTCCTTTACTATTCTACCACGAAAGTAGGCACAAATTAATAACTACAAAATGATCTGTATCAGTTCATGCTGATAAAGATCATAATGCTTCTTTTTATGATAAAGAACAGTATGTTTTAGTCTTTTGTAGTCATTTTCATTTAAGACAATTTATAGAGAGATTACCTATTGTAACACATTACATGTCCAACTTTCATGAAAAATGCTTTATAAAAACAGAGGAAGTCTATTTTAAAATAATAGTTTAGTATGTGATAAATCCACAAAAAAATCCTAACAGACTAAAATGAAGTGATTATAAGAAGAGTGGTGAAATATATAACGCTTTGCTGTTTTGCTAATTTGGAAGAGCTTAAAACATCAAAATCACATACTTTGCGTATAGTAATTATAGTCTTTTAATATAATATCAATAAATTCTTTATCGTTGGCGTGTGCGGGTTTAATACCTGTTACTTCAATAATTTTAGATCGTAATTTTATTAATGTTTTATGGTCATTAAATTTAATTGCATTTTTAAAAGTTTCTTTTATTATCCTTGCATCGTTATCCGATAACTTAATAACTGTTGGATACAATGGTTTGTAGCTATCCGTAATGTTTTCCAAAATAGTGTCAGAAAACTTAACATCATCTTTCAAAGAAATTACTGCTGTATTTGCCATAATATCTCCAAAACGTTGATTTTGATTGGTAAACAAAATCAATAAAAAACCAACAAGTTTACCTCCTATAAAAACCAGAGTTAGCAAGCTTTCATTACTCTCTAAACCCAATGATGCGATATAAACAAAAATTAAAGAAAATAAATTAAAGTCAATAATTCTTAAAAACCATCTAATAACATAATCAGTAATTGACGGTTTAAAACCATCTATATTTATAACCTTAATTTTAACTAATTTTTTTCCTATAGTCTGTCCATTTAATAAAATTTCAGTGTATAAAGAATAAAAAGTAACAGGTAAAAATATTAGAACATCAATAGCTTTAATAGACCAATTATCATTAATAGTATTTTCAATTAACGAAAAATCAAAAAACTTAATAGCAAAATAGATGTAGGCAAACTTTATAATATTATCGATGACAAAAGCAAACAGACGTTGACCGATATTAGCTATCGTAAAATTAACGTTTACATTTTGTGCGGTTTTTATTTGGAGTGTTTTCATGCAATGATTAAATTCGCCCTAATGAGAGAAGTAGCTTTTATAAAGCAAAATAAAGAAAAATGGCTTGAATTTGAGCAAATAAGTTCAAATAAAGAAAAAAAAAGCCCAGATGATATTGCAAATCTGCATATTCAAATCATGAATGATCTGGTATATGCGCAAACTTACTATCCTAAAAGTAAGGTTACTGTGTATTTAAACAAGTTAGCAAAAACTAGTTTTGATAAAGTCTATCATACTAAAAGAAAAGATAAAAATGTGTTATTAAATTTCTTTTTTGATACCGTTCCTCTTTTAACCTATAAACACAGAAAATATATTTACATTTCTTTTATATTTTTCTTTTTCTGTTTTTTTATTGGTTTGCTCTCTACATTTAATGATGACACTTTTGCACGCCAAATTTTAGGAAATGAATATGTAGACCAAACTTTAGAAAATATAGAAAGTGGTGATGCCATGGCTATTTATAAAGGTGGAAGTAACTGGGGCAGTTTTATTGGCATTTATGATAATAATCAACGTGTCGGATTAAATATGTTTCTTTCAGGGTTGTTTTTCGGAATTGGAACTGGTTTTTATATAGTTTTTAATGCCATTATGGTAGCTGTATTTCAAGCCTTTTTTTATCAGCACAATAGCCTTGCTGATAGCTTAAAAGGAATTTGGATTCATGGTACATATGAGATTTTTGGAATGATTATAGAAGCTGCTGCTGGTTATATTATTGGAGCAAGCCTCTTTTTTCCCGGAACTTTAAAACGATTTGAATCTTTTAAAATTGGAGTAAGACAAGCTTTTTATATCTTTTTAAGTACAATACCCTTTACTATTATAGCTGCTTTTCTAGAAGGTTACGTAACTAGATATTCTAATAAAATGCCGGCAATTATGTGTTATGCTATTATTTTATTTAGCTTAGTGTCTATCAGTTATTATTATTTAATTCTACCATTTAAAGTAGCTAAAAAACACAATTTAAGATAATGAAAAAGTGTTTTATCTTACTACTCCTATTAATTAGTCAGACTGTTCTTAGTACTCCTATTATAAAGGTATTACAAGCAGATAATGATACTATTAGTGTTAATAAAAGTAGTGCTATTGAAGACAAAGTAACTTTTAAATCTAATTTAAAAGAAAAATATAATGATTCTGAATTTAACTATACAGATGACCTTAAGAAACCGGAACCACAAAAAGTAGATAAACCTGCTCCTATCCATTCTGGTAACAAAAACAATGGTTTTTTACCAGTTTTTGTAAGCTTCATGAGTAATGTTTTTCCTTTTCTATTAGCACTTATTATCGTTTTGATTATTCTAAAAACATTCCTTGGTAGTGATGCTGGATTCTGGAATTTTAAAAGATCAAAGCAAAAAAGCGCAGAAACTTTATTGTATGAAGATGAAAATGATGATATACATGAAACCGATTTTGATAGACTTTTAGAAAGCGCTATTCTTAACAAAAACTATAGATTAGCAACCAGGTATTATTATTTACTATTATTAAAAAAATTATCTGATAAAAAAACAATTAAATATCATAAAGATAAAACCAATACTGAATATTTGTTTGAAATTAATGACAAACAAATTAGAAGGCAGTTTACGGAAGTGTCACACATATATACTTATGTTTGGTATGGCGAATTCCCTTTAGATACTTTTAAATTTGAAACAGTAGAAAAAAAATACAAATCCATTTTTAATTCCATTAATTGAATATCATAATAAACATAAAGAAAGTTCTATTTTTAATTATTTTATTCAACCTAACAAGTTGTAATAAAACAAATTGGCAGGAGAATTTTAAAGAAAAAAGTAAAGACCCTTTTGGGACTTATATTGTTTTTAATGAGGCCGATGCTCTATTTAATAATAATGAAGTCCTTTATTTAAAAGAAAATATATACGATTACCTTTTTAACCATGTCAAAGACCGTCGTTTTGGTAACTACATCTGTATTAAGCATAGCGCAGATAAACTTAATGATGATGGCTTAGATTATTTGTTAGATTATATTAAAGAAGGCAATAATGCTTTTTTATCACTCAATCATTTTAATACCTATTTTAAAAATAAGTTAGGGTTTACTACCGAGAATTTAGATCAAAATATTTCGACTCCAGCCGAGTTAAAACAATTAGATGGGACCCTCTATTTAGAGAATAACACCTTTAGAAATCAATCCTTTGTATTTGATAGAAACATTAGAGAAAACTATTTCAAAACATATAATAAAAAAACGACTATCGTTTTAGGTACCATCGCTGTCAATGGAATACAAAAGCCTAATTTTTTAAAAATATATTATGGTAACGGTGTCATTTTTGTTCACACAAATCCAATAGTTTTTACTAATTATAATATGCTGAATGGCAATGAAAACTACGCAGAAAATCTTTTTTCTTATTTACCAGATGGAGATGCTTTATGGGATCCTCAAATTAAATCGAGCAAATTTTCTAATAAAAAAGAAGATAAACAAGATTCTATTTTTACCTTCTTTTTAAAACACCCAAGCTTAACATGGTTTTTAGCTGTATCATTCTTTGGTCTTATCTTATTTTTAACATTCAATGCTAAAAGGAAACAAAGAGAAATTCCGATAATCAAACCATTACAGAATTCGACTAAAGAGTTTGTGTTTACTATCGCTAATTTGTATTTAAAAGAAGGAGATCATAAAAATTTAATAGATAAAAAAATAGCTTACTTCTTGGAAAAAATAAGAGAAAAATTTTTAATAAGTACAAACAATTTAAATACTCAATTTATTGAACAGTTAGCTTCAAAATCTAATAACGAATTAAGTAGCACAAAATACCTAATACACACTATTATTGCTTTAAACAAAAAAACAGATTGTACACAAGAAGATTTGTTGGTATTAAACAAAATGATAGAAAATTTCTTTAAAAAATAATATAATGGAAGAACAATTAAATAACGCGCCTTCAGAAAATTTAGAGTTTACTAATAGAATCGATGTTTCTGAATTACAAGCTACTGTTCATGCAATAAAACAACAATTAAAAAAGGTCATTGTAGGGCAACAAGACATGATGGATCTTTTAATTGTAGCGCTATTGGCAAATGGTCATGTTTTAATAGAAGGTGTACCAGGTGTAGCAAAAACGATAACAGCTAAATTGCTATCTAAAACGATGGATATTGATTTTAGCCGCATTCAATTTACACCAGATTTAATGCCATCCGATATTTTAGGAACTTCAGTTTTTAATGCGAAAACAACGGACTTCGAATTTAAAAAAGGGCCCATTTTTTCTAGTATGATTTTAATTGATGAAATTAATAGAGCGCCGGCAAAAACGCAAGCTGCTTTGTTTGAAGTTATGGAAGAAAAGCAAGTTACTATAGATGGTGAAACCTATAAAATGAAAGAACCGTTTATTGTTTTGGCAACTCAAAATCCGATCGAGCAAGAAGGGACTTACCGATTACCTGAAGCACAATTAGACCGTTTCTTATTTAAAATCAATGTTGAATACCCAACAGCTGACGAGGAATTAGAAATTATTACTAGAGAGCAAGGTTTAGTAAATGCAACTAAAATTGAAAAAATAGAAGGCGTAATTACTGGCGCTAAGATTGAAGAGTATAGAGCGCTGGTTAATCAAATAAGTTTAGAAGAAAATTTACTAAAATATATAGCTAACATAGTGGTTAACACTAGATCTAATTCTTTTTTATATCTAGGAGCCTCGCCAAGGGCTAGTATTGCTATTTTAAAAGCATCTAAGGCTTTTGCTGCTATAGATGGAAGAGATTTTGTAACACCTGAAGATATTAAAAGAGCATCCATCCCAGTGTTACAACATAGAGTCATTGTAACTCCGGAAAGAGAAATGGAAGGTTTGACCAGTCAACAAATTATTGAACAAATTATTGAAGCGGTAGAGATTCCTAGATAAATTAATGAAAAAATTATACGACACTTTATTTTTAAACAATAGATTATTCTACATTCTAGGGGGTATAGCGCTATTATTTGTGGTCGGTTTTTTTGCACCTCTATTTTTCTTTATTTCTAAAGTATTACTTTTTGTTTTAATGTTATTAGTATTAGTTGACATACTAATACTTTACAATACAAAAAATGGAGTTGAAGTACAACGCCTGTTGCCTGAAAAATTGTCCAATGGTGATGACAATAAAATTACGCTTAATATTAAAAGCAATTATTTCTTTTTGTGTCATTTATCCATCATTGAAGAGCTTCCTTTTCAGTTTCAAAAACGTGATTTCTTTTTTGATTTAACATTAAAAACAAATGTAGATAAAGTCATTCATTATAATTTGAAACCAACGGAGCGTGGTATTTATAGTTTCGGTAATATTAATGTTTATGCGTCTTCTCCCCTACAATTAGCTACAAAAAAGTATATTTTAGGAAATGAAAAACAACTAAAATGTTACCCTTCTTTTTTAAAGCTACGAGACTTTAATTTTAAAGCATTTACTGATGATACAATATCATACGGTACAAAAAAAACAAGACGAATTGGGCACTCTTTGGAATTTGAACAAATTAAAGAATATGTGTCTGGTGATGATATTAGAACCCTAAATTGGAAAGCTTCAGCTAAGCGAAACCAACTAATGATCAATCAATACGTAGAAGAAAAATCACAACCCGTATACTCTATAATAGATAAGGGACGTGCCATGCAGATGCACTTTAATAATATTAGTTTATTAGATTATGCAATAAACGCGACATTAGCAATAAGTAGTGTTATTTTAAGAAAACAAGATAAAGCAGGTATGCTTTCTTTTTCTAAACAGTTAGAAGATATTATAGTGGCGGAACAAAGAAATTCGCAAATGAATTTAATATCTGAAGCATTGTACAATATCAAAACAGATTTTTCAGAATCTGATTTTAGCAGTTTATATGCGGTCGTTAAACGAAAAATAACAAACAGAAGTCTATTAATCCTATACACCAACTTCGAAACTATGGACGGATTGAATAGACAACTATCCTATTTAAGAGCCTTAGCTAAAAATCACTTATTATTGGTTGTATTTTTTAAAAACACAGAGTTAACCTCAGTAATTAATTCTAAGTCAGAAACTATTGAAGCTGTTTATGATACTATAATTGCAGAAAAATTTATGCATGAAAAAAAGAGCATTGTAAAAGCGTTAAAAAAATATGGGATTCAATCTGTTTTAACCGAGCCTCAAAATTTAACAGGAGACACTATTAATAAATATTTAGAATTAAAATCTAGAGGTCTTTTTTAGCACTCAATAATACTATATAAAAAAATATTTAAAAAGGATAATATTTACATCAATAAAGAATAGTTTTTTATTAAATTAGCCGACTAACCACAAAAAAACAAATTATAATGAATTGGTATTTAAAAGTATTAAAAGAGCATTACGCGGATTTTAACGGAAGAGCAAGACGTGAGGAATATTGGATGTTTTATCTTATTAACGTGATTGTTTCAGTAGCAGTAGGATTTGTTGCTGGAATGATACAAACACCTATAATTGGTACAATATATTCTTTAGCAGTACTTGTTCCTGGAATAGCTGTTGGTGTAAGACGTATGCATGATGTAGGTAAAAGCGGATGGTATTTATTAATTCCTATTTATAATTTAATTTTAGCTTGTACTGATAGTGTTCCTGGCCCAAATAAATGGGGTGATAATCCTAAAGGAGTAGGTAACAATAGTGCTATCGATTCAATAGGTAAAGAATAATCTTAACGTATTATAGTATTAATTCTTGTTTATTTTATTGGCACTTTGTCTAATAAAATAAACAAGTTTTTTTTTACAATACTATCTAATAATCGCTTTAGCAAATTTTGGATATATTAAAAGTATTACTACAATTATTAACTTTAATGATTTTTCCTAAATTATAGTTTTGATTTGCCTAAGTTATTCAAAGTTGTAAAATAAGATTACAACGGTCCTATTCAATACCTTCCCTATTATTATTTTTCATAATTTTAATATTCTGAGCTAGTACCTGTTTTTTTTCAAATACGCGATTCTCAGCGTGTTGTTTTTTTTCTTACAAATAAGACTTGGTATAATCGTTTATTCGGTCATTATAATTTCAAATTTTGAAATTTCAATTTTCCTCGTTAGACTTATAAAAAACATATTAATTTTTAAAGATAGTAAAATAAAAAGTCGATCCTATTCCCTCTTCACTTTCTAACCAAATTGAACCTTTATAATACGTTATAATTTTTTTAACAATAGATAGTCCAATTCCTGAAGAGGAGCTTGTACTTTCCAATTTCGTAAAAACCTTAAATATCTTACCAAAATAATCCGAATTGATTCCAATACCTTGATCCTTTACAAAAAACTCTAAATAATCACCTTTATCCATACAGGTGATTTCTATTACACTGTTGTCTTTATCGCTATATTTTATTGCATTTTGAATTAGATTCTGAAATACTTGCTTAAACTTCCAGATATTTCCAGTCATGCTTGGTAAATTATCTTGTACAACTATAGTAGTGTTATTAGGTACTAATAGCGCATCAATAACCTCTCTAATAATTGTATTAAAATTAATATGAGAGTCTTCGGATTCTAATTTATCTATAGTGGAATAATCAAAAATTCCTTTTATTAAAAAATCCATTTTTTCAACATTAAATAATACTTGCTCTAGCGGTTTTAAAAGAGCTTCGCCTAACGTCGCTTTATGATCATCCATAAACCAACCAACTAAAGTGTGAATATTAATTAAAGGTCCTTTTAAGTCATGAGAAACAACATGAGCATATTCATTTAATTCTTCATTTTGAACCGATAAATTTCTCAATAATTCTTCTTTCTTTTCTTTCTGTGCTTTTATTTGCTCTTCCTGCTCTTTTCTTTGAATGACATTTACTAGCATATTAGCAAACACGAACAGAATCTCTTGTTCATTATCGGAATAAGTATTGATTTTTGTTACAGAATCAAATCCTATAAATCCAATTAATTGATTGTTTTTGATTTTAGGTATTGTTATCAAACTTTTAATACCTTGAGGTTCTAAAATAGCACGTAATCCAAACTCACCATCATCGGGTAAAAGGCTAACATCTTCTACGTAAAAAGCCTCACCTTTTTTATGTGCATCTAACCATTGGGTAACATATTCCACAGGTACATTTTGTAAATTATCTATTTCTGGTACTATACCCTGGGCACACCATTCAAAAGTATTAGACGTAGTTTTATTTATTAAATCATAAGAAAAAACATAACTCCTATCGGATTCGACAAATTCTCCAATCTGTTGTAAAGACTCATTAATAAGCTTATTGATATCTGATAAATCAGAATTAATGTACTGTGTTGATATACTTATTAATAGTTCCTGAAAACGCAATTGACGCTTAATGATTTTATCCTTCTCCACCTGTTCAGGATTAGTGTCGATATATTCGTTTTTCATTATATAAAGTGTTTATGAGATAAAATTTTAAAATGCTATTGGAAATATACTATTTACAATTGTTATAATAACGTCTTTTATAAAGATGTTAAGCAATTATAGATATTTAGTACTAAACTAAGTAGCAAACCTTTCATATCAAATTTAATAAAACAAATTATAGAGTATTAAGATTCTTAATCTCTATTTTTTTTTAGTGACAGTAAAATTAGATTATCGTGTTGCAATAGTCCTTGATATAATGTTTACTTATACGTAATCATCCCGATAAAAAGGCTAAACACATCACTACTAGGTATATAGTTTTGATTAAATGGCAATACGTTAAATTGTAATATTTTTAAATAGTGTTTCCATTAAAACTCGGCAAAAAAAGTATCTTTGTTAGGTAGGAATTGAATTTAACTAAACTATTATTTAAATTTAATTACTTTTCTAAAATTAACAATTCAAATAAAAAATTATGAAACATTTATTTATTGCGTTTACAGCTTTTTTATTAAGCGCAACATCTTATGCGCAACTAGAAATTTCAGTTAGTACTGGATATGCCGTTAGTAGTGCTGGAATGAAATTAGGTGAAACAATTAATTCAACTGAAACTGAAAACTTTTATGGTAGTTATGGTGAAGGTGCGAATGTACAGATTAGAGGGACTTATTTTTTTAACGAGTCTGTTGGTTTTGATTTAGGACTTGGGTATTTACATGGTACTGATCAAACGGTATCTGACGTTGATTTACCAAGCGATACAGTAGACGCAGTAGCAAGAGCACGTGCTTTTGGAGCATCTACTTCTATTGTTTATAAATTTACAGATAAATTTTATGGTCGTTTTGGTGCGTTATTAAAATTAGGAGGAAAAACGGAAGCTGTAGTATCTAGTAAGTCTGTTTTTACAGAAGATGAAGCTAATGCCTTTGGGGTGCCACAAGGTTCTTATACTCAAACGGATTATGTTGAAGATTATCATGGACATTTTCCTCTAGGTTTTGTTGGTGCTTTAGGTTATAAATTTAACATCAATGACAATCTTAATCTTTTTGTTGAAGCTGAATATTACGGAATCAGTTTAAAACGTAAAGATTCTGAAATCACAGAATTTAATACTGATATTGTTTTACCTGATGGTACTGTTGCTGTAAGCGGATTTTACGACATGGATAATTTAGCTCCCGGCTTTAATAAAGAAACTACATATGTTGATAATTTAGCACATGACAACACAGATAGTTCTAAAAAATTATCACAAAAAGTACCTTACTCTTCTTTTGGAATTAACTTTGGAATTACTTATAAATTTAAGAGTTCTAATAAATATGGAGACGAATAAATCTATGTAATAAACATAATTAATTTATGTAATTAGCTAACATTTATAATGTATTACAACAGCATAAAGCCTATTAAAACAATTGTTTTAATAGGCTTTATCTCTTTAAATTATATAAAAAAAGACTCTAACTCAATTGTTACAAAAAGTAGTGTGCAATAGTTTATTGTCATAAAATTTGCCTAAACATGTTGGTTTAGAGCTTACCTAACTAAAAAAGCAGCAATATCTTTAACCGTTTGTCTTGCTGTTTTACCGACACCATAAATCGTAGCAGAAGCAAATCCTGTCCAACTACCATAACCGACCAGCCATAAATTTGACAATTTAATAGCACGCGTACCAATTGTAGCGATCTGGTTATGTTCTGTAAGCCCCAAAGTCTTTAAGTGTTTTAAATTAGCCTTAAAACCAGTGCACCAAATAACAATATCAACAGGTGTTTTAGTACCGTCCTCCCAAATAATCCCACGTTCATAAAAAGAACTAAAGGGACGTCTAGCATGTAAAACACCTCTATTTCTTGCGTCCCTAACGCTTTCTACCATAACAATCTCACTTAAAGAGGCTTTTGTTCCCGAAGAGGTTTTACCTGAATGACCATGAAATTTATCAGTGGCATCATTAAACAAATAACGTCCATCAATAGCATCAGGTAAATAACAAGGCGCTTTAATAGTGACCCACTGTGTATTAGCTACTTTTGAAACTTCTGATAATATCTGAGCTCCAGAGTTCCCGCCGCCAACTATTAAGACATTTTTACCTATCAAATCTTCTGTATTTCTATAATCTGATGAATGTATTTGTATTCCAGAAAATTCATTTTCATTCGGATATTTCGGAATAAATGGTGCTTGTGCTGTTCCCGTTGCGCTAACCACTGTTTTACTATAAAATGTACCACTAGTGGTCTCTACCTTAAAACCATTGTCTATTTTATAAACAGCGAGAACTGGTGTATTGTGTTTAATAGGGAAATCATAACGTGCTTGATATTGCTCTAAATAGCTTACAAAATGGGTTTTACTAGGATAATCTTCATTGCCTTTAGGCATACCCCATCCTGAAAGTGAACTGTATTCTGTGGGTGAAAATAATTTTAAACTATCCCAAGTATGCAACCACGCCCCTCCTATTTGATCTTGGTCGTCCAAAATTAAATAGTCTAATTTGTGACGCCTTAAAAAATAGGCAACAGATAATCCAGCCTGACCGCCACCTATAACAAGAGTATCATATATTTTCATTTGCCATTATTATTTAGATAACATTACAATTCTTTTAAAATGGTTTTATTTTACATATTGCTCAGAATCAACTAAACTGATTTCATTTAAAATCGATACTATAAGAAGCCAAGTCGTTATTTGGTTCGTGAAGACTGATTTATTATTAAAAAAAAACCTATTTAAAGAGCTTTCACTAGTACTAATGTATTGAAATTACTGTTTTAATTCAATTCCTTCATAATTTCAGAAAACAACTGATAGGATTTAATACGATCATCTATACCATATATATTGTTTACCGCAATAAGTTCGTCTGCTTGAGTATTATCAATAAATTCCTTTATTTGAGTTTTTACAGTGGCTTTGCTTCCTATAAAGGAATACTTAAGCATTTGGTGTATCTGCGGGTTTTGTAAAATATCTCTAAATTCGTTAGTCATGTCTGTTGGTGGTTGAACATAATCGCGCTTTCCTGTAAATATCCCCACAATCATTCGTATTAACGAGGTCGATAAACGTTCTGCTTCTTCATCTGTATCGGCTATGATAATATTACAGCCCACTATAGTGTATGGTTTTTGTAGTACTTCTGATGGCTTAAATTCTTGACGGTAAATAGCCAAAGCGTCCCATAAATGCGTAGTTGCAAAATGACTAGCAAAAGCGTAAGGCAGTCCTTTTTTAGCTGCTAAATGTGCACTATCAGTACTAGAGCCTAGAATATAAATAGGAACATTAATCCCTTCTGCCACGGTGGCCCGTACTTTAGCTTTTGAATTTTCTACAGAAAAATAGGTTTCTATCTTATCCAATTCATTAGGAAAAGAATGTGCTGCTTGCATAAAATCAGAACGTATAGCCTCAGCTGTTTCACGATCTGTGCCAGGTGCTCTACCCAGTCCTAAATCAATTCGATTGGGATATAAAGCACCTAACGTCCCAAATTGTTCGGCTACTATTAATGGCGAATGATTAGGCAACATGATACCTCCAGATCCAATACGTAAAGTCGTTGTACCTTGAGCAACATAGCCAATTAAGACAGAGGTTGCGCTACTTCCAATGTTTGACGAGTTATGATGCTCTGCCAACCAGTATCGCGTATAACCAAAGGTTTCAGCATTTTGAGCTAGCTTTAAGGCATTGTTGTAAGTTTCTTTTAAAGTATGACCTTCTGAGACCAATGCTAGATCTAAGATAGAATATAGAGTGTTGTGTTTTGTTTTCATAATACTGACAAGTAATTATTTTTGTATTTATTTAGTCGTTCTGATATAAGTAAAATGACACTAGTACTTTTTAATAGTAATTCTTATTAATAGCACTAGTATAATATCGCATTACCTATTTTTTACGATACGGTCTAATTATTAGCCCTAGTGGTCTATCATAAGTAAAATAGTTACTCATCCAATCTAAGAAAGCCACTGCCTTATTCCTAAAACCGACCAATGACATAATATGGATAAACATCCATACTAACCATGCAAAAGTACCTTGAAACTTCCATTTGGGTAGATCGACGACTGCTTTTCGTCTTCCAATCGTGGCCATAGACCCTTTGTCATTATAGATAAAAGGTTGTAAAGGTTTTTTAGCTATTAAATTAATAATATTTTTAGCTAAATGTTTACCCTGTTGTTGTGCCACAGGTGCTAACATAGGTAACCCCTTGGGACTTTTATCTGTCGCGTGTGAGGCTACATCTCCAATAGCAAAAATTGATTTTGTATTTAAAACTTGATTATATTCATTTATTACTATTCTGTGACTAACTATTGCTTCTTCAGGTAATCCCTGTATTGGATTTCCTTTAACTCCTGCCGTCCAAATGACCGTATCTGTATTAAAAGAAGTGTTATCTCCTAAAGTTAAACGAGCACCATCATAACTTGTAACTCTCGCATTTAAATGTACATTAACACCTAATGCCTTTAAATATTCCAAACTTTTAAGAGAGGCTTGCTCTGACATGACTGATAATAGTTTGGGAGAGGCTTCATATAAGTTAATTTTCATATTAGAAATATCTAAATCTGGAAAATCTTTAGGAATAACAAAGCGTTTCATTTCTGCAATAGCACCAGCTAACTCTATTCCCGCGGGTCCTCCACCAACAATAGCTATATTTAAAATTTTGTGATTAGACGCATCCTGTTGATTCACCAACGCTTTTTCTAAATTTTGAAAAATAAAGCTTCTAAGGTTTAAAGCATCCGGAATTGATTTTAGAGTTAACAAACTGTCCTTTACAGATTCAAAATTGAAATAATTTGTATCACTTCCCGTAGCAATTATTAAGTAATCAAACTCAATTTGTCCTATAGATGTATCTATGGTTTTATTTATAGAATCCACAGCGTTAACCTTAGCCATCCTGAATTTGAAATTTTTGTAATTTCTAAAAATCCGCCTTATCGGATAAGCAATACTATCAGGTTCCAGGCCACCTGTCGCAATTTGATACATTAAGGGTTGAAAATTGTGATAGTTATTTTGATCAATTAATAAAATGTCTACATTTTTATGCTTAAAAGATTTAGCAATTGATAATCCTCCAAAACCAGCACCTATGATAACTATTTTTGGTTTTTTAGTCATGTTTAATGATTTATAAAGAACTATAAAATTAAATCTTATATTTCATTTAACCCATATTTTAACACCGTATTATGGTATAGCCATATATTTAATAATGAGATACTAGAAAGACGAAAATTAGTAACGATTAACCAACCCGAGAAGTAACATTAGAACTGAACCAAATGCAATAGATTAAATATTATAATGAAATACAACTTTCTTAATTATTAACGCAAATCATTTTTTTTTTTTTAAGTTTTGATAGTATAAAGACCATTTAAATAATATCAAATAGTTGAAATTTTCACTCTTAACTCACTGTTTTAAGGTTCTGTTTTTGTCATATTAATATCTAAAGTTATATTAAATGGTATGACGTAATATTTTTTTTATGTCATAAATTTCAAAATAATTAATAAAGAAAGGAGTAAAATTAATACTCGTCAAACAACTACAAACAAGATGGTTAGACTGACTTAAACACGTGTACGTAACACCAAATATCAAAATAAATAAAATATATCAACATAATATTTTTACATGCATATATATTTTTGGCACGCTTCTTGGAATTTAGCTAGTAACAAATCATAAACTAAATATTATTTATTAGAATTGAATTGTATTGATATAGTACGATGTTATAAATTTAAGAATAAGAAACAAAGAAATAATGTTTAAGGGCCGAAACAAAAATTTAGACTTTCTTATACCTATAAGTAACATACTTATTTTAAACGACTAGCGTTTTAGGCAAAATCGTTATATTTTAAAAGAAATTGCATTATTTTTGCATTTAATTAAAAAACAACAAAAAAGTAATTCGTCGTATAAATACGCTTTTAACCCAATGAATATGCCGTTTAACGGATAAATGTACATTATGTAGAGTAAACAAACATCAAAAAAAAACAAATTTGAGTTGTTTATTTTAATAATTTATATAGATTTGTTTTAATATTACACAAAAAACACTTAAAAATGAAGACAAAAACTACTATTTTAACCCTATTTTTTTTAACGATACTAAGTATCAGTTTCGCTCAAAAAAAAGACGCCTCTCCAAGATTGATTACTGGAAAAGTTAGTATCAATAAATATCATAACTTGGAAGAGTTAAACAAAATTGCTAAAGGTGATTTATTAGACTTATATATTCAACGAATAGAAGTATTAGTTAATATACTACCCAATATTGCTTTCGCAACAAAAACAAACGTAACTCTTGGATCTTTGGGTATTCCTTTAACAAAAGAAAATAGAAAAACATTAGAAGCAAACCAAAAAGCGTCTGTTGAATATTTTGATAGTACGGTAGATTTTCAAAGATCAATATTACCTTATTCAGATACTGGAGATTTAATAGCTGCTATTTTGTTTTACGAACAGACACTAAAATCACTTTATACTTACGACGATTTTAAAGTTGACTAGTGTAATCAGTGTTTTAGTTTGTCAGAAAAGTCTCATAAATAATTAGTGATTACGCTTTGTTTAACCTTTTCTGTAGGAAAAACACCTTATTTTTGATGTAAAATTACACTTTGTCGATATTATTTGCATTTCGTATGAAATTTGTTTAGTTTTGATATATAAATTATTATTGAATAGTCTATAGAACTTATATTTAACCCTCATGAAAAAAATTAATCTTACAACTCTGCTAGTTATTTTTGCGCTAAGTACAATTAGTGCTCAACAAGAAAAAGGTGTCACAGGATATGAAAATTGGTTAAATCCTTGGACAGAATTTAAACCTAACAAAACCGAATACGGTAAACCAACTCAAATACTTAGTGGTACCATTACAAAAGACACTAAGTTAAATAAAAGAGATACTTATCTTTTAGTGGGAGATGTGTTTGTTACTGACAGCACAACACTAAAAATAGAACCTGGTACCGTTATTTTGGGTGATTTCAAATCAAAAGGGTCATTAACGATTAGTAATGGGTCTACTATTATAGCCGAAGGAGAAAGCACAGATCCAATTATTTTCACCTCTAGTCAGAGTGTAAAACAACCAGGAGACTGGGGAGGACTCTTTATTCTAGGTGATGCACCAACCAATAATATCAAAAACGAATCAACTTTAAATTATGGGTTAGCTTCTGCTGATGTTAGACATATTTCTTATGGAGGTGATAATGCGGAAAGTAATTCTGGTATCTTACAGTATGTGCGAATTGAATATGCAGGAAAAAGAACTAAAGAATATGGTTACTTTAACGGACTTACTTTAGCGGGTGTTGGTAGCGAAACGATTCTTGACAATGTAATGGTAAGTTTTTGTGAAGGAAACTCTTTTAGTATATTAGGTGGGGCTGTTAGTTTAGATAAATTTGTGTCCTATAAATCAAGTGCCAACGATTATAAATTGAATTATGGTGCGCAATGTGTCTTAACCAATTCTTTAGCAATAAAATCACCATATGTTTCAGGACAAGGAACCTCAAGATGTATTTATGCATTAAATAATGATGAACCAGGAAAAACTGTTTTTGATAAAAATCAAACTTTAGTACAAGCAAATAATCTTACTTTAATTAATTTAAGTAATGATTTAGACTATGACATTCAAATAGGTTTGGTAAATGAAGCTATATATATAGGTGAAAACGTAACTTTCAAAATACATGAAAGTGTAATTTCTGGATTTAAACCTGCAGTGATATTTGACAATAATATCACAATAAATAGCGAAAGTTTAGATAGAATAGAATTTACTAGTACTTATTTTAATAATTGTATAGGAAATATTTTTATTGAAGGAAATAGTAATAATGAAGATTTAGAAAACTGGTATGGTAGTAGAGCGTTCAACAATGTATACTCTAAAGGGCCTGATTCTGAAACTTTTATAGATGCTACAAGTACAAAGCGTCCTGATTTTAGATTGATTATTAACAAAATTGCGGCTTCTTCTACAAATGATGACTAAATAAAAAAATGAAAGTTGAATTTTTCACGACACCAGCACTTATAGCATAGAAGATTACATACCAGCCAAATGCAAACTAAAAAAAAACAATTCAAACTAAGAATCTTAGTATGTCTGTTAATATTTACTGTCCAACAAACGGTAAATTCGCAGATAGTTATAAGTAGTCCTAACTTAAATTTTTCTCAAGCTTGTGCTAACGAAAATTTTAATACGTATTCTGTTACCTTTCTTTTTAATCCTGAAAATGAATTAGAACCGTCAAATGAATTTTCGTTGGAATTGTCTGATGCTGATGGAGATTTTGCAAATCCCGTAGCTTTAAATTTACTTAGTTCTGGTGCTGTAACATCTTCTCCTGCTACTTTAACTTTTGAGTTTCCAAATACAGTTGCTGGTGAAAATTATAGAATACGTGTAAAAAGTACTGCCCCTGTAGCAACTAGTGGTAGATCTCAGCCTTTTGCGGCCTATTATAAATTACAAGATTCACCTTTTACTATTAATAATTTAATAGAAACAGGCGTGTTTTGCTCTGGTGGTAGTTATTTATTGACTATTGATAATCCTGGTTCTGGAGGTAATGACTCTCCCCTAGCCTACCCATCTCTTACATATAATTGGTATCAGGTAACTGGGCCAACAACATCTGTATTTGTAGCTAGCGGTTCTTCGCTTATGGTTACTCAAGAAGGGACTTATTTTGTAGAAACAGATTATGGTACTTGTACGTCCGACTCTTTTTCTAATCGTGTAACGATTACCGAAGTGGGATCTGGGGGATCTGACGCCGGTATTTCCGCAAGCTTAGGAACTTTATTTTGCCCTGATCAAGGTCCTAATGTCCTAAGTACAATTACAGGAGATAGCTATCAATGGTTTGAAAATGGAAGTAGTATCAGCGGTGCTACATCACAAATGTATGAGACTACAGAATCTGGCACTTATACTGTTCAAGTTGATTTAGGTGGTTGTGTTGCGTCAGGAGAAATTACAATAGTTAGTCAAACTTTTGAAGCTTCAATCAATGTAGAAGACACTAACACAATAGAGGAAGGTGAATCTTTATCGGTAGTCATTACTAACACTGCTATACTACCAGAATTTGAATGGTATTTAGATGATGTTTTAATATCAACTGCTACCACAGACAGTTTTGAAGCTACAGACTACGGGAATTACACAGTAATTGTTACCCAAAGCACAGGTTGCGAAGCCACTAAGATATTTTCATTTGAAATATCAGAACCTTTCGATCCATTTCCAGATGTAGATAAAATCCCTAACTTAATTAGCCCTAATGGTGATGGTATTAATGATACTTGGATAATTCCAGCACAGTATGTTGTTGGATCAAACACACAAGTAACAATATTAACAAACCGTGGAGAGGTTGTTGTAAATACTGACGCTTATCTGAATAATTGGCCTGAAGATGACTTAAACCTTACGAGTATAAATCTAGTATTCTACTATATCATAACAACTTCTGATAATGAAGTTAAAAAAGGTTCTATAACAATCATAAAATAATATGAAAGCATATTTTCTCGTTTTAATTTTATGTGTCTGTTCTTTTCAGGTGTCTCTTTCGCAAGAAGACGATGGCGTCGTTGCGCTTAACATTCCGTTAAGAAACTCATTAACCTTTAATCGTTTTACTATTAATCCAACTTTTAGTTTTGTACGAGAACAAAATAAATATATCAGTTTTTCTAATAAAAGAGAATGGGTACAATTTGAAAATGCACCACTAACCTACTTGGGAAGTTATTCTGGTAGATTTGGCGAAAATATTGGAGCCGGTTTAGCTGTGTTCCAACAAAATTATGGTGTGTTAACTACTTTTGGAGGAATCTTAAACTTTGCATACAACGTTAGATTAGATAGAGATAGCAATTTAACTTTTGGTTTAAACGTAGGTGCCTATAAAAGTGGATTAAATACAGGTAGTGTTGTTACCAACTTTGATGATCCATCTATAGAGAATGTTCCTGAAAACTTTTTATTAACTGTCAATCCTGGAATTAACTACGGAAACGGTTTTTTTGACTTTGGATTATCACTTAAAAATATAGTAGCCTATAATTTAGAATCTTCATTAATGTTGGAAGATAATCCTGAACAAGGCATTCAAGCCCATTTGATGTACACGGGATATTTGGATACCAGAGGCTTTTTTGATGAAAGTAAATTTTCAACTTTAATAAAATCTGAATTTAAAACAGACGAAACAATAATATCTGCATTAGCAATGTTCACTGTTCCTAAAGGGATATGGGCTCAAGCAGGTTATAATTCTGTTTATGGTGCTTCTGGAGGGTTAGGAATAAATATTTCCCCTCAGATAGCCATAGAATATAATTTTGAAAAAGCTATTGGAGATTTAACAGATTTTGGTCCATCACACGAAATTACACTGGCCTATAGATTTAAAAACACTGAAAATTACGAGTATAGTGGTGATGATGAAATAAGTGGATTACTTTCTGGTAAACCTAAAAGACGTAAAAAAGTAACGCCTTCAAAACCTACAGTTGATAGAGAAGCCATTGCCGAACAAAAGGCTAAAGATAAAGCTGATGCAGATGCCAAACGATTAGCAGAACAAGAAGCTAGAGAGGAAGCAAAAGCTAACCGATTGGCAGAACAAAAAGCTAAAGAGGAAGCTGATGCTAATGCGAAACTATTAGCTGAACAAGAAGCTACTGATGATACAGACGCTAATAGATTAGCAGAACAAAAAGCTAAAGAAGAAGCTGATGCGAACGCTAAACGATTAGCAGAACAAAAAGCTAAAGAGGAAGCTGATGCAAATGCAAAACGATTAGCAGAACAAAAAGCTAAAGAAGAAGCTGATGCGAACGCAAAACGATTAGCAGAACAAAAAGCTAAAGAGGAAGCTGATGCAAATGCTAAACGATTAGCAGAACAAAAAGCTAAAGAAGAAGCTGATGCGAACGCAAAACGATTAGCAGAACAAAAAGCTAAAGAAGAGGCTGATGCGAACGCTAAACGATTAGCAGAACAAAAAGCTAAAGAAGAAGCTGATGCAAACGCTAAACGATTAGCAGAACAAAAAGCTAAAGAGGAAGCCGATGCAAATGCAAAACGATTAGCAGAACAAAAAGCTAAAGAAGAGGCTGATGCGAGCGATAAACGATTAGCAGAACAAAAAGCTAAAGAAGAAGCTGATGCTAACGCTAAACGATTAGCAGAACAAAAAGCTAAAGAAGAAGCTGATGCCAACGCTAAACGATTAGCAGAACAAAAAGCTAAAGAAGAAGCTGATGCCAACGCTAAACGATTAGCAGAACAAAAAGCTAAAGAAGAAGCTGATGCGAACGCTAAACGATTAGCAGAACAAAAAGCTAAAGAAGAAGCTGATGCGAACGCTAAACGATTAGCAGAACAAAAAGCTAAAGAGGAAGCTGATGCAAATGCAAAACGATTAGCAGAACAAAAAGCTAAAGAAGAGGCTGATGCAAATGCAAAACGATTAGCAGAACAAAAAGCTAAAGAAGAAGCTGATGCAAATGCTATACGATTAGCAGAACAAAAAGCTAAAGAGGAAGCTGAAGCTGAAGAAATAGTTGTTGAGGAAGTTCAAGAAACTCCAGTTGTTGAATTTACGGATGCAGTTGGACAAACAATTCAAGCCATTTCTAAACAGACAGACGCTACTAAAAAGACTCAAAGTGATTTATTAAAACGCTTTAATGATATTATAGACATAAAAGATAATGACCTTAAAGATTTAAAAGAGGAGAATGATTTAGGAGAACAAGGAATTGTTGTCAAGCCTAGGCCATTTAAAAGTATCTCTGCAGAAAACAAGGCATTAAATGCAATTAAATTGGATTTAGAAAAGAGTATTGATGATAGAAATAAGCAAATTACTGCCTTGAAAAAGTATTATGACGATAACTCTGATGGCGATTTAGATAATGTAGATGCCTATTATAACGAGACTATGGAACGTCTAGAATCAGAACAAAAAGAGGCTATCGACACAAAAGCTAAATTGGAACAAAAATTAGCAGATATTAAAATATCAACAGAGTATGAACGTCGAAGAAGAATTAAACGTGCTGTATTTGATAACGAAGATGAACGTTATAAGCAAGATAGAACCGCATTAAAAAACATAAAGGATTTTACAATCCCTAGTACTACCGCGCCTATAGCTTCTGAATTTGATTTCGGAGAAAAACAAAGTGATAATATTCAAATTTTAGAGAATGTAAACAAAGAAGAAAGTGGCTATTACTTAGTGTTAGCTGTTCATAAGGATATTAATAAAAGAAACGACTTTTTGACTAAAGCTGTCAAAGCCGGACTTAACGATATTAATTTCTTTTATGATGTAAATACCAGTAAGTACTATATCTATTATCAAAAATTTGATTACTTCCCAGAGGCTCAAAACGCTTTAAAGAATAAAGGAAACAAGGCATATAATAGCAATATGTCTATATTAAACATTAAAAATTAAATACTAATTAATCCCTATTTTATCTACAACACTAGACCGTGTTATAAATAAATAAAACTAATATAAAATGGAAAATCCTACTTTTTCTAAGATTATCATTACTGTATTTGCACTATTTTTAGGCTTTACATCCTTTTCACAGAATTACGTGCCTTTTGTTGACAGTAATCCACCTACATTTGATATGGATGTAAAAGGAGATATTGTTCTTATTGGGAATAATATTCTAGGCCCAAGTAATAATGCTTTTAATAACAATTTTGCCTATAACAATAGTGTTAATATGCAATATATTGATATTGACAGTGATGCTTCTACTTTCAGTTCTTCTAGTGCGGACTTAACTATTCCCAACCAAGATTGCTATCGTATAATTAGAGCCGATTTATATTGGGCAGCTGTTAATCCTGGTGATCAACCTATTACAGATGTTAAATTGAAAGGCCCTACTGGAGGTTATAATGACATCACAGGTACTATTATTTATGAAGCAGGCGCCAATTCTACTGATGGCGGTAATAGTTTTTCGTATGCTTGTCATGCTAATGTTACAGACATTGTTACCACTTTTGGTTCAATATCAGATTTGGGTACTTACACTGTTGCTAATGTGTCTTCTGCAGTAGGAAGATCATCAGATGTAGGGAATGGTACAGGTCAGTCTGCTGGTTGGTCCCTTTTTATAGTATATGAAGATCCGACATTAACTGGTAAATCAATAACAAGTTTTGATGGATTTAGCGCAATTAGTTTGGCTCAAAATTCTTTTGCAGAAATTCCAATTAGTGGTTTTAGAACAGTCCCTGCTCCTACGCCAGTAAGAGCAAATTTTGCATTTGCAACATTAGAAGGTGATAAAAGAATTACTGGTGACCGTTTATTACTTAATGGAACTCCTTTATCTACAGTAGATCGTAATCAAGATAACTTTTTTAACAGTACTATTACCCAATTAAGTGGTTTGCCTGTTAATGATAGAGTACCAAATAGTACAAATACATTGGGTTTTGATACAGGTATTTTAGCTGTTCCTAATCCTAGTAACTCTGTGATTGCAAATAATGCAACATCAGCAGTGGTTCGTTTAGAAACAAATGGAGATACTTATTTTCCGTATTTTTTTGCATTAGCTGTCGATATAATAGAACCCAATATTGTTTTAACTAAAACTGTAGAAGATGATTCAGGAAACGACATTTCTGGACAAACGATTGATTTAGGAGATTCCTTAAATTATGTTATTGGTTTTCAAAATACAGGAAATGATAATGCTACTAGTTTTCAAATTCGTGATATTTTACCTGTAAATATAACTTTTAATTATCCATCAGGTTTAGTCCTTCCTGCTGGTGTTACTGTAGCAAGTTATGATCCCGTAACAAGAGAACTTGTATTTGATATTGCAAATTATTTAGTTGAAGAAAATGATCCTGTATATGAAATTAGAATAGAAGCAAGTGTTGTTGATGCCTGTAATCAATTGGCTGATGCCTGTTCTAACATAATTAATAATCAGGCTTATGCTAATTATGCAGGAACTTTAAATCCTGATTTTGAAATAACAGATGATCCTAGTTTAAACAGTAACGTAGGTTGTTTATTTGTACCTCAAGCGACTAACTTTTTGGCAGAATTAGATTGTACTTTTGTTCAAAATGAAGTCTTATGTGGTGCAACTTTAGAATTGACAGCTGCTGATGGATACGATTCTTATTCTTGGTCGACTAGTGATACTGGATCACCAGTAATTGGTACTGGACAAAGTATAACTGTTGATCAAACAGGAACTTATTATGTTTACAATACTGCTATAGCACCTTGTCAATCAATAACACAAGAATTTATTGTAGAGCTTTTTGGTGGTTCGTTGGAAAACCCTGTAATACCTTACGCTGATGAAGTCGTTACTTGTCCTAACAATGGAAAATTATTACCAAATATCTTTTTATGTGGTATAAATGATTCAACACTTATTGAAACAAATATTACTGGAGCATCCTCTATTATATGGGAACAATTAGATGAAACTAGTTGTACAGCAGTCTCTAATACGGATTGTGCTAATGAAGATAATTCTTGTGTTTGGGATGAAGTTGAAACTGGATCTGATTATTTAGCAAACACTTCTGGTCAATTTAGATTAACTATTAATTATGCTGGTGGTTGCTTTGTACAATTCTATTTTAATGTGTATCAAAACTTATTAGAAGCAACTGTTGCTTCTACTGATATTATTTGTACTACTGATGGAAGTATTACCGTTAATAACGTACCTTCAGGTTACGAGTATAGTTTAGATGGTATTAACTATCAAAATAGTAATGTGTTTTCAGTCGATACTGCAGGTCTTTATACAGTTTATATTGTGCAAACAGGTATCGCTACAAACCCTTGTGTATTTACAGTACCAGATATTCAAATTAGAGAACGTGATTTTACAGTAACTTCAACGATATTACAACCGCTGTGTAATGGTGATAAAGGAACCATTCAATTAGCTGCTAATGATGTTGATCCACAATATTTTTACACACTATCTACTGGAGGAACAGTAGTGAATAGTGTTGGTCCTATTTTAGAAAACACGTATTCTTTCGACAATTTAAACCCAGGAACCTATACTGCTACAGTTACAACAGAAAATGGATGTACCTATACAGAAGATGTAATTATTATAGAACCACCTTTATTAACAGTTACAGCTGCTATTACTAGTCCGTTGACTTGTAATGATGGTGAAATTACAATATACCCTCAAGGAGGAACAGCACCTTACTTCTACTTCGTAAATAGTACAACAGATTTTCAAACTGTACCAGAAATAGTTGTAACTGCTGCAGGAACTTACAATATTACTGTAGTAGATTCAAACAACTGTGTTGCTACTACTACAATTACTATGGATGATATTCCTGATCCTGAATACAACATTACTCACACAGATATATTGTGTTACAATGATACGACAGGAGAAATTCAAATTAATGTCACAAATGCTAATGGTTACACTTTAGAATATAGTATTGACAACGGCGTGACTTATAGTCCTAACCCAACATTTTCAAATTTAAGTGGTGGTGATTATCCAGTAATAATTAAATACACACTTGCAGGATCAGAATGTTTAACAACCGTAGAAACAATTACTATAGATCAACCGGATGAAGCTTTAACTGCTACAGCTGGTATATCAGCACTTGCAGGTTGTGGTCCTTCAGGCGAAGGAACTATCAGAATTACAAATCCTCAAGGTGGAACTCCATTTCCTGCACCTAACTTATATGAATATAGTTTTGATAATCAAGCAACATGGATAACTTCTAATGAATCATTTGTAAGTCCTGGAAGTTATACCGTTTATATTCGTGATGCAAATGGTTGTATATTTGCTATGCAAGACACTATTTTAGATCAGGAACCTCCTGCTCCAACTATTGATATTGGTGATACTCTATTTAATTGTGATGGTTCAGGAAATGCTACCGTAACCATAACAAATAATGGTGGATCTAATTATACTTATGATTACTATATAGACGGAACACTTAACCCAAACACAACAGATCCACAAACATTTACAAATGTGCCTACAGGATCTCATACTGTTAGTGTAGAATATAGTTTACTTGATGTCCCTACATTTAGTAACTTACTGTACGAAACGTTTGGTTATGGTCAAAATACTACATCTCCTGGAATAAATACTACTTATTATTGCTTTGAACATCAAATAGCACCTGGTGCTTGTAATGGAACTACGCATATTAATGATGGAGAATATTCTGTTACATCAGATATTGTAAATCCGTTTGGTACATGGTTAGACCCTGTTGACCATACTCCTGCAACAACTCCTCCAACACAAGATGGAAGATTTTTAGTTGTAAATATTGGATCATCTATTCCTGTTACAGCTATCTTATATGAAAAACAAATAAATGATATCATACCAAATCAACCAATACAAGTTGAATTTGCTGCTCTTAATTTACTTAGAGTTGGAACTAGTGGATTTGATCCTAATTTAGTAGTTGAATTAATAGATGCTGGTGGTAATGTCATTGATTCTTATAATACAGGAGATATACCAAAAACAAATAATTGGATAGAATACCCTACCACACCTGCAACATTAGACCCTGGTGCAAACACTAGTTTAACTTTTATTTTAAGATCTAATGTACAGCAAAATGGTGGTAATGATGTCGCTATAGATGATATCAGAGTATTTCAACTTCCTGAAGCCTGTTCTACAACAGTAGAGTTCCCTTTTGTAATTGCATCAGGAAATGCCTTTACTGCAGATATTACAGGAACGTCAATGGTTACTTGTTCTGGAGATTCTGATGGAGAAATAACTATTGCTGCTCAAAATTTTGATACGACTTTAGGATATCAATATTCAACAGATAATGGTCTGACTTGGATTACGCAAATGACGTCTCCTTATACTATTACAGGATTAACAGATGACACCTATGAAGTTATAATCCGTTATGATGATAGTGTTGACACTTGCGAATTTCCTTTTACAGAAACAATAACAGCTCCAAACCCATTAACTATTAGCCTTACTAATACTGAGGTTACTTGTTTAGACGGTGCTACAATAACAGCAAGTGCTACAGAAGGAACACCTGGTTATTCTTTTCAGTTAATTGACACAGTAGCTCCTTTTACTACAACAAATTTTGTAAATGGCGTAGTAACGGATGTTGTTCCAGGTACTTATACTGTTGAAGTTACAGATGCTGGAGGTTGTACAGAATCTACAACACTAACCTTAGACGCTCCAATTGCTCCTACAGCTACAATAAGTACTGCTTCAGATTTTTGTTTTGATCCTGTTAGTGGTGCAACTATAGAAGTTACTGCTTCTGGAGGTGTAACACCATACCAATATAATATTAATGGTGGTGCGTTTCAAGATGAAAACGATTTCACTAATCTAACTCCAGGTACTTATACAATAATAGTAAGAGATGCTTTTGGATGTGAGGTTACTTTAGCAGCTGAAACAATCCAACCAGAATTGGTTTTAAATGCTGTAATAACTAAAGATTTAGATTGTACTGCAACGCCTGATGCTGAAATCACCGGAACGATAACTGGCGGATTAGCACCATTTACATATGCCGTTTCTGAAAATGGAAGTCCTTACACTGACTTAGGTGCTACTGGATCACCTTTCACATATGCAATACCAACAGCAGGAACGTACCAATTTCAGGTAACGGATGCACAAGGGTGTACTGCAGAATCAGGAATTAACACGATCGATGCTATTTCAACACCAACAGGAACAGCAGATGGTATAGATCCTCTATGTTTTGATGATGCTAATGGAGAAATTCAACTATTTGCAGCTGATGGTGCTGGAGGTTATACCTTTAGTTTTAATGGCGGAGCCTTTACAACAACGTCATTATTTACAGGACTAGATGCAAATACAACTACAGCTACAACTACGGACTATACTTACCAAATACAAGATAGTAATAGTTGTGTATCACCTGTTTATACGATTACTTTAAATAATCCAACAGAAATTGTTGCTACTGCTACCCTATCTAATAATACAAATTGTAGTACTACAACGGATATTACTGTAGCGGCTTCTGGAGGTACTGGGACGTATACTTATAGTTTTAATGGAAGTACTGCGTACACAGCTACAAACATATTAACTGTAACTAATACAGCTACAACGCAAACCATTACATATTCTGTAAGAGATGGAAATGGTTGTATAGATACTGAAACTATAGATATTCCACCATACAATCCTTTAACAGGAATGACATTTGCGGATGCTAACATCATTACATGTAATGACACAACAACAGCTGTTACAGTTACACCAACAGATGGTATTGCGCCGTTTATATTCGAAATTACAGCGCCTGCATCTGAAACATCTAATGTTTCTGGTGTTTCTACTGGTGTGTTTACAAATTTAGCGCCAGGAAATTATACGTTCCAAATCACAGATGCTAATGGTTGTACAATTAGTGCTTCTCACAATATTGCCCCAGCAGTTAACATTGCTGTAGCAGATACCAATACCGATCAAGTTTGTTTTGGTTCGGATGATGGGACCGCTACTTTCACAATGACGGATGTTAGCAGTTTAGGAAACTATACGTATACATTAACACCTAATGCAGGTACAATAACGCAAACAGGTAACGACGTTACAGTGACTGACCTACCAGCAGGGTCTTATACTTTTGATGTTATAGACACTGCGACAGGATGTTCTACTTCTGCGTCAATAACTATAGATCCAACAACACAAATAACATTTACTGCTACTGGTAGTAATGTAAATTGTAATACTGACGACTCTAATATTACTTATACTACATTATCAGGAGGAACAGGTATTTATACTTATGCTTATGTAACTTCAGGAAGTACTGCTCCAATCGCAACGGACTATAGTACATCAACAACTGTAGACACTAGTGTTCTAGGTTTAATAATTGATGTTTATGTTATGGATAGTAATAACTGTGTTGTTATGGATACAGTGACAATTATACGTGATGACTTACCTACTGTAACTGCAGCTGTAGATAACCAATGTACTGGGACAGGTAATAATTATACTATTACTGCAACAGCAACTGGTATTGCTACATTAATGTATAGCATTGATGGTACTAACTTCCAAACTGGAAATACATTTACAGTAACACCTGGAACTTATACTATAACGGTAAGAGATGGTAATGGTTGTATTGTAACTGATACTGTTACAGTTAATCCACAATTAACACTAGCAGCGGTATTAGATAAAGATATTACCTGTGTTTTACCACAAGAAGCGCAAATAACATTAACAGCGACAGGTGGAGATACAACCTATACTTATGAGTATTCTACTGATGGAGGTGCTACTTATACCACTATGCCAACTAACGTGCTAAATACAACAACACCTGGAAGCTATATTTTTATGGTAACAGATGCTAGTTCTTGTACAGTAGTAACAACAACGCCTATAGAAATCACTCCAGCAGTTAATCCTGATATCACAGTCGTGCAAACAGGTTTTATTAACTGTAACGGTGAAGAAACAGGCGCTATTTCTATTACACCAGATACAACTGTTGGTCAAGCACCATATGTATTTGAAGTCTTTAATACAACAACAAGTACATCTTATGGTTCTCAAACTTCTGGTTTACCAGCTGGTGATTATACCGTAACCGTAACAGATGCTAGAGGGTGTACAGAAATAGAACTAATAACAATATCGGAGCCAACTCCAATTGTTTTAGATTTTACAGTAACGCCAATTACATGTAGTGCAAGTGGTGTGTCTCTTGGTGAAATAATTATAAACTCTGTTACTGGTGGTACTGCAAATTATACGTATCATGTTACAGGAGTAAATGGATACGATCAAGAGCTACTTAATCAAGATGGCGCAACACAAGTTTTTGAAGTTGTAGATTTTGGTATCTATGAAATAATAATTACAGATTCAAACGGTTGTACTTTTCTAGAACAAAACATACTAGTCGCATCACCACCAGATGATTTAGATATCAATATCGCCGCAACAATTTTAGATTGTGCTGCTGGTGGACAAGCAGATGTAAGTATAGGTTCTAGTAGTTCTATAACAGGTGTTGGACCATTCTATTTTGCAATATACACAGGTCCAGGGATGACTTGGGATGGTATCCCTACAGGATCAACTACTTGGCAGTTGGGTACTGGAGTACCTGTATCTACAACATTTATAGGTTTATTACCAGATGTTACTTATACCTTTGTTGTATATGATGATGATACCAAATGTTATTATTTTGAAACAGCAACTACGCCAATACCTACAAATTCAACATTAACTGTAGATAGTGTTGTTTCTAATAACATTACATGTACAGGAAGTGCTGATGGTAACGTGTCTTTTACAATAAATAACACACAGACTGGGCCTATTGATGTGACCTACGAGATATTTGATTCATTAACATTAGCAACAACAGGTGTAACAGGATCTGGAACGGTACCTGCAAGTGGATCACTTCCTGTTAGTAATTTAGGACCGCTAGCATTTGGTAACTATTTTGTGACTATTACAGAAACATCAGGAACAAATGCAAATTGTGGTATAACTACAGATCCATTTAATATTACAGAGTCTGCTATACTATTTAACTTAACAGCTTCTGTGTCTTCTAACGAAAACTGTAATGACTTAGGTGTTATTACTGGGATTGCTAGTGATGGTACTGCACCTTATCAATATCAAATTTTATTAGAATCGGCTACTGCTCCTGATGCTACAAGCACAGCTTGGGCGTCATCTAATACATTTAATGTTGTGGCTGATGATTATACTGTTTATGCTATTGATGCTTACGGTTGTATTAGAGACTTCGATGTTACGTTAGTTAGAGATGCAGAACCAACAATAGATGCACAAACATCACCTTGTTTTGTTGGTAACCCTATAAATATTACAATTACTGGTGCTGTTACCATAGGAAGTCCTTTATATAGTATGAATGGAACAACCTTTGTCTCAAGTCCAGATTTTACTGTGGCTTCTGCAGGAACCTATACTTTATATATACAAGATGGAAACGGTTGTGTGGCTTCAACACCATACCTAGTTAATGATCAAGTATTATTAAGTGCTGATTTAACTAAAGCTTTAGACTGTACAGCTAGTCCAAATGCTGAAATTACTTTAACGGCTTCAGGTGGTGATAGTACATCATATACTTATGAAGTATCAACAGATGGTGGGACTACATTTACCCCTATGGCAACCAATGTGTATTCAGCTGCAACAGCAGGAACTTACGACTTTATGGTGACGGATGCTGCCGGTTGTGAATCAACTGCAACGCAAGTAGTAGACGCTATTGTACCAACAACATTTACAACAGTAGAAACTAACGTAAGTTGTAACGGTGGTAGTGATGGAACTATTACAGTAACAACAACATCTGCAACTGGTCCTTTTATGTACCAATTAGATGGTGGAACACCACAAAGTTCTAACGTATTTACTGGTTTATCTCAAGGGACGTCTTACATCGTTACGGTTATAGATGCTATTTCTTGTAGTTATGCTAGTGCTCCGATTACAATAACAGAGCCAATAGTTTTAACTGCAACCGAGTCTCTTTCTGCAATAACTAATTGTAATGTCGCAACAGTCATTACAGTATTAGGTCAAGATGGAACCCCAACAGGTTCTGGTGAGTACTATTACAGTTTTAATGGTTCTGGTTTCACAACAAATAATACATTTACTGTAAACAATAATGGTAGTGTACAAACTGTTAATTACATCGTAAGAGATGCAAATGGTTGTGAGGTTACAGGATCTGTAACAGTGGATCCATTAGATCCTCCAACAGATTTAGATTTCAGTGCTACTCCAATAACATGTTTAGTTAGTACTAGCGATATTACGTTAACTGCTACAGGAGGTGTTCTTGCTTTAAGTTATGAAATTTTATCTCCAGCAAGTGCAACTACAAATACAACGGGAGCTTCAACGGGTATATTTACAGGATTACCTGTAGATAACTATACGTTCCAAGTGACTGATGCTAATGGTTGTTCTTATCAAGAATTATATGTCTTACAAGATGTTGAAAACATAGAAGTGATTGGTCAGTTAATTAGTGATGTGACTTGTAACCCAGGAAATGATGGAGAAGTTACATTTACAGTTTCTAATTTTACAGGAACTTATAGTTACTCCATTAATAGTGGGCCAACGGTAACAGGACAAACTAGTGCTACAGTTTCTGTTACTGGATTAACAGCAGCAAGTACACAAACTATATTAATTACTGACGAAACGACAGGCTGTACTACAACAACTTTTGTTGATGTAGCACAAGCGACTCCACTTGATTTAGTATTAGATACTAATGTCAATGCGAATTGTAATGATGGGGCTCAAGTCAGTGTCACTGCTTCAGGAGGAACTGGATCTTACAGTTATTCATTTGTAGTTAGTGGTACTCCAGCAGGAACCTATTCAAGTTCAAACTCTGCTATATTAGACCCAGCAATTTCTACAACTTGGGATGTTCATGTTCAAGACACTAATAATTGTGTTATTACTACGCCTTTAACGATCACTATTGATACAGATCCTATTCCAACAGGAATTACGGTTGCTGGTTCTCAATGTATAAGTGGAACAAATGATTATTCATTCACAGTAAGTGTCGCTACAGGAATAGCACCTTATGAATATAGTATAGGTAATGGATTTCAATCAAGTCCTGACTTTACAGTAAATGCAGCTGGAACGTATACAATTACAGTAAGAGATGCAAATGGATGTACGGATACAGTAACGTATACTATTGACGATCCTATTGCGCTAACACTTGCCGCTATTTCACCAAGTTGTTCTGATGACGATGGAGAGATTACAGTAACTGGTATTAATGGAACAGGTAGTTATACATATGCACTTAGTCCTAATCCAGGTTCAGTAAGTTTAACTGGAAATGTATTCTCAGGCGTACCTTCAGGAACATATGTGGTAACAATTACTGATCTAGCAACAGCATGTACTAATGATGCCACTGTCGTTTTAGACGTAGCAACACCTGTTACATTTACAGCTACTGCTACTGATGTTACTTGTAATGGAGAAAGCAACGGTGTCATCACTGTAGATTTACCTGCAACTAATGATAACCCGATATATACTTACGAGATTACAGCACCAATTGTTGTGGCACCTCAAAACTCGAATATCTTTACAGGATTAGCTGCTGGTACTTATACAGTACAAGTAAATTCAGGTAAAGGTTGTTTCGCAACGGAAAATGTTATCATCGCAGAACCAAATATAATTGTGGTCTCTGCTCCTACTGTGTCTCAATATGAATGTACAACAGATACTAATACTATTAATTATGCTTCCATTACTGTAAATACAGTAACTGGTGGTTCTGGAACTTATACTATTTACGAATTCGTAGAAAGTGGTACTGTAGTTCAATCTGGTGCTAGTAATGTTTATACTGAGTCAGATGCTTCTGGCGGAACTTATACTGTAAATGTTTATGATGATCAAGGATGTTTAGGTACAACAGCAACAACAGTTGTTATTAATCCTTACATTGATTTAGATACTATCACCGTAACGGTTGATAATGCAATTACATGTACTAATCTAGAAGATATTACAGTAACTGCCTCTGGAACTAACGGGACACCAACTAACTTAGAATATACAGTAGAAGATGTTACGGGATCAGTAACGGGAGGTGTTTATAGTCAAACAAATACAACAGGTGTTTTCACTGGATTGGATGTTGCAAACTATATTATTTCTGTTACAAACTTAGATTCTATTTGTACACTACAAGATGTACATTATGTAAACAATCCAAATACTTTTGATCTTGTTATAGATTCAGTTGTTGATGTGACTTGTTTTAATGATAATGACGGTAGTGTTAATGTTACGTTTATAGATGATGTTGTTTCAGCAACTAACCCAGATCAATCAGGACCATTTGACTATACTGTTTTAGATAGTGCTGGTACAACTGTAACCTCTGGTACAACTGCGACTGCTGGACCAATAACAATTACAGGTTTAGTTGGTGGTACATATACTATAAATGCAACGTTAACAGGAAATCCATTCTGTACAGTTACTAAAAACTTTACAATTACAAGACCAACAGCAGCTTTAGCGCTTACAACAACGCAAACCTCTGTAACCTGTCTTGATAATATGGGAACTATTTCAGCTGTTGGTACAGGTGGATGGGGTAATTTAGAATATGAATTAACAGGAACTGCAAACGTGCCTTACTCAACTAATGGTGAATTTACAGACCTATCAGCAGGAAATTATACGGTTAACGTGAGAGATTCTCAAGGTTGTATTGTTTCAGAAAATATTATTCTAGCATTACCAACACCTATAGCTGCTACTTTTACTCCAAATGCAACATTATTGTCATGTTTCGGAGATCAAGATGCAAGTATAACGGTAACTAATGTTACTGGTGGACAAGGTGCTAATTACACATATACACTTAACAGTTCGTCACCTAGTGTAAGCAACTCGGGACCACAACTTTCTAATGTCTTTACAGACTTAGGCGCAGGAACATACTCTGTAACTATAGAGGATGGATTTAATTGTACAATGACATCAGTAGATATCGTTATAAATCAACCTACAGAAATTGACGCTAGTTTAGTAAACTCTAGTACACAACCTTGTCCTATTGCTTACCAATTAACTTTATCAGCAACTGGAGGAACAGGAATATATACTTATAGTGATACAAGTAACTTCTCTAATGTATTAGGAACATTTACTACCTCTGTAGTAATTCCTGTAACACCAGGAACATACCAATACTATGTTAGAGATGCTAATGGTTGTGTTTCTATTGTTTCAAATGAAATTACTATAGATGTACTTCCTGATTTAGAGCTGACTTTAACCAGTGATAATCCTACGATTAATTGTTTTGGAGATAATAGCGGAACCATTACAGCGTCTGCACAAGGTGGATTAGGAAACTACAGTTATACATTAGAAGACAGTTTAGGTAATACTATTGAAGTGACAACAGACAACCCTGCTAATTTTACCGATTTAATTGCTGGAACATATACAGTAACGGTTTTAAGTAATAACTGTATTATGGATTCAGATTCAATTACAATTACGGAGCCTGATTCAGCATTACAAGTTACTTTTGCTGCTACCGATATTACTTGTAGTGGAGATGATGATGGTCAATTAGTGATAACAGCTACCGGAGGAACTGGTATTATTAAATATGCGATTTCACCACAATTAAATCAGTTTTTTGAAACTAATGTTTTCGAAAATCTAGAAGCTGGTACGTATACATTTATTGCTCAAGATGTTTTAGGTTGCTATTACACAGATACATTTACAATAGAAGATCCAGAACCAGTATTAATTCAGATTGTTTCAGGTTCTCTTCTCCCAGAAACTTGTGAAGGTGAAGCAAATGGTGCTTTTAGTATCGAAATATCTGGAGGAAGTTTACCTTACAGTGTGGTATTAGATGACTATAATGGAACATATACAACTGGAACTGCAACTCAAACTGTTTTTGACTTTACCAATTTAAATGGTGGAGATCACACATTATTCATTAGAGATGCTGTAGGCTGTGAATCAGAATGGAATATTACTTTCCCTGAGTCTGTAAGAATCGATCCTGTTGCAGTAGTAGAATATTTATGTGATGGAAATATACTTTCAAATACGGTTACCGTTACTGTAGACGAAAGCATAACAGATTTTAGTCTGTTACAATTCTCTTTAGATGGTGTCGGTAGTCAAGCAAGTAATATCTTTACAAATGTAGACTATGCCAATGGTGCTGATCACTATGTAGAAGTAACACATGCTAACGGTTGTGTACAATACACGGAATTCTTTACTATTGAAGATTATCAACCGATAGCTCTAATTTTAGTGGAAAGTGATGAACCAGGTGGGTTTATAGCAGAAACTACTGGTGGTACTGGTGATTACACATATACTTTAAACGATATTAATTATGGTAGTCAAAATGAATATGTAGTAACAGAAGCTGGTAATTACACAGTAGTAGTTACAGATAGTGCAGGTTGTCAAGCGGAAGCAAGAATTAATATAGAACTAGTCGGACCATGTATTTCAAACTACTTTACACCAAACAATGATGGTGTAGTAGATACTTGGGCGCCAGGTTGTGTAGAGGACTTTCCAGACTTAACTTTTGATATCTTCGATCGTTATGGTCGTAAAATAGCAACATACCGTGTTGGTGAATATTGGGATGGTAAATACAACGGAACAGAATTACCGACAGGAGATTATTGGTACGTAGTAAAAACTAACAGTACACTATTAGATAAAGAATATGTTGGACATTTTACACTTTACAGATAATAGAATCTAAAAAAATAGTTAAATGAAAAAAATCACACTATATATCGTTCTTCTTTTCGCTTCTTACAGTTATGCGCAAGAATTAAACCTACCCGTATTTACACAATACTTGGCAGATAACGATTTTATTATCTCTCCAACGTACGCAGGTATTGGAGATAACTTAAGAATTAGAGCTAACGGGTTAACACAATGGGTAGGTATAAAAGATGCGCCTGATAACCAAGCGTTATATGCCGATTTTAGAATTGGTAACCAAACGGGAGTTGGATTGACGTTGTACAATGATAAAAATGGAAATACACGTCAAAAAGGAGCAAAATTTTCTTTTGCACACCACATTACCTTAGATAACAAATCACAACAATATTTGTCTTTTGGTCTATCATACAATTTTAATAGTTTTAGAGTTGATATCGAAAATTTTGAAGGTAACGACGAAATGCCAATCGTAGATCCAAGTATTACAGACGATCGCTCTATTAATAATAACAATTTTGATGTCGGTATTTTGTACCGTTGGAAACTGTTTTATGCTAGTTTTAATGCGAATAACATACTAGATAAGGATATTGATAATTTTACAGGAATAGAACCAAGTAAACTATTAAATTTTCAAGGGTACGCTGGATATATCATTCAAACTGCTAAAAACACAGAAATGGAACCTTCTATTTTCTATCAGAGATATAATAACGATGGTAGATCTAGTACCGATATTAACTTTAAGTATAGAAAATTTAGTCGTAATGGAGATTACTACTGGGTTGGTGGATCTTATCGTTTTTTAAACGATCAAGCACTAAAACCACTTAATATTGGTCCAATGGCCGGTATTACGAAGAACGGATTTTATTTCGCATATTCTTATCAAATAACAATGAATGACTTATCAGCTTACAATTCTGGTACACATGCAATTACTATAGGTATTGACTTTTTACAAGGTATGAGTGATTGTCAATGTACTAAAGGTACAAGTTGGAGAAAATATAGAGGCGCAGGTCTAAATAAAAAGTAATAACACCTATTACATTATAATCTAAAAGTATTGTGATCCTAAAAAAATCACAATACTTTTTGCGTTACTAGACTTTCGTTAAGTAACTTTAGTAGCGCATTGCCTATAATTATCGTATTTTTGTACAAGCATACATTATGCCTGAAAAAAGGTTAAATAGGAGTTTTTTTTAAACGCTATCTTCATTCATTTCATTCAAAAATAGTACTACACTACGCTACACATGACTAACTCCATACCATCCATAGTCGTTTTAGATTTAGAAGGCCAGACTTTAGATTTAATGGCACTTTATAAAAATAAAGTACTTCTACTTATTATTTATAATAACGACTGTTTAGGTTGCACGGGACGTGCTATTCCTTTAGCCTATCAATTTCAAAAAGACTATCCATCCATCCAAGTGGCAGGTATTCATGCTGATTTTCCAAATAGAGAAGGCACAAAAGCGTCAATAAAAAATATTTTTACAAGTGGAGAGATTCCTTTTCCCATTTACATAGATAAAAACCACAGCGTTTTTGACCAATTTAAATCAGAAGGCACACCACAATGGGTATTACTTTCTGAAAAAGGAGCAGTATTTCGTTCCATTTTTGGTTCGCAAGATAATGCCCAAAACCGCTTATTTTATGCTTTAGAAAGCCTTGTAAATTAAGCATTCTTATAAACACAATACAAAGACATCATTACCATGATTATACCTAAATTACATTATATCAGCCAAGGAAATTCTTCAAAAGACATTTTAGAGAACATTCAAAAAGCATGTACTTCTGGAGCAGAATTAGTGCAATTACGTTATGACAATGTATCAGAAAAAAAATATCTGAAACTAGCTAAGGAGGTTATAAAAATAACGACGCACTATCAAACAAGATTGATCATTTGTGATTATTATAAAATAGCAAAGGCTATTAAAGCTGATGGCGTCTATCTAGAAAAAAACACCACTTCTCCTACTCTAGTCAAAACACATTTATATCCTTGGCAAAGTATTGGTGGCACAGCAAACACTATAGAAGACTGTGAAAAATTATTAAACGCTCAAATAGATTATATTTTTCTGGGGCCTTTTAAAGACAGTAGCGCAACCAATAGTGTAGCTCCTATTTTAGGAATGGCTGGTTTAACTGCCGTTACCACCATTTTAAAAACACCAATACCCATAATCGCTTTTGGAGGCATTACAACAGAAGACGTTACAGCCTTATTAAAAATAGATATTTCTGGAATTGCGGTATCCGATGCCATCACTCAAAATTTTGATTCGATAAAAACATTTAATCAATTATTAAGTGCCTCGTCAACAGCAGAGCAACGTCATACTTTTGAGTAAGGGTTTGAAAATAAGTTTTAATTCTTATATTTTTAAATAGTTAAAATATCTGTTTTACACCTTTGTTGTAAAGTGTAGGCTATTATTAGTCATTATATAAATACCCTCCCAATTGAATAAATGATTTTGCTTGCTAAAAAAAATTAACTTTCCATTTCTTTAATAGCCATATTTGAAATCACATATTCGTTATGATCAATTTTACTCAATATACTATTTAAAGCATATGGTTTCTTGTCTTCAGTTTTATCTTGTTGATCACTGGATGCAGCAACAATTACTTGAAATTTATTAAGATCTCCTACTATTTCAAAAAATTCTTTAAGACTACTACTCTTCATAGAATGCTGACTAGGTTCATCAAACAAAATGATTCCTGGGTGATTTTCGGCATTAGTTAATAAACTAATCGTATAAGCCCATATACTACGTATGAAATCACTAGAAGAAGAACTAATCTGAATTTTCTGAATTTCTTTTCCATATTTTGAAATAGGGAAATATTTAAAAGGGGATTTAGTTTGAATAGAAACTATGTTTCTATTATTACTAGTATAATTAAATTTATAAAGTAGATCCTTAAATGAGTTTTCGAATTTTTTCAACTTCACAATATCATCAGCTTCATTAACTATTAAATTATCAATAGCTCTTTTATTCTCTCCAAATTCATCACTAATTTCTTTAAGTTTACTTATTAATTCATTAAAGTCTAACTCAACTTTTTCAAGCCTTAATATCTCATTTTCTAATCTAATATCTTTTTGAATTTCAGATCTTGAAGGCATTAGGTCAGGGTCAACAAGTTCATTCTTTATTTGTCTTATACTCAATTCTAAATCAGATATTTCTTTAATAAAAGTAGAATTAATTATATCTTTCTCTGATAATACTTTAACCAATCCTGTTATTGATGAATCAAGTAGTTTTTTTTGATTCTGAAGGTATGAGAGATTTCCTTTTATAGTATTAAGTTCTATAGATAAGTCTTTATTAATTATACTAGATGAAAATTTTTGATGGCAGGTAGGACACGAATCTAATTCATTGATTGATGGATCTTTTTCAGTTAAATATTTTATATCTTTATTAACCTCAATTTCATCATCCAATTCCTTTACATGAATGCGATAAGAATTAAGTTGAGACTTTTGAGATTGATATTTTACATTAAAATCATTATAGTATTTTACAAATTCTAGATATTTTTCTTTTTTTTCATCAAGTCGATTTCTCAATTCTGGTTTTACATTTTTAAGATATTCAGGTTGTAAATTAATTTTTTTTCTTTCTCCTTCTAATTCTGTTATTAAACTACTGATTAGAATAAATTTATCTGAATCTAAATTTTTCAAAATTTCTAAAGTAACATAATCAAGATCAGTACTATCGATTACTGGCTCTACTTCTAATTCGGTATGCTTACCAGAATTAGCTGTAGCAAGTATATCCATTTTATCTAAGGTTGTTTTCCAATTAGCAATGATTCTTTTTTTGACCGCGTTTAATCGTTCTTTATTAACCTCATTTTTTAGAGCGTTTAAGCCGAAAAGATACTCAATAGTTCGCTGCTTATTGTCTTTAATTCCAAAATATGGAATAGATGCTAAAAAATCAGACCAGCCTTTAGTTTGTTCTATGAATAGAGCAGGAAAAATTGTTTGTAAATACAAATCTGAATACTCATCCTTTTGATTTAGAACTTTTGGAATTTTAGGTAAATTAATAAAATTAGCAAACCATTTATAATAACCAATTTCACTTTCATGATTTCTTTCTCTATGAACAAAAACTGTTTTAAATTCAGAGTTTGAGTCAAGTTCTGAAATACGCCCATTAAATATTCTAAGTATATAATCTTCATTATTGTTTCCAACTATACTTCGTTTTAGAGTACGAATCTTTCCTTCCTCGTTTTCTATTTCCACAAAAACATATGAAGTAAATACTTTATATTCTTCTTTATTTATTGAAAATTCTCTTTTAACAGAATCATCTAAAGCTCTTGTATACTTTGCTCCTCTTAGTTCTTCTAAACATAAAGAATAAAACAAGCACGATATAATTGTAGACTTTCCAGAAGTATTTTCTCCTTTTATAACATTTAATCCTTTCTCAAATGGTATGTCAAATCCAAAATGTTTTTTTATCGCAGGATTTGAAGGCGAATATCCTTGAATATCTAATTTTAATCTATTTATTTTAATCATTATCTTACTTGCCAGATTTGTTTCTCATTTAAAATTTTTGACACATCCCCGATTTTTTCTAAAGAAGCTATCTGTTTTTTAAAAAGATTATTATCAATAATCGTTTCTATTAATTTTTTGCCATCCTTAGTTAGTTTTATTTTACCTCCCACTAATCTTTCACAATAACCATTCACTAATGCTAATATTAATGCTTTATCAAGTGCAGGTTCAAAACACCAAGGAACAAGACTATGTCGTTTTTCTTCTTTATAGTCCATAAGTATTCGAAAATTATCCTCATCACGCATTGACCATGCAATAGTTTGTAAAAGAGAAATTGTTGCAGACTTAGAGGAACCTGTATTATAATTAAGTATTAAGAGAATTTGTGAAACTCTATAAATCGGTTGTAAGTGCATTGGTACATATACTGTTTTTGGTATTGCAATAATATCAATCATACTTTTATAAAATTAAGATCACAATTCAACAACAACTCATTTACAGCTTTATCCCCTAAAGATTCAATACTAGAAGTTGAAAGTTTAGACTTCTTTTGATTATTCATAAATTTAAAAAACAAATCTTTAACTTCATTATATATATTTTGAGCGTCATCCATTGTATTAACAGATCTATTATTAAATGTTTTGCTTACTCTTTTAGATAATGATAATTGTACTTCATCAAATTCATCTTGAATAAACCCATTTAATTTACCTCTTTTACTTAATTCTATATCAGCTTTAAAAAATTCAGTCAATATTTCATCTACCATTTTGTCAACATCGTTAATGTGATAGAGAACTTCACATTTTTTGTACAAGTTATTAAACCTTAAATTTTTTGCATCTTTTAGAGAAGCTATTTTTAAAGCTATAGATTTTAAGTCAACCTCTTCACTCTGCAAGAATAATTGTTGTGCACTAATAGAAAGTGGATGTATTTCATAATCAAGTGAACTGAATATATTATCTAGTTTGGAACATTTCATATGACCAAATGTGCCTTTTGCATCTCTCAAATCAGTAATTATTCCAAGAAGAAAAATTTTGCCGTTTTTTACATCAAAGACACCGCTTCCTGATAAACCACTTGAAGTTTCATCTATTGCTACACTAAAAGTAATGTCTTTAATCTCATCAGATTTTATGTAAAATGAATTATTATCATTTTCTTCAATTTCACAATGAAAAGTTTTAGCCTCCTCTTTTAGCGTTAGCCATTTTGGAAAACCTCTAAATGCTAATTTGATACAATCAGATTCACTTTCAATCCTTGAATAAACTACATTTTCTAAATTGCTTTCATCTATTTTTACTGATAATACACTAATATCTTCTTCTTTATTAGAATAAATTATTCCCGAAATATTTAAACTCTTGAAAGAATCTCCATTCTGTTTTTTATATTCTACCTTAATATTAGCAATACCAATATTAGAAAGCCTTGCATTTGTTTTACCATAGATACAATGTTCTGCAGTAATTACATAAAAAACACCCTTCCTATTTCTTGTAATTATTCCACTACCTAAAGTTTTCGAATTACCATCATTTGCTGTTATCCTTACAGCAACATCTTTTAAAAACTCAAGTTTCATATATTAATTTGATTTTGTTCGTAAGCCTCAAATAATTCAAGTTCTTCTTCTTTAAATAATTTCCCTGTCTTTTTTTCAATTGTTGCAATTGGATAATTAAAATAAAACTTAACTTTATCTTTCTGCATATTTTTGTGGTGAATAATCTTTGCTATTGTCTGTCTGTCAGGATGCTTTGATCTTCCAGAACCTCCATTAGTGGAGATGATACAATTGAAACATATAATTCTATCTAAAAAAGTATTAGAAATATTGTACTTACTACCATGATGTGATAATTTAATATAATCAAAAAATACAGGCTTATCTTCTGAGTATAATTTAGATAAACTCTCAGAAATAATAGACGAGTGAGCATCACCCATAAATAATCCATGAAAATTAATCGTTTTAATTGAGAAAGCTATTGAAGATGCATTAACAAAATCGTTCTTAATAGATTTTTCAACATCTTTATTTAGAGCTAGTTTATTTAATTCAATATCAAAATCCTTAGCATTTGTTACTTCTGTAGAAACTTGAGTATCATTATCAGATTTTTTGTATTCAGGCCAATTAGCATACAATTCTTTTAAAGCGATGTCATTTGGTGATAAGATTTTAATTTCAATTCCATCAGGAAGAAATTCATTTAAATCAGATTCTGAAGTAATGTTACCTATCACTTCTATATTTGATCTCTTTTCTTTCAACACTTTTTCAAATTTCACACCTTCATCAATAGATATTTGTGTTCCTTCTTGATTTACGGTTAGTAAATTAGGTGCATTTATTATTATTTTATCAAATTCATGTTTATCAGCAATTGAACTACTAAGATATTCTAATAAACCACCGATATGATCAGAATCAATATGTGTAAGAATTATTAAATCAATTTTTTTATATTGATCTAAGTCATGAACGAGAGATGTTCTATAATTCTCTCTTGGACCTCCATCTATTAGTATAATGTACGGATTGCCATTTGTGTAAAACGCTTCAATAATGCAACAATCTCCGTGATGAGCTTTAAGTATATTTATTTTTTTTATTATCATTTATATATTAACTTTTTGTAAAAAAAAACAACCCCTAATATTTAACAAAGATGATTAGTAAAAGTATATGAATACAACAAAATTATAGTTGTATCCTCATATCCAAATATATAAAAATTAGCAAGTAACTATTTACGGTATTCCGTATTTGATTAAAATTATATAGAATACTATATTATATATAGCTTTCTACTTCGCTTCTTTCGACGATAAAGGCAAAACACTGTTACATTATCATCTTTGAAAAATATTCTCAAATAAATTTCCAATCCCTAAATTAACACAACATTTTGAGTAAAACACAAAAGTTATTATACCTTTGCACTTAATTATGAAGCAAGTAGTCCATAAAATAATGTCTTTTGCAATGGCTTTGGTAGTGTTACTATCTACAATGTCATTCACATTTAACATGCATTATTGTGGCGATACTTTAGTAGAAACAGCGTTGTTCCATAAAGCCAAAGGCTGCGGAATGGAAATAGCACAACCAGCATCTGAAGGTTCTGTTATTACAAAAAAAAGCTGCTGTAGTGACGAGCAACTTGTTGTTGATGGTCAAAACGAACTTAAGCTTAATTTAGATCAAATATCTTTTGAGCAACAGTTTTTTATTACTTCATTTGTTTATACGTATATCAATCTTTTTGAGGGTGTAGACAATAACACCGCTACGTTTGAAACGTATCACCCACCACTCGTCAGAACTCAAATCTTTAAGTTAGACGAGACGTATTTAATCTGATTTTAAAACAATAGACTGAATTATCCAGTGATTTATATCATTAGGATAATGTACTGTATTCGGTGTTTTCCTATTTGGAATAACATCTCTTTCTAATTGTTTTAAACATCAAACCTTATGCTAAATAGAAGCATTAAATTTCTAATAGAAAATAAACTCGTAGCTGTATTATTGCTCGCCCTTTTTATTGGTTGGGGAACTGTAAATGCTCCATTTAATTGGGACACTGGCTTTTTACCAAGCGATCCTGTTGCTGTAGATGCCATTCCTGATATTGGCGAAAACCAACAAATTGTATTTACAAAATGGGATGGCCGATCGCCTCAAGATATTGAGGATCAAATTACCTACCCATTAACTTCTTCCCTATTGGGAATTCCTGGAGTAAAAACCATTCGTAGCTCATCTATGTTTGGATTCTCTAGTATCTACGTCATTTTTGAAGAAGATGTTGAGTTTTACTGGAGCCGTAGTCGTATTTTAGAAAAGTTAAATTCTTTACCAAGTAACTTATTGCCAGAAGATGTAAATCCTGCTTTAGGACCGGATGCTACAGGTTTAGGGCAAATATTTTGGTATACTTTAGAAGGTCGTGACGCAGACGGAAACGTCACTGGTGGTTGGGACTTACAAGAACTAAGAAGTATTCAAGATTACTATGTAAAATATGGTTTATCTTCTGCTAGTGGTGTTGCTGAAGTCGCTTCTATTGGTGGTTATGTTCAAGAATATCAAGTCGATGTTAATCCCGAATTAATGCGCCAATACAATATTGGTTTAAACCAAGTTGTAAAAGCGGTTAAAAATAGTAATCAAGACATTGGTGCACAGACCTTAGAGATTAATCAAGCCGAATATTTAGTACGTGGTTTAGGCTATGTAAAATCTGTTGAAGATATTGAAAACGCTGTAGTGACTTCAGCCGACTTTACGGCTATTAAAATTAAAGATATTGGTAAGGTTACCTTAGGTCCTGCTGCACGAAGAGGGATTTTAGACAAAGAAGGTGCAGAAGTTGTTGGTGGTGTTGTAGTGGCAAGATATGGCGCCAATCCGATGGAAGTCATTACCAACGTCAAAGCAAAAATTAACGAGCTTAAAGGCGGTTTACCCTCTAAAGTATTAGCAGATGGACGCACCTCTCAATTAACAGTGGTTCCTTTTTACGATCGTACAGAACTGATTGTAGAAACCTTAGACACCCTTAACGAAGCATTGACATTAGAGATATTAATTACCATTTTGGTGATTATAATAATGGTTTTTAATTTAAGGGCTTCCATCTTAATTTCAGGATTATTACCAGTTGCTGTTTTAATGGTTTTTGTTGCTATGAAACTGTTTAATATAGATGCTAATATTGTTGCGCTTTCGGGTATTGCTATAGCCATTGGAACTATGGTTGATGTTGGCGTCATACTCGCCGAAAACATGATTCGACATCTGGACGACAATGAAAATGTCATTCCGACAGCGCGAGGCACGAGCGACGAGGAATCTCTTCAGAATAATCACAATGCTGTTGAAAATAATAAATTGTCAATAAACGAAATCATATACAACGCTACTGCGGAAGTATCTGGTGCTATTTTAACTGCCGTTTTAACTACTATTATCAGTTTTGTACCTGTATTTACTATGATTGGTGCAGAAGGGAAATTGTTTAGACCTTTAGCCTTTACAAAAACGATGGCATTATCAGCCTCTTTGGTGATCGCCTTGTTTTTAATTCCACCTTTTGCAGCGTATTTATTCAGAAAAACAACATTAAAAAATTCCTTTAGATATTTTTTAAATGGCGTTTTAATACTTGCGGGAATTGCAATTATTATTTACGGCTTTTGGTTAGGATTACTCTTAGTTGCTTTTGGTATCACTGGTTTACTAGGTGTTTTAGAGAGATTAGATAAGAAGAAAATAAATCTAATAAATATTATTATTTCTTCGATTGCAATTGTATGTCTATTGGCCGAATATTGGAGACCGTTAGGTTTTAACCGCAGTATCATTGTCAATCTTATTTTTGTTGCTATTATATGCTTCGGAATTTTAGGTGTATTTTCTGTTTTTAGAAGGTATTATAGTCAGATTTTAAACTGGGCTCTAGCCAATAAAGTATTGTTTTTAATAATTCCTGCGACCGTTCTTATATCTGGATTTTGGATTATGAAAAATACAGGAAAAGAGTTTATGCCTTCTCTAAATGAAGGATCGTTTTTATTAATGCCAACCTCCTTACCTCATGCTGGTGTTGAAGAAAATAAACGTGTGCTTCAGCAATTAGACATGGCGGTTGCTACGATTCCAGAAATTGAAACTGTAGTCGGAAAAGCTGGTAGAACAGATTCGCCTTTAGATCCTGCGCCTTTATCCATGTATGAAAACATGATTCAATATAAATCGGAATACATGCGCAATTCCGAAGGAAAAAGACAGCGTTATAAAGTGAATGCTGATGGGATGTTTGAATTGAAAAACGGAATGTCATTGCGAGCAGAACAAAGTGAAGCGTGGCAATCTCTTAATGCAAAAGAACAACTTATCGAAGATAACAACGGTGAATATTACAGAAACTGGAGACCAGAAATTAAAAGTCCTGATGATATTTGGAACGAAATTGTACGCGTCACCAAATTACCAGGCGTGACGTCTGCACCAAAATTACAACCTATTGAAACCCGATTGGTCATGCTACAAACCGGTATGCGTGCGCCAATGGGAATTAAAGTAAAAGGTCAAGATTTAAAACAAATTGAAGCCTTTGGCTTAGAATTGGAACGACTACTAAAACAAGCGGAAGGCGTTAAAATAGAAGCTGTTTTTGCAGATAGAATTGTTGGTAAACCTTACTTGCTAATTGATATCGACAGAGAAAAAATAGCACGTTATGGTATTTCAATAGCAGATGTACAAAGTGTTTTAAAAGTTGCTATTGGTGGTATGGCATTAACACAAACCGTTGAAGGACGAGAACGTTATGCTGTAAGAGTACGCTACCCAAGAGAGTTACGTGGTAATCCGGAAGATATAAAAGACATTTATATTCCTGTAGAAACGGGTAGTCCAGTTCCTTTAAGTGAATTGGCAACCATTAGATATGAGCAAGGTCCACAAGTCATAAAAAGTGAAGACACGTTTTTAGTAGGTTATGTCTTGTTTGATAAATTGGATGGTTTTGCAGAGGTTGATGTTGTCGAAAATGCACAAGCCTTGTTTCAACAAAAAATAGAATCTGGAGATCTAATGGTTCCAAAAGGCATCAGTTATAAATTTACAGGTACTTATGAAAATCAATTACGTGCAGAAAAAACATTGTCTGTGGTTGTTCCGTTAGCATTGGCTATCATCTTTTTAATATTGTATTTTCAGTTTAAATCTGTTAGCACATCATTAATGGTATTTACCGGAATTACGGTGGCATTTGCTGGTGGTTTTATCATGATTTGGCTATATGGTCAAGATTGGTTTTTCAATTTTAGCTTGTTTGGCGAGAATATGCGAGACCTCTTTAATATGAAAACCATTAATTTAAGTGTCGCCGTTTGGGTTGGTTTTATTGCACTATTTGGTATTGCTACCGATGATGGTGTGGTTATGGCCACCTACCTAACACAAACTTTTGATCGCGAAAAACCTGCTGACAAAAAAAGTATTAGAGCTGCTGCCTTACATGCTGCCGAAAAACGTATTCGTCCGTGTTTAATGACTACAGTAACCACCATTTTAGCGTTGTTACCCGTTTTAACATCCACAGGTAAAGGAAGTGATATTATGATTCCGATGGCAATTCCAATATTTGGAGGGATGGTTATTGACATTACCTCCTACTTTATTGTTCCGGTTTTATATAGCTGGAGAGAAGAGATTAAAGTGAAAAGATTAAAGATGAAAGTGAAAAACTAAAAGTTAAAAGTTAAAAGTGAAAGTTGAAAGATTAAAGATTAAAGATTAAAGTGAAGAGTTCTAAGTGAAACACTAAAATTATGGGAAGAAGTATTTTAAAAGATAAAAGTTATGCCTTTGCTATTTTAATTGTGAAATTATCTCAATTACTAGTTACAGAACAAAAGGAATATGTTTTAAGTAAGCAACTTTTAAGAAGTGGAACAGCTGTTGGAGCGTTAATTCGTGAAGCAGAATTTGGACAGAGTAAAGCAGATTTTATTCATAAAATGAGTATTGCTCTTAAAGAAGCCAATGAAACTTTGTATTGGATCGATTTATTAAAAGACACTAATTATATTGATAAACAGCAATATGAAATTCATTTCAATTTAAATAAAGAATTGGTAGCTATGTTGGTTAGTTCCATAAAAACATCAAAATCTAGATTATAATGACTAAATCTATAAAAAAAGTACTGCATTTCATTGTTTTTAGTTTTTCACTTTTCAGTGTTCACTCTGTAAATTCTCAAGGACTAGAAACTTACATTGCTACTGCTTTGGAAAATAATCCTGAGATTCAGAAATTTGAATTACAATACGCTATTGCAACAGAAAAAGTGAATGAAGTTAATACGCTTCCAAACACCGATTTTAGTGCTAGTTATTTTGTTATTGAACCAGAAACACGAACCGGAACACAACGTTTTAAGGTGTCGGCTAAACAAATGTTTCCTTGGTTTGGTACTATTACGTCTCGTGAAAATTATGCAAGTGCTTTAGCTGAAATCGATTATGAAGCGATTGTAATTGCTAAACGAAAGCTAATCGTTTCTGTATCGGAATCTTACTATAAATTGTACGTTAATAAAGCAAAACAAGCTGTTTTAATAGAAAATATTGAATTATTGGACACGTATGAAGCCTTGGCTTTAACGTCTGTTGAAGTTGGAAAAGCATCTGCAGTAGATGTTTTTAGATTACAAATTCGCCAGAATGAATTAGAGCAATTACAACAGGTTTTAGAATACGAGTTTTTAGCAGAACAAACGGCTTTTAACAAGCTTCTGAATAGAGATAGTGCTATTGAAGTGCCTATTGTGGAGTCGTTATTAATGCCTTCCGAAGCACTTGAAATTACTACCGAAAATTTAGCGTTACATCCTGAATTATTAAAATATGATAGACTGTTTAATTCGGTAACACAATCGGAATTACTAAACCAAAAAGAAAGCCATCTGTCGTTTGGATTCGGAATTGATTATATTAATATTCAACCAGATTCCGATATTACGTTTAGCAAAAACGGACAAGATATTTTAATGCCCACAGTAGCGCTTTCCATTCCTATTTTTAATAAGAAATACAAATCGAAAACCAAGCAAAACAAATTACAACAACAGGAAATAGAATTTCAAAAACAAGACCGTTTAAACACGTTAGAAACACTATTAGACAAAGCAATAAACGATAGGAAATCTGCTAGAATCAGTTACAATACACAAGTAAAAAACTTAAAACAAGCTAAGGATGCCGAATCGATTTTAGTAAGAAGTTACGAAACAGGTACTATTGATTTTAATGATGTTTTAGACATTCAGGAACTACAATTAAAGTTTCAAATTAATCAAATAGAATCTATTAAAAGTTACTATTTACAAACGACAATTATTAATTATTTAATTCAATAAAAATGAAAACAAAACTAATAGTACTGTTTTTATTTGCATTAACTACAGGCGTTTTTGCTCAAGAAATACAAGAAACAGATGGGAATACAAATAACCTTCCAGTAAGAGAACACATTATTACCTTGCGTGAAGCCAAAGTAAACAAAGCAGGAAAAGAGGTTATGGCAATGACTATTAATGGAACAATTCCCGGCCCAACTCTAGAATTTACTGAAGGTGAATACGCCGTTATTTATGTGAAAAATGAAATGAGCGTAGAAACCTCTGTGCATTGGCACGGACTTTTATTACCTAACTTTTACGATGGTGTACCATACTTAAATACGCCACCCATAGAACCAGGACATACACAGAAATACGAATTCCCAATCAAACAATCTGGAACTTACTGGTATCACTCACATACAATGCTGCAAGAACAAAGTGGTGTTTATGGATCCATTGTTATTCAACCTAAAGAAAAAGTATTAGAATATGACAAGGAGTTGGTTTTAATGTTATCTGATTGGACCAACGAAAAACCAATGAGCGTACTTCGAAATTTAAAACGAGGTAATGAATGGTATGGTATAAAAAAAGGGACTTCTACGCCATTAAATAAAGTCATTGCTCGTGGTGCATTTGGTGCACAACTTAATTTTTGGAAACAACGCATGCAGGGAGCAGATATAGCAGATTTATATTACCCAGCATTTTTAATTAATGGTGAAGAAAGCATTGAATATCCAGAATTTAAACCTGGCGAAAAAGTAAGATTACGCATTATAGATGGAGGTGCATCTACTTCTTTTTGGATGTCTTTTGGTGGTGAGGATCCATTATTGGTTTCGGCAGACGGCCTTGATGTAGTACCTGTAAAAAAGAACAAAACCTTTATAGCCATTGCAGAAGCTTATGACTTTATTGTTACCATTCCCGAAGAAGGGAAAATAGAATTTAAAATTACAGCACAAGACGGTTCTGGTACTGCCTCTGCTTTTATAGGAAACGGAAAAGTGTTACCTGCTATGAATATTCCAAAACCAGATAAGATTAGAATGATGCAAAAAATGGCAAAAATGGATATGAAAATGGGTGCACACGCTTTAAAGTTTCAACCCAAAAAAGATGAGCGTTTCAAAATAAAGGAGGAATACGGCATGCAGATGGGGAAAATGGAAGGCACGAAAATGGATCATTCAAAAATGGAGAGATCTAAAGATTCTATGCCAATGGATCATTCGAAAATGTCAGGAATGAAAATGAATAATCCAAAAGATACTACAGCAATGGGCAAGATGGATCATTCTAATATGGCAGGTATGAAAATGAAAAAAGAGAATACTATGCCAGCAATGAAGATGGAAGGAATGAAGATGTTTGCCGAATACAATTACGATTATTTGAAATCGCCTGAGAAAACCAACTACGATACAAATATTCCTGTAAAAGAAATATTATTAAACCTTACAGGTAATATGAGTCGCTATATCTGGAGTATGAATGGTGTACCATTGTCTGAGGCGGATAATATCAAGATAAATAATAAGGAGGTTACACGAATTACCTTCAATAACTTGACGATGATGCACCACCCAATGCATTTACACGGTCACTTTTTTAGAGTTATTAACGAAAATGGCGACTATTCTCCATTAAAACACACGGTAAATGTGCCACCAATGCAAAAAGTTACTTTAGAGTTTTATGGAAATAATGGTGATGAATCTGGTGACTGGTTTTTCCATTGTCACATTTTATATCATATGATGGGTGGTATGGCACGAGTCGTATCATATGATACACCAAGAGACCCCAGAATGGATGAGTTCCCAGCTTCTAAAATTATTGCAGAAACTGATAAATGGTATTCTTGGGGAATGGCAGATATAGCTTCTCATAATTCTACCATCAATTTAACAACGTCTAATTTAAGAAATCAATTTAATGCATCCCTTGAATACGGTTGGAACAAAAATTTAGAAGGTGAAATAACCTATGAACGTTACCTACACGATTACCTCCGTGTTTTTGGAGGTGTTAATATAGAAAACGAAACACCAGAAAACCTTAATGCTTTTAAGACCACTGCAGTGGTAGGAATTCGTTATTTAACACCTTATTTATTCAACTTAGATGCAAGAATTGATAATGAATTAAGACCGAGAATCTCATTAGGAAGAAACATAATGGTATTCCCAAAACTATCAATTTTCGGGTATTATGAATACAAATTAGATTTAGGGTTGGTTAATAATTTGCCATTAGGTAAAGATTATAATTCGGATACAGTTTGGAGCACAGGAGCAGAATATATGTTATCAAGACACTTCTCACTTATGGCGAGTTATGATAATCGCTTTGGTACAGGTGGTGGATTATCAGTAAGATTTTAAAAAATAATAAATAAATAAATAAATAACAAAACAATGAAAAACTTAAAAGTAACAACAGGAATTTTAGCAATAGCATTTTTAACATTAACAGCAATATCTTGTAAAGACGCAAAAAAAGAGCATAATAACAATGAAGGTCATAGTACAGAAATGAATCATGACAATAGTGATGGTCATCACGATAAAGACAAAAAAGAAATTGCAATGCATAGCAATCAGGATGGTAATGCCGAAATGATACTTAAAGATTATTTTAATCTAAAAGATGCTTTAGTTGCGGATGACGAAGCTAAAGCAAAAGAACTTGGTTCAGTTTTGAAGAAAAGTTTAGGGAATTTAGCGCTCTCTAAATATACAGACGAACAAAAAAAAGAGTTAAAAGAAATTATTGAAGATGCAGTAGAACACGCTGAGCATATTTCAGAAAGTCCAATGGCACATCAAAGAGAGCATTTTAAAATTTTAAGTAAGGATGTAACAGATATGGTGGCTATTACAGGAACAGCAAATACTTTATACGAACAGTTTTGCCCAATGTATGATAAAGGTAGTGCTTGGTTAAGTATGAGCGAAGAAGTGCGTAACCCATATTACGGAAGTAAAATGCTAAAATGTGGTAAAGTACAGAAAGAGATTAACTAAATGAAGATAGTTAAAAACATAGTATTGGTTTTAATGGTTGCTTTTGTGGGAATACAATTTATTCCCACAAAACGTAACCATAGTGATACCGTTCCAATAACCGATTTTATGTTAGTAAACCAAGTTCCAAATAACATAAAAAGCATGTTGCAAGTGTCTTGTTATGATTGTCATAGTAATAACACTAATTATCCTTGGTACAATAAAATACAACCTGTTGCTTGGTTTTTAGAAGACCATGTTAAAGAAGGCAAATCTGAACTTAATTTTAGTGAATGGGATGCTCTATCAAACCGAAGAAAGGCAAGTAAACTTCGATCAATTATCAAGCAAATAGAAAGTAACGAAATGCCTCTGTATTCTTACATCCTAACACATACAGATGCTGTATTTTCAGAAGAAGAGACAGTAACAATTATCCAATGGATGGAACAATTAAAAAATCGTTTATAAACCAAATAACAAATGAAAAAACTAAAAGTATCTAATCAAAAACTCTCCTTATTAGGCTCTGTTTCATTGGGTACTGGTGTAATGATAGGCGCTGGTATCTTTGTATTAATGGGGCAAATTGCTGAATTAGTTGGCGATTTATTTCCTATTGCATTTATTGCAGGAGCAATTGTAGTTGGTTTTAGTTCGTATTCTTACGTTAAGTTTTCAAATACGTATCCATCTTCTGGTGGTGTTGTAAAATTTTTAACTAAAGCGTATGGTCCAGGAACGGCTGCAGGTTCTTTCTCTCTATTAATGTATGTGTCAATGGTAGTAGCAGAAAGTTTAGTCGCTGGTACTTTTGGAGCATATACCTTGCGTTTATTTCCTCAAGAATATTCGGGATACGCATCTATGCTAGGTGTATTCTTAATAGCTATTGCTTATATTATCAATATCTCAGGAAACAAAATTATAGAAACTACAGCAACTTTAACGGCAATTATAAAAGTTATTGGTATCGCTATATTAGCAATTTCAAGCTTGGTTATTTCAGGTTTACCAACTATTACAGGAAACTTTATTATTACTAATAGTCAAACACTACCAGGCGGTTTTGGCTTTATTGCCGCATTAGCATTGTCCATTCTTGCTTATAAAGGATTTACTACAATAACAAATCAGGGTGGAGATATTAAAAACCCTCATAAAAATGTGGGGCGTTCTATAATTATTTCGGTTGTTGTTTGTACAATTATCTATGTTGTTTTAGCATTATCAGTAGCAGGAGCATTAACTATTGAAGAAATTATTAAAGCTAAAGATTATGCCTTAGCGGCTGCAGCTAAACCTGTTTTCGGAAAATGGGGTTCTGTATTGACTATTTTACTTGCAATTGTAGCAACTGTATCTGGTGTGATAGCTAGTATCTATTCTGCTTCAAGAATGTTAGGAATGTTAGGTAGTATGAAACAAGTACCTGATATGAATAGAATTAAGAAACTTAAGAATCCTTCATTGATTTTTACTGTTTCTTTAGCCATACTTTTAACTGTTTTTTTTGATTTAACTCGAATTGCTTCCATTGGTGCTATTTTTTATTTAATAATGGATATTGCTATTCATTGGGGGCTTTTTAGGCATCTTAAAAAAGAGGTGAAATTCAATTCAACTATTCCAATTATTGCGATATTAATGGATGTAATTATTTTAAGCGCGTTTATTTATATGAAATATCTAAATGACCCTTTTGTACTTATAGTTTCAGCAATTGGAATTATTCTCATTTTTATTTCTCAATATATTTTTATGAAATCTCATACTGATGAAGATGGGAATATGCCGATGGGAATGGATATGGATAAACACAAAATGATGAAATAATTTAAAATATAAAAACAATGATACATACATATCACATACACGGAATGACTTGTAACGGTTGTCGTGGACACGTTGAAGAAATACTTTCTAAAGTTAAAGGTGTTTCTAAAGCTACAGTTAATTTAGAAAAAGCGGAAGCTACGATAGAAATGGATTCACATATCACCTTAGAAACCTTTCAGGAGGCTTTAAAAAACGATGGTGGTCGGTACAGCATACATAATTTAGGAGACCATAATCATGCTAAGGACAATAGTAATACTTCCGCAGACATAAACAAAGGACAAGGTACCGGTACTTTTTACTGTCCTATGCATTGCGAAGGCGATAAAACCTATAACAAATCTGGCGATTGCCCAGTATGCGGAATGGACTTAGTGGAAGAACAAAACCTAACAAATACCACAACAACGCAATGGACGTGCCCAATGCATCCTGAAGTTATTAAAGACGAACCCGGAGCGTGTCCTATTTGCGGAATGGATTTAGTGCCATTGGAAGCAGATGCTTCAGCAGAAGATAAAACCTATAATAAACTATTAAAAAAGTTTTGGATTGCAGTCGCTTTTACTGTGCCCATATTTTTAATAGCCATGTCAGAAATGCTCAGCAATAATCCGTTGTATACTGTTTTAGAGCAAAAAACATGGCATTGGATCCAGTTTGTATTGTCTATTCCTGTTGTGTTTTATGCCACATGGATGTTTTTTACACGTGCTTGGACTTCAATTAAAACAAGAAACTTTAACATGTTTACGCTTATCGGAATAGGTTCTGGTATTGCCTGGTTATTTAGTGTATTCGCTATGTTATTTCCAGACGTATTTCCTATAGATTTTAAAACCGCAGATGGCAATGTTTTTGTGTATTTTGAAGCTGCAACAGTGATTCTAACTTTAGTATTATTAGGACAATTATTAGAAGCAAAAGCGCATAGTCAAACTAGTGGAGCAATAAAGGAATTACTAAAATTAGTACCCGCAACCGCAACATTGGTAACAGAAGGCGAAGACAAAGTTATTGCAATTGATAAGATTGAACAAGGCAATTTATTACGTGTAAAACCAGGAGAGAAAATACCTGTAGATGGTAGTATTGTTGAAGGACAGAGTAGTATTGACGAATCTATGATTACCGGCGAACCTATTCCTGTTGATAAAGTGGTAGCCGATAAAGTAACCTCAGGAACCATAAATGGCACAAAGTCGTTTGTAATGAAAGCTGAAAAAGTAGGTTCGGAAACGTTACTGTCTCAAATCATTCATATGGTTAATAACGCCAGTCGCTCTAAAGCACCAATACAGAAACTGGCAGATAAAATTGCTAAGTATTTTGTACCTACCGTATTACTAGTTTCTATAATTACCTTTATTCTTTGGGCAGTCTTTGGTCCAGAACCAGCGTATGTATTTGCGTTTGTAAATGCCATTGCTGTATTAATTATTGCCTGTCCTTGTGCTTTAGGATTAGCAACACCAATGTCTGTTATGGTTGGTGTTGGTAGAGGTGCACAATCTGGTGTCTTAATTAAAAATGCAGAAGCTTTAGAGACAATGAATAAAGTAGATGTCCTTATTGTAGATAAAACGGGAACGATTACAGAAGGAAAACCATCTGTTGAAAAAGTGATTGCTGTGACTAAAATTGAACAAGAGCTACTACTCCACTACATTGCTTCTTTAAATCAATATAGCGAGCATCCTTTAGCAGAAGCTATTGTAAATTATGGTAAATCAAAACAGGTCGTTATTACCAAAGTAAACGATTTTGAAGCAGTAGCAGGAAAAGGCGTTATTGGTACCATTGATAATAAAAAAGTAACTTTAGGAAATGCTAAATTATTAGAGCAATTCTCTATTTCTATATCAGAAAGTTTAGCTAGTCAAGTAATTGCAGAACAAGAACAAGGAAAAACAGTGTCTTACATCACCGTAGAAAATGAAGCTGTAGGATATGTTACTATTTTTGATGCCATTAAAAAGACAAGTCAAGAGGCTATAAAACAACTTCAGGACAATGGTATTGACGTTATTATGCTTACTGGAGACAATAAAAACACAGCTAAAGCAGTCGCAGAACAATTAAAATTAAAACACTATAAAGCAGAATGTCTTCCAGAGGATAAACTAAACGAAATAAAAAAATTGCAGCAACAAGGAAAAGTAGTTGCTATGGCTGGAGATGGTATTAATGATGCACCAGCTTTAGCGCAGTCGGACGTTGGTATTGCAATGGGAACAGGAACCGATGTTGCTATTGAAAGTGCTACAATTACTTTAGTTAAAGGAGATTTACAAGGCATTGTAAAAGCTAAAAACTTAAGTCATGGTGTAGTTAAAAATATACAACAAAACTTATTTTTTGCTTTTGTTTATAATGTTATCGGTGTACCAATTGCAGCAGGAATATTATATCCATTTTTCGGATTGTTATTATCTCCAATGATTGCAGCATTAGCAATGAGTTTTAGTTCGGTATCAGTAATAGCCAATGCGTTACGTTTAAGAAATATTAAAATTTAACTATAAAAAAAACTTATGGAAAATTCAAAACAACACAAAAACAAAGAAGGAATGAGTAATTACACACAGTTCTTTTTAATGCTTGGTTGCTCATTTGTAGCCATGTATATCACTATGTATCTAAACACCTATGCTATAGACCATGTGTCTTTTAGTATGACTCGCTTTTATATGGTTTGCTTAGGAATTTCAACAATGGGTATTATTATGCTTTTATTTATGCTTAAAATGTATAAAAATAAAAAGAAGAATATCGCTATTTTAGTTGGTAGTGTTGTCCTTTTTTTTGGCGCTTTAAGCCTAGTTAGAACTCAGGCACCAATTGTAGGAGATGTGCTTTGGCTAAAAGGTATGATTCCGCATCACTCTATAGCTATATTAACGAGTGAACGCGCAGCAATTCAAGATCCTGAAGTTAGAGAATTAGCAGATAGCATAATTGAAGCACAACGAAAAGAAATAGAAGAAATGAAAGCAATGATAAAACGACTAGAAAATGAAAAATAACAATATAATAATTTATACAGCAGTATTAGCGGTTGGGTTACTACTGGGATGGTTTCTTTTTGGAGGCACTTCTAATACTGAAACAGAACATAAGCATGATGCTACAGCAGAAACTAACCAAATGTGGACCTGCTCTATGCATCCACAAATAATGCAACCCGAATCTGGCCCATGCCCTATTTGCGGTATGGATTTAATTCCTGCAGAAAGTAGCGCTAAAGGGTTATTAGCCGACCAGTTTAAACTATCTGAAAATGCTATGGCATTAGCCAATATTCAAACGTCAATAGTTGGTAATAGTAATACGGAAGATAATGCCATAACACTATCAGGTAAAATTGTGGAAAACGAAGACAATACAGCCATACAACCTGCGCATTTTGACGGAAGAATAGAAAAATTATATGTCAAGTCTTTAGGCGAAAAGGTTAATAAAGGACAAGCTATTGCTAAAATTTATTCGGCAGCTTTAATTGCAGCACAGCAAGAATTGATAACGACGTATAGTATTAGAGCATCCCAACCACAGTTATACAGAGCAGTGCAAAACAAGTTTAAAAACTGGAAAATCCATGGTTCTCAATTAGACGACGTTTTAAAGACAGGACAAGTAAAAACAAGTTTTACAATCTATTCTCATGTATCTGGTGTTGTTACAGAAATTGCGGTGAGTGATGGCGCACATATTATGGATGGAAAACCCATTTTTAAAGTTTCTAATTTAGCAACAGTTTGGGCGAACTTTGATGTGTATGAAAACCAAATTAGTCAATTCAAAAAAGGACAAAATATTGATGTTGTTACCAATGCTTACGCGAATAAAGTATTTAAAGGTACTGTAGATTTTATAGATCCTATTTTAGATACTAGAACTAGAACTGTAAAATTACGAGTAGTACTTAATAACAAAGACCAAATATTAAAACCTGGTCTATTTGTAGAAGGGAAAATAAAAGGAATCACTGCAAGTAAATCCGATGCTTTATCTATACCAACAACAGCCGTGTTATGGACTGGAAAACGCTCTGTAGTCTATATTAAATCGAATCCAAATGAACCTGTTTTTGAAATGCGTGAAATTACATTAGGTACTCAAATTGATGATAAGTATCAAGTCTTAGAAGGTTTAAACACTGGTGATGAAGTGGTAACCAACGGAACCTTTACCGTAGATGCTGCTGCACAGTTACAAGGCAAAAAATCTATGATGAATAAAAAAGGAGGCAAAGTTATGACGGGACATGAAGGCCATTTAGGAATGGAAACGACCACAAATACAACGCGTCAAAAAGGGGGGGATACTGAACGAATAGACGTTTCAAAACAATTTCAGAACGAATTAAAAGTTGTCTTTAATGATTATATCCAATTAAAAGAGGCCTTACTTAAAGATGATATAAACACTATTAAATCAGAATCAAAACTGCTATTGAATGCTTTATCTAAAGTAGATATCACAATACTAACAAGCCAAGACGCTCATAAACAATGGATGTCGTTTGAAAAAGAACTTAGAGCAATCACTACAACGATGTCAAAGACATCTAATATTGAAGAACAGAGAAATTATTTTAAATACTTGTCATCATATTTAACAGATGCCATTAAAGTTTTTGGTATAAACGAAAAAGTGTACAACCAGTTTTGTCCAATGGGAGACAACAATAAAGGGGTGTATTGGCTGAGTAAAAAAGACAATGTGATCAACCCTTATTTTGGAGGTAAAATGCTGACTTGTGGAGAAGTAAGACAAACCATCGAATAACAACAATTATAGTTAATATATCTTCTAATTTATCAGAGAAAGAATGTGAAGATTATATAAAATCTATTGTTACTGCTTGCAATGTTTCTCTATCTGTCCCAAGCCTATATATGTTCATATCTAAATATAATTGTTTACACGAAAAACAACACATAGAATATCTAATACAATACAGAAAAGGCTACACAGTATTAACTGTATAGCCTTTTTTTAAATTTATATTAGTTTTTAGTCTTTCTAGAACAAAGAATAACCAATAGTAAATTGTGCAACACCATTTCTAAATTTATCTGAAGACCCATCAATATCATTAATATTTAATAAGCCAAAATTATATCGTGCTCCAAAATTCAATCCGTTTTCTAATTTATATTCTAATCCTAAATTAACACCAACATCTATAGATTTAAAAGTGTCTTTTACATCTATATCTTCATTCTTAGCAGACAACAAAAATCCTATTTGTGGCCCTGCTTCCAGACTCAGTCCTTTAGTAACATGGTATTTTCCCATCAAAGGCACATTTAAGTAATTTAATGATACAATATCGTCTGTCCCAGCGACATCGTCATTAATACTAAAACCTTGAATAGAGTACATGATTTCTGGTTGAAAAGAGAATTTCTCGGTTAATGAAATCTCAGAATAAACACCAAAATTAATAACACTCGTTATCAGTTCAACATTATCATTAGTATCCCCATAAATAGAAGTGAAATTTGCACCAATTTTAGCACCAAACTCCACCTCTTGCGCTTGTGCATTTGTAAAACCAAAAATGGTAATTGCGGTAATAAATAATAATTTTTTCATTGTAAATTGTTTAAGTTGATTACAACAAATAAATACTTTAAAAAAGGTTTAAATCTGCTTGTTATAATACTTTTAACGTTTTTAACCAATTTTAACAACGTGTTAAAAAACAGACTAATACATGCTTCTAAATACTAATTATCATTTTTATTGTTACTCTTTTGTATAATACTTAATAACTACTATTTTTAAAATAACGCATAAAAAAAGTGCTACCATATTACTATGATAGCACCAATTGTAATTAACAATAAATTAAATTTACTTAGCAGTAATGTTTATAGTTAATTCTACTCTTCTATTTAAAGCTCTTCCCGCTTCCGTATCATTAGTACTTAATGGTTGAGACTCTCCTTTACCAGAAATAGTAATATCACTATCTGCGATATTTTTAGAAGTTAAATAATTTTTAATTTCTTGAGCTCTAACAACAGAAAGGTTATAATTATAATTATCGCTTCCTCTACTATCAGCATGACCTTCAATAGAAACAGCATAATTAGAATCATCTCCAATACTAGCTGCGATTTCATCTAAAATAACTTTAGCATTTTGATCCAGTTTAGAACTATTATAATTGAAATACACTTTTCTTAATCCTGTAACTGGTACAACAGGTGCTGTTTCAACTATTTTTAAAGGACATCCATTATCAGTTCCTTTAACCTCTGGACACTTGTCTTTATTATCAGGAAAACCATCGCCATCTGTATCTGGACAACCACCAAATTCAATTAAACCTTTTACTTTAGGACATAAATCATCTTTATCAGCAACACCGTCACCATCCGTATCAGCACAACCACCAAACGCAGCTAAACCAAAGGTATCAGGACATACATCGTAATCATTTGGTACACCATCTTCATCTCTATCATTAGATACTACTGGCTCTGCTACTTTTTCTGTTCCAAATTTGTAAATTAAACCTAAGTTATGGTTCCAATGTTTAGGCAAATAATCTTCAAAAGAATGCTTATAAGTTGTTTGTAAATTAACACCTATGTCTTCGCTAATCCAATATTTAACTCCAACAGCACCATTTACTGTTCCTGCTCCAATTAAGCTATCAGAACCATCTAATGTAGATGTATTAAAAGGACCTTCTTCAATCCAAGTATAACCACCTCCAACTGCAATAAAAGGTTGAAGTCTATTTTGTCCAAAGCTATAGTTAACCATCCCATCAAGTCCATAATATTTTAAATTATCAACTAAAACACTTTCATCTGCTGTTCCAAAATCACCCCATTTTTTTATTTCACTAGCCGTTCCTTTTGCAGTAATAGATAAGTTATTCGTTAAATTTCTTGTAACCGCCGCATAGACACCTAAATTATAGTGATCGTTAAGGTTAAAGAATTCGTCAAAATAATCTCCTTGTGGACTATTTTCTCCTACAGGGTAAAAATCGATAACCGCCGCACCTGCTTCAAAAGACCAACGTTTGTTATTTGGTACAAAAGCACGTGTTGTAATTGAATGGTCTTCACCTTTTTCAAGCGTGTAAACAATACCAAAATTATGATCCCAATGCTTAGGTAAATAATCTTCAAACGAATGCTTGTATGTTGTTTGTAATTTTAATGCAAACTTATCGCTAATCCAGTACTTAAATCCAACAGATCCGTTAGCTGTTCCTGCGCCTACTAAATTATCTGAACCTTCTGCTGTAGAAAACGTATTAAACGTTCCTTCTTCTATCCAAGTGTAACCTCCACCAATACCAATAAATGGTTGTAGTTTACCTTGTCCAAAAGAATAATTTAACATACCGTCTAAACCATAATACTTAAGGTTATCAACTAATATACTTTCGTCAGCTTGTCCAAAATCTCCCCATTTAGAAATTTCGTTTACCGTTCCTTTAGCAGTAATAGATAAATTTTTAGTTAAGCGTCTTGTCGCCCCTACATAAAATCCTAAATTATAGTGATCGTTAAGGTTAAAAAATTCGTCAAAATAATCTCCTTGTGGTGCATTTTCTCCAACAGGATAAAGATCAACAGTACTTAAACCGGTCTCAAAAGACCAAGGATTAACTGTCTTTTGTGCAAAAGATAATTGCGCAAAAAATGCAAATATTAATGTGAATGTAAAAATCTTGTAATAATGTTTCATAAATTAAATTTTGTAAATTATACCTTCTTTAAATCATCTTTTGTAAGAATTTTCTAAAAAGGTTTGCAAATAAACAACATAGCATATTAGTAAAACATTTTTATTTTAAATATTTTAAAATCAACGTTGTAACGTCAAAATATCCGTTTTGATAATTCATTAAAATAATTATGCGCTATTTAGATAATTCGTAACTATTTAAGCTTTTACACTCCTAATACTTTAGTTTTTTATCAACTTAAACAAGACTCTCCTATTTTTCATGTTAGTAATGCTGCTAAAATTTATAACGATGCAAATTATATTCGATTTAAAAAATAGTAATGAAAATAAATTTACATCGTTTTCGTAAAAACAAAGCAGTGTTGTCTATTGCACTGACACTTCAAAAAAAACAGAAACTATTGTATTCAGAAAGTTTATGAAACAACTATATTCGCGACATGTGGATGTATTTAGGTTTATTAGCAGCACTCTTTTTGGGTTTACACAATTTGTGCAAAAAACATGCTGTACAAGGTAATGAAGTCTTTCCTGTACTATTAGGAACAGTGTCTAGCGGGTTTTTATTTGTAGGGAGCTTTTACGTACTCTCTTTTATATATCCAGACTATGCCTTAGCACATGGTTACCACTTTCAGGAGCTCTCATGGCAAAGTCATGGTTTTATTTTTATAAAATCCATTATCATGGCTAGTTCTTGGGTTTTAGCCTATCAAGCTTTAAAACACTTGCCCATTACTATTGTTACGCCAATACGTTCTGCTGGCCCCTTTTTTACGTTTATTGGCGCCATTGTAATTTATAAAGAAAGTCCTAATCCATACCAATGGATTGGATTTTTCCTGATCATTTTTTCTGTAGTACTCTATTCCAAAATCGGAAAAAAGGAAGGGATTAATTTTAAGAGCAACAAATGGATATTTGCCATAATTGGCGCTACTTTTTTAGGTGCATCTAGTGGTTTATATGATAAGTTTCTGATTCAAACGTTACACTTAAACCCACAAACCTTACAATTTTGGTTTTGTCTTTATACCATACTTATTTTACTAGTCATCTTGACTATTACCTGGTTTCCATATTCTAAAAAAAGACAAGCTTTCAAGTTTAGATGGTCTATTATTGCTGTTGGTGTTTTACTACAAGCAGCCGATTACTTTTATTTTAAAGCATTACAAGCCCCAGAAGCCTTAATCATGCTATTATCCGCAATAAAACGAAGTCAAATTATAATTGCTGTTGTCATTGGCGGAGTCGTATTTAAGGAAAAAAATAAACGTCAAAAACTAATTCCTTTAGCCGGTATTATGCTTGGTGTTTTTCTAATTTTATATTCAAATTAATTCCATTGCTTTAAAGACGCTTATACAACATTAAGCTTGTAAGTACTACTCTATTCTACCGTATTTCTTCTTTTAAATCAAATCACTAATTGTCATCAATTTCATACCGTTTTTTGAAGTCTAAAGGTGTCATACCGACTTTCAATTTAAATAGCTTAGAAAAATGCGCATAATCATTATAACCCAAGGTTTCTGCTGTTCTAGAAAAGGACTTGCTAGAATGTACCAGTAATCGTTTGGCTTCCAGTAACACGCGTTCAGTAATAAGCTGGGTTGTGGTTTTATTAATCGTTGATTTGGTAACTCTATTTAAATGCTTAACTGTAATATTTAATTTGTTTGCATAAAATTTAGCTGATTTCTCTGTTTTATAAAAGGTTTCAATGGTTTGCTCTAAAACACTTAAAGCTTTTAAATAGGACGAGGATAAAACGTGATGTTTAGCATCTATAGCTGTATAAATGCGAGACAAATCAATATAAGTGAGGTTAATAAGGCTTGCTAGTTTTTGCTTTTTATAAATATTAGTTTGGTGAAACTCCGTATTTATGTCTTCAAATCTAGAATTAATAACCTTAATTTCCGTTTCACTTAAACCCAAATAGGGTGGATTTTCGTAAGAATAATAAAATGGAAATTGTGTGATGCTTTTATTCAAAAAATAGCATTCATAAAAGTCTTGAGTATGAAAAAAAATATAGCCTTTTGGCGCACTAGTAAAAGACCAGCTATGCGTTTGACCAGGCCTTAGAAAAAAAACACTGCCTTTAGTAACCTCGTAACTATTAAAATCTATTTCGTGTGTTCCCGTTCCTTCTAAAAAAAACACACATAAAAAAAAGTTATGACTATGTGGTTTTTGCACCACTAGTGCATTATTTTTTAAGTGCGTACTTAAATCATTACTATAAAAATTTGAAAAAGAATCTTCCTCAAACTGTTCAATATTTAAAATAGGTATCGTATTCATACAACTTCATTATGTCCTAAATATACAAATATTAGCGACAATCTTACAACAAACTCGTTGTAACTATAGTTTACCTTTGTTACCTATAACGATTACTATTTACTGAAATATATTTTTAATAATATATGACATTTTCACATATAACTCCTAAAGTTTAGTATTTATCATATCATTATTATTAATTAATATAAATTATAATTATGGAATTTTTAAAAGGCACAAAAATAAATAGTATTTTAACTGGAAATTGCCCTGTCTGTCAAAACGAAAGCATGTACACGGTCAATAATCCATATAAGGTTACAAGCACTTTAACGATGGAAGAGCGTTGTAGTCACTGTAATACAAAGTATAAGATTGAACCGTCTTTCTTTTTTGGAGCGATGTATGTTAGCTACCCTGTCGGTATCTTTTTTGGAACTATTTCATTTTTTATAACCTTCTATCTCTTAAATCTTTCTTTTATGACGTCTTATATTGTATTAATAATTGTAATGCTACTGTTGCTTCCTATAATTTTGAGGATTTCAAGAAATATATGGATTAACATCTTCATGAGATTTGATAAAACAAAATCATTAGCAGTAAAGGAAAACTAGTAACTATAATGTTATACATTTAAAATAGTAATTACACAAAAACGCCCATCAAATTATTGATGGGCGTTTTTGTAAAATATAAAAAGGGATGACTGTCTACCAGTCTATAGGGAAATAGTCTTTTAGAAATTTACCACACCAGTGTTTTCCCGTGTTAATACCATCAATTAACGGATCCATAACACGGGCTGCACCATCTACAATATCCAAAGGCGGTTGAAAATCGTGTACTTCTACCTTTTGTTTAGATAATGCTGCAGGATCTTCATCTGTAACCCAACCTGTATCTACTGCATTCATGTATATACCAGATTTAGCAAAGGTTGTTGCAGACGTATGCGTTAACATATTCAAAGCAGCTTTTGCCATATTAGTATGTGGGTGTCGATCTTCCTTCTTAAAACGATGAAACTTCCCTTCCATTGCGGACACATTAATAATGTGTTTTTTACCAGTATTCTCTTTCATCATTATATTAGACAAACGATTACATAGAACAAAAGGAGCTACAGCATTTACCAACTGTACTTCTACCATTTCTGTAGTTTCAATTTCACCTAATTTTAAACGCCAACTATTTGTTTTACGCAAATCGACTTGTTGTAAATCGGCATCTAACTGTCCTTCAGGAAAGACCTCTTCCGTTTGTAATGAATTGTCAAAACTGTATGGGATTTGAGATAATTCGGCAGAACTACGTAAACCAATACCAGGTTCTGGACCATGCCAAGTTACTGGTAACACATTATTTTTATCTGTTTTAGAAGGCCCAACACTTAAGCTTGATAATTCTTCCAAACAACTTTCGTGATCTTGTAATAAGGTTTGTGCTAATTTTGGTAATTGGTCTATAGGAAGTTTTTCATTCTCCATTAAATGGAAATAAAAACCAGACGGACGCCTTACTGTTTGTGCTGCATTATTAATTAAAATATCTAATCGATCGTATTTTTGTTCGATGTAATTACAAAATATTTCTACACTTGGAATATGTCTTAAATCGAGACCGTGAATATGTAAACGGTCACTCCAATCTTTATAATCCTCCTCTTTAGAAAAACGAATAGCAGAATCGGCAGGAAAACGCGTTGTTGCCACAACTGTTGCTCCCGAACGCAATAGCATTAATGTAATATGATATCCAATTTTTAATCTAGATCCTGTAATTACAGCCACTTGATCTTTTAAATCTGTTGTTTGAAAACGCTTAGCATAATTTAAATCGCCACAATCTGTACACATCGTATCATAAAAATGATGCAATTTTGTGTACACCGTTTTACATACATAACAATTTCTTGGCGATTCTAATTCGGGCGTATCTTCAGGAATTACAGCTGCAGCTAATAATTTTGGTGCTACAAATAAAGTCGCTTCTCTTGCAGATCGTATTCCTGTTGTTTTTCTGGCGTGCTTATCGCTCTCAATCATTTTACGTTTTGCTGCTTTTTTAGCATCCTTACGTCGACGTTGAAACTCGTCACGATTTGGTCTAGATAACTCTCCTGCTACTTTATATAAGGCAACACGTTGTTCTTCTGGCATATCAAACAGTTGATTAGTATCGTCTACTAAACGCTGTAATGTCAAAATACAATTTTGTATGTCTTGATTTGTGTTATTATCACTCATAAATTACTAATACTACTTGGTGCAAATATAATCACTCTTTTTTGGAGTGCAACATTGGTATACTAAAAAAGCCCATCTAAAACTAGATGGGCTTTTTTTTGAAAATATATAGATATATCTTAGATAACTTTTACGTTAACCGCGTTTAATCCTTTGTTTCCTTCTTGTAAGTCAAATTCAACTTCGTCACCTTCTCTAATCTCATCGATTAATCCAGAAATGTGTACAAAGTGGTCTTTATCAACTCCTTCTTCAGTGATGAATCCAAAACCTTTAGTGTCGTTGAAAAATTTTACTGTTCCTTTACTCATTGTAATGTAATTTTATTATTAATACTTTATTAAGTTACAAAGATAGTGCCAATAATTAAATAATACCTAATAAATTAATCTTTTTGTACAATTGTCGCTAACACCCTCTAAATATTTTTCCATCACTTTTATCTGTAACTAAATGTGGAATGAAATTTTACTACGAAACAAATGTTAAATTTTATATTTTAGCTGTTATTATAATTGAATTAGCCCCTTTTTCTAATACTATTATTTAAATTTGAGTCTATCAACCTATACTAAAAGCCTTTACTGTTTAAATGAATATTAAAACGTTGTTATCTTTTAACGTACTCAAACAAAAAAGCCGCTTCGACTTTTTATTTTATATCTGTTTCCTTATTACCATTATTGCAAGCATTACTATGGACAGTCGAGTATTGAGATACTTTATGCCAACATTAGTTTTTACCATTTTATTAAAATATGTTAATCGTACAAGACATCAATCAAAAGCACTTTTTATAGTTGCTCTATTAGCAATAGTTATTTCTGATTTTCTGACTTTTTATGATTATCACACCTATTTTATGTGGATTACGATTTTAACGTCCACTTATTTAATCTGTTGTTCCTTTATTATTATAAAGTATCTAAATAAAGGAAAACTAAAAGCAATGCTCTATTTTTCAGTTTTTATTGGTTTTTTATTGGCAACTTATATTGTTTATTCTGTTTTAGATTTAATTATTAATTACCTTCCAGAAGGTATGCTCCTTTTTGTTTTATTCGCTGCTTTATGCCTTTTGTGTTTTATTATCATGTGTTCCATGATTTATGTCAATGATAATTATGACAATGCTACATTATTGCTCGGCTCAGTAATATTTAATATGTTTCATATGGGACTATCACCTATCAACGAATTTATATCATACAACGCTACTTTTACTGTACTAATAGCAATCGCCCATATTTTAGCCATTTATCTTTTTATGAAATTTATTTCAGAAACTAAAATTATTAAAGCTGAAGATGTCAAAGAAAAATTCTTTTAATTAGACAGCATTTATCTTATATAAATGTATTAATCCTGTACTAGCTAAGTTTTAGTTGTTTGATAACATCTAACGTCGATTGATGTGCTCGTCCAGCTGCTTTTTGAAAATTGGACTTTACATTATATGCCCCATTTAAAATCCCTTCATAAATTCCCGTTATAACAGTCCCCATAAACTCACCTAATTCAGCTATTCTTTCCTGCTTATACGCTTCCACACTAATTGCTTTAAACTCTAGCTCTGTATTATAAACTTGATTAATATAACTCGCTAATTGTTTTTGGGTTATAGGCTCTCCTACTAAATTATATATGTTATTATTATGTTTTTCTTCGGTAAGCATTTTCGTGTAAGCATATCCCAATTCATTTCTACTTGTGTAAGCACATTTACCTTCTCCTGCACAGTTTCTAATCTCTCCAGCTTGTACATAGTTATCAATATATTCAATATCTGGCTCTATATATATTCCGTTTCTACCAATACTCCATTGAAGTCCAGAGTTTTGAATATCTTTTTCCGTTTGACGATTACTTTCCACTATCGGCGTAAAACTATTCTGCTCTTCGTTTCCAACAATACTAGTATATACAATCTTTTTAACACCATTTATTTTTGCTGCTTCAATAACGTTTCTATGCTGTTGTATTCGTTTGTCTGGTGTGTCCATGCCAGAAACTAATAGTACAACATCCACTCCTAATAATGCTTGATCAAACTCTTGACGACTATTATAATCCCCTTTTCTTATCTGGATCCCCAAGTGCTTCGCTTTTTCTGGTGTTCTTGCAATTCCTATTACATTTTCTTTTCCAATCTCACTAATTAAATATTTTGCTATTGCCGATCCTAATTGCCCACTTACCGATGTTACTGCTATTCTCATGATTTTTATTTTTTATCCGTTTTTAAAGCTTGTAATTCTTTCTCTAATGTTTCCACTTTTGTTTTAAATGCAGCCATTGCTTTTTTTAGCTTAACAATTTTTTTTAAAGCATCCTCATCCTGAACAGCTGTAAATACTTCATTAGTTTCTGTTACTTTATACGTTGCTTTTGCGCCACAAGTTGGGCATGTTCTTACGTCTGACATCTGTTTAAATATTTAAAATATATACATTTTGTTAAAATAAAAAGGCTACCATTATAGTAACCTTTCCTACTATCAATTACTTTGGGAAATTAAATTTTCCATTTGTATTTTTCCTATCAGCCTCTGGTGCAATAGTTTCCATAATATCCCAATGTTCAGCTATTTTATTATTTTCAACTCTAAATAAATCATAATAAGAGGTCGGTTGACCAGCAAATTTTCCTTCGCTTATAGCTAACACAAAATTACCTTGACCTAACACTTTATGCACTTTGGTAAATTCCATAGTTATCCCTTGTTTAGCCATAGCCTCTAGGGCTTGACCTAATCCCGATAAACCATCACCAATATTTGGATTGTGTTGGATATAATGGTCTCCGTCAAAATAGTTTGCAATTTTTTCCATTTTACCGTTTACTAAAATATCATTTAAAAAATTAGAGACTACTATTTTGTTAGCCTCTGTTTTATTTAAATCTGTGACAAGCGTTGCTCCATCCGTTTGTGAATGGCCACTTGGGTTTAGAGCAGCTTTCTCTATTAAATTATCCCAATGCTCCACTACTTGACCGTTTTCAAACCTGAAGACATCAAAACCTATTTTTGGACCAAAGAAATCATATTCTGTTTGTGCAAATCCGTATGCTCCATCTTGAAAAGCTCTTACTGTATTGACTTTAAAACCACCTTCTGGGGCGTGAGATAATAATGCTCCAAAACCAGCTAACCCATCTGCTACTGCTAGGTTATGCTGCTTGTAGTTTCCTGGATTAATATAGCTTACAGCGACCGTATCTCCTGTTTCAATACTTTTTAATACTGCTACCGTTTTATCTTTGTTTGATAGTTCCATTTTATTGGTGTCTTTAGATATTGTTTTTGCGTTTAAATCTTTCTCAGATTTACATGACATAAGCGTCATGACTAATGCTAATGTTGTAATTGTCGTTTTCATAAGTGTTATATTTATGAGGACAAAATTAGAGTAACACTACGATTTACTAAAGGTGAAAATGGTTATTAAAATGGTAAATATCGAACCTAAAAAACTAAATATAATCTTTTTTGAAGCTATTAGGGGTAAATCCTGTATGCTTCTTGAAGTATTTTACAAAATTAGTAGGCTCTTCAAAACCTAAAGAATATGCTAATTCCGTGCTTTTAATTTCAGAATTGATAAGTAAGCGTTTCGCTTCTAAAATTACAAAAGCATCAATAAATTGCTTTGCTGTAACCGTTACCATCTCTTTACAAATATTATTTAGATGTTTATAGCTAATATTAAGTTTTTCGGCATAAAAATCTGCATTTCTACTCGTATTAAAATGAACCTCTAAAAGCGACTTAAATTCCAAAAAACTATTCAATTTATCAGATCGTTTTAAATGAAACGTTTGGTATTGCTTTAAACGTTCCAATTTTGAAAAGATAATCGAATACAATGCACTGTAAGTATTTTCTTGATTGTAGTCTTCTTGAAGACTTGAATATTCCTCATAAAACAACTGTATGTAATTTGAAACATTAGCCCCCTCTGGTACCTGAATAATTGGAGAAAACAAATGTGAATTAAACAATCTTATCAATTCGTTTTTGGGCAATGTATTGATTTGTTGCTTTAGATAGTCTTCCGTAAATAGTATAATGTAACCTTCTAAGTGGTCATTAAATTGAAAGGCATTAATTTGACCTTTAGATAAGTGAATAATCGTATTTTTTTTGACATCATGCCACACAAAATCTACCAATTGCTTGCTCTCTCCTGCCGTATAAAATACAATCATATTAAAAGCCAATTGATGGGCTTTTTCAGGATTATGTGCTATGTCCTTTTTACGTAAAGAAAGGCTTTTAATGGTCAATATTTCAATACCACTATTATCTGGTTTTTGAGAATCAAAGACAATATGCGGAATCTCTTTTTCCATGATGCTTATTCCTCTTTTAAATTATTTAAAGCTTTTCTGACATGCTCGCTATCCCAATGGTTATCATACTCTACGATGCCGCGTTTAAAATCTTCATTTAAAAACTTTTCTTGTTGCTCTAATTCTTTTTTAGCTTTAAAAATATAGTCATCCTCTCGTTTAGGTTCGGAAGCCAAACGTCTTAAACTATCTTCATCATACTTAATAAAATTCTGGACTTGTCTATTCAGTGTATATTTTCTGAAACCCATTTTACTCAATACATCTTTAGCTAAAGTTAATGATGTTTCTAAAGATTCGCGATATATATTTTCATGACCTAGATTAAGCAACTCGTAAGCATCGTATCTATTTTTTGTACGAATCATCATTTCGACATGAGGATAATTTTCTTTTACTATTTTACTAATCGCCTTAGATACTCCAATCTTATTTGTTGCGCAAATAATTATTTTTGCTTCTGAAATACCTGCAGATTCTAATAAATCTAAGCGCGTAGCATCTCCATAATAGACTTCAAAACCCATTTTTCTAAGAAAATCAACACGGTTAGAGTCATGATCTAGAATAGTTGCTTCTACACCATGCGAGCGTAAAAACCGACCAATAGTGCTTCCAAAATGACCAAAACCAACCAATATTATCTTTTGAGATTTTGCTATATGATCCATTGGTCTTTTAACAGACTCCTTAGTTCCTATTTTAGGCAATATAAAACGTTCGTTAATAATACCTATAACTGGTGTAAGCGACATACTGAGTGCTGTTATTACTAACATCATATCCATTTGATCTTGTGATAAGATATTAAGACCGAATGCAAAGGACAACAGTACAAAAGCAAATTCTCCAATCTGAGCTAAACTACAAGTAAGTAATAGTTTTTGATCTAACTTCAATCCAAACACTTGTCCTGTTATATATAACACCACTGCTTTTAAAACAATAACAGCAATAAGAATCCCGCCAATGGTTAACGGACTATTTGCGATAACAATAAAATTAATGGAAGCCCCTACAGCCATAAAAAACAATCCTAACAACAGATTCTTGAAAGGCTCTAATGTACTTTCTAATTCGTGCTTAAACTCGCTATTAGACAAAACAACACCACCTAAAAACGCACCCAATGCTGGACTTAATCCAACATATTCCATTACAAATGAAATTCCGAAAACAATTAAAAAAGCTGCTGCAATAAGTAATTCTCTAACACCCGTTTTCGCCACTTTACGCAACATTGGTACGATTAAATACTTACCCGCAACTATTATTAAAATAACGGATAAAATAATAGCTAAAGTTTGAAAACCCACAGGTAAATTATCCAACAAATTAGTATGATCGTTAGTGTTTTCTGCGGAAGCGTTACCGTCTACATTTGCTAATAATGGTATAAAACCTAACATGATAATTACAACAAGATCCTGAAATAATAGAATGGAAAATGAAGACGTACCAAAAGTAGTGTCCATCAAACCTTTTTCCTTTATCGTTTGCATGGCAATAGCGGTAGATGATAAAGCAACAGCCATAGAAATTACCAAAGCAACTTTCCATTCAAAACCTAATACTGTAAACAAAACATAAGATAGGATCATGGTACCTCCTACTTGTATTCCTCCCATGCCTACTATTGCTTTCCGCATGTTCCAGAAATTTTTTGGCTCGATCTCTAATCCTATTAAAAACAGCATAACAACAACTCCAAATTCTGCAAAATGCAAAATATCCTCGCCTTCTGTTCCTATAAACCCTAAAACATAAGGCCCTATCAATACACCTGCCAATAGATACCCTATCACGGAACTCAGTCCTAATTTTTTAGCGATAGAGACACAAATTATGGCCCCTGCTAAAAATACTATGGCTTCAAAAAGTATGCTTTCTGTCATATATTAAGACCTTTTTAATTGTTCTATATCATTTAAAAAAGCGCAACCATTACCATTCCCTAAATTAAAATCTTGCTGTAATAAATCAATTAATTTACTGTATTGATTAGCATGTTCTGTTAATTGTTCGTCATTTAAATTATGAGTTCCCATGACTGCAAAAGGAGGTAAATACGCCATACCACACAGATTTGCCGTTTGCTCAAAAGGTCTTAAAAACTGAGTGATAGTAAAACTATTGGTCCCCTCAGAGCAATATACATCTCGGGAGCCTCCTGTAGTAATAACGTTTAAACATGTTTTCCCTTTTAATGCTTCTCCCTTTGGTCCATAAGCCCAATTAAACTCTAAAACCATATCAATCCATTGCTTCATTAACGGAGGACAACTATACCAATACAGCGGATGATGCCAGATAATAACATCATGATTATCTAATAGTTCTTTTTCTTTATTGACATCAATATTAAAATCTGGATAACGTTCATACAAATCATGCAATGTAACCCCTTCCTTATCTATTATTTGATCTATCAGCACAGCGTTTGCTCTAGATTTTTCAAATTTAGGGTGAGAAAATAGAACTAGTATTTTTTTCATGTTCATTGAGATGTCAAATTAATTCTATTAAAAAGAAAATCCAATAAGAAACCAATGCTTATAACTAAATTAATTTATTTAGCGATTAAGTCAAATGAAATCTTGATTCCCTGAATAATCATACCTGTACCAATAATAGCGATAATTAATCCCATTATTTTACCTATTACAGAAATTACATTATGCCCAACCATTTTTACAATAAGATCACTTAATTTGAAAGTAAAAAAAGTTAATAAGCTCATTGATCCAAAAATAGCAATGACTAAAAACATCTGTAAAGGAGCTGCATTAGAAACAAAATTCATAGCCGTTACAATAGTTCCGGGACCTGCTAAAATTGGAATAGCTAGCGGTGATACTGCAATATCTTCATCAATATGCACATCATTTAAACTTTTTACATTGGATTGTTTTGACTGTAACATATCAAAACCAATAAAAAATATCAAAATACCCCCCGTTATTTTAAACGCAGGAATACTAATATTGAATAACTCGAAGATATACTTACCTAATAAAATAAAAACCGTTACAATTATAAAAGCTATAATATTTGCTTTTTTATTAATAGCTCTTTTTGTATCTCTATTAGCGCCTTTGGTTAATGAAACAAAGACAGTCATGTTTGATATAGGGTTGGTTATAGCAAAAAACCCTGTAAATACGGTAATTGAAAATGTAATTAAGTTATCCATTATAGTAAAATTATAGTCTGCAAAAAAATCGAATTACTTCTGTTCCACCAAAGCAATTACCACTTATTTTCAAATAATTATCCTACTTAAAAAGCAAATCAAATTATTTGAGTTCTTAATATAGGAAATGCTGAGACTAATAAAAATTAATCTCAGCATTTATATAAATACTAATTGAATTGTAATTGTAAGAAATGGCTATAAACCCTTTTGTTTACCTATAACTGGCATTACCTTTTTATTTATGTATCGTTTAATTTATTTGTTTTGAAATTCATCATAATACTCATCCAAAATAGTATTTATCAGAATACTTATTTTTTCAAAGTCTTCAGAATAAGAATTTGCTAACGAGAATCGAATAGTCCAATCTGGACCATCAAACCCACCTCCGGGCATTGCTACAATAGCTTCTTCTTCAGCCAAACGTATAACAGGATCTAAGGCGTTATAATTTTTACCAACCCAATTACTAAATGCGTCATTGTATTTATCTTTTGCTAAATTCAAGAAATCGACCAAAGTATAGTAATAAGCAGCATTTTTATTATCATCAGAAATTAATGGTTTTCCTGGCAAGTCTTTATACAGTTTATCATATCTATTTCTAACTAGTTTTTTTACATCTGTTTTATACTTGTTTTCTGTGTCGATCAAAGTGGCTAAAGAAAATAAAGACATTTGAATTTGTTGTGGCGTAGATAAACCTGCGGTATGATTTAAGGCCACACTGCGACTATCAGCAACAAAACGATCTATCATCTTTATACCATCTGGGTTTAAAGAAATGGTTTCATAACGTTCTCGTAGTTCGATTTTATCGTTCTCTGGAAGTTTAGCAAGCATTTTATCAAAAATATTGTTTTCATTAAGCGCAATCACACCAAGTCTCCAGCCTGTAGCACCAAAATATTTTGAGTAAGAATATACCAAAATAGTATTTTCTGGAGCTTTTATTGCTAACGACGTAAAGTTCTCTGTAAAAGAGCCATAAACATCATCTGTCAATAAAATTAAGTCCTCTCTATCTTTTGCTATTTTAGCAATTTTATCTAAAGTTGTATCACTCAATTTAACTGATGGTGGATTGCTGGGGTTAACTAGAAAGAATGCTTTTACTTTAGTATCCTTAAGTTTATCAATTTCAGAATCTGGAATCTGCCAGTTATTGTTTTCATCAGCATTAATTAAGACCATCTTTAAATCATAATCCTTTAAGGCTGGCATTTCAAAATAGGGTGTAAATATTGGTGCTCCGATAGCAATCGTATCCCCTGCTTTTAAAAACTTATTTGCTTTTAAAGAATTAAAAATATACACCATTGCAGCTGTACCACCTTCTGTTGCAAAGACATCATATTTTGAATCTGGAGGTGTCGTTCCCGCGCTCATTTCTTTCATTAAGTAAGCATGAGCAATGGTTTCAGAATGCTTTAACATGCGTCCTGGCTCTGGATAATTGTTACCAATAATACCATTAACCCATTCAAACATTAAAGCGTCAGCATCCATACTATAATTGGCTACTGCAAATTGAAACAACTCGTTTAAATAACGTAAACCAATCACATTTTTATTTAAAGTTAGATACGCTTGAAATCTTTTAGCAATCCCCTCTTTGTCAGTAATGCCACCAAAGCCATCTAGTTCCTGAAATTGTCTTTTACTCTCTTCTAATCCAAATAAACCAAGTTGAAAAAAAGCCCCTCTAGGTTTTGTTGCAATCCAATTGGGATTACCTCTACCAGCATTAATTAAGGAATGCTGATGATTTGATTTTGCTAATTTTATTAGCGTGTCTTTGACTTCAAAAGGACTTAATGTGTTAAGTGCTACTTCTTCTTGTTTTTTCATTTTAATGTGTTTTATAATTTAAGGCATCAATGCAATAATTATTGGTCCCCAAAGTGTTAAAAATATATTTGCCACCGCATAAGTCAGTGTAAAGGTTGGCGTTGGTGTTGCATTTTCTGTTTTATCCAATAAAGATGAAAATGCTGGATTTGCACTTTTACTACCTGCAAGTACTCCTAAGGCTTCTACAGGGTTTTTTATTTTAAGTAAATAAAAATTCATAAAAAACTGAACGATCATAGGAATCATGGTGACTAGAATCCCTAAAAGAAATAAGGTAATACCGCTTTTTAAAATGGCTTGAAAAGCAGGTGCTCCAGCATTTAGCCCAACAATTCCTACAAAAACAGCTAATCCAAAAGTCTGAATAAAACTGGCAGCTCCAACATTTATACCACCCATTTTTGGGTGTTTTGTTCTTAAAAACCCGATAATTAAACCAGAAACTAAACAGCCTAATCCTGAACCTAACGCCACCGTTGTGCCATTAATATCAAAACTAATTTCACCTATTAAATAACCAACGACCATACCTAATCCCAAAACTATAAAGTCGGTACTATGTATTGATGTTGGTTTATATCCAATTTCTTTTTCAATTCTATCTAAATCTTTTGTCTTACCAACTAGTGTTATCTCATCACCAGCATGAATTTCAGTATTATCTAAAACCGATAATTCATGAGACATCCTAACAATACTTTTTATGTAAACACCATGTGTTTTAGTTAATCCTAAATTCTTGCGAATGTCTAATAATGTTTTGCCTTTTAGTTTTTTATTAGAAAGAATAACACGTCTTTCCTCCTCTGTAAAATCAATGTTTGCTCCAAATTCTGAAATCTCATCACCTAAAGCAGAACTCACATTAGAAAAGGCCGTCACTAACCCCGTTACAAATAAAACATCCCCTACATTAATCTCTAAATTGGGATTGGGCGTTGTGTTTTTACCATCCGTAATAATAAGTTCTACGGTTAAATTTGAATTAAGATCTGATTCAAAACTCTGAATCGTTTGATTTAAATACTTTGATGATTTTAAAATTTTAAAGACTCTAGTATCGACTCTCTTGATAGGATCAAATTCTCCTTCTACCATTTCTTTGCCACCATCAAGCTTTGCTGCTAATTTTTTAGCTTCTGCTCTGATATCCCATTTCATCATAATAGGAATAAAAGACACCATTAAAATTGGTCCTATTGAACCAAAAATATAGGTAATAGAATATCCAACAGCGACATTGGTTTTCATTGTTTTGGCAGCTTCTGTTGCTAACCCCAATTTATCAATAGCTTCCCCTGCCGTACCAATAATAGCAGACTGTGTTAACCCTCCAGCAGCTAACCCTGCCGCCATACCTTTATCTAACCCCATCCAAATAGATAGTCCAACCACGACCAATAGACCTAAAACGGTCATTGAAAATGCCGCTAATAAAAATTTTAAAGAAGACAGTTTCAATGAAGCAAAAAATTGTGGACCACCTAAATACCCCACCATAAAAATAAATAATGCAAAAAATAGACTTTTAACTTCTCCACTAATTTCAAATCCTCCGACTTGTCCAATAACAACAGCCATAATTAATGTACCTGCTACGCCACCAAGTGTAAATTTTCCAACTTTAAATTTCCCTACAAAATAGCCTATGGCAATCGCTAGAAACAATGTTAAATAAGGGAGATTTCTGAGCGTATCGTAAATAATATTCATAATATATATTTTAACTTTTAATAATTAGTGTTTTAAAAATTACAGGTGATAAATAGCCATAAACTGAGCACGATAGCCAGCGCCATTATCATTTAACTTATTTTGATTTTTTCCATAAATTAACTCGACACCATAATCCAATCGATCAACAGGAGACCACATATAATTAACAGCACCATAAGTAGAAAAATCATACATATCCTCTTCCAAATAATCACTATTATCTATACTTGTAAAACTAAAAACAGCGCTAGACGTTGCTGTTTTACTCCATGCGTGTTTATAAGCTGCAAAGCCTCCCATAGCCGGTATTGGCGATAGATCTCCATTACTATTTGGAGCAGCATCCAACCCTTGCCCTCTTAAATCGTTTATATAATGTGCAATACCCAGTCCATAAGTATATCCAAATCTAAAATCATCATTACTATCATTTCGATTTAAAAATTTAACTATACCGGAAACTTCTAAGCCGCCACTTGTTATACTTTTAATAGCATCCGAACTAGCATTTGTGTAGGACATATTTTTCAAAATCCCGGTGACTCTAAGGTTTCCCCAAACACCATTTTTTTGTATATATGCAATTACATCTGGGACATATTGAAAAGCCATACTATCCTCTAAATTAACAACAAAAGGTGTATAATCTAGACTATGTGTTTCTAATGCTACAGCAAAAGAATAGTTGTCATTGATAGACTGTGTATACCTAATCATTGGATTCCTAGGCCCCGTAATACTATTAGGTCCCTCAAAATCTACTTGAACAGGAAACGCTGAAGTGTTTTTCATGGTACTCCACGTTTGTCCAATAAGAAATCCTTTATATTCTCCGTAAGCATGACGTAAATGAGGTACAAAACTGGTTGCCGCTTCTGTATTAAAAAAGTCCATCTCTACATAAATATGTACTTTATCGGCTTCTGATATTTGATACACACCATCTACAGCCAATCGCGTTTGTCTTGCATCTAAAAAACTACGTGGTTTTTCCTCGCGTAATGTGGGATAGATAGGAATTTTACTAGGATAAAACTCACTAGTATTCTGAATATTACCCAAATCCAATCCTCCAATTAGCTTAATATAACCGATAAAATCGAGCGATACTTTTTTTGATTGCTTATTGTTTGAATAACGCTTTCTTTTTTCTCTAACCGGAAGCGGATCCTGATTATCTTTTGTACTATTTTGTTGCGTTACCGCCATTGTATCTATACTTTTTTGTGCAAAGGCGCTAAAACTTAGTACAGAAAAACTTAATACTAACAAAAGCTTAAAACTAATTGACATTTTTTTTAATTTTAGGAAGTAGCACCAATCTTAATTTTTAAAAATTAAGATTGGTACATATGTAAAAGATTATATTCAAGCAAAGCTAATCTTCTTACAAAGCACATTAGATGACCTAGGTCAGTTCAATAAAAAAGTTTAATTACGTGCGTACTTATGTAGTCATATATTTTAAGCAAAACTGATAATAGCTTACATCATGATGCAATTACTATTACGCAAATTAATACGATCTACAAGTAAAAATAAGACTACATCCAGAAGACCTAACTGCTTTTTATATAAGATTTCTTCTTTACTATAAAATTTTAAAGATTTTATTATCAAGGCTAAATTGCAATAAATTGAAGTATATTGCTCAAATATGAAATGTATAGTGGAAATTCCGTTATACAAACTCTTACCCCAAAAATTATTATTAAATGGATTTTACAAACCCGTTAGTCTATGGAGTGCCTTGTTTTTTGGGCTTTATCGCAATAGAGCTTACTTACAGCAAAACTCATGACAACAACGAATTATACAAATGGAAAGATTTCTTCTCAAGTCTCTCTCTTGGAATAGGATCGGCAGTTATTGGTGCACTGGTAAAAACAGTTGCCGTAATATTGGTTTTCAATTTTGCTTATGAGCTCTTCAATCCTATTGTGGATGGGGTTCGAACAAACATTATGGGTTGGCACTCTTTTGGATACGCTTGGTATGTTTGGATTATTTGTATGTTATTAGACGATTATTCCTATTATTGGTTCCATAGACAAAACCATATGGTTCGTTTTTTATGGGCAGCGCATATTGTACATCATTCTTCCGACAATTTTAATTTAGGGACAGCTGTACGTAATGGTTGGTTTACTATTTTTTACAAACCCTTTTTTTATGTTTGGATTGTAATTATTGGTTTTCCGCCAGAAATGTTAGTCGTTTGCATGGGTATTGAAGCGTTATGGCAATTTCAACTTCATACACAATATGTTAAAAACTTAGGATTTTTAGAAACCTTTTTAAATACACATACGATGCACCAAGTGCATCACGCCCAAAATATTGAATACATGGATAAAAACCACGGTGGAATCTTAAATGTATTTGATCGTGTTTTTGGAACTTGGAAAAAAATAGACCATTCTATTGATATAAAATATGGCGTTTCTGTTCCACCTGAATCTTATAATTTGTTTGTTATTTTAACACACGAGTATAAAAATATTTGGGATGATATGAAAAAATCAAGCAATTGGTATCATAAATTTAAATATGCCTTTGCTGCCCCAGGTTGGAGTCATGACGGAAGTACGTTGACAATAAAGCAAATTAGAAAAGAAATAGCAGAAGACGCTAATAACACTATGGAGACAACAAATCCTAAGCATATTTTAATTAAGAGTGATCTGAAATAAGAATAATAAAAAACACTATTTTGTTTTTATATAAATAACAAATGCTCCAATTAATCATGTCATTAATTGGAGCATTTTAGTATGAATTCTTTTTTTATTGAAAATCAGCTGCTTTAAAAGGATATTTTCTTGGTGTTTTTTGAATGGTAATCCAATGTGCAACGGTAAAGGATTTTACACCCCATTGTCCATTAAAACGACCTAGACCTGAGTTTTTAACACCTCCAAATGGTGCATAAGCACTATCATTAACTGGTTGATCATTAATATGCGTCATTCCAGCTTCAATACCTTGTGCAAACGCCATTCCTTTTGCTTCGTCTTGTGTAAACACAGAGCTAGATAAACCGTAATCTGTAGCATTTGCTAATCGTAGCGCATCTTCTGTATCTTTTGCTCTAGCAATAGACACTGCTGGTCCAAAAATCTCATTTTGAAACAATGGGCAATTTTCATCTACATCTACAAAAACGTGTGGTGGCATATGTAAGCCTTCAGCTTCACCTCCTAATGCCATTTTGTAACCTTGTTCTTTTGCATCGTCTATTAAGCCTTTTACAGTATCAAACTGGTTTTGATCAATAATAGGACCTACAAACGTATCTGGATCATTCATATCCAAACGTTTTAAGGTCTTAACTTTTGCTATAAACTTTTCTGTAAATTCATCATAGACTTTATCTTCAACGATAATTCTGTTGATAGCCATACAGATTTGACCTTGGTTCATAAATTTACCCCAAGCAGCAGCTTCAACCGCTTGATCAATATCTGCATCTTCTAGCACCACAAACGGACTGTTACCACCTAATTCTAACTCGATATTTTTAATAATATCTGCTTCTAGAGCATTTTTACCAACTTGACGACCAACTGGTGTTGAGCCTGTAAACGAAATTAGTTTTGAAATTGGATGCTTTGTAATTGCCGTACCAATAGTACTTCCTCCACCAGGCAATACACTTAATAACCCTTTAGGGAAACCTGCCTCTTCTAAAAATGAAGCAAAAATTAACCCTCCTGTAACAATTGATGTAGATGCTGGTTTTAAAACCACCGCATTACCTACTGCTAAGGCAGGACCTAAAGTACGCGCGGTTAATTGACCTGGGAAATTCCAAGGAGAAATTAACCCGATAACTCCCAATGGTTTTCTAACTGCCACAGATTCTTTGCCTTCTATATCTCGCGGTAAAATTTTACCTTCTACTAATAATGGTAAATGCACAGCGCTTTCAAAAACGCTTGCTACCAATTCTGCTTCAAAATACCCTTTTGCTAAGGTCGCTCCTACTTCTTTTCTTGCCCATTCTGCAAACTCTTGCTTTCGGCTTCTAACTACTTCGGCTAGTTTAAGCATCATTCTACTCTTTTCAGGAGGTAATACGGCTGCCCATTTTTTCTGCGCAACTGCTGCTTGTTCAAAAGCGTCATTTACATCATCTGTGGTAGCTCCATTTAAAGAGAATAACTCCTCTTGGTTCCAAGGGTTAATATCCTTGATGGCTGGTCCTCTTGCGTCTTTCCATTCGCCACCAACAAATATTTTTCTCGTATAATTCGGTAATTCTTCTTGTAATTTCATTTTCATTGTGTTTTAATAGTTGATACTAAAGTGTCACGATTACTTTACCCACTGTTCTTCCTTTTTCAACTTCGGTATGGGCAGCAGCCATATCTTCAAAAGCAAACGTCTTGTAAATGTTTGGTTTAATGCTACCGTTTTCTAACATTACTTTTAAGGTGTTCATATCTTCAGCACTAGAGTGTACTAAAATGTCTGAAACGGTTTTGTTCTCCTTTTTAGCTGATACTTTTAAGTCATCTAAGTCCATACCTACTGTTGTATAAGCTGTACCACCGCTTTTTAAAACTTTTACGGAATTTTCTAATACTTTACCACCTTGCGTATCTAATACAAAGTCGATATCAGATAAAATTTCTTCAAACTTTTCAGTATGATAATCAATTGCATTATCTGCTCCAATAGAGGTAACAAATGCACCGTTTTTTGCCGAGGCAGTAGTATTCACAAAAGCTCCCATTGCTTTTGCAATTTGGATAGCAAAATGCCCGACACCACCAGAACCTGCTTGTATTAGCACTTTATCACCTTTATTAATCCTTCCTTCTAAGATTTGCAATGCCGTTAGAGCAGCTAATGTTGTAGCAGCAGCCTCTTCAAAAGAGACGTTGTCTGGCATTGTAGCTAAATGTGCTTCTGGCGCAGCAACAAATTCCGCGTAAGCGTTACCTACACCTGGAAAATTCACCATACCAAAAACTTTGTCGCCTATTTTAAAATTGGTGACATCCGCACCAACTTCTGTTACGGTTCCTGCTATGTCCCAGCCTAAAATTACAGGTCGTTTTTCACCGTACATCATATTAAGCATCTTATCTTGATACTTTGGTTTTACATCTGCTGGGTTTAATGAAATAGCCTTTACCGCTACTAATACTTCGTTATCTTTTATGCTTGGTTTTGCTATTTCTGCTAAATGAAGGTTTTCTGGTCCTCCTGCTTTTTCTAATATTATTGCTTTCATAGTGTGTCTATTTTCTAAATTATTTTTTATTGTAGACAATGGTCATTCCCTTGCCTTGCTTAAGTGTTAAGCGCATTTTGGTATCGGTAACTTCAATTACAAGTTCATCATACCCTAAATCCATATCTCCGATTTTGCTTGTTCTGGTGAAAAAATTATTCTTCCAATCCCAAGTACCTGTCAAAACTTTACCTCCAAAAACTCCAAATATTTGACCGTCGTGAGTAGCAACAGATTGTCCGTCTTTGTCTCCATAAAAATTATCGGCAGCCAACTTTAAATATTCTTCTTTTGTGTTTATTCGTTTCCAATTTTCTACACTAATATTAGAATCGGTAGATAAATTATAGACTTGTATCTTGTTACTGAAAATTAAAGGTGTGTAAAGCAAATTGTCCTGTATACTAATGTCTGCTAAACCTTTAGGGAAGTTTCCAATGAGCTTTTTTTCATTTGAATTAATAAAAAACAGCTCGCCATTAGTATTACTGCTTACCAAATACCCGTTATTAACAGAAGTAACACCATCTAAACCACCTAATTTATACGCGCTTGTAATTATTTGGTAAGACTTATTGGTAATATTTACCGAATACATACTCCCGAAATTACTTGCAGTAATTGTCTGACTTAACTCTGCTCCATAATCGGCAATAACTAACTGATTATCTTGTATAAATAATCCGTTTGGATGCTTAATTTCAGATGTTTGAAACCAAACCTCTAATTTGTTATTTTCTAATGTGAAAATTTTACCACTTGCTATATCAGAGATAAAAACCTGTCCGTTTTTAGAAACCACGACATCATTTAAGGACACAACATCTGGAGAAGTAATGCTATTTACGACTTTACCATTTTTAACATTGATAATATGAAGCTCCTTACCATCGCCAACGTATAATTTGTCTTGATATAATGCCAAGCCTGCAGGCGAATTTAAACCAGTTACCCATTTATAATTATCAACTTTTCCATCCTTTGAAATTCTACTTATATACCCTTTGTTATTTTGATTTACGTTAGAAACATATAACCAATTCTCTGTTGGTGATGCCACAATAGACTCAGGCATAGAAAAACCATCTAACTCCCAGTTTTTAACTAATTGTTGTGTTGTATTTATGTGATTAGATGCTTTATAGTTTGTTTCTTCTAAAACTTCCTTTAACGCAAAAATGCCATTATTTGCAGCTGGAAAGCCCGTATACAAGCTTAATAAAATCATAGTTTCTGAAATCTCATTTGGCGTAACACCTAAATTTAAGGCAGCCTTTATATGTGATTTTAACTGCGATTTTGCATTAGCTTGTGTAGTAAGACTAGCAATTATTAATAATTCTTTTGTCTTAAAATCTAAGCCTGGTCTGTTATAAATTTCCCCAAAACCATAGCGAATAATATAATCTGCCATATCTGGAGAGATACTTTTAAAAGCTACTTCTAATCCTTTTGAAGCTCCTTCGCCATTAACCTCGTTAACAATTTTTACGCCTGTTTTATAGTTGTCTTCTTTTGTGTTTTGCGCATTACTTGCAAAAGAGAAAGACAATGCTAAAACCAAAATGATGTACTTTTTCATAATCTTCTTATTTACCGTTTTGCTTTGCGGTTGCCTTTGGTGAGGCACCTTGCTTTAACGTTTTGTTTCTGAATTTTTCAGTTTGAGGAAGCTGCAAATTGACTTGGTTTATTTCTTGAATTTCTACTTGAAGTTTATCAAACTTGATATCTTCTAAATGTCCTCCCAGTGTTATATCTTCAGATAAAAAGTGAAAGTGCATTCCTGGTATCACTACGTTTCCAATATAATCTGGCGTAAATAAACCGACTAAAGTTCCTTTGATATTTTCTCTAGTATACATTACTCTTGTATCTAAATATTCAAATAGAGAAACATCTTCATTTTCTACTTTATGTGCCGATGCCATTTTTAGATATCCAAACTCTCCTTTAATTCTGTAGGCATAAAAACTATTTTTAGAAGTAGAGTATTTTTGAAGTTCTTTGTTTAATTCTTCGTAAGAGGTAATGTTTTCAACGGTTACCGTTTTTTTAGGTTGAAAATTTATCATCGTCATATTAGGCGATTCTAAATCTTCTGGAGCCTCTTTAATTCCGCCTTCCGCATCAATAGTATATACCACACCATCTACAGCAACCAGCTCACCTGCTAAGTGATTTACGGTACCAATACCGATATTACCTTGCTGTACCATTTGTTCTGGCGTAAAATCACCTTCATATATACTATTTAACAACGCAACCGTTGGCGCATATTGATGAATGGTATTTTCCGTATGTGGTGCTAATCCGTTTTCATATACGTTGTGTGGATGCGGATGTTCGTGATCTTGCGTTTCTGTAGTTGAAACCGCCTCTTTTTTATCCTGATTTCCACAGCTTGCTAAAATTGCCAAGGAAAATAATAGAATTGCTTTTTTCATAATAGTGCCTTTTAGTTGATTATTGATTTCTCTTAAATTTCTGTAACGAAATTCATATACTGCTTTAAATCACCAATGACAGCTTCTTCCATCAGTTTGCCTGTTTTTACTGCATAAGGTTGATTAAAGTGAATGTCCCAAACATCAGATTCTTTTCTCCAATGCTCATAAACTGCTAGAGTATCTTCTTGATTATCTACTGTATATAAATCAAAAAGGATGTTGCCTTCTTCCTCTTTTCTTGTGTGGGTAATGTGATCTTCAAACTGTTCAAGAAGTGCTTCTCTAAATTCAGTTTTTAATTTAAAAATGAAGAAAATAATAAATACGTCATCTTCGGGATTTGCAGTTTTAGAATGGTCCGGAAGGGGATTTGTATCGCCTAAAAAGTAGAAATCAGGAGCCGACTGTAAGGCGGTCTGTCCTACTTCCATTAACTTTTTGGTATGTGGCTCTTTATCGTGAGATGTAATAGCAGCCTTGTCTGCCCAACGTTCGTAAACAAAAAACACATTGTCTTCTGCTTTAGATACAAATACTTTAATCTCCTTATTACCAGTTTCTTTTTGGGTTGCCGTTTGTGCTTCTTTAAGTGTTGCTGCAAACGTGTTTTTGTGTTCTGGCTTTGCTGTAAATTTTACTATTGTACTTTTCATAATAATGTTCTTTATAATTGAAGTATCTTTTAATTTAATGGAGTAAGTGGCACTTTTTGAATAATGGTAACCTCTTTTATTTTTGCAAATCTGTCATTTGGATTATCCTTTACAATCCAATGGTGTGCGGTAGTTGCGGTTAATTTCTGATTCTCTTTTGAAATCCCTTTCCAAACAAAATCCACATTGACTTCATATTCCTTTTCTGAAATTACTCTTACTGTAAAATTCTCTGGAAAATGACTGCTTTCCTTCAATTGTTTTGGTGTTCCATTCAACCACTGTTCTAATTGCTCTACGGTAACAATAGGTTCGCTATTTGTTGAAAAATTAAGTTTAAAACCTTCAGCTAGTAATTCTTTAAAAGGCGCAACATTACCATCTAACTGTTCCATATTTAAGAGCCAGTAGTGCATAAGGGATAACATTCGGTTTTCTGGATAAGCATCCTCAAACATTGGGTCTTTAATCTCGCCAGTAGGCTTAATATTGATTTCTGTAAATACAGGTAAAAGTGCACCAGGAACTTCTTTTAAAAATGTGCTGTAATGCAAAGGATAACTGTCATTAGAACCGTCTGATTTTAAATTTTGATATATAATATCAGCTTCTAAATTAATAGTACCGTTCTCTAATTTATTAACTACTATATTTTGAATATGATGCGCATTCTTCCATCCTTTATAAACTTTTAATCTTTCAGGATAATTCGCTTTGCCTTGCATTTCTCCAGCTGCTGATTTCATTTTTATATCATCTGCTAAAATTTCTAACTGATTTTCTAATCGCTGTTTGTTTTCAAAATCACGTTCATAAAAAAGATACCAACGGTGATATTGTACGATAGCTGCGTGAACAATTTTTGTATCTGTTTCCATAATTTATTTAGTGTTAGAAATGAATTTTTTAATATCATTAGCTACTTCCTCTGGAATTTCTAATTGTGGAGAGTGCGATGCGTTTTCAAGAACTACTAACTTCGCATTGGGGATGTGGTCTCTGTAGTACTCTGCCACATTAAACATTACCACTTCATCGTGTCTACCTTGCAAGACTAATGTGGGTACTTTTATAGATTGTACATCATCTTTTAGATTGAAATATTTTCCGTTTTTAATAGCAGGAATTAAAGAACCATCAACAAAATCTTTACTATTGTTAACCGTTTCTATCATATAATCGGCTATAGGTCCAGGAAGGTCCGGTACTTTGTAAAAGACACGTGAAAGCACAGCATCCAATTCTTCTTTGTTTTCAATTTCTTTACCAAAACCACCATACACAACGTGGTCATCTATTTTAATACCCGCAGCATCTAGTAAGATCAAATTGGTAAGGTCATTGGGATATTTAATGGCATATGCTGCAGCGGTATGTCCGCCCATTGAGTTACCGATAAGGTTAAATTGACTTACACCAAGTTCCACTAAAAAGGACTTCAGAAAAGTTGCTTGTCCATCTATGGAATAATCAAGTCCTTCTTTTCTTTCATTTTCACCGTGACCCGCTAAATCGGGTAGAATTAAATGATAGTCTTCTGATAAAAATTTAGCCGTTTGTAAAAAACTACTTTTATCATCTCCCATACCGTGAACAAGAACAAAGTCTGGCTTATCATCTTCCCCTTCACTTTCATAGAAATGAACAGTGTAACCATTTATTTCAATCATTTTTTTCTCAAGACTGGCAGCACGAGCATAGCTGGCATTGGTTTGGTCTACAAGAACCTTTGGAAAGAAGAAGTATATGACTGCTACAGCAATCACTAATACTCCAATAATTCCTCCAATTATTTTTAAAAACTTCTTCATAATTTTTATGGTTTTAAATTTGATTATAACTGAGTAATAACTGTTTCTTCAGGAAACCTTGACTTTGGTAATTTTGCATTAAAGTCACTGTCTTTTCTATAACCTAAAGACACAACCGCTAGAGTGGTGAAGCCTTTTTCACGTAAGCTAAATTCTTCATCTAATGCTTTTACGTCTACCCCTTCCATTGGGCAAGCATCAATACCTAAGGCAGCTGCGCCTAATAGAAGTGCGCCCATATTTAGATACACTTGCTTTTCCATCCAGTGTGGTAAATCTTTAAGATCGTAGCGGTGAATGTTTGCAAATAGCATACGACCACCGTGCATTTGATCTTTATACTCTTGTGCTGCAAAGCGACCATCTTGGTCTTCTTGCTCCAAAATGCTATTCATATAATCCTCATCTGCATCTGTGCGAGCTGCGATAACAATTACGTGAGATGCATCTAAGACTTTTGGTGTATTGAATTTGAAAAATCCTTCTGTACCTTTTGCAATTCGCTCTTTACCTTCTTGAGTATCTGCAATTAAAAAATGCCAAGGTTGTAGGTTTACACTAGAAGGACTTAAACGCAGTACATCTTTTATTTGTTGAAAATCCGCATCTGATATTTTCTTAGTTGCATCAAATTCTTTTGCTGAGTAGCGGTTGTTTAATATTTCTGTTAGATTCATTTTTACTATTTATTAACTTGTTGATTATTAATACTATCAAAATTATAGTGCAAATATAGATATAGAGTTGATACGTGTCAATAACGGTCACAAAGTATAGTATAAAAATATAATCATAAATCATTGTAATACAACACAATAAATAATAATATTTTCACTATAAAAAGTATAGTTGCATACTATAGTAAAGCTTTATATCTTTGTCAGACATTTAATATTTAAGAAATGGACAGAAAAGAACTGTTTGAAAAGAAACCAAAAATTAAAATCAATGATAAAATATCATTCTGCCCAACAAGCGCAGCAATGGAATTGATTGGCGGTAAATGGAAGAGTGTTATACTTACCCACTTAATAGGCGATAAAAAACGCTATAATGAATTACGTAAAGAAATCCCTGGTATTACTGAGCGTACGTTGAGTTTACAGTTAAAACAATTAGAAGCTGATGGAATAGTAAACAGAAAAGTATTTACTAAAAAACCGCCTTTAAAAGTAGAATATACGCTTACAGAGTTTGGGCAAACATTGGTTCCGATTTTAAACCTAATTGTTGATTGGGGATTACACGCTGCCGAAACCAAAGGTGAGTTTTTATTTGAAGAGAATTAATTGTAAACAAAAAAAGCCACCAAAACGATAGCTTTTTTGTTTTATAAAATTAGTGCTATTAATGATTACGATTGGATCGAATTTTTAATATTTTCGGCTTACTTAAATGTTACAATATCTTCAAAATTACGTCTTGATTTCCCGAATTCTGGATCTGATTTTCTGTAACCAAAAGCAGCCATAAATGATAAACCATATTTATCTGTATCTACGCCGAACTTTTCTTTTAATAACGCTTCTGCTTTTTCTTGATGAAATCCTTCAATTGGACAAGAATCAATTCCTGTCAAAGCAGCAGCAGTCATCATATTACCTAACGCAATGTAGGTTTGTTTAGAAGACCAATCGAATAACTTTTTGTCTGTATCTAAATCAAAATCACGCTCTTGAAACTCTCTGTAAAATGTAGAATACATATCAATAACCTCTTGTGGTAATTGTTTTACATCCTTCATCATGTGCATAATATATTCAGAATCGTGTTTAACCATAGGCGCTTTCATACTTAAACCTAATACAAAATGACTAGCAGTATCCAATTTTAAAGGCGCTCCCCAAGCAACAGGTTTTAATAACTCACGTAACTCTTTATCTTGAACTACGATAAAATGCCAAGGTTCGAAACCAAATGAACTTGGTGATAAATGTGCTGTTTCTAAGATGAATTTCATATCCTCATCGGAAACCTTTTTAGTGGCATCAAATTCCTTTGTTGCATGTCTAAAATTGAAAGCGTTTAATATATCTTCTTTTGCTATGTTTGGTGTATTCATTTTATATGTTTTAATGATTAGTTCTTAATTTGATACAAAGATAAAACCAGTACACAGGTAAATTGAAGTATAAAAAAAGGTGAATTAGGTATAAATGGAGGTTTTAGACTTTGAAAAACATAAATATTTCTTAATTTTCATGAAATAACTTGACTTTAGCCAACCATTTATACTTTTAAAACCATCGTAATCCTTTATTAATACCAAAAAAATTTACTGAACCCATCTAAAGGTTAAGTTAATTCTTGGTAAAATTGGTTTTACTGTTTTAGGGATTTTGTGTTTCCAGTTTTCTTGTGTCGTACCTTGCATTATTAGCATGCTACCATGGGCTAACGGAATTTCGATACGTTTTAAATCCTTGCGTGTGGCGTGTTTTAACTGAAACGGTCGTGTGGCTCCTAAAGTTACCGATCCAATTACCGTGTTTTTACGTTTACCGACTTCATAATCTTGATGCCAATCTACACTGTCTTTTCCGTCGCGATAATAATTAAGTAAGCATCGTGTAAACTTGACATCGACCTCCTGCTCTATACGTTCCTTGATTTTTATTAATTCTGCAGTCCAAGGACGTAACTTTGTTGTTTTTCCAACATAAGCAACTTCTAAATCCGTATCACCATACCATGCTGTAAGTCTAGGTAAATCTATTTGCTTACCATAAATAGCCATTTGGTCCTGCTCCCAAGTTGTATTATTTAATAGGCTTGTATATAAGGCATTACTTTCTTCTATGCTGAAGAAATTTTCGAATAAAGTAACATCTGCACCTGGTAAATCAAATACTGTTTTTACGACTTGATCTGTAGAAAATAAGTTAGGTTGACTAAACACATCCATACTTTTATTGTTTATATATTAATCGAAAAAAGAGCTAAAAACTTACAGTAATTACTGCTCTGTTTTATGAGGTATTGCTTTGTTTTTCCTTAAGTCCTTAACAAAAAGAATCAACATAATTATAATAAAGAAAGCGAACGGTAACGACGTGATTATCAGTAAACGTTGTACTGCTTCTAAAACATTGATATCTGCCTTAATATTACCCAACAATACTAAAGCTATTGTTGCTAATAAAATAAAAACAGACCAGATAACACGATGTGCTTTACTTGGATTTTTAGCGCCTTTATCTGTAAACATACTTAATACAAATACTGCCGAATCTACAGAAGTAATTAAAAAGCTGATCAATAATATAATTGAAGTTATGTTTAAAAATGTCGCAAACGGATAATGTTCAAAGAATACAAAAATGGAAGAAAACACGTTGCTAAATTCATTATTATAAGTTCCCCATTCTTCTATTAATTGAAAGGCAGAGGTTCCGAAAACGGAAAACCAGAAAAAAGTCCCCAAAGACGGAATGATTAAAACACCCAATAGAAGTTGTCTTATGGTACGACCTTTAGAAATACGCGCAATAAATATACCTGTAAATGGTGCCCATGCTAACCAAAAGGCCCAATAGTAAAAGGTCCAACCGGTTAAGAATTCTAAACCAGGATTATAATCGCCAAGCGCTAAACTCATTGGCACAAAATCGATTATATAATGATATGTAGACGTAAAAAATGCTATTAAAATTTGTTTTACATCACTGGTAAAAAAGATAAACAACAAGATCGCAAAAGTGACAATGATATTTAAGTTCGAGAATATTTTAATCCCTTTATTAACACCTTGCCAAGCAGAATAACAAGCCACAGTAGAAATAAACACACATAGTAAAATTGTAGTTATTAGTCCAAAATCTTGGTTTGAAATATGATTTAAACCACCATTAATCTGTGTTGTTCCTAATCCGATTGCAGCCACCAAACCAAAGACAGTCGTTATAATAGTTATAACATCTACACTGTTTTTTAAGGTCTTGCTTTTAACATCGTCTTCTATAGTTGCGCTTATTCTTACCTTCTTTTTCTTGACGTGCAAGGCGTAACCAACAATTACTGCAAAAAGTCCATAAAAAGCCCACGCTGTAAGTCCCCATTGGTAAAACGTAAACTCTAAAGCGACAGTTTGCGCAGATAAACCAGAAGTAAACGGCGGCTTTTGTTGCATAAAAACAGGCTCTTGCACTGCTCTTAATAAAATACCAGATCCCATTCCTGCACTATAAAGCATAGCCGTCCAAGACCATAAAGAGTATTCTGGTTTAGACGATGCCTTTCCTAGTTTTATTCGTCCATATTTTGAAAACGCAATTAACAAAAGCGCAAAAACACAACCAAAACCTAAATACAGATAAAAATATCCAAAATAGTTACGCACCCATAATGAAGCACTTTCAATAGCATTATAACTTGCTTCAGTAGCAAAAAACACAACCAATGTACACGCAAATATGATACTTATTGATATTGATAAAATGGAGTGTTTTTGAAGGTGTTTAAACATTAAAAGTGTTTTGATTTATTCAAAAATAGGGATTAGAATTTAAATCCTAATCCCTATTAAATAATTTATAACTGTATACTTTTCTAATTTACCGTTTCTGTCATTTCATTTAAAATAAACTCGTCAACCTTGCCTTCTGTTACTTTTAAATAATGCGCTAAATATTTATTACCCATATGTTTTTGCCATAACTCACGATTCACCCATTTTTCATGAAACATGAAGAAGTTTGGATTATCATTATCCTGATGTAGATCATAGCTTATATTACCTTCCTCTGCTCTAGTCACATCTAAAAGTTTTAATAGTTCTGCTTTTACAAACGCTCTATGTTCCTCTTTTACTAAAATTCTTGCAACAATTGTTAAATACGATTTCTTCATAAGTATAATATTTAAATGGATTTAAGATTAGTCTCAAATACAATACAAAGGTATGGTTGAACTGAACCCTTTTAATGTACTTTAAATGGATATTAATGTATAAATAAAGGTTATGAGTATAAAAAATCAGGTTGTTATTTCTTTTTTCTCTAAATTTGAATAGAAATTGTAAAAAATCAGACAGAAATGCAAGTAATTGAAGCTTTTAAACCTTTCGAAATACAAGAAATAGAATTAATAGATTGGAAACAACGCCCTGTTAAAAACAACTTTTTTGAATTGGTTTTAGTTAAAAACGGTACAGGAACGCAATGTATTAACTACAACGAGCACGCCTATAATAAAGGCAGCATCTTTTTGTTACCACCTTTAAAATGCCACTCATTTACAATAGCGCAACCTACACAATTTGTGTTTTTAAAATTCACAGATTCATTCTTTAAAAACATAAATCGCATTACTATTGATAGAAATGAATGGTTTAAAGAAGCTTCTTATATCTTATCAAATTACAACCAATTACCAGGAGATATTATTAAGAATGATGTAGATAGAAACCATATAGAAAGCTTAATAAGTATGATTTTGCAAGAATCTAGAAACTACGGAGAATCGTCTATAAACCTTGTGACAAGCCTAATGACTAGCATTCTTGAAATACTAATTAGGAACGTAAAAAAAGGGAGCTATTTTGAATTACCTAAAAATAATTCGGATGATAGAATTACAAAAATGTTAACTTATATTAATGAAAATATTGATAAAACAGAGTTGCTTAAAGTCGAAAATCTGTCCGATGTCTTTATGATGTCTCCAACTTATGTTAGCGAGTTTTTTAAAAAACAAGTTAATATGCCTTTACGTGAATATATTATTAAAGCGAAGCTCAAATTAGTAGAAATAAGACTACTAAACTCTGATTTTACATTAACTCAAATTGCTGACGAGTTAGGGTTTACAGATGTTAGTCATTTATCTAAAACGTTTAGACGTTACGCTGGAACATCTATACGTGAATTTAAAAATAATGGAGAGTATATGTTACTAAAAAGAGGTGTTTGCGCGTCGAGTAACAAGGCGTGATAAGGTACCAAAACCACCAACTATGCCAATCACCTTGTTTAGCATCTTATCCTTTTCATATTTTACTAATAAACACAAAACGCGAGTGTTTATCTAAGACTAGCTTTTAAAAATTTAATAAATAAAATAATAATTTTAGTTTCAAATCTTATTGCATTAATCATTCACTGGCAAAAGAAGATTTAGCGTACACAAAAAACAGTAGATTGGTTACGTTTTTATTTATATAAATTTTAAATGGAGTGCTATATACATTTAGCCCTAAAAAACACACCACATTAATACCGACACGTAAACACTTGTTTTACAACTGATTAAATAACTGTTCATCGTAAAACAAGTTAAATTACAACAAACAAAGGACTAAAAATATTTTATATTCGATATTGCTAACAAGTAACTCTTTAAACCCAAAATAACTGAAACATCAAATGATGTACAGTACTATAAAAACCAAGATTAATAGTGTTATTCAAATTAAATAAACCGATATTATAGATTGATTCTAATCACAATTAATCGTTTTTTAGAAAACAATTAATTATATTGTAGAGGTAGAATTGCCCTACACAACTTAGTAAAAATGACAAAAAACAAATTAAAATCATTATTTTTTTTAAAGAAATGTAATGTTTTTGATGTCTTCTTTTTTATCACATTTTTAACGTCTTTGATTATAACTATTACACTAGAAAAAGAAGACCTACTTTACAGCTCTCCACTAGTAATTGTTTCTATCATTTTAAAATATGTAACTAATCGTCATAAAAAATCAGAACCACTATTTTTACTGGCAATGCTAGCTTTTCTATGTATTAATATTTTAACTTTTTATTCTTTTCACGACTATTTTAATATCATATCTCTTTTAACATCAGGATACTTAATACTATTCACCTTGCTCCTTAAAAAGTATCTAATTAAAAGCAAATTAAAATCCCTACTTTCTTTATCTGTTATTATAGGTATTGCTCTTGTTGGTTATCTAATTTATGCTGTTGTAGATTTATTAATAGGCCAAATCCCTGACAACAATCTCATTTTTGTTTTTGTATGTGCTTTATGCTTATTTATTTATGCCTTTACCTTTGCTGTCATCTATATAAATGATAATTACGCCAATGGTATCATCTTATTAACTTCAGGTATTGCAACTATATTTAACTTGGGATTATCACCTATAAATGAATATTTTTTTTACACCAGGACATTCACGGTCGTAATACTCATTTGCCATTATATGTCACTATATCTTTTTATGAAGTTTATTACTGAAACTAAAGTTATAGAAGCAAAAGATATAAAACCTAATTATTTCTAAATAAAAAAGGGATAATTATATAATTACCCCCTTTTCCATTATTAAAAATCAACCAAAAAATTTAATAATTTAATCCATATCTATAATTCCAACAACTTCATAAGCTCTTGTTCCATTGACTTGTACTTTTTCGTATAACACATTAGCATACTCATAATACGTTTGATCATTCAAAACCACTTTTTCATAATCTTCTGGCAACTCATAAACAACTGTTCCCACTTCTGGCTCAACAACTTCATATTCATTGTTTACTTGCGTATAAAATATACCGCTTACGTTAAAATAATTATGATTGTTGAAACGCACCCTTTTATGGTTTGCTGGTAACACTTGTATTCTGAACCCTACTTTTGGTGCTATAACAATATAGCGTCCTCTTGATTGGGTATAAAATTTATTTTTAGAATAATAATAGTTATGCCCTTTGTGATTAATAACCGTTCTGTTTGGCACAGTTCTAACAGCCACTACTTTCTTTTTAGGCGTTTTATAAGTGACCTTATGACTAGGCACTCTTACGGCAACCGTTCGTTTTGTCACCGCTTTAGTTGTCTTTGTTGTTTTTTCTTTTGTATCACGTCTGTTTTGAGCTGATACTTGTACTGTCAACGCTAATAAAAAAGCAACTGGCAACACATATGTTTTGATAAGTGTTTTCATAATTAATTGTTTTAAGGTGTAACTCTATAACAATACTTTGACTCTATATTGTTTCAATAGTTTAAATATAGAAGGAATAAATTTTCAAAAAAATAGAAATAGACCAATACTTAAATTGTATCTACTAAAACGATGATTTTGTAGACCATATTATTCAACCTTATATCGTAATTATAATAAAAACACTATTACAGCAACCTTGACAAACCTGTTAATTCCGTAATATCTATTCTTGAGTTTCTATCCGCATCTAAAACTCTAAAATGTTCTGCAATTGATCCAATAGCTTCAGTAGAACTAATGGATTTATCTTTATTAGAATCTAACAAACTAAAAAGACTTACAATTTGTTGTACTGAAGAGCTTGAGTTTAATGAGCTCAATAATACTGTTGCTTCTGACAAATTTGATGTACTTACGTTTTTAACGCTATTACAACTAAATAAACTTATTATTATAACTAATGATAGTGTGATTTTTTTCATAACTAATTGAGGTTTTATGTTGTTACAAAGGTACTCAGAGCATTAGCTATTCTCAGAAATATTAGCCGAGTGAAGCGCTCCAACCTTTCAAATACAGGAAGATATAGATGAATAGATAGTTATTTTGCTTTAAAGTGAATTATTATTTACAAATTCCAAAAAAGCAGGCTTATACTGCTCAGAAACCGTAATACGTTGATCATTGATAATAATTTGACTACGCTCAATAACTTCTATGTTTTTTAACGATACAATAAAAGAACGGTGCACACGTAAAAACTGAGTTTCTGGGAGTTCTTCTTGCAAAGATTTTAAGCTCATTAAGGTTAAAATAGGCTTCGGGTTATCCTTTAACCAAATTTTAATATAATCCTTCAGGCCTTCAAAATATAAGACATCAGACAGCTTAATTCGTAATTGTTTGTATTCTGATTTTACAAAAAGAAATTCTTTTGCTTCGGAAACTTCGTTTTGTGGTTTTCCTTTTAACAACGAGAAATAATGATTTGCTTTATTGGCTGCTGCTAGAAACTCAGCATAATCAAAAGGTTTTAATAAATAGTCCAAAGCTTCGACTTTAAAACCTTCTAGAGCATATTGATCAAAAGCAGTTGTAAAAACCACACGTGTTTCTTTTGGAAGCATTTTAGAAAACTCTATGCCTGTTAAATCTGGCATTTGTATGTCTAAAAACAACAAATCAACAGGCTGTTCTTTTATAAACTCCATTGCTTCAATCGCACTGCTACATTTTTGTTTTAGTTGTAAAAACGGTGTTTTATTTACATAACTTTCTACTAAATTAAGCGCCATAGGCTCATCATCTACAATAACACAAGATATTTTTATATTGCTCATACGTTTGGTTTATATATTAAAAGTAGTCCTAACTTATTTTACAGTGTATCGAACAATAACCTCATTATCTAAAATAACATTTGTTGACCATATAAATTGAGCGTCTACTGTACTATCATCAAAAATATTTGTAAAATTAGTGTAAGAAGGCTTATTATCTACACCTATAGTATTGTTTGTAAACTCGGTAGCATTAGGCCATTTGGTATCATCAAAATCTGCAGATTGCCAATTTGAAGGTGTTTTCCAATGTAAGGCGTAATATGATGTGCCATCATTAGAATCTTCTGTACTGCATGTTTCACTTAATCTTAAAGTCCCTTCTTCACTAGCACAAGATAAATCTCTTAAAGGTGCTGTATAAAATGTTTGCGCTTTCCAATCAGCATTTGTTGTCGCAATTATAGCTCCTTTAGCATCTTTAAAAACAGCGACCATACCGCCATCTCCTGGATGAAATGCTTGGCCTCTATTGGCTTCAGAGCCTAAGCCACTATTCTCTTCCCAATCTACCAATTTCATGGCAATTGTAAAAGGTGTATTTACCTTAAATCGAACAATGTTAGAATTAAACTGCGTAAACGGCACATTATCCTTACCTACAGGAGTTCCGTTAATATACATTTCAAAATAGTTATCGGCAAATACATAGGCTGTAACTATTTCACCATCGGCATCAACCTCAATAATATCTGTTCCGTCTAATGCTGCTAAAGCTTCGTCTGCCGATCTATATTCTACTTTTGTACATGGATTAAACAAATCTGATGCAAAAGGAAAACTATCATCAGTAAAATTTACTTCTGCAGGAACTGTCCATTTACTACCATCTGTTGCAGTAGATGTACCAATTGGCGCTTCTCTACCTCTATCACATTCAAATATATTTTCAATTAACACTGTCGCTGGTCCTTGAGATACAGATGCTGTACCTTTATATATTTCTAAATTTTCTGGTGTTGTTTTTTTTCCGTTTTCACCATTTTTACAAGCTATAATTGTAAAACAGGCTAAAACAAGCAGTAGTGTCGTATTTTTTAAGTGTATCATTTTATGATTGTTTTTAATTAGAGTCTATAAATGTTAAAGTCGTTCTATCTACAATATCCACAGTAGCCAATGCATCCATAAACACATTATAGTCAACATTTAAACTGTGTTCTTTTGGTAAAGCAGCAGGTGTTTCTGACAAGGCATAAAGTGCAATAGTGTATTCGTGTTTACCTTTTCCATGAGAACAAGGTGATGTGTATGATATTGCTGTTCCATCCTTATTAGATCCCATAAACCAATTGCCTTTAGATGCCATTTTATATGGTATTTCTGTTGTTTCAGGATCTATATCCCACAACAATAGATAGGAATTAATTTCTGTTTTATTATCTTTTTTCGGATAATGATACATCACAACTGCCAACGACTTAGTGCCTTCTGGAACATTTTCCCACGACAATGGAATGGAGTTTTCAATAGCATTTACCTTTTTCTCACATTTGTAAGCATTTAATAAAACACCATTCTCTATAGCAATACTCTTTAGTTTAAAATTGGAATGGATGGTTTTAAAATCATCATGATTTACGTTTGTAGTTGCTTTTTTATTGTTATTGCAAGACATTAAACTAATAAAAAAAATGGGTATTATTAATTTTGAATATTTCATTTTTCTCTTGGTTTATAGGTTTCAACAGTTGCTGTACCCTCAGGATTTATAAATTGATAGCTGTAATTATCTTCATTGTCCCATTTGTAATTTATTATATGTTCTTCCGAATCTAAACTGTACGTTAACGCATATGAATTTTCTCCTAAAGTTTTAAAACCAATAATTTCAGCACCTCGTAGAGGTCTTAAAGCCGGTCTTAATTCTTGTGTTCTAGGTTGTGGATATACTTGATTTTCTGGCGCTTTTGTTTTTGGGTCTAATATCACTTCACCTCTCATACCAGCAATTAAATAAGGATATTCTTTAATAGTGTGATATTGATAAGAGCCATCTGCGTTTGTCTTTCCTAAATATTCATCTAAAACATCAGTTGTTTCTCCATAAACAGGAAAACCATCTACAGCATAAGCAACTGGATTGCCAGCGCCTACTTGATCTTGCAAGTGCAATGGTGATAAATGGTAATGATAATCGTCTGCCCGACCACAATGACCGCCCCAATTATCTAATTCTCCAATAAAATTAGCATCTTCACCTCTATTGTTTAAAGGATTAAAAATAGGAATTCCATTTACCGCAACTGCAATCGCGCCTTTTAGTAAATTGGTTTTGGTAGATAATGGCTGTTCTGCCATTTTTGGGTGTGTAGGTATCGCCCAACTATTATCACCCGTGTAATTTTGATTAATAGGCACTTGTTGTTGCCAATTTGTAATACCAACCATCATGTCATGATCTGGTAACCCATTTGATGAAATATACAGATAGTTGTCGTCTGTATGTGTTGTAACACCGTCAAATTTTTCAAAAAAGGATTGCATCAATGTCACATTATTTGCTGGTACTTGCGCCGTAATAGCTTTAGTTGTACTCGTGTTTTTGCACGACACCACCAAAAGCAAAACAACACCAAGTGCACCGTGGGTTAAGTACACCGCTTTTTTTTGTTTTATCAGTTTAAAAACAGAAAAGAGTAAAAGAAAGACACCTAAAGTAATAAGCCCTATATTAAAACTAGATTTTGATTTAGAATCCGTTTTGACAGCAACATTACTATTTAAAGAAGCGATTAATTCACTTTTAGTTTTAATGTATTTTTGATTTGCTTCGGAAAAGTCTGAAATTTGAAAAGTTTGAACAGTATGGTTGCCATCCATAAGCCAAACTTGATCATTTTCATATTTTATAAAATCAGCATGAATTGTTTTATTAGTACTTGTTAATTCCCATTGTTTTAAAGGAGTTCCATGTCCATGCTCATGCGCATAAAGAGTACTGCACAGTATTAAAAAAAAGAAAAATATAGACGTATTTTTCATGAGATTAGTATTAAAATTAATTGGTTTCAATTTTTAAAGTGACTAAAAAGTGGTCATCTTTTAAAATAGTTTTAAAGCTGAATTTATCCGAATACAATAATTCTAAACGTTTTTCCAAATTCTGAAGTCCTATACCAGAACCACTTTTATCATCAGTTTTCTTTGGGAAATTATGGTTTTCAACTGAAAACAAAACAGTATTATCATCACAAGTCATATTAATATCAATAGTACTTGGTTTAGTCGCCGAAACACCATGTTTAAACGCATTTTCGATTAATGAAATAAATAATAATGGTGCTATTTGAATACCAGTTTCTTTAATAGGAAAGCTATAGCTAACACTTGTTTTATCGGACACTCTTAGCTTCATTAAATCGATATACTTTTTAAGAAAATCGATTTCTTTACTAAGCGGAACCACTTCTAAATTAGTCTCATACAGCATATAACGCATTAACTTACTTAAACTGTGAATCGAAGATTTTGCTTGATCTGGCGAAATATCAACTAAAGAATAAATGTTATTTAAAGAATTAAAAAAGAAATGTGGCTGCAATTGATAATGCAAATGCTGTAACTCCGACTTCAATTTAAAATTAGCTGCTTCCTTACGTTCTGCTTCTGTTTTAGCCCAACGTTTTGTTGATTTTAATGCTACTGAAAAGAATAAAGGTGCTAAATATGATAACAATTGTATATACATTGCCATTTTAAATGGAGGTTCTGTTCTCTCGGTATTTGCGAGACGCTTTTTTAAAATATCTTGAAAATAGTTATCTTCAATATATTCTTTTAAAAACAAGAACAATCCTATCAATGCAATATTAACCGCTATAAATAATAACGTTTTTTTAGGAAACAAAAAACGATCTATCAACACAAAATAGTTGAAGTAAAAGATAATAGCCGAAAAGAACAAAGGAATCCAAAAATGTGCTTTAACTCTATCTAACTCTTGATCTTGATTATAAGATAACAAGTAAGGCAAACTAAATAATGTTAGCCAAACTAGCAGATGTAAAAAGATGGTTATGTTTTTATTCTTGTACATTAGTTCTTTAATTCAGTTTAATATATTGATTTAAGTTAACAAGTAATTACTCGTAACGCAACGCGGTTATAGGATCTAAAGCCGATGCTTTTCTAGCTGGATACCATCCAAAAAAGATACCTGTTACAGCACATACTGCAAAAGAAATGACTATAGAATACATAGCCACGCTTGTAGGCCAATTTAAGAATTTTTCTATGAACACCGTTGCTCCAAGCCCCAATAATACACCTAGAACTCCACCTGTTATGCTTATTAAAATGGCTTCTATTAAAAATTGCATTAAAATATCGGAGCCCTTTCCTCCTACAGCCATACGTAACCCAATCTCTTTTGTACGTTCTTTTACGGAAACATACATGATATTCATAATCCCAATTCCTCCAATTAATAAAGAGATACTAGCTACCGCAACTAGCAGTATTGTTAGCATTTCACTAGTTGAACTGAAGGTTGAAATTAACTCTTCCATAGAACGCACAGTAAAATCGTCTGTATCACTATCGGTTAATTTGTGTTGTTCTCTTAAAATTTTAGAGACTTCTAAAACAGCATTTGGCGCATCTTCCTCACTAATAGCAGATGACATAATCTGATTTAAATGATCGATAGCCAAAATACGTTTTTGCACCGTTGTATAAGGTGCAATGACTACATCGTCTTGATCTTGACCAAAGGTGTTCTCTCCTTTTTCTTCTAAAACACCTATGACTTTAAACGGAATATTATTAAAACGAATCATTTGCCCTACAGGCTCTTGACCATCAGGAAATATATTATCTACAACCGTTTGACCTATTACAGCCACTTTAGATGCTGTTTGAACCTCAGCATCTGTAAACATACTCCCACTTTGTAAATCGACCACTTTGATGTTTAAATACTCAGGATTAACACCGTAAATCGAGGATGGCCAGTTGCTAGACCCATTAATAACTTGTCCTTTACCTTCTACCACTGGCGTGCTATAACTTAGTAAAGTCGATTGCGCTTTAATGGCTTTATAATCACTTAAAGTCAGCGATTCCATAACACTTGCCTCTTGCCTTACACCGCCTCGTGTGTCCGCACCTGCTTTTATCGTTATCATATTAGACCCCATACTTGATATGGTAGTCCGAATGCTCTCTTTTGAGCCTTCTCCAATAGCTAACATCGCAATAACAGAAGCCACACCTATAATAATCCCAAGCATCGTTAATAAGGTTCTTGTTTTATTAAGAATGATGGCTTTTGTTGCGATTTTAAATAAATTTAATAGTCTCATCTGTTTATATTTATTGTTTTTTTAAGGTCAAATGGAATGCCACAATTACATATAAATTCATATTAGAATTTTGATATGGCATTTCAAAATTAACCGTCTTGTTTAGGTAATTTAGCCAATTCATTTGCTGCAGATTGAATGTTATGATTCTCATAATCCTGCATCACTTCACCATCTTTTAACACAATAGTTCTGCTGCTAAATGTAGCTATATCTGGCTCGTGCGTAACAAATGTGATTGTAATCCCTTGTTTGTTCAACTCCTGAAATAACGCCATTATCTCATACGACGTTCTTGTATCTAAATTCCCTGTGGCTTCATCAGCTAAAATCATTACTGGATTATTAACCAACGATCTGGCAATAGCCACACGTTGTTGTTGTCCTCCCGAAAGCTGCGAAGGTGTATGATGTAAACGTTCTCCTAATCCTACTTTCTCTAAAGCTTCAATAGCACGTCTTCTACGTTCTTCTGTAGATACTTTACTGTTATATAACAGTGGTAATTCTACGTTTTCAATAGCCGATGTTCTAGCTAATAAATTATAAGATTGAAAAATGAATCCAATTTTCTCGTTTCGAATAGTTGCCAATTCATTTCTAGATAAATCTTTCACTCGAACACCATCAATTTCATAGGTTCCAGACGTTGGTTGATCTAAACATCCTAAAATGTTAAGCATGGTACTTTTTCCTGAACCACTTGATCCCATAATAGTGACAAATTCCCCTTCTTTAATATCAAACGAAATACCTCTTAATGCATGAACCGTCTCGGTTCCCATGGTAAACTCTCGTTTTAAATCTTCTATTTTTATGATTGCTTTACTCATGATTATTTATTTTTTCCTGTTACCTCCTGGTTTTTGTGGCATAAACGGACTTTCGCTTTTAGCGGAAACACTGGCCTCCGATTTTGAAACGCCTTTTAAACTATACACAAGTTTATCTCCTTCTGAAACGCCACTTAATACTTGTACATTTACACCATCACTTGCGCCAAGTGTTACTGCTTTAGGTGAAATAGACCCGCTACTTTCCAATACCCAAAGTGTTGTTCCTTCTTTAGTTCTTTCAGTGTTATTAGCTTCTAATTGGTGTTGTAAATTATAGCTTGCAAAGACTTCTTTTTCTGGTTTAAAGTTGATGGCTTTAGCTTCCGCAGTTAATACATCATTTAATTCTAATGTGTAAATTGAAATAGTTGCTGTTAATCCTGGCTTCAGTTTTAAATCTGGGTTATCTGCTTTAATTACAACGGTATACGTTACTACATTTGAAGTAACAGTTGGATCCAATCTTACTTGTGTTACTTCACCTTCAAAGGTTTCACCTAAGTAAGCATCGACTGTAAATGTGACGCGTTGTCCTTCTTTTACTTGTCCTATATCTGCCTCATCTACATCTGCCTCTACTTGCATTTCTTTTAAATCTTGAGCAATAGTAAATAGCGTTGGTGTACTTAAACTTGCTGCCACCGTTTGCCCTTCGTCAATAGCTCTAGATAAAACCACACCATCGATAGGCGAATAAATATTTGCATAACCTAAATTAGTTCTGGCTTGTTGTAAATCTGAATAACGTTGCGTCACCGTTCCTTTTGCTGTTTGATAGTTGAAAGTCGCATCATCAAAATCTGATTTACTGATCACTTGATTATCAAATAACGTTTTCTGTCTGTCGTAAATCGTTTGTGTGTAGTTTCTTTGGCTAACCGCATTATCGTACGCTGCTTGTGCTTGCGTTTTTGCTGCATTTAAATTGGTTTTATCCAATTCTGCTATTAATTGTCCTTCCGTAACCACACTGTTATAATCCACATATATTTTTTCTACAACTCCAGACACTTGTGTACCAACCTCAACTTGCGTAATAGGCTCCATTGTACCTGTTGCAGTAACCATGGTGGTAACATTAGCCTTTTTAGCTAAAACGGTCTTAGCTTCAATTACAATAGCATCGTCTCCTTTTAATAATGCGTATCCTGCAATAGCGAGTACTACAAGTACAATGCTTACTATTATTATATTTTTTTTATTTTTCATGAGTTTATATATTTTGTTTTTTGTTCGGTCACATGGTGTTTCCAAATAATCATTTCCGTAGATATCGAATTTAAATTATGGAAGGTTCATAATGATATGGTTTAAAGTTTGATGTCGTTTCCTTGATAAAATTGTAATAATTGGTGGTATAAAATATTTAAGTATTTAGATTGTAAATAGTTTTGCTGCGCATTAGTAAAGGTGTTTTGACTAATCACTAAATCAGTTGTACTTAAACCTCCTAATTCATACTTTTTCTGTGCTAGTTTGTAAGACTGCTCTGCTGCTGTTTTAGAGGCATCGGCTGCAATGACTTGTTCTTGCGCAGACACTGCGTTTTGATACGCTGTTTCTACTTTTTTATAAACTTCTTTTTCTGTATTCTGTTTTTGAATCTCAGCTTTTTCAATATTTATTGATGCCGTTTTAACTGCTGCTTTAGTTTGATTTCTATTAAAAATTGGAATACTTAACGATAGTCCTATTTTCTGATTAAAATTAACATCAAACTGATCTGAAAACGTATTATCATTAATACTTGTGTAACCAGAACCAACGCTTCCGTTTAAAGACAACGTTGGTAAAAAACCACCTTTTGCGATGTCTAATTCTTTTTCGTTTGCAGCTATATTTAATTTACTAGCTTGTATCTCTGGTAAAAAACCAATAGCGTTATTGTATAACTGGTTTTTATCGATTTCTAGATTAATTAAATCCATGTTTTCATCAATGGTTTCAATCTCTAAATTTTCTAAAGGTGATAATTCTAATAACTGCTTTAACTGAATGATGTATTGTTGGTAATCGTTTTTAGAAGCAATAACGTTGTACTTGTTTGTAGCTGCTTGACTTTGTGCTTCAGTATAATCGCTTAATGCAATAGTACCAGCATCTAAACGTGCTTTTGCTCTTAGTACTTCTTTTTCTGAAGCTGCTAAATTGTTTTCCGCTATAGCGATGCTTTCTTTACTAAAAAGCGTTTGTAAATAGACTTCTAAAATATTTAACTCAATGTTATTCTTTTCTACTTCTTCCAAATACACACTTTGCTCTAACAGTAGTTTATTTTGTTTAATTTGATTGCTAATCTGATTGCCTTGAAACAAGGTCATAGAACTGTTTATACCAACATTAGTACTGTTTATTTGATCTGTAACATAACTACTAGTAATAGGATCAATAGTATTTCCGCTAGAAAAATTTTGAGACGCACTACCAAACAGGTTCGGCAATCTAGATGACTTTGCTTTACTGTAATCTATTTCGGCAATGCTTTTATTTAAAGCTGCATCTTTTATAGTAATGTTATTTTCTATGGCGTACGTGATACAATCTTCTAAAGACCACACCTTAGATGCTGTGTTAGTTGAAGCGTCTTGCGCAAAAGAAAACTGCACGAAGAATAGACTTGCTAGGATTAGATATAATTTCATTTTTTTGAGTGTTTTGATTTAACACTTCAAAGGTGTAACTATATATAATCTTATTATAAAGCGATAGACGTTTACGGCAATTGACTATACAAAACCCCGTTATTTATCGATGAGATTTTTTCTAGATAACGCAAAACTTGAAATTCGCGCTTTAATCTGCTATAACAAGTGCTAAATCATTAAACCTTAAGTTTTAAAATAGTATTAAAAATTAACATTTTTTAAGATATGCCTATTCGTTTATGCACTAATTTTGTGCTCTTAAATTAATTATCAAGAATCTCAAAAAAGGAGATAGCAACCTGCAATAACAAGCAAGGTGCTAAATAGATAAGCCAAGTATTTGGAACAAATGTTAACTCATATTTCTACTTACTAGCTGCTATATCCTTTTTAAAATGAAAAAGAAAAATGGCACAGTCAACTAAAATTATTCCAAAATTCTCAGCATTAATACCATTACTGGTCTTTGTTTTTACATTCCTAGGTGTTGGTATTTATCAAAACGATTTTTATGCGCTTCCTGCACCTATTGCTGTTATCGCAGGTATTATCGTCGCCTTTTTAATGTTTAAGCAATCCATTAATTCTAAAATTAAAACGCTTTTAAAAGGCTGTGGTGACGATAAAATTCTAACCATGTGTTTAATATATTTGTTAGCAGGTGCTTTCGCTGCCATTACTAAAGCGACAGGAAGTGTGGATGCTATTGTTAATCTTGGATTAGATTATATTTCCATACACTACATTTATTTTGGTGTTTTTATAATTGCAGGATTCCTATCTGTATCTACAGGTACTTCTGTAGGATCCATTGTTGCATTAGCTCCAATAGTTGTTGGATTTGCAGATAAAAGTAGTGTAGATCTTGGTATACTTTGTGGAGCCTTACTAGGTGGAAGTATGTTTGGAGACAACTTATCCGTTATTTCGGATACGACTATTGCCGCCACACAATCTTTAGGTTGTAAGATGAGTGATAAATTCAAACAGAACATCAAAATTGCTGTTCCAGCTGCTCTATTTACTGCTGCCATATTAATTTTTCAAGGTTTTGGTTTAAAAGCAGCTGAAACAGAAACAGTAGTTTACAGCTATTCTATAATTAAAATATTACCTTATTTATTAGTCATTATTTTATCTATAATCGGCGTTAATGTTTTTATAACGCTACTTCTTGGTGTTGTCTTTGGAGGGGTTTTAGGTGTTTTTTATGGTGATTTTACAATTATCGAGTCTACAAAAATCGCCTATACAGGTTTTACAAGTATGACAGAAATTTTCTTACTATCCTTACTTACTGGAGGTTTAGCTGCGTTAGTAAAGAAAAATGGTGGTATCGAATTTATACTAGTCAAAATAAAAACACTAATCAAGAATAAAAAGACGGCTCAATTTGGAATTGCAACGTTAGTCAGTACGACTAATATGGCCATTGCAAATAACACGGTATCTATTATAATTACTGGACCTATTGCAAAAACTATAAATGATGATTACCAATTAGATAATAAAAAGACAGCTTCTATTTTGGATATTTTTGCTTGTATCACACAAGGTCTTTTACCTTATGGTGCACAAGTTTTAATGATTTTAAGTTTTTCCAATGGGAAAATAGATTACTTAGACCTAGTTTCAAACACTTGGTATCTCTTACTCCTACTTATTTACACATTAGTATTTATAAGCTTTACCCCATTCCGCTTAAGCAAGACCACTTAATACTACTGTCACTTAATTTAACTGAAACAAAAACAGCATCTAATTATAATTAGATGCTGTTTTATTATTCACTGTATTTTAAGTATTATGCTTTAAGAGATTTCATGTCAATTACAAATCTATACTTAACATCATTACTTGTAACACGATCATAAGCAGTATTTATATCCTGCATATCTATCACCTCGATGTCACTAGTAATATTATGTTCTCCACAAAAATCTAACATCTCTTGCGTTTCTTTAATTCCACCAATTAAAGATCCTGCAATACGCTTACGTCCTCCAATGATACTTCCTCCATGAAACGGTTTTAAAGGCTCTACTGCCCCAACCAATACCATTGTAGCATCAATTTTAAGTAATCCTAAATAAGGGTCCATTTCATGACCAACAGGAATGGTGTTTAAGATAAAATCAAAACTACCTTGATGTGCTTTCATGGCCTCGGCATCCTTAGACACCAATACTTCGTGCGCGCCTAATCTTTTAGCATCTTTCCCTTTTTCTGGAGACGTTGTAATCATAACCACTTGAGCACCTAATGCATGTGCAAACTTCACACCCATATGCCCTAAGCCTCCTAAGCCAATAACGCCTACTTTATCTCCTTTTTTAACTTTCCAGTGACTTAAAGGCGACCAAGTTGTAATTCCTGCACATAATAAAGGGGCAGTTGCAGCCTCGTCTAAATTTTCAGGGATACGTAGTACAAATTTCTCATCTACAACTACAGACGTCGAATAGCCACCGTAAGTTTGCGCACCTTCAATATGCTTATCTGGACTGTTATACGTCCACGTTGTTCCTTTTTCGCAAAACTGCTCCAAATCTTGCTCACAAGAGGCACACGTTTGACAAGAATCCACTAAACAACCTACACCTACTCTGTCTCCTACTTTATATTTGGTAACCCCTGAACCAACTTCTAATACACGACCAATAATTTCGTGTCCAGGAACTACAGGATATGTAGACCCTTTCCAATCATTTCTTACGGTATGAATATCACTATGACATACACCACAAAACGTGATATCTATCTTTACATCATCTGTCCCAACTGTTCTTCGTTGAATATCTAACGGTTTTAAATCTTCGGTAGCTCCTGTTGCTCCATATGCTTTTACTGTTGTCGTTGCCATTATTTTGATTTCTTTAATGTTATTTTTAATTCTATTTCTGTATTTAGTGCTTTCGAAACAGGACAAACCGCTTTCGCTTTATGTGCTATTTGTTGAAATTGTTCTGCATCAATCTCTGGGACATCACCTACCAAATTTAGTGTGATTTTCGTAATCGCACCATCCTCAAAAGTAACGGTAGCATCAACATCCAAAGTAGTTGCTATAAAATTGCTTTCATTTAATAAAAAACTTAATTGCATAGCAAAACAACCTGCATGTGCCGCTCCTATTAATTCTTCTGGATTGGTTCCTTTTTCGCCATCCTCAAAGCGTGTATGAAATGAATAGTTTGTCTTATCTAAAACCTTACTTCCTGTCGTTAAGTTTCCTTGTCCATCTTTACCACTACCTTTCCATTCTGCGTTTGCTTTTCTTGTAAATTTCATGTTGTGTGTTTTAAATTAAACTATTATTATTTAGACGCCTTTGGGTAATCTGTATACCCTTTTACTCCTGTTGTGTAAAATGTCTCTTGATCCCACGCTGCTAAGTCTAAATTGTTTTCAAAACGTTCTACTAAATCAGGATTAGAAATAAATGGTTTTCCATACGCTACTAAATCGGCATCACCAGCTTCAATAACTTTATTTCCTTTGTCTTTATCAAATGCGGTATTAATCATTAAAGTCCCATTATATAAAGGTCTAAAATGTTTTGCAATTTCAGTTACCGCAAAAGGGACTTCAGAAACATCTGTAAAAGGTTCTGATAAATGTACGTATGCTAAATTGTAATCGTTTAATTTTTTAATAATATATTCAAATGTCGGAATCGTGTCTTCATCTAAAGTAATTCCAAACATACCGTGTAATGATGGATTAAAACGAACGCCAATTTTCTCCTGAGGAATAACAGCCTTCATAGCGTCTAAAACTTCAAAAAAGAAACGCGCTCTATTTTCGCTACTTCCTCCATACTCGTCCGTTCTCTTATTAGAGCAGCCATTAAAGAATTGTTGAAATAAATACCCGTTTGAAGAATGAATCTCTACGCCATCAAATCCCGCTTTTATGGCATTTGCGGCAGCATTCTGAAAATCTTTAACCGTTGTCTTAATATCTTCAAGAGTCATTTCCTTTGGCGTGACCGTATCTTTAAAGCCGCTTGGAGTAAATGATTGTGCATTAGGATTTATAGCAGAAGCCGATACCGGTAATTCGCCATTATGAAAATCGGGATGTGACATACGTCCAACGTGCCATAATTGAATAAATATTTTTCCGCCTCTATCATGTACACGCTTAGTTACTGTTTTCCATCCTTCGACTTGTGCCTCACTATAAATTCCAGGCGTATTTATATAACCCACAGCTTTCTCTGATACTTGAGAACCTTCTGTTATTAGTAATCCTGCAGAAGCGCGTTGCTCATAATATAAACCTTGCAACTCATCTGTTGCGACTTTACCTTCGTTATCAGCACGACCGCGCGTCATCGGTGCCATAACGACTCTATTATTAAGATTTAAATTGTTATTATAAGGCGTTAATAAGGGTTGAGTGCTCATTATTATGTTTTGTAAATTATTAATACTTACAAAGTTACATTACTAATACTGCATTACCATTGACCTATATCAATTAAGATAGATTTAACTTTTTATCTGTCGCCTAACTCTACTTAAATTTTCCGGAGTCACGCCTAAATAATTCGCGATATCATAATTTGGTACACGATCTTCTATTAACGGATATGAGTGACAAAACTCTAAATAACGCTGCTGCGTGTTTTTTTCTTGCGTAGACAAAATGCGTTTACTTTGAGAAATAAAGGCTTTTGTTATTAGTATTCTAAAATACCGTTCAAAAATTGGCGCTTCTTTATATAAATCTTGAAGACTATCATAGTTAATAGATAGTAACTGTGCGTCTTCAATAGCTTCGATATATAATTTTGCTGGTGCTTGATTGTAAAAGGCTTCAAAATCACCAATCCACCAATTCTCTACAGCAAACTGAATAATATGTCTATTCCCTCTATCATCTATATAATAAGCTTTTAAACACCCCTTAACAACAAAATACTCGTTTTTAACAGCAGTCCCTGGCTTTAATAAAAACTGGCCTTTAGACACGGAAACTTCGTTTAAAATGGCATTAATTTTTTGCATATCATTCTCGGTTGGATTGATATGTGTATTTATATGTTTTGTAATAGACTGATAGACCATATTACAAAGATGCTAAAAGGAATAGCATTTTACAATAGTAAAGGTATAGATTAAAACTATTTTTTAGAGCTACCAAAAGTCTTTTATGTATTGATCAAAACATACTATAAATAAAAAACCTGTCCAACTTAAAGCCGGACAGGTTATAAATACGCTACAACGCATTTTATTAGTTTAATATATTTTATAAATACCGACTTAAAGCTTACATAAAAGTTAATGAAGCTACAATCATCCAACCACCAACAATAAGACCGAATATCCCTAACTTTCCTAATTTTGGAGCTAATTTTACTCTTAAAGCTTCTGCTTTTTGTTGAGCAGCCTCGTTATTGCTTAAAATTAATTTATTAATCATTCCAAATCCTAACATGAAACCTAATACTGCTTGAACTAAACTTCCAGCTAAAAGTGTAATCCACCAGATTGGTAAACTTGTTAACCATCCAATGTTTAAAAATGCTGAAATAATACCCCAAATACCACCTAAACAAAAAATCAAACCAATCCAACCTTGGTAAGGTTCAATTTTATCTAATAATTCTTGTGCGTTAGGCTTTTTTGCTAAAATTAGCGATGGTACTGCGATGATACTTAAAAGGATTAATGTAATTCCGTAAATCATAATGTTTAATTTTTAGTTTATTATTTGTTATGGTGCAAAGTTGCATAGATTTCTAAATCTATTAGACACCAAATGTAGTGAAATTTACCTCCCTACTTTCAGGGATATCCAAAATAAACTTCAACTAATCCATTAGCCCTTTCTCGATAGCATAACGAGTTAACCCAGCAATGTTACGAACCTCTAGTTTTGAAATTAAATTTTTACGATAACTCTCTATTGTATGTGTACTTAAAAACAACTGAGAAGCAATTTCTTTAGTTGTAAACTCTTTAGCAATAAGTTTTAATACTTCTTTCTCTCTTTTAGTTAAAGAAATGTCAGGCTGAGATCTAGCGACAAACATTGCTTCCATAACAATATTTTTAATCCTAGGAGAAAAATAATTTTCTCCACTAAGAATAGTTTTTATTGCTTTTAATAATTCTGCTTTTTCAGCATTTTTAGACAAATATCCATTAGCCTCTGCATCAATTAAACTTTGTATTTTAATTGGCTCTTCTAACATACTAACCACTAAAGTTTTTACAGTAGAAAACTGTTCTTTAATTACTTTATTTAAAGCAATCCCATCCATCTCAGGCATGTTAATATCAGTAATGACTAAATCTATTTTTTCATCAGAATTAATCTCTAGATACTTAGCAACCTGTGTCCCTTTAGTTGCTGCTAAAACAATTGTTATATTTTGTTCTTCAGAAAGAATACTTCGTAACCCGTCTAAAAACATACTATGGTCGTCTGCGATAATTATGTTATACTGTTCTGTCATAAAATTAGTCTTGTTTTGGAATGCTTATTGTTATTACTGTACCTCTATTTAATGCGGAATCAATTGAAAGTTTACCATTAAATATTTTAACTCTATATTCTATATTTTGTATTCCGATTCCCTTGGTTGTCGTTTTTAATTCAAAACCAACACCATCATCTTCATACAAAATCTCAACACTATTCTCTTCTTGAAGGACACTGATTTGTAAGTCTATTTCGTTAGCACTAGCATGTTTAAAAGCATTAGTAATTAATTCTTTTACTATGTTTAAAATATTAGATTGCAATGTATAGCTCAAAGCATTAACCGCATTTTCCGGATACGCATCAAAATTAATAACTACTGTATTGTTTTGTTTTAATGTGGCAATATAATTTTTAACTAAAGCTGTAAAATTATTCTCTTTAAACTCATTAGGAATTAAACTGTGAGAGATATCTCTAACTTGTTGATACGTTTTTTCTAATTGCCCTAATAATGTGCCTACTTCAGGATTACTATCTAGAAGGTTATTCATTTGTAGTTTTATACCTGCAATATTACCGCCTATGCTATCATGCAACTCCCTAGCAATACGATCTCGTTCTTTATTTTGAACAACAATCGTATTCTTTACTAGTTCTAGTTCTTGAGTTTGTAGGATTGAAGTCATTTCTTTTTGACTCAATACCTCCTGTTGCTTCGCCAATAAACTTTGTGTTTGTAACTTCTGATAATACACGATTAATAATAATATTATCGGAATAAGTAAGATAAAAAAACCAATAAGAATAGCATATTTTATTGTCTTTTGATATTCTATTTCTCGTTCTTTATTGACTTTATCTTCTTGTAGAGTTAGTATCTTTTTTTCTTTATTTAAGGTTTCATATTTAAACTCAAAGTCTTTAATAAAGCGTTGGTTCTGGCTATTTATAACTTTATAATTTATTGCTGCTAATTTTGTTTTAAGATGATATGCATTTCTATAATCCTCTTTTGAAACATAAAGTTTTGTCAAAGCCCTAATAACCCTTTGTTCTAAATTTAACTGATTCCATTGTATAGCGTTAACATAGGCTGTACTCAGAATCATTTCAGCAACTTCATAGTCACCTTTAACATTATACACCTCGCCTTCATTTAAAGTAATAGCGATGTAAATATCGAAAAAACCTTCGTTTAAAGTTTGATTTTTAATTTCATAAAAAATAGACAAAGCTTCATCAAGCTGTCCTCTCATTCGTTTTAAACGACCTAAAATCGTTTTTAACCTCAAAAACACTTTAAGAGACTTCGCTTTATCTATGGACTGTAGTGTGTTTTTAATTAATTGTTCCGCTTTCTCAAATTGACCAGTATATATGTAATAATTAGAAAGCGTTGTTTTAAAATAAAGCAACATTTTTGGAGCTATACAAATAGGCTTTAACTCATCTAAAATAGCCTTAGACTTCTCTAATTCTTCTTTTAAAATATAAGTCTCTGCTAAAGCTAATTTAAACCGCTGAAATATTATACTATTCTCTTCTGCTAATGTAATCCCCTCTATAAAATAACCAATAGACTCATCTAAAAAACCCATACTTTGCGCTCCCAACCCTCTGTAATACAACGCCTTTAAATTATATTTATCTTTTAAAACAGTACTATTTTTTAGATTTAAAACTTCTTTTTTAATTTCTGTTCCATAATAAAAAAGAGAATCAGCATTATTAGATGGCAAAAATTGGACTGCAATACTATCCAAAAGAACAAGTCGATCATTAGGCGCTTTTGCCTTGCGTAAGCTTTTGTATAGTTGCTTACTTACAACTTCAGGCGTGTGCCCAAATATGGTAAAATTATTTTCATTTTGAGACCATAATAATGATGGCAAAACAAAAATAAAGAGGAGTGTTTTTTTAAAGTTGCAATTGATAAATTGAGTCATTCGAGGCAAAAATAGAATAATAGTATATATTAAGTAGCAATATTAAACAATATACTAAACAATAGCTACCCTGTTTTCAGGGGGTAAAATGGTTAATTTACAACTAGCATCTAAAAATGATGTTCGGTTATTAATTTATATACAATTACAAACAAAAAAAAAGGCTTTATGAAAACATAAAGCCTTTTAAATAGCACTATCAATCCTATTTAATATAATACGCTTATTTAGTTAGGGTTAATAAACGCATTAATATCTTCTGTCGTAAACTTAGGGTTTGCTCCCTCACTACCTGCCACTAAAGCACCAATAGCACAAGCAAAATCTATAGCTTCTTGCGGGTTATCTCCTTTTAGCAGTTTACTAATAAGTGTTGCTAAAAAAGAATCTCCAGCACCAACTGTATCAACCACTTCAATTTGATAACCACTATTATAATAATAAGTGTCGTTATAATATAAAATAGCACCATGACGTCCTTTTGTAACACAAATCGTTTTCGTGTTTGTATGTTCTGCTATAAACTTAATATTCTGTTCAAGACCATGTGTTTTAGACTTTAACTGCTCTCCTATTTCAAAAATTTCATCATCATTAAATTTTATAAAATCTGCAGCTTCCATCAAATCGCTTAAAACATCTGTTGTATAATATGGTTCTCTAAGATTGACGTCAAAAATTTTATACTTGGCTAATTTTAGAAGCGCATACAATGTGTCTCTTGAGGTATCATCTCTTGCTGACAAACTTCCATAAATAAAAGCATCTGCTTTTTCTGTCACTTTTTTATTAGACTCATTTAACTTAATAGCATCCCAAGCACGAGGAAACATAATATTATAAGATGCAGATCCTTTTTGGTTAAGCATCACCTTTACCTTTCCTGTCTTCAATTTTTTGTCAACCTGGAGGTGTTCTGCATTTACACCTTGCGCTACTATATACTCTTTAATTTTAACTCCTTTTTTATCGTCACCAATACTACTAATAATAGACACATTATTACCTAAAGATTGTAAACGTAATGCCACATTTAATGGCGCACCTCCTATTTTTTTATGTGTTGGAAAAACATCCCATAATACCTCTCCAAAGCAAACTATATTTTTCATTAGATCTTTGTAAAATGGTTAGCATTTCTATTTTTTACGCCTACTTCAATGCCATGCTTTTCAATATCTTGATAAGCTTCAATATACGCCTCAACAAAAACTGAAGACGTCTTAAGGTTTCCAAAAATAGAGTCTATTTCTAAAAATGCAGTTGGATTAGTTTTAGCTTCTAAAGCTTTTTCTTTTAACTCCAATTGCATGGCATCTTTAATAATTAAATCCACACCATTCTCATCTTTACCTAAACTATAAATAGCCCAAGCTGCTGCTACAAAGGCTGCTAATTGCACAGACCCTTTACTTTCTAACTGAGATTGGACCGTTGGTAAAATAAAAATTGGAAATTTGGCTGAACTTTCCGAACAAATACGATCTATTTGATCTTTAATATTAATATTTCCAAAACGCTCTAATAGTGATTTTTTATAATCCTCTAAATTAATGCCTTCCAAATCACCTAACGTCGGCGTTACCTCTACATCCATATAAGCATTTAAAAAAGCACTTATATTAGGATTACTAACAGATTGGTCAATGGTATTATATCCGATTAATGCCCCAAGAATACCTAATACAGAATGCCCCGCATTTAATAAACTTAGTTTCATTTTCTCATAAGGCACTACATTATCAACAAATTGCGCTCCAACGGTTTCCCATGCTGGTCGCCCCGCTATAAAGTCATCTTCAATAACCCATTGTTTAAAAGGCTCGCAAACTACTGGCCAAGCATCGTCAACACCTAAAGTTTCACTTAAAATAGTACTATCTATCGCTGCAGTTGCAGGCGTTATCCTATCCACCATTGCATTTGGAAATGACACATTATTTTCGATCCACGTTACTAAATCAGGTTCTGCTGTATTAACATAACTCAATAACATTTTTTTGGTCATGTGTCCATTGCCCTGAATATTATCACACGATTGAATCGTACAACCTATTATATCTCTTTCCTTTCTCAATTTTAAAGCTTGCGTCAAATACCCGAAAATAGTTTTTGGCGAGTCTGGATGCTCTAAATCATGTTGAATTAAAGGATTAGTAAAATCAAAGGCTTTAGTCGCTTCATTGTAATTATAACCACCTTCTGTAATGGTTAATGAAATGATTTTAACCTCTGGACTTGCCATTTTTTCAATAACCTTTATTGGGTCTTCTGGTGCAAACAAACATTCTACTATCGATCCAATCACACGGTTGGTATGTGTACCGTCTAATTGCTTAACAATCAAAGTATACAAACCATCTTGCGCTTTTAACGTGTTATAAATTTTAGTGTCAAAATCTAATAAAGCGACACCACAGATTCCCCAATCAGTCACTGAGTTATCATGTAATAATTGGTCTGTATAAAACGCTTCATGCGCTCTATGAAAACCACCAATACCAACATGTACAATACCTGTTTTAACTTTAGACCTATCGTATTGCGGTACAGCAATTCTTTCAGAAAGGTTTGAAAGGTTTGCAGAGTTTAATTTGTAATTTTTCATTTTAATCGTGTGTTTATTTGCTTTCAAATCTTTGAAGTAAAACCGCAAATATTATAATTCCTCCTTTAACTACTTGTTGTGGGTATGATGGTACATTTAATAAGTTTAAAATATTCCCTATTAAACCTAAAATCAAAACTCCCATTAATGTATTTATCGCTGTTCCTCGACCACCATTTAAACTAGCCCCACCAATAACTACAGCTGCAATAGCATCCAATTCCCATGACATCCCCATATTTGGCGATCCTAAATTAGTTCTAGAGGCTACAATTATTGCTGCGGTCGCTGCCAAAGCACCAGAAATAGCGTACACTAAAAACTTATACTTATTGACTTTAATACCTGATAATCGTGACGCTTCTTCGTTACTTCCAATCGCTATTATTAAGCGCCCAAACACGTTATAACGCAACATAACCATAGCTACAATCACAATAAGAAAAAAGACGATAGCTATATTAGGAATCCCTAGTGTTGCGTTATTTGCAAAGTCTGACATAAATACCCCTCCTGCTGTCTTAAAAGTAACTGGAGAGCCCTTAGAATATATAAATCCTAAACCTCTAGCAATAGTCATTAAGGCTAAGGTGGCGACAAAAGGGGCCATTTTTTGATAAGCTACCAGATACCCAGAAATACTCCCCAAGCCAAAACCGATAGCTATAGTAAATATAATGGCTAGTGGTAAGATTATAAGATTAATCAAAATAGCAAAGGTGACTGCGAGTAAAGCAACCATGGACCCTACAGACAAATCAATTCCACCTGTTAGAATTACGATAAGCATACCAATACTAATAATACCTATACCTGACACTTGTTTTAATAAATTGGAAAGGTTTACTGATGTAAAAAACACATCAGAAATCAGTGCTGAAAACAGGACTAATAAAAGGAAAATAAATATAGTATTATACTTTACTAAAAACTTTAGTATGCCTCCAGGACTGCTTAGTTGTTCTTTTATTGTTAAAGCCATAACGAAAATGTTTTATTGTTTAGTTGTATTATTTTAATTGCTTACCGATGGAGTAACGTAATATGTTTTCTTCTGAAAATTGCGCTTTCTGCAACTCGCCATAAACCGTACCTTTATGCATCACTAAAATTCGGTCTGAAATCCCCATAATTTCTGGCATGTCCGATGATATTACAACTACACCAACCCCTTTTTTAGCGACTTCATTAATTAGGTTGTAGATTTCTATTTTTGCACCAACGTCAACACCTCTTGTCGGTTCGTCAATAAAAATGACTTTACTATCGATGCTTAACCATTTTGCTAAGGCTACTTTTTGCTGATTTCCACCACTAAGGTTTTTAACATTAACCTCAGAACTTGGTGCTTTGATATTCAATTTTTCAATTAAGCCCAAAACATTTTTATACTCGTCATCCACCTTAATAAAACCTAGTTTACCAGAAATAGATTTAAAACTAGTCACGCTAATATTCCGTCTAATGGATAATGGCAAAAACACACCTTCTTCTTTTCTGTCTTCAGACACAAAGCCAATTTGGTGAGTAGCAGCATCTACAGGAGATTTTGTCTTAATCTCTTTACCGTTTAATAATAAGGTGCCTGACTTCTTTTTATCTGCACCAAAAATTAACTTAGCAGTTTCCGTTCTCCCACTACCTCCTAAACCAGCAATACCTAATACTTCTCCTGGTCTTACTGAAAAAGACACATCATGTACTATCGTATCTTTTGCGGTTAAGTTTTTAACTTCAAAAATAGGGTCTGGTCCAATCGTAACACTTCTAGCGGGATATAAATCCTTAAGTTCGCGACCGATCATTAAGCGAATAACACCATCCGTATCAGTATCTTTAACCGCCATACTTCCTGTATCTACACCATCTCTTAAGACTGTAACCGAATCTGCTATCTTAAAAATCTCGTCTAAATGATGTGATATATAGATGATAGAAATCCCTTGGTCCCGTAATCTAAAAAGGTTGTCAAATAATTTTTTAATATCTGTTGGATCAAATACGGTTGTCGGTTCATCCAAAACCAACACTTTAGTATCTTCAGAAAGTGCTTTTGCAATCTCTACAACTTGTTTTTGAACAATACTTAAATCTCTTACTTTAGCTGAAGCATCAATTTCAAAACCTAAAGAATCAATTAAAGCTTGTGCATCATTTGTTATTTTATCCCAATTCATCCAGAATTTACTCGCCCCCAATTTGTGTAAATAGATGTTCTCTGCGACGGACAAATCGTTGACTAAAGATAATTCTTGATACACAACACTAATTCCTAAAACCTGACCTTCATGTGTGTTTTTAGGATTAATTTCTGTTCCATCTAAAACGACTGTTCCAGAATCTTTATGATGGACACCACTTAATATTTTAACTAAGGTTGATTTCCCGGCACCATTCTCACCTAACAACGCATGTATTTCACCTGGTTTCACTTTTAGGTTCACATCTTTAAGCACTGAAACCACACCAAAACTTTTGGAGATTCCTGTCATTTCAAGACGGTATTTATTTTCTGAAGTTTTCATAATACATCCTCTTAAATATTAAAATAAAGCATTTGGGTTATAATACTTGGCAGCATTTTCTTTAGTAATCAATAAAGGTGCTGTGTACGATTTTTTATCAAAATCTCTTCTCCCATTCATATACTCTACAGCATGTTTTACAGCATTCTTACCAATTTGCACTGGACTATTCATTGCAGTACAACCGTAAAAATCGGTATCCATTATATACTTTATCGCTTCCTTTTGTCCATCTGCACCTGCCACTATTAAAATATCATCTGTTTTCCCGGCTTGAGCAATTGCTTTTATAGCGCCCAATACACAAACATCAGACTCGGTAATAACCACATTAATATCTGGATGCGCCACTAAAATATCTTCCATCGCTTTTAAACCACCAGCATAAGACCACTCCGTATACGCTTGTGTTTTAACATTCAAATTTATTTTTCCCTGTGTTCTTAACTGCTCTTCAGTAATCCCTTGTAATAAACCTTGTTTACGTGTTCTACCTACTGGGTTTCCAGCATTCCCACTTAATAAAGCAATATTCATTGGTGTACTCCCCATTTTTTTTGCTAACCAAGCCCCTGCTAATTCGCCATTAGCCAAATTGTTAGATTGGATAGTGGTTACAAAATCTGCGGAAGGATTAATAGAACTATCAATTATAAAGACCGGAATTCCAGCTGCTTTGGCCACTTTGGTTATTCCAACTAAAGCATCAGGATCTTTAGGGTTTAATAGTAAAGCATCAACTCCTCTAGTAATTAAATCTTCAACCGCTGCTATTTGCTTATTAATATCATCCTGACCGTCTGCCGAGTAAAAAATCATCCCATTTTTTTCTGTAGTCGATTTTATACTTTGCAATAAGGCTTGATAATACGGTGCATTTAAGGAAGGTGTGCAATACCCTATTTTTTTACCGGTTAGATCTAGAGCACTTTTAAATATTTCGCCACCATCATCTCCACTATTAGCAGTTGCTTTACTGGAGTCTAAATGCTCTACACAACTAGAGACACTGCTAATTAATGCCAATACCATTATTGGAACTATTAATTTGTTAAGCGCGATTTTTAAGTTTTTAATTTTCATAATTCTAACTATTAATTAAAGCATTATATACATTTAAAATAAAGTAATATCTAACTGTAATACTGTTTTCTCTTGTTCAGGATTCCACATCATGGTAACATCCACTGGCAATTTGAAATTTTTAATGGCAATTGCTTTACTAAAGGTCGCACCTACATTTATAATATTTCCTGCACCTTCCGTATAAAATGTTTTATCCGTTATAAAAGACCAAGCACCACCTGCAAATAAAGATAGACTGGCGTTTTTGTTTTCCCACACCTTACTGCTCACTTCAAAATAATGCGTCCAAGACTCTTCTAAAGCACCATCCGTTTCAATTTGATAATCTCCAGAACCACCATTAATAATGGTCGCAAAATATAATAGTGTATTAGGGGTAATGTTGTAGCCAAAATTTAAGTCTACAAAATTGTAACCTTGTGTTTTATCATAACTCCAATAGTGCAATTTATCACCTCGTTCCTCTACTCCTGTGTAATTATTGTGTGATACCGCTTCAATAAAAAATGTATCTGAAAAACGATATTTAGTATATATTGAAAACTCTTTATATAAAGCACTTACTGTTTCTCCTGTATTAGTGACTATATCAGCACCTGCAAAACTGGCACCACCCCAAAAACCAAAAGTAAATTTTTCGTTTTTTGAATTATACTCAATGTTAGTGGCAATTACAGCCCCTTGATGCACAACAAACCCATGCCAAGTATGCATGTTTTTTAAATGTGCTCCAATACTAAAGGGTTCATAGTCGGTCACTTCTACCACCTCTTCTACTATCTCTTCTTGAGCAGAAACGCTAGTAATTCCAAAAAACAGTAATAGACTTAACCCTAATAAAAATACGTTTTTATTTTTATTTTTTCTAATAATTGAATTGTGGTCCAATAATGGTATTGTGCTTACGTTCATCTTATTATAGTTTAAAATTAAGATTAATTTATAAACGTCATTTTTACGTTTGTTTTTCAAATGTATTATAAAAAAATCATAAAACCCTAATATTTAGATTAAAAAATATGTTATTTTAACTTTTAAGTATGCTATTTTACCACTAAATTGCCTTTTTTACAATTACCAGCATCTTATCAATAGATGTACAAATGACGTTTAATTAAATTTTATGTACATTGGTAACACTAAAATCAAGTCTCTCTTATTAATCGAATGAATGTATGGCACCAGAAAAAATTTTAAATATATCTGTAGATTGTGTTGTTTTTGGATATGATATCACCTCTAAATCCTTAAACCTATTATTAATACATCGTTTTTTAGAAGCTGAAAACAAAGTATTAGTGGATGATTATGTTTTAACAGGATATCACGTCTATAAAACAGAAACCTTAGACGATACCGCTACTCGTGTTTTAAAAGAATTAACCGGTTTAACCAATCAATATAAAAAACAGTTTAAAGCTTTTGGTAATCCAGACCGATTGATGAATGAAAAGGATTTGATATGGATCAAAAATGAAGAATTCAACTTAAGAACTATCACGATAGCTTATTACTTTTTACTAAAAACGGAAGATGTTAATCTAGAAAGCATCACTAACAAAGCAACTTGGTTTCCTATTGACAACCTTCCAGAATTAGGTTTTGATCACAAAAAAATTATACTTGAAGCGTATGAAGATTTAAAAGTGAAATGCCTATCAGAACCTATTATATTTAAATTACTGCCCGACAAATTTACTATTAATGAAGTTCAAGATTTATACCAATCCATCTTAAATATAGACATTGATAACAGAAACTTTAGACGTAAATTAATTAACAAAAAGTATATTATTGCATTAGACGAAAAACAAGTTGGCGTTTCAAAAAAACCAGCCCAACTCTATATGTTCAGTAAAGATATTTACGATAAAATGTTTAGTAAAAATTACCTGATAAGCATCTAGTAATTAGTATCCGATTATTTTAAATTAGTGATCATACTATAGTAGATACTCACAAGATATCACACGTTATAACACTTCTAGTATAGACTCAAATTAGCGTAACAACTTCTTATCCGCCAACACAGTACAGTCTTCTCTCCTATATAAAAGTCTAGCGGATAGTCTTTTTATAATTCTTTGTTAAAAAAAAGAATGAACATTCATTTTTAAAGTATCTTTGTACATATAAAACAAAGAAATGAAACTAATTTGGACTGTATTAAAAGTGTTACTTGCTGTATTTATGATATATGCAGGAAGTCAGCATTTTATAAAACCAGCATTTTTCAATGCATTTGTACCAGATTTTTTAATCTATAAAACAGGTATTATTTACGCTTCTGGTGTCATTGAAGTGCTTTTAGGTTTGTTATTATTAGTGCCAAAATTTGCTAGTAAAGCTGCCTTTGGTATTTTTATTGTAATGCTACTCTTTTTACCAATACATATTTGGGACGTATTTTCTGACACCCCTGCCATTGGTAGTCATAAGGCCGCAATGATAAGATTACCGATACAGTTTGTTTTAATTGCTTTGTCTTATAAACTTTATAAAACTAACGCGTAATGGCAAAACTTCAAAAAAGTATTGATAAACGTAACGCATTGATTAAAGCGACGATCGAGTTGGTCAACAACAACGGTTTTCACGCGACACCAATGAGTAAAATAGCAAAGATGGCTAACGTCTCTCCTGCTACTATCTATCTGTATTTCGAAAATAAACAAGATTTAGTAAATAAGACTTACGTCGAAGTCAAAGCCGACTACACAAAATACGCTTTCGAGACTTATGATCCTACCATGTCGGTTGAAGCTGGTTTTGAATTAATATGGAAACGTATTGCCGATTTTAAACTTAAAGAGTGTGATAACGCCTTATTTTTAGCGCAATGTGATAATACGCCAATGATTGACGAACAAAGCAGACAGGAAGGTATAAAACACCTGCAGCCACTACTCGATCTTTGGCAGCGCGGTAGACAAGAAGGCATCATAAAACCACTGTCAGACTATTTATTATACGCCTACGCCATTAATCCTTTATCCTTTTTAATGATGACAGAAAAACGTGGTGCATTTAAATTAGACCAAACCCATTTAGACGAAGCCTATCAATCTGCATGGAGCAGCATAAAAGTTTGTAGTTAACATGAAAAAAACAGCAATCATATTAGGTGCTTCAGGTTTAACTGGCGGCCTTTTACTGGACAAATTAATTAAAAACGAGGACTATTCAGAGATCAAGTTGTTTTCTCGTTCTAAAATTGAAGGATTACCTACTAAAGTCACGCAATTTATAGGTGATTTATTGGATTTAGAACAGTTTAAAGCTGATTTTAAAGCACACCAAGTCTTCTGTTGTATTGGTACAACAGCTAAAAAAACGCCTAACAAGTCCGTTTATAGACAAATAGATTATGGTATTCCTGTAGCGGCAGCAAAACTAGTCAAAGCCAATGGAATAGATACTTTTTTGGTCGTTTCGGCATTAGGTGCTAATCCAAAAAGTAGTGTCTTTTATAATAAAACGAAAGGCGAAATGGAACGTGATGTTCTTAAACAAGACATTCAAAAGACATTTATACTACGTCCTTCTTTAATTGGTGGTGATCGTAAAGAATCCCGAACCTTAGAAAAAATAGGATTAGCAGTATTTAGGATTATTCAACCTCTATTTATTGGAAAATTGAAAAAATATAAAATCACTGACCCAGGAAATATGGCACAAGCCATGATCAATTTAGCAAATAGTACAAGCCATGCCGAAGTCATTATCACTTCAAACGATATTAAAAGAATTACTAAAAACAATTAAAAAAATAAATTAACCTTATGGAATTATTAGACAAATTAAAGTGGAGATATGCTGCAAAAGCAATGAATGGCGAAAAAGTAGCAGAAGATAAAGTAGAACGTATTTTAGAAGCAGCGCGCTTAGCTCCAACTTCTAGTGGTTTACAACCTTTTGAGATTTTTGTAGTTAAAAATCAAGATATTAAAGAACAAATTAAGCCTGTAGCTTGGAATCAATCGGTAATTACAGACTGTTCTCACTTATTAGTCTTTGCTGCTTGGGATACGTATACTCCAGAGCGTATTAACCACATGTTTGATTTAACTAACGAGATTCGTGGTTTCGAAAATGAAGGATGGGAAAATTACCGTCAAATGTTATTAGGAATGTATCCTCAAAAAGATCCAGAAGAAAACTTTAACCACGCTGCAAAACAAGCTTATATCGCTTTTACTGAAGCATTAACAGCAGCCGCTTTTGAAGATGTAGACGCAACGCCTTTAGAAGGCTTTGAACCAGATGCAGTAGACAAAATTTTAGGCTTACGCGAAAAAGGATTACGTAGCGCTGTAATGTTACCTATTGGGTATAGAAAAGAAGATGAAGACTGGTTAGTAAACTTAGTAAAAGTGAGAAAACCTATGTCCGAATTAGTGACTGTAATTGAATAAGTATTAAAATGAAAGCAACTAATTACACAGCAATAGCTACCGCTAAAGGCGGAAGAAGCGGTCATGTAAAAACGAATGATGGTGTCTTGGATTTAAAAGTATCTGTCCCTGTCGAGTTTGGTGGTCAAGACAACGGTTATACCAATCCAGAGCAATTATTTGCTGCTGGTTGGGCTGCCTGTTTTGACAATGCCCTTATCATGGTTGCTAAAGCTAAAAAAATCGACTTAGAATCTACAACAACTGTAGAGGCTACTTTAGGCGCACAAGACGATGGTAGTTTTGGATTGTCAGCAGTCATAAAAGTCAAAATTGATAATTTACCGACTGAAGACGCCAAAAAAATTATTGAAGGTGCGCATCGTGTTTGCCCATATTCTAAAGCGACTAAAGGAAATATAAATGTTGAAATCATTCAACTTTAAAATTAAAATATCATGATCAAAACCATAGTATTAAATAACAGACCTGAAGGAAAACCTACGGTTTCAAATTTTGAATTCACCTCAGAAGATAAAACGTTAGACATCACTTCTGGAGAAGTACTTTTAGAAGCAGCTTACGTTTCTGTAGATCCTTATTTAAGAGGACGCATGAGCGATGCTAAGTCTTATGTCCCTCCTTTTCAATTAAACAAGCCCGTACAATCTGGTGTGATCGCTAAAGTTATTGCATCCAAAAACGATGATTTTTCTGAAGGTGACTACGTTTCTGGACTATTAGACTGGTCCACACAACAAATATCTAATGGTGAAGGTTTAAATAAAGTCGATGGATCTAAAGCCCCTCTAAGCACGTACTTAGGTGTTTTAGGAATGACAGGACTAACTGCATATTTAGGTTTAACTCAGATAGGTAAACCTGTTAAAGGTGAGACGATTGTAGTTTCTGGAGCTGCGGGCGCTGTTGGAAGTGTTGTTGGTCAAATAGCAAAAATATTAGGACTTCGCGTTATAGGAATTGCAGGTACCGACGAGAAGATTGACATGCTAAAAGACAAATTTGGTTTTGATGCAGGAATCAATTATAACACGAGTACAGACATTAATGCGGACTTAAAAAAACTAGCCCCAAATGGTGTTGATGTTTATTTTGATAATGTTGGAGGTCCAATATCTGATGCTGTATTATTCAATATAAACCATTTTGCTAGACTCATTATTTGTGGTGCAATCTCTGTTTATAACGAAACCGAATTACCTAAAAGTATTAGTGTACAACCCTTTTTAGTAAAAAACAGTGCGTTAATGCAAGGATTTATTGTCTCTAATTATGCCGATAAATTCCCAGAAGCCATGCAAAAACTAGCAGGATGGTTAGCGGACGGCAAATTAAAATATACTGAAACCATAGTAGACGGTTTTGATAACATCCCAACCGCTTTTATCGATCTATTTGAAGGTAAAAACAAAGGGAAAATGATTGTTAAAATCTAAAGCCCCACTCCTGTCCCATAACGTGGACTTTAAGTGTGTGTTTAGAAAATAAAAAAGAACGAATTAAAAGAAAAGAAGATGAACAATTTTGATTTTAAAAATCCTACTAAAATTATTTTTGGAAAGGATACGATAGCAAAAGTAAAAGAAGAAATCCCTCAAGATGCTAAGGTATTATTACTTTATGGAGGAGGAAGTATTAAGAAAAACGGAATATACGACCAAGTTAAGACTGCATTAGCTACTGTTGAAGTTGTTGAGTTTGGAGGTATTCCTGCAAATCCAGAGTACGCTACTTTAATGGAAGCGCTACAGGTTATTAAAGACGAAAATATTACGTATTTACTAGCTGTTGGTGGTGGTTCTGTCATTGATGGGACTAAATTTTTATCCGCTGCCGCGCTCTACGATGGTGATACACCATGGGATATTTTGTCAAAAAACATCAGAACTGAAAAAGGAATGCCTTTCGGAACTGTTTTAACATTACCAGCAACAGGATCTGAAATGAATTCTGGCGCCGTAATTACTAGAGCCGAAACACAAGAGAAATTAGCGATGGGTGGCCCTGGTTTATTTCCTCAGTTTTCAATTTTAGACCCTCAGGTGATACAATCTATTCCACAACGTCAATTAGCTAATGGTTTAACAGATGCGTTTACACACGTCTTAGAACAATACATGACGTATCCTATTGGTGCTTTATTACAAGATCGTTTTGCGGAGAGTATTTTACAAACCTTAGTAGAAGTTGCTCCCAAAGTATTAAAAGATCCTACAGACTATAAAGCTGCTTCAAACTTTATGTGGAGTTGCACCATGGCGTTAAACGGATTGATCCAAAAAGGAGTACCTACAGATTGGGCTGTTCATGCTATTGGTCATGAGTTAACTGCTTTATTTGGTATCGATCATGCACGTACTTTAGCTGTGATTGCACCAAGCCACTACACCTTTAATTTTGAAGACAAAAAAGAAAAATTAGCACAATATGGTGAACGCGTTTGGAATATTACCGAAGGTAGTACGGAGGATAAAGCCCATGCTGCTATTGAAAAAACAGTTGCTTTTTTCCATGAATTAGGTATTGATACTAAATTATCAGATTATACTAAGGATTATGAAGGTACTGCCGAAAAGATCTCTCAACGATTTACAGATCGTGGTTGGACAGGATTAGGAGAGCACCAAACATTATCTCCGGATAAGGTTGAGAAAATAGTAAAAATGGCTTACTAAATATAAAACGTCACAATGGGCGCGGTTGGAATGCTATAAACGCAACATTCTAAGGTTTTCGACTGCGCTCAAACTGACAATTGGTAATCGCATTAATAAGGACTATTAAATAATATAACTGTCATATTGAGCGCAGTCGAAATGCTAGCAAAAGTAGAACTGTAATGAGTTTTCGACTGCGCTCAAACTGACAATTGCGGTTTAAATTAAAAGTTTTTAATTATAAAACTGTAATATCAATAAGGGTCATATAGCAACATAACTGTCATATTGAGCGCAGTCGAAATGTTGTAAACAAAACTGACAATTGTGGTTTAAATTATAAGTTTTTATTTATAAAACTGTAATGTCAATAAAGGTTACATAACAACATAACTGTCACATTGCCCGCAAGTCGAAATGCTAGCAAAGCAGAACTGTAATTAGTTTTCGACTGCGCTCAAACTGACAATAGTGGTTTAAATTAAAAGTATTTATTTGTAAAATTGTAATATCAATAAGGGTTACATAACAACATAACTGTCATATTGAGCGTAGTCGAAATGTTATAAAACAAAACTGTCCATTGCCCGCAAGTCGAAATGCTAGTAAGAGCAAAACTGGAATGAGTTTTCGACTGCGCTCAAACTGACAATTGTGGTTTAAATTAAAAGTTTTTAATTATAAAACTGTAATATCAATAAGGGTTACATAACAACATAACTGTCACATTGAGCGTAGTCGAAATGTTATAAAACAAAACTGTCCATTGCCCGAAAGTCGAAATGCTAGCAAAGCAGAACTGTAATGAGTTTTCGACTGCGCTCAAACTGACACTAGTAGTTTAAATTATAAGTTTTAAATTATAAAACTGTAGTATCAATAAGGCTCATATAACAACACAACTGTCATATTGAGCGCAGTCGAAATGTAATAAATCATAACTGTCCATTGCCCGCAAGTCGAAATGCTAGTAAGAGCAGAACTGTAAAGAGTTTTCGACTGCGCTCAAACTGACACTAGTAGTTTAAATTAAAAGTTTTTAATTATAAAACTGTAATATCAATAAGGGTCATATAGCAACACACCTGTCACATTGAGCGCAGTCGAAATGTAATAAACAAAACTGTCATATTGAGCGCAGTCGAAATGTAATAAACAAAACTGTCTATTGCCCGAAAGTCGAAATGCTAGCAAAGCAGAACTGTAATGAGTTTTCGACTGCGCTCAAACTGACATTAATAATTAAAAATAAAAAGATTAAATTGTTAGAAAGTTAATAACAAGAACGTCGACCACTAATTAAATGAATGTAATAAAAGCATTAGCGTTAACGCTAACAATAGTAACAGCATCAAGCTGTAAAGACAATAAAAACGAAACACCCTCTGAAAAAGTTTCAGAAGTAAAAACAGAATTAAAAAAAGAAAAAATTATGAAAGTATTATTTGTATTAACCTCTCACGATCAATTAGGAGACACAGGAAAGAAAACAGGATTTTGGGTTGAAGAATTCGCAAGTCCATATTACTCATTATTAGACAAAGGAGCTGATATTACTATCGCGACTCCAAAAGGAGGTGCTGCACCAATAGATCCAAGTAGTGATTCTCCTGATGCGGCTACAGCTGCAACAGAGCGTTTTAATAAAGATGCAGACGCTAAGTCTAAAATTGAAAACACTAATAAATTATCAGATATTAATGTTGACGATTTTGATGCTGTATTTTATCCAGGTGGACATGGTCCATTATGGGATTTAGCAAATGACGCAACATCAATTGCACTAATCGAGAAGTTTAACGCACAAGATAAGCCAGTAGCATTTGTATGTCACGCGCCTGCAGCATTAAAGGGTGTTAAAGGAACTGATGGAAAACCATTAGTGAATGGTAAAAAAGTAACAGGATTTACTAATACTGAAGAAGCTGCTGTTGGATTAACAGACGTTGTCCCATTTCTAGTAGAAGATATGCTAACTGAAAATGGCGGAATCTATTCTAAAAAAGAAGACTGGTCAGCTTACGCTATTCAAGATGGTAATTTAATTACTGGACAAAACCCAGCATCATCTGAGTTAGTTGCAGAAAAATTATTAGAGAGCTTAAAATAAGTTTCACTTATATACTAGTAAAAAAGGTTGTCCAAATGGACAACCTTTTTTTTGTTTGTAACATGATGCTAAAACCAGCCTAACACGTAGCTAAGCCTTGCCTCCCCTTTGTAAGGTACTATTTAACTTAGGGTAAATTTAGCGTAAAAAAAAAGCTACCTTTATAGGTAACCTTTTTCTTGAATTGTACTGAATATATATCTTAGATAACTTTTACGTTAACTGCGTTTAATCCTTTGTTTCCTTCTTGTAAGTCAAATTCAACCTCATCACCTTCTCTAATCTCATCGATTAATCCAGAAATGTGTACGAAATGATCTTTATCAACTCCTTCTTCAGTGATAAATCCAAAACCTTTTGTGTCGTTGAAAAACTTTACTGTACCTTTACTCATCGTAATATAATTTATTTTATTAATACTTAATAGATTACAAAGATAATGCCATTAATTTAATATTTCGTTTTTTTCTTATTTATTTTTTGTTTTTATTAAAAAAAGTTATAAATCGTCTACATCACCCTCTACATCCTATCCTATTACCCTCCTACTTTTAGTCTTGTATTACATACTTACAACTAGCATAACCTTATATATACCAATGCTTTTGAAACACTATTGCATAAAAAAAGGCTGCCCGTTGGGGCAACCTTTTTTTTGAATTGTACTGAATATATAGCTTAGATAACTTTTACGTTAACTGCGTTTAACCCTTTGTTTCCTTCTTGTAAGTCAAATTCAACTTCATCACCTTCTCTAATCTCATCGATTAATCCAGAAATGTGTACAAAATGATCTTTGTCTACGCCTTCTTCAGTGATAAAACCAAATCCTTTTGTGTCGTTGAAAAACTTTACTGTTCCTTTACTCATTGTAATATAATTTATTTTATTAATACTTAGTAGATTACAACAATGATGCCACTAATTAAAAACAACAGCTTTAATACTACATTTAATGTATCGGACTTGTGTTTACAGTTTTTCTTAAAACTTTACAGCGTCTACCATTAGTTTTAAAGCACAAAAAAAGGCTACCTTATATTGGTAACCTTTTTCTTGAATTGTACTGAATATATAGCTTAGATAACTTTTACGTTAACTGCGTTTAATCCTTTGTTTCCTTCTTGTAAGTCAAATTCAACCTCATCACCTTCTCTAATCTCATCGATTAATCCAGAAATGTGTACAAAATGATCTTTGTCTACTCCTTCTTCAGTGATAAAACCGAATCCTTTTGCGTCGTTGAAAAACTTTACTGTTCCTTTACTCATTGTAATATAATTTATTTTATTAATACTTAATACATTACAAGTATAGTGCCATTATTTGAAAGGGCAACATTATTAATTAAAAATGATGTGTTTACTACTCAATTTAAGTCAAAACACTCGTTTTTACTTCACTCTTAAAACTTTACAGCGCCTACCATTAGTTTTAAAGCACAAAAAAAGGCTACCTTTATAGGTAACCTTTTTCTTGAATTGTACTGAATATATAGCTTAGATAACTTTTACGTTAACTGCGTTTAATCCTTTGTTTCCTTCTTGTAAGTCAAATTCAACCTCATCACCTTCTCTAATCTCATCGATTAATCCAGAAATGTGTACGAAATGATCTTTATCAACTCCTTCTTCAGTGATAAATCCAAAACCTTTTGTGTCGTTGAAAAACTTTACTGTACCTTTACTCATCGTAATATAATTTATTTTATTAATACTTAATACATTACAAGTATAGTGACATTAATTTACAATTCCCTTTTTTTCTTGTTTATTTTTTGTTTTTATTAAAGAAAATTATAATTCGTCTAAATTCCCCTACATCCTATCCTACTAACCTCATCCTTGTTAGTCTTATATTAAATACTTACAACTAGTATAATCTTATATATACCAATGCTTTTGAAACATTATTGCATAAAAAAAAGGCTACCCGTTGGGGCAACCTTTTTCTTGAATTGTACTGAATATATAGCTTAGATAACTTTTACGTTAACTGCGTTTAATCCTTTGTTTCCTTCTTGTAAGTCAAATTCAACCTCATCACCTTCTCTAATCTCATCGATTAATCCAGAAATGTGTACAAAATGATCTTTGTCTACCCCTTCTTCAGTGATAAAACCGAATCCTTTTGCGTCGTTGAAAAACTTTACTGTTCCTTTACTCATTGTAATATAATTTATTTTATTAATACTTAATACATTACAAGTATAGTGCCATTATTTGAAAGAGCAACATTATTAATTAAAAATGATGTGTTTACTACTCATTTTTACGTTTTTATCCCGATTTAAGTAGCAAAACAATCGTTTTAATGTTGCCTTTTACAATTCTAAAGTTAAATAGCACTAAACCATTAACAGTAATATAGTTACTTTATTTTTAGTCTACAATTGCTCTCTACTCTTACAAACATTAGCCAGTTGTCCCATCGCCATTCGTTTTGAGGCTTCTTTTGCACGAGCAGCATGTTCGCCTACAAATAAAGAATCGATAGTTTCAAACCATAATTCTAACCACTGTGTAAAATGGTGTTGTGCCATTTTATGGTTTAAATAGTTATCTACTTTTTGGTGTGCTTGACTTGGATTTCCTTTAAAGCAGGCTTCACCAAATAAACTTGTTACCCAAAAATCAGTTAGTTTATCTAAATGCGGTGGCCATTGCTCATCTGTTAAATGATGATTAAAAATGGGGCCTAAAAGTGCATCAGCTCTAACTTTAGCATAAAAAGTAGTTACCAACTTGTAAACGTCTGCTCTATCTTCAATTGTTTTCATATTAAAACGGGTGTTAGATTTTCTTTTTTAAACAGTAAATAGTTTCGTTAATAGTAAACCAGCAGAAATAAAATATTCCTACAGAAAAAATAATATCTCCAATCATACGTAACCATTTTAAGGTTTGAACTGTTGGTGAGTACAGTAAATCTGAACTACGCGCAAACGAATAGCCTTTTGTAATAGATGTATATGCTTGAATAACACCTATTGGTAACATACTAAAAACAACCATAGCTACTAAACCGATATTTAATAACCAAAAGGCTCTTTTTAGTTTTGTAGAACTCCAAACACGGTCTGAATAAAAACGTAAACATATAATTATAAAGCCCATTCCTAACAGTCCATAGACTCCAAATAAAGCGGTATGCGCATGTACTGCTGTGGTGTTTAAACCTTGAATGTAATACAATGCAATTGGCGGGTTTATTAAAAAGCCAAAAACACCTGCACCTACCATATTCCAGAAAGAAACTGCAATAAAAAAGAATATTGGCCATTTGTAATTTTGAACCCACGCGTTAGATTTTAACAAGTTCCAATTCTCTCTAATTTCGAAACCCATTAAAGTAAGTGGCACCACTTCTAGCGCACTAAATGTAGCACCTAAAGCTATGGCTTGCACTGGTGTTCCCGAATAGTATAGATGATGAAGCGTCCCAATAATACCACCTGCTAAAAATATTGTTGCAGAAGCTATAGAAGCACGTCCTGCTGTTTTAGCCGAAAGAATTTTCATTCTTAGAAAAATAAAGGCAATAATTACAGTTGCAAAAACTTCGAAGAATCCTTCTACCCAAAGGTGTACTAACCACCATCTCCAATAGTTAATTACTGGTAAGCTACTGTTTTCGCCATACATTAATCCTGAAAAGAAAAACATTCCAATAGCAATTACAGAAATTAGTAATATGATTAATAAATGCTTAGAATCATCGTTTTTTCTAATACCAAATACGACGTGTCTTCCAACCATAATTACCCACAAAACAAGTCCGATACCTAAAAATATTTGCCAGAATCGACCTAAGTCCATGTACTCGTAACCTTGATGCCCAAAGAAAAAATTGGTTGTTAAATCTAAAAACTGATGTACACCAAGCCACTCGCCTACTAAAGATCCTAAAACAATAATAAGTAATGCAATAAAGAGGAAATTAATACCAAAGACTTGGTATTTCATTTCTTTACCACTAATCATTGGTGCTAAAAATAAACCTGTTGCTAACCATGTGGCAGCAATCCAGAATACTGCTAATTGCGTATGCCAAGTTCTGGTTATGGAATAAGGTAATACACTAGATAAATCGTAACCAAAAAAGGCCTGACCTTCTACAGTATAATGTACCGTTAAAACGCCTAATATTACCTGAAGTCCTATTAATAGTGATATGACTATAAAATATTTTAAAACCGATTTTTGAGATCTTGTAAGTATTAATTTTCCTAATGGATCTTCTTTAGGATGTATAACAGCCTCTCCTTTCTCATGTTTTCTAAGATAATAGTACGTTAATATCCCAATAAATAATAGCAATAATACTACCGAGAATCCCGACCATATTTGAGAATCGGCAGTAATTGTATTACCAATTAAAGGTTCGTGTGGCCAGTTTGATGTATAAGTATATTCCTTATCGGGTCTGTTAGTACTCGCTGCCCAAGAAGTCCAAAATAGAAAAGCATTTAGCTGCTCTAATTTTTTAGTGTCTTCTAATGCGCCTTTTGGTATGGCATATTGCTCATAACCGTTAGAAAAAATATCGGTATAATGTGCCGTATTGCTAACAATAGCTGTGTAACGCTCTTGTGTTATGGTAACACTTTTATCTAAAGGATTAAAAGTATTTGTTTTAATGGTCTTAATTAAACGGGCTTTTAAGGCTGCTTTAGGCTCTACATCTAAATTATCATAAGTCGTATTGAAGTCTTTTTTAGCCCATGCATCTAGCATAAAAACGGCTTCTTTATGTATCCAATCGGCAGACCAATCTGGAGCAACATAACTACCATGTCCCCAAATGGAACCGACTTCCATACCTCCTATAGACTCCCAAACGTTTTGTCCAATTTGTATGTCGGCTTTGGTATATACGACCTCTCCTGTTTCTTCAATTATTACCGTTTCTGGTATTGGTGGTTGTTTTTGGTAGACTTCTGTTCCTACCCAAATAAGGGCAATAAAAGAGAGTATGACTACGCTTGAAAATGCAATCCAAACTTTTTTCATGTTATATGTGTTTACTTTTATATTAACCTACGTTTTGTACACGTTGTACAGTATCTGCTATAGAAAGAGATAACCTAATAATACTATTTTCTAGCCCTTTTAAATCGTGAGGAACATTAGCGTCTAACGCTATTAATGCTCCTTTTGTTAAGTGTTGTTTTTCGCCGTTTACACCAAACTCTATGGCACCATCAAAAACCTCAACAATTATCGGAAATGGTGCTTTGTGTTCTTTCATAGTTTGCCCTTTTTCTAAGGCAATTCTTATTTCTTTAGTGGTTTCTGTTTTTAGTATTAGTGTAATTGCTGGTTTGTTTGATGTAAAAACCAAGTCGTCTGTTAATGATGCTTTTTTCATGTGGTTGTTATTTGTTTATTATCTAATTGTGTGAATGCGGAGTTTTTTAATACCATAAATAATTAAGCCTGTTACTTTTATTAATTCTAAAATAACATACCACAGATGCAGTTTGCTTGGTGGTACTTTTACCTGATTAATAATTAAACTTGCTCTAGCGTCTAAGGCTGGTAATACCCAAACGGTTTGAATAACAAGTACTACTAACGCTATTATTAAAAACGGTAACGCCTTAAAACGTTGTGGGTGTTTACTACTTAAAATTAAGAGTAGTATTAAAACGGCACAGGTAATCTCTACGCTATTAAGTGCTTTAAACACTAATTGCCCAATGCCTAAGCCTAACGCTGTGGTAATATTAGGTGCTTGAAATTTTAACCAAGCTTCCATAAAGCTTATTGCGCCTACAAAACCCACCCATATAAAAGTTAAAGCGATACTGTAAATGATTTGTTTTTTCATAATCGACTAAAAGACCTTTTTATCCTATTTATAACTAATTTTTTTTAACGTTTTAAAATAAAAGCTCCCAAACTAAGATCATCGACTAAAGCTTTTAGCGATGTACTTTCTAGCATCGCTTTTAAACTATCTCTAATCTCAATAAATTTAAAGTGTAAAGGACACGGTGAGTTTGCATCGCATTGTTTTAAACCTAAACCGCAGCCATTATATATAGCATCGCCATCTAGTAAACTTACAATTTCGCTAAGCTTAGTATCCATTTTATTATCCTCTATAAAAAAACCACCGTAGCGTCCTTTTATTGAGGTTAATATATGTGCTTTTGTTAATTGTTGTAGAATCTTGGCAGTAAATGCCGAAGGCGAATTAATCTCTTCCGAAATAGTGATTAAACCCACCTTCTCTCCTTTTGAGCTCTGTTGAGCCACAAAAATTACAGCGCGTAAACCATATTCGCAAGATTTTGAAAACATCTATTTCTTTATTTATACGGCAAATATAATGTTATATTTAATAGCGGACAAATTTATCCTTTATATTTTATTAATGACCTTTTTCTTTTAAAACACGAGATTAATACTGCCTAAAAGACACTATTATAAATCGTCGTCGTCGTCATCGTAACCTGGTAACTCCAATGCTTTAACAGACTGTATTGCATTTCCGGCAATCCCTTTAATGGAGCCATACATATCTATTGTATTGGTTACCACCTTTTCTATTTGCTTTTCTCTTTGTTTCCAAATACGTTGCATCGATCGTTTTTCGCTCTCTAAATCACTCTTCATTTGCGTAAACCCTTCTACAATCGCTTCAATTTGCATTCTAAACGTATTACTAGTTAAGTAATCGTATAACAAATCCATCTTGTCTCCTTTATTCTCTTGTGTGATTATAGCGTTATTAACTTGTAAGATTCCTTCTCTTAATACCGCACACAAGCCTTTAAACTCGTCGTAGTTACAAATCCAAATCCCATCCTTTAAACCCATACGGTCCATGTCTGATGGCATTACCTCGGTTACTAACACACCAATATTAGCACCTTTATCTCTAATGTCTGCTTTAAACTTTTCTATCCAGCTAGGCTGAAAATCTTTAGTACGTTTACTCTCGTAATAAATAGTACCACAGTTTTGCTCGGTTCTAGAATGTACAATCTGCAAACAGTCTCCACCTCTAGCGCCTTTTTTAATTTCTTCAATAGTATCTAACGGAAACTGAGCTGCCAACCACTCCTCTATTGCTAATTCTTGAACTTCACCTTGCAATTGCATCGACCCTTGCTCTTGCTTACGCTTCATCTCCTCGGTAAGCTTCTTCTGGTCTTCTAGTTGCTTTTGCATTTCTTTAAAACGCAATTCGTTTTTGTCTTCCTCAGATTTTTTAATTTTTTCCTTTTCAGAAATCAAAATCTCATTAAGCTTTTTCTGTGCTTCCGCCTCAGCAGCTTCTTTAAGTTCGCTTTTTTCCCTTTTAAGCTTTTCAATTTCTGCTTTAGAACGGTTTAATTCCTTGACTTGCTCCGACTTTTCGTTTAATTCTTTCTGTAACGCATCAAATTGTTCCGACTGCTCCTCCTTTAACTTAAGCTTAAGTTTGGCTTCTATTTCCTTTTTATCTTCTTTAAGCTGATTCTCTAAACGTTCTTGGAATAACACGTTCTCGCGCTTCTTCTTTTGTTCAAAATCATGTTGCGCTTGCTTTAGCTTTTCTTGCTGACCTTCGTATCGTTTCTTCTCCGCTGCAATTTGCGACTGATACTTTTGTTTTATTTCCTCTTCTAATTGATGCGATAAAATATCTTGAACATCTATGGAAGTCCCACAATTAGGACATTTTATTTGATTTTCGTTTTTCATTTGTTTTATGCTTGCAGAATGAGAATTTCGTGAACATTTAATAGTACTCGTAAAAATATAAAATAGATAGATAGTATTAATAGAATTAAACTTGATTTCTTATTTTTTTTGTTTTTTCGAGTAACAACAATGTATATCGATCATTTTATAATTAAAATCCAATATTTGTCATATATATTGCCATCTTTCTTTTAATTTTGTCATATATTTATATACATAGTGGGACAAATAGATTACATAAAGAAAATAGCTAAATTTGGATTAGAAAATGATCGTGAAAGCTTACTTAAATCTTTGAACGAATTCATTGAATTCTACAAAGAAAGTAAGAAAGTTAATCTTGCCCTGCAATTACAATCACTTTTAAAGGAATCAAACAGAAATAAAGGCTCCTTAACTAAAGTAGGATCTGATCATTATTTTAATCAACAAAGCGAAAGAGAAACTAATGATCTTTTTATTGATAAATTAAAGTCAGACTATAGATTAGGAAATTTAGTTATAAGCCCTGAAGTTAAAAATGAATTAATTCACTTTATTAAAGAAAATAATTCACTTGAACTTTTACAGAAATTTGACTTACCAGTTTCAAACAAACTTTTATTGCATGGCCCTTCTGGTTGTGGTAAAACTTTAGCGTCTTACGTCATAGCAGGAGAATTAGCAAAACCAATGTATGTTGTTAATTTAGGTGCAATCGTTTCTTCTAAGCTTGGAGAAACAAGTAAAAATCTTACCAAAGTATTTAAAAAAGCATCTCAAGAAGATAGTATTATTTTTATTGATGAATTTGATTCTTTAGGAAAAATAAGGGATTATAATCAAGATCATGGAGAAATGAAAAGGGTTGTAAATACAATACTACAACTTTTTGATTACCTACCTCAATCATCTATAGTTATTGCTGCAACTAATCAAGAAAATATGATTGATGAAGCTTTACTTAGACGGTTTGACGTCAATTTAGAATTTTCATTACCTAATAAACTTCAAATCGAAGAATTAATAAATCTAACACTAAAAAAAGGAAACTTTATAACTCCCTCTAAAACTTCATTAAATAAGATTATTAAACAATGTCAAAATTTAAGCTATTATAGTATTCAAAAAACTTTAATTAACGCTATTAAACGTACTTTGTTCAAACAATTAGACAATAAAGAATTGACACCCAAAATTGATATTTCTGTTTGGTCGGAATTAATTGAACTTGAAAAGAAAGCATTAAAAAAATAATTTTTATTTAAATGCCCAAGTCTAAGTCTAAACCTGTCTCAACATCACTTATTACATTTAAATTATTGATTTCAAGCATTTCATTGTAAAGGTTGTTACCTGTTACATTATTCAACTCTTCTTTTATATTTATTATTAAAGAAAACGCATGCTCATTATCATCCAAATATTGTAACAAATTTTCATCAACATTATCTTTTGTTAAGCAACGAATTGCAACAGCTACTTCTCCATTTAACGAAATAATATCTTTTGGTTGAAGCTTATACTGCTGACTTTGGACATTAGAGAAAAGAATATTCTCCTTCCCAAAATGATCTTCACTCCATGAAAACCCTTTTTTAGCTACTGTTTCTGTTGATTTTTTTGCAGAAATATCGTCTATCGAAATATTTTGCATCAAATTAAAAGACATATGTAATGGTAAATAACCTAAATGATTCCCTCTGTCTGGATAAGAACTATATGAAATTGATATTTTAAAAATCAACTTATTTCCAGTTTCAATAAGATATCTAGGTAAAAATATGGGAAGAGAAATTATTTCAAATGGTTTTATTTGATCCTCAATAACCATTGTTATTGAATTATTATCAGAAAGTAATGCTTGCTCTCTATCAGGAATACCATGTCCAACAAGTTTTTTTAATAAAGTCTCATTCTTTTCAAAAAGAGGTAATTCTTTAGATTTATAATAACTAGCACTATTTATCAATAAAGCCTTAATAGATTGTACTGATAAATCAGGATAAACTCCCTGTATTTCAGCAGCTATTGAAGTAATCAACGGTGTAGATAGACTAGTGCCTGCAGTTCTTCTAAAAAAATTATCATTAGGTCTAGCTAAAACTTCAATACCAGATTTGTCTCTCAAATAATCACCTCCATCAAACACCAAATCTGGTTTATTTAAATTTTTATTTTTTTGATTTCTATTAAAAGGTTGTGTATTCACTTTTTGCTCGTAATCAAAATGAAATTTACGTGTGTAATATGCAGGATAAATATTATTTGGAGTAATATCTGAATTATCATCTTCTTCCAAATTACCAGCAAGTGCTCCAATCGATAAATTATTAAGTGATTCTGATGGAGTACTGATATTGGTGTTTTCACATGTATGAACAGGTGAAGTAGAATTTAACTTATAATAGAAATTTGGATAATCATGATCACTATGTGAATCAACAGTTAATAACTCTCTCAAAGATAAAGGATCAAAATTACCAACTGAAATAAAAATTAAAACACCTAATTCATGTGACAAAATATCTAGCTCATAAGCAAAATCTGAAAAAGCTTCATTATATTTTTTAGGACTGAAGACTAATGACATATTAAAAAGTCGTATTCCTTTATCTTTGTTAGCCTTTCTTATTGCTTGAAGTAACATTGGAAAATCAATACCATCATTATTTCTATGTAATACTTTTATAGGTAAAACTTTACACTTAGCTACATACGACCCTTTCACAGATGAAGGCAAATCTTGACCAAATATTGCTAAACCAGACACTAAAGTACCATGACCAGAAACATCAATATCCGACTCTCTTGTAATGTTAATACCTCCATCAACAATTAAACCTTCAAATGGTTCAATCGTATTTATCCCCGTATCAATAATCCCAACAGTAGGAAGATTACTAGGTACATCTACTTTAAAACCATGTTCGGTTCTTAGCGTACCAAACATTCCTGGTCTAACATTAAATGCTCGCGAACTAGTTATACTTTGTACTATGTCGAAGTTTTGTTCAATAATAGTAATGACATCTTTATTTACTCGTTCCAAATAAAAAAGATCTTCATTCTCGTTTGTGGAAAATTGTAAGTTATTATCTTCTAAATATAATATCAACTTTCCTTTCTGAAGATTAGCAGTCTCAATTGATACTGATTGAATAGTCGAAAGAATAATATTATCTTCTGAACCTGTAATAGCTCTTTTATCTATAAAACGAAAATTATATATACTAGCAATTAAATTATGATCTTCGCCAGAATAAGGAACATCTTCTTCAAAACTAATTATGTATTCAATATCTATTTTAAACTTTTCAAATAAAACCTTTTCATTAACTTCAAAAACTACAGTTCTATTAAAATCACTGTATGATACTGGTAATAATCCATATTTTTGAAAAAAAATATTTTTCAAATCTTTGTTGAAAATCATAAAAAACCTAATTTCTATTAAATCAATATAGTTAGGGAATTCAATAATTCTATTCTCATATCTTTTATCATAAGTTTTATTAAAAGCAATGTAGTTTTCACGAAGCTTTACTACCTGAAACTCTTTGATTGTAGGCTCTTCTATCTTTTCTTCACTTACTTTTGGCTTCATTCCTCTTTTACGGTTAAAACCATTTTTATGATTTCTTTCATTATTGAGGTATACGTGCTTGTTACTCATATTTTAAAATTTATTAAGTCAATAAACTTAATGATTTAAATTTAATCTTTTTTAGAATAATTTAACTAATAAAGTTAGATTCTCAATGTAAATTACAATCTAATCAAATACATTCCTTACGGGAATCCTCATTCATCTAAAATTTCATTCTAAAACAAAAAAAAGACCAAGCTTTACAACTTGATCTTTTCAATATAATTACTCTTCTATTGTTTCTTATTTACTGTTATTTAGCATAATAGATTTAGAGTTTACAAATTCTCTAATACCAAATCCACCGTGTTCACGTCCATAACCAGAGTCTTTTACACCTCCAAATGGCATGTTTGGGTGTGCTAATCCGTAGGAGTTAATGTTTATCATTCCGGTATCAAAATGGTTTTTGGCCAACTGGATCGCTTTGTCTTCGTCTTTACTAAATATGCCGCCACCTAATCCAAAACGACTGTCGTTAGCAATACGCATGGCATCGTCATTATCTTTGGCTCTAATTAATGAGGCTACAGGTCCGAATAACTCTTCGCTATACGCTGGTTGTCCTGGTTTTACATCTCCCACTACTGTTGATGGGTAAAAATAACCTGTAACGTCTGGTATTTTTCCACCACATAAAATGGTTGCTCCGTTTTTGACACTGTCTTCTACTTGTTGGTGAATCTTGTCTCTTAAATCTTTTCTGGCCATAGGTCCTAATTTAGAATCCTTGTCCATCGGGTCTCCATAAGTAATGTCTTGCATCCCTTTTACAAAGGCGTCTTTAAATTGGTCGTATACTTTATCTACGACAATAAAACGTTTGGCAGCCACACAGGTTTCTCCGTTATTATAGGTACGTCCTACAATACTGGTTTGCACTGCTAAATCCACATCCGCGTCGTCTAACACTAGATACGCATCATTACTACCCAACTCCATGACTGTCTTTTTAATTACTTTTGCAGCCTTTTGCGCCACATATTGTCCTGCTTTTGAGCTTCCTGTTAGGGTGATACCTCTTACTAAATCGTGTTCGATAATTTTATCTGATGTGTCATGGTCTATAATTAATACCGTGAATAAGTCTTTTGGTAAGCCTGCTTTTTCAAAGACTTCTTTTAATTTTAAAGCTGATCCTGTGACGTTTTTAGCGTGTTTTAGTAACACACCGTTTCCTGCCATTAGATTAACGATGGCGTAACGCATGGCTTGGTACAATGGGAAATTCCATGGTTGAATACCGTAAATAACACCTAATGGTGCTTGTTGGATGATTCCTTTTCCGCCATTTTCCATGGTACGAACTTCGTCTTGTAATTGTTTGATGCCTTCGGTTGCTGTATACTCGCAAATACCGACACATAATTCTATTTCGTCATGACTGTGTTTTACTAATTTTCCCATTTCTTGAGTCATTAGTTTAGCATAGTCGTCTTTAGCATTGATTAACGCTTGTCCGATGGCTTTTATAACTTTAGCACGATCTTCTAATGGTTTTAATTTCCAATCTAAAAAGGCGTTGTGACAGGTTTCTACCGCTTTTATAGCTTGGTCCGCTGTCATGTATGTGTAATGTTGAATTTCTTTTTCTGTTGTAGGATTAATAGTTGCAAATCCTTTATCTGTGGTAGTACTCATGTGTTTTTAGTTTTAAATATTGTGTATGCTCTGCCTGGTCCATTTTGGACAAGTACTGTAATTATTGAGCTTGTATAGTTTGCCTTGTAGTAGTAACTATTTTGGGATTAGTAACCAAAGGACTTTGTTAGGTTTTTGGTAAAAGGTGTTGGATGGTATTGAGAGTTATCCAACTGAATGTATAGCGTGCTATGGTGCGTTGTCTATAATACTGAATCTGATAATGGCCTCCTTAGGTATTTGGTTTTGAGGCGTATTTTGTGCGTGTTCCAAACTATTCTGTTTCATTTTCTTTTCTGTTTTTATATACCTTAAAGATACGGACTATCTCTATCCTTATTGGTGCTTTTAAGACTACTTTATGATGGGTTTAGCGTAATTATAACAATAGATTAGCACCTTTTTGCCAGTTATTATAATTCTGAATGCTGTTTAACAAACCTATTGGAATATTGCCTTGTAAAATGTGCTCCAAATAATAAAATAAGACTGGAATAGGATACCCAAAGCATGATTAAAATTATAGATCCTGCTGCGCCATAAGTTGAGCCCGGTTGCATGGTACTAAAATATATAGCTAGTAAATATTTACCTAATAAGAATAAGACGGTGGTTAATAACGCTCCGACTCTAACCGATTGCCAAGGTATGGTTGCTGATGGCAGAAATTTGAACATGGCAGCAAAAAGCACGTAAATAAATCCAATCGAGACCAAAAAGTCAAAGACATATAAGTATTCAAAAAGGTTATCAGGAAGAATACGTTGTAAGCTTTTACCAAAGGTGCTTAATACTGAAGTTAATATAAAACTAGTTAGCAATAAGAATCCGATGATTAATATAAAACTAAAGCTTTTTAAACGACTTATAATAACAGCTATAATACCGTTTTCTGGCACTTCTTCTTGTTCCCAAATTTTATCTAACGACGATTGTACTTGAAAGAACACTCCTGTAGATCCATATAACAGGGTGGCAATACCAACACCGGTAGCAAATACAGATGTGGCTTCATTCCCTTTCCCTACGATCATTAATCTAATCGATTCCGCAGTATCCGGTCCTAGCGCTTCTGTAATCTGTCCTAGTAATTCGCCTTGAACAATGTCTCGCCCCCAAAACGCACCAACGACATTTAAAATAATGATCATTAATGCAGGTAGCGACAAAATAGCATAATAAGCTACAATGGCGCTACGTTCAAAAGGTTCTCCTGCATACCAAGCACGTGCTGTACTAGCCACTAGTTTAGGAAAATGAACCAATTTAAATGATGTGCTTTTGTTCATATTATTTATCCTTTACTTATTCCTGACTAGTGTTATGACGTGTTATACTCGGTTTTAATCTGTTTTTATAGCATTACGCTTCTCCTCTTGCAGGATAATCCGCTTTTAAGATATAATCAATACCACCTAAGACATCGTTAAAACTAGGGCGTCCAAATGGCATGGATTGGATAGATTCCCAATACACGGTTTGGTCTGGTGTGATTAAAAACAATCCAGGTTCTGTAAATAATTCTGGTTCTTCTTTTATACCTGTAGAGATGAATAATCCCCATGCTCTAGCGTCTTCAATAGAAAACCCATACCCTAATGGTATGTTTGGAATATCCCATGCTTTATGTGTTGCTTTTGCCACGTCTTCTGTATCCGCACTGATAGCAATAACATTAACACCGCGGTCTGTAAATTTATCTAGTTTACGTTCTAAATCTTCTAACTGAGACTTACAAACTGGACAGTGTTTTCCTCTATAAAATAACACTAATGTGAAGTGTTCTGGCGACTGTTCGCTTAGCTTCCACGTCGTATCATTTACTAATTGGATTTCTAATTCTGGTGCTTTTTCTCTTGGTTTAATCATTTTTATATGTTTTTGATAATATGCTAGTTACAACTATTAAGTTAAACTTTTACATTACATGTTTATGTTCTACTGATTACAAAGATAAGAACAAACAACACCTCTTGTATTATACAATTACCGATGACTGTTACATGATTTACACCTTTGGGTAGAAACAAAAAAAGGGCTGCTAAAATAGCAACCCTTTTCTTCATTTATGTTGTGTCCTTCTAAATGGTATGGATACGTACTTTTTTCTTTTTTAAACGGGTATTATTCGTTTTAGCAATAATACTTTCAGCTTTAGCTTTAGGTACCGCAACAAACGCACAATCCTGCTTTAACTCGATAATACCAATTTCTGATTTTTCAAGATGACATTGTTTAAACAACACACCTGCAACATCACCTTTAGAGATTTTATCTTTTCGTCCTCCAGAAATAAATAACGTCACCCACTCTGTTCCTAACGTCTTAACGGTTCCTTTTGGAGTCACAGTGTCATCAAACTTAATAAAGTCCGGTAGACGCTCTCCTTCCCATTGTATAACGTAAGAGGTTCCTTCTGCATTCATACGCGCAGTACGACCATTACGGTGTGTAAACTCTTCTGCCTTTAGTGGGAGTTGGTAATGGATAATATAATTTAACTCCGGAATATCTAAACCACGCGCTGCTAAATCTGTCGCGATAATAATTTGATGGGTTCCGTTTCTAAACTTTATTAAAGCACGCTCTCTGTCTATTTGCTCCATTCCCCCTTGGAAACACCCATGCGGAATGTCGTTTTTATCTAAAAAGTCGCTTACAAACTGAATCGTGTCTTTATAATTACAAAAGATAATCCCTGGCTTGTTCCCTATATCATGCAATAAATCGACTAAGGTCTGTAGTTTGTTTTTATCTGGAGAGATCACTTGCTTGATTGCTAGATTAGTGACTTCTGTATCTGAATAATCAATAACCAATTCGTTTTCTAAACCTACAAAACGCGGAATCTCCATGTCTTGTGTTGCTGAGGTCAGAATACGTTTTTTGATGTGCGGTAGGTTATTGATAATCTCGCTCATTTCCTTTTCGAACCCCACTTCTAGAGATTTATCAAATTCGTCTAAAACCAACGTATTAATATCATCCACTAAAAACGTTTCACGTCTTAAGTGATCCGCCACACGACCTGGCGTCCCTACTAGGATGGCTGGCGTGTGCGCTAATTCGATTTTATCTTTACTAAAATGGCGTCCGCCATACACGGCATTAGCTTTAAAACCAGTCCCCATAGTACGGATGACCTGTTCTATCTGAATAGCCAACTCACGAGACGGTACTAAAATTAGTAATTGTACATTTTTACAGTTAGTATCTAGCGCTGCTATGGTTGGCAATAAAAAAGCCAACGTTTTTCCTGTTCCCGTAGGCGACAACAATACCGTGTTTTCTGCATTTGTAATAGACAACAACGCTTCCTCCTGCATTGGATTAAGCGTTTTGATATTTAGTTTATCTAAAATATCCTGCTGTACTTTTATATAACTACTCATTATTTATTTCTTCTTTTTTTTCTTAACCACCTCTTGCTTGTCTACAATAGTATTGTTTTCGGCAATGTAATTGGATAAGATTTTATCTACTAATTCTTCTTTTGTTAAATGATGAAAAATAGTTTTTACTTTCGCTTTAAAATCTTCTGGAATCGCTTTGTTTGGCTTGGTTTTAAAAATCTTTCTTGCCCAAAGTAATCCGTTATTTTCCTCAATACTTTTAGCGTCTGCTTTTTGGTATTGTTTGAATGTAATCCCTAATTCGTCTTCAAACTCTGGAATCTCTTGTACTTCGTCCTCCTGAATCACACTTAATGCTAATCCTTTAGCTCCTGCTCTAGCTGTACGTCCACTTCTATGCACATACGCATCATACGTATCTGGTAAATGATAGTTAACAACAAACGCTAAGTCTTTAACATCAATACCACGCGCTGCTAAATCTGTAGCGACTAATATATTAATATGACCCTCTCTAAACTGTCCCATAATACGATCACGAATCCCTTGAGATAAACTACCGTGAATGGCACCAGATGAGAATTTATTTATCGCTAAGTTTTTAGCTAACTTATTAACGGCTGCCTTAGTCTTACAAAACACAATACCACGTTGCCCCTCATGCGTGTTTAAAAAATGCATTAATATATTTAATTTCTCGATAGGCTCCACAACCACATATTGGTGATCGATCCCTTGGTGACCAATTGTTTCCATATCAGCTTCAATAGTCACGACTTTTTTAGCCAAACTATTTTGTACCAATTGCTTGATTGTACCAGGCATGGTTGCTGTAAACAATAATGTTCTTCTTGTTTTTGGTAATGCTTTTATAATAGCATCTACACCTTCCTTGTGCGCGCTAACCATCTCATCCGCTTCATCTAAGACAAAATACGTGATCTCTTTAACGTTTATCGCGTTACGCTCTATCAAATCGGCTAAACGTCCTGGAGTCGCCACAACAATATGTGTGGTGTTTTTAAGGGTTTCTATTTGTGGTTTTATTGGAATACCTCCAAAGACACCAGCAATAGTAACGCCCAAACTAGTGGCGTTAAAGGCTTCTAAGTTTTTAAATATTTGTTGCCCTAATTCTCTTGTTGGTGCTAATATAACCGCTTGGATATTGTTTTTAGTAACGTCTATTAACTGTAATAAAGGCAATCCAAAAGCAGCTGTTTTTCCGGTTCCTGTTTTTGCAATAGCAACAACATCGTCTGTATTATTAAGAATTACAGGGATGGCTTTAGATTGTATATCTGTTGGCGTTGTGATTTGTAAATCCGCCAAAGCACTCTGCAATGCTGTATTAATACCTAAACTAGAAAACTGTTGTGACATAAATTATAATTTTATGCAAAGATAGTAGAGTTTTATTGGTTTAGCAGATTTAAATGTTGGGATTTAAAACACTCTGTTTAACAGTAATGGCTAATATTATATTTAAAAACAAAAAAAAAGAGGATAATTATAAAATTACCCCCTTTCCATTATTAAAAATCAACCAAAATTTCAATAATTTAATCCATGTCTATAATTCCTACAACTTCGTAAGCTCTTGCTCCATTGACTTGTGTTTTTTCGTATAACACATTTGCATATTCATAATAAGTCTCATCATTGATAACCACTTTTTCATAATCGTCTGGTAACTCATATACAAGCGTTCCTACTTCTGGTTCAACAACCTCATATTCATTATTTACTTGCACATAAAAAATACCATAAGCGTTATAGTAATTATGATTATTATAACGAATTCTTTTAGAATTTGTAGGTAACACTTTAATTTTAAACCCAACCTTTGGAGCGATAGCAATATAACGTCCTCTAGATTGCGTGTAATATTTATTGTTAGCATAATAATAGTTATGCCCTTTGTGTACAATAACAGTTCTGTTTGGTACAGTTCTAACAGAAACAACTTTACGTTTAGGTGTTTTATAAACAACAGCCTTACTAGACACTCTCGTGGCTATCGTGCGTTTTTTTGCTACTGTCGCTTTTGTTGTTTTAGCTCTAGTATCGCGTTTTGATTGTGCAGAAACCTGTGTTGTTAGCGCTATTAAAAAAGCGAATGGTACTATGTATGTTTTAATTAATGCTTTCATAATTTTAAATTTTTAAGATTACACGTTATTTAATACTTTGATTCTATTTACTAGTAATAGTTTAAAGGTATCTGTAAAAAACATCTTAAAAAAAGCAACTAGACGGTTGGCTAAATTGTATCGACTAATTGGACGATTTTAAAGACCGTACAATTTCAATCTTATAAAAACATGTTATTTATAACACAAAAAAAAGAAGGTACACCCTTAGGCATACCTTCTTTTAAGACTAATTTCAAAAAAAATATTATTTCAACAAACTCAACAAACCTGTTAATTCTGTAAGATTTAAACTTGAATTACTATCAGTATCTAACGTATTAAAATTTTCTGATACTGAACCTACTGCTTCTGTAGAACTAATAGCTTCATCCTTATTAGTATCTAATAAACTAAACAGGCTAGAAATTTGTTGTACTGTAGAATTTGAACTTAATGAGCTTAATAATGTTACTGCAGTCGATACATTTGATGTATCCATATTTTTAACGCTATTACAACTAAATAAACTGATTGCTATAACTAATGATAGTGCTACTTTTTTCATGATTTGTATTTGTTTTTTTATACAGTGGTAAAAGTAATTACACCTCTATTGTTATAACTAAAAAACAAAGGTGATTATTGATTAATCTATCAAGTGTACATTTTATCAGACCAACTGAAAACATTTTAAGTATTGAGGGGAGCTTTAGATTAATATCTGTTGGCGTTATGCTTTGTAGATTTGTCACACGCTGTAATACACTATTCACTTAGACTAGAAGATTGTGACCTAAATTATAATTTTAAGCAAAGACCATAGCCTTTTATTAGTGTAACAGATTTATAGTCGAAATATTACTGCACAAAAAAAGCCTATTAAAATAATTAATAGGCTTTTATAATACGTTGCGTGGTTGTAATTACTTTTTGCGTTTTACGTTTACAGCATTTAATCCTTTTTCACCTTCTTCTAAATCAAACGTCACTTTATGTCCTTCGCGAATCTTATCTTTTAATCCAGTAACATGAACAAAATGCTCTTTATCTGAATCTTTTTCTGCGATGAACCCAAAACCTTTAGAATTATTAAAAAACTTTACAGTCCCTTCTTTACCAGTCTCGCTTTTCTTTGAACCAAATAATTTACTTATTAATTTTTTTAACATTGTTTCCGTTCTTTTAATTTGTGTTTTATTATACTACAGGAGCAATTTCTTCTTTTACCCGATAATTAAAGCGTTTTCTATATAATCCCACACCTGCACTATTAATTTCTTTACATAATATGGCATTGCAAACGCTGCTTCTGTTTCGGATACAATATTAGTCATTTTTTTTAATTTACATGTCAAACATCGGTAAGAACGTGATGTTCTTCCTGATAATTTAATGTTACCCTTTACAAAAACGACCTTTTACCGTTTGAAGCCAAGTAACTTGTCGTCCGTAATTATTATTTATACTATGCCCCTATTTTAGAGCTGTAAAACAAAAAACCCATTAAGATTAACTCTTAATGGGTTTTAATCTAAATGTTATTGTTAGATTATATTTTCTTCACTTTTACAGCATTCATACCTTTCATTCCTCTTTCAAGTTCAAAAGATACTTTATCGTTTTCTGCAATTTGGTCTACTAAACCACTGACGTGACAGAAATATTTCTCGTTGTTTTCTGTATCAATAATAAACCCGAAACCTTTAGAGGTATCAAAAAATGATACTTTACCGTTTCTTACTGGATCTTCCTCTTCTCCTTCAACTTTTTTAGGTACTCCTAAAACAATTTCTTCTGCATCAATCTTTTCTTTCAACTCTGGATCCGGCGGAGTGTCCACCAAGTTACCATTGTAGTCTACGTATGCAAACTGTATACCATCAGAACCTCCGTTAGCTTCTTTATCAAGCTTACGAGCTTCCATCTTCTTACGCTTATCTTCTCTTTTCTTTAAGCGTTTTTTTTCTTTTTCACTTTTATTAAATGTTTGTTGCGACTTAGCCATTAGCGTTATTAAATGTGTGTTTTAAATGAATTCATTTAACAAAAAGTAATTAAAAGCTATGTTCTGCTTAACGATTCTAAACTACTTAAAAGTGAGATTAAGGAAAGGTTTACTTGCTTAAATGAGCTACAAAGATAGTAAATTTTTAAATAATTGTATATTAACTCTTTATCCTAATTACAATTAATTTTAATATTAGTAAAAATACCTACTTTTTAAACCGTGAAAAGATGACTATTTTTTTCTTAGAATTGATAAAATAAACCCCTGTTAATAAAATTAAAGCAGCGACTATAGATTGCTGACTTAATTGCTCTCCCAAAACATACCATCCTAAAAATAATGCAATCACAGGATTAACATAAGCTGAGGTTGCCACCTTCTCTGTCGGGACTTCTTTTAGCAAGTAATTAAATGCTGTAAACGCCACAATACCACCAAAAACGATTAATAATAACATCGCACCTTGTGCTTTACTACTCCACGCCATCGGCGTTTTCCATGTTTCGTTAAAAATTAAACTTAGTGACACTAAAAACAAACTGGCAAATAGCATTTGATAGCCTGTCGCCACAAAAAAACTTTTTGGCAAATCTGCTTTAGACACAAAAATACTGCCATAACTCCAACTTAAGACACAAGTAAAAATCATGACAATTCCAATAATACTATCCTTATTAAGTTTTAAAGTATCCTGACTAACTAGCAAGTACATTCCTACAAAACCGAACAAAACACCAATAATAGATTTTGTTTTTATTTTAGAACCATGTAGAATTCGCATTAAAAAGATAACAAATAACGGTTGTGTTGCCGCAATCAATGCTGCAAAACCACTATCAACATAACGCAGTGCCCATACAAACACACCATTACCATAGACCAGAAATAAGAAACCAGCTAATGCCGAATTCTTTAATTGTTTTGTTGATGCCTTTAATGACAATTTTAAGCCTTTTGCTATTATAAAAATTAATAATCCAGCACAGAAAAAACGAATCGCTGCTAAATAAAACGGCGCGACTTCTGAAACGACAATCTTATTAAGTAAATATGTAGATCCCCAAATACAATAAATCGAAAAAAAAGCAAGTACAATAAGTATAGATTTTCTAGTACTATCCATAGAATTAATTTTAAACGAAATTAATGATTAATCATTTATAAATCATAATTTGAAAAACAATATTTATCTTTGTAAAAAAAGGTCTTTATTATGCTAAAAACGTTCCGTATTGTTGCTTTATTAGAAGGTGTATCTTACCTATTATTAATGGGTGCATCTGTGTATAAAAGATTACCTGGAGGCGATGATGCTTTTGTAAAATTACTAGGATATCCTCATGGTTTTCTGTTTGTTCTCTATATCCTAATAGCTTTTTTAATTAAGCCAGATCAAAAATGGTCTTCAAAAGTATTTGGTATTATATTATTAGCATCTATACTTCCTTTTGGGACCTTTTATATTGATAAAAAATATTTAAAAGCGTAGGATTTCAAGCACCCTAAAAAAAATAGCATCTTTAAAAACAATACTGTTGTTTTTTAAAGATGCTGTAGAAGTCTTTCTTATTAAGTTATGCATAGTAAACAAAACCGCTTACTAGCAAGGCAATTTTAAATCAGAATTATATAACTTACAATGAAGCGATTAGCAGAATACTTATTCTGCCAATCTATCTTTTATAAATTCAGTTTTAGTTTTACCATGTGCCTTAGGATTACCATCGGCACCTAAATTAACCATAATAATATTTTCTACGGTAATAATCGTTTCGCGATTACGCATGTTTCTAACCTCACAGTTTAAAGAAATAGATGAGTTTCCGAATTTTTTAATTTCCATCCCTATTTCAATAATATCCCCTTCTACAGCCTTACTCATAAAGTTAATTTCGCTCATATACTTTGTCACTACTTTATTGTTTTCCAATTGTATGATTGTATATAATGCTGCTTCCTCGTCAATCCATGCTAATAGTTGACCTCCAAATAATGTTCCGTTTGGATTTAAATCTTCGGGTTTTACCCATTTTCTTGTGTGAAATCTCATATTTTAAAATAAATTTTGTTGTAAATTTTCGTTTGGGATTTTTAACGAATATCCCAATTCGCTATTTAGTTTTTCTGTGAAATACGCCGATAATAAAGGCGATTCTTTTTCAATATTTTGATGAATAAAAAAATTAATCTCTTTAACCCCTTGTGTTTTCCATAGTTTTAGACGGTCGATCCAATCATCTAATCGCGAGTAGTCGCTCTCATGATTGGCACCTACATATCTTACAAAAGCAGTGGTGTTGGTTAATCGCATGTGCATTAAATCTCTTCTTCCCGCCGTATCCACAATAATATTAGACACGTTATTAGCTTCTAATAATTGATACAACTCTTCTGCAACCTTTGGGTCGTTAAACCAATCGGTATGCCTAAACTCTACCGCTAAAGGAAGTTGCTTCGGCCAACTTTGAATAAAAGCAACCACACGATCAAAGCCTTTAGGTGAAAAATTTGAATGCATTTGCAAAAAGATAGTCCCTAGCTTTTCTTTTAAATGAACTGCCGACTGTAAATAATCTTCGACAACAGCCTGAACCTCATGCAACCGTTTATAATGACTTATCTCTTGAAAAAGCTTTGGAAAAAACTTAAAATTCGAAGGTGTTTTATCGTACCATTTCGAGAATTGCTCAGGCGGAAAAATACGATAGAATGTTGCATTTAACTCAATAGCATTAAACTGTGTCGCATAGTACGCCAGCTCGTCCTTAGTGCCTTTAGGATAAAATCCTTTTAAATCGGCTTTATTCCATTTAGCACAACCTACAAAAACTTCGGGAATAGTAGCATCCTGAACCTTGTTTAACACACGCTTTGTATCCTTATGATCACTAGGCAAGGTCAAATCTACAAGTTCTGGGTTAGGTACGTTTCCAAATGTCATGCTACAATTACTTTATGTAAAAATACGATATCTTGATTGTTAACAACACCGTTAAAAAGTATATTTTACTATACTACTATTGGTATTTATTATTGATATTTTTAATAAAACTTAATTATTATGACTGGAAGAGACACACAACTGTTAGCGATTAGACCCATTATAGATAGTATAATTATTAGACCGGACATGAGCGTTGAAGAACGGTTTCAAAATGAAACACTTAGACCTATAATTAAACTTCAAAACGATTTATTACTCGCCATTTTTAGCAATTATATAGCGAAACATAAAAATGTTTTCTATCAGTTAACTATCGATAAACGTTTGAGTTATATCGAAAACGCGACCCAAAAAGACATTAAGTTTAGAAATAATTTAAAAGGTGTAATAATTGGTCAATTTACTGTATTAGAATATGAAAATTATAGACTACATTCGTCCGCTTTAAATAAGCGTATGATGACCATTGTCAAACAGCGTTTACAAAGCAATATTCAATTATTCGAAAAACCAAAAACACTAGAAGCTTCATAGGCTAAACAATGACAATTAAACAACAACTTTTGCAAATTTGTAATCAACATGTTGCACAGCGCATAACGGATTACACCAATGAAATTGAACTTATAAAAGAGTCGATTGATAGTAACGACAAAGGAGGTTCTGAAGGAGACGATTCCGGAAATGGCAAACTTTTAAATGATCTTGAAAAAAACATGGTTTTTCTTAACGATGCCCGTAAAACTCAAGAGTATCTAAAACTAGTTAAAGCTAATTTATTAACAACTACAGCTGCCTTAGGAAGTCTTGTAAAAACAGATAGTTTACAGTTTTTTATGTCTATAAGTGTTGGAAAAATTGAGATTGACGACCAGATTTACTACGCGATCTCTTTACAATCTCCAATAGGTCAATTGCTACAACAAAAGTCTACAGGAGATACGTTTGAATTTAATGGTACTAAATATACTATAACCGACGTGGTTTAATCTTTAATTAAAGAGACACCATTTAGGTCTGTGGTTAGCACATCACTCATATAATCAAAGAATGGTCTGATTGTTTTAAAATCGTCACTCACTTTTTGAGCAAATCCTTCAGCAATAACCTCTGCGTCAGTATACTGTTTTGTGAAAATGAATTGTTTCTTTTTAATCAAATCAATTGCAGGGTGGGTTTTATCAAAATCTCTTGGTGCGGTTTTAAGCTCCTCGCCTTCTAACGCTCCCCATACAGATTGTAATGGATGGTCATTAATAATACTTCTTATCTCTTGATCGTCCATTTCAAACTCTTTTCTGATTCGTAATAAATCTTCTTTTTCAGGACTCCAAAAGCCAGTGGCTATAAAATTATTACCCGGTTGGATTTGCATATAATACCCGCCTCTTAATCTAGGTTTTACTCTATGGAATGCAGCACCAAAATTATTTTTATACGGTTGCTTATTTTTAGAAAACCTAACGTCTCTATAAATCCTAAAAACCTTAAGTTTTTCAAATTCATCATGAGCTTGTATATTACTATAAACCGCGTTAAACAATACCTTTACAGACTTTAAAGCCTGGTCATATTCTGGTTTATTATCTGCAAACCACTCTCTATTATTGTTTTTTTCTAATTTTTTAAGGAAATCTAAAGCTACTGTAATACTCATAAAATATAGTTATTGTATAAAAATACAAAAGTCCTAAATTTAATTAGGACTTTTGCTGCTATTAATCCAATACATTTTGGAACATATTAAATTATCTTTTTCTTTTTCAAAGCGGTTTTATTATTAATCTACTGCATCTTCAACTTCATCTGCTGCATTTTCTACTGCGTCTTCTACTTTTTCTCCGGTAGATTTCTCTTCTCTACATCCTGTTAATAACATAGATAATGAGAATAATATAATAAAGGTATGTGCTAACTTTTTCATGCGTTATGGTTTTTAAGGTTGTTTTTTAATTTTAATGGTTAAGCTTAACAACACTAATCAGCCACTTATTTTTGCTTAAAAAAATGATTATTTAACTGATTAGGTTGTTTACTTAATTTATGACTTTACTCCTTTTTTAAGTAATGTAAGTACAAATAGTACTATAAATACAAAGAATAAAATTTTAGCAATTCCTGCAGATGCTCCTGCTATTCCACCAAATCCTAAGACTCCGGCGATGATTGCGATTATGATAAATGTGATTGTCCAACGTAACATATTTTTTTGGTTTTAAAAGGTTATTAATTCAACTAAAAACACGATGCTTTTAATTGTTCGAGAACTGTGTCTCTGATCCCTGAGGCGCTTCAAATGCTAACTTATTATCAAATTGTAGCGTCCTAATTGGGAATGGGATATTTATATTTTCTTTATCGTAAGCTTTTTTAATTTCAATAATAGCTTTACTTTTTGATTTCATTTTCTCTAATGCATTCTCTGCATCAATCCAGAACCTACATAAGTAGTTGATTGAGCTTCCACCATATTCCGTGTAATAAAACTCTACATCTTCTGGTTTTTCAATTTGCTCAAATGTGTTGCAAATAGTTTGTTTAGTCAACTGTTCTACATGATCCAAATCGGATTCGTAGCCCACACCACATTCTAAAAAGACTCTCATCTTAGTGGTTAGTGTGTAATTTTTTAATGGATTATCTAAAATCATCTTATTTGGGATGATTACCATGTTATTATCAGCCTCCTTAATTGTAAAGTCCTTAAGATTAATATCTATGATTTCTCCAGAATACCCATTAGTTTCTACCCAATGTCCGATTTGAATTTTTTTTCTAAACGATAATACTATACCTGCAAACGTGTTAGATAACGTGCCTTGTAAGGCTAAACCTATTGCTAAACCAGCAACCCCTGCTCCTGCTAATAAAGAAGTTAATGTTTTACTTAAGTTAAGTATTCCTAAGGCTAAAAAAAGACCTGCCAATACTACAACTACAGACGATAGTGTTCCTATCATTCTAGTAATTGAATTTTGTTGTACTTTTCTAGCAACTAATTTGGTAACATACTTTTTAACGTACTTAGCAATAAAATAAGCCGTAAATAATACAAAAATAGCTAAAATTAAGTTTGGAATATTAGATACTATAGCATTAAGCCAAGCGCCTAATTTTTCTACTAATAAATTATAAGCTTCTGATAATTGAGATTTCATAAGATGTTTTTTTAATTAATTCTTGTTTTAATATTTTTAAGTATTAAACCTTAATTAACTACTAGTAACAACTTCTTTTAATTGATCAGATGTGTTTTTTGACCAAGCATTAAGCATCCAACTTGATTTTTCTAATTCTCTAATATAAGCACCGATTAAATCGATCGTCCCTTCATCTTCTGCGTCTTCTGCTTTAGTAAGCACTTGCTTCATTTGTGACAACATTGTTTTGTGATCATTTAGCAACTCGTCAATCATTTCTTGATCAGTAATCATACTAGATGCTTCCGATAATGACGATATTTTTAAATAGTCGCTAAATTTACTTACTGGATGATGTCTTAAGGTTAAGATGCGTTCTGCAATTTCATCGACTTTTAATTTAGCCTCATTATACATGGCTTCAAACTTTTCGTGTAAATCAAAAAAGTTTTTACCTAATATATTCCAATGGAACGTTCTTAATTTTTGGTAGTATAAATTGTAATCGGATAATAATGTGTTTAACTCTACAACTACAGGTAGTACTTTTTCATCTTGCATATTCAAATAATTCATGTTTTTCTGTTTTTTAGTGTTATTAATATCTCTGGTACAAAGATGCAACACTAATCAAGCTGACATGTTATATGATTTTTTAAGAATGTTATAGAATTTCAATAAACACCCAAAAACAGGGGGCTTTTCTTAATAAAAGTGTGTTAAAATGAATAAAAACGGTAAAAAACAAAGAAAACTAGCATAACCTACTCAAACTCGATCGCCTTTAAAATCAATCCAGATGCCGGCGCTACGTAGTATACTTCTCCTGTAAAATCTGGTTTTAGACTCGCTTCAATATCTTCAAGCGTCCGTTTTCCTTGTCCTAAATGTATTAAGGCGCCCATCATTAAACGAATCTGATTTCTCATAAACCCTTTTCCTTTTACCCGTAAGATATAACTCTTTTCTGGGAAGAAACTCGCCGTGTAAATCGTGTTTTCTACTATTTCGCATTTTAAAATAGTACGATTATAAATTCCGTTGTCTGTTGGTTTGTAGCAATATTTCTTTAAATAATGCTCCCCTTCAAACAGTTTTGCCCCTTGTTTCATTAACTCAACGTCTAAAGGATCTAAAATAGTCGTTAATATTGGTGCACAAAAAGGATGAAATTTATCTCCAAAAGCAAATACATATAAGTATTCTTTTACTTTAGAATGTTGAATAATATTAAACTTATTATCGACTTCTCTAATAGTTAACGCCCTAAGATCTTGAGGCAAGTTGGTGTTAAACACTGCCATAAAGGCATCAAAATCGTCAATAGGTTCTTCTAAAAACAACTCGAAAGCAGCACTTTCTGCACTAACCATAGCATCTGTACGACCTGAGGTTAGCGTTTTAAATTTCTTTTTTTCTAAAATAAAATTTAACGTCCTATCAATCATTAAATGTAACGTTTTCAAATTAGGTTGCTTTTGCCACCCGTGAAATCTATACCCTAAATATTGAATTGTAATAACGTAGAAAAACTTTTTTTGCATGATAAATTATGAATGCCGAAAATACAGTTTTACTAAGCGTCTCGCAAAAAATTTATACCTTGAAACGATTTTAACTTACTAATATTATAATAATGACGCATACTGCAATTCAAAAATTACCAATTTGGTTTATCGTCGTAAGTGTACTTGCCTTAATTTGGAATGTTATGGGCATTATGGCTTACATCAGTCAAGCGTATATGAGTGATGAACTTATAGCCCAATTACCTGAAGCCGATCAACAGATGTTTGCCAGTCTACCGGCTTGGTACACCGGTGCTTTTGCTATTGCTGTTTTTGCAGGCACTTTAGGAAGTTTAGCTTTAGTCATGAGAAAAAAGCGGGCCTTTATCTTACTATTAGCCTCTTTAATTGCTGCTGTGGCACAAATGAGCTATTTAACCTTTGTATTAAAAATGGCAAATATGATGACTGCTTTAGTTGTTATTTTTGGATTTGCTCTAGTTTTATTAGCTAAATCAGCCAATAACAGAGGCTGGTTGTCTTAATACTTAAAATTTAGACAAAATACAAAGCAAAAAAAATCAGTCATACATACGTTTAGTATTGTCTATGACTGATTTATATTTTCTGCTATTGTAATACTAGAGGTTACCGCATTAAACTATTGGAAAAACACTAGTATAATCTCTTTGTCTGCTTAATTTATCCAACAGCCATCCCAAGGTGTGGTGTCCTGTAATGGAATATCAAAAGGTGCTCCATTATAAGTATTACCTGTTGCACTTCCACTAACTTCTAAAAAGCGGTACGCCCAACACTCACTTGGATGGTCTACTGCATTATTTTCTAAAGTAAGGTTTGTCATCTCTTTAAATGCTAAATGACCATTATCCATAAAGTTATCTGTAATTTCTAAATCTGCACCTTTATACATATACATTCCACAATTGTTTAATGTATTGTCATAAATAAAAGTGGTCGCTGGATTGGTTTTAGGATTATCATTAGAATACATAATAATACCATTCCAATTGTTAACCGACACTGTGCGCATTGTTATACTATTGTTTCTTATGGTCCAATCTGCATTTTTCCAATACACAATAGGGCCATCAATATACTGACTATCGTCCCCTTGTAATAATATATTGTCTTCAAAAAGTATATTTTTACCATCTGTATTTACAATATCCCCTCCTCTATTATTATGGAAATAATTTGTTCTGATCGTCACATTTTCATTTAAACGACCAGCACCTTCTAAATCGATTCCAAATTGCGGAGGAATACCATTTGTATGGTGTATTTCGTTATTTTCTATCAACACTTCAGAACTCCCTACTAAAGAAATCCCTTGTCTTCTATTGTCAGAAAAATTATTTCTTCTAATTTCAATAGCTCTAAGTAATTGTTCTGCCGAGCCATTTGGACTACCCACCATCAAAATACCATCACCGTTAGCTTTACCTAACGTTACATTTTCGACGGTTACAAACTCACTTTCGCCTTCAATACAAATTAAATGCCCTTCGTCGTGTGCTGTAGCACCATCGCTTGTTCGCGGTGTATACTCGTGACCATCTCTGTCCCCAAGTAGCGTTCCTCCAGAAATAACAACATTAGACTTCCCTCTAACTGCAATAGCACAATAGTTCCACTTATCATTAGGTGCCATTTCAATAACTGCATTTTGATCTAATAAAAAGGCCGTATTACTTTCAAGCACTAAACCCGCTTGATAAATATCATTACCATATTTTCCTATTAAATAATGTCCTGCTGGTAAACAAATCTCACCATATCCTTCGGCTACAGCCCAATCAATGGCGGCTTGAATATTATCTGTTGTTTTAACCGGCTCTCTTCTATCATTTGGTATATCCCAAACTTGTAAATCGATACAATAACGATTTGTAGAAATAGAGGCGTATGGCATTATTTCAATCGGCGCCATAACTCCCGAAAACGGATTAGGATTATTTGAATCCGTAGGACTTAATGGTGTAATAACAGTAGCTTCGGTCGCGTCATCCAAGTCGTCAAAACAAGACGATAATGACAACAATAAACCTAATGCTAAAAGATGGTTTTTGTAAGACATGTGGTTTTTAATTTTTAATTGGAATTTTAGTATCAACTAAAATACGTTTAAAAACATAAAAAAGACGTTATTATTTCTCTCTACTTTTCAATACGTCTACTACATCATTAAGCTTAAACCCTTTAGCTTGTAATAACATTAAATAATGAAACAGTAAATCTGCACTTTCGCTTAAAAACAAGTCGTCTTTGTTATCCATTGCTTCAATAACAACTTCTACCGCTTCCTCACCTACTTTTTGTGCTACTTTATTAATTCCTGAAGCAAATAACGACGCGACATAAGATTTCTCTGTATTTCCGGCTGCTACTCTACTTTCAATAGTGTTTTCTAATTTTGAAATAAAACCGAAGTTCTCAGAGTTGGTATCGTTCCAACACGTATCAGAGCCTTTGTGACATGTTGGTCCTTTTGGATTAACTTGTATTAATAACGTGTCGTTATCACAATCTAGTTTTATATCTACTAGGTTTAAGACATTACCACTTTCTTCACCTTTAGTCCATAAACGGTTTTTAGTACGACTAAAAAAGGTTACCAATTTAGTGGCTTTAGTTTTATTGAATGCTTCTTCGTTCATGTACCCCAACATCAACACGTTTTTTGTTGTGGCATCTTGGATTACTGCTGGTACTAAACCGTCGTTGTTTTTATTGAAATCTATTGTCATCTTGTTGTTTATTGGAATTGCTAAGTGTTTTTATTTGCTTAGTACTGTTTTCTTAATTATGTGATACTGAAACTAGTTCAGCATGATGTTGTGTGTTGTTTTTACTTTTTTATTTAACACAAATTGGTCTCTTCTGCTTTACTTTATGTGATACTGAAACTAGTTCAGTAAGACGTTATGTGATTTTTCTCTTTTTTATTTAGCACAAATTGATCTCTTCTGCTTTACTTTATGTGATACTGAAACTAGTTCAGTATGACGTTATGTGTTTTTTCTCTTTTTTATTTAACACAAATGGATCTCTTCTGCTTTACTTTATGTGATACTGAAACTAGTTCAGCATGACGTTGCGATTATTTTTCTCTCTTCTTTTTGAGTGAAATTGCTTTTTACTATTTTGTATCGAGAATTTATTTTTTGATACTTCTCTACGTGAGTTACTCTCTCTTTATAAACCAATCTACACTGCTTTACTTTATGTGATACTGAAACTAGTTCAGTATGACGTTGTGATTATTACTTTGTCTGCCGTCTTACATTCGTCTTTTTCTCTTATTATCTTTTAACAATCTCTCGACTGCACTCGAGGAGACACATCTATTATAATCTAACTTCGATATTATTTTCTCGTAGTTCTTCTTTTAAATCTTGTATTGCTATTTCACCAAAATGAAAGACACTTGCAGCCAAAGCAGCGTCAGACTTACCAACTTTAAAAGTATCTACAAAATGTTGTACTGTTCCCGCGCCTCCTGAAGCTATTATCGGAATATTTAATGTTTCCGATAGCTTTGCTAAGGCTTCATTTGCAAAACCAGCTTTTGTACCATCATTATTCATAGACGTAAACAAAATTTCTCCTGCTCCCCTACTTTCAACTTCTTTTGCCCAATCAAACAAATTTAATTCTGTTGGAATACTTCCTCCCGCCAAATGCACCATCCATTCCCCATCGATTTGTTTAGCATCAATAGCAACCACAACACACTGACTCCCAAATTTATTAGCCAACTCGTTAACTAATTCAGGTCTTTTTACTGCTGAAGAGTTGATAGATACTTTATCAGCTCCAGATTTTAATAACACATCAACATCTGCGATTGAAGAAATACCACCTCCAACCGTAAACGGAATATTAACATGTTCAGCCACTTTTAAAACCATATCAATCATGGTTTTTCGGCCTTCTAATGTTGCTGAAATATCTAAAAACACTAATTCGTCTGCACCTTTTAATGCGTATTGCTTAGCCAATTCTACAGGATCTCCTGCATCACGTAGGTTTACAAAATTGACACCTTTAACGGTTCTTCCGTCTTTAATGTCTAAACAAGGTATGATTCGTTTTGTTAGCATATTTATGTCCTCGAAATCAAGGTTTATTGTTAATTATTATACTACTATATTTCTTATTAGAGACACTTCGACTGCGCTCAGTGTGACATTATAATCGTAATTATTAATGCCACAATAGCATTTTAATCACTATTATAAAAAGCGTTCCAATTCTTTTAAAGTAATTCTGTTTTCATAGAGTGCTTTTCCGATAATCACACCTTCACATCCTATCTCAGCAAGCTTTTCTAAATCTTCGATAGTTGTTACGCCTCCCGATGCAATCAATTTAACCGACTGACCAGAACTGTCATTACTACATTGTTCTATTATATTTTTATACAACTCTAAAGAAGGTCCTTCTAACATACCATCTTTAGAAATATCTGTACAAATCACATATTGAATCCCTTGTTTTTGGTAATCCTTAATAAATGGAATAACTTCCAAACTACTTTCTTCTAACCAACCACTTATTGCAATTTTTTCGTTATTACAATCTGCACCAAGAATAATTTTCTGTGTTCCATATTTATTAATCCAACTCTCAAAAACAGCTCTATTTTTAACTGCTATACTTCCTCCTGTAATTTGTTTTGCTCCAGAGTTAAATGCTGTTATAATATCGTTATCAGATTTTAAACCACCTCCAAAGTCGATTTTTAGATTGGTTTTAGAAGCGACTTGTTCTAAGACTTTATAGTTTACTACGTGCGCTGCTTTTGCGCCTTCTAAGTCAACCATATGCAAGTATTCAATTCCTGCATCTTCAAATTGTTTAGCGACTTCTAATGGGTTTTCACTGTAGATTTTAGTCGTACTGTAATCACCTTTAGTCAAACGTACACACTTCCCTTCTATAATGTCTATTGCTGGTATTATTCTCATTGATTAATTTGTTAAGCAACCCTAAATTTCTTTCAAGGTCTGTTTATTTTTTTGTTACTATTTCTTTTAATTTCAGACCTTTCGACTGCGCTCAAGGTGACAATACAGTGGTTTACAATTCAATAAAATTCTTTAATATTTGCTCTCCTGCCGTACTACTCTTTTCAGGGTGAAATTGCACGCCATAAAAATTATTGTGTTGTAAAGCTGAAGCAAAGTCTATACTATAAGTAGTAGTTGCGATACTTTCTTTACAGTTTTCGGCATAAAAACTATGTACGGAATACATAAACGCTTCATTTTTGACATCCTTAAACAAATCAGACTTTAGATTCGCAATAGTATTCCATCCCATTTGCGGGACTTTAACTGAGTTGTCAAAACGCTTAACCGCCACATCAAAAATACCTAAACCTTCTGTATTTCCTTCTTCAGAGGATTTACACATCAATTGCATGCCTAAGCAAATCCCCAAAACTGGTTGTGTTAACGTCGGAATTAACACATCTAAACCACTTGCTTTAAGCATTTTCATTGCTGAACTCGCCTCTCCAACACCAGGGAAAATTACTTTATCTGCTGCTTTGATTTCTTCTGGATTATTAGATAATATAGCATCATACCCTAAGCGTTTAAACGCAAATTGTATACTTTTTATATTACCTGCTCCGTAGTCTATAATTACTAGTTTCATAATTTGGCTTTTCGTTTTTCGCTATCAGCAAATGGCTAACAGCTGATTTACAACATCCCTTTTGTTGATGGTAAAAACATTTTGTTGGAATCGCGTTTTACTGCCATTTTCATAGCTTTAGCAAATGCTTTAAAGATGCCTTCTATTTTATGATGCTCATTAATACCTTCTGCTTTTATATTTAAATTACATTTTGCACCATCTGTAAACGATTTAAATAAATGAAAAAACATTTCAGTTGGCATATCACCAATTTTTTCTCGTTTAAAATCAGCGTCCCATTCTAACCAGTTTCTACCACCAAAATCAACTGCAACTTGCGCTAAACAGTCATCCATTGGTAAACAAAAACCATAACGCTCGATACCTAATTTGTTACCTAAAGCTTTATTAAAGAGCTCCCCTAAAGCAATCATCGTATCTTCTATCGTGTGATGCTCGTCCACTTCTAAATCGCCTTCAACTTTAATAGTTAAATCCATTGCGCCATGACGACCAATTTGGTCTAACATGTGGTCAAAAAAGGATAAACCAGTATCAATCTCATTTTTTCCAGAACCGTCTAAATTTAATTTGATATAAATTTTAGTCTCGTTGGTGTTTCTAGTAATTTCTTGAACACGATCTTCTAATTTTAAAAACTCATAGATCGCTTCCCAATCTGTACTAGTCAGTGCTATACAATCTAAAATAGCTTGCTTTGACGTTTCAATTTCGTCAGCTCCTAATTCTGGATCTTCAGATAAAAAGACACCTTTAGCTCCTAAATTTTTAGCCAATTCCATGTCCGTAATACGGTCTCCTAAAACAAAACTATTTGCTAAATCATACTTTTCTTTATCAAAATACTGCGTTAATAAACCCGTTCTAGGCTTACGTGTTTCTGCATTTTCATGCGGAAATGTTTTATCAATAAAAACAGCACTAAAAACAACGCCTTCCTTTTCAAAAGCAGTCATCACTTTATTTTGTGCAGGCCAAAAGGTGTCTTCAGGAAATGAATCTGTTCCTAAACCATCCTGATTAGTAACCATTACCAGTTCGTAATCCAATTCTGAAGCTATTTTAGCCATATATTGAAAGACTTTTGGGTAATACTCTAACTTCTCTAAACTATCCAATTGATAATCTACAGGTGGTTCTAGTACCAATGTTCCGTCTCTGTCTATGAATAATACTTTTTTCATGTGCTATTTTTTGTAGTGAGATTCTGAAACCAGTTCAGAATAACGCGTTATACTAATTTTAATGTTTCGATTAATGTATTGTTTTCTTCTGGTGTCCCAACAGTTATTCGAATGCAATTTTTAACTTGTGTATTTCTATTTCTAATAATGACCTTCTGCTCAATTAAATATTGATACGTTTTATTAGCATCTTCCACTTCTACTAACAAAAAATTAGCATCCGTAGGATATATCTTTTTAACTATCGCTAATTTGTTTAAAGCCTCTTTTAACTTCGTTCTTTCTTCAAGAATAGTCTCAATGTTTTGAGTCACTTCTTCCAAATTATTCAAACTTTTTAAAACAGCTTCTTGGTTTAAAGTACTAACATTATAAGGCGGTTTAACACGATTATAAAGTGTAATTATAGCCTGACTAGCATAAGCAACTCCTACTCTAACGCCTGCCAATCCCCACGCTTTACTAAAAGTTTGACTAACAATTAAATTATCATATGTATCAATATTTTTAATAAATGACGCTTGTGCGCTAAAATCAATATAAGCTTCGTCCACAATCACGATACCATTAAAATTCTCCAAAATATATTCAATATCATCTGGATTTAAACTGTTTCCCGTTGGATTATTAGGAGAACATATAAATATGATTTTGACATCTTCAAAATCTAAATACGGTTGTAATTGATTTAAATTAATCTGAAAATCATTAATTAACGGTTGTTCTATAACTTCAATATTATTGATGTTGGCAGACACATTATACATCCCGTATGTTGGCGTAAAGGTTAAGACCTTGTCTTTTCCCGGCTCACAAAAAATACGAAACGCTAGATCAATAACTTCGTCACTACCATTTCCAATAAAGATTTGGTCTGTCTCGACCTTTTTAATGGCAGATAATTTATCCTTAATCTCTTTTTGCTGCGGATCAGGATATCTGTTTAAATCTCCAAATGGATTCTCATTTGCATCTAGAAAAACATCTGCTGTCCCTTTAAATTCATCTCTTGCTGAAGAATACGGTTTTAGCGCTTTTATGTTAGCTCTAACCAGATTGTTTATGTTTATTTTTTGGTTCATTTTTTCTTATTACTAAATGTATTGGCAGTATTCTGTTGTATTATTCTTGTGTGATACTGAAACTAGTTCAGCATGACGTTGCGATGGTGTTTAAATTTTAAATCATGATCCACAATTCATAATTCTTGTTTCTTGTTTCTTGTTTCTCGTTTCTGAACTCTTGTTTCAAACATCGCGTCACACTGAATTTATTTCAGTGTCTCATTATTTATACTTGTGTGATACTGAAACCAGTTCAGCATGACGTTGCGATGGTGTTTCGAACTTTAAATAATGATTTATGATTCACGATTCATGATTCTCGTTTCTTATCTCTTATTTCTTAACTCTTGTTTCAAATATCACGTCACACTGAATTTATTTCAGTGTCTCATTATTAAAAAACTTGTGTGATACTGAAACCAGTTCAGCATGACGTTGCGATGGTGTTTCGAACTTTAAATAATGATTCATAATTCACGATTCATAATCCATGTTTCTTGTTTCTCGTTTCTCATTTCCTATCTCTTGTTTCAAACATCACGTCACACTGAATTTATTTCAGTGTCTCATTATTTAAAAACTTGTGTGATATTGAAACCAGTTCAGTATGACGTTGCGATAGTGTTTCGAACTTTAAATAATGATTCATAATTCTCGTTTCTTGTTTCTTGTTTCTTGTTTCTCGTTTCCTATCTCTTGTTTCAAACATCCCGTCACACTAAATTTATTTCAGTGTCCCATTATTTAAAAACTTGTGTGATACTGAAACTAGTTCAGTATGACGTTTCCTTATTTTAAATCCTTTAAACGAATTGTCACCGCATTTTTGTGTGCTTGTAATCCTTCGGCTTCAGCCATTAACTCAATAGTGTTTCCAATATTTAGCAACCCTTGTTTTGTAATATTCTGAAAGGTAATCGCTTTTGTAAAACTATCTAAATTCACTCCTGAATAGGCTTTACTAAATCCATTAGTTGGTAAGGTGTGATTAGTTCCAGACGCATAATCTCCAGCACTTTCTGGTGTGTAATTACCAATAAATACCGATCCTGCATTCTCGATTCCGTCCACATAAAAATCGTTATTATCTGTACAAACAATAAAGTGTTCTGGTCCGTATTGATTAATTAAATCTAAGGCTATGGCATCAGTTTCAACTAAAATAGATTTAGAATTATCTATAGCTTGTTGTGCAATGTCTTGTCTTGGAAGTGCTTTTAGCTGAAGCTGAATCTCTTCCGCGACAGCGTCAATTAACTTTTGAGAGGTAGACACCAAAATGACTTGGCTATCTGCACCATGTTCTGCTTGACTTAATAAATCCGAAGCCACATAACTAGCATTTGCAGTATCGTCTGCCACAACTAACAACTCGCTTGGTCCTGCAGGCATGTCAATAGCAACACCGTACTTCGTTGATAATTGCTTAGCAACGGTTACAAATTGATTTCCTGGTCCAAATATTTTATAAACCTGAGGAATACTTGCTGTACCAAATGTCAAACCAGCAATCGCTTGGATTCCGCCAACTTTTATGATTTTAGTCACTCCACAAAGTTGTGCTGCATATAAAATTTCGTTAGCAATTTTACCTTCTTTATTTGGTGGCGAACATAATACAATCTCTTTACAACCTGCAATTTGTGCAGGCACTGCTAACATTAAAACCGTTGAAAACAAAGGCGCTGTACCTGCAGGAATATAAATCCCGACTTTTTGAATCGCTCTTTTTTCTTGCCAACAGTTAACACCTTCTGTTGTTTGCACACTAACTTTTTCGGTTTTTTGTGCGGTATGAAACGCTTCAATATTGCTTTTTGCTTGCTGAATGGCTTCTTTTAATGGCTTTGAAACTTTAGCACTTGCTGCTTCAACTTCTTCAACTGTAACGATATTTGTTTTTAATTCTGCTCCATCAAATAATTGCGTGTACTTAGCGACCGCTTGGTCACCATTACGTTGTACATCTTCAAAAATTTGAGTTACCGTAGCTTCTATATCATTAACGGTTTGTGTTGGACGTTGCAAAATGTCTGACCACGTTGCTTTTTCTGGGTTGTTTATAGTTTTCATTATAATACCATGTTATCGATTGGACAAACTAGGATACCTTCTGCTCCATTTAGTTTTAGTTCGTCAATAATTTCCCAGAAATCGTTTTTATTAATTACAGAGTGGATTGAGCTCCAACCCTCTTGCGCCAATGGTAAAACCGTTGGACTTTTCATTCCTGGTAAAATATTTATAATATCGTCCACCTTGTTATTTGGTGCATTTAATAATACGTAACGTGATTGTCTAGCTTTTAAAACAGATTGTAATCTGAATTGTAATTTATTAAGAATAGCTTGATTATCATCAGAAATTTGAGGAGAAACCGCTAGTACAGCTTCTGACTTTAAAATAACCTCTGCTTCTTTTAAACCGTTTTTGAATAAAGTACTTCCGCTAGATACAATATCTACAATAGCGTCTGCTAATCCAATATTTGGAGCAATCTCTACAGAACCATTAATTATGTGTAAGTTGGCTGTTACTCCGTTTTTCTCTAAAAACTGATTAACAGTATTTGGGTAAGACGTTGCGATGCGTTTTCCTTCTAAATCTTTTACTGAATTGTACTTTACTCCTTTTGGCACTGCCACAGAAACTTTACAAGTAGAAAATCCAAGTTTTTCAGAAATTGTAATCCCATTTCCTTTTTCTATTAATACGTTTTCTCCAATGATAGCAACATCTACCACACCGTCTTTAAGGTATTGTGGAATATCCCCATTACGTAGATAAAAAATTTCTAGTGGAAAGTTTTTTGCTGACGCTTTTAATTGATCTTTACCATTATCTATAGAAATACCAACCTCTTTTAGAATTCGCATAGAATCCTCGTTTAATCTTCCTGATTTTTGAACTGCAATTTTTAATTTACTCATTGTCTTTTCTTTTTAATTTTTTAGATTTTTTTGAAAATTTGAGTAAATCTTTCGGAAAGTATATAAATACAAAAAACCGCTTGATTTACTCAAACGGTTTTAAAATATATCTTGGTTTTATTCAATACATTTCTAACTGGCTTGAGTGCTAGTATGGAAATGATGATGATGTAATTGAATAAAATTCATGTCTTATTTTTCTTCTTTACAAATATTGTTAAATTTTATTTTAAAAACCAAATTAATCTGCAATAAAATTCTATTTTTATTCAAAATTTAACCTAAACACATGAAATCAAAACTAATACTGCTCGTTTGCCTTCTTCTAATGACTAGTCAAATAGCTAAAAGTCAAGAATCTGCGAAAACAATCATTAAAGAAGCGCAGGTTACAGCTAAAAAGGAAGGAAAACATATTTTTGTATTATTTCACGCTTCTTGGTGTGGCTGGTGCAAAAAAATGGACAATAATATGATGTCTGATAACACAAAAGCACTTTTTGAAGGCGAATATATAATTAAATATTTAACGGTTCAAGAATCTAAAAAGAATAAAAACTTAGAAAACCCTGTTGCTCAAGAACTACTAGTTAAATATAAAGGTGAAAATTCTGGTATTCCCTTTTGGTTGATTTTTGATGCAGATGGTAACTTAATAACCGACTCCTTAGATAACAAAGGGAATAACATTGGGTGTCCCGCAACACCTGACGAGGTTAAACAGTTTACAGCTAAGCTAAAATCGAGCTCTAGTTTAACTGATACCGATCTTAAAGTTATTTACAATCAATTTGTCGATCGTCCTTAACATTAAATTAAAAGCATAAAAAAAAGCAACACTAAATTTAGTGTTGCTTTTTTTTTATAAATGTTTTTTTTCAGTTTTACTGATTACCTAAAATAATAGGCATTCCACTATCACCTGATCCAATAACAATCACTTTACTATTAGGCGACTCAGACAACTTTACCGTTGCTTCAATACCTTTATCTTGTAAAATCTTATCCGTTAATGATGCACTTAAAATACGATTGGCATCTGCTTTTCCTTGTGCTTCAATAATTACTTTTTCTGCCTCTTTTGCAGCTGTAACTAATCTAAACTCATATTCTAACGATTCTTGCTCTTGTTTTAATTTACGCTCAATAGCATCTTTAATTGTTGGTGGCAAAGTTACATCTCTAACTAAAACCTCGTTCAATTGAATATATTGATTTTCTACCAATTTTTTTGTTTCTTCAAAAATCTCTTCCTGAATAGCATCTCTCTTACTTGAATATAATTGCTCAGGAGTATAACGTCCTACAACACTCCTTGCTGCTGAACGAATTGCTGGTAGTAAAACACGATTAATATATTCCTTACTTTTTTCTTGATGCAATTTTCCTAAATTTTTGAAATCTGGTTGAAACCAAATTGACGCATCCAATTTAATATCTAATCCATTTGATGATAAAGCGCTCATTTTTTCAAAAACCTCTTGCTGTCTTACCTCATAAATGAATACCTTATTCCATGGCGCTACAATATGAAACCCCTCTCCCATAGGTGGCTCATCAATAACAACTCCATCTCCAAAAGTCTCAAAAAGCACACCCGCTTGCCCTGAGTCAATGGTAACTGCAGATTTAGCAATTAAAATAACAGCTATTACAACTCCAATAATTATCGGGAATGCAATTTTAGGTAATTTATCCATAGTTTATCTTGTTTTAAATTAATCCTTGGTATTTTCTTATAAACCACTCCAACGCTAAACTTAGCGTTATAATAAATAGTAAATAATACCAATCAATCAAAGGTACGACACTTTTATTGCTTTTTTGAATGGATTGATAACGATTATTATCTAATAAACTTTGCACTAAAGCATTATAATCACTAACAAAATAAGCATTTCCATTACTATTAATAGCGACCTGTTTTAGTTTTGTTACATCCGCATTCAAAAATTGTTGCTCGACATTATATTCAATGATTTTAAAACCACCAGAAACCGAAACATTCTCGGAAGACTCACTAACCGTAAAATTATAGTTTCCAGCCTCTAAACCACTTAAATTGACTTTATAATTATTTCCTTTTAAAATAAAAGGTCGATTTAAAGTTTGCCCTGAATCTTTATTTTTCAATGAAATTGATAAAGAAGCATTAGCATCAAACTCGTAATTCTTATTAAAAAACTGAGCACTAATCACAATATTATCACTTCCGTTGTAAAATGAATTGTAATCAATATTCAATCTATTTTTACGCTTATTAGAAGCTAAGTATTGCACCAACTTACCTATAAAGTTATCAAACTGTAAAAAACCATCATCATTTAAATAACTTTGAGCACGCCATTTCCAAATACCTTGTCCAAACAATAATGCTTCTCTCCTACCATTAGTTTCTAATGTTGCTAATAATGGTTGTTCCGTTTTTATTCCAGACAATTTTTTAAATAAAATAACTTCAAAAGGAACATTAAAATAAGCCTCGCCAAAAGTAGATTGTAATGGCGGAAAACTTTCAAAATTTAAATCATCCAAAATAAAAGAACTATAATTTGTGTTTAAAGAAGGCTGGTAATCTTCCGTTTCAAAAGAAAGTAAAAACCTATAATTTTTAGAAGTACTATTTACAAAATTCCAATCTGTATTAGGCCCTGAAATAATCCATTTATTTGTATTTTGTTGTTCCAATGCTTCAAAAACAGACTTAAAGCTATTGTTTGGCTGATATAAAATAACTAGTTGAAAATCATTTATTTGATCTAAAAATTTATTTGGTTTCAAAAATACAACCTCACGTTGTTCGTTACTTTCAATACTCTTTTTTAAAGCTCCTAAATCAGGATGTAAAACTGTACTAACAATAGCTATTTTTGATTTTTGATCGATGATTTCTACTGCAAAATTCTTATAATTATTGGTTTTATTTTTCTCTATAGACAACGGAATAATCTGTGCTTTGTAACTTTGTACTCCAACACTATTTGCGGATAACGTGAAATTTAAAACTTCACTATTATTACTTTTATCCAATTTTACAACTTTAGAATAGACTGTAGTATTACTTTTTGTAACGACAAATTTACTGGTTACTTCTTCCTCTCCGTTATACACTACAATAGCTTCAACTGGAAATTTATTTTTTAAATAAGCATATTTATTTACATTTAACTTAGTGATCTGTAAATCTGAATATACCACAGTATCCCCTAAAATTACAGGATAAATAGCTTGGTTATATTTTTTTGCAGAGAATTGGTAATCATTCCCAATCGTTTGATTCCCATCGGTCACCAATATGGTTGGGGAAATCGTGTTTTTATAAACTTGTCCTAATTGCTTAAAAACCTTATCTAAATGGGTCTGTGTCTCAGTAAACGATAAACTATCACTGGTATTTAAGGTGTTTCCAAAAGCAAACACTTCAATATTAAACTTGTCTTTTAATTGGGAATTATTAGTAATGGAATTTAAAAACACTTTCGCATTTTCCTCTTGTTTTAAATGCTTTATGGACGCAGAGTTATCCACAGCTACCACCAAATTTGGTTTTTCAGTATAATATTTTACTTGCTCAAATTTTGGATTTATAAGCAGTAATAAGACTGAAAATAAGGTAATAAAACGTAAAAAAGCAAAAAGCGCATTAGATTTTGATGCGCCTTTTGTTTTGTATTTATACTGAAACAACGCTAGTAAAAGCGCTACTATTCCTGCTAAAATGATATATAAGAGTGTTTGTGTTGACATTAATTAGATTATGTTAACATTCCTCCATCCACATTTAAGGTCTGACCTGTTACATATGCTGACATGTCTGATGCTAAGAACACACAAACATTTGCGATATCTTCAGGTGTACCACCACGTTTTAATGGGATTGCGTTACGCCATCCTTTTACTGTGTCTTCATCTAGTTTTGCTGTCATTTCTGTTTCAATAAAACCAGGAGCAATCACGTTACTTCTAATATTTCTTGAGCCTAACTCCAACGCTACAGACTTTGAAAACCCAATAATACCTGCTTTTGAGGCTGCATAGTTAGTTTGTCCTGCATTACCTTTAACCCCAACAACAGAACTCATATTAATGATAGACCCTTTACGTTGCTTCAACATTGTGCGTTGTACAGCTTTAGTCATATTGAAAACAGATTTTAGGTTGACTTCGATAACTTTATCAAAATCGTCCTCAACCATTCTCATTAATAAATTATCTTTAGTAATTCCTGCATTATTAATTAATACGTCAATACTACCGAATTCAGCCAGTACATCTTCACCTAATTTTTGAGCTTCCTCAAAACTAGCTGCGTTACTTTTATATCCTTTTGCTTTAACACCTAAAGCTATTAATTCTTTTTCCAACTCGTTAGCAGCTTCTACAGACGAACTGTATGTAAATGCAACATTTGCACCATGCTGAGCAAATACTTGAGCAATACCTTTACCTATACCTCTTGAAGCACCTGTTATGATTGCTGTTTTTCCTTCTAAAAGTTTCATTAAAATTATATTTAATTTGTTTTCGTTACAACGAAAATCTGTTGTTAGTTTTCTATTTCAAATATAGTAATTACAAATTGTTATGTATAAAAAAACCTCATAATTTATACTAATTATGAGGTTTTAATAGGTCTTTAAGACGCCGTTAGACTACTTCTGTCATACTACATTTTAACATCTTCAGATTTTTCGTAATTAAATAAATGATCAATATCCATCTCTTGAACTTTCCCTAATTTATTTAATGCCGTTAAATCCACATCTTTCTTGTTTCCAATAACCATAACGTTGTAGTCTTCTCCTTTAATGTTATTATTGAAAAACTCACGTAAATCGACTAATGTCATGTCTTTGATAGCATTATACATCGCCTCTCTATTATCTTCAGACATTCCTAATTTTTGAAGTCTTTCATAACTCCAAAAGATACTTGACTTATTAATACGTTGAGCAGCGATCTGTTTTAATGTAGACTCTTTAGCTGCATTAAACTGAGCTTCAGACTCTGGCATATCATTCATTAGCTCCATCATAGCATCAATAGCCTGGGGCATCTTGTTAGCTTGCGTACCAATATAAGCCATAACATAGTTAGCGTCGTCTTTTTCTCTTGCTGTACTATAATTAGACCAAGCAGAATAAGCTAATGACTTAGATTCTCTTATTTCTTGAAAAACGATAGAGGATAATCCACCTCCAAAATAGGTGTTAAACAATGTTGAAGCTGCCATGTTTTCCGCTTTAAAAGGTTCTCCTTTAGCTAAAAACATCATTTCAGATTGCACCATATCAAAATCTACAAAAAACACATTCCCACCTGTTTCTTTTTCTTCAAAAGTCATTGCTTCCGGATAGTCTTTTAATTCCGCACTTACTTTGTGAGATGTATTTAAAGCAGCAACCGCTTTATTTATATCTTTACCGTAATAAAACATACGTTGTTTATAGTTTTTTAAATCTTTAGCTAAATCCACTAATTCTTGTGGGTTAACTTTTTCTAAATCACTAACAGAAATAATATTACGTAAACTTGATTCTTCTCCGTATTTAGCATAATTTAATAAACCACGTCTTAAGATACTTTCTTTATTAGTTTTATTATTTTGTCTTCCTTTTGCTATAGACTGTACATATTTGTCATACGCGTCTTGATTGGGCACTGCGTTAGCCAGTAATTCTTCTAATAACTCTAATCCCTTAGGTAAGTTTTCTTTTAAACCACTTAAACCTATATACGTTTTCTCGTTACCTGTGTTTACGTAATAATCTATACCTAACTTATAAAACTCTTTTTTCAAATCTTCATTTGAATATTTGTCTGTTCCTAGGTATTCTAGATATCCAACAGCTAAATCTAATTTTTTATCACTATCACTTCCCATATCGAAAATGATATTCATATCAAATAAATCATTTGTTTCATTATCAATGTATGATACTTTTATTCCGCTATCCGTTTTTGTTTCTTTTATAGCTGTCGCATAATCTACATACACCGGTTTTAAATCCTCTGACTCCATTTTATTAAAGTCTTCAATGTATTTAGAATTAGCTCCTCTATTTAAGTTTACAGGTGTTATTCCTGGGTTTTGCACTTTAACAATTTTATCATCTGCTCCTTTACGCTTATATGTTACCACATAATTATCTTTGTAAAATGCATTTGCAAAATCAACTAATTGTTGCTTTGTTATCTTTTTTAACTCATCCAAAAACGCTACTTTATCTTCCCATTTTTCGTTATGGATAAAAGCATTGACATAAGCATCTGCTACAGCTGTACTGCTTTCGTATTGACTTAATTGAGATTTTTTTAAATCATTTATAACCGCCTCGATCATCCAATCTTCAAATTCTCCTTTTTTAAGTTTCTCTATTTGTTCTAATAACAACCCTTTAAGCTCGTCTAAAGACTGACCTTCTTTAGGAGACCCACTTAATACGTGGTATCCATAATCATTTAAAAATGTTGGAGATGACCCTGCGTACTGCACTAATTGCTTCTGATTTAAATTTAAATCCATCAAACCTGCATTACCGTTAGCCAAAACCATATCCGCTAATGTCACCAATTTCTCTTCTTCTGTATTCACACCACCTGTTCTATAAGCAATAGAAATACTCTCTGCTGTTGGTCCAAATACTTCATTTTCCACTATTGTACTTAATGGCGTTTCTTTAGGTAATTCAGGATGTTTAACTTCTTTTCTTTCAAATTTACCAAACGTATTATTCACCTTTTTAATAGTAGCATCAAAATCAAAATCACCTACTAAAACAACCGCCATATTATTTGGCACATAGTATTTATCAAAATAATTATGAATATCCACCATTGATGGATTTTTTAAATGCTCTGCAGTACCAATAGTATTTTGCTGTCCATAAGGATGTTTAGGAAATAAATCTTTTAACATTGCAGCATAACGCTTACGACCATCACTATCTTGACCTCTATTAAATTCTTCAAAAACAGCTTCTAATTCTGTATGAAATAAACGTAGTACGACTTGACTAAAACGCTCACTCTCTAAAGCTAAAAACTTATCTAACTCGTTAGCCGGAATTTTATTTGTATACACCGTTTGCTCAAACCATGTATAAGCATTAGTTCCTGTTGCACCTAAAGAACTTGACATTTTATCATACTCATTAGCTACTGAATAATTAGAAGCCTCTAAAGATACTCTATCAATCTCTTTATAAATAGCTGTTTTTTTTAAGGTATCTTTTTCTGCTCTATGGTTTTCGTATAAATTAGAAATAGTATCTAAATATTTTTTTTCGGTTTCCCAATCTACAGTCCCTATTTTATCTGTTCCTTTAAAAACCATGTGCTCTAGATAATGAGCTAATCCTGTAGACTCTTTAGGATCATAATTTGAACCTGCTCTTACAGCAATGTAAGTTTGAATTTTTGGTTCCTCTGTGTTTTTACTTAAATATACTTTAAGACCATTGTCTAAAGTATATAATCGTAAACCAGTCGGGTCATTGGCTACACTCTCGTAACTAAAGCCACTGGCATCTTTTTGTGTTTCTGTCTTAACAGCTAATTGATCTGAATTACTCTTCTTGCAACTGACAACAAAAGTAACCATAGCTAGCGCTAAGACTAGTTTTAAGTTTTTCATTTTTTTTGGTTGATTTTATTAATAAAAAAAAGTTCGTTGACTAAATTAAGCCAACGAACTTTAAACGTTTATTTATTTGGAATATTTTAACACATTAGTGTTAAATAAATTATGCCATAACTTCGGCAACTTTTTTACCAATTTCTGCTGGAGAATCCACAACGTGAATTCCACATTCTCTCATAATTGCTTTTTTAGCTTGAGCTGTATCATCAGATCCACCTACAATTGCTCCTGCATGACCCATTGTACGTCCTGCTGGTGCAGTTTCACCTGCAATAAAACCAACGATAGGTTTTTTACTTCCTGAAGCTTTGTACCAGTTAGCTGCATCTGCCTCTAATTGACCTCCGATTTCACCAATCATTACAACACATTCAGTTTCTGGATCGTTAATTAATAACTCAACAGCTTCTTTAGTCGTTGTTCCGATAATTGGATCTCCTCCAATACCAATTGCAGTAGTGATTCCTAAACCTTGTTTTACAACTTGATCAGCAGCTTCATAAGTTAAAGTACCTGATTTAGATACAATACCTACTTTTCCTTTTTTGAAAACAAAACCTGGCATAATACCAACTTTAGCTTCTCCCGGAGTAATTACTCCTGGACAGTTAGGTCCAATTAATCTACAGTCTCTATCTTTGATGTAAGCCGCAGCTTTAATCATATCTGCTACAGGAATTCCTTCTGTAATACAAATAATTACTTTTATTCCTGCATTAGCTGCTTCCATTATTGCGTCTGCTGCAAATGCTGGTGGGACAAAAATGATTGATGTGTCTGCTCCTGCTTTATCTACAGCTTCTTGAACTGTATTAAAAACTGGTCTGTCTAAATGTGTTTGACCACCTTTACCTGGTGTTACACCACCTACTACATTTGTTCCGTATTCAATCATTTGTCCGGCGTGAAAAGTACCTTCACTACCTGTAAATCCTTGAACTATTATTTTTGAATCTTTGTTTACTAAAACGCTCATGTTTTGTATTGATTAAGAAGTTTTGTATTGAATTGTTATTTGCAATGCAAAAGTAAGATTTTGATTGCTATTACTAAAAGTATTTTAAATTTTTATTTTTAAGAATATGAAGATAAGCTAGATGGATTTTCATCAAACAATTGACTAATTTCATATCCTTTATACAATAACCCCTCTTTTACTTCCCAAATGGAGATAAAATGTGCTATTGGCTCTACTTTATCTGGTCTTTCAATAGTGGCAGCATATGCTGTATATCTCGCCGTTATGGTATTGTTTTCTTTCAACAAATGACTCAATTTATAAGTAAAAGTAACAAAAGATTGTCTCACCTCCTCTAGTTTTTTACTTATACCATCATAATCTAAAGCAGTGTAACCATTGCTACTATTCCAATGCAATTGACAATCTTTGTCAAACATATTTATAGCATCCTCTGCTTTTGCTAAATCTAAATTATAAAAGGCTTTTACAATTGCTCTGGCTGACATCTACTTGTTTTTTAATTGTTTAATTATATCTGGAATTCGCTTAATATAAGCTAACTCTTTTAATTTCACTCTTGATTCCTCAATTGGTGTTCCAAAATAAGACTTTCCTCCTGCTATCGATTTTGTCACTCCTGTTTGACCTAAAACATTTGCTTTTTTACCAATCGTTATTCCACTAGTTGTACCAACTTGTCCCCAAAGGGTAACTTCGTCTTCAATAATACAACAACCCGCAATACCCGTTTGTGAGGCAATTAAACATTTTTTGCCAATAACAGTATCGTGACCAACTTGAATTTGATTATCTAATTTAGAGCCTTCTCCAATAATAGTATCTCCCGTCACACCTTTATCTATAGTACAAAGTGCGCCAATATCAACATTATCTTCAATAACGACTCTACCACCAGATTTTAATTGATCAAATCCTTCTGGCCTATTTTTATAATAAAAAGCACTTGCTCCTAAAACAGTTCCTGCATGAATGGTTACGTTATTACCGATAACAGCATCGTCATAAATACTAACGTTAGAATGAATAACACAATCCGCTCCGATGACCACATTGTGGCCAATAAAGCAATTTGGTTGTATTATCGTGTTTTCTCCAATTATAGCTGAAGCTGAAATAGCACTATTAGCACTTACAAAAGGTTTAAAATAATGCGTTAACTTATTAAAATCTCTAAACGGATCATCACTTATTAATAATGCTTTTCCTTCAGGGCAGTCCACTTCTTTGTTAATTAAAACAATAGTTGCTGCGCTTTGTAATGCTTTATCATAATATTTGGGATGATCTACAAAAACAATATCTCCAGGTGTAACAACATGAATCTCGTTCATGCCCATCACCTCAAAGTTTGCATCGCCAATAAATTGACAATCTATAAGTTTTGCAATAGCTTCTAAAGTATGTGGTTTAGGGAATTTCATAGTATAAACTAACTATTCTTTAACACGTTCTTTATACGTCCCTTTATCTGTTTCTACTTTAATTTTATCTCCTTCATTAATAAACAAAGGCACATTTACAGTAGCTCCAGTTTCAACAGTTGCTGGTTTCGTTGCATTAGTTGCAGTATTTCCTTTTACTCCTGGCTCTGTAGCTGTTACTTCTAAAACTACACTCGCAGGTAAATCTACAGATAAAGGCATATTGTCTTCTGTATTAATTAACACAGTAACAATTTCTCCTTCTTTCATTAATTCTGGTTTATCTAAAGCAGCCTCTAATAATCTAATTTGAGTATAATCTGCTTCATTCATAAAATGATAAAATTCGCCATCATTATATAAGTATTGAAATTTATGAGTTTCTACTCTTACATCTTCCAATTTATGACCTGCAGAAAAGGTATTATCCAATACTTTTCCGTTAGTTACACTTTTCATTTTAGTTCTAACAAACGCTGGCCCTTTTCCTGGTTTTACGTGTAAAAATTCAATGATTTTATAAATATCGTTATTATATCGAATACAAAGTCCGTTTCTAATATCTGAAGTAGTTGCCATTTTTATTTTTTAATTTTAATTTTTAATTTGATTTGAAATACCCTTTCATAATTCCACGATGAGAATTCTTTATAAACTGAAGGATTTCGTCACGTTCTGTTGTCGCTTCCATCTCTGCCTCAATAATTCCGGCAGCCTGAGTATTGTTATAATTTTTCTGATATAATATTCTAAAAATATCTTGAATTTCTCTTATTTTTTCTGTGGTATACCCTCTTCGTCTTAATCCTACCGAGTTAATACCTACGTACGATAATGGTTCTCGCCCCGCTTTTACAAATGGTGGTACATCTTTACGCACTAAAGACCCTCCGGTTACAAAAGCGTGACTACCTACGGAACAAAATTGATGTACAGCAGTCATCCCTGCCAATACAACATAATCTCCAATATTAATATGTCCTGCTAATGTAGAGTTGTTAGAAAAAATACAATTATTACCAACAATACAATCGTGTGCAATATGACAGTATGCCATAATTAGGCAATTATCGCCTATTACGGTTTTCATTCTATCGGTTGTTCCTCTGTTTATAGTAACACATTCTCTAATGGTAACATTGTCACCTATTATCGTTAATGTATCCTCGTCATTATATTTTAAATCTTGTGGTACAGCTGAAATTACAGAACCCGGAAAAATATTACAGTTTTTTCCAATTCTTGCGCCTTCCATTATAGTTACATTACTACCTATCCAAGTACCTTCTCCTATTATTACATTATTATATATAGTCGTAAATGGTTCAATAACAACATTTTTGGCGATTTTCGCTCCTGGATGTACGTATGCTAAAGGTTGGTTCATTTTTATTGTTTTGTTCTGATAAATTTGTAAAAACGTATGGTCAATCTTAAACTTAGTTAGTCTTCAAAATTTAAGTTTAAACGACTCATTTTCATATTATTTTACTTTTGAAATCTGTGCCATTAACTCTGCTTCCGCACATAATTTTCCGTTAGCATAAGCATACCCTTGCATATGACAAATACCGCGTCTAATAGGTGTTATTAACGAGCATTTAAATATTAACGTATCTCCTGGAACCACTTTTTGTTTAAATTTAACTTTGTCCATTTTCATGAAAAATGTTAAATAATTCTCAGGATCTGGGACAGTACTTAATACTAAAATACCTCCGGTTTGTGCCATAGCCTCTATTATTAATACACCTGGCATTACTGGAGCTCCTGGAAAATGACCTTTGAAGAACTCTTCATTCATAGTTACATTTTTAAGACCAATAACATGAGTATCTGATAATTCAAAAACTTTATCTAGTAATAAAAAGGGTTGTCTATGCGGTAACATATCCATGATTTGCATCACATCCATTACTGGTGTTTGACTCAAATCTATATTTGGGACGTTATTACGTCTTTCGTTCTTAATTAATTTAGACATCTTTTTTGCAAATTGTGTATTTACAAAGTGCCCTGGCTTATTAGCAATAACTTTACCTCTAATACGTGTTCCTATTAAAGCTAAATCACCTATAACATCCAATAATTTATGTCTAGCGGCTTCATTTGGATAGTGTAACGTTAAATTATCCAAAATTCCATTAGGTTTTACAGAGATAGAGTCTTTATTAAAAGCTGTCTTTAACTTTTCCATTGTAGACTCAGACAGTTCTTTATCTACATATACTATGGCATTGTTTAGATCTCCTCCTTTAATTAAACCGTGCTCTAAAAGTGATTCCAACTCATGTAAAAAGCTAAAGGTCCTAGAGTCTGAAATATCTCTTTTAAAATCTGAAATAGAATTTAACGTTGCATTCTGAGTTCCTAATACTTTAGTCCCAAAATCTACCATTGCAGTCACTTGATAACAATTTGATGGCATTATCAAAATTTCGCTACCTGTTTCTTCATCTGTATAAGAAATGACACTGGTAACAACATACTCTTCACGAAAAGCCTCTTGTTCTTCTATTCCAGCAGTTTCAATTGCTTCTACAAAAAACTTAGAAGACCCGTCCATGATTGGTGGTTCTGAGTTATCTAATTCTAGAATAGCATTGTCTATATCTAATCCTATTAAAGCAGCCAAGACATGTTCGCAAGTTTGTATTTTTACTCCGTTTTTTTCTAAACAAGTACCACGTTGCGTGTTAGTCACATAATTTGCATCTGCTTCAATTACTGGGCTACCTTCTAAATCAATTCTTTTAAAAGCAAAGCCTGTATTTTCTGGAGCAGGCTTAAAAGTTAAGGTTACCTGTTTTCCTGTATGTAAGCCCACACCTGTAAGAGAAATTTCCTTTTGTATGGTTTTTTGCTTTATGTCAGTACTAATTATTCCCATTGCCTTTTTTTTCTAATTCGTTTATAGTTTTAACCAATTTAGGTAAGTTTTTAAAATAAACATAAGATTTATTCCAATCACCATAGCCAAAGGCAGGCGATCCTTGTAATATTTCGTTATCTTTTATATTTTTCCCTACACCTGATTGGGCTTGTATTCTTACATTATTACCAATAGTTAAATGTCCAGCAAAACCAACCTGACCTCCTATTTGGCAATTTTCACCAATTTTAGTTGAGCCCGCAATACCTGTTTGTGCAGCTATTACTGTGTTTTTACCAATTTCCACATTATGTGCTATTTGTATTTGATTGTCTAACTTGACACCACGTCTTATAATAGTAGAGCCTAAAGTAGCTCTATCAATTGTTGTCGCTGCGCCAACATCTACAAAATCTTCCAATATAACGTTACCTATTTGCGGTACTTTACTATATTCTCCGTCTTCATTAGGTGCAAAACCAAAACCATCAGCTCCGATTATTGCTCCGGAATTAATAACACAGTTTTTACCTATTATACAATCTGAATATATTTTAGATCCAGCAAATAAGACCGTATCATTATCAATTGTAACATTGTCACCAATATAGCAACTAGGAAAAATTTTAACATTGTCTCCAATAGTCACATTCTCTCCTATTACCGTAAAAGCACCAATATAAATATCTTTACCAATCGTTGCTGTATCAGATACAGACGTTGGTTGCTCGATTCCAAACTTATTTAATTTTACTTGATTGTAATATTCTAATAACTTTGAAAATGATTTATAAGCATCGTCCACTTTAATAAGTGTACAATTTAAATCATGCTCAGGCACAAAGTCTTTATCAACAATAGCAATAGTTGCTTTTGTTGAATATATATATGATGTATATTTTGGATTAGCCAAAAAGGTTAAAGCACCTTCTACACCTTCTTCAATTTTGGATAGTTTAGAGACCTCTGCTTGAGGATTGCCTTCTACGACACCGTCTAAAATACCAGCTATTTGTTCTGCAGTAAATTTCATTGTCAACAAAAATAGAAAAAATGTGCTAAAGTTCGTCTTTTGGATAACATATATAATATTTAGTCACCGGTTTTGACAGCGCTTTTAGACTAAGTTGGTCTGAAGCCTTAACTATATCCACTACTTTACCATTTTTATTCAAAATATTTATATTTTGTTTTTTTCGTGAATAAGCCAAATTACTGACTTGACCTGTAAACACAAAATAATTAGCATCAGCATCAGATATGTTATGTCGCCCTTTTAAATCTGACATATGTTTTTGAAATACCGCTTCAGTTATAGGTTTCTTTTTAACTTTAATTTTTAAAAGATGTCTATTAATTATCATCTCACAAAGGTTTTTCAAAACAAAATCTTCATGATATTGCCAATTTTTCATCGCTGAGACGATATCGTAATCATCTAACTTAGCAAAGGTTTCTAGGCAATTACCATCAAATTCATCTAAAGTAATCTCATTCTCCAAAAAGAAGGTTAACGGTTTGCTCGCTTCTAAAGTCACACCTTTTTTAACCAATTCCTTTGCACGTTTTAAAACTCTTATTAATAATTGCTCGGCTACCAAACTGGTTTTATGCAAATACACTTGCCAATACATTAAACGTCTCGCGTCTAAAAACTTTTCGACACTATAAATACCTTTATCTTCTACAACCAATTCGTTATCCTTAACATTAAGCATGGTAATCAAACGCTCACTATTAATATTACCTTCAGATACTCCGGTATAAAAACTGTCTCTTTTTAAATAATCGGCACGATCCATATCTATTTGACTAGAAATCAGCTGAAGCATAAACTTCCTGTGATAATCCCCTTTAAAAATCTGAATAGCAAGTGTTAAATCGCCGTTAAATTCTGTATTCAATTCTTCCATGAATAACAACGAAATTTCCTCATGCGACACCCCACTGACAATACTATGCTCCATAGCATGACTAAATGGTCCGTGACCAATATCGTGTAATAATATAGCGATGTACAACGCTTTTTCTTCCTCATCAGAAATGGCAACACCTTTAAAACGTAGGACTTGAACCGCTTTTTGCATTAAATGCATACAGCCTATCGCATGATGAAATCGAGTATGATGGGCACCAGGATATACCAGATAAGACATCCCCATTTGCGAGATACGTCGTAAACGCTGAAAATATTTATGCTCTATTAAATCAAAAATTATAGAATTCGGAATAGTAATAAATCCGTAAATTGGGTCGTTTAGTATTTTAAGTTTGTTACTTGGTTTCAAGCTTAAGACTTTATTTAATTAATATACACAAATATACATGAACAATATAAATATTCTTTGGGTTGATGACGAAATAGATTTATTAAAGCCTCATATCCTATTTTTAGAGAAAAAAAACTACAACGTTACGACTTGTAATAGCGGAACGGAAGCTTTAGAAATCTTAGACGACAACACTTTTGATATTGTTTTTTTAGACGAAAACATGCCGGGATTAACAGGACTTGAAACTTTAAATGAAATTAAAGAAAAACAAGACACACTTCCTGTTGTCATGATTACCAAAAGTGAAGAAGAATATATTATGGAAGAAGCTATTGGTAATAAAATTGCCGATTACCTTATAAAGCCAGTTAACCCTAACCAGATTTTACTCAGCTTAAAGAAAAATTTAGACCACTCTAGATTAGTTTCAGAAAAAACGACTTCTAACTACCAGCAAGAATTCAGAAAAATTGCAATGGACATGGCTATGGTTAATAGTTATGAAGAGTGGATTGATTTATATAAAAAACTAATTTACTGGGAAATTCAACTAGAAGACATCGAAGATCCTAGTATGTTTGAAATATTAGAGTCTCAGAAAAATGAAGCCAACACACAGTTTGGTAAGTTTATAGATAAAAATTACCCATCGTGGTTTGAGCCTAATACGGATGCTCCTATTTTATCACACACTTTATTTAGAGAAAAGATTGCTCCAGAATTAAGCAAAGAGCAACCAACATTATTAGTTGTGGTAGATAATTTACGTTATGACCAATGGAAAGCTTTCGAACCATTTGTTAGTACCCATTATAAAAAACAAAAAGAAGATGCCTTTTATAGTATCTTACCGACAGCCACACAATATGCTAGAAATGCAATATTTTCAGGACTTATGCCAAGCGATATGGAAAAATTACATCCTGAGTATTGGAAAAATGATACCGATGAAGGTGGTAAAAACTTACATGAAGCCGATTTTTTAAACGCACAAATGAAACGCTTAGGATTAACACACCTAAAACACGAGTATTATAAAATCACGAATCTATCTTCTGGAAAAAAACTAGCAGACAACTTTAGAGGACTAAAAGACAATGATCTAACGGTTGTAGTTTATAACTTTGTAGACATGCTATCACATTCTAAGACAGAAATGGATGTCGTTAAGGAGTTAGCCTCTAATGATAAAGCATATCGTAGCTTAACACAAAGTTGGTTTAAAAACTCTCCTTTACTAGAAATGATACAACAAGCGCAACAAATGGGCTTTAAGTTAATTATCACGACAGATCATGGAACTATTAATGTAAAAAATCCATCCAAAGTTATTGGAGATAGAGATACTAGTCTAAACTTACGTTATAAAACAGGACGTAGTTTGAGTTATGAAAACAAAGATGTTTTAGCAGCAAAAGACCCTAAAACCATCCTTCTACCTTCAATTAACATGAATAGCTCTTTTATATTTGCTAAAAGTGATTTGTTTTTTGCTTACCCAAATAACTACAATCATTATGTTAGTTATTATAGAAATACCTACCAACACGGCGGTGTATCTTTAGAAGAAATGATTATTCCTTTTGTAGTACTAAGCCCTAAATAGTATAGTCCTATAAAGAACCTGACTAAATAACAATTGCGTTAATTATTGAATAACTTGTCTTATTTTTGACAAAAAAAAATAAAAGTGACTATAAATTATAAATTAGAAGAGGTGGAACTAGTAGCTAAAAAACTTTTAGAAACCGCAACCTCTAAAATACTATTATTTGAAGGTGAAATGGGAGTTGGTAAAACAACACTTATAAAAACACTGGTTAAACTTTTAGGGAGCAATGATGTCGTGAGTAGTCCTACTTTTGCTTTAGTTAACGAATATGTTGGTGACACTAATACTATTTATCATTTTGACCTATACCGCATTGAAACGGAAGATGAATTATATGATTTTGGTATAGACACTTATATCGACAGTGATCACTATGTCTTTGTAGAGTGGCCCAGTATTCTAAAACCCTTAATTCAAGACCAATTTACAGTAGTTAACATCACTTTGTCAGAAAACACGACAAGACAGTTGAAAATGGAGAATTTTGATTAAAAATTCTTCATTTTTTTTCTAAAAAAGAACTCTTTTTTTATCAAATGAGGTTTTAACCACAGTAAAAAAAACGAAAAAGTCTATTTTTAACATTTTTTTAACATTTAACTAAATTTCGAGCTTAGTTTTTATATACTTTAGATGTATAATTAATAATATCCCTAAAAATGAAAACTAAAAAGTATGTAATAGCTATTGCTATTTTCGGTGGAGCATTATTCTCTGCACAAGCAACAAACCTTATTGATTTAGATGGACAACAAACCACTGAAGTTCAAAAATCTAAAATTAAAAAACCAAGTAACGAGTAATAAAATATACAACCAAGGTTAACCAACCATGTATTTATTACTTTAACCCTCATTTTTATTAAAATGTTCCTTATCATTTGATTTGGAACATTTTTTTTTAAAAGAAAAACAAATCTAATCACTAGTATTTAGTGCTATCCACCGTTTGTTTAATCAGTTAAATGACAATTATAAAACAAGAGACCATATTATTTATCTCATTTTAGCATACCCACCCCTATTTTAGATGTGATTTATCTATTTTTTAACACAAAACTCTTAGCCCTAATGACATAACTTCACAACCCGAAAATTGTCAGAAAACTCAACAATAGTAAGGCGTAAATAAAATTACAATTATTAATTTCCCTCTTTACTTTCCAGAAAAAACGTATTCTGGATTAAGTACGGTTTTTACCACAACAAGAATCTGAAAAAGGACCTTTTTTAACACATTTTTAAGATTTAGTCTGATTTTGAACTGAGATTTTATATACTTTAGTATTGTATTTAATTAAATCCCTTACAAATGAAAACTAAAAAATATATAATAGCCATTGCTATTTTCGGTGGAGTATTATACTCTGCTCAAGCAACAAATTTTATTGATTTAAATGGACAAGAAACAACACAAGTACAAAAATCTAAAATCAAGAAACCAAGTAACGAGTAATAGAGGATATGTTTTTGGATTAGCTGTTGCCGTCTTTATAGCGCTAACCCCTTATTTATATTCTTTATACGAAAGTGTGCCTGAGACGAAAGTATGGCGCACTTTATTATTTGAATATAACAGTAATCATTATGAAGACGCTAATTTAGCTATGTGGGTATTGACTGGTAAATTGTTACCTCTTATTTTATTATTGTTATGGTTTTTCACATGTAGACACTGGTGGTATCACGCACTTTTAGTACCTATAATAATGTATAGTTATCAAATAATTGTGTTCTTTAACGATGAACTCACCTATATCGATGAATTACAACTAATCTACTTATTACCTTTTATGGCGATAATAATCCCTTCTATTTATTTAGTTAGAGCTAGGATTTTCAATAGACTCAATTCTGTAGATCAATCCATTCAAGATTTAGAAGATGAACTAACCTTTAAACCGAAAACAATTAAGGAAAAAATTAGACAATATTTTTAACACCATTGCTAACAATTATTTTTGTAATTTGTTTCCGTTTTAAAAACTAAATTAACTATGTCTAAACCACTCTCTCCTTTTTCAAAAGAAGAACTATTACCACAAGAAGAAACCTTAGAGATTTTTAAACATAAAAGCAATCTATTTATAGGAATACCTAAAGAAACTGCTTTTCAGGAAAAGCGCGTGTGCTTGACTCCCGATGCGGTATCAGCCATTGTCAATAATGGTCATCGTGTATTAATAGAATCTAATGCAGGAAGTGGTGCTAACTTTAGTGACAAAGATTATAGCGAAGCTGGAGCCGAAGTCACAAAAGATACAGCAAAAGTATATGCTTGTCCCATGATTTTAAAAGTAGAACCTCCTACTCTAGACGAATTGGAAATGATAAAACCGCAGACCACTATAATATCTGCGCTTCAAATAAAGACACAAACTAAAACTTATTTTGAAAAATTAGCCTCTAAACGTATTACCGCTTTAGCTTTTGAGTTTATACGTGATGAAGATGGTGCTTATCCTGCCGTCCGTGCTTTAAGTGAAATTGCAGGAACGGCTTCTGTTTTAATTGCTGCAGAATTACTTAGCAACTCGAGTAATGGTAATGGCTTAATGTTTGGTAATATTAGCGGTGTACCTCCTGTAGAAGTTGTTATACTTGGTGCTGGAACGGTGGGCGAATTTGCTGCAAGAAGTGCCATTGGTCTAGGAGCCAACATAAAGGTTTTTGACAACTCTATTACTAAACTACGCTGCTTACAAGCTAATTTAGGTCGTACAATTTACACATCAACTATTCAACCAAAATACCTAAGTAAAGCATTAAAGCGTTGCGATGTGGTTATTGGAGCTGTTAGCGGAAAAGACAGAGCTCCAATTATCGTAACAGAAACCATGGTAGAAAACATGAAAAAAGGTGCTGTTATTGTAGATGTTAGTATTGATACCGGAGGGTGTTTTGAGACTAGCGAAGTTACAACACACGACAAGCCAACCTATCGCAAAAATGGGGTAATACATTATTGTGTCCCAAATATATCGGCTAGATATTCCAGAACAGCGTCAGCCTCTATAAGTAACATCTTCACACCCTATTTGCTAAAAATAGCAGACGACGGAGGCTTAGAACACGCTATCCGATTTGATAAAGGATTAAAAAACGGATTGTATTATTATCACGGTATTTTAACTAATCGTGCAGTTGGAGAATGGTTTGATATAAAATATAGTGATATTAACCTATTAATATTCTAAATTTGCAATTCAATTATTTAGAATGAAAATATTACACAGATTTGGTTATTATTTTGGTGGTTTTGCAATAGGACTAGTCATACTTGCTTTTTTCTTAAATGGAAGAGGTGTGTCTTGCGAATATAATTATGGTCCAGAAGCAAGAGTCCTAAAAAACATAAGAACAAAAACCCTTCAATTTTCTGCAAAAAGCACATCAACAATAACTTCTAAAGCTATTGATACAGCAGCTATAAGCTATATCCTGAAAAAAGGAGATGTTGATTTTTCAAAAAGTGAACCTAGAAAAGAACCTTGCGGACTCTACTATATCTATGGAGAAACAAAAGACAACAAACATTTAGAATTATATATTGAAAATTGCGATAGCATTGCCACATTGCAAACGATCAATCTTTTAAATTAAATCTTAAAATAATAAAAAGAGGGGTTTGATTTTTATAAAAATCAAACCCCTCTTTTGTTGTAACACCGTGTTCAAAAACACACTACCTTTCTTACTATTTGCGCTTTCGTCTTTTACGCTCTGCTTTCAACAAAGTTAACTCACGTCCAGTTTGACCAGCAACAGAGGTGTTTTCTTCGGCACGTCTTATTAAATAAGGCATCACATCTTTAACAGGACCAAATGGCAAATACTTAGCAACATTATAGCCTTCGGCTGCTAAATTAAAACTAATATGATCACTCATCCCATATAACTGCCCAAACCACACACGATTATCCTTTTTATCAATACCTAATTTTTCCATTAACTGTAAAGCCAAGAAAGAACTTTCTTCGTTATGGGTTCCTATAAAAATCGAAATCGTAGTTAAATGATCTAATATATATAACAAACAATCATTAAAATTCTGATCTGTAGTGGCTTTATCTTTACAAATTGGTGAAGCATAGCCTTTTTCCTCAGCACGTACACGCTCTTTTTCCATGTAAGCACCTCTAACAATCTTATAACCTAATGTGTATCCTCCAGATTTAGCACGTTCATGAGAGGCCTTTAAAAAAGCCAATCTATCATGTCTATAAGTTTGTAATGTATTATACACGATAGGCTTATCTGTATTATATAATTTCATCATATCTTCAGCCAAATCATCTGCAGCATCCTGCATCCAGCTTTCTTCACCATCAATTAACACTTCAACATCTCTTGCTTTCGCTAATTTGCATATCGCATCATAACGCCCAACAATCCTACACCACTCTTGCTCCTCTTCTTCCGTAAAGGTTTTGCCTTCTCCTTTTTTCTGAAATAAGAAAATACGTCCTAAACCTGTTGGTTTAAAAACAACGATAGGCATCGCTTCTTTCTCGTCACTAAACTCGACAAGTTTCATTATCTTTTCTTTAGCAGAATCAAATTGATTTTCGATCGCTTTCCCTTCTACTGAATAATCTAAAACAGAACACACACCAGCAGTATACATCTTATCAATAACTGATAAGCAATCGTCTTCATTTACCCCGCCACAAAAATGATCAAAAACAGTCGCTCTAATCAATCCCTCTACAGGCAAATGTGCTTTTAAAGCAAAATTAGTTGCTGCTGTACCTATTCTAACCAAAGGTTGATGAGATATCATTTTAAACAAAAAGTAAGCACGTTCTAGCTCTGAATCGCTTTTTAATCTAAACGCAACTTCAGTATTTTCAAAAAGGGTGTCTTGTACCATAGTATATATTAAATTAGACAAAACAAATATACTACTCATTACCATTATTTTTTAAAAAAACTATTAATTTTACGCTTTAACACTTTTACATATTTATGACTCCTATTCAGACGCAAGATTATAGTATTCAATTTAATTCAGATTGTAGCACCGCTTTAAACGCTTATATTAAAGAACAGTCGTTTTCTAATATATTTATTTTAGTAGACAGCAACACTTATAGTCATTGTTTACCTAAGTTTTTAGAGCAATTAGAAACTAGCTTAACGATTGAAATTATTGAAATTGAAGCAGGAGAACATCATAAAAACATAGAAACATGTTTAGGGGTTTGGCAAACATTATCCGATTTAAGAGCTGATCGAAAATCACTAATGATTAATTTAGGTGGTGGCGTTGTCACAGACTTAGGAGGCTTTGTTGCTTGCACTTACCAAAGAGGTATTAAATTTATTAATATTCCTACCACGCTTTTGTCTATGGTTGACGCTTCTATAGGCGGGAAAAACGGTGTCGATCTAGGTAGTATAAAAAACCAAATTGGAATCATTAAAACGCCTAATATGGTTTTAATAGACACAGACTATTTGAATACTTTATCAAGTCGGGAGATGCGTTCTGGATTAGCCGAAATGCTTAAACATGGTTTAATTCACAACGAATTGTATTATAATAAGTTATCAGGATTATCTAATCTAACACTTGAAGACTTAGATCAATTAATATACGACTCTGTTTTAATTAAAAAAGACATTGTAGAGCAAGATCCTACAGAACAAAATTTACGAAAAACACTTAACTTTGGGCACACGCTAGGACACGCCATAGAATCCTTTTATTTAAACCATGAAACTAAAGCTTTATTACACGGAGAAGCTATTGCGATCGGAATGATATTAGAAACTTACCTATCCACAGCACTTCTTGGCTTCCCATTAGAAAAGGCTCTAAAAATTAAAGAAAACACAATAAAGGTATATGGGAAAGTTGCTATCCCAAAAGCAGACTTAGCACCTATCATGGACCTTATGAGATTTGATAAAAAGAACGAAAAAGGAACTATTAACTTTGTCTTATTAGAAACTATAGGAAAAGCAAAAACTAACTGCGTAGCGCCTAACGAATTGATAATCAATTCTTTTGATTTTTATAACGAATAATACTTTTGCATCTAAAAATTTTGTAATTTTAAGTAATTGCTAAGTTTCAGAACTATTCAAACCAGTTTAATTTAAAACATATTGGTATGCGAAAAGTTATTATAGATTACAAAAAATTAACCCCTGAGGTACTCAACTTGCTAACAAACAAGTTTCCAGACGGGTATGGAGATAAAGATATTATTGTCTTTGACAATCATAACAACGAAACCATAGAGGCTATTGAGGTCAAGACAACTGACGTCACCTACCTAGTCAAAGTTAGTAGTAAATTACACTACACCCTGACTAATTTTGACGAAAATATTGAATCAGAAACTAATAGTCAAGGCCATATTGTGATTGATTTTGAGGAGGCGCCATTAGACAGCACACTCCTCTTGTCTGATGAAGAAGAATAACTATAACACCTATTCCAAATAACGCTCTTTAATTACGTTTATATGGTGCTTCTCATGCCCAATAATCAAAAACCCTAGCGCCCTAACTGAAACTTCTCCAGAACCAGCCATACCCTTGCGCAGTAAATCTGCATCAGAAAAACTTTTAAAAAGACTAATAGACGCCGCCCTAACAGAAGCATACTCTTCCAGCAACTCTTCAATAGCTCTATTAGACGCATTAGAAGCCTCTACGTAATCATTCTCATCAAAACCAGCTACCGGTGTCTTATCCTGTCTAGCAAAACGTAACGCTCTATAACAAAAAATACGTTCGGTATCAATTAAATGACTAATAATCTCCTTTATAGTCCACTTACCCTCCGCATATCTATAGACTAATTTATCCTCAGATACCGTCAAATAAAAGTCATAAGCCTTTTTAAACTCAGACTTAAGACCAGGAAGCAACTCCACACCTTTAGCGCGATCTATATACCCTTTAAAATAAGGTAAAAACTCATTTTGTTCTAAATCTAAAATAGTCATGTTCTAAAAATTTAAATAAAAGTAACAAAAAACGCTTCAAAATTTGAAGCGTTTTTTTAATATTTTGCAAGTTTTAACAAACTATAAATCGTTAAAAATACTATGCATTAATCGTTTCTTATCATTAATGCTCTCTTCTAAAGATATCATCGTTTCAGTTCTATACACACTTTCGATGTCATCTAACATAAAAATAACATCCTTTGCATGCTCTGTATTACGAGCTCTAATTTTACAGAAGATATTAAATTTCCCTGTAGTTACATGAGCTACGGTAACATATGGTATTTCTGCAATACGCTCTAGAACAAATGATGTTTTAGAGGTGTTTTGAAGAAAAACACCAACGTAAGCTATAAATGAATATCCTAATTTTTTGTAATCCAATGTTAAAGAAGACCCTTTAATAATCCCCGCATCTTCCATTTTTTTCACTCTAACATGAACAGTCCCTGCAGATATCAATAGTTTTTTAGCTATATCTGTAAAAGGCACTCTTGTGTTCTCTATCAACATATCAAGAATCTGATGATCTATTTCGTCTAATTTAAATTTTGCCATTTTTGTGTTTTTAATAAATAATACGCAAAATTAAAACATTTTCAATGAATTTAATATCTCAAAATTAGATAATTTTAAAGATTTAATGATAATTTCACATTATCAATAGTTACGAAATCGATTTCGTAACCCACGGTTACTGGCTGTTTATTTGTCGTAAAAACCTTACTATTATTAGCAATCAGCTCTTTATGACCATAAAAATCTGATAAATCTGCAACAGCAACTACTTTAGGTCTGAATTCAAGCTGTTTACCTACCAAAACCTCTTCATAATTAACACCAATATCAAATATTTGATCATCAAGTAGCGCTTTTCTTATTATTATATCATAAAAAAGCTTTCCGTTTTCAGGAATATCAAAATAATTAACATAATTAGCCCCTGTAATTTTAGTATTTACAATAACATCTAACCCTGCAATTAAAGCCTTATAAACAAAACACCTCACCTCTTCCCTATTATAATCGTCTTTATAATGTCCTGCTTCAAACAGGACCGTTGGTGTCTCTAAAAAATGAAACGTATCTCCAACACAGTTTATATTAAAACCATCATCATAACGTCCTATTTGACCAGGTAAGTCCCTTTGAAGACTATTGTTTATAGCATTAATAACATCCATAGCTTGTTTTCTAGCCATAGTCAAACTTCGCTGCTTATCCGCCGAAGGCGATAAAAAAGACAGTGTTGCTACATTATTAGTCTGCCCAGCACTAAACAAAGTACGTTGCCCATGCAGATTAAAACAGAAATCAGGCTTAAAAGCATCGTAACAATCACGAAGCACCTTGCTTTCTGGTTGTGATAAATCTTGAGCATCCCTATTTAAATCAACCTGATTAGCATTTAACCTAGTATACGCTTCACAACCATCAGGATTAAGCATTGGTATGATAACAATAGTACACGCTTGTAAGATAAACGTTAAACACGCATCCTTAAAGCTGTTTAATAAATCAAAGACAGCCTTAGTTGTTGTGGATTCATTTCCGTGCATTTGAGACCACATCAAAATTTTTAATTCCCCAGAACCAATTGTAATAGATTGTATAGGCCTACCTAAAACCGAAGACCCCAAACTATCAATTTTATATTCCGAAGGTAATTTAGCAAGTAAAGGAACTAAGTCGTCTAGTCTTATATAACGTCCTGACAACGCCTCCTCTTTATACGTTTCAAATAAGTTGTTTACTAATGTATAATCCATGTGTGTTTTATTTCGTTTACAAATGTAACCAAATAGTTATTTACAATTGTAAACATTATTATTTACAATTGTAATTTACTTCTGTAAACAACTAAATTCAATTCTAGGTAAATAAACACATCCTAGATACTTGTTTTTTATGTACTTGTAATATGTTTACATAAAATGCTTTATTTCAGTCTTTTATATAGTTGAAGTTAAAGCGAAACTATAATCATATTACCCGATACATAAGGACTATATAGTGTATAGTTTTGTGAATTTTACAATTGTAACATGATATATTTGTTATAATTGTTTACATTTGTATCACTATGATAAATACAGCTGAATTCTCTAAAAGACTACAAACAATCATCGATTACTACAGTGAAAGCGCGTCTTCTTTTGCTGAAAAAATAGGTGTTCAACGCTCTAGCATTTCACATATATTATCTGGTAGAAATAAGCCTAGTTTAGAATTTGTAATGAAGGTTCTCTCTTTTTTTCCGGAAGTAGAATTGTATTGGTTGATGAATGGAAAAGGAGAATTTCCAAAAATTGAAATACAAAATGACGTAAAACAAGTTGCTCCTATTTCAAAAAATGAAGACCAAAACTTATTTTCAAATTCAGAAAAAACAGAATCTTCTAATACGCCTAATTCTGAATTAGTAAAAAATATAAGTCGAAATTCTTCCGATGGAAAAATTATTGAACGCATCGTCATTTTTTATTCCGACGGTAGTTTTTCAAATTATGACAATTCGTAATAAAATACCAAAAAGCATATTGCCTCTTTTTTGAAAAATTAATTAAGTACAAACTTTCAAAAAATGACCAAAACTAAAATTTGTGCTTTTTTTTTGCTATAAACTCTTTTTCCGAAACGAAAAACAAAATTTTAAAAATCCTATAAAAATCTATTTTTTTTTCGAAATTTTATTTTTAAAAATAATTTGAGATCAAAAAACACGCTAAATTTAAAATCTTAAACAACATTCCTTTTTTTTGATTGAAATTAGAATTTTTCAAATTTTTACGAATTCGTAGTCTGGTCCATAATTTTTTCAAATACGCGAATTATAGAAAGCTTGGAATTTTAGAATTTTAAACAAACATTTGATTAATTTTGTAGTAAACCTTTTTCTGATGAAATTAAAATTTTTATACCTATTACTATTAACTATTTTTTTTAACTGTTATACTGTCGAGCGTAAATGCAAAGACTTTAAAACGGGACGATTTTATAGTGAAGTAAAAGTGGGCGACAAAATATACAAATCCACTTTTACAAGAACTGAAAACTTACAGGTCGAAATTTACGATGGTAAAACGGATAGCTCGCAAGTCAGATGGGTTAATGATTGTGAAGTTATTTACAAAACCGTTAACCCCAAAAATATGGCTGAACGTAAAGATGTTCATTTAAAAATATTAACGACAACCGATTCGTCTTATACTTTTGAATATTCTTATGTTGGAGACATTAATAAACAAAAAGGAATTGCCTACAAAAAAGATTAAATTATGTTAGATTTTTTCACTTCCAGCGACGCTATTTTCGCATTAATCACATTAACTTTCTTAGAAATAATTTTAGGAATAGACAATATCGTATTCATATCTATTGCTGCCAATAAACTTCCGGAAGAACAACGCTCCAAAGTAACCAACATTGGATTATTATTAGCGATGGTCCAACGTATTATTCTATTGTTTTTTGTGTCCTTTCTAGTTGGTCTTTCCGAACCTTTTTACACGTTAGAGTTTAGCTGGCTTCATTTAGAAATTAGTTGGCAAGCCCTTATTCTATTTTTTGGTGGTTTATTTTTAATATACAAATCTACCTCTGAAATTAGAGAAAAAGTAGAAACGCCAACACATGATGAAGACGAAATAAAAGGAAAGGTTATAAAATCGTTTCAACAAGCTATAGTGCAGATATTAATCCTAGACTTCATCTTCTCTATAGACTCTATTTTAACAGCTGTAGGAATGACTAATGGTTTATCAGAACACCATAACTATAACTTAATATTAATGATCATAGCTGTTGTTATTTCAATAACTATCATGATTGCCTTTGCGAATAAGATTAGACTATTTATAGACAGCAACCCCAGTATACAAATACTAGGCTTATCCTTTTTAATTTTAATTGGATTTATGCTAATTACTGAAGCAGCACACTTATCACACACTACCTTTTTTGGAAACACTGTCGGCGCAATACCGAAGGGGTATTTGTATTTTGCAATTGCCTTCTCCTTACTTGTAGAGTTTCTTAATCAAAAAGTAAGCAAAAAGAAATAAAGTAAAAACTGAAGAAGAATAAAAAAAAAGACCATCTAAACAGATGGTCTTTTTTTTATCTCAAATAACTTATTTAAAATAATGTTGGCTGGCCATTATCATCTAATTCTAAATCACCTGAATCCGTTTCTTTTTTATCTGACTTAGGTTTTTCTTCCTTAGCCTTAGACTTAGACTTAACTTCAGGTTCTGTTTCTGACTTAGGCTTATCCTCTGTTTTTTGTTTTTCAGAAACAACTTCTTCCTCAACAACCTCTACTTCCTCTGCAGGAATTTCTTCCGGAGCTTCATAGGGGATGGACTCTAAAAGGTTAATGGCATTCACCTTATCTTTAGTTAATTGATTTCCTAAAGCAGTAATTCCTTTAATAGAAATAAATTCTTCTAAATTAACTTCTTCATTTTCTTTTCTATCTTTCCCTCTTTCCTTTGCGAAAACAATTTCAGCCACCGGCTTCCAATCTGTAGATACAATTTCTAATTGCGACTTCTCATGTTCCGTTATAAACGACTCTTCTTTATTTTCATTTTCAATAATAAAACGCTTTACATAATAACGCTCTTTTTCGCCATCAAAATAAATAGCCGAAATAGGTTTTTTGGGCACCCATTTTTCCATAACAATCATATCGTTATCAAAATGCAAGGTTACTTCCGGAGTCACTGTTTTTACAATTCCTTTTTGATTTATAATTAACAACTTATCCTCTCCTCTAAACTCTCCAACCAATTCTCCTCTACCATCCACATTTAATCTCTGAACAGTATCATCAAACCAAATTTTACGTGGCTTTAATGTAGAGATTCCTTTTTCCTTAAGCTCGACCGTTTTTATTGCATGCTTTGTTACCACATTACCTTTAGACGCTCTACCCTTAATCAAAATATCAGCAAAATCTAAATCCCACTTTAGCTTTTTAACACTACCAACTTGTCTCAAACTAATAGCAACAACTTCTGCTTCTCCATTTGGATTTGCCGAAAAATACAAAGTTTTAGAGCTTTTATTACCGGTAGTTAAATCGTAATCTTTATCTCTAGTTATAGAAGTTACCGCAAAACGTTTGACATAAGACGGTCCTTTTGCCCCATCACGATAAATCATATTATATATAGTACGCTTATCCTTTTTCTTAAACACAGCCACATGGATAATATTTTTACCTATAAAGGTTTTACTATCAACCTTAGTGACCATCATTTTACCTTCAGCAGTAAATGCAATAATATCATCAATATCACTACAATCACCAATATACTCATCACGTTTTAAAGACGTACCGATAAATCCTTCTTCTCTATTTACATAAAGTTTAGTATTTCTAATAACAACTTTAGTCGCATCGACATCTTCAAACGCTCGCAATTCTGTTTTACGCTCACGTCCTGTTCCATACTCCTTATTCAATCTCACAAAATAAGCAATAGCATACTCAATTAAATGTGCTAAATGATGTTTTACTTCTGCAATACTCTCATCAAGTGCATCAATTTTTTGTTGTGCTTTGTCGATATCAAATTTAGAAATACGTTTAATTCTAATTTCTGTTAAACGCGTAATATCTTCTTCAGTAACCGCGCGTTTTAAATGTTTTATATGCGGTTGCAGTCCTTTATCAATAGCTTTAATAACACCTTCCCAAGTTTCTTCCTCTTCTATATCGCGATAGATACGATTTTCAATAAAAATACGCTCTAAACTAGCAAAGTGCCACTGTTCTTCAAACTCACCTAACTTGATTTCAAGTTCTTGTTTTAATAAATCAACCGTGTTATCTGTACTACGACGCAACATTTCTGTCACCCCAACAAATAGCGGTTTATTATCTTCAATAACACAACCTAATGGCGAAATTGAACTCTCACATGCTGTAAAAGCATACAAAGCATCAATCGTTTTGTCCGGTGACAATCCTGCTGGTAAATGAATCAAAATCTCTACCGTAGCAGCTGTATTATCTTCAATTTTCTTTATTTTAATCTTCCCTTTATCGTTCGCTTTTAATATCGAATCAATTAACGATGTGGTCGTGGTACCGAAAGGCAACTCATTAACCACTAAGGTATTTTTATCTAATTGACTAATCTTAGCACGACAGCGTATTTTACCCCCACGAAGTCCATCATTATACTGACTACAATCTGCAATACCTCCTGTCGGAAAATCTGGTAATATTGTAAAACGCTTCCCTTGTAAATGTTTTACAGACGCATCAATAAGCTCGATAAAATTATGAGGTAATATTTTTGTGGATAATCCTACCGCAATCCCCTCTCCTCCTTGCGCTAGCAATAAAGGAAACATTACTGGTAAATTTGTAGGCTCCTTACGACGACCATCATAAGACGATTGCCATTTTGTAATTTTAGGATTAAAAACAACATCCAATCCAAATTTGGAAATTCTGGCTTCGATATATCTTGCTGCTGCCGCACGATCTCCTGTTAGTATATTCCCCCAGTTTCCCTGAGTATCTATCAGTAAATCTTTTTGTCCAATCTGCACCATAGCATCCGCAATACTAGCATCTCCGTGTGGGTGATACTGCATGGTGTGCCCAACAATATTGGCCACTTTATTATATCGACCATCATCCAAATCCTTCATGGAATGCATGATACGGCGTTGCACAGGTTTAAAACCATCTTCAATAGCTGGTACTGCACGTTCTAATATTACATAGGAGGCGTAATCTAAGAACCATTCCTTATACATTCCAGTAATTCTGGTAATGGTTTCTTGAGGTTCTTGGGGTTCTTGATGCTCTAAATTGTCTTGGTTATCGTTAACTAAGTCGTCGTTGGCTAGGTCGTCGTTTTCTTCTATCATCTATTTATCCTCTTCGATTAAATCAAGTTCAACTTTTAGATTATCAATAATAAACTCTTGTCTTGTAGGTGTGTTTTTTCCCATGTAAAAGGATAGTAATTCTTCAATAGACATATTGTCGTCCAACATAATTGGATCTAATCGTATATCTTCTCCAATAAAATGCACAAATTCATCTGGACTAATTTCTCCCAAACCTTTAAATCGGGTAATCTCTGGTTTAGGTTTTAGCTTTTCGATAGCATCACGTCTTTCTTGATCACTATAACAGTAAATTGTTTCTTTTTTATTACGCACCCTAAACAATGGTGTTTGTAATATATATAAATGCCCTTCTTTTATAACTTCAGGAAAAAATTGTAAAAAGAAAGTAATTAACAACAACCTAATGTGCATCCCATCGACATCGGCATCCGTTGCTATTACGACATTATTATATCGTAAATCCTCTAAAGATTCTTCTATATTTAGTGCTGCTTGCAAGAGGTTAAACTCTTCGTTTTCGTACACAATTTTTTTAGTTAACCCATAACAATTTAAAGGCTTTCCTTTTAAACTAAAAACCGCTTGTGTATTTACATCTCGAGATTTAGTAATACTACCCGATGCCGAATCTCCCTCCGTTATAAACAGCGTACTTTCTAAGTTGCGTTCGTTTTTAATATCACCAAAATGCACACGACAATCGCGTAGCTTTTTATTGTGTAAACTCGCTTTTTTAGCGCGGTCTTTGGCTAATTTTCTAATGCCTGATAACTCTTTACGCTCACGTTCTGCCTGTAAAATTTTACGTTGGATTTTGTCCGCAGTATCAGGATTTTTATGTAAATAATTATCTAAGTAGGTTTTTAAAAAGTCGGTGATATAAGTACGCACCGTCGGAAGCTCGCCTCCCATATCTGTAGACCCTAATTTTGTTTTAGTCTGACTTTCAAAAATAGGCTCCATAACCTTAATGGCTACTGCACTTACTACAGACTTACGTATATCTGAGGCATCATATTGCTTACCAAAAAAATCACGAATTGTTTTTACGATCCCTTCTCTAAAGGCATTTAAGTGTGTTCCACCTTGTGTGGTATTCTGTCCGTTTACAAAACTATTATATTCTTCACTGTACTGCGTTTTACTATGTGTTAACGCTACTTCAATATCATCTCCACGAAGATGAATAATTGGATATAGTAAATCTGTTTCCGCTATTTTTTCAGCTAATAAATCTTTTAAACCATTTTCACTATAGTACTTCTCACCATTAAAAACAATGGTTAAACCTGGGTTTAAGTACACATAGTTTTTAAGCATTTTAACAATATACTCTGCTCTATACTTGTAGTTTTTAAATATAATTTCATCTGGGATAAAAGAAACCTTTGTTCCTTTACGACGTGTCGTTTCTTCTAAAAACTCTTCGTCCATTAAATTACCCTGAGCAAAATCTGCAGAAGCACTTTTTCCATCTCTAGAAGATTCTACTCTAAAATAAGAAGACAATGCATTTACCGCTTTTGTACCAACCCCGTTTAATCCTACTGATTTTTTAAAGGCTTTAGAATCGTACTTACCACCGGTATTCATTTTAGACACAACATCTACGACTTTACCTAACGGAATACCACGTCCATAATCACGAACAATAACTTTACTCCCTTGGATAGAAATCTCAATATTTTTTCCAGCACCCATAACAAACTCATCAATAGAGTTGTCCAATACCTCTTTTAGTAGAATGTATATACCATCATCTGGAGACGATCCATCACCAAGTTTACCAATATACATTCCTGGACGCATACGAATATGTTCTTTCCAGTCTAATGATCGTATATTGTCTTCGGTATATTTAGTTTGTTCTGACATAAAATTTAGGTGCGATTTGAGATACGTTGCTAATATAATATAACCCTTTAAAAAATGAAACCTTGAAGCGATAAAGTAATTAACAATAAATAGATATTATTGTTCAGAACGTTGATTTTTAACAGATTCTGCTTTATCCTTTAAATATTGATTTCTAGTTTTTAATAGTGTAGTCATGTATTTGTTTAAAAACAGATTATTTGCCAATCGGCCCAATACACCAAAAGGTGATTTAAACCAAAATTTATCCGTCATAATTGTTTTACCGTCTTCAAAAACAAAAATATGTTCGTGCTTAAAACTCTTAAAGGCTCCGGAGACCATTTCATCTACAAAATAGTGAGGCGCATTAAACACCGTTATTTTAGACGTTAACTTCTGTTTGATACCAAAATGAGAAGCTTCCCAGGTCACCCACTCATTTAATTCAATTACCCCTGAAGTCTTTCCTGCTATAGCTTTTTCGTTAGAATTCGCCATAGAATCCTTATGGAAATCTATATTTCTGGACAAATCAAAACAGGTTTTAATATCTGAATGTATTATTGTTTTTAGTTGGATTAGAGGCATAAAACAAAGGTAGTAAAATAAAAAAAGCGAGATGAAAATTCATCTCGCTTTACTTCATTTATATTTTATTTAAATCAAACCCTCCTTTTAATCTAATACTCAAGTCCTTTAATTTAAATAGTAATCTGATTTATACATTAAATAAGAAATGCATCACATCTCCATCTTTAACAACATAAGCTTTACCTTCTACTCTCATTTTTCCAGCTTCTTTCACTTTAGCTTCACTTCCAAATTCTACGTAATCATCATAACCAATAACTTCAGCACGAATAAATCCTTTTTCAAAATCCGTATGAATAACTCCTGCAGCCTGAGGTGCAGTAGCTCCTACATTTATAGTCCAAGCTCTCACTTCTTTTACACCTGCTGTAAAGTACGTTTGTTGATTTAATAATTTATAAGCAGAACGAATCAATTTAGCAGATCCAGGCTCTTCTAAACCTATATCAGACAAAAACATTTGACGTTCTTCATAATCATCCAACTCATTAATATCAGCCTCTGTACCTACAGCTAATACTAATACTTCTGCATTTTCGTCCTTAACAGCAGCTTTAACAAGGTCTACATAGGCATTTCCAGAAACAGCACTTTCTTCATCCACATTACACACATATAATACAGGTTTCCCTGTAATTAATTGCGCAGGATTAACAAATTCCTCTAAGTCTTCATCAGAAAATTCTAATGCTCTTACCGATAAACCAGCTTCTAAACCAGCTTTTAGTTTCAATAAAACGGCTTCTTCTTTTTGAGCCTCTTTATTTCCTGTTTTTGCAGCACGCTTAACTTTATCTAATTTTTTATCTACAGTCTCTAAATCTTTAAGTTGTAGCTCCATGTCGATAGTTTCCTTATCTCTAATAGGATCTACATTACCATCAACATGTATAATATTATCGTTATCAAAACAACGCAATACATGTAAAATAGCATCAGTTTCTCTAATGTTTCCTAAAAACTGATTTCCTAAACCTTCACCTTTACTTGCCCCTTTTACTAGCCCTGCAATATCAACAATCTCTACAGTTGCTGGTAAAACACGTTCTGGGTTAACTAAAGTTTCTAATTTTTCCAATCTAGGATCTGGCACATTTACCACACCTATATTAGGCTCAATAGTACAAAACGGAAAGTTTGCACTTTGCGCTTTTGCGTTAGATAAACAATTAAATAATGTTGACTTCCCAACGTTTGGCAATCCTACTATACCTGCTTTCATGTACAAAAAATTTATGATAATTTAAGGCTGCAAATATAGCACTATCTCGTCAACAAATAAGACCTTAATATATATTTAATTTTTTCACATTATAAACACAATATAACCAATTATCAGTACTATTTATTAAACAAATCACAGTTAAAAAGATAAAATACTAAAGATATAATATTGCTTTGTTAAAATTTTAACATATTTTAGTGTCTAATTAATTAAAACCTATCAAAAATGAAAAAACTAAAATTATTGTTTCTGCTACTTCTCTCAGTGGCTTTTGCAAACGCCCAAACCTATGTTACCGGAACTGTTACCGGCGATGATGGCTTTGGAATCCCTACTGTAAATGTTATAGAAAAAGGTACAAGTAATGGAACAACTACTGATTTTGACGGAAGATATTCGTTAGATGTTTCTGATGACGCCACGCTTGTTTTTAGCTACGTTGGCTATGACACTAAGGAAGTGTCTGTTAATGGTCAAAGCACCATAAATATCACTATGGCTAGTGGTGAAACTCTAGAAGAAGTTGTATTAGTAGGATCAAGAACCGCTCCTAGAAGTAATGTCAATAGCGCATTACCAATTGACGTTGTTGGTATAAAAGAATTAACCTCTACTGGTCAACCTACTTTTGACAAGGCATTACAGTATAGAATCCCTTCTTTTAATACGGTGCAAACACCTGTTAATGATGCCACTTCTTTATTAGATCCTTATGAAATTAGAAATATGGGTCCAAGTAGAACATTAATATTAATTAATGGAAAACGTAAAAACTTAAGTGCTTTATTATACACACAAACCTCTCCAGGTCGTGGAGAAACCGGTGCAGATATCTCTGCAATACCTACAGATGCTATTAAGCGTGTCGAAATTTTACGTGATGGTGCTTCTGCACAATATGGATCTGATGCGATTGCCGGTGTAATGAATATCATCTTAAAAGATAATACAAACTTTGGCTCTGCTACTTTAAGATCTGGTATTACTAGTGAAGGTGATGGCGAAATGGTTGGTATTTCTGTAAATAATGGATCAACTATAGGTGATGATAAAGGGTTCATCAACTATACAATCGATTTTTCTAAAACTAATTTAGCAAACCGACCTGGAACTGTTGATGGAGGAACCTCTAATCTTGGGGCAAATGGAGAGCCATTAGAAGGAGGTGAATATGCCGATTTTGTTTTTGTAGATCCAACTGATCCTGATAATTACGTTAACGGAGCTACCGCAGCTTCCATTACCGCAGATAACGCTGCTGGAGCAGCTCAAATTAACGAATATTTAAGTCGTAATCCTGATGCAGATAATATCAATGGTTCTCCTGAAAATGCGTCCTCAAAATTTTTAATCAATGGAGGTTTTGATGTTGCAGACAATACTGAACTATACTTTAACGCAGCCTATGTCTACAAAAAAGTTAATAGTTTTGCAAACAATAGAACACCGTACTGGAGGTCTGTTGAAGCTGACCCTTATTTAGCTGATTTTTTCCCTGGAGACAATCCTAATACTGCAGGAGGTTACGATGGTTACACTCCTACTTTTGAAGGTTTATTAAACGATTACAATGGTACCGTGGGTGTTAAAACAAAAATAAATGAATGGAATGTGGACCTAAGTTATACGACGGGTGGAAATACTCAAACGTATACGGTTAGCCAGTCTCACAACAGAAATGAAGTATTCTCTCCTAGTTATAATCCTGCTACTGGAGAATTTGAGCCTATTGAACTATACAGAGAAAATAGTCAACAATCTTTTGATCCAGGAGGAACAAAATTCACTCATAACGTTGGGAATATTGATATTTCAAGAGTATTATCTGACCAAGTAAGTGTTGGTTTTGGTGCTGAATTTAGAAATGAAACCTTTGAAGTCATCGAAGGAGAACTAGCCTCTTATGATGGTGGTGGTGCAGATTCTTTTTCAGGAAACAGCCCTGAGAACTCTGGTAAATTTAACCGTTACAATATTGGTGCTTACTTCTCTTTAGATTATGATGTATCTGATGCCTTTTTATTAAGTGGTACCGTTAGAACAGAAAATTATTCTGATTTCGGAAACACCTTTGTTTACAAATTTAGTACCCGTTATAAAATCACAGATAACCTAACTGCTAGAGCATCTATCTCTTCAGGATTTAGAGCACCAACATTACACCAAATCTATACTCAAAAAGCACAATATAGTTTTGTCGCTGGACAAGGAATCCAAGTTGGAGGTTTAATAAACAACGTATCCACACAAGCTAAATTATTAGGTATTCCAGAATTGGATGCTGAAACATCCAACAACTTTACCATTGGATTTGGTGGTAAACTAGCCAACAACTTAACATTTACTGTCGATTACTATAGTATTAATGTACAAGACAGAATTGTTTTAGGTTCTGAAATTTCAGGAACAGCTTTTGACGCTAACGGAAATAACATTGGTACAACTGCTTTAGATGACATCTTAAGAAATAACAATTTAAGTGATGTTAGTTTCTTTTCTAATGCTATAGACACTAAAACATCAGGTATCGACATCGTTTTAAGTAAGAAAAATATTGGAATAGGTGAAGGTGATTTAGATATTAACTTATCAGGTAACTATACCATTACAAACGAAAGAGATGGCGCGGTAAAGGATATTGCCTTAGTTGCCAACTCCGGACAATCTGTAATTAACGCTACACAAGAAGCCTTATTTTTTACTTCTAGACCAGAAACTAAATGGATTTTAGGTGCTAATTATGATATTGGAAAATTCGGATTTTCTTTAAATAATACTTATTTTGGTAAAACAACCTTCAAGCAACAAGGATTGAGCACTGATTTACGTACAGAGTTTATTCCTAAAATTGTTACCGATTTGGGGATTAACTTTAATGCTTCAGAAAAGTTAACGCTTTCTTTAAATGTCAATAACCTTTTAAATGTATTACCAGAATGGGAGTTTAAAGCAGAAAATGCTGCTGGAGACGCTATCCTTGCGGATGCTGCTGCAACTCAAAACCAATCTAACTTAATTACATTTAACCAACGTTATTCTCAAATGACTTATGATGGGTTCCATTTTAGTCAACTAGGAACGATGTTTAATTTATCAGTAAATTATAAATTCTAAGTAATTAAATAATATATTTAAAAAAATGCTGCTCGATTTGAGCGGCATTTTTTTTTGCCTTTACTATAGGGATATGCCCTTTTAAATAAACCACTTATACTTTAATCCATTTAAAACAAAAAAAAAACTCAAGCATGAGCTTGAGTTTTTCTATCTAAATATTTTAATTATCCATCAGGATGCATAAATTTTTGCTTTCCTAATAAGGTGTCTTTACTTTCTACATGCTCGTCATCAGGAACACAACAATCTACAGGACATACTGCAGCACATTGTGGCTCTTCATGAAAACCAACACACTCTGTACACTTATCTGGTACAATATAATAAATCTCGTCACTTATAGGCTCTTGGGCTTCGTCTGCATCAACTTCTTTTCCATCAGTTAAAACTAAGTTACCATTTAAGCTAGTTCCGTCTTTGTATCTCCAATCGTCAGCACCTTCGTAAATTGCCGTATTTGGGCATTCTGGTTCACAAGCTCCACAGTTAATACATTCGTCTGTTATAATAATTGCCATAGCGTTTTTTAATCTTTTTTGTTTACTTAACTTTGCGATACAAAAATAAAGCCAAAAAAGGTGTTATACAAATAATAATGAGTAACAAAGATCACATTACTGAAGCTTTTGCACAATTAGGGCATTTTATTAGCCAATTTTCTTCAAAAGGTATAGAAAAAAAAGAAAACGTACTCCACAACGATTTATTTTTCGATGGATTTAAACATCAAATTAAATTGGCCAAAGAACATAACGGATGGTTTACACAAGAAAACATCTTGTTTGCTTTAGACGGATGGCGTTCTCAATTGTCAGAAAAACATATTAAAGACTGGTTAAACGCATATACTATAGCAGAAGTGCAACCCAAAACTGTCGCAATTATTATGGCTGGTAACATCCCATTAGTCGGATTTCATGACTTTTTGTGTGTTTTAGCTACTGGACATGATGTATTAGTTAAACAATCTTCCAATGACAAGCACCTCCTACCCTTTTTAGCAAAATACTTAGAACATGTTTTACCTGATTTAAAAGGAAAAATAAAATTTACGGAAGACAAACTAGAACAGTTTGACGCCGTTATCGCTACAGGTAGTAATAATACAGCGCGTTATTTTGAATTCTATTTCAAAAACAAACCGTCTATTATTAGAAAAAGCCGGAATTCGGCTGCCGTATTAACAGGAAATGAAACTAAGGAGCAACTAGAAGCGCTATCTGAAGACATTTTTAGATACTATGGTTTAGGTTGCCGAAATGTATCCAAGTTTTTCATACCAAAAGACTATAATTTTGATGCCTTCTTTGCAGCGATGTATAAATGGAATCCTATTATTAACGACTCCAAGTATGCTAATAATTACGATTATAATAAAGCGGTCTATATAATGAGTGAATTTGACATGCTAGAAAATGGATTCTTAATGATTAAAGAAGATCCAAGCTATTCATCACCCATTGCTACAGTGTTTTACGAGTATTATGATTCTACAGAAAGCTTAAAACAAAAAATTGATAGTGATCAAGATTTAATACAATGTATAGTTGCGAATGGTTTTAGTGACACAGAAATTCCGTTTGGAAAAACACAAAAACCCGAACTTTCAGACTATGCCGATAATGTGGATACTATTGCGTTTTTGTTAGCAATCTAGTTAATAAATTATTATATTCTTAACTTATTTTAAATCAATAATTAGCACCTTTGTTAACTGAAAAAATATAATTTCTGTTCTAACAGAAAATAAAATTTGTACTCATGCAAAAACATAATTTTAGCGCAGGACCATGCGTTTTACCTAAAGAAGTATTACAAAAAGCATCAGAAGCTTTATTAGATTTTGATAACGGTTTATCATTAATCGAGATTTCGCATAGAAGTAAGTCCTTTGTGGATGTTATGGAACAAGCTAGAGCGTTAGCTTTAGAGTTATTAGGCCTAGAAGGTAAAGGCTACAAAGCTTTATTTTTACAAGGTGGTGCAAGTATGCAGTTTTTAATGGCAGCTCAAAATCTTTTAGAAAACAAAGCCGCGTATTTAAATACAGGAACTTGGGCAGATAAAGCCATCAAGGAAGCTAAGATTTATGGTGATATTTTAGAAGTGGCGTCTTCTAAAGATAAAAACTATAATTATATACCAAAAGGATACGATATCCCTAAGGGTTATGATTATTTCCACTGTACTTCTAACAATACTATTTTTGGAACACAAATGAAAAGTTTTCCAAAATCTCCAATCCCATTAGTATGCGATATGAGTAGTGATATTTTTTCACGATCTCTAGACTTTTCTCAATTTGATTTAATTTATGCAGGTGCTCAGAAAAACATGGGTCCGGCTGGTACAACGCTTGTTGTTATTAAAGAGGATCTTTTAGGAAAAGTATCGCGTCAAATTCCATCAATGTTAGACTATAAAGTACACATTGACAAAGGTAGTATGTTTAATACACCTCCAGTTTTTGCGGTATACACGTCTATGCTAACGTTACAATGGTTAAAAGATTTAGGTGGTATTAAAGCGATTGAAAAAGAAAACGATAAAAAAGCGCGTTTAATGTATTCTGAAATTGATTTAAACCCATTATTTAAAGGGTTTGCAGCAAAAGAAGACCGTTCTGATATGAATGCGACATTTACGCTAGTAAACGACGATTTAAAAGAAACGTTTGACACCATGTGGAAAGAAGCCGGAATTAATGGTTTAAATGGACACAGAAGTGTTGGAGGTTATAGAGCAAGTATGTATAATGCCTTATCACTAGATAGCGTTAAAGTACTTGTAGAAGTTATGAATGAATTAGAAAGTAAAGCTTAAACGGTTTGCGATAAGCAGTTTTAGTGACTGTGCTTACTCAAATTAAAAATAAAAAATTAATCAAATGAAAGTATTAGCAAACGATGGTGTATCACAAAGTGGAATTGATGCATTAGAAGCAGCAGGTTTTGAAGTAAACACTACAACCGTTGCCCAAGAACAATTGATAAATTATATCAACGAAAACAATATTAGTGTCCTATTAGTTAGAAGTGCTACAACCGCAAGAAAAGACTTAATTGACGCGTGTCCAAACTTAAAAATCATTGGTCGTGGTGGTGTTGGTATGGATAATATAGATGTAGCCTATGCTAAAGAAAAAGGCTTACAGGTTATTAATACACCAGCTGCGTCATCGCAATCTGTAGCAGAACTTGTGTTTGCTCACCTATATGGTGGTGTCAGATTTTTACACGATGCAAACAGAGCTATGCCATTAGATGGAGATTCTCAATTTAAAAAATTGAAGAAAAACTATGCTAAAGGGGTTGAATTAAGAGGAAAAACACTTGGTGTTATCGGATTTGGTCGTATTGGTCAAGAAGTCGCTAAAATTGGTTTAGGTGTAGGTATGAAAGTTATTGCTGCAGATAAATTTATTGACGCAGCAGACGTTAGTGTTGACTTTTTTGATGGACAATCCGTAAAATTCAATATTAAAACAGAAGCTATGGATGCTGTTTTAAAGCAATCGGATTTTATAACGTTACACGTGCCTGCTCAAAAAGACTACGTTATTGGAAAAGCACAATTTGATTTAATGAAAGACGGGTCTGCTATTATTAATGCTGCCAGAGGTGGTGTGGTTAATGAAGTAGACTTAGTGACAGCATTAGAGAGCGGTAAATTAGCATTTGCTGGTTTAGATACCTTCCAAAACGAACCAACACCAGCAGTACAGTTATTAATGAACGGTAGAATTTCGTTAACGCCACATATTGGTGCTGCAACTAACGAAGCACAAGATCGTATTGGTACAGAATTAGCAACACAAATCAAGAATATACTTTTAAACGGATAAATAACACCATTCACCTATTATTCTTAAAGTGTTAAATTTTTGAAAAGCCACATTGTTAAAATGTGGCTTTTTTTTGTACTTTGTAAGTATAATTATTACTAACTATTAATTTTTTTATTCAAATGGCAGGAATTTTCGACTTATTAAACTCTGATTTAGGGAAATCAATCATTAGCGGTGTATCAGGATCAACTGGTACCGACGAGGCTAAAACAGGAAGCTTACTAACCATGGCTTTACCAGTGCTTATGAAAGCAATGGAACGCAATGCTTCAACACCAGAAGGTGCTGAAGGATTAATGGGTGCAATACAAGGCAAGCATAACGGTGGTATTTTAGATAACTTAGGCGACCTTTTTGGAGGTGGTGTTAACGAAGAAGTATCAAACGATGGAGATAAAATATTAGGTCACGTTTTAGGGGCTAAAAAAGACAATGTCACTAAAGTTTTAGGAGCAAAATCTGGATTAGACACAGGATCTGTAGCAAACATACTTAAAGTAGCTGCACCTTTATTAATGGGTGTTTTAGGTAAGCAAGCGTCACAAAACAACGTGACGTCTTCAAGTGGAATCAGCGGTTTACTAAGTGGTTTACTTGGTGGTGCTAGTTCTGAAGGAGCAGTAACACAAGAGCAAAATTTTCTTGAAAAAATGTTAGATAGTGACGGTGACGGTAGCATCATTGATGATGTTGCAGGAATGGTACTTGGCGGATCAAGCAATAAAAGTGGTGGACTAGGAAGTTTACTTGGTGGACTTTTTGGAAAATAATCCCAAAACCTTTATAAAACAAAAAAGCCAAACTTATGTTTGGCTTTTTTTTGTTTTATAAAACACTAAATATGTTGTATTTTTAGTAAAAACAAAGCGTTATGAAACATTTAATTTTAATAGTGGTTATATTTTCAATAGCGTATAGTTGCGGTGTTAATAAACAATTGACTAGCAACACTAAAACGAGTGCTCAAATTGGTGATACCATTACCATTAATAGTGACGACTCCGATTACGAAATCCATATCATAGAACCCGGTTTTAATTCCTGGTTACTCACCAGAGCGCAACCAAAAGGTTATTACTCTCAGCAGTATTTAGAAACTAAAAATATGTTTTATGTAACCACCTGGAATAGTCGCGTCCTACAACCACAACGTTTTAACCCCAATTTATACGAAATGCAGATAGACTATAAAGCCAACATAGATTACGGTTATGATGTTAATTATCAATTGTATAACTACTTTGTTTATTTTCAAAACAGATATAAACAAAATCTTTTAGGTGGTCGCATACCTCCTAATTAAAGGCATTTCAATACCTTTGCTTCGACAAAAATTGCAATGGAAAAATTTAAAACACGTTGGGAAATCCAACAAAATTGGCAACTCCTATTCCCTATTCTTGGGCTATTAGGATTATCATACTCTAGCTTTAAACTGGCTAAACTATTGTTTAACAACAATCTAGTTTTAACAATTGTTTTAGCAATTCTTATAACCTATGCCCTATTAAAATTCTTTTTATTTCTATTTAAAAAGCTAGAAAACAAATGGAAAGTGGATTATAAATGGGAAATGATTCGCATTTTTATCGTGTTTGCTGTTACCGGGAGTTCTTCTGTATTTATTGGAAGACCTATCATTAAATGGCTTGGAATTACTAAAGAAAACTTAAATGTTTTTGTCTATTGGACTTTATACGTTATCATTGGCATAATATTTTACCAAATAATGTTAGTTTGTTTTGGTTGGCTTTCTGGTCAGCACAAATTCTTTTGGGAATTTGAAAAGAAAATGATCAGACGTTTTGGTTTAGGTAAATTTGTAGATTAATTGAAACAACAACAGCACATCGCGTTTAAAATTGCAGCAATAGTCCTTCTATTAGCTGTGATGTTACCGTCTGCTGTTAAGTTTACGCATGTTTTTGAAAATCATAAGCATGAGGTGTGTACTGATTATTCGACTAATCATATGCATCAAATAGATTTGGAATGTGAATTTTTCAAATTTAAACTCAATACACAGTACTATCCTACTTTTGAAGTTTCACTTATAAATAGTATACACAACTTCTCTGAGATTAACACGACATTATATAACTTCAACTATAATCATCAGCAATTATCGTATTCTCTTCGTGGTCCTCCTTTTTTAGTTTAAAATAAGTATTTATTTAAACTAAATTCTATTACAATGAAATATTATATAATGATTTTGTGCTGCTGTATATTCAGTTGGTCACAAAGTCAAAATTGTAGCGCTACCCTTTCGGGAAAAGTGCTTGATTTTCATGATGGTTCACCTATTACTAATGCGACCATTTTTATTGAAAGTCTAAACAAGTATACCACTACTGATGTTGATGGACAGTTTTCTGTCACAGCCCTTTGCAATGTTCCAATAGTTATTGTGGTTTCTCATTTGGCATGCGAAACAAAAACAGTAAACATTACGATTGAAGGCGATACGTTTATAGACATTACTCTAGAACATCATATTGAGGAATTAAATGAGGTCACCGTTGCAGGTGTTTCTAATACTAAAGTAACTAGAACTGCTCAAGAGACCCTTTTAAAAACCGAAACCATTGATCGCTTTAGCGCACTTAATTTAGGAGATGCTTTAAAACAAATCAGTGGCGTATCCTCTATTAATACAGGTAATAGTATAGTAAAACCTGTAATTAACGGTTTACATAGTAGTCGGATAATTGTGATGACTAATGGTGTGAGACTTCAAGACCAACAATGGGGAATTGAGCACGCACCAAACATCGATTTAAATACAGCAGGAAGCATTAACGTTATTAAAGGTGCTAATGCCTTAGCTTATGGTGGTGATGCCATTGGAGGTGTTATTATATTGAAACCTTCAAAAATTAGTTTAAAAGATTCGCTTTACGGAAAAACCATACTAAGTGGTCAAACCAATGGTAGAGGTTATAATGCCAATACGTCACTAACCAAAACCTACAAAAAAGGATGGTATGTTGGTGCACAAGCCTCTGTAAAACGTTTTGGCGATTTTGAAACACCAGACTACAGCTTAACCAATAGTGGCTTAAATACCAAAGGATTTTCTGTTAATGGTGGTTTTAAAACTTTCGAAAAAGGGTTTAATGTTTATTATAGTCATTTGGATAATGAGATCGCCATTTTAAGAGCCTCACACATTGGAAACATTGAAGATTTGGTCAATGCGATTAACAGCCAACAACCTTCCGTGATTGAAGATTTTAGTTATGATATTAACGCCCCTAAACAAGACGTGACACATCACGTTTTTAAAACTGAATTTTATAAACGTTTCAAAACATTTGGACGTGTAGACCTGCAATATGATTACCAAAATAATCAACGTTTGGAATATGATATACGGGTTGGTGACGATAGAGATACGCCGGCAATAGATTTAACTTTAAAAACGCATACTTTAAAAACGACTGTCAAATTAGACTCCAATAGTAACATAACATATAATTTTGGAGTAAACGCAGGTTATCAAAATAATTTTGCAAATCCAAAAACTGGTGTTAGACGTTTAATACCTGATTATGACAAGTATGATTTAGGGGCCTTTGCAATTTCTAATATTAGATTAAATAACGCTATCCATATGGACTTTGGCTTACGTTATGATTATAATAAAATTGATGCCAAAAAATTCTATATAACTAGTCGTTGGAACGAGCGTAATTATGATACCGACTTTGCCGATTTAGTAATTGATGATTTAGGAACGCAATTATTGACCAATCCTGTTTTTGAGTATTCTAATATATCCGCTTCGGCAGGTATAGCCTACCAATTGGACACGCACAATAGCTTTATATTTAATTATGGACTATCCAATCGTGCCCCTAACCCGTCCGAATTGTTTAGTGATGGTTTACACCACTCGGCAGCCAGAATAGAATTGGGAGATTTACGTTTAAAACAGGAAACCTCTAATCGTGTTTCTGGTACCTATAATTACACTAAAAACGATTTATCTTTAAACTTTGAAGCATTTTATAATCACATCAAAGATTACATTTTTATAGAACCCACTGGGACAGAAACATCCATACGTGGCGCGTTTCCTGTGTGGAGTTATAATCAAACCAATGCCGCGATTTACGGATTAGATATTACTGCTAATTATAATTTTAATGACCAATGGTTTTTAAAACACAAATCGTCTATTACTAAAGGAAAAGATATTAGTCAAGACCGGGCATTAATTGATATGCCGTCTTTAAAAACGGTAAATAGTATTGGTTACTCTAACCCAAAATGGTTAAAACTTAAAACAGAATTACAAAGTGAGTTAGTCTTTAGACAAAATGACTATCCTAATAATAATTTTGAAGTATTTATTCCAACAACACAACAGATGGTTTTGGTTGACGTTAGTACTACACCTCCAACCTATCACTTATTACATTTACAAAGTAATATTACTTTAGATCTTTCTAAAAAAACTGATTTAAATATTGGGCTAAATATTACAAATGTATTGAATACTAATTACCGAGAAAACCTGAATAGATTACGTTATTTTGCTGATGATCTAGGAAGAAATATAATGTTACAATTAAAATTAAATTATTAACTCAAAACTTAAAAAAAATGAAAAATTTAAAACAATTATCTCTAGCACTATTAGCTTTAGTAGTATTTACAGCATGTTCCAACGATGACGATTCTACAAACCCAGAACCTGTCAATGAAGAAGAAGTAATTACAACATTAACTGCTACACTTACACCTGTAGGAGGCGGTACAGCTATCACCCTTGAGTACCGTGATTTAGATGGCACTAGTGGACCTAATCCGGCAGTTGTTGTAACACCTACTCCTGTATTAACGCCTAACACAACCTATAATGGCACTCTAGTATTATTAAATGAAACAGTATCTCCTGCAGAATTGATTAATGAAGAAATTGAAGAAGAAAGCAACGATCATCAATTTTTTTACAGCGCATCAAATGAATCAAATGATATAGCGACATTTACTTATGAAGATGTTGATGGTAACGGAGACCCATTAGGTTTAGCATTTACTTTAACTACAGTTGATGCAGATGCAGCAGGAACTTTGACAATTACTTTACGTCACGAACCAAGTAAATCTGCAGATGGTGTAGCCGATGGAGATAGTACTAATGCTGGTGGCGCAACGGATGTTGAAGCTGTTTTCCCTATTGAAATACAATAAACGACACATTTATTTTTAGTAAAAAGCATCCCTTTAGGATGCTTTTTTTTATGCTTATATTTAAAAATAGTAGAATACAGTCTTGACATATATAAATCAAAGTAAACGTTTTTGAAGGCATTACAGATAGGGAACTTCACATTAGTATCGGATTAGGTTACACCTTGTCGTTCTAATTTACAGCATAAAAAGTAACAATATGCCGTAAATTTTACGAGATTTTTTTGTTCTTTTGATAAACATATAGCCTCAACCCTATTAAATTAAACACCACTGAATTGGAAATTATAGAAACACATAAAAACGACTACACCATCTCTACTGATAAAGATAGATTAGATATCGCTAGTATGCACAACTTCCTGGCCAACGAGACTGATTGGAGTAAAGGAATCCCTATGGAAACTTTAAAAACAGCAGTAGATCATTCTTTAAATTTTGGACTGTATGACAACAACAACAACACACAAATAGGCTACGCCAGAATAATCTCAGACTATGCCACTATTGCGTATCTAGGAGATGTCTATGTTTTAAAAGCATATAGAGGCCAAGGCTTAAGCACCTGGTTAATTAATCAAATCATGGCACATCCCAACCTACAGGGATTAAGACGCTGGATTTTATTAACTGACACCGCGGAATGGTTGTATAAAAAATTTGGCTTTACAGCAGTCTCTAATCCGGAATGTTATATGGAGAAACACAATCCAAAGGTATATCACGTAAAGTAATAAGCAACCCTGTATTAGACTACTAAAATTACACTACAAAAAAGCATACCTAAAGTTAAACGCTTCAGTTCTTTTAAACCCGTATCACCCCTAAATTAAACATCGCTAACCACTCCAAAACCATGACTTTTATTAAAGCCATATTTAGATTTATAAAAAAGAAAACGCCAATCGGGGCTTTAATGAAGTCGTCTAACTATCGTTTAAAAAAGAACCACTACGGGATTGGAACGGCTAGAATTACAACAAATACAATAGTAATTACCCACTACCCTTTTGAACCCTCTATTGCTTATCCTGAAAAAACACTAACAGCAGACCACATCCAGTGTATAGCTGCCGATTTCGGGCTGTGCCGACTATATGTTCAAAACGACATTATATTTATATCTGCAGCACAAAAAGCGGAAGTACTACATTTTGCAAAAGCTAATAACATCCCATTGATTCCGCATAGTTGGAATTGGGATTGGCTTTTAGAACCTTATCTTGATACCGAAATCACGCCAGACCATCAAAAAAGCATCGCAAAACAGCTCAATGCGGTTGGTTTAACCAATACTAACATTAAAACAATTCAGAACGAAGTAGGACAGCAAATGTACACCTACAATTTTGACACTATGCTTTGGGACTGGTGTAGTTTGGGATTATATGATGTGCTATCTGCTATGCAGGTTAAATATAATCAAAACGAGTTTAGAGCATTTTATAAAAAAGCATTAGCCATTGACAAGCTAAATAAAAATACAGCACAAAACACCGTAATTAAAGACAAGTAACCTATTGGTTTATTAGACACTCCCTTTTTTCATACGCTGTATTACAACCTGTTTTAAGCCCATTACCATACAAAGGTTAATGACATATCACTTCTCAAACTAAAACACTTGTAATTTAAGCTTATCAATATTAGCACGCTAGATTATCAGCACGCACCACAAATGACACATCATCTATCCTTATTGCACTAAAACAAGTACAGAATCCCACACTTAGACCCGATTAGATCTTTTACAAACGATTAAAAAGAAACCCTTGCTCAAGCATTTTTAAAATATTTACCAAAATTGAGGTTTTCCGTAAAACAATTATAAATAGTTGCTATACATTTGATCAAGTTTAACGTGAAAAAACATACGTAGTTATACGTATTGTGAGACAATTTTTTAAATTGTAGCTTCGCCTTTCAAAACCAAAATCAGGAACAAAACTTCCTCATATCCCTTAATATCAAGGGGATATATGGAACTTTAGTCACCATATAACTAGTTAGCATAAATACCGAAAATGAACCCGAAAGAAATTGGACTAATTGACAATAGAAATGAAGAATTGTGGAATGATTTGAATAAAACTCATTCTATATCAATCGACTTAATGGATTATCCGAATTATGCTTGCGATTCTGAAAACAATAACTCAAGAATTATAGTTCCTAAAAATGACATCGACATTGATTCATTTACTCACGAATTACTTCACGTCTTTATTCGACAAAAGGAACTTTTCTTTGGTTCGGGTTTTGGAATGTTAGTAAGCGAGAATGAAATTTTATCTCAAATACTGTCCGAACAATTAATTGAACATTTTAGTAATTGCATTGACCACATAAAAATGTTACCAATTTATTTAGAACTAGGATTTGACAAGAAGAAGTTTATTACTGATTATGATGTTAATAAATGTACGAAATCTGAAATCCAACAACTGAAAGATAATTTTAAGGTTAGAGGTTCATATTATGGAGAAGCTGTAGATTTTTATATTGGAAAGTATATTGCAATCAAAGCTGACCCAAAACAGCATATAAACTATCCGAAATCATTGGCTGAATTAAAATCTCTTGACTCAAATCTTTTTGGGATTTTAGAAAAGTGTATCGAAGATTGGAAAAAAATGCCTTTAGAAAAAGAAAATATTTGGGACGATGATTATCATTCAATCTCATTTGAATTATATCAAAATTTAGCGGATTGGACTAACGGAAAGACATTTATATAAAAGTACTTATGCTAACACCGTATATAATTTATTGCTAGTTCTAGCCTACTTACGAAAATCCTTGCGGATTTCCTATTTAGTTTGTATTTGCTAAATTAGGTGCTTAAAACACGCAACAAATCATATACAAACACGTTGGCAACAACTCAAAAAAAAACACATTGAATGAAAAATGAAGTTAGGATTATAATTCAAGATGAAAAAGCCAATAAAGTTAAAGGAAATTGCTTTGAAGACTTGGTAAGAAACCTTCTCTCATTACATCATTATGAAATACGTGGAAACATAAATTTCTCTGGAATGGAAATTGATTTAGTTGCAGAACATAAGCACACTAAAGAAACTTTATATGTAGAATGTAAAGCCAAAGAAAAAGTTAAGTCCGATGAATTATCAAAGTTTGCCTTTAATGTTGATTTCAAAGAAATAGATAAAGGTTACTTCTTTAGAACACGTGAGTTAGAAAGTCAAGCTGGAGCCTTATTATCTGAAATAAGAGGAAAAGACAAATATAAAAATCTGACATTTTTTGAGCCAAATGATATGATAAATATGCTCTCGGATGCAAAAATGATTTTCGAGCCAAAATCAGATTTAACTAACTTCATTATATCTAAAAGGATTTTAGCTGTAACCTATTTAGGAGATTATTTTATTTACTTAATAAATGAATCTAACGCGCTACCTACTAGTTTTATCATTGTGAATGCAGTTAAAAATCAAGATAAAATTGAACCTGAAAAAATTGACATATTACAATCAAGAATTTCAGAAATAAAAGAACTAAACTTAATTGATAATTTTACCGAATATTCAAAAAACAACTCGGTAATTATTGAAAAGGAAATTGAAACTATTTCCGAAGTACAAGAAAGTGAAAATTGGTTTGACTATTTACCTGCATCATCTGAAAATAATCATTTTGTAGGAAGAGATGAAATAAGAACACAAATACTCAGCTACTTCAAAGAAATAAAAGGTAATAAATCAAAAAAAAGAATTTTCTATTTAAACGGAAAATCTGGTTGGGGTAAAAGTTCTTTAGTTTTAGAACTCAAAGAAAGAACAAAAAACAAATATTATAGAAATCAATTTTTTTCAATCGCTATAGATACTCGTAGTGCCATTTCCGATAATTTCGTAGCATTGTCTTTTAAGAAATTAATCAATCAAGCTGTAACAGAAAATTTCATCAAAAAAGACATTTTCTTTAATGATGTAATATTCACATCAAACACAGATTTACTATCATCTGAAACAGTTGTGAAATTTTTTGATAAATTAAAAAGCGAAAACAAGTTTTTAGTTTTAATTTTCGACCAATTTGAAGATGTCTTTAGAAAGAAAGATTATTTTAAAACATTTTATAAATTTTTAACAGACATAACTGATAAAAAACCAAATCTGATTGTTGGATTTTCTTGGAAAACAGATTTTTTTATTCATAGTGCTGACCCTTCTTACCATATTTGGCAACAAGCGAAAGAACAAGCTAGAGAATTTAATATTAGTGAATTCGGAGAAAAAGAAATTGAAGGAGTCATTAAACAACTTGAAGGCTCTGTTGGTAAATTAAGTAAAAGCATAAAAGATAGAATTATAGAAAGTTCTCAAGGATTGCCTTGGTTAACAAAAAAATTATGCATCCACATTTACGACCAAATGCAATCTGGATTAGATAAGGAAAACCTAGTCGAATCAAACCTGAATATTCTTGATTTATTTCAAAAAGACCAAGAAAGACAAAGTCCTGATGAATTAAAAGCCTTAAAACTCATTGCAAAAAGGGCTTATGAGGGAAATTTCTTTGACGAATCAGAAGTTGGTGATTTAATTAACGGGGAAACAATATCATCTCTTTTACATAAACGACTAATTATTCGTTCAGGTGCTAATTATAACATATACTGGGATATTTATAGGGATTATTTGGTAACTGGTGAGATACCAACAATTGGAGAAAGTTATTTACTAAGACAAGGAGTTAATCTATGCTTAGAAGTTTTTCTATTATTTAAAACTCAAAAAAAAGAATCTATTGATTCTTTACTCTTAAATCATTCTAAAGAAATTGGCTCAGAAACTTTAAATAACATTTTAATTGAATTAAAAAACTTAGGTATAATTCAAAAAGAAAATGAACTTTACTCTGTAACAAAAAACATAGAAATAACTAAAGAAGCATTCATTGAGTTTATAACATTTAAGTTTCAAAACTACACGCCTTATTTGGCATTGATTAAACTTAAACAAAATTCAATATCAAAAAATGAGGTAATAATAATATTAAAATCAATTTTTAAACAGGAGTTTCAAGACAATACGTGGGATGCGTATGCAAAGAACTTAATAAATTGGTTTATGCTTTCAAATCTTGATATCAAAAATAAATTAATAACACCTAGAAAAGGTAGAGGTAAAAATATTCAAAAAATCACTCAAAAAGAATTGAAAAAGTTTTTACCAAAAAGTTCCCTAAAAGACATCCTTCAAACCTTACCTCTTTTGTTAATTGACAAGAGTTCAATTAGTAGCAGATATTATAGAGATTTATTACTGCTTAATATTATTGATGAAAACAGAAATCTAACAGAATTCGGAAGAAAAATTATTTTTAAAGAAGAATCGGAATGGAAATCTTTCCTTCAGAAAAAATGTATGGATTTACCTAAAATGCAACATTTAAAAACTGTCTTAGATAATAACCCAAAAATCAAAGCTAAAGAACTAATTAATATGGAAGAAACAGACTTTTTTGAAGGAAATAAAGAAAGTTCTAAAATTATATATGCATCAAAGGCAATGACTTGGTTGAAATAAAGCAGTTGCCAATCGAGTAGACGGCTCCGACTAAAATAGCCGGAGTGCGCCTCTCACACCACCGTACATACGCAACTACGTTAGTCCTTTCGCCTCTATTGCTACCAGCAATAGCGCTCAGGAACGTATACGGCGGTTCACCAAATTGAAGTTTGCTTATATTACTATAATCTAACAAAGATTTATACCCTTTTCGTTTAAGTCTTGAAGTTGTAATAGTAATCTTTAAAATAGCACTTTGAGCTACTGCCCAACCTCCCATTCTGGTTCTACTTCTACTTCTACTTCTACTTCTACTTCTACTTCTACTTCTACTTCTACTTCAAGCATAAGCTTGTCCAGTCTCTACAATTAATGGAATCCCATTTTTACACATGCGTTCTAGTGTCTTCCAGAACTATCAAATACAATAGCGTAAGACATGCTAAGAGCGCTAAGCAAAATGTAATTAATCCATACAACGAAGTAAGATTGCATTTATCTTTAGATTATTAAATACCTAATATGGTATATAAAATATCAGCTCAATTCAATTTTTAACCTGTAGCCATATTTCAGGACTAGACATGATCACCCAGATTTAACTTCTATCTTAACGAATTAATAAAACACTTTCAATTTCATCAGGAAAAGCTAATCGTAAGTAAAAATAACCTGTGCCAGCTAAACCTAATAATAATCCAGGCGTTTCATTCTCGTTTATAGAAAACCCATTGGGATCATTTACACCACTTGGCCATGCTTTTCCATTTTTATCGTAACGTTCTATTCCTAACATCCCCACTTGCTGAGCTAATTGAATATAATTCATTTCATTTAATAGCAACCCTCCACTTAAAAGAATATCGGCATTCCCTGCCATTCCATGACATAATGAATAATTAATTGATTCACTCTTATTTAATTGACTAATAATATCTTTCGAGGTCGTTTCCATTGCTATTCGAATTTCTTGTAAAAAATCCAAATCTGAAGTCATTTGATAAGCAGCAAGGCGAGACAAACCGATACCAGCAGCTCCATGACACCACATAACTTTTGTGTATAGGTCTTTTGATCTATATAACTTTTGTTCTTTACAATCTCGTAAATCTGGCCAATTATTAGCTTCCTTATTAAAAAGCTCTCGTTCATATTGAAACCCCATAAAAGCTGCCTGATAATATTTTTCATCTCTTGTTTTTTGCCAAAGCTCTAATATAGCCAAAGCTATACCTGCATTTCCATGTGAATACCCCGCTAAACCAGGTCTTGACAGCATTGTTTTCCATGTCCATGAAGTTTCATTTTTACTAGCTTCTTTAATGAGGAATTCTCCAAAACTAATGGCTAATTTTAAAAAAGTATCGTCTTGCTCCGCTTTATGCATTTTTAACAACGGAGCTATAGCTCCTGCTACTCCAGTTATTACATCAATATCACTAATTTCTTCTTCTTTTAAGCTACGAACCATGTTCAATCCTGCTTCTTTCCAAACAATATTGTTATTAAGGATTCCTATTCTCCATAAAGTAAAGCCTACCCCAAGTTGTCCTGAATACAATCCCAATTTACATTCCAACGGAGCTGTTTTAGATTGTAATAATATATTCTTTATAGTCCCCTCTAAAACTAGTTGTAGTATTTCATCTTTTTTCTTTGCTAAAAATTCGGCCAGAAATAAAGCAATACCCGATAATCCGTTATATAAGTCCGATTTAAATGTTCTATTTACCATAAGGTAACTGCCATTTACATGTTCAATTGCACTTCCTTGCCAATTACAGCAACCATCAGCTGACCAAATAGCTTCTTTAGCTAATTGTTTAGCTATGTTATAGGCCGTGTTTAAAAATGGGCGTTCTTTTATACTTTGTTCTTCCTTTTGTTCCTTTATACACTTTATCATATTTTCTCAAAAATTAACTCATTGCTATGAGGATTTAAATAAATGCGTTTTATACTAATTCCATTATTCATTAGAAACTGTTTAACAAAAAGGTTGCGCGCTATTATATCATCAATAGCATCCTCTTTTGCTTTTATTAATGATTCTGCAATCAATTCTGATCGATTCATACCAAAACTCTGACCCAAACCTGGGTCTTCAGCAATAGAAACTCCTGGTGCTATTTTTTTAGTAAACAATGGTATTCTATTTACTAAACTTTGTTTTAACACAGTTATAATGGGTTTTATTAAAAGACTTACAATGGATAGATGCTCCACATTAATATACAAAACTGCACTATCATTACGTTTATACAAATCAGGATGATTTAAGCATTTAAAATGAAAAGGAATTCGATACTTATTTAATACACTTGTTATTTCATGGACTAAATCACCTGCGGCTTCTGGAGAAATATTCCAATAAACCCTAATTTTATCACAATCATTAGTTAAATATTCATTTCCAAATACATAGTAAAAAACAGGTTGTACATCAAACTTCTCTTTTTGCCTGTAAAAATTTATATTTTGACCTACTTCCATTACAGCTTCCTCGGATTCTGTAGTATAAGTATTCGGTATAACTGGACGCAAATCACCATTTTTCTCAGCATACATAACCCCGTTATTATCAATCGAATAAATCACCCATCTTTTATCTAAATTTTGTAGAGAATTATTACGCAAACTTAAATTTTTCATAAAAGCATTGCGTTCTCTATTATCGGGCAATTTTAAATTAACATCTTCTTTATCAACACCACAGTAAAATCGAGTATATAAAGTATTACTCAAGTGTTGATGTAACTGCTTGCGTATTAATGTTGCATCTGCCTGTTCATGTTGACCAAAATCGGATAATGATTTGAAATAATTATAACATGGATTTTGCTGATAAACTTTAATTAATTCTTCTTCTATCTTATAACTAGAACTTGACGTAACTTCAATAGTAGACAACAACTTATTTAATTGTTTTTCATATGTAGATAATTTGCTTTTCATATCTGACTGTTTTTATTTTATTCCACTTAAATAGTTATGAACTGCAACTTCGGGGTCTTTAAAAATTGTTCGTGCCAAATCGATAATTTGAATTGTTCCAGAAACTAAATCATCAGAATTATTTGGATTAAACTCTTTTGCCGTTTGTAATAAGCGTGCCGCGGTAAATCGCATTATCTTCATCTGTACATTTTCTAGTTCTTCATTCCATGCGTAATAATTAGAATAACGTTTCCAAAAAGTCCTTAAGACACTTTTATATTCCACTAAACTTATTTCTTTTTTACCATCCGTATCTAGTTCATTTAAATTTAGGTATTGACTAAATATGCTAATACTTAAATAACTTTGAACTAAACCTGCCACATCCCAAAGCGGATCTCCAATATTAGAAGTTTCCCAGTCAATAAGCTTTACCTCTTCATAATGACCTTGATTGGTTACTAAAAAATTAGCTAATTTAATATCTCCATGAATTAAGCTGTTACCTTTCCATTCCATATATAATTGGCTCAGCCCCTCTCTTAATATTTCATCGTTTTTAATTATCTCAAAAATTTTTTCTTTAGGATTCTGCTTATCGGCGAATTCAGGTAACCGTAAAATAAATGGTACTTCTCTATTATAAAACTGTAGTGATTTATTATTTACTATTTCTTCTTCAATATCCTTATGAAAACTGATAAAAATATCAGCTATTTGTTCAGCATGTTGATGAGATAATACTTGATACTTTGTAACTAGATTATATAAATCTGTTGCTTCTTTAAAAAAGTCTAGAACCAATACGTGAGATAAAGGATCGTATCCATGATACTTTGGAATATATTTTTGAGTTTCTCGATAACATTCACTTTTATGAAATAAATAATGAGTTGTTGCATCTTTTTGCATCCAATATATTTCATGAGCACTCATGTTTTGTAATTGCTTTATAAATAGACCATTGCCTTTACCCAGAGCCACTTTAAAAATACTGTTACGACTTATAATTTGGTGGAAAATAAAATCCCCTGTTATAACATCATTAGCATTTACAAAGGCTTTATTAATTAAATAGGATATTAAATTATTATTTGTCAATCGCATACTATGTGTGAGGATTAAAACTGGAACACTTATTTAAATAAGTGTTCCAGTTATTTATTTTTCTAATTATTATATAACTTTTTATTTCATTCTCCTTTTATTCATTAACAATTAAGGACCAATGCTGTAGGACAAAACATTGAAGCACAACCTGTACGAGTTGGCATCATAACAGTATTACCTGCTTGATGATAAACTGGTGGGACTGTATGTGCCGGGGTACCTGTTTGATGATAAACCGGTGGGACTGCATGTGCTGGTGCTCCCATCTGTGGTTGAACAGTAACTCCTCCATTATTTTGGTTTTCATGATTTCCAATGTTATTATGAGGATTCATTTGTTGACTTGACTGAGGACAAAGCTCTGGAACAAGGGTTTGCCCCATTGTAGGAGGACAAAAATTTTGGTAAGTAATCATAAATAATAGTATTTTCCCTACTCTTTTAAAATAGGTTTTTCAGGGTTCCACCTTTGTAATCACAATTTTATTGTAGCTACTCAATCGAATATTTTGATTTTGATTACGTTACAAATATCTGATAATAATGGAGTGCTTTTTAAAGTATAAATACCTGAATTTCGAAAACACGTAAAATTACCTGAACGTATTATTCCAGATCATTAGACAATTCAAAGTTGAGGAGTTAATAAGTTGAATTTTAATAAAATGTTATAAGAGCATGATATTTAGGCGTAAAAACAAGAATAATAAGTATGAAAGAAAAAAGGACATAATCGAGTAGACAGCTCCAAGTAAAATAACAGGAGTGCGCCTCTCACACCAACGTACGTAAGTAACTACGTTGGTCCTTTCGTCTCTATTACTACTAGCAATAGCGTTCAGGAACGTATACGGCGGTTCATAAATCATCACTCCATAGGGCTTTCCACCCTTGTGACTTACTAATGCTTCAATAAGCCTGTCCTGAGCGTAGCCGAAGGGTTACTTCTGTGCATAAGGGACTTGCATCCTCTAAATTAATTATTTACCTTTCCGTAAATAAAAGAGACCCATGCTGGGCACAAACAATGGCTATAATTAATTGGGGGTTTGGTGCTTTTTAACCAAGTCTGCCAAATCTTTTGATTTGGCTAAGTGCTTATTCGTAAATTAATTACTTTTAAATCCCGTACTAACATACGAGCCGAGACGTTAGCAAAAATTAAAATCATCTATGACGAAATCAATCATTATATTAATCGCTATTTTTTTTCTTAACTTCAATAATCCTAAAGAAAAACTAGAAGATTTTAATGGTTCATATGTTACTGCCGAAAGTGGTCTTCTATGCAGAGAAGTACCAAATGGGAAAATTATTTATAAATTTCCATATGGAACTGAAGTTGAAATTATTGACCGCACAGATATTGAATTAACTATTACTGATGATGGTAAAGAAATAACAGGGGATTGGGTTAAAGTAAAAGCAAAAAACTCAAATAAAACAGGATATGTTTTTGATGGCTTCTTAAAGTCAGCTTGGGAACTAGACCCACAAAAAATTGCAGAATTAACTCCTTCTCATTTTATTAAAACTTCAAATCCCAAAGGCTTATTACTAAATGGAATTTATGATATTTATGATATTAACTTAAATATAACACGCCAAATAAATATTAATAAAATAAGTGAAGTTATTATTTTAAGTGTAACAAAATTCGACCGACCAGAAACTCGAAAACCAATAGGAAATTATTGGAAAGAACATTGTGAATGGGGCAAATTCTTAAAAATTATATACAAGAACGAAGAAATAATTGTTTTTGGAAGAAACATATTACAAGTAAATAGTAACGAACATAAAACATACAAAACGAAGAAAATAAATTTTGTCTTTGCTGAAAATTTTTTAACTAATTCAAGAACCTCGATTCACGAACTTTCAGGTTGTTTTTCAGTAAATAATATTTTAATTAAATCCGATAAAAATTACTCTTTAATTTACGATAGCGAATCAACGAAAGAAGATATTTTAACCTTTTTCGATAATGATTATGGCTCAGAACATATCTCTAGCTTAATTATAAAGAAAGACACAATATATTCTAATGTGGGTCAAAATTTTCAAGAAGGTATTGGAGAATATAAATTAAAAATATTTAACAATAACAATAATTGGAAATTCATAAAATATGATAAAAAGAGAGATTATCAACAAGATTAAAATGTGTACAACAACTTTTACTAATCGAGTAGACGGCTCCGACTAAAATAGTAAGAATGCGCCTCTCACACCACCGTATGTGTGCAACTATGGCGGTTCGTAAATCATCACTCCAAAGAGCTTTTCACCCTTGCGACTTACTAATGCTTCAATAAGCCTGTCCTGAGCGTAGCCTAAGGGGTACTCCTAAGCATATAGGGACTTGTATCCTCTAAATTAATTATTTACCTTTCCGTAAATAAAAGAGGCCCATGCTGGGCACAAACACAGTGTATAAAGAATAACAGTTTTAGTGATAAAACGAAAGTCTAATTATAAAACAAAAGTCAGTCCTAAACCGAAAGTTTTGGGAGTAGGAATAAACTACTACACATATACAAATCCGTTAACTTCAATATGAAAAAAACGCTAATCTTATACTTTATATTCTCTTTTTTTGTTGCTTGTAAAAATGAAAAAAAAGTTAATACAATACTTGATAATCCTGATTTAGTATCAACTGATAAAATTCTCACAGCAGAAGACCTAGAAGGCAAAACCTATGAAGAACTACGTATTTTACGAAATGAAATTTTTGCTAGAAAAGGATATATATTTAAGGACAAAACTTTAAACATCTATTTTTCTACAAAAAAATGGTATAGACCTAATAAAGATGCAGAAATAGTTTTACATTCTATTGACAAAAAGAACATTGAAACCTTTAAAATTGCCGAAGCTAAACTAATGCCTTTCAGGATCCCAAAAGGATATGAAGCTATAGATAAGGTTACAGGTGATATTGATAAAGATGGTATACCTGACACTATTCTGTCAGTAAAAAATAAAGATGGTAGCAGTGAATTAATTTTAATTTATTTAAGCACAAAATCAAATTATCAAAAAATAGTATTAATCAGCGGTGATGAATTTGATGGTGCACATCCACACATAGAGTTAAAAGGTGATATATTGACAATGGAAATTCTCAATGAAGGTTCTGGACATTTTATATATAGTTTTGATTTAAAGTATAATCCAAAAATTAAAAATCTTCAATTAATTACTTATACTTCATCCAATCGAATTATGTTTGGACATACAGCTAAAAAATATGACTTAATAAAAGGCAGTTACGAGGTTACTACAAATGCATCAACTATTTCAGACCCAGAAAATTTTAATAATACTATCAAAAGAGGGGTTCATAACACAAAAATAATAACTCCTGATTTATTTAATCAACAGCTTTACTTCTATTTAGATAACATAGGTGACGAATTTGAAGAAGATAATTATCCAGAATCCTATTATGGAGAATATTTAGACTGCAGAGAAGCTATTGTAGAAAAAATAGCATTAGAATTTGAATACGGTGCTCTTGATTATTTAGGTAGCTATACTATATTAAAAAAAGAACTCAAAGATTTTGTTCAAAACATAAATATAGATGAATTAGTGGGGTCTCAAGATGATACTTATTCTAAAAACTATAAACTACACAGAAATTGGGATTTAGATTATATAGCTAAAGACGATTGTGACGACAAATTGTTTTTCATTTTTGATATAGATACTAATACCTTCAGAATTCAAATAAATAATTGTTCGTTGGTTTATGAAGATGACGAGGTTATACACACCTCTGAACAATCAATAATGTTTGAGTATGACATAGAAACCAATTGCACTTATAAATTTAAAAGAATCAACGGAGCAGGATAAATACTGGTGCTAAAATCGGTAACCGTTGCACAAACCCATAATATTCTAATCTAGCAAGCAAATTAAGATTTACCTTGATTTTAACACGCATAAATGGAAGCCTATAACCTTGTGAAGGTTACTATTATTTCAAAAAACAAAACCATAACAAATCTAACGAAAAAATTAAAGTTTTAAATGAGTTATCATAAAGCGTTCACATGCTTTGTAATATTTACAGGCTGGAAACACCCTAAAAACAACAAATTCTCAAGGCTTTTTCATTATCCATTTTGTTCTTTAAAGCTACACAATGTTTGATGTTATGATCTAGTTTTCTATCTGTAATTTATTTACTAAATTTAGTGCTTAAACCACGCAACTAATTTTATACAATCCCATAATAAAAAGGACTACAGTCCTTCCCTATTCATAGATATATGGCACGATCACATCAGCATTATGCAATTGAAGACTCTACACTTTCTCCACAATTGCATTGGTTACCACAATTATTGAGTGGTGCCTATAAATTATCAGGATTAGAAGGAAAAAGAGGTGTTTTATTTTCAAATTCTGTTTTAGAAAAATATATTGAAGAAGAAAACAAATACGATAATTTTGAGTTAACCTCTGGAAAAAATAGAGGTCTAAGAACATTATCCACTGGTGAGCAAAAAAAAGCATTGCTTGCTTATTTACTGCAACAAAGCCCAGATTTTATAGTATTACATAATCCTTATGAAACCTTAGACAAAGCGTCTGTCTTAGCTTTAAAACAACAATTAATGGCGCTGTCTAAAGACATGCCTATTGTATTTATTTTTAACAGACAAGACGATTTATTGCCAGTAATAACACAGGTGATCATTTTTGAAAAAGAGGCCCTTAAAGCAGTGGTAGCAATAGAAGAGTATAATTTTAAAAAAAATGACTTTATTTTTGATAAAGACATTCCACCTGCGATAACCACATACACAGATATTCCAGAAGTACTCGTGGAGTTAAAAAATATAAATGTGAGTTATGAGGAGCGTTGCATTTTAAAAAATATTAATTGGACCATTAAAAAAAAGGAATTTTGGCATTTAGTAGGACCTAATGGCTCTGGTAAAACGACGTTACTATCTATGATTTATGGGAACAACACCAAAGGGTATGGTCAAAACCTATACCTTTTTGGTAAAAAAAAAGGTAGTGGTGAAAGTGTTTGGGATATCAAACAACGCATTGGCTATATTAGCCCTTCGATGTTAGAATTATTTAAACGAAACCATACTGTAGCGCAAATGATTCTTTCTGGATTTTTTGATAGTATTGGACTATATCAAACACCATCGACCGCGCAAGTCAATACTGCAAATAAGTGGATGGAAGTCTTAAATTTAAGTCAAGAAAAAAACACTTCTTTTCTTAAATTATCACCTGCTATTCAACGCTTGATACTAATAGCAAGAGCGATGATAAAACATCCGCCTTTATTGATCTTAGACGAACCACTAATTAATGTAGATGATGACGGTACAATGCTTATTTCTGCTTTAATACACAAAATAGCACAGGAAAGCGAGACCAGTATTTTATTTGTTTCACACCGTAATGAGCCCACTATCCAACCAGATTTCACCTATGTCCTTTCTCCTTCTCCAGATGGTTCTATAGGGATCAAGCAATAATACCATCCTTTTTGGATATACCTTTTGATATATTATAATCTTTCAGAATCAGTACTTTAAACAATCCAAATTCTGTGGTAACGATAATCCTATATAACTAAATACTAAACTTTACAAAAACAGAGAATTCTTCTGTGTATGTAAGTACTCGAATGACCTCATAAAAGTGATATTAGCTTGTTTTCAGAACTAAATTAACGGAAGATTTAAAAGCAACTCATCCTTATTTAAGCTATAATTACAACGCAAAATTTTACGTGAATGCAACTTTATGTGCTTTAGCAAATTAATGTCAATTCTATAAAAATTTAATTACTTATTTTAGTCTAATCAAATCGACGTTGCTTTTTATTACTGATGACTTTCCTACAGAAAATAAGCCGCGCACTAAAATGCTACTAAACTTATACAATCCACAAATAATGAAAACGCATATTATTATTATCTTTATTATTACAATATTATAAAGTTTGACTGCTAAATAAAATTTAAGTATGTGTAGATATGGAATGATAGCTTATAAACCTCATTATGCCTGTTTTAAGTGTAGAAAAACATTTAAAAGAAGATTAGAAAAAGATATTTATCACGGATTTAATAAATCTAAAGCACAGAATCCCGCTAAATGTCCTGAATGTGGAGAATTAATGGCGAATATGGGATTAGACTTTGAATCGCCTAAGAAAAAAGACACTAAATCTTGGGAACACATTTCTACGCTGTATGAAGTAGGGATTACATTTCATTCTTGTGGCTGCAGTGGTCCTGGCTATATCCCTTCTAATTCTAACGAATTGATTACTCACTTTTCTAAAATAAAAGCGGATTATATTAAACAACAGCAATTTTGGGCTAGACGAAGATCTGACCCGGAAAATCAAAGCGAAATAGCAAAAGACAGACACCATAATTGGTTCTATTTAAGTAAAATACCTTTAGAAATGAAAACTGGTTCTAAAAACAAACCAAAATTTGATTCAAAAAAAGCGCAGATCTATTGGAATCAAAAAGTATTAGAAATTGAATCAAAAATTGAGAAAATTATTAATGCCAATACAGTCTAAAACATGGTACGTTTGTAGTTACATCGCCCGCTAAATATCACATTTGACATTTATAATAGTCAACAGTAAAAGCTAATTATTTATATTTAGAAATAATACAAAAGTACTTACACTTCTTTTATTGAAAAGGTCGCCATTCATTCAAAATATCCTGTGTGTATTCGAGAATTTAACGCATCAAATAAAAACCAAATAGTTACATCATAATCCACATGCTAAACATAACAAATCATATATAAATACGATGAGTTCTACCATAACAATCATACCAACTAAAAACACCAAAGTTACGTTTAGAGAAATAATAAACCTGTCAGAAAAACACATTAACTCTGCGTTGAATATAATTAAACTCAAAGAGAAAATTAAACTTCAAGTCACTATTTTAAACTATGATGAAGCTAAAAACAAAGACACTTATCGTGAAGTTGATTTAACAGATATATTTGAATGGAAAAAGAATCAATTGGTCATTTTTTCTATAAAAGGAATATCAGGTGTTATAAAAACTGATTATGACTTAATTTATGACCCAGAAATGGAGCCAGGTAATCCTTGGTGGAAATTAAATACATACAAGGATAAAACTAAGACTATTCCTAATTTAGATGATAAGTTTGAAAAAGCAAAAAAAATAAACAAATCATGGTTTTTACACCGTTCTGAAGAAAAAGATAAAGTTATAAATTTAACGTGTGCTGTTATAGGTGCTTCTAACGCTGAATTAACCTCAGGTCTTATATCTTCTACTGACCAAATATGGGGTTATGGTCAATATTTTGTTAAAAACGAAGAGTTTTTGAAATTTTACCTTCAACCTGCAAAAATTTTAAGCGCTCCCCCTTAAAATCAAAAAACAGCACTGATAACAATGGTTTTTGGAATAAATTAAAAAAACTATTTAATTAAAATGAAACCATATTTTCATATATCTTAACTCATATTAAAAACAAAATACAACTTAACTTTACATCAACTATTCTGAACAAGAATTAGACATCCCGTTAGAGATGGAAATCTTGAAGCACAAGACGTTTTAATAGTTGACACTAACAACACTGAATAGATAACTGAACTTTGAAGAATAACACAATAGCAATAACGTATAGCGCTCATAGCTGGTCAGTTGTTTAATCCAAACTAAAAAAATAGGCGCTAATTTTTTAAACTGGACAACTGACAAGAAAAAATAAATGGTAACATTTAAAATAGGGTTTATGCTTAAACAAAAGCGTTTACCTACTGCCCTACTTTACTTATAATAACATTACTTATGTATTGGCCCGATAACAATAAAACACGACGTACAACACAGTAAATAAAAAATTCCTATTTTAGGCTTAACCAAAAATGGATGCAAGATGTACTACATCTGATTTTCTCTTGGGAAATCCCTCACTTACAAAACCACAATTAACGATATAAAATGATGCTGACACGCATTTTATGCAACAGTTTACAATTTAATTCGTCTTTATAGAACATAAGAAAACCATGAAATTAAATCTTTCTATTATAATATCTTTAATTTTTGTTTGTCAAACTTTTGGTCAAAAAAAATATTTTGAACATAAATTTGAACATTATACAATAGTAAAGAATAATGATACAATACACTTTCATACGTATTCAAACGGAGATATGACTCCCAAAAAGGGAATCCTTTTATATAGTCAAGGGTCAGGAAGTGATCCTTTTTATAAATTAATTAGACATATTGATACCGTTAAAACTTCGAAAAATGAGGAACCAAAAATTAATAAATATCTCGAGGTACATAAAACCTTACCCTTTAATTTAGAAGCGTTTACTACAGATTATTTGTTAGTTGCCATTTCTAAAAAAAGTATTCCTTTTGAAATATTTGGAAATGATTTTAAAACCCCAAAAGCATTTTATGAAAATGACAACTTAAATTATAGAGTTTGGCAAGCTAATGAAGTTGTAAATTACCTATCAAATAACAGGTTACAAAATAAAGGCAAAATTATTGCACTTGGCCATTCAGAAGGCACAGAAGTCGTTGCAAAACTTGGAACAATCAATAATAAAATAACAGCTATTGGTTATTTTTCAGGAAGTGGAAATGCACAATACTACGATTTTATACTTGATATTAGAAAATATGTTCAAAGAGGAGAAATGACTGAAGAGGAATCGATTATAGAAACCGAAAAAGTTTTTAACGAAGTAAAAGACATCTATAAAGATCCTAATAGTTTGACAAAAAAATGGATAGGACATTCTTATAGAAAATGGAGTACCTCCGTCGAGCCATCAATAGATAATTTATTAAAAATTAATATTCCTATATATGTTGCACACGGAGCAAAAGACAAAGCTGTTCCAATAGAATCGGCATATTTAATACCTATTGAATTTATTAGACATCAAAAAACTAATTTGACTTTTAAAGTGTATCCAAAATTAGACCATTCGTTTGCTATACTGCCAAAATCTGATAACGAAGTCTATGAAGAACACTGGGATGACGTGTTTAACGATTTTTTAAAATGGTGTGAAATTAATTATTGATTTATCAGTCATCTCAAAAAAAGAGGTTAAAATTAGATCTGTTTCTGTAAATCAAAACGGCAGTACTACTATAATAATTCACTCGCTTCCTATATACAGAACAGAAACTTGAATTAAAGCCGGAGTATTCCAAATAGTTCTTGCTAATTTATATATTGAGAGGACTCACACATGTACTGAAACGCTAATCTAAATCACGTTATAGCTCGCATACTTTTATATTTAAAGCTATTTAATACAAACTAAAAAAACACATTATGTGTTATAAAGAAAAAAAATGGGAATTCGAATAGCATTTTATGAAACGACAGATGGAAAAAGTTTATGTGAAAATTTCACTAGAACATTTTCAGAATTTAAACATTGGCTTTTAGTTGAAAACAAAGAATCCATAGACGAATTTAATGAACGAATTATTAGTGAGGAAATAGAATCTTATCTTAAGCACAACGGAGAAGTTATAGAACTTGAAAAAGTACCTAAAAGAATATTAGATGTCTTAATTTATCAATATCTATTAGCTTTTTGTGACCATGGAATAGGTAAGATAAATATAAACTTAATAGGTCCACTAATAAAACGTCATAGATATAATAATAGTTTCAGAATAATTAAAAAATTAAAAGACAAAAGATTATCTAGATATTGGAATTATTTAAAAGAAGGGCGTTCTTTAAAAGACAATAATAATTTTACAGAAATGGACTATAATCTAATTGGGTTTTGGAATAAGTCTGAAATAGACTATATAAAACACAAAATAAAAAATATTAGTAAAGATGATATTGGTATAGCGTGTATTACTAACGTTATCAATGACATTGGAGAAAAGCCTGAATTAATATTTAACCTTGAGCAATAAATAAGACCAACACATAACACTGGTAACTATTGTACAAGCTCGAAACATTTTAATAGATCAAGTCTATTAAACCTTTTAGAGTCTTAATATTCATTTCTCATTAGGACTTACTTTAATTTAGATACTATTAAATCAAAATCTACTGACTTTTCCTGTACATTATTCTAAGAAACAAAAACTCAAGCCCTTTACCTCGACTTTTAGCGCGCTGTTACACGTAATTTTACCCCCCTTTTCACACTACAAAAACATGATCTAAACGTTTTTTCACATCAATACATTGTTATACTATGTAAATTGTCTTTTGAAATGCTAGTCTTTTTAGAAACGAAAAGTATTTTGTTATTGCTAAGTCTATTGTTTACTTTTACATAAACTTAATGGTATCCTTTGCAATAGCCAGACTAACAGATGATACTAGTAAAATTTAAACCACATTAACTTAAATGGTAAAAAAACAGTTATTAAAAATTTGGTTGATAACACTACTAACCTCTTCCATTTCAACGTTTATATTGGTTCACTTAATTGAAACATATCGTATCATTAATTTTAAATGCTATATGCCCTATTTTACAGAACTAATGTGCGCCTTTATTTCGGTAATATTAACTTTCAGTTTTTTACCCCTCTTTTTTAACCTAAAGAAACACATCGCTAAAAATAGAAACCTGAATTTCCTTTCTTTTTTCCTACTTCCAATAATCGCAGTGGTATCAATGAGCATTTCAACACTAATTTATTATGAAAATAGTAGTGATTTAAAATATTTGTTTGCAATCATAATTCCTTTTTTAATCACAATCTGTTTTTTCTACTTTAAGTTCAGGGCACTAATAAATAAAAATAATCAAGACCTTGATTTAAGGTAACAAAAACTAACAACTATTTAAACAGGAACATTTAAATGCTGTTATTTAATTTTAATCGTTTCTTTATTACTTTTCTTAAAATCGTTAACTTTCGTTTTAAAACAACCATCAAACCAATTCTTACCTTCTTACAACTGATATTGCATTAGTATCTGCATACCCATTTTAATACACTGACATTCCATGGCATTTATAGTAGACAGACAAACACAAACTGATTTAGGAATCTTCAATAAGACTAATAATTCAAGTTTTAGTTATTACAATGCAGCAAAAACAAAAGGTGGAAAAAACGACAGACATACATTAATGGCTTATCCACTTTGCGATATTTTAGCAATAGCAACAGAACTCTTCCAATCTAACACGTTTTAGCTAAAAAGTTACAATTAAATGCCTAAAACAAAGACATAATTACTCCTGGAGTAAACAAAACAAAACCAAACCCACTAACCATAAACAATGGCACAAAGTGCCTTTTAAACTAAGACTATGAAAAAACAAATCTTAATGTCCTCTCTTTTATTCTTTTTAATAATAACTAGTTGTAGAAACAAAGAGCATTATGCGGGAGAAGCTAAAACTACCGAAACCGCTATAACTAAATTCGAAAATAATATACTCGCCTTCAACTTTCCTGAAGACTGGAACATCACAGAAAGCGAAGAGATTGAAAAAGGCATTTTTTATTTGTCAGTAGAAAAAGAAGGATTAGACTCTAGTGGTATTATGACCATCATTTCATTTGAAAATCTAATTGAGTTAGATGAGTCTATCATGATGAATATTGCGGAATTACAAAATAATTCTCTTATTCAAAACTTGAATTTTGACACTATAAAAGACAGTAAGTTTAATGCTATTACAGCTAGAGCATTACATTTCAACTTTAAAACAATAGGCATTAAACATGAAGGAATAATATACGCCTTTAGTAATGCCACTAATTCTGTTGTCATACTTAAACAGGAAGCGCTTGAAGATCAAAAAGAAAACGTTGATGGTTTTAGTACCATCGAAAATAGTTTTAAAATGAAGTAAATAGTCACTCCTTTTTATAACCTAATAATATGCTTAGCGCCTAAAAATCAAGTCTAAAGACTATTAAGTTAAAAATAAAAAAGCTACCAAATAGGTCGCTTTTTTTAGTTACAGTAATAAAAACTTGACTACATAAAATAAAACTATTAATTTCGACTTAAATTAAAATCTGATATCCTCTTAAAATAATAGAATAAGACATGGGAAAAATTAAAATAGAGAGTGCAACTGGAGCCAAAATTTATATTGACGGCAAAGATTCTGGTACCATAAGAAAAGAACATAAAACCTTCGAAGTAGCCAATGGTACACATGAAATTTATGCAAAATCAGCTTGGTGCGGGAGCCAAAAAATAAATATAATTAGTACAGAGGACAAAACAATACTATTAAAGCTTAGTAGTTTTAAAAATGAAGGTATTGTTAAAGCTATATTTATGGCATTAGCAGGACTTCTTCTTTTTACTAAAAATTTAATATTCGGAATACTTGCTGGAATCGTATTTTTATATCCTTTATATTATTTAACAATTGGAAAAGATAAATACTTAGAATTAGTAGAACAAAAATAGCGCTTTTTTTAGTATCAAATTTTCAGAGTCTTATAATTTAAGAACACTAACTAAAAAACAGTATCGCATGAATTAATAGAAGAGGTTGTATCTCCTATCAGCCCCATATACCCAAGTCCAGCGAGACGTCCAATTCCTAGTAAAGAAATCAAAGAGTAATTTATCACTTAAATTAAAGTAGCACCAATTAACTATTAACCTCTAGTTTAAATACACTGCTAACAGTAAGCATTACAACGCTGATATCCCTGTGTTATGGTACCAAAAATTTTGACTTCCCTAAAGACAAACCACAAAACAATCATGACTACCCACCTGAAACAAACCTATAGCCTTCTTATACTTTTCATTGTTTTGACAAGCTGTAATAACAATCAAAACAGTACTGCTTTTCAATTAGAACCAGGGGATTTACTATTTCAAAATACAGGAACAAGCGACATCTCTAAAGCCATTAAAGACGTTACGGCTACTTCATTTTCTAAAAATTATTCGCATGTTGGCATCGCCATGCAAAAAGATAACCAATGGTTTGTAGTGGAAGCCTTTCCAAAAGAAGGGGTTTGTCAAACGCCCTTAAAAACGTTTCTGAATAGAAATAAAAACCAATTCAATAAATCGCAAACCACAGTAGCAAGATTAGACCGCTATTACCAACCTTATATTGCTAAAGCTATAACATACGGACTAGAAAGAATAAACACACCTTATGACGAGCTTTTTTTATGGGATGACCAGTCTTATTATTGCTCCGAGTTAGTCTACAAAATGTTTTCTTCTCAAGATTTACCAAAAGACGCAATTCCTTTTTTGACGCATCCCATGACCTTTAACGACAGTACAGGATACCCAATGCCTAGTTGGAAAACTTATTACAACAAGCGCCACCAGCCCATTCCTGAAGGTGTTGAAGGCACAAATCCAAACTTAATGGCTAGCAGTCCTCATATCACATTTGTACATGATTATGAACGCGACTAAAGCGCATACTTACTATATTTCAAAGACTAATACAGCAATAAAATGATCACTTATTAACCAAAAATATAACGTAATTATTATGACCCAAATAAAGATATCAATAAAAGCATATGGTTTAGCTCCCAATGATTTTATAGGAAAAGAGAGTCTACAAGAAAAAATAGTGACTAAAGATACTCTTGATCCGCAGCTAACCGAAACAGATTTAAAACAAATACTTGAAACGCTAATTGCTTCGGTTAAAGACATAAAAACGCTATATCCTGATCAACAAACCAATATGATACGTCATAATGATAATAGGTTGGAAAGCATTAAGTTTGAAGTCATATCTTTTGACAACACGGATGTTTATCAGACTCTTGATGAAAAGGCCTTATTCCAACAGATCGCAAAGTACAATAACTTGGCTCCATTACTTTTGGACTATTGCAAAGTTACTGATGATGGAGAGGAAGGTTCTCGCATTATGATCACACACGACTATGATGAAGGACCACCAGCAGGAACTTATGCGATACTTGCCTTAGTTGATCGCAATAAAAAGTGGATTTCTAATTATATCGAATTTTTAAGGACAAACGACCTTGATCATGAAGTTGAACAGATGTGGGATATAAAAAGCATCATTAAAAAATATGGTTGGTGTAAAGAAACCTATCAATTAGCCATTGCACGAAATATTAGTTGTTGTGGACAATCAGGTAAAGAACAATTTAAAAGTTTAATAAAAGAAGGCCTTAAAGCATCACTTGATAATAAAAACAACAAGACCCTGTTTTTAGACAGTATCCTAAAAGAATTTCAAGAATGGGACGCTTTTCAATTTAGATTAAAAGAGGGATCAAAAGATTATTTCCAAAAATATGTAGTGTCTTATGTTAGGCATTTCGATACAATACTAACAACAAGTGAGATCGCTAAAATTGAGATTTTTCTATTACACAAATGGGATGAGTTTAATGAATACCATAATTTAGAATAAAAAGCATTAAAATGAGAGCACGAATTAAATACTTACTACTAATTTCCATTCCGTTTTACGGAATAACATCAGTATATTTATTTTTTGAAGAAAATCATTCTACTTTAACGCTATTTATAGGGCTATTTATTTTCTCAATACTGGGCTATTTGATCATACCAAGTAAGAAGATAAAGGTGGATAAAAATAATAATGCAATTAAAAAACAAAAATAACTTTAAATAAAAAAAATGACGTACCTATTACCATTAGTAATTATCGCAGGAGTTTTTGGCTACCTATTTTATATAAAAAAATCAGGAAAACTAGGACAGTATCAACAAAATTATCTAGAAGCTGATGAAGATGTAAAACAAAATTTTGAAAAACATTTCTCAGAGCTAAAAGAAGACCCAGAAACATTCAAACCGATAAAAGATATCATAGGGTCCGATTTCATATCTTTAATTAATTGTAAGCAGCCTAAGAACATGTTAGACGCCTTAAAGGATACAGCAAAAACCATGGCTACAACTATTGTTTCTGAAAACACAAACATACATACTTTAGTTTTAACTGAAGACAAATTGCATTATATAGAATATAATTTTAGAACAAAAAAAGCTGAAGAACATTGGGAGTTTTTAAGATCAAAAATAAAAGACTTAACCCTTGGAGAAGGCAAGTTAACGGACAATCTTAAACAATCTATGTCATTTGATTTAAAAGGTGGTGGACAAAGTGGAGATAGTACAAATAATAGTAAAATGAAAAAACTTGTATTCCATTCTAATGATAAAAATTACGAGTTCTTTTTATATGATACTTGTGCTTTTGGCAAAGGATTTGTTCCCGAAAAACCTATTGGAGGATTAGCTTTAAATCAATCAAAAGAAGACATTGTAAAAAGTATGCTCTTACCTGTAAAAATAGGTGAACTATTTTTTAATGAAATAATAAAATCTTAAACAAAACTAGTGTCCATAAAAAATAAGCCGTTACGCGATAAACTCAAGAGGCTAGGTCAAAATTTAAAAAACACCTAAAGTTTATTTCTTCTTAAACCTACTTTGTACGCATGTGACGTTAATTTAAATTCAATAAAAAAGCTACCAAAACAGTAGCTTTTTTTGTTTATGATCACTCTTAAAATAAAATACTCTTATCCCCCTTAAGTAGTCTATAATTTATTTCCTGATCCTCCCCTACTTACGATAATTCTCGAGGACTTTGAACTGTCCCAAAAAAGTTAGACGCTATCTGGGGCAGTTCATTTTCTATTCAGTTTTTATTTACTAATTTAGGTTCCTAAAACACGCAACTAATCTTATACAACGACCTAAACCATTTTAGTTAACCTATGAAAATAATATTTTGCGATAGTGTCATGGATAATAAAATAGTCGAACCTGACTATCAAACTGAATTTGATGCAGCTAAAGAAAACGGATTTGAAACTGAAATTTTCAGTTTTGAGGAATTGATAGATGGAAATATAAATAGTGCGCTAAAGTTTATTAAAAACGCTGAAAAGAAAGAATTAGGTATATATAGAGGTTGGATGATGACGCCTAATATTTACGAACAATTCTACAACGGACTTTTAAAAAAGAATATTGAGCTGATTAACAATCCAACGGAATACAAACATTGCCATTATTTACCAGAGTCGTATGACAAAATCATTGATGAGACACCACAATCGAATTGGTCTAAAGACATAACTGAAAGCAATGTTATTAGATTATCTAACGCATTTGGAATTAAGCCAATAATTGTAAAAGATTATGTAAAATCTGAAAAACATAATTGGAATGATGCCTGTTTTATTCCGAACGCATCTGACAAACATCAAGTTAAAGAAATAGTTAATCGGTTTTTAGAATTGCGAGGCGATTATTTAAACGAAGGAATTGTTTTCCGAGAGTTTATAGCGCTAGAATTTCTAACTGAACACTCCAAAAGCAAAATGCCTTTGACCAAAGAATTTAGAATTGTCTTCTTAAATAAAAAGGTTGTCCAAATTTTTAATTATTGGGACGAAGGGAATTATGATTCAGAAAAACCAGATATTGATTTTTTTCAAAATATAGCAGATAAAATAGATAGTAATTTCTTTACAATGGACGTTGCAAAAAAGAAAAATGGAGGTTGGATTATAATGGAATTGGGAGATGGACAAGTCGCAGGACTTCCAGACAATGCAAATAGAAATCAATATTACAACGGAATAAAAACAGCTTACAACAGGGTATAAAAAACATTGGTAACCGCGATAAATTTTAATTGATAAGTAAAAAGCGACTACAACTGTTATTACTTATTTGTTTGACTATATTGTTTACAATAATGAGGTATCCCGTAAACAGCCTACAAATACTTAGTGTACATTTAATCTCTAATTAACAGTAAAATATACGCAGTGCTACGTATTGTACACTTTGTTTATTAATTGTAGCTTCGTGCTATTAATTTTAATCAAGAGTTATGTTATTACCATTATTTTACGGGATATCCGAAATTTTGGTAATCATATAACGAGTTCTACACAATTATGAAAAAACAAATTCTTACATACTTTTTAGTTTCAATATCAATATTTAGTTGTAAAAAAGATTTAGCCGTATTTGAGCCTACAAACCCTTTTAAAAACATTGTCATTGTGGAAAAACAATTGTTTGATTTAGACACAATAAGCATTAAAGAAATTACAGGAAAAAAAGGAACAAAAATCTACTTCAATCGAGAAGATTTTGATATTGACGAAAATAATAAAGTAAGTGTAGAGCTCAAAGAATATTACAATAGATTAGAATTAATTTCTGATAACTTAAATACAATTACTGATAAAAATGAGCTTTTGGAATCTAACGGTGTAATATTCTTAAAATTTATATCAGGAGATAAAGAAATAAAACTCAAAGACAAAAAAAAACTAAAAATTAAATTCAAGAAAGAGTTTAGAAAAGGAGACCGAATTTTTAATGGTGTTTTAGATTCTATTAATCAAATAAAATGGATTGAAGATAAAGACACATATATTACTTTCCCTGAAATAGACACTGTTATATCACGACGCTATGGCGGAGTTTTGACGTATAGAGAAAAGATAATACCTATTGATTCCTTGGACTATTATTCAACAACTAATAAAAATTTAGAATTAGAAATAGAAAATGATATTTCGAAAATTAATGATGAATTAGCTGTTGATAATTGGTGGACATATCCTGACGTACTAATTGACGACTTTGGCTGGATAAATGTTGATAAAATTTTAAAGCCTGATGGTAATATTTCTTACGAGCTTGTTTTAAATAAAAATAATTTAGAATTCGTATCGACCTTCCTTATTTACAAAGATTTGAATTCGTTCATATCGGATTACAGAAAACCCAATGATTTAATTTTTGTAAATATTCCTATAAAAAATCAAACCTCATTAATAGTGCTTGGTAAAGGAAAAAAGGAATTTTATGTCAAAAAAGTATTAATTGATAAAAATACAAATGGAGTTCTTGAATTGGATTTAAAGAAAGTGGACACAACCCAATTTAAAAAAATACTAAAAAAAATAATTAAGTAAACACCTTGTATTATTTATTACTGGCTTCTCGCCTACCTACGAAAATCCTTGCAGATTTTCTATTCGCTTTGTATTTGTTAAATTAGTTTTACAAGCACACCACTAATAATACACCAAACATCGCCCACCATTTGATAAAATCATAAAAACAACAGAAATTTAAGCTCAATAAGTAAATTTGGAATGCTTAAAAGCCATTAGAAAACAAATAATACAGAATGAATAACGAACTGATTAAACATAAAAGCTGGTGGAACCGTAATTGGAAATGGTTCGTTCCTGTAAGCGGAATATTATTGATAATTATATCGGTTTTTATTTCTTTCGGAATGAGTGGCATTGTTAGTGATTTAACTCAAGCATATTCAGATACTGAACTTTATGAAAAGGCGTTAGAAAAAGTGAAATCTGACCAAAAAGTTACCGAATTGCTTGGCGAAATAGCACCTATTGATAATCTTGCAATTTTAGAAGGCGACATCTACTATACAAATAACAACCAAACTGTAAATTCAACAATCCGATTAAAAGGAACAAAAGGAAAAGCCAGAATGGATATTACAGCTGATAAAATAAACAATGCATGGGAATATAAAATAATTAATGTCCGAATTAAAAACCCACCTAAAAACAAACAAACGATTAAAATATTCAAAGCGGAATAAAAACGACAGCTAACAAAAGTAACCGCTACAAAACCCCATACTATTCTAATAAATTAAGCCAAAAACCACTACAATTATTGCTTTGGATCTCACTATTTTTAAAACAATGAGGTGTCCCGTAAATAGCCTACAACTAAATTTATACTTAATTTATAATTAACAGTAAAACATACAGTTATAAGTATTGTACACTTTGGTTACTAATTGTAGCTTCGTGTTATTAATTTTGATCAAAAAGCAAGGTTATTACCATTATTTTACGATATATTCGGAATTTTGGTAATCATATATCGAGTTGTGCTTAATTTAAAACCAGACTATGACAATACAAAAAACCTTACAAATTTCGACACTACTTCTTATTTCAACATTAAGCTTTAGTCAAACTTTGACAAAGGAAATGGCTTTGGAAGATTTGAATGAATTTAAGAACTTGTTAGAAAAGCAATCTTCATATTATCAAGTATCAAAAATAGATTTTGAAAACTATTATAACGAAATTGAAAGAAAAGTTAATCAAAAAGATTCTATCCCAATTCATTTTTTAGCCTTTGAATTAGAAAAAGTTATTTCAAACATAATTGATAGACACGCAAATATTAGAATGGAAAATTTTGAAGAAGATGATTACGAATTATATAATTTGTATTTCCCTTTTGCCTTATCTAGTTTAGACGACAAAATAGTTGCACTAAAGTTCAATAAATCAACCAAAGAATATGAATATTATTTACAAAAATATCCATTCATAAAAAATGTAAATAAAATTGACATTAACGCGTTTTTAGAAAGTTATGCTTATCGAAGAAAACTTTCGCCCAAGAAAGCAAAACAAACCGATGGACTAAAAGACTTAAGAGATATTGGAGAAATTTATTTCAAACAAGGTAAAACAACTTTAAAAGAAGTTGAAATAATTTTAACGAATGGCACAACTCATAAAAGATTGGTTCTACCTTTGAGCGATAGAAGAAATTGGTATTTTGATATTGGCTCTACAAGTTTGAACAGAAATTACAGCAAATTTGAACGTGATAAAAATTTTGATTTAAACAAATTGGATAAATTGTTGACTGATTCCATCGCTTACATTGCTATTCCTTCAATGGTAAACTATGAAGAAAAGCCAAATTTAGAATCATATTTGCAATCAACAATTGAAAAGTACAGAAACTCAAAAGCATTGATAATCGATATTCGTGGAAATGGTGGCGGAACAAGGGAAATATTAAAGACCTTGTCTGGTTATTTTGTAAAACCAGAACAATCGCCTTGGATTGCAAACGTTGCTTATGTGAGAAGTGACCAATTCTTAGAAGAAGACATGTCTTCAATGCAATCAAGATTTCTTTACAATTATAACTCAGAATCTTTAACAAATGAGGACAGAAAAGCAATAGATAAGTTTAATAAGGAATTTAAAACTGAATTTGATGTTGATATGAGTAAATTTAGTAAGCCCTATTATATGGTTTTACAGAGTAATCAAAACCATATAAATTGTCCTATTTATATTTTAGTAAATGAAGATTGTTTTAGTGCAGCTTCTGTCTTTACCTCTGCATTAAAAGGTTTAGATAATGTAAAAATAGTTGGAGTAACAACGAATGGTTCAAGTGGTAGGTCAAAGAAATTTTACCTTAAAAATTCTAATATTCGTGTTAAATTATCGACAATGCTCTCTTTCCAAAGAAACGGTAAAACGCTTGATGGACATGGAACAACACCAAACATTATTTTAGAACGAGATGAGGAACAGATGCTACGAAAAAAAGACTCGCAGTTAGAAAAATTAATTGAACTGATAAAAAACTAACTATAACAAAAGTACTGTGTGAAATAACAAAAAAATCTCATTAATTTTTCACTACAGTACTTTTTTAGTCTTTGTCAAATATTAACCCTGATTTACCAATATAGTAACCGCTACAAAACCCCATACTATTCGAATAAACTAAGCCAAAAGCCACTACAAATATTACTTTGGATCTCACTATTTTTATAACAATGAGGTTTCCCGTCAATAACCTGCAACTAAATGTACACTTAATTTATAATTAACAGTAAAACATAACGAACGCACACGAATGAACAAAATTGAAAAAATTCTAGGTTTTGGAGCAATATTCCTAATGATATTAAGACTTATAACCGACTACCCCTATTCCACTCTTTTAATTACACTTTCTACATTCATCTTGTCATTAATTTATTTCTTTTTTAGTTTTAAACTATTGAACAGTAATAAAAAAGACTCGACAGAAAAAACAAGTTCACTTAAAAAAAATGAAATGTTTTTAACTGGAATTACTTTATCCATCGTACTTATCGGAATTTTATTCAAATTTCTAAGATGGCCATACGGAAGTTTTAATTTAATGTTTGGACTTTTATTTTTAATTCCGATATTGATAATTACAATCTTTAAATTTTCAAAAACGAAAGCTGAATTTTATAAAAATTTGTTAGTTAGACTATTGATTATTGGAGTATTTGGTACTTTAATGTTATTTACGAAAGATGAAACCCTTTTGGAAATGCATTATCGAGATTTCCCAGAATATGTTGAGGCTGAAAAAAATCTAATGCAAGACCCAATGAATAAGGAATTAGAACGAATTGCGAACGAAGAACGAAAAAAAATGCTTGGATCGGAATAAAAGTACAATTTGCCAACCTAAGCCATATTAAAATGATTGGTACATTAGTGATTAATTATAGTTTCGCTTATGTTACGTCTGATTTTACTGCAGAAAATCCTTGCACACAAACCCACAACTTCTCACTTATATGAAACGTTGTAAGTAATTTAAAAAAACTGTGATAATACGAAAGGAAATAAAGGATGATAATGAACTCTATTTATATTTCAATGGGAAATTAATTTATAAAAGATGGTTGAATCTTGGTTATTCCAAAGTATTTGACAGATTCTCCTATGGAAAAGACACTTTTATCAGTATAACTGAGGACAAAAATGGAAACGTTAGGCGTCAAAGAAAAATTTTTATAAACGGAGAGTTCTGTGATTCTAAACAAGATTTTTGGAATAAATATGTGGCGGAAATCGATTATGAATCGGGAAAAAATTTCGGAAAGAATCTTGATGCTTTTAATGATGCAATAACAGCTGAAGGACCCGGTTTTCCAGGAGATTGTATAATAGAAATAATCGGAACTGAAAAACTAAAAAAAATATTCGGTAAAGATAATTTTGATTTTATTATTGATTTATTAAGAAAAGCTGAATTTGTTGATTTAATAGTAGAAAAATTAGATGCGTAAAACACAAAAATAGTCCTTCAGCTATTACTAATTTTGGACATAGTTTTATACTCTTTGTCAAATATTAACCCTGATTTACCAATATAGTAACCGCTACAAAACCCCATACTATTCTAATAGATTAAGCCAAAAACCACTACAAATATTACTTTACATCGCACTATTTTATAACAATGAGGTTTTCTGTCAATAATCTGCAAATACTTATCGTAAATTTAAGTCCTAATTAACAGTAAAATATACGTAGTTATATGTATTGTACATTTTGGTTATTAATTGTAGCTTCGTGCTATTAATTTTAATTAAAAAGTAATGTTATTACCTTTATTTTACGGGATATCCGGAAGTTTAGTAATCATATAACGAGTTGTGCGTCATTTAAGCAGACTCAATCGGAATAAAAAATGAAGAGTAAAAATTGGACAAACTTGGATAATAACAAAATGAAACCGAATGAATATTTCTTGGAATTGATAACGGAATTCCCTACTCTGAAAACTGGAATTGAAAGTTGGGACTCTGAAATGGTTCACTTCCGAATGGAAATGTTTTCGGACTATAATATTGAACAAATAAAAGAAAAAAATCACACGGAATTAAAACGCTGTTTTGAATTCCAAGAATCTCGGATTGAAAAACTAAATTCTGATTTGATAAATGCGCTGAACGTTTCTTATTGCGAATCATTATTACTAGGTAAATGTGCTAGTGAAATGACTGAAATCAAAAAAATAATGACACCGAAATTGAAAATAGTTTACGTGGAATATGAAAAATATTATGAGGAACTGACAAAAAATTGAATAAAAAAAACGAACGCACAACACCGTATAAAAATAATTGCGGTTTAGTGCTTAACCAAAGGTCGTTGCGTGTTTGTAACATCTAATTTTCCTTCGGAAAATCCTCGCATACAAACCCGCAACTATTCTTATACGTATTCCAAGGTCAAAACCTAATTATTTAAAGACCTTTTTACTAGGCTGCAAATTTTTGTAATTCGACATAAGGTGTTCCTCTTTTTACCACTGCGAAAGCTCTTGACAAAATCTTATTTCTAACATTATTTAAAGCCACCAGTTTTGGTTTACCTTCTGCAACTTTTTTCTCGTAATACTGTTTTAATTCTTTATCGCACTGTATTGCGCTAACACTGGCAAGTGTTAAGAGTGTTTTCATTTTCCGGTCTCCTATCTTATGAATTCTGTTTTTCCGGTAAATACTGGTTCCTGAACTGTGCGCAAAAGGAGCTACACCACAATAACTTGAAAACTGACGCCAACTATCAAACCGCTTAAAATTGTTCGTGTGGTATAACAATTGACAAGATAATATTAAACCAACCCCTTTTAAGGTATTTAAAAGCTGATAATTCTTTTCCAATAACTCATCACTTCGTATTAGTTTTTTAATACTTTGCTCAAGTGTTGTAATTTGTTTTGTAAGATAATGAATCATCTTTTTGACAATTATACAACAATCATCAGTCGATGGACTACTAAGCAAAGTCTGCATTTCTTTAAGACTACTCATCTTACCTGTACGGTCTCGTACTAGCTGTTCTCTAAAGGATAACAAACGTCCTAGCTCTTGAATATCTTGCGCTTTTGGACTACTTAGAGTCAACTCTTCTTTGTAAAGCCATGCATATCTCGCAATCATTGCGGAATCAAGCTGATCTGTTTTTCCTCTAATAATTCCGGAAGATCGTTTAATGGTCAAAGGACTTTCTTCTACATAATCTATGTTGTTTTCTGATAAATAAACACTAAGATTTGTAGAGTAATGACCTGTATTCTCAAAACAAAAAAAATAGAGGTCTTTACCAAGGTACTTTTCGACCCAAGATAATAGTGCTTTGTAACCTTTTGAAGTATTGGAAAACACACGGTGAATGCCTCTATTATAAATATGTGCATCAATTGTTAATTTAGATACATCAATACCGATAACATCTACATATTTTTTCATATTTTTAAATATTGTTCCTACTCAAAGAGGAATGATTAATAAATGTTGCTATGACTATCACCTTTATTAGGAAGTGATTCCTGGTATTCCAAATGGTCCTAAAGCAACCTAAGAAAGACAAGAGGACTTATACGTATAATGGAACTATTATTCTAAACAACGTTCTAGTTCTCCTCTTGTTTCCTAGTAAAAGTAATAACTACTTTTATAATGAGTATAAAGTAAAGAACAACGTTCGCACACATTAAAGAAATCATGCAAATCGACCAGTTAACTAACTCAAAACGAGCGTTCACTCATTTTGAGTTTTTATAAACAAGTTGAAATTATAGTTTCGTCAAAAGAATTGATTAAACATAACGAAATGAAAAAATTTGGACTATTATTAATTATAGCATTTTTATCTTTACAAGGCTATTCTCAAGAAAAAAACTTTATTGACCAACCGTATTTGGAAACAACAGCAGTAGTTGACACTTTGGTGGTTCCAGACCTAATTTATTTATCAATATTAATTACAGAAAAAGATACAAGAGGCAGAACTTCGGTTGAGGAACTAGAAAAACGAATGCACACTAAACTAATCGGACTTGAAATTGACACAAAAAAACAACTTACTTTATCTGATGTAACAAGTAATTTCAAGAAATACTTTTTAAAAGGAAAAGAGGTCTTAAAAAATAAAGCATACACGTTATTAGTTTACGATGCAGAAACAGCAGGAAAAGTAATCGTTGGACTTGAATCGATAGAGATTTCTAATGTATATTTAAATAAAACTGAATACTCGAAATTAGAGCAACTAAAAATTGAATTAAAACAGAAAGCAGTTCTTAAAGCAAAAACTCAAGCCGAAACAATGCTGAAACCGTTGAATCAGAATATTGTAAAAGCACTTTATATTTCTGACTTAAATTCAAATATCACACATGCACTTCAAGGAAGCGTTGCTGGAATCCAAGTCAGAGGTTACGGTTATTATAAAGCAGAAGAATATAACCCGATTGACATTGAATTCGAAAAAATTAAAATCGAGAGTACTGTAACCATAAAATTCGGAATTGAATAAAAACTACTGGCAACAAAGTACTGTGTGAAATAACAAGAAAATCTCATTGATTTTTCTCTATAGTCCTGTCCTTTTATACTCTTTGTCAAATATTAATCCTGATTTACCAATAGAGTAATCGCTACAAAAACCCATACTATTCTAATAGATTAAGCCAAAAACCACTACAAATATTACTTTACATCGCGCTATTTTTACAACAATGAGGTTTTCCGTAAACAGCCTACAACTACTTAGTGTACCTTTAAGCCCTAATTAACAGTAAAATATACGTAGTTATACGTATTGTACATTTTGGTTATTAATTGTAGCTTCGCTTTTCAAATATAAAAACAGGAACTAAAGTTGCGGATATCCCACAATATTTACGGGATATCTGGAACAAAGGTCTCCATATAACGAGTTGTGGTGCATTTGAGAACCGACAACCGAATAGAAAATTTAAACTGAAAAAAGTAAATGAATTTTTCAAAGCATTGTAATTTATGTGAAAATGAAATAACCAGTTTTGAAATAGGTTTGACTTGCAAGTTGACCCAAAAAAAACCTGAATTTAAAAACACTTGTTCTAAAATTAAACTTGACAAAAAATTTCAAAAAAAGTTAGAACTCGCTAATCTTGAATTGGAAATAATACGCAAAAATAAAAAATCAATTCATTGGACTTTTTATTTTCTTATAACCATTGGTTTTTTATTAATAATTGGTGGGGATTCTTTAGCGGAATGGACTATTAATAGTGTTTACGTTTGGAAAATCAAAATTGGAATAATTGCTATCGGAATTACATTTTTAGTAATAGCATATGAAAAACTAAACGGATTTAGAAAGAAAATTAAGAATGTCCAGTTTGGGAAACATGAAATAGATGAATTATTAAAGAAATACGGAATTGAATATAAAACGTCCTTTTGTTTTAAAGAAAAAATTCACGGAATTCAAGAAATAATTATCGAAACTGAATTTAAAAACTGGATAAAAAAACGCACCACAACACAGTATAAAAATAATGCTTAGTTTAGTCCTTAATCTAGTGTTAGTGCACTTTTGTTACTGCTGATTTTCCTGCGGAAAATCCTCGCTCACAAAACCGCACTATTCTTATACATAAACGTTGGCAGTAATTTAAGAAAAACAGAACTTCAAAATAACATTTTGATTAAAAAAAATACATTTTCATCTATAAATGGCAATTAGCAAAAAAGGGAAAAGAAGAATCACAATAGACTCAAAAATATACTTTTGGTGGATATTTGACGAATTTGACCAAACCGAATTTGATGGAATACAAATTAAAATAGTTACTGAAAATCAATCGGGATATTTTAAATATGGGCTTGAGCAAAATGATAACGAAAGATATTTGGTTTTTGCATTAAGAGAAAACGAATACAAAATACATACTTATTGTCCGAAATTCGAAAATGACAGCGGAATAATAACACCATCTGGAATTGAAAAACTCATAATGTGGACTTTGAATTTCCCTAAAGAAACTGAAAAAAGAAAAATAGCACACGCATATAACCCAAAAATCGGAATAATAGAATCAGTAGATTACAAAAAGACTTATGATATAATTTTAAGCGGAATTACTAAATAAAAATGACTGAACAAGTAGCTGAAAGTATTATAGACTCTATTCTTGAATGCCGAGAGAAAGGAATCAAAGAAGATGAATTGATTGTTAAAGAATTGATAACCAAATTTGAGGGAAATGAAGATGATTTTTATTGGGCAATTGAAATGATGAACACAGGAGGTTTTAGAGCGTCAATAATGAGTTCAGGTAATTCTTATCCTAAATCTAATATAAAAATTGAAGACAATCCTATATTAAAGATTGCATTTAAAAAGTGTTGGATTGATTTAAAAGGAGAAGAACATTTCATTAAAAATTATGAAAAAAAGAAAAAATGGTGGAACATATTCTGAGAAAAACTACTGCCAATCGAGTAGACGGCTCCGACTAAAATAGCCGGAGTGCGCCTCTCACACCACCGAACATACGGGTCTCGTATACGGCGGTTCGTAAATCATCACGCCAAAGCTCTTTTCACCCTTGACACTATCTTCTAATTTAGGCATAGGCTACCACTAGTGCTCCTATGCGAATTTTGAAGAGAATTACGTTCAGTCCTTCCTTACTTGTGAGACCTTCTGAGGTATTGCCTCAACTCGTGTCCTGTAAGTACTATGACCTCTGCTGACTTCTCCATATAATCAACTCGTAACTTTGGAGATCTCCCCAGGTAATGGCATCTTCTTTCTCTCAATCACTGCCGTATCTACATAATTATCCTTTTGGTACTATTTGGGCGTTACAATGATGTGCTTGCTTACCCGAATAACTATGCCTCTGTATACGATTTCTGTTCGTCAGTACCGAGTTTTGTAGTCTCGCTTCCTTCAGATAAAACCTCACGGTTTTCACCCTTGCGACTTACTAATGCTTCAAGACGTTACTCCTGCGCATAAGGGACTTGCACCCTCTAGATTAATTATTTACCTTTAGGTAAATTAAAAGATGCCCATGCTGGGCACACACAATGTATATAAAAAATAGCGCAAGTCGTTTTTAAAACGAAGGCTTTGGCATTTTTGGAAAGTCGCCAAATTTTTAAATTTGACGATTTCCTAAAAATAAAATAAATAGTAAAATTTAAAAATTCGGCTTGTGTTTAATCCGAAAAGTTATCGCTTATTTTCAGCGCTACTTTTCATATACGAGACGTAAACCATTGAACAAAAGAAATGCCTGACTATTCGGAATACATAATAAAAGAAAATGAAGAAGTCGAAATATTTGCCAATTATAGGGGTGATTATACATTTCTATCAGACATTTTTCTAGGGCCTATCCTGGCAAAGGAATTTATTAAACGTCAAACTAAATTAGAATCTACTAAAGGTGATAATGCATTTTCGGCAATTGTTTTGGATTTTGATAATAAAGAATTACTCATTGAAATTTATCAGGGAGAGGAAATGGACGGTTCAGGAATATTTACTACCGAAATTCTACTAAAATTATTGGAAGTTCAATATTCTGGTTGGTCAATTAAATATGCAACTAATGGAATTTCTGACAGACAAGAATATATTTCAGGCACAAATTATAGAGAAACTTACGATTATGAAAAAGGGGCTTGGGACGAACCAAGAGGAGTTTTAATAAGTCTGAAAAATAGCTCTGAAACTAAGACATTTTGGAATGAATCAAGCTTATATGAAATAATATCAAAAGGAACTGACTTTATTTTAAAAGTCGAAAATCAAAATAGCATTCCAGAAAACAGATTCCCATTTGGAGGTATACACATAGATTTTAATGATAAAACGATGTTTTTTTGGTATTTCAACCCTACTCCGCAAGCTGAAAAATGGGCAAATAAATATTGGAAAGATTTTCAAGTATCGTTTCTATTCAATGGATATAAGAATCACTTTGAACTAATCGAACAATTCAAATTCAATGAAGTAATTCACTCTGGAATGACGAAAGCTCTTAATGGTTTAAAAGAATCTCTAGTTTATACTTATGAGCAGTATTCAAAAATAAGCTCTTCAAGCGAAAGATATGATAGAGAGTTAAAAATAACGAATACTTCGGAAAGACTAAAAATTTTCGAAAAAACACTAAATGAGTTAAATAAAAACGGTTTACACCAATTTGTATAATGCATATGCACCCTGCGGGATGCAAACGCACCATAAAAGAAACGTTGTGCGTCATTAAAACCAATGAATACGATAAAAGCCGAAATAGATAAAAGTGACTACGGAACAGATGAATTTCTGAATCTGAAAATTGACGGATTTTGGCTTGACGAAAAACTCGAAGAACTTTATCCGAACAATATGTACAAAGGACTTTATCCAACTTTACTTTTTGCAATGGAAATAGCACAGGAGGAAAAAGTTGTTTGGAATAGAATTTCACCAAAGCTCGGAGAAATAGCAATTAGCCCAATTCTAATGTGTCCTGATGATAATGACTTTTCTTGCACTCTGATTTTAGCAGAAATTGAAAATTGTAAAAACACGATAAAGTGGAACAAATTAGGAATTGATAAAACGACAGAATATGACGCTGAAAAAGTTGGCTTTAAAGTTGAATGGTTTGAAAAAATAAGCGGATTTGAATTCTCAAAAGATGATTATGAAAATATGTTATCAGAATTTAAAAAGCATTATCTAATAGAAAAAACGAATTGGGATAAACGGAATCCTGAATTTAAACAAAAAATACCGTTTGAAAAATAACGAACGCACAACAAAGTACTGTGTGAAATAACAAGAAAATCTCATTAATTTTTCTCTATAGTCCTGTCCTTTTATACTCTTTGTCAAATATTAATACTGATTTACCAATATAGTAATCGCTACAAAAACCCATACTATTCTTATAAACTAAGCCAAAAACCACTACAAATATTACTTTACATCGCACTATTTTTACAACAATGAGGTTTTCCGTAAACAGCCTACAACTACTTAGTGTACCTCTAAGCCCTAATTAACAGTAAAATATACGTAGTTCTACGTATTGTACATTTTGGTTATTAATTGTAGCTTCGCTTTTCAAATATAAAAACAGGAACTAAAGTTGCGGATATCCCACAATATTTACGGGATATGTGGAACAAAGGTCTCCATATAACGAGTTGTGGTGCATTTGAAAATGAGAACATCTTTAGAAATATTAGCCAAGGCAATAAGTGAATACAGAGCTGAAGGAACAGAACTAATGAAAAGACTTGGAAACAAGTTTGGCTATGATATTTTTGTTAATGAACAATATGAGGAATTTGTAACAAAAAGTAATCCTAAAGTTCCAAGAAAAGGAAAACTTTCAGAAAGAGTTAATTATGCTTTTCACGGAGGAGAATGTCATTTTCATAAAAAGAAAACACAGCAAAATATAGAAGTGATTTTATCAAATCCACCTAAATTTGGAAAAATAGATGCTTGGTTCTTAAAGTCATATTTAGACAGCACAGAGGAATACAAAGAGTATAGTGAAAAATTAGATTGGCAAGATTTGAAACCAATGTTAATTGAATTGTATCGGGCTGGATTTATAAAAGAAGTAAAATGAATACAAGTTTGGAAAAAATATCATTTGAGACTGAATCATATTTAATTGACTCGACAAGTCAAGAGAGATATTTTCCGTTTTTGGAATTTGAATTCAATGAATCTGCTATTTATGAAAATGATATTCCGAAATACTTCTTAAGCTTTTCAGAAGATTTAAAATCAGTACACGAAGTCGGCAACTGGATAATGGATGATTTGGAAAAAAACGGACACAACTTAAGGCAGTTGATTATCGAGCTTGGTAGTAGTTTTAATTTAAAATGGGATATTTTCTCATCGAATGTTGGAAAGTTTGTAGAGGACAGTTGGAAAAGTGAAACGATTGAACTGATTAGGTTTAGCGACAATCTGATTGAAAAAACAAAAACGACACCACGACAAAGTACTGTGTTAAAAAACAAGTAAAATCTCATTAATTTTTTACTAAAGTCCTTTTATACTCTTTGTCAAATATTAACCCTGATTTACCAATATAGTAACCGCTACAAAACCCCATACTATTCTTATAAACTAAGCCAAAAACCACTAAAAATATTAATTTACATCGCACTATTTTTATAACAATGGGGTTTTCCGTAAACAGCCTACAACTACTTAGTGTACCTTTAAGCCCTAATTAACAGTGAAATATACGTATTGTACACTTTGGTTATTAATTGTAGCTTCGCTTTTCAAATATAAAAACAGGAACTAAAGTTGCGGATATCCCACAATATTTAAGGGATATGTGGAACAAAGGTCTCCATATAACGAGTTGCCCACAATAGCGGAAATCACTCAGACGCAATCAATTCGGAATTGAAAAACAGTTAAATATTACGGAGTAAAACGTTGAATAAATCATACTTATTTATCAATAAAATCGGAATGAAACTCACAGCTGAGTTTTAGCTAGTTTGCGGAATCGAAGCTGGAATTATAAAAACGGAACTGAATGTGAAATTTAGAAAACTGAAAAATAACTCACTCAAACGGAATTGAAAATATTGCGGAATTTGAACAAGTTCACCGAGTCAAAACAAAAACTTCATTTTTAAATTTAAGAAAAGAACTTGAAAAGTTAGAAAATTGCTCTCTCAAGCGGAATTTAAAAAAAAATCAAAGTAAAATGCATATAAAATTTATTCGAAATAGAAAACGGAATTTAACGATGAAGAAAAACTACTGTGGGCAACAACGTTTATAAAAAATTGCTTAGTTTAGTCTTTAAATTTAAATGGTAGTCTGTTTTGGCTAAGTCTTATTTTCCTGCGGAAAATACGCCTTGCACAAAACAGCAACTTTCCATAAACAAAAACGTTGTAAACAATTTAAGAAAACGAGAAACTATGAGTTATGATTTAATGGTATTTAATCCCAAAACTGCACCAAAATCTGAATCTGATTTTTTGGAATGGTATGAACAGCAAGCGGAATGGGAAGAAGACCATTCATATGATGACCCAAAAGTGACTTCAGAAGAATTACGGAGTTGGTTTATGGAAATGATAACTGAATTTCCTGCAATGAACGGACCGCATTCGCCAACTGATATTGATGACAGAATTGACGATGATGAAATAACGGATTATAGCGTTGGAAAAGATGTCATTTATTCAGCGTTTAGATGGTCGATTGCGGAAAAAGCATATCCGAAAATGTTGGAAATGGCAGAAAAACATAAGGTTGGATTTTTTGACGCAAGTGGAGATGGAGATATTATGTTCCCGAATGAAAACGGAATTTTAGAATCTATTAATAAAAAAACGGAATCAAAACCTTGGTGGAAATTCTGGTAGAAAAAACTGTTTACAACACCGTATAAAAAAAATCGCTAAATTAGTGCTTAATCAAAGGCAGTTGCATTTTTGCCAACTTCTGAATTTCCTTCGGAAATTCCTCGCTGACAAAACCGCAACTTTTCTTATACAACAACGCTGTGTGTTATTTAAAAAAACCAAACATTAATGAAAGATATTTCAAAAAAAATAAAACCAGGTATTGGAGTTGGTGAACTTAAATTTGGAATGTCAAAAAATGATGCGAAGAAAATATTAGGAGAGCCAGACAGTTCTGAAAAATATTCATACACAAATACTGAAAAAGACTTTACCGAAAATTGGTATTATAGCGATTTAGGACTGAATATTTCTTTTGATGAGGAAGACAATTGGAAACTAGGATTGATTACCATAGAATCTGAAATCTATGTATTTGAGAACAGTATATATATCGGTCAGGAAAAAAATGAGATTCTAAACGAATTAATAAGCCTTAAAATAACTGACATTGAATATGAAGATATGGAGACTATTGAAAACCCAACACACGAATTATATTCTTCTGATACTTTAGGAATTAATTTTTGGTTTGATTATAACAAATTGTCTGAAATTCAAATAAGTCCTTTATTTATAGATAATGAAACAATAAAATGGCCAGAATAAAAACAACACACAACAACAGTAACCGTTGCACAACCCCTTAAAAAAGCACAAAAACAGCTTAAAATCTTTGATTTTAAGCTGTTTTTGATTTTAATACGCCATATTTTCTCTAAAATTCAAGTGGCTTAAAACATAGCATTCGAAGGCTTATTAGGTAGTTTTTGGTACTTTTAATAAAAGCGAGTAGTCCCGCTATACTTTCTGGCAGGTTTTTCATATATTTTAAATACTTTTTAAGATTATAGGCTGTTGCGGATAGATGCATACACTTATTAGCTTGTTTAATCCCAAGGGTATTTACTTTTCCCATGCCTAAAAACTGAGTTAGTGTACCAAAAACAGGCTCTACCGTGCTTTGTCGTTTTCCTTTCATATAGCTTCCTTTTTTACTATCAACTCGTACTATATTCCGCATGTATTCTGCGCGGTAATACGTTACGGAAAATGACTTTTCTTGTGCCGTTTTACTTAAGCAAGCGCTTCGTATTGGGCAATCTATACAAAGTTTTTTTGAACCTCTATAGGCCTTCTTTTTGGTGTTGCTCTTCTTTTCGTAAAACACCTTTTTAAAAGGGATTATCTTCCCTTGGAGGCAGGTGTAGTGATCTTCTTTTTCATTATAAATAAATTCATCTGGGCCTCCTTTAAAGGTGCCGTGTGGGGGAATATAACTGGTAATATCTTGCTTTTCTAAAAAAGCATAATTCTCGCCACTACTGTAACCAGTATCCGCGAGACAGGTGTCTATGGTAAGACCCGATTGCCATAAGCGTCTTTTTACTCGCAATACAATATCTGGTAAATGCTGACTGTCTTTGCCATCGGCATGATAGGCCTTGATGTCACTTATTACATGATGTGCGGCATCTACCGTGAGCTGACTTGAATAGTTTAATTTTCTCGCTTTTCCTGGTTTTACACTTATGCGAGCATCGGGATCGGTTGGACTATAATGCGTTTTATTACTAGTATAACGGGAACCTTTATTTCCTGCTCCAGGACGATGGTTTTGATCTTTTGACCATTTTTTGTTTCGGCTCTTTATCGCTTGTAATTCCTGACGGCTTGCTGATAATTCTTGTTGCGATTTTGGGGCTTTATTAACTTTTGCTGATCGAAGTGGTACTGCTTTATCTCTATTGCTTATATGTCGTACTGCTCGTAAATGAGATTCTAAATCTTCTTCTGGCACTTTAAGTTCTAAGCTATCCATAGAAGCATTTGCTTTAACTGGTGCGGCGTCGATAACTTGGGTGTGACCGCTTACCATTTGCATGTCTACGCACATTTTGAAAACATGAGTAAATAGACTTTCAAAAACCGACTCTGGGTACAGTTGACGTGTTCTACTTACCGTGGAATGCCATGGTAATTCTTCATCGATATCATAGCCTAGAAAATAAAGAATATCCAGTCGAAGACTACAATGTAATACCAGTTTTCTATCGCTAGTGATATTCTCTAAATACCCCACTAAACAGAATTTGAAAAACACTACGGGATCTAAACTTTTTTGTCCACAGTTTCCGTAATAGATTTTTGTTTGATTTCGTAGAAACTCTAAGTCTAAAATTTCTGATAGTCGTCTATAAAAATTGTCTTGGGGAACCCGACGACTCAACTGGAAATTGTTGAATAATTTCTCTTGATATATTTTTGTGCCTTGCATTACTAAATATACGAAATTTATATATCTTTAACAACACGTTGTGCAACAGGCACAACGTGTATAATTAATTGCTTTGGTCGTTGCTTATTTGGAAAATTCCTTCGGAATTTCCTCTGGTTCGTTTTTGTTTATTAACTTAGTCCTAGCCAACGCAACTGAACCATACACGAACTCGTTATGTGTAAGCTAAAAAAACATCGTGCTAAAATGATAAATTTTGAAAAACTATTAATTGCAATTTCACTATTGAGCATTATTTCTTGCCAAAAATCAGAAGAAAGGTCAGAAAAAAAAGATGAGAATATTGAACAAATCAACGGAATACAAATCGGAATATCGGATAGGCTAAATTCTGGAATACTTGACCAAGACAGAGAACTTTTAATCTATCTACCCGAAAGCGCAAAAGACCCAAGTAGAAAGAAAGAAAAATATCCAGTTGTATACCTTTTGGATGGGCATTATTCGTTTCTTCCATTTGTAGCAATGTTAAAGCAGTATAGCGAACTAAATGACACTAAAATACTTCCCGAAATGATTGTCATCGCTATTCCAAATATAGATTTCAACAGCAGAATGATGGATTTTTCGCCTACGACAGCTGGAAAACCCCAACAATATGGTGGTGGAAATAAGTTTTTAGAATTTATGAGTACGGAACTATTTCCATACATTGAAAAGAATTATCCAGTTTCTGATAACAGAACAATTGTAGGTCACTCTTTAGGTGGCGCGGTAGTTATGAATGCTTTAACAAGCAAACCAGAAATGTTTGACAATTACTTGATGATAGATGGAAGTCTCTCTTTTGATAATGAACTCTTTCTCAAAAATCCAAATTATACTCTTAACGGAATGGGTTTAAATGATAAAAAAATTTTCATTGCTATTGCCAATACTGCAACTTTTGGTAGTAGTTTGGAGAGTATTAAAAAAGATTCAATTCGAGCAAATAATCATGCTCGTAATTCACTTGAACTTATTAAGCAAATAGAACATATAGAAACAGATTTAAATATGGATTGGAAATACTACGAGAATGACACTCACGGAAGTACAGTATATCCCGCACAAAAAGATGGTTTTCGGTTTTTCTATCCTTGGTTTGAATTTAAAAAGGAACATAAGTATCGAAGTAAATATTTTATCCCTAAAACAAAAGAAGACAGGTTTGTTAATTTGACAAAATCACACTTTGAAATTATCTCTCAAAAATTTGGTTATAATTTTAAACCCGAAAAACAATGGGTAAGTTCAAAAGCCTATATGTTGTTAAATTTTCACAAACAACCCAATCAAGCGAAGGAAGTATTTGAATTAAACATTGATTATTATCCAAATGATGCGAGTACGTACAAAGATTTAGCAGATTTCTATTTATCTCAAAAAGATTCGATTTCAGCTAATAAGTATTACATTAAAAGTCTCGAATTAGATGATAATTCACAAATTCGAGAAATAGTAAATAAGTTAGGAACTTGAAACAAACAGCGGAAAAGCCTACACATAACAAAGTACTGTGTGAAATAACAAGAAAATCTCATTAATTTTTAACTACAGTACTTTTATACTCTTTGTCAAATATTAATCCTGATTTACCAACACTAGTAACCGCTACAAAACCCCATACTATTTTAATAGATTAAGCCAAAAGCCACTACAAATATTGCTTTGTATCGCACTATTTTTACAACAATGAGGTTATCCGTAAACAGCCTACAAAAACTTAGTGTACATTTAATCCCTAATTAACAGTAAAATATACGTAGTTATACGTATTGTACACTTTGGTTATTAATTGTAGTTTCGTGCTATTAATTTTAATCAAAAAGCAATGTTATTACTAATATTTTACGGGATATCTGGAAGTTTAGTAATCATATAACGAGTTGTGGTGCATTTGAGCAGAATGAACTGAAATCGAAAAATTAACTAAAATTGAACTGAATATTTAATGGATTTAGCAAGACATTGTGATTTGTGCGACAATCAAAAGACAAGTTTAAAAATTGGCACAACTTGTGGATTAAACGACAGAAAACCTGAATTTAATAAAACTTGTCCGAAAATTGAGTTGAATGAAAAGTTTGAAAACAAACTAAAATCAGTAAATATAGAATACGAAAACTTCAAGCGGAAAAAACTCTTGACTTATACATATTTTGGAGTTTTTGTGATCATCGGGATTGCTGTAATAGTTGGAGGATATTTATTTGGAAAATATATTTTTGATAGCGGAGTAATATCAACCGTTCCTATAATAGTTATGGCTGTTGGACTTGCGCCTCTCGGAATGGCATTCGGAACTTTAAACAAACACCGACAAGAAATTGAGATAGCGAAAAATAAAAAAGAAAAAATAGACGAAGTTTTGAACGAATACAGAATAGAATATGATGTTGATATTTCGTTTGGAAAAGAAATTCACGGAACTCAAGAAGTTTACGCTGAATTAAAAACAAAAGGAATACGATAAATAAAAAACGACACCACAACACCGTATAAAAATAATTGCGGTTAGTGCTTAATCAGAGGTCGTTGCGTGTTTGTAACGTCTGATTTTCCTTCGGAAAATCCTCGCATACAAACCCGCAACTATTCTTATACATAAACGTTGTAAGCAAGCCTAAAAATGAACGTATCACGAAAAACAGATTCGCAAAAAAATCGAACTTTGACTTATTGAATAGTTATATGTTTAGTTAATGAGATTATCTACAACGTGGCATAAGTGGACTGAATACAAATGAAAAAAGAAACTTAAATGAGTATAGAAAAACAGCTAAATATTGAGTTAAGGGGCAGAATACTCGAATACTCTTTATTCATTGAGAACTCAATCAATGATTTACTTCTATTGAATTTAGGGCTATTTAGTGATAAGAGAAACACCAAACTCTTCAGCAACAAAGGGAAAATCAGTTTTCAAAATAAAGTTGATTTATTAAATGATATTGGGGTTTTATCAAAGGAAGAGAATTCAAACTTTGAACTGCTCATGATAATAAGAAATAAGTTTATGCATGACATTGAATGCGACTCATTTCATACTTTATTAAATCAGCTTGACAATGGAATAGTAAACAGGTTTAAAAGGTTTCTTGAAGATGGTCAACAAACCTCTAATGAAGATGCCTGTGCGGGTGCTTGCTATAGATTATTTCAAAAAAATATAAAAACAATTAAAAATAAAATTAGTGTAAACAAAGCTGTTATAAATAAAAAACACGAATTTTTTCAGGTACAAAATGAACAAAAATTATTTTATATAGATTTCATTCACGATTTAATGAATGAGATATCAATAGCAACAGAAAATTCAGAATTGGAGAATCCAAAAGTGGCCATTTTAGGCGTAGAACTTCTTCAAATTTTAGAAAAAGCTATTCACAGGCTAAATATTCAATCAGAAATTGAAAAAAAGAATCAAGAAGAGTTTTTTAATTCAGATGACACCATTAAATCAATTTTTGGGATAAAAAGAGATCCTAAAGATTGGCCAAAATGGGAGGGTTTTAAATTACCAGAAATAAATAAACCAAAAATCTAAGGATGTCATTCAACAAAATTAAATCTCAATACAACCAGTTCATCCAAACATTAAAACCTGATGAGTTAACTCCTTATGAAATTAAATTGATCAATCTAATTTTAGACAATTTTGATTCGGTTGCAAGTGTCGGTACAGCAGCGGGAAAAAGAGCTTCTTTGTTAAACGAATTGATTAATCAAAATAGAGATAAGTTAAGCCAAGATTTACCAAAAATAGAAGATGAAACTAAATCTAGCAGTAATGATATTACAAGGATAAGAAGCATTGAAATAGATAATTTCAGAGGGTTTGCATCTAAGGAAGTTTTTGACCTTGACAAACCCAAAGTTTTGGTATATGGGCCAAATGGAAGTGGGAAAACCAGTTTTTGTGAAGCATTGGAATATTCTCTACTTGGCTATTTAAGTGAAGCAGACGCAAAACGAATAGACGTAAAACAATATATTACAAATGTTCATACCGAAAAGTCTTCGCAACCTATATTGGCAGGAACAAATTCAAAAGGAGAAATAATTGACATCAAAGTTAGTCCAGACAGCTATTATTTCTGCTTTATTGAAAAGAATAGAATTATTGACTTTGCTCGATACTCCTCTAAAACCCAAGGACAGCAAGAAAATTTATTAGCTACTCTATTTGGATTAGATGAGTTTTATTCATTCATTAATGGGTTTACAGAAAATATTTCAAGTAAAATTCCTGTAGAGTCCTTAAAACAAAAAGAACTCGATGGTAAAACCCAAGAACTAGCCGGTCAAAAGCAAAACATAAAAAGCTCAACGGAAAAAAAATCCGAACTAGAAGGTCAGAAAAAATCTATTGTAGAGAACAGCAAACTAAATAAGACATTTGATGAATTAGACATATATATCAATGGAAATCAAATTACAAAAGGCAGAATTGCACTTATTGATGAACAATTACAAAGACCAAAAGGGAAATTAATTACTTATACAACCACAAACGAATTATTAGAATCTGTTTTAAAAATTGAAAAACACATAACCCTATTTGAGAAAAACAACACAAAGTTTGAGCAAGAAAAGGATAAAATAAGCTTTGTTAAAATTTTTAAGTTGGTTCAAAATTTTGAAGAAATACTTTCTGATAAATGTCCCGTATGTGAAACAGCTATTGAGGAAACTAAAATAAATCCATACGATAATGCAAGAGTCAAATTAAAAGAACTTGAAGGGATTGCTAAAATTCAGCAAGACAGAGATAATGCTTGGAATAAACTTGTTTCTGACATTTATAGCTTTTCAAATGATTTTGAAAGTCGAAAGAAAGGCGCTTCGGAATTACAAGTGGAAATTATTGTGGATATTCCAGAGCAACTTAAAAATTTTCAAAAGGAAAAATCCGAGCATAAAAAATACATACAGGATGTAAAGAAGCTTTTTGAGAATATTAGATTGCAAAAAGGTACTTTGCTTGTGTTTGACCAAAAAACCATGGAATTAAACACAAAAACAAGTAAACATCTTGAAAGTCAAAAAGTCTTAGAGGATGAGAAGACCACGTTAATTAAATTAAAAAAAGAAATTGACGACCTCAAATCAAACATAAAACCTCATCAGGAAATAATTAGCATAGCAAAAAAAGCGGTAGCTGATTTTGATATCAAGAACAAACCTTTAATTGATGAGATTGCGAAAGAGAAAATAATCTTAGAGGATAATAAAAAATTCATTGAGGCATACAGCGCCTTACTACAGAAACTCAATAGGTACAAAAAAGAACTACCTTCATCTCTTGTAGAAAACTTGAATCAATTAACCAAAGAATTCTACAACTTCATAAATCGTGGGGATAGCAACTTCGAATTGATTGAAGAAATTATTTTGCCTTCCAATGCAGGAGATAATGTAAAAGTTACTTTTCAGGATAATCCAGAGGTTGAATTAGATGCAATGCATATTTTAAGCGAAGGACACACAAGGTGTCTTGGTCTATCAATATTACTTGCGAAAGTTGTTCAAGACAAACTCCCATTTATAATTTTTGATGATATTGTTAATGCTATAGATGATGACCATAGAGGCAGAATAAGAGAATTGCTTTTTGATAATCCAGTTATTAATGAAAGACAAATTATTATTACTTCTCATTCAGAAGAATACATAAAAGATATTGAGAATAAGCATTTCACAAAAAAGGGTTACAAAGATGAATGCGTTTTATTTACATTTTTAAAGCCAGTTTCAAAAACTATTCGTAAAAAGGAAACAACAAAGCATTATTTAAATAAGGCTTCCGCACATATTGAAGAACATTCTCATAGAGATTGTTTAATGGAATGTAGAAGAGCTCTTGAGAATTTGAGTAATGATTTATGGCGCAGGGCTTCAAAAAAATATGTTTTTCAAATCAGTTATAAAGTAAGAGCACCATTTTTACCACCTGATTTAATGGGAATTGTTAATTCATTAAGAAAAGAACTAAAAGCATTAAAAGTATCGGATTTTGAAAAGAGTTTAAATATTTTATCGTGGTTCATTGGTCTTGAAACATCCAATAATCAAGTTTGGAATTATCTTAATAAAGGGACACATGAGGAATCAGACCGAGATGATTTTGATTCATTAATTGTGGAAGAAGTGTTAAATAATTTAATTCAATTAGAAACAGAATTACATCAAAGTAAAAAATAAAATTTCATATATAGTCAAACATGAATATTTAGCAAATTGGAAGAAAAAAATCGGAATAGTAGTAAATTCAAGGATTTGGGTTCGTATCAAGCTTTGTGCTTAACTGAAAGTTCAATACTTCGAAATCACCTACTTTCCTTACACATAAACGTTGGCATCAATAGTCAAAAAATTCCGTAATCATTTGAACTCACAGTTATAATTATGAAAAACATTCTCTTTATACTAACTATTCTTCTTATTCCAATTGGAATTTTACTCAGAGTATATGACATAGTTGGTGGAAATATTCTGTTGACTCTAGGCTTTCTAGGATTATTAATTTTTTATATAAAAAAGGCAATCAGTGGATTTCAAAATAAAGTTTCGAAAAAAATTATTGTCCTAAACATCTTATTAGTATTAATGTCTTTTTGCTTATTTACAAAGTATCTCTATCATATTTTCGGAGATTATCCAACATTAATCATTCTTCCAATTTTCATAATTTCTGCTCTAGTTTATCTAATTACCGAAAGAGAAAAGCAAACAAAATTAACAATAGTAACATTACTATATTTGATATTGTCAATTCCTCTATTTGGCTTTGAATTTAATGAATCACCAAGACATTATATTCCTCAATCTTGGTATGATAGATATGGCGAACCTAAAAGTTACGTTAAATCAATACCTTTCGAATTTGAACTTCCAGAAACTAAAGAACTTAATGACAAAGGAAACAGCTTAAAAAACCAACAACTCTATTCTGACGCAATAAAAGTATATGAAAAAGGGAGAAAACTAGAGCCTAAAAATCTAAGCTTACTTTTTGAGTTATCAGAAGCACATGCAAAAATAAACGAATTAGAAACTGCAATTACTTTACTAGATACTGCAATAAGTATTAATCCAAATTACCCTGAATTTTACAACAACAGAGGTTTACTCTATTATAAAATTAAAAAAGATAATGAGGCAATAGAGGATTTTGAACTAGGTATAAAATTAGATTCTACTCAATCTTCATTTTACGCAAATTTGGCAATAGTTTATTATTATCAAGATTCATTTGAAATTGCTTGTTCGAAAATTAAAAAAGCAGAATCACTAGGTTTAGAAATAACCGATTTCAAACTACTTAGAGAAATAAAGGAAGAACATTGTGAATAAAACTACGGCTGCCAACAATGTTTATAGTTAATACGGGATTTGGTGATTAAACAAATGTCTATAACTATTTATTAAGTCCGCCAAATCTTTTGATTCGGCTTTAGTACAAAAAAAAGATAAAACAAAATAAAAAGATTTAGCTAAGACGAAAACGAAAAGCTACCTTACTTTTTATAGCATAACCGCTAACCAAATTCAAAACAACAAAAAAAGCTACCAAAACGGTAGCTTTTTTTTGTTCATCAGCAATCTTAAAATAAGAGTTACTCGTCTTACTTATTTAATGCACTTAAAGCATCACCAATTAGGGTATCTCCTTTTATTATTTCGAAAGTCGCATTATTTGCAACATCGTCATTTAAAGAGCTTACTAAAGTTTGAGCCACATCATTACGACTAATCTCTCCGCTTTTATTTAACTTAGTGTCTAACTGTATTGTATTAGTTAATTCGCCATTAGTTAAAGCGCCTGGTCTAACAATACTATAGTTTAGTCCACTTGACTTTAAATACTCGTCTGCATTATGTTTTGCTTTTAGATACGCCTGCAACTGCTCTGCTTGTTCTGGATGGTCTGCTCCCATCGAGCTTAACATGACAAACTTTTTAACCTTATTTTTATTGGACGCATCTATCAATCGCTTTGCCCCTTCTTGATCTACTTCTACTACTTTTTTCCCTCCGGATCCTGCAGCAAAAATAACCTTATCTATCGTGTTATTAAAAGCTACAGAAACGTCTTGCTCTAAATCGGCTAAAACAGTATCAATATTTTTGGCTTTAAAATAAGCGACTTGCGCTTCTTTTCTAACCATTGCAATTGGGTTAAAATATTGAGATTCGTTTAAAAGATTAACTATTTTTTTTCCTGTGGTACCGCTGGCACCTGCTACTAATATATTTTCCATACTTCAAGTTACCTCTACAACCTCTGGTTTCCAAAAAAACCCACACGGTTTAACGCTTGTTTAGTATAATACCCCCTGTAATGGCTAGATTTACTAATTTTTTTAACAATTGAAACTAGTTTTTGTAATTAATAACAGGATCCTACTTTTTTTGAGTTTTTAAACAGTGTGCTACGCTAATAAAATTTTACGGCTTAGTATTGACTTCTTAAAAGCAACTTAATAATTTTCAATACTTTTGTGATACAGTACTTACTAATTTCCGCTTGACGGTAAAAACAACTTAAAATGAATATTAAAACCACGCTACTTATTATATTAATTTCATTTTCTAGCTTTGCCAATGACGGGGCATACTACGCTTCTGGAAATCAATTAATCCCTATTACCGAAACAGAAATTTGTATTACTAAAGAGATTTTAACGCTTATCCGAAAAACAGAAAATGACGGAAGCTACGTCTATGTTACTGTGGACTACACGTTTTTTAATCCAGGTCAGGCGAAAACAATTTTAGTCGGTTTTGAAGCGCCCTCACCTAGTGGAGATGTTAATGGGTATCCTAAAAATGGGGCGCATCCTTATATTTCAAAGTTTGATGTGTTGATGAATAATGGACTAATCCCTTTTAAAACCGCGATAGTTAATACCGAAAATTATTATATTAATAATACTATAGATTCTAAAACGGAAGACGAGGTGATTGGGGAAGAATTTAATACTAATGTACCCGATTTTTACTACGTCTACCATTTTGAAGCTAAATTTAAACCTGGTATTAACACCGTTAAACATACCTACCGCTTTAATATGTCAGGCTCCGTTATGGAAAAATACAGTTTTGATTATATCCTAACGGCTGCTAATAGATGGGGAAATAACCAAATTGATGATTTTACATTACACATTGATATGGGAACGAATGAAAACTTTAATTTACCAAATACTTTTTTTAACGACAAAAAAGAATGGACCATAGCGGATGGAAGAAGTCTAGATTATACAAATACCTATAACACTAATACAGCCACAAAATTTATAACGTATACGGGCGGTATAACCTTTAAAAAGACCAATTTTAAACCAAAAGACGAACTGTACCTCTACGCTCCTGCCACGTACATGAAAGAAAACTATACGTCCTTTGATTATAAGCTTCATAACTTACCAGAAGCGATTATCCTGGACGATGACGCGCAGGCAACTTGTACAACCTCTGTAGACCAAAACTCTTTTAAAATACTCCGTAACCTTCCTTTTGCCCTCAATGGTTATGTGTTTAAGACTGCAGTAATTCAGGAGTTTTACCTGTCTCAAAATTGGTATAAACCCAATCCTGACTATCAGGCCAAAATAGAAACATTAAGCGACACAGCAATAGAATGGTTGGCACTGGTAAAATCCAATAAATAGGAAAATTAAGTCGGTTTGATTTAAAATAATAAACTTTCATTTTAAAATCCCTTTACAAAACGATCTGTTTGGTTTCAATAGTTAAGCCTCACAAACTTTAACTTGATATTATTTCCAATCCTAAAAGCAACTCAATATTTTTTCAATACTTTTGTTTGACAATTTTAAACCTTTCCGCTTGACGGTAAAACAAAAATATATTCCAAATGAAAAATACAGCTTTAACAGCAACTCACGAAGCACTTAGTGCAAAAATGGTTCCTTTTGCAGGTTACAATATGCCTGTCCAATATGATGGTGTAAATATCGAACATGAAGCCGTTAGAAAAGATTGCGGTGTGTTTGACGTATCACACATGGGTGAATTTTTAATCTCAGGTCCTAATGCTTTAGCTTTAATACAAAGTGTAAGTAGTAATGACGCGACTAAATTAACCATTGGTAAAGCCCAATATTCTTGTTTGCCAAATGATGATGGTGGTATTGTTGACGATTTAATTATCTACAAATTAAAGGAAGAACAATATTTATTAGTTGTTAATGCTAGTAATATTGAAAAGGATTGGAATTGGATTAGCTCTAAAAACACGGTAGATGCTGAGATGCGTGATTTATCTTCAGACTACTCGCTGTTAGCGATTCAAGGACCAAATGCAGTGGTAAAAATGCAAGCTTTAACCAGTCATGATTTAGCAGCTATTAAATTTTATAATTTTGAAGTTGGTGATTTTGCTGGAATAGATAATGTTATAATCTCTGCTACTGGTTATACTGGAAGTGGTGGTTTTGAAATCTATTGCAAAAATGACGAAGTAAAACAAATTTGGGATAAAGTAACGGAAGCTGGTGCCAAACCAATTGGTTTAGCTGCACGTGATACGTTACGTTTAGAAATGGGATATTGCCTTTACGGAAATGATATTGACGATACGACCTCTCCTATTGAAGCTGGTTTAGGTTGGGTTACAAAGTTTAATAAAACATTTACTAATAGTGCTGCTTTAGAAGATCAAAAACGTCGTGGTGTTGATCGTAAATTAGTTGCTTTTGAGCTTGACGAACGTGGTATACCTAGACATGGTTACGATATTGTTGATGGGCAAGGTAAAAAAATTGGTGTGGTTACTTCTGGAACAATGTCTCCAATGCTTGGTAAAGGGATTGGTTTAGGTTATGTACCAACCGTTTTTACTGATGTCAATAGTAAAATTAATATTCAGATTCGTAAAAATGCAGTGCCTGCAACAGTTGTAAAACTTCCGTTTTATAAGGCATAATAGCTTATGTTAGATTTTAACACAGTAATACACAACATCCATAATAACTTAAAAGACAATGTTGTTAAGGGTGTTGTTGCTTCTTATATTCCGGAACTCTCCAAGCAAGATGTTAATTCGTTTGGCATTTTCATGCAACACATGGATGGGCGTACATTTCAAGCCGGTGATGCTGAAGTGCCTTTTTCTATTCAAAGTATTTCCAAGGTATTATCCTTATCCAAAGCCATCGCTTTTGAAGATAATAATTTATGGACACGTGTAGATGTAGAGCCTTCTGGTAACCCGTTTAACCATTTATCTTTACTAGAGCTAGAAAACGGTATACCAAGAAACCCTTTAATAAATGCTGGGGCTATTGTTGTTGCGGATATCTTGTGTAGCAAATTTAAAAACCCAAAAGAGGACTTTTTAGACTATGTTAGAGCCATTGCTAACGATCAAACCATTACTTATAATTACAAAGTTGCAGAGTCCGAACGGCTAACTGGTTATAATAATTTTGCTGCGGCTAACCTTTTAAAATCGTTTGACAATCTTAATAATGATGTCGAAGTGGTTTTAGATTTCTATTTTCATCAATGTGCCTTGGAGATGACCTGCGCTCAAATTGCTAAAACATTTTATGTGTTTGCTAACGGAGGAAAATGTATCAATAACATCCCACATATTACGGTTAGTCAAGCCAAACGTATTAACGCTATTATGCTAACCTGCGGTTTTTATGACGAATCTGGAGAGTTTGCTTTTGAAGTTGGTTTACCCGGTAAAAGTGGTGTTGGCGGTGGTATTGTAGCCTTATTACCTAACCATTTTGTAATTACAACTTGGGCACCTGGTTTAAATGCTAAAGGTAACTCCTTATTAGGGATGCAAGCTTTAGAACAATTTACGACCCAAACCAATTTATCTGTTTTCTAAACGTTACCGTATAACAATGAAAGAGGCAAATAACAAACATCGCATACTTATACTTGGTGCTAGTGGTTTTTTGGGGCAAGCCATCTACAAAGAATTATGCGGTTACTTTCAAACCTTCGGAACCTATTGTACAGATAATTATGGTTTTGAAAAAAATCAGCACTACTTCCAATACAACATAGAAGAAGATGATATTTTTGAAATCCTAAACAGTGTAAAACCAACGATTATCATTTCGGCCATTAGAGGAAACTTCTCTGCTCAGGTTATTGCGCATCAGCATATTGCAGAATATCTCGTTGTTAATAATAGTAAGTTGTTATTTTTATCTTCTGCCAATGTTTTTGATGCTTATAGTAAGTTTCCTAGTTATGAAACTGACAAAACATTAAGCCATAGTATGTATGGGCATTTTAAGATTAAAATAGAAAATATGCTATTGCGTTTGCCTAAAGGTCATGCAACGATCATTAGATTACCCATGGTTTTTGGTGCACAATCGCCAAGAATACAAGAAATTAAGTTTTTTATAAAAGAAAAACAACCTATTGAAGTGTTTCCTAATTTAATAATGAATGTCACTACGGATACTAAGCTGACGCAACAACTTCATTATTTAATTAACAGAAACAAATCCGGCATTTTCCACTTGGGCAGCTCGGATTTAGTGCATCATGACGATTTTTTTAAAGAAATCATGCTATCACTTGGCGTGGTTAATCCCATGTTTAAACAAGTCTTTACAACTAATGATGATCGCTATTTAGCGGTTTTATCTAAAGTAAACAAATTGCCAAAACACTTGCAATTAGTAAGTCAAGATATTTTAACAGAATTAGAAGTATAAATTCCTTATTTTTAAATAAAAATTATGAGTACACTTACCCCATTAGAAATTGAACAGCGCTTATTAAGACTTCCAGAATGGGAGTATTTTGATAATGCAATACAAGCCGAATTTGAATTCGAAAATTTTAAAGATTGTTTTAGCGCCATGAGCAGAATTGCTTTTGAATGTGAAGCATTAAATCATCATCCAGAATGGACTAACGAATATAATGTGTTAAAAATAATACTAACAACACATGATGCAGGTGGCGTTACTGATAAAGATTTTAAATTAGCCTTAGCAATAGAGCATATTGTGGAAGAGGAAGAAGATTAAACTTTTAAATCCCCTAAATGTACAAACCCCTACTCCTACTTATTGTTATCTTTTCTAGTGTTTCTTATGGGCAAACAGACACCATATTCTGTCAACAGTTAGTTGCTGTAAAAAAATTAGTAAAAGAAAACCATTACCAGCCTAAAGCCATTAATGATAGCTTATCCAAAGGGGTGTTTGATTTATTTATTACAAGCTTAGACCAAGACAAAGATTACTTTCTTCAAACAGATATTGCGCAATTTAAAGCGGATCAATTTCAAATAGATGATTATTTATTAAGTGATAATTGCACGTTTGTCGAGCAGTTCAAAGCAGTATTGATTACACGTATTGAGAATACTAAAACAATTCTGGGACAATTAAACACAACCATTCCCGACTATTCCGGAGGTTTAACATTGCAATATAAACCGTCAGATCAATATATTTACTACAAAGATTATAACGCTTTAGCAACCAGTATAGAAAAATTAGTCGGTTATAAAGTTATGACTAGTTTGCTAGACAATAACGACGACATAGCATATATCAAAGCTAATTTTGCAACCTTAGAAGCTAGTACACGTTTAGATGTTATTAAAAATGAATTGTGTTTATTAGAACAATTTTCTAGCATAAGTGGTGGTTTAGATCGGTACGTTAAAGATGCTTTTATTAATGCTTTTTTACAATATCATGACCCACACTCGGTATTTTTTAATCCTACAGAAAAACTAATCTACGAAAGTGGTTTATCTAGTAACCAGCTGTCCTTTGGTATTACGACAGAAAAAAATAATGAAGGACAAATTATTATAGCCCAAATTACGCCCGGAAGTGCTGCTTTTAAAAATGGTAATATCGAAACTGAAGATGTCATCATTTCATTAACAGCCAATGGGACCACTTTAAAGACTTTGTGTGTGTCCAACGATGCTATTGAAGCTTTTAGTAATAAAGAAGACCATAAAACGATCTCTTTTTTAATTAAAAAACAAAACGGAACAGAGCAAAATATTACACTGACTAAAACTAAAATTAAAGTCGAAGACAATGCGATTAAAGGCTTTTTAATAGGTGAAGACAAGGCTTTAGGCTATATTAAAATCCCTCGATTTTATACTAACGACGAGTCTATAAACGGGCGTGGTGTAACCTCTGATTTTGCTAAGGAATTATACAAACTTCAAAAGCAAAACATCCAAGGTTTAATTATCGATTTACGTTTTAATGGTGGTGGCTCTATGGGAGAAGCGATTGAATTAACAGGGATGTTTATAGATCGTGGACCAGTTACCATAATAAAAACAAACCTTAAAGACACCTATACGATTAGAGATGTTAAACGTGGCACCTATTTTAGTAAACCTGTCATTGTTTTAGTTAACAACTATAGTGCTTCTGCTTCAGAGTTTTTTGCTGCAGCCATGCAAGATTACAATCGGGCATTAATTGTTGGATCCACAACCCATGGTAAATCTAGTGCACAAAGCATTATTGCTCTAGACGACACAAAAAACATAGGGTATTGCAAAATTACTATGGAAAAATTTTACCGTGTCACGGGGCAAAGTCATCAAGCCATTGGTGTTATTCCTGATTTAAAATTACCGTCTGTCTATAATGATTTGGATAGCGGAGAGCAGTTTTATGACTATGTTTTACAAAACGATACCGTTACTCCCGAACAAATATTTAAACCATTACAAAAGAAGGATTACAGCACACTAATTAGTAAAAACAAACAACGCTTATCTGTCAACACTGCATTTACACAGATAGCCGAAAATAATATAAAGCTAAAAGAAAGTATTTTTGCTTTAGGACCGCAATATGCACTTACCTTAGACGAGGTCAATAAAACTAGAGAACAAAAGAGAACATTATATAATCAAATTTTCCCTAATGACACTGACCAGGTCGTAATCGCAGTGTCCAACACCGCTTCTACTGAAAAAGCAATCAATTATAACACGGATAATGATTCTTTAAATGCCGGCATTATCAATCAATTATCACAAGATATTTATATTGCAGAAACCTATTCAATTTTAAAAGACTTAATTAATCTTAAAAATTAGTTACAAAAGCTAATTATTTGGGCAGACATATGTCCAAGAGTAACTTAAAAGTAAAAGATTTTTTTAAATTTGTAATTATTAAAATTATTTTTAACTAGTTAGTTTTCGCTATAGCGAAAATATAAAAACATATATAACATGGGAAGAGCTTTCGAATTTAGAAAAGCACGTAAGATGAAACGTTGGTCGGCAATGAGTAAAGCCTTTACACGTATTGGAAAAGATATTGTAATGGCAGTTAAAGAAGGCGGACCGGATCCAGGCAGTAACTCACGTTTACGTGCTGTCATCCAAAATGCCAAAGCAGTCAACATGCCAAAAGATAATGTAGAGCGTGCAATTAAAAAAGCAAGTGATAAAAGTCTTGGGGATTATAAAGAAGTTGTTTTTGAAGGTTATGCGCCACATGGTATTGCAATATTAGTAGAAACTGCAACCGATAACAATACCCGTACTGTAGCTAACGTCCGTAGTTATTTTAATAAATGTGATGGTAGTTTAGGGACTTCAGGGTCTGTTGTATTTATGTTTGACCACACCTGTAACTTTAGACTTAATGCAGAAGGATTAGATCCAGAAGAATTAGAATTAGAGTTTATTGACTTTGGTGCAGAAGAAGTCTTTGCTGATGATGATGGAATTTTAATTTATGCGCCTTTTGAAAGCTTTGGAGCAATCCAAGCAGAATTGGAAAGTCGTGACATTGAGATTTTATCTTCAGGGTTTGAACGTATCCCGCAAGTCACTAAAGCAGTTACACCAGAGGAAGCTGTAGATATCGAAAAATTATTAGAGAAATTAGAAGAAGATGATGATGTACAAAACGTATATCATACCATGGAAGAAACTGCGGAATAATCGTATTTTCAAATTCTTATCTATAAAAAAAGCGACCAATAACAGGTCGCTTTTTTTATACACTTATATTTGGTGTTACAGCTCTAAAATTTGTGCTGCGTGGTCTTTTGTTTTTACTTTATCAATAACATGCGCGACTACCCCGTCTTCATCTACCAAAAAGGTTTTTCTATGAATACCATCATATTCCTTACCCATAAACTTTTTTAAACCCCAAACCCCAAAAGCATTAATCACCTCTTTATCCTCGTCTGCTAAAAGCGGAAACGGGAAACTGTATTTGTTTTTAAAATTGGTTTGCCTTTTTTCAGAATCAGCACTAACCCCCAAAATCTCATACCCTTTATCTTGTAGCGCTTTATAATTATCTGTTAAGTTACAAGCCTCGGCAGTACAACCAGGTGTACTTGCTTTAGGATAAAAGAAAACAACTAGCTTTTTTCCTTTATAATCTGATAATGATACTGGCTGTCCGTCTTGATCATTTACTGTGAAATTTGGTACTTTATCGCCTTGTTTTAATGTATTCATAGTTGTAATTTTGGTTTAATTCAAAAATACGACTAATGACTAAGCAAGAAAAGGTAGATTTTGTTATAAATACGTTAAATAAACTCTATCCTGAAATACCTATTCCGTTAGATCATAAAGATCCCTACACCCTATTAGTTGCTGTGCTACTCTCTGCGCAATGTACAGATGTCAGAGTCAATCAAATTACGCCCTTATTGTTTGCCAAAGCAGATAATCCGTATGATATGATTAAAATGAGTGTCGAAGAGATCAAGGCCATTATAAGACCGTGTGGTTTGTCTCCAATGAAAAGTAAAGGAATATATGGCTTGTCTAAAATGTTAGTCGAAGATTATGATGGTATTGTCCCACAATCTTTTGAAGCCTTAGAAACATTTCCTGCGGTTGGACATAAAACGGCTAGTGTTGTCATGAGCCAAGCGTTTGGTGTGCCTGCTTTTCCGGTGGACACACATATACACCGATTGATGTACCGTTGGAATTTAACTAATGGTAAAAATGTGCAACAAACCGAAAAAGATGCTAAACGGTTATTCCCTAAAGACACATGGAATGATCTACACCTACAAATTATATGGTATGGTCGCGAGTATTCTCCTGCCAGAGGTTGGGATTTAGAAAAAGATATTATTACAAAAACTATTGGGCGCGCCACAGTCTTAAAAGAATATTACAAATAGAATTGGTCGTTAATTAGTTGGTCGTTGATGGTTTTTGGCTACTAATTAACGCTTCATTTTAATAAAAGACGCTTGATTATAACTTTTTTAAAAGGGAAGCGTTTGACCTAAAATGCGAAGCCGTTTTAAGACATAATTATTATCATTTTTAAAATCGTTTCATTCCCTTTAGTAAACCATCCGAGTTGTTCTTCAAAAAACACACTTCCCTTTAACTCTAAAAAAGTGCTTAAAAACAAAAACGTCCTGATCATTTGATCAGGACGTTTTCAAAATTAGTTTTGAAGTGCTTCAAACTTCAAATTTTTATAACTTATAACACTTAAAGCCTTTGAATAATTTAAAATAAAACTTATCGTTTGTTCTTTAGGTTTCATTTTAAAGTCTTGTTTTTGGGGGGTATTCGATTGTTCAGAGTAAATTTTCGCCATGTATATATGTTTAAGGTATACACAGATAACGAGCAAACTTTTACTTTATTGTCTTTTTAGTTTGTTAAAACAATATTGTGCTTTTCGATAACCTTTCTCATATTAATTAATGCATAACGCATACGCCCTAAAGCCGTATTAATACTTACCCCTGTACGTTCTGAGATTTCTTTAAAACTCATATCGTTATACATACGCATGACCAAAACCTCTTTCTGATCTCCAGGCAATTCTTCAATTAACCGTCTAACATCTGCCTCTACCTGTGCTTTAACCATCGATTTTTCTGCATTTAAAGCACTATCACTAATTACAGAAAAAATGTCAAATTCGCCCGAATTATCAAATTTTGGCATTCTTTTATTTTTTCTAAAATGATCAATAACTAAATTATGAGAAATACGCATCACCCAAGGTAAAAACTTACCTTCTTCATTATATTTACCGCGTTTTAAAGTACGTATCACCTTGATAAAAGTATCCTGAAAAATATCTTCAGCAATATCTCTATCGTAAACTTTAGAATAAATGAAACTGTATATACGTTGTTTGTGTCGAGTAATCAATACCTCTAAAGCAGATTCCTCTCCTTTAATGTAGTTACTAACAAGAATAGCATCTGTGATTGTTACTTTTTGCATAATCATTACTTTTTGGGCGCCAAAAAAAGGTTTCAGCTTGGGGTTTATAAAATAAAAAGTAATGTTGTGCTATAGGCTATAAAGTTTTGTTAACATATTGTTAGGATTCAAATATAACAACAATCATTCCGAAAAAACAAAATAAAACTAAACTTTTAACATTTTATTGCACAATAAAGGTATTTAAAAGGTGCCTAACTTGTGTTATCTTTGTGTTTTAGATGTAAAAATGACTATGACTACACCGCTTTCTGAAGTAAATCCAAAAGAAAATATTATTATCAAAGGTGCAAAATTGCACAATCTTAAAAATATAGATGTCGTTATTCCACGACGTAAACTGGTAGTTATTACTGGATTATCAGGTTCTGGAAAATCTAGTCTTGCTTTTGATACGCTATATGCAGAAGGACAACGTCGTTACGTAGAAAGTTTAAGTAGTTATGCCAGACAGTTTTTAGGACGTCTTAATAAGCCTAAAGTAGATTATATAAAGGGTATTGCACCTGCTATTGCTATCGAGCAAAAAGTAAATAGTACCAATCCTAGATCTACTGTGGGAACAACAACAGAGATTTATGATTATTTAAAACTACTATTTGCTAGAGTTGGACGTACCTACTCTCCTATTTCTGGTCAAGAAGTCAAAAAAGATACGGTTACAGACGTTACAAAATACATCCAAAGTTTAGCTTTAAACGAAAAACTATTATTGTTAGCCCCTTTAGTTTTAGAAGAAGGTCGTGCGTTGCAAGACAAACTAAGTGCTTTAAATGCGCAAGGTTATGCTAGGATAAAAGTAAAAGATAAAGTCATCAGAATTGACGACGCTAAAGATATAACGTCTACGGACGGCCTATACTTAGTAGTTGATAGAATTGTTACTAAGGACGATGAGGATTTTTACAACCGATTGGCTGATGCGATCCAAACAGCGTTTTTTGAGGGGAAAGGTAATTGTTACATCCAAACCTTAGCAGATAATACCATCCGCCATTTTAGTAATAAATTTGAATTGGATAACCTCCAATTTTTAGAGCCCAATGTCCATTTATTTAGTTTTAACAACCCTTATGGTGCCTGTCCAAAATGTGAAGGTTATGGAGATGTTATTGGTATTGATGATGATTTAGTAGTCCCAAATACCGCTTTATCAGTTTACGAAAACGCTATATTCCCTTGGCGTGGTGATAGTATGAGTTGGTATAAGGACCAATTGGTTAATAACTCGCACAAGTTTGATTTCCCGATACACAAACCTTACTTTCAATTAAGTGAAGCTCATAAAAATTTAATTTGGGAAGGTAATGAGTATTTTGAAGGCTTAAATAGCTTTTTTGCCGAGCTAGAAAGCAAGGCGTATAAGATTCAGAATCGCGTGATGTTATCTCGTTACCGAGGAAAAACCCTATGTAAAGTCTGTCATGGTAAACGTTTGAGACCAGAAACCAATTACATTAAAGTTGGTAATGCAACATTAACTGATTTAGTAGAATTACCGTTAAATAAACTAGCGACTTTCTTTGATAAAATTGAGTTGAACGACTACGATGCTAAAATTGCAGAACGTTTATTAATCGAAATTAAAAATAGACTAAGCTTTTTACATAACGTAGGATTAGACTACTTAACAATCAACAGAAAATCAAACACCTTATCTGGTGGAGAGAGTCAACGTATTAATTTAGCAACCTCTTTAGGGAGTAGTTTGGTAGGATCCATGTACATTTTGGACGAGCCTAGTATTGGTTTACATCCAAAGGATTCTGAACGTTTAATACAAGTTTTAAAACAACTTCGGGATTTAGGAAACACTGTTATTGTGGTAGAACATGATGAGGATATCATGAAAGAAGCCGATCAGATAATAGATATTGGACCAGAAGCTGGTACTTTAGGAGGAGAAGTTGTTGCTGTCGGTACCTATGCGGATATATTAAAATCAAATTCGTTAACCGCTCAATATTTAAATGAAACGTTAAAAATTGAAGTCCCTAAAACGCGTCGTACTAGTAAATATAGTATTGATGTTATTGGCGCTAGAGAAAATAATTTAAAAAATATTGATGTTTCTTTTCCTTTAGAGATGCTTACTGTAATTACGGGAGTTTCTGGTAGTGGAAAAAGTACATTGGTTAAAAAAATATTATTTCCTGCGATACAAAAGCATTTAACAGGTTTTAGTGATAAAGCGGGTCAATTTACAGAGATAAAAGGAAACTATAGTATTGTAAAAAATATCGAATTTATAGATCAGAATCCTATAGGACGTTCTTCTAGATCAAACCCTGTGACTTACGTTAAAGCCTACGATGATATCAGAGCGTTATATGCTAAGCAAAAACTGAGTACGATTCGCAATTACGCTGCAAAACACTTTAGTTTTAATGTAGATGGGGGACGCTGCGAAACCTGTAAAGGTGAAGGAGAAGTAACTATCGAAATGCAATTTATGGCAGATGTCCATTTAGAATGTGAAACTTGCAAAGGCAAGCGTTTTAAAAAGGAAGTCTTAGAGGTTACTTTTGCCGATAAAAATATCGATGATATTTTAAATCTAACCATTGATGATGCTATTGCCTTTTTTGATAAAAATGGTGCTGTAAAAATTAAAAACAAACTACAACCGCTACAAGACGTCGGTTTAGGTTATGTGGCGTTGGGGCAAAGCAGTTCTACTCTTTCTGGTGGAGAAGCACAACGTATAAAATTAGCAACCTTTTTAGGAAAAGGGAATACAAAGGATAAAACCTTATTTATTTTTGACGAACCGACCACTGGGCTACACTTTCATGATATTCAGAAATTACTAAAATCATTTTACGCATTAATTGCTAAAGGACATTCCATAATTGTGGTAGAGCATAATTTAGAACTGATTAAATGTGCCGATCATATCATAGACTTAGGCCCTGAAGGTGGAGAAAATGGCGGAAAACTAGTTGCTTTTGGCACACCGGAAGACGTTGTAAAGGTAAAAACAAGTGTGACTGCACAGTATTTGAAGGATAAATTATAACGAGCAACAACCTCCAATGGGTGATTTAGAAACGATCAAAAAAACGGTATCTACCAAACCTGAAGTAAGCGGAGGTGCTAATTTTGAAACACACGTTTTATCTCAGACTAGGTATGGTTTTAAATTTAAACCATCTCTCGGTTATGCGTTATTTACGCTACTATTTGTTGGTGTGGCTTATGCCTTTTTGTACGCAGGTATTGCTTCGTATTTAAAGACTCAAAATTTCGAATTTTTATTTAGTCTTGTAACATTAGTAGGAGCTGTGTTTTTTATTGCAGGTCACTATTTACTTATTTCTTATTTTTCGCCCATTGTTTTTAATACACATAGTAATCGTTTTTATCGCGGGTTTAATAAGCAAAACCCAAAAAAAAGCACTGCATTATCAAACATTGTCGCTTTACAGATTATTGGTGAAACTATATCTGGTGAGAACGGTAACTACAAAAGCTTTGAACTTAATTTAGTACTAAAAAATGCATCACGAATTAATGTAGTGGATCATGGTAAACTAAAAACTATTATTATTGATGCTGAAGTGTTAAGTCAATATTTTAACATTCCTATTTGGCATGCCCAGTCTTAGTCTTTCCGTTTAAAAGCCCCGCTTCCTATTCTTGAAAATAGTTTCATTAAGTCAAAATATACTTATTTATCAAGCTGTTTAATTTCGGTTTAACCGAAAAAATAATTGGTAGACTACTTCCCTATCTATATTCTATTTTAATAAAACAAAAACGAAACAAACGCTAGAACCACAAAAGCTATAGGTAACAATAGCGCTAAAAACACAAAGGATATGATACCACTTTTTAAAAGACTGTATCGCCAACGCTGATTGTAAAAACGCTTAGTTGATATTACAAAATATAAAAAGATGGAAAATGTTATTAATAAATTGATCCAATTAGGGACATCGATGATAAGGTTAGCAATTAATAATATACTAAAGACCATAAAAATAAAGGCGAAAAAGTAAAATGAGAATACTAAGTGATACGCATAGCGTCCTTTTTTCCAATAAAATAGTTTTAGGAATAAAGCAAAAAGCGGTAATAAAATAAACAAAGCAATTGGTGTCGCATTTATCATAGAAACCCATATCGATCCCGCTTTTCTGTCTTGATGAAATTTTAAAATTTGTGGGTATAACATCTTATCAAACCAGCTAGGATTATCTGCCATGCCCATAGCCTTATATATAACGGTTTTTGAAGCACCATTAGCTATTAATGAATCCAGTTTTTTACCATCATACCCAAACGAAATCGTATGATCAGCACCTATATCTTTCCGACCGACAATAGAATCAATGTCCTTATCCGTCATCCCAGACAGATACTTGTTTTCATTTAGCGTCCTCCTGATTTCTTTTCTTTTAACCGAATCGACTTGTATTGCTTCAACCTCATTTAATATTTTAGTTGATTCTGTTTTAAAGCCATCATTCAACTCTTGCTCTACTCTATTCGTCTGAAAAGAGAACAAAAAGAAAAACACAAATGTGACAAACAAATATAACTGTGCGGGATGTAAATAAGACAAGCGTTTACCACCAATAAATTGATTTGATAAAAAACCAGGTTTAGTCATTAAAGGGATAAAACTCTTGAAAAATTTAGAATCCCAAAGCAGATAATTATTTAAAGTATTATTAAACAGTATCCCGAGTGTTAACTCCTCTTTATCCTTCATTCCGCAATGCGGACAAAAATCAAATCCAGATTTAAAATCACTTTCGCAATTTTTGCACGTGTTATACTTTAAAGACATTGGTAGTTGGTTTTTACAACAGTAAATATAGTATTCTTTTTAATACTTTACGATTCAGATTTAGATTAAATTCATTTCCTTAAACCGCTTAAAACAGCAGTAAAACCAACACCTAACAAGTTTGGCACAGCTATTGAAACTATCTTATCAATACAGCGAATGCCGAAACGTTAAAATAGTAGGCAAAATCTAAATCCTTAATACTATGAAAAAATTAGTACTATTATTTACAGGTCTGTTAATTGGATTAACAACCGTAACAGCAGAAACGAAGTCTGCATCGCAAGGTGAAGATTTAGTACAAAACAGAACGCATTATGCGCAACCTATTTTATTTACCGAACGTGGTGTCCAATTTTTAATCTTTCCTGACGGAAGTTTTGATTTTAATACACAGATAGGACAAACACAGGGTGATAACTATTACAGACATAGCAATTCAAAGCGAAGGTCTGTTAATACCACTTATGGCGCACCGGGAAGACAGGTTAGTTATTCTAATCCAAGAAATCGAGGTATGATTGTAACACATGATAGCGATGGAAAAGTTAGACGTATTGGTAATGTGTTTTTAAACTATAATAGAAGTGGACAAATTAAACGTTTAGGGTCTGTGTACATCGCCTACAACCGTCAAGGTTTAGTAAGTCAAATTGGAAGTATGCGTTTACAATATAACCGACGTGGTCAATTAATTAAAAGGATAGGTCAAGTCAATAGATATAATACTAATAATGGGCATTACGAATATGAAACTAATAACAATGATGATTACTATTATTACAAAAAAGGGGTAAAAACTAAAAAGTCTAAACTTAAAAAAAATAAAAAATAATTACTTTTTTGTCCCAATAAAAAAAGCCATGAACTGATGTTTCTGGCTTTTTTGCTATTTACAAACCTCATAAAAACTCTTAAACCCCTTGATTTTAAAGTGTTTTCCATTTTTGGCACGATGCTTGTAATTATGTTAGTGTTCAACAATTAAAACAATACATTATGAAAAACATATTCCTTTTATTAACAGCTTTAGTCCTTAGTGGATTTACTGTTAATGCAGACACAAAAAATACATCAGATGATGGTATCATCAACAACACTTATGTAAGAGGTTACGGAAATTCTTTCATATTTGAAGAATCAGGAATTGAATTTTCTGTTTATGCAGATGGACAGTTTGACTTTTATATGCCAAATTACGGCCCTAAAGTTAACGTAGAAATTAACAATAGAAACACAAGTATTAGTTTTAATACAGGTTACGATTATGGTGCTTATGTACAGTATGACGAATTTGGAGCTATCATACAAGTAGAAAACACTCCTGTTTATTATGACTATTATGGTCGTGTAAACCAAGTAGGAAATGTTTACATCAATTATAATAGTAGAGGTTATGTTAACCGTGTAGGTGGCTTATATGTACATTATAACCGTTACAACCGTTATTCGCATTGCACAGGATTTATTAACGTGTACAACAGAGCTTATGTTTACAGAGCATGGCACTCGTATTACACGTTACCTTCGGCACATTACCGTGTAGTATATACAACGCCTTACAGACAACATTATACACCTACAAGATATAGATATGATAGACCTTACCTTAACAATAGCAGACGTAGAACGGCTGTAGCTAATAGAAGAGGGAATTCAATTTCAAGAAACAGAAGTCTAGCCTCTAGAAATGATGGTAGAACACCTAGAGTAAATAGTACACCTCGTACCAGAAACAATAGAGCAACTACAACGCCTAGAACAAGAGGAAACCGCACAGTTAATGCGACTCCTAGAACTAGAAATAATAGTGCTACAACTAGTACACCAAGAACAAGAGGTAACCAAACAACGACTTCTACTCCAAGAACTAGAAATAATAGCGCTACAACGAGCACACCAAGAACAAGAGGTAATCAAACAACGACTTCTACTCCAAGAACTAGAAGTAATAGCGCTACGACGAGTACACCAAGAACAAGAGGTAATCAAACAACGACTTCTACTCCAAGAACTAGAAGTAATACAAAATCTACAACAACTAGAAAAACAACATCAAAGCCAAGAACGACCAGTTCTAGAAGTTCTTCTTAAAAAACAAGAAGCACAAGAACTAGATAATACTAAAAATTAGTTGAAACATTAGAATCCTACAAACAGTTGTTTGCCCTCAAGCAGCCGTTTGTAGGATTTTTTTATGGTATAAAACGATTTAATAGTTTAGAAATATCTTCTGATAAATTAAATTTATAAACGGTCAAACCGTAGACTATAGATAACAGCATTGTTTTTAGAGCTATATCTACTATGGGATGAAAGGGAAATTCCCAAAAGAATAAACCTAGTCCACAAACACTAATTAAGACTAATGTTTTAAATGTCGAAATAGTAAACGGCTGCATTTTAAACTTTTTGTAGACAAACGTTAACTTTACCATATTATACGTAAATATCGTAATACAACTAGCATACGCTGCCCCATTAATACCATAAACAGGAATAAAAATTAAATTTAAAACGACTGTTAGTATTGCCAACAATACCCCAAACATAAGGACAACTCTATAATAATCACTATTAAAAAGAATGGCATTATTGTTTCCAATTAAGTTATCGGACAACTTAGCCAGACCTATTACCAAAACAACAATAAACCCTTCACTATAATTTTCTGGTATCAAAAGATACAGCTTACTTATATTGATAATAATACACAAAAAGATAAAGCCACTAATAATAAATAAGTTAATCGAACTTTTTTGATACAAGGTCTTTAACTCGACCGTATTCCCTTCATTTAAAAACTTAGCCGTCAACGGATTTGCTATTTGATGCATGGCACGTGCAGGAACACCAATAACAGTGGCTATATAAATTGCTACGCCATAATAAGCAACATTGTTAAGTGCTTCAAATTGACCTAACATAAACTTATCAATCTCTAAAATAATGTTAGCCACGGAACCTGCAATAATTATTAAAGCTGAATATTTTAAAATACTAGATAGATTAGGAATTTTAGTAAATCTAAAACTAGGTAGTCTTAAACTAAACGCATACAGTGTCATTATAAATGCGCGGATAACATAGACTATGACAATGCCATAAATTAACTGATCGACCGTTACATAGCCAAAATAAAGACAAATAAGTAGTATCGTCGTAGCCACCCTATGAAACACTTCGCTCATAAAATTACCAAACACACTTTGCAATTGCACTTTACTCCAAGCATAAAAGACTTCAAAATAAGCAAAAGCACCTGCAGACACATAGATTAACCAGGTATAATCCTTAATAATGGCATTCTCCTTAGATAACCAATTCGCAATACTATCGTAAGCTAAATGCGTGATTACACCTAACGGAATAATAAGTAGTAAAGGCAACAAAAGCATAACGCTTAAAAAACTATTTTGGGATTGTCGGCTTTTAAAAGACGAATAAAATTTAACAATAGTATTATGCACACCAAATGCCATAAAAGGCATTAATATACTTGCGGTGGATAATATAAAAGTGATTAAACCAAAGTACTCTTCTGTTAAAAATTGGGTGTATAAAAAAATAACATTAATAGCTCCAACACCAAAACCAAAGTAAGTTATAATGGTATTTTTGATAGATTGATTAATGACTATTCCCATATATTAAAATAAGTTATGAAGGGTTAATAAGCTCTGCTAAATTCTTAGTCAATTGTTGTCTAGAATACTGTTGCAGACCTATTGGATACGATTTCAAATTATTAACTTTAAAAGCCTCAAAATGTTGTTTTATAACATTCTTTAAATTGTCATAATCTTGATAATCAAAAAATTGTCCCGTGTTGGTTGTTTTAATGATTGAAGCCACATCTGCACCTTGTGGACCTATTGCAATTATAGGTCTATCAGCGACCATATATTCAAATAATTTGCCTGGAATAATGGCTTTTGTATCTTCAGAATCTATTTCAATTAACAATAACAACTGAGATTTTTTTTGAAACATAACAGCTTCATTATGTGAAACATAACCAATAGCATTTAAACTGTTAGTTAAACCATGTATTTCAATAGATTGCAACACTTCTACTCCTACTGCGCCAATTAAATTTAACTGAAATTGAGATGCAAATTCAGCATCCTCCTCAACCAAATCATGCAATACTTTCCAAAGGACTTCGGGGTTTCTTTTAGACAATAAAGAGCCTATATGAGAGAGTGTAAACTTTTTATCTAACGTCGTTACAGTTACTTTTTCGTTATCATAACCATTCGTAATAACCTGAATCGGTTGCTTAGTAATTTGCTCAAATTCTACTTTTGTACTTGGACTCGTAACTATAATTTGATCTGCATTATTAAGTACTTTACGCTCTAAATCTTTATGTTTCTTTTTAGACTTTGCTGTTAATTTTAACTGTTTATGATACCCAATAGTTGTCCAAGGATCTCTAAAATCCGCGATCCATTTAACTTCCAATTGCGCTTGCAACTCCATACCAATTAGATGCAAACTATGTGGAGGCCCACTAGTAATAATAGTCTCAATTTTAAAATCTTGTATGTAAGTTGCTAAATACTTAACAGACGGTTTTACCCAATTTTTACGCGCATCAGGAATAAAAAAATTACCTCTTACAAATAACATTAAACGCTCCATTAGGCTCTGTTTTTGCCTTTCTGCTATAATCCCTTTACTTATGGTTTTACTATTTTTAGAAAACAATTGCGCCAATTTATAAGGCTCTTTTATAGGTTGTTTAAGCACTGTTAACTCAGGATTAACTTGATCTAACAAGGTCGCATCTACAATAGGATAATTAGCATTTGAAGGGCAATATACAATAGGCTCTATATTAAAATCTGGTAAATACTTAACAAATTTTAACCAGCGCTGTACTCCTGGCCCGCCTGCTGGTGGCCAATAATAAGTAATAATCAGTACCTTTTTTTTATCCATTGTATAACGCTTTCGCGGAAATTAAGCCGTATCCTTAAGCTTTCTCGTTTTTAATCAAACCTTTAAGTCCAAAAAATAAGCCACCAAGCACAAGTAACATTAATAATATAGAACTCGCTAAAGCAATTGTACTCCCTGTTTTAACGACTTGAGGTTCAAATTTAAACTCAATAGCATGCTTCCCTTTTGGTATTTCCATACCACGTAACGCATAATCGACTTTATAATGTGGCTTAGCCTGACCATCAATATAGGCGTTCCAACCACTTCCGTAATACATTTCCGAAAATACGGCAAACCCATCATTTAAATTATTAGATTGATATTTAATGTAATTAGGTTTATAATCTATAGCCTTTATTGAAGCTAAAGAATCCGTTTTAAATGTTTTTGGCACATTCATTTTCCCTTTAAAACCATTAGAATATACGGCTGTTACTTTGTTTTCCAACGTATCTAGAGCTAAAATTTCCTCTGTTGGTGATTCTACTTTTTGCAAGTTCTGTACAAACCAAGCGTTACCATTCGCGTCATTATTTACAAAAGGAAAAGGCTTTTGATCTTCACCTTCACCAATAATGTATTTCGCGTTAAGCATACTTAATACATTAATATTATTTTTTGAGATATAAAATTCATATAAATCTTGATAACGCTTAGGTTTTGCCGCATGGTAACCACCTAGAGCATTATGAAAATAACTAGCTTTTGCGCCTCCAGAAGTAATATCGTAAACTCTATAATTAGATTGATCTGTTAAAATTTGTAAATCGGCTTTGTTAGGAGCATACGGGCGTTCCATTATCAATTTAGACACAAAATCGTCGTTATTAACATATTGTTTATCCACACTAACTAAATCAATAACAATCAATACTCCTAAAATAACAATCGCCTTTGTTTCATTTAATGTATTCTTCAAAAACAAATAAATTGCACCTGCAGCTAATAATACAAATAATAATGTCCTGAGTGTATCTGTTGTAAATAAGCTAGCTCTATCTTCTCTCAAAGCATCAAGAAAGTCTTGTCCATTTGCATTTCTAATACGTCCATCAATACCTCCAATAAAATCAATTAATCCTATACTTTTAAGTAATAAAAACAAAATAGCGAGCCCTCCTGTTATTAGTACTGTATATTTTAATGCGTTTAACTTTTCTTCCGTTTTAACCACATCATTAAATAATCTGACTAATGCAAATACAGCCAATACAGGAATACACAACTCCAATATAACTTGTATCGAACTCACCGCTCTAAACTTGTTATACAATGGAACATAATTGATAAATACGTCCGTTAAAAATTCTAGATTTTTCCCATAGGACAATAATAATGACAAAACAGTTCCGCCAACTAGCCACCATTTTAAACGTCCTTTAACCAAGAAAAGCCCGAGTACAAATAAAAAGATAACAACCGCTCCAATATAAGCAGGTGCTTCTACTATAGTTTGACTCCCCCAGTAAGTAGGCAAGCTTTTTGTATATTCTCTAGCATCTGCAGGTGGTACTCCTTGTCTTATTATATATTTATATACCGCTGAATTTTCACCAACATCCTCTCCACTTCCGCCACCTAAAAACCTAGGTATAAACAAATTAAAAGATTCTAATTTTCCGTAGCTATATTCTGTGATATACGCTTTACTTAAGCCATTTCTATTTTCTCTTTTGGAACCATCAGGATGTATCGTTAATTCGCTTTTACCACGTGTACTTTCTTTAACATAATCTTGAGTGGCTAATATATTAGTTGCATTTAAACCTATCGCTAACAGTACTGCTGCAGACAAAACACCTACTGCTTTAAAAAAATGTGGTAAGACATTTTTACGATAAGCATCAACCAAATAAGCAATCCCTAAAACCAATACTAATAGTAATAAATAGTACGTCATTTGGTAGTGATTAGCAACTAACTCTAATCCCATGGCTACTGCCGTTAGTAAAAAACCCCAGACATACTTACCCCTAAAGGTTAATAAAATTCCGCTTAACACCAAAGGCATATAAGCAATAGCATGTGCTTTACTATTATGACCAACACCAAGGATTATAATAAGATATGTGGAAAAGCCAAAGGCCAATGCCCCAAGTCCCGCAAGCTTCCAATCTACTTTTAACACTAAAAGCAAAATATAAAACCCTAAAAAATAAAGAAATAGATAATCTGCTGGTCTTGGTAAAAACCGTAGCGCTAAATCTAATTTCTTAATATAGTTATGTGGATATTTTGCACCTAATTGATAGGTTGGCATACCGCCAAACGCACTATTGGTCCAATAGGTTTCTTCACCAGTATTGGCTTTGAAATCTTTTTGTTGTTTAGCCATACCAGTATAGTGAACAATATCACTTTGATAAATGACTTTTCCCTGTAAGACAGGACTAAAATAGGCTATAGAACAAAGGATAAACCCTACCAAAACTAAAATATGTGGTAAGATTTTTTTAAAAGAAAATTGCATAAATGACTTTAAAAACTGTGAGGTCGAAAATTACTCAATTTCTTCGTAATCTACATACTCACCAACATTTTTATTTGAAGATTTGTTTTCAGGCATTTTATCTATCGATATCTCTCCTTCTTTTTTAGCAGGCTCTTGTCTTTGTTGATTAAAAGCGCCACCAAAACGTTCCGATGCTTTTTTACTTGCATATTTAAAAAGTGCAGGCGCAAACAAACGAGATAAGATTTTTAATCCGTAGTAAATTAATACAATAATAAGGATGGTTCTTAATAAACCCATATGTAAATTTTGTTAAATTATAAATACTTTAACAAAAATACAATTCTTCAGTTTTAAATTAAGTTTTAAATACTTAAAAAAAATATAAAATCTTATATTTGAATTCAAACAAAAATATATGCTTAACCCGAAATTAATATTACACTATATTCTGCTTTTAGCAAGCTTTACTGCTACTGCACAATACACAGACGTCATAAATTCTAACAGACCAGGAGTCTCAAGAAGTGCTTTTTCTGTTGGAAAAAATGTAGCACAACTTGAAGTTGGACCCTACCTTGTTAAAGAAGAACATACACCTTTAAAAAATGAAGCGTCAGGTTTTGGTATTGACTTTGCTGCGCGTTACGGATTGCTATGGGAACAATTAGAATTAAATATAGAAGGAACTTACCAAAATGATACGTTTACAGACAACCGTTCTGCATCTTTTCCTGTGGAAACAGATCGTGCTAATTTCAGGTATTTAACTTTAGGTGCAAAATACTTAGTATATGATCCTTACAAAAAAAGTGGAGAAGCAAAACCAAATATCTTTAGCTATCATGCTAACCGAAAATTTAGATGGAGTAGTCTAATTCCAGCTGTTGCTGTTTATGTTGGAGCTAATTATGATGCTGAAAACAATACATATGTTCCTTATAGCAATCCTTTAACGAGTCCTAATTATGAGGGCGGATTTTCTCCAAAAGTTATGCTTGCTACACAACATAATTTTAACAGTGGTTATGTTTTAGTTATGAATTTTGCAAAAGACAGAATTGGTACGGACTATTCAGATTTCCAATATATCTTAACCTTAACTAAAGCGATCAACGAGAAATGGGTTGTTTTTGGAGAAACTGAAGGGATAAAAAATGATTATTATGCCGATAACTTATTTAGAGTTGGTGGTGCATACTTATGGAGTAGAGATTTCCAATTAGATACAGCTATCACGTTTAATACTAAGGATACCCCTTCTGTCTTTGGTGTTAATTTTGGTGCCTCTTACCGTTTAGATTTTCATAAAGATCCAGATGCCGATAAAGACAATGGTACAGATGTTTTAGAAGAGTACGAAAGAAAAGCGAACAGAAACAAAAATAAGAAGAAAAAAGACGGAGATTCTGATACTCCTGAAGATTCAGGTAAACGCAAGAAAGAAACTCAAGAAATTGATTTCGACGACGAAAACTAATCCTTCTTTTTTATATGATTACAACAAAAAAAGTAGTTTCAAAAGCAGATTACAAAGCATTTGTTAAGTTCCCTTTTGATATATATAAAGATTCTAAATATTGGGTGCCGCCCATTATTAGTCAAGAATTAGCCACATTTGATGCTGATAAAAATCCTATTTTTAATGATGCAGAAGCGACTTTGTTTTTAGCTTATAAAGACAATAAGGTCGTAGGACGTATCGCAGCAATAATAAACTGGCTAGAAGTTAAAGACCAAAACATAAAAAAAATGCGTTTTGGTTGGTTTGACTTTATCGATGATTTAGAGGTTAGTAAGGCGCTTTTAAATGAAGTATATACTATTGGAAAAGCAAAGGGATTAGAATACACAGAAGGCCCTGTTGGATTTTCTAATCTAGACAAAGTAGGAGTCATAACAGAAGGGTTTGATACCGTTGGTAACATGATTACTTGGTATAATCACCCTTATTATGTTAAACACTATCAAGAGCATGGGTTTTCTGTTGAAAAGAAATATTCTGAAAGTCGTTTTCCCTTTGAAAATGTTAAAACTGAATTTTTCTATAAAGCACAAGAACTAATCAAACGCCGCTACCAACTTAAAGCTTTAGACTTAAAAAAAACGTCTCAGGTTATGCCTTATGTAGATCAAATGTTTGATTTATTTAACGAAAGTTATGCCTCTCTATCTTCTTTTGTTGCTATTACAGACATACAGAAAGAGTATTTTAAAAAGAAATTTATAAGTTTTATAAATCCGGAATACATCAAATTTGTGGTCGATAAAGAGGATAAACTTGTTGCTTTTGCTGTGGTTATGCCAAGATTTGCGGACGCATTAAAACAAATGAAAGGGAAACTATTGCCTTTTGGTTTTTTAAAATTATTAAAGGCTAAAAAAGAAAGTAAAGACGTAATGTTTTACTTAATCGGAGTACATCCTGATTACCAAAACAAAGGAGTACACGCCGTTATATTTAACGAATACTACAATACATTTACTGAAAGAGGTATTAAAACCTGTTACAGAACCCCAGAGTTAGAAGATAACGAAGCGATACACAAAATCTGGAAACACTTTGACCCAGAAGTTTATATTAGACGTTGTACCTTCAAAAAGAACTTAGACTAACTAAGTTTTATTGTCGTTTCAAATAGCCCCATTATATTTAGCATTGAATTCAATAGAAACTCAATTAATTAGATAAAAAAAAATCCGATTCAAAATGAATCGGATTTTTTTATGACTTATATATAAACCTATTCTCCCATTGCTTTAATTAAAGCAGCTGACATACGTTTGTAAGTTCCGTTTTCTAAACGCTCTCTAATAGCATCAAAAGCATCCAACGTTTCTGTAACATCCTGTAATGTGTGTGTTGCAGTAGGAATCATTCTTAATAAAATTAACCCTTTTGGAATTACTGGATATACTACAATAGAACAGAATATTCCGTAATTTTCTCTTAAGTCTCTAACTAAAGCCATGGCTTCAGGAATACTTCCGTTTAAGTATACTGGCGTTACACAACTTTGTGTTGTTCCAATATCAAAACCTCTTGATTTAAGACCTGATTGTAATGCATCTACAATTTTCCATAAGTTTTGTTTTAACTCAGGCATTGTACGTAACATATCCAAACGTTTTAATGCACCAACCACCAACTGCATTTGCAATGATTTAGCAAACATTTGAGAACGTAAATTGTATTTTAAATAATCTATAATTTCTTGATCTGCAGCAATAAAAGCACCTGTACTAGCTAATGACTTTGCAAAAGTTGCAAAATAAACATCGATGTCATCTTGTACACCTTGCTCTTCTCCTGCTCCTGCTCCTGTCTTACCTAATGTCCCAAAACCATGCGCATCGTCAACAAATAATCTAAAGTTGAATTTTTCTTTTAAAGCAACGATTTCTTTTAAACGCCCTTGCTCACCTCTCATACCAAAAACACCTTCAGAGATCACTAAAATCCCTCCCCCTGTTGTCATTGCCATTTTAGTCGCACGTTCTAAGTTTTTTTCTAAACTTTCCATATCGTTGTGCTTGTACGTAAAACGCTTACCGTGATGCAATCTTACACCATCAATAATACACGCATGTGCATCAACATCATATACAATAATATCATCTTTACTTACTAAAGCATCTACTGTAGACACCATACCTTGGTAACCAAAATTTAATAAGTAAGCCGCTTCTTTTTGAACAAACTCAGCTAATTCATTTTGTAATTGCTCGTGTAAATCTGTGTGACCAGACATCATACGTGCTCCCATTGGGTAAGCCGAACCATATTGAGCACCAGCTTCAGCATCAACTTTACGTACTTCAGGATGATTTGCTAATCCTAAGTAATCGTTAATACTCCAAGTAATTACATCTTTTCCTTGAAATTTCATACGGTTAGAAATTTCTCCTTCTAATTTAGGAAACACAAAATAACCTTCTGCTTGCGCAGCCCATTTACCTAGTGGTCCTTTATCCTTGTATATTTTTTCAAATAAATCTTTCATTGTAAAACGCGATTTTTAAGTCATTATCTGCGAAATAATTAACTTAAGCTATTAAAATTTAGTTAGATAATACAAAATTAGGCTTTTTTATTATACATGCATAATAAACGCCCTATCTGTTATTAACAAAAAAGTTAACTCTAATAATATTAAAGTTAACTTTTTTCGTACTTATTAGTACTTATTACTTTATATATTGAATACTCTGAGCGGCTTCGGCATTTTTGCTATCAAAAAAGCCTTGATCACTCATCCATTTATCACTATATATCTTACTCATATATCTTGATCCATGGTCAGGAAAAATAACAACAATGTTATCTGTATCCTTAAATTTACCCAATTCATTCAACTGTTTTAAAGCCTGCATAGCAGCACCAGAAGTATAACCAACAAACAAACCTTCTGTTTGTGCTATCTCTCTTGCCGTATGCGCACTTTCTTCATCAGAGACTTTAATAAATTCATCTATACTATCAAAATCTGTAGCTGTAGGTATTAAATTTTTACCTAAACCTTCAATTCTGTATGGATAAATCTCTTTTTCGTCAAACACTCTAGTCTCGTGATATTTTTTTAATACAGAACCAAATGCATCCACACCAATAACTTTGATATTTGGATTTTGCTCCTTTAGGTATTTTGCAGTACCTGATATAGTACCACCTGTACCACTACAAGCGACTAAATGCGTGATCTTACCTTCTGTTTGATTCCATATTTCCGGACCTGTAGAATGGTAATGTGCCTCGATATTTAATTGATTGAAGTATTGGTTAATATAAACCGACCCTTTAATCTCGTCATGTAAACGTTTTGCAACTTGATAATAACTTCTTGGATCATCTGCGCTTACATTTGCAGGACAAACGTAAACCTTAGCACCCATGTTTTTCAACATATCAATCTTATCTGCTGAAGATTTAGAACTTACAGCTAAAATACAATCATAACCTTTTATAACACTAACCATTGCAATACTAAATCCTGTATTACCAGAAGTCGTTTCAATTATCGTGTCACCAGGTTTAAGAATCCCTTGTTTTTCAGCTTGCTCAATAATATAAAGTGCAATTCTGTCTTTTGAAGAGTGACCAGGGTTAAAAGCCTCTACCTTTGCTAGGTAATTTCCTTTAAACTCTGATGTCATTTTTTTTAGTTTTATCATTGGCGTATTCCCAATTAAGTCTAATACGTTATCAAAAACTTGTTTTTTTTGTTCCATAAATGCTATTTAAAAGCTACTTATTTTTTTGATTTTAAAAATCAAACCGTGCAAAAATAAGCATTTTTTTTGATTATTTATTTATTCCTTCCAAATCAAATATAAAAGCATATTCTAAAGCGACCTCTTTTAGCGCTTCAAAACGTCCTGAGGCACCACCATGACCCGCTTCCATATCTGTTTTTAACAGCAATAAATTAGTATCTGTTTTTAATTCTCTTAGTTTTGCTACCCATTTTGCTGGTTCCCAATATTGAACTTGCGAATCATGCAACCCTGTTGTTACTAATAAATTTGGGTAAGCCTTAGCCTCTATATTATCATAAGGTGAATATGACTTCATATAATTGTAATACGTTGCTTCATTAGGATTCCCCCATTCATCATACTCCCCTGTTGTCAAAGGAATAGAATCATCCAACATCGTTGTAACAACATCCACAAAAGGTACCGCAGCAATAACGCCATTATACAGTTCTGGATTCATATTAATTATTGCTCCCATTAATAAGCCTCCTGCACTTCCTCCCATCGCATAAAGATGATTGCTAGACGTGTAATGATTTTCTATTAAATACTTTGAGCAGTCAACAAAATCTGTAAATGTATTTTTCTTTGTTAGTAGTTTTCCATTTTCATACCAAGGTCTTCCTAAATACTCACTACCTCTAATATGAGAAATCACATAAATAAAGCCTCTATCCAACAGACTTAGTCTTATTGTTGAAAAATAAGGATCTATTGTCGCTCCATAAGACCCATAAGCGTATTGTAAGACTGGGTTTTCGCCATTTAGTTTAATATCTTTTCTATACACTACAGACATGGGGATTTTCTCACCATCTCTAGCGGTAGCCCAAATACGTTTTGACGTGTAATTATCTTTATTAAAATTTTTATCAAGGACTTGCTGCTCTTTCTTGACCGTTTTTGTCTTTGTAATAAAATTATAGTCAATTACAGAACTTGGTGTCGTTAATGAGTTGAAACCATAGCGTAAAGTTTCGCTATCAAAATCAGGATTATTACCTATTTGCGCAGTGTATGTTTCATTTTCAAAATCTAAATAGTAATCTTCCTTCCCATTCCAACTTATAATACGAAGTTGATTTAATCCATTTTCTCTCTCATTAACGACTAAGTAATCTTTAAAAATCTCAATATCTTCCAATAAAACATCTGCCCTATGTGGCAACACGTCTACCCAGTTGTCACTAGTTGTAGCAGATTCACTCGTTTTTTGAAGTTTAAAATTAGTCGCGTCATCTTTATTAGTAATGACATAAAAATTATCCTCAAAATGTGCTATCGAATATTCTAAATCACGTGTACGTGCATTAAACAACCTAAAGTCACCATCTGGAGTGTCAGCTTCTAAAATGCTATATTCTGTCGTTAATGTACTAGAACTTCCTATAACTAAATACTTTTTAGATTTTGTTTTATAAACGTAAGTATTGAAAGTCTCATCTTTTTCATTAAAAATCAAAACATCATCAGAAGCTTCATTTCCTAATTTATGTTTGTAAATTTTATCAGAACGTAAGGTAACTTCATCTTTTTTACTATAAAACAACGTTTTGTTATCATTTGCCCAAGTAGCACCTCCCGACGTGTTTTCTATTTTATCTGTATATATTTCGCCAGTAATTAAATTTTTGACATAAATAGTGTACTGTCTTCTACTTACAGTATCTACAGCATAGGCTGCTAACGTATTATCTGTACTTATAGAAATACCACCTAATTTAAAATAACTATGTCCTTCTGCCATTGTATTACAGTCAAACATAATTTCTTCTTCCGCCTCTAAGCTTTCTTTTTTTCTTGTATAAATAGGATAATCGCTGCCTTCTTCAAATCGCGTTATATACCAAAACCCGTTGTGTTTATAAGGTACACTTTGATCGTCTTCTTTAATTCTAAATTTCATCTCGTCAAAAAGAGACTTTTGAAAAGGTTCTGTATGTTTTAAAACAGACTCAGTATAAGTGTTTTCTGCATTTAGATAGTCTAAAACCTCTTGGTCTTCTCTTTGATTTAACCAATAGTAATTATCTACTCTAGTATCCTCATGTATTGTTAATTGCTTTTTTACTTTTTTAGCTACAGGAGGTAATATCTTAGTTTTAGTCATTCTTTTTTCTTTATTACAGGATACTACAAATGTAAAACTTAAAATAATTATCAAAAACAGTTTCTTCATATTTAATTTTATTGAAGTTATAATAAATCAATTTAATAAATTTGTACCAATAATTTTAAAACAATAGAAATGTTTGGAGACTTACAAGGTATGATGGGTAAATTAAAAGAAACCCAACAAAAAGTAGAAGCTACTAAAAAAAGATTAGATACCGTTTTAATTGACCAAAGCAGTAGTGATAATCTATTACAAATAACAATAACAGCTAATCGAGAAATAAAAGCGATTAATATTAAAGACGAATTATTAAATGATAAAGAACAATTAGAAGATTATCTGATCTTAACACTTAATAAAGCTATAACAAGAGCAACTGAAATAAATGATACCGAAATAGCTGCAGTTACAAAAGAAGGCATGCCTAACATCCCAGGAATGGATATGTTTTAAAACTAAACCATATATAAATAAAAAAGGAAGCCAAATTGGCTTCCTTTTTTTTTATGTAAAAAGTATATACTAATTAGTTAGCATTGATAACTCTAAATTGAGTACGTCTGTTTGCTAAGTGCTCTCTTTCTGTACAAGAAACACCATCAGAACATCTGTTTGTTAATCTAGACTCACCATATCCATTAGATACAATTCTTGAAGAATTGATTCCTTTAGAGATTAAGTAGTTAGTTACAGCTTGAGCTCTTCTTTCAGATAAAGATCTGTTAGATGCTTTAGAACCTCTTGAATCCGTATGAGATGCGATCTCTACAGATACACCCTCAGCTAATATTGTTACTAATTGAGCATCAATCTCAGATTTAGCAGCTGCAGTTAAAGATGCAGAACCTAAATTCCAGTTTATGTTTAAGTCGTTATATTCAACGATTTTACAATCAACCTCAGTCCATGTCGTTAAACCACCTTTTTTCTGTAATACTTCTTTAGTAACTGTTTTGTTAACAGCAGGAACAGTAGTCTCTTCTACTCTAGCATCGCTAGCTAAAACAGTACGCTTTAAAGTCGCTGTTTTTTGAGCAACTTCAATAACTCTTGTTGTAGGAGGTGTACTCATAACTGTACGCTTCATTGTAGTACTTACAGCAGGAATAGCTATAACTGTAGTCGTTTCTGGCGTTATATTAGTTTTTCTAATTGTAGTTGATTTAGAAGGAACATCAGTAGCTCTCGTTGTAGGAGGTGTTGCCATTACAGTACGCTTCATCGTTTTAGTTACAGCAGGAATTTCAGATACTCTAGTAGTAGCTGGTTCTAATAAAACTGTACGTGTCATTGTTTTTGTAACAGCAGGAATTGTAATAACTCTTGTTGTTGGAGGTGTAACCATTACTGATCTAGTAACTTCTTTAGTTACAGCAGGTACATCTACAACTCTTGTTGTTGGAGGTGTAACCATAACTCTTCTTGTTACCTCTTTAGTTACAGCAGGAATATCAATAACTTTAGTTGTCGCTGGAGATACTAATACTGTTTTCTTGATTGTTTTGTTTACAGCAGGAATTTCGATTGTTCTAGATGTAGGAGGTGTAGTCATTACAGTTTTCTTAACTGTTTTAGTTACAGAAGGAATATCAATAACTCTAGTTGTAGCTGGAGTTTGAACAACACGTCTTGTATAAGTACCCATACCACAATCAGAAGCATTATTTGTTCCTTGATCACATCCTGGCTTAGTCATTACTTGCGCATCAGAAGCTAACTCAGTAGTATTAATTGTAATGTTTTGAGATGGTACATTTTTGTAACACCAGTATCTACAATCGTTAGGGTCACTTGAAGCACAATCAGCAGCAGGTGTATCACTCATACCCCATTTAGCCGTAGCTGGCTTAATTTCGATAGTTTGATATCCAGGAGTAAACTTAGCAGGTACTACAGATAAAGTAGAACCAAATTCTTGTTTCTTGTAAGATAATGTTTCATTACCCCATTTTGCAGGAATAACTTCTAAACGTTGCGATGCTTCTTTTACAACTACTACTACATTTTCAGTACCATATTTTGCTGCTACTAAGTCTAATCTAGAAGAAGTAGGTTGAACTAATACTGTTACATTTTCAGTTGCCCATTTTGCAGGTATAACTTCTAAACGTTGACCAGCTTCTTGTACTACTACAGTCTCTGTTCTCGTTTCATATTTTGCAGGAACAGTTTGTAATTTAGTATAGGCAGCCTGTACTAATACTGTTTCTGTTCTGTTTTCGTATTGTGCAGGAACCAACTCTAAACGTTGACCAGCTTCTTGTACTACAACTTCAAAACTCTCAGATCCTAATTTAGCTGGGATTACTGATAACGTTTGTCCAGGTTCAGCAGATACAATATCAAAGTTTTCGTTTGCATATTTAGCAGGAACAACTGATAATACTTGGTAAGACGGTTGAATTTCCATCTCCTCAGTCGTTATATCTGTAGATCCAGCTACTTTCTCTAATCTCTGTGCAGCGCCTTGAGTAACAACGTCAAAATTTTGTGTTTCATATTGTGCCGGTACCACAGCTAACTCTTGACCAGCAGACTGAGTTACAACCACTTCGTTTTCTGTTCTGTACTGTGCAGGAACAACGCTTAATTTCTTATAGGCTGGTGCAACCTGAACCGTAATATCTTGGTTTACCCAAACATCAGGTGTTACACAACGTACATAACATTTCCCTGGTTCGGGGTTTGTTGGTAAATCTTGTGCAAAAACTGCTGAGCAGACTACAAAAGATAAAATTGTTAGTAATACTTTTTTCATTTTTGTTAATTTAAATGGTTATTTATTAAATATATAGCCGAACTAATAACGACTGTTCACTAAGTTGTTACAAAATTAGACATAACACATCCTTTTCTGTAATTATTCTTAAAGTTACGTTAACCTTTCGACCAACTGTGTTAAAATTCGGTTGAGTAACGTAGGAAAATTCTATATTTAAAATTAAACTAAAATGAAATTGACTAAAATCACAAATTTCTTAGAAAACAAAGAACGCTATCGTGCTGATTTTCAACATAATTAGAGTGAGTTACTAGCCTAAGTTTATTACTTCCCATTCCATTTATTTTTATGTTTTTAGCAGAAAGTAGCTCTAAAAATTGTTTTTCTGAATATTTTTTATTAAGCTCAAATATCACGATATTCGTTTCCACAGGCTCCACTTTTTTTACAAAACTAGAATGATTTAAAACCTCCGCTAATTCTCTTGCTTTTTTATGGTCTTCTGTTAATCTTTCAATATTGTTTTCTAAAGCAAATAATCCTGCTGCTGCTAAAAATCCTCCTTGACGCATTCCTCCTCCAAATATTTTTCTAATTCTCATCGCATTTTTCATTATGGCTTCATCACCAACTAAAACAGATCCAATTGGACATCCTAATCCTTTACTTAAACATACAGAAATAGTATCAAAAGCTTCTCCATATTGTTTAGCTGTTTCCTTTTTTTCGACTAAAGCATTCCAAAGTCGTGCACCATCTAAATGAAATCCTAAATCATGAGTTTTACAAACCGCCTTGATTTTTAGTATTTCTTGAAAATCCCAACAGGCTCCACCTCCTTTATTAGTTGTATTTTCTATTTCTACTAATGTTGTTAATGGACTATGATAAAACTCTGGTGGGTTTATAGCTTCAATGACTTGTTCTGCAGTGAACATGCCTCTATGACCATCCAGTAAATTACATGATATACCACTATTAAAAGAAGCACCACCGCCTTCATAATTATATATGTGTGCATATTTATCACAAATAACCTGTTCTCCTGGATTAGTATGTAATTTAAGCGCTGTTTGATTTGCCATCGTACCACTGGGAAAAAATAAAGCGTGTGATTTGCCAAACATTTCGGCAACTTTAGTTTCCAAAGCATTAATAGTAGGGTCTTCTTTATAAACATCATCACCAACTTTAGCACTCATCATGGCCTCCATCATGTCAGCACTTGGTTTTGTAACCGTATCACTTCTTAAATCTATTATCATTTTTTTATCTTTTTAAACAGTATAAAATTATTAAAAAAAGTTGGCAAATATTTTTAAATGATAGTAATAATTCTATTTTTGTTACAAACCAATATATAAATATGATCACTTCAGAAAACATTAAAGATCTTAATACACGCCTTACGTCGTTAAGGCAATATCTTTGACATTGATGCTAAGCTAATTGCCCTTCAAAATGAAGAAGAACAGACTTTTGATCCTAATTTTTGGAGCGACTCAAAAAGTGCTGAATTAGTAATGAAATCCATTAGAGAGAAGAAAAAATGGATCAATGATTACAACCAGTCTAAAATACTTATTGAAGATCTGGAGGTTATCTACGAGTTTTTTAAGGAAGAGGAAGCGACTTTAACAGATGTTGAAAACCGCTACGACAAAGCCCTATCTTTAATTGAAGATCTTGAATTTAGAAATATGTTATCTGAAGAAGGTGACAGTCTAAGTGCTGTACTTCAAATTACTGCTGGTGCTGGTGGTACAGAAAGTTGTGATTGGGCAAATATGTTAATGCGCATGTATTTAATGTATGCCGAAAAAAATGGGTTTAAAGTCAAAGAACTTAACTTTCAAGAAGGTGACGTTACTGGAATTAAAACAGTAACACTAGAAATTGAAGGCGAATATGCTTTTGGTTGGCTAAAAGGTGAAAACGGAGTCCATAGATTGGTGCGCATCTCCCCTTTTGATAGTAATGCCAAACGACATACTAGTTTTGCTTCCGTATACGTCTATCCCTTAGTGGATGACACTATTGAAATCGACATTAATCCTGCTGATATAGATATTGTAACGGCACGATCAAGTGGTGCTGGTGGGCAAAATGTAAATAAAGTAGAAACTAAAGTGCAATTAACGCACAAACCATCAGGAATACAGATATCTTGCTCAGAAACACGATCCCAACACGATAATAGATCAAGAGCGATGCAAATGTTAAAATCGCAATTATATGAAATAGAACTCCAAAAACAATTAGCACAACGTGAAGACATTGAAGCTGGTAAAATGAAAATTGAATGGGGAAGTCAAATCAGGAATTACGTATTGCATCCATACAAATTAATAAAAGATGTCCGAAGTGGACATGAAACTGGAAATGTAGATGCTGTTTTAGATGGTACTATTGAACCCTTTTTAAAAGCCTACCTTATGATGATGGGACAACAACAAACTGACAATCAAAGTTTATAAATAAATGATCAAAATATATCATAATCCAAGATGCAGCAAGTCTAGACAAGGCTTACAGTTTTTAGAAGAGTCTAATCAAGAATTTGAAGTCATCAAATATCTTGACAATCCTTTATCTAAAGAAGAATTAACTAAATTAGTAGTGCTTTTAAAAATAAAACCTATAGAATTAGTTCGAAAAAACGAGGCTATTTGGAAAGAAAATTATAAAAACAAAACACTGACTGATACTCAAATAATTGAAGCTTTAGTGACTAACCCTAAGCTAATGGAAAGGCCAATTATAACAAATGAGAATAAAGCTGTAATAGGCAGACCGACTGAACTTATAAAAACAATATTATAGCCTGTATTACAAAAAAAAAATAATAGCAACCACCAATTTCCCTAATACTAATGATAATAATATATCACAACCCTGAGTCTTCAAACTCAAATGCTTGCCTCGAAATATTAGAAACACATAAAAATGATCAAGAACTCATTAAGTACCAAGACAAACCATTAGACAAAATAAAGCTTACCAAAATCATTAATCTTCTTAACATAAAACCCATTGAGTTGATTAGAACAGAAAACAAAACTTGGAAAGATAATTTTAAACATTTAGAAGACGATGGTCATGAGTTTAGTGACGCCAGTCTAATAGACGTCATGATAGAGTATCAAGATATTATTGAACGTCCTATTGTTATTAATGGTGAAAAAGCAGTCATTGGCGAACCCGCTAAACGTATTTTCAATATAAAACCACAACACAAAGCTTCATTATAAAATGAAGCTTTTTTTATTTAACAAAGCTTTAACCAACCGCCTTTAAACCTATCGGTATTTTTGTCGTCATACTAGAAACCAAAATTTTTATGACAAAAAACATTATTACCTTTTGCTTACTCGTTCTAGCCTTTAATTTTTCATTTGCGCAAAATGCTTCTTCAAAAACAGTAACCATAACTGGTAAAATCCTAGAAAAAGACACAAATGCACCTTTAGAATATGCTACTGTAGTTTTTAAAAACGCAAAAAGCCCTACAGATGTTTCGGGAGGAATTACAGATCAAAATGGGAATTATTCAATAGAAGTAAAAACAGGCACTTACACTGTTAGTTTTGAATACATCGGCTTTAAAACAGAAGTTATAGCTAATAAGTCTGTTACAAAAAATGAAACTTTTACAACTCAATATTTAACTTTAGATTTTGAAGCTTTAGATGAAATCGAAATAGTTGCTGAAAAAACAACTGTAGAAATTAGACTTGATAAAAAAATATATAATGTCGGTAAAGATTTAACCGTACGTGGTGGAACTGTTAGTGATGTTTTAGATAATGTTCCTTCGGTTTCAGTAGATGTTGAAGGTAATGTGGCATTACGTGGTAATGATAATGTTCGTATTTTAATTAACGGAAAACCGTCTGGTTTGGTTGGTTTAAATTCGACTGAAGCTTTAAGACAACTACCCGCAGAATCAATAGAAAAAGTAGAAGTTATCACCTCTCCTTCTGCTAGATATGAATCGGAAGGGACTGCTGGTATATTAAACATTATACTAAAACGTAGTAAACTAGAAGGTTTAAACGGAGCGATAACAACTAATGTTGGATACAATCCTTCTGCAGGAATAAATGGAAATATTAATTACAGAACTGGAGATTTAAACATCTTTAGTACCACGGGCTATAGCTATAGAGAAGCACCGGGTAACTCCTCCTCTTCCACACAATATATATCTGATGGTGATTTTTTAGATGAAACAAATGACTTTGATCGTATTAGAAAAGGGTTGACCACTAATTTAGGTCTAGAATGGTATGTTAACGACTCGGCATCACTTACAACTTCATTTTTATACAGAGATGGTAATAATGAAAACAATACGACTAACCTTTTAAAGCAATATGATTCTAACAGAAATTTATTATCCACAACTGTACGTTATGACCCAGAAACGGAAGATGATAAAACCGTACAATATGCTTTAAATTTTCAAAAAAACTTTAGTGATAGTGGTCACGTATTTACATTTGATTTTCAATATGAAGAAAATACTGAGAATGAAAATTCTTTGGTCAACGTTGATAATATAGCAACTGAGGATGTTGCCACTTTAGAAGAGCAAACACAGATTTTACTGCAAGCAGACTATGTTTTACCAATTGGAGAAAATAGTCAATTTGAAGCTGGTTATAGAGGAAATTTTAATACCACAGCAACAGACTTTGAAGTACAATTTCTAGACCCCGATACAAACCAGTTTGAACTTAGTACCGATCTATCTAACGTTTTAAATTTCAGAGAATATTTAAATGCTGTTTACAGTCAATTTGGAAGTAAATTTGGCGAATTTTCATTTTTATTAGGCTTACGTCTAGAAAACACACAGCTTACAATAGATCAACCTACTACTGGAGAGTATAATAAACGAAATTTTACGGGGTTATTCCCAACCGTAAATTTAAGTTATGAAATCTCTGATAGAGAAAATGTAACTTTAGGTTACGCAAGACGTTTGCGCCGTCCTAGAGGGTTCTTTTTAAACCCATTCCCTTCTAGATCTAGTGTTACTAATTACTTCCAAGGTAATCCTAACTTAAACCCTAGCTACTCTGGACAATTTGATTTAGGATACTTAAAACGGTTTGGAAAATTAACATTTAACTCGTCTTTATATTATTCTCACGCAACAGATGCTTTTAACTATGTTAGTTTTGATACAGGAGAAACTGCTTTCGTTAACGGAGAAGAATTACCTATAATACAACGTACGCCTATTAATTTAGCAACGGAGGACAGATATGGCTTTGAATTTACCCTGACTTATAGCCCTTCAAAAAAATGGAGAGTAAACGGAAACTTTAACTTTTTTCAAAATGACACTAAAGGAGATACACCTAATGGTTTGTCATTAGACAATACAAATACAAGCTGGTTTGCTAGATTAAATAACAAGTACACTTTACCTGGTGAAATTGATTGGCAAACTAACTTAAACTATAGAGGATCTAGTGAAGATGCTCAAAATAAGTCTGAAGGTATTTTTACTACTACAATGGCATTGAGTAAGGATTTATTTGGAGACAGAGCCTCATTAGCTTTTAATGTAAACGACTTATTTAATAGTAGAAAAAGACAACAAACAACTACTACTCCAACTTTTGATGCTTATAGCGAGTTTCAATGGAGAGAACGCAGTTTTAACCTAGCCTTTACTTATAGATTTAACCAGAAAAAGAAACGCACGCAACGTGGTAATTTTGGTGGTAATGAAGATTTTGAAGGATAGAGTTATCTACTTCACTAAAGTAAAAATGGTGTTAGCAAGTTAAACTTGCTAACACCATTTTTTTTCAATATAAGTTAGAGAATTGGAAATGATAAAAAAAAGGGATATTCTTTCGAATATCCCTTTTTCAATATATAAGTTTAAAACTTAAGCTGTACGCTTCGCTTTTTTCTCGTCTTTAATCTCGTTTAAACGCTCAATTACACTTCCTCCAATCCAATAAGGAATAACAAAAGTTATTAAAAAAATCATTAACCAAAACCCTATGGTTAAGATAGTTAAAAATGCTAAAAAGCCTAAATATTGGTCAAATTCGAACATAACGTGTTTAATTTCTTGTTTATTATTACAGCAAAGATAAAGTAAAGTTGTTTTTTATCCAATACAAAGTGAAATTTTATTAACAGACTTGTTAATAAATATAGCAACCTACTCCTTAAAGCTTTTCTCTAATGGTTTAAAAGAAATAATAAATGTGCTATCAGGTAATTTAACGTACTCTAAATGACCTCCTAATTGCTCCGTTAAAATATTTATTAATTGCATCCCTAAAGTTTTTGCATTATTAAAATCAAAATCATCTCCTAATCCCTTTCCATAATCTTTATACACTAATTTATAAAAATCTTGATCTTTAAATATTTGGATACTTAACGTGTTTTTTTGATCTTTTGTAAATACATATTTAAAAGAGTTTGTTACCAACTCATTAATAATTAATCCTAAATCGGAAGACGTATCTCCATCAAAATATAAGTCTTGATCAATAACAATCTCTTTATCTATTTGCATGGATTTATACTTAACTGTATCTTCGATATACATCAATAATTGTTCTACATACTCTTTTGTTTTAACCTCTTTCAAAGTCACGTTAGTATATAATTTCTCATGTACTAAAGACATCGATTGTATACGGTTTTGACTATCTCTTAGTGCTTTTTTGATATTCTCGTCATCATATTCGTCCTCTTGCATTAATAAAATACCAGACACCATTTGCATATTATTTTTAATCCTATGGTGGACTTCTTTTATCAAGGTCTGAATTTTTAGTAAATTACCTTCTAATGCCTTATTTTTAAGAACAACCAAATTATTAGCATCATACAAACTAGTATTTAAAGCTCTATTTTTTAGAAACTGATACAAGGTTATAAATACTAAAATAGAAATTAAAGCATACCAAAAATAAGCAAGATTAGAACTACGTTTACCGACCAAAGGTTTTACTTTGTAAGCACTACCGATCTTTAATTTTAACCCAAATAATTCGATAGTAGAATAAATATAATCGTTTTCTTTTACATCAAAACCCTTATAATATTCTAAATCTCTTGCCTCATTATAAATTCTGGTATTATTATAAACGACTTCTCGTGTTAAATCAATAGAGTCATTGACAACAAACTTATGTACATAGGTACTTGCATCATTTTTTTTATAAAAATAATCTAATAAATATTTGACATTTATAACGGGAGCTACATAACCTAAAATTTCATTTTTATTGTTTCGTGCTGAAAAATCAAATGGAAAACCAGCCCATCCTTCTCTCAAATTTATTGGTGAAAAAAGCTTAATATCAGTAGACTGCATTAAACGATCCAACTCCTCTATTTTTTGTTTAGAAATAAATGTTTTTGAAGACACACCTTTTAAATTTTTAGGATCAATTTGATTTGGTGTAATAACATATTTAAAAACATGATCTGTTCCAACATGACTAATCAAAATGGAATCATTAAAATCAATGTCTTCTAATAAGTCTTTGAGGTATTTTTGAAGCTGGTATTCATTGGGGAACTCTGCACCATTTTTAGTATAACTTTTAATCGAAGAGACTAAACTTGCATACACTTGTATACCTGCTTTAGCACTGTTTAAAGCATTGGTATGTTCCTCTTTAAGTTTTTGCTCTATTTTCTGTTGTTCTAAAGCATTATTACTATTTAGTAGGTTTTGTAATAAAACAGCGCCTACAATTAAAAATATAAAAACAAGAAAATAGTATTTTATATTCTTAATTTTCTTATTAAAATTCATTTATGAGAATAAGTTGTCATTAAGCGATAAAGGTATAGTATTATTTTTAAAACCATATTTTGTTCTTAAAGAAATCATAATAATACGCACATCATATACCGCCTTATTATTTTAAATTTTATTATATGAATCTGACAATTTAAAACCTCAAAATTTTGTAAATTTACCTCCTATAATTTAATTAATTTTCAGATGGAATACAGAATAGAAAAAGATACCATGGGCGAAGTTAAAGTACCTTCAGACAAGCTTTGGGGTGCACAAACAGAACGTTCTAGAAATAATTTTAAAATTGGTGCTGTTGCATCAATGCCACTTGAGGTGGTTTATGGTTTTGCATATCTTAAAAAAGCTGCAGCCTATACTAATTGTGAACTTGGAGTTTTACCTATTGAAAAACGTGATTTGATAGCACAAGTTTGTGACGAAATTTTGAAAGGACAACACGATGATCAATTTCCCTTAGTGATTTGGCAAACCGGTTCTGGAACACAGTCTAACATGAATGTTAATGAGGTTATTGCTAACAGAGCTCACCAATTAGCAGGTAAAGTTGTTGGTGAAGGAGATAAAACAATACAACCAAATGATGATGTTAACAAATCACAATCATCAAATGATACTTTCCCTACAGGAATGCATATTGCGGCTTACACTAAAATTGTTAAAACAACAATTCCAGGTGTTAAACAATTACGTGATACTTTAAAAAAGAAATCAGAAACTTTTAAAAACGTTGTAAAAATTGGTCGTACACATTTAATGGATGCGACACCTTTAACTTTAGGACAAGAATTTTCAGGGTATGTATCGCAATTAGATCACGGTATTAAAGCTTTAGAAAACACGTTACCACATTTAAGTGAAATCGCTTTAGGAGGAACTGCTGTAGGTACAGGTTTAAATACACCTAAAGGCTACTCTAAACGTGTTGCTGAATATATAGCAGAATTTACAGGACAGCCATTTATTACTGCGCCAAATAAATTTGAAGCTTTAGCAGCACATGATGCTATTGTAGAAAGTCATGGGGCTTTAAAACAATTAGCAGTGTCTTTAAATAAGATTGCTAATGATATCCGTATGATGGCTTCAGGACCACGTTCTGGAATTGGAGAAATTATAATTCCAGCTAACGAACCAGGAAGTTCTATCATGCCAGGAAAAGTTAACCCGACACAATGTGAAGCTTTAACTATGGTTTGTGCTCAAGTTATGGGTAATGATGTTGCTGTTACTGTTGGTGGAACACAAGGACACTATGAGCTAAATGTTTTTAAACCAATGATGGCTGCAAATATTTTACAATCGGCTCAACTTATCGGTGATGCTTGTGTTAGTTTTGATATTAACTGTGCTGCTGGTATAGAGCCAAATTATGATGTTATTAAAGAGCTTTTAAACAACTCTTTAATGCTAGTTACTGCTTTAAATACTAAAATAGGATACTATAAAGCTGCCGAAATTGCAAATACTGCTCATAAAAATGGTACAACTTTAAAAGTTGAAGCCGTTAATTTAGGCTATGTTACAGCAGAAGATTATGACGAATGGGTAAAACCAGAAAACATGGTAGGTGCATTAAAATAATCCATCAAAACATATAAAATCAAAAAACCGATAAGCAAGCTTATCGGTTTTTTTTCGTTTAGTTAGTTATTAATTATAATAGGGATGGTTAAATAACCTTTGCAAGGTTATAACTATTTTATTTTATAAACATTAACATATGTTAATAAATACTATAATTTAGATCGAATGCGACTTAGTTGTACCGGAGTAATGCTCAAATACTTCGCAATTTGATATTGTGGTATCAAATTATCTATATTCGGAATCATTTTTCTAAGGTTTAAATAACGTGCCTTTCCTCCCATCGTTAATAATTCGATATGCTTTTTATCCTTTTCACATATTAGGCTTTCTAAAAATTTGGCATAAAACCCAAGAATTTCAATATTAGATTCACACAATGCCTTAAACTCAAAATACTCTAAAACAAAAATATCACAATCTGTTAAGGATTCATAAATACTATTAGAGGGTGACTGGTTAAGCAAGGCATCAAAAGAAGCCAAGATTATAATAGGTAAAAAAAGTGATTTAGTCACCTCTTTTCCATTCTCCAATCTAACGTAAGAGCGCATAACGCCTTTATTTAACATATAAATTTTACTTGGCACATCACCGGAATCAACAAGAACATCACCTGCTTTTAGCTGTTTACAACTAGAAGCACTTAACATCTGATCAAAAGAATCCTTAGACATGGGGTAAAATGAAGTTATATAATTATATATTTCAATATAATATTTTTCTCCCTTCTCAAACATATATTTTATTTACACACATGCTAAATTATACTATTTATTGGTTGACCAAAGAAGTTTTCGACGTATGGCAAGTAATAACTTAAAATAAGTAATACGACAACTAGTATTCAGTACTGTGCATTTTGTCTATATTTGACTATAAATTAGAGCTTTTTTTTATGTCAATACTTATTACAAATATTCAGGAATTACTACAGGTCAGAGAAGAAAATACTTTGAAATTATCTGGACATCAGATGAAAGAATTACCTACTATCAAAGATGCTTATCTATTAATTGATAATGACACTATTGTTGATTTTGGTTCCATGGTAGATATAAGTAACATAAAAGCAGATAAAATAATTGATGCCACAGGTAAATTAGTATTACCAACTTGGTGCGACTCACATACACATATTGTTTATGCAGGAGATCGTTCTCAAGAGTTTGTGGATCGCATTAATGGTTTAAGTTATGAAGACATTGCAAATCGTGGTGGAGGTATTATCAATAGTGCCAAAACACTTCAAAACACTTCTGAAGACGAGCTATACAACCAATCCATTTCTCGCTTAAAATCAGTAATGAAACTAGGGACTGGAGCAATCGAAATTAAATCAGGTTACGGACTAACACCGGATGCTGAACTTAAAATGCTTCGCGTTATTAAACGTATTAAAAAAGATTTTCCATTAAAGGTTAAAGCTACTTTTTTAGGAGCCCACGCATTACCTTTAGAATATAAAGATAATAAGCAAGGTTACTTAGATCAGATTATTAATGTCATGTTACCACAAATAGCTAAAGAAAACTTAGCACATTATATTGACATTTTTTGCGAAAAAGGTTACTTTGATCTCAACGATACAGAGCAAATTCTTAAAGCAGGTCAACAGTATAATTTAACACCTAAAATACATGTTAATCAATTTAATGCCTTTGGAGGTATTGCTTTAGGTGTAAAATACAATGCTTTAAGTGTAGACCATTTAGAAGAACTAAATTCTGAAGATATTGAGGCTTTAAAAGGTAGTGATACAATTGCTGTGGCTCTTCCCTCCTGTTCTTATTTTTTAAGCATCCCTTATACGCCAGGACGACAAATTATTGATGCTGGATTACCATTAGCTCTAGCCTCCGATTATAACCCTGGCTCAACACCGTCTGGAAATATGAATTTTGTGGTGAGTACCGCCTGTATTAAAATGAGACTAACACCAGAAGAAGCTATAAATGCCGCGACTATAAATGGCGCCTATGCAATGGGGATTTCTAATCAATATGGAAGTGTTACTAAAGGTAAAAAAGCAAACCTCATTATTACAAAACCAATTTCTAGTTACAATTATTTACCATACGCTTTTGGTGACAATCATATTGATACTGTAATTATAAATGGGGAAGTTATTTAGTAGGAGTCACTTTCTAATTAATATAGCACTTCACAATTAAGACGTTTCTCACCTGTTTTAAACTGCATTCATCAACTGCCTTGTGTTAGAAATTCTGACAGATCTAACTACAACATAATTCTAATAAACAAAACAATCGTATACCAAAATAGGTTTTTAAAAGTGAATTGCTGTAAAAATAAGCAGGGTGCTTTTCTGTATTATCTAAGCTACTTCAAAAGAAATGAGTTATAGTCTAATGAAAGCCAATCAACTTTAAAACAGTACAAGTTAGGCTTTATTTAAGTATGCGATGACCATACATATGCTTTTAAAAAGTTATGAGCGTCATTACATAATGATTCCCCCTTAAAATAAGCGCATAAAAAAAACCTGAAAGTGTTTAGCTTTCAGGTTTTACTGGAATAATTAATTAATATCAGCCAAGCTCCTATTTGAGGGTAAATTCAGAGCTCGATACTAATTCGTTTGCACTAAAGACATTAACTTGGTAACGTCCTTTTTCGAAATCACTACCTGTGTTGTTTGTAACAAATTCACAAATATCTAAATTTCCATTTTCGTAATTAAACTTACTAATTATACTGTAGTTAAGTGTTTGTTCTTCAAATGTAACTTGCCCATTAACACCTAAAATTTTTCTACTAGGATCTATAACTTGTATGTAAAACTCTTTATTTCCTTCTTGTACTAATCTGTTTTTTGCGACTGTAAAACATACTCTAATTTTATCGCTACGTCCTGCGCGTTCTGTTGGTATTAATTTACCGTTATTACGCTCTATAACTCCAAAACCTTTTAGATTTGCTGTGGTTAATACTGCTGCATTCTCTACAACTCTTGCCAATGCCGTGTTTTGTATTAAAAGCGAATCATTAAAAACTCTGCTTTCTTCAAATCTTACATTAGTACTATCTAAAGTAGTCGCTAAATGCATGTTTTCAACCTTTAATCTATCATTTTCCGTTAATAACGCATCCATTTCTCTTTTTAGAGAATTGTATTTATTATAATAACGACGTAAATTCTTAACATTTGTTTCAGAAACTTGTACAGAATCGATTAAGCCTTTAATACGCTCTCTTGCTTCTACTAAATTTTGATTTGTTACTTGATTTTCGCTTAAAGCAACATCATATTTGGATGCCATTACATTTAAGTCTTTTAACACATCATTTTTTTGTTGTGTTAACTCTAGTTCATTTTGTTTTTTGTCTTTATATAAAGACGAAGTGTAAATACCCGTACCAATAAATAATGCTAAAGCGATACCTAACGCTACTTTTAACCCTGTACTTGCGGTGTTATTTGCCATAGTAATTTGTTTTTAAATTGTTAAACGTTAATTCTTGTTTCTTATTAAAACCTTAAATAATAAAAACGTAATTTTAATTTTTCAAAACTACATAAAAAGTAAATGGATAAATTAATTTTATTAAATAATTCGATCGCAAATAAAATACTTAATATACGTTCTGGCGAAACTAAATTTGGTGAACATGCCCAATTTTTAACCAGTGTTTCCAATATATACGATACACTTAAAGCTTTGGACGTTTCTTATGTTATATTTGGTATCCCTGAAGACGTCGGTGTTTTTGCAAACCACGGAAAACCAGGAACTTCATCTACTTGGGATGCTACAATTAAAATTTTATTAAATACCCAAAGTAATGCATTTAACCTCTCGGAAAAAGTTTTAATACTTGGTCATCTAGATTTTAGCACAGAACAGGAAGAACTGTCTAAACTAAAACAAGACCATCCAAAACATATTACTAAAGCAAGAAAATTAGTAACCGAAATAGATAAGCACGTCGTAGACCTAATATCAACTATTGTAAGTGCTGGTAAAATCCCCATTGCTATTGGTGGCGGACACAATAATGCTTACGGAATGATTAAAGGTACTAGTTTGGCTTTAAAACAGCCTGTAAATAGTATTAATTTTGATGCGCATACAGATTTTAGAGCTTTAGAAGGCAGACATAGCGGTAATGGTTTTAGTTATGCTTACGCCGAAGGTTTTTTAAAACGTTACTTTGTTTTTGGATTACACGAAAATTATACTTCTTCAGATATTCTTAGTCAATTTAATGAGAATAAACATTTAGATTATAATACGTATGAAGCAATTGCTGTAAGACATGAAAAGAAATTTCAGGGCGAACTACATCGCGCTGAGGCACATGTTAATAAATCTAAATTTGGTATAGAAATAGATTGTGACGCCATATTAAATACACCTAGTAGCGCCCAAACACCTAGTGGCTTTTCAGTTGAAAAAACTAGACAATTTTTACATCACTTCGCTGCGCTTGACAATGTAAATTATTTACATATTTGCGAAGCTGTTGCCAAAAAGAAGAATGCAACACAAACAGGCAAACTTATAACTTATTTAATCACTGATTTTATACGCTCTAATTCTAAAACAAATGACTAAACTTCAAGTTGAATATATAAGATTAGGACTTTCATTTATAGTATTTACTTTTATAATAACACTTCTTTTTGTTCTTATTAATCAAGTAGAAATACAATGGTTTATTAGCTTCTCAGAAGCATTAATAATACCCGCATTAATTTTAAGCATTTCGATACCTATATGGATGATTGTTGATTTAATAAGAAAAAAAGTAGCTGACAAATCAATATTTAATTTGACTTTTTTTATAAACGTAATCTCTATTCTGTTGTTACTTTTTGCAATTAAAATTTTTAATTAAATGTCTACAAAACTAGAAATAATACCTTTTGATAATATTTACTCTAATGATTTTTATGTTTTAAACAGAGAATGGTTAGAGACCTACTTTTATATCGAGCCGTTTGACGAGGCTGTTTTAAGCAATCCAAAAGATCATATCATTGATAAGGGTGGTTTTATCTTTTTTGCCAAACTAGATACTCAAATTGTAGGGACTTATGCGTTTATGCCTTTAAAAGACCAACCTGGATTTGAATTGACAAAAATGGCTGTTTCTCCTAATTTGAGAGGTCAAAAAATAGGCCAACAATTACTAACGCATTCTCTAAACTTTGCTAAAACAAATCACTTTTCACGGTTATTACTTTATTCTAACACTACGTTAGAAAATGCAATCTATTTATATAAAAAAATAGGCTTTAAAGAAATCCCTCTTGAAAAAGAGTCACCTTACAAACGATCAGATATTAAGATGGAATTTGATTTAAATGCATAAAAAAAGCGCTAAATATAAATTTAGCGCCTTTTTTTTTATAAACATTATATTTTGATAAACGTTAGTGTTTTATCCCGCGTTTCAAAATTCTGATGACTTAATTATTATTTTCTAACGAATCTATTTTACTCTTTAACTTTGCAATATCATCTGCTTTACGCTTGTTTACAATAGAGTCATATTTACGTTGTAATGCCTCTAAAGAGTCTTTGTCATTTTTCAAATTACCATGATTAGACGACGTTGTATCTATTGCCATATACTGCTCATTTAAATCTTTCATTATAGCCTCAGTTGCCTTCTTATCATCCATAAAATACTCGGCGATACCTTCACTTGCTCTCCAAGCTTCATTTAATTGATCATAAATTGATTTTTCCCATTGACTTGGATGCTTAGCATCGATCCAAACAACATCTCTATATTCGCTATCAATTAGAGCTAAATCTGGAGTTGCGGAACCATCAAATTGAGACCCTTCCGCTTTTATAGAAGAAATTGTCCCTAAAAAGAACATACGCTTACGACCAGCAATATTTTTAATGTATGGTCTAAATTCTACCGGCTTATTAACAGACCAATCATATTCTTTTCTAGATTCGATAACCTTTAAAGGCATAGCAGATACTCCTGCATACCCTTGCTTTTTTGAAGCATGATCATAATAATACAATTTGTTACTACCATCAGCAGGTACAAAGACACTAAATGTTAAACTGGTACGCTCATCTCCTACTGGTTCTAAACCAAACCAATGATATAATCCATTATAAGCATCTGACTTAGAATCTGAAAAATCAAAATCGGTTACAAATGGTTGTTGATTTTGGTCATCTGGAAGGTTAGGTATTTTAACCGCTGTTTTCATATTCCAAGGTAATGGATCACTAAATCCACCTAAAAACTTTAAAGATTCTGCTTGTAAGCGCGATACTTTTTCGGACAAGGTATTTTGACCGATTAGATAGGGATAATTTTTCATCTCCTCTGGAGAAATATAAGTTCCTTTTCCAATAGTAACACGCTCTACATAATCATTAAAGTCATGTACACCATTATCAATAACCATTACACCCCCAAAGGTTGGGTAAGGAAAGAAAAAACCTTTCCATTTAATTAAACTCACCACTTCTACCCATTGTCCTGAATCATTTTTCATGTAAAATGTATCGCTAGGCTCATAATTAAATAGCATCCATGGATTAAAACGTTGCACTACTGCATTGTAAGTATTTCTGCTAAACTTTAAAGATTCACCTATAGAAAACGTTACTGGAATTCTGTTTTCATTAGAAAAACGAGGAAATGGCGTTGTACTAGATACAGCAAATACTTCTTCCGTATTATCACTTATCCCCTGCCAAACATACTTTTCTGTTGGTTGAATAGCCATGGTCCATTTATTATCTTCACCAATTCTAACTAAATGTGGTAATGAGACATCTTTAGTTTCTCCAACACTTTCATTAGCCATAGAAAAAATGTTACGTAACGGTTGGATACGTTCATTTTGTGTTAGGGGTAATTCATTAATTTCAACCTTATTTAAATTATTAAAAACATTGTATGTCCTCATATAGTCGTAAAGTTGATATTGCCATCCAGTAATATATAATACCCCGAAAAAGACTAGAAGCGCTCCTAAAATACCGAGACGTTTCCCTGTAGATGCAGATTTACGAAAACTACGCAGTCCAAAAAATAATAGTATGCCGCTTAATAATATTATAAAAATATATTTTCTAAGAAATAGTAATAATGGTTGATAATCATCTCTTAAAAAAAACAATAATGCCACTACAATTAATCCTAAAATGATAACAACTGCTTTTTGCTTTCCGCCTTTACTCCAGTAATTTTTAATCATGTTTTATATTTTTGGCTATAGCCCTTTTACTTTTAAAACAACCTTCTTATTAGTATTTCGTTTTGACTTATCTCTTGTAGTCCAATTACATCAAGCCTTTATCCTTCAAACGTTCTCTTGCACTTTTTTCTGGTGCTTTAGAGTCTTCCTTAATTTCTTTTTTAGCCTCTTGGACAACTTTAGCATCGTTATGAGTTAAGTCTTCCAAAAATTCTTTCCCTTTATTAAAACCATCTTTAACGACATCTTCTATAGAGTCCGATTGTTCTTCGATTACTTCCCCTGATTTAAGGACAAAATTAGCCACATAAGTCCCTATTAATGTTCCGAAAATAGCTGAAGCAAAAGCAGAAATTCCATAATAACTACTAAAAATAGCTATTGGCGTTAAAAATTGAATAATTAAAGCAACAATTAAAAACGTAAAAGCAACAAATAAAACTCTAGGTAATAGGTCTTGTTTGTAGATAAAGCCTTTTTTGTTACCAACCTTCATTTGTAATTCTTTACTATTAAATAGTTTATTAAAAAAACGATATAATCCGTTACCTTTTGACTCTGTCCAATAGACAAAAATACCGAAAAGAATTGCTCCAAAAAATATGATGATTTCTAAACCCATGGCTTTACTTTTTTTATATTACTAAAGCATTGTTGTAATGCTCCTACTAAATTAGTCTATAATTTTTAAATATTGTTACTAATCGTTTCAATAACCCAATCTTTAAACGAATCGTCCCAAGACTCATAAAGCTTATAAAACGCCTCTTTATCATACCAATACAAGAATAACACATCTCTTGGCGCAACATTAATTAATAACTTCCATATTAAATCCTGATGCTTAACCATTAGTGATGAATGGGGTAAATGCAATGCATTAAACAAATCTAAATCTACAATATCGGAAATTTTATACTGGTTACTAACTTCTAATTTATCCAAATACAGCTCCACACCCATAACCCGTTTTCTGGTTTCGATATCTAACTTATTTAAATAGCTTTTAAACAATACAGCATCATTCAAAATATCACGTAATGGATGTTGTGTGTCTTTTAAAGCCATCGCAAACTCCATTTTTTTAATACGTTGGTAACGGTCTGTATTTAGGGCTTCCTCTAAATCATGTTCGATAATAACATGATCACGTAATTTTTCCATTAATTCCGGTTGAGCAATATGGAAAATAATAATATCATGAACCGTATCTTTTATCGCTTCGTTGTACCATTTTAAGTCTTCAAAAACGATGAGTGGCGAAATAAAATCACGTAATACATACACCCCACCAAAGGACTTAGTATAAAACGAATCCGTTTGATATTGCAAGCTATGTAAACTTAAATCACGATCCCGTAAATCACCATATTTTTTAGCAGATGTTAATAGTTCTAAATGTAAATCTTCATCTATAAAATTATTCCCTTGCTTAAACGTCTCAATTAATTTTAGTTGCTCTTTTTGAATTTTATCTAAGTTATTTACTAGATGAAATTTAATATATACTTTATTATATTTTAATACATCTAAAGGCTCGTAAAATGCATCAATATCTTGGTCAAAATCGATACAAATAGCTGAATCCCTTGTTATATCATTGATTTTTTGTCCATGTACTTGAAAGACTTGCTTCATCATCTCTCTATCAAAACTATGAAATGGAGAGTAAACAGGTTTTCCTTTTTGTAAAGGTGAAATAATAATCGCATGCGGATTAGCTTCCCCATTATTAAGGTACATCGTATCCCCTTTTTCTTCTGCTATTTCTGGACTATAGCCTATACCGTCAATTGAAAAGCTAGTGAGTTTTGTTGCCGTAAACCCAAGTTTTTTAAGGCATTGATTATAACGCTCTACTAATTTTCCACTTATTGGAATTAGTTCGCTTCTGTATAGGTTTGCTTGTTTTAATTTATTCATTAAACCTAATTATTATTTTTCTTCAAATTCTTAATCATCTTAATATTTCCTTCAATTGGAGCAATTATAACTTCTGGAGCTCCTTTTATTACATAAAACACATACAAGCTATTTTTACCCAACATTTTTATGTTTTGAACACTTCCATTGTCAAACGTTAATTGGTGTGTTATTTTATAATTGTTGGTCTCTACTCTTTGCTTTGTTTTATGTCCACTTCCAATACCTAACCCGATAAATACAGCAAATACATAAAAAGCAATCATAGTAACTACTGAGTTTTTTTTCTTGAATTTAGCATCTGCTTTTTCTAATTTTAATTTATTTTTCCCAGATTGATATTTTGCCTTTTTTCTTAGCCAATTATGATATTTAGGGATAAATTTAACCATTAAATAAGCCATAAGCATACTTAATACAACTGCTAATCCCAGAATAAAATTACTAGTCATCACTGCTATTGGACTAATTAAAACATCTAAAACAGAGGAATAATCTAAAATATTAACACCTAAAAACTTATAATAAATCGTTTGATAAACAACACCTAAGATTAGTAAAAATAAGTACCCAATCGACAAATAATCTTGTATATTGATATTGGATTCATTTTTAATTTTTATTGGTTTTTCCATAATTATTAAAATTTATTTTAGTCAAACAGCTTATTTAGCTGCGCATATTGTAACAACACAATGGTTTTTAAATCCTGGATTTCGCCATTATTTAGCATTACTAACGCTTCAGAAAAAGGGAGTTCTAACACCTCAATATCTTCATGTTCGCTATCTAAACCTCCACCTTCACTCACCTTCATCGCTTCTGAATATTCTGCCATGAAATAATATAATTTTTCAGTCAGTGCTCCAGGCGACGAATACGCTTCAAATAACGGAGTAACCGCATGCACTTTATAGCCTGTTTCTTCTTCAATTTCTCGCAGAATACACGCTTTTGGTTCGTCAGCATCCAACATACCTGCGCACGTCTCTACAACAAAACCAGAAGCGTTACCATTTAAAAATGACGATATTCTAAACTGTTTAGTTAGAATAACGGTCTTCTTCTCTTTATTGTATAGTAAAGCTGTGGCCCCATCTCCTCGGTCATAAGATTCTCGTTTTTGAGTTACCCATGTCTCATTTTTCATTTGATATGCAAATGAAACTTCACTTAGCGTTGCCCAACCTTTTGATAAGGTATTTATAACTATATCTTTAATTCTATTGACCATTACCAAATGATTCTCTTGCTTTGGTTTCTATATTTAATTGATTAACTCTAGCATCAACTTTACGTTTAAAGTCTGTATCTGCAATAGTTGCCACGTTATCCAAGTAACGCACGACTTCTTGTCTTCTAATTTCAGAAAAGTTTAATCCTTTCATGTTAGACTTCATTAATTCTTGAAGCATATTTAACTTTGTTTGGTAATCTTTTTTGAAATAGGTTTCTGGGTTATCAAACCAACTTTGCTCTAAATCGAAATCGGTTAAACGCAACGATACGGCACTTTGTATATTTCTAACATCACGAGAAGAGAAAAATGGAAATATTTTCTGAATCTCTTTATACAACGTCGCATAAAACAAGTGATCGGTCGTTTTATGTAATTTTTCAGCTTTATCATAAGCATCAAACACACGTAATTCTGTTGGTTTGTCAGACATATTTAAGATTTCTCCCATATTTGTTGCCAAGCCTTGGTCTTGTAAATATTGATAACCATCCGGTCCTTGCATATTTACAAAGTCAGGCATTGTTTTATCTAACTTTCTCCACCATAGATGATCTTGATCTAAAAAGTCATGCTCACTTCGCGCACCATCAATTTTAAATCGTCCTTGTACACGAGAGATTATGGCTTTATCTAACATTTCAGGAAGGTTAGTAAACAAACCTATTGAGCTATTTCCGTAATTAACAGCATACGCCCCTTCGGTGTATCTTAAAAACACACCAATGACTTCTTTTACACCTGCGGACACACCTTGCGCAGTACGTTCTTGTAAGTTATTTTCTGCATCATCAATTGGTGCAAAAATTAATTTAGTAGGGTCTTGCATGGGCTTCATCCAGTCCACCATTTTCTCTGCTGATCCCCCTTGAAACGTACTGATTAATGTATCAGGCATTGGGTGAAACAAAAATGGAATATCTAAATTATCGCTATGTTCTTTTAATCGTGTTGCTATTGCCGCAATTAGCATACTTTTTCCTGTTCCAGGAATACCATATCCCATAAAAACAGGCATAAAACCACCCAATTCTTGAAAGGGGTTTTTCTTCGCTTCAAAATCGTAACTTAACATACGCTCTGTTAAACGTCTTGCAAAGTGTTTGGCATCTCTGTTTCCTACTATTTGATCAAACTGTATTTTATTAAATTCAATACTTTTTGCTGTCCCTTGGAAGGTATTTTCCCATCCTGAAATCGCAAATTCACTATTTTCTAGTTTATACGTTCTATCTACAATAGTCTCTGTATATTCTAAACTACTTTTACGTAAATTAATTTCGTCAATCAACGCTTCAAAATAAACTACTGTAAAATCAGCAACATCTTTATCAGACTTAACAATGTCCGGATGTGCTAAATATTTATCGTAGTAAAACAAAGCACAAGACACGCCTTTTAAGGGAGACATTAAAGAGAGTTCTGGAATTCCAGCAAATTTTTGCTTCATGACGCTTAGATCGTCCGATGCATGAGGTTTTAATAGGTGTAATATTTTATAAGCAGAAGCAAATAACATAAACGCACTAGCCGTTTGCATTTTACTTTCGTACTCTCTTTTCCCATCGTTATTTAAAGCCGATTTACGTTCGTTAAGACTAGACAATCCTGACGCATCATAATAACTATCTTTTATCCAAATCCCTAAAGTCAGTCCTTCTTGGACAGCATACAATGTTTGATTTAAAAGAATTGGTATCGCTACAGAATCCGGTAATAATCGTTTTTTTAAAGCTAAAATAGTTTTAGAAACCGAAGTCACAGATGCTGACGACCCATTATTTGCTTTTGACAAGTATAATAATATTGATTCGTCTTTAGCGTCTTTATCTTTACTCTTTGCACGTCCACCTTGTTCCCAACTAATACTTTTTAGGTAAGATGAAGCTTCGTCACGTAAAACGTCTAATTCTGATTTTTTAATAGGGAAAGTTGAGTTGTGTTCCATGTTTTTTTTAAAGTATGTGGTTAGCAGTCTTTAGTATTTAATCAGTACTATTAACTCTTGCTGTTAATTTTAATTTAAACCGAATTTTTCGGAATGAATACGCTTTTAATTTTAGAAGTTTTCCAACTCCTTCACTTTTATATTGTAATTATTTTCTTTCTCTTTTGAAATGTGTTTACTTAAAAACACGTTTAATATTACTGCTTTCTATAAACATCTCCGTTTTTGAACAGACTTAGATATTATTTTTTTTCGATTTTATAATACCGTTTAAAACATTGTTTTTTAAAAAATAGAATCAAGTCTTAATGCCGTTAACTGCAGGTTTTATTTCATTTTTAAATCCGCTATTTGAAAAGGTGGCTTTGCCAACTTATTCATAATTTCTGGATTTTTGTTGTATAATAATTGAATAATCCGATGTGGTGCAAATACATAGCCTTGTTTAACAGGTGTGCTCCAATTTTGAAGGGTTTGTTTACTAAAATAACCACCTTCTTTAAAATCACCTCCTGTAAATACTTCGTGAATTTTAAAAGACAATGCATAAGCTTCTAAAGGCACTTCTTTTTTACTTATTGCTTCTAAAATAGTATGTGTTAAATCATTATCATCTTTTGCAAATACATTATGAAAGGCGCCAATATCTAATCGCTTTATGTATTTTGGAAATACATTTTTTAAACGTCTATCAATTCCATATGCCATGGTATCCATATTCATTTTACGATCTGCTACTGTTTTTAACGCCTCGTAAATCTCTTCCTTTTCTTTATGAGGATCATTTCCATCATAATCAAAGTACATAAAACACACAAATGGTCTGTTTAATGAGACATCATAAAAACTCCAACTGGTCATGAATTTGGCTTCACTATTTTCTGGGGCTTTTATTATTTTACCCTGTACAAAACGGTTAAATATATATTGCTGCTCTACAGATGTATAATAGACTATTGAGGCTGCTTGAAATAATTTATCACGTCTTACGGGTTCTTTTTTACGTAGTAATTGGTCTAAAAATTCGTCTTGAATTACAGAGACGTCTTTTAACTTGTTTAGATAATTATCACGTAATGATAAGTCGTTATACAGGTATCTAAATTCTAAATAATTAGGGAATCCCGAATCTGTAACATCAATCTTCATGTTATCTTCTTCGTCATACATGTATTTGACACGCATGGCTTCGATTGAATATAATAATAAGTCACAATATTGTTTAAAGAATATAATTTCTTGTGGTGTACATAATCCGTTTTGTTGCACGCCTACAATTAATTCTTTTAATGCGAAATCTACTTTTTTATGATAAAATACATATTGCTCTTTGCTATCTAAAAAAGCGGAATCTAATGGTGTTACAATGTGGTTTATACTCATTTTAAATTTTCAGTTGTAAAAAACAGTCTTTACTAGATCAAAATTTATAATCTTAACTGTTTTTACTTTATTAAATCATGATAGCTTGTTAATACGCACTTATACACATGAGTAAGCGCGTTAAGGATTGAAGTGGCATCCTTTTGTTTTTTTACAAAAGATATAACGTAAAGCCTGACCTACTTTAGCCTTTAAAAGCTAAAGTAGGTAACGCTCTATTAATTTTAAGACAATAAATCGTCGTTTGATGCTTCTGGTTTTGGTGCTCCTGCTGGTGCATCATCTCCTGAAGGTGTTGTATTATCTGAGTTGTAATACTCTTCAAAAATCTCTTTCATATCAATACCATAACGATCTGCAAAATTCTTTTGAATATCTACATCTTTTGCTCTAATCTCATGTAAAGCCTCTGCATAACTACGGTATACCCCTTGCATAACCTTTTCGTGTACTGGAATATTATCCATCATTTCTTGACGTGCTTTAGCACTTGCTGTGTGCATTGATGCTAATGTCTCTCCAATATGCTCATCTGTTTTAACTCCTAAATGCTCTAAAATAGCAGCAAATTCTTGATCTGTACGTGCTTTTAAAGCGACTACATAACCATCATAATATTTTAAACGTTCTTCCGTATCCGACTTTAATTTAGCACGATGCGTTTGTAAGTTACTACGTAATGACGTTAATACTTTAATCGTTAAATTATGTTTGTGAACAAAACTATCCTTAGAGGCAGCAAGAGTTGTGTAGGCATTTTTAAGTCCTTCTAACTCTTCTACTTCTTGTTCTAACTTGGTCACTTTAGATAAGGCTTCAGAATATTCTGTAGATTGCTTATCTCCTACTTCTTCTAAGGCTTGACGTGCTTGTTTTAGTAGCGCGTACTGTGTTTCTAACTTAGCTTCCGTTTCTGCCTTTTTCTCTAAGGCCTTCGTATGGTTTTTAGAAGCTTCTACAATTGCAACTTGCAACTTATCTTCTACTTCTTTAATTTCTACTTCACGATTTTTAAGACGTGTTACTGCCGCTTGAGACTTATAAGACAGCTCACTTAATAAGGTTTGGATGTCTGCACTCTCAATACGCTCTTGAAACATCGCTTTTGCTTTGTTGTCTGCTCCAGCACGTACTTTTTCTGAAGCCTCTAACGCTTTCTCAGCAGATTTGATTTTGCTTTTACGTCCCCAAAGATTATTCCACCAAGTGTCTGGTTTGTTTTGTGCATCTTCTAATTCTATTTTTGCACGCTCTAATGCTTTTTGAGCATCGTCAATTACTTTTTGTTCTTTGTCGTTTAATGAAGAAAAACGCTCAAATAAAATACCAACCTCATCCTGGTAATCTGTTAAATCCTTAATAGCATCTAAAAGTGTCGTACGGTCTTTTTCTGCCATTCCAACAACATCATCCAATGTGGCATTCAAGATTTTTTGACGACTTTCTGGATCATCTTCTTGTGCTAGTTTAGATTTCATGGTATCAATTGCTTTTCCCCAATTGACATCTACTTTTTCGGTTTTTTCATTAGAGTTTGTTTCTAATAAATCAAAATCATCAGACATATATATTTTTGTTTTTAAGGTTGGATAAATTTAACGTAAGCAATTTCGTTAAAAAATATTAGTTGTGAAAATATTTACTGCTCATATTATAAGTATTAATTGTTATTAAAATGTTACAGTATATTTTAAAGAAAAAAAAAGTAAGTATCTTTAAAACAAAATTTAAAAAATGAAAAAAATAGCAGTAGCCTTATTTACAATGACTTTAGTTTTAAATAGTTGTAAAAATGAAACAAAAACGGACACTATTAAAGTTGACAAAAAAACAACCTCAACAACAGTAAGCACAGTGGAAATTATCCCTATTTCACATGCTACGATGGTTTTAAATTATGCTAAAGAGACTATTTATGTAGATCCTACTGGAGGAAAAGAAGCTTTTGAGGGGCAAAAAGAACCGACTATAGTTTTAATTACAGATATACATGGTGACCATTTAAATTTTGACACTTTAAAAGCTTTAGATTTAAAAAATGCTTTAATAGTGGCTCCACAAGCAGTAGTAGATAAGTTTCCTGAAGATTTTAAGCCAAACTTTAATGTTATAGCTAATAGTGAGACTTCTATAGTCAACAACACTATTATAGAGGCTATACCAATGTACAATTTACGTGAAGACGCTCTAAAATTTCACGCTAAAGGTCGTGGTAATGGTTATGTTTTAACTATTGGAGGACAACGTATTTATATCTCGGGAGATACGGAAGACATTCCTGAAATGAGAGAACTTAAAAATATAGACAAAGCTTTTGTATGTATGAATTTACCATATACAATGACTGTAGATAGTGCTGCTAGTGCTGTTTTAGATTTTAAACCTAAACAAGTCTATCCTTATCACTATAGAGGTACAGAAGGTTTAAGCGATGTTGCTAAGTTTAAAACTTTAGTTAATAACGCTAATCCCGACATAAAAGTAGTGCAATTAGACTGGTATTCAGATAATTAATCATTATATTTGAATATCTTAAGTCCAAAATTAATAATATATGACTTCCAATTTTTTATTTGTATTGCAAAATTTAACAGAAGCAATTACTGAGGTATCACATCAAAAATTGATTACAATTTTATCTATTGCCTTAATTACGATATTGACTTTATTAACCATTAGCTTAATAAAAGTAAAACGACTTGAAAAAATAATTAAAGACCTTAAAAATGTATAGCAATGGATAGCTACTTAATCATTGGTATTTTGATATTTAATCTTGTTATTTTAATAATTACGATTATAAGTAAAAAAGGGCTGTATACTATATCTCCAGAAAAACAGTGGCGTAAAGAAATTGATGCTTTTGATAAAAATTTTAAGACTCTAGAAAAACTAGACTTGTCAGATTACAAAATAAATAACACTCATTTATACTAAATAAAAAAGCCTGCAAATGCAGGCTTTTTTATTATTATCCATTAGCAAAACGACTTATCTCACTAATTTTTTATACTTAATACGTTTTGGCATTAAATCTCCACCTAAACGGTTCTTCTTATTTTCTTCATATTCACTAAATCCACCTTCAAAGAAATACACTTGAGAGTCTCCTTCAAATGCTAAGATATGAGTACATACTCTATCTAAAAACCATCTGTCGTGAGAAATCACAACTGCACATCCTGCAAAGTTCTCTAAACCTTCCTCTAATGCACGCAATGTATTAACATCTAAATCATTGGTAGGCTCATCTAAAAGCAAGACGTTACCTTCTTCCTTAAGTGTCATTGCTAAGTGTAAACGGTTACGCTCTCCTCCAGACAATAATTTTACTTTTTTGTTTTGCTCTCCTCCTGAGAAATTAAAACGACTTAAATAGGCTCTAGAATTAACTTCCTTTCCTCCCATCATCACCAATTCTTGCTCATCACTAAAGTTTTGCCAAATTGTTTTTTCAGGATCTATATTTGAGTGCGCTTGATCAACATAAGACACCTTTGCCGTTTCCCCCGTTTTAAACTCACCTTTATCAGGCGTTTCTTCTCCCATAATCATTCTGAAAATAGTAGTCTTACCTGCTCCGTTTGGACCAATAATACCAACTATTCCTGCCTGTGGTAAACTAAAGTTTAAATCCTCGTATAATAACTTATCATCAAATGCTTTACTTACACCAACAGCATCAATAACATTGGATCCCAAACGCGGTCCATTCGGGATGTAAATTTCAAGTTTTTCGTCCAGTTGTTTCTGGTCTTGACTCATTAATTTATCATAGTTTTTCAAACGTGCTTTCTGCTTTGTCTGACGTCCTTTAGCCCCTTGCTTAACCCACTCCAACTCACGTTCTAATGTCTTTTGACGCTTAGACGCTGTTTTGCTTTCTTGAGCCATACGTTTAGACTTTTGATCTAACCAAGACGAATAGTTTCCTTTCCATGGAATACCTTCTCCTCTATCTAGTTCTAAAATCCAACCTGCTACGTTATCTAAAAAGTATCTATCGTGTGTTACTGCGATTACAGTTCCTTTGTATTGCGCTAAATGGTGTTCTAACCAATGTACAGACTCGGCATCCAAGTGATTGGTTGGCTCATCCAGTAATAAGACATCTGGCTCTTGTAATAATAAACGACATAAAGCTACACGTCTTCTTTCCCCTCCAGATAATACACCAATCTTTTTATCACCATCTGGAGTACGTAACGCATCCATAGCAATTTCTAATTTGGTATCTAACTCCCAAGCATTAGAAGCATCAATCTGATCTTGAAGCTCTGCTTGACGGTTCATTAACTTTTCCATCTTGTCTGCATCAGAATATACTTCTTCTAGTCCAAACTGGTCATTAATTTTATTATATTCATCTAAAATAGCTACGGTTTCTGCTGCACCTTCACGTACAATCTCCATAACTGTTTTATCATTATCCAATTCTGGTTCTTGTTCTAAATATCCTACAGAATATCCTGGAGAAAACACAACATCACCTTGATAGTTTTTATCAACCCCTGCTATTATTTTAAGCAATGTAGATTTCCCAGATCCGTTAAGACCTAAGATTCCAATTTTAGCCCCATAAAAGAAGCTTAAGTATATATTTTTTAATACTGGTGTTTGAGCACTTTGAAATGTCTTGGTAAGACCAGACATTGAGAAAATTACTTTTTTATCGTCAGACATATTATTGTTAATTTGATTTTTGTTATTTGTTCTTAAGCCTATTTGACTTAATTAAACACGACCTTTAAGCGCATTAAATACCCATGCAACAGCAAAAAAACCAACGCCTACAGATGCAAAACCCCAACCGGCTACATCGTCATATCTAAAAGCTCCTAATGCAATTAATGCTAATCCTACTATTATCATAATTGTGGTAGCCCAAGCTAACACAGTATTTTTGTTCATTGCCATAATCTAATTTAGTAAAATGTGAATTACAAATATCGTTTATTTTAACACAAAAAGCATCCTATTTAGGATGCTTTTTTGATATTATTTAAAGACTATCTATGACATTGGCACTTCAATAAAAAGTAGTTGCGTATCCGTTGTAGTATTAATTGAAAAACTATCAGTACTAGTGACACCTATTGCATCTCTACTTTGTAATGTATTATTCTCAATAGACACCGCTCCAGAGATAATCATAACATAGGTTCCATGACCTTCACTTTTAGTCTTATAAGTAAAAGACTCGTCCGTTTTTAAATCAATTCGAGACAACTTAGCATCTTGATGTATTTTCAAGCCATCCTCTATTCCTCCCATTGAAGTCACTAACGTTTGTAGCTTACCCGCTCTATCTTCCGCTTTAAAAAATTGCTGATCATAACGTGGTACTACATTTTGCTTATTAGGAATAATCCAAATTTGAAACAAACTTAAGTACTCGTCTGTTTTTGCATTCATTTCAGAATGTTTTAAGCCACTTCCGGCACTCATAATTTGCACTTCTCCTACTTCTATAGTTTCCCAACGATTTCCCATAGAGTCTTTATGCTTCAGTGAGCCTTTTAAAGGAATTGTAATGATTTCCATATTATCATGAGCGTGAGTACTAAAACCCATGCTTGGTGCAATAACATCATCATTTAAAACACGTAAAGCTCCAAATTGTATTTTTTCTGAATCAAAAAATTGAGCAAAACTAAAACTATGATTTGCTTGCAACCAACCATGATTTGCAAAACCACGATCTTCTGCTTTATGTATAACTATATTCATTATATAACTTCGTTTTATTTTTTTATAGTAGTCCTCAACTTATCTAATAAATCACTTAATTGTCCTGCCTCGTCCTCTGATAAATTATCTAACAAATGATGTAGTGGATTATTAGGTTTAATCTGTTCTAAAAGATTTAAACCCGCTGTAGTAATCTCTATTAACACTACTCGCCTGTCTCCAGGAAAAGGAATACGTTTAATTAATTGTTTATCACACAACTTATCGGTTAGACGTGTCAAATTAGGTGCACGCTCTACCATACGCTCCTTTATGGTTTGCACTTTTATAGGTTCTTTTGCACCTCTTAATATTCTTAAAATATTATACTGTTGTGGTGACAATCCAAAAGGCTTAAAAAAGTCGTTTTGAAAACTTGTAATATGATTTGCTGTAAACAAAATATTAAGCATCGCTTTTACTTTGTTACTTTCAAACTTTGATTTAATTTCTTCTGCAAAACCAGCCATTATCTTTCCTGTTTAACTATTATAAATTTTCAGAAAATGTACTAACCGCTTTGATTAAACCTTTATTTAATTCAGCATTAACCATAGTCCCGTCTTTTAAGTTATCATTAAATGATGGTAAATTAAAAGTAGCGACGATATTAGCATTATGTCTAGGAAACCTCTCTGCTGCCATATCAAATACAGATTGTCCTGCTCTTGGTCCTGGGGACGTACTCATTAATAACATGGGTTTGTCTTGAAATACTTTAACCTCAATTCTAGACAACCAATCCAACAGGTTTTTAAATGCAGCTGTATAGGCACCATTGTGTTCTGCTAATGACACTATAATTCCGTCAGAATCGGTAATCTTATCAAAAAACTGCTTTGCTTTATCCGGAAAACCTGATGCCGCTTCTAAATCGACTCCATAAACAGGCACTTCAAAATCATTTAAATCTAAAACTTCAACCGATACATTCTCTAATAATGTCGAAGCGTAAGTCGCTAATTGTTTATTTATTGAAGTAGAACTATTACTACCTCCAAAGGCTATTATATTTTTCATTGTATTGTTTATTTTTCACAAAGATACAAAAAACAATCATATATATTACACGGAAACTAATTCCATGTTTTATATTGAGATTGAAACAAAAATTAGCCAATACATTTAAAATAGTAGTTTCATTACACTATTATCTTTTGTATTTTTACAACAAATAAAAAAATTCTAATGGACATTAACTTCAACAAAAACGAAGATCATAACAAACTACTACTATCTGACCTAAAATCTAAATTAACAAAAGTTAAATTAGGTGGTGGAGAAAACCGAATAGAAAAACAACACGCCAAAGGTAAGATGACTGCTAGAGAGCGTGTAAATTATCTACTAGATAGTAAAAAGAAAAGTATAGAGATTGGAGCTTTTGCTGGAGATAAGATGTATGCCGAACATGGCGGTTGCCCTTCTGGTGGTGTCGTTGTTAAAATGGGATACATAAAAGGGAAGCAATGTATTGTTGTAGCAAACGATGCTACTGTTAAAGCAGGTGCTTGGTTTCCTATTACTGGAAAGAAAAACTTACGAGCTCAAGAAATTGCTATAGAAAATAAATTACCAATTATATACCTTGTAGACTCTGCTGGTGTGTATTTACCAATGCAAGACGAAATCTTTCCTGATAAAGAACATTTTGGGCGCATTTTTAGAAATAACGCTGTTATGAGTAGTATGGGAATTACTCAAATTTCTGCAATAATGGGGAGTTGCGTTGCCGGAGGTGCTTACTTGCCTATTATGAGTGACGAGGCTATTATAGTGGATAAAACCGCTAGTATTTTTCTTGCCGGTAGTTATTTAGTCAAAGCTGCCATAGGAGAAACTATAGATAATGAAACACTTGGTGGTGCAACAACACACTGCGAACTTAGTGGTGTAACAGATTACAAAGCTAAAGATGACAAAGACGCTTTAGACAAAATTAAGCGTTTGATTGATAAAATTGGAGATTACGATAAAGCCGGCTTTAGCCGAAATGAATCTAAGAAACCAAAAGAGAATCCTGAAGATATTTACGGTATTTTACCTAAATCTAGAGCCGATCAATACGACATGAAAGAGATTATAAAACGTCTCGTTGATGACTCTGAGTTTGATGAATATAAAGAAGATTACGGAAAAACGATTATTACTGCTTATGCAAGAATTGATGGTTGGGCTGTAGGTATAATTGCAAACCAACGTAAGCTAGTTAAAAATGCAAAAGGCGAAATGCAATTTGGTGGTGTTATCTATAATGATAGTGCAGACAAATCGACACGCTTTATAGCAAATTGTAATCAGAAAAAAATTCCGTTAGTCTTTTTACAAGATGTTACAGGATTTATGGTAGGAAGTAAAAGTGAGCATTCTGGAATTATTAAAGATGGTGCTAAAATGGTAAACGCCGTTAGTAATAGTGTTGTACCAAAGTTTACTATTATCTTAGGTAATAGTTATGGTGCTGGAAATTACGCCATGTGCGGTAAAGCTTATGACCCAAGATTAATTGCTGCATGGCCAAGTGCAGAACTTGCTGTTATGAGCGGTAATAGTGCTGCTAAAGTCTTATTACAAATTGAAACAGCTTCTCTTAAAAAGAAAGGCGAAACAATTACTAAAGAAAAAGAAGAGGAATTATTTAATAAAATCAAATCACGTTACGACGATCAGGTATCTCCTTATTATGCAGCAGCCCGCATCTGGACGGATGGCGTTATTGATCCTTTAGATACTAGAACTTGGATTAGTATGGGTATTGAGGCTGCTAACCACGCACCTATTGAGAAGCCATTTAACATGGGCGTTTTACAAGTTTAAAATAGTATTTTTCATTACGACAAGCTTCAATCAAATTATAATATTTTAATTGATTCTTGTGATGGCATAACTGATCCAGTAATTGCAATGCTACACACATTTTAACAAAATTACACTTTTATAGATATACATTATATGGCACTAAAAAAAAGAGGATTACTTTCTATACTTCTAACATTATTTATTAGTTATGGATTATATCAGGTTTATGTCTTTTATTTTGATAATAATGATAATATACAATCCATTTACCTAGTACCAAAAGATGCTGTTTATATTATTGAAACTAAAAAACCCATTAGCAATTGGGATGCGATTAGCAAAAGTGATATTTGGAAACATTTAAATACTAATGCCTATTTTAATACAATGGCTAAAAACTTAAATAAGTTAGACACTATATTTAAGCAAAAACAAGGGACATTTAACCGAATAGGAAACAGAGACATCGTCATTTCGGCGCATGTTTATGCGCCTAAAAAATATGGGTTTTTATATGTTGTAGACTTGCAAAAAATATCTAAACTTAATTTACTTAAAAATAATTTAAACACCTTAATCAATAGTAATTATACTGTTAGTAAACGTAAATATCACGAACAAGAAATTACCGAAATTTACGATACAAAAAACAGAGAGACCCTATACTTAAGCTTTATAGAAAATCAAATGATTGCGTCCTACACGCATACGCTATTAGAAGCCTCTATTGATCAATATTCAGAACCCGTAATCGGTCGGAATTTAAATTTTATTGAAGTCAAAAAACAAGTGGGGTATCACGATATGTTTAGAGTGTACTTTCAATATGACTATTTAGATGAATTTGTTAAAGTCTTTTCTAATAAACCTGGTTATACCACTGAAACACTAAGTAAAAGTTTAGAGTTTAGCGGTTTTAGCTTTGATTTAGATGATAATACTATTGTCGCTAACGGAATTACCAATACTAACGACCAAGCATCTTCTTATCTTAAAGCACTTCAAAAATCAGGAAAAGGAGAACGGACCATCAGTAGTATTGCTCCTAAAGAAACGGCTTTATATTTAAGTTTTGGTTTTAGTAGTTTTGAAGCCTTTTACGACAATTTCGAAACTATCCAAAAAGAAAACCCTAAACAATTTAAAAGTTATTTAGATGGTACGGAACAAGTCGAGAATTTCTTGAAGATTAACATCAAGAAACATTTTATTAGTTGGATTGATGATGAAATTGCATTGCTCCAACTCCACTCTAATGTATCAGAATCAACAAAAGATATAGCGTTAGTTATTAAAGCTAACGATATTGATGACGCCAAAGAAAATCTAGATTTTATTTTAGAGCAAATTAGAAAACGTACACCTGTAAAATTCAAAGAGGTTAATTACAAAGGGTATCCTATTAACTTTATGTCCATCAAAGGCTTTTTTAAGATATTACTAGGTAACTTATTCTCTGATATTGAAAAACCATATTATACTATTATTGACGATTATGTTGTGTTTAGTAACGAACCTAACACTTTAAAAAGCATTATCAATACCTACACTAATAAACAAACTTTAAATGACTTTGAAGCCTTTAAAGACTTTGATGACGAGTTTGATAAACGTTCTAGTATCTTTGCTTACATCAACACCCCTAGTTTATATAATAATGCTTACGACTTTGTAGATAACACCACCAAACAACAGTTAAAAGCTAATAAAGATTATTTTATATGTTTTCCTTTAATTGGTATTCAGTTAACTCCAGAACGAAATTATTTTGAAAGCAAGATTGTGATAGACTACCAATCGCCAGAAGACGTTAAATTAAACTATACATTTACAGATACTGCAATACCTAATACACCTGAAACTAATCCTACCATTATTAGTGAAGACTCTATTAATAAGGAGACCATTTTTAATATTCCTGAAATCTATCCAACAGATTTAACTGCTGGAGAATTCACCAAGAAATATGCCAATGGAAACGTTAGATTTTCGGTAGAATTAAAAGATGGTTTAAAACATGGTCATTACAAATCGTATTACTCTAACGGTGTTTTAAAAATTTCCGGTAAATATCGGAAAGATAAACAAATTAGTACATGGCGAATCTATGATTTAAATGAGGAGCTAGTTTATAAAAAACGATTTTAAATTCTTATTTTTAAAACATGAAACCAACTAACAGAATTCGTCTATTACTGCTATTAATTCCGATTACAAATTTTTGTTTTGCTCAAACCATCAATAGCTCTTTAAACCTGAGAGAAAAAGTAACTTTAGAAGTAATTAAAGAAAATGATAGGAATACTAAAAAAGACACTACCTATTTAAAAACTCCCCCAAATAAACTAAGTTTTATAAATCAATTTGACTATTTATTAAACGAATCCTTAACTAGTAATTATATAAACGCCATTTTTTCTAGTAAAAACAGTTCGATTCAACAGTTTTCAAAACCTATTAAAATCTATATTGATCCAAATATAGAAAAGAGTTTAAGAGAGGAATTTATCGGTTATATAAATGATATTCCAACAATAAAGAATTTATCAATTTCATTTGTTAATTCTCTTGATGATAGTAACTATTATATTAAGATAGCTAACAAAAATTTTAACGGTATATCAAAAAAAGTACTAAATAAATTTACTGAAGCAGAAAGAAAAAATTTAATTTTTGAAAAAATATCAAGAATAAATTTTAATGATAACAATCAAAATACCTATGCTTGTTTACTAACCTTAAGTCCTTCGATATTTCAGGATGATAATATGATGACAAAGTTGAAAAAAGCATTTTTCATCTCTTTAGGTAATTTTAATGTATTGACATATGGAGCTCCTAATGGTTCTGTTTTAAATATTAAAACTACCCAAATTAATAGACTAAATAAAGACGACATATTATTACTTAAAATGCATTATTTTCATATTTATGATTTTAAAGTTGACTTTAAAATATTCAAAGAAATTCGAAAACTAAAAATAAAAAATTAATGAAAATAATTTTTAAAATACTTTTTTTTATTGCCTGTATCAATTGTAGCTATGCTCAAAAAAAAGTAACACATACAATTACTAAAAGCTATATTCCTTTAAAAGAATATCAAAAACGAAATAAAGAACCACTTTCTAAACAAGACTCTTTAAATTTAATCGAAAAAGATGGCATTCTTTTAATTTTAATGAAAGAAAACATTGCATTCAATAAGAAAGGAACTAGTGTCCCATATACTTATAAAGATGATAGTTTTTTAGCTAAATATACTAAAATTAGTTTTTTTCATAAAAACAATATTTATAATGACTCTACAACATCAAAGTACTGGAAAAAGCCCATTAAATTATTCTTCGGCAAAAACATTCCAAATAAAACAAAAAAAAGTTTTTTACATTTTGCCAAAAACATTGTCAATCAAGTAGATTCTTTACAATTATACGTTGTGAAAAAAGTAGAAGATTCTAATTACATTATTTATTATTCTAGTAATTATGAGTACGAAAGTAGAATGTCGAACAATACATATTCAGACTCTTATATTCATTGGAAAAATACGGGAAGTCAAATTTACAAAGGAGCTATTAGAATAAGAGATGATAAATTATTTAATGAAACTTTAAGGCTACATAAAATGAAAACATTATTTGTACAAACTTTAGGATATTTTACATTTGATAATCAGTTAGATTGCGAAAATTTCTTTTCTGGATGTCACCAAGACCCTGTAAATTTAACAAAATTTGATATCGAAATTATAAAATACCATTATGATTACGGAATATGTAAAGGCACAGATTTAAGTACATTCATCGAACAACATAAAGATGCAAAAAAACTACTACAAAAAAACCCTAATAATAAGATGACTTTTTTCCATACATTCGAATAATAAATAACAAAAGGAACGCTTAAAGCGTTCCTTTTGTTATTTAAATAGTACTTAGAATCTATTATTTAAAATGATATTGACCCGATTTCTAGCACATCCTTTTTACTATCTAATCTATATATTCTGACTTCTTTCGTTTCATTTTTACTTCCATAATTTTTAAATATGGTGATTTTCAATATTGTTGGACCTGATATTTTCTGTACGGCATCTGCAAAATAATCTAACTCAATCTCATAGTCTCCTTTCAATCCTTTTTTAATCATAAACTCTTCTGGACCATATCCATCCGTCATATCTTCTGATAAACGGTCACCATAATCGGAACGGTTATTTTTATAACTTATAGATTTGTTTTTAGGTGTTTCTACCCATAAATCTAAATCAGTATCATTGTGATTCCAATCTGCTACCACACGTAAATCTAATTTTATTGGTTGTAAAAGCTGTTTTTGAGTGTCATTTAATTTGATTTCTTTTTTGTGTGTTTGTAATAAATGACTCGCTTCAATAAATGCTAAGTGTTCTATTCCATAAAACCGTTTGTTTAAATCCTTCTCGACTAACTGCCCATCTATTATCGTATACAACAAATCAAATGCCTTTTGGTAATTACCTACGCTTTCATAAGCTAATGCTAAATCCCTCGTTGATTGCGGTTCTTCTGGTCTTAGTTTTAAGATTTCTTTATACACATGAAGTGCTAAATCGTATTGTTGAAAATACTCTAATTTATAAGCCAATGCCCGCATAACTTCGTGATTGTCTAAATCTATTTCAGTTAAATTAGACACGACTGTAATTGCTAACTCTTTTTCTTGAATAGCATCAAAATAGTCCGCTACATCTATAAAAAAAGAAGGCGTATTACGATATTTTATTCTTAATTCTAAATACTTATCATAAGCTGCTTTTGGCGTTGTTTGTGCTTGCAATATTTTAATATAATTACTATCAGAAGACCAAGGTTTAAAGTTTATGTCGTCCTTTATTTTATCGTTTAATGCGTTAATTTCTTCAGCATTATTTTTTAGACCTTCTTTAGTTGTTATTACCAGAACACCATTCGCTCCTCTACTTCCATATAACGACGTTGCAGACGCCGCTTTTAAAACAGTCAAACTATCAATTGTATCCGTTGCTACAGCTTTAAACGCATCATCAGAGACTACAACCCCATCAATAACATACAACGGTGTCGCATTATTAGTCACTGTACTTGCCCCTCTAATTGTGATTGTTGGACTAGCTCCTACTTCTCCAGAGGCATTAGTAATTGCTACTCCTGAAACGCTACCACTTAATGTTCGAACAGCATCAGACACTGATTTTGACTCAATGGATTCTGATTGTACTGTTTGAACAGAATAGGAAAGCGTTTCTTTTCTTTGTGTTACATATCCCGTAATAACGACTTCGTCCAAATCCTCACTAGGCTCTAATATTGTGCTAATAGAATTTGAGTCACCAACTGTTATTTCTTTATCATAAAACCCCACATAATCAACCATTATGATATCTCCTACTTCTGCGTTTATAGCATATTTTCCATCAAAATCTGTTGATGCTCCATTAGACGTTCCTTTTAAAATTAAAGTTGCTCCTGGTAGAGGTAACCCATTGTCATCTAAAATTAAACCAGACACTATTCGTTTATTAGAATCTATTTGATTTTGGACGATAATATCATTCGCTTCTTCAGTTTGAGATCTGTTGATTGTCGCCTCTTCTGGTTCTGGAACTGTTGTCGTTGGTTGCACAACAGGAGGCGTTACCGGATCAATAATAGGCTGTGGTTTTTTAGTTTTAGTTAGTATCGGATAACTAGTAGCATACCAACTTTTTAAATCTAAGTAATCTTCAAAAAGTTGATTTCTTCTGTCTTCTATGTCTTCTAACCTATCTGCTTCTTCATTAGCGTTATTAGCCATACGCTCTTTAAACTCTGGTTTTAACTCCGCAGGTGGCTCGATCTTATAACGTACATAATCTTCAATTCTATCCAAAATAATTAACGACGTATACTCAGAAATCAAATGGTTTTTCTTTGCTAGCGAAATAATCTCCGCTTTGTTTTCTTCTTTATTACTATGTAAAGCTTGCAATTTCTTTTTTGCCCACAAACGTTTAACCAAACTGTTAAAACTAGACTTTACTAAGTTTACTTCAACATGTTCAGTGACTTCATTACCATACCCAAAGTTTAATTGCAGTGTCGTATTTGTATCAAATTTTCCAGATATTGAAAAATCACTAGTAATAGCTGTATTTACTAAGGGATAAACTTCTGATATTGCTCTATTATTATCTATACCTAAAAACTTAAACGTTTCTGTTTTCAAAGTATGTAATGCTTCTTTTGTTTCTGTAAAATTTAGATTAATATATTGTCCATTATTTTGGTTTGAAATGTATTCCAAAAATTGATGATTAGCAGAACTAACAGCGTTTATAGTATACATATTTCCTTTAAACCCATCTTGTAATTCACCTAAATTAAACATACCGTCACTAAAAAATAAGATCTCATCGCTAGCGGTATTTTTTAAATCTAAATAAGATGTACCACCGTCATACACTAATGACTCAATTTCTTTTTTAAGTAGTTTCCAATTCCCATTAGTAATATTAAATCGTTTTGTCTTATTCGTAGCATTATTAAATGCTATAAAATCAACTTGAACGGTATCTAAATAATCAAAATAAGCCTCTAAAAGCTTCATTTCTGATTCTAACTTTCTAAACTGCATAGAGTATGATGTATCCCAGTATAAACTAATCGTTTTTGGTTTTTGTTTTATTCTGGTCTGCGGTTTAAATAATTTATAGACATTAAAATAATTATCATAGGTCGTTACGTTTTCCGTATTCCCAACTGGAAACTCTAAAACAACTGCTGTATTTACTAAAGCTTTAACATCCCTTACAGATGCTTTTAAAATACCATCATTAGTTTTAAACTTTAATTTGTAAGGATTGTCACTTATAACTTTAGGATCTTGAGCAACATTATAAACCAATACATCTAAAGAGAAATCTAAAGGCTCCTGAAAATTAAAAGGAATAGTATACCTATGCTTCCCATTACTAGCAATCATTTCTTGTTCAAAAGTGATGCTAAGCATTTTATAACCATTAGCTGGTATTGGATAAACTCTAGCTTTATAATTGTTTCCTTTTGTCATTTCCAACAATCCAGGATCAATGGTTTGACGTATTGTCGATTCGTAAGCCACACGTCCTAACTCTTTTTCAACAATTACGGCATCTCTCATTTTACCATTAACATCCATTGCAAAATTGGTTACCGACTGACCTTGGCCTAAAGGAAAAGCTAGTTCTCCTTCCAAAACACGATCTGTACCATTATAAAACCTCATAGTATAGGTTGTGGTGGCTATATTACCCACAACTTCTGTTTTAACTTCTAATTTTTTTAAAGCTAAAAAAGTGGAATCTTGAAGTTTAATTCTTGGTACTTCCTGAGCAGAAAGAGTTACTGATATAAGAAGAAAAAAAAGTTTGATTAGTTTCATAATGGTTGTTTTAAGTATAATACAAACCTAGAATGAAAGTAACAATTACAAAACCAATATTGAGTAAAGTGCTATTATGAATTAGGCAACGTTACTTTTTGAGACTTTTTAAAGTTTCAGTTCGATTGACCTTGCCTGAAGTCGTTTCAGCGAAAGCGGAAATAGCATACACCTGTTTAGGCGTTTCAATCGCATTTAAATCCGAAAATACGTTAGCATTTAAAGTATCTTTATCTGCTTCAATAATCAGTATAACGACCTCTCCAAAAGTGGGATCGGCTTCAGAACTGATAAAAAAACGAGAGCCCATTTTAGATTGAAGTTTAGCCTCAATTTGCTCCGGAAATAATTTTACACCTCCAGAATTAATAACATTATCAACACGTCCTAACCATTCAAAGGTTGTTTTAGAATGCAACTTAACCACATCATTAGTGATGATCTGATCTACTGTTAATTGTGGTGCATCAATAACCAAACACTCTTTTGTGTTTTGACTAATAACAATATTTGGTAAAGTCGTAAAATAACTTGTCACTTTACCATTGATTTGTTTGACTGCAATATGTGTTATTGTTTCGGTCATACCATACGTTTCATAAACGTTAGTTGTCACCTTTTGAAATTGTTGTTTTAGCCGTGATGATACTTGAGCTCCTCCAACAATAAGTGTGTTTATATTGTTAAGTTTCTGCATCGCTTTTTCGGCTTGCGCCGGAATCATTGCACAAAAATCGTACTGTTTTTTTGTATTAAAAATGGGATTTGTTGTGGGCTCTACACTCTCTATCTCTAATCCTAAAACTATAGCACGCACTAACATCATTTTTCCTGCAATATATGTTGCTGGCAAGCATAATAAAGCCGAATTCCCTGGCACTAATTTAAAAAAATCACCTGTAGCAATAGCGGAATTAACCATGGCTTGTTTTTGTAGCTTAATCGTTTTTGGATGACCGGTTGACCCTGAAGTTTTAACCATTATAAAATCGTTATGATCGATCCAATCAGATAAAAACGCCCCTATCTCCTGTTCAAACAATTCGCCTTCTTTAATAAAGCTGTAAGCGACCTCTTTTAAGTCTTCAAAAGAAAAATGAATACCATTTAACTTAAATCTGTTGTGTACTTTATTATAGCTAGGAGTCATATCTTTAGTCTAAAGTTGAATTATCATCAATCACTGGTGCTTCTATATTTCCAAATAATTTTTCTTTCCAATTGGTCCATTTATAAACTTTAGCAAAAATGAATAACAATATAGGGAATACAACAAATACAGGGATAATAATATCTCCAAAACCTGCTTCAGGCTCTGATATATCTTTAAAAACCGAGTGTGTTTGTAAAACCGTCCAATCTGCAGTAACCAATAAGGCTCCAAACAGATTATTGGCAGCATGAAATCCTAGAGATAACTCCATTCCATCATCCATTAATGTTAAAACACCTAGAAATAATCCTGTTCCAATGTAGTACACCATGACACCATACCCTAATTTACCAACTTCTGGATTAAAAACATGCATCCCTCCAAAAATCACTGAGGTAATCAATAATGGCACCCATTTTCTTCTTAAAGATACCACTAACTTTTCATTCAATTCAGACTCAAAAACATTTCTCTTTTTTAAAAATTCAAAAATCAATGCGCCCACTCCAATGACAATCGCAGCCAATCCTAATCCTTCCTCTGCATTAAAATTATTAATCATAATAATTTGAGAACATATAGGAATAGATAATATTGTAAAAATAAATCCAAAAGGGAACTGCTTACTAGTTGTTACCGTTCCAAAACCTTGCATTAAATACCCTCGAAAAATATACTCTTCTAAACTTGTTTGTATTGGTACTAATAACACTGCGATTACCACTAAAATCAGAAAACGGTTTAGCTCAAAATTCCACACATAATTCTCTGGCGAACCATAATAATCAATAAGTACCATTCCTGAAGATATTACACCCCAAAACAAAAAAGAAAACATTACACGCTTCCAATCTATTTTAGGCCTAGCTGTAGTAACAGATAACAAAGACTGTTTGTGCAAATTTTTAACAACAATAATCAACCCTACAAAACCAAAAGCAAAAGAGAGTAATAATAAAAACAAGTTTAAATTTGGTTCTAAAATGGTCATTAATTTAGACTCATCTATATCATAAGCAGAACCGCCATTTCCAATATGTTTCACTATTGCCGCAATAGTAAACGGTATTTGTCCAAGCATTGCAAAAACAGCAATAATTAAAGACCCCACTAGGTAACGCCAAAATTCATGCTTAACAGTAAATGCTTGTTTTATAAAATCCATAATCTAAAATTTAAAGTCCCAATTAGTATTTGTATCGTATTGTAATGTCCCTTTTTCTACTTGTAAAGGCGCTGTAATATTATTAGTAAAAAGGCTTCCTGTCCCTAAACCTTGTGGTAAATCACTGTTTTTTGTGTACGTATATTGTGCAATAGCATTAAGCCCGACATTACTCTCTAAAGCACTGGTAATCCACCACCCTATATTTTGTTTTTCAGCCAAGTTAATCCAAGTATCACTCCCTTTAAACCCGCCAATAAAACTAGGTTTCAAAATAATGTACTGCGGATTGATAGCCTGTAGTAAATCCAACTTCTTAACATCATCAAAGACACCAATCAACTCTTCGTCTAAAGCAATGTCCAAAGGCGTTTGCTCACAAAGTTTCGCCATGTCTGTAAATTGACCTGCTTTAATTGGTTGTTCAATAGAGTGTAAATTAAAATCTGATAACTGTTTTAGTTTTTCTAAAGCTTCAGAAGGTTTAAACGCACCATTAGCATCCACACGTAGTTCTATATCGCTTTCGCTGAAATTACGCCTGATACCCTTTAAAATATCTAGCTCCGTTTGAAAATCTATGGCTCCGATTTTTAATTTTATGCAACTAAATCCCGACGCTATTTTATCTTCAATCTGTTGTTTCATAAAAGCCTGATCGCCCATCCATATCAAACCATTAATAGCTATTGAAGCTCTGCCAGCAGTAAATTCAGAAGGAAATAAAACAAAAGGATCTTGACTCTCTAAACTTTTAAAAGCCATTTCTAATCCTATTTGAATACTTGGAAATTCTCCATTTTTAGCATACAAATACGGTAATCCTTTTTCAATTTCTTTACATGTATCTTGTAATTGCGTTTCGTAATCAGGGCGATCATCTACGCTCAAGCCTCTTAAAACACCACATTCTCCAATACCACGTTTACCATCATGTTCGATAATTAAAAACCAAGTTTCCTTAGTTTTTAAAATACCACGCGAGGTACCACTAGGTCTTTTAAATTCTAAAATATGTTTGCGATAGGTTGCTTTCATAATGAAATCAAAAATACTTAAATATTTTTGTAAATTCACCTAAAAATCAACGATTACATGACGTTTAAAAATAAAGTAGTTTGGATTACTGGCGCTTCTAGCGGAATTGGAAAAGGATTAGTATTAGCCTTGTCTAAATTAGAGTGTCAATTAATAATTTCTTCAAGGAATGAAACCACTTTAAACCAAATAAAACAAGCTTGCCCAAACCCTGATAATGTAGCGGTATTACCCTTTGATTTGGCAGATTACGACCACATGAAACCCGTTGTAACACAAGCTATAAAACACTTTGGTAAAATTGATCTTTTAATTAATAATGGAGGTATTAGTCAGCGCTCATTAATAATAGACACAGCTATTAGCGTAGATAAAAAATTAATGGAAGTGGATTACTTAGGGACCGTAGCTTTAAGTAAAGCCTTATTACCTCATTTTATAAAAAACAACATTGGACATTACGCAGTTATTACTAGTTTGATGGGTAAATTTAGTTCGCCCTACCGTTCAGGTTATTGCGGAGCAAAACATGCTTTACACGGTTTTTTTGATGCGCTACGTATGGAACATGAAAAAGACAATATAAGCGTAACACTTATTTGTCCTGGATTTGTAAATACAAATATTGCTAAAAACGCACTAATTGGTGATGGTAGTTTACAAAATAGTCAAGATCAGGCAACAGAAAATGGTTTATCTATTGCCGAGTTTTGTGACCGCATGTTACAAGCTATTCAAAAAGAAAAATTTGAAGCCTATATTGGAAAAAGGGAAATTTTGGGCGTGTATTTAAAACGCTTCTTTCCTAAACTTTTACATCGTAAAGTAATGAAAAGCCAGGTTAGATAATTATTACAGTTCTAAACTCTCTCCTATTCCTAATAGCATTAAGTCTTTGTCTTTTTCAAAAAACTTACGTTTAGCTGCTTCATGATCAATTTCGATATAACCAAACGTATCAAAATGATATCCTAATATTTTATCGCACCCCACAAAGTCACTAGCAATGATTGCATCATTAATTCCCATTGTAAAATTGTCTCCTATAGGCAAAATAGCTAAATCCAATTTGGTTTGCATTGGGATCAACTTCATATCAAAAGTTAGCGCTGTATCTCCTGCTATATAAATATTTTTATGTTCACCTTCAAGAACAAAACCCCCAGGTTGCCCACCATAACTCCCATCCGGGAAAGATGATGTATGGATAGCATTGACATATTTTAAACTTCCAAAGTCAAAATCCCAAGTCCCACCGTGATTCATTGGGTGACCTTCAAAACCTAAATTCTGAAAATGAGTTACAATTTCAAAATTAGAAACAATAACCGCATCGGTGCGTTTTGCGATTGCTTCCACATCCAAAATATGATCTTGATGTGCATGCGTCAACAATATATAATCTGCTTTGATGGTATTAATATCGATATGAGCAGCTTTTGGGTTTCCTGAAATAAATGGATCTACTAAAATATGCGTATCCTCTATTTGAATACCTAAACAGGCGTGACCGTAAAAAGTGATTTTCATGGTAATGTATTTATTACAGTAAATGTCCGATACCTAATAGTAAACTTAACAATACTGTGGTTAATGCTAACTTTTTTAATTCTGGATCAAAATCCTTAGGATTAGTAACCGATTTGACCTTTTTTAAATGCAATATTAAAGGAATATAGGCTATAAAGTAAATCAGATTTAAAGGTGATTTATAGTAAATAACACCAAATAAAACCGATAATACGATAGCTGTAATTATTAAAAAATAATGATATTTTTTAGCCTTTTCAGCCCCTAATTTCACAGCCAATGTTATTTTGTTTGCTGTTACATCAGATACAATATCCCTCATGTTATTCAGGTTAAGTACCGCTGTACTTAATAATCCTATAGCTACTGCAGGTAAAATGACAATAAAATCTATCTGTTTTGCAAATAAGACATAGCATCCTAAAACACTTACTAAACCAAAAAAAACAAATACAAAAATATCCCCCTTACCTTTATAACCATACGCATTGTTTCCAACGGTATATTTTATAGCTGCATAAATAGAGATCCCTGCTAACACAAAAAACAAAAGCGCTAACCACAAATACTCGGCTTTAAAAGAGACATAAATCAATATAGCTGTCAGTAAAACACTAATAATTACATTTATTCTAATGGCTTTATACATGTCTTGGTGCGTAATAGCACCAGATTGTAAGGCACGGACAGGTCCAATGCGTTGGTCGTTATCCGTCCCTTTTACACCGTCTCCATAATCGTTAGCTAAATTTGATAGTATTTGATAACTAAGTGTTGTTAAAATAGAAAACACTAGTATTACACTATCAAAAACACCATTATATTTAGCTAAACAAGCGGCCACTATAATTCCAGAAATAGATAATGGCAATGTACGTAAGCGCATTGCCGACAACCATTTGGTAAGGTTCTTCATATATTATGGAATCCATTGTTTTGGAAAGTTAGGTTTACGTTTTTCTAAAAACGCATCTCTCCCTTCTTTAGCTTCGTCTGTCATATAAGCCAATCGTGTCGCTTCTCCAGCAAATACTTGCTGTCCAACCATGCCATCGTCTGTTAAATTCATAGCGAATTTCAACATTTTAATAGACGTTGGCGATTTCTCTAAAATCTCTTGTGCCCATTGGTAAGCAGTCGTTTCTAACTCGTCATGAGGTATCACAGCATTGACCATTCCCATATCATAAGCTTCCTGTGCAGAGTAATTTCTTCCTAAGAAAAAGATTTCTCTAGCTCTTTTTTGACCTACCATTTTAGCTAAGTAAGCTGATCCATAACCACCATCAAAACTAGTGACATCAGCATCCGTTTGCTTAAAAATAGCATGCTCTTTACTAGCTAAAGTTAAATCGCAAACGACATGTAAACTATGTCCACCTCCAACAGCCCATCCTGGAACAACTGCTATAACGGCTTTAGGCATAAACCTAATTAAACGCTGTACTTCTAATATATTTAATCTATGATAACCATCCTCTCCGACATAACCTTGGTGTCCTCTTGCTTTTTGATCTCCTCCAGAGCAAAAACTATAAATCCCATCTTTAGTGGATGGACCTTCAGCAGATAATAATACCACACCTATAGACGTGTCCTCTCCCGCATCATAAAAAGCATCATATAACTCCTTAGTTGTTTTAGGCCTAAAGGCATTTCTAACATTTGGTCTATTAAATGCTATACGTGCAACACCATTACATTTACTATATGTAATATCTTCATAATCTTTGGCCTTTTGCCAATCTATAACCTCCATAAAATATCATTAAATATTGAAGTTATAAAAATACATAATTAATGTATTGTACTCTAATAATTACTTTTCCATTTATCGAATGACTTTCATTTATCTCTACTCAAGTAAAATACTTACAAATATTTAAATACAATAAACCATTGAAAAACAATGACAAAACGATATACAACTTCATTTAAAAACAACTTTTAAGCTATATTATATACCGTTTATCGATTTGATTAGATATTCATCTAATTTTAATACGAACATCAAAAACACATGCTATCTTTGTCTAACATTTAATTAATCCCTTAAAAATGAATATTTTAAATTCTCCTATTTACAAGCATATAAAACAAACCTTAAGCCTTCCTTTGGCCGACTTATTCTTTTTTGAAAATTTAGTTGTAGTTCAAATTAACGAAGGCATGCATGTTACAGCAGAAACCTCTAAAAATTGCTTTGAGGTTATTTATGCTTTTTACGAAACAAAGAATAAGCCTTTTGGCTATTTATCTAATAGAATAAACCAATACTCTATTGAAGTTTTAGATTATAAAAAATACAATAATTTTTTTCCGAATTTGGCTTATTATGGTATTATCGGATATTCTGCATTTCAACATTTGAGTATTAATATTGAAAAAAAATTCTGTGAAATGCCCGTTTATAGTTTCCAAAATTTAAACGAAGCCTATATTAAAATGAACAATTACATTTTAAATAAAACAAGCCTAATTGATAGTGTAAATTAAACTACCTATTCAAATAAGTGTCTTTATTTAAGTCACTTAACCCTAGCTATCTAAAAAAAGAGTACTAACCTCTTTTGGGTAGCTTTTTGGTTTTTTAGCGATAATATTTATCTTTTATCGATAACTACTATAAAAAGGAATTCAGAATCTTAAAAAGGTACCACATTTATTAATTTAGCTTTAAAGCTATTAACCTTATGAATATAATCAACTCAAGCATTGCAAACCAAATTAAAGACATACACATTACAAGTAGTGGTAATTTCTATTTCTTAGACGGCATTGTCATTTCAGAAATTAATGAAAATGTGACCTACACATGGGAGGAAGCACAATATGTTGTGGAAGAAATAAGAAAATTTTACGGGCCTACAAAAAACATATATTACATCTCTAACCGTGTCAACAATTATTCTGTAAAACCTTCTGATTGGTTAAAATTTTATAATGATAATCAACTAAATGGTTATTCTGTAGTGACAAGAAGCGAGAACAGCTGGTTTAACGCTTTAATGGAAAAACTATTTTTAAAGATAGAAATTAATCGTTTTGACAATTTATATAATGCTATTGACTACGCGAAAAATGTAAACAAAACAAAAGCTAATCTTGCTTGTTAACGGTATTACCAAAAACAAATTAAAACCATTATTACTTAATCATTATACCAAAAAAAAGTAGTACAACCTGAGTTACACTACTTTCCTATCTTTTATCGATTTAAAATCTATGGTATTACTTTAATAAAATTTATTTTAGATAAATCCCATCCTCTTTTAATTCTACTAGCTTTTGCTTGTAAAGTGTACCGATGGCCTTTTTAAATGTTTTTTTACTCATTTGTAAAAGGTCCTTAATTTTCTCTGGACTAGACTTATCAGTTACAGGTAAAAACCCATTGTTATCCGTTAATTCTTGCATGATTTTATCTGCATTAGGTTCGATATTTCTATATCCTATTTCTCCTAAACCGATATCTAACTTATTTCCTGGTCTTACCTTTTTAATAATACCTTTTAACTTATCTCCAACACTTAAGTCTTGAAAAATGCTGTCCTTATAAATCAATCCTGTATGTATATTATTTACAATAACATTCATCCCTAAATCACTTGGATGCGACACAATAATATCTACTTGGTCAAATTGTGCAACAGTTAATTCTTTATTATCTAAAAATTGATTGGTTTTACTAGAAGCAACTAAACGCTCCGTTACATCATCTAAATAACAACGCACTAAATACCATCCTCCTTTTTTCATTGGAAATGCTTGTTCTTTAAATGGGCAAAATAATTCTTTTACCAATCCAAAGTCTAAAAAAGCTCCAAATTTAGACACTTCGTTACAACGTAATACTGCAAACTCTCCATTAATTATAAACGGCTCTGTAGTTGTTGCGATAATACGTTCGTCATTATCTAAATAAACAAACACCTCTAATTCATCACCAATCTCAAATTGTTCTGGAACATATCTGTTAGGTAATAAAACTTCATTACCATCTGCATCACCTAAAAATAATCCAGGTTCTGTGTCTCTTAAAATTTCGAGTGTATTAAATTCTCCTATTCGTATCATTTTGCAAATGTAAGCATATAAAAAAAGCGTTACAGAACTGTAACGCTTTTTTTATATATTTTTTTTTATTCTATTTGTAAATAGCTTCTTTTTTAAAGTGTTTTGCTAATAAATAATACACAACTGCTCTGTATTTATTTTTATTTGATCTTCCGTAAGTTTCAATTACAGAATCTATAGCTTTATCTAAATCTGCACTATCAGCTAAACCTAATTTTTTAATTAAAAAATTATTTTTCACAGTAGCTAATTCTGAATCGTCAGAACCTGATACTGTCGCTGCATCTTTATTATATATAGATGGTCCACAACCAATTGTAACTTTAGTTAAAAAATCCATGTCAGGAGTTACTCCACATTTATCCTTTAAATCTGCTGCATATTTTACGATTAAGTCATCACGTTTACTCATAATTTTTTTTAATTTAAATTAATAATTTTTAGCTAATTAAAGATACAAATTTTCTTACTCACTTTTTTATCACCAAATAAATATAATAAAAATTACGCTTAACGTACAATTTATCCGACAAAACTATCGCACATATTTAAAGTAATCTAATAAAATAGCATCATTATCTCTTGCAGGAGTAAAAATTTCTAAAAGCTTTGGCGATTCTGAAACGTCATAAAAATCATTTAAAACAACCACTAACTCGTCTTCAGAAGATGCATGACTATAATTAAACCCATACATATAACAAAGCTGTTTTGCTGACAGGTGATGTTTAGTTTCAAAAAAGTAATCAAAATTATCAGTGTTTTTATGTCCAGGTAAAATTCTAAAAATCCCTCCACCTTCATTATTAACAACTATAATTCTAAAGTTTTTAGGGATATAATTATTCCATAACGCATTACTGTCATAGAAAAAACTTAAATCTCCTGTTATAAGCACTGTTGGTTTTGCATTTACTATTGCTGCACCTATTGCTGTACTTGTACTGCCATCAATACCGCTAGTTCCTCTGTTACAAAACACCTCTAAGGTCGGATTGATATCAAATAACTGTGTGTAGCGTATTGCAGAGCTATTACCTACTTGTAATTGCGACTGGTTTGGAATACTATTTAAAAAGATATCAAATGCTTTAAAATCCGAAAACGGAATTATAGACATATACGCCGCGTGTTTATCTCTTCTAATATTCATTTGTGCGTCCCAAAAAGGATTATACGCACTTTTAATAGCTTTTGTTAAGGGCAAAAATGAAGTGAAAAAGGAATTTATAGATTGTTTAAACACTTTATTTAACACAAAAAAAGTATCATTTGCTCCTTGTTCTGCAACATGCCAATGTTGCTTTGGTTTATGCGTTCTTAAAAATTTCTTTATTTTTTTAGACACGATTAGTCCCCCAAATGTTAATAATATGTCTGGTTGTAATGCTTCTAATTCTGTCTCAGATAATGCCCCTATCAATTTATCTATACTTGGACAAAATTTGTCATGATATAAATTTGATGTGCTTTCAGTCAACACCAAAACACTTTCATCTTCTGCTAAAACATCCAAATACTGCTGTTCTATACTATTAGGAGCCAATACACCTACTAGTATCAACTTGCATTTTGAGTTATTCCAAATTTCAGCGAAATCGTTAAAATCGTCCTCAACAGCATTAGTATCCGCCATTGGAATGACTTCAGGGTCTACCGTAAGTTTGTCTACCATTTGATATAAGGGTTCGTTAAAAGGGATATTGACATGAACCGGTCCTTGTGTAGCAATAGCAATATTAAAAGCCTTATTAATTTCGGTTTCATTGTGTTGCTGTATACCTTGTTGCAATCCTAAATAGTGTTCAATTTTATTTTCAATACTTTTCATGATCGGCAAGTCTTCCGCAAAAGCGTTTTCCGTTTCAAGATTTAAGTCTTGCTTTAAATTAGCCGAATATTGAATATGATTATGATAAACATCCTCTTGATTTATAGTTTGCCCATCTCCTATTCCGACCATATATTTAGGTCTATCAGCGCTTAATACCACTAAAGGAATATGACTATAATACGCTTCTGAAACAGCTGGATAATAGTTTAACAGTGCACTACCAGACGTACAAATAACTGCCACGGGATGTTTAATTTGCTGGGCGATTCCTAAAGCGAAAAAAGCCGCACAACGTTCGTCGACAATACTATAACATTTAAAAAATGGATCATGGGTAAATCCAATGGTTAACGGCGCGTTTCTGCTTCCTGGAGATAATACAATGTGCTGAATATTCTTAGCTTTACAAAGCTGAATAACGGTTTGAGCTAGGGGTATTTTAGGGTGTTTCATGTGTAGCACAAAAATACGAAACCCTAATCCTAAATTAAACGATTATAAGAGGTTTTTAACAGTCTTGGTTTTAGCAACGGTTTCCTCCCATTCATTTTCAGGTATAGAATCTTTAGTAATGCCGCCTCCAACATAAAGTAATGCTTGGTCATCCTTAATTTGAAGACATCTTAAATTCACAAATAAGTGCGAAATTGTTTTAACGGAACCATAGGCGTTATTCTCGACATTGCGACGATTGATATTTCTTGTTTTTGACTGTATACTATTAATCTCGCCTAAAAACCCAGTATAATATTCGCGATCATACCCTTCATTATTTACTATAAACTGCTTGGCCTCCTCTTTTGGCAAACCACAAACTGCTGGTGTTGGATGCAGCTTTTCAATAACAGACTGTAATCCGTTTTCAGGTTTTAAAAGTCCAGAAATTTTGGTTTGCAAATGCAATAAATTTCCGGCTTTAATCGTTTCGGTTTTTCCTATATTAAGACTCCTTACTGACGACTCTAGGCTACCAACTATAAAGTCTGTCACTAATTGCTGTTCATCTTGCTCTTTAGATTCCCAATGGACATCAACTGTGTTTTTATACTGTTGTGTACCTGCTAGAGACATGGTTAAAAATCGACTCCCTTCAACTTTTAATAACGTTTCTGGAGTGGCTCCTAACCATAACCCGACTTGTGGATGGTACCAACAATATACCATTGCTGTTTTATAGGTCGCTAAAAGTTTTTTGAATAATAAAAGGGTGTTGGACTTTGAAAAATTTTCGGTTTCAACCCTAGAGATGACAACTTTTTTAAAACTTCCGTTCTCAATCTCGGAAATTGCTTGCTCTACTAACTGTATATGTTTTGCTTTTGCTGTAGCATCTATTATTGAACTTTTACTGCTATTATGATCGTCTAAGGAATTATCAAACAAGCAGTCCATAGTTTCGCTTTCAACTAAAGGAAAGAATACTGTATTATTTTCATTTTTAAATGGTGAAAACACAAAACCACGAGCTTCAAATTTTTTGGTATAATGAAGCTGATTACTATTTTGAAGTAATGCTTTTACCGAGCCTTCGTTCGGTTTACTGTACGCCACAAAAGGTAACGCCTTTGTAAAATGAGTAGATAGTTGTTCAAAAAAAGCTTTAGAAGTCATCATTTATTTCTTTTTTGGTAAAGAAATAGTCGACAATTTACAGATCGAAATTAAATTATCCGCTTCATCCGTTACTCTAATATCTAACAATTGCGTGGTACGTCCTTTATGTAAAAATGTAGCTTTAGCATAGATATATCCCGAGCTGATGCTTTTTAAGTGATTAGCCGTTATCTCTAATCCTCTAATCATTAAGTTTTCAGAATCTAAAAATATATGCGATGCAAAACTACCAACACTTTCTGCCAAAGCAGCTGTTGCTCCGCCATGTAATACGCCATCAGGTTGATGTACGCGAGGAGTCACAGGCATCCTCGAGACTAAAAAATCCGCTCCATAATCTACAACCTCAATTTCTAAGGTTTCCATTAACGTGTTTTTACTAGCTTTATTTGCTATAGCCAACACTTGTTCTTTAGAATACTTCATGTATCTTTAATTTTAATGTAAAAATACAAAACATAGCGCAAAAATGACAGCTCCTACACTTGAAAACCATCGGGTAAAATTAATCCCTTTAGACTTAAGTAATTATAAACACTTAACTGAAATTGCTGCGGAACACCATTTAATTTACTATTCTCCAAACGATATCTCTACCCCTGACAAACTTAAATCTTATGTGCAAACCGCTGTAGACGGTTTTTACCATAACACCACCTTACCTTTTATTATTTTTGATAAGGAGAAACAAGCCTATGCTGGAAGTACCCGTTTTGGTTTAATACACAACAAAAACAAAGTCTTACATATTGGTTGGACCTGGATAGGGCATGATTTTCAAGGCACAGGCCTGAATAGTCATGTAAAATTTTTAATGCTGAGTTATGCTTTTGAAACCTTAAAGTTTGAAAAAGTAGAATTTAGAGTTGACGAACGCAATGTTAAATCAAAAAAGGCTGTTGAAAAGCTAGGTGCTACTTTAGAAGGTGTTTTACGTCAAAACACGGTTATGAATGATGGTTTTAGACGTAATACGTGTTGTTATGGGATTTTAAAAAGCGAATGGACTGTTATAAAAACTACTATTTTTGGAGCATTTTAATAGCCATAGTATCGTGTATTATAATCAAGTTAACTAATACAGTGTTTACTTCTTAATCCATCCTACAATAGAATACCCTTCACTCTTTTCTAATATGACCAAAAGCCAATCCTTTTTTTTACGTAGTACAACAACCTGTTGGTCCATCAATTGATCTATATGATTCCCAATAATTGCTTCGCCTGTACAGACATCTTTTTTTTGTGTATCATCTACAACAGGAGAACGTCTTAAAATCCCTGATATGGATTTATATACTAATGTATTAGTCCATTCCATTTTTTGTATCAAAATGATACGCTAGTGTCTGTTTTGATACTTTAGAGTTGTTAGTTATAGATACTTCTATCAAATTTGAATAATAATCACAGCCCATATTATCTTTGATAATAATGAGTTTCGTTTCTTTTGCTGTTTTTGTTATTGAAAGTGACTCTCCTGGATAGTCGTAGACTATTTTAAATCCATTGTTACTATTTAAAAATATAGTGGTCTGAAAATACGGTTGACAATACCCTGAATATATTAAATCTTTTAAGCCGTCATTATTAACATCCTGTACATGCCACCCTTTATCCGATTTACTTCCTGAACATAAAAAAGACGGCAAAACTAATTTTGACAAGCCTGTTGAATCGATTTTGAATTCAATTCTATTCTCTATTACATCCAATTTTATCTTAAGGTCGTTTAAATCTTGTCCAAATGAATGTAAACAACACAAATAAGCAATTATAGTTACTAAATATTTCATTTGGAAACAATTAAAATTAAAATCATATTACTTTAAATACGAGTAGTCTTTAAACGAAAAAAACAAGCTTTAACCTTACCGCAAATCAATATGTAACCCAAAGAAGCTAGCATTACTTGCTGCTGTATATTTAGCATGAGTGTAGCTAAAACGCAGCTTATTTATTTTGATTCCAAATCCTACTGATAAACCAGAAAAATTACGTTGATCAACAATACGTAACTCTTCAGCACGTCTAAAGTTATATCCTAACCTTATATTAAAACCTTTATCAGGAAATAGCTCTGCGCCAAGAATTGTATGTCGCATAACATTGTTTAAAAAGCCTATTTTTTCTTCTGTTTGGTTACCTTCAAGATCTGTAGTTGCTCTAGCAGGATTGGACACTGCAATTGGCCATTGTTGTAAGTTTTCAAATGTTAGGTGCCAACGTATTGGAACATGTTCTAATGTTTGAGATAATCCTAAAGTAATATCTAAGGGTAAGCTTTCGCGTTGTCCAGCGTAAGTTGTTATTTGTGTTCCTAGATTTCTGACCACCAATGCTGCTTGAAACTCTAAATCGTCATCAACATACATCAACCCTAAGTCTGTCGCAATACCAATAGAACTATACTGCTCTAAAGTAGAGGTAATAAACTTAATATTACTACCAAAGTAAAAGTCCGAATAACCAATTTGTAATGCATATCCCAAGGACAACGCAGCTTCTGTTCCTGTAAATGTACCTGTGGACACTCCGTTTTCATCATAACCATCAAAATCACCATAATTAATATAGGTCATTCCTGCGTGTAAGGTTTGTGTATGCCTGTCCCATGTATAAGCATAGGCTGCTGTACCATATGTGATACCTCCTAAATAATTACTAAAATTTAAGGCCAATTGATTATCCATTTCTTGATTAATAGCGGATGGATTATATAAACCCTGCGTGACATCGTAGTCTATATTAGTTAAAACCTTACCTCCTAATGCCGCTTGACGCGGTGATGATACTAAATTTAAAAATTGATATGTCGATTGCCCTCCCAATTGCGCGTAGCTATACGTACAAGAAAGTAATACTAAAAGTGGGACAATTTTGTTTTTAAACATCGTTTGCAAAGTAAATAAATCTACTTTAAAACGCAGATAAAGTAAATTTATTTTTTACTTCAATTTTAGCTTTTATTTTGACTTTTAAATATTGGCATTTAAATTAGTCAACAGAGTCCTTTTTCTAACTGTAATCTTATATACCCTAGCTAAATTTATTTAAAAACAAGCGCTTAACTACAATTAGTCTTTAATACTTAACGTTTTCGTTTTCAATAATTTATTTTTAAAAAAAGCATATACATATTGCATAAGTCTCAAGGTTATAATTGCACTATCGTCTCCAAAATAGTAAATTATCGAACTACTTGAGAAAACAGAATTACAAAACATAATTTTAGTTATACCGACTACAATTTCACTTTTTGTGCTTAATAAATAGAAATAGTATTGCAAACTCACTCACTTGATATTGTTTTCTACGCATCTAAAGTCGTTTCTGCATACCTACCAAATACATATTAGCCCGCTTGAATAAAGCATACACTTTTATGCAAAAAAAGCTCAATTATCCTTAGTAAATTAAAGAATAATTGAGCTTAGCACTTAATTGTTTTTGAGACAAATCCTCATATTAAGAATGTCTCATCTGACACAAATATTGAACTTAATCTAAATATTACAGAACATATTTTGACTATTTCTTATTTAAGCGTCTTATAATTTTTTTGCGTTTTTAACTTTTTGATCAGTAATAGCAATATCAATAACCTCCAACATGTCCGAAACATAATGAAATGTAAGTCCGGTTAAATATTCTGGCTTAATGTCTTCAATATCTCTTCTGTTGTCTTCACAAAGTAATATGTCTTTTATTCTTGCACGTTTTGCAGCTAGTATTTTTTCTTTTATTCCACCGACAGGTAAAACTTTCCCACGAAGTGTAATTTCTCCGGTCATTGCTAAGCTCTTTTTAACTTTTCGCTGTGTAAATAATGACACTAAAGATGTTAACATCGTCACACCCGCACTTGGTCCATCTTTTGGAGTCGCACCTTCTGGCACGTGAATGTGTACATTATATTTTTCAAAAACATCTGGATCTATACCTAATTCTTCAGCATGCGCTTTAATATACTCCATAGCTATAGTAGACGACTCCTTCATCACCTTACCTAGGTTTCCGGTTATATTAAGTGATCCTTTTCCTTTAGATAAAATAGATTCGATAAATAATATATCACCTCCTACTCTAGTCCAAGCTAATCCGGTAACTACTCCCGCTACATTATTATTTTCGTATTTGTCACGTTCTAATTTTGGACCTCCTAAAATCTCAATAATATCCTCGTTAGATATTTTAATATTATAGTCTTGTTCCATTGCTATGTTTTTTGCTGCATAACGCACCATTTTAGCAATTTGCTTTTCTAAACCACGGACACCAGACTCACGCGTATACCCTTCAACAATTTTCTCTAATTGTGGTTTTGCAATTTTTAAATGTTTGTCCGTTAAACCATGCTCTTTTAATTGCTTAGGTAATAAGTGACGTTTGGCAATTTCTACTTTTTCTTCAATAGTATACCCTGTAACATTGATAATCTCCATACGATCTCTTAATGCTGGCTGAATTGTATTTAAACTATTAGTAGTTGCAATAAACATAACCTTAGATAAATCATACCCCATTTCTAGGAAGTTATCATGAAACTCCGAATTCTGTTCTGGATCCAAGACTTCTAATAACGCAGAAGAAGGATCGCCTTGATTAGAGTTAGATAACTTATCAATCTCATCTAAAACAAACACAGGATTAGACGTTCCTGCTTTTTTAAGACTTTGTAATATACGTCCTGGCATTGCGCCAATATAAGTTTTACGGTGTCCACGTATTTCTGCTTCGTCACGCAACCCACCTAAACTCATACGCACATACTCACGTCCTAAAGCCTCTGCTACAGACTTCCCTAAAGAGGTTTTACCAACTCCCGGAGGTCCATATAAACATAAGATTGGAGACTTCATGTCATTACGCAGTTTTAAAACCGCTAAATGTTCTATGATTCTTTTTTTAACATCATCTAAACCATAATGGTCACGATCTAATATTTTTTCGGCACGTTTTAAATCAAATTTATCTTTACTAAACTTACCCCAAGGTAAATCTAGAAATAAATCTAAATAATTACGTTGTATAGAATACTCGGCAACCTGAGGATTCATACGTTGTATTTTTGCTAATTCTTTTTCAAAATGTTCTTTTACTTTTTTGTCCCATTTTTTAGTCTTAGCACGTTTTTTCATCGCTTCGATTTCTTCGGCATTACCACCACCTAATTCTTCTTGGATGGTTTTTAATTGCTGATTTAAGAAATATTCGCGTTGTTGTTGATTTAAATCACTCTGTACTTTAGATTGAATATCGTTTTTAAGTTCCAATTTCTGGAATTCGACATTCATAAAACGCAACGTTTCTAAAGCTCTTTCTTTTAAATCGTTAATTTCTAAAAGTGCTTGTTTTTCGTCTACAGACAAATTCATGTTTGAGGACACGAAATTGATTAGAAATGCATCACTTTTAATGTTTTTAATAGCAAAAGTAGCTTCTGTAGGAATATTTGGACTGTCCTTAATAATTTGTACAGCCAATTCTTTAATAGAATCTATTATTGCTGCAAACTCTTTATTTTTCTTAGCAGGAGTAGCTTGAGGCACTTCCTTAACTGTAGCTTTAATATAAGGTTCTTCTGTAATTACTGTATCAATTTCAAAACGTTTTTTACCTTGTATGATAACGGTTGTGTTACCATCAGGCATTTTTAAAACTTTCAAAATTCTAGCAACGGTACCGACTTGGTGTAGCTCTTTAGCTTTTGGATCTTCAACGTCCTCATCTATTTGAGAGACTACTCCAATCACTTTTTCGCCTTTATTAGCATCGTTAATTAATTTGATAGACTTATCACGTCCTGCTGTAATAGGTATTACAACACCAGGAAACAATACGGTATTTCGCAATGATAAAATTGGTAACGATTCTGGTAATTCTTCTTTTGCAATTTTTTCTTCATCTTCAGGCGTCATTAAAGGTATTAACTCTGAATTTTCATCAAAATCCTGTAATGACAAACTGTCAAGCGATATAAAGTTAGATTTTTTCATAGATATATATAAGTCATAATGTCACGTTAACGGCTCAATTTAGACTATTAATTTTTTAAAATTAAAATATTTTTTTTAGCTATCATACTGATTTACTTAACACTAGCAATATATAATAACTCATTTACAGTACTAAAAATTCAATTAATGTGCCACTTTTTAAGTTTCTTGTTTCAAAAGGAGTACTTACCCGCTTGAAAGCAATACAATACTAATTAATAAAATTTAAATTATTTTTTCAAAAACTGTAACAAAGTGTTTTAACTTTCCTCTTTATATAAAACAAACCATTTTTTGACACTAACCAAACACAATATTGAGCAGCTTATAACACTTTGCTTATCTGGTAACCAATTAGCACAATTGGAGATTTACAACAGATATTACAAAGCGATGTACAATACCTCATTTAGAATTGTGAACAATAGTTTTGAAGCCGAAGATATTATGCAAGAGTCCTTTTTGACTGCATTTACAAAGCTAAATAAACTAAAAGAAATAAGCACATTTAGTGCTTGGCTTAAACGTATTGTTGTTAATAATAGCATACATGCGTTTAATAAGAATAAAAAAAACGAGGATGTTGCATTGGATGATGTATTATATAAAATTGAAGACCAACAAGGCGTAGATACAACAACTGAATTGCCATCCGTTAAAGTAAAACAAATTTTAGACACGTTACATACGCTTAAATCTAATTACAGAATTGCCTTAACCTTAAATTTAATTGAAGGTTATGATTATGAAGAAATCAGTCAAATTATGGACATCAGTTATGCTAATTGCAGGACAACAGTCTCTAGAGCTAAAGACAGTCTAAGAAAAAAACTAGAACAATTAAACTAATTGTTATGAACGATACTATAGAACAGTTATTTAAAAATTTAGACCATCAATTTGATGTTGAAACTCCTGCACTAGGACACCAACAGCGTTTTATGGACAAATTAAACGCTTCAAAAACAGACCTTAAAGTGACTAGTAATAAATCTAGTTATTGGAAACCGTTACTTGCTGTTGCCGCCTCTATTGCTTTAATTTTAACCATTACTTTTAATTTAAAGCCAGATACTGCAGATAAGGATTTAGCAAGTATCTCTCCAGAACTAGCAGAAACACAAAGTTTTTTTGCAAGCACCATCACGTTTGAGTTAAAGAAACTGAATACTGAAAAAAGCCCAGAAACGGAGCAACTTGTAAACGATGCCCTATTGCGATTAGGACAATTAGAAAAAGAATACAAAAATTTAAAATTAAACTTAATAGAAAGTGGCGAAGACCAACGTGTTATTTATGCGATGATTACCAACTTTCAAAACAGAATAGATTTACTGCAAAGCACGCTTTTACAAATTGAAGCGATCAAAACATTAAAACAAAACAATTATGAAACTACTATATAAATTAACCCTCTGCTTACTGCTTCCGCTATTTGCATTTTCTAATACCGGCAATTGGGATGGCAAACACACCAAAAAGAAAACAATCACTAAGGAGTATACTGTTAACGATGATGCGACACTTAAAATAGCCAATAAGTATGGTAATTTAGATATTATTACGTGGACAGGAAACACGATAACTATTGAAGTTACTATAACCACTAATGGGAATGATGCAGATGAAGTTGCTAACAGAGCAAATGAGATAGATGTCGAATTTTCTGCTAACGCAAGTTTTGTATCTGCCGAAACCGTTATTGGCAAAAAGAAAAAAAATGCTTGGTGGAATTGGTCTGACAACGATAATGTTAATATGAAAATTAATTACGTGGTTAAATTACCAATTACTAATAATGTCAATTTAAATAATGACTACGGAAATATTACCATTGATACCTTAGAAGGTCATGCCGAAATCCATTGTGACTACGGTAAAATTACCACTAAAGAGCTACTTGCGGATAATAACGTAATCTATTTTGATTACACCAATAATAGTTATTTTGAATATATAAAAAGTGGAAAAATAAATGCCGATTATAGCGGTTTTACTGTAGCAAAAACTAAAGACTTAAATATCACAGCAGACTACACTAAATCTCTTATTGAAATAGCAGAGAACATAAATTACAACTGTGACTATGGCAGTTTACGTGTAAACAAACTAAACAGTATTTCGGGTAACGGAAACTATTTGACTGTTGTTTTAGGTGACGTTTATAAAAATGTGAATTTAAATGCAGATTATGGCTCTATTAAAATAGGAAAAATGACCAAAAATGCCAAAAATATAAATATTGAATCTGATTATGTAGGTATAAAAATAGGAATAGATCCTGAATATGCTTTCAATTTTGATATCAGTTTAGAATATGGAGGACTTAATGGGCACGACGACTTTGAAATAGAAACCAAAAGCCTAAAAAACACTGATAAATACTATTCTGGTTTTCATTATAAAAAGGATTCCGGAAACTTAATAAAAATAAACTCAGAATACGGAAGCGTGTCTTTTGAGAATAAATAATCAATTAATAACACAAAAATCAATCATCATGAATTATTCAACAACAAATCACAACTACGTAAACCACAAGAGTAGCGTCCTTAAAACATTAAAACAAACATTAGTATTATCATTAGCTTTACTTGTATTTACCTCTTGTAATGCCCAATGGGGAAATGGAAAAAAAATTAAAGGAAATGGAAACGTTACAACTATCACCAGGTCTACTTCGGACTATGGTACTATTAGATTAGCCGGTTGGATGAATTTTGAATTAGTAAAAGGTACAGAAGGCACAATTACTATTGAAGGAGAAGAAAACCTATTAGATTATATCATAACAGAAGTTGAGTCCAACAATTTACTTATTAAAATCAAAAACAATATCAACTTAAAACCAAGCGGAAGCAAAACGATCACAATCACTATTCCTTTTGATGATATTGACAAAGTGTCTCTTGCTGGGTCCGGAAATGTATCCTCTAATGCAACTATAGATTCTAATAATTTTGAAACTAAAATATCAGGATCTGGAGACATGACTTTAGATATAAAATCTATTAACGTTGATGTTACGATAACTGGATCTGGAGATTTAACAATAACAGGACAAACCAAAAACTTAGAGGCTAGTGTTACTGGTTCTGGAGATTTTCATGGTGGACGCTTACAAGCAGATAATGCAGAAACAAAAGTTACCGGGTCTGGCGGAATTGTTGTTTATGTTAAAGATAATTTAAAAGCAAAAGTAACTGGTTCTGGAGATATCGAATATAAAGGTAATCCTAAAAAAGTGACTAAAAAGGTAACAGGATCTGGAGATATTAGTAACTAGTTTTTCTATTTAAAATAATAAATTGAAAGGATTTTACAAGTATTTGTAAAATCCTTTTTTATGTCTTAAAGTTATTAGTTTAAGAATATTATATTTGAGCCATGCAAAAAAGCTTAGGATATCAAACTACAGTAGACTACTATAATTGTAATAGAGACACCATTAATTCTGTTGCGTCCATAACTCGGATTTTAGAGGAAGCCGCTAAATTAATGAAACTAAACATTGTCAATACAACCATTCACCAATTCTCCCCTATTGGTATTAGCGGTGTTATTGTAATAAAAGAAAGCCATATAGCCATTCATACTTGGCCAGAACACAATTATGTCGCATTAGATTTTTTTACGTGTAGCACATTTAATGACCTTGAAGATGGTATTTTATGGATCAAAGAGCAATTTGAATCTGATAAAGTAGAACAGCAATTTTCACAAAGAGGTTTCTTAAACAAAATGAAGTAAACTATGAGTTTAAAAAAATCAATAGCCAAGTATTTTGATGATGAAAAAGGAAATGCTAAAGGCGAAGACTTATTAGATTATTTCATTTCAATATTAATCCTAATTAATGTATTAGCGATAATATTAGAATCTTATAAAGAGATTTACACAAGTTATAAAGCCTTTTTTACAGTATTAGAGCTTTTTACAATTATCGTTTTTTCTTTTGAATATGTCATACGGGTTTGGGTATCCGATTTAATCTCACCAGAACTTTCTCCAACCAGAGCACGATTAAAATATATATTTTCCTTTATGGGAATTGTAGATTTAGCGTCTATATTACCTTTTTACTTGCCATTTATAGTTTCCTTAGATTTAAGAATAATAAGATTATTACGCTTATTTAGACTATTAAGAGTTTTAAAATTAAATAGAAATTTTAAGAGTTTAGCCGTTATACGATCGGTAATAGTTAAAACTAAAAATGAAATATTAGTCTCTGCTATTTTAGTGTTTATACTACTAATAATAGCATCGACATTAATGTTTTATATAGAAAATAAAGCACAACCAGAAGCTTTTGAAAATATTGGACAAGCACTTTGGTGGGCAGTTGCCACATTAACAACTGTAGGATATGGAGATATTTATCCTATTACAGGACTTGGTAAAATTATGAGTGCTTTTATAGCCTTATTAGGTATTGGTTTTGTAGCCTTACCTACAGGAATTATTAGCTCTGCATACATCGAAGAAATTAGAAGTCAAAAGCAAGCTACAAAGTGTGTTTGCCCACATTGTCATAAAGAAATCAATAACTAATGTTTGAAAATAAAAAACAACACCCGTTAAATAAATTAAAAGTAGGTTTTTCATTTAATTTATTTAAAAACACTTGGACTATCATAGAAGTTGGAGAATATAGCTGGGACACCGGAAACATGAGTGTTGAATACACGATAGAAAATGGGTCACAACGCGCCTACTTAGAAGTCGAATTTTATCGTGGTGAATTTGAAGTTATTTATAGTGAAGATTTAGCTTTAGGTACTATAGATTTAGATGAAATTATTGAAGATACATTTTTTAATTTTGAAGGTAAAGATTACAAATTAGAGGAAACCTATTCAGGCTCTTACAGAAATATGACTACTTTTACAAGTACCGAAACCTTAACGAGCTATCAATTTTATTATAAAAACGATTGTATTACTATTGAAAGATGGAGTGACGGGAGTATTGAGTCTTTTTTCGGAAAAGAAATCAAACCAAAAAAAATAACCAACATTAACACCTTATAACATGACAAAAAGATTCATATATGCTACTGTTTTTAGCCTTTTAGCATTGTCTTGTGGTAACACAGAAAAAGACGTAAAAAAAGTAACCGTAGAACCTTCTCAAGCTATATTGAAAAATATCTCTAATAATGATTTTTCAGTAATACTTGATGATATGACTATTGAAGAAACTGAAAATCAAATCATACACAAACACAAATACAAAGTGTTAGAGTTAAAAAAGGATTCTTTGTACAGTACCAAAAAAGATTGGGCTGTTGTCAACCAAGACTTTTTCTCTAGTCATAAAAATGATTTAGGAATGGAAATTTTATCGCGTCATAATGGTAAAATATCTACACTAGCACAGCCTGAAGGTTACGGATGGGCGATTGGTAATACTGCTCATGGCGAGTGGGAAGAAACAACACAAGACTCGACCGGCAACAATAATTCAGGGACGACACAAAGACGTTGGAGAACACATTCCACAAGTCCTTTTTTCTGGTTATGGTTAGGTTCTAGACGTAGCTTTTTTAGAAATGATTATAACAATTACAGAAGCTACAATACCACTGGTAGAAGTTATTATGGTCAAAATAGCAACAATACGTATGCACATGGTACACGAAGTAACTATCAGAAAAAAAATAGACCTTCTTTTTTCTCAAGAAAAAGTAAAAATTCGTCACGTTGGAATAATTTAGAAAAAAGAACAAGTAGAAGCTCTTCTAGATATAAATCAGGATCTTCTACAAGATCTAGATCAGGAGGAACAGGAAAATAGTAGCTTTGAGATATACTAAAAAACAAAAATCTACCGCCTTAAAAGTCGCTTTATTTGCAACAGGTTTAAGCGGTATAGTGGCAGAATATATTCTATCCACATTAGCCTCTTATTTTATTGGTAATGCTATATTACAGTTTACATTAATTGTTTCCATCATGCTATTCGCCATGGGATTAGGTAGTAGGCTCTCTAGACTATTTACTGGTAATGTCATACTTTCTTTTATAGTAACAGAATTAATACTCTCTGTTTTTATATCCTTTTCAGCCATTATTTGCTACTTATTTTATGGGTTTACAGATTTTTCTTGGTTAATTATTTACCTGTTTTCCATATTAATTGGTCTATTAATTGGTTTAGAAATCCCTTTAGCCACACGTATAAATGATGAGTATGAAGAGTTAAGACTTAACATTTCTAACATACTTGAAAAAGATTACTTCGGAAGTTTAATTGGTGGTTTATTTTTCGCTTTTGTAGGTTTACCCTATTTAGGATTAACCTATACTCCGTTTATCCTCGGTTTTCTTAACCTAAGTGTCTCCTTTTGGTTATTTATGGTCTTAAAAGAGACTTTTTCTAAAAAAACCAAAAAGCTTTTAGTGATAACCTATATTATAGTCAGTACTTGTATTGGACTTGGACTTTATTTTGCCAACCCTATTGTAAAATACGGTGAGCAAGTAAAATACAAGGATAAAATCGTATTTACTAAACAAACCAAGTATCAAAAAATTGTTATTACTAAATGGAAAGATTGGCACTCGTTATATATTAACGGAAACCAACAACTCTCTTCTTTTGACGAGTTTATGTATCACGAACCTATGGCGCATGTAACAATGGGTTTAGCGCCTAAAAAAAGTAATATTTTAATTCTTGGTGGTGGTGATGGCTGTTTGGCCAGAGAAATTTTAAAATATAATGAGGTCAACACAATTACACTGGTTGATTTAGACCCCGTAATGTTAGCATTAGGTAAAGACAACACTATTTTTAAGACGTTAAATGGCAACGCCCTAAACAGTCCTAAAGTAACGACTGTAGCAGATGATGCTTTTTCTTTTTTAGAAAGAAACCCAGCACTTTATGATATTATATTTGTAGATCTTCCTGATCCAAACAATGTCGACTTAAATAAACTATACACTAAAGAGTTTTACTATCTATGTAAGAATAAATTAAGTGACGACGGATTAATGATAACCCAATCAGGAAGCCCCTATTACGCTACAAGAGCCTTTTATTGCATTGAAAAAACCATGCGAGCTGCTCAACTATATACTATTCCGTTACATAATCAAATTTTGACATTAGGAGAATGGGGTTGGATTATAGGTAGTAAAAACAAGATAACTACAAAGCAAGTTCATAATGTAGATGTTTCTAGTATACCGTCCTTAAAATGGCTTAATAATAATTCTATTGGCTTATTGACAGCTTTCGGAAAACCATTGGCAGATACAACCAATATTAAAATAAATACTATTTTTAACCCTAAACTATATACTTATTATAAAGAAGGGAATTGGAATTTGTATTAATTTTTAAACATAAAAAAGCCCCTATTATAAATTATGATAGGGGCTTTTTTGTTGGTACTATGTCGTTATTCGTAAAAATACTGAACAGAATAATCATCTAAGCTACCCACTTCATAATCAAAATTAGAAGTTAATGGATAATCATCATTATTATACGTATAACTCACCGTATAACTTTCGTCTGGATTAGATGTGCCATCAATTGTAGAGCTCTTTGCTGTTTCATTATTATTTCCAATATACATACTATTTAAAACTAAAAGCGTATCAAAAGCAAATACATTCTTTAAAGCGCCATTCTTATTATCATAAGTATATTGATCTACATTACTTCCATCTGTCCAACTCACAACATTACCATTGGTAATTAAAATTGTCCCTGTATAATCTAACGATTCTACTCCAGAAGCTTGATCAGTAACATAATCGGTCACAGTGATTGTTCCATCGGTATTGTAAGCATAAGCCGTTCTTTGACTTTGTACTCCATTATTTATAAATAACACCTCGTTTATTACTCTATTTTGGCTGTCATATTCTAGTAATGTGTAATCAAGATCTAAATTACCACTAGAATCATATATCTCTGAATCAATTCTTGTAAGTAAATTGTTTTCATAAGTAAACGTATCGGTTTCCCCATCAGAATCAACCATACTAGTTAATCTATTGCCATCATAATTAAAATCTACTATTAGTGTAGATCCATCCCCATAGGTCCAAATTGTTTTTTTAAGTAAAACGGAATTCTGACTTGCACAATCTCCTAATCCATCAATTATACTTTGTAAAGCCCCATTTGCATCACCACAAACAGTAATCTGATTTTGTAATGCTGTTTTATAAGCATTACATAAACCTGCATTAGTCGTGTCATTATTATAAGTATTTTCTGCTAAAGATGTAGCATCCACTGCGTCAGCACAACTCGCATTAGTTGTTGTTACTAGACTCCAAATTGATGTTCCTGTAACTACAGCAGTGGTAGATCCACCACCGGGAATTGTATTAGTCTCCGTTGTATCTTGAATTAACGTTAAAGTTTGTCCATTATCAGTAATACTAAAATCTAATGTTTGTTCACCTTGCGCTTGAGATAAATCCATACCTTGAAATTCTAATGTAAAAAAGGCACCATTTACAGTCATTTCATTACCATTAACAGTATAACTTCCCGAACCATTAACATCATCTAAAGATAAATCCTGTATACTATTTTGACCATTAACAGTCGAATTGACATTGTAACCATAATTTCCTGCTGCATTAAAAGTATTAGCTGCCGTAAATGTCATGTTATAATTTGTGTCCATACTTTCAACAATGGTATTAGACTCTACGGTTGTACCATTAACTTCTCCAGTACTGCTTATTGTATTATTAAAACTTACTAAAGTCCAAGTACCAACTATTGAAGAAGGAGAATTTTCTCCATCAAGACCTGAAAACTCACCTTCTAAGGCTTCATTTTCACAACTAAACAATACTAATACTAAGGATAATAATGGAAGTAATATTTTTTTCATTTTATATGATTTTAGATCATAAATTTAAGACAATTAATTTAATCCCCCTTCTTTTGGAACTCTAAACAGTAAAATAATTCCTATTAAAAAGAACACGAATAAAAACAAGATAGCATTACGCATACTTCCTGTTATTTGATCTATAGTAGCAAAAATCACCATTCCAATTACAATTCCAATTTTTTCCGCAACATCATAAAAACTAAAATAAGAGGTGGTATCCTCTGTTTCTGGTAAAAACTTGGAATACGTCGATCGAGCTAAACTTTGCACGCCTCCCATCACTAAACCAACAAACCCAGCAGCTAAATAAAACTGCATAGGCGTTTCCATAAAATAGGCGTAAAAACACAATAGCATCCAAACGACATTTACAATAATAAGTGTTTTAATATTCCCAAATTTTGAAGAGGCAACGGACGTCAAGAAAGCACCTAGAACGGCTACCAGTTGAATAACTAATATACTGACAATTAAACCTTGCGTTTTAGCATCTGCCCCTCCCCAATCAATTTCTTCTTCTCCAAAATACACCGCAACCAACATAATCGTTTGTACCGCCATACTAAACACAAAAAAAGCGATTAAGTACCGTTTAAGTCTTAGATCTTTCTTTAACTCAATCCAAACCAACCTCAACTCTTTTAAGCCATTAAAAACAACTGCTCTAGTTACTTTATGTCCTTTTGACACCCCTTTAGGTAAAACATAAAATGAATATTGGCTAAACAAAATCCACCACAAACCTACGGTTATAAAGGAAGTTCTCATTGCTTGCATTGACCCTAAATCCTTAGCATCTTCCAATGCTTTTACTATTTGGGCTTCTGTACAATTTTCTCTGATAAATTCTGAAATACTAATATCAAACCCAAACCAATCTGGTTTCATAACCATTGCAAGGTTTAATAATAACAATACAACGCTACCAATGTATCCTAAACTAAATCCTTTTGCACTAATACTATCCTGCTGTTCTGGATAAGCTATATCTGGTAAATATGAGTTATAAAACACCAAACTCCCCCAATATCCAATTAGTCCCATGAAGTAAAATAATAAGCTAATATGGATAGACTCGATACTAAACCAGTATAAACCAATACACCCAATACTACCTACGTAACAGAAAAATTTCATAAAATTTTTCTTATTCCCTACATAATCTGCAATACCCGATAATATAGGAGATGTAAACGCAACTACCAAAAACGTAAATGCAGTCACATACGTTATTAATGCGGTACTTTTAAAGACCATTCCAAATGCAGGCACCGTTTTTTCTACTTGGGATACAAATAGTGCTGAATAAAAAATAGGAAATATCGAAGATGCTATTGTTAATGTATAAACCGAATTTGCCCAATCATAGAATGCCCAAGCATTAAGTAATTTTTTACTTCCTTTTTCCAAATGTGCCATTTAATAGTTGTTAGTTAGTTTTTTAAAAATACAAAAGCTGCTCTATAAAAGAGCAGCTTCGAAAGTAATTAAATATTTTTAGAAGTAACTTAGTATTTCCCTAAAGGTCTAAAACTTGAAACTCCAAACTTTTTTGCTTCAGCTTTAGCAGCTGGTGCTAATGCTGTTAAATTATCAATACGTGTTTGATTTGCAGGGTGTGTACTTAAAAACTCTGGTGGCGCTTCTCCTCCACTTGCTAATGCCATACGTCTCCATAAATTTGCAGCTTCATCTGGATTATAACCAGCGATAGCCGTTAAGTATAATCCAATTCTATCCGCTTCTGTTTCATGACTTCTACTAAAAGGCAACATTCCTCCAACATTAGAGACCACTCCATAGGACTGATTAAAAATACCTAATTTTTTTTCATCATTTGCCAATGCTACATTACCTGCAACAGACAACCCTTGTTGAATCATACCTGCACTCATACGTTGTTGCCCGTGATTTGCTAATGCGTGTGCAACCTCATGTCCCATAATAGCAGCAACTGCAGATTCGTTTTCTGCAACCGGTAAAATACCTGTATAAAATACAATCTTACCTCCTGGCATACACCAAGCATTGACAATATCCTCATCAATTAAGTTATACTCCCATTTATAGTCACTTAAATAACCTTCTTGTCCATTAGCATTTAACCAACGTTCTGCAGCTACAGCAATACGCTGACCTACACGTTTAATCATATCGGCACGAGATGTACCCGTTTCTACTTTACTTTCTGTCAATACCTGATTATATTGTGCAAATGCAGTTGGAAACAACTCTGTATTAGACACAAATGCAAGTGTCTTTTTTCCAGTAAATGGATTAGTAGCACATGACAAAAACATCACCAATGTTAATGTTACAACTATTGTATTCTTAAATTTCATATTTAGTATTGTTTATTCTTTTATAAATCTACAAAAACTTAGCCACAATTAACTAATGACCTTATTTTTGATGTTAACAACATCGTTTAACATCAAAAATAGTCTTTGAAATGCAGTATAAATGAAATTAGTTCCCGATTAAATGAATTTCAGAAAACTTTTTATCAATAACCATAGACACCGTTCCATTTACTTTTAGATGCTCCAATGAGATGATTTCATTATCAATTTGAATCTCTTTAATCTCGAAAGGTAAACCATGAATATTTAGTTTAAAGGTCTTGTACGAGGCTTCATACTTTCCTTCTTTATGTTGCTGTATAATTAACTCGTTAGCCTTACCAGTTAGTTTAAACGTTCTGAAACTATAACGCCCTTTAGTATAGTCATAACCATCATGCGCATCATCATACAACTCAGACACTTCTTTTCCTAATTTATAATAGACTTCCAATGCTAATTCTTCTATTTCAATTTCACCAACATATTGTTGCACAGGAAACTTAGGAATAATTGCCCCTTCTTTTATAAACATTGGCATACTGTCTATTTCAGCATCTACCCATTTTTCTTTTCCGCCTTCAACATATTCGTCTGTCCAGAAATTATACCAACTTCCTCTTGGAATATACATTCTACGCCCTTTTGCATTTGGCTCTTGAATTGGACACACCAATATTTGATTTCCGTATACAAATTCATCTGTTCTATAATGCGTTTGTTGGTCTTCTTGATCGAATAAGACTAGTGATTGTAATAATGGTGTCCCATGTTCGATCAGCTTCCAGAATGCGGTATATAAGTACGGTAACAATTGGTAACGTAGTTCAATAAATTTTCTAACAATGTCCGTAACATCATCATCAAATGCCCAAGGTTCTTGATCACCATGGTCTCCAGAAGAATGCACACGACAAAATGGATGAAATACGCCTAACTGAATCCAACGTGTATATAATTCGCCTTGAGGCTGTTCAGCAAAACCACCAATATCACTCCCTGCAAAACTAAATCCAGACATCGCCATACGCTGTGCTTGAATGTTTGCAATACTTAAATGCTCCCAAGTAGCCACATTATCTCCTGTCCAAGTAGACGTGTAACGTTGCGTTCCTGAATACGCTGCTCTGGTTATAACAAACGGACGTTTAGGGTAATTAAATTTTTTCATTCCATGGTACGTCGCTCGCGCCATTTGCATGCCATAAATATTATGCGCTTTTCTATGACTACAACGGTTACCATCATAATCATGTCTAACATCATCAGGAAATGTTTTGTTTGGCACTTCCATAACTGCAGGCTCATTCATATCATTCCAAACCCCTTGCACACCAATATCTTCTACTAATTCTTTGAATAAGCCTGACCACCAATCTCTAACTTCTGGTTTAGTGAAATCTGGGAAATAACATTCTCCTGGCCATACTTTTCCTTTCATGTAAGGACCATCAGCACGTTTACAGAAATAGTCTTTTTCTAATGCTTCCTTAAACACAGAATATTCGTGATCAATTTTAATACCTGGATCTATAATAGCGACTGTTTTAAAACCATCATCCAATAACTCTTTCACCATACGTTTAGGATCTGGAAAATAGTCTTTATTCCAAGTAAAGCATCTAAAGCCATCCATATAATCGATATCCAAATAAATGGCATCACATGGTATTTGTAACTCTCTAAACTTGTTGGTGATTTCTTTGACATTGGCTTCTGGATAGTAACTCCATTTACATTGATGAAATCCTAATGCCCAAAGTGGTGGTAATTGGTGTGGCTTTCCTGTCAAATCGGTATAATTTTCCACCACATCATTCATTTTAGGCCCGTAGATAAAGTAATAATTCATCTCTCCTCCTTGTGCCCAAAAACTTGTTACATTTCGTCTTTCCTGACCAAAATCGAAATAGGTTCTAAAGGTATTATCAAAGAAAATACCATAAGCTTTGTTATGATGCAATCCTGTGAAAAATGGAATAGCTTTATATATTGGGTCTGTTTGTTTGCCAAAGGCATAAGAATCTGTTACCCAGTTTTCAAAACGTTTTCCTTTTAAATTTAAATGTTCTGGTTTATCTCCTAATCCAAAGTAACTTTCACGGTCGTTTATGGTTTTACTCATTTTGACAATGTTACCACCATACTCGTAGCTTTCTTCCCAATGAAAACCAATTTCATCTTCATTAATTAAAGTGTTATCCTTAACATCGTAAATACGTATTCTTAAATCTTCCTTGGCGATTTTACATAGTAATTTAGAGGTAATGATATGGTATTCCTCTTCATTTTCTATAATCTCTAAATGATTGTATCCTTTACTCGCGTATTTAGTAATAGCATACGAAAAATCATTATCAAAAGTCCCTGTCGTTGTATATCTAAATCGTAAGACACTGTCTCTAAAAACAGTTAATTGAAGGACCACATTATTATCTGTTGAAAAATATAAAGTATCGACATCTTTTTTGAAAGAGACGAACTTTGATGGAAACATGTTTCCTTTTTGTTCTAATTCGGTATTTACAATCATAATTGTATATTATATATAAAGTAAAAAAACGGAAAATTACACTGTTATGGAAACAATGAATACAGTTATTATTACAAATTATTAACTATAACGTTTTCGATATTAAAAATTATTAAAACCTTTATTATCAGTAGGTAAAAATGAGAAATCAATAGCTTTTACAAAGCCGCTTATTTTGAATTTACTTGATATTTAAAAGCAACCATACCTAAAGGTGGGATTGTGATTTCTACTGAATTCTTTCTAGAATGCCACAATTTTGGTTCCGATAGTAACTGGTCGTTTTTAAAATCTCCTGTTCCAAAAAACGATTTATCATCACTATTAAAAACCTCTATTAAACTTCCTTTTTTAGGTAAACCTATACGATAGTTTTGTAAAGGCACAGGCGTCATATTACAAGCAATAATCACATTGTCTTTTGGCTGGTTTCCTTTTCTGATAAATACAATAACAGAATGCTCCGCATCTCCATAATCTATCCACTCAAAACCTTCGTGAGAAAATTGCTTTTCGTATAATGCAGGTTCTGATCTATAAAATGTATTTATAGCCTTAATAAACTGGTTAACCCCTTTATGTGATTGGTATTCTAATAAGTGCCAATCTAAGCTGGTTTGAAAGTCCCACTCTTCACTTTGACCAATTTCTGCACCTTGAAATAAAAGTTTTGTTCCTGGATGTGTAAACATGTAACTGTATAACAATCTCAGGTTTGCAAAACGCTGCCACTCGTCTCCTGGCATCCGCCCTAAAATGGATTTTTTGCCATAGACAACTTCATCATGACTTAAAGGCAACATGAAGTTTTCAGTAAATGCATAGGTTAATGAAAAAGTGATATCGTTTTGATGGTGTTTTCTATAAATAGGTTCTTTTGCAAAATACTGCAATGTATCATGCATCCATCCCATCATCCATTTCATCCCGAAACCCAAACCACCTAAAAAAACTGGTTTTGAGACTCCTGGAAATGCGGTGGATTCCTCCGCTATGGTTTGTACATCGGGAAAATTACTATAGACAGCGACGTTTAACTCTTTCATAAACGCAATAGCGTCTAAGTTTTCTCGTCCGCCGTAAATATTAGGCTCCCACTCGCCTTCTTCTCTACTATAATCTAAAAATAGCATAGACGCCACAGCATCTACACGTAATCCATCGGCATGGAATTGCTCTAGCCAAAAAATAGCATTACTTATTAAAAAGGACTTCACCTCGTTACGTCCATAATTAAAGATTAAGCTTTTCCAATCTTGATGATAGCCCTTTTTCTTATCTGGATGCTCATACAAACAAGATCCATCAAAAAACCCGAGACCATGCGCATCTTCAGGAAAATGTGAGGGTACCCAGTCTAATATAATTCCGATGTCATTTTGATGCAGCTTATCGACTAATAATTTAAACTCTTCGGGATATCCAAACCGCGATGTTGGTGCAAAATACCCTGTAATTTGATAGCCCCAACTTGGGTCGTACGGAAACTCCATGATTGGCATCAGCTCTACATGTGTAAAATTCATGGTTTTGACGTAATTGACTAAGTCTTCTGCCAACTCTACATAAGATAAAAACCGATTGTCCTCGATTTGCTTTTTCCAAGACCCTAAATGAACTTCGTACACAGAATACGGTGCATTTAATGCATTTTTGGCTTTACGAGAAGCCATCCATTTCTCATCTTTCCAACTATAGTAATCTTCCCAAACTATGGATGCAGTGTTTGGATTATGTTCACAACGTCTAGCATACGGGTCTGCTTTCTCTGTTACAATACCGTTATTATTACTTTGTATTTTGTATTTGTACGTATGCCCTTTGCCTACATTGGGTATAAATCCTTCCCAAATACCACTTTCGTCCCATCGCACATTTAGTAAGTGTTCGCCTTCTGTCCAATAATTAAAATCTCCAACTACAGAGACTTGCTTAGCTGTTGGTGCCCAAACAGAAAAATAAGTGCCTTCTACTCCATTTACAGTCCTGATATGCGATCCAAATTTCTCGTACAACTTATAGTGTTTTCCAGACTTAAATAGATTAATATCAAATTCTGTAAATAAACTAAATACTGTTACATCTGCCATATATTATATTACAAACCCATTAGGTATTATTGCTCCTTTTTTAATAACTACAATACCGTCTTTAATCACGTAAGTATCCGTTTCTATATTTTCAAGATGCTTTCCACCATTAATACGCACATCATCTCCAATTCTTATATTTTTATCAATAATGGTGTTCTTAATAAAGCAACGTTCTCCAATTCCCATTAAAATGCTTACCTTATTTGATTCTATTTCTTTTAGAGATTCATAAGAGTCACATCCCATCATATAAGTATTAATAATGGTGGTCTCTTTTCCAATTCTTGATCGTATACCAATAACCGATTTTTCAATTTTTGCTGCATGAATAATACAACCTTCAGCAATTACCGCTCTATCTAAAGCTGTTCCAGAAATTTTAGAGGTTGGTAAAATCCTTGCACGTGTATACACACTTTGGTCTTTATCGTATAAATTAAATTTCGGGATATCATCCGTTAAACCAAGATTAGCTTCAAAAAACGAATCGATATTACCTATATCCGTCCAATACCCTTCAAACTGGTAGCTTAAGGTTTTATGCTTCTCAATGGATTGAGGAATGATTTCTTTACCAAAATCAATAGTATCCGGATTACTCATTAACTCAACCAATAGGTCTCTATTAAAAATATAAATTCCCATAGAAGCTAAATGATGCTTGCCTTGTTTTTCCATTTCTGGGCTTACAGCAGACGTCCAGTCTGGTAATAATGAAGCATCCGGCTTTTCAATAAACGACGTGATTACATTTTTATCGTCTGTTTTAAGGATCCCAAAAGACGTCGCATCTTTTGCATTGACAGGTATTGTTGCTATTGATATTTTAGCTTTAGCCTTTACATGCGCATCTACCATGGCATTAAAATCCATTTGGTATAACTGATCCCCGGATAATATTAAAGCATATTCAAAATCATGTTGTAAAAAATGATGCATACTTTGTCTAACCGCATCTGCTGTACCTTGAAACCAACCTTCGTTTCCTGGAGTTTGCTCTGCTGCTAAAACATCTACAAAAGCAGAACTAAAAAAGCTAAAATGATATGTGTTTTTTATATGACGATTTAACGATGCCGAGTTAAACTGTGTTAACACAAACATACGTTTGATATCAGAATTTATACAATTAGAAATAGGGATATCTACCAATCTATATTTTCCTGCAATAGGTACTGCTGGTTTAGATCGTGTTGCAGTTAAAGGGTATAATCTTGAGCCTTGTCCTCCTCCTAGAATTATAGATAACACTTTATTATTAATCATATTTATTTTTTTAAAGATTGGTATAAATTAATATATGCTTTTGCTGAAACGTCCCATGAATGATCAATAGTCATGATGTGTTTGGTTAGTGACTTAAAGATAGACGTTTTATTGTATAAATCAATACTTCTATTAATTGCATGGTAAATTTCTTCTACTGTAACCTGCTCATGGCTGATCCCAAAGCCGTCTTTTTCATTAATATCAATAACGGTATCTTTTAATCCGCCAATACTTCTTACCACAGGGATCGTACCATAGCGTAAAGCATATAATTGATTTAAGCCACAAGGTTCTACTCGTGATGGCATTAATAAAAAGTCTGCGCCAGCATACATATTATGAGATAATGCTTCGTCATATCCTATAAAGGCATTATAATGACCTATATATTTTTCTTTAAGGTGAAGTAAAGCCTGTTCTGATTCATAATTACCCGAGCCCAAAACCAACACGCTACACCTGTTATCTTCTAACGCTTTTTCTAAAGCTAGAGGAAAGACATCTGCACCTTTTTCGTATACTAATCGTCCTATAAAAATAATTAATGGTTTTGTTTCATCTAAATCAAACGTTTTACAAAGGGCTAATTTATTTTTTAGTTTTCCTTTATGTACCGTTTTTAAATTATAGTTTACTTTAATATAACTATCTGTTTCCGGATTCCAAACGTCACTATCAATACCATTTAAAATACCGATACATTTATCGCTTTCGGCGCTTAATAAGCTTTGCAGTCCATTAGCTTCCATTTTCAGTTCTTCCATATAACTTGGAGAAACCGTCGTTACACGCCAAGCACATTTAATCGCAGAAGCCAAAGGGTTAATGTTATTATCCCAATCTAAAAGACCTGTTCTAGACGTGTCAAATTCTGGAATTAAATGTAATTTATCATACCCAAACCAACCTTGATATTGCGCATTATGAATTGTAGTAAGCACTGGTATTGTATTTAATGCTTGATATTTATAACATTCTTGAAGCATAAACGGAATCAATCCTGTATGATGATCATGGCAATGAATAATTTCTGGTTGTTCCGTTAACGTTAAAATCCAATCCAAAGCTGCTATTTGGAAAGCAAGAAACCGATCGGTATCATTATTAGAATAGACGTATGCTTTAAAAAGTAATTCTGGAATAGCTATAAAAAACACTTCAAAATTTAAAATCTCTGCTTTGGTTTTTAACACTTTAAAATTAATTTCTGAGTCGCCCAAAACAATGGGAGCTTCATAAACTGTAGAAAAAATATGAGCCTGTGTAAACGCATTATCATAATAAGGCATGATGACAGAAGCGGAATGTCCCAAATTATTTTGATACTTAGGTAATGCTCCTACAACATCTGCTAATCCACCAACTTTTGCAATGGGATAACATTCTGCACTAATATGAAATAGTTTCATTTTAAGATAATTTAATTAGACGATGAAAAGTTACATTTAAAAATTGAAACCTTAAAATGTTATTTTTAATTTAAAATTACGACAGTATTAATTCTATTTTAAGTTTTTACAATACCTTTAAAAAAAGAAAAATTATGAAAAAAATTGCACTATTAGTAATCACTTGTGTTCTGTTTAATTGCAACAGCAAGGCACAAGACAAAAAAGTAAAAGAGACCTTTGAAATCGCTAAAACAAATGCAGAATGGAAATCAGAGTTAACCACTGCTGAATACCATGTGCTACGGGAAGCAGGCACAGAACGCCCCTTTTCTAGCAAGTTAAACAAACAATATAGCGCGGGAGTCTATCATTGTGCTGCTTGCGATACGCCTTTATTTAAAAGTGAAGATAAATTTGATTCTGGAACAGGGTGGCCAAGTTTTGATAATGTCATTGAAGGTAATGTTGCATTTGGAACGGATACTAAAATTGGATATACTAGAGACGAAGAACATTGCGCAACCTGTGGTGGACATCTAGGTCATGTCTTTGATGATGGTCCAAAAGAAACAACACGTAAAAGACATTGTATAAACGGAGTGGCATTAAATTTTAAACCAAGTAATGAATAATTATAAAGTAACAAAATCGGAAGACGAGTGGCGTAAAGAGTTAAGCGACGAACAATATCGTATTTTACGTAAAAAAGGGACAGAAATGCCACATACAGGTAAATACAATCTTCATTTTGAAGCGGGTGCTTATACTTGTGCTGCTTGTCACCAAAAATTATTTGAAAGTAATAATAAATTCGAATCTAATTGTGGTTGGCCAAGTTTTGACGAAGCGATACCTGGAAGTGTGACAAATATTTTAGACAAAACGCATGGGATGATCAGAACAGAAGTCGTTTGCTCTAATTGTGGCGGCCATTTAGGACATGTGTTTAACGATGGTCCTACGGAAACAGGAACCCGTTTTTGTGTTAACTCAGCAAGTGTAGATTTTAAAGATGAATAGTCACATTACAAGTCTAATAAAACAGTTTGATTACTATAAAACTGCTGGAGATAAAACCCTTCAGCAGTTATCTTTTAATGACATGAATTGGCAATCTCACGACAATTGTAATAGTGTATCTATAATTGTAAAACATATGGTTGGAAATATGTTAAGCCGATGGACTAACTTTTTAACAGAAGATGGTGAGAAAGACTGGCGCCAACGTGAACAAGAGTTTGAAGCGACTTACACTACCAAAGACCAACTTATTGCCGATTGGGACAAAGGATGGCAATGTGTATATGATGCTATAAAACCACTTAAAAATGAAGATTTAGAACGTATGGTTTACATCCGTAATGAAAGTCATACTGTAGCCGACGCCATATTTAGACAACTAGGGCATTACAGTTATCATATTGGTCAAATCGCCTATATTGGTGTTAGTATTAAAAATAACGACTGGCAGTCTTTATCGATACCTAAAGGACAATCGGTACAATTTAATTCAGAAAAATTTAGCAAACCTAAAGCCTAAGATTTTAGTTTCTTTTTATAAGGTCTAATAATTAATCGTGCTTCTCTATCAAATCTAATATAATTGTACACCCAGTTAATAAAAACCACCGTTCGGTTTCTAAAACCTACTAAAGAAAACAAGTGTACAAACATCCAAACAAACCAAGCAAAAACGCCCTGAAACTTAAATTTAGGTAGATCTACAACTGCTCTATTTCGACCTATAGTCGCCATAGATCCCCTGTCTTTATAAACAAAAGGAGTCATTGGTTTACCTTCTAATAACTTTAAGATATTATCCCCTAATAATTTACCTTGTTGTATGGCAGGTTGTGCCATCATTGGATGCCCATGAGGTACTGTTTCTGAGCTCATTTGAGCCACATCTCCCACAGCAAAAATATGATCTAATCCTTTGACTTGACTAAACTCGTTAACTAAAATTCTATTACTTCTGGATACAAATTGTTCGGCATCTAAGCCTTTTATCGCAGCACCTTTTACCCCTGCAGCCCAAACAACAGTTTCAGAATCAAATGTCAAATCACTATTTGTGGTTACTGTTGTACCATCATAACTAGTTACCCTAACATTTTTCCAAACATTAACACCTAACTGTTCTAAAAAGTCTTCTGCTTTTTTAGACGCGTTGGGACTCATTGTTTTTAAAATAGTATCTCCCGATTGGATTAAATGTATTTGTGCTAAACGGGTATCTAAATCAGGATAATCCTTAGGTAGTATTCCTTTTTTAATTTCGGCTAAAGCACCTGCCAATTCAACACCTGTAGGTCCTGCTCCAACAATGACAAAACTCATTAATGCAATTCTTCGATTTAAATCAGAAGTCAATAATGCCTCCTCAAAATTTTCCAGAATTAAACTCCTTAAATTTAAAGATTGTGGTATGGTTTTCATCTCCATACTATTGTTTTCAATAGATTTATTACCAAAATAATTGGTTTTAGATCCAGAAGCTACCACTAAATAATCAAACTTAAGTTTACCTATATTAGTTTGAATAGTGTTTTTTACAGTATCTATTTCTGATACTTTTGCGAGTCTAAAATAAAAATTAGTAAAATCTTGTAATACTTTTCTAATAGGATACGCAATAGAATCTGGCTCTAAACCACCTGTAGACACCTGATATAACAAAGGCTGAAAGGTATGATAATTGTGTTTATCCAAAAGTACAACTTGCACTTCTTGCTTAGATAATTTTTTAGCCAACGCAATGCCAGCAAAACCACCACCAATAATTACAATTCGTGGAAAACTAGATTTAGGTATATTCATATTAAAAAACTTGCAATGCAAAGGTAGTATAAAGTTGTAATTTTTTAAGATTCTAAATTCTTTATTCAAATTTGGTTTTGTAACTTCGTAACTTCTTAAAACTACAAAATATAATAGAATGAGTAAATACGATGTAATTGTACTTGGAAGTGGTCCAGGAGGATACGTAGCTGCTATTAGAGCATCTCAATTAGGTTTAAAAACTGCTGTTGTAGAAAAAGAAAGTCTTGGTGGTATCTGCCTAAATTGGGGTTGTATTCCTACCAAAGCTTTATTAAAATCTGCACAAGTTTTTGAATATTTAAAACATGCTGAAGATTATGGCTTATCTGTTAATGGTTATGATAAAGATTTTAACGCTGTAGTTAAACGTAGTCGTGGTGTAGCTGAAGGCATGAGCAACGGTGTTAAGTTTTTAATGAAAAAAAACAAGATTGATGTTATTGAAGGTTTTGGAACATTAAAAGCTGGAAAGAAGATTGAAGTCGAAGGAAAAGAATATGCTGCAGATCATATTATAATAGCTACTGGAGCACGCTCTAGAGAATTACCTAGCTTACCTCAAGATGGTAAAAAAGTAATAGGCTACAGACAAGCTATGACATTACCAGAACAACCTAAAAAGTTAATTGTTGTAGGATCTGGTGCTATTGGTGTTGAGTTTGCTTATTTCTATAACTCTATGGGAACAGAAGTTACTATAGTAGAATATCTTGATAAAATTGTTCCTGTTGAAGATGACGATGTGTCTAAACAACTAGAACGTAGTTTTAAGAAAAGTGGTATAAAAATTATGACTTCTGCAGAAGTTACTAGTGTTGATACTTCTGGAGATGGTGTAAAAGCGACTGTCAAAACTAAAAAAGGAGAAGAAGTATTAGAAGCTGATATCGTATTATCTGCTGTTGGTATAAAATCTAACATAGAAAATATTGGACTAGAAGCTGTTGGTATTGCAGTAGATAGAGATAAAATCTTAGTAAATGATTATTACCAAACTAACATCCCTGGATACTATGCTATTGGAGATATTACTCCTGGTCAAGCCTTAGCGCATGTTGCCTCTGCTGAAGCCATTTTATGTGTAGAAAAAATTGCAGGAATGCATGTGGAAGCATTAGATTACGGTAACATACCTGGTTGTACTTATGCTAGCCCAGAAATTGCAAGTGTTGGTTTAACTGAAAAACAAGCTAAAGAACAAGGTTTTGATATAAAAATTGGAAAATTTCCATTCTCTGCGTCAGGTAAAGCAAGTGCTGCTGGAGCAAAAGATGGTTTTGTAAAAGTAATTTTTGATGCTAAATATGGCGAGTGGTTAGGTTGTCATATGATTGGCGCTGGTGTTACGGACATGATTGCTGAAGCAGTTTTAGGACGTAAATTAGAGACTACAGGACACGAAGTATTAAAAACGGTACATCCACACCCTACAATGAGTGAAGCAGTTATGGAAGCTGTTGCAGATGCTTATGGTGAAGTCATACATTTATAAATTGAATACTAGTGTGATCTATAGATTATTCTAGTTTGATATTATTATAAACAAAAAAGTTCCAGATAATTCTGGAACTTTTTTTATACCCAAACTTAAGGATAGGCCATTAAAATTAACACTTACAAACTACAGAAAGCTTTGTATCGCTAATTCGTAACTCTGTAAACCAAACCCTAATATAATTCCTTTGGCATTAGGAGACACGAACGATTGATGTCTAAACTCTTCCCTACCAAACGTATTAGAAATGTGCACTTCTACAACTGGTGTTTCGATAGCTTTAACAGCATCGCCAATTGCAATAGACGTATGTGTGTATGCGGCAGCATTTAAAATAATACCATCGTAACTAAAACCGACGTCCTGAATTTTGTCAATCAACTCCCCTTCTATATTAGATTGGAAGTGCTCAATAGTTGCATTAGGATACTTTGATTTGATTTCATTTAAAAACTCTGTAAAAGATAAGCTACCGTATATATTAGGTTCTCGCTTACCTAGCAAGTTTAAATTTGGTCCGTTTATTATGATTAGTTTTTTCATATTGTAAAAATACAAAAGTTATCGCATAAAAAAACCGAAGCTATTAAGCTTCGGTTTTAAATATTTATTTTACTATATACTAGTTAAACTTGTAAGCAACACCAAATTTGATATCTGATAAATCTAAGTTTAAACCAAAAGTATCAACAGCTTCAGCATCATCCCAGTCTCCTTTAGCATTATCATAAGATAAAGCACCAAATGAAGCTCTTAAAGAGAAGTTGTCTGACACAAAATAGCTAATCCCTGGAGATACAGCTAAACCAAATGTGTTTATGCTCGCATCTTCACCACCATCAGGAGAAAATTTATCTGATTGATAAGCAAAAGCAGCACCAACAGTAAAAGAGAATTGAGAATCTGGAGTAAAGAAATAGTTAGCACCTAAATTAGCACCAAAAGAACTTGATTTATCTTCAGAAAAATCTAAATCTCCGTCAAAATCATAACCTTTATTAGATCCAACAGTTAAACCTAATTCTAAAGCGATATTGTCAGATATGAAATATCCAACTGATGGAGAAAAAGAAAAAGAAGAAGCATCAACATCTGCTACAGAAGTTGAACCAAATCCAACAGTACCTGATACAAAAACATCACCTTCTTCGAAACCACCAACTGTAGTCATTTCATCTTGTGCATTAACACTTGTAAAACCTAATACTGCAATAGCAGCTGTAAATAATAATTTTTTCATAATTGATATAATTTTAAATCATTTGAAGGCACAAATTTAGAAGCTAAAAAGAGGCTAAACAAGTAAATTTTCGTAAAAAAAATATTACAAAAAACAAATAGCTATTAGTCATATACTTAGAATCAAATTTTAACGTTTTTTTTTGATTAAAAAGCAATAAAATAGTTGTTAACTCTCTAGACCAAAAGGGGTTATTATCATTTTTAGATTAAATAATAATCAAAAAAATTAAGTGTTTTTAGAGATATCTGTAGTTTATTAACAAGATTTCATCTTTTAACAAGCACTAAAGTTTACTTCTGATTATAATTAATGAATATGATATAATTTAAGTTACTTTTTTTTTAGAAACAACGATACCAACCATATTTTAGAACTACTTATTTTTAAAAAATTGAAAATAAAAAAACCGAAGCTGTTAGGCTTCGGTTTAATATAATATTTGTTATAATATCTTAGAAGAAAAATCCAACTGATACTTGAACAACTGAATTATTTATCTTGAAATCATCAGAATCATCAGAATCATTCACGTTAGATAAACCTAAGTTATATCTAGCTCCAAAATTAAGTCCACTTTCTAATTTATACCCTATTCCAAAGTTTAAACCAAAATCAATAGACTTGATATCTTCTAGATCGTCACTTCCAGATTCTGTATCAGTAGTTCCGTCAAATGTTTCAGAATATTCATATTCCTCTTCTGAATTAATCAAGAAACCAATCTGTGGACCAGCTTCAATACTAAAACCTTCTGCTACATAATACTTAGCCATTAATGGTAAGTTAATGTAATCTAATTTAAGTGTACTTTCTCCTTCATAAGAAGAAGTAAACCCATTAAATGTTTCACTCTCTGAATACGAAGATTTTGTTCCTTGAGCAGAATACATTAATTCTGGCTGAAATGAGAACTTATCAGAAATAACCATTTCAGCAACTACACCAACATGAAATCCGGTTCTTGATTCCAAATCATCAGTTTCATCACCAGTAAGCGTTGCTAAGTTAACACCTGCTTTAGCTCCAAAATTCACCTCTTGGGCATTCACGTTTGACAATCCTAAAACAGCAACTGCTGCCATTGTAAATAATTTTTTCATAATTTAATTAACTTTTATTATTGATTAATACCGAACAAAATTAGTTATTTTTTAACAATTTTTTAGTAAACATTAGTGTTTTTTCATCATCAAAACACATAACTCTAATTATCAGTTATTTATATTATATATTATTTTTAGTTTAGCTTTTTCTCTATATTTATCCTCATGAAATGGCAAAACGCATTACACGATTATACACTATATTTAAAAATAGAAAGAGGGCTTTCTATTAATTCTATAAATAGTTATGTGCTTGATGTTAAAAAATTACTATCGTATTTAGAAGACAATGCAATTGCCGTCTCTCCTATCACTATAGATACCACTACAATCAAACAATTTGTTTATGAAGTTGCTAAATCGCTTAATGCTAGATCACAATCCAGATTAATTTCTGGTTTAAAAGGATTCTTTAATTATTTAATATTCGAAGATTATCGCAAAGACAACCCTGTAGACACTATAGACTCGCCTAAAATTGGACGTAAGCTTCCAGATACGTTAAGTGAAAATGAAATAAATCAATTAATTAGCGCTATTGATTTAAGCCATCCACAAGGCGAGCGTAATAGAGCTATTCTAGAGGTACTATATAGTTGCGGTTTACGAGTAAGCGAGCTAACCAGTTTAAAAATATCTGATTTATTTTTTGATGAAGGTTTTATCAAAGTTACTGGTAAAGGAGACAAACAACGCTTTGTTCCTATTTTGAACGATACACAAAACTATATTAACATTTATAAAAATCAAGTTAGAAATCACTTAAAAATCCACCCAGAACATCAGGATATTTTATTTTTAAATAGACGTGGTAAACAATTAACTAGAGCTATGATTTTTACTATTATTAAAGACTTAGCTGTCAAAATTGATTTAAGCAAAACAATATCCCCTCACACCTTTAGACACTCTTTCGCGACACATCTTCTAGAAAACGGAGCCGATTTAAGAGCCATACAATTAATGTTGGGTCATGAAAGTATTACCACTACAGAAATATACACACATGTGGACCGAAGCCAACTAACTGCGGTTATCAATAATTTTCATCCCAGAAAATAATTACATTTTAACGGCTAAACTTGTGTTTAATCGTTATAATTTTCTATATTTACCTAATTCTAAGCACATTAGAAGAGTTCCCTGAATTAATTTGATAAAAAACGAACTTTATTAAAAACATGCTTTATGTCTGAGTTATATAACGGAATTCAACTAAATCCTACTATATCTAATGAAAATGAGAAATACCAACTTGCATTAGGCATTAGTAAGGTTGGAATATGGGATTATTGCGCTGCTTCTAATAAGATTTTTTTCTCTAAACCTTCCAAATCTATTATTGGACTAGAAGACGATGCTACTTTTGGTAATAATGCAAACGATTGGAATAATCGTGTACATCCTGAAGATAGAGAAAAATACTTCAAAGACTTTCAAGATCACTTAAAAGGTAAAAAACCTATTTACAAGAATAAGCATAGAGTACTACATAAAGACGGCTCTTATAGATGGATATTAGATCGCGGTCAGATTATTGAAAAAGACAAAAATGGCCAAGCCTCTAGAATTATTGGATCCCATGTTGATATTACAGAATATTCCGAAAATGAGCGAAAAGTACAAGAAACTTTAAATTTAGTAGTCAAACAAAATAGTAAACTGCAAAATTTCGCACATATTGTGACACATAACTTAAAGCAACATGCTGGTAATTTCGAGAGCCTACTTAGTCTTTACGAACAAGCAGATTCTAAAGCTGAAAAAAAACAGATGTTTGATTATCTAAAAACGCTGTCAAATTCGTTATCAAGTACTATCACTAATTTAAATGAAATCGTTACTGTGCAATCCAAACAGAAAGCGCAAACAAATAAGCTTTACATATCTAAAGAAACTGAACTCGTTTTAAAAGAACTAGATTATTTTATAAAAGACAATAATGCTACCGTAATAAATAAAACAGAAATCGATTGTTATCTCTTTTTTAATACCTCTTACTTCCAAAGCATATTACAGAACTTAATATTAAACGCAATTAAGTATAAACATCCTAATCGTAATCCAGAAGTAACAATCATAAGTACATGCTCTAAAAATGCAATAGAAATAAAAGTATCAGATAATGGTCTTGGTATAGATTTAGATAAATTTGGAGAAGACATTTTTGGTTTGTATAAAACATTTCACACTAATCACGACTCGGAAGGTGTTGGATTATATCTAGTTAAAAATCAAATTGAAGCATTTGGTGGCACTATAAAAGTTGATAGTGAAGTAAACAAAGGGACTACTTTTACGATAAATATACCTAATTCTATAAATTAAATATTACTCAACAATAGTCATAACGCGTTTAATCGACAAAATATGCTTTTTAACCAACAAAAAAGTAGTTAATCGATGTTAACATTTGATTAAAAGTAATAATCTCCTTTCAATAATAAGTATCTCATATTTGCATAGTACCACAATTTTACTTGTAAATGGAAAATAAAAAAACTAACAACCTCTTGAATGACCAAAAATGGAAATTCGCATTGAAAAATTCGGGAATTGGTGTTTGGGATTGGAACTCGAAAACAAATGAAGTCTTTTATTCAAAAGAATCTAAAAAAATAATTGGATTTGATGATAACGAAATAAGTTCTGATTCTTCAGAATGGGATGATCGTGTCCACCCTGAAGATAAACATGACTATTTTGAAGATTTTGAGAACCATATTAATGGTACAAATCCTGAATATATAAATGTTCATAGAATATTACATAAGGATGACAGTTATAGGTGGATTTTAGATAAGGGAAAAATTATCGAACGAGATACCGCAGGAAATCCTCTAAGGATTATCGGAACGCATACAGATATAACAAAACAGAAAGAAAGTGAATTTTCTTTAAAAAAATCTATAGATGTTATTACAATTCAAAATAACAGACTAAAAAGCTTTGCTCACATTGTATCTCACAACTTAAAGCAACATGCTGGTAATTTTGAAAGTATTTTAAAGTTTCATGAAGAAGCTGATTCTGAAGTTGAAAAACAAGAAATGTTTAGACACTTAAGAACCATATCAAAATCTCTGACTAAAACATTAAGTAGTTTAAGTAAAATTGTAACGATTCAATCTAAAAAAAATACTACAGACACTAAAATACGAGTAGGTAATGAAGTTAATATTGTTATAGAAGAACTAACCTTTATCATATCAGAAAGTAGTACTACTATTTATAATAATGTAAAACACAATTGTAATATCCATTTCAGCTCTGCTTATTTACATAGTATTTTGCAAAATTTGATTACTAACGCGATCAAATATAAACACCCCGATCGTAATCCTGAAATCACAATAGATTCTAATTGTTTTGATGACACTTTAGAACTTACTATAACTGATAACGGAAAAGGTATAGATCTAGACAAATTTGGAAAAGATATATTTGGTCTATATAAAACCTTCCATACTAATCAAGACGCAGAAGGTGTGGGCTTATATCTAGTCAAAAATCAACTTGAAGCCTTTGGCGGTAGCATAACCGTAGAAAGTAAAATTGACATTGGTACCAGCTTTAAAATAGTAATACCATCAAATAAAAAAATCCTGCTCTAAGCAGGATTTTTTTATATAAATATGTTTAAGAGTATTACTTAGCAATATTAACCGCTCTAGTTTCTCTAATTACTGTCACTTTTACTTGACCAGGATACGTCATATCTGTTTGTATCTTCTGGGAAATACTAAACGATAAATCTGCAGCAACTTGATCACTTACTTTTTCACTTTCTACAATAACACGTAATTCTCTACCTGCTTGTATTGCGTATGCTTTTTTAACACCGTTAAATCCAAAAGCAATTTCTTCTAAATCTTTTAAACGTTGGATATAACTATCCAATACTTGACGTCTTGCTCCAGGACGTGCACCCGAAATAGCATCACAAACCTGTATAATTGGTGACAATAACGATTTCATTTCAATCTCGTCGTGGTGGGCTCCAATAGCATTACACACTTCGTCTTTCTCTCCATACTTCTCAGCCCACTGCATACCTAAAATAGCATGTGGTGTTTCCATGTCTGCTTCAGCATCTGGCACTTTACCAATATCATGTAATAATCCGGCACGCTTAGCTAATTTTGGATTTAAACCTAATTCGGCAGCCATTACACCACAAAGTTTAGCAACTTCACGCGAGTGTTGTAATAAGTTTTGACCGTAAGACGAACGATACTTCATACGCCCTACCATTTTTATTAATTCTGGATGTAAACCATGAATACCTAAATCGATAACCGTACGCTTACCAACTTCGATAATTTCTTGTTCAATCTGTTTTTGTGTCTTCTTAACAACTTCTTCAATGCGCGCTGGGTGAATACGACCATCTGTTACTAATTTATGAAGAGATAAACGTGCGACTTCTCTTCTAACCGAATCAAAGCATGATAATATAATTGCCTCTGGCGTATCATCTACAATAATCTCCACTCCCGTTGCTGCTTCAATTGCACGAATATTTCGTCCTTCACGACCAATAATACGACCTTTAACATCATCACTTTCAATATTGAATACAGAGACACAGTTATCAACCGCTTCCTCTGTTCCAATACGTTGTATAGTATTAATAATTATTTTTTTAGCATCTTGTTGTGCTGTCAATTTAGCTTCTTCCATTTTATCTTGGATATAAGCCATAGCATCACTTTTTGCTTCCCCTTTTAAAGACTCTACTAATTGAGATTTAGCTTCATCCGCAGACAAGCTAGAAATAACTTCTAATTGCTCGACCTGACTTTTATGTAATCGATCTAACTCTTCTTGTTTTTTATCTAAAACATCAAGTCTATGATTATAATCTTTTACTTTAGTTTCTATATCAGTATTTAGCTTTTTATTTTTAGATAATTCACTCGATACTTGTGACTCCTTATCTCTCACACGTTTTTCTGTGTCAGCCATTTTTTTGTCACGTGATAAAATCACCTTTTCATGCTCCGCTTTAAGCTCTAAAAATTTTTCTTTTGCTTGAAGTATTTTATCTTTTTTAATACCATCTCCTTCCACCTTAGCTTCCTTTAGTATTGCTGAAGCTGATTTTTTAGCACCTTTAATAAGTTTTGATGCATTGTTGCGCTCTAATATTTTAGCGACTATAAAACCTATTATGGCTCCTATTGCAATACCTGCTATAATTAAAATTGTTTTATCCATTTCTGATTGTTTATATATAAAAAAAGCCTACACTAATTTTGGTTTTGTATAAACTCCTTAAATATAAGTTTAGGGCTAACAAGCTGATCAATAATCTGCCTAAATAGTGATAAATCACTATTAGCAGCACGCTTTTACAACTTAAAACTCACCCTTTTTAAAGAATTAACTGTTGAGTTTATCAAAAAAATAATTAATGTAGGCAGTAACCTAATATTGTTATGTTATATGAACGTATTATAAACTAAGATGTGAATCCAACATATCATTTAAAGCATTTAACTTATCGTGTACATGTTCTGTCACATGGTCTTTATCTAGTGCTTTCTGCTCTACTTGACTCGCAAACTGTAATGCACACATGGCTAAAACATCTTGTTTGTCTCTCACAGAATAGCTCTGCTCAAACTGGGTAATCATAGTCTCTATCTTCTTTGCGGCGGCGCGCAATCCTTCTTCTTGACTAGGTGTAATAGTTAATGGGTAGACTCTATTTGCTATAGATAATTTTATTTTAAGCGTGTCTGCCATAAAAACTATATAAACTTTAACTTGATAACTGACTTATACAATGGTCAATCTCTCTAATTAATGTATTTATTTTGAGCTTTGTTTCTCGTTTATCATTGTCACTGCCAAGTATTGTGTTAGCCATTTTTAAAGTGTTATACTTATCTTGCCAGGTTTCTAATTCTAAATCCTTAGCAACTAGCTTAGATTGAGATTGTTCTAAAGCTTCTTTCAGCTTCGCGTTCTCTTGTTTTAAAATTTGTTGCCTATTTAAGACTTTACTAATTTTATTTTCTAGAGCGTCAACAATGGTTTCAATCTTACTCATGAACTAATACTATACTTATCCTACAAAGTTAATCAAACCTTAACACAATACAATTAATTTTTGATAAATTTTTAAATAGAGCGCAATAGACCTCATTATCAACAGAATGGCTTAGTCTTTGATTTTACTTTGCTAATTGAAACCTTATTTATATTTTAGCACTAACAAATATTTATGCGCAACACACTTTTTTTACTCGTTTTTATTTCAACTTTTAGCCAGGCTCAAAACATTTATCCTCAAGACTATTTTAGATCGCCTTTAGATATAGAATTAATACTATCGGGTACGTTTGCCGAGCTTAGAAGTAATCATTTTCACTCTGGTTTAGACCTCAAAACTAAGCAAAGAGAAGGCTTAAATATCTATGCAACCGCTAGCGGTTATATTAGTCGTATAAGAGTCTCACATTACGGCTATGGAAAAGCCATTTACATCACACATCCAAATGGCTATGTTACTGTGCATGGTCATTTACAACGCTTTTCAGACCGAGTTGAAGCTTATGTTAAGCAACGTCAGTACGAAAAGGAAAGCTATGAAATAGAGTTATTCCCAGATTTAAACGATTTAGTGGTTACCAAAGGTGATATTATTGCTTATTCTGGTAATACAGGTGGCTCTGGTGGACCACATCTTCATTTTGAGATTAGAGATAATCAAGAACGTCCTATAAATCCTTTATTATTTGGTTTAAAAATAAAAGACTCTAAAAAACCAACAGTAAGCAGTATATATGCCTATCCAATAAATGATTTATCTCATGTTAATGGCTCTAATTTAAAACAGAAACTGCGTCTTATTCCATTAAAAAACGGCGATTATAAAACAGAAGATTTAACTGCTCATGGTAAAATAGGATTTGCTATAAATAGTATTGATAGACAGGATTTAGCAGCTAATAAAAATGGGGTGTACAAAATTGAAACGCTATATAATGGCATGAAGAATTTTACAATCGATTTTAGAAAATTTTCTTTTGGCGAAACCAAACATCTTAATAGATTAATAGATTACAAACATTATAAAGATAAAAAAGAACGTCTTCAAAAATTATTTAGAGACACCAACAACCCATTAAGCATGTACGACAATGTAGTTGATGATGGTTATTTAATAATCTACGATACGCTCTCCAATATTTATAAAGTAAAAATTACTGATTTTGATGGCAATGAAACCACAATAAACATCAATATAAAAGGCGTTGACAAACAACCTAATGATGTTGCTGCACGTTTTATATCTCCCTATTATATTACATCCGATGAAGTAAATACATTAGAAAATCAAAAGATAAAAGTAGACTTCCCTAAACAAACATTTTACGACGACTTTTTTATAGATTATAAAGTTAACGGGGACACTTTAACATTACATAAAAACAACTTGGCAGTAAAAAAATCGTTTACCATTACTTACGACGTTAGTAATTATGCACCTGAAGACTTAAAACAAGTTTACATTGCCAGATTAATAGGATATAAAAATTACCCAAGCTACTCCTCTACTATTAGAGAAGAAAATAAATTAATTACTAGAACTAAAAACTTAGGAAAGTTTTGCTTAGCTAGAGACATTGTTGCACCTGTAATTACTCCGGTAAGTTTTAAAGATGGACAGTGGTTAAGTAAGTATCGCTTTTTAAAAATCAAGATTGAAGATAAAGAATCAGGAATTTCTAACTACAGAGCATCTATAAATGACGAATGGATTTTAATGGAGTACGACTACAAAAAGAAGACGTTAACATACGATTTTAACGATAAAGTCGTTACTGATACTAAGAACAATTTAAAAGTCATTGTTACTGATAATGTAGGAAATAGCACTACATTTGAAGCAAGCTTTTTTAGAAAATAAAACAACTACCCTTGAATAAATCTAACTACACTATAAAATTACTAGCCTTTTTATTCCCTTTATTTTGTTTAGCACAAACAGGAACCATAAAAGGTGTTATTTTAAACGAATTTAATCAACCTGTAGATGCTGTAAATATCAAAAGTGGTGATTTTGGTACACAAACTAATGTCAATGGTTTTTTCGAAATTAAAATCACAGCAAATACGGAGGTCAAAGTTATATTTTCTCACGTATCTCATAAAAACATTACCGCTACTTTTAATCTTAAAAATGGAGAAACATTAGAATTTAATCCTGTGTTAAAAGAAAATGTAGAACAAATCTCAACCGTAGTTATTAACGGAAGAAAGAGAAAAGATGTCGAGGGTATCGTCAATATTGATCCTGCTACTTTAACCAAAATTCCTGGTGCACAAGCTGGTATCGAAAACCTCCTAAAAACACTTCCTGGAGTTAGTAGTAACAACGAGTTAAGTACACAGTACTCCGTAAGAGGTGGTAATTATGATGAAAATTTAGTTTATGTAAACGGTATTGAAGTTTATAGACCATTTTTAATTCGTTCTGGACAACAAGAAGGTTTAAGTTTTGTGAATTCAGATTTAGTACAAAATGTAGATTTTTCAGCTGGAGGGTTCCAAGCTAAATATGGCGACAAATTATCGTCTGTTTTAGATATAACATATCGTAAACCTACGGACACTGGTGTTGCTGTCGACGCTAGTTTATTAGGTGCAAGTGTAGCTATAGAAACCGTTAGTCAAGATTCTAAATTTACAGGAATAGTTGGTCTGCGCTACAGAGACAATAGCCTACTAGTAAATGCAAAAGAAACTGAAACCAACTTCAAACCAACTTTTGCCGATGTACAAAGTTATTTAACCTATCAATTTACCGATAAATTAGAAGTTAGCTTTTTAGGTAATGCTTCACTTAACAAATATGATTATATACCACTATCAAGACAAACCAATTTTGGAACTTTAGATAACCCACAAGCTTTAGTTGTCCAGTATGAAGGTCAAGAAAAAGATAGGTATCAAACATTATTTGGGGCTTTAAGCGCCAACTATGATGTTAATGACGATTTATCGTTTGCTTTAGTTACTTCGACTTACCACACAACAGAAGAAGAATATTTTGACATCCTAGCGCAATATGCTTTAGGAGAAGTCAATAGCAATATTGGAGATGAAAATTTAGGTGAAGTTGAATTTGCCGAAGGCATTGGTAGCCAATTAAATCATGGTCGTAATGATTTGGATGCTTTAATTACCAATGTTGAAGCCAAGGGAACTTATACTAAAAATGAAAACGAATTTAAATTCTCGATTAAATATACAAACGAAGACATTAGAGATCGCTTAGTAGAATGGGAAGTTATTGATTCTGCCGGTTTTTCCATAAACCCTCCAAATTCTGACGCCTTTAACGATCAGCCATATACACCTTACGAAGGCCCATTAGAAGCTTATCAAGAGGTTAGATCAAGAAATAATACAACAATAAACAGACTTCAAGCATACGTGCAATGGAGTAAGCGAAGCACCATTGGAGCACATGACGTTTGGTACAATGCCGGTGTTAGAAGCCATAGTTGGACTGTTAATGACGAGGCTACAAATCAAAACGTATCGCAAAACGTGTTCAGTCCACGTGCACAATTTGCTATAAAACCAAATTGGGATAAAGACATGCTATTTAGAGTTAGTGGTGGATTATACTACCAACCGCCTTTTTATAGAGAACTACGTAACCAAGAAGGTGTTGTACAGGCCGATGTCAAGGCTCAAAAATCTGTACATTTAGTATTGGGTAACGATTATAGTTTTAAAATGTGGGATAGACCTTTTAAATTGACTAGTGAAGCTTATTACAAAAAAATGACAGACGTCAATCCGTATACCTTAGAAAACGTCCGTATTAGATATAGCGCAACTAACAATGCCGAGGCTTACGCTTATGGTTTAGATTTACGTTTAAATGGCGAGTTTGTACCAGGTACAGAAAGCTGGTTTAGTTTTGGGTATCTAAAAACAGAAGAGAACATAAATGACAGAGGATATATTGCAAGGCCAACGGACCAACGTTTAAAATTTGCTGCTTTATTTCAGGACTATGTCCCAAATATCCCTAGCATGAAAATGTATCTAAATTTAGTTTATAACACAGGGCTACCAGGAGGCTCTCCTAGTTACGCCGATCCATATATCTTTCAAAGTAGACTTCCAGACTATAAACGTGCCGATATTGGTTTTCAGTTTGTAGTTGTTGATAAAAACAAGCAATTTGATAGTGGTTGGAAAAAAGTATTTAAAGAACTGTCTTTTGGATTCGAGATTTTTAACGTCTTTGATGTACAAAACTCAATAACCAATACATGGGTTAGAGATGTGTACAGTAAACGTCAATATGCAATCCCTAATTATTTAACGCCTCGCGTTTTTAATGTCAGAACTACAATGCGTTTTTAGAGGTATTGTTCTAGCAATACATTTAACTAATTATAAACTAAAACACTTCATCCTAAAAAAACAACACTTCAGTTAAACTAAATTACAAAACGCTTAGAATAAGTATAATTTTGGTCATATAACAAACCAAAACTATGTCTTATACTACCTTAATGTACCTTCATCTGGCCACAATACTTCCAGCTTTTGTTTTAGGCACACTCAGCTTTATTCTAAAAAAAGGAACGGTTACTCACAAAATAATCGGTCGCATTTATATGATTCTAATGTTTTTAACGGCCATCATTACTTTATTTATGCCTTCCTTTATTGGATCGCAATTATTTAATCATTTTGGTTGGATACACTTATTTAGTTTTCTAACTATCTATACCGTACCTACTGCATACATTGCTATTAAAAAAGGAGACGTAAGGCGTCATAAATTAAAAATGATTGGTTTATACGTGGGCGCAATGCTTATTGCTGGTGCTTTTACTTTTGTTCCTGGACGTTATATGCACTCCTTGTTTTTTACTTAAACTAAAGATTAACACATCCTTATTATTCAAATGGTATTCAATCTTTATCTTTGTATAAAAATTATGTTCGGATTATTTAAAAAGAAAAGCGCATTAGATAAACTTCAGGATCAGTATAAAAAACTTTTAGAAGAGTCCTACAAACTATCGACGACTAACAGGAGTGAAAGTGATAAAAAACAAGCCGAAGCGCAAGTTGTGCTTGAACAAATAGAAGCAATTCAAAAAACTAGTTAACTACTGTCCTACTTTTAAGAAAGTCTAAACTTGTTTTGTTAAATAGTAAAGGCTGCTCCACATTAACTACGTGACCACATTTTTCCACAACATATAATATTGATGTAGAGTGCGACTTTACAATATCTTTTATGGAAGGTAAAAATAAGTGGTCCTCTGCTCCCATGACATACAATGTTGGTATTTTAATATCTTTTGCCCTAAAAAAACGAAGTAATGGATTAATCTCTGAGGTTAATTTAAACCATCTTATAAATTCCTTTTGGTATAATTTTTTGGCTTCGTTAACAAATAGGGATCGTGATTTTTTATGATTTTTTCTAGGCATTATTATAAACGCAAAAAAACGATACAATAACATGTAAGGCACAACACTCTTAAAAATCACACCTAGTTTGATCAAGAGTTGTGACCTAAAATTCAATTTCATTATAGCGCCCCCCATTATCATACTTTGGACACGATTAGGATGTTTTTCTGCTAGGTTTCTTATCAAAATAGTCCCTAAAGAAATACCCACAAAATGAGATGTCTCAATCTTTAAATGATTAATAACCTCAAGTATATCGTTAGTAATAGAATCAAAAGTATATTTAGGATTAAAAGTATCTTTTAATCTTGGCTTACTATCTCCATGACCACGTAAGTCCAAGATAAGCACGTTAAATTCGGCTTTAAAATCTCTAATTTGTTTAAACCAAATAGAACTACTACCCCCTGCTCCATGGACAAAAGTCACCCATTGCGTGGAATTAGCATTTAAATAAGTAGAATAGTTAAGCAATTATTTTTTTTGAAATACAAAAATACGATATAAAAGGGCTTAAATAAATTCTTTTAACACGTCAATAACATAATCTATTTCCTCTTTTGTATTGAATCTACTAAAAGAAAATCGTAATGATGCTTTTAAAAGGTCGGTTTCACTTAAAATTTGAGACAATACATGACTTCCTTTTGAGCTTCCACTTTGACAAGCACTACCTTTAGAACAAGCAATACCTTTTAAGTCTAACTGAAATAATAAGATCAATGCTTTTTCTTCAGCTATGGGCAAACGGACATTTAAAACAGTATACGTACTTTTTTCGAAGTCAGCAGAATCTCCATTAAAACCAACACCCGGAAAATTAGCTTCTAATTGCTGAATAAAATAGGTTTTAAGATCAGTGATGTATATTTTTTCTTCTTCTAAATTATCATAAGACAATTTTAAAGCCTCTTCTAAACCTACAATATTATGTACTGACTCCGTTCCGGCACGATGACCACGTTCTTGCTCCCCTCCAAAAATTAATGGTTTAAGCCCTGAATGTTTTCTAATAAAAGCAAATCCAACTCCTTTTGGTCCATGAAATTTATGCCCACTGACAGCCATAAAATCAATCGGAATTTCTTGTAAATCTAGTTTATAATGTCCTATAGATTGCACCGTGTCACTATGGAATAAAGCTTGGTTTTGTTTACACAAATCAGCAACACGTTTAATATCTAAAATATTACCGATTTCATTATTAACATGCATTAAACTAACTAATGTCTTATCCGGAGATTGTAATAATTGTTCTAAATGGGCATAGTTAACTTGACCATTTTTATCTAAATCCACATAATTAATAGAAACACCATATTCACCCTCTAATTGCGCTACAGTATGCAAAACTGCATGATGTTCTATTCTAGAGGTTATAATGTTTTTTACACCCAGATCTCTAACAGCACTCAATAAAACCAAGTTATCTGCTTCCGTACCTCCCGAAGTAAACACAATCTCTGAAGCAGATACATTTAAATGTTTCGCCACTGTTTTTCTTGCTTGTTCAACCATTGCTTTGGCAGAACGACCAAAACTATGCGTAGAGGAGGCATTACCATAACAGTCCTGCATAACTTTAGTCATTTTATCAATAACTTCTGGTCTTAACTGCGTAGTTGCTGCATTATCAAAATATACTGGTTTCATTGTGCTTTTTTGCTATTAATGGGTACAAAAATAGTTTAAATAAAATTAATTGTCTTAAGCAACGTTATAAGTTTGACAATTCTCTTATTTTTGTTTTTTAAACTTATTAGCAATGCGAAAAATTTCAGTTTTACTTATCTCTATATTAAGTCTATTTTCTTGTGACGATGGTGACATTATTACAACAGAACTAGAATTTGATGATACTTTTGAGGCTTGTGGTGATTTGGTGTTTTTTAAAGCCAAAACGGAACCTAACGAAACGTTATCATTGCAACTTAATAGTCCTAGTTTTACTGTTGCTTCTTTAGTAGAAACCGCAGTTAACGCAGATAACGCCTTATTAGTCGATTTAGTAACAACAGACGTTACAGTAGCGAGTGTTGCCGGGTTATTTACATTTAGAAGCTATACTAGTGACCCTTCTGGTTTTTTCTGTAACGATGTCCCACCAAATGGTATTCAAATCATTGAGGAGTATACGTCAACTAGTGGTACTGCTTATTTTTCTGTTAGTTTACTTGAAGATGATGATGATGGTATCCCTGCTGAGTTAGAAGATGATAATTTAGATGGTGATAATGACCACACGACAAATTCTTTAGATACAGATGGTGACGGTTTACCAGATTACTTAGATGCAGATGATGATGGCGATAATGTTTTAACAGCAAGTGAAAATGTTGCATATACAGAAACTGATGGCCTAAGTAACGCTTTGGATACTGATGGAGATGGCATCCCAAATTACCTGGATGATGATGATGATGGTGATGGTGTACCAACCAGAAACGAGGAGATCACCTCCTTTGATAATGACCCTACTAATGATGTCTCAGATAGTACTACTGGTCCTGATTATTTAAATCCTTTATTTTTTAACAATAATTCACCTACGGCTTTTAGAAGTCATAGCATTTTACAAACATTTACCGTTACTCTTAGGTTTGAAGATATTTCATTCCCTACCATTCAATATGACGAAAGTGATTTTGGAACTTTAGATGACCCTTTAATGTCTCAAACACGAACAATTACACCTCCTTTTATATAGACCTAATTATTAGTGTTGGGATTTTGCATAATATAAACCTCTGTGGCGCCTAGACCATATTTTTTATAGTCGGCTTCGTAGTATTTGACATTGTCATATCTACTAAATAAGGTTTCTAGCTCCATTTTTAGAACACCTTCTCCAACGCCGTGTATAAATACAATTTTCTGAATTCGTTTTTTGATAGCAAATTCTAACTTATGTCTAGCGGTATCTAATTGAATAGACAGTTTATCATAATTAGTCATTCCACGTTCGTGGTCCACTAATTTATGTAAGTGTAAATCGACTTCCATCATTGGCTCATAACGCTCCTTGGCCTTTATTTTAGTTGTAGAGTGCCTCTTTTTTTCCGTTTTCTCAGACAATACTTGACGTATTGATGCTGAATCAAAAACATTATTTCTAAGCGTTGCTGGTTTCGTTTTGACCAATTCTGAAGGTTTAAATTCAAGATCAAAACCATCTTCTGTTTCAATAGTAATAATCTCTCCCTTGATAGACTGTATAACACCAGAAAGTGCGTCGTCTAAAACATCTACTTTATCACCAATTTTTAATTTCATTCTTCTTCGTCTTCAATTAACTCCGATTCTACAAAAGTGTCCTTTTCCTTTTTACTGGGAATCGCAGATTGTAAATTAAAAATACCAAACATTAATAATGCTATTCCACCAACCAATAATAATAAATTCTGCTCTTCGTTAGCATTAGCATAAATAGCCACCACTGCTCCTAACACTATAGAGATATAATATATGTTTACTTTTTTCGGCACTAGTCTTTTTTAATTTAATTAACTTATTGACAGCAAATCTACTATATTTTTTAAGGATTCAAGCTGATTATAATAGTAAAAAAAGCGTGTATTTACAGGTTACTTCACTATAAAACTTTACATTTAAAACAGTCAAAACCCTAAAAATGAAATTATTAAGCACTAAAAAAAGTGTTTTTACAAAAAAAATTAATATTTTTACTAGATAATTTGTATATTATAAAAAAAGCCCCAAAACAATGAAAAAAAACTTATTATACGCCCTACTCGTATGTCCTATATACTTGAGTTTAGCGCAGCTGACAGTCAGAAATGACGCTTATATTTTTGTAGACGGCACTGGTTTTGATGATAGTGTAGCAGATGTTGCTCCTTTATTTGTTGAGAACAACATTAACCTACAAGAAGCAAATAGTAGTATCTATTTAAGAAACGAAGCACAGATTATTCAAGGTACTGGAGCAACGGGAAATTCTGGATTAGGAAAACTAAGTGTTTACCAAGAAGGAACCGTTAATAATTATGCCTATAATTATTGGGCTTCACCCGTAGGTAACGTTTCTATTAATACAACAGGTAATTCTACTTTTATTCCCGATCAAAACATTTATGATATTACCGATATAACCAATAGCACTTTAGCTGGATATACAACTACTGGATATAACGGAACTAGTGCGCCTTTAAATATAGAAAGCTATTGGCTGTGGAAATACAATCCAGGAGCGGATTACAGCGCATGGGATTTTGTTGGTGCTTCGGGCTTTGTAGATGCTGGTTATGGCTTTACAATGAAAGGAACCGTTGGCTCTACCCCAATTGCTGGTCAACAATATGATTTTAGAGGAAAACCAAATGCAGGCGAAATTAACACAGATATAATTTTAGGACAAGAAACTTTAATTGGTAACCCTTATCCTTCTGCTATGGATGCACGTGGTTTTATACATGATCCTAACAATATTCTTTTACTAGATGCTGGTACTTTATATTATTGGGAGCAAGATCAAACTATAACCTCTCACGTTTTAACAGCGTATAGAGGTGGTTACGGTGCTTATACTATAAACGCCTCAGGAACTGTAGATTCCTACGTTGCTCCTCCTTATGACGCCTATAATTCTGATGGCTCTTTAAATACTAGTGGTTCAGCATCAACGTCAGGAAAAGAAGCCAGACGATACATACCTATTGGTCAAGGATTCATGGTTAAAGGAGCTGCTACAGGAACACTTTTAACGTCTGATAGTCATCGTGTTTTCTATAAAAAAACAGGAGGACAAAGTGAATTTTATAGAACAGCTGAAAATAATACTGAAGATAATACAGCACGTCATACTATAGTTTATGATTCCAATGGTGTACAAATATTACCAGAAGACTTCAAACGATTTAGATTAAATGTAGATTTCGGATCGCTATACACAAGACAACTACTTCATAATTTTCACCAAACAGCCTCTTCAGACTTCGATTATGGCTTAGAAAGTAAAGTCTATGGTGCCTTAAGTGCAGATGCCAATTGGATTCAAAACAATGAGGCTTATGTTACTAAAGCAGATAACTATCAAATAGATTTAAAGATTCCTTTAAATTTAAATTTAGACGCACAACAAGTTTTAAACTTTAGATTGACAGACATTCAAAATTTTGATTCTTCTCAACCGATTTATCTTCATGATATTGACAATAATCTTTATATTGATTTAAGACAACAAGATTTTCAAATTAGCCTACCTATTGGTAGCTATGCTAATCGATTTGAAATCACTTTTGAAGAAACGAACACATTATCAACAGATGAATTTGTAGAAAATAATTTTAACGTATTGCAAAACAATACAACATCAGAATTAGTTATACTTAATCCAAATAGCTTAAATATTAATTTTATTGAGTTATATGACATCTCTGGTAAGTTAGTTTTTAACAAACAAGTTAAAAACACAAATACACGACTAAGTTATTCTACTAAAAACCTTAGTGATGGTGTGTATCTTGTAAAAACAACTTTATCTAATAATAACACAACTACTAAAAAAGTAATTGTTGCTAATAAAAAATAACCCTAATTAAAACGTATAAAAAAAGGCTGTCATAATTTGACAGCCTTTTTTGTTTATATAAGTCTAAAAATTACTTTTCAAATTGTTTAAGTGTTTTTGTAATAATACCTACACAATCTAACAATTGTTCTTTTGTCATCACTAAAGGTGGTGCAAAACGAATGATATTTCCATGTGTCGGTTTAGCTAATAAACCATTATCACGTAAAGCCATACATATATTCCAAGCCGTATCACTATCCTCTGTATCGTTAATTATAATAGCATTTAACAACCCTTTACCTCTAACCGAGTTAACGATATTTGAAGTTTCAATAAATTTAGATAATTCACCTCTAAATAATTCACCTAAATCAAAAGCATTTTGTGCTAATTTTTCATCTTTAATAACTTCTAATGCAGCTGTACCAATTGCTGCCGCAACAGGATTACCACCAAAAGTACTACCATGATTTCCTGGTTTGATAACATTCATGATATCATCATTAGCCAATACAGCACTTACTGGGTAAGCACCTCCCGATAAGGCCTTTCCTAAAATTAAAATATCAGCTTTCACTTCTGGAGTACCAGAACAGTGCTTATCAGAACAAGTACAGTTACCACAAGTCGCTAATAAACGCCCTGTTCTACCAATACCTGTTTGCACTTCGTCCGCAATAAATAATACATTGTGCTTCTCGCATAATGCTTTAGCTTTTGCTAAATACCCTTCACTTGGCACATAAACACCCGCTTCTCCTTGAATAGGCTCCACTAAGAATCCTGCAACATTTTTATTAGTCGTTAAGACCTCTTCTAATGCTTGAAGATTATCATATTCAATTTTAATAAATCCATTAGTATATGGTCCGAAATTTTTACGCGCTACTGGATCATTAGAAAATGATATAATAGTAGTTGTACGACCATGAAAATTGTTTTCGCAAACAACAATCTCTGCCTCATTTTCGTCAATCCCTTTAACTTCATAAGCCCATTTTCTACATAGTTTTAAAGCTGTCTCAACCGCTTCAGCACCAGTATTCATTGGTAATAATTTATCGTAGTTAAACGTTTCTGTTGCAAATTTTTCAAATTTACCCAACATGTCATTGTAAAAAGCACGAGAGGTTAATGTCAATGTTTGCGCTTGTTTTACCATTGCACCAACAATTTTCGGGTGACAATGTCCCTGATTTACTGCAGAATATGCAGATAAAAAATCATAATATTTTTTTCCTTCTACATCCCAAACAAATACACCTTCACCTTTGCTTAATACAACAGGTAATGGGTGGTAATTGTGTGCTCCGTATTTGTTTTCTAAGTCCATCGCTTCTTGCGATGTTAATTGGTTTAAAACAGCCATTTTTTCAATATTTAAAGTTATAAAGTAGCCATTCCTTCTGTACCTTTATCCTTTCGAAAGCTCGAAAATTCAGCGTGGGAGAGAAATCATCCCTAAGAAGTTGCAAATTAATAAAAAAGTTGCGATTAAAACCATTTTCGTTTTCATTTTAATCAATCAAAATTAGATTCGTAAAAAAATCATAAATCATAACTCGCAAATCGAAAATCCTTTCATTACTTTTGCATTTATGGCAAGACGAAATACAAAAAAGCAAATTTTTACTAATGTAGAAGTTTTAGATGCTGCAGCAAAAGGAAAAACTGTAGCAAAAGCACCTGATGGGCGTGTTATATTTTTACCTAACGCAGTACCAGGAGATATAGTTGATGTACAAACATTTAAAAAACGTAAATCTTATTTTGAAGGTAAGGCTACTGTTTTTCATAAATTAAGTGATAAACGGACCACTCCTGAATGTGAGCATTTTGGCGTTTGTGGTGGTTGTAAATGGCAAGATATGGGTTATGAACATCAATTATTCTATAAACAGAATGAAGTCACTAATAACTTAACTAGAATTGGACATTTAGATTTACCAGAAATCACTCCTATCCTACCGTCTGCAGAACAATATTTTTATAGAAATAAGATGGAATTTTCTTTTAGCGACTCCCGTTGGTTAACTTTGGAAGAAATCCAATCTGAAGAAGATCTAGGTGACAGAAATGCACTTGGTTTTCATATTCCAGGAATGTGGGACAAAATCTTAGATATTAAAAAATGTCATTTACAAGCAGATCCTTCAAATGCTATCAGAAACGCTGTTAGAGATTTTTCTATTGAAAATGAATTAGAGTTCTTTAACACCAGAAACCAAACCGGTTTATTACGTACGATGATGATACGTACCTCTTCTACAGGGGATATAATGGTTGTTGTTCAGTTTTTTAAAGAAGATGTTGCAAAACGTGAGTTACTTTTAAACTATGTTGCCGAAACTTTTCCTGAAATAACATCTTTACAATATATTATTAACGAAAAAGCTAATGACACCATTTACGATCAAGAAGTGATTTGCTTTAAAGGTCAAGATCATATTTTTGAAGAAATGGAAGGTTTAAAATTTAAGATAAATGCAAAGTCATTTTATCAAACCAATTCCAACCAAGCCTACGAATTATATAAACTAACACGTGAGTTTGCCGATTTAAAAGGGGACGAACTCGTGTATGATTTATATACTGGAACTGGTACCATTGCTCAATTTGTTTCTAAAAAAGCGAAGAAAGTGGTTGGTGTAGAAGCTGTTCCGGATGCTATTAGTGCAGCAAAAGAAAATGCTGAACGCAATAATATTACAAATTGCGAGTTTTTTGTAGGAGACATGAAAAACGTTTTTAACCAAGAGTTTATAAATACTCATGGTCAACCAGACGTTATTATTACAGATCCTCCAAGAGATGGAATGCACAAAGATGTTGTACAACAAATACTAAATATTGCGCCACAAAAAATAGTATATGTAAGTTGTAATAGTGCGACACAAGCTAGAGATTTAGAATTGATGAAAGACATCTATAAGATTACTAAAGTTCAAGCAGTAGACATGTTTCCGCAAACGCATCATGTCGAAAATATTGTACTTTTAGAAAAGAAATAATTTACATCGTAAATGAAACATTTAAAACCATACCTAGTATTACTAGTAGCTTCGTTTAGTCTTTTGACTTGCGAACGCGACGATTTATGTCCGGAAACAACACCTACAACACCAAGTCTCATTATTGATTTTTACAACAATAATGCGCAAGACAGCAGAAAAAACGCAACAGACCTATATGTAATTGGTGAGGATAATGATGACGTTTTAGATGGTTATAATGCAGAAACTGTTAACCAAGTTATTTTACCGCTACGTACAGACACAGATACTACTACATTTTTTTTAACAAATAATACCGTTTTAGATGATGATGGCAATATTACCTCAGGTAACACGGATACGATTACAATAACTTATGATCGTGAAGATGTATACGTATCTAGAGCTTGTGGTTACAAAACCATTTATAAAAATGTTTTCGTTTCTATAGATGGAGGAACAGATGGTAATTGGATAATATTAACTCAACCAGAAAATGATAATTTAACAATTGAAGATGAAACAACAACTCACTATTTCTTTTATCATTAGTCTGTTTTTATGCTGCAGTGTAACATTGCACGCACAGGAAGAAGAGGTGGAAATGAAAAAAGATAGCATCCAATTACGCTATGGTTTGCGTTTAGGTACAGATGCTAGTAAATTAATCAGAACAGCTTTAGACGATGATTATTCTGGCTTTGAAATTAATGGAGACTACAGACTTAGTAAAGACCTATTTATTGCTGGAGAAATTGGTAATGAAGAAAAAATAACCACCAATGACTTTTTAAGTGTCACAGCCAAAGGAAGTTACTTTAAAGTCGGTTTTGATTATAACTTATACGACAATTGGATCGGAACAGACGACATGATTTACACTGGTTTTAGAGTTGGAGCCAGTACGTTTAGTCAAACTAGAACTAACTATACCGTCTATACAACGAACCAATATTGGGAGCCGCAATTTTCGTCTTCTGAAAACGTAGAGTTTAGTTCATTATCTGCGATTTGGGTAGAACTTATACTAGGTTTAAAAGCAGAGGTTTTAACTAATTTATATATAGGTGCTAACGTACAATTAAAAGGAATGATTACCCAAGACCAACCTGTAGATTTCGAAAATTTATATGTTCCTGGATTTACAAAAACATTTGATTCCGGTCGTATTGGTGTAGGCTACGGATACAGTGTTTCTTATCTAATACCAATTTTCAAAAAAAACAGAAATAAAGTAATAACAAAAAAGGAAGTTGATAATTAATCAACTTCCTTTTTTGTTATTAGCTATGTTTAATAACTAATTATTCATGTACTTTCCTTTTTTACTTCCTGCATAAATTTCATACTTAACTAATCGGGATTCTAACATCGCATTCATTAAGTGAATTTTTCTTGACGGTCTTAAGCCAACATGTTTTAAGGCTTCTAAATTAGAAGTAATAAACCACGCATTAGTATTTGGATAGCTTTGTTTTAAAGTATCTCCAATACTTTTATAAAAACTCTCCATTTCGATATCTAAACGCTCACCATATGGTGGATTAAACACCATATGCAATTTAGCTTCTCCTCCTCTTTGAGTTTTGAAAAAATCTTCATGTTGTATGGTTATAAAATCTTCTAAATGTGCATTTGCTATGTTTTCCTTAGCCTTTGTAACAGCACTTGGCGATTTATCATAACCAACTATCTTGTGATGAAAATCTCTAGTTTTTTTAATTAAAGACTCTTCAATTTTTTCAAATAAATCTACGTCCCAGTCATTCCAACGCTCAAAAGCAAACTCTTTACGCATTAAATTGGGCGGTATATTACAAGCAATCATTGCTGCTTCTGCTAAAATAGTTCCACTACCACACATCGGATCAATAAAATCGGATTGTCCATCCCAACCTGATAACATAATTATCCCAGCTGCTAAAACCTCGTTAATTGGTGCAATATTGGTTGCTAATTTATAACCACGTTTGTGTAAAGAATCTCCAGACGAATCTAAAGAGATGTTACACTCTTCTCTATCTATATGAACATTAATTTTAACATCCGGAAATTTTAAATCCACACTTGGACGTTCTCCAGTTTCATCTCTAAATTTATCTACAATAGCATCTTTAGTTTTTTGAGCTATATATAAAGAGTGTGTAAACACAGTCGAGTTTATAGTAGCATCGACTGCTAACGTTCCTGACGACTTTAAATAAGGCGTCCAATCCATCTTATACACTTGATCATATAGATCCTGTTCAGTTTTAATTTTAAAACTATGTATTGGTTTTAAAATTTTTGTTGCAGTACGTAGTGCTAAATTAGATTTGTACATAAACCCTTTATCTCCAGCAAATGACACATTACGTACGCCCGTTTTTATCTCTTGCGCACCCAATTGTTTTAACTCTTTTGCTAGTAACTCTTCAAAGCCAAATAAAGTTTTGGCAACCATCTTGAAATTTTCTTCCATTCTTTTCGTCTAATACTTTGCAAAAATACTCTATTTTTGTCGGAATAATAACCTTTATAAATAATTGGGTTAAGGATGGAGCAATTTGTTTGAGCTCCTCGGAGAGAGCGAGTTGCGAGAGCCTGATAAACTGTAGCTTACGCGGAAGTTTAAACCCCAAAATAAAAATATGAGTAAAAACGATAAAAAATGGTACGCTTCATGGTTTGATAGTCCATTTTACCACATACTTTACAAAGATAGAGATCATACTGAAGCTGAACAGTTTATGACAAATCTAACCGAATACTTAAATCTACCTGAACAAGGAAAAATATTGGATTTAGCGTGCGGAAAAGGTCGTCATGCCGTCTATTTAAACTCGATTGGATATGATGTAATTGGAGCGGATTTATCCGAAAACAGTATCAATCATGCCAAACAGTTTGAAAATGACACCTTACACTTTAAAGTCCATAATATGTGTCAGCCTTTCGGCGAAACTTTTGATGCCGTGTTTAATTTGTTTACTAGTTTTGGGTATTTTGAAAACGAAACAGATAATTTAGCGACTATCAAAGCGATTCAAGCCAATTTAAATGACTCCGGTTTTGGCGTTATTGATTTTATGAATACCGAATTTATTATAGATAACTTAGTCCCTGAGAATGTTAAGACAGTGGAAGGTATTGACTTTTTACAAAAAAGACGTGTGGAAAACGGTTATATCATTAAAGATATTAGCTTTTCTTTTGAAGGTGAAGACTACCAATTTCAAGAGCGTGTTAAAGCGTTTAGCTTGGCTGATTTCGAGCGTTTATTTGAACAAGCCGGTGTTTATTTATTAGATATTTTTGGAGATTATAAATTAAGTCCATTCCATAAAAAAACATCTGATCGTTTAATTATGATTTTTAAGTAAGTAATTTATTAAAACAAATGCAAAATTTTATTTTTCCCATTATAGCTGTTGTTTTAGGGTATATAATCGTTCTTCTTTTTAAGCCGAAACATAACCGTAGTCTAAAATTATTGCTAGCTTTTAGTGGTTCATTTTTATTATCTATAACGGTCTTTGACTTTTTACCAGAGGTCTATAATAGTAATGATAAGCCTATTGGTTTATTTATAATGATTGGTATTTTACTGCAAATAATATTAGAGTTTTTCTCTAAAGGTGCAGAGCATGGTCATGTACATATTGATAAAAGCAGTGTTGATTTTCCGTGGATATTATTTATAAGTTTAAGTATACACAGTGTTTTAGAAGGCATCCCCATTGAGGCGCATGAGCATTTAATTTATGGTGTTATTATCCATAAACTACCTGTCGCGATTATACTATCGACGTTTTTCTTAGCCTCTAATTTAAGTCGCTCTAAAAGTATGCTGTTTTTATTATTATTTGCTTTAATGACACCTTTAGGCGTGTTTTTATCCATGCAATTCCAGTTTTTCGAAAACTATTATTATGAAGTCTCTGCTTTAGTTATTGGTATCTTTTTACACATAAGCACCACTATTTTATTTGAAAGTAGCGAAGGGCACAAATTTAATTTAGCCAAACTAAGTACCATTATATTAGGAATAGTAATTGCCTATTTTATGTAAATTTAGGAGTATTAATTTAGTATCTTTTTATTAAAAAATATGTTTTCAAAAGAAGAATCAAGAGAGATAAAAGAATTGTTTTGGACTAGTTTTGGAAAGTCTTTTCCAAGAAAATGGACCTTATACAACACAAAACTAAAAGGCTTAAGCTTCAAATTTTATTTTGATAATAAAAAAGCATTTGTAACCTTAGACCTTGAAGACGATCTTGAAAATCGTATTAATTACTGGGAAAAACTAGTATCCTTAAAATCTATTTTGTTAGACGAGTATCTTCCTGAAGCCATTTATGATGAAGACTATATTTTAGATAATGGTAAAGAGATTTCTAGAATTTATGTGCCTTTAGAGCAAAAAGTATCCATACATAATAAAAACTCATGGCAAGAAGTCATGGTGTTTTTTAATACACATATGGGCCTTTTTGAAGACTTTTTTGCAGAATATAAAGATATTATAGAAGATTAAGTGTATTCCTGTTTTTATCACTAGTATCTATTTTAATTATGTTAGGTATAATTAAAAATAACGACTTAGTATTTGTGTGTTTATTTTTAGAAGATTAATTACAGTAAGTTTTACTGATTTAATCTTTTTAAATATAAATGGTAGACAGTACTAGTTATAGTCATTTGACAAACTTTTCTCAAAACCAAATAACAGTTTTAGTGTTATTTACATACACTGTAAAACACGCTTTATTGCTGGTTTAAAAAAGAATTTATCTTTTTTTAAACCAGCGCTATAGATGTGTAAAATAACGTTAAAATAAATTTAAATTAAGACTAATAACTAAATCTGTAGCCAATTACTTGTTATATTTGAGAAGCATGGATACCATATTACAACACTACCAAAACACCCGAAACTATACTCAAACTATATGTAATCCTCTAAATACAGAAGATTACACACCTCAATCTGCTGCTTTCGCCAGTCCGCCTAAATGGCATATTGCACATACCACATGGTTTTTTGAAGAAATGATCTTAAAATCATTTTATCCTAACTATACTGTTTTTGATAGTGAGTATTCGTTTTTATTTAATAGTTATTATAACAGCATAGGTAAACGTATTGAACGCCATAATCGCGGCTTAATTACACGTCCAAGTATTGAGGTTATTTTTAAATATCGCGCTTATGTGGATAAACATATGGCACAATTATTAGAGACAACAACAGATCCTGAAGTCAAAAAATTGACTGTTTTGGGGATCAATCATGAGCAACAACATCAAGAATTATTACTTACCGACTTAAAATACACGTTTTCATTAAATCCAATTCATCCAAAATATACAGAAATTAATTTAGTCGAAAACACTAATTCTGACTCCGGTTGGTTATCTGTACCGGAAGGTGTTTACGAGATTGGTCATAAATCCGATTCGTTTGCTTTTGATAACGAATTAGGTTTACATAAAGTTTATCTACAGCCGTACAGTATAAATAAAGCGTTGGTTACCAATCAAGAGTATATTGAATTTATTGAAGCTAAAGGATATCAAACAGCTAAATATTGGCTAGACGAAGGTTGGTACTGGATCCAAGACAATGCTATTGACAAACCTTTATATTGGGTTAAGATTGATACTATTTGGTACCATTATACACTCTCTGGTTTAAAACCTGTTAATCCTGAGGCTGTTTTAACACACATTTCTTATTACGAGGCTACCGCTTTTGCATTTTGGAAAGGTATGCGCTTACCAACGGAGTTTGAGTGGGAAATAGCCTCTGAAAACTTAAATTGGGGACAACGTTGGGAATGGACCAACTCCGCTTACCTACCCTACCCTAATTTTGAAATCGCAAAAGGTGCGGTTGGTGAGTATAATGGTAAATTTATGATTAATCAAATGGTACTTCGCGGTGGATCTGTAGCCACTTCCAAAAATCACAGTAGATCGACCTACAGAAACTTTTTTCCAGCACAAACAAAATGGCAATTTTCAGGCATTAGACTAGCTAAATAATATGAACAACAATTTTTTAAACGACATCGATAAAGGACTTAGTAATACCCCTAAGTACCTACTATCTAAATATTTTTATGACAAAAAAGGAGATGCACTATTTGTAGACATCATGAATATGCCTGAGTACTATCTTACTAGAGCAGAATTTGATATCTTCAAAAATCAGACGCAAAATATTATTGAAGGTTTACAACTAAAAAAAGATACTTTTTTTGAATTAATCGAGCTCGGTGCTGGAGACGGAACCAAAACAAAAGAATTATTAAAAGTTTTAGATACTGAAAAATACAACTTTAATTATATACCTATAGATATTTCTCAAAATGCATTAGATCAATTAAAAGAGAGTGTTAACACGGAATTACCTCATGTAAAAACAACGACTAAACAAGGGGATTATTTTGAGGTTTTAGGGTCTTTAAAACAATCTAACCATCCTAAAGTTATTTTGTTTCTTGGCTCAAATATTGGTAATTTAAGTGATGCACTAGCTAAAGATTTTTTAACCAAATTATCAGACTCCTTAAAGTCAAATGACAAAGTACTATTAGGTTTGGATTTAATAAAATCTAAAAATATAGTATTGCCTGCCTATAATGATAGTCAAGGTATTACAAAACGTTTCAACTTAAATTTATTAGACCGAATTAATAACGAATTCGGTGCTGATTTTGATACAGATTTATTTATTCATCAGCCAGAATACACAGAAGAAGAAGGAATAGCAAGAAGTTATTTAGTAAGCACTATATCTCAAAACGTCACGATTAAATCCTTAAATAAAACCTTTCATTTTGTTGAAGGTGAGCGCATACATACTGAAACCTCTAGAAAATACAATGACACTATTTTAAACTCGTATTTAGAAAACACGTCCCTTAAAATCATGGATAAACTAATTGATAGTAAGCAGTATTTTGCAGATTATATCTTAGATAAAAAATGATTACGACAAAAAAAGGAGTGTTAGGGATTTTAGGGCTTGGTAGCCGAAGTACTCTGTTTTATTTAGAACAACTGAATAAAACATACCATGCTGTAAAAGGTGATTACCACACCTTTCCTTCTATTACCTATTCAATAGATTTTAATACTATTAATCCTTTTCTACCTAATCAATTTGAGACTCTTAGACCTCTTGTTGACAAGAGTTTAAAAGCTCTTTTTAGTCATAATATTGACCATTGTATTATTCCTAATATTACTTTACACGAAACTACAGATCAACTATTACTTACCAAAACAATACTTCACCCCTTAGCTTTAAGTATAAAGCACTTAAAATTAATTAACACATCTGAAGTTATTGTGTTTGGGTCTTTATATACTATGTCTTCAACGTATATTTTAAACCATTTTAAATCAGAAAAAATAACTGTTGTTTTACCAGAAAAGGAAGATCAAATCAGCATTGATAACTGTCGTAAAAAGCTTTACAATTATTCAGAAACGGAAACCGACTTTATAAATTACAAAAAACTAATCACCAAATACAGTCAAAACTACGTGGTTGTTATTGCTTGCACAGAATTATCGTTATGGAGTAATCAGTTGGGGAATTCAAAAGTAATAGATATGGCTTTGTTACAGGTTCAAGAAGCTATTGCTTTATCGCTTTAATTGTAACCATAATACTTCTGCTTTTTAAACTACGTAAAACAACACCATAAAAAAGTGACAAATAGCACCTGCCAAGACAAATAAATGCCAAATAACGTGGTTATAAGGGATTTTCTCGATGGCATAAAACACAATACCCACAGTATAGGATAAACCACCAGCCATGAGCAGTATAATACCATTGGGTTCCATTATACTTGATAGCATAGAGAAATCAAATACGACTAACCATCCCATGACTAAATATAATAATGTCGAAAAGACATTAAAACGACCTGTAAAAAACAATTTTAAAATCACTCCAAAAACAGCTATTCCCCACACGGTATAAAACAATGGCCAACCTAGGCTTTGTTCTAAAGTAATTAATAAAACTGGGGTATACGTTCCTGCAATCAATAAGTAAATACTAACATGATCTACAATCCTAAAATAGTGTTTCTTTTTTTCGTCAGAAATAATATGATATAAGGTAGATGCTGTAAATAAAATAATTATAGATAAACCATATATCACAACACTAAACAAACTAAATTCGGTTTTTTTAGTCTCTAAAATAATTAACAACACCAAAGCGGCTATACCTAAAACAGCCCCAATACCATGCGTTAACGCATTTAATTTTTCTTCAAAAGGTGTTTGCTTGCGCATTAGTTGTTATTATGTTTATCAGTTGCATTCCACTTGTATGATAATTTGTAGTATTCAAAGTTTAATGGCGATTTTACTAATTTTACTCGCCCTTGTTGCCAAGCTCTAACTAAAATATCTTCAATTAAATAATCTTCTTCCACATTTTCAGGGTCATACTCTCGTTTTAAAGAGATATTAAATAAATAAGCTGTACTGTTATACCAAAAGGCTCGCCAACCATTACGTAAATCTTTTATTAAGTCAAAAGCCGTAATCCCTGTTTGCCTGTGTATTAATTTGACTAAGATTTGACCTTCTGTTTTAGTTAGTTTTTTTAATTCTTCAGAAAATTCTTCTTCAATATATTTTTGCACTTTTTTAGCGTACTCTTTTTTATCTCGTTTTCTAGTTAAAGTTTTCAACCTTGTATTTAAAGCATTCAACCGGTCAGCTGCCAATTTAGCATAAGGGTATACCTTAATTGTTTTTCGCATTAAAATGTAATAACGCCGTTTGTCTTCCCTATTACTAAAAGTTAGTTTATCCAGCAGCATAATTTCATCTAGATAAATAGACTTGTGCGGGATAGAGTCTCCTTCAATAATAATATACTCGACTTCTGTCGAATCTTGAACAACCTCATTTTCTTCTTGAGCAAAAACCCAAAAAGGTAGGCTTAAAAAAAGGTAAATAATATACTTCATAGTGACATAACTGCTAAAACTATTCCAAAATAGAACATTTTATTGAACAAAATTAATAATTAACGTCTTGCTAGCTATTAAAAAGTGTGAATATTCTTATTTTTATGCAAAAATAAATCAAATGGCAACAAAAAGCATACTTAACAAAAAGTCAATGGACTTTTTAGAAAAATATTTAAATAATGCAGCTCCAACTGGATACGAGTGGGACGGTCAAAAAATATGGATGGATTATCTTAAACCATATGTAGACGAGTTTTTTACAGATACTTATGGTACTGCTGTTGGTGTAATCAATCCAGATGCAAAATTTAAAGTAGTCATTGAGGGCCATGCAGACGAAATCTCTTGGTATGTTAATTACATTTCCGATAACGGATTAATCTATGTAGTAAGAAACGGTGGTAGTGATCATCAAATTGCTCCAAGTAAAATAGTTAATATTCATACTAAAAACGGTATTGTAAAAGGTGTATTTGGTTGGCCAGCAATCCATACACGTAACAAAGCTAAAGAAGAAGCTCCAAAACCACACAATATTACAATAGATGTTGGTGCTAAAGACAAAGAAGAAGTTGAGAAAATGGGCGTTCACGTGGGTTGTGTTATTACCTATCCAGACGAATTTCATATCCTAAACGGTGACAAATTTGTATGTCGTGCTTTAGATAACCGTATGGGTGGTTTTATGATTGCTGAAGTAGCGCGTTTACTTAAAGAAAATAAGAAAACATTACCATTTGGTCTTTATATCACTAATTCTGTTCAAGAAGAAATAGGTTTACGTGGTGCGCAAATGATTACTGAAACAATCAAGCCAAACGTGGCAATTGTTACTGATGTAACACATGATACGACAACACCAATGATTGATATGAAAGTACAAGGTCATGTTGAGATTGGAAAAGGACCTGTTGTAGCTTATGCACCAGCTGTACAACAAAAATTACGTGATTTAATTACGGATACTGCAGATGATAATAAAATACCGTTCCAACGTGCTGCTTTAAGTAGAGCAACAGGAACGGACACTGATGCCTTTGCGTACAGTAATGGTGGTGTTGCGTCTGCTTTAATCTCTTTACCGTTACGTTACATGCATACAACTGTAGAAATGGTACACCAAGATGATGTAGAAAACGTGATTAAATTAATTTATGAAACATTACTTAAAATTGAAGATGGTGAAACATTTTCTTATTTTAAATAATCAATTATGATTATTTAAATACAAATAACATAAAACAATTAAAGCCTCTTTTTGAGGCTTTTTTTTATCTTTATACTATGGATTTAAAACAACAAAAACACTTATTTGATTTACCGGAGGACATAACGTATTTAAATATCGCGTCGCAATCTCCAGCCTTTAATACAATACATCAGGCTGGTTTATATGGATTACTACAAAAAAGAAGGCCTTATTTAATTACGGGCTCTGATTATTTTGAACCCGTAAAACAACTTAAATCCCTATTTGCACAACTTATTGATGAAGACGATTATAACCGTATTGCTTTAATTCCGTCAGCATCTTATGGTATTGCTACAGTCACAAATAACATTGTTTTAAAACCAACCGACGAAATTTTGATTATTGACGAGCAGTTTCCTAGTAATTACTATTCCTGGAAAAGATTGGCCGACCAATACCAAGCAACTATTAAGGTTGTAAAAGTGCCTTTAGATTCTGAAAACAATGGTAAACAATGGAATTTAGATATCATAGAAGCTATAAATAGTAATACTGCTGTGGTAGCAATGGGGCATATCCATTGGTCTAACGGAACCGTATTCGATTTAAAAGCAATCCGAGAAAAATCTAAACAACATCAAGCCTTATTAATTATTGACGGTAGCCAAAGTATTGGTGCTTTACCATTCTCTGTTAAAGATTTACAACCAGATGCACTAATTTGTGCAGGATACAAATGGCTATTTGGACCGTACGGTTGTGGTTATGCTTATTTTAGTGAAACGTTTGATAACGGTATTCCGCTTGAAGAAAATTGGACTAATCGATTAGATAGCGACAATTTTTCAGGCTTAACAAACTACCAAGAACAATACAAACCATTAGCCAATCGCTATTGTGCAGGAGAAAGTGCAAGCTTTTTAAATGTAAAAATGCAAATCGCAGCATTACAACAAGTTTTAGAATGGACTCCTTTAGCTATTCAACAGTATTGCAAAACAATAACACAACAAGCTGTTCACGACTTAAGGCTACTCGGTTTTATAATTGAAGATGAGGCGTATAGAACGCATCATTTATTTGGAATTAAATTACCAGAAAACATAGCACCCGAAATTATAAAGCAAACATTGGCTGATCATAATATTTTTGTTTCCTTTAGAGGAAATTACATTAGATTGTCCTGTCATGTATTTAATACTGCTGAAGATTTTAAAACATTAATCTCTTGTTTTTCATATATAATTAAAACAACTTAAAATGAACGAATTAATTGATATTGTAGATAAAAAGGGACTTCCCACTGGTCAAACTGCTTTAAAAAGCGAAATTCATAGTAAAGGACACTATCACAACACTGTACATATTTGGTTTTACACAACAGATGGTGAGATCTTATTGGCACAACGTGGGGCCTCAAAACTAATCTATCCTCTGCTTTGGGATGTGTCTGTCGCGGGACATATTGATGCTGGTGAAACTTTAAAAAAAGGCGCTATTAGAGAAGTAAAAGAAGAAATAGGTTTAAAAATTTCTAAAAAAGACTTAGATAAAATCGGCGTTTTTGAGTGCTTTAAAACGTACCCAAATGGCATTATTGACAATGAGTTTCACCACACCTATATAGCACAATTAGACCTATCGTTTTCATCTCTAATACCTCAAGAGGAAGAAGTGGAAGCTTTAAAACTGGTAAGTATGTTTGATTTTTTCGAACTTTTAGAAAACAGCGCAACCAACGGGCATTTTATAGCTAGTAATTCTGATTATTATAATATTGTCGCTGAAGCCATTTTAAAAAAGATAACCTAACGTTTTAAAATAACGTCAAATACCCTAACTTAGCCCGATGCAATTACTATTAATGGCCCTAGCGCCAATCTTTATTATCATTTTCTACATCTATCTAAAAGATAAATATGAAAAAGAACCCAAACGATTATTAATAATTTCATTTCTATTAGGTGCTATTGTTAGTATAATTATTACCACACTACTTTACTCTGTCTTTAATACTTTAGTTCCTTTACAGGATAAATTAAGTGTTTGGGAACAATTTAAACAAGCCTTTTTTGTTGTCGGTTTCTCGGAAGAGCTAAGTAAGTTTTTAATAGTGTTATTATTTGCTCAACAACGTAAAGAGTTTAACGAACCCTTTGATGGTATAGTATATGCCGTAATGGTATCTATGGGGTTTGCAGCCACAGAAAATGTCATGTACGTTATGCAAAGTGGGCATGCAACTGCATTAGCTAGAGCTTTTACAGCAGTGCCAGCGCACGCCACATTCGGTATTTTAATGGGGTATTTTATGGGTAAAGCTAAGTTTGCACCTAATAAATTATACTTAAATTTATTAGGCTTACTTTCTGCTATTTTATTTCATGGTGCTTATGACTTTTTCTTATTTATCAACTTTATCCCAGGTATTTGGATTGGTGCCTTTATATCTTTAGGTATTGGATTATACCTATCAAAAAGAGCTATAAAATACCATCAACAGAGTTCTCACTTTAAAGATACAACGGAGATTATTTCTTAATAAATTTTAAAGTTTGAATAGTACCCTCATTATAAAACGTCACAAAATATAATCCATTAGTTAAACCACTAACATCAATTTGTTTCTGGCTGTAAATATGAGTCTTTAAAATCGTTTTTCCAGAGATATCACTAATAGTCAACGCTAATAATTGGCTTAGCGTTGACTGTAATTGTAATTTGTCTTTTGCAGGGTTTGGATACAGGGTAACAATCTGATTGGTGTTAACAAACTGAGTATTTGACAACGTGTTTTTATTCAATTCCGCCACATAACTATCTACAGAAATACCATCTTCTGCCCCACTCCAATCGCTACCAAATAATAATCTTGTTCCGCTTGGACTAATCGTAACATGTGGTTCTCCCCAATAATCGATATCATCTTCATCACTTCTATGATGTCCTACACGGTACACATCTGCATCAAACTCATTTACTTTTGCAATAAACAGTTCTTGATCCAAAATTTGCACACCATCTTGTTGATAGCCTAAACTAGAAACTGCAACCCAACCACCATCTGTATTTTTATGTGCTAGTGCCGACATATGTGTCCCTGATTTAGGATAACCATAATCACCAACAGGTGTTACAGAAAAACAATGCCCCGTTGTAGCATTGTGAGCCACTAATGTTCCTTGACAAGCCCCATTTGGTCCCTGCTCAAAAGCAATAGAAAAATACCCGTCGTCACCATTGCTTAATTGTCCTAAACAAGAATGTTCTGTACTTCCAACATTAAAATCTCTAACAAAATCACCATTTGTATCATATACTTTTTTATTATGATAAAACAAATTACCACTAGGAAAAGGCATTGGTGCCGTATAATTAATGTCAGTAATATTAAATTGAGTTAGCGTACTTGTAGAAATTCTATAATAAAAAGCAGAACTATTCCCACATCTAAAAGCAAACACATCATCATCCCATGACATCATTTGTATATCATTCCCACCAGATAATCCATCAGATCCAGCACAACTACTAATCGTTCTAATATTAACAACAATGGTTTTGACTTGTGTTTGTACGTTATAACTTATCAAATCGTCGGTATTATTATCCATATAAAACAAGATATTAGGATTAATAAATGACCAGAAAACAGCTTCTAAATCGTCAGGATTAATATCTGAAAGCGTTCTAATAAACGAATAATCTTGACCATTTAATAGCTGATGTACACCGCCGCCATAAACAAGCATCAAACTTTCATCTGTATTCCAAGATTGAATTGTATTATACATTGGGGCCACAAAACTACCAGCACTTGCTTGAGTAATACGTCTAATATTTGTCGCCGGAAATGATGGATCTGTAACGGTTTCCAGATACCCCGGCTTTGCTAATGGCTGCATTGGATGTTGCGTTAAGTCGTTAGCACTATAGCCTGCACCCAAATCTTGAGCGTTACCAAATTGAAAAATAACGCATAATACAAGGAGTAGTTTTACTTTCATAAATAAAGGTTTTTTTATCTTAATTACGTAAAAACAAGTCCATTGGACTTACCTGTTAATTAATTTGAAATAATATAATAGAATTCTATTTTACTAAAACGTTATAGTTGTTTATCTTTATAGTTCTTAATCATAGAATAATATGAGCCAAAAATTTAATGTAAAAACAAACGATCTTTATCAATTTGAAATAGACTCTGATGCTATAAAAAGTTTAGACTCTGTTGAAACTAAAAAGGATTCATTTCATCTTTTAGAAAACAATAAACCCTTTAAAATTGAAGTCGTAGCAAGTGATTTTGATAATAAGTCTTATCAAATAAAAGTCAATAACAATCTGCATACGGTCCAAATAGAAGACCAATTGGATGCTTTAATCAAAGCTTTAGGCTTTGAAGTTGGAGCGTCTAAAATAATAGACAATATAAAAGCGCCAATGCCAGGATTAATACTAGATATTATGGTAAAACCTGGAGATGAAGTCACTGTAAACACACCTTTATTAATACTTGAAGCCATGAAAATGGAAAACAGTATTGTATCCCCAAGAGACGGTATTATAAAATCTGTAACGGGTACAAAAGGAAACACAGTGGATAAAGGGCAATTGTTAATTGAATTCGAATAAAATGAAAAAAATATTAGTCGCCAATCGTGGTGAAATAGCAATAAGAGTCATGAGTACCGCTCAGAAAATGGGAATTAAAACCGTAGCAATCTACTCTACTGCAGATCGAAAGGCTCCTCACGTAAAATTTGCTGATGAAGCTGTTTTAATTGGTGAAGCGCCCTCTAATCAATCCTATTTATTAGGTGATAAAATTATTGAAGTTGCAAAACAATTAAATGTTGATGGGATACATCCTGGTTATGGTTTTTTAAGTGAAAATGCTGATTTCGCAGAACTTTGCGAGAAAAACAATATCACTTTTATAGGTCCAAAATCCCATGCCATTAGAGTCATGGGTAGTAAATTAGCTGCTAAAGATGCCGTTAAAGCCTATGATATTCCAATGGTACCCGGTACAGACCAAGCTATTACTGATATTCCTGAAGCTAAAAAAATAGCTAAAACTATTGGTTTTCCGATTTTGATTAAAGCTTCTGCTGGTGGTGGTGGAAAAGGAATGCGTGTGGTGGAAAAAGAAGACGAATTTGAATCTCAAATGAATCGTGCGATTAGCGAAGCTGTTAATGCTTTTGGAGATGGTTCTGTTTTTATTGAAAAATATGTGAGTTCTCCAAGGCATATCGAAATCCAAGTGATGGCAGATACACACGGTAATGTTATTCATTTGTTTGAACGCGAATGCAGTATACAACGTCGCCACCAAAAAGTAGTTGAAGAAGCGCCTAGTGTTGTTTTAACACCAGAATTAAGAGAAGAAATGGGACAAGCGGCTATAAAAGTAGCCAAAGCTTGTGATTATGTTGGTGCCGGAACTGTCGAGTTTTTATTAGATGAAAACAAAAATTTCTATTTCCTTGAAATGAATACCCGACTACAAGTAGAGCATCCTGTGTCAGAAATTATTGCAGGTGTTGATTTAGTCGAATTACAAATAAAAGTGGCGCGTGGCGAAGTCCTAGACATCCAACAATCCGAATTAAAAATTAATGGTCATGCGTTAGAGTTACGAATCTACGCTGAAGATCCTTTAAACGATTTCCTTCCAAGTGTTGGCCATTTAGACGTTTACAAACTTCCGCAAGGCAAAGGAATTAGAGTTGATAACGGTTTTGAACAAGGTATGGATATTCCTATTTACTATGATCCAATGTTGGCTAAGTTAATTACCTACGGTAAAACTCGTGAAGAAGCAATGGAGCTTATGCGAGAAGCTATTGCGAACTATGAAATCAAAGGGATTGAGACTACCTTACCTTTTGGAACATTTGTGTTTAATCATGAAGCCTTTAAATCAGGGGATTTTGACACACATTTTGTCAAAAAGTACTATTCCCCAGAAGCTTTAAAACAAGATGCAAAGCACGAAGCTAAGTTAGCTGCGCTATTTGCTGTAAAACAGTACTTAAAAGATCAAAAACAGTTAAGACTGCCAACTAATTAGATAATCACCTATCGCATGGCGTCTAACGACTTTGCGAATATAAAATTGAGATATGGAATCCAAAATAAAAACGCTAAACGAAAAACTTGAGCTATCCAAATTAGGTGGTGGTCAAGCTAGAATAGATAAACAACACGAAAAGAAAAAATTAACGGCTCATGAGCGTGTCACCTATTTAATGGACGAAGGCTCTTTTGAGGAAATTGGAGCGCTAGTAACCCATAGAACGGTAGATTTTGGAATGCAAAATCAAAAGTTTTACGGCGATGGTGTCATTACAGGTTACGGAACAATAAACGGTAGGTTAGTCTATGTTTTTGCACAAGATTTTACTGTGTTTGGTGGTGCGCTATCTGAAACACATGCCGAAAAGATCTGTAAAATAATGGATTTAGCACTTAAAGTTGGTGCTCCGTTAATTGGACTTAATGATTCTGGAGGAGCACGTATACAAGAAGGTGTACGGTCTTTAGGAGGTTATGCCGATATTTTTCATAGAAATGTAAAATCGTCTGGAGTTATTCCGCAATTATCAGCAATTATGGGACCTTGTGCCGGAGGTGCCGTGTATAGTCCTGCAATGACGGATTTTACAATGATGGTGGAAGACACAAGTTATATGTTTGTAACAGGTCCCAATGTTGTTAAAACAGTAACTAATGAGGAAGTGACTAGCGAAGAGCTGGGAGGCGCCAGTACACACTCGACAAAGTCTGGTGTGGCACACGTTACTTCTTCTAATGATATAGAATGTTTAGAAGACCTAAAACGTCTATTAAGTTATCTACCACAAAGCAATTTAGAGAAACCTAAAGATTTACCTTTTGAATTAGGTGAAGAGATTAGAGAAGAACTAGCTTCAATTATACCGACTAACGCTAACAAACCATATGACATGCATACGGTTATTAAAGGTTTGATTGATGATGACAGTTTTTTTGAAATTCATAAAAACTTTGCCGAAAATATTATTGTAGGATTTGCCAGAATTGGAGGGAAAAGTGTTGGTATTGTTGCCAATCAACCGTTGTTTCTAGCTGGTGTCTTAGATGTTAATAGTTCGCGTAAAGCGGCGCGATTCACACGTTTTTGTGATGCGTTTAATATTCCACTACTCGTATTAGTAGATGTCCCTGGATTTTTACCAGGAACGGATCAAGAATGGAACGGAATTATTGTGCATGGTGCTAAACTATTGTACGCTTTAAGTGAAGCTACTGTACCAAAAGTGACCGTAATTACAAGAAAAGCTTACGGTGGTGCCTATGATGTCATGAACTCTAAACACATCGGAGCCGATTTAAATTACGCTTGGCCAAGTGCTGAAATTGCAGTTATGGGAGCAAAAGGTGCCAGTGAAATTATTTTTAGAAAAGAAATAAAAGCAGCAGACAATCCTGAAGAAAAACTTTTAGAAAAAGAAGCCGAATATGCTGAGTTGTTTGCTAATCCTTATAAAGCTGCAGAACGCGGTTTTATAGATGAAGTTATTCTTCCTGAAAACACTAGACGTAAATTAATTAAAGCGTTTAAAATGTTAGAACATAAGGAAGAAGTGCTACCAAATAGAAAACATGGCAATATTCCGTTATAAAACGACTAACTCGTTCTTAAATTTATAACCCAAACTTAGTAGCAAAAAAAAGATAAAATAAACGTAACTTATATTGCAACTATGTTGTCGTTCATAATTCTAAAAAGTACACATAAAATCGAAGGTCCCGATTAGATATGTGTACTTTTTTTTAGACAAATAAATAGTATATCAAATAGTACTAAATATAATAAAATCTTAAAGCACTGTTTTCTGGCTATATTTTTGCTTGATACGTATATAGATCAAAATACCTTCCTTCCGAAGCAATTAGCTCATCATGATTCCCTCGTTCTGCTATTTTACCGGCTTCAATAACTAAAATCTGATCTGCCTTTCTTATAGTACTTAATCTGTGCGCAATAACTATAGTAGTTCTGTTTTTAGTCAACTGAGCCAAACTTTTTTGTATTAAAGCTTCACTTTCTGTATCCAAGTTTGAAGTGGCTTCATCTAAAATAATAATTTTAGGATCTGCTAAAATCGCTCTAGCAATTGCGATACGTTGTCTTTGTCCTCCAGACAGCTTCACGCCTCTTTCACCAATTAAAGTTTCTAAACCATTATCAAAACGATCTGTAAATTCATTTACATAAGCAGCCTTAACCGCTGCATCTAATTGCGCTTCTGTAGCGTTTGGTCTTGGAAACATAATATTCTCACGAATAGTACCTTCAAACAAAAATTCGTCTTGTAATACAACACCTAAATGTCGTCTAAAGCTATTTAATTTTACTTTGGATAAATCTTCACCATCAATTGTTATTTGCCCTTCTTTCGGGTTTAAAAATGTAGCGGACAAGCCTGCAATAGTAGATTTTCCAGAACCAGAACTACCAACCAATGCAATTACAGAACCCGATGCGGCTTTAAAATCGATATTATGTAATACAGGCTTTCCTTCCTCATACTCGAATGACACATTATTAAACTCTATTTCACCTTTAAAATTCTCAAGCTCAATAGTACGGTTTTCATCATCTTCTTCTGCAGCCATATTCATAAGCTCTTCTGTTCTATCTAAGCCTGCTAAGGCTTCGGTTAACTGGCTTCCAATATTACTCATTTGCACTATTGGCGCAATCATAAAACCAAGCACTAAGGTGAAAAACAAAAACTGCCCTGTCGTCATTTCTCCTAAAATCATATAATACCCACCAATCCCCATGATTCCCGTCGTTGCAACTCCTATTAAAAAAGTTGAAGAACTCGTCATTATTGCAGTTGCTGTTAAACTCTTTTTTACATTCTGAAATAATTTATCTACTCCTTTTTCGAAAATTTTATTCTCTTGCTCTTCAGCATTAAACGCTTTAATAACACGAACACCAGCTAAAGTTTCGGTAAGCCTACCTTTTACCTCAGCATTAATTTTTCCTCTGGCTCTAAATATTGGACGAATATATTTAAAGGCTTTCAACGCTATAATTGCAAAAACAGATAATGGAACAAACACAAAAAGAGTCATCCAAGCATTTAATTTTATTAATATTATTAAAGACACGATGGCTGTAAATGTACCGCCAACTAATTGTACTAACCCTGTTCCAATAAGATTTCTTACACCTTCGACATCACTCATTATTCTAGACACTAAAGCACCCGATTTTGTGTTATCGAAAAAACTAATAGGTAATGACAAGACTTTCTTTTGTACTTGAGCACGTAATTCGCTAATTAAATACTGCGCTTGAACACTTAAAATTCTTGTTAACGCAAAAGAAGTAACAGCTTGCACAAAAATGGCAACTAAAACAATACCAATTAATGTATATAATTGATTGGTATCTTTATTAGGTACAACTTCATCTAACAATACTTTACTTTGCCAAGGTAAAATTAAACCCGATAAACTTCGTATTACAATTAAAACTAAGCCTAAAAAAACAAGCTGACGTCTTGGCCAAATAATAGTTTTAAATGCCTTAGCCATAGTTACTTTTGGTTTCTTCTTGTGTTTTGTATCTGACGTTTTTAAATGTTGCATCTGTTTATTTTATGTAGCAAATATAAGACTGAAATGTATTTTATATGATTTCAAAAAATAAATGTTTTATTACAACGGAATATAAAGTACTTCTCTACTCATTTGTTTGATTCAAAAGAGACTAAGCATTCGCTTTTTAAAAGTCTTAAAAAATCTCTTATTTTTATTTGGATTAAATATAAATAAGCATATTTTTGTAAAAAAAATATTGTGTTTACATTCCAAAAACTTCCTATTTATCTATTATTAATTTTTACGACTTCGGCCATTAGTCAGAATAGTAATTTTTATGGCAAAGTAAATTTAAACACTAAGGAACCTGTTGTAGGTGCCTATATATCCTTAAAAGGAAATGGTATTGAAAAAGAAACGACTTCAAATATTAATGGCGCCTTTAGTTTTAAAAATCTTCCTTTAGGTAAATATACTGTCCTGTTTCTTTCTCTAGATGCATCCCCAAAAACGATTACTGTTACGTTAAATTCAAAAGAGCAAGACATCAAAGTTATTTTGCAAGCAGCAGAATTTCAAGCACTAGATGAAGTCTTTTTAAAATCTAAAACGGTACAGCAAAAAATTATAGAAAAAGGGTTTGCTGTAAATGTTATCGAAATAAAGGAAGCGGCCATACAATCCATTCAGGTTAATGAATTATTAGATCAATCCGCGGGTGTAAGAGTCCGTCAATCTGGTGGTTTAGGATCACATGCGCATTATAACTTAAATGGCATGTCGGGTAATTCTGTTAAAATATTTATTGATGGCGTTCCTATTAGAAATTTTGGGCCTTCATTTTCTTTAAATAGTATACCGCCTTCATTAATAAAACGTATTGAGGTTTATAAAGGTGTGGTCCCTCCTCATTTGTCAGATGATGCTATGGGTGGTGCCATAAACATCGTTTTAAACGACATTACCAAAAACGAATTAAAAGCGTCAATATCTGCAGGCTCTTTTGGAACTTATAGAGCAGATATTAATGGAGGTTACAGAAACAACAAGAGTGGTTTTACCGCTAGAGGCTCTGCTTTTATAAACTATGCAGATAACGATTACGAAGTTTGGGGTGATCAAGTTGCGGTTACACTAGCTGCAGGAGAACCTGATGTTTTTATACATGCTAAACGTTTTCATGATCGCTATAGATCGCAAGGAGGAAAAGCTGAATTTGGATTTACTCGTGTAGACTGGGCAGATAAACTTATAGCTGGTGTTTTATTATCTAACATGGACCAACAAATTCAAACAGGTGCAACGATGGAAAGTGTTTATGGCAATAGATTTACAGAACAAAACACCAATATGTATAGCCTAGATTATGCTAAAAAAAATATTATAAAAAATGTAGATGCAAATGCTTTTGCTTCATATTCGCGCTTAAACAGAAAAACCATAGATACTATTGCCACACAATACAGCTGGCTAGGCTATCCTACAAGCTATTTTAACACTCCCGATGTATGGGCTACAGGAGCAGAAGCGGGAGATCCAACATTACAACAGGATATTGATCAAACAATTAATACACGTGTTAATTTAGCCTATCACGTTGATGATAATAATACTATTCAGTTAAATCATCTATTAAATACATTTACCAGAGATTCTGATGATCCAATGCTGCCTGCTGCCGAAAACGCTTTAAAAGAAGACCGCGAATATTTGAAATCGATTGTAACACTTTCTTTCGAAAACAAAGCGTTTGATGAAAAACTAAGAACCTCCATTTTTGGTAAGTTTTATACTATGGATAGAACTTCAAGGTTACGTACAAGAAGTTCTAATACGTCTACTTCAACTATTTTTATTGACGAAAATAATATTACCTCTAACGATTTTGGATTTGGAGCCACAATCTCATATTCCTTATCTCCTAAAATCACTGTATTTGGTTCTGCAGAAAAAGCAATCCGTTTACCAGAAGCAAACGAAGTCTTTGGTAATGTTTCTGCTAATTTAAATCCTTCTATTAATTTAAAACCAGAACACAGTAAGAATTACAATCTTGGTTTTACGTACGAAAACATAACGTTTAACAAGCATACTTTTGGAATAACCTCTAATCTATTTATTAGAGATACAGAAGATTTGATTATGCAATTCCCTACAGGAAGTAATGAAGAGTTTTATGAAAATTCTAATATTGGTAAAATTTACACAGAAGGTTTCGATTTTACTTTAGACTATAATTATAATGAGAAAATATTTTTTAGCGCAAACACCTCTTATTTTAACGCTAGAGATTACAATGTAACGTATGATACTAATGGAAACCCAATTACGCCAACATACGAAAGACTAGCCAATACGCCTTATTTTACAATGAATTACAACTTAAAATATAAGGCCAAGGACTTTATACAGAAAGGATCGAGCTTATCTAGTTATACCAATTTATTATATGTACACGATTTTTTTAGACATAGTAGCGTACTTGGTGGTTCAGGAAAAACAGTAATACCTAATCAAGTGTCTTTAGATACAGGTTTTGCATATACTTTCCCGAAGAATAAAGTCACCTTTAGTTTTGATATAAAAAACATACTAAATAATCAATTATTCGATAATTACGCGCTTCAAAAACCCGGAAGAGGCTTTTATGGCAAACTTTCCTTTACAATTTTATAACCCAATTTTAATTTAAAACTTATGAATTTCAAATTTAAACCTTTATTAAACATTACTTGTTTAGTTTCTTTATCCTTAGCATTGTTTTCTTGCAGCGATGATGATACACCAACGACAGATACACGATCAGAAACGTCTTATAGACCATATCATTTAGTAATAGGTTCTAGTCCAACAGGAGAGTCTGAAACATACGTACAAGGCGCTTCTTTAGAAGAACTTAATGATCCAAATAAAACGTTTACCTTTAGTGGTTTTGGACGTGAAATACCATCAACTCGTACAGCAAGAGTGTATACGTCTAATGATGGAGAAACGGTATACAACTTAAATTATGGTGGTGGTGATATCGCAAAATATGATTATATCAGTGGACAAACCTATAATTTACAATTAACAACAGATGTTCAAGCAGTAATGGGAACATTATATCCACGTTGGACAAAAATTGATGATAACTACGCGATGTTACATAATGTAACTACTGAAAACATTTATGAAGACCCTACCGATGAAACTTCAGCTTACTTAAGAACTGAAGCAACTGTAACCCTAGCCCGTGTAGACTTAAATACGATGACTATTTTAGAAAATAACTCTTTTGATTTTCCTTACAACGAAGATGAATCTTCCGAAGGTATACATACTTTTCGTATAGATGCACCTGTAATTACTAATGGTAAAATGTATTATGGTGTTGCAAAACGTTTTTATGATGCTTTAACTGGAGAAAATGGGACTATGGTCTATGATAACGTCGAAACTCTAGTTGTAGATTATCCTTCATTAGACAACGAAACAACTATAACTTCTACATTAGCACAAGGCTCAACTAATGGTTACAGAACTCCTGTAGCTCATAAAGATGAAAATGGTGATACTTACCAATTAATTACAAATGGTGATGCTTCTATTATGAAAATTAGTAATGGCGCATATGATACCGCTTACGGTAGCTTTAATATAAAATCACTGTTAGGTCATAATGCCGAAGCTAATACTGGCTGGTTTTATGTAGGTAACGGTATTGGTTATGTCCCTGTTTTAAATACAGATTTAGGAGATAATGCAAGTTCTAATTGGGATGTTGTTCGTGTTGATGTGTATAACAAAACAGCAGTTAAAATGAATGTCCCTCTAGATTTATGGTTACGTCAATACCAATGGGCAAGTGTAATTGATGGTAAACTATATATGGCACTAGCCTCTTTAGGTGGTGAAGGTAAAGTTTATATTTTTGATCCTAGCTCTACAAGTGCTGATGGATTTACAACTGGAGCAACTTTACAAACAGGAACAACAGACGCTTCTTATATTGGTCTATTCTAAATCTAGAACATACTATATTTAATAACTAAAAAAGCCAAAACAATAATTTGTTCTGGCTTTTTTAATTAGAACTTGCACTAACAATCGCCTGTGATCATGTATTTACGTTCAAAAAATTAAAACTTATGGAGTCCTTTTAAAACAAATTCATAAAAATATCGTGGCCTAACTAATGGATTATTACTGTTACTAAACACTTTTTAAATTATTAGTTATGTCTTACAATCCTAAACTAAAATATTAACTAAAATTTAGTGTAACAATCACTAAAACCATCATATTTGCTCATAATATTATTTTTCTGAAAAATGAAATTTTAACACTTTAATAACTAGTTATTTACATACATTTGCCATAATATATTTAACCCATTTCTTTTAATGAAAAAACATCTTGTTTTTATTGCTTTGGTTACTTTATTTGTAACCCATAGTTTTGCTCAAAACGAGCTTCCATTGCTAACTAGTGATAGTAAAATTGCAATGCTAACCTCTTTAGTAGATAGTGATCTTCAAAAAACACTGGAATCGGAGATTAATAAAAATCCGCTTTGGAAAAAACTAGTCAATCAGAAAAAAATGTCGATTGGTTTAGTTGATCTTAGAGATACCAATAATGTGAAATTTGCAAGACTTAATGGTAACAACATGATGTATGCTGCAAGTTTACCTAAAATTGCAGTATTGTTAGCTGCCATGGATGCGATTGATAAAAAAGAATTAATTGAAACTCCGGACATTAAAAAAGATATGCGTCTTATGATTAGCAAATCTAATAATGCAGCAACAACAAGAATGATTGACCGTGTTGGATATGAAAAGATTGAATCGGTTATGAGGAGTAAAAAATATAAATTTTACGACGAGAATTTTGGTGGTGGTCTTTGGGTTGGAAAGCGCTACGGCGGTGGCGGAAACACCAACAGAGAACCTTTAAAAAACCTAAGTCATGCGGCTACTGTTACTCAAGTGTGTAGATATTATTACCTATTAGCGAATGGCAAATTGGTTAATCAAAAGCGCTCTAAACAAATGCTAGATATTATGGAAAATACAGCATTACACCATAAATTTGTAAATACACTTGATAAAATTGCACCTGACGCTAGAATCTTCAGAAAATCTGGCTCTTGGAAAAACTACCATTCAGACTCGGTATTAGTTTGGGGAAAAGATACTAACAGGCGTTATATTTTAGTTGCTTTAATAGAAGATTCATCAGGAGAACAAATTATCAGAGACTTGATAAAACCAGTAGAGAAAGTCTTAAGAGCTAATTAATTTAATGACCTTATTTATTATTTTCAATAAATAAAAAAGATAGTTTATACCTTATATTCGTAAACTATTAATCATTACGTTTTAGACACAAAACATTGGACTTAACATATTCGGTATTAAAACCTATAAAAAACATACTCTTAAAAGCATTTGATTTAAAGGAAGAAGAGCTAAAAAAAACGCTTCTATTACAATTAAATATTTTTATAATTATCACGACGTTATTAATTGTAAAACCTACAATTAATTCGTTGTTTTTATCAGAATTAACATCGGATGCACTACCGTTAGGGTATGTATTGACTGCTATAATGGCTATTATAGGCTCTTACTTTTATGATAAAGCCTTAGAGAAATACCCGTTAAATATTATAATTGACAAAACCATTATCGGTTCTGTCCTCTCTTTAATACTCTTTGGGCTTGGTTTAAATTTCAACTTAATTACTGGTTTTTTATTATACATCCCCTACATCTGGATTGCTATTTTTGGTCTACTTACAGCCTCCCAATTTTGGATTCTAGCTAATTTAGTTTACAATATTAGAGAAGCCAAACGTGTCTTCGGATTTATTGGCGCTGGTGCAATTGGCGGAGGTATTTTTGGTGGTTATTTAACATCTGTGCTAACTACTTTTATTGATTCTGTAAACTTATTGTTTATCGCAGCTCTGCTCCTTTCTGTATGCGTGTTTATTACGCGATATATATGGAAAACAGAAATCGCAAAATTGAATACCTTTCAGCTGACTTTAAAAAGTAACGCTAAAGGAGAATCACCTTTAAAACTAATAAAACAATCAAAATTACTGAGTCTTATCGCTTTAGTTATAGGTTTAAGCGTGCTTGTTGCCAAATTAGTAGACTATCAATATAGCGACTACGCGTCAAGACTTATTGATAACCAAGATGAATTGACCTCCTTTTTTGGGTTTTGGTTTTCTACCTTAAGTGTTATTTCATTATTAGTACAACTCTTCTTAACCAAGCGTATCGTTGGTACTTTTGGGGTTGGAAAAGCTTTATTATGGCTTCCAACCGGGATTTTAATTGGTTCGATCATACTGCTATTACTACCACAATTATGGGTAATTGTATTTATTAAAATTGTTGATGGTAGTTTAAAACAATCCGTGAATAAAGCATCTACAGAGTTGTTATCGATTCCTATTCCGATAGAAATTAAAAAGAAAACAAAAACCTTTACAGATGTTGTTGTAGATAGTATCGCTACAGGACTTGCTGGTTTTATTCTAATATTTTTTATAAACGGTTTAAATATTTCTTCTACTTACATCAGTGTAATTATTATCGTATTAATCGCTGTTTGGTTGGTTTTAATTTATTTCCTTAGAAAAGAATACATCATTGCTTTTAAAGATTTACTTGATAATTCTGGAATTAAAAAAGATAAGCATCATAAAGAGGTTATTAAAGTAACGTCAATTATAGATAGCGTTTTAAGAGTTTTAAACACAGGAAAAGAAAACCAAATTATTAATATGTTAGAAAGAACGTTGGACGTAAAAGACGAACGTTTTTTTTATAGTATTAAAAATCTTTTGAATCATGAATCACCAAGAGTAAAAACTTTAGCTATAGATAATTTATATTTTCTAAAAACGGAAAATCTATCGTCTCAAATTGAAACTATGGTTTATGATAAAGATCAAAATGTAACAACTTCTGCGTTTAGATATTTATTAAAAAACTACAAACAAAATACTATTGTTTTATTTGAAAAATACATCAATAGTAACGATAACACTATTGCGAATGCTGCTTTAGTAGGATTATCTTTAGAATCTAGTCATAATCAATTACTCCAAAATCGTTTTAATTTAGACTCAAAAATAGATGCTGCTTTAAACAAATATCTAGAGTTAACCGATCAAGATTTAAAAACCAATAAGATTACAGCTATTCTAGAAAGTATAGGTAATGCTAAAATAATCACATATTACAATGTGCTTAAAACACAACTATTATCTAAAGATTTAGAGATTTTAAAAACAGCAATAACTAGTGCTGCCAAGACGTTAGATTCAGAGTTTATTGACGTTATTATTTCGCATTTATCAGTAAAAGAAACGCGACAAACAGCTGTAGATGCTTTGTTTTTTTATAAAGAACCTGTTATAGATGTACTCTACCAAAAGGTTATAAAAGAAACTATTGATTTTGAAGATGCGGCATATGTTATTTTAGTTATCGAAAAATTTAAATCTCAAAAAGCAATAAACACGTTAATCCTTCTAACTAACGACACAGAACACGCAGTTAAAATCGAGGCAATTGAAGCTTTAAAACGTTTAAAATGGAAATATCCACACTTAAAAATCAAGGACCGTTTTATAGTCGATAAAATTTTAGACGAATGCCAATTGTATCAAAACACCTTAGCTGTTATTCATACTCAAATTGTACTACAGTATAAAAAGAAATCTGGAGCCTCTGAGTCTAAAGACGAAACCGAAGCTAGAAATGGACTTATACACCTTTTAGAGCAGCGTTTAGACCGACAGCTACAGCGTATCTTTAGATTTTTAGGAATTAAATATCCACCAACCGATGTTGATCCTATATTTAATACGATGATACACGGTCAAGAAGAACAACGCCTGCATGCTATTGAGTTTTTAGATAATATTTTAAACAGTCAGCTTAAAAAAGAACTAATTCCGGTTGCAGAATCAATGTTATTAGATTCTAATTCTGAAGAAAAAATAAAGAAACTTAATTTAAAGGTTTTAAGTGAGTTGGAATGTTATAATGAACTACTAAAACGAAAAGATATTAAACTAAAATTTGCAGTACTATACCTTATTGAAAAGTCTAATACTGCAAATTATAAACCCCTTTTAGAACTGGTTTTAATTAATGAAACCAATACAAAAATCAGGACACAAACTGAAAACTTATTACGTCTTATTTCTTAATTAACTTATCAATATTGGCTGCTAAGTTCATGTGATCTGTTGCCGAGTTTTTACGTAAGACATTAGTCATCAAAACAACCATATAAGTCGTCTTGTCTGGATGCTCTACAATTGCAACAGAGTTCATGAAATTTTGAACATTCCCCATGTATTTTCCGCAAACCTGTCCATTACTTCTATCACATTTATATAAACTACCTGATTTAAAATAGACTGCTGCCTCTTTTAAAGCCGGTGCTTGTGCATATCTAATACGTCTGTCCGTCATGTACATCAAGCGTTTCATCTCTAAACTAGACTCAGCATCAATTACATTACCTTGTTCTAGTTGTACTAAAAATTTCATGACACCAAAAGGTGTTCCTATACTTCCGCCTTTATCTCCAACATAGGTATTTGCACCTCTAGTAAAAAAACTACCCAAACGCCATTCGTCTGCAGTAATCCCTAAATCACGTAATGGTAAATTAACGACGTCATTTCCTAGATCGGTCAATACTTTTTTCTCTGTTGTTTTAAAATAGGTTAACGCGTCTTCCTCTGTTAACTCTGGGTATTTCTCTCCAAAAGCTTGCATTAACAATACTTCGCGCCAAACAATACTTGCTGCTCCATTGTTACTTACAGATAGCATATGATCTGCCCATTCAAATAAAGTAAATGCATCACTAGCAATCACCTGACGTTTCACTAATTTTTTAGTTTCTATATTATAAATTGGTATTGTATGCTCATCCGTTAATCCCCAAACTCCAGCTTTAACGACCTTAGTTTTTAATAATTGAATACGTTTATCAAAATCATCAGGATAAATTTTAGACAACTGATTAAACAATCCTACCAAAACAGCTAATTTACCAACACTTCCAGGCTGATATCCTGAGGTTTCATTACGATGCGCATATCTAATATCACTTAAATTAGTAATATCCATTACGGTTAACGAATAACTTTTATCCAAACCTCTAAATAGGCTACTGATTTCCTTTTGAAAAGCGTCATTTTCCTTGAAAAAACAATGTAGACTATCAGATGTTTTTTCTTTTAGATTTAATTTAATATCTAAATACGATTTAAAAGCACCTTCTGGTAAGGTTTGTTTTTCAACAATTTCGCCACTTTTAATTAACTCTAAACGCTTTAAACGTTTGATCCCTGTACGCTCATACCCGTCAATTGGATAAAAGGTTGCGGTTGTAAACGCCGAACAGATTAGTACTAAGACTAAAACAATTATTATTTTTTTCATTTATATCTTTTTTGAAAGCGCTATGGCTTTATTGTTATCAACTATGGGTGTTATGGATTGTAAGTATGTAGAACTTAATGCTTTTTTATTTTCTACAAATGGCCTAATTTGAAACAACCATAGTTTATTATCCTTAAACCCTAATTCCACATCATAAGCCCCTTGATAATCAGAATTAGTGGTCTGAGACATCGTTGCTCTTATTGTCTTAGCCAGTTGTTTAATATCGCTAATATTTTGCGCATTTAAGATTGGTTTTTGAAAGGTTGAGGCCTTTTTAAGTGTTCCTCCTGTAATTGGCAAACTATTGTAAAAACGTTCTCTTGATGGTGCTAAGAATTGTAATCCACCGTCGTCTTTTAATAAATATGTTTCTGAAGACTGCCCATCTACTGCTCCTCCTGCACCTCTACTAAAAGCAATCGTTAAGTCGTTATCATTACCAGAAGTTAAACCTTTAGTAATTAAAACACCTGAATAATCAACATCTACACTCGGAATAACCAATATTGAAGGAAACACATTTTCTGGATTCAATAAGTATTTTTGTCTCCATTTAAAACTACGTTCTGTGTACGGCGATGCCCAAACATCTTTAATACCTTCTAATATTTTAGCCTTGTCAACCACATTAAATAGGGTTAGATTTAAACCAGCACCCGTAAACTCTTTGAGGTCTTCCATATTAGTATCGCTTCTTAAAAACACAGGAATAGCCCCTAAATCTTGTCCTAAAACCGATTTAAAATCAGCTTCCATTTGCTCAATAAAATCAGCTTTTAATGGCATCTTTTTTATTGCTGCTCTTAACGTTTCTAATTGACGTAATTGATAATGCTCAATTTCGCTTTCTACCATTCCTTTGGTTTCCATTGCGGCTGCTTCTTTAAACATAGCCTCTAAAAATTGCCAATACGATTGATTTTGTTCTGGCATATCCTGATTCATGTGATCTCTAAATATCCCAAACGGAATAACTAATCCTTCCACAACTTGCTCTGGAAACATTTGTTTAAGCTGACCTAAATTGGCGGCTTTTGGTCCGCAAATCTTACCAGAATTACTAGCGTTTACATTACGTAAATTAAGCACTTTAGATTCATTTAATATAATAGATTCTACCGGTACTTCTATCTTCTCACTTTTACGTTCTGTTTTTGTAAATAAGGTACGCTCTTCTGCAGACATATCTTTTTCTGCCTTAATAATCACATTTCCATTATTAGACACGGCGTAAAACACCTTTTGCCCATTATAAGGCTTTAAATCATCTAAATTCTGATCCGATAACGCTGCATTCGGAATCCCTAAATTACGCGCTAATAATTGCACATGAGACACCATGTTCCCTTCTGAAACCGTTGCAATACCAGCGATTGGTTTTAAATCTGCTGGTGGACGTTGGAAAATATAAATCTTATTTGAAGATACCTCAATAGCATCTGGTGATCCTGCAACAACGACAAGTTCTCCAAAAGCGTACCCTGGGTTTAAACCACGTACTGTACTTTGGTTTGGTATGCTTAACACTTTATTAGTCAACGCTGATTCTTCAGCTATAAAGTCACCTAATTCTCCTACCGCTTTACCTAAATGTAAAGCAATTGAGCCTCTAATTTTATCATCTATAAAACCATAAGCTAAAGGTTCAAAAGCAGTATACGTATTTACTTCATTTTGATAATTAGCTTTAACCATCCCTGAGCTCCATTCTACTAAACTTCTTCCATTTTGTAAAACAGACGTTAACTCGCCTAAACTAGCTTCATTGGTTTTGTTAGCAGACAGGGTTAAATTTAAAGCGTCCCATTCATGTTGTTCAATATAACCAGTTGCAGCTGTTGCCATACCTAAATAACATACCTTACTAACTAACTGTTCTACTGTTTCTGGTTGCCATAGTGGTGCATTTTTAAAAATAAGATCTTCAAGTACAATAGAAATATCTAATAGTTGTAAACGCGCAAGAGGCCTTTTTTCTTCAAGAAGATTCGCTCTTAGAGTAGTTAATAATTCCGCTGTATTCTGAATTAAATCAGATGCATTATTAGAGTGATTATTTTGAATGGCATAATTTTTAAAAGTTTCACCAAACGTTGTTGACTTTAATATACTTGCCTTCACTTGCAATGACATCAAATCTACAGGTTTAAAAAAAGTAGTCATAGTTGCCAATAATTCATCTAAAACCTTAATTTGACTCGCACCAAGCTTAGCAAGATGCTTTACTTTAAAAGCCCTTACTTTATCAATATCATTACTTTCTGGCTGTGCATGTATCTTAACGCGTAAATCCATAAAAGAAGGATACAGATCAGATAACACTTTAGATTGACTACGCATTAATTGTGCAAGGTTATCATCACCACTATGCGGAATGTCTTTTAACGATTGTCTGATTAAAAAGTAGTTTTCAACAATTAACTTATCCTTAGATAATAACCACTTGTAGAAATCAATTCCCCATGCTTCCTCATCTTCCGACTGTATTGCGCCTCTATAAAATTGACTTTTCTGATTAATCCAACCATTATCAATAGCTCTTAAATACTTATCGATTTGATACTGTTTTAACCTTGAGTTGTCATTGTCAATATCTAAAAAAGCGTCATTTGTTGTGTTAGTTAAAATCTGTCCTAAATAGACATGATTACTTTTTGTTAATTTTTCAACATCATCTTTATATCTCGCATGTTGATTTCCTGGTCCAATATTGTCAGGACAAGGATCTTTAGGTTGACGCAAACTACCATCCGTACAAAACCAACGGATATCTTTATAAGGACCACGTAAATCAGTCTTATAAATATTGATTTGCTCTTTTATCTTTTCTGGAGCAATTTGCTGCGCAGTAATCTGTGTTAAAAACAACAAAAATACCGAGCAAAATAGAACATTATTTTTCATTGATAATCAAAGGTTTATTACAATATACAACATAGTAATATAATTTTTATAACTAATAAGATTGATTTGCAAAGTTGTTATAAAAGTTTGATAAAAATCAAATTATTTGTGCCTAATTTAACACCTATTTTACACTAATAAAATCAAGGATAATTCTTTTTTAACCTACTTTTGCAGCATGCAAGAAAAACAGACTGTAAAACTAGAATTTATCATATTAATGGCGTCGTTAATGTCAATTGTAGCTTTAGCAATAGATGCTATTTTGCCTGCTATGTCAGCAATTGGTATTTCGATTAATAGTTTTGATACTGGTAATAATCAATTACTGATTACCATGATATTTTTAGGTTTAGGTTTTGGCCAATTATTATTTGGACCTTTATCGGATAGTTTTGGACGAAAACCAATCGTATACATCGGTTTTACTGTATTTGCTTTAGGTAGTATTGTCTGTGTGCTTTCGCATAGTTTAGAAATGATGGTAGCTGGTCGTATCTTACAAGGGATAGGTTTAGCAGCACCAAGAACTATTGCGATAGCGATTATTAGAGATATGTTTAAAGGTGATTACATGGCAAAAATCATGTCTTTTGTAACTACTTTTTTCATTTTAGTTCCTGTTATTGCTCCAGTAATGGGAAAATTTATATTAAACCATTATAATTGGACCGGTATCTTTTATGTCCAATTAGTTATGGCTTTTATAGTCAGTATTTGGTTTTGGAAAAGACAACCAGAAACCCTTAAACCTGAATACAAAATAAAATTTAGTAGATATGAATTTATTGATGGTGTCAGAGAATTAATAAAGTACAAAGAAACCATCGGATTTACTATTATTTCTGGATTTATCTCTGGTGCTTTTATTGTCTATTTAAGTGCCTCTCAAGTGATTTTTGAAAACCAATACGGTTTAATAGATGAGTTTCCATACATCTTTGCAGGATTGGCTTGTGGCGTCGGTTTATCAACCTTTTTAAACGGAAGCTTTGTGATGCGTTTAGGAATGTGGCGCCTATCCTATTTAGCTATTATAGTCTTTAGTGTCAATGCATTATTATATGTCTTGTTATTCTGGAATGCTCCCACTAACCCCTCTTTAACGGTGATACTATTATTTATGGCTATTCAGTTTTTTACCATTGGTTTTATTTTCGGGAATTTAAGAGCCATTGCAATGGAGCCTATTGGTCATATTGCAGGTATCGGAGCTGCCATTACAGGATTTGTGTCAACACTAATGGCGGTACCCATTGCTAATTTTATTGGTAGCTTTGTAAAAGATACTGCTTTACCTTTATTTATTGGCTTTACTGTTTTTGGAACGTTGTCTTTTTTAATATTTACATACATCAAATCGACTAAAAAGCGTAAAGCACGTGCTTAAATTATCCTTTTATAGACGTTAGTATATCTACAACCGAAGATATAATATACTCTACACCTATTGCTATTACAATAAACCCTATGATTCTAGACAATGCATTAATACCTGATGCACCTAAAAATCGAACTATAAAATGAGCACTTTTTAAGATAATATAAATTGACACCGTTGCCAAGAGAATTGCTCCTACAATAATTAATATTTCAGAAGTCAAAACAAATTCTTGATTATAGGTTATTAGTAAGGAGATAGTCCCTGGTCCTGCTAACATAGGTATAGCCAATGGCGTTAAACTAATAGCATCACGCGTATGTATATCTTCCTGTACTTTTTTGCGCTTCATCCCTTTATGTTCTCTAAACTTACCTGTTAACAAAGCAAATCCAGACGAGGTAATTATCAGCCCTCCTGCTATCTTCAAAGCATTGAGACTAATTCCAAAAAAAGACAAAATATATTGTCCAGCAAAAAACGAAAGCACTAAAATTACTAACACATCTATCGCTGTCCAAAAAGCAGTAACAGACCGTTCTTTTTTGGTCAGCTCTTCTGTTAAACCTACAAATACAGGTACAGTTCCTAAAGGATTCATTATCGAAAATAAAGCACCAAATACGACTAAAAATAACTCCATTGTTTTTTCTGCAAATTCCGTGATTTAATTAAGTTCAAAAGTTACCACAAGATTAACTAATCTTAATTAAAACGTAAAGAACAAAAGGACACAAAAACGACATCTAATGCGCTTAAAAACAAGATGTTAAATACTTAAAACAAACACTTAACATAGTATTTACATAGTAACACTACCGTAAAGTTTTCTTAAAAATTCATTCATTTTAAGGTAACATACAATTCGCTTATTGACTGTAGTTTTGCTAAAACTTAACCATTAAAACAATCAATTAAAATGAAATTATTTAAACCACGTTTTATTCAAGTATGTATTCTAAGTCTTGCTTTTGGCTTTTTAGGATGTGAAGGCGAAGATGGACTTGACGGAACAAATGGAACAAACGCTACTGACGGGCTTGACGGACAAGATTATACACCACCAGAAGGCTTATTTACTAACAAATCAGCATTAGAACCTTTAGTAAACATTAGTAGTAACTTTAGTAATGTTAATGCTTACTCTTTAATTAGTTCTACAGATTTTCTTCCAAACGGATTCCGTTTAGTTGGTGCACAAGATGGTGCTGGTTTACTAAAAGACGGTAACGAATATATTTATATCGTTAATGCAGAAGATGATTACAGCGTTTCTAGAATTAGATTTGACGAAAACATGACGCCTATTAAAGGAGAGTGGTTATTAAACGCGGGTGTTGCAGACTTTGCAAGACAATGTTCTGGTACCATGTGGGAAGCCGCTGTACATGGAGGTACTCAAGATATCTTTTTATCTGCTTCAGAAAGTATTGCTTACGATGTTAAAGCAATCGATCCTTGGATAGAAACACCGACACCTACTGCCGATTTTGGTTTAGATGCTTTGGGTGAATTCTCATGGGAAAATGCAGTACCATTACCTCAAAATTCTTTTGCTGGTAAAACAGTTATTATTGGTGGAGACGACGATTCTAGTGGATCTGAAGGTCAAGTCATCATGTACTTATCAGAAAATGGTGATGCAGATTTAACTAATGGTAAAATATATGTGTTGCGTTTAAAAGAAATTTCTGATGGCGCTAATGGTGTACAACCTGTCACTACAAATACTGTTTACAACGAAAGTAGTTTAGATTTTGGAGCGACTTACGATGTTGAATTTGTCGAAATTGAAAATGGGTCATCCATGACTAAAACAGAAATGGAAACAGCTTGTACTGGCGTATTTGCCTCTCAATTTATGCGTGTTGAAGATGTTGATTATCAAAAAGGAAGTGATGACAATGGAAGAAACGTCTATTTTGCTGTAACTGGAAGAGGTCCTGGAGCAGGAACTTATAACGATTGGGGAACCGTTTACAAATTAAACTTAGACCCAACTAACCCACTACAAGGTCAATTAACACAAGTTATTAGTGGTAATACGGACACTAATAATCAAGACGGAAACCTATCTAGCTTGCAAAGTCCTGATAACATTTGTGTAACAGAAAATTATGTTTATATCCAAGAAGACCCAAACTCGTTTTCTAGAGGACATGCCGCTAGAATCTACCAAACAGATTTAGACGGAAATAATCCAACTGCCGTTTTAGATTTAAAAATCGAAAGTAATTTAGAGCCTAACGGAAGTTCTGAATTATCTGGAGAATTTGGAGCTTTAATTGATATTTCTGACAAAGTGGGTGTGCCAGACACTTTTATCCTAAACTTACAACCACACTACTGGAAAAGCGACGAATTTATTTCTACAAACTTACCACACAACCAAGGTGGGCAAATCGTTTTATTACAAGGATTACCTAGATAAGACTTCGTCTTTTATTATTAATAATGAATCTCCGTTTTATAATGGAGATTCATTTTGTTTATTACAATCTTAACATGAAATCATACCATTCGTTTATAATTATTCTTACCTTATTATTAAGTCTTTCTGCTTGTAAAACTGATAAAACCGAAACCATAGACGCCATCCATTGGGACGTTGCTCAAAATTATTATATCGATAATTTAGATATCGCTTCTCAGTATTTAGATAGTTTAAAAATCGAAGGACTTACAGGTAAAAATACCAAGCATTATTTTATACTAGCGCGCGAAGCTTTTAAAAAAGCAGAACCGTTTGCCTCCTATTTAAATCCTGAAGTTGGCCATAGAGCCAATGGTCCTGCATTACCCGTTTACAAAGAAGATACTGGTAAAATACTAAAACCAATAGGTCTCCAAAAAATAGAAGAAAGTATCTATGAGCAAGAAACCTCCATCATCGATTTCGAACAAGAAATTTACGTTACCAAAGGACTCTTTTCAATATTAAAAGGAAACATGGAAAAAAGAATGCTCACACCGCAGCGTTTTTTTATTGCAACGCATCAACAGTTATTACGCATTGTAAGTTTGGGTATTTCTGGTTTTGACACACCTGTTAGCCATTTAGGACTTTCGGAAAGCGCAGTGTCTCTAAATAGCTTAAAAACTATTTATAACAATACTATTCGGCCTCTGGTTGTTAAAAAAGATTCAACTTTAGATAACGACTTTAAAAACAATATAGCTAAAGCCATTCTATATATAAAAAATAACACCAATTTTGATACGTTTGATCGGTTTACATTCACTAGAAATTATCTAAATCCAATCACTCGTAATTGGGTTGCAATCCGTAAAACTGCCAATATTTGGGAACCTACAAACACAGAACCTTTTAATTTTGAGGCACCTACTTTTTTTGAAAGCAATAGCTTCAACTTAAACTATTTTACACCTACTACCAATAGAAATCCTAGTGATAAACAAATTGCTTTAGGCGAAAAATTATTTTTTGACACACAACTTTCTGCTAATAACAGTATGGCTTGTGTCACCTGCCATAGTCCTGCTTTAGGTTATGCTGACGCTATGATTCTTAACTTAGATAATAATGGTAACAAATTACAACGTAATACGCCAACCTTAATAAATAGCGCCTTTCAGAAAAGCTTTTTTTGGGATGGGCGATCAGAAACTATGATTGAGCAAATCTCATCTGTATTTTTAAATGACAAGGAGTTTAATACTAATGTTCACACATTTTCTGAAGCAATTTTACAAGACACAACTTATGTGAAATTATTCAAAGAAGCGTATGGACAAGTGCCAAAAAACAATGCTAATGTTATCAAAGCGTTATCCTCTTACATTTCTACATTAAACGGTTTTGATTCTAAATTTGATAGAAACATCAGAGGAGAAATCGATACTTACACAGAAGAAGAAACACTAGGTTATAACCTGTTTATGGGAAAAGCATTATGCGCCACATGCCATTTTATGCCATTAACAAACGGAACAGTCCCGCCTTTTTATAACGACACTGAAAAAGAAGTCATTGGTGTTCCAAAAACTGCCGATAATAAAGAGAATGATACTGATTTAGGGTTTTACTTTAAATATAAAGAAGACTTACATAAAGGCATGTTTAAAACACCAACGTTAAGAAATATCGACATTACCGGCCCCTATATGCATAACGGTGTTTATCAAACTTTAGAAGAAGTTCTTAATTTTTACAACCTTGGCGGTGGCGGAGGTTTAGGTTTCGATTTAGAACACCAAACCCTTCCTTTTGATAATTTAGACCTTACAGAAACCGAGCAACAAGCCATTATCGCCTACATGAAAACACTAACAGATAATCCCGGAGTGTATTAAAACATATATTACCTTCACTTTATTGAAAAACAAATCATCTCATAAATAACCTCTTTTAAATAAAATCAAAATACGTTTGGCTTATTAAATTATATTATTTTATATAACTTAGTACTATGAAAAACACCATTGCCGAACGTATTTTAGATTTCCTTAAAGGCTTCCCTCCTTTTAATGCTTTAAACCATGAGCAATTATTTGCTATTGCGTCAGAAGTCAAAGTGTTATACCTGGAAAAAGACACGTTTCTGTTTAAACAGAACGAAGATTTACACGACTCCTTTTACGTGGTAAAAGATGGTGCAATTGGTGTTTTTAGGGGAGATAAATTGGTAGACGAATGTGATGAAGGTGATATTTTTGGGCTAAGAGCACTTATCCGTAAAGATCATTATTTGTTAGATGCAAAAGCCATTGAAGAGAGTATTGTATACAGTATATCTTCAAAATTATTGGAGGATATTATAATTAATAATAAAAAGGCCAATCAGTTTATAATTGCAAGTTTTGCAACTAATACCCGTAATCCGTATAGTAATGAGGACAAAGGGACTTTATTTGCCAATGTTGCCATTTTAAAACCAGAAGCCTCTACTTTTACAGAAGTGCAATCGGTTAACTACTCTAAAAACCCCATCGTTTGTGGTATTAATACAAGTATAAAAGAGGCCTCATTAATTATGAGCCAAAATAAAGTAGGTTCCATAATTATTACAGAAAACAAACTACCAATTGGAATTATAACGGATAAAGATCTGCGTAATAAAGTCGCTACGGGTTTACATCCCATCTCAGAACAAGTGGAAACTATAATGTCTAAACCAGTGATGACGTTTCCTGAAAATATATCTGTTGCAGAAGCACAAATTGCAATGCTAACAAACGATATTTCTCACTTATGTATTACTACGGATGGCACATCAAACTCGGACCTTATTGGCATCTTATCAGAACATGATATAATTGTTATCCACGGTAACAATCCTTCCGTTTTAATTAAAGAAATTAAACGTGCGACCTCTGCAGAATCCTTAAAATACATTAGAGAAAAGGCGCAAGACTTACTTAAAGGCTATCTTAAACAAAGTATGCCAATTAGTTTTGTTTCAAAGATTATATCTGCTATTAATGACGCCATTACCAAACGTGTTATTCATTTGTCTATTGCAGAGTTTGATAAAGCACCGCCTGTATCTTTTGCATGGTTAGCGATTGGTAGTCAAGGTCGAAAAGAGCAACTATTATTTACAGATCAAGACAATGCGTTGGTGTATGAAGATATTATTGAAGAAAGTAAAACCAAAGCCTATTTTTTAAAATTAGCCAAATCTGTTAACGATAAATTAGCCATTGTTGGTTTTGAATTATGTCCTGCAAATATGATGGCTAGCAATCCAAAATGGTGCTTATCCGTATCTGATTGGAAATCTCAATTTACCAATTGGATTACACATCCTGACGAAGACAAAATGATGTTATGTAATATCTTTTTTGACTATGATATTGTTTACGGAAACCCTAATTTGGTTAGTCAAATGTCTGACAGTATTTTTCAAGCGATTGATAATTATAGTATTTTCTTGAATTTTATGGGTCGAAATGTTTTAAAAAACCCGCCACCTTTAAGTTTCTTCCGAAATTTTCTAGTCGAAGACTCCGGAGAGCATAAAGATCAGTTTGATATTAAACTTCGTGCCATTATGCCGCTTGTAGATGCTGCCCGTGTGTTAATCCTTTCTCATAATGTCAAAGAGTTTAATAGCACCATTGCACGCTATCAAAAACTTGTCGAGCTAGAACCTCAAAACAAAGATTTATACGAGTCTTGTATCTATGCTTTCAGAATTCTTTTACGTTTTAGAACCAAGCAAGGCTTAAAAAACAAAGACTCTGGACGCTACATAGATGTAAAAAACTTAAGTAAATCCAATAAACTAAAACTTAAAGGTTGTTTTAAACCTATCAAAGACATTCAAGAGCTATTAAGTACACGTTACAAACTCTCTCAAATGTTATAATGGGCTGGTTTAAGCGTAAAATACATCCCGAATTTTATAACGCTTACGCGGAAACCTTTAAGTACAATTCCACCCCGTTACAAACTACTCGATTTGTAGTGTTCGACACAGAAACTACTGGATTAAATACAAAAACAGATAAGATACTATCTATTGGCTGCGTTGCAATTACAGACGGAATTATAGATGTCGCAGATAGTTTTGAATGTTATCTTATACAAAGCCAGTTTAATGTCGACACTGTCAAAATACATGGGATTTTAAAAAGCGGAACCATTATCAAGATAGAACAACGTGAGGCTATCATTCAATTTTTGGACTATATAAAAAATGCTGTAATAGTAGCACATCACGCTGCTTTTGATGTGGCAATGATCAACCAAGCATTAAAACAAATGGACTTACCTAAGTTAAAAAACAAGGTTATTGATACAGGGCAACTCTACAAAAAAACAAAATACGTCAAAAATCAAAAACACTATAGCTTAGACACACTATGCAACACATTTAATATTGTCATGCACGATCGTCACACTGCTTCTGGAGATGCGTATTTAACTGCTGTACTGTTTTTAAAACTATCTGCATTGCTCAAAGCTAAAAAAAATAGAGCATTGAAATTACGAGATTTTTTAAATTATTAACGCCTCCCTTCCAATGATAACATCTTCTGGTTATTTTTTACCTCGTTTGATACGTACATAAATCAATTTTGTTCGCCCTTTAGAAGCTTCACGTCTTTCGATTTCAAACGTAGAAATAGACTTTATTAAAGGGGTTAGCTTCTGGAAACCATAATTTCTAGAGTCAAAATTAGGTTGTTTCTTTTGTAATAAACTTCCAACATCACCTAAAAAGGCCCAACCATCATCATCTGACACATCATCTATAGTTGATGTGATAAACTTAATTTCTTTTGCAGTAATGGTATCGTAGTTGTTTTTAGTGCCAGAAGATTTAGTTGTAGTTTCCGAGGTATTCTCTTCTGCAACATTTTTAAGAATTTCGATATAAATAAACTTATCACAAGCCACTATAAAAGGGTTTGGCGTCTTCTTTTCACCAATACCATACACTTTCATGCCTGCTTCACGTAAACGCGTAGCAAGACGCGTAAAATCGCTGTCACTAGAAACCAAGCAGAAGCCATCTACTTTTTCTGAATATAAAATATCCATAGCATCAATAATCATGGCAGAATCCGTAGCATTTTTACCTGTCGTATATCCGTATTGCTGTATTGGTGTAATCGCATTTTCTAACAACAAACTTTTCCATTTGTTCAGGTTTGGCTTGGTCCAATCCCCATAAATACGCTTTATAGTTGGGTTACCATATTTAGCAATTTCTTCCATCATCTCTTTTACATAGGCTGATGGTATATTATCCCCATCAATAAGTACTGCTAATTTTATATCCATAATTTTTAAACGTTTTTTACAAATTTATTTATTGATAACACTAAAGATAAAAGCTTTAAAACAAAAAACCACCCTAAATAGAGTGGTTTTTATTAAACTATAGGTAACTCGTTATTTACGAGCTGCTTTTTTAGCTAATTTGGCAGCTTTTTTCTCTTTTGGTGATAATGCTGCTTCCTTTTTTACGTTCTTTTTTGAATCTTGTGATTTAGCCATGACTTTATTTCTTAAGATTAATTACCTTCAATTTTATTTTATAAATATAGTCTTTTTTTAATAGGCAACACTTTTAGATACGTCTTGGTTTTTACTCTACACGTTGTAAAAGCACGCCTTCAGTCCTATTTTCAATGTTGATAACATCTTTGATTAGCATTTTTAGTTTTACGTTTACAACGTTTTCCTGTTTTTGTTTTACCTATACATTGTAACGCTGTAGTACTTTTTACTGTACTAGTTTGTTTTTTATTTGATATTGCATTCGCTGATGTTGTTCCCTTTCCTGGCTTACAAACGGAACAAGCAGAAAAACCAAGTGCTAAAGCTTTTTCTAAGGTGTATTCCTTTTTAGAATATTTTAAATACCTACAATTAGATTTATGATACTTCTCTCCTGTTTTAGTGGTGTAAACTGTTTGACCTACAGCACTATTTACAAAAGCAAAGGTTAAAACTAGTAATAGGATTTTTAAGAGCTTCATTTTAAACTTGGGTTTATTTTTAATCCTTATTTTTATTTAGTTTTTTTAATCTAGATGCTTCTTTCTTATTAGCTCTCCATTGCCATGGTGAAATAGCATTTAGCTCTTGCCATAAGCCCAACCTATTTTTTTTAGCACTATCCTCTAAACTTTGCAAGAGAGTATCCTTAGAATATTTTACATAATGCCATGCCAATCCGTTTTTAACCAATTGATGATTAAGATTTATAGAATCTCCATAAAACACATTAGCTATTAAACGTCTATATCTATCTTTTTTTAATATTTGAACGGTCACATTTTTATTAAAAATGGCTTCCGAAACAAAACGCTTAGCATTTGTAGAAAAAGGTTGCTTTTTTTCTGGGCAATCTATGTTTGCTAATCTTATTTTTACAGTTGTAGCGTCTTTGGTCAAAAGCTTAAATGTGTCTCCATCCATAATACTTATCACTTTCCCTGTTAGTATTGTTGGTTTTACTTTACTATTCATAGTAAATGAACATAGTAAAATGATAAGCAATAATGAAGATAGCCAGAGTTTAGACATCGGTTATATAATTTGGTTTAACATAATATAATTTTACGAATTACATATTACTAACTCCAAAAATAAACCCTTTAAAAAACAAAACCTTACGGTTTTCCGTAAGGCATGTAAATTGAGTAGAAAAACTAAATGATTTGCTATTATTAATTCTAGAACTCAACTTTAGGTTAAAAAAAATATATTATAATCTTGACATATAAAAACTTAATTCATTTTAAAAACTATTCTCAAAAAAAAGAGGCAACCATTGCTGGCTACCTCTAATTCCCTTTATAATAAACTAGTAACTAATAACATGCAATTTTAAGCAATCCATTACTTTCTATTTTACGGTTTTCCGTAAAAAGAGTGTTTTATTTTAAAATAACCCCAAATCTTTAACTATAGTTACTAAATGTATTGCATTTCTAGCTTTAAATTGGATCCGTAGCTTATTCAGACGTTTTTCTAAGGAACTGACACTATTGGGTAACAAATTTTGAGCTTTTAAGTGTGTTGCAATCTGGCCCTGAGATAATCCAGTAGACAATAATCGGATTAATTCTATATCGTAGTCGTCAATCTCTAAATTGGTTTTTGGGCTCAGTGCCTGTTGCACTTGCGGAGACACATATTGCTCGTTATTATAAACTGTCGTTATGGCCTTATTAAGCTCGATTAAACCACGTCTCCCCTTACATACATAAGCATTAGCTTGATACGTATTAACCAAAGTTCTTACTTTTTGCAAACGATCTTCTACAGAATAAACGATGATTTTTATTTCTGGATAGTCTTTTTTTAAAGCCTTTACCAAATCTTCTCCAGAGTTATAGGTTTGCTCCCTATGATCTGCTACAAACGATAAATCCGTTACTACCAAATCAAAAGGTACCCCATCCAAACTGGCTTTTTTAATTTTTAAATACGCGTCATCACAATATTGTACTTGTTTTATATTAGTAATAGACAAGCTACCTAAAACGGTTAACACCCCCTGATTGATACTTCCTAAGTCATCCGAAATCAAAACTTTTTTAAACATAATTTAAACTATAAAAAAGGCTTTAAACCCTTGGTTAATTTCTGAGTCAAAAGTAATTGTTCCATTAATAGACTGAATACGGTTTTCCACATTTTGTAAACCATTTTGTTTTTTTAACACACTTCCAACACCATTATCTTTATAACTTATTTCTATTTTTTTATTTTTTTGAATGAAGACTAATACTACAATTGTAGCTTCGCTATGTTTTTTCATATTAGTCATTAACTCTTGAAGAACCCTATAAACTGCTGTCTTTTTTATATCTGAAAGTACTTCCCACTCTATTACTGAAAGTCCTTTGGTCATCACATTGACTTGATCACTTTTATAACTTAATAATAAATCTGTAAGTAGATCTTTAAAATCGTGCGCAACATCAATGGCACTATTTTCTTTTGAAATATCTCTAGTTTTGGTATAAATCTGCTCTAAATCATCCAAAACATCTTCTTTTACAATAATATCACCTTGTAGTTTTGTCATAACCTGATAAACATCATTAGCCACTTCGTCATGTACTTTTTTAGAAATACGAGTTTCTGTAGTATAGATTTCTAGTAATTTTTCTTTTTTATGTTTGTTTTTTAATAAAAAGAATAAGGATATACCAATAATAGAAAGGAGCACTACTATAAATTGATACTGTTGTTTTTTAGTTTTCTCTTTTTGAGATTTAAGTTCACTTTTACTGTAATCATATTTCATTGAAGCAAATTTATTTAAGTTAGTTTGCCTCGCTAATTTAATACTATCACTTAGTCTCAAATATGCTTCAAAAACAGAATAATCATTTAAATTCACTCTTAATTTAAACGCATCTTCTCTGTAAGCCGCACTCTTAATAGTATTCGCAATATCGAATGCTTCTAGTGCAAATGCCTTTGCTGTATTGTAATCTTTTTTTTCTTTATAATAATTGGATAAATGGTTGTAGCTAGCATATAAATTATATTTATTATTCAATAACTTCCTAATTTTCAAACCCTCTAACATTAATGGGTAACCTTCCGCTTTGTTTAATTTAAATTTCACAAAACCTAAATTATCTAATACTCTCGCTTTTTCAGTTGAATCATTAACTCTATCAAACAGACTATGCGCTTTTAGAAGCTCTACTTCTGCTTTTTCAAACTGTTTATCCTCTTTTAATACATTAGATATATTATTATAAAGCGTCATACTATCTCTTGCTGTTTCTGCTAAAGCAAAAGACGTTTTATATGTTTCTATAGCTTTTGTGGTATTACGTTGTTCTTTATATAAAATCCCCAAACGATTATATAATATAGCTTTAAGTCTTAAATAATATGAATCTACTTTTTTTTCATTATCAATTAATCCTATAGCCTTCACTACCGAAACCTCACTTTCATAATAAAATCCTACCTTATATTCTATTATAGATATATGTAATAAATCGTAGGCTATTCTTTTAATATTGTTCTTGTTTAATTCTTTTTTTAAATCATTTTGAAAAAACTGATATGCCTTTACTAAATCATCACTAGATTTTACATGTTCTATTATATCAACATAATAAGCTGTGCTATCCTTAGTTTGTTGAGAAAAACTGGTTTTATAAACCATAAAAAAAACAAAAAAGAGGAATGAATATTTAAATAATTTCATTCCTCTAAAATAGCAACTATTTTTTAGTTATTTACCGCCTTGAGTTATTTTCCCTCCTTCTGTTGGTGGTGGTGGCGGAGGTGGTTCTAATTCACCATCCTCGCCACAACAGATCTGGGTGGAATTAATATCTTCAACTATATTCTCTGGTGTACAAGAAAATAATGTCACATTGAGGAAAACCGTAAACATTATAACATATATTTTATTCATTTTGTAGTATTAAAAATTAAACATAAGTGTTGCTGTCCGAGATTTTACTCAGATACTTTTATAGTTTAACAACACATTTAAATAATAAAGAGACGTCTCTCTTTCAGGAAGTTTAGAGCGCAGGAGTAATTAGATATTATTACTTCCCAATTACTAATATCAATTTACTTCGCAACTCTAGTATTGAATTGATCAATGACATAAACCATATTATGATTATGACATAAATTAATTCTGAAGCAAATAAAAGGAACAATTAGAAAACGAATAGGAAACCACTAGGAAGTGTTTAGGAAACTTTTGAGAAAAAAAAATCCTAACTTTTTCCTGATAAAAACAACTAAAAAAAATGCATAAAAAGCTAATTATTTTCGCCTTTGAGAAAGCCAAAAAAGAAGAAATAAAAAAAGGCATAAAGACACCGTCTTTAACCCATCTCGCTAAAAATATTTCATTAATTATAGAAGACTATTCAGGATTGGCTTTTGGAGAAAAAAGCTTGAGAAACTACTACAATTCGGCCATAAAAGAAAATGAAGAAACCAATATCAAGCAACCAAAAGTTATTAATGCTTTATATCAGTATTTAGGATATGAAGATTATTCGGAATTTTATAATCAAAAAGGTGTATTAGAGGCAAATGATATAACTGATAACAGCTTTAAAAAAGAGAGTCAATCTTTTAATTTCAATAGAAAAAAAATAATGAGCTATTCAATTATAGCAATTATAATTGGCTACTTCGGTTATGATACTACAAAAAAAGACTGTATGATTTGGGTCAATAACACCCACTATGAACTTGTTTCATGTGATAAAAAAGAAGACTTGCGGTCTCTATCAAAAGACCAGTATATTTTAGAGAATTTTAGACGTATAAAACCAGATTCTACTTATCCGTTTTTTAAAATTAATGGCGCAGAAAATTTATGGTATGAAAAAAATAATACTGGTGATTTAGACTATTTCACAAGTTATGGAGCCCATCCAATTACAGGAAAAACTTTAAAAAGAATAACACCTTACATGATAAAAACACATATATGGAAGAGGTTTAAGCGATAAGTATAGTAACACAGAATGTTCGTTAATTTATGCCATAAAGACAATACTTTACCATAAAATCAATATCCAATGGTTAATAGTATAACAGTCAATAGATATTAGCTTTCTTTTAAATTAGAAGTATAAAACCTAATCAAAACGATAATATCCACATTTTAAATAGGCACCTTCAGGGAATCCAATAGGATGATCCGTATCATGCTGTGTGTTTTTAATAGTTTTAAAAGTTCTTTTTGTACTAGATAGTGTTGCTATGTTAATATCGTAAAATGCTTGTGCTGTTACACGACTAGAACAAGACGCCAATACTAACAACCCGTTTTTTGCGGTTAATTGCTCTCCTAACTGTGCTAATTGTGCATATTTTTTCTTGGCTAAATCTATTTCGGTTTGCTGCTTCGCAAAACTTGGTGGATCAATAACTACAACATCAAAAACAACTCCTTTTTTTACCAAATGCTTTAAAGCTTTAAAAGCATCGTCCGCAATGGTATGATGTACTCCTGAATACGTATTTAGTTCTCCATTTTGTTTTGCAATTTCTAATGCTTGTGCACTAATATCTAAACTAGTTACCTCTGTAGCTCCATTAGCTAAAGCATGCACGGAGAATCCCCCTGCGTAACTAAAAACATCTAAAACTGTTTTACCATTACTAAACAGACCAACTTGTCTTCTATTATCTCTGTGATCTAAGAAGTAACCTGTTTTATGTCCTTTTATAACATTTGCCGAAAAATTAACGCCATGCTCTACAAACTGAACAACCTCGTTTTCAAGTGTCCCATAAACTACAGCGCCATCCTTTAATTGGTGTGTTTTGGATTGTTGCAAACCACGACTTAATCGGATAACAACTGTTTTACATTTTGAAATACTTATTAAACTTTCTAAAATAGAATGTATGTAGGGTAACCAAATTTCTGAATACAATTTAACCACCAATACATCGGCATAAACATCCGCTATTAACGACGGAAAACCATCATTTTCGCCAAATAATAAGCGATAACTATTAGTATTGGTTTCTAATAACGGTAAGCGCTTTGTGTAAGCAGTTTGAATTTTTTGCTTAAAAAACTCAGCATCAATTACCACAGATGCTGTATCATTATAAATCATTTTCAATTGGATAGGCGAATTGGCATCATATAGCCCGATGCCAATCATGGCATTTCTTCGCTTTCCGAAAATAATAGCTAAATCTCCTGTATTAGCATCATTATTAATCTTAACTATACTATCTGAAAACACCCAAGGATGTCCTTGATGTACATATTGTTCCCCATTAGACGTTAGTTTTACTGCTAATCGTTTTGACTTTAAGTTGGATGGTATTGCTTCAGAAATTATCATGATACAAAATTAGTGTTTTTATTATCATTGTTAGCATCACAAAGCTATCTAGCACAATAAAAATTGTGCTTTTAAAATGTAATAATTTTGAGACGTCATACATAACACTTTTAATACTAGATCAATTATTAAATACAACCAATAAACACATAACAAAATAACCGATGTGAGATTACAATAATCACCACATCGGTTATAAGTATAAATATATTAAAGACAAGTTATAAAGAGCTCTTAAAAAAGTATCTGTAACGAGCAAAAGATCTACTAAACTGCTGTTTTCTTAATTTTAATAATACGTAGTTTATCTAAAACAACCATTATTAAGTAAGTAAAATCAATTTCAAACCAGCGTACTCCAAAGTTTGCACGTCCACTATGTGAGTGGTGATTATTATGATACCCTTCTCCCATCATTAAAATATCAATGGGTAATAGATTTTTAGAAGTATCGCTAACCTTAAAATTACGGTAACCGTAAATGTGAGCAAACCAGTTAATAATAACACCGTGGATCGGAGCCATAAAAAAGGCTACTGGCAATAATAACCATTGCCACCAAGCGGTTGCAAAAACAATAAAAAACACGATATAAGCTGCTGCCCATGATAATCTAGAAATTCTTGAACTTGCTATTTTATCAAATGCCTTCCACTGTGGTACGTTTTTAGTAAATTTATCCGCTACTGCAATACGCTTTTTATTAATGTCTTGATAAATGTTTTTGGTACGCCACATCATCGTGAACAAGTTACTATCGTATTTAGGAGAATGTGGATCTTTTTCGGTATCTGCATACGCATGGTGCATCCTATGCATTACGCCATAACCATAAGCACTTAAATAGTTAGAGCCTTGAAATACCCATGTTAATACAAAACAAACGCGTTCTGTAACTTTAGACATTGTATATGTTTGGTGCGCTGCGTAACGGTGCAAAAAGAAGGTTTGAAAGAACAAACCTGTGTACCATAAAATAATGATAAAGATTATAATAGTCATAGTCTTTGTTTTATTACAAAGGTCTATAATAATAATCAGAAATAAAATGAACCTAAGTTAAGAAATACGCTTTCTAATTCGGCTTAACGCCTGTGGTGTCACACCAATATAAGAAGCAATATACTTCAGCGGAATCTCTTTTATTAAGTTGGGACGTTCTGTAAATAAATTAAGGTAACGGGTTTCTGCAGACTCATTTAACAAAGACTGTTCTCGTTTTGATTTGATCAAAAATAAACGCTCTGAAGACAAGCGACCAATAACATTACCTGCAAAACTTTTCTCATATACTTCCTGTAAATCTTGATATGAAATACTCCACATGGAAATATCTGTTAGCGCTTGCAATTTGTAAAGTGATGGTTTTTTAGTAAGAAATGAATCATACGCACTAACAAATTCGTTTTTAAAACAAAAACCAAAAGTTAAATCTTTCTTTTCTTCTTGTTTCGGAATTAAAAAGCGCGCAATACCTTCTTCTATAAATGAGATATAGTTTTCCGTCTCTCCAACATCTAAAATAGTGGTCTTTTTTTTGAAGATTCTATTTTTTAATTTAGAAGAAAACAATTGCCAATCTGCATCAGAAATGGAGACCGTTTTTTCTATATATTCTCTAATGTTTACCATATTTACTTATCGTTTGCAAATATCGCCATATAATTTAATAGTTATATTAATTTTGACTTAAATACTGTGATCGTTTTAAGAAATAAGTCCTAATATTAAAATTAATGGTAGATTTTTATTTTTTTTAAACTTTATTGAATAAAATCCTTCCGAATTCATGCTTTTTAGAAAGCATGAATCCACCTTCTCTGAAAAAAGAGAAGGAATACTTACTGTTATGGGCTTACTGAGGTTTGATTACTCTTAAATAAAACCCTTCCGAATACTTACTGTTGTGGTTTAATTAAACTAATATTTAGAAAATATAACAATTATTAAAATCACATAAAAATAGACTCGTAAGAACAGCCGAGTAAAAGTCTCCTCCTTTTTTTAAGGAGGAGAATGATTTTAAAATTCCCTTAAAAGAATTTTAAAGAAAGAGGTGGTCTTTTTTACTACCAAGAAAACCCTTCCGAATCCATGCTTTTTAAAAAGCATGAATCCACCTTCCCTGAAAAAAAGGGAAGGAATACTTACTGTTGTGGACTTACTGAGGTTTGATTACTCTTATGTCAAACCCTTCCGAATCCATGCTTTTAGAAAGCATGAATCCACCTTCCCTAAAAAAAGGGAAGGAATACTTACTGTTATGGGCTTACTTAACTCTGAATTCTTTTTTAAATAAATAATAAAAAAAAACGCAACCTTTTTGAGGTTGCGTTTTTTGCATTAGGGATAGTAGTGGCATCCTTTTGCCTTTTAGCAAAAGATATAACGGATAGCCCGACACTTTGTAGCTTAAGCGGAAAAGTGTAATGCCCAAATAATAGTTTTATATATTATTATTCAAGATTGCTTCGTCGTACCTTCTCGCAATGACATTACAATACATTATCCATAATATCTTGCACACATTCTGGATTTAGTAATGTACTTGTATCTCCCAAATTATCGGTCTCATTACTAGCTATTTTACGTAAAATACGTCGCATAATTTTTCCGCTTCGGGTTTTAGGTAATCCGTCTGTAAACTGAATTTTATCCAACTTAGCGATAGGTCCTATTTGCTCTGTAATAATTTGGTTTATTTCTTTACGTAGATTCACATGATCTCTACTTTCCCCTGTTTCTTTAAGAGTTACGTAACCATACAATGCGTTTCCTTTAATATCGTGCGGAAAGCCTACAATTGCACTTTCGGATACTGCAGGATGCTCGTTAATAGCATCTTCGATTGGTGCAGTCCCTAAATTGTGTCCAGATACGATGATCACATCATCTACACGACCTGTAATACGGTAATACCCAACCTCATCACGTAAGGCACCATCTCCTGTAAAATACATATTGTCATAAGCAGAGAAATACGTGTCTTTATAGCGTTGATGGTTTCCCCAAATGGTTCTTGCCATACTTGGCCAAGGGAATTTTATACATAAACGTCCATCGACCTGATTTCCTTTAATTTCTTGTCCATGCTCATCCATTAATGCTGGTTGCACTCCAATAAACGGTAGTGTTGCGTAAGTTGGCTTGGTTGGAGTAGCAAATGCGATTGGTGTAATCATGATACCTCCAGTTTCGGTTTGCCACCAAGTATCTACAATTGGTGCTTTTTTCTTACCTACATTATCATCGTACCAATGCCAAGCTTCCTCATTTATAGGTTCTCCGACGGTACCTAAGACTTTTAGAGACGATAAATCGTGTTTTTCTAAATGCTCTATACCTTCTTTTGCTAGTGCTCTAATAGCGGTTGGTGCCGTATAAAACTGACTCACTTTATGTTTTTCTACAATCTCCCAGAAACGTCCAAAATCGGGGTAACTTGGCACGCCTTCAAACAAAACGGTTGTTGCTCCATTACATAATGGCCCATAAACAATATAACTGTGTCCTGTAATCCAACCGATATCTGCTGTACACCAGTACACATCTTCCTCTCTGTATTGAAATACATTTTTAAACGTATACGCCGTATATACCATATAACCTGCTGTGGTATGTACCATTCCTTTTGGTTTTCCGGTAGATCCTGAGGTATATAAAATGAATAATGGATCTTCTGCATCCATAATTTCTGGATCACAATCGTGATAGGCTTCGTCCAATAGTGGTTGCAACCATTGGTCACGCCCTTCTTGCATGTATATATCTGAATTGATACGTTTTGCTACCAATACAGTATTTACATCTGGACACTCCTCTAAAGCCTCATCCACAATCCCTTTTAAATCGATTGTTTTTGCGCCACGATAAGACCCATCTGATGTGATTACCATTTTACAATCACTATCATTAATTCTGGTTGCTAATGCTGTTGAAGAAAACCCTGCAAAAACTACAGAGTGTATCGCACCTATACGGGCACATGCTAAAACAGAGACTGCTAATTCTGGAATCATTGGCAAGTAAATACAAACACGATCGCCTTTACCTACTCCGTTATCTTTAAGCACATTGGCAAATCTACAAACACGCTCATGTAATTCTCTATATGTAATATGAAGCGCTTTTTCTTTTGGACTATTAGGCTCAAAAATAATTGCTGTTTTATCTCCTCTTGTATATAAATGCCTATCCAAACAGTTTTCTGTAATGTTTAATTTAGCGCCTTCAAACCATTTAACTTCAGGTTTAGAAAAATCCCAACTTAAAACGTTGTCCCATTTTTTACGCCACATAAAATGCTCTTCTGCGATTTCTTCCCAAAAGCTTTCTGGGTTTCTGACGGATTTACGGTAAACTTGGTAGTACTCTTCTAAATGTTTTATGTGATAATTACTCATAATTAGTTTAATTTATTAAACACTTTAATTGTGTTTAGTGGGATATTTATATTATTAATTTAGTTTTTTTCTCTAGACACTTCGACTCCGCTCAATCTGACAAACCATACTTATCTATCTTGATGATATATCGGCTGCGCTCAGTGTGTCAATTACTATTTATGTTTTTTGTTAAAAGGTATTGTTTCTCAAAAATCATATATAGTTTATTTATGAATCCCAATACTATGGGTTTTATATACTGTTTTTATCTCGTCTATAATAGTAACATCATCAATGGTTGATGGTATATTATACTGTTGTTCGTCTGCGATATTACGCAACAATTTACGAAGAATTTTTCCACTTCGTGTCTTTGGCAATCGGTTAACAACTAACACCTCTCTAAAAGAAGCGACTGCACCAATTTCTTGACGCACGGCTTGTATAATTTGGTTTTGAATGGCATCGTTATCTAAAGCTATTTCTGTTTTTAAAACTACTAACCCTAATGGTTTTTGTCCCTTAAGTTCGCAATGGACACCAAATACAGCACATTCTGCTACCGATTTATGTGAGGACACAATTTCTTCCATTTCTGCGGTCGATAATCGGTGACCCGCCACATTAATAACATCATCTACCCGACCGGTTATAAATACATAACCATCTTCGTCTTTATAACCACCATCTCCTGAAAAATAATAGCCAGGAAAACGCTCTAAGTACCCAGATTTAAAACGCTCTGGATTCTCCCATAGATTACTTAATGTTCCTGGTGGTAAAGGCAATTTTACGGTAACATAACCTTCTACGCTAGACTGCACCTCTTCACCTTCTTCATTTAAAATCTGAATATCATAACCACTTACAGGTAAACTTGCCGATCCAGGTTTTATCTCCTGCAATCCTACGCCAACCATATTAGCAATCATTGGCCATCCACTTTCTGTTTGCCACCAATGGTCAATTACAGGTACGTTCAACTTGTCTTCGGCCCAATTTAAAGTTGCTACATCGCAACGTTCTCCTGCTAAAAAGAGATATTTCAAACACGACAAATCGAAACGTTTTAACATATGCCCTGTTGGGTCTTCTTTTCGGATTGCTCTAATAGCAGTAGGCGCTGTAAACATTGCTTTTACATTATGCTCGCTAATGACACGCCAAAAAGTCGATGCATCTGGTGTTTTGATTGGTTTTCCTTCAAACAGAATGGTTGTGTTTCGATTTAATAATGGTCCGTAAGCTATAAAACTATGTCCTACAACCCACCCAACGTCACTTGCTGCCCAAAATGTTTCGCCTTCGTTTACGCCATAAATGTATTTCATAGAGAATTTTAAAGCGGTTGCATAACCACCCGTATCTCTAATAATACCTTTTGGTGTGCCTGTTGTTCCTGATGTATATAAAATATATGACGGATGTGTAGACTCTATAGCAACAGCAGCAATGGAGGGCGATGCCTCTACTAAAGTTGTATAATCTATATCGTAGCTTTTCTTCGGAATCTCAACACCTAATTGGCGATCAAAAACGATGACATGTTCTGGTTTGTTATTAGCTTTAGTGATGGCCTGATCAACAAATGGTTTATAAGGTATTATTTTCTGAATCTCTACTCCGTTGGATGCTGTAATTATTGCTTTTGGTTTACAATCGTCTATCCTAATAGCCAACTCATGTGGTGCAAAACCACCAAATACTACCGAATGTATTACTCCTATTCTAGCACAAGCTAACATAGCATATAAGGCTTGCGGAATCATTGGCATGTAAATAATACATGTATCTCCTTTTTGCAATCCTAAACGTTGCAATCCACCTGCCAGTTTTGACACTTCATGATGTAATTGATTAAAAGTGATATGCTGTTTTACATTAGTTACAGGAGAGTCGTAAATAATAGCATTCTGATCTCCAAACCCTTCTTTGATGTGCTTATCAATACACAGATAACTTAAGTTAAGTTGCCCATCTTCAAACCATTGATCATAGTCATATTTATCCTTAGACAATATGGTTTTTGGCACTTTAAACCACTCCAATTGCATAGCTTGTTCTTGCCAAAATTGCGCTGGTTGGTCTATACTTTTTCTATAAAATTCTTGATAATACATAGCTAGACTTTTTTAGAATTAAATAAGCCGAACCAATTGGGATTAAGTACTTTTAATTTGACAAGTGCATAGATTATAAGCACAAAACAAAGCCCCAAAACTATAGATAGCATTGGACTTGTATAGGTTTGACTTTCAAATTTAAACCTAAGATAAAGCGTAGCGATAATATAAATACTAATTATAATATCTGACGCTAATGGGTTGATGTGAAATTTCATGTCTTTAAACTTTAATTAAACTTAGTTTGTTTGCACACAAAACCAATTTTAAAAAAACTTAAAAAACTATTTTAAGTCACTAGTTCCAATATTTCTGAAACTATTTTTTTTACTGAAAAAGGTTTTGTTAAATACTTATCTGCTCCAAGTTTTAAACCTTTTTCAATATCTGAAGCTTTATTTTTTGCAGTTAAAAAAACCACTTTGGTATCCTTTAAACTACCTGTATTTTTAATATGTGTCAAGGTTTGATAACCATCTACATTTGGCATCATAACATCCAACAAAATAATGTTAGGAATATGATGTTTTAATATTTCTAAAGCCTCACTTCCATCTCTTGCTATAAACACTTCAAAACCTTGCTTTTTGAAAGTGTATTCTAACGACATAACAATATTTGGCTCGTCGTCAACAATTAAAATTTTCTTCTTCATACTTTACGATACCAATTTACTTAAAAGGTATCGTAAAAACAAGTGTTGCCCCATTTTTAACGTCTTTTTTTGCCCAAATTTTTCCGTTATGCTTTTCTACGATTTGTTTTGTGATTGCTAAACCCAATCCACTGCCTTGTGGTTTAATAGTATTTTGATGTTTTGACTGGTAAAATTTATCAAAAACAAACTTATGATCTTCTTCCGGAATCCCTTTACCATTGTCTGTTACAGAGATTTCTACCGTTTGATTTCCTAACTTATAATCTACTTCAATAATCCCTGTTTTTGGGTTACAAAACTTGATTGCATTGGATAGTAAGTTGGTTAATACTTGAAGGATTCGATCTTCGTCATAATTAGTATTAAATGCATGTGTGTTTTTATTTACGATTGCAACCTCCTTTTTAGCTGCAATCTGAGAAATACTACTAATCGCTTTAATAATCGTTTTTTGAATATCTTGGTATTGCATATCTAAATGTAAACGTCCCGTTTCAAGTTTTTCAAAATCAAGGATATTATGTATTAATCGTCCTAACCGATCTGAGTCTTGAAGAATATTCTTTAAAAACTGTGCTTTTATTTCTTGTGGCATATCATCATCTTCATCCATCAACAACTCTGTAGCAGCTCGAATACCTGTAATAGGTGTTTTTAGCTCATGCGCCACTGTATCCAAAAATTCATCTTTTTGCTTGTCTTTACTTATTAATTCGTTATTGGCATCTTTTAGTTTTGAAGATAGCTGAGATAATTCATTAGATTTTTCTAATAATACTTTATTACTGACGATGTTTTCCTTGGACTCTTCTAAAATCTTTAAGACTTCGACTAAACTAATTTGCTCTTCCTTGACTACGCTGGCAATTAATATTTTGGCTGAAGCCGAACCAATGCTTCCTGTTAGGAGTTTTTCAGAAAAATTAATTAATCGTGCATCTGCTAGCTGCGTGTCTTGAGGTAATTTGTATTTGGTGAAGAATATGGTCAACGCACGAGTGGCTCTTTTTTCACCTAAAAAACGAATTAATACACTTTTAATATCAGCTACATATGCTTCTCCTTTCCAAACCAATGCACTATCCTGAAGTGTCGTAAAGTTATTACTATCCACAAACATCTCTGCATAGTTACGTTCTCTATAATTTCCTTTGGATGTTAATGAAAACACTAAGTAACTCATGATATTAAACGTCATACTCCAGAAAAAGGCATGAGCCGGTGGACTTAAAAAGTCAATACTAAACAATGCATAAGGCTTTAAAGCTGAAATACCGAATAAACCAAACTGCGTAAAATCGTCTGTACCTGTATAAGCCTGCAATGTAAATGGCAGTACTAGTGTGTACACCGCTATAAAAAATCCAACTAATATACCAATAATTGCTGCTTTAGAAGCACCACGATTCCAATATAAACCTATAAAAAAGGAAGGCGCTAATTGCGAAATAATAACAAATGATATTAATCCAATAGAATACAACGATAATTCTTTTGAGAATAACACATAGAAAAAATACGCTGTAATAATAATTGTAAAAATAGAAATACGACGGATATTCTTAATGTACTTGGAGTTTCGTTCTGGTTGGTTTTTTATAAACTTATCTAAAAACCCATAAGGAATAATCAAGTTGTTACTCACCATAGTAGACAATGCCAAGGTTGATACAATAACCATTGATATTACGGCGGAAAAACCACCTAGAAAAACTAATGTTGCCAAAAACGAATTCCCATTTTCTAATGGTAATAATAACGAGTAATATTCCGCATTTTGAGTCGAGCCAAACGTGATTTTACCGGCCCAAGCTATAAAAATAACAAACAGATTAAATAATAATAAATACAATGGGAACAACCAAATAGCCTTTTTAAGATGTTTTTCTCTGTTATTTTCTAAAACCGAAACCTGAAATTGTCTTGGTAATAAAAATATAGCCATAAAGGACAAGCCAATTAGAAAAAACCAATTAAAGCCATCTTCTATTCCGCTAAGCGTAGTGAGTTGTTTAAAATTTTCAGTTTTTGAAATCTGATTATAAATATCTGTAGTCCCATCAAATAAGTAATAGGTCACATAAACTCCTATAGCCAAAAAGAATACTAGTTTTAAAACCGACTCAAAAGCCACAGTAGCAATGATTCCTTTATGTTTTTCGGAAGCATCCGCATTTTGTGTCCCAAAAAAAGTAGCGAATATCGCTAACAATAAAGCGACATAAAAAGTAGAATCGTCAATGACAGTTGTAGAAACATAACTAGTATCGTCGGACATAATTTCAAACGTTTCGGAAACTGCTTTTAATTGTAATGAAATGTATGGTAAGGTTCCAAACAAACAGACTATAGTTACTAATGCTCCAAGAAATCGACTATTTCCATAACGTAGTGAAATAAAATCGGCAATAGACGAAATTTTATGCTGTTTAGAAATCCTAATAATCTTCCGAAGCACCACAATCCATAAAGGCGCTGCTATAACTGGCCCTAAATAGATTGGCAAAAAATTAATTCCTGAATTGGCTGCAATACCAACACTTCCGTAATACGTCCATGCAGAGCAATACACCGCTAAAGACAGCGTATACACATAAGGATTATTAACCCATTTGCTTTGTTTCTTTTTTTCACCAAGAAAAGCAATGTAAAATAACACCGCTAAATAAATTACAATGATAGCAATTAGTGCGTAGTTATTCATAGTGGCGTTTTAATACGATATATGAAATAACGATAGACACTAACCAAATTGAGAATATTGAAAAATACAAGGATGGAATACCAAAAATGGCGCCTTCAAAGTTAAAGACTAAAATGAATGGAATATTAAAAATTAAACATAATGCTATTGATAATACAACTAGCTTTTGTTCGTGGCGTTTTTTCATTGGAAATTATTATCTAAATATTTTTTTGGTTAGACTTCGACTTGGCTCAGTCTGACATGATTTTAGTCACAGAATTTTGTTTATTCTACTAATATAAGAAATCAGCACTACATAAATGTAATGCTGATTTGCATACTAACTAAATTAAAATTAAGTTCTTTAATTTTCAGCGAACGCTAAAAACGTTTAAAGACCGAACTCAATGCCTTAATGATCCTGAGCTTCTCCAGCTCCTGAAGGGATTCTTATACTTTCAACCATATCTTGCACATTCTGAGGTGGAGCAGGTGTTAAACGTGATACCACTAATGACACCACAACATTTAAAATCATTGCTATAGTACCAAATCCTTCTGGAGATGTACCAAACCACCAATCTTCTTTTGTACCACCACCAAACATGTCGAGTTTAAATTTCATCATGTAGAATAACATTAAAACAATACCGACAACCATTCCTGAAATAGCACCTTCGCTATTCATACGCTTGTCAAATATTCCTAAAATAATAGCAGGAAAAAAGGACGCTGCTGCGAGACCAAATGCTAGTGCGACGACCGCTGCGACAAATCCCGGCGGATTAATACCGAAGTACCCCGCAATTAAGATGGCTACAAAAATGGCTAATCTTGCAACTTTCAATTCGTCTTTATCAGAAATATCCGGCTTTAATTGTTTTTTAACTAAATCGTGAGACACAGATGTCGAAATTACTAACAACAATCCTGCTGCTGTAGATAGTGCTGCTGCCAATCCTCCGGCTGCCACTAATCCAATAACCCAATTTGGTAGGTTTGCAATCTCTGGATTTGCCAATACCATAATATCTCTATCCACATAAAGCTCATTTGAAGCATCACTAACATTAGACACGATACGTTCTCCACTTGCGCCTCTAGCATCTGTATATATTGGTTTTTTACTTGATAAGGCATCACCTGCAACATATTGGATTTTTCCATCTCCATTTTTATCAGACCATGCTATTAACCCAGTGTTTTCCCAGTTTTTAAACCATTCTGGAATTTCTTTATATTCTTTATTACTAACCGTTTCAATTAAATTAGTTCTTGAAAATACTGCAATTGCAGGTGCTGTTGTATATAAAATAGCAATTAAAAATAAAGCATAACCAGCAGATTTACGGGCATCTTTTACTTTTGGCACTGTAAAGAAACGTACAATTACGTGAGGTAATCCCGCAGTACCTGTCATTAATGCTAATGTGATTGCAAAAACATCCCAAGTGGATTTTGTTCCGCTGGTATACTCGTTAAATCCAAGTTCTGTATGTAATAAATCTAATTTATCTAATAGAAAGGCGCCACCTTCAACCTTACCTCCCATTCCAATTTGAGGAATAATGTTTCCTGTCATTTGTAAAGAGATAAAAAATGCCGGTACCATAAAAGCGAAAATTAAGACACAATATTGTGCGACTTGTGTGTATGTGATCCCTTTCATTCCTCCTAATAACGCAAAAGTTAAAACAACCGTCATCCCAATGATAACACCTATATTAATATCTACCTGTAAGAATTGAGAAAACACAATACCTACACCACGCATTTGACCTGCAACATATGTAAAAGATACAATTAATGCACAAATTACTGCTACTGTTCTTGCTGTGTTTGAGTAATATCTATCTCCAATAAAATCTGGCACTGTAAACTTTCCAAATTTACGCAGGTAAGGTGCTAATAATAACGCTAACAGTACATAACCACCAGTCCATCCCATAAGATAAACTGAGCCATCATATCCTGAAAAGGAGATAATACCAGCCATACTAATAAAGGAGGCGGCACTCATCCAATCGGCTGCGGTAGCCATACCATTTGCTAACGGAGAAACACCTCCACCAGCAACATAAAACTCTTTAGTTGAGCCTGCTCGGGCCCAAATTGCTATTCCAAAATATAAGGCAAAAGTAATTCCTACTAATAACCATGTCCAAAATTGTACACTCATAATATCTTATTTTTTAAGTTATTAGCTTAGACTACTCGTCAAAACCGTATTTTTTATCTAGTTTGTTCATTAATCTTACGTACACAAATATTAAAATCACGAATACATATATAGATCCTTGTTGGGCAAACCAAAAACCGAGTTTAAAGCCTCCAAGTCTAAATTGATCTAACTCTTCTCTAAATAAAATGCCACATCCAAAGGATACCACAAACCATATGACAAGAAGTATTGCCAAATATTTAATATTTTCTTTCCAATACGCTGACGCGTGTTTTTGTTTATCACTCATAGTTGTTAGTTTTTATAGATAAATCATAGCTTGAAGCGAAATAGTATTTGCATCTAAAGCTCCAAATTCTTCGTTTTTATATTCTAAAGTTAATTTTGAATTATGTCCACTCATATAAGCGTTAACACCAACACCTAATATAGATCGGTTATCACCTACAGCATCATAACTATGCGTACCGTAACTTACATAAGGTTGAAATCTTGTTTTTGTAACATCGCCTTTAAAGACATAACCAACATGACCATAAATCATACTTCCAGTACCATAAGCACTGTATAAGTAATCCTTACCGTAATCGCTATTTTGATAGGTCGCATAAGCCGTTATTGCACTTCCATTGTCACTAAGTGGCGCATCATAAAAAGCATCTACTGCAAAGATTGAAACATCTTCACCTTCCAAGTTTGGTGCTAATGCTGTACCAGTATCAATTACAGATCCTTTTGGATGCAAGAAGAACCCTGCTCCAACATTAAAAATCTTTTTTCCTCCTAAATAACTCCCCACTTTATAGGGCAGAAAATTAGATTCTTGATCTAAGAAATTATAATCAAAATAACCTGCATATGTTTTGCCTGCATCTTTAGATCCTAAAGTAGCACGACCATTATAAACTGCGTCTCCTCCAGCAACCGCTGTGCGACCGTCCAGTGTTGATACCGCAGCGTCATTAATAGCGACACGATATTGAAGCTTATCAAATTTACCTTTTGCAAAAACACCTAAATGACGTGCAAATTGATCGGATAAACCAATGGTTGCCCAAGATTGACGGTTATTATCCAGCGTCATCATATTAAGTGTACTTTGATTATTTAGTCTTGAAATACCATTAAAATAATGTAACCCCCCACCAACAGTGTGGTCTTTACCTAAATTGTATTGTGCCCAAACATCATGAAAAAAGAGTTGAGACCCATCTCCTTTTCCTGTTGGACTTAATGTAGCACTTGTTAAACTATTTAATCCGAAGTGTGTTACGATTAAAAAGTCCTCATTAATTTGTGCAAACATTAAAATACGAGCACGACGTAAATTAAAATTTAATTTACTGTTTTCGTTTCCGTTTGCATCAAATGTATCGTCTGTATTGTAATTAGCTTGGACTTGCGCCCAAGAAATAAGCCGAAGATATTTAGAACCATCTTCGTTAAATTTAAACTTAAGACCTCCATCGTAATCAGGAGAGCCTTGAGCGGTGATTAATTGAATGGACATTAAAAAGAGTCCAGCCAATAAAAGGGTTTGTTTTTTCATTGTTTAAAGGATTAATTAGTAGTTAATTGGTTTTGTGTGCACTACTAAGCTCTTAAAAACAATGTATTAAAAGAAAATGAATATATTTATTTGTTAAATTACTATACTAATCCTTAAAGCGTTCCCATTTAATCAACATAAATTTATCTCCCAACTCAGTAACTATAACCCCTGCTCCTTTTATGTTTTTTGAATCACTAAAATAAACACCTAGTTCTGAAGCGTTTAAAATCTTATAGGTTGGATGGTAATTAGAATTATATGGCCGTTTAATATTGTACTTTTTAACCCAATTCATGATACTGACGTGAGAGATTCCTAAAATGCGTTCGATTTCTCGGTAAGTCAATCCCTCTAAGTACAATTGCAGTGACTTGTTAACGTAGTAGTCGTCTATCTTCTTACCTATCTTATTAACAGAGAAAAAATAGTTGCATTTTTTGCACTTATAACGCTGTCTATCGTTAACAATTCCGCTTTTAATGTAATGGTCTGATCCACAATTGGGACATAAATCTACAGTCATGTATATTAATTTAGCATAAATATATTAATTTAGCAACAAAATCAACAATGAATTGTTAAATAATTAATTATTACCCATAAAAAAAGCTCTAAAAACAACAATATCATTGATTTTTAGAGCTTAAATTATTAAAATAATAATTTCTATTTAGAATTAACGATTAAAAAACGCCTCTTCTTCTATAGTTAACAACCTAGAATGAATTAAAAACCGAAGTCCTAAAGGGATTTCTAAAGAAAAGCTAGCACCACGCCCTTCAGTGATGTCCACAGTAAGGTGTGTATGCTTCCAATATTCAAATTGATCCTGATTCATATAAAAATTAACGCCTTTTAGCGTTCCTAACAACACATCACTTTCATCTAGATACATATCTCCTTTTTCAAAAACCATAGGCGCAGACCCGTCACAACATCCGCCACTTTGATGAAAAATCAAATCACCATGTTTTGCTTTTAGTTGTTCTAAAACCGTTATTGCCGCTTCTGTAATTGCTACTCTTTCCATAACTTAAATGTATTAAAAAAGGCTGAATTAACTAAATTCAGCCTTTTGTCTTATTAGTAAATGACTTCTAAAAGAACCCTAATTTGTTTTTATCATAAGAGATTAACATGTTTTTAGTTTGACGATAATAGTTTAGCATCATCACATGATTTTCTCTACCAAATCCAGATTTTTTATAACCTCCAAATGGTGCATGCGCAGGATACGCGTGGTAACAATTTACCCAAACACGACCCGCTTTTATTGCTCGTGGAATTTGATATAATTGATGTGCATCTCTAGTCCAAACGCCTGCTCCTAGTCCATAAAGCGTGTCATTTGCAATCTCGATAGCTTCCGCTTCATCTTTAAATTTAGTCACACAAAGTACTGGTCCAAAAATTTCTTCTTGGAAGACTCGCATTTTGTTATGTCCTTCTAAAATAGTGGGTTGGATATAAAATCCATTAGCTAAGTTTCCTTCTAGTTTTCTAGCATCTCCACCTGTTAATACTTTTGCACCTTCTTCTTTTCCTATTTTAAAATACGATTGTATTTTCTCATATTGATCTTTAGAAGCCTGCGCACCAACCATGGTACTTAACTCGTATGGATTACCCTGGATAATAGCATTAGTTCTTTCTACAACACGTGCCATAAAAGCATCATAAATATCTTCTTGCACTAATAATCTAGAGGGGCACGTACAGACTTCCCCTTTATTAAAAGCGAATAAAACCGCACCTTCAATAGCTTTATCTAAATAAGCATCATCATGATCCATAACAGAATTAAAGAATACGTTTGGCGATTTCCCACCTAATTCCATAGTTACAGGATTCAGATTTTTAGACGCATACTGCATGATTAATTGTCCCGTTGTCGTTTCTCCTGTAAAGGCTACTTTGTCTACTTTAGAACTTGACGCTAAAGGTTTTCCGGCTTCTGGACCAAAACCATGAACAATATTTACAACTCCCGGAGGAAATACTTCTGCGATTTTTTCCATTAACAAAGTCGCACTAGCAGGCGTTTGTTCTGCTGGTTTTAAAACCACACAATTACCAGTTACTAAGGCTGGCGGTAATTTCCAAGACAACATTAACAAAGGAAAGTTCCATGGGATAATTTGACCAATAACACCTAAAGGCTCTTTAATATTTAATGATAAGGTGTTCTGATCTAATTCTGATGCACTACCTTCTTCCGATCTGATACAAGCAGCAAAATAACGCCAATGGTCTACTGCCAAAGGGATATCTGCATTTAATGTTTCTCTAATTGGCTTTCCGTTATCACATGTTTCTACTATAGCAAATTCTTCTAAATTAGCTTCAATAATATCTGCTACCTTATTTAATAACGTCGATCTTTCTGTTGCAGAGGTATTTCCCCAAGCTTCTTTAGCTGCATTTGCTGCATCTAAAGCCAGCTCTACATCTTCTTTTTGAGAACGTGGATATTTTGCAATTAAGCTATTATCGATTGGAGAAGTGTTTTCGAAATATTGACCTCCTATAGGTGCAACAAATTTTCCGTTTATAAAATTGCCATATTCCGCTTTAAACTCGGGTTTTGAATAACTCATATAAAATTATATTAAATTAGTAATTAGATAATTTTTTATCTTAAAAAATATATTATCTTTAGTTTTGATAAAGTTATTTTATCAAATCCGAAGTTTATTGCACGTATTTATCATAGTTGTGAACATATCTCTTATTAACAGATATGTTAACTAAAATTTTGTAACATTGAATATGAAACCGCTTTTAAATCAACATTTAAACACTAGAAAACTAACCACTTTAGTAGAAAACAGAACGACTTATAGTGCTGACTATGCCGAACTTAACATCTACGAAACACACGCTTTCGCGGAAAAAGTCTCGTTAACATTTAATTTTCCAATTATAGCAAGTATGCTATCTGGCCAAAAAGTTATGCATATTGATGGTTATGACTCTTTTGACTTTTTTCCAGGCGAATCTGTAGTTATGCCTTCTAATAAAGAAATGGTTATTGACTTCCCCAGTGCAACACAGAATAATCCAACACAATGTTTAGCGTTAGGAATTGATGCCTTTAAAATTGATGAGGTTGTTGAAAAATTTAACCAGCAAGTCGCTATTGAAAATGAGAATAATACTTGGGATTTAGACCAAACCACATCACACTTAATAAATAATACAGATGTTAATCATTTAATAGAACGCCTGACTTATACTTTTACAAACAATAATAAATCTAAGGATGTATTGTTGGACTTAATGATACAGGAATTAATTGTTAGACTATTACAAACCAAAGCCAAGTCTTTAATTATTAATGATCCTAATCAGGTTTTTAACGACACCAGAATAGGCACTGTCATTAAATATATAAAAGAGAACTTAACTGATAAAGATATTAGTGTTGATCTGCTGGCTAAAAAGGCTTACATGAGCACATCGCACTTCCATAAACAATTTAAAAACACCTTAGGCATCTCTCCTATTGATTATATAAATTCTGAAAAGATTAAATTTTCTAAAAAGTTAATTAAAGAATCTAAAGATTTTAGGATGTCCGAAATTGCCTTTAAATCTGGTTTTAATAATACCAGTTACTTTAATAGACAATTTAAAAAAATGGAACTAATGACGCCGCAACAATTTAAGGCGTCAATTAATAAAATCTAACCTCTTTCTTTCCTCCGCAACATGCTGTAGTATTATTTTATTACAACTGAATTCTTTTAGAATACATATAAAAACAGTAAAGTACAACGACTTACAATTTTAGATTTTATTATCTATTAACTATAAGTGTAATCTATCGAAAATACAGTTTACTATTTCTGTAACAGTTTAAAAAAAATTATATTCGTTTTCTAAATAAACGCTATGCCCAAAATTACAGTTTGCCTTATTCTAACCTTATTTTCTTTTCAATTTTTATTAGCTCAAAAAAAAGCAGACCCAACAACATCCGAAAAACTATACGCTGAGCAATTAAAAACTCAATTTCCAGATGACAATATCGCTTTAGACGCCAGCGATGACGTACTTAGTTTTAGTTATGATAAAAACACTGATAAAGTAACCGTTAATCACGTTTTAAAAGAAACACTTATTAATTTAGATTCGCGATCAGATATTCAATTATACTGTGTTTATGATGATCAAACTGAGATAAATACATTCAACATAACATATAAAACAAATAAAGACGCTTATTTTCGGATTATAGATGAAGCTTATACTAGTCAAGATCTCTTTCATGTCGATACTCGTGTAAAATATACTAATATAGATTTTCCTTTATTAGGATATAAGTACCATAATACCATTGATAAAACATATTTAGATGTAAAATATTTAACTAAATTATATTTTAATGACAATTATCCTATAGTAAAAAAGACTATTAAAATTGAAGTCCCTGACTGGTTAGATATTGAATTAAAAGAAATGAATTTTGATGGTTATGACATAATTAAAACAACAAAAAGTAATTCAAAAAGAAAGTCCAAGACGCATACTTATAGTATTGAAAATATAAAAGCAATGTCTAAAGAAGAAAATGCTCCTGGGCCAACTTATATTTATCCTCATATTTTAATACTTGCTAAATCATATACTATAAAAAATGACAAAAAAGTGCTTTTTGCAAATACTCAAGACTTATACAATTGGTATAAATCACTGGCCAATGAGTTAAAAAATGATAATTCATTACTAAAAGACAAAGTTATTGAACTAACAAAAAACGCAAAAACTGATGAAGACAAAATAAAAAACATCTATTACTGGGTTCAAGATAATATTAGATATATCGCTTTTGAAGATGGTATTGCTGGATTCAAGCCTGATGAAGCATCTTCGGTATACACTAAACGTTTTGGAGACTGCAAAGGAATGGCAAACTTGACTAAACAAATGCTTGTTGAGGCAGGTTTTGACGCTAGATTAACCTGGATTGGTACAAAAAGAATTGCATACGATTATTCTATACCAAGTTTATCCGTTGATAACCATATGATATGTACATTATTTAAAGATGGTAAAACTATATTTTTAGATGCTACAGAAAAATACAATCCTTTTGGAGAATATGCGGATCGAATTCAAGGTAAGCAAGTTTTAATTGAAGATTCTGATAAGTACATCATAAAAACGGTACCCAATAGTAAAGCCTCATTTAATAAAGAAGTTTTTAATTACGACCTATCATTACAAGGAGAAACTATTATAGGAAATGTTACAAAACAATATAATGGAGAAAGTCGATCTGGCTTGCTGTATTACTTTAACACTATTAAAAATGACAAAAAAGATACATTTTTAGAGTATTTTTTAAATGAAGGAAATAATAATATTACTGTTTCAAACATCAATACTAACGACTTAAATGATAGGGAATCAAATATTGACATTTCATATAACGTCAAAGTAAACAACGCGATATCCTCCTTTGATAACACATTATATGTGGATTTAGATTTTGATAAAGAATTTTTGAATTATGATTTTAAAGAACGGGAGACAGATTACATTTTTAGTGCTAAAAAACATATAGAATCTAATACGCGATTAAAAATCCCTTCAGGATATACTGTTTCTGAGTTACCGAAAAATATCAGTATAACAAATGAGAACTATAATTTATCAGTCAGTTTCTTAAAAGAAAACGATATTATAAAATATAATAAATCTTTCACTATTACTAATGCTAAAATTGAGAAAAAAGATTTCCCGCAATGGAATGATTTTATCTCACAACTGACAAATTTATATAAAGAACAAATTATCCTAACCAAGCAATAATGAAAAAACTACTAATTATAACACTCGCTTTTATTCTTTCGACTCAATTATATAGTCAAACAAAAATTGAAGAAAAAGCCGAAGCTTTTTTTTGGGGAGCAAACGACACACATAAATCTAGTTTTGACATTCCCGAAAAATGGGTTAATGAATCTGCAGTAATTCTATATAAAAATGAAAATTACGATTTCCACAAGTTTGGAAAAAATGTAACCTATACAACTTCCATAAGAAAACGTGTAAAATTATTAGATGCCGCTGCAGTAGAAGAATTTTCTGAGTTTTCTTTTGTTAACAGATTTAGATCAAACAAAGGACGCTACACTTGGAAAAGCAAAGGCGATAACGTAATTGGAGTAAAAATAGTTAAATCCGATGGGAAAGAGATTATTATTGATGTTTCTAAAGATGCTATTGAAGTCGATGGGGAAAATAAATTAGCCATATCTAATCTTGAAGTTGGAGATATTATAGATTATTACTTTTACAAAGTAGAACCTTTCAAATCTACTTACCCTGTAGGTTTTGACCCTGTTGAAAACACCTTATCTGAAGAATACCCTATCTTAGAATTTAAACTGTTTTTTGAAACTGAAAATGATTTCTTTTTAAATTTTAACACCTATAACGGTGCTCCTAAATTACAAGAGCTAACTTCAGAGAAAAACAACCAACGTCGTTATAAATTAGAAGTCAATGATATTGAAAAAAGAGAACTTCCTATTTGGTTTTATTCACTTTTAGAATTACCATCCTACAAATTTCAAGTTTTCTTTGCAAGAAGAAGTACTTACGAAAAAAAGGCCTTAGCCTTTTTACCCTCAAAAGAAGATATCGTAAAAGAAAGTGTGTCTCAAGAAGAAGTTTTAGAACTTTATGAAAACCGTTTTAAACCGCAAGGAGATATTGGAGATCTTAAAGATTTCTTCAAAAAAAAGGACTATACCGATGACTCTAAAAAAGTTACAGATGCATATTACTATATGCGCCATTACTACTTAACGCGATTTATTGAAGCTTTTTTTGTAAATGAAGCAAGTATTCTAAACAATCCATTTGCTTACTATGGCAATTCCCCTGTATTTATTCAAAATGAGAAACAATTTATCCGACACTTCACCTCATTTCTAAAACGTCAAAAAATAGATTATGATATTGTAATTGCTAAGAAAAAATACGATGGTACTATAGAGGATCTTTTAATAGAACAAAATGTTTCTGTCCTTTTAAAAATAAAAACACCATCTCCTTTATATCTTTCCTTTTTTGGTCCACATACAAGCATCAATCAGTACTCTCCTTATTTAGAAGGTACAGATGTTTATTTACTTTCTAATTCTAAAGGTCGCATTGAGGGTATTACTAAAAGTAAGTTACCGAGTTCAACTTATAAAGATAATGTAATACAAAAAGAAATCTCTTTATCATTAAATCAAGATTTCTCAAATATAAACGTAGCAACAATAAATAAATTTAAAGGCCATTTTAAAGAAGACGAACAATACTCTACATTATTACTTCACGATTATGTAAATGAAGACTACAAAAAATATGGCACAGAATCTTTACTAGAACTTATTCGTAATAAAAAGGTAAAAATAAAATTTGAAAAAGAGTTTAGCGCTTTAATTGAAAAACTAGAAGAAAGACAAAAAGAAAATCTTAAAAAAAGTATTGAAAGTGAATTTAATATACCTGATGCTAAAGATTACAACTTTAATATTAAAAGTACTGGACGTTATGGTTTAGACTCCTTGTTCTCATTTGAAGAGACTTATAGTATAGAAAATAGTCTAATTAAAAAAGCTGGTCCAAATTATATTTTTGAAATCGGAAAATTTATTGGCGGTCAAGTTGATCTTGATAAAGATCAAAAAGTAAGAACGGAAAATGTACATATGACCTTTCCGAGATCTATTAGTTACCAAATAAAACTAGAAATACCAGAAGGCTATAACGTTAATGGATTAGACAAATTAAATAAATCTGTAGATAATAGTGCTGGTTCCTTTATTAGTACAGCAAAACTCGAAGGAAACCTTCTTATCATTGACACTCTAAAAGTGTATAAAAGTTCTTTTCTTCCAAACAAAGATTGGCCATTATTAGTCCAATTTTTAGAAGAAGCGTTACAATTTACTCATGAAAAAATTCTTTTAAAGAAAGCTTAAAATAATAATAAAGGCCACATATAAACATATGCGGCCTTTATTATTTTACTTAATATCAAACTAAACAAACCATGCCTTAGTGTTAAACAATAGATGTTCTCATAGCTTTTGTTATTCTCAAACTCTTATTCAATAATAATTTTAGTAGCGTAAGATTTGTTCTTACTCTTCATTTTAACAAAATAAATTCCGGAAGTAAATTCAGAACAATTTACGAAAACCGTCTTGTCTATAGTATCTCCAAGTGTTAATGCTAACACTTGCCTCCCAGTTACATCATACATAAACAACATCCCAGAAAAATCTACTGAGAAATTAAAGTTTAAATAGTCTGACGTTGGATTTGGATACATTTTAATTCCATTAGCCATAGTTAAACTCTCTACTGATAAAGCAGGGCATTCACCAATAGCTTCGCCATTATCCTCGTATGTATTACATTGCCAAACAACACCATCATCTGTTCTTTTTGGACCAAACTGGTGATCTCTACCAAATAAATTATTCAAGACAGAAACATTTGTAGGCACCCCATACCCATTTCCTTTGTCAATTATCTGAACACTATAGCCACCGCCATTAATCCAGTTGTCTTCAATTAAAATATCATCAATAGTACCAACATTAGTAGACATAATGATACACTGACTATTATGATATCCAGGTTCGTCATACGGCATTGCAAAATTATTCCATCGTATAACCCCATTATTACCCGCTACCATTTGTACACCATCCGCATGCGCATCGTCTATATAGCCTAATTTATAAATATAACATGATTCTATTAAAAAATTACTAGAAGGTTTAAATCCATCAGCTCCACTATCCCAAACTTTACATCGTTTGGCTGTAAAATCACTACCATAAACCGCTGCGCTTGACATACCTCTTATTTCGCAATCTTCAATTAATATATTCTCATGACCATAATTACATCGTATACCATAAGTACCCGTTGTATTAATCAAACAATTCCTAATAATTACATTTGGAGCTTTAATATTTAAAGATCCATTTATAATTAAATTTTCTAAAATAGCACCATCTTCAATAATATTAGCATCACCCGTATATAGTGTTAATGTCCCAGTTGTACCAGTATTATTTGCGTCTGGTTTTACTTGAGAAAATAGACTGGATGTTGAAAGAAATAAAAATAAAAAAGTAAAAAAATGTTTCATGTAGTTTTTTTAAGAGATTAGTTAATATAATGATATACGTGAAAAATTATTTTTTAGATTATTTTCAACAAAAAAAGCTTTCTATCAATGAGGATATTACTTATAAATCTTTCATTCTACTAAAATAATCCTTTGCTGCTTTTACTACTCGTGGTGATAAAATTAAAGTTGCAGTCATTGTTGGAATTGCCATTAAAGCAAAAACACCATCAATTAAATTAATCATTAAAGCCAAGGATGTTGTAGCACCTAAAATGATACTCACGATATAAAAGTAATTGTAATAGTGTTTATTTTTATCTCCTATCAAAAATGATAGACATTTACTACCGTAATAAGAGTACGAAAATAAAGACGACACACTAAACACCACAATACAAATTAACAATAAATACTTACCATAAAGAGGCATAGCACTACTAAATGCTTTTGCTGTTAAACTCACTCCGTTGGCATCTGTGGTTTCCCAAACACCGGTGACTAAAATAGCTAAAGCTGTTAGTGTACATACTATTAATGTATCAATTGCGGGTCCTAACATGGCTACTAAACCTTCGCGAATCGGCTCGTTAGTTTTTGCTGCTCCGTGGGCCAAAGGCGCTGTACCAATACCTGCTTCGTTTGAAAATGCACCACGTCGGATTCCTAAAACGATCAACCCACCTAAAAGACCTCCTAAAAAAGCATCTCCTTTATAATTTTCTGCTGCAAAAGCATCTGTAAAAATCAACTTAAAATACGTTGGCACGACTTCCGCATTAGCGAACAAAATAATAAGTATCAATACAAAATACAACAATACCATACTTGGTACTAATTTGGAGGCCACTTTACTTATTCGGTTTAAACCTCCTAAAATCACAACAGAAGTGATCGCGACTAACACCAATCCAATAATTAAATTTGAAGTGAAATTTACAGCAATCCCATTAGGTTTTAAAACAATATCATTAATAGCTTGTGTTAATTGGTTTACGTTAAACACCGGTAATGCCCCAATTAAACCACAAGCACTAAAAAACATAGCTAATGGTTTCCAATTTTGACCTAAACCTTCCATTATAAAATACATGGGACCACCTTGGGTGTTACCTTCACTATCCTTACCACGATACATTATAGCTAAACTTGAGGTAAAAAACTTGGTAGACATACCAACTATAGCACTAATCCACATCCAAAACACAGCACCTGGTCCTCCAATGGATATCGCGACTGCGACACCTGCAATATTCCCCATACCAATAGTTGAGGACAATGCTGTTGTTAAGGCTTGAAAATGAGTGATTTCTCCGTCATCATCTTTATTATCATACTTACCACGCAACACTTGTATGGCATGTCCTAAATATCTAAAAGGTAAAAATTCGGATAATATTAATAGATATAATCCTCCTCCAATTAACAAAATTAACAATGGTAGTCCCCAAACAAAAGAGGCAAAATCTCCAACCCACTCATTTATTTTATCATACATATTATCCTAAAGTTTTAGACTTTAAATATAACTATTATCTTTACATCACTAACAAATATTACCATTTGAAACCAACCAGACTATTTTTTCTTGACGCCGTAAGAGCTTTTGCTATTTTAATGATGCTACAAGGTCATTTTATAGATTCCCTTTTAAACCCTATTTACAGAGATACTTCTAATACTATTTACAATGTTTGGGCCTATTTTAGGGGAATAACAGCTCCTGTTTTTTTTACAATCACTGGTTTAGTCTTTGTGTTTTTATTATTAAAAGCGAAAGAAAAAGATACAGATAAAGAACGTATAAAAAAAGGACTTAACCGAGGGATCCTACTTATAGGACTTGGTTATGCCTTACGTTTTTCGTTTTTTAGCTTGATGTACGGGCAAGTCAATATGAATTTTTTACAAGTAGATGTTTTACAATGTATAGGATTATCTCTAATTATTTTAATACTACTCTATAAAATCAGCTTTAAAAATGAGCTAATTTTAGCCAGTTTATTTTTAATTATTGGGTTTAGCATATTTGTGTCAGAGCCTTTATATCGCACTTTAAAATTTGAAAATGCACCAATTTTATTTTCTAACTATTTAAGTCTACAAAACGGATCTGTTTTTACCATTATTCCTTGGTTTGGCTATGTCTCGTTTGGTGGTTTTATTGCTGTATTGTTTTCAAAATTTGGTCATAAAAGCAACTACAAAGTCTTTAAAATAATAGGTTTCTTAATTATTGGAATATTCTTAAGCTTCTACTCTTCCGATGCTTTAAAAATTTTAGACAACACATTTAACTTACCATTATTTACTAGAAGTGCTGATTATAATTATTTATTTAGTCGCTTAGGCAATGTCTTGGTAATTTTTGGGTTATTTTACACTTTTGAAAACCAATTAAAACAACCTATTGTAACTAGAATTGGACAAAAAACACTATCTATTTACGTGATACACTTTATGATTATTTACGGAAGTTTTACTGGTTTAAGCTTAAAACAATTCTTTTATAAAAGCCTAACACCAACACAAGCCATTATCGGAGCTATAGTCTTTATAGTAGTTGTGTGTTTTATTTCCTTTTATTACGTAAAGACTAATACTTATATTTATAATAAAATAAGACGTTTTTATAATAAGGTAAAAACTAAATAAATGTTAAAGTCTATTGTTATATCTAACCGATTGGTTAGTTTTGTTCTGTAATCAGAAATAATGGCTAGAAAAAAGCAATATATAGAGGAAGAGGTTGTTGACAAGGCTATGCAATTGTTTTGGCGTAATGGCTATGAAAATACCTCTATGCAAATGCTTGAAAAAGCAATGGGCATTAACAAATTTTCCATCTATTCTAGTTTTGAAAGTAAACATGGGTTGTTTTTAGAAAGCCTAAAACAATACAAAGCAAAGGTCAGTGTGACTTTAGAAAAGTTAAAAAACGGAACGGAAGGTGTTGAAGATATCAAACAATTTTTTTACGATTCTGTAAGTTCTAATTTTAAAAGCGACCATATAAAAGGTTGTTTAGTAACAAACACTTATAATGAGTTTTATGAAACCGAAGATGAGTTAGTAAAAGCACAAATGACTGTGTTTATGGCCAATCTAAAAGAGATTATTATCCAAAAGTTAGCATTGGACTCCAATAAAGATGAAGCCACTGTATTAAAACAAGCTAATTATTTACTTTTAGCAAAGCACGGATTAGCTGCAGCGTCAAGAGTAAACACAAAAGAAGAAATAGAAGATTACATAGAAATGATTTTTGAGAAAATTTAAAATCCTTTTTTTTAAACAATAACTAAACGAGCGTTTAGAAATAATTAACAAACATTAAAATAAAAAATATTATGACAACTTTAAAAATTCACAACATCGCCTCTGCTCCTGAACAAGCAAAACCATTATTAGAAGGCTCACAAAAAGCTTACGGAATGATTCCTGGTTTACATGGTGTTTTAGCAGGTGCTCCTCAATTATTAGACGCCTACCAAAAATTACACGAATTATTTACTCAAACGTCGTTTAATGAAGAAGAATTAACTGTTGTATGGCAAGCCATAAATGTTGAACACGGCTGTCATTATTGCGTACCAGCACATACAGGAATTGCAAAAATGATGAAAGTTGATGACGCAATCACAGAAGCTTTACGTAATGAAGCACCTTTAGAAAATCCTAAATTAGAAGCTTTACGTACTATGACATTAACAATTGTTAGAAACCGTGGTAATGTAACACAAGACGATTTAACTACTTTTTATGCTGCTGGATATGGTGAGCAACAAGTATTAGAAATAATTCTAGGGTTGTCTCAAAAAGTAATTAGTAACTACACAAACCACATCGCAAATACTCCGGTAGACGATGCTTTCAAAGCTTTTGCTTGGAAAAAATAAGGCATTCCCCTTTAGTATTAATAAATAGCTGTAAACCTTCTGTTCTTTTTGCAGAAGGTTTATTAATTTTATAAAAAACATATTATGATAAAAGTATCTGTAATGTATCCAAACGGTAAAGACGTAACGTTTGATTCTGATTACTACACTAACAGTCATTTACCAATGATTGTTGATGCCCTTGGTGATACCTTAAAAGGTTTAGAACTAGACTTAGGTATCGCGAGCAGAGTTCCTGGAGAGCCCGCACCTTATGTCGCTATTGCGCATTTAAAATTTGATGATGTTGCTGCTTTTCAAGCTGCTTTTGGACCTCATGCAAAAACGTTTGCTGATGATGTTAAAAATTACAGTAATGTTGAAGGTGTGCTTCAAATTAGTGAATTGGTTACTTTCTAAAAAAGAAACATAAAAAGTGTTTTAATGAAAATTAAGGAAGAATCAATAAAAAACATAGCAAAAAAGAGTTTCCAGAACGTTTTTAGAACGACTACAGAAACTCTTGGCTTTATGTCTCTAGTTTTCAATAAAAAAGAAATAACACCTTATCATTTTAGATCTATTATGATAGATTTAAAAAAAGAATTATCGAAACTTAGTGTTTCAACATTCAACAAAAAACTAAGCTATCATTGGCTTGTACGCTTTGACCAACAGGTAAACACACCATTTCACGTAGACAACGCTGCAGATCAATCTATACTATTATTGGGCTATGAGCCTAGCGCAATAGACAGCGAATTGCATTTGGCAGATTATCATGCTTTCGCCAATAAGGTATATAAAACACCTGAAGATTATTTCAATAAATTTACACCTGTTTTCAAGGAAGATGAAGATATGTTAATGCCTTTCACTTCAAAAATAAAAATAGCAGAAAAGGATCATTATTCTATTGTTATAATCAATAATAGCAGTCCAAAAGCCAATGTAGATACTTTAGGCGTATTTCATAAAGCCTTAATTATAAATCAAGATTTAAATAAAAGCAGAATTGTCAATTCTATGGTTTTAAATGTTGTATCAACAGATAAAGACACAAAAGATGAAGAAAATGAACACCGTTTTCTCAATAGTAATCTAATTAGTAAATAACTAGATTAGCAGTATAGAAATAAGTATAAAATTGAATTAAAACATAAAAACATGGCAAATAAACTTAAAATAGATATCGTTTCTGACGTTGTATGTCCTTGGTGTACCATTGGATACAAACGCTTAGAAAAAGCAATAAAAGAACTTGGTGTTGAAGATCAAGTAGAAATAGAATGGCAACCCTTTGAATTAAATCCAAACATGCCTGCCGAAGGTCAAAATGTAAACGAACATATTACCGAAAAATACGGATCGACTACAGAGCAACAAAAGGAATCTAAACGTAACATGACAGAGATTGGTGCCGAATTAGGTTTTACATTCGATTATTTTGATGACATGCGTATGGTCAACACTTTTGACGCACACGTGCTATTAGAATATGCAAAAGATTTTGGTAAACAAACCGAACTAAAGATGACATTAACTAAAGCGTTTTTTAGTGATCGTAAAGATGTCTCTAAACATGATATTTTAAGAGCAGCACTTTTAGACGTTGGTTTAAATGCTGACGAAGCTTTAGCTAAATTAGACAACGAAGAAGCCCGTAAAGAAGTAAGAACAAAACAAGACTATTGGAAAAACATGGGTGTAAATTCTGTACCAACGGTTGTTTTTAATAGAAAAAGCGCGGTTACAGGTGCACAACCTGTGGATACCTTTAAACAAGTTTTAACTGAATTAATTAAAGAACAACAATCGGTTTAATATAACCGATTATTTAACACACAACACATGGACAACAACAAAAACACAGGAGAATTGGACGTTTTGTTAGATGAAGTACGTCAAGCAGGTGCTGCCAAATTCTCAGATGAAAAAAAACAAATATATGCAGATGGAATTGCAAGTGTTGCCAAGTCTGGTGTAGTAGAAAATGCTTTAAACGTTGGAGACAAAGCGCTTAATTTTACTTTAAAAAATGCTTTAAATGAATCTGTCAACTTGTATGACGAATTAAAAAACGGACCAGTCGTTTTAACTTGGTACAGAGGTGGGTGGTGTCCGTATTGCAACATTACATTGCACGCTTTACAAGACAAATTACCTGAATTTAAAAACGAAGGTGCTACACTTTTGGCTTTGACTCCAGAACTACCTGATAACTCTTTAAGTACTTCAGAAAAAAACAATCTTGAATTCTCTGTTTTAAGTGATTTAGAAAATACTGTTGGAAAAGAATACGGTGTCGTTTATACCCTAACCGATGATGTTGCTTCCATTTATAATGCCGGTTTTGGGTTAAATAAAGTAAATGGAGACGCTAGTAACCAATTACCACTAGCAGCAACCTACGTTATAGACACCAATGGAGTTATACAATATGCGTTTTTAGATGCTGATTATACTAAACGTGCAGAAGTTTCGGATATATTAACTGCATTAAAAAAACTAAACTAAAATTAATTCTAAAACAAACTATTAATATGACTACTAAAACCCGACCTAAAGTATTATTTTTTGATGTTAACGAAACCTTGTTAGACTTGACAATAATGAAAAAACAGGTCGGTGACGCTTTAGGCGGAAATCAAGAGTTGTTAGCATTATGGTTTACTACAATGTTACAGTATTCATTAGTGGTTTCGGCTAGTGGTCGTTATGAACCTTTTGGGCATATTGGAGCTGCTGCGTTACAAATGGTTGCTGCCAATCAAGAGATTACCATTACGGAAGACAAAGCACGAGATATTATTGTAAATGCTATGCAAAATCTACCACCACATCCAGAGGTGAAAGACGCTTTAAAAGCCTTAAAAAATGACGGCTATACTTTGGTCGCACTGACCAATTCTAATGCAGAAAGCTTAAAAAACAAATTTGAAAACGTGGGATTAACCACTTATTTTGACAAATTATTAAGCATTGAGTCTGTTGGAAAATTTAAGCCTTTTACAGATGTTTATAATTGGGCAGCCCAAAATATGAATGTCAAACCTGAAGACTGCATGCTAATTGCTGCACATGGCTGGGATGTTGCTGGTGCACTTTGGGCGGGTTGGCGCGCAGCTTTTGTTAGTCGTCCAGGACAGCAAACATTTCCGTTAGCACCTAAGACTGAAATTAATGAAAGTGATTTGCAAAAAGTAGCTGCTATTTTAGTTTCTTACAAATGAAGGAATACATTTGGATTAATACAATTTATCCTTTTTACGATTTTTTACACATTAAAAAAAATCTATTACTTTTGTAAAAAAGAAGATAAAGCGGTAATACTTAACTAGTTTTAGTATTTCAATATTTTGCCTCTTTTTTGACTGGACACTCTAGAAAAACGATAACACCAAGGCTTATGAGTACTTTATCAAATATTAAATCTGAAATTGAAAGTTATAAAACGGAATCAAATTTAACGGAATTACAAATCGTAGAGAAGTTGAAAGATTACTATTTTAACAAGCAAGTCAATGACAATTTAAAACTGTATAAAAAAGGAAAAAAGAAAGTCAGTGATATTACTAAAGATTTAAAAATTTCTCCTCGAAAGTTTTATGCCATTTTAGAAAAGAAAAAAATTGAACATAAAAAATATAACACTAGTAATAAAGAAGCCTAAACAATATAAGTAAAACTGTCATTACTGATGTCAACAAATAAAAAAGAGCTTGCGTATGCAAGCTCTTTTTTTTATTTAGTTCCTATTCTTATTTCAAATACGCTAAAACATTAGCTTCAATACGTTCTTGTATGTTAGACACCTCTGCTTTTACAAAAGGTTCTCCCATAATATTCTCGTATAGTTCAATATAACGTTCTGATACTGTTTCAATATACGCATCAGACATAACCGGTACAGTTTGTCCTTCCAAACCTTGAAAGTCATTAGCAATTAACCATTGTCTTACAAACTCTTTAGACAATTGTTTTTGTGCTTCATTATTATCTTGACGGTCTTGGTAGCCTTCTGCATAAAAATAACGCGAAGAATCCGGCGTATGGATTTCGTCAATTAAAACAATTTTTCCGTCTTTAGTTTTACCAAATTCATATTTAGTATCTACTAAAATTAATCCTCGTGAAGCAGCTATTTCAGTACCTCTTTGGAATAATTTACGTGTGTAATCTTCTAAAACAATATAATCGTCTTCACTTACAATTCCTTTTTTTAGAATATCCTCTCTAGAGATATCCTCATCGTGATCTCCCATTTCTGCTTTAGTTGCAGGTGTAATAATAGGCTCAGGAAACTTATCGTTCTCCTTCATCCCTTCTGGCATTGCAACACCACAAAGCATGCGTTTCCCTGCTTTGTACTCGCGTGCAGCATGACCAGACATGTAACCACGTATTACCATTTCTACTTTAAAAGGCTCACATAAATGTCCAACCGCAACGTTTGGATCAGGAGTTCCTGTTAACCAGTTTGGCACCAAATCTTCCGTAGCCTTCATCATACTAGTTGCAATCTGATTAAGAATTTGCCCTTTATAAGGAATCCCTTTTGGCATAACGACATCAAATGCACTCAGTCTATCTGTGGCAATCATGACTAATTCTTCGTCATTGATATTATAAACGGCTCTAACTTTTCCTTTATAAAGACTTTTCTGATTTGGAAAATTAAAATTGGTATCTATTATTGTATTACTCATTATTTAATCTGGTAATTTATTTATTTTTCTTTTTGTAATAACTTAATCTCTATTCTCTATATGCTTATACGCTTCGATAATCTTCTTAACTAATTTATGACGTACAACATCCTTGTCGTCTAGAAAAATCATCCCTACACCTTCTACCCCTTTTAAAATAAGTAAGGCTTCTTTTAAACCAGAAATGGTACGACGTGGTAAATCTATTTGTCCTGGATCACCGGTTAGCAAAAACTTAGCATTTTTACCCATTCTGGTCAAAAACATCTTCATTTGTGCATGTGTTGTATTTTGACCTTCATCTAAAATAACAAAGGCATGGTCCAAAGTACGTCCACGCATAAAGGCTAAAGGAGCAATCTGTATCGTTCCGTTTTCTATATAATGTGCCAATTTTTCAGCAGGAATCATATCCCGTAAAGCATCATATATTGGTTGCATGTAAGGATCTAATTTTTCTTGTAAATCCCCTGGCAAAAATCCTAAATTCTCTCCTGCTTCCACTGCTGGACGCGTTAATATAATCCGTTTAACTTCCTTATTTTTCAATGCTTTTACTGCCAACGCAACTCCTGTATATGTTTTTCCTGTTCCGGCTGGACCGATCGCAAAAACCATATCGTTTTTACGCATCAATTCTACCATTTTACGTTGGTTAGCTGTGATCGGTTTAATTGGTTTTCCGTTTACACCATGTACTAAAACTTCGCCACTTTGTTCTGAAGTCTTATAATCATCACCGCTTTGACTAGTTAATACACGTTCAATAACATTTTCATCTATCTTATTATACTTAGAAAAATGCGTTATTAGCATGGTCATTCTTCGATCAAATTCTTCAAGAAGTTCTTCATCTCCAAAGGCTTTAATTTTGTTCCCTCTAGCGACTATCTTGAGTTTTGGAAAGTATTTTTTTAAAAGTGTAATGTTCTCGTTTCCTGTTCCAAAAAACTCTTTTGGAGAAATCTCTTCTAGCTCAATAATTATTTCGTTCAAAAGCGCTGATTTATTAAATTAATCTGTACAATTTTGTTAGTTTTGTCTATCTAACAAATTTACACATTTTTTGTGTGTCTAAGGTTAAAAAAATATCAACAATAATTCATGCCAATTATAACGCTTACCACAGATTTTGGAGAGAAAGATCACTATGCCGGCGCAATCAAAGGTGCTATTTATAGTGAATTACCTGAGGTTAGAATTGTTGATATCTCTCACTCTGTCTCTCCTTTTAATATTGCTGAAGCTGCATATATTATCCAAAATGCTTATAGTAGTTTTCCTAAAGGTAGTATTCACTTAATTGGTATTGACTCGGAATTAAATCAAGAAAACAAACATATTGCGGTAGAGTTGGATGAACATTATTTTATATGTGCCAACAATGGAATAATGAGTATGATTGCTAATGAAATTGCGCCCTCTAAATTAGTCGAAATAAATATACATGACAAAATAGAAACTAGTTTTCCTGTATTGGATGTCTTTGTAAAAGTAGCTTGTCATATTGCACGAGGTGGTACTCTTGAAGTCATTGGTAAAGCAATTAGCAATATCAAGCCAATTAAAAACCTAGTCCCTTATGTTAATGAGGAGCAAACACAAATTATAGGTAGTATTATTTATATTGATAATTATGGAAATGTTGTCACGAATATAAAGAAATCTTTTTTTGAGAAATTACAAAAAGGAAGAACGTATGAAGTGTCGGCTAGAAGTAATAAATTTAAAAAAATACAAAATAAATATAGTGATATTGTAAACTTTGAAATTCCAGAGGACAAACGTACTGATGAAGGTCGTGGTTTAGTTGTTTTTAATAGCTCTAATTATTTAGAAATAGCTATTTACAAAAGTAACAACCAAACCGTTGGAAGCGCCAGTAGTTTAATGGGATTAGGATTACGTGACACCATAACCATAAATTTTATAAAAGAAGAACCCGTGAATTTTAACGGATAAACAACCACTAATACAATGTTTGTAAGAATTGTAAAATTAAGTTTTGCTGAAGAAAACATAGCGACCTTTCTCGCTAATTTTGAAACTATAAAATATAAAATTAGAAACTTTGAAGGCAATCAATTACTAGAGTTATATCAAGACAAACACAATAGTAACGTGTTTTTTACGTATAGTTATTGGGATACTGAAAGTGATTTAGAAAATTATCGAAACTCTGAATTATTCAAAGGAATTTGGGCAAAAACCAAACCTTTATTTAATGCAAAACCTGAAGCTTGGAGTGTTGACAAATTAGCTTCGCTTAAATAAAACTAATTTGTGAATTGATTGACAACCAAATAACCACATTAATAAATAAACAAAGCATGCTAGCCATACTTAAAAAAGAAATAAATTCATTTTTCGCTTCGCCCATTGGCTATTTAGTCATTACTATATTTTTAGTATTAAACGGTCTGTTTTTGTGGGTATTTAAAGGTGAATTTAATATCATTGATAACGGATTTGCAGACTTATCGTCTTTTTTCTTATTAGCGCCTTGGATTTTAATCTTCCTGATTCCTGCTGTCACTATGCGTAGTTTTAGTGACGAAAAAAAACAAGGAACCTTAGAGTTGCTACTAACCAAACCTATTAGTACGTTACAACTTGTTTTAGGTAAATATTTTGGTTCATTTGTATTAATTTTAATCGCACTTCTTCCAACAGTATTATACGTTTATACAATCTATCAACTAGGAAACCCTATTGGTAACTTAGATTTTGGAAGTACGTTAGGTTCTTATTTTGGATTGTTATTTTTAGTCGCGGCTTACACTGCAATAGGTGTTTTTGCATCTACATTATCAGACAATCAAATCGTTGCCTTTATTGTCGCTGTATTTTTATGTCTGTTTTTTTATATTGGATTTGAAGGTATTGCAGATGTGGTTTCTAATAATATGATTGAAAACCTAGGGATGAATGCACATTTTAAAAGCATGAGTCGTGGTGTGCTAGATACAAGAGATATTATCTACTTTTTAAGCCTTACGACATTGTTTATAATGTTAACCAAATTTAACATCAAAAAACAATAATATGGTTATTACAATTGGATTAGTTATTTCGTTTATTGCTGTTTTTATTTTGGCTTGGCTATTTATAAAAACTATTGGAGATAACAAGTGGGTTAGCTTGTTAATCACACTAGTAGCAACACCTCTACTCTATTTTTATTTATTTTACCCCATAGTCAATATCTTTTCAAGCTATCATCATCAAAAATATTTTAATTCAGAAAACTGGGCAGAATTTCCTGAATTGCGCTTTGAAATGATGGATCAATTAAATAATGAGAATCAATTAATCGGACAATCTAAATCTAAAATTGCTGCCGATTTTGGAACTGCAGAATGGTATGGTTGGGACGATAGCATAAAAGCTAATTCTAAGGACCAATGGAACTATAACATGGGGTTTAAACCAGGGGCTTTTAATACCGAACAGGAGTGTATTGAACTTCAGTTTAAAAATGACACAGTAGCAGCAATTAAAACCTATAAACTTGAGAAAAAATTTGAATAAATCTATCAAAAATATCGCACTTTTAGTCGTTGGTTTAATTTTACTAAACGTACTTGCTCAAAAGGTTTACAAACGCTTCGATTTAACTACAGATCAACGTTATACTCTTAATCCTTCGGTTTTAGACATATTGGATAAAGCAGAGTCTCCTGTGGTTATAGATGTCTATTTGGAAGGTGATGATTTTCCTTCAGAATTCAGAAAACTACAATCAGAAACAAGACAATTACTTGAAGAATTTAAAGCCTATAACAACAATATTAGTTTCAACTTTATAAACCCTATTGAAAACGAAGCCACTCGTGATCAAAATATTCAACAATTAAATGCCCGTGGTTTAACACCTATGCAGTTAAACGTTCAGGAAAATGGAAAATCAAGCCAAGCGGTTATTTTTCCATGGGCTTTGGCTAGTTATAATGATGCTACGGTAAAAATTCCTTTAGTAAAAAATGCCATTGGAGCAACACAACAACAATTAGTGACTAATTCCGTACAACAATTGGAGTATGCTTTTGCTGACGGCTTTAGTAAATTAGTTAATCCTAAACGTCGCAAAATAGCTGTTTTAATAGGTAATGGACAATTGGAGAACAAACACATTGCCGATTATATAAAAAGTATTAGAGACTATTATTTTATAGCCCCTTTTACTTTAGATAGTGTGGCCAATCATGCGGAAAGCACACTTAAAAAACTTCAAAACTTTGATTTAATTATTTCGGCTAAGCCAACAGAGCCCTTTACAGAAGCTGAAAAATTAATTTTAGACCAGTACACCATGAATGGTGGAAAAAGCTTGTGGATGGTAGAACAAGTTGCAATGAGCAAAGATAGTCTGTACAATGATTTAGGTAAAAATGTAGCGATGCCCATGGATTTAAATCTAACCGATTTTTTCTTTAAATATGGCGTGCGTATCAACCCCTTAATTGTAAGCTCGATGTACTCCGCTCCGATTACTTTAGCTTCCGGAGAAGGTAGTAATAGTCAATTCCAAAGTTATCCTTGGACCTACTCCCCACTTGCAAAAGGAAACTCTAACCATCCCATTGTAAATAATTTAGATTTTTTAAAGTTTGATTTTGCAAATCCAATCGACCTTATAAAAAGTAGTACTAAAAAGACTATTTTATTACAAAGTGCACCTTTAAGTAAGCTAGAAGGTACGCCACGAGAAATTAGTTTGGATATGGTTAATGATAAATTAGACCCTAAATCTTTTAATAAAGGACCACAAAACTTAGCTATACTATTAGAAGGCACCTTTACTTCTGCCTATAAAAACAGAGTCAAACCCTTAAAATTAGCAAACGTTAAGGATCAAAGTGTTCCTACTAAAATGGTGGTCATTTCTGATGGTGATATTGTTAAAAATGAAGTCGGTCGTAATGGTGTTGAAGAGCTTGGTTTTGATAAGTATACTGGACAGACTTTTGGTAATAAAGAATTTTTAGTAAATGTGGCTAATTATCTTTTAGATGACACTGGACTTATAAACATTAGATCCAAAGAAATTGCTGTTGCCTTTTTAAATCCAGAAAAAATAACAGAAGAAAAAACAAAATGGCAACTCATAAACGTCTTATTACCATTGCTTTTATTAGGTGTTTTTGGTTTTCTATTTAACCTTAATAGAAAGAAAAAATACGCAAAGTAAGTGTTGATAAGTTTGTTTCTTTTTTTAACGCATTAGCAATATATTTGTAAGACCATTATTAATAGTATTAATTTCCATATATAGATGAAATTTATTGTATCAAGTACTTACTTACTAAAACAACTACAGGTTTTAGGAGGTGTAATAAACAGCTCGAATACATTACCAATTTTAGATAATTTTTTATTCGACTTAAACGAATCTAAACTAACGGTATCAGCAAGTGATTTAGAAACGACTATGTCTGCTGTATTAGATGTAGAAAGTGATAATGAAGGAAGCGTTGCTATTCCTGCCCGTTTACTTTTAGATACTTTAAAAACGTTTCCAGAGCAACCATTGACCTTTGTTATTGAAGAGAATAACATCGTTGAAATTAGCTCTAATCATGGTAAATATGCTTTAGCTTATGCTGACGGAAACGAATTCCCGAAAGCCGTAAGTCTAGAAGATCCTAGTAATACAAAAATGCCTGGTCATATTTTGGCTACTGCTATTAACAAAACTATTTTTGCTGCTGGTAACGATGATTTAAGACCTGTCATGAGTGGTGTGTTTTTCCAATTCTCTACGGAAGGTTTAACGTTTGTTGCTACGGATGCACATAAATTAGTAAAATATACTAGAGATGACGTAAAAGCGTCTCAGGTTGCCGAGTTTATTATGCCTAAAAAACCTTTAAACTTGTTGAAGGGAATTTTAGGAGCAAGCGATGAAGAAATCACTATTGAATATAATGATTCTAATGCAAAATTTACTTTTGAAAACACGGTATTAATTTGTCGTTTAATTGACGGTAAATATCCAAACTACGAAGCAGTAATACCAAAAGAAAATCCAAATAAACTAACCATTGACAGAACTCAATTTTTAAATTCTGTTCGTCGTGTTAGTATTTTCTCAAACAAAACAACGCACCAAATTAGATTAAAGATTGCTGGAGCAGAATTAAACATCTCTGCAGAAGACATTGACTACTCTAACAAAGCAGAAGAGCGTTTGACTTGTGATTATCAAGGAGACGATATGCAAATAGGCTTTAACTCTCGTTTTTTAACAGAAATGTTGAATAACTTAGGCTCTAACGATGTGCAATTAGAATTAAGTATGCCAAACAGAGCTGGTATTCTTACACCAATTGATGATTTAGAAGAAGGTGAACATGTAACCATGTTAGTTATGCCAGTTATGCTAAACAGCTAATTAAAAACCTTTTACAATACTATAAAAAAAAGCAATTCTAACGAGTTGCTTTTTTTTGTTGCATAAATAATGCATTTATAAATACTTAATTTACTACTTTTAGGCCAATTAAAGTACTTAGTAATGCGCTTCAGTGATAATTATTAAGTTGTACTGCTTAATTAGTCTATTGTATGAGAAGTAAAATAAATCTAATCCTTTTATGTATTGTCTGTCTAACACAGGGGTCTTGCAAGGATGACGATCAAAGAATACCAGACGCAAATTCTTCGATTATTGGAGAATGGCTAAGAAGTGACTTTCTTATAGATGCTACCATCAAATATAAACTTCATTTTTATGAAGCTAACAACAACGGACTAATAACAAATCAAGTGACTACAAAAGAAGGTGCTATCTCTAGCGCAAACCCCTTTAACTGGAGTCTTAATGGTACGACTTTAACGATAACAAAAGACGATTCTAGTCCAATTAATACAAGCGTTCAATTTTTAGATAATGGCAATCTATATTTGGCAGGCTTTTCTCCTCTAGAGTTTATTAGACAATAACAATTACTAAAACTATATAAAACTAAAAACGCAACCTTGACAGGTTGCGTTTTTCTCTTTATCACATTAATATAACTAACTAATAAAATTAAAAGATAAAGGGTATTCTGGGTTTTCGCCATTACTAACTTTAATGGCGTTTATTATGGGATAAATAATTGAGATTGCCCCTAAAATGAACCAACCTAAAAGACCTAATCCAAATAACAGTATTAAAGGTACGCATACTATATATAAAACGACCAAACTTAACTGAAAATTTACAATGCTTTTTCCATGAGCATCCATTTGATAGACTGTATCTTTTTGGGACATCCATAGTATTAAAGGCGCTATTAAGCTACCAAATCCTATAACTAAGGATACTAATTGACTTAAATGGGTTATTACTAGTAACTGTCTGTTCTGTTTCATAGCGATGTGATTTAATGATTGATACTTATAAGACGCATAAAACAAAAAAATGTTACACATCTCAATGTAGAATAGCATTTAATTTATTCATAACATCATAATAACTCACAAATAACATGGAAGAATTAACTATGCATATATAAAAAACAATCAAAATGAGTAAACAATTTAACAGACGATCATTTTTAAAAAACACATTGCTAGCAACAGGAGGCATTATTTTAATTCCTAATTTTATTAGTTGTTCAAACGATGATGATTTAAGCAGTCCAAGTATAATCCCAGAAGATCTAGATGAAACAAATTATGAATATGGTGTCGCAAGTTTTGACCCTACGCAATCGCAAGTCATCATCTGGACTAGATACACCTCAAATAGTGCAAGTGCAACTCTGATATGGCAAATTGCGACAGATGTTATGTTTACTAACTTAGTAAGAAGTGGAGAAGTTACAACAGATAGTTCTCGCGATTTTACAGTGGCTGTAGAAGTACAAAACTTACAAGCCGACCAAAAATTATATTACCGTTTTATTAATAGCGATGACGCTACTGTTTCTCCAATTGGTGAAACTATAACATTACCTTCCGGAGGAGTTGATCAGGTAAAAATAGGTGTGACCTCTTGTGCTAATTATGCTGCTGGTTTATTTAATGTCTATAGTGCGATGGCCACGTCAAATATTGATATCGTTGTTCATTTAGGTGATTATATTTATGAATATGGTGCTGGTCAATACGGCACGAATGCCTTTACAGAAACTTTAGGTAGAACTCATAGTCCAGCTCATGAAATTATTTCACTGGAAGATTATAGAGCAAGATATAAGCAATACAGAAGTGATGAAAATCTAATGTTACTACACCAAAAAAAACCATTTATAGCTGTCTGGGATGATCATGAAATAACAAACGATACGTATAAAGATGGCGCACAAAATCACCAAGATAATGAAGGGGCTTTTGAAGTAAGAAAACAAAATGCGTTACAAGCATATAGCGAGTATTTACCTGCAATGACTAATGATGCTAGTATTATTTACAGAAGTTTTCAAATAGGAAACTTAGTTAATTTAGTAATGCTAGACACTAGACTCGCTGGTAGAGATAAACAATTAGAAATCACAGATTATTTTGATGCTTCAGGTGATTTTGATGCCACAACATTTCAACAAGACTGGTTAGACCCAAATAGAACAATGTTAGGTACAACGCAAAAAAACTGGTTACTAAATGAGGTTGCTAGCAATAGTGCGGAATGGCAAGTATTAGGCCAACAAGTATTAATGGGTAAAATGATGATTCCTGCCGAATTATTAACGGCTTTAGGTACTATTATTGGAGAAGTTAGCGCGACAGGATCAGCGTCCTCTGCTTCTATGCAACTGTTTCAGCAACAATTAGAAGAATTAGTGCAACTAAAACTAAGAGTACTTAATAACGATCCGAGTCTAAGTGCGTATGAATTAGCAAGAATCAATACGGTTTTACCTTACAACTTAGATGCTTGGGATGGTTACCCTACCGAAAGAGAAATAATCCTTGAAGCCTTTGCTGGTAAAAAAGTCGTTGTTTTAGCTGGAGACACACATAATGCTTGGTCTAACACAGTAGTATCCAACAGCGAAAATGTTACTGTTACGGAGTTGGCAACATCTTCTGTAAGCTCGCCAGGTTTTGATACTTACTTAGGGTCTTCCCCTACTTTTGTTAATAGTTTTCAGGATGCTATAACACTGTTAATAGATGGATTAAATTATTTTGATTCTGCTAGACGTGGTTATATGGAAGTTACATTTAGTCCAGGAACTGCAACATCCGATTGGATATTTGTAGACTCTGTTTTTTCCGAATCCTTTTCAACTATAATAGGACACTCGATAACCCTATAATAACTTAACTCTATTATAAAAACAACCTGAGTATCAATCTTTATACTCAGGTTGTTTTTTAATATCAGCACTTATCTTCAAAACGTTATACTAATTAAACAAATCACGTTTAAAAATCTAAACCCACACTTCTACTTCCTTTACAACAACAGAATAGTATTCTTGAGGCAAACATATAATAATTTTAAAGAAAGCTAACAAATATAATCGGTATTGTTCAAACCACCACGGTTATGCATCTATCGGCAATAGCTTACAATCTTAAAAGTATTTAAAGCTTGTACAAAAACGAACAAAAAGTAAAAGAAAGGCACTTGGCGTTTTGCTTTTTGAAATAATAGCACTTTACAAGGCTATAAACTTCCATTTAAGCGTATCAAAATTAAGGTACATCTTATATAAGTAATAAAAATTAAGTCTTTTTTAAAAGGCTTAATTCACTTATTCTATTAAAATATTATGGGGTTGTGCAACGGTTACCGGTGTTGGAAATAGTACTTTATTATTAAATCCGATTTTCATCATTCATTTTATTCGGATTTTGTCGTGTGTCAAAGACATCATTAATTATAATTTCATTACCTACTATTCTGTAAATAAGTTTATAATGTTCACTTATTAAGTATTTATGATTTTTATTTAGAATTGTCAAATTTGGTTCAATTGGACCAGAATTCGGGTTCTTTAATAATTGTTTCGAGGATTTAAGTATTTGTTTTCTGATTTTATGAGCAAGTTTTTTATTTACTTCAATAGCATAATAATCAAAAATATCTTTTAAATTTCTGATAGCAAAATCAGTCCAAACTATTTTCATTGTTACCAATTTGCCGACATTCTCTCTAAATCATCTTGACTTTTTACATTTCCATTTTTGAAATCCAATTCAGATTTTTCAATTCGATTTAGTAATTCCTCGACAGTAAATGGTTTTAATTCTGGATTGTGTTCAATCACTCTTTTTAGGATATAATTTTCCAATTTGTCAAATAATATCTCGTCCTTAATTTGGGCTAGATAAGTTATTAAATTGAGTTTTCGAGTTTGTAAATCCATAATTCGCATATTTAATCAAAAATACATTTTTTTTTACTAAATGTTTATTTGAAAAACGATTTTCTTGTATGTCTAGTCCTATAATATGGCTACAGGTTAAAATTGAATTAAGCTGGTAATTTATATACCATATTAGGTGTTTTATAATCTAAAGATAAATGTAATCTTACGTCGTTGTATAAATTAATTGCATTTTTTACAGCTCTTTTTGCGTGTGTTACACTATCAAAGGTTTGGTCTAGGTAAAACTCATCTTTTAAGATGCCTTTTACGCATTCTGCCATGGCGTTTTCGTAACAAGGATTTTGTTCAGTAAAAGAGCGACCACGAATTAGTAAAATGGGCCATCAAAAACTTAGAAATTTATTGTTTATGTGTAGTTTTAGCGCTTGCAAATACAACAAAGCATGCCAAGCTATTTATGAGCGATTAGTCGCTAAAGGAAAAAGCAAAAAATTAGCCTTAATAGCGGTTTGTAATAAGCTATTAAAACAGGCATTTGCTATTGCTAAATCAGGGTTAATATTTGATAAAGACTATAAAAGTACGTTAGTGAAAAATTAATGCCATTTTTCTTGTTTTTTAACACAGTACTTTGTTGTATGCTGGCTTTTACTTTTTTCGTTCTATTTTTATTGGGTTTTGGCGAGTATCAAAAACATCATTTATTTCAATTCTATTCTCTTCCTTGTTAATCCAATAAATGACTTTATAGTTTTTATAGACCAAATATCTAAACCCTTGAGTTCTGTTTTTAAGAAGTTCTTCGGCTTGTCCAATTTCTGGTTGCCTTTGTAATTTTAAAGTTTTGTTATAAATACCGTTAACGAGTTTTTTTGCTATTCGAATTCCTGCCTTTTCTCGATGATATTGATAAATTTTTTCTAGTTCTTTTTGAGAAAAATCAGTCCAAAATAATTTTAATTCCATTTATCCATCTTGGCTTTTAATTCGCTAGATTCTATTAGTCGACCATTTATTGAATCTTCCATAGATTTGTCAATTCGAGAATTAAATTCCTTAATTGTCAAAGGTTTAAAATCATCATTATCAAAATTCTTGTTTTCTTTTCTAAGGATTTGTTCAAGTCGTGAAATAACATCTTCACTTTGAATCTTTAAAAACTCTTGAATAAATTCCAGTTTTCTTGTTTTTAAATCCATTTTATTAGCTTTTTATCAAAGATACAAAATTATCAATTTAAACCTCTAATTTTCTTGCTTTCACGAATTTTAAAGCTTGTTTCCAAAGGTTTTATGTATGGTTAGTCGCTAAAGGAAAAAGTAAAAAATTAGCCTTAATAGCGGTTTGTAATAAGCTATTAAAACAGGCATTTGCTATTGCTAAATCAGGGTTAATATTTGATAAAGAATATAAAAGTACGTTAGTGAAAATTTAATGACATTTTACTTGTTTTTTAACACAATACTTTCTTGGCAATAGTTATTAATTAATTTTAATTGTATATTCTCTACTAGAAGCATTACTACACAAATTGTCTGAGCCATCGTCTTCGAATATATAAGGTCTTACAATTACTCTTACTTCAAATTCAAAATTTCCAGCTACACTTGAAACTCCATCAAAGGTAATTGTTCTATTCGAAAAGCTATAAATTATTCCATTTGGCAGGTCTTCATTAACTTCAACACTTTCAATAAAATAATCGCTATCCATAGCATTTTCAATCTCAACATTAACATAATCGGAATAAGGTAAATTCCTCTGTCCATCAGTTAACTCTTTTTCCTCAAGTACTGGTCTAATTCCAATTATACAACTCGCTATTGTATCTGCATCGCAACTGCTTAATAACAATACTAAAAAAGTAAATAATGTAAAGTAATATTTTCTCAAGAGAATGTGTGTTAAATTATTGCCAACGGTTTTGTAGTCGAGTAGACAAGAGAGATTTCACCCCAAGCCTCTCACAGAACCGTACGTGATAGTCTCCCATCATACGGCTCTTCTAATTTTAATTACAAATATAAGCTCCTCCTTTTACAAGTTGGCTAACAGTAATTAAAATTAGCTAACCCCTTTGCTCCATTTCCATTACAGAAACTTCATCACTACTACGGATTAGTCCGTCCCTGAAAATAACATTGGTATTCTACCTCTAGGTTGATCCTATTGTGTATTTTCCTTAACATTTATAATCAGGTTCTCGAGTTCCGTATATAAGCCTAAATAAAAGTCATGCCCCCTGAATGACGCCTGCCGTATAGCCAATAAATAGGTGACCGCTATACTCTTCACTCCGTATCATACTTCGTAGCTTTTGACAGAATGTAGCAACTTCTCGACACCTCAAAAGGGGTTCACTTTAGTTCATCTCTTTTATCAATACCTGACTAACTCTTGATTAGCCGTTTCCTAAACGCTCAGTACATTTGCTCTTTACAAAAGCACCTTTAGGTGGTTTAACGCCTTCTCCTATAAGACGACATTGGTGGGTCGGTTCCACCATCTTAATTACAGTTCACAACGAGTATCTTACCGCTCGTTGATTGCTCGGCACACTAAGATTAGTTGCGGTTTTGTGTGCGAGGATTTTCCGAAGGAAAATCAGACGTAACAAAAGTGCAACTACCTTTGTTTAAGCCTAAAATAGCAAATAATTTTATACTGTGTTGGGTACAGTTATTTTTATCGGTTTAATATTTTCATAAGGTTCTTTTTCGTTCGCAAATTGTAAATTGTCAAAAGCGATTGCAGATTTGCCTTTTTCTATTTCGGTATTAATTAAATTTTCCAAAAACTCAATTCCCATTGCATCTACTCCGTAATAATCCAAAAGAATAGAATCATTTTTATCAAAATGCGCTTTTATAATTAGAGCTTTTTTGTTTTTAAAACTTAAATATTCAAATTTCTCATTTAATGTAATTCCGATTTCTTCTGCTATTCTTTTTGCGGTCAGTTTGTCAATCCGCATTTTATTAATCAGGTATTTATTTACAGTCAAAGGACTTAAAAATTCCGCAATAGTATTTTGTCGGTAGTTTTTTGCCCAAGGAAAATCAGTTTTTTGATTTTGGAACTTTTTTATTAATTCGATAGTCAAGTCAAAACCTAAAGGCAAGTTTTCAAGATTAAAATTCGGAATATAAATTCGGATTAGATTTCCGCTTTTTAATTCAAATTCAGGCACAGAAATTCCGTTTATCTCAAACTCTTTGTTATGGAAAATGCTGTTCGTCATAATTGTACCCAACGTCTCGTATAAGAAACGTAGGGTGGTTAAAAAGCACTTACGTTTCGATTTATTACTTAGCTAAATATAAATATTTTGCTTTTAACTTTTCTTCTCTAAACGCTAAATTTTATATTTAGCGGGCTTTGTAAATACACACAGACTATCGGTTAAGCCATAAATACCCTATGTTTTTTATACATTGTTACCACACGTTTTATCTTTTAGATGGACTAATTTGGTTTAGAACAATCTACTCCAATTATCTCATATTTTAATGTGTCACTTTCAATCTCTATTGAACAAATTAGGTCATCAACATTATTGTGTGCTTTTGGGAATTGATAACCACTTTCGGTTTTGTACCATAATACCATATAAATTCCATATTCGGTTTCTTCTCCAATCATATATTCAGTCAGCTGAGAATTTACTGCTTTTAATATGTCTTGATGTTGTGCTTTCTTTATTTCTAAACAGACGCTATGATTAAGATATGTAAATGTCATATCAATCTGTCCGTTGGCTATAGCACTTTCTCTATGAATTTTAATTTTTTGCGTATCACAATATGGTTTAAGAATGCTTTTTATGAAATGTTGAATTTCAGTTTCTTTTTTTGGGGTTAAAGAACTGGATTCATCTCTCCAAAATACTTTATAGCCTTCTAAATATCTTATATTATGAATTAATCTTTCACTGATTAATTTTACTATAAACTTATGTAATTCACTTGGTGATTTAAAGTCAATGCCTTCTGTGGGTTCAATGTATTTCTCCCATTTACTTATTTCTAATTCTAAAAATTTAGTAATATGTTCGAATTGATTTTTATCCCAAAAATTCTTGTTCTGCGCTATTTCTAAAAGTGTAGAGTTTAGGTAATTTATTCTCTCAGTTTTATTGTCTAGCTTCTCGAGAGTATCAATTATCTTTTGTTTTTTATTTAGAACTAATCCTTCTCTTGAAATGTCAATTAAGTATAACAATTGACCTTTTAAATAAGTAAAGTCAAACATATTCGAATTCGAAGAATCAGTATTAGGATTTTTTACATTTATTTCTAAGGTTTTTACGTCAGCGATAAGTCTTTCAATTGCTTCGCTGCTTACTGTATGAATTCTATTGTCTGATTTTGCGTTTTCTAATTCATATATAAGTCTCTCTATTGTTGTTCTATCAGTAGAGAAGGATGAGCTGTTAAGTTCGAATGGGTTATATTCTGAATATTTATCTGATTTTAGGACTTCATATAGTTTTGATAAAATAATACCTAAATCGATAATACTCCTAGGTTGAGGACTAAAATTGGATTGTATATTATTATAAATATCATTGAATGTTCTCATTTTCCTCAAATGTGTGGTAACGTTTATGTAGTCGAGTAGACAAGAGGGATTTCACCTCAAGTCTCTCACAGAACCGTACGTGATACTCTCGCATCATACGGTTCTTGTTATACAAATCTAAAGTACTAAATTAATTGATAAAACCCATTTGCCAATGATAAAATAAGTTAGGAAATTGTTCCTGCACTCTGTTAAACCATTTATAGGCACGTTTTATACTTGTTTTATAGCGCTTATACCGTTTTCTTGCCCACCTCACTAAACGATTGTTGAGTAATTTGAAAACCTTGTGTAGCATAGATATTCTAAATTTACCGTAGTAGCGTATCCAACCTCTAATAATAGGGTTTAAGCGATGCGCAATGCCTACAATACTCTTACAAGTCATTCTATGTACTTTCAATTCTCCTAATTTATCAGCAATGCGCTTCTTGGAACTTATACTTATGGCACAATCAAAGCCTAAAAATAATCCTTTAGTCTTCTTAGATTTGGATGTTCTAGGCTGAAAAGAGTAGCCTAAAAAATCAAATTTAATAACTGAATAATTTTGTTGTCTTCGATAATCCTTACAGTACACGATTTTGGTTTTCTTGGGATGTAATTCCAATCCTATTTGTGTCATTCTGTTTCGAATTGCCTCTAGCACATGTGCTGCGTGTTTTTGACTTCTACAGTGTACAATTACATCGTCGGCATAACGTGTGAATTTCACGGTAGTGTCGGTTTGTTCTAGCCATTTGTCAAAACCATAATGTAGAAATAGGTTTGCCAGAAGCGGGCTTATAACGCCTCCTTGTGGTGTTCCTTTTCCTTTGTTTTTAATGATTTCTCCTAATTTAGTTAAAACAGGGCTTACTAACCATCGTGCAATATAAAGCTTTACCCAGTTTTCTGGAATGTGCTTTTCTACTGCTAGCATCAGTTTGTTGTGGTCGATAGTATCAAAGAAACTTTTAATGTCTAAATCTATTACCCAATCGGTTTTCCAGCAGTTTTCTCTAACAGATGTTAATGCTTGATGTGCATTTCTGTGAGGTCTATACCCATAGGAATTGGAACTGAATATTTTCTCTAAACCAGGTTCTATATACATCTTAACCACCATTTGTCCCACGCGGTCACTTATAGTAGGAATTCCTAATTTACGGATGTTTCCATCCTTCTTTGGTATTTCTACCTCTTTGACTGGTGGCGGAAAATAACTCCCCGATGCCATCCGATTCCAAAGTTTGTACAAGTGTTTACTGCGTTTAGCATCGAACTGTTCCATGCTTATCGAGTCCACTCCTGCACTCCCTTTATTGGCTCGCACTTTCTTATAAGCTTCCCATACCATGGCTCTGCTTATTGGTATTGATTTTGTTTCATTCCATAAATTCATCCTCAATTTATTTGAGTTGTTAAATGTAATGCAACCGTATAACCTAATCCCTTCGCTCCATTTCCATTACAGAATCTTCAGCACTACTACGGATTAGTCCGTCCCTGAATATAACATTGGTATTCTACCTCTAGGTTGATCCTATTGTGTATTTCCCTTAGTATTTATAGTCAGGTTCCCGAGTTCCGTAACTAAGCCTAGATAAAATTCATGCCCCCTGAATGACGCCTGCCGTATAGTCAATAAATAGGTGACCGCTATACTCTTCACTCCGTATCATACTTCGTAGCTTTTGACAGAATGTAGCAACTTCTCGACACCTCAAAAGGGGTTCAATTGCGTTCATCTCTTTTATTCGTACCTGACCACGCTCTTGGCGTGACCGTTTCCTAAACGCTCAATACCTTAGCTCTTTACTAAAGCACCTTTAGGTGGTTTAATGCCTCTTCCTATAAAGCGACATTGGTGGGTCGGGTCCACCATCTTATTTACAGTTCACAATGAGTATTTGTTGCCGCTCATTGCTTGCTCGACACACTATGAAACGTAGCGTAAAAAATACACTAAATTTCGATTTAGCACTGAGCCAAATTTTTATATTTTGTTTTAATTTTTAAGTTTTAAAGCCAAATTAAAAATTTGGCGGAACTTTGTAAATAAGCACTATCCTTTGATTTAGCACTTACCAGCTATGTTTTATACACGTTGTTAGGTGTAGTTTTTCTATTTCCGATAAGTTCTTCATAATAAAACTACTCAAAACCTCTTGGTAATCTTTTACTGAAATAATATCCATTCCTAAACTCTCTATTTTTTCAAAATCACTTTTTGCTGGAACTGAGAAATAATTTCCTTCTTCAAGATTTTGTTTTTGAGTATTAAGCGAATTATTACTGTCAATTATTTTTAAATTTTTAATTATAAGTTCAGTTCCTAAAGGATACAGTTGAACAATATTCCAAAAAAGCGATTTTTCACGATTAACATTACGTTCAGCAATTTCGATTATTTCTCCTGTATCAATTCCACTATTGGGTATTGTGTGAAGTGTGCATCCAATTTTGGTATTTTCCTCCTTGATAGCGTGTAAAGTTCCCATAATTCCTCTGTAATCTGGTAAAATTGCAGAATGTAGATTTATTAAACCATTTTTTGGGACTTGAATAATTTCATCTTTAAAAATTTTTCCGAAACGAATTGAAATAAACAAGTCAGGATTTAAATCTTTCATTTCATTTATAAATTCTACAGAATTGACATTTGAGCACTTTTTAATTGGAAAAGATTTAAAATTGTCGTCAAAAAATTCAAAAGAGTTTTCAATTTTATTTTCATTTATGAATTCAGATAATTCGTTAAACACGAATCCTTTTTCAAAATATTCCAGTTTTACTAAATCAGAAGGTTTATTTTTGGGATTCCCAACCGTATCAGAATAATAGATTCGAACACTATGGCTTAAAAGTTCTGATTTAAGTAGATTATAAGCAATATTAGCTTCAAGGTCTTTGTTTAGGAATAATACTATTTTCATTTATTTATGAGGTTGTTTTTTAATGACACCTAACAGTCTTGTATATGGCTCGTAGCGTGCAAATTAGAAAATTATTTTCGGATTAAGCACAAGCCAGATTTTTAAATTTTACTATTTATCTTTTTATTGGAAATCGTCAAATTTAAAAATTTGGCGACTTTCCAAATATGCCTTAACTTCGATTTAGCAACTAATTAGCTATGAGCTATATACGTTGTTACCCAACGTTTTTTATTTTTAATAGTAGTCGTCTTTGTTCCATCTTTCAAGACTATGAAATCTTGCCATTAAAAGCTTTCGAGAAAGCCAACCTTTGTTTTTTATTTCTTCTTTTTTTCTATTAATAAAATCCTCTTTTGATAGTTTTGGTTCACTCATTTTTCCTTTCTTATAACACTCTATGCAAAATGCAAGATTTTCAGTTTTATCTTTTTCAGTTCCATAGGGTCTGATTGAGGAAAATTTAAAACCACAGCTTTGACAAAATTTATATAATTTATCATTTTGCTTGACTATTTTTTCTGAAGGTTTTGAGTTGTCAAGAGACCAAGTTCCAATACCAATAATGAAAAGTAAAAATCCAATTCCGAAAAAATTCCCGTAAAATTCTTTTCGGGAATCTAATATTTTCTCTTCGCTATTTATATTTTTTTGTTGAATTTCCTTTCTCTTCAATAATATATCTAAACTTTTTTGCTTTTTCAGATAGTTATTCCAGTATTTATCTAATGTATCTGTTAGAATGACCCTTTTTTTATCTCCAGAGAAAACACGAATAAAAGAAGTAATTGAATCATTAGTCTCAATCGGGTTTACTACATTTAAACTTTGTGATAGTTGCTTTGCTCTTTCAAGTAGATTCTTTTTTTCAAGTTCTACAACATAGCTTTCAAGTGTTACAGCATCCTGTATTTCATCATATTTGTCAAATTTGACATAATAATTTTCAGTTAATTCTTTTTCGACATAAATTCCAACAGCCATACCGATAATTCCAAGAAGGACTAGAAGTTTTGGTAAGCTATCAGGAATGTTTATACTCATTGTTATGTTTAAATTATGGTTGTTTGTTCAAATGTTGGGTAACGTTAAGTATAAGAAACGTAGGGCAGGTGATAAGCACTGTCGTTTCGGTTTATTACTTAGCCAAATATAAATATTTTGCTTTTATCTTTTGTTCTATAAACGCCAAATTTTATATTTGGCGGACTTTGTTAATATTCACACACCTTTCGGTTTAGCACAAACGCCCTATGTTTTTTATACCTTGTTGGCAGTAGTTATTTTAAGCTTCCGCCTAACAATGTTACTTTATTCAGCCACTTTTCTCTAAATTTAGAATTTGAATTTTTCATTGAGGCAATATAAGTTATTTTCACAGGATTTATTCCACAAAATTTTAATGTTCCCTTTTTTAATTGGTTTATTGTCGGACTTTTCATTATCAAAAAGTCATACCATTTTGGCGTATCTGACGTAATAATTAGTCGTGCTGATTTTCCTTTCAGTAGTTTTTCGGGCAATGCTTTTCCCTCAATTGGTTGATAGGTGATGCCTGGCAGAAATGTTCTCTCGATAAATCCTTTCATTAATGCAGGATATCCATACCACCACATTGGAAATACCCAAACAATATGGTCTGCCTTTTTAATTTTTTCTATGGCTAAAACTAAATCAGATTCCAATTCCATTCGTTTCCGATAACCAAATTGCAGATTAGGATTAAATTCCAATTCAGCAATGTTAATTTGAGATATTATAGAATTTGTTTTATTTGCTCCTTTTATGTAAGCTTCCGATAATGCGTAATTAAAGCTCTCTTTGTCAGGATGTCCATTTATTATTAATACTTGTTTCATATTTGTTCTTTGTTTTGTGCAAAGAACAATACTTTGTTAGTTTTTTAAAAGGACATTTGTCTAATTCGTAATCGTTTTTCTTATTCTACTTAAATGTCTTTGGGTAATTCCTAAATATGAAGCCAGAAAATTTAAGGGAATTGATTGTAAATATTCAGGTTGATTTATTAGTAAATCTTTGTATTTTTTTTCTGCGGATTCTTTTTGCAACAAGAAAACTCTTTTTTCCATTTTGATGTATTCTTGTTCAGCAATTAATTTGAAAAATTTCAGCCAATTTGTACTCGATTTCTCTAAAATTAAAATTTCTTCTCTTGATATAGTTAATAATTCTATATCTGTTAATGCCTGAATATTTTCAATTGTTTTTGTTTGGGATAAGAAAGAAGAATAAGCACTTACAAAAGAATTTGAAAAGGTAAAACAATAGGTAACTTCCTCTTCAGATGACGAATAATAGAACGACCTAAACAAACCAGAAACAACAAACGCTACTTCTTTGGATACTCGATTTTCTTTGATGAAAAAATCGCCTTTTTTCAATTTCTTATTTCGAACTTTACTCTCAAAAAAGTCAATTTCTTTTTCGGTTAAAATATCAAATGTTTGTAGGTATTTCCTCATTTTTTTAATTACTGCCAACTAGTTATATGGTGACTAAAGTTCCACATAACCCTTAAATATTACGGGATATGCGGAACTTTTGTTCCTGATTTCGGTTTTAAAAAGCTAAGCTACAACTTATAAAGTTGTCTTACAATACGTAGAACTACGTATTTTTTTTGAAGAAGACTAGTGACTAAAAGTTAAGACTTTCAATTTGCCGACTATTACACCACACTTCATTTTGAGAAAATAAGTGCGGTATAATATCTCGTTAAAAAACATAGTATTCTTGAGTTATTCTTTTCAAAAAAATGTACAATAAGTAACTCGCAGCATTAGTTTGATTCACCGTTTTACTGTTACTCAAACGGTAATACTTTGATCCGACGCTTTTTCAACAATCACGGAAAATGCTATCCGTTTATAACAACCAAACCAAGCGATTAAAGCAACCCAATTACCAAGCTTTATATTCAGGTTAGATTTTATGTAATACCCTATATGGCACACATAAAATACGCCTGCAAAAAAACTATTTAGAATTAATATAAATAACTTGTTTATTCAATATGTGTGTTCTACATTTGCCAAAAACAAACTATCTATATTTAGTCTAAATAAAAACAATGAAAAAACTATTACTCTCACTGACACTAACCGCATTCTTTAATTTTGTGAATGCACAAAACAACAGTATTGAAGGTGTTGTTTATGATAACTCTAATACACCCCTAGAACTAGTAAATATCTTTGTCCACAAGTCTAACCAAGGTGCTCAAACAGATGCACAAGGAGCTTTTAATATTTCAAATATTGAGGATGGTGAGTATTTACTATCTATATCATATTTAGGTTATAAAACAAAAGAAATACCCTTTTCTGTAACTAATAACGACACAAAATCACTTGGTACTATCATTCTGTTTGAAGGAAATGAAATATTATCCGAAATTGTTATTGATGGGACACGTAAAAACAAGTTTTCAAGAAAAAAGACGGCTTACGTGGCCAAATTACCCCTTAAAGATTTAGAAAACACACAAGTCTATAGTACGGTTACAACAGAATTATTAGAATCGCAATTAGTTACAAATTTTGAGGATGCCTTAAAAAATGCAGCTGGTGTTGACAAGTTATGGTCGTCAACGGGCCGAAGTGGTGATGGTGCTGGTTATTACTCTTTACGAGGGTTTTCTGTACAACCTCAACTAGTAAATGGTGTTCCTGGCATTACAAATGGTTTTATCAATTCGTCCAATGTTGAGCGTGTAGAAGTTATCAAAGGGCCTTCTGCTACTCTATTTGGAAGCACAGTCAGCTCTTATGGAGGACTTATTAATATTGTGACTAAAAAACCTTACCAAGGTACAGGAGGTGCTATTTCTGTAACTGGTGGCTCCTATGGTTTTACGCAATTTAATGCAGATGTAAATGTGACAGATAAAGATTTTAAAAAGCTTTCATTACGTTTAAATACAGGCTATCAAGGAGAAGATAGTTTTCAAGATGCTGGTTTTAAAAAATCTGTTTTTATTGCGCCTTCTATCTCGTATAAAGCAAACAATAATTTAACGTTTAATTTTTCATATGAAGCCTCTTCAAATGAACAAACCAATCAACCCTTTTTATTCTTAAATAGATCTGCTCCTTTAGCGTTTAATAACCTAGACGAATTGAACTATGATTATGATAAATCTTTAACAAGTAACACTGTTAGTATTGAAAATTTAACCCAAAACTATAGAGGAGAAATTGCTTATAAAATTTCAGATAATTGGTCATCACAATCTATATTAGCAGGTGGTATTGCAAAATCCAATGGATATTATACGTATTTATGGAATTCTGCTGACTGGTCAGATCCAAGTGCTCCTGTTGCTAATCCATATTTTGATATCTATGTTCAAGACACAGATGCTAAAACAAAGACTTTCAACTTACAGCAAAATTTTACTGGTGACTTTAAAATTGGAACATTACAAAACAAATTATTAATTGGTGTTGATTATTTAGAGACTAGGATTATTGATCAAAGTTCAAACTGGGGTTACGCACAAACCGTCACGGCACAAGGTGATATTTTAAATGGGTTACCAATAAGCGCCAATAGTATTGATGCTGCTTTGAGTGGTTCAGGTAATATAAATACAGATACTAACCAAAGTGTTTTAGGTGCTTACGCTTCAAACATTATAAATATTACACCAAAATTATCGTTAATGGCCAGTCTACGTTATGATAGGTTTAAGTATGAAGGTGATGCTAATAATACTTCAGATGATTTACAAGAATATACTAAATCTACATTATCGCCTAAATTTGGGGTTGTATTTCAACCAATATTAGATCAACTGTCAGTCTTTGCTAATTATCAAAATGGGTTTTCTTACGTCAATCCCGAAATACTACCAATAGATAGTGCAGATCCAACTGCTGGTGTTATACTACAATCATACGATCTAGAACGTGCCAATCAAATAGAATTTGGTGTTAAAACAAACCTGTTTAATAACAAATTAAATGCGACATTAAGTTATTATAACATCACTGTAGACGATAAAATAATGGGATTTGGAGCAGGTAAAGTACAAGACGGAACGGTTAATAGTCAAGGTCTTGAAATTGAAATAAATACTAGTCCTATTGACGGGTTAAACTTACGTGGAGGTTTTAGTTATAACGATGCTAAAGTAACAGCATCAGACTCTAGACCTGACCTAGTGGATGTCAGGTTTGAACAAGCCGGACCAAAAATATCTTATAACTTTTGGGGAGACTATAATTTTAAAGATGGTTTTGCTAAAAACTTTGGTGTTGGATTTGGTTTTAATGGTTCTGGAGCTTATGACACGATGGTCGGTTATCCATCTGTTGGCGAATTTATTCTACCAGCATACACCATTTTTAATGCCTCAATCTATTATGATATAGAAAAAATAAGAGTGAGTTTAAAAGCTAATAATTTAGCTGACAAAGCCTATTTTAAAGGTTGGAGTACGATAACTCCTCAGACAACAAGAGCTATACTTGCCAATATCGCTTATAAATTTTAATCTAACTACTAATTTTTAATTAAGGGAAATCATATCGGTTTCCCTTTTAATATTTTACACTATGTCGTTTAAAAAAAAGATTTTAACATTACATAAAATTTTAGGTCTAGTAACAGGTATCGTAGTCTTTATAGTAGCAATTACAGGATGTTGTTGGGCGTTTAGAGATGAAATAGAAAGCCTATATGACGACTACAAAACAGTAGATTTTGAACAAAACACTATAATTACACCAACCGAAGCTAAGGCGATTGCACAACAAGTTTTTCCCGAAAACACAATACATGGTACGCTTTATAAAAAAGGTAATGCTGCTGTAGAAGTTATTTTTTATGATGCAGAACCTGAATTTTATCAAAGTATTTTTCTAAACCCCTATTCTGGTGCTATTATCCAAGTAGACAACCATATGACCGGTTTTTTTGCTTTTATTTTAAAAGGACATATGCGTTTATGGTTACCAAAAGCCATAGGAGAACAAGTTGTTGGCGTGTCTATTTTACTTTTTATTATAATTATAATTTCGGGCTTTATATTATGGCTTCCAAAAAAACGCAAAAACCTAAAACAACGCATAACGTTTGATTGGAAAAAAACGACACGTTGGAAACGTAAAAACTTCGATTTACATTCTGTGATCGGTTTTTATATCTGCTCGTTAGCTTTAATTATTGCTTTTACAGGTTCTTTAATGTCCTATAAATGGTTGATGTACGTGACCTATAAATCTGTAGGTGGAAACAAATCTGTATCCTTTAATATCCCAGAAAATGAGAGTGATTTAAAAGATAAAGACACTAGTATCCTTCCTATAGACAAATTAATTCCATTGCTAAAAAAAGCAAATCCCGAAGCTGTAAGTTTTGAATTGCATTACCCCGAATCTGACACAACAAGCATATACGTGGAAGTAGGAAATAGTAAAGGCTTACATTACGATGCGGACTTTAGATTCTTTGATCAAAATACACTCCAGGAAATTGAGACACCCAGTATTTATGGTAAATACAAAAACGCCAAATTTGCTGATAAACTAATACGAATGAATTATGATATACACATAGGGGCTATTGGTGGTCTTATTGGTAAAATAATTGTATTTATAATTAGTTTACTAACGGCAAGCTTACCTGTTACAGGTACTTTACTATGGTATGGACGACGTTATAAAAAAAACAATTAATGAGGTAATTTATCTTTTAATACACCATATAAAAAAGTCCCTACTATTGCTGACACAATCACAATGCTTATAGGTAAAAAACTAACCCCTAATAAAACATACAATGGTCCAGGACAAGCACCTGTAAGCGCCCAACCTAATCCAAAAATGATTCCTCCAAATAGGTAGCGATAAAATGATTTCTCTTTGTTAGGGATTACAATGGGTTCTCCATCAATGGACTTGATATTAAACCGTTTAATAAGCTGTATAAATAAGATACCAAAAGCCAAAGCTGTACCAATAATACCATACATATGAAAAGATTCAAACCTAAACATCTCATAAATCCTAAACCACGAGGCAGCTTCAGACTTGTACATGATTACTCCAAAAAATACACCGATAAAAATATAAACTAGTTTTTTCATTGTCTAAAAGATTAAAGGGAATATTAAATGTACCATGATAAGTCCGCCAATAAAAAATCCAATGACTGCGATTAAGGATGGCTTTTGTAAATTACTAAGTCCAGAGATAGCATGTCCAGAAGTACAACCTCCGGCATAACGCGTTCCAAAACCTATTAAAATACCTCCAATAACTAATAATAGTATTGTTTTAGGGTCTTGTAAGGCTTCTATTGAAAATAACTCTTTAGGTAAATACCCATTATCTGAAGAAAACTGAATCTCTTTTAAACCTAATTTTGTCGATTGACTAATATCTGGCATTGCGCCGTTAGACAGAAAATTTGCAGCTAAAAAACCACCAATTCCAGCCCCTAAAGCCACAAATAAATTCCAACTATCTTTTTTCCAATTAAAATTGAAAAACTGACTCACTTTTCGACCACCACAAATGGCGCAAAATGTTCTTAAATTTGAAGACATTCCAAATCGCTTTCCCATTAGCAGTAAAATAAGCATGGTAAAAGCAATTAAAAAGCCAGAAAAAAACCAGGACCACGGTTGTAATAAAAATTCCATAATTTAATTTCGGCAAAAGTAAAGGCTATAATTAAACTATGGAAACTTTTATACTTAAAAGAATACTAAACCTATAGGGTAATATATTTATTTAATAGCACATCCTGCACTCCCCTTCTTAACTCCTAATTTTACTAAAATTGTTTCTAACAAGCACCATTTTGTAAAAGCAGATTGTATTAAGTTGACGCCAATAAAGACGGTAAACCACATCCATTTTGGACTTACATAAACGGAAAGCACCACGCTTAATAATACCATTACACCAACAATTACTCTAAAATATGTATTTAACATCTTTACTCTTTTTTTTAAATTTATAACTTAACATTCTCGTCATTCTAAACTCATTCCAGAATCACATTATTTATAATACTTCGCTGCTTTATTTACATTCACGTCATTCTGAACGTGTTTCAGAATCCCATTATTTACAACGCCTCTCCTCCATTCTATTCATAACCTAAACGGCATTCCGAACGTGTCGTAAAATCAAATAATTTTAAACTTAACATTCACGTCATTCTGAACTAATTTCAGAATCACATTATTTATACCCCCTCTCCTTCATTCTATTTATAAACTAAACCTCATCCTGAATGTGTTTCAAAACCCAATCATTTATAATTCTTCTTCTCTATCATATAATAAACAAGAGGCACAACCAATAAAGTCAATACAGTAGACACAATAGTCCCTCCCATTAATGATATCGCCAATCCTTGAAAAATCGGATCAAACAGTATCACAAATGCTCCAATAACAACCGTTCCTGCTGTTAATAAAATTGGCGTTGTACGCACTGCGCCTGCTTCAATACACGCTTGTTTTAGTGGCACACCTTCTGCTGTTCTTATATTAATAAAATCAATAAGTAATACCGAATTCCGAACCATAATTCCTGCTAAAGCAATCATACCAATAAACGACGTTGCGGTAAAAAACGCTCCCATTATCCAATGTCCTAGTATAATTCCGATTAACGATAATGGTATCGCAACCATCATAACAATTGGTGCTTTAAAATTTTGGAACCAGCCTACAATCAAAATGTATATTAAAATAATGGCTCCTAAAAAGGCAATACCTAAATCTCTAAATACCTCTAAAGTAATTTGCCATTCACCATCCCATTTTACAGTATAATTATCTTCAAAATCTGGCTGACCTAAATACATTTCGTTTAACTCGTAGCCTTTTGGTAACAGAATCTCTTTTAACTTTTCTTCCATTCCAAGAATAGCATATGCAGGACTTTCTAATTCTCCAGCCATATCTGCCATCACGTAAACCACGCGCTTTTGGTTTTTACGATAAATACTTTTTGCAGCTATCGTTTCCGTAATAGTTACCAAATCTGCAATAGGCACCATATTCCCTTGTTTCGATTTTACTTTTAATTGCGAAATATCACTAATTGTAGACTTCTCTTTTTCATCTAAAGCCAATATCAAACCGACTTGGTTTACCGCATCTTCATCATATAAATTTGTGATGGCTCTGTTAGACAATGCCATATTCATGGTATACGCAATTTGTTGTGGCGCAACACCATATAACATGGCTTTTTCTTTATTTATATTAAATTGATATTCGGTTTGATCGGCTTCAACCATCCAATCAATATCCACAACATCAGTTGTGTTTTTAAGGATATCTTGAACGCCATTGGCTATTTTAATCTGCTCGTTATAATCCGGCCCATAAACTTCTGCAACAATCGTTGATAATACAGGTGGTCCTGGTGGCACTTCTACCAATTTTATATTCGCATTATACTTAGCAGCAATTTTCTGAATGTCTGGACGCATTACTTTAGCAATGCCATGACTTTGAATATCACGTTCGCCTTTATCAATTAAATTTACTTGGATATCTGCCATATTACTTCCACCACGCAAATCGTAATGACGGACTAAACCGTTAAAGGTTATTGGTGCAGATGTACCCACGTAATTTTGATAATTAACCACTTCTGGTCTAGTCGATAAATACTGAGATACTTCTTGAGCGACTACTCCTGTGCGTTCCAATGTGGTCCCTTCTGGCATATCAATAACTACTTGAAACTCATTCTTGTTATCAAATGGCAACATTTTTACTGCAACCGATTTAGTAAAAAACAAAACCATTGTCGCCATTAAAACCATAAAAGTTAATCCTAAAAACAGCCAGCGTTTTCCTTTACTTTCTAATAAAGGACGTTCAAATTTGTTGTAAACTCTATAAATAAGCGTCTCCTCAACTGGTTTTTCTGGTTTCTCTTCTGCGCCTTTTTTATCTTTTTCTCTTAAAAATATATACCCTAAATACGGTGTAATAGTTAAAGCTACAAATAGCGATAATATCATTGCAATAGACGCTCCTATTGGCATTGGTGCCATATATGGCCCCATCAATCCAGAGACGAATGCCATAGGTAAAACAGATGCTATAACTGTAAATGTTGCTAAAATCGTTGGGTTTCCAACTTCATTAATCGCATATAAGGCAGCGTCTTTAAAAGGCAAACGTTTCATCTTGAAATGTCGGTGCATATTTTCGGCAATAATAATCGAGTCATCGACGACAATTCCTGTTACAAATACTAAAGCGAATAAAGTAATTCGGTTTAACGTGTAATCCATCATATAATAACTCAATAAGGTCAAAGCAAACGTAATTGGAACCGATAAAAACACAACCAATCCACCACGCCAACCCATAGCTAACATCACGACAAGTGTTACCGCAAAGATAGACCCAATAAGATGCCATAGTAATTCCGACACTTTATGAGACGCTGTTTCACCATAATTTCTAGTCACTTCCACATGTACATCATCAGGGATTAAAGTGCTACGTAAATGGGCCACTTTATCAATAATAATTTCAGAAAGTTTCATGGCATCTGCACCTTTTCGTTTAGCAACTGAAATGGTCACTGCAGGATATTCCGATTTATAATCAGCCGATTTTACACTTCCTTTTCCGTATCCTAAACTCACATAATTTTGTGGTACTTCTGGTCCATCAATAATTTTAGCGACTTGCTTTAAATATATTGGTTGATTTTGTTGCACACCAACCACCAAGTTCTCCACATCAGTAACAGATGCTAAAAATTTGCCTGTATTTACTAAAAACTCAGTATCATTTTTATCAAAACTACCTGCACTTAATTGGCTGTTATTTGCTTTAATCATTTCCGAAACCGACAAGAAATCCAAGCCACTTGCAGCCAATTTATCTTTATCCAAAACCACACGTAATTGACGGTCTCTACCACCAATTTTATGTGTCGTCGCGACATCATTTACTTTTTTAATTTCAGCTTCCAACTCCAAAGCCATTTGACTTAATTGGTAGTCGTCATAATTTTCACTCCATAACGTTAAACCCAACATTGGTACATCGTCAATCGCCCTAGTTTTTACTAACGGAAATGTCACACCAGCTGGCATTTGATCCATGTGCTTGTTAATTTCGTTGTATAATTTTACAAAAGAACGCTCAATATCTTCGCCAACATAAAACTGTACGATGACCATTCCTTGCTCTTTCATAGATGTAGAATACACATATTCCACACCTTTAATATTCGAAATTAATTGCTCTAAAGGCTTAATCACACGCGACTCCACTTCCGTAGGACTTGCGCCAGGATACCCCACAAAAATGTCTGCCATAGGGACATCAATTTGCGGTTCTTCTTCACGCGGAATTAAAAACGAACTGTACACACCAACCACCATAAATACAATCATCAAAAGCACTGTAAGCTTCGATTGCATAAAGACTTTGGCAATTTTACCTGCGATTCCTTCTTTCATAATTATTACTTTTTTTCATTCCCATGACAATGGAAATCTTTATATTTTGGGCGTTTTAACAGGCTATCCACTGTATCTTTTTTATCTGTCATTACGAAGTAAATTTTTTATTTACTGTGGCCATCTCTTAATCGATTGGGAGATTACCACGTCGTTGCACTCCTCGTAATGACTACTTATTTATTAAGTAAAAAAGGATGTCGTTTCTATCCTTAACGCGACTTATTAGTTATTGAATTGTAACTTTCGCACCATTAAACAATTTTCCTTCAGCAGAAACAATGTATGCTTCGTCTGTATTTAAACCAGATAATACTTCTACTTGATCACCAAACGTTCTACCTAAACGTAACCAACGTAATAATGCTGTATTGCTTTGGCTTACTGTGTACACTCCTGATAATTGTCCATTAGTTACAATGGCTTCATTTGGTATTAAAACCATGGATGACGTTGCTTTTCTTTCTACAGGAAATTGCACTGTTGTAAACATACCGGACAAAATACTAGCCTCTGTTTTATCTAAATCAATTTTTACTAGATATTGCCCTCCAGTATTTTTAGCAGAAGTACTCACTTCTTTTACTTTTCCTTTTAAGGTCTTATTAATCGATTTCACCAAAACATCTACTGTAGTTCCTGTTTTAATATCAGAAATTTCAGTTTCCGGTACCATTGCCATCACTTCAAAGTTCCCAGGTGTTTCTATACTTATTAATGGTACACCAGGATTAGCCATATTACCAGCTTCCACATTTTTACTAGTCACCGTTCCGCTAAAAGGTGCAGTAATATTACTGTAAGCAAATTGTGCGTTAATTTCGTTTTTCATTTGATTGGCACCCTCTACTCTAGCTTTTGCCATTTCAAAATTTGCAGTCATATCATCCATCTCTTTTTGAGAGGCACTATTATCGGCAAACAAATTTTTAAAACGGTTGTAATCTTTTTGTGCATTATTTAAAGCGGCATTAGCTTCTGTAATCCCCGCATTAACCTGAGCTCTTTTAGCTTGTAAATCGCTATTATTAATTGATACTAATAATTGTCCTTTACGTACTTTATCTCCAACATTTACGTACACTTTATTAACGTAACCCATCATTCTAGTACTTAAATCTGCACTATTAGTGGCTTGAATTTTTCCACTTACAGATAAAAAAGGACTGTTGGTATTTGCTGCAACTTGACTCGTTTTCACACTAATTGTTGGCGAATTATCTACAACTATTTTTTTGTCTTCGCTACCACAACTAGCGACTAATAGAGCTATAGAAAGTGTTAGGATTGTATATATTTTTTTCATTTTTTGATTTGTTTATTATTTAGTCCTCGACTGCGCTCAAACTGACAACATTTTGTCTCCTCGAGCGCAGTCGAGAGGTCTTATTCTTTAGTTAAAAATTGCAAATATGCTTGTGTGTAATTATATTCAAAAATAGTTTGGTAGTATTCCAATTGCTTTTGTGCATATTGCGTTTCGGCAATTAATAAATCTGATGTTTTTTCTAAACCCTCTTTAAATCTATTGGTTCTAATTCTTAAAGATTCTTCAGATTGCTGTAATGCTAGAGTTGTTAATTTCAACTTATTGTCAGCATCTGTAAACGCACGCTTTGCTTTGTTTAATTCTAAATTACTTTGTGATACATATTGCTTGTATTCTAGCTTTGATTTTTCAAATTCGGCTTTACTTTTTTGTACTTTTCCAAAACGTTTTGAGCCTTTAAAAATATCCCAACTTAACTGTGCTCCAAATAAATACCCATTACAATCACCTTGGAAAATTTTATCATCATACAACTCGTAACTCCCAAATGCATTTAAACGAGGTAAAAACGCCATCTTATCTGCTTTATTCATCGCTTCATAAGCATTGGTTGATAATTGCATGGCTTTAATATCTGAACGATTTTCAGACACCATTTTATCCTCTAAAGTAAAAGAGGCAATGGTTAATTCATCTGTTGGAGTGTAAACGACATAGGTCTCATCATTCATTAAAAAAGACAAATAATTAGACGCATTTTGCACATTACTTTTAGCGGTTTGCAACTGATTTTGAACTTCAGTTACTCTCACTTCAACATTCAAAACATCTGCACGTTGTAAATACCCTTGTTTAAAACTATCGTCTGCTAATTTTTTATTAGCATTTGCAGCTTCTAACGCTTTTTCTAAAACAATAACTGCTTTATATGCTAATTGTAATTGCATGTAGGCTTTATCTACTTCAAACATTAAATACTCTTGTGTACGTTCTGTTTTTAAAGACATGGCTTCCATTTTAGACTTAGCAGCTTTACGTTGGTAAATACCATCTAAGTTTATTAATGGTTGCTGAATTTCGAATTTGGTTGCGTAGTTTTCAATTTGAGAAGGATCGTTTAACAACGCAGGACTAAAATCATTCTGAGTTAAAATCTCCTGATTTAATTTAGAACCAAAAGCCATTAAAGGATTGGTTGTCGCCATTGCAGTGTGACTTGCTGTAATGTTTGGCAAAAACACAGCATTAGTTTGTCTGTAGTCTGCTCTAGCTGCGTTAAAATCTTGTTCAGAAATTTTTATACTAGTATTATTATCAGATACTTTTGACAAAACATCAGATTTTGCTATGGGCACCAAGTCTTGTGCTTTTACAGACATACTGAAAACAAAAAGTAAAGCGACTATATATATGTGTTTTTTCATTTATCATTAATTTACAGTACAAAAATAGTTCAGGAATTTACTTTAGTCAGTAACATAGGTTACTTAAGAAAAGTAATTTGAATTAAGATATCATTAATAGCTCTAAATTTAGAATAAACAAAAAGCATACACACTGACAATTATCACGTAAAACTTTAATTATTAAATAATTACAAAAAAAAAGTTATAAAAAAAATGCTCATACACACTTATTACTAAGCATGGAAAAGCAACTTAAAAACAAAGTGTTGTTATAAATATATTGGTATCCCTTACTTTTGCACTCTATATGGATTCATTAACACAAATAGTATTAGGAGCAGCTGTAGGAGAAGCTGTTTTAGGTAGAAAAGTTGGAAACAAGGCCATGCTTTATGGTGCTATCGCAGGTACAATTCCTGATTTAGATGTTCTAGCTTCATTTTTTACCGACAATGTCACTGCACTTTATGTGCATCGTGGATTTACACATTCTATTGTGTTTTCTGTACTTTTCGCCCCTATTTTTGCATGGATTGTGACGCGTTACGAAACCTACAAAAACTTTAAAAACTGGACTTGGTTATTCTTTTTAGCCTTTGTAACACACCCTATTTTAGATGCACATACGACTTGGGGAACGCAACTGTTTTGGCCTTTTGATTTACGGTTAGCTTTTAAAAACATATTTGTAGTTGATCCATTATATACAGTTCCTTTTCTGATATTCTTGATTTTGGCCATGCGCCAGAAACGAACCACAACAAAACGACGTTTTTATAACAACATGGGATTAATAATAAGTACATCGTACTTAGCTATTACGCTACTTTTAAAATGGGCTGCTTACACAAAATTTGAATCTGCTTTAAAAGAACAAAACATAGCTTATTTAGATATTGATACTAGACCGTCGCCTTTAAACACCGTACTTTGGAGTGCCAATGTGCAAACTAAAGATGCTTTTTTACTTGGGAATTATTCGTTTTTTGACAGCCAACCTATCACTTTTGAAAGCTATCCAAAAAACCACGACTTATTAGGTAGTCTTGTTGAAGATAAAAGTGTAAAACAAATGATTGCTATTACTGAAGGTTGGTATACTATTACAAAGAATAATAACACGCTTTATTTTAACGATTTACGCTTTGGTTTGTTAAGTTTAAAACCAAAATCAGATAATTTTGTTTTTAAATACAAATTAGAAGTTGATCCTTCTGGTAAAGTTTCATTTATAGAGGCGCCTAAAGATTCTAATGACGGTAAAAAGCTATTATCAGAACTTTGGCAACGCTTAAAAGGAAATTAATTTCGGTTTAAAACCACAATTTAATTTCAACTAGACTAATTATTACATACTATTAACTTCTTTAGAATTTGAGAATGGAAATCTTTCAAATTTTGAATATCTTGTAAACTAAACTTATAAATTTATGGACATTACTGCAGCATATACGGATCTATATCAAATTACAATGGCGCAAGTCTATTTTGTGACTAAACCAAATGGCAAAGCGGTGTTTGACTATTATTACCGTCGTAATCCTTTTGATAATGGGTATGCCATATTTGCAGGGTTAGAAGATGTTTTAGATATACTAGAGTCGCTTAAATTCTCAGAGTCTGATATTTCTTATTTAAAGCAAAAAGGATTTGAGAACGAATTTTTAGAGTATTTAAAAAACTTTAGCTTTAAAGGTCGTATTCGCTCGAGTAAAGAAGGTGATCTTGTTTTTCCTAACCGTCCCATTTTACAGGTTGAAGCCAATATTATAGAAGCACAAATTATAGAAACCCTTTTACTAAATATTCTTAATTTTCAAACGCTAATCGCAACCAAAGCTAGCAGAATACGCTATAGTGCAAAAGATGCCATACTACTAGATATGGGACTACGTCGTGCCCATGCTACAGGTGGTTATTATGCATCAAGAGCTGCGGCTATTGGTGGTTTTGATAGTACTAGTAATGTGAAAGCTGCCGAAGATTACAACATCGCATCTACAGGAACAATGGCACATTCTTTTATCCAAAGTTATGATAATGAATTAGACGCATTTCGTGATTTTGCGCAAGTACGACCAAAAAACTGTGTGCTTTTAATTGATACTTATAATACCCTAAAATTAGGACTTCCAAATGCGATTATTGTTGCAAAAGAAATGGAAGACAACGGTGAAAAATTATTCGGCATCCGATTGGACAGTGGTGATTTAGCCTATTTATCTAAAAAAGCGAGAGCCATTTTGGATGCTGCTGATTTAAGTTATGTAAAAATTGTAGCGTCCAATCAGTTAGATGAATATGTTATAAAAAGTTTAAAAGAACAACAGGCGCCTATTGATGTTTTTGGTGTAGGTACTAATTTAGTTACAGGACGACCAGACGCGGCGTTAGATGGTGTATATAAATTATCTGAATACAATGGAGATCCAAGAATTAAACTCTCTGAAAACATTATAAAAGTATCGCTACCGTTTAAAAAACAAGTGTACAGAATGATTGATGCCGACGGGCTATTTTATGGCGCAGATGCTGTCGCGATTTATGCCGAAGGTGAGATTGATAAAATGGAACATCCTTTTGATATTACCAAGCAAATAGATATTAGTGAGTTAAAAAAAGAGCCTTTACTAGAGTTAGTCATGGAAGATGGTAAACGTGTAATACCTGCTAAAACTGTTACTGAAATTGCAGAATATTCGCAATCCCGTTTAGCACAACTACCGGATGAATATAAGCGTTTTCAAAACCCACATACCTATAAAATAGGACTAAGTAGTCAACTTAAAAAGGAACGAAATGAGCTAATCAATAAACATAAAAGCTAAAGTAATAATGTTAATGGCTATCTAAATATTAACCTAATACATTAAAAAATAGTCAAACTATGAAAACACTTTTAGTCATTGATGTACAAAACGATTTTATGCCGGGTGGATCTCTTGCTGTGCCAGATGGAGATAACATTGTACCTGTAATAAATAGCATACAAGATAAATTCGACTTGATTGTAGCCACACAAGATTGGCATCCTAAAACGCATTCTAGCTTTGCTGTAAACCATGATAACAAATCTAATTTTGACAGCATAGAATGGCGCGGAAAAACACAAATATTATGGCCAGAACATTGTGTAGAAGGCAGTAAAGGAGCCGAATTACACTCTGAATTAGATACTATAAAATATGAGGCTATTTTTAGAAAAGGAACCGATAAAAATATTGATAGTTATAGTGCTTTTTATGACAACAACCATTTAAAATCAACAGGGTTAGCGGGTTACCTAAAAGAAAAAGAGGCCTCAAAACTATATTTTTGTGGACTAGCGTCTGATATTTGTGTTTACTTTTCTATTCGCGATGCTGTTCAAGAAGGTTTTGAATGTTATTTTATTGAAGATGCTGCAAAAGCTTTAGATTTAGAAGTATTTGAAGCTATTAAAATCAAGATGATTACTATGGGTGTGCATATTATAACATCAGAATCCATATAAAACTATCTAACGACATCTTCTGTTTAACTTCTTGTTCCGCCATGTCCTCCGGCTACCACTAACATTATTTTCACACTTAAATAAATGAATTTAAAAAACTGAATGATTGGATTCATCATTTTAAATCTTTGATATCTTGATATTCTTTCTGTCATGATGTTTGTGTTTTTATTGGTTTTATTGAAGGTGTCTTATTTAACGAATTTATTAAACGATTAAAAAAACACCCCTAAAGTCCCTTCAAGGGGACTTTACTCATTTCTACTTACTGATAACCTATTAGTTAAAACTAAAATAATATTTAAGAACACTTATTCTGGAATCAACCACCAAAAAGGTTTCATTTTTGCTTTATAGATGAACGCATAATGCAATGCTAGTTTTAACCAATGTCCTGCTAAACCAATTTCTCCAAAGGTTTTCCCTAATTGTCTACCTTGTGTTTTTGGATATTTTTCGTAATCTGGGACAATTGGGTAGGTTGTAATACTAACACCACTCCCCTTTGTCATTCCATAACCAGCGGAAGCAATACAAGCTGCCCCCATGTTACCCATAGATCCTTTATGGTTTAAAGATTCTTTTCCACTTTTAATAGAGTCTATAATATTATCTGCGACCAATTTTGCGGTAATACCAGAAGGCATTCCTGTACGCGGTGGCGCAGGAGAAATAACCGTTCCGTTTTTGCTAGTTCTTGGTTTAGAAATAGCATGTGGTGGCGCAAATGCGATTCCTGGTGCAAAAATGTTTTTATAACTTGGGTTTTGATACGTTTCTGGCCAATCTTTAACAGACCATTCTTCATACGGTTTTTGTGTATAATCGGCATCTACGATCATAAAGCCTTTAAATAGTTTTTCTGTGATGTCGTTTTCATTTTTATCAAAAGCTTTAAAACCATGACCAGAAAATGAAGGAATTAACATTGCAAAATCATAAGTTTCAGTCTTATATTCTCCTTCCAAGTTTTCATAATGTGCAATACCATCTTCAATTTTATTAACACCAGCTCCTAATATCCACTTAATGTCTCTGTCTTCAAAAACCATTTCGACCATTTCATGAGATTTCATAGTCATGCTCCCGTAACTTAACAGCATACCATCCATCCCAAAATCGCCTAATTGGTATTCGTTAGAAATCCAAGTGACTTCTGCCATATCACGAACATTATGCTTGCGCAATTCTTGTTCTACATTTAATATATATTCAAAAGCAGCACCTTGGCAAGTTGATTTTGCGTGTCCTGTACCTATTAAAATTTTAGCTTTTTTACCAGCTTTCATTTCTTGTATTAGTGCTTTTAAACCTTCCCAAGCATGGTCCGCATGTGAAAATGTGCAAACAGAATAAGCCTTATTTTGACCAGGAATTAACCCCTCAGTCGCTTCAAAATTCAGTTTAGGTCCAGTAGCATTAATTAAATAATCGTACGTTATTTTTTCTTGTTGTCCTTTATTGTCTCCAACAACGTATTCCGATAAAACATATGGTTTATCCTCATTTTTATCGCCTTCAGGAAAAAAAGAAATTGCTTTAGCTTGTTTATAACCTATTCCTTTCTTTTTGTATAAAGGTGCTAATGGGAAGTAGATTTTCTCCGATTTCATTCTTCCAATTCCAACCCAAATATTAGACGGTACCCATTGGTAATTACTGTTAGGAGATACCACAACAACTTCGTGATCTTTAGATAGTTTTCTTCTTAAATGAGTTGCTGCAACGTGACCAGAAATTCCTGCTCCTAAAATGACTATTTTAGACATGATTGTTATTTTTATGTAAAGATATAATCAACTAAAATACTAAACAGTCACTTTTGTTACACAAGTCATTTAATTTATCTTCCTATAACTCCAAACTGCTAAACCATTCATAATAAAGGCGTAAAGAAGCGTTTTTAATAACTGAGGAAGAATATCTTTAAAACCAGAACCTTTAAGCATCACCATACGCATGACTTCTACAAAATATCTTATTGGGTTAAATTCGGTAAGTGTTTGTGCCCATTTTGGCATGCTCTCTATTGGTGTAAATAAACCACTCATTAAAATAAAAATAACAGTAAAAAACCACGCAATAAACATGGCTTGTTGTTGTGTATCTGTAAAATTAGAGATGAATAAACCAATTCCTAAAATAACCAGAATATAAATAGAGGTATAAAAATATAGTAATGGCAAACTACCAATTATGGGAACATTAAAAATGACCTTTGCTAAAATTAAGCCGACAGTTAATAACCCCATTCCTATAACCCAAAACGGAAAAAGTTTGCCTATAATAAATTGGCTTTTTTTAATTGGAGTGACATTAATTTGCTCCAGTGTACCTATTTCTTTTTCGCGGACGATATTCATTCCTGAAAGAAACAATGTAATCATGGTTACCAATAAAACCAATATACCAGGAACCATAAAGGTTTTATAATTTAAAGTTTTATTATACCAAAATAATGGAATTGTCTCTATGCTAATTGGTTGTCTTAATTTATCTGAAACTTGTAACAAATCGAGTTTTATGTTTTGATTGAAACGTTGTATAATTTGATTGACATATACATTTTCTACACCTGCTGCTGCGCCATCAATAGCATTAATAGTTACACCCAAACTGTTATGCTTTTCTTTTTGTAAATCCCGCTCAAAATAGTGTGGAATTTGTATAAGCACATCCACTTCACCTTTTAACATGGAAGCACTTGCTAATGCTTCCGAAGGAAAATCTGTTAACACATTAAAATAAGTAGAGGCATTAAATTTTTCAACTAACGCTCTAGACGTTGATGTGTGATCATTATCAATATAACCAAATTTGATATTCTTTACTTCAAACGTAGCCGCATTAGATAAAATAACGAGTTGAAATATAGGCATAACAAAAATGATAGGCAGCATGCCTTTATTTCTAAAGATTTGCTTGAACTCCTTTTGTATGATGTATAAAATTGTTTTCATATTATTTCCCACCTTTCGGCTCCGCTCAAGATAAACTTCAGCAAGAATCTTTATTAAATATCATTTTTAATAAACGTCTCGACTGCGCTCGACGAGACAACTTTACTCTTTTATTCTAATCTAATTTTATATTTCTTAACACTTAAGCCAATATAAAAGATGGTCATTCCTATTAAAATCAGGGTTTCTTTCCATAGATATTGTAAGCCAACTCCTTTTAGCATAATCCCTTTTATGATGATAATAAACCATTTTGCTGGAATGATATTACTAATCACTTGCAATGGTAATGGCATGCTTGAGATTGGAAAAATAAAACCAGATAATAGAATTACAGGTAGCATTAATCCCATTAAAGAAATCATCATAGCCGTTTGCTGTGTTGCCGAAATTGTGGAGATTAAAATACCTAAGGCTAATGCTGTAATTATAAACAAAACACTTTCAAAACCCAATAAAATTAAGCTGCCTTGAACTGGCATTTTAAATATAAATATACTTAAAACTACAATGACGATCGCGTTTATAACAGATAGAAATATATAAGGAAATACTTTACCAACAATAACTTGAATTGGTTTTATTGGTGATACTAAAAGGATTTCCATAGTGCCTAATTCCTTCTCTCTTGTGATAGAAATAGATGTCATCATTGCAGAAACTAACATTAAAATAATAGTCATTACACCAGGAACAAACATGTACACACTTTTTAATTCTGGATTATAAACCATTCTGGTTTGTGGTACAATTTGATAGGCGATTGTCATGTCTTTATTCAATTCTTTTTGATATTGCTGAAGAATGGCATTGACATAATTACTTATTGTATTTGCAGTATTTGGATCTGTAGCATCGGTAATAATCTGAATAGTCGCATTATGATCTTTGACTAGCTTTTTACTGAAATCTTTTTCGAAATTTAAAACTGCTTTTACTTTTCCTTTTTTAAAAATAGTTTCAATATCAGCTTCTCTCTCAACAATTTGATTGATACTAAAGTATTTTGAAGCTGAAATTTTATTAATAATTTCTTGTGTTGTTATGTCTTTAGAGTGATCTAAAATAGCAATATCTACATTGTTTATTTCATTGGTAATCGCGAAACCAAATAACATAATTTGTGCTATTGGCATTCCGAAGAGAATAAACAACGAGCGTCTATCTCTAAAAATGTGATAGAATTCTTTTTTTATGAAGCCTATGAATCTTTTCATTTCTTTATTCCTGCAGATCTCACAGATTCCCGCAGATTTTTTTAAATGTTATCTTTGATTTTAAATTTACTTTTTACGTCAAAACCCTCTTTATCTAAAAGATTTTTTCTCCCGCTGATTTCGCTGATTACCGCAAATCTTTTTAGTTTCCCCTTGATTTGATATTTATTTTTTTTCGCAAATCTGCGGGATATTTTTTTTTATAATCCATTTACTTTTCTAAAAATTCCTTTTGTTATATCATCCACATTAAAATTCACTAAAATGCCTAATTTTAATTCTGAAATTTTCAAGTAAGTCAAAACTTGCTTATGATGTACTTTAGCTAAATTTTCAATCGATTTTATTTCTATTATTACTTTATTATTTACTAGTAAATCTAATCTGAAGCCAATTTCTAATTCTATACCATCATAAAATACTGGTAATGGGACTTGTTTTTTAACTGATAATCCTTGTTTCTTTAATTCATACATTAAAATAGCTTCATATACAGACTCTAATAAACCTGGTCCCAATTCATTATAGACTTTAAAAATCGCTCCTCTGATTAGGTATGAAATATCATTTTCTGTTTTTTGCTCCATAATGTTTTTTTATATAATTTCTTTATAATTACTCCCGAAAATCTCACAGATAACCGCAGATTCTACTCAAGGTGTACTCATACTTTTTCTGCGGTAATCTGTGAGATCTGTGGGGTATTTTCTATCCTCTTGCTAGTTTTAAAAACACATCGTTCATATTTGCAGCGTTAAATTGTTGCTTAAGCTTTTTAGGTGTATCTAAAGCTTCTATTTTTCCGTTTACCATAATAGACACACGATCACAATACTCAGCTTCATCCATATAATGTGTGGTTACAAAAACGGTTGTGCCTTGATTAGCTGCTTTGTAAATCATTTCCCAAAACTGACGTCTAGTAATAGGATCTACTCCTCCTGTTGGCTCATCTAAAAACACAATTTTTGGATCATGAATTAAGGACACAGAAAAAGATAATTTTTGTTTCCAACCTAAAGGTAAAGCACCGACTAATTGGTTTGCTACGTCTTCCAATCCTAGCTCTTCAAGCAAGATTGCTGTTTTTTCTTTTATTCGTTTTCTGGATAGTCCATAAATCCCTCCAAAAAACGTGATGTTTTCTTTAACCGTTAAATCGTCATACAAAGCAAATTTCTGACTCATATAACCAATGTTTTTCTTTATATTTTCGGCTTGTTTATAAACATCAAATCCTGCCACCTGAGCGTTACCTGAAGTTGGTTTAGAAATACCTATTAACATTTTCATCGCTGTAGTTTTTCCTGCGCCATTTGCTCCTAAAAACCCAAATATCTCACCTTTTTTAACATCAAAAGTAATGGCATCTACAGCTGCAAAATCTCCGTACATTTTGGTTAACCCTTCTACTTGTATGACCGTATTGTTGTCCATTCGTTTTTTTTCTAGACCTGACAGGTTTAAAAAGCCTGTCAGGTCTTAGTAATTTATTTAGCTAATTCCATGAAAGTATCTTCAATAGTTGCCTCTGTTTTTTCTATTGCCACATTAGAAAGATTATTAGATTCTAAAAACTGTATTAAATCCTTAGGATTAAAATCTGCTCTACAATCTGTATAATGCACAAACTCACCAAAAGGATAGACACTATGATTATATTCGTAAGTCTTTAAACTCTTAATAAGTTGATACGTATTATTTGCTCTAACGTTATAAATCTGTTTTGGATAATGCTTTACAATGGCTTGAGGTGTATCTATCTGTAAAATTTTACCGTCTTGAATCAATGCAATTCTGTCACACAAAGCAGCTTCATCCATATATGGTGTAGATACTAAAATGGTAATACCTTTTTGTTGCAAACGTTTAAGCATGTCCCAAAATTCTTTTCTCGACACTGGGTCCACTCCTGTTGTTGGCTCATCTAAAAACAACACTTTTGGTTTATGAATTAAAGCACAACATAAAGCCAGTTTTTGTTTCATTCCTCCAGATAGTTTACCTGCACGACGGTCTTTAAAAGGTTCAATTTGAACATAAATCTCTTTTATTAAATCGTAATTTTCTTCTATGGTTGTTCCGAAAATTGTTGCGAAGAAATTTAAATTTTCTTCAATGGTTAAATCTTGATAAAGCGAAAATTTCCCTGGCATATAGCCAACATTATTCCGAATCTTTTTATAGTCTGAAACTACATCAAAATCAGCAACCGTTGCAGAACCTTCATTAGCAATTAAGAGCGTAGTTAAAATTCTAAACAACGTTGTTTTACCTGCGCCATCAGGACCAATAAGTCCAAAAAGCTCCCCTTTTTTCACATTAAAAGAAATGTTCTCTAAAGCTTTTACGCTTTTGTAAGATTTTGATATGTTAGAAACTGTGATACTCATTTATTCAAAAAAATCTGAATATGCGTTAATATTTTTCTCAATACTTGATTTTATTTTTGATGCGTCTTCTACTGTTTTAGTTTCTGAAAGGGCTTCTATTTTTGCCATTAATGGCAAAAGCCAAACGTGTAAATTGTCATGAGAGTCACCTTTCATTGTACAGTTTTTAATAATGTAATTTTTATGCTGACTTAATTGCTCCGCTAAATCTTGGTAATTTTCTAATGAGTTAGTTCTATTTGTCGCAATGCTAGTAAGCATATTTTTCACACCTTCATTAGTTTCTTTATTTGCAGACCATTTTCCATTGTCACTTACTTTAATTTCGTCAATCCATGTGTTTTTATAAACCTCTAAAGTCTCATCACTTTGTTTATTATTTTTTATATTAACAGACTGATTAACCGTTTCTGTTTTAATTATCTCTTCTTGTTTTTTATTGTCTTTACATCCAACAAAAGCAAATAGAGTCATTGCAAAAATTAAATATTTCATGTTTTAAGTTTTAGTTATTATTGATATTTAAATTATTTAACCATAGCTCTGCAGGCATTCCAATTTTTAGGCTTCCATCATTTTGAACGTCTACTTTTACAGCATAAACTAATGCCACACGTTCTTCTTTAGTTTGAATTATTTTTGGTGTAAATTCTGCTTCTGAAGTTATCCAGTTAATCGTTCCTTTATAGGATTTCATAGTATCGGCATCATCAATTTTAACAGTTACTTCTTGCCCTATTTTAATATTAGCCAATTGCGTTTCACTTATATAAACTCGTAATTGCATGGTACTTAAATCTGCGATTTTATACAACGGTTTTCCAAAAGCGGTAATTTCATTTGGTTCTGCGTATTTGGTTAAAACAGTTCCGTTTACAGGATTTGTGATTTTACTTTTCTGGATTTGGTCATCAATTTGCTTTAACTGCACATCAATAGATTTAAGCTCATTTACAACAGGAGCATTCTGTATTTCGACACTTCTAATTTGGCTTTTAATCACATCCATTTCGCCAAGAACATCATCCAGTTGTTTTTGTGTTCCCGCATTATCCTTTATAAGGTTTTGAGCGCGTGTTTTATTTGTGTTTGCCGTTTTTAGTTTTGCATTTAATACATTAATCTGTGATAAAACACCTTTAGATTTTGAAGCAATGACAGCCTTAGAAACCTCTAACTGCTCACGTTTTAATGCTAACGGAATAGTATCGATATAGCCAATAAATTGTTCTTTTTGAAGTATATCACCTTCATCAAGATTAAACTGCATTAGTTTTCCATTATTTTCTGCTGAAATAGTTATTTCTGTTGCTTCAAAATTTCCGTAACCATCTGATTTTCCGTTGTTGTTTCCACAGGAAATAAATGTTAATGTAGCTATGCTTAGGCTTATTATATAATAGTAGTTTTTCATGAGTTTATGTTTTACTTCCCGCAGATTTTCGCAGATTCTCGCAGACTTTTTTATCAATTATACTTGTTATTTTAATTCTTTTTTCTGCGCTAATCTTCGAAATCTATGTTTTTTCTATTGTCCTTTAATGACATTGTAATTTGCTTTTGCTAGTTGTAACTGAATGTGATGCTTAACCATGGTGTTTTCATCTTCGTATAAATTAGTAAGCTCTGTGATGTATGCTGAAGACGTAATCACACCATTTTTAAGTTGCGATTCTGCCGATTTAAGCACGTCTTTTCTAAGGTTAATTATTTCTAAATCTGAAGTAATAAAAAATTCAACTTTATCAATTTCTTTCTGTTGTTGGTTTAACGCAATGTTAGTATTGAGTTTGAAAATTTCAGTTTCATTCTCTATAAAATCTTTGTTAATAGCTAATGACTCTCTTTGCTTTTTGTTCGCGTTCCAATCGAAAATAATCCAATTCACTTTAACACCAACTGTATAAAATGTTTGAAACGAATTATCCAACATATTTAATCCTGGATTGCCATAACCTCCTGTTGCAAAACCTAGTAATTTAGGTGCCTTTTGTTTAGACAACAGGGTTTCAGAATTTTCAACTTCTTCTTTTTTAAGTTGAAATAATTCTAACTCTGGTCTTACTATTTCTGTTTGTAATGGTGTTTCTAAAAGTGGCTTTTGAAATGTTGTAAACACTTGTAATGGTTGACTTATTAAACTTGATAATGTTTCAATAAGGGTTACTTTGTTGCTTTTAAGTTCATTGAATTGTTGGCTTACTTTTAATAATTCAGCCTCCAGAATTTTATCTGAAGTTGGTAAAATAATACCATACTTAATTCCTGATTGTACTTCCTTTAGCTTGGCTTCTAATTGCGCTTTTTTCGCTTTTAATAATAACTGAGATTCTTGCGCTAATAAAACAGAAAAATAGAGTTGGTTAATTTGCTGTTTTAGTTGGTATAAACTGACTTCGACTTGTTTTTGTTCCGTTTTTAATTGCGCCGATTTTAAATTTAAAGACGCCTCTGTTGCTCCTCCATTATAAATAAGCTGATTTACAGAAACAGTTGCACGATATTGGTCTTTGTTTAATGGTTCAATTCCTGACATTGCCAGAGGAAATTGAATCACATCAGACTGATACGTCGCTTGCGCATCTAAACTTAACTGTGGTAATTTTGAAGTCGCAATAACTTCTGCTTCCAATTTGTTTTGCGCCTCTAAAAGTTTTGACTGTTTTGCTAACGGATAATTTTCTGTCACTAATTGGTAACATTCCTCTAACGTGATGCTTTGTTGGGCTTGACTTGAAAGCGCATATAAGATTACAAAAACTAGTAGTAATTGTTTCATTTTAATTAGTCTTTATAGAATTAATAATAAAGTCGGCAACTTCTGTTTTTCTACCTTCTATCAGTTGTTTGTAGGCGTCATCATCTGTATTTGTAAAGGCCATAAGCAACGGTTTTGCAACAAACGGAAAAATATTTAATGCCATAATATTGATGAATAATTGTTCTGCACTAATAGGTTTTATAATACCTTTTTCAACTTCTTGTTCTACTTGAACTTTAAATTTATCAAGGTTTAAAAAGTTTGGATTATCTTTCAGTTTTATAATAAACCCTGGATTTCTATTCAATTCTTGAATGATGAAATTTGGTAAATAAGGATGCTTAACAATGAATGTTATATAGTTTGACGTGAAGTTTCTCACCTTGTCTTCAATAGTAGACTCGTCATTTAAAACCGCATTTAATTGAGGCGCTAACAAGCTAAAGGCGTTTTTAAATACCGATTCAAACAATAACTGCTTACTTCTGTAGTAATAATGCAACATAGCTTTATTAATACCTGCTTTATCTGCTATTTCTTGCATGCGTGCGCCATCCATTCCTTTAGATTGGAATATGCTTTTTGCAGCATTTAGTATTAGTTCTTCTGTGTTTTTATCTTTTGCTTTTCTCATTATAACTACATGGTTTAACCAAGTGGTTAACAAATGTATAATGAATTGATATTAAATTAGATGACTAATATCATGTAAACTGAATAAATAGTTATTTATTCAGTTTTTTATAGATTAATTTAGCAACTACAAGTCCTAAAACGCCTCCTAAAATAGAGACAAAACAATTGACGACGAATAAAGTTATATTAAAACTTTCATTTTGCATTATTGACCAGGGATCAAAACCTAATCTTCCAAAAGATTTGATTAAAAAAATACTTCCAAAAACACCGACTAAAGTGTTTCCTATGAACCCAAAAGAGTACTTTTTATAAAAAACACCAAAGATATTAGCCGCAATAATGCCAATAAGAATACTAACTAGTGAAATTAAAGTCCCTGTCATAATAGTAAGTTTACACTAGTGTCCGTAATCCATTTTGTCAACTTTTCCTGCCATTAGTCTTTTTTGAATAATGAAGTAAATAACAATCAGAATAAAACCAATAATTGCCCAATTAAAAGCTACTGATAAACCATAACTTTCTGTAGCTGTATTGTAAATCGTTAAATGCTCATGCGTATTATTGATAGACGGTAATATAACCGGAAATAATGACGCCAATGACGATGTAATTCCCCCTAAAATTAATAAGGTTGAAAACATAAAACCATGACTTTCTTTCTTTAGTTTGTTGATAAAAAACAATCCAATTAATCCTGTAAGATAAATAATAGGAAAGACTATTAAATAAGGCCTTTTTATAAAGTTATCTAGCGAATTAGGATTTACTATTTGCCATACAAATAAGGAAAACACCGTTAGTATTGCTAGAGCGATATTCATCTTAAAAATGACACCTTTAAGTTTGGTGTTAATTGAAGAATTAGTTTTTAAAATCACCCAATTAGCACCATGAATAGCTAAGGTGATCACAGAAATTAACCCTATAATAATTGTAAACCAATCTATAATTCCTGGTGTATCACTCAATGGACTAAAACTACTATCCCATAAGGGTAAGAAAAAATAATGTCCTTCGTAAGCTGAAACACCATTTTCAACACCTCCTAAGTTTACACCTCTAACAATATTACCTAAAGCGACACCAAAAAACAAAGCTAATAACAAACTTGACACGCCAAATGAGGTGTCCCAAATGTCTTTCCACATTTGATACTTAAATTGTCCTCTAAACTCTAAACCAATAGCTCTAAATATGATTAGCCATAGCACTATAATTAACGGTAAATAAAAGCCACTAAATACAGACGCATAAAATGTTGGAAACGCCATAAAAAGCATCCCTCCTGCTGCAACTAACCAAACCTCGTTAGAATCCCAAAATAAACCAGCAGATTTTGCGATGACTTCTTTGTCTTTTTCTTTTTTAGCAAAGAACAAATGAATGATTCCTGTACCAAAGTCGTAACCATCTAAAATAAAAAACACTGCTAAAACAATAGCGATTGCTATATACCAAAATACTTCCATAATTAATGTGTTTGAGGTTTTGGGCCTTGATTAATAGTTTTACCAACTAAGACTAGAAATAACAAGCCTAAAAGCATATATAAAGCGACAAAACCTAGTAAAGTAAATAGCGTGTTTCCTGAAGATACTGTTGGCGAAATTCCATCGCTAGTTTTTAATAAACCATATACTAGATAGGGTTGACGTCCTAGTTCTGCAGTGTACCAACCAGTAAGGTTTGCGATATAAGGAAATGGCACTAAAAACATAATGGTCCATAATAATGGTTTTAATGTGTATAGTTTTTTTCGCCATAAAAAGAAAAGCGCCAATGCCATTACACCTATAAAAATAGTTCCTAATCCAACCATTATATGATAAGAATAATAAAGCGCAGGAATATTACTTGGCAATTCTTCTTCTTTAAACTGATCCATTCCCGGAATTTGTTTATCCCAATCTTGATGCGTTAAAAAGCTTAATATATTAGGTACTGCTATTTTATTATCTAGCTTCTTTTCTACCATATTAGGTTGTCCAACTAAAACAATTTCGGCTCCAGCCTCTTCTGTTTCAAAAATCCCTTCCATAGCAGCAAAAGAAGCTGGTTGGTATTCTGCAACATTTTTAGCATTCCAATCACCTGTTGGAAAAGCAACCAATACACTAGATATTAATCCAAAAATCACACCTGTTTTTAAGAATAATTTCCCGTATTCCGTTTGCTTATTTCTTAATACATAAAATGCACCAATACTTGCTACAACAAACGAAGACGTAACCACCGACGCTATTTGATTGTGCAAAAAGGCTGGTAATAGCCAAGGATTTGTAAAGAGTGCTGAAAAGTTTTCTAAAACAAATTTACCGTTTTCTAAAACCTCATAACCTACAGGATGTTGCATCCAAGCATTAGTAGCTAGAATAAACCATCCACTTGCCCAAGAGCCTAAAAAGACTAGAAAACCTGTTAGAAAGTGTAATTTTTGTCCCATTAGTTTTTCACCAAAAATAAAGAGTGCTAAAAATGAGGATTCTAAAAAGAAAGAAAACATCCCTTCCATAGCCAAAGTCTGACCAATAATACCACCTGTGAGTTCTGAAAACTTCGCCCAATTGGTACCAAATTGAAACTCCATTGGAATTCCTGTAATCACTCCCATGGTAAAATTGATAGCAAAAATTTTCATTAAAAATTTTGCTGCATTGTTATACTTTTCGATGTTATTTATTAAATACTTTCCTTTAAAAAAGACTATCAATAATGATAATCCCATGGTTAATTGCGGAAATATATAATGAAATGTGATAGTAAATGCAAACTGTAACCTATCGTAAAAGAGCATGTCTTCCATATCCTAGTTTTTAGACTATAAAAATACGACACAACGCTTAAACGCTGTGTAACCTTTATCACAAAAAAGCCTCGAAAATGAGGCTTTTTTGTTATTTATAATTAGTTTGAATTATTTTTTTAAGATTGCATCTAAGACTAAGTCTTTATCTAGTTTTTTAGTACAGAAAAACCAGTCTTTACAGTCTAAATCTTCGGTAGATGTCATACGTTCTTCAGTAACACCACATGATCCAGCAGGAGATACAATTACATCATCTCCAGGATTCCAATCTGCAGGAGTAGCTACATTAAACTTATCTGAAGTTTGCATAGCTATTAAAGTTCTGTATAACTCATCAAAATTACGTCCTAAACTTAATGGATAGTAAATAATTGCTCTAACAGTTTCATTTGGATCTAAAAAAAAGACAGCTCTAACTGCTTGTGTTTTGCTTTCTCCGGGTTGAATCATTCCATATTTTTTTGGCAACTTCCATCGAGATGTCTTCAATTAAAGGAAATTTAACTTCAATGTTTTTCATTCCGTTAAATTCAATTTTATCTTTAATAGTTCTTAACCAAGCAATGTGACTATACAAACCATCAATTGACAAACCGATAAGACTACAGTTTGCTTTTTCAAATTTTTCTTCTAAATGCGCAAATGTCATAAACTCAGAGGTACAAACAGGTGTGAAATCTGCGGGATGACTAAATAATATAGACCATTTACCTTTATAATCTGATGGATAATTAATATTTCCTTGCGTCGTTACTGCTGTAAATTCTGGTGCTTTATCACCAATTCTTGGCATTGCAAATGTGTCTTGCGGTGTTGTTTCTAGCGTATTCATAGTATATCGAGTTTTAATTATTTATAGTATAAAATTACTCTAGAAGTGCAAGTTTGTTTGTAACATTTGTCACTTAAACCATACGTATTCCCTATCCTATTATAAGTGTTAACAATCACCAAAACAAACACTTTATTGCATAAAAAAAGCGCATAATATGCGCTTTTTTAATTGTTATGTGTAATGTTTTAAATTATCTTTCTTTAGGCTCCTCTTTATCTCTATCACTATTTGTCATTGAGCTTACTAATAAACCAATAAGTCCTAAGCAAACAAGCGCGAATATAGCAATCATTATTACTCCGTTGTTCCAATTGTATAATGCAATGTTTTGAGATATCATAGTATAAAATTTATGTCGTTATTTGATAGTGTAAAATTACTATTGCCTTTTGAAATTTAATATGACAAATATCAGTTTTATTAAACCTTTGCTTGTTTTGCTTTTTTTTGAATGATAAAAAACAATTCTCGGCCTGCTCTTGGCTTTATTGAGTTATAAGCATCCTCCATAATCCTTATATCAAAATAAGGTATAAAATAGTCTAAATACTCCTTTTTACTACCTCCAAAAGGTGGATGCGTTGTATTTAAAGTTGCGTCAAATAATAATCCAACGACTTTACCCTTTGTATTTAAAATCTCAGAAGCTTTTTTAGCGTATGCAAGTCTTAAACTAGGATTTATTGCACAAAAAAAAGTTTGTTCTATAATTAAATCAAAAGTCATATCTAAATCAAAAAAATTATCCAAAATTAGATTTGACGATGGAAAATCGGATACTCTTATTTTTAAGTTATCTAAAGCTGTTTTAGATAAATCGACAACAAATACATTTTTGAAGCCTTTATTATAAAGGTATTCTGCTTCATAACTATTACCACCACCAGGAATTAAAATTTTTAAATCTAAATTAGTTAACTGATCAAAATAAGCTTGTAATGGCGGAGAAATGGTTCCTAAATCCCAACCAATATCGTTAGATTGGTATCTATTATCCCAAAAATCTGCGTTTAAATCCATTAATACGTTGCTGTAATAACATCAATTAATTCGTTTTTTTGTAGCACACCTGATTGTCTCCAAACTTGTTTTCCATTTTTAAATAACAATAATGTTGGCACCCCTCTAACTTGATATTTAGACGCTAATTCTTGATTTTTATCTACATCAATTTTAATAATTGAAACACGTTCTTTTAAATTATCTTTTACATCTTTTAAAATGGGACTCATTGTTTTACAAGGTCCACACCACTCTGCATAAAAATCCACCAACACTGGTGAATCTTGATTTATTAATTCTGAAAATTTACTCATAATACTTCTTTTTATTTATCAAAACTAATAGCCCAAACTCCTCTAACCTGATTGACATCATAGCCTATTGCTTTATCTTGTGGATATAAACTAGCTAGTTTATCTAATGTTGGTCTTTGGATATCTTGATTTGGTGTCCCATGACATTGCAAGCACATTGCATTAGTTATAATTGGATAATACACATGTACTTTAGTGTCTGACAGTTCTACTATTGGTTTTGGTTCTTTATTATTTTTAATATTGTTTTTAAAAGAATTAATATACGTTAATTCTTTATAATTTGCTAAATTATTTTGATTTCTTGGTTTGTCGGAAACTCTTTTTATGGTTGCATTATTTACTACAGACATGCTATCTGTTAAAGGATAAGCCTTTTCATTACAAAACGCCAAAGCTTCTATCGTCCCTTTTTTCTGGATAGTTCCCATTAGGTTTTTTCCTAAAACAGCTTTAGTTGTTAAGGCATATTTTAATCCACGTTCCGCGTATGGTAAATCTTTAAAATTCACTTCAGTCTGCTGCTGGTTAACGTTATTTTTGTTTCTATTTCCTTTATGGTTACCATTTTCTTCATTAAAATGGGCTTCAAACCAATCTGGTTGATCAATATCATAATCAAACATATAGTCTGCTATTTTAGCAATTGTCTCTTCTGGAAATGCTTGCTTTGGCATAACACCAAAACGTTTTACTGCCCCAAACATTTTAGCGTCTTGTGCATTGGGCTTTTTAATCCAAAATTGCATTGCTGCTATAAACTCTTCTTTTGTCGTATTAGCGTCTATGTAATGTTTTTTAATAGCAATCATTGGTGGTCCAATCCTGTCTTCTTGACTAGCAGAAGGACTATGACATGTATAACAATTGATTTCCATTAGTTTTTTACCTGGATGCGTATTAGCTTCTTTTTGCGTATTTAAAACTGAAAAATCTTTTTTTTGCGCATTATTACAGCTCATCATAAAAACTGAAAGGACCATTATTACTACTAAATTCTTCATATTAAAATTTTATTTAGAAAGCTTGCCTGTCGCACAACTAACAAAAGATTTAGCTTTAGACACTAAGTTATTATCATCATCAATAGAAGGGTACCCTAATGTTTTAAGTTTAGTTTTTACAGCTAAAATAGCTTCTTCACTTTTATAATTAAAGGAGACTTTACTCTCTTCTACATTGATATTTATATCTAAAATATTATCAATTTCTGATAATTTTGTAGTAATTGTATTTGCGCAACCACCACATTTTAAGTTTTGTACTATTATTGCTGTATTCATTTTATTTATAGTTTAAGATTCCTCCTTTTAAATCATAAATCTCTGTAAACCCCATTGCTACAAGCTTATGTGAAGATTGTTTACTTCGACTTCCACTTCTGCAATACACGTAAACTGCTAGATCCTTGTTTAATTTATTAAATTCTTGATTAAATTCTCCTGAAAAAAAATCTATATTTTTTGCATTTTGAATATGCCCCGATTTAAATTCGTCAGCCGTTCTAACATCTATTAATTGCACTGTTTTATTTTCTATTTGCGTTTTGAACTCAGTAGAATCCAATACTTTTATAGCGCTGTCTTGAGGTGTACCACCTCCAAATAATGTTGTAAATATTGACATGATAATAATGTGTTTCATTTTTAATTCTATTTTAAATTTCGGTAAAATGTGTTCGCCTTAATGCCTCGATTCATTTTTAATTCTATTTTAAACTTTGGTAAAATGTGTTCGTCTTAATGGCTCGGTTCATTTTTAATTCTATTTTAAATTTCGGTAAAATGTGTTCGCCTTAATAGCTCGGTTCATTTTTAATTCTATTTTAAATTTCGGTGAAATGTGTTCGCCTTAATGCCTCGATTCATTTTTAATTCTATTTTAAATTTTGGTAAAATGTGTTCGCCTTAATAGCTCGGTTCATTTTTAATTCTATTTTAAATTTCGGTAAAATGTGTTTGCCTTAATAGCTCGGTTCATTTTTAATTCTATTTTGAATTTTAGTGAAATGTGTTCGCCTTAATGGCTCGGTGCATTTTTGAATTAACAACCCATTTAACACCTATAAAATTACTATAATTTACAATCCCTTTTAGTAACTAATGTTACACAAAAAAGCGCGTATTACAGTTATGCAATACGCGCTTTTAATAATTAAAAACAACTATAATATTATTTTAATGTTGTAGGACAAACAAAGTCTGTTGTTGGTATGTCTGTTTTCTTGATCGCTCCATAACCTCCAGCTATATCTATTAAATTATGGATCCCTCTGCTTTTTAGTATTGACGCTGCAATTACAGATCTATAACCTCCAGCACAATGTATGTAGAATGGTTTATCTTCCGGGAACTCACTTAAATGGCTATTTATATTATCCAAAGCGGTATGCTTTGCGCCATCAACATGCTCGGCTGTAAATTCGCCATCTTTTCTAACATCAAAAATAACGTCTTTATTGTCTTGGTAGCGTTTAGCAAACTCTTCAGCCGAAATTGATGTTAACGTATCATAATCCATCCCTTCACTTTTCCAAGCTTCGAAACTGCCATCTAAATACCCAACTACATTATCAAAACCAACACGAGATAAACGTGTGATTACTTCTTCTTCTCTACCTTTTGGTGTCACTAATAAAACCGGCTGACTAACGTCTGCAATTAAAGCTCCAACCCAAGGTGCAAATCCACCATCAATACCAATAAATATTGAGCGTGGAATATGTCCTTTTATAAATTCAGTTTGATGACGCACATCTAAAACAATGGCTTCAGTCTCATTAGCTGCTGCTTCAAAAGCCTTTGGACTTAATGGTTTGTGAGATTTTGTCATCACTTTATCAAAGCTTTCGTAACCTTTAATATTCATCATAACATTTTGAGGAAAATATGCTGGCGGTTCTGATAAACCTTCTAATAATTCAGCAATAAACTCATCCTTAGTCATATCTGCACGTAACGCATAATTGACTTCTTTTTGATGCCCTAAAGTATCTGTAGTTTCTTTACTCATGTTTTTACCACAAGCAGAACCAGCACCATGTGCTGGGTATACAATAATACTATCTGGTAAGGTCATAATTTTATCACGAAGTGAATCAAATAAATACCCTGCCAGTTTTTCTTGTGTTAAGTCTGACGCTATTTTTTGTGCTAAATCAGGACGTCCAACATCTCCGATAAATAAAGTATCTCCTGTAACTATACCGTGCTCTTTTCCGTTTTCGTCAATAACAAGATAGGTTGTACTCTCCATAGTATGACCTGGCGTATGGATGGCTTTTATTTTATAATCTCCTACTTCAAATAGTTGACCATCTGTTGCTATAATAGCATCATAAGATGGTTTTGCAGTTGGTCCAAATACGATTTGAGCGCCTGTTTTTTCTTTTAAATCTAAATGGCCAGACACAAAATCTGCATGAAAATGCGTTTCAAAAATATATTTGATTTTAGCATTGTCTTGCTTTGCTCTTTTTATGTAAGGTTGTACTTCCCTTAATGGGTCAAAAATTGCTGCCTCTCCATTACTTTCTATATAATAGGCTGCGTGTGCCAAACAACCTGTATAAATCTGTTCTATCTTCATTTTGAATTCTATTTTATATTTTGGTAAAATGAGTTCGCCTTAATGGCTCGGTTCATTTTAAACTCTATTCTATTTTGCTAAACGAAATTCGCCTTTAGGCTAAAACTATTGTTTAATTCTTCAAATTTACTAATGTTTTTAAATTTTTATAGCAACATAAGTTACATAATTAAAAAACTAATTCTTTTAAAATGATATAAATTGACATGACCAATACAAACCAACCAAAGCTCTTTTTTAATTTTTTTCCTGAGACAAATTTAGAAAAATATCCCCCTACCAATATCCCAACAATTGTTAATAAGGAAAAGGTTAATAGAAAAAACCAATCAATATCTAAGGTTTGTGCATCTCCAGAAAACCCTATTAACGAGTTAATTGCTACAATAACTAAAGACGTTCCGACTGCTTTTTTCATATCTAAACCAGCCCAAAGTACAAGTGCAGGAACATATAAAAAACCACCACCTGCTCCAATTAACCCCGTAATAACACCAATTATTATACCTTGTGTAAAGGTTTTGTAATAAGGTTGAGCACCGTTAGAAACAGACTCCTTTTGCTTCGCTTTTATCATTGAAAAAGCCGCCAAAAACATGATTATCGCAAAAAATATCATGATTGCCATACCTTTGGTTAACGAAAATTTGCCAATAGTAAAAAGCTCATCTGGTATCGCTGGCACCAAATATCTTCTAGAGATAAAAACAGCGATAAATGATGGAAAGGAAAAGGCTAAACCAGTCTTAAAATCAACTAATCCTTTTCTGTATTTTTCAATCACACCAACCAGTGATGATGATCCCACCACAAACAATGAGTAAGCGGTTGCTATTATAGGATTAAACCCTAAAAAATAAACTAATAACGGTACTGTTAAAATTGAGCCACCTCCGCCAATTAAGCCTAAAATAGCCCCAATTAAAAAAGCTGCAACGTAAGTAAATATTTGTGTAAAATCCATAGGTTAAATTATCCATAGCAAAACTACTGTTTTAAATAGTAATTATATGTAACAGTTGTTACGCTTATAAATCAATTACAGTAATATTATTTCGATGAAGTTTTATTTTTCCATCGATTTCTAAAGTTTTTAATAGTCTAGAAATGACTACTCTAGAGGTGTGTAAATCTCTTGCAATTTCTTGATGCGTGACATGTATGACTTCATTATGATTGACCATCGCCTTGTCTTTTAAGTATTTAAACAGGCGTTCGTCCATTTTAAAAAAAGCAATCGTATCTATAGCTTCCAACAATTCTGACATACGGTTATGATAACTTTGTAATACAAATTTTTGCCAAGATTTATACTTCCCTAACCATTCTTCCATTTTAGCAACAGGCACCATGATTAATTTGGTATCGGTTTCGGCAACAGCCCTAATTTCACTTTTAGAATTTCCTAAACAACAAGATAACGTCATTGCGCAAGTATCACCTTGCTCTATGAAGTATAATATTAACTCGTCGCCATTGTCATCTTCTCTTAAAATCTTAATAGCTCCGCTTACCAAAAGTGGCATTGACTTTATATAATCACCAATTTCTATTAATTTAAAGCCTTCAGGAATATCCTTGTATGTCCCAACACTATTGATTTCTTGTATCAATTCTTCTTCAAATAAATAGCCGTAATGTTGTTGTAGTTCTTCTAACATTGTTTGTTTTTTAACAAGGTAAAGTTAAGTAAAATTGCCCAATGTAACTTTAGTTACTTAACTAAACACCCCTGCTATTAATCGTAGCTTTCTATCCATTCACCGAATAAAACAAAAATGAATATGTAATATGGGATACATTTAAGAAATAATTATATTATTGTAGCATGCACATTAATCCTCCCATAAATTTCACGTTATTAATTGATGATGATAAAGTTATCAACTTCTATAATGAGAAAATAGTTAATAAACACCAAGATTTTATTAATGTAGTCGCTGTTAACAGTGGTATGAAAGCATTAGAATATCTTAATAATGCTATTCTTGGGCTCACTAAAAAACCAAATCTTATTTTTCTAGATATTAATATGCCTGCCATGAATGGTTGGGAATTTATCGAAGAATATGACAAATTAGACAAGGCGTTCACGTCCTCTATTAAAATCATTTTATTGACGACTTCTAATAACCCTGATGACTTTGAACGTTACAAAACAATAGATTTACTAGAAGATTTTATCAATAAACCACTATCGGACAGCTTACTAACTAATTTAATAGAAAGTCATTACAAGGAAAAAACTATTTAGCTTTTTTTTACACTATTTTTGCTTTAAATAAACACATTCTAACCCTTTAAGTTAATTTTTTAACGGCATCTATTCAGTAAATAACAATCATTATGTTTATCCCATTAAAACAGTACATTAGTTGCCTATTTCTATTGTGCTTTTATTTAAATACTTTTGCGCAAGACAGAGCAACAATAACGGGATTAGTTTCTGATCAATTTGGTACATTACCTGGTGCTAAAATAAGTATTGAAGGCACCAACCTTAATACATCAACAGATGTTAATGGTATTTATACTATTAATTTAGAAGAAGGCGATTATGTGATCACTGCCAATTTTGTAATGTACAATTCTGTTTCTAAGAGCATAACCATTAAAGTAGGAGAAACAGCCACTCTAGATTTTATCCTAGAAACTGGATTTTCGATAGATCAACCTGTATCTTTAGGCTCTAGAGCTCAACCAAAATCTTCTTTAAGAACAACTGCCCCTGTTGACATTATATCAACACAAGATTTAACTAATGCTACACAAATTGAGTTAAGCCATATATTACATTATCTAGTCCCTTCTTTTCACTCTACAAATCAAACCATTTCTGATGGTACAGACCACATAGATCCTGCAACCTTAAGAGGTTTAGGCCCCGACCAAGTACTTGTTTTAGTAAATGGAAAACGTCGTCATAATAGTGCTTTATTAAATGTTAATGGTACCGTTGGACGTGGTACCGTTGGAACAGATTTTAATGCCATTCCTGTTGCTTCTGTAGAACGTATCGAAATACTACGCGATGGTGCGACCTCTCAATATGGATCAGATGCTATTGCTGGTGTGGTAAATATTATATTAAAAAAACAAGTTGAAGTTATTGATATTGTTGGTCGCGTAGGTGTTAATAGTGAAGGAGACGGTCAAACAAGTTACTTTAGTGCCAATTTTGGTTTTGATATTGGAGACAAAGGTTTTATTAATATTACAGGAGAATATCGTAGCAGAGAAGCGACCAATAGAGCTGGGAATTATACTGGTCCTGTATATTCTAATACACCAAGTGAAGATGCACTACTTATTGATAATAACAGTTTTTTTAGTACGACAGGTTATGACAAACAACAAATAATGGAAATCGGGTCTGCTAAAACACAAAATTTAGCAATCTCTTTTAATGGAGAGATCCCTATTTCTGAAATAACTTCTTTTTATTTTAACGGTGGGAGAAACTATAGAGAAGGACAAGCTAAAGGGTTTTATAGATTACCAAAAGATGAAGACCGTGTGGTATTGGAATTATTTCCTAATGGTTTTTCTCCACAAATTTTAACAGACATACAGGATGATGCTGTAACAGCTGGATTTAAAGGTGTTAAAAACAATTGGGATATCGATTTTAGTCACTCTATTGGTAAAAATGCTTTAGATTATACTGTAAATAATTCTAACAACGCCTCTCTTGGTATTGCCTCTGCCAAAACATTTTATTCTGGTGGATTTATGTACCAACAAAGTACTTCTAACTTAGACATCTCAAGAACATACGATTGGTTACATGGTGTAAATATTGCATTTGGCGCAGAACTGAGAGTTGAAAATTATCAAATTATAGCTGGAGAAGAAGCGTCTTTTATCGACGGTGGCAGCACCTACATAGATGCTTTAGGAGAGGAACAGCCACGTATTCCAGGAGTTCAAGTATTTCCAGGATTTCAACCAGAAAATGAACTGAGTCGTTTTAGAACAAATAGTGCGGGTTATATTGATATTGAAACTAATGTCTCGGAAAAGCTATTAATCAAAACAGCTGCTAGATATGAATCTTATAATGACTTTGGAGGGCAACTAATTTGGAAAGTTTCTGGTCGTTATAGAGTCAATGACGCATTAGGTATTAGAAGTGGAATTTCAACTGGATTTAGAGCCCCTTCCCTACACCAAGTTTATTTTCAAAATATAAGTTCTCAATTTATTAATGGCGAAATAATACAAGTAGGAACCTTTAATAATGAAAGTGCTGTTGCACAAGAAGCTTTTAAAATTCAAAACCTGAAACCGGAGTTATCTAGACATTACAGTTTAGGGGTTAATGGTAAATTAAAAGATAATTTTTCTTTTACATTGGATTATTATTACATAAAAATTAAAGATCGTATTGTATTGTCTGGTCGTTTTGACGAAGGTTACGAAACGATATTAGAACCTTTCAACGTTGGAGCAGCTCAGTTTTTTACAAATGCAATAGACTCCAGAACTACTGGTTTAGATGCTGCTGTACAGTACAAAACAATTATTGGTTCTGGAAAATTAGATGCGTCTCTAGCTGCCAATTTTAATAAAACGAAGGTCATTGGAGATATTAAAGTGTCTGAATCTTTAGTGGGTCAAGAAGATGTTTTATTTAATAGAGAAGAAATTGCTAGAGTAGAATCTGCACAACCTAATTACAAGTTTAATAATCTACTCTCTTACGAATTTGATAACTATAAAATAGTTTTAGGAAACACCTTTTTTGGAGATGTTACTTTTATACATCCAGAAGACGGTAATCCTGACAACTGGGTCTTAAACGAGTTATCAGGCCAAATAGAAACTAGAGATCAAAAATTTACACCTAAACTAGTTACAGATTTAGCTCTTTCTTATAAAGTTAATAGCACTCTAGAATTTACATTAGGTGGTAATAATATTTTTAATGTCTATCCAGATAAGCATACACACTCTGCTAATATAGATCATGGAAATTTTGTTTACAGTAGACGTGTACAACAGTTTGGCGTAAATGGGTCTAATTTTTATTTAAGAGCCTTTTTAAAACTATAATGAAGTGTAATATAAATCCCTTCCTTATTACTGTCAAAAACAAATCTGTTTTAATAGGATTCTTTATATTTTTTTGTGGCGCATCACTCTTTGCTCAAAACGATACTAATGCACAAGTAAAACGGCTACAACGGGCTATATTTGTTTATAATTTTGCCCAACAAATTGGTTGGCCTAATCAGGAGGATATTTCTACTTTTAAAATAGGTGTTTTGGGACCTGATCGTGCGTTGATTGATTTTAAATCTTTAGCACAAAAACGTCAAATTAATAACAAACCAGTAACTGTTGTAAGCTTTAATTCGGTAAAAGATATTAAAGACATACAATTACTTTATGTCAACAAATCTTTTAATTTTGATATCAATTATGTCTTAAACAAAATTTCAGGACAAAATATTCTTTTAGTAACAGAAGACTATAATTATCATACCTCTATGATAAATATGGTAAATGTAGGCGACTCTTTTGAATATGAAATAAATAATCGAACGATTACTAAAGAAGATTTTGTAATCGCTAATTCCTTAAAAACATATGCCATTGGTTCTTCTCAAAAATGGAAAGATTTATACCAAACAACAGAAGCTTCTTTAGAAGCGTCTAAGAAAATAGAAGCTGAGCAACAACAAAAACTAAAAGAGAAAGAGTTAGAGATTTCAACGCAAAAAGATAAAATTAACACGCAAGACAATACTATTGATACTATATTAAACACGGTTTCAAACAAAAATAAGTGGATTGAAAAACTCTCTGATAAAAACAACTTACAGAAACAAAATTTTGAAGATAAACTCTTAATAGAATTTGAATTAGAAGCAGATATTAAACAGCAACTTGATATTATAAAACAACAAGATGATAGGATAAATTCTAGAAATAAAGACATTCAAAAACAACACAATTTAATTCAGAGTCAAAATAATGAAATTGAATCTAAAGCTTTTATTCTAGCACAGAAAGAGTCTCAATTAAGCACTCAAAAAACAATAAACATCTTATTAATAACACTCATAAGCTTAGCCTTATTAACGGTCATATTGATTTACATAAGTTATTTAAGCAAGAAAAAATTAAATAAGACATTAGAAGACAGAAATACGGCGATTAAAAAACAAGCATTAGAATTAGAGGTTAAAAATGATGAGCTTGAGCAATTTGCATACATTGCCAGTCATGATCTTAAAGAACCATTAATAACCATTACAGGTTTAATTGATTTACTTGTCGATGAGTATGAAGATAAGCTAGACGCGAATGGAAAAATGAGTCTTAATTTTATTAGCGAATCAAGCTCTAGAATGCAAAAATTAATTGATGCCATTTTACAATATTCTAGATTAGGTAAAAGCAAAAATATAATTAATGTAGACTGCAACACTATTGTAAACATTTTAAAGAGTGATCTTAAAAATGTGATAAATAGGACAAATACAACACTATTATCTAAAAATCTTCCAACTGTAAAAGGCGCGGAATTGGAGCTAAGGTTATTATTTCAAAATTTAATAAGCAATGGTATTAAGTTTACCGCAAAAGACACAAAACCAATAATAACTATTGATAGTGTTAAAAAGACAAGTGAGGATTCTAGTGAGTACTGGGAGTTTTCTATAAAAGACAATGGTATAGGTATTCCTGAAAAACATAGAGAACGCATCTTTTCTATCTTTCAACGTTTACATTCTAGAGATGAATACGAAGGTACAGGAATTGGGCTAGCACATTGCAAAAAAATAGTTGAAGCCCATCGTGGTAAAATTTGGTTAGACTCTGAAGTTGGTAAAGGCTCCACTTTCTATTTTACAATTCCGGCTTAATAATTAACCAACCGCTTTTATTTAGGTTTCTGGAAGCACAAGGATAACATATTATATAATTCAGGATGTTTTTGTTTGAATAACTTTGGACGTTCAAAAAAGTACTCTGACGCTACTGCAAAAAACTCGGCTTGACTTGTCCCTCCATAATTTCTAATGTCTGAGGTATCGTTATTAATGCGCTCCATTTCTTTGTACATTAACTCTAACCAAGGTTCGATATATTCTTTTCCTAATAAGTATTCAGGGATACCGTCCGTTTCTCCATCCATTTTATCCAATAAATGAACAAATTCGTGCACGGGCGTATTATGTTTATCTGTTTTATTATTAAAAGCTAATCGTATTGCTTTTTTAGATAAAATCATTTGTTTTTCAAATCTACCAGTTCCCACCATTCCTAGTATTTTTTTATTACTATCCAAATCAGAAAATTGCAAATCTTCATTAAAACTATCGGGATATACAATAATACCACTCAAATTATTATAACTCCAATTAGAGAAACCAAATACAGGAATAATAGCACTAGAGGCTATTAAGATTAGATCTAATTCTTCAATTTCTGTATTAACACCATCTATGGTAACTTCACTTAAAAAAAGACTCATTCTTTGTCTAAACACCGCTTGATCTTTTACAGATAAATGCTTATAAAACAAAACATGTTTAAGGAGCATATCATACCAATGCAATGGGAGTTGTTTTATTTTCTTAGGTTTTATAATGTAAAACGTATAAACAATAATGGCTACGAGTACTATAAAAATAAGTGTGTAAATCATATGACTTAATTATAGGTGCAAAATATTCTAATTATAACAGAGAAAAAAATTTATATATGGTAAAAAAGCACATTATAAGTATCTTCGCTAAAAAATAGCAACAATGTTTAAAGCGGTTTTATTTGATATGGATGGTGTAATTGTAGATACGGAACCTCTACATAAAAAAGCCTATTTTTTAATGTTTGACCAATTTAACATAGCGGTTTCTAAAGAGCTATATGAATCCACTACTGGACAATCCACTATTAATGTCTGCAGAAAATTATGCACCATTTTTGGATTAGAAAATAATCCTGAAGAATTAGTCCACTGCAAGCGTCAAATCTTTACAGATTTATTTCATAGCGACCCAAGTCTTAAACTTATTGATGGTGTTCTTGATTTGATACAAAACTACCATAGCAATGGTTTAACTCTAGTCCTAGCCTCTTCTGCATCCATGGGTACGATTAATAATGTATTTACACGGTTTGATTTAAACCAATATTTTAAGGCTAAAATTAGTGGTGCAGATTTAAAAGCATCAAAACCACATCCAGAAATTTTTGAGAAAGCGGCGCAGTTAGCAGGATTTCCTCAAAAGGATTGTTTTGTTATCGAAGATTCTACCAATGGGATTAAAGCGGCAAAATCTGCGGGAAGTTATTGCATTGGCTACGACAGCTTACACTCTAAAAATCAAGACTACACATTAGCAGACTTAGTCACTTCAGACTTTAAGACTATACACCACAAGCATTTAAAAACTTTAATTTTTTAGGGCGCTTAATCTTGTTTCTTTTCGTTTTGTTTCGCTTCCTTTTTTGCTGCTCTTTTTTCTTTTCTTGTCGTATCGTCTGCCCCTTCAATAGCATCCTGATACGCGATGGTATCATTTGTTTCGCCTTTAAAGGCTTTTATCCATGCATTTTTAAAAATACCCCCAAACGTAGACCACACTCCCGCTTCTACATTATTTAAATCCCCTTCCAAAGGAATTTGAGTGGCTAATGTGTTGTTTTTTTGATTCTTTAAAGCAAATTTAAAAAAACCAACGAGTCCCTCCCATAAGGTTTCTAAAAACCCATCCTCTTTACCGATCAATTTACTATTGGTCAATAACGGTTTCATATAGCCTTTCAAAAAACCATCTGCTATGGCTATTTCGCTAAAAAGTTCTACTGTACCACTCTCAAAATCTATTCCAGCATAATAATTTGTAAAATCGTTCAAAGCAGTCGCATTAGCCTTCTCTAAAGAGAATGCTAAATCCATATCCGGAATATCTTTTAAAAGGTTAATATTCCCATTTAGATTTACATTTCCACCACCAAAAGAGACTCCTGTTGCCTGTATTGGAGATGGCAATATGCGTTCTTTTTCTACGACATTGCGTAAATTATCCGCTGTTAGCTCTAGCGTATTAATCGATAAATCAACATTTGGGTCTGCCGATAACTGCACAAACGCAACTTTTCCGTTATGGATTTCAAAATGATTAATTTCTAAAGGCACCAAATCTGTCAAAGCTTTAGTCCAATCATTCACTTCAGGCAGCCCATCTTCAGGTGTACTTTGCTGATCTTCGAAAACATAAATAATTTCGGGATTACTCATCACTATTTCAGCAACAATCTTACCATTAAAAACAGACTTCCATTCTACAGAAATATCTGATTTCGGAAAATTTAAAAAAGGGACTTGAGTGTTAGCATCTACCTTATTTAAATATAATCCATTGATAACATAAGCACCTCTAAAAAGGGCTATATCAATATGCTCTACTTCTCCGTAATAGCCAGGGATATCAGCTAAAACTTCATTAACATAATTTTTGATATACGTCGGTAGATACAACCTAATCATTAGTAATATCAATAACAGAACCATAGGTATAACGTATCGCTTCTTCTTATATATTGGTCTTTTTGTTTTTTTATTATTCAATGGATATTGTTTTAATCTTTAAAAATAACTCAGGTGTCAATCAAAATAATAAATACTGATCAACTTGTAAAACAATTAATTTTAAATTAACAGTTTGCCATGGTTAAAATCAATCAATAAAATACTATCACATTAAAAAATCAACTTTTAATGTTTCCATAAGTTCAAATTATACCGTTCATGATATTAGTCATATTTTAACCAATAATAACACAGTAAATTTGACTAATAAACAAAAAAATATGTGTTTTTCATTAGTTAATAAATATAACGTCGCTGGACCAAGATATACTAGTTATCCTACTGTTCCGTATTGGAATATGGATACGTTTTCATTAAAAAAATGGAAAGAAAATCTAAAAAAAGCCTTTACCGAAAGCAATAAAACAGAGGGTATCAGTTTATACATCCATTTACCATTTTGTGAAAGCTTATGTACTTTTTGTGGTTGTAATAAACGAATTACAAAACGTCACGATGTAGAAACACCTTATATACATGCTGTTTTAAAAGAATGGCATTTGTACTGTGATTTATTAGGAGAAAGACCAATGATAAAAGAGTTACATCTTGGCGGAGGAACACCTACTTTTTTTGATTCTGAAAACTTAAAATTATTAATTACTGGTATTACACGCAAAGCGACTTTAGCTGAGAATTATGAATTTAGCTTTGAAGGACATCCCAATAATACCACTGTAACACATTTACAAACCTTATTTGATTTAGGTTTTAGACGCGTGAGTTTTGGTGTTCAAGACTACAACCCTATTGTACAAAAAGCAATACATAGAATACAACCTTTTGAAAATGTACAAAAAGTAACAGAATTAGCTCGAAAAATCGGGTATACATCTGTGGGTCATGATATTATTTTTGGTTTACCTTTTCAAACAGAAGCACATGTTGAAGACACCATAAACAAGACAAAACAACTTTTACCAGATAGAATTGCCTTTTACAGTTATGCACACGTCCCATGGATAAAAGGAAATGGACAACGCGGTTATAAAGACAATGATTTACCTACAGCAAGTATAAAACAAAATCAATACCAATTGGGTAAAAAACTGTTAGCAGAAGCCGGTTATTATGATATTGGAATGGATCATTTTGCTTTAAAAACTGATAGTTTATATTCCGCTAGTAAAAATGAAACTATGCATCGTAATTTTATGGGGTACACTTCCTCTAAAACAAAAGTTATGATCGGTTTAGGTGTCTCTTCAATTAGTGATAGTTGGTATGCCTTTGCACAAAATGTAAAAGGTATTGAAGAGTATTACCATTTATTAGAAAACAATAGTATCCCTGTATTTAGAGGTCATATTTTAACGGAAGAAGATTTAATAATAAGACAACATATCTTAAACTTAATGTGTCATTTTAAAACAAGTTGGATGGCTAATGATTTATATTTTGAAGATATCCCTGAAGTAGTTTCCAAGTTAAATGAAATGCAAGACGATGGATTACTTACAATAGAATTGAATCAAATATTTATCACCGAAAAAGGGAAACCTTTTGTTAGAAATATATGTATGGCTTTTGATTTACTATTACAACGTAACAAACCAGAAACGCAACTATTTTCCATGACCATTTAAGTTGTTAATTAATATATAAAAGACTAAAATTGACTTATAGATTTATTAACTTTAATGAATCATTTTATAAAAAATTACTAAAAACCAAAACCCTAAACATGAAAAAAATAATCGTACCAGTAGACTTTTCAGAACATTCAAATTATGCTTTAGAATCAGCAGCTATACTTGCAAAAAAATATGATGCAGAAATTATCGCATTACATATGCTAGAAATCTCTGAAACCATACTAACTAAAGGAGAAACAGATCTTCAGGATGAAACTGTATTTTTCTTGAAATTAGCTGAAAAACGTTTTACAGAATTCTTAGCACAAGACTATTTAGAAGGTGTAAAAGTAACTCCTATAGTCAAGCATTTTAAGGTGTTTAGTGAAGTTAATGAAGTCGCTAAGGAACAAAATGCTGATTTAATTGTAATGGGATCACACGGAAGTAGTGGTTTAAAAGAAATTTTTGTTGGGTCAAACACAGAAAAAGTAGTACGTTACTCTGACATACCTGTCTTTGTTGTAAAAAACAAACCAACAAATTTAAGTTTTGATAATGTTGTATTTGCTTCAGATTTTTCTGAAAGCACTGTAACACCTTACTTAAATGCCTCTAAATTATTTAAAAAATTAGGTTCAAATTTACACTTGATTTATATTAATACTCCAGGAGACAACTTTAATAGCACGTCTGAAATGGAAAAAATAGTAGTTAACTTTTTACAGAAAGCAGATGGTAATTTAGACAAGTTATCAGAAGTAAAATATGTATCAGATTACACGGTAGAAAAAGGGGTTATAAATTATGCCAATGTATCAGGAGCAGATGCAATTGCTGTAGCAACACATGGCCGCACTGGCTTTGCTCACTTTTTAGCGGGAAGTATCTCTGAGGATATTGCAAACCATGCGTCATTACCTGTAGTCACTTTCAGAATTAAATAATACATACGTTTCAAATATATTTTAAAGCCTATTAAGATGATTTATCATTTTAATAGGCTTTCTGTTTGAAAACTAATAAATATCATGTTTTTTATTCTTTTTAAACCATAATTTTAAGTCATTCAAACACTTGATTTTATGAAACATATACTTATACCTACAGATTTTTCAGATAATGCATGGAGCGCAATAGTATACGCTGTAAAGTATTTCAAAAACGATGTTTGTACGTTTTACTTACTACATGCTAACCTTTTAAATCCATCTCCCCTATCTTCTCTGTCTGATATTTATATAAAAAACATACGACAACAAAATAATTTACAATTAGAAGCGCTTAAACAACAAATAACGGATAGCGATGCCAATACGAATCATGATTTTAAAACGATAGTTAAATTTGTAGCTTTAAAAGAGGCTATTAAGGATTGTATTGCAGAAAATACGATTGACTTAATAGTAATGGGCACCAAAGGTGTTACTAAAAACAAATCCCTTTTTTTTGGAAGTAACACAATACATTTGGTAGATAAAATTAAAACCTGCCCGATTTTAATTATTCCAGACGAATATGATTTTAGGCCTATTAAACAAATCGTTTTTTCTACAGATCTAAATAGGTTTTATTCTGATCATGAAATTAAAATAATTAACGAATTTATTTATGATAATAATGCTGCATTACGTGTTGTAAACATTCAAACAAAACAACCGATATCTGAGCTTCAATTCTACAACTTATCATGTTTAAAAAAAGGATTTAAAGACTTTGAAGTCCACTACCATTCTGTACCCAATTACGATAAAAAAGCAGAAATCATCTCTACTTTTATAAAAGACCTAGATATTGATTTATTAATTATGGTTAATTATAAACACAGCATAATAGAACGGTTTTTAAACGAACCGGTAATAAAAAATATCGGTTTTAAACCGCAAGTTCCATTTTTAGTAATTCCAGATAACCAATAATACATTATGGCAGATAATAACATTTATATAAAAAAAGCTTCTGGTGATCGGGTTAAATTTTCAATTGAAAAATTAAAAACCTCTTTGATAAATTCTGGAGCAGATAACATATTGGCCGATAGTATTACAAAAAATGTTAGAGATGAGTTATTTCAAGGTATTTCTACTAAAGAAATTTATAACAGAGCATTTGCCCTATTAAAAGCAAAACAAAGTCACCTAGCCTCTAAATACAAGCTCAAAAAAGCTATTTACGAGCTGGGGCCAACAGGTTTCCCTTTTGAACGCTATGTTGCTGCTATTATAGAAGCCTCTGGATATACAACTAAAGTTGGAGATATTATTAATGGCCATTGTGTAAAACATGAAATAGACATTTTAGCGACTAAATCAAATGAGACATACGTTGTAGAGTGTAAATTTCATAGTGATGCTGGTTTAAATTGTAACGTAAAAATTCCGTTATACATCTATTCTAGATTTAAAGATGTGCAAAAAAAATGGAATACAAATTTAAAACTAAAAACAAAAGTAACACAAGGCTGGGTCGTTACAAATACTCGTTTCACAGAGGATGCAAGGCGCTATGGTAATTGCGTTGGGTTATATCTGTTAAGTTGGGATTATCCTAAAAACAATGGTTTAAAACACCGTATAGATACACATAAATTGTATCCCATAACGGTCTCTACTTTATTAACCAAAAGAGAGAAACAGTTTCTTTTAAATAGAGAAGTTGTACTATGCAAAGACTTAATAAATGATGCTTTCTATTTAGACCACTTAGCCATATCCAAAAATCGAAAAACGCGCATTTTAAATGAAATAAAATTACTGTGTAATCAAAACTAAAAACTTATGGAATCTAAAGTGAAAATCACATTTTTAGGAGGCGCAAAAACCGTTACAGGCTCAAAATACCTAATAGACGCTTTTAACACCTCTATCCTAATAGATTGTGGCTTATTTCAAGGCTTAAAAGATTTAAGATTATTAAATTGGGAGACGTTACCAATTACGGTTTCATCTATACAAACCGTACTTTTAACCCACGGTCATTTAGATCACGTTGGCTATTTACCTCGTTTAATAAAACAAGGATTTAAAGGAAGTATTATTGGTACTGCTCCCACTCTAGCTATTGCCGAAATTATATTAAAAGATAGTGCTAAAATAAATGAAGAAGAGGCAAAAAAAGCGAATAAAGAACACTATTCTAAACACCAGCCAGCGCTTCCTTTTTACACTATAAAAGATGTCGAGCAAACAATTGCTATGTTTGAAGTACAAGTTGAAGACAAATGGATTGCTATTAACAATCACATCTCTTATCGTTTTAAATATAATGGACACATTATAGGATCTACGTTTATAGAGTTAGATATTGAGGGGAAACGTTTTGTGTTTTCTGGAGATATTGGTAGAGTTAATGATTATTTATTAAATGATCCAAAATACCCAGAGTATGCCGATTACTTATTTCTAGAAAGTACTTATGGAGATAGACTACATCCTATTGTTAATATAGAGGACAAACTTTCTCAAATAATAAACGATACTATAACTACTCATGGCAATTTAATTATTCCAAGTTTTGCAGTAGAGCGTTTACAAATGCTCATGTTTATATTATTTAAACTCTATCAAAAAAACAAAATACCAAACATCCCTATTTTTGTAGATAGTCCTATGGGAAATAATGTTTTAGAAGTATTCAAACGGTTTCCTAAAGGGCATAAAATCTCGGATACAGATTACAATGCCATGTGTCATCATATAAATAGTATTACTAGCTATGCAGATACCTGGAAAACAATCGATGATCCACGGTCAAAAATTGTAATCGCAGGAAGCGGAATGGTAACAGGCGGGCGTGTTTTAACCTATTTACAACAATTAATAGATATCTCTTCAACAACTATTTTATTAGTAGGCTATCAAGCAGAAGGCACTAGAGGGCGTTTACTAAAAGAAGGCGCTCATGAAATTAAATTTTATGGTAAATATTATCCCGTAAAAGCATCCGTAACAAGTATAGACAGTCTTTCTGCACATGCAGACCAAAAGGGATTGGTTGATTGGTTAAGCCACATTAAAAACACACCAAAAACAGTATATTTAATACATGGCGAATCTACCGCACAAAATGCCTTTAGAGTAAAAATAAAAGATACGTATGGATGGGATGTAAAAATACCAACGCTTTTTGAAACTATTGAAATTTCGATTTAATTTATTAGCAACATGATAATTATCATTTTACCTAAATCTTATTAATTGTACCTTTAATTCAAGAATAACATCAAGAAAATACAACACGATAGTTTAAAGTTGTATTGAAAAGATAAAGTAATCATAAAATAAGAAGTCCTTTTTTTACTTCCTATTTAAAAATAAATATTATGGCAACACAAAGTGAAAAAAACATGGTAGAATGGTATAGTGCAGAACGTATGCACGACATGTCTAAAACCTGGTTATCTGATTTAAATTTTATTAAAGATGAACAAATATTTTTAGAAGAATTAATTACAGATTACACTCAACAAATTATAGATGACGATGTATTAACCAGAGCTCAAGATGCCGCTACTGCGTTACTAAGAACTAAAAGAGGAAATCAAAAATTAATGACTGCTTTAATTGCACATGAAAAGGATTTAAATCTAATGGTTGATGGTAAAAATGAATTAGATAAAGAAGAACAATACAAAACGGATCATATAGCGTTTATAAAAAAGGTGAGTTCATTTTTTTACGATTATAAAGCTGTAAAATCTGAAATATTTAATTTGGTAACCACCTTAATGAAACGAGATAAACAAGACCATTTACTAAATTAAACTATGAAACATCTCATATTATTGTTACTTGTTTTCTCTCTTTATAGTTGTGGAACCACACAACTAAAAGACCGTTGGATAAGTCCCGAAGCAGATAATTATACACTTAAAAAAGTCTTTGTTGTTGGATTAACAGATGATCCTGAAGCTAGAGAAAAATTTGAAAAAAAATTACAAAGTCAACTCGCTTTAAGAGATATAGAAGCAACCATTAGTCTTGATAAGTTTGATGCTGAGTTTCTTGCTAAAGAAAGAACTGACACAGAAATAAAGGCTTTAGAAAATCAGCTTTTAGAAGACGGTTATGATGCGGTCGTGTTTACTAAAGTTGCTGGAATAAAAAATAAAATTCAGTTTAAAAAAGACTATTCTAATATTGATAAAAGTCACAATCGTTTTAACGAAGACTATTTAATGTATCAAGACCAACATTTTAATCCAGATGCTTACAAGGAGTATCAAGTTTACAATGCTGAAACTTCCGTATATTGTTTATGTCCTACAAAAGCGCGTACGCTGATATGGAAAGGTTATATAGATATTGTGGATCCACAAAACATTAACCAAACTGTAAAAGACTATTCGAAGCTTTTAATTTTAGTTTTAGAAGAAGATAAAATAATACCACCAAAAGAGTAATTAGACGCTTACGTTTTTGGTGGTATTACTAATTATTTTAAAATCTAGTCATGCAAAATAAATAACGGTACAGACGCTATTTTACTATGTTTTGTAATTGGCGACCCCGAAAACAAACGTTCCAAAAAGCTGATTTTCTGAATAATAAAGACTTCTAAATCTATAGAATTAGTTTGTAAATACGTATCGACAACCTGGTCCATAGGGACATTTGATACTTGATTATAGCTATAACTATTGTCTTCTAATAGCTTTTCTAAACTAGTTACATCTTCTGTTTCGTCAATCGCAGTTTCAGTAATTCTTAACACGTGGTAATTACCGTTAGTTTTTCCTACTAAACTAAAAATCTGATCTATTCTTTTTTTATTTAATTCGTCTTTTTCGTCTAACGGCAGTAATATCGCTTTTGGTTTAGAAAACTCAAAATACTTTGGTATTATCAATGTTGGCCTTTCTACTTTTCTAATTACATTTAAGGTGTGGCTTCCAAAAACAACCTCATCTGCTCCTGTGACACCATTTGTGCCCATCACCACTAAGTTTATGTTATGCAGTACGATTAACTGATTTACCGCATCTGTAAACACGTCGTAATCGATATGCTCAGTATACGTGTGTTTTGGATTTTTATAAACGGACTGTAATTGTTTTGATAAGTCCTCTAAATCTTCTTTAGGTGATTTTACAATCGAAGCATATAAGTTAGCATTCCCTGAAGTCATTAAATCTGCAGTTGTAAAAGCCGAAGCTTTATGTATATACACTAAATGAAAATTAATAGTTTCATTTTCAAACAGTTTTGCCGCATAATGTATTGCGTTTTTAGAGCTTTTGGAAAAATCGGTAAGTAAAAGTATGTTCTTCATTTAAAAATGAGTTTATATTAATTAGCGTCCACTAATTTACAAATATTTAATGGCTTTAAATTTAATTTAGGATTAAGTTAGCTTGGCTTTATTTCCGCGAAAGCGACTACTGCAAACTAATTAGAGTTTAGTGACAATCAATGGCGCTATTGACCATTTCTATAACAGGAGAAGGCGACACATATGGTATACCTAGTCCTAAGCCTCTTAAAATAAATAATGCACCAATGATGACTATAAATACCGGAATAGCTTTTTGAATACGCTGTTTAACTTGTGCATTTAAAAACTTACCTAAGTAAATCGCGGTAGTCATTAAAGGAATTGTACCTAATCCAAAAAAAGCCATATACAAACTACCTTGCCAAGCGGTACCGGTGGCGATAGCTCCAAAAACAGCCATATATACTAAACCACATGGCAGGAATCCATTTAAAAAACCAATAGTTAAAAATGTGTCTGCAGTTTTCTTTTTTAAAGCTTGTCCCATTTGTTTTTTTACAAAACAGACCGCTTTATAAATGGGTTTTACAATAAAATTTTGACCTATTTTTTTATAAGGAAAAAGAATCACAATGATCATTAAAACACCAATAACTATAGATAACTTTTGTTGTAACCCAAAAATATATAAACTTTTACCTATCAATCCAAAGATAAGACCAATGATACTATAGGCTAATAAACGTCCAAAATGATAGGCGCCTATTTGTGTCATTTTTTTTAAAGAATTACTTCTATCTACTGGCAACATAAAAGCTATTGGGCCACACATACCGACGCAGTGAAAGCTTCCTAATAAACCAAATATAAGTGCCGTAAGTAACATTAGTACTGTATCTCTTCTTTAAACATGTATTTACTATCTTTGTAGCTCCAATCGATTTTAATGTTCCAACGACCATCTAACAAACGTTTGTCAGGTATGAGCAAATTGTGATTAGACAACAAAATTGTGGTTTCGAAGTCTAGTTGTTTATTAGATGGTCTATATAGGAACACTTTACCTTTAATTACTTGGTCATCCAACTCTGCTGGAAACGTCAAGACTAAACCTTCTGACGTTTTTTTCCATAGTATTTTAGAGTCTAGCGTTTTAGCATTTTTCTCTTTATTGATGTCGTTTTGAAACTCTAATTCTTGCTTATAATAATTTTCATTAACTAAATCGTGATCTAGATTTTTATCTGTATTCATCGCGATTACAAAGTATAAGATAAAGCTTATAAAAAATATAAATGCTATAACGACTCCTGTTCCCCAATTAAATTTCATACTCTTATTTTTAATTATAGCTTCTAGGTCCTAAGAAGTTTACGGTTGTTGTTTCAATTAATTTATCAGCACTATAGACTTCTATAGTTAACTTTGTTTTATCGCCTTCTAAAACACCTTGATCAAGTTCGATAAACAAGGTTCCTTCGGCTAATCCTTGTGCTGGAACACTAAAACTTTTATCTGTAGAAACTAATTTAATAGTCCCTTTGTATGTTCTAAGCTTAAAATCGACATTATCAATCTTTTCTGTTGTTTTATTGATCAGCTTATAAGTAAAAACATTACTGATAATATTGTCTGCTTTATGCTCGAACAACTGTCCTGGTAATCTTAAGACTGTGGCTTCAACATCATTACGCAATTGTAACATGGCTATTAAAACACCTGTTAGCACAAATAAAACAACGATATATGCTTTAAGACGCAACGTTAATTTAAACGGAGCCTTCTTTTCTATGTTATCCTCACTAGTATAACGTATCAGCCCTTTTGGTAAACCTACTTTGTCCATGATATCATCACACTCGTCAATACAAGCGGTGCAATTAATACATTCTAACTGCGTCCCATTTCTAATATCTATTCCTGTTGGACAGACATTAACACATTGCATACAATCGATACAATCACCATGACCAAGAGCTTCTCTGTCTTCGTTTTTACGGAATTTTTTACGTCCTTTTTCTCCTTCACCTCTTTTATGATCGTAGGCCACAATTATAGACTGATTGTCTAAAAGCACGCCTTGTAAACGACCATAAGGACAAGCGATAATACAAACCTGTTCTCTAAACCAAGAAAACACAAAATAGAATAATCCAGTAAAAATTAATAATGGGAATAAAGTTCCTAAATGCTGAAAAGGACCTTCTGTCACGTAATTTAACAGCTTATCACTACCTATTAAATAGGCTAAAAAAACATTAGCAATTAAAAACGAAATAATTATAAAAATGGTGTGTTTTAAGACCCTTTTCCTGATTTTTTCAGGTGTCCATTTAGAACGTTTCAATTTCATTTGAGCCCCTCTATCACCATCAATCCAATATTCGAAACGTCTAAAAACCATTTCTAAAAAAATGGTTTGCGGACAAATCCATCCACAAAATATACGTCCAAAGGCTACCGTAAAAATAGTAATAAAGACCACTCCTATTATCATAGAAATGACAAATAAGTGAAAATCTTGAGGCCAAAATGGGAAGCCAAACACATTAAATCGGCGTTCTAAAACGTTAAATAATAAAAACTGGTTCCCATTAATTTTAACAAATGGAGCTCCAAATAAAAAGACTAATAGTACATAACTTACAAGCTTCCTGTAATCGTAAAACTTACCGCTTGGCTTTTTAGGAAAAACCCAAGCCCGTTTACCATCTTCGCCAATAGTTGCAATAGAGTCTCTAAAACCCTCATTAATTGGAGCTTCCATTTATTTTGTTTTAATTATTCATAGAAACAGACTCCTCTATTTCTAATACTTCAGTGTTCTCTGTTTCTAATATTTCTGCCTCGTCTCCTTCTAAAACCTCATCACCTTGAATTGCTTCAGGTGCTTCTGCTCCTTCTGGTTGCCATAAGTCGCCTTCAGCTTCTTTTGGGTTAGCAGGTGTTGTCCCTTGTAAAGACAAAACATAACTTGCTACTTGAGCCATTTCTAATGGTTTTAAACCTTCCTTTTTCCAAGAAATCATACCTTTTCCAGAACGTCCACCTTCTGATATCGTATGAAAGACACTTTTAATATCTCCTCCTAAAATCCAGTGATTATCCGTAAGGTTTGGTCCAATACCTCCACCTCCATCTGCCATGTGACATGCGATACAGTTGGCACCAAATATTTTTTTACCATTTTGTAAATCTGCAGCTTCCGTTAGTAACTCAACAGAATTAGCATCTATTAAATTTTTAGCCGTTTTCTTATATTCTTCAATATCGATTTTTGCTTGAGCATATTCGCTATCCAACTCATCAAATTGTGTTCCTGACGTTCCCGTAATATGAAAATTGAATAAATAAATTACCGCAAAAACCATAGATGCATACCAAGAATATAGCCACCATGGTGGTAAATTATTGTCAAGCTCTCTAATACCATCATAATTGTGATCTAAGATAATTTCGTGCTCTTCTTCTATTGGCTTCTCATCTCCTTTAAGCTTATTATATAACGCTTTTAGCTTAGTAAACTGAGGTGCTTTTGGTGCATTTGCGATGTATCGTTCTTTTTCTGAAGCGTCTAAACTTTGAAACAACACGTTTTCAATGGACCCCACAATACCTTCAATTGCAATAAGTACAAATAATACCAATGCTAAAAATAACATGATTAGAGGGTACTCAATAAAGGCTGGTTTATCTCCTGAGTCTACAAAATATTCTACCAATCCGAAGATTGTAAAAAATATAACAGGGACTCTGACGTAAGACGGGATTAAATTTTTCATTTGATTAGTTATTATAGTTTTTAAAAAGACAAATAGAACCTCTGCTTTTAATTATAGTGCAATTAAAAATCAAAGGCCTCTGCTTCATGATTTTGTTTCGCTTTCTCCTTCGAATTCATTATCCAAATCTAATGGGATATTACTCACTTCTGTGATGTAGTCTTTTTTGGCAGTAATTACCCACCAAAAAAGAGCTACAAAAAAACCAAAGAATATAAGTAATGAAAGGATTGGGTATATCTCTACACCTGCAATACTGTCTAAATGATTTTTTACAAATTTTAACATGACGTTTTAGTTTTGTTCTGTTGTTTCTGCTTTACCTTCTTTTATATCTGTTCCTAAACGTTGTAGGTAAGCAATAACTGCAACAATCTCTCTGTTACGCATTTCTACAAAATCAGCTCCACCTTTTTTCTTACTCGCTTCATAAGCTTCTGCAAAATCAGGATCTGTATATAGGTTCTTCTCTATTTTTGTTCCTTGTGCTAACATATCCGTCTGCGCATTAGCAATATCTTCGTCCGTATATGGCACACCTAAAGTCACCATCACTTTCATTTTATCTTCAATATCAGACTTATATAATGTGTTATTGATTAACCATTTATAAGATGGCATTATCGACCCTGATGATGTACTTTGTGGATCATACATGTGATTAAAGTGCCAGTTATCAGAATATTTACCACCAATACGATGTAAATCTGGACCTGTACGCTTACTTCCCCATAAAAATGGATGGTCATAAACAAACTCTCCTGCTTTACTGTATTCTCCGTAACGTTCTACTTCACTTCTAAAAGGTCTAATCATTTGTGAGTGACATCCAACACAACCTTCTCTTATATAAATATCTCGACCTTGTAACTCTAAAGGAGAATAGGGTTTAACACTACTAATCGTTGGTATATTAGATTTTACCATTATTGTTGGTACAATCTGTACAACACCTCCAATTAAGATAGCTATAGTAGCACCAATAGTTAATCTAATTGGTTTACGTTCTAACCAAGTGTGCCATCCTTCTCCAGAAACACGTTTTTTAGACACACGTTGTAAAGCTGCAGCTTCCGCTAATTCATCTTCAACAACACTTCCTTTTCTTATCGTTTGGATCACGTTAAAGACTAAGATTAACATTCCTGTTAAGTATAAAGTCCCTCCTATGGCACGCATCCAATACATTGGCATAATTTCGGTTACTGTTTCTAAGAAGTTCCCGTATTTTAAATTCCCATCTGGATTAAATTGTTTCCACATACTAGCTTGTGTAAACCCTGCAACATACATTGGTAAGGCGTACATGATAATACCTAAAGTACCAATCCAAAAATGAAGGTTTGCTAGTGGTAAAGAATATAATTTTGTTTTAAATAATTTTGGAACTAAATAGTAAATCATACCAAAAGTTAAAAACCCGTTCCACGCTAAAGCACCAACATGCACGTGAGCAATAATCCAATCTGTATAATGCGCAATCGCATTCACATTTTTAAGTGATAGCATTGGTCCTTCAAACGTTGCCATTCCGTACCCCGTAATAGCAACAACCATAAATTTAAGTACAGGATCAACACGTACTTTATCCCAAGCACCACGAAGTGTTAATAATCCGTTTATCATCCCTCCCCAAGACGGCATCAATAACATAATTGAAAATGCAACTCCTAAATTCTGAGCCCATTCTGGTAACGCTGTATACAGTAAATGGTGTGGTCCAGCCCAAATGTAAATAAAGATTAAAGACCAAAAGTGAACAATAGATAATCTATAAGAGTATACTGGTCTGTTAGCAGCTTTAGGTACAAAGTAATACATCAACCCTAAAAATGGTGTCGTTAAGAAAAACGCTACTGCATTATGTCCATACCACCATTGTACTAAAGCATCTTGTACTCCTGCATAAACAGAATAACTTTTCATCCCTGTTAAACTAACAGGGATTTCCAAACTATTAAAAATATGTAATACCGCAACCGTTACAAATGTCGCAATGTAAAACCAAATAGCAACATATAAATGACGTTGACGACGCTTGAGCATTGTTCCAATCAAGTTCGCTCCAAAAGCCACCCAAATTAACGCAATAGCAATATCAAAAGGCCATTCTAATTCGGCATATTCTTTTGATGTCGAATAACCTAAAGGTAATGTTATAGCAGCACCAACAATTATTAATTGCCATCCCCAAAAGTTAATATTACTTAACAAATCGCTATACATTCTAGCTTTTAATAGACGTTGCGTAGAGTAATATACCCCTGCAAAAATAGCATTACCCACAAATGCAAAAATCACCGCATTGGTGTGTAAAGGTCTTAAACGTCCAAAACTTAGCCATGAGATTCCATCGGTCATGTTAGGGAACAAAAACATGTAAGCTAAAAGTAGCCCTACAATCATACCAACAACTCCCCAGAGGATGGTAGCGTAAAGAAACTTTTTAACGATTTTGTTATCGTAATAAAATTGCTGCATTTCCATAATTAATTGTGATTAGTCTTTTTTATTATTCTTAGTTAGTGATTCTTTGGGTTTAACCAATTCGTCTTCAAAAAGCATACGTACTGAAGGCGTATAACCATCATCAAACTGCCCGTTTCTTATAGCTATTATAAAAGCCATAAAAAAGACAATTGCGACAACAATGCTTACTGTTAGTAAAATATATATAACGCTCATACCTATTAGAAGTTATGCTACAAAAGTAATTGAGAAGCCCTGTTTAAAAGATGATATTTATCATGTTTCAACTAATTTTTGAAAAAAAAATTAAGATATATTTAAGATTGTTTTTTTTTAGCTTTCGCTGAATTTATGCCACGCTATTTTTAGCACAACCGAAACTTAGATCGAGACCTTCAATTAAGTAAATCTATTTAGCTAACCTTCTTTTAACTAATCTCTTCTTCTCCTTTTTACTTTATTCCGTTAGTATCGTAACATAAAAAATATTACTTCAATTTACGTCCCACCCAATTAGTTGCTATTGTAGTAAACACGACAATACTAATAGAACTTAACGGCATCAAAATAGCTGCTATCACGGGCGCTAACTGTCCTGTTACTGCAAAATACAATCCAATAACGTTGTAGAAAAAAGAGAGTACAAAACTCCATTTTATAATTTTAATAGCACTTTTAGAGGCTTTTATATATTGGTACAGTTGATTAAATTTAGTAGCATCCAAAATAGCATCGCAAGCAGGAGAAAACACATTAACGTTTTCTGAAATAGCAATTCCCACATTACTTTGTGCTAAAGCTCCAGCATCATTTAAACCATCCCCCACCATCAATACTTTTGCACCTTCTGATTGATGGTATTTAATATATTCTAGCTTATCATCTGGTTTTTGATTAAATAACATTTTAGTTTTTGAAGGTAAAAGCTTTTTCAAATTATCTAATTCACCTTCATTATCTCCAGATAAAATAACTAAGTCAAACTTCTTTTTTAAGGTATTAAACAATTTTGACAGCCCTTTACGGTAGCTATTATAAAACGTATATTTTCCTTTATAGCTATTGTTCGCACTAATATGAACTGCTGTATTTAGTACCGCATTCTCATTTTGATAACCCACAAATTTAGCGGAACCAATTTTAATGTTTCCCGAAGCATGAGACGCCTCTATACCTTGTCCTAAATGTTCTTCAAACGTATCTAGTGTTACTATATTATTATTGTCTAAAATATCATACAAGCTCCTACTTAATGGGTGATTAGAGCCACGCAAAGTGTTTTTAAGTAAAATACCTTCAGCTGTACTCAATGGTAAACCTTCATACTTTGCATCACTTTTTTTATTGGATGTTATCGTTCCTGTTTTATCAAATATAATAGTATCAATATGGGCTAACTGTTCTAAAACAGACGCGTTTTTTATGTAGAATTTTTTCTTTCCTAAAATACGTAATAAGTTACCGAACGTAAAAGGCGCTGATAAGGCAATCGCGCAAGGACAAGCTATAATTAAAACTGCTGTAAAGACATTTAAAGCTTTACTAGAGTCTTTAAACAACCAAAAAATAGTGGCTATAAAAGCAATACTTAACACCGCAATAGTAAATCGTTTACTAATAGCATTAGTTAATGATGTAAACCCATCGTCTTTATTTTTACTAAACACATCATTACTCCATAACTGAGTTAAATAACTTTGCTCCACAGATTTAATTGCTTCCATCTCGATAACACCAGAAGTTTGCTTTCCTCCTGCAAATAACTTGTCTCCTGATTGCTTAGTAACCGTTTCTGATTCTCCAGTAACAAAACTATAATCTATTTTTGCGTTTCCATTAATAAATATACCATCCACAGGAATTAACTCTTGATTTCTGATTAATAAGCGATCTCCTTTTTCGATATCATAGACTTGAACAGGCACTTCTTCTCCATTAGAAATTTTAGTAACAGCAATAGGGAAATACGATTTGTAGTCGCGCTCAAAAGATAAAAACGAATAGGTTTTCTGTTGAAAAAATTTTCCTAATAACAAAAAGAAAACCAACCCTGTCAAACTATCAAAAAATCCTGCCCCTAGGTCGAATGCTATTTCTGCAGTACTTCGCACAAACAAAACAACAATACCCAAAGCTATAGGAATATCTATATTTAAAATTCGTGTTCTAATGGCTTTATAAGCAGATATAAAATAATCCTGAGCAGCATAAAATACAACTGGTAAAGAAAAAGCAAACATAATCCATCTAAACACATGTTTGTATTGCTCTAACCAAAATTCATTCACCTCAAAATACTCAGGAAAAGACAAAAACATAACATTTCCAAAAGCAAAACCTGCGATACCTAATTTGTAAATCAAGCTTCGGTTAACGTTTTCTTGTCCTGTTTTATAATCTTCTAAACTTATGTATGGTTCGTATCCAACCGAGCTAAGTAATAGCACTAATTCCTTAAGTGAAAACGACGCTGTATTATAAGATACACGCACCGTTTTTTTGCCAAAATTAACTTGAGATAAAGTGACCGCTGGATTTAATTTATTTAAATTTTCTAGAATCCAAATGCAAGAACTACAATGGATGTGTGGAATATAAAGTGTTACAATCTGAGTTTTACCATCATCAAACGCGACTAACTTTTCTATAATTTTGTCTTGAGATAAAAAATCATACTTCCCTTCTATCTCTTTAGGAATAGCTCCCGGAGCGGATTGCATGTCATAATAACAGGTTAAATCACTTTCTGATAAGATTTCATAAACTGTTTTACAACCTTGACAACAAAAAGGTTTATCCTCTAAAAGGATCGTTGTATCTGTACAATTATCGCCACAATGATAACATACTTTAATTTCCATAACTTGCTCGTTTACCTGTAACAAAGGTTACACTTTGTAACCTCTTAATTCATGATATTTGTCATATAATGTATACTTTTGGTATACACTGCAATTTTAAACAAAGGTATGAGTAAATGTGAACACTGTATTGTCAGGCAATTCAATAGTTTAAAAACCTTAACAAGAGATGAGCTAGTCCGTGTTTCTGCATGTAAAACTAGTAAAGTAATCAAAAAAGGGGACATCATTTTTAAAGAAGGAGATGCTTTAAATGGTATTTATTGTATAAGAGAAGGGGTTTGTAAATTAACTAAACTTAGCGAAAACGGTAAAGAACAAGTCGTCAAACTATCTGTTAAAGGTGGTATGATGGGACAACGCTCTTTAGTGAGTGGTGAGCATTCTAACTTAACAGCTGTAGCAATAAACGATATGCAAATTTGTTTTATTCCAAAACAGGAAATCTTGATTGATTTACAAAAAAACGTCGCTTTTTCTATGGATGTTTTAAAACGAATGGCTCAAGATTTAAGAGAATCTGATGATAGCATTGTTAATATGGCTCAAAAAACAGTAAAGCAACGTTTAGCGCAAACCTTATTATATGTTGAAAGGAATTTTGCAACAGATCAGGAGGGATATCTTGCGTTAACCTTATCTAGAGACGATTACGCCAGTATTGTTGGAACAGCAACAGAAAGTGCTATTAGAATTTTGTCTCAGTTTAAAAAAGCAGGTTTAATTAGTACCAAAGGAAAACAAATTAGAATTGAAAACGAATATGCTTTAATGCACGTTGAATAATTATCAGGTATAAAAAAAGGATGCCCATATTTAGTGGCATCCTTTTTACTATTATTTAATCAAAATCGTTAGTCTTTAATTACTCTGCACTTGACACTTTTACGTAGTCAATAGCAAAGGCTTGAGGGAAAATAGAATCGTCCACCTCTGGACCTCCAAAATCGCCGCCAATAGCTAAATTTATAATGATATAAAAAGGCTTATTAAAAGGCCATGTTTTATCATTTTTAACTTCAGGAGCAAACGTATATACCAAAATATCATCGACATAAAATGAAATAGCATCTTTGCTCCAATTAGTTCTGTAATTATGGAAGCCTTCTTCTATATCTGGAATAGTCGTGATTTTTGTATTTACAGATTGTCCATAACTATCAGGCGTGTGCAGTGTGGTATGAATTTGATTTGGCATTTTACCAACATATTCTAAAATATCAATTTCTCCACAACCAGGCCAAGTATTCGTTTCTATATCATTACCTAACATCCAAAATGCGGGCCATAACCCTGATCCCAGAGGGAGTTTTGCTCGGACTTCTACTGATCCGTATTGGAATTCAATTTTATCCTTTGTAGTTATTTTACCAGAATAATATCCTGTCGCATCTTTAGTGGCTGTTATTATAAGATTTCCATCCTTTACAGTGATATTGTCCTTAGTATATATTTGTCGCTCATTATTACCCCAGCCACATAAATTAGGACAACCGTCACCAAGATCATAATTCCAATAATCTTGATTTAATTGTTGTCCTTCAAATTGATCTATAAAACTAAAGGTATCCCTTTCTTGTTTTCCGTCTTTACAAGACACAAAGATTATGACAATTAATACTAGTTTTAAGAGCTTCATTATAACTTAAATTTATCTGCTAATTCAGTTTGAGAACTTCCACCGACAAACACTTCAAAATCGCCATCTTCAACAATAAAAGCACCTTGATTATTGTAAAACCCAAGCTCATCTTCAGATAAAATTAATTCGATTGTTTTAGTTTCGTTTGGATTTAATGCGACTAACTCAAACCCTTTAAGTTCTTTTACAGGTCTCGTTACACTAGCAAATACATCTCGAATATATAATTGGACCACTTCCTTACCTTGTCGTTTCCCTGTATTTGTAAGGTCGACAGATATCTTAACTGTTTTATTTTTAGAAAACGTATTGTCAATCTTCAAATTACTGTATTTAAAGGTTGTATAACTTAGCCCGTGACCAAACGTATATAAAGGCGTATTTTCTTCATCTTGATAATGTGACCAAAACACAACATCTTCTCCTGGTAATGTTGGTCTACCTGTACTTTTATAATTATAATAAATTGGTACTTGTCCTACATGCCTAGGAAACGTCATTGGTAATTTTCCACTAGGATTATAATCCCCATATAAAACTTGAGCTACGGCATTACCCGTTTGCGTTCCTAATTGCCAAGCTTCAACAATTGCAGGAATATTATCATCGGCCCAGTTAATAGTCAAAGGTCTTCCATTATTTAATACTAAAACAATGTTTTTATTCACCTTATAAATAGCCTCTAGAAGTTCTTGCTGCACACCAGGTAATCCTAATTCTGTTCTACTTCTTCCTTCCCCACTTTGAAAACCGTGTTCTCCTAACACCATAACAACTACATCGGCTTGCTTAGCCACTTTAATCGCTTGATTAAATTCACTTTTATCCGTAGTGTTTATTTTTACTTCAAAAGCAAATTCTGTTTTACCTATAGACACATCTGCACCTTTAGCATACGTAATTGTATTACCTGAATACTGTTTTAATCCTTCTAAAACAGATACCGCTGTACTATCTTTTGCTGCAATACGCCAGCTTCCTAGCGGACTTGTTTTATCTGATGCCAAAGCACCAATTAATGCTATTTTTTGTCCGTCTTTTTTAAGTGGTAAAATATTGTTTTCATTTTTAAGAAGTACAATAGATTTTTTAGCCATGTCTAAAGCCGCATCATGAATTTCTTGACTCCCTATCACTTCTTTTTCACGAGCTTCATCTAGATAGCGATAAGGATCATCAAACAACCCTAGTTCAAATTTTACACGTAAAATTCGACTAACAGCATCATCAATATATTTTATATCGACCTTTCCTTCATTAACTAAACCTGCCAATTCTTCGACATACAAATACGATTCCATATCCATATCAGAACCTGCATTAGCTGCTAACTCGGCTGCATGCTTACCATCTTTGGCAAAGCCATGAGCAATCATTTCTGAGATTGAGCCCCAATCCGAAACTACAAATCCATCAAATTTCCACTTTTCTTTTAAGATATCACGCTGTAGATATTTATCTCCTGTTGCAGGAATCCCATTAAGCTCGTTAAACGAGTTCATAAAAGTCCTAACACCAGCCTCTTTAGCGGCTTTAAAAGGTGGAAAAATAACATTATTAAGCGTTGAAGTCCCAATATCTGCTGTATTATAATCCCGTCCAGCTTCGGCAAAACCATAAGCCGCAAAATGCTTCGCACAAGCTGCTATGGAAAATGGCGTTGTTAAATCATCACCTTGAAAACCTTTGATTCTTGCGACTCCTATTTTAGAGCCTAAGTAAGTATCTTCTCCAGCACCTTCCATAACGCGTCCCCAACGCGCATCTCTTGAGATATCTACCATTGGTGCAAACGTCCAATTAATTCCTGCTGCTGCTGCTTCTTTTGCTGCAATTTGAGCCGATTTTTTGATAGCTTCTAAATCCCAACTTGCAGATTCTGCTATCGGAATTGGGCTTAAAGTTTCATAACCATGGATCACATCAAACCCAATAATTAATGGAATACCTAAACGGGTTTCTTCCACAGCTATTTTCTGAACAGCCATAACTTCTTTTACCCCTCTAACATTAAGCATTGACCCTACATAACCTTTACGTAAATGGTCGTACTTTTTAGCTTGATCTCCATTTTCTGGCACTGGACCCGTAACATCCCAAAAGCCATTATACTGGTTCATCTGCCCTATTTTTTCTTCTAAGGTCATCTTAGAAAGTAAAACAGAGACTTTATCTTCTATACTTGATGTTTCTCCATCATTTATAGCTAAGTCGTTCTCATTATTGTTTTTACAAGAAATAATGAGAAGACCCGCTATGACTAAATAATAATACTTGGTTAATTTCATATTTATTGATAAACTCTTACGTAATCTATTTCCATTGTGTCTTCAGTAAATGCTGGATCAACAGTTCCTCCTAGACTTCCTCCCATTGCGACATTAAGTATAAAAAAGAAGTCATCATTAAATGGTAATGAATCTGAATTAATTACAGTATGAAAGACCACGTCATCCACTACAATCTTAATAACATCTGGTGTCCATTCTACAACATAATTATGAAACGCTGTTGTTGACGTAGCCACTGATGTAGACCCCGTATTTCCGTTACCTCCAAACATTGCTGGATAATGTAAGGTTCCTAAGGTTGTGTTTTTATCTTGCCCCGTTTGTTCCATAATATCAATCTCTCCACTAGCAGGCCAACCTACTGTTTCAAAATTAGCACCTAACATCCAAATAGCTGGCCAAGTTCCTTGAGCAGCTGGTAATTTAGCTCTTACTTCTACTCTTCCATAAGTAAACTCGAATAAATCTACCGATTTTAAACGTGCTGAAGTATAAGCACTACCTTCCGCTTTAGCAGTAATTTTTAATGATCCATCTTCTACTATGACGTTATCTGCATTATCGGTATACTCCTGTAATTCGTTATTACCCCAACCATTTTCACCAACACCTAAATCATAAGTCCAATTAGCAGGATCCGGAGCTCCATTAACATCAAATTCGTCTGACCATACTAAATTAGTATAGATGGTTTGAAGTTGATTAGTAACACCTTCTTCTTCAGAAGTAATAATAAACCACCAATCAAATTCACTATTACCATCACTAGTTCTAATGGTTAACTCATTAGGATTATCACGACTAAATATTTCATATTTATGATTACCACCTGTATAATAGCCTATAAAACCTAAACCTGTAAGATTAATTGTTTCCACTCCACCTGGTGCTGTAAGAACCCAGTTTTCTGTATAATCTTGATACGGATAGTTTTCTATATCTGATCCATTTACCGTCTCACTATGTGGTCCCAATTCCTCTACTAAAGGATCACGACCAAAAATAGTTCCTGTTGGATCTGCTGTTGGATCATCATTTGTACTATTAACAATATGAGTAAAAGTACCATCTTCATTAAATACATATCGATCATCATACATACCCGTAGCAGATTTCTCGTCAGCAGCTGCGCCGTACCATTCTGCTGGAACTAAACCACCTACTGGTCCTAGACCAAAATGGCTTTGTTTTTCAGATTTAATTCGCCATGTTTTAGAGCCATTTCCAACTAAAGCTTCCAGTAAATCTGCTGGAGCAGAATATGTCGCTAAAACATCTATTTCTGTAGTCGCTGTTGTTGATACGCCTCCTGTTCCATAAGCTACTACAGTCACTGTGTAGGTATTTACACCTAGATCTGAAAACGTAAAAGACGTTTCTCCCAAAGGTGCATTTTGCTCAGTATTTCCAAAGCTATATTTATAACTTAAAGCATTATCCGCTGTTGCTGTAAAATTAACCAATCCACTTCCGTCTCCATTTGGATTTGCAGCATCTTGACCAACAATCTCGGACATAATAACGATATTGGTTGGTGCCACTATATTACCAAAAGTTTGGTCTTCTTCCTGACAGCCTAAAAAGAAGGCTGTAACAAGAATGCATGATATTATTTTTAATATATGTTTCATTTTCTATTTTTTAATATTAATTATGGTTAACAGAGTATAGATTAAAATTAGTTACTTGATAAAGTAACATCGTCAATATTAACGGTCCCTATTTCTGCTCCTAAATCAAAAAGGATACGAGCGTCTGTAGCTCCAAAATCTGTAGCTACTAAAGTAAGTGCATATGTTGTTCTATTAGTTGTAATAGCAACTGTTTCTGTAGCATTAGACCAAGGATCTGCACTTAAGCCTATCCCAGCAACGATAGACCTATTAACATCTGACCAAGCATCAAATGTTAAGGTGTATGTATTTCCTTGAATAATCTCTAATTTTTGACTAACATTTACGTCGTATGAATTTCCTGCTGCTTCAACATTCACGGAATAGAAAGTATTACCACTATTGGTAACCACGGGAGCTGCAACTGCATCCTCCACACCTATAATCCAAGAATCACTTCCGTTTTCAAAATTACCATTAATAACGGTATTACCTGTTCCTATTATTAGAGATACGTTATCAATATTAACCCTACCAACTTCTGCACCTAAATCAAAAATAACACGTGCATCAATCGCCCCAAAATCTGCAGCGCTTAATGTTATTGAATATGTTGTGCTAGTTGTTGTAATATCTACTGATTGCGAATCATTTGACCATGGATCTGCACTCAGTCCAATTCCTGCTACTATAGCTCTATTTACGTCTGACCAAGCATTAAAGGTTAAGGTGTACGTATTACCTTGAATTATTTCTACTTTTTGACTTAAATTAACATCGTATGAATTACCAGCTGAAGTAATGTCATAAGAATAATATATATTACCACTATTTGTCACCACTGGAGCAGCAGCTGTATCATCAACACCTACTATCCAAGAGTTACTTCCGTTTTCAAAATCACCATTAGTTAATAGCCCATCATTAAATGAACCAGTTGTAGCACTTTGTTTATAAAAGTAAAAGTTGTCTATATAAACTATATCTTCAACTATATCTGCGTCAATTAAAATTTGCGTGATTTTATTTGTGTTTGCAAGGTCTCCATCATCAAAACCAGTCATATCAACATCAATACTTTGCCAAGAACCACCTACTGTAGCACCTAAAGACTCCACAGCTTCTCCGCCATCAATCGTGTTTACAATTTTAACTAACAATTCGTTATCAGTTCCTGAAGGTACCCAGTAATCGATATGTAACATTTCCATAGCAGAAATATCTATACCATTATCATAATTACTAACCATTCCAACAAAATCTAAATTTGTAAATCTCCAAACATTATTTCCAGCTACAGTTGTCGCTTCAAAACCAGTAGAAGACCAATCTGTAGGTAATTCATTTAAAGTTATATTAGTATACGCATCACTAAAAATAGATACAACATCCTCTGCCACTCTACTAGGAGGCGTTGGCGCTGCAGTTAAAGGTGCTAATATCTCAGTAACTTCAAACGCTTCTGAATAAGAAATTGTATCTACAGAACCACTACTAGCGGTTACCGTTATTGTATAGGTTCCTGCTGCTTCATAAACAAAAGAAGTCACCTCTCCAATATTAGTTGTTATTACTGTTCCGGCTGCATCTCCAAAATCGACATCGTAAGACATAGCGAAATCTGCAGTGGCAGTAACATTAACCTGTTTAGAAACGGCGTTATCATTTTCAATGGTAACGACTAAGTTTTCTGGTGCTTGAAAAGACACCACTATCGTTTGTGCTACAGTTGTTGTTTTTCCATTTATTCCTGAGGCAGTAATAACAATATCGTAAGTCCCTTCTAAATAAGCATTTTCAGTACTTTCTCCTGGATTTAACACACCAGAATCAGTCTCTGAACCATCTCCATAATAGACTACAAAGCTAGTCACATTTTCTCCTGTTGGTGTTATTGTAACTATCCCAGAACTACCTTGGGCTATAGTGGTAAATGCAGCCACATTTGTAGGTGCCGCTATTGCATTTAGATCTAGTAAATCGTCGTCCTGTTCGCAAGCAACAAAAGCTGTAATTATTAAAAATAAACTAAGAATATATTTAAAATGTTTCATGTTATATTTCGTTTTAATTTATATACGTTTTTATTAATAACCTGAGTTTTGAGTCCAGTGATTACCTGTTAATTCAATCTCTATTTGTGGAATAGGAAATACTTCATGTTTTCCTGTGATAAACCCATCAATTTCTGAAGCAGCACGTCCTGTTCTAACTAAATCGAAAAAACGATGACCTTCTCCAACTAGCTCTACACGACGTTCATGATAAATAGCTTGTGTTAGTGCAGTCCCTGATGATGTAATATTATGATCCATATCTCCAAAAGCACGCTGTCTAACGATATTAAGATAATTTTGAGCTCTATCCTCTGCAATAGTCCCTCTGTTTAAAGCTTCTGCAGCCATCAACAATACCTCTGCAAAACGTATTGCTCTGTAGTTATTAGGGTTTGTCAAATTTTGATCACCAATATTAGAATCGCCTTGACGTGCTATATATTTTCTGTTAAAATATCCTGTATGCTCATTTCCTGTTCCAAAAGTAGCTCCTGTTACAGTTGCCCAAGCATTAATATCTAAAATAGCGGTCTCCAGTCTTGGATCGTCACTCTCAAACTCATCGACGACTTCTTGCGTTGGCACATTGAAACTAAATCCCGAATCAAATAATGGTCCATCGTAATTACGTATTCCATTAAATCCAACAGCGACATTACCTTCACTACACTGTAAACATTCAAAACCTGCCCCCTGTAAATCGGAGTATTGCACTTCAAAAACAGATTCCACATTATTCTCATTATCATTTTCGAAAATAGTCGTATAATCTGCGACTAAACTATAAGGTCCCGAATTTATTAAGTCTTCTAAAACTAAAGCTGCAGCACCAAATTTATCTTGATACAAATAGGTTTTACCTAATAAAGCTTGTGCAGCCCCCTTAGTTATACGACCTGTTTGAGATTGTACATATGGCAAATTATCTACTGCGTATAGTAAATCTAATTCAATTTGTGCGTAAATCTCTTCCTTTGGTGTTCTATCCACTAAAAATTGATCTCCGAATATAAAACGTTGATCAACCACTAGTGGCACATCTCCAAACCATTTTACTAATTCAAAATAGTAATACGCTCTTAAAAATCTAGCTTGCGCTAACACATTTTCTTTACCACTAAAGTCTGTTTTATTTTGAAACTCCAATATGTAATTAGCACGGTTAACACCAGCAAACATCCAGCCCCAAATTGAGCGTAGTTGCACGTTATTAGAGGTATGTATCATATCGTCTATCTGCTGAATCCCTGGAGAATCAGTAGCACTTTCTCCTCCTGCTAATGTATTGTCCGAAGCGATCTCACCTAGCATAACATTTAAATAAGTGGATTGCAACAAGTCATAAGCACCTGTTAAAGCATTTTGATAATCTGATTCTGAATTAAAATAGTTTTCAGAATTTTCGTTTGGAGATTCAACATCTACAAAATCATCACTACAAGAAATAGTAGCAAAAACTGAAACTAACAGTAAGAATGTATATTTATAGTTTTTCATTTTTTAAAATTTTATGTTAGTACCAATTAAAAAGGTTCTTGGATTTGGGTAAAATCCATTATCAAATCCACTACCTATCGGATCTCCATTAGAAGCTGTTGGATCAAATCCTCTATATTCAGTTAAAGTAAATACGTTACTTACAGAAACGTACAGTCTAATATTTTGCAAACCAATACTCTCTAATTTGTCTTTATCAAAGGTGTATCCTAACTGTACATTTTGTGCTCTAATAAACGAGCCGTCTTCAACAAAATAATCTGAGAACACAGCATTTGAAGTTGCCGCATTGGTTACTCTTGGTTCTGTATTTGAAGTCCCTGGACCAGTCCATCTGTCTAAAACATATGTTGTTAAATTAGTTTTTAGACCATTTCTATCATAGTTTCTTACAATATCATTTCCTATAGATGCAAAGAAATACGTCTGGAAATCGAAATTTTTATAGTCAAAGGTTAAATTTAGACCCATTGTAACATCTGGAATTGGATCCCCGATAAAAGTTTTATCGTTATCATCAATAACGCCATCTTGATTAACATCTACAAATCTTAAATCTCCTGGTTGCGCATTAGCTCCTAATGCTAATTGTGATGGATGTGCATCTACTTCTGATTGGGTTTGAAAGATCCCATTGGTTTGCAAACCATAAAAAACACCTATCGGTTGCCCTACCTGCATTCTAGCAACATCCGTTTGTCCGATTCCAAAAGTAACCTCCCCTGGCACATAACCAATACTATTGTTCACTTCTAAAACCTCGTTTTCTAATGTTGCAAAATTATAACTGACGTTAAATTTAAAATCATCAGAGAACTGATCTTTATAAGAAATCTGAAATTCTAACCCCTTATTAACCACTGATCCAGCGTTTACAATTGGATTACCTGACCCAGGAGCATCAACCCCAATAATTCCAGAACTCTCTACTGCTAACAACAAATTTTCAGTAGTACGTGAAAAATAATCTGCACTTATATCTACTTTATTGTTAAATAACCTCGTTTCAAAACCTATATCAAATGCTTTTTGTTCTTCCCATTTCACTTCTGGATTAGAAATATCTCCTATAGCAAGACCTTCATCAATCTCATCATCAAAAACATAGACTCCTTCTCCATCTAATAATGATTCGAAAGCATATGCTTCGATTCTATCATTACCAAGGATACCGTATGAACTTCTAAATTTTAAAAAATTAATGGTAGTATTATCTTCTAAAAAAGACTCGTCCGACACTACCCACCCAACAGATGCCGATGGAAATATTCCAAATTTATTCTCTGGTCCAAATGCAGTAGATCCATCACGTCTAATAACTCCCGAAAACAGATACTTCCCTTTATAGTTGTATTGTACTCTAGCAAAATAGGATAATAATCTTGAGTCGTAAAAACGATTACTTATTTGAGAATACGGATCTGTAACAGTTTCTGCATCATCAATATTTGCTTCACTAAAAATTGTAGTTGATGGTAAATTATTACCTACAGCCAAATAGTAATCACCAGTTGTTTTAAAAACAGAAGTCCCCAAAGTTGCTTTGATATTGTGCGTATCCTCGTTAAGTGATTTTTCATAATTAATAAAAGCATCAAAAGTATAATCTCTAAAAAAAGATACCCCTTCTGTAAACTGAATATTATCCGTATTATCAAATACAGAACCATTACCATACTCTACTAATGGATTAAGATTTCTTGTTCTTTCTTCTGAATAATTCCATTGGTAATTTGCTTCAGCACTAAAACCATCAAAAAACTTATAATTTAAACCAAAAACACCACTTAACTTATCCACTTTAGTACGATTAAATGTGTTTTCTATTTGTTTTAAAGGGTTTACCACTTCAATCGGATACCCAGCAGACGATGTATATTGTCCATTGTTATCTCTTGGCGTATCTGTTGGTGCAAAATTAACAGCATTAAACAATACAGAACCTAAACCACCTTCTGATAAGATTTTTCTTGTTGTTCCTGTATAAATAAGATTGGCTTTTAAATTTAGATTTTCAATAATTTCTAAACCATAATTAGCTCGTGTTGTATATCGCGTAAAATTGGCTTTACTACCTCCCACAATACCATCTTGTGTCAATAATGATGCACCAAAGGAATAGGTTGACTTCTCTGTACCTCCACTTGCTGTAAGCGAGTTACTAAAAATTGGTGCATTTTGAAAAACTTCATCTTGCCAATCAGTACCTCTACCCAAATTAGTAATATCATTATTATACTCGGTCCCACTAGCTGCTGCCGCTTCATTTTTAATTAGAGCATATTCTGTAGCATTTAATAATGGTACTTTTCTGGTTGTTGTTTGCAATCCTACATAAGAGTCATACTGAAATGACATAGTTCTATTTTTTCGACCTGTCTTAGTCGTGATTAAAATCACACCATTGGCAGCTCTAACACCGTAAATACCAGCAGTAGCATCTTTTAATACAGTATAGCTTTCTATATCACCTGGATTGATAACACTTAAATCTTCAATAACATTACCATCAACTAAAATTAAAGGTTTATTATCTCCATTAGTAGACACCCCTCTTATTCTAATATTAGAAGCACTACCTGGTGACCCTGATTGCGACGTAATATTAACACCAGCTACTTGACCTTGCAAAGCTTGCTCAATACGCGTTGGTTTAAGTGCTTCGATAGTTTCACTTGAAACCGTAGAAACCGCCCCTGTAACTTCTTTTCGTTTTTGAGTACCATACCCAATAATAACGACCTCTTCTAAACTAGCAACATCTTCTGAGAGCATTACATTTATAACTTCCCCCTTTGTTATAACAACTTCTTTTGTTTTATAACCTACATAACTAAATACTAAGGTTGCGTTTTTTGTGACGTTATTGATAGTATAATTTCCATCAAAATCTGTTGTTACCCCTTTTGAAGAATTTTTAACAATAACATTAACTGTTGGTATGGGAAACCCATCTTGTTCACTAGTTACAATTCCTGATATTGTATACTCTTGTCCAATTGCGGACAGTGTAAATATTAATAAAAGAAATGAGAGAATAGTTTGTTTCATATTTGAAAGTTTTTGTGCTTTTACCAAAATTATACAGATAATATGATAATTTGATAATTTTAACCGCTACAAAAAGCATACAACTCAAAAAAAACTAACAAAACATACGTAAATGATATATTTTAAACGCATTAACCTTTAGTTAACTATTACAAGACAATGCCTTAACAATCATTTAAAAATATACATTGTATAGGTAATGTATTGGTGATTTAAAGAATTGTATAGTTACTAAATACCTAAAATATAATCTGTCAAATTCACATCATGCTCTAATTCCATCTTTTTACGCAAACGATATCGTTTAACTTCTACACTTCTTGGCGAAATATTAAGTAAAGGAGCAATCTCTTTAGAAGCCAAATTAAGTCTTAGATAAGCACATAATCTTAAATCGTTAGGAGTCAATACTGGATGTTTAGATTTTACTTTTTTCAAAAAATCTTTATCTGCATTATTAAAAGCTTCTTCAAATAAATTCCAATCGTCCTTATTATTGATATTCTTATCAATAATTTTAATTACAGATTTTAAATTTGAATCCTTAGTTTTTTGATTAAGCTCCGTTTTAATAGTATTCAAAAATTCATTCTTTTTGATTAAACTCATTGTAGAAATAGCTAACTCTCTATTTTTACTTTCAATTTCTTGTCTAAGTTTCTCATTATTAAGCGCCATTAACTGCTGTCTAATTTCAAAATCTTTAAGCTCTAACTCTCGGTTTGATTTTAAGACTAATTTTTCTTTTTGCTTTCTATAGTATATTTTATAAAAATAATGTATTAAAACGCCTATCACAATCCCGGAAAAACAATAAAACACAACCATAAGGTTAGTCAAGTACCAAGGTTTTCCAATAGTAAATGAATATATAGCAACATTCTCTACACCATCCCCTCCTACACGCGCTTTTACCTTAAAAACATAATCTCCATAAGATAGGTTTTTATAAAGGATACTTGCCTCTGTGCTCCAAGTACTCCAATTATCGTACAACCCTTCTAATTTATGCGAATATTCAGCCTCTAAGTACTTATCATACTCTGGGACGCTATAGGCAAACTCAAAGTTATTTTCTTTATTTGAAAAATGAGATGCTCCAGTTAACTCCACTAACGTTTTAGAAGAACTTAATGGCGATTTATCTATAGCATTAATACCTACTTGATACTTTTTTGATTCAATCTTAGAGACATCCAAAGTAATATAGCCTTTGGAGGTACCAAATAAATACACGTTAGGTTTTATATTGAAAATACTTTCGTAACCCGATAAGCCTTCTCTTAATGAATTGGACAAGGGTACAAATGAAATTTCAGGGGTATCACTTAACTTACCTGGACTAATATAATTCAGCCCTTTTTGAGTTATAATCCATAATGTATTTGTCTTTTGATCGGCTATTAATTTACCTGAAGAATACCCTTGTTCTTCATATAAATTACTTAACACCGTATCTTTTACAAAACTAGCATCGCTATTCCCTTTTTTAAAAACGCCCTCTTGTGTTGCATAGTACAACGTATTATCATATTCTGTAAGTGACGAAAAAATTCCTTTTTTTAAACGTTCAACTTTAGAGACGTCAATAACTTTTCTTAAATCAGCATCAACCTTGATCTTAAAAACGCCCTTATATTCATGATTTACATAAATCTGATTAGCATTAGAAAATACAAAAAACCGAGATGAATTATCAAATCCTTCAATCTTATTTCTAAATTGCCAAGCCCCTTCTTTCTTTTCTAAAACATTTAAACCATTATAGTTCCCTTGCAATACAAGATTTGGATGCTTTTTTATTGTTTTAAAATCCCAAGTCCCATTAACACTAGCAATTTTTGTTGCTTCATTATTAGAAATAAGAAATGTTCCTGAATTATGACCACAAAACAATTGATTATCAATAATCTTCAAACTCCAAACTTGCCCTTTTGTGTTTTTTACTGGTTTAAATTCGGTTTCAGTATCATTTTTATAAAAGACACCTTGATTTGTTCCTAGATACAGTGTATTATTAAAAATGATAGACGCGTAAACGGTTCCCAAAACACCTTTATCATCATTAAAAATCTTGAAAGGCGCATTTTTATTTATATAATTAATACCATTATCCAGCCCTAACCAAATATTACTATCTCTATCTTCAAATATGGAAAGCACAGTATTATTAGCTAAACCATTTGTATGATTTATTACTTGCTTAACCTCTCCATCCTTGGAGATTTGTAGCAAACCATTTGATATTGTTCCAAACATCAAACTATCATCTTTAAGCTTAAGACTGCTATAAATAGAATAATTTAATAATGTTTTATTTAAATTATCAGACCAAACGTTCAATCCATTGTTATCTAAGCTAAAAACACCTTCGTTTTGAGTAACAATCAAAAGTTTATTATTAAGCAAATACATGCCTACAATTATTTTTTCTTTCAAACTTGAAACACTATCAATTACTTTAGGTGCTCCATTTTCTAACTTTAACAACCCTTTAGCTCTATCTTGATAGTATATCGTATTATCAACTTTAAACATCTCAATAATACCAGCATCTGATGGGATAATTTTAAAACTATCCGTATTTAAATTGTAAACATAAATACTATTTAAAGATTGGAACAATACCCAATTATCTAGATTTGTAATTTTCCAAAACTGTTCATCTTCTAATAATTTATTCTTTATTTTTTTAGATAGCGATGTATATATTAAAGCTCCTACTTTGGTTTTTGACCAATAACCAAACTCCATATAGCTACCTGTATAGATCTTATCCTTTACGACTTTAACAGATCTAATTATTGTTTGGTTTGGGGAAGGATATAGCATCCATTCTGCACCATTAAACTCTAATAAGCCTTTAGAATTAGCGACAAAAATATGCCTATCATTACCTTGAGAAATTTCCCAATTTTGGTTTTCTGCTTGGTACTGTTTGGGTGAAAAATACTGTATGGGAGGTAAATCTTGTGCATAAAAATTTTGCATAGTAACAAGAAAACCTATAAATAACAAGGCTCTATTAATAATTACACAACGCTCTCGTTTTGTTTTAAACATTACGCAATATACAATTTTGTATGGTTTAAATAAGTACACTTCGTAAACTATACATATGTAAAATTAGATTACATTTTAATCAAAACTTGTAGCAATAAAAAAAAAGCAGCAATATATATTATAGATATTACTGCTTTTTTTTTAGGTATTCTGTACTTCTAACAATTACTTTCTCAAAGCAACCTGAAGGTCTCTATTTAAACTAGCAACCTCTTCATCACAATCTTTAAGTTCAATTTCAAATTCCTTAATTTTCTCTTCTACTTCTCTAACCCCAATTAATCTATTTTGAGATTTTTGAAGCTTAACAAAAGTTTTTATAATCTTATCATACAGCTCATAATTGGCAGTCGAATCTTTTCTTGGTATTGAATTTTGAAGATCAGATAACTTATTACCTATTTCAGCATTATCAAAAGAGACTGTTGCTCCTGGTGCCGTTAAAGAATCTATCATTATAGAAACAACTTCCATTTTGTTTGCAAACTCCGCTTGAAACTTCAGCTCTTCTTTAACTAGCATCGCTTGCTCTTTTAAAACTTCATTTTCCTTATCTGCAATTTGAAAATCAAAAAACACTGCAGTTACAATAGTACCGACTGTTACGATAAAAATTAATATAAATTTTAAAAAACTATTTCTTCTTTCTTTATTATTTTTAGGTTTCATTTTATATAAAATAATTAGGTGTTATTAATCTAATAAAAAGCTTCTTCTACTTTTCACTTCAGCATTATCTACGACTTCTTCCTTCACAAAAATATTCGAATCTGATTTTTTACCAATATAATCAAGTTCATTCAATTTTTTATATAAAGACAACATCAATCTTGTAAATGCTGATGTTCTATAAAGCGATTCATTAATATTAGTATGTACATATTCTAGCTCAATCATGTCTATTAATACATTTTCAAAAGCCCCTTGGTTTAAATCACACCAATCCGTTAAATAGTTAAGCAACTCTTCTTTACCAGTTCCTACATAGACATCTAAAGCACTTTTAATAACACGTGCTAAACTAACTAACTTGGTAAGCATCACAACTGGTGCTTCATATTTATCGTTGATTCTGAACTCAGGAATTATAGCATTTAAATACTCGCCTGTTTTTTGAGACAGATGCAAAACCATATGCGCTAAGTCATTAGTCTGCTTTTTTTGATATATTTTTTGAACAATGTGCATGGAATAATTTTCCATTTGATTTAAAAAAGAACCTATTTCAGAATACGTAAATTTTAAATCTGGATGACTTTGAATAGAGCGACATGGTGGAATAAAGTCTTCTACTAAAACAGGGTTATCGCCTACCATTGCTACTTTACCAACTGTTATATGATATAATCCCATTTCTTGTTTTGACGCTTCCGATTTAGGTATTACATCTATTTTATACTCTGATAGCACATAAGGATGACGTGGAGGATCTTCATCCGGATCTGCGTCTCCAACCGGTATCTTATTAAATGGATTAACATATAATACGATAAACCATTCTTCTTCTTTGACATCTAAGCCATACTGGTGCTTTAAAATGTGCCCTGACTGCTCTAATAGCGCTCTACCTTCTTCCGTAATATTAATCTCATAACCACCTAAAGTTATCGCTCTACACGTGTTTAATGTAACATGAATTGTAGATTGTCCATCGATAGATATAGTCATATCGATAGATGGTTGATTTGGATCAAGTGATGGTAATAAACCAAAATTAACAGGTGTGACGTTGTTAGAATTACTGCTATGCAAGGCACTCATCATAGCATTTTCCATACCGATAAAATGATTTTTATTAATCTTCATTCCATCAATCCAATTGACTTTATGATGTGTGCTTCCTGTTTTCATTATGTTCTTTTTTTTTGTAAAAGGTATTGGTTTTAAAATATCGTTCTCTTATAAACTAAAGAAATATTATTTATACAATTCGTTCCTTTTTGCTTATCAATTATTAACGATTTTATTTTTATATTTTTGTTTGCTATTTTTTGACAAAGTACAGAAAAAGACATTGTTTTTTGATTTACTACCACTGATTTTGTAATATCGCCACAAAAATAACGCTTAAAATCTAAAGCCGTTTTATTTCCTTCCGACACTTGTAACAGCATTCTTTCAAAGTTTTTAGTTGTAATTGCTGGCGCAGTAATCGGTTTAGGTGGTTCATTTTTATCTGTACCATCCTCTTTTCCCCCAGTATAACCTTCTGGAAACTCTTTTACTCCCCAATCCTTAACTTTTTTACGTCTCTTCTTTCTTTTTTCTAAAACAGATACTTTTTCCTTTGGTTCTAAAACATTAATTTTCTTTTTAGTCATGTATTCTACATCACCATTAACTATCAACTTAACAGTATACAACCCCGGTTCTTTATAAACATACGTAGCAGTTCTATTGTTATCATCTATTCTTGGTGTTTCTCCAAAACGCCACTCCCAAGTACTAGCGTTATTTGTTTCATCTTTTAAAACAAGACTTTCTCCAACTCTTACAGATTGAGGGATATCAAAAACAGGGAATTTTGTAGAATCCAATACTTTTACTGCTTCCTTAATTTCTACTGTTTGTACACCTACACAACTACCATTAACGATTAATTCGACATCATAAGCGCCCGGTTTTTCAAAATAATGCGCAGGACTCTTTTGAAATGAAGACGTGTTATCTCCAAAAGCCCACTGCCATTTTTCTGCATCTATGGTTAAATCATTAAACATAATTGCTTCTCCTACTGAATAATTTTCAGCATCTGTATTAAATAAAACAGTACTACAACCAGAACTGTTTTTTATATGAAACCCTAATACTGTTGCTGAAATTAAGAACACAAAAATAAATAGGTATCTAACCATTTTATCCATGTGATAATGTGTAATATTTTTCTCTGCCATGACTATAAATTTTATAAAATTCGTACTTTATATGGAAAAACGCTAACCGAATGATTTTCCAAAAATAATAATAAATTACTATTTAACGCTTCCCATTCATGTTCTTTTGTAATAGAATCTGGATTAGGGGTCAGTGAGATTTCTATACAATTAATCAACCCTTTATTTATCGCAATATCCTTTACATAACTTTTTCTTATCTGAATATCTGTTATCTTATTATTGTATATTTCGTAACACAACGCTTTTACATCTTCTTTTGTTACTATCCTATCTCTTGACAATAAAGAACGTCTATAAGCATTAAGTCGCTCCTCCATAGTCAAGTGGTCTTTACCTCCAAACGTAGGAGTAAGCAAAGTACTACTTTTTTGTCGTATTCCAATACCTTTATATATCTCTAAGGCACTACCCGTTTTTAAATTATTTGCTAAAGTTCCGTTAGTAGTCCAATACTCTACTAACAAGGACTCCTTAACCTTAAAAGGTTTTAAACTTAAATAAGTGGTTTCTGAAACTTCATTGGTAATTTCCAACACCTTCTTTTCTAAACGCGCTATTAATTGATTTAACTCTTTAAGGTTAGATTGTAAAAAATCATTATTAAACATAGAAAAAGAGGCGCTTTCATCTTTTAATAGCTCCAATAAATACACCACATACTCTTTAGCTTTTCTATATCCTAATTTACCGACATTATCACTCCTTTGGATATAAGTCCCTTTATCTTCATAAGAATTATCCTTACTCTGTGGTTTATATAACTGTCCGTTTGTATTGGTCAAACTATTTATATCCAAAAACAAATCATCTGTTTTAACAGGAATGATACTTATAAACTCCTTCAGCCTGTAAGAAAAGCTGTTCATTTCTCGGTTTAAAACAGGAAAAGCATTCACTGTTCCATAAACATTTGTTAATGTCGCATTAGAGATGACACGAGGAAATACAATCTTAATCCATCGCACATTATCATCAACTTTCACTTTATTATCTGATATAAAAGTATCCAGTTCTTCAAAATTTGAAGTCTTGCAGCTGGTGTTCTCTTTAGATTCAACAATTCTAACAAAATGTTTATTGTAAAAATTACAAGTCTGATGTACTAGATTATTAGTTTTACTTGGTGCGTCTTCAAAAATAGCGTCTAGATCCAATTTAGCACTCTCGGTTGTATTAATAAAACCGGATTCTATTTTAATCTTCTTATTATCAAGGTACCACTCTGAAAACTTTAGATGATGATAAAAAAGAGCTTTATCATCAATATCTAAAAGTTCAAAATAAACAGAAATATCACTTAAATTAAGCGTATCTAAGTCACTAGTGACCCCTAAATATAACGTTGAATTTGGTAAGCTCCCATTACTTGACCCTTGTAGTAAATCCTCATAATCATTTTTACCAACAACCTCTTTTATCGTGTTATCAACTGCTATATAACTAATATTAGCTTTGATTAGATTACAAGATGCTACTGGTGTAAAATATAAATTCTTGAAATTTTGAGTTGTTTTTTTATGTGTTACTTTTTTCTTGTAATAAAAAAGCGTTTCCGGCTGCACTAAAGCTCTATCATCTAAAGGAAAAGAGCTCATCACACCATGTGCCGGCTTTGGACCATAAATGGTCTCTGGCGTCATTAACTGGATTATTTTCTCAGTAATTCTAGTTTGCGACTCATTAATCTCGCCACTAATTTTTTCTATTTCAGAAGCACAAGCACTTATTAAAAGCGCCACAAGCGGATCAAAAGACATTTCAATCTCATTAGCAGGCACACCCCAAAGCTTAGCCGCTTTTTTAAGCATCCTGTTTTTAATTTGTTCTTTTGTGTTATTCATTTATATTTTAATATGATAATGGTCCAATAAAAAAATGCTCTACGTAAGAAAAGTTTTCATCAATTTTTTTGATTCGTCCTTTAATACCAATATCGACTCTTTTTTTTATTCTATTATTTTGTCCGTTAGGATTTAATTCCTCTTGTTTTATTTTAACAGTAATTGATAGCCCTGTTAATCTTTTTTCATGTATTTTTAAAGAATCATATAGCGACTCTTCAATTAGAGATTTTAATTTATTAGTACTTTTCAGATTATCAAAGTCGATATTCCATATGGAACAACCATAAGAATCATCAAAAGTACACTCTCCAAAATATGAGGTTGCTATTAAATGGATATTGTTAGCTATTGAGCTTGATAAATCACAAGTCGAATGATTTTTACTTTTTATCAACGCTTCAGCATTTATTGGTAACTTATAATATGTATTATTCATTTAAGTATAATTGTTCAACTAATATAGACCTATAGATTATAAAAAAAAGAGGAATTCAAATATAATTTATATACTTTAAAAAATAAGGCTTTTCATACCTGTTTTGTTGCATTTCATCGAAATACGAACCTTGTCAAGTTTTTTTTTTCTAATTTTATTACAAATTAATCCAAACACGTTAAAAACACCTTTAAATCTATCCATTAATAATGAAAAAAATAATTTTAATACCTACGCTATTACTATTTTGTATTCTCAATTACGCTCAAAACAGCCGTTTTGAAGGTGTTGTAATAGATGCCCAATTGTCAACCCCGATTAAAGGTGCGATTGTAACCATAAAAGACACTAAATTTACGGAAGCGACTGACGATGATGGTAAATTTGTTTTCACTCAACAATTACCTGAAGGAACCCTAGTTGTTTTAGTAGAGAAAAACAACTTTACAACCAATATATTTTTAATTGACACCGCACCAGGCTTAAAAATTGAAGCTAAAGAAATTAAATTAGAGCCAAACAAAAAAGAACTTTACAATAGAAAAGTTACCGATAGAGAATTGAAAAAACAACAACGTATCGAAGAAAAAAAAGAATCTGAGCGCATTGCTGATATCGAAAAAGAATTAAAAGAAAAAGATAAACTATATGCTAAAGAAATCAAACGTTTAGCTAAAAACAAAAGAAAAGGAAAAATAGACGAAGACACTGTTACACTTGACTACAAAGACCCTAACACAGAGCCAGACGAAGCCCCCTATACTATTACAGAAACGCAAATAAAATACGGAAACATCCTTGGTGTCGATCCAGCAGACCTTACTAATGTAGAACTTTATAATTTAATTGAAGATTGGGATAATGTTCCTTACTTGTATGGAGGGAATACAAAAAAAAGAGGTATTGATTGCTCTTCTTTTACTCAATTTATATTTTCTTCTCTACATAAATTTAGATTAGAACGTACGGCATCCCAACAATATCATTCAGACTCTGTTGACAAATTTAAAAATAGAGGTCAAATTTTCGAAGGTGATTTAATATTTTTTACTGGTGTAGGAGAAAGTAATGATGAAATAAACCATGTTGGAGTATACTTACATAATAATATGTTTGTGCACTCCACAAGTAATAAAGATAATGATGGAAACGGCGGAGTACAAATTAGTGATTTAAGTGAAGATTACTGGTCTACTAAATTTGTATCTGCAGGACGCATAATTTTAGATAATTAAGACGTATAGTTACTAATGGACGCTGTACAACTAAAAGAAATTTTTAACGAGTTATTATCTGTATACCAAAACCTCAAAACAGAGGTTTTGGTGGCAGAAGTTCAAGAACGCACAGATTTAAAATCTGAACAAATTATAATCAATAATAAAAGTACCTTCCAACGACCTTATAGAAGAGACTTATTAAATATCGATATTTCAAAATTAGAAGATGATTTACTAAGCATGGATTTATCCAGAAGCGGATTATACGATTATCTTCCTGAAGGTGTTTTTCATACCCAAACCAGCAATAGGTCAACTTCATTTTCTGCAAACAGGATTAAAACGAAAAAGGAAGAAGCTGCAGCTCGATCCTTTTTCTCTCCAATAGAAAATGAGTTTTTCCATCAAAGATTAAATATTGAAAAAAACGAACGTGTTTTAATAAATAATTTTTACAGTTTAAAAGACGACTATCTTATCGACTTCTGGAATTTAAGTCAAGACATGCCACGTCCCTATTTACTAAAATTAATAAAGCTATTACCTCATACTTTTAAAATTGCTGGAAATTTAGAATTAACACGACTAAGTTTAGAGAAAATTTTAAAAAATGACGTTTCATTTACCACAAAATATATTACCGAAAACAGTACAAAACCAAAACCTCAAGAAGAAGACAAAAGGCTAGGTATAGACTCGGTTTTAGACAATGCAGGTCACCATTTAGCTCACCCTTACTTAGAAGTTACCATATGGCTAAAAAGTAATACAGAAATAAATAGTTACGTTTCCGATAAAGGAATAAACAAATTTTTAGAGATATTTTACAGTTATTTTTTACCTTTAGAGCTTGATGTAACAACAAAATACGAAGTCAAAGATAATCTAGGCTTTTCGTTAGATGCAAAAGACTGTTCCACAATAGGAATTTCAACCAAAATATAAAGACAAAATGGGTTCTCTTTCAAGTTTATTAAGCGGTAACGCTTTTAAAATAAGCATCTTACTTTTTATAGTAGGATCTTTAATAATGATGCTTTTTACCAAAATAAGAAAAATTTTCTCTAAGCAAAAAAAGCAAGCCATACTATATGCTATATTTATTTTAATCTCTTTTGCTCTAGTTGGTTTTATAAGCTCAAGCAAATTTTTAAACGATACAGCTGTTAATAGTTTTATTGGGATGCAAATTATTTTTCTACTATTAGGGATGTTGCACTTATTTATAATGCGTAAATTTTTTAGCGCATTATCAGAAGATAAATCGGACTTCTTTTCTGAATTTTTATTCACGTTTGCCATAACACTAATTGGACTTTTTGCCTTTTTAAATGTGGTTACTAAATTTAGAGAGGGTACCAATTATACATTCTTAGCCTCTTCTATTGTCTTTATGGTGCCTTACCTAGTATATAAACTATATGAGTTCTCTTTATTGATACCCGTTCCAGAATATAAAAATTGGTTTTATCCATTAGAAGTCGATGTTAAAGAACCAACGCAAAAAGAATTACAAAATCCTTTAGTAATTAGTTTTGAGTTTCAAAAAAATCAAAATTTAGCAGATGTCACTAACTTTAGAGTTAAAGCGCCTGAAAACATGGAATTTGGAAAATTATTCTACTTCTTTATAAATGATTATAATGAAAGGCATCCGGAAAGCAAAATAGACTTTATAGATTACAATTCGCAAGAACCACACGGCTGGATATTTTATAGAAAACCAAGTTGGATCAAGTCTTTAAAGCATATCAACTACTCTAAAACAGTCATAGCAAATGATATTAGAGAAGACTATGTCATTGTATGCCAAAGAACTAACATTGACTAAAACAAAAACCACTTGTGGCTTAACAGATAAATGTGCTTTTTATCGAAAATATTTGTGTCCGCTCTACAAAGTGGGTAAATTTAGAGTATGCCAATAATGGCTTTTAAATTTTTACTTAAATATTTTTTATTATGGCTTTCAAAGCAAAACTTAAAGTAGGCGGACAAGAGTACAATGTGTTAAATTCTTCTTATGAATTACACCAAGAAACGGACGCTACAGGAAGACCTTCTTCTATTACAAGAGGAGGTAAAATTAAATTAACTGTAGAGTCTACTGCAGACACTAGTCTTTCTGACTGGATGTTTAACAATTTCGAGCGTAGAGATGGTTCTATCGTATTCTTAAAAAGAGATAGCGATTCTACGTCTAAAGAATTAAAATTCACAGAAGGTTACATGGTTAAATATTACGAAAATTTTGATTCTACAGGACACAATCCAATGTCTGAGTCTTTCGTAATTTCTGCTAAAGGAATCGGTATTGGAAATGGAGAACATGTTAATGACTGGGTTTAATTTAAACTCTTAATTAATTGTTATAGTATCATAATTAAATAAAGGGAGTGCTTATGGCTACTCCCTTTATTTTTTCATTATTCATTTAAATTCCAATACTTATGTCGTTTTTAGCTAAACTTAATATCGATGATAACGAAATGAATGTTTTAGAGTGCTCTTTTGGTTTTCACCAAGGTGCTGATAATACAGGTCGTCCATCACAAAAACCTCGCGGAGGGCAAATAACTATTCTTATAGAATCTACAAATAAAACAGACTTTTTAGAGTGGATGATTTCTAGTAACATGACCAAAAATGGGAGTATCGTCTTTTACAAAAGAGACAACCTATCTAGTCTTAAAACCATAGATTTTAGTGAAGCCTATTGCTTGGACTATGTCGAAGATTTTGATGCTATTGGATCGCAACCGCTAAAAACGCGTGTTGTTATTTCGGCAAAAGAAGTCAGTATAAAAGGAACGACGTATACAAATAATTGGCCAGCAAAAATGTAATAATAGAAAATCTATAATTACTCTTTTCTACGTATATACAACAGAGTTATTAACTCAATACTGTCTATTTTAATAACAGTATAGAGTTATACCTTGGTGCTATATTCTGCCATAATGTATTGTAAACACTTAACTTTTATAGATGAACTACATTAAAAAAACAGATGCTTATGATATTTATATTGAACCTAGTCGTAAAACCATTGTGGTACGCCAAAAATGGAAATATATTTGGACAGTCTCTGAAGGGTTATCTCATTGGACTTATTTAGAGAAAAAGGCTTGGCATCAAAAAGCGGATAATGTTATTTGGCAACAATGGGGTAATAAATTTACTATTTTCACTCTAGTCCATGATATAAACGCAAGTAATAAATCTTTACACAAAAAAGAATTTAATCTTGAATTTGATATACAATGGGTAACTTCGGGAGAACATTGGGAAGCTTTTGTTCAAAAAATAAAACCTAATGAAAAAATAGGAGCATATACAGCAGTAAATGTCAGAAAGATTTTCTTCAGACATATTGATACTGAAAGAAGAATACTTGGCGCTATAAATCAAAATACTGTAAAACATGAATTTGGTCACACTATTGGTGGTGATGACGAATATGGTAATGACTATAAACGAGCAGAGGACCGTACTAAATATGAATCGAGATACGTAAAAGATACTAATGCTCTAATGAACATAGGCAACAACCTAAGGAATAGATATATAGATGAAATAAAATCAGAGCTAAACAAAATGATTCCAAACGTAACTTTTGTAAGTATTTTAGAATAATGAAAACTGTTGTTATAATTATAATAGTCCTTTTAACATTTTCATCATGTAATAATAATAAACAAGTAAAAAAGGGGAACAAAGTAAACAGTGTAAACACTAAAGCTATTGATTCCAGCTACTTTTGTTTAGAGGATTCTATAACAGTTTCTTTTTTATCAAAAGCCAGTTACAAAAAAGCAATAGCAACTTGTCGGTTAACATTATTAGATCAACAATTTATTTTAAAAGGCCATGGGTACATGGATGCAACACAAATTTTAGAGAATTACTACTCAAGAGAAGAACACGAAAGAAACAATATACCAATTAGAATCGCAAAGTGGGGTTCAAAAGATGAAGAAAACATCATTTACGTTTGGTATAAAAAAGAAAACAATGAATGGTTACCTATTGTAGCAGAAAAATATCATAAATCAGCTCAATTTTAAAATAGGTTATCTGTTAAGATAAAAAATAATATTTGGCTTCAAATAAAAGCCTGAAAATATAATAACTTAGTTCAGTTTTAATAATATAATAAGACTATGGCATTACAAAGCAACACTACTATATTTATCTCAGGAACAGAGATTTCAGCATTTAAATCAATAGAACTACATCAAAGTATCGATGCCCATCACAGACTAGAGTTGGTCTGTCGTATGGATGTTTTAGAAAATCTATCTCAAGCGCTTGGAGAATCTAGTAAAAATTACTTAGGAGAAACCATAACACTTCAAACGTCTGCTTTAGGTAGTTTTAGCGGTTATAAGGCATTAGAATTTAAAGGTATCGTCTCACAAATAACCACCATAAAAGGGCATGAAGCTAGTTCTGGTGACGAAGTTGTCATTACAGCCTTAAGCCCAACCTTTATAGCTGACGATGGACCACATTATGCCTCTTATAACGATTTATCATTGGCAGAAATAATAGACCGCACCTTTAGCGACTACGATAGATCTAAATTAGAAGTCCTAATACAACCCAATAACACCGCTACCCTACACTACTCTGTTCAAAATGGAGAAAGTGCTTACAATTACGCTAGCCGTTTAGCAGCACAATATGGCGAGTGGTTTTATTACAATGGCTCTAAGTTAGTCTTTGGAGCACCGGAAGCAGAAGAGTTAGCATTAACCTATGGCTTTGACCTTAAAGAATACAATCTAAATTTAACACCACAATCGCATAATTATAAATTTTATGCCAACGACTACTTGCTAAATGACGTGCACGAAAAAGATGCTAAAGACATTAGTTCTGGTGCCAGTGGTTATAGTGGTTTTGTCTCTAGTAAATCAGATAGTATCTATACTAAAGAAACCAAAGTATGGCATAACTTATATAACGATCCACAGGCTAAGCAAAGATTGGATTCTAACATAGAGTTACAGAAAAAAGCTATCGAAATGCAGCAGGTAAAACTGAATGGTATTAGCGATAATCCAGGCGTCAAATTAGGAAACATTGTAAAAGTTGAAGGTGCAAACTACAGAGTTATAAGTATTACACATAATAATAGAGAAAACGGCGATTACGAAAATAGGTTTGAAGCTGTTACTGCAGATTTTGACGCCTACCCTAACACCAACATCAATGCCTTTCCTAAAAGTGGTACACAAACCGCCACTGTTTTAGAAAATGCAGATCCAGAAGGTCTTGGTAGAATACGTGTACAAATGCCTTGGCAAAAAATAACAGGAGAAATGACCCCTTGGATACGTATTGTAACCCCTCATGCAGGAGGAGACAAAGGCTTCCATTTTATACCAGAACTTGAAGAGGAAGTATTGATTGGTTTTGAAGGTGATAATGCAGAGCATCCCTATATGTTAGGAAGTTTGTATAATGGAGCTGCTAAAGCAGGTGCTTTTCAAAGTAGTGCTAATGATGTTAAAGCTATTAAGACTAGAAGCGGGCATACTATAGAGTTTAATGATAGTAATGGGGCAGAAAGTATAACTATTACTGACAAAAACAGTAATAGAATATTTATAGATACAGTCAAAAATAATATCGAAATCACAGCGTTAGAGAATATGACTTTAAATGCTAAGAACATAAGAATTAATGCTGCTGAAAACATGGAGCTATCAGCAGGTAAAGACATGACAAATAGTGTTGCAGAAGATCTAATTGTAATGGCCAAAAACAAAAACATGGTAATTGAAAAAAATCTATCCGTTAGTTCTGAAAAACATGAAATGGTATCTGAAGAAATCACAATTAGTAGCAATTCTAAAAACCTGACTTTAGCTTCTGGTAAAACAGTCGATATCCAAAGTACAGAAAAAGTTAAACTGTATTAGTACATCCATAACTTAATAAATGACAATGGAAGAGGACATAATATCAAAAAAAGCACTCAAGAATCACAAAATAAATCTTGATCCTACTGGCTTGTATTCCAGATATGGATGCATGATTATTTTTGAGGATAATCAAGCTAAAAATAGTTTGAGATATAAATTAGAAATTAAGTATTTAGGAAAATCAGATAGTAATAGTAATATATTCCAAATAAATAGAAATACTGATATATACATAAATGATAAATTACCAGAATCCAGTATGGATGAATTAGCATCTAAGGTAAGTCAAGTCATATATCCTTTAGAATTAGAGACTAATAAAAATGGAACTTTAAAAAGTGTAACTAATTTTAACGAAATTCAAGACAGGTGGAGTGTTTTAAAAAAGGAATTAAAAAAATACTACAAAGGAGAAACTACCGATAGTTACATTAAATTAAATGATAAAACTCTAAGTATTTCTGAACTTTTTTTTAATAAAATAAAACAAGATTGGTTTTTACACTTATTTTTTGCACCAGTATATGTGTCGTATACAGACTCTAGATACGTCTTTGATAAACCCAAGTATTATATTGCAGGTAACGCAGGGTTAGTGGAATATGATGCAAAAAAAATATTGGAAGAAAATACTTCCGGCCCAATTCATTTTGTAAAAATAAACGGAACTATAAATGATCAAAGATGTGCTTTAGATTTAGAGCAAGAACTAAAATTCCCTTACTACAAAACACTAAACAGTGATGAAAAACCCTTAGAAGGAACATGTAATGTCACTTATGGTATACATAAAGATACAGGTGTAATACAGGGCATAGAGGCCTTTTTCGAAACTAAATTTGTTCAACCAAAAAAAATAACCGTCAAAATGTTTTCTTTAGATAAGCTAGAAGAAATTGAAACTCCTGAAGAAGAAAAGGAAGTAGAAAACGGATTTTGGTCTCGATTTTTTAAAAAATCTAATAAATAGATTATGAGTGAAAAACACGCAGTAGTACAAGGTGCTTTATGTGAATGTCAATTTGGAGATTTTCCAGACAAGTTAAAAGTATTGTCACAAACACGCAATTATGCTAATGATAGCGGAGGCTCACAAAAGTTATTAGCCTCTACAATGGACATTGGAGGTGCCACCTTTGAAAAAAACACCTTTGGCCAATGCAAAATGCAACCCACAGGTAGTAGTTTTAAACCTTGTCAAATAATAATAAGTAAATGGGATGGTGCTTATGAGAATGTAATTTTAAGCAATGAAGGTCAAATTTTATTAGAAGATAGTAAAGCTACCTGCCCTATTGGAGGCAGTCCATGTATTAGTATTATAGACCATGGACAAACAGCAGAAGGTTCTGTAAGTGATTCTGACGAGGCTAACAACGAAGTTCATGCACAATTAAATCCAATGATAGACGTTAGGGAATTACAATATCAACCTAGTGATGAGGGACTAACCATAATTTCTAAAAACAACTAATTATGGGTAAAATTGGAGTTGAAAAAACAGGTCAATTAATTAGTAAAACTGAAGATATCCCATATATAGAATATGGTTTTTCTAAAGCATACAAAGTAGAATATTTTAAACCTCTTGAAGAAGTTGAATTAGATAATTATACATTTGAGCCTAGGATTGCCATTAAAGGGAATAAAAAAGAAATCTTTAAAGCATTCTACTTTAAAGACACTCCTGATACTAGAAAAGGAAGAGCAAAATGGATTGCAAGACCTGAAGAATTATATTCCTTTACAGCTAAGGATAAGAGCTCTATTATAGGAGACATGGTCGAAATAAAAATTGAACCCAAGTATTGTGGTACAAAAATTATGGTAATCGAACCTTTTATGACGACTCCCTCAAATAAATTTCCTAGTAAATTATTAGTCTTCGGAGAGTGGCCAAAAAAAACACTTAGTACGACATGGAGTAAAGAGCAAGAAGGCAGTGCACTATCTGGTCAACTAAAGTTTGGTGATAATATTTGGTTAAATGCAAAGTTAGAAGGCTGTAATGGTGTCTATCTACAAATAGAGATCTATCACGTAGAAAATTTTGGGCATGAGCTCTTACCTCAAATATATACTGGAATGTGTTATGATGGAGAGCTAAATATACAATTCAGAGACACCTATAATTGGCAACAAAAACATGGTTATTTTAAAGATAGTACTGAAAAGTATTATGCAAAAATAAAAATAAAAGGATCAAAAACATATATTGGAAGTAAAACAAAAGATTTAGTCTTTAAGTTTCAAACTTCTAGCAAAACTGTAAAATTAGCAGAAACCGCGCGACCATTAAAATTAGGGCAAAACGAAATAAACATAGAACGTTATGAAACTTGTCGTTTTAAAAAATTAACATTTTGGGATAACAATGAAGATATAAGCTTATTTGATGAGCAAAAATTAGGTGTTGGGGGAGAATCCCCGATGAAGAAATTTGCTGTTTCTAGGACAATTAATTTTGATCTAGATCAAGATTATATAAGACAAGATGCAGCACTAGTGCTTAATAAACTTGCTAAATTTTTAAAAAATAGCCCATTTATACCTGTTGAACTTGGAGCGCATTGTGATATTAGAAAAGATCATAAGTATAATGATGACCTATCAAACAGAAGAGCAAGGTCATCACGGGAGTATTTGATTAAAAAGGGTGTGGGAGCAGACCGTATAACTGGCAAAGGTCATGGAAAAAGACAATTACTGATTAATGGTGAAGATTTAACAGAAAGTCAACATGAAAAAAACAGAAGAGTTACTATAAGATTTATGCTCTCTGGTGGTGACAGCCAGTCATTAATATATGAAACGTTTGCTCCTGATATTACCGCAGAGAAAACTAAAAAGCATATTACTTTAGTAGTTGACGGGTTAGATAGTACGGAACATTGTTTTAAAAAAGGAACTAACCTTGAACATAATACTGAAGTAACTATTTTAAACGACAATGAAAAACCCTCAAAACATATTGGAACAAGTAACATTGTAAAACAAGTATATAGTCCCACTTCTCTAATTAGTATTGCGCCTATCGATTTTATATGGCCACACAGTGTTGCACCTAATATTTATAAATACCATATACACACGTGCAGATACTATTTTTATAAAGACAGAGAAACTATATATGTTAAAGTATTTCCAGACATTAAATGGAGCTTTGATTTTTTACTAGATTTAAAAAATAAAGCTAGCGTTAAATGGGCTAATTTATCAGATAAAAAGCATGCAGAAATGCAAAGTGAAGCTGGAAAAATTGGAGCGGAAAAAAGATGGAAACAAACTGATGTAAAATTACAAGTAGTTGTTAAAGCCTATTGGAATAAGATTAATGAAGACAAATACGAGGACAACTTTGAAATAAAAAAGGAGTTTGAGGGCAAAATAAAACAACTTTACAGTATTTTTTCTAAACTAAAAGAAGCCTCTAAATACATTACAGGAAAAACTAAAGGTAAAATTGTTGAAACACGCATAGGTCGAGATATGCCTTTTACAGTTGTAATGGATGGACCTAGGTTATATTTAGGAGCAGAATGGCAATGCGCTAGAGGAATAACAGACGATAAACCGGCCCCAAATCTTGGTACCGAAATAGTCTTAAAAGTTGTTGCTGCTCCACTTATAAAACTGGCAATAGTAATAGATTTACTAGCTATTATTGTTCAGGGAACTCTTGCTGCCACAACAGGTGGTACAGCAAATGCTGCAGCAAAGCTTTTATTGGATGAAGTAAAAAAATGGCTTTCTGACGAAGAGAATCCTGTAAATATAGACATGTATATGGATTTAGAATTGTTTGGAGAGATTAGTGCTAACACATCTTTAACGTATCATACAGCAGCGCCTAATAAGGCAAGTCTTGCTATAAACACTAAAGTAGGTATTACACTTACTGCTGGCTTAAGTGTAAAAGCAAAATTGGTAGTAATAATAGCTGAGTTTTACGCAAATGGAAGTATTAAAGTAAAAGGAGAAGGATCAATTACTTTTGGTCATGAATTAAACTATATTGGTACATCTCATGGAGGATCGCTAAATTACGAGCCTAAAATGCTGTTTGATGGCATACAAGTTGAAGCCATTATAAAAGCGGAAGTCGGTATGAAAATTAGAACATCATGGTTTAGCTTTAGTCCACACAAAAAATTAGACGATATAGAATATAAAGAACAATTGGTTAAACCTTTTGATATTCTTGAAACAATAACAGGAGGTAAAGTATCAATACCCTTAATTTCATCATAATCTTAATTAAAATAAAGTATAATACAAAATGAAAAATAAAATAATATTATTTAGCAAAACACTAGTATTAATGATGCTAACAAGTTGTAACTCGCAAAACGAAGATTCTATTGATTTAAGTAAAGAGATACTAGGTAAACATATTGATTCTATAGTAAGCCCAAATATTAAAATAAATAGGAATAGTATGAATCATTATGGTTTAGATAATGGTAGCCTTGAAACAGCATCAAAAGAACTAATGAATTTTAATGGTGTTAACCTGTATGGTTTTTTTAATGAAGATGATAATTATCGGAAAAATTCAGTAAAATTTGGTTTTGCTAAAAAAGACAGTATTATTGCTATGTATGAATTATTGACTTATCAAACAGAAAAAAGCAACCAACTAATTAAAGCTTTAGATGATTTTTTAGGTAAGCCTAATTTTACTAGTTATCAGAAAGTAGAAGATCGTAAAGAAGGGAATTACGACGGAAAACTATGGGAGGATAAAATTAATAATCGCAGCTTTTTATTACATGTTTCTATGCAAAAATATGGTAAAAAATGTTGGTTACATGTTGTTGATAATAATAACCCTTATTTTTACGAAACAGCAATAGGATTACCGTGGTTTTCTAAATGGGAAAATTACCTTAAATTTAAAGAATTTAATGAGAAACCTGGAGACTTTACTTATCAAGATTATATAAAGGATCAAACAGAAAAAGGTGACGAATATATTAGCATTTTAACAGAATAATTATTAAACAAAACATAAATCAATATGGTCAAAGAACCTTATTACATGTTAGATTTTAGGGCAGGAACTTGCCTGTTTGAGATTAGAGTAAATGACAACATAATAATGACAATGGATATTAAAGGAGGTGTATCTACTCGCATTCCTATAAATACAGGTATATCTAAAACAGGACCGTTTGAAGTTACTATAAAGTTGTTGCCAAATACCGGAACATTTAGTTTAGATGAAGGATGTTATTTTAATTATTCTGTTGTTTTGGTTGATGTTTATAATGGGTTTGAAGATATTGAGACTTTAGGGAGTTTTAAATCCAAGCGTTTAGAAAAAGATGAACAAAAACTATTTATTACAAGTACCAAATTATATAACGCTATTGTTCCGTATCAAATGAAAACCCTATGGGAAAACGGAAAAAACATTGATAAAGTTAAGGACGCAGAAGAACACCTTCGAAATGCTTATAAACGTATTATTAATATAATACAAAGTAAAAAATATAATCTTTATAAAGATTATATTTCTGCAAGAGAATATAACATGAAAGTGTGTATGTATTTGTCTGAAAAAGAATCTGAAGCTCGTTTTATAAGTTTAAAAAAAGACTTTGAAAATGGTTTTAATGTTGTCGAGTTCCCTGAAAACACGGTAATGGTAACATCCGCTTATGGTAAAAAAGTTTCATTAAAACGTTTAAACGGGAATCCTGCTCTAAGTTTTGGAAATATAAAAGAAGAAGAGCAAATTATGCTAGATATAGAATTCTATTGGTCTGAAGACACTAAGCAGTTTGAAATAATATAGAAAAACTTAATGCCCGCTAACGCTAATTAAAAACGTGTAAGTCCTAAAATAAAATTAAACAATAAAAGCTATCTAATTATTTAGATAGTTTTTCTGTTTTTAGTCATAAGTAAAAACAGACATCAAGTTTAAGTATTAAAGCAAAATTATTATTAATAATAGCTCAATTTTAGGCAAAGGGAAACATTAAAGTAAAAGGTGATATTAAAGCTGATGATTCCCTCTTGGCAAATGGTATTTCAATAAAAAATAAAAAACTATAATGAAACTAAAAATAAGTACAATAACCCTTTTACTAACCTTACTAGCCTGCACAAAACAAAACCCCAATACTGCAGAGCAAGAACTTTTAAATTATTATAAGCAAATTAAGCAACCCACTACCCCTATAAATTATAACGCTTCGTTTTATAGTAGTGGCTGTAGCTTTGAGTTAAGGGTTAATGATGATTATGTGTATAACTATTATAGTACCGGTGGTATAGGAACAAGTTTTCCTATAAATCCTAATATATTAAAAGCGGGTAAACAACGTTTTAGTATAACAATATATCCCCCACGGTTAACTAACGGCGATTTTGCAAAGACCCTACCAAAAGACGCATCCTTTAAGTTAGATATAAAAGGTGTTGTGTTTGATGATGGTTTTGTAGACACTGTAGACGACGGTATTACTTTTGAACTACCAACTAAATCAGGGATTAACGATGATGGTGCAGAGACTATGATTTATGCTGACGAAGGACAACCTATGGCTGTCTATACAGGCTATTTTAATGCAGACGTGGATTATGATTTAGTCGGTTGGTCAGAGTCCGTAGATTTGCGTAAAGAAGATCCCGATAAATTATTAGAAGAGGTGCTTAAGTTATACAAAACTGCGGGACGGGCCATAACGGAAGGCGACTATCAAACTTTTTTTACATTAACAGAAAAAAAAATAAAAGAAATTGCCCAATGCTGGTATAGTGATAGTATTGGCATGATACAGGATTTAAAACCTTACAAAGAGATCGCTACATATGACGAAAAAAAACTACGACCTATTGATGATTTTTCAGTTCAGTTTTTTGGTGATGGTAAAATGATTGGTTTGTATGATAAATCAGGGTCTTACAAAGGAGATCCATCACTTCAAATTGGTTATATTGAAAAAGAGTCAGAAAAATATGTTACATTCCTATTCCTCCACCTCCACCGTCCTAAAAAAGGGGCGCCATTAGAGATTATACGGTAATACTTTTAAAACAATAGGCATTTACAATACGTGTTCTATAAAACTTAAAACTATTAGTTTATGGTGACATTGGATTGAACTAAAATTTAAAACACAAAAAAGTATCAATAAGCTTTAATATATAAAAAGAGGAAACATAGGTTTTAAAGTCTTTGTTTCCTCTTTTATTGTAAAACTCAATACCATATTAGCAATCCCTAGTTCTGCATAGCAATTAATCTAATCTGCTTTTGTACAGCTCGTATAATTGTATATTGCATTTGTAATCCTCTTGGCACATGGTGTTTCAATAAAAAATAAAAACACCCCTCGCACGCCATATCCACAACTCTAGCGTACTTCTGTGAAGTGTGTCTGTTTTTTTTTTAGCATTTGCAATGCAATTTATTATCTTTAATTTAACAATTAGTCACGCTTTACAAAAGCGCGCCAGGTTCTGTGATTATAGATGTGGCACGAGTGGTTGGAGATGCTTTTACCATAGAAAGAAAAGTGAAAGTTAAAAACTGATAATAATGACAACATCAAAAGGATTAGAATCGCAATTTAAAAAATTAGCCCCAAAATATTTTGCCAATTATGGGTTTGAATTAGAGGAGAAAAGCCCTCTAACAATGGTAAATAAGGCGTTATTTGAAAATAAGAGTATTTCCTATATACAAATGGGTATAACTACTAAAAGAATATTTTCTTATAGAGGTTTATCATTTCGCTGGTCATTGAATTATCCTAAGGTAGAGCATTTTTGGTTTAAATATCGTCATCTGTTGAGTAAAGATAATGATCCTAAAACACCAACCATAGGATTCTTAAAGCCTTATATCAATGAAAGTTTTATAGATAATTCTAAGTATGATGACTTTATAAACAATTACTCAGCGTTGAGACTTGATAGAGGGACAGAATTGATTGAAAATTGGACTGATTTTGAAGAAATTTTAAATAAGACGAGTGAACAATATTCTAATACTATATTGAGCCACATCGATAATAATTGTGATTTGCAATGGTTAGACAGTATCATTAACTCCAGTAAAGATTACGATCCTTCGAATAAATACATTTTAATTAATGATGGTCATCTCTATAGAAAGATTATAGTTGCGAGAATGACAGGTAATTCTCGATATAATGAACTAGTTAATCATTATAAAGAGGTATACAGAAATTCTTATGAGAATAATGGAAGTCAAAACGCTCTAAATAATTTTGAAACTATTGTGGAACTTGATAAAGACTTGTCTCAATATAATGACCCAGAAGACTTTGAGTATTTAATATATTAATATTTTTATAAAAAACATTGCTCCATACTCACCTTTTTCGCATTTTTTAGATGTGCAGTAACCCCCTGCTAGCGCCCGTTTGTAAAGAGTGCTACAGCTATTAAGTTCTAACAAAAGAATCAAAAAACAAAAGCTATCTATTCATTTAGGTAGCTTTTTTTTTAAAGACATGAATTGAAAGCCTAAATTTTAAAATCCAACAGCAGTATATTTTGTTTCGTTTACTACAGTATATTGGATAAATATATTTGCTAGGGCGTATTGTAGAAAACGAAAAAAGAATGTAATTATTTGCTTAGTTTTGTAAACATGCGTTGCAAAATTGCCCTAGCTGGATTCGTTGCCGGTAATATTACAATTGACTTTAAGTGCAACCCTAAGCAGTTGGCTACCAAAAAATAAAAACAGATGAGCCATGGTAGAAGACTTTACAAGAAGTATAACACACTGGAGATATAAAAACACAAAAAAAATTAAGAATTATTATCATCGGGTAGAAAAGAAAATATACGTTAAACCAAGAAACTCTATAGATTTAAGGCTTCATAAAAAATTATATTATTATCAAGATGATAATTTTATCAATTATCCTTCTGATGCTAATTTTATGCCATATATAGGCATTGGAGTATGTTTAATGTTTGTTTTAGGATTATTATTTATACCTGATGAACCTCTATCGGATGCTGGGTGGTTTATAGTTATTTTATGTAGCATTCTTACAGTTTTTTTTCTAGTCTATCTAATTACAAAACCAAAAAAGGAACAAATTTTGAACCGACGAGATGGGTTGTTAACGATGACGGGTTTTTTTTGGCAAAATAATATTACGATGCATTTTGATAAAGTTGAGTTTGGGTATAGTACAGGTGGAGAAGATGGTTTAGGAGCTTTTTTGCTAGAGGTAATTCGCCCTAATGACTGGCAAACTTTTGATTATTTTGGTTATGGTGGTGCAGAGTGTTATGAAAGTATGAGTTTTACTACTTGGTATATGGATAAAAACCGCCCTTTGCCACCTGGTGCTGCTTTCGACCGTTTCCGTGAACAAGATTTTGAACGACGAAAGGCTGAAGGTTTTCCAAAACCCTTATACCCAAGTAAAATAAAGACACCAGAAGCAACAAAGTCACAGCAAGCAGAGCGTAAACGCATAGGAGGCTGGTAAAAAATAAGAATGAAAAACAGTATTGAAGAAATAAGGAAATATTATATACCGATAAACTTTGGATATATAAAAGACGGTAAATTATATAAGAAAGCGCCTTTTTCAGTAAATATAGAAATGTCTGCAGTTATTATATTAATTATAATGATCGTTCAAGGAATATTTTTTTCAAACCAGTTTAAAACAAAACAAAGAGGTTGTAGTAGATACGTTAGCTAATTTAAAAACCAAAAAGCCATGGTAGAAGACTTTACAAGAAAAATCACACATTGGAGTTATAAAAACACAAAAAAAATTAAGAATTATTATCATCGGGTAGAGAAAAAAATATATGTAAAGCCAGGGGATTCTATTGACCTAAGGAACCATAAAAAAATATATTTTTATCAAGATGATAATTTTATAAATTATCCTACTGATGCTAATTTTATGCCTTACATAGGATGTGGCATTTTTTTATTACTTGCTTTGTTTATGCTTTTTCCTTTAAATCAAGAATATAAAGGAGAAGATATTACTGTAATTATAATAAGTAGCTTATTAACATTGTTCTTTGTAGTTTATTTATTCACAAAACCTAAGAAAGAAAAAATATTGAACCGAAGAGATGGGTTGTTAACGATGACGGGTTTTTTTTGGCAGAAGAGTATTACTATGCAATTTGAAAAAGTAGAATTTGCGTATAGCACAGGAGGTGAAAATGCAGTTGGTGCTTTTTTACTAGAAGCTATCCGTCCGAATGATTGGCCAACGTTTGATTATTATTGTTATGGAGGAAATGAATGTTATGAAGGTATGAGTTTTATTACTTGGTATATGGATAAAAACCGCCCTTTGCCACCTGGTGCTGCTTTTGATCGTTTCCGTGAACAAGATTTTGAACGACGAAAGGCTGAAGGTTTTACAAAACCCTTATACCCAAGTAAAATAAAGACACCAGAAGCAACAAAATCACAGCAAGCAGAGCGTAAACGCATAGGAGGCTGGTAAAAAATAAGAATGAAAAACAGTATTGAAGAAATAGGGAAATATTATATACCGACGAACTTTGGATATATAAAAGACGGTAAATTATATAAGAAAGCACCTTTTTCAGTAAATATAGAAATGTCTGCAGTTATTATATTAATTATAATGATTGTTCAGGCAATATTTTTTTTCAAGGGTGAATCGATATATATTTTTTGGTATACCTATATTCCATTGGTAATTATAATAATTTATGGCTTGATTAAAAGATACCAAAAAGGTGATATACATTATTTTTTTGACAGAAAAACAGGAGCACTAACTTTTCCAGAAAGTATCTTTAATGAACAAGAAAAAGTATATCAATTTAAAAATTTATATTTCGATTTTAATGAATATCAAAGCTATGAAAAAAGAGAAGATAAGGACTATCATCTTATTTATGATGTGATACCGAGTGTAACCAAAGAATCATTTGTAAAGCATTGGAGTTTTTATCTTTGGTATATGGATAAAAATAGACCATTACCACCTAGTCCAATATTTAATGAATTTAGACAACAAGATTTTGAACGTCGTAAAGCAGCTGGTTTCCCTAAACCAATATATAAAAGTAATATAAAAACACCTGAAGCAACGAAAACGCAACAAGCAATGCGAAAACGCATTGGTAACTGGTAAAAAAAATAATATAATGACTAAGTTTAAAACTTTATTTATAACACTTTTTGTTATAATAATCTATACCTGTAAAGCACAAGAAAGTAGAAACAACATTTTTATTGAAGGAAAATGGAAAGTTGTTAATTGGATTTTCACAAGTAATGTAGGTAGAAGTATGGATAAGACGCAAAGAGAAAATTATACTAGATATTTAAATGGATTAACCATGGATTTTAGTGTCAACAATATTTTTTCTACCAATAAACCAGAAATTTTTCAGTTCAATAATTCCAAATTTGAATTAAAGGATTCTAAATATTTACTCTTTAATAATGTTTATCTAGGAGGAGCTTTTATTTTAAAAAAGCAAAAAGTTTTTTTTAGAAATAAAGAACTAACTTTTGAACTAGAAAAAATAGAATCTTATCCTAACCCAAAAATAGTCTTAAATAAAGTAGAGGATATTACCGAAGATTTACCAGGTTTACTTCAAATAGAACAAGCTAACAGTTTAAACCAGTTAGACGTACTTCCTAAATTAATATCATCTGCGCCAGACGACTATGATTGTAGTGAAATTTGTTTATCGGATATATTTACTAATGTAATTTTAAATAATATTGACTATTCTTTACTTAAAAACAATGACATAAAATATGATATTAGCTTTGTTATTGATAGTCTAGGCAATATAAACTCATTTAATGTTAAAGAAACCTATATTTATTGGAATGAAAAAGGAACTAAGGTTGTTTCAAGAGAAGAAAAAAACAAAGAGTTAATGACAGAAATTAAAAAAGATATAATTTTTAGTATTTTAAAATTTAAAAATAGATTTAAACCTGGAGTAAAAAATAATAAAGATGTAAATTCTGTAATTAATTTAGAATTGAGATTGATTTCTCAATAAAGGAATATGGATAGTTATGTAGATAGCGAGTAATTAAAATTTGTAAATACATTTAATTCTGGAAAAGTAAATTTATATTTTTTACGGACAAGAACCTTATAAAAAATGGAGTTTATATGTTAGGTATACGATAAAAACTACCCATTACCACCAGTTACTGCTTTTGATGAGTATAGAACTGAAGATTTTAAGAGCAGAAAAGCCATAGGTTTCCCAAAACCTATCTTTCCAATTTCTTTTAATACGCCCTCGTTCGCCATATCCGTAACTCTGGCGCACTTCTGTGAAGTGTGTCTTTTTTTTTTAGCATTTGCAATGCAATTTATTATTTTTAACTTAACAATTAGTCACGCTTTACAAAAGCGCGCCAGGTTCTGGGATTATAGATGTGGCACGAGTGGTGTATGCTGATTTTTATTATAAGAACGTACGTATAGATACCATAGAAGGTTTAATGGATTGGGGTAAAGAATATAAAGGTAAATTATGATATAATGAAGATAAAAAAACGATATGGTAAACATGGGGGATATTTACCTCATTGTGTAGATAGAGCCGTTAAGCGCCACATAAAAAAAGAAGAAGTAAATGATCCTGAGTATTATATTCGAGTAGATGATAAATATTTTATAAAGAATGAGGCTATTGCAAGTGATTCATTTAAATATGCCGGTTTTGGTGCTTTTGGATTCTTGTTATTAGCTTTAATAGTAGCAACATTAAAAAATGAAAGTATAAATTATTTTTTTGTTTCACTTTTTTTTTTAGTGGGCTGTTTATCTATTATTTATTATTACACGCACCAAAAAAAAGAATTAATATTAGATCGAATGAGTGGAAATATTACGTTTCCTAATTATTTTTATGGCAAAGCATTTACCATACCTTTTAAAGATTGTTTAGCAGCATGGTCTATGAAAAATGTAGGGTCAGCTCCTACACCACCTAGTTTATCATTACTGCATCCTAATGGTTATACAAGTACTGATGTTATGGGAGGAGATGTGTTAGAAGATTGGACTTTTATGGTATGGTATATGGATAAAAACCGTCCATTACCTCCCGGCACAGCTTTTGACGAATATAGATTACAAGATTTTGAACGTAGAAAAGCAGAAGGATTTCCTAAACCTTTATACCCAGGATCTTTTGCTACTCCAGAGCGTACACCATCACAACATAAAGAACGTAAGATTATTGGTGGGTGGTAAAATAAATGAAGAAAACTAAAAAAACACCCCCTCGCTGGCGCATCTGTTGGTGCATGGTCTACTGTTGGATTTTTAACTTTTTGGCCATTATTAATTGTAATAGGAGCCTTAATTGTTGTTACCATAATAGCCATTTACCTAACAGATACTCCTTTGGAAAAATATTTACTAAATAATATTTTTAGTAGTGAGATTATATTTATTAGTAACGAAACTCTTCCCTATAAATATATAGAAGAATTAAATAATAAAAAAGATACGTTAATAAATAATAGGATGGCCGTATGGCGTAATTTTATTACCGCCAAAGAAGATTTATATGATTTATTAATAAGTTACCGAGTACAACGTGAAATAACAAAGTATGATTTGGGACATAAAGACGAGGATTATGATAATAGTAATATAGTTATACAATGGATTCGCGATGCACTTGCAACTTCAAATAGTGGTTACACACAAACCACAGAGTTAAAAGTATCCATACAATTGCGTAAATTTTTATACAACAAAAGTGAATTTTATTTTGGATTAAAATTATTATATAATGGACTTAGTGCAGCAACAGAGAAAGATAAATGGCTGTTTTCAGCAAAGTCTACTTTAAACAATTTTGAAGGCATAGATGTATTAGAGCTTGTTTATATAATATCCGACGATACATTTAAAAAACTACAAATGAGCTCAGAATTTTTATTTATAAGCAAAACAGTAATTAATGAAATGACAGGAGAGTATTGGCCTAGTCAACTAGGAAGTGATCGTTACCATGCATACAAATTTTCTACAATTCGTTTAAACGATGTGATGTTGAATATGCCAATAATTGATGAGTTCAAAAATTTATATGGTAAAGATGTACGTATTGGTAATACAAGTGAAATTTTTAATCCGAGCACCTAGGTATTATAATGCAACATTTTGATAAACATATTACTGGAAAACCTTATGTCTATAAAATAGAGGAAGTAAAAAGTAATGATACCACTCTTATAGAGGTTAACGACAAATATTATTCTAAAAATAGAAGTCTTTCAATTTGGATGAATTGGAAATTTGGGATAGCAATGTCTTTTTGTTTATCTCCTATTTTAATAGGTATTGGAAAAGAAGATAGTATGACTACTATGCTATATTTTATAATACTGTTTACCCCACTAATTATTTTTACAGTTATTGGTTTTAAATCATCAAAGAAACAAATGGTAATGGATAGATTAAAAGGCACCATTACTTTTCCCAAAATTAATGGAGAAAAAAAATCAATTACTGTACCTTTTCACAAAGGAAAAGGGGGTATCAAATCTTATATGATAGGAGATGTAATGCATACAGATTTGTTTTTTAAAACGTTAAAAGGTGTAAAACCTAAAGTAGTAGGAAATTTATCAGAGCATTATTTGGAAGAGGTTTGGAATTTTACCGTTTGGTATATGGACAAAAACCGTCCCTTACCGCCTGGTACTGCTTTCGATCCTTATCGCCAACAAGATTTTGAACGTCGCAAAACTTTAGGTTTTCCAAAGCCATTATACAAAAGCACAGTTCCTACCCCAGAGGCAACACCTGAACAGCAAGCAGAACGAAAAAAGATCGGCGGATGGTAACCATTATTTTAATTATAACTAAAAAATATTTATGAAACTAAAAACAACTGAAATTTTACCAAAAACAAATGTGCTTTTCCTATTAGTCTTAATCGGATTTCTTTTAGTAGCAATAAGTCTGATTTTTCAAATAGGATTTGGTGTTTTCGCCTCAAATCAAGAAACAGCTCAATTATCTATGAGTGTAAAAGTGATTACTGGAATTATTGTTTTTTTTAAGTCTTTATTAAATATTTTTTTAGGAATTTGGTTATATAAAAAATCAACTTTAATTGAAGAGAATAAGTATACATGGTTTTTCTTTGGTTTATTTTTCGGGATATTTGCAATTATTCTATTCTATCTTATTCTAATTTTTAAAAAATTAGATAAAAATTAGTTACTGCTAACGCTAGTTTGTAACCAGTACTATAACTAATAAATCCTACAAAAAGAATTAAACAAGAAAAGCTATCTATACATTTAGGCAGCTTTTATTGTTTTTAGGTTCTGTAGAAAATAAAAATCTAGAAATTATACGATGATTCACAAGTTTAGTCCATATATAATTATAATACTTCAAACGCTTGCTTGTATTTGGTATCTATTACCCGAAAACAGCAGTGCTCATGTTCCTGGAGGCTTTATAAAAATGATAATTTTTGGAAGTACAGCATTACTTCTGCTAATTATATCCACCATTCTATATTTTATATATAAACCTTCCGAATTAATTTGGAAAATGCCTTTTATTATTTTCATTATAATGATACTGTTAGGTTGGTTCTACAACAAATAAAGCAAACAAATTTATGGCCACTAAAAATAACATAAAGGTAATAAAGACAACTACAGCTGTAGAAATTAACGATACGAATCATTTATTAACTCCCCTCGCGCGCCATATCCACTACTCTAGCGTACTTCTATGAAGCGTGTCTATTTTTTTTAGCATTTGAAATGCAATTTATTATCTTTAATATAACAATCAGTCACGCTTTACAAAAGCTGGCTAGATTCTGTTATTAGAGATGTGGCATGAGTGGTTTTTTGACACTAAAATAGCATTAATTCCCAATTAATAAACCTTAACTTACATGCCAGAATTATTATTTGATGGTATCCAAGCAACAGTTTATGCAAAAGCAGATATTGGTCTAACTATTAAAAAAGGTTATTTTGAAGGCAAAAATTTAGAAATACCCATAGCTGATTTCACCCCAGAGACACCTTATACTTTAGCAAGAGCAATAGATATTATAGAAAAAAATTGAACAGTCGACAGGTTTAAATGCGACTATACCAATAATATAAATAAATATTTTATAAAATTATGAAGAAAGTGACAGTAACGCTGTGTATTATTAGTTTAATCTTACAAAGTTGTATATCGCAATCAAATTTTGATTTGTCTGATATTACGCTAAATGAAAATATAAAAGACTTACCCATAGAAAAATTAGATTTATATGAGAAAGATTTCTTTCTAAGTTCTGAGTATTCTGGTCATACAATTTATGATAAACAATTTCTCAACTTCAAAGGAGTTGCATTAGAAGGTCGAATTCATCCAAACACCAATTACCTAAGAAATAGTGTTTCTTTTTGGTTTTCTAAAAAAGATAATATTATTTCAATATTAGAAATAAATATACACACACATGATGAATGTACTGAATTTGTTAATGTTCTAATAAAAAAATTAGGAAACCCAAATTATATACGTTTTGAAAATAAGAAAGAGAGAGAAAGAGATAATCCATCAAACTATTTATGGGAAGATACTGTTAATAATAGAACCTATTTTTTAGATGTGTATAAAGATTATCAAACTAAAAAATATGAAAAAGCACATCTTTATATGCTTAAAAATTCGGATACTATTGTCTACCCCACAATGTTTGATTTTCCTGAATATGGTTATTATGGAGAGTTTATAGATGAAAGAAGTAAGAAACAAGACCCAACATATACTTATCAGCAATATGTGGCTGATAAAGTTAAACGAGGAAGAGGTGAATATGAAAATTATTATACAAAATAACAATAATATAATTTATAAATAAGATGGCACAACCATATTATATGGTTCGCACTATTAGCCCACATTTATAGTAAGTACTGTTAAAATAATTAAACAACACTAGCTATCTATTCTTTCAAGCAACCACAATATATTGGATAAATCTAGTAAAAAAAACAAGACTGCTTTGATTTTCTACTAAAAAATATTGACTATCGCAGAAAACAAAAAAAGAGGTGATTATTTGTATATTGCTTTTCTAAAAATAGATTTTAAAAAGTCTAAAAAAGGAAAAAGGATAAGTAAAAAACCAAGTAAACCATTACCCTCGGAAAAATTTAAAATCCGTAAAGAATTTACTTATTTTAAAGAAACTAAAATAACATAAATGAAGTATTTAATAATGTCCTTAATAATCGTTTTAGGATGCATTAAGAAAAAAGATAATAAAACTATTCAGGCAACAAAAACGCTAATAACAAAAGAAATAAACAGAGACAAACAGTATACATATGTAGTATCTGTAACGACGTACACACCTTACGAGTTATATATAAATGAGATGCCCGCAGAGAAGGATTATGATGCTGGATCCAATACAGCAATAGAGATTAATCCATATCTTTTAGGAAATGGCAAACATACTATACGGCTTAAATTACTTCCCCAAAAAGGAGAATCTACAGTAGATCTTGAGAATCTTGAAATGAGCCATTTCGAATTGGTTAAAGTCATTAAAAACAATAAAACTGGCAGAGGTCTTAAATATAATGAGGAAATAATGAAACTTATTTTACCTCCAATGCCAACACCTTTACCTTTTATTGAAATGAAATGGGAAATAGAGATTAAGGATTTACCTTATCAGCTAGAAGGATGGAGTAAAAGTAAAATTTTTAAAGAAGAAGATTCTCTTGAAGTAATGAAGCAAGTTCTTGAATATTATAAAGAACTAAAAAATATTCTAAATGCAGGCGATACCTTAGAATGGAAAAAACGAACTACCAACAAAAGAAGTGAAATCTGGACTGTAGTATACGAAAAAAAATCAAATTTTGATGAAAATTGGAAAAGTATTTTAAGCGAGATAAAAGAAGAATCTAAAGGAAATATGTTACCACTTGAAGATTATGAACTAAAATTCTATGCAAATGGCAGAGTTGTATCTCTAGAACGAAGGGAAACTGATTTCTTTGAAGATATAGAAGTAAATATAAAAGGGTGGAATGCTTTAATTTTCAATGATGAAGGTTCTATATATTCAATAGGAACTAAATTACATATGCCTGCGAATAGTGATACTTTTGAAATAATAAGATAGCACTAATTAAAGCTTATAATGATAATAGGGATATTTTCTTTGACGCCTAGTAGTCGTTAATTTGAAAATGATAGTTACAAATAAGTATTGACTATGTCTCATAGCAGATCTAATAATTGATTTATAAAGAAATTACTTTTCAACATAGCCTTAATAGTAATAATAAAAGAAGTATCAAACATTTTAATTAGTAATTAAATGGATTTAATAGCGTTTATATTTTTTATACTTTTAGTGCTTTTAGTTTTTTTAAACAGAAAAAAAATTAATAAATGGCATTTAAAATTTGCTATTATATCAATAATTGCTTCTGTTCCTTCATATCTAGCTGTTTTACTTATATTAAAAAAAATAGATTTTACACCAAATAAAAAATTAACCATTGGTATTTATGTTAGTTTAATAATACTACTAGTTTTTGTAATTACACTTTTTATGATACAAAAAATATGGGATATTTTATTACAGTATCAAATAAAAATTGGAAATAAAGAAAAACCTTTTATCAAAAAAATAATAAAAAGAAAGCCTTTAATAATAACAACTTTTCAGATTATGTACTTTCTAGGTTTTAGCCTAGGACTATATGGTTTATGGTTTAGCTCTAACACCGTATAAACGACTATTAAAATCTTATTTACAATATTATAGATGTAAAACAATAACTACTTTTAATGCAGCTCTTTTAAACTAAAAAGAAAAAAATAGTCTATCTAATTAAAAAGATCAAACCAATCAAGTTGTAAAATAAACATGCAAGAACTCACACAATTTATATTTAAAGAATCCCAATTGCCAGAATTAATTTTTGCTGTTATTTTCAGCTTAGGTGTTGCTCTATTTTATTCTGTTATTATTTCTAGTCTTTACAAAGAATTTAAACCTGCTTGGCTCTTCTTTGCTCTACTTCCTTTATTTGTTATAGTTTCAAATATCCTTTTTAATATTCACCCGTTTGTTGTCATCCTATTTTTATTCTTATTACTAGTGCTACTAACCATAATTGGAGGTATTTTAAAAGGTGTAAAATCTTCAATTGATGGTATTAAAAAACGTTCTAAAAAAGAAACATTGCCAAAAATATTTTTAGACATAATTAAAAACTTAATCCTCGTTGCTGCTTTTATTGCGGCATTTATATATTTTGACACCGCCACTATCATTGTTATATTCGTTTTACTTTTTGTTATTAAACTATTTTCTTCCAGCAACACAAAAAACTTTTTAAATCTTCAAGCTAGCTTACCAACCTCAAAAATAAAATCTATGGCTATGGGGTTAGTCGAGGTTTCTGGACACACCATCATGCAAGAACCTATGCTATCCAGAATTGGAAAAAAAGAATGTATTGGCTATCAGTACAAAATAGAGCAAAAAAGTAAAGGTCGAGATGGAAAAACCGATTATAGTACAATTAGCAACGAAGTGGTTTGTAATAATTTTTTACTAGACGATGGTACAGGCCAAGTAGAAATAGTAGCAGATGCTATTGATTTTTTATGGATTGAAGAGACAGACTCCTACTCTAGCGCTTCCAAACGTTATACACAATATCTTTTAACAGATAATCAAAGTATTATATTAATAGGTAAAGCAAATTCTGACGCAAATAGGATTTTCATAGAAAAAGAACCTATTAAGAATATATTTATGCTTGCTCCAAACAACTCTGTAGGCAGATGGAATAGAAATAAACCCTTATTAAATAATTTCCTGGTCTATTTAGCTATAGTGTTTCTAATTATAGCTTTCATTTTAATTTCAGAAATAAACGTAGACGGTGATACGATAAATCTTAATTTTAATTTATCTTGGGATAGTCTTTCAATTACTAAATTATTCGAATAAAAACATGAATCAAACTATAGGAATAGTCATAATAGTAGTAATCATTGCTTCTATTATAAGCGTATTTATCAAACTTTACAACAAATTAGTCATGCTAAAGTTTAATGTAGAAAAGGCTTTCGCTAACATTGATGTCCTTCTTAAACAACGTGCTGACGAAATCCCTAATCTAATTACCACTGTAAAACAGTATGTGACCCATGAAAAAGAAACACTTAATAGATTAACAGAGTTAAGAACAAAATATTTATCATCAACAAATCAAAATGAAAAAATAGAATTAACCAATAAAATGGTGACCGCTTCTGGAAAAATCATGATGGTTGCCGAAAATTATCCAGATTTAAAGGCTAGTGCTTCATTTATTACACTTCAAGAAAGGGTGTCTCAATTAGAAGATCATATTTCTGACAGAAGAGAATTTTTTAATGAATGTATTAATATGTATAATATAGGTATTAATGAATTTCCTAATATGATTTTATCTAAGCCCATGGGCTACACAGAAAAAGCATTATTACAAATCACCGAAGCAGAAAAAAAGTACAATGGAGTTACCTTTTAATTATTTCCCTTTTTTAGACCATATAATTACTCAACCTATATTAATTCTCATGTGGGCTGCATTTGGTGTACCCATGTTAATCTTTTCAATCGCCATAATTAGCAGATTATATAGATCCTTTAGCTTCAGTAGTAATTTAAATACTATTATTTTTTGTAGCCTTTCTTTTACTTGGATAGGAGGTTTTATAATAACCATATTACTTTTCTTTTCTGGAGCCTCAGGTATTAAACTATATTTTATTTGGTTAAGCTTATGCTTTTCTAGCTTTATCTTTTCCGCCCTTAATATTACTGCAATAAATAAATTGTACAATGACTTATCTAAAAAAGTAACCGAAAAGAACAAAAAATAAGGCTTAGTCGCTACCTCAAATACAATTTTGTAATGTGAGCTGGTAATTTTTAAAATTCAAAAGCTAACAATAGTATCCCTGCATACGATGCTGCACGCTGTATCACTTATATTAAAAAACTATATTTAAAAATGAATTTAATTAAACAAGGATTTTGGATACTACTGTTAACTGGTTGTTTTCATCTCTATTTATTATTTCCTGATTTTAAACTTTTATTACTAGCAATGGGATACATTATTGGTTTTATTATCTTAAGAAAAGTTTTTTTTAAGAACGGAGGTTCATTCATAAATAAAAAAAAAGAGGACTAATACCCTTTTAGATAGTGTATCATTTTGTAATATATGTGGCCTACACTATCATTAAAAATAGAACAATATAAAAGGTAATATACCCAATAAGGTAAGTGTATAAAAAACCCAATACTCTATAATTAATATGCAACATTTCACAACTAAATTTTTAAATCCGTTTTCAGAGCAAGAGGACATTAATATCAATCTATCTCCAAAAGAAGCACTTTTAAAGTTTAGAGAAACAGAATGGTATGAATACATAAAAAAGTCTTTTAAAACTGCCACAGATAGTTCTAGTAAACCAGTATTAAATGATTTTTGGTATTTTACAATTAGAGTATGCATCAAATAAGCAGAGCTTTAATTTACTTATCGTTCCAAATTTTGCATCTTCAAATAATTTTACCGAAAAGGACATTACATTTTCATTAGAATATACTAGGCCTAAACAAATAATGACTTCAAAATTTACTCAGTTTTTTGGAGGTGCCAAACAAAAATGGGTAGACCATAATACGCACATTAAAGATCTAAAGATACTAGAAACTCAAAATTTAATTGAAGCTTTTGTAAGTGATAATCATAGTATATTGGATGAGAAAATGAAAGATTTAGGACCACTATTTTATGATACCTCAAATTTTAGTAACTAAATGATGTATTAACGACATAGACGTTATTAAATTAGGACTAGAAAGTAAAAAATTCATACCCCAACAGGAGTATATTTTACTTTATTTGGAAATACAATACTTGATAGAAGTATTTTACAAGGCAAGACTATTTTAATAGTCTTATAGAAAATATAGACCATTGTAGAGAATAAAAAAGAATGTAATTATTTGCATATTGCTTTACGCCTAACCCTGAACCTCCTATTTTTTTTTTGTGATTTGAACTAATATATTATAGATGTATCAAGTATCTTAAATTAGTTTTGGACTTCAAATTCAAATTATAGAACATATAAAAAAGATTTACCCTCCATGAAAGAAGGTGAACATCTATTAATAGATGCTATTTCAAAAAACGAATAAATGAGCCTCCAAAAGCTAAAGGAGAATTGATTTTTTTACAAAATTTGCAGCTTTGTCAGGTATTAAAGACAGCGTTTGTAGCGACTGCAAAAAAAAATAATCAATTTTCTATCTCTTAGAATGAAAAAGATAAGTTATTTAATCCCAAAAACTAAACTAACTTAAAAAACAGACCTCCATTACATTTAAAGACACTTGCTTTTTTTGAAAGCCAACCAATGTTGTTATCCATAAATGCGATACAATATATTATAATAAACGCTCAACATATTTAAATCAAAATTTATTACACCACTATTTAGTTTTTAATTACTAAAAATCAAATTACACATAATACTTTCTGAATAGACCATAAACCTCTAAATTACAGATTACTAATGTTAATTAAACGTTACCTGCTCGTCTTTCAACAGATAAAACGGTTTTTTATCGTAAATATTTGCGGTCGCTCTGTAAAGTTTTTAGATTTATACCATGCCAATAATGGCTTTTAAATTTTTACTTAAATATTTTTATTATGGCTTTCAAAGCAAAACTTAAAGTAGGTGGACAAGAGTACAATGTGTTAAATTCTTCTTATGAATTACACCAAGAAACGGACGCTACAGGAAGACCTTCTTCTATTACAAGAGGAGGTAAAATTAAATTAACTGTCGAGTCTACTGCAGACACAAGTCTTTCTGACTGGATGTTTAATAACTTCGAACGTAAAGATGGTTCTATCGTATTCTTAAAAAGAGATAGTGATTCTACGTCTAAAGAATTAAAATTTACAGAAGGTTACATGGTTAAATATTACGAAAATTTTGATTCTACTGGAAAAAATCCAATGTCTGAGTCTTTCGTAATTTCTGCTAAAGGAATCGGTATTGGAAATGGAGAGCATGTTAATGACTGGGTTTAATTTAAACTCTTAATTAATTATCATAATACTATAACTAAAGGGAGTGCTCATGCGACTCCCTTTGTTGTCTTCTTTATTCATTTAAATTCCAATACTTATGTCGTTTTTAGCTAAACTTAATATCGATGATAACGAAATGAATGTTTTAGAGTGCTCTTTTGGTTTTCACCAAGGTGCTGATAATACAGGTCGTCCATCACAAAAACCTCGCGGAGGGCAAATAACTATTCTTATAGAATCCACAAATAAAACAGACTTTTTAGAGTGGATGATTTCTAGTAACATGACCAAAAATGGGAGTATCGTCTTTTACAAAAGAGATAACCTATCTAGTCTTAAAACCATAGATTTTAGTGAAGCCTATTGCTTGGACTATGTCGAAGATTTTGATGCTATTGGATCGCAACCGTTAAAAACACGTGTTGTTATTTCGGCAAAAGAAGTCAGTATAAAAGGAACGACGTATACAAATAATTGGCCAGCAAAAATGTAATTTCTGCAAGTCCGTATTTACCCTTTTTAACGTATAACTATAACTAGCTAATTACTATAGTATTGTTTATTTTATAAACAATACTATCTTGTGCACTAAAATTTGCACGCACCTAATTTGTATATGACTACCACTTAAACGCTATTTTTACAAATGAACCACATCAAAAAAACCGATAATTACGATATCTATATTGAACCCAGTCGAAAAACTATTGTTATCCGTCAAAAATGGAAATACATATGGTCCGTCGCTTCAGGGTTATCAAATTGGTCATATTTAGAAAAAAAAGAATGGCATCAAAAAGCTGATAATGTAATTTGGCAACAATGGGGAAGTCAATTTGTGTTTTGGGCTCTAGTCCATGACGAAAATGCTAGCAATAGATCTTTACACAAAAAAGAATTTAATCTAGAGTTTGATATACAATGGGTAACTTCCGATCAGCATTGGTTAGCCAACGTTAAAAAGATAGAGTCCGCAGAAAAGTTTAGATCCAGAGTAAATCTAACAGAAAAAAAAATATATTTAGCACATATAGATACTAATAGAAGACTATCAGGAGCTATAAACCAAAATACTGTAAAACACGAATTTGGTCATACTATTGGTGCTGATGACGAATATGGTAATGATTATAAGCGTGTAGAGAATAAAACAAAATACGAACCTATATATGTTAAAGACACCAAAGCTTTAATGAATATTGGAAATGAACTTAGAACGAGATATATCCGAGACATTAAAATGGAGGTCAATTCAATGATTCCAGGAGTGAGTTTTTCTACTTTTTTTAAATGATGCAACCAATTTATATAATTATGCTAGGACTACTGACATTTTCGTCATGTAACAATAGTCCTACCAAAAAGGTTAAAAAAGTAGAAACAAATAAAACAATCGACTCCACTCATTTTTGTTTAGAAGATTCTATTACAATATCTTTTTTATCAAAAGCTAGTTACAAAAAAGCAATAGCAACTTGTAGGTTAACACTATTGGATGATCAATTTATTTTAAAAGGTCATGGCTATATGGGACCAACTCGTATTTTGGAAAATTATTATTCAAGAGAAGCGCACGAAAAAAATAACATCCCAATTAAAATTGTATTGTGGGGTACAAAAGATGAAGAACATATCATTCGTGTATGGTATAAAAAAGAAAAAAAGCAATGGCTGCCTATTACAGCAATAAAAGATCATAAATCAACACAATATTAATACTAGTTAACCTTTAAAGTATTTAGCTTTTAATAAAAGCTTACAAACAGACTAATTCAACCCAGTTTTAATAATATATAAGACTATGGCATTACAAAGCAACACCACTATATTTATCTCAGGAACAGAGATTACTGCATTTAAATCAATAGAACTCCATCAAAAAATAGATGCCCATCACAGACTAGAGTTAGTCTGTCGTATGGACGTTTTAGAAAATCTATCTGAAGCACTTGGAGAATCTAGTAAAAACTACTTAGGAGAAACCATTACGTTCCAAATTGCGGCATTAGATGCTTTTAACGGCTACAAAGCTTTAGAGTTTAAAGGCATTGTATCCCAGATAACCACCATTAAAGGGCATGAAGCTGGCTCAGGTGACGAAGTTATCATTACCGCCTTAAGCCCCACCTTTATAGCAGATGATGGTCCACATTATGCCTCTTATAATGATGTCTCATTGGCAGAAATACTAGACCGTACCTTTAGCGACTATGATAGATCTAAATTAGAAGTCCTAATACAACCTAATAACACCGCTACCCTACATTACTCTGTCCAAAACGGAGAAAGTGCTTACAATTATGCTAGTCGTCTTGCTGCACAATATGGCGAGTGGTTTTATTATAATGGTGCTAAGTTAATCTTTGGAGCACCAGAAGAGGAAGAATTAGCGTTGACTTATGGTTTTGATCTTAAAGAATACAATCTAAATTTAACGCCACAGTCGTATAATTACAAATTTTATGCTAACGATTACTTACTAAACGATGTGCACGAAAAAGACGCTAAAGATATCAGTTCTGGCGCCAGCGGTTATAGCGGTTTTGTCTCTAGTAAATCAGATAGTATCTATACTAAAGAAACCAAAGTATGGCACAATTTATATAATGATCCGCAAGCAAAACAAAGATTAGACTCTAGCATAGAATTGCAGAAAAAAGCTATCGAAATGCAGCAGGTAAAACTGAATGGTATTAGTGATAATCCTGGCGTAAAATTAGGAAATATTGTAACTATTGAAGGTGCAAATTATAGAGTCATAAACATCACGCATAGCAATAGAGAAAATGGAGATTACGAAAACAGGTTTGAAGCAGTAACTGCAGATTTTGATGCTTATCCCAACACTAACATTAATGCCTTCCCTAAAAGTGACACACAAACGGCTATAGTGATGGAAAATGCAGATCCTGACGGTTTGGGTAGAATACGTGTACAAATGCCTTGGCAAAAAATAACAGGAGAAATGACACCTTGGATACGTATTGTAACCCCTCACGCAGGTGGAGAAAAAGGCTTTCATTTTATTCCAGAAACTGGTGAGGAAGTCTTAATTGGCTTTGAAGGCGGTAATGCAGAGCACCCTTATATGTTAGGGAGTTTATACAATGGCGGAGGGAAAGCGGGAGCCTTCCAAAACGCTAATAACGATATTAAAGCACTGCAATCTAGAAGTGGAAACAAAATGGTTTTTAATGATAATGAAGGGTCAACAACCATTACTGATTCTGGAACAGCAGGAATAAAACTTGATGGTTCTGGAACACTTATTTCTCAAGCTAACGTAAAAAACGAGATTAATGTAGGTGATGGTGCCAGCACACTAATAATGGATAAAGATGGCAAAATAGACCTTAAAGGTAAGGAGTTTGTTCAAATTGTAGTTGGAGACAGTTCTGTTATTATCCAAAAAGATGGAACAATTGAAATCAAAGGAAAAAATATTGGTTTAATAGGTGAAACTATAGTCATTTCTGGCAGTAAAAGTGTTAACGTAAATTCTGGTCCTAGTCAAGTATTTATGGATGGAAATTTAAAAATTATTGGATCAAACGTAGATATCAATTAAAAATAGAAATATTATGTCAAAAAATAAAAGACTAAGTTTTTTACTAGATGAAGAAGATAATGCTAAATCATTATCTATAGAAAGAAGTGATGATGATTTTTTTAACCCAAATAAACCTAAAAACCAACTTAGATATCGCTGTGAGCAAATAAATGCAACTCATACAGATAAAGAAATTGTATTTAACGCAAATGTAAAAAAAGAATACTTAGTAAATTTTATTGAAAGATCTAACCCAATAAGTTTAAACGTTAGTTTAAAGGATTATGTTTTTAATGCAGATCCTAAACATTATGAAATAGCATTAAAAGCTTTTTCTGAATTAGAGTATTTAAAAGAAAATGTGAAACTTAATTTAAATAAAGAAGGCAAGATTAATTCAATTCTAAATCATAGCACTATTCAAAACGCTTGGAACACATTCAAAACCGACATTTTACCAAATGAAGATTTTTTTATAGAATTAAAAAAAGTAAATAAAGCAGCAGCTCAAGATATTATTGATAATGGTGATATTGAATTTGGGAAAGAAAAAAACTTAATAAAAACGTACGATAAAAACTTATTTTACCATATTCTACTAGACTCCTATTTACTTGACTTAAAAAAAGAAAATAATTCAGAAAAAGTTTTAAAATTTTCATCTCAAATATTTCAAAAAATTGACGTAGAAGTTTTAATTACTGAAAGTGTAATCAGCGAAGACGAAAACTTTATTCACAAAAGAAGAGTTGGAGCTCCAATGTTAGACAAATTAAACGTTAACGAGTTACGTAGACAATACGATTTGTTTTATAAACCTATGATTGAGTATAATTATACTGAATACAATTACATATATAGATTATCTTATAAAATTGATAAAAAAACAGGTTTTATAACAGAAGCTAAAGCTGTTTTTTCTGAACAAATAAAAAATAATTATGAATTTTTGACCGAGTTTAACATGAAACAAGTTGCGTTATGAGTGCTAAATATATTCCAAATAAAACGCCAACGGTTTGTACATACCAAACTAGCCCTTCTCCCAGTCAATTAATTGTAGCACGTCCAACGGTTACAGTTATGCATAAAAGTAAAAAAGAACCTTTACTTACCGTAGCTGATAAAAACATTCAAATAGCTTTTGTTTGTAAAATACCAATGAATTTAGCGGGCTCTTTACTAGCTTTTGGTGCTGGTTTATTATTAGGTGCTGCATTAATTCTTTCTGGCCCAATTGGTTGGGCTGTTATAGCTGTCGGAGCTGCTGTTATGGCAGCTGGAGCAGTTACATATGTAGTTGCTAAAGTATCACATACTTGTACGCCAAATTTATCAGCAGGAGCTTGGTCATTTCAACATAGTACTGTCAAATTTGATCAAGCATCAGCTGTAACGCAAATGTCATTATTAACATGTGGTAAATCTGGGATTTTAAAACCAATTCTAGATCCAGCTTTAGCTGCTGCTGCTGCTGAAGAAATAGCATTTGGGAATAGGGTTGAAATTGGTGCAAATATGGCAATTTCGTTTTTCTTTGGCTTTGGTATTGTTTCTACTGGAGTTGGAGGTTGGGGAGCTGTAGGAAAAATGACTTTATTTACGGTAATTGGATCACCATTAATATCATTTGGAACAACAGGTTTAAAAGATGCAATACGATCCAACTCTCTAGAAGATAATGAAAGTTATAAAAACTTAAATGAAGTTGAAGGGCTTAGCTACACCCCAGAGTGGATTAGCGAAACTAGCACTATAGATCCAAGCGATCCGGAAAATATAGCGGATATAACAAGCCCTAAAAATTGGCAAAAGGCAAAAAAAACACTTGCGCAAAGAGGTGTTGACAGCGAAAACATGAAGGTTTATGAAAAATTAAGCAAGATGCCTCGTGGAGAAAGAAGAGCAGCGATAAAAAGCTTAAAAAAAACCAATCCAGAAGTTTTAAAAGCTATACAGGAATACGGAAGAACAAGTCTTACAAGAGCACAAACTCAGACACAATTAGAATCAAAAACAGGAGCAATAAGCAAAGGGGGGAGATTAGCTGCTTCTCAAAAAATTGAATCTTTTTCTGTTACGGCCTTAGTCTTACCTTTTGTTTCTACTTGGTTTACAGAAGGAGCAAGAAAAGAGCTTGCTATTGCAGCACAACAAGATTTAATTAGTGCTAATGGCACAATAACAGCTAAAACTCCAATTTCATGAGTAATAAAAAAGAAATAAATTTAATAACACAAATTGGCTTTGGAATGTTTTTTTTATTCTTTGGATTGATTGTCTTATTTATTTTATTGTCCATATTCTCAAGCACTTTAAACTTTAAATCAACCTTTGTATTTTATTTAATTCCTCTTGTTCTATACTTTTTTTATTTATTCTTTTTTGTAAAAGAATACTACAAAAATTTAGCTCTAAAAAAAGCATCAAGCTTAAAAGAGTTTAAATTAAAAATCGATAGAATTATAACTGACCAAGTAATTGAGAAAAAATTTACTTTTTATGGACAAGGTGCTCAACTAAACGAATATTATTTTACTTTTTTCAATAATGAACTATCAAAAAATATAACGGTAAGCACTATCCAACATAAACCTCCCTATTTTAATCTTAACTTAAATACTTGGAAAAACAGTTATATTATTATTTATTTAGATGAAGCATGCTTAAATAAAATAGACTATAAATTTAACGAAAAATCAAAAATGAGCAGTATTAAATCTTATCGTTTTATTAAATCTCCTTATAATTTAGAAGATCGATATCTATATAATTTTATTGAAGATATTTCCAATAAAAATTTAATTCAAGGTTTATGGTTAGTATTTGTACCTATATTTATTGTGTTATACTCTATTTACTATATCTCTAAAAATTTTTACTAAATTTAAATCAAACTAATTATCATGAAAACAATAATAATATCTGCATTTATTTTTTTAATACTTTTAACTGGATGTACAAAAAATGAATCAGCATCTGTTAAAACAGCAAAATTAGCATGTGCTTGTGCAGCTTCTAATCAAGAATCTGAAGGTGTAAGAAAATGCATCAAAGACGTTATAAAAGAAAACAAGCAGGAATTAGAACTTTTTTACAAAGACACTAACATACCTGTAATTGACAATAATGGTGAAATCAATGCTTTTTATATACAATTAGTTATGATGGCAATGCTAGAAACAGAATGCCCAGAATTAACTCTTGGAAAGTAAAATTCAAATAAACTATAAATCCCCCGTTAGCACAGGTTAATAACGCGTGCTATACCAAATAAATTCTAAAAAAACAAATAATACAAGCTATCTATTAATTTAGATAGCTTTTTGTGTTTTTAGGATATGTATAAAAGGTATAAATCAAAAACAGCATGACATTATTTGCATATTGCTTTATGCCTAACAATGTGCATTTTGTGTTTTAGGTGCTAAGGAACCCCAATAAGTCTATTGAGAAATAAAAAAACATTAATACATAAGAATATTAAATAAAATCTTATTAAAAGTTGAAAAGAACGTTTATTAAGGATGTTTAAAAACACTGGGAAAGAAAAAAACTTACATCTTAAAACATCAATTTTGACAACACAATAACAAACCTATAGATTGTAAATATAGTAGTGTTAATAATTTTTTAAACAATCATACCATTTTAAGAATTGATACTATCGGTTTCTTAAAACAACATGAACGGCACTAATAACAAACGAGCGGTAGCGAGGAAATTCAGAAATGTTAATACAAAGTAGGACTTAAAATTAAACTAGAAATAGCATTTAAAGCTAAGTGTACAAACATTTCAATCAAATTTTTTAATTATCCAAAAATTGAATTACACTAGACACTTTTTGGATAACCTATAAATCTTTAGATGTCAACGCACTAATGTTAACTAAATGTCACCTAATCATGTTTCAGCAGATAAAACGGTATTTGGTCGTAAATATTTGTGAGCACTCTATAAAGTTATTAGGTTTATACCATGCCAATAATGGCTTTTAAACTTTTTATTAATTAAATATTTTTTATTATGGCTTTCAAAGCAAAACTTAAAGTAGGTGGACAAGAGTACAATGTGTTAAATTCTTCTTATGAATTACACCAAGAAACGGACGCTACAGGAAGACCTTCTTCTATTACTAGAGGAGGTAAAATTAAAATAACTGTTGAGTCTACTGCAGACACTAGTCTTTCTGACTGGATGTTTAATAACTTCGAACGTAGAGATGGCTCTATCGTATTCTTAAAAAGAGATAGCGAATCTACGTCTAAAGAATTAAAATTTACAGAAGGATACATGGTTAAGTATTTTGAAAACTTTGATTCTACTGGAAAAAATCCAATGTCTGAATCATTCGTAATTTCTGCTAAAGGAATTGGAATTGGAAATGGAGAACATGTTAATGACTGGGTTTAATTTAAACTCATAATTAATTATCATACTATTATAACTAAAGGGAGGGCTCATGCTACTCCCTTTTTTGTATTCTATATTCTTTTAAATTCCAAAAAACATTTCATTTGTAACCAAACTCAATATTGATAATAACGGAATGAATGTTTGAGAATGCTCTTTTGGTTTTTGCCAATGTGCGGATAATACAGGGCGACCATCTCAAGAACCTCACGGAGGACAACTAACTATTCCTATAAAACCCACAAATAAAACAACCATTTTGGGGCTTTGTTTACCACACTCTATAAATAATACTTAAATTCTAAATTAAATGAAGAAACTTCTCATTTTTACCCCCATATGCGCATTGCTTTTAATAAACTGTAACTGAGGAACCAGAATCTGTATTAACAGCTCAAATAGCTTGTAAATGCGCTCATGAAGTTGAAGATATTCAAAACAAAAGAGAATGCATAAAAAACGCCATCATAAAAAATAAAGACAATTTAGAAATAGAGTATAAAAACGAAAATATTCCTGTAATAAATAAAAATGGAGAACTATCCCCTTTCTATTTTCAAATTTTAGCAATGGCTATGTTACAATCAGAATGCCCAGATATAAATTTTTAATCAGTTATCGATATTGATAAAATTAAAAGCTTAAAAAAGCAGCCTTTTGAAATGTTATTTATATAATATCCTTCGAGTATTCTGAGCCTAGGTTATAGACAAATGATATTAAAACATTTAACTGATACCAAATGGAAAAGGTTTAAATCCATATCACAAAAATACTTTAATCTATTATTTCTACCTATAGTCGATAATAATTGTAATCACTCATTTTAATTAGTATCTTATAGTATATGCCAATAATGGCGTGCAATTTTTTTATTAAATATTTTTTATGGCTTTTAAAGCAAAACTAAAATTAGGAGGACAAGAGTACAATGTGTTAAATTGTTCTTATGAATTACACCAAGAAACTGATGCAACAGGAAGACCTTCTTCTATTACTAGAGGTGGAAAGATAAAATTAACTGTAGAATCTACTGCCGATGTTAGCCTTTCTGACTGGATGTTTAACAACTTTGAACGTAAAGATGGCTCTATCGTTTACTTAAAAAGAGATAGTGAATCTACTTCTAAAGAATTAAAATTTTCTGAAGGTTATATGGTTAAATACCGTGAAAACTTCGACTCTACTGGTAAAAACCCAATGTCTGAGTCTTTTGTGATTTCTGCTAAAGGTATTGGTATTGGAAATGGAGAGCATGTTAATGATTGGGTTTAAGTAAACTTATAATACATCATATTACTATTACAACCAAAAGGAGCGGCAAATTGCCACTCCTTTTTTTATACCTCTCAAAGTTTATCTTTAGCAATTCTAATTTGTTAGATTAACAACTAAAATGGCCTAGTTACTAATGCAATTATCAGACACAGTTTAAATAAAATAACTAAAAAAAAATCCCATGAAAAATAGTCATGAGATTTTTTAAAATTTATTAAAGTAATTACTAAAACTTAAACATTACACCAAATCGAGCACCTCCAAAAAAATTATTAAAAACATTTAAATCGGCCGTAAGGGTATTAACTGTTATTTCATCCCTAATTGAAACCTCATTGTTAAATCGCTCTTCATAAGTTATAGACTTATATTTCACTAAATCTGCTAAAACAAAGGATATTGCAATGTTTTCCTTTACAAAGTAATTTAACCCAAGTGTCAGATTACTTTGTAAACCATTAGATTTTTCTGGATCAGACTCAAATCCTGTTTCAGATGTTACATAACCTCCACCTAGCTCTCCATATATTTTGAATCTTTTACCTAAATTTAAAAAATAATACCTAAGAAAAACACCTCCCATAATAGTTTTATCTTCAATATTTGAACTCTGACTAACTTCTTCCGTTTCTGATTTCCCAAATGAATATGATAAATCTAGTCCAATAGCCAAATCGTCTGTGATAAAATATCCTGCTTTTGGATTGATAGTATAAGACGAAGATTTAACTCCGCTTAAATCCTCTTCATCACTTTGAGACTTAAAACTTACGACTCCTTCCAATAGAATGTCATCTTTCAAAAGATAATATTCTGATTCACTTAAATCATCTTGGGCATAAAAGCTAGTAACCATTAATGATAAAATCGCGAAAATCCCTAATTGTTTTTTCATACTAAATACTGTAATTGTTTAATGTAATTTAAAGAATAGTACAAAAAAATCCGAAGTGATAACTTCGGTTTTTTTGTGCTCAAATTGTTTAACCATTATTTTTGTTGTTCATACTCTGCATCCCAAGCGTTTCCATCGTCTCCTTTTTGACCATCCATTTTGATCATAAAGTTTTTTGCTGGAAAATAAGGTTTCATATGTACGTCTAAGAAAATACGATCTTTCTGATTATGATCTTGCTCAAAACGCTTAATAGAAAAATCTTCTATTAATTTATCTGGGCCTGTAATATTATCTAAAAACTTAACGATTTGCCCCATTAATTCTTTTCTTGTCTTAGCATTAAAGTTTTCAAATGCACGACGGTTTAAGAAATCCATTAATACTTTAGTTACATAGTCAAAAACACGAACTACAGAATAGGTTTGTAACCCTAAGTTATCTCCATTAAATAACGTTTTAGCAGAGAATGCCATTACTTTACCATACTCATTAACCATTGGTACTAAACCAAGTTTTTCAAGTTGTGCAATTTCACTCTTCTTTAAATCAAAACGGACACCATCAATTTCGTTAATACCTCCAAACTTCTTACCTGCAGTTACTTGAGACATTAATGTGTTATATATTTTACCTGCTAAAGCACCTGCTGGTGGTATAAACAAATCATCTTCCTCTCCTACTTCATCAACTTTACCTCTTCCAACTAACCAGTTACAAGACATAATTACATTAGAACGGTATTTATCTCCTCCTGTTAAGTTTGCAGATTCAAACATTTCCATTACATCATCTGGCTCATCTAAATGTGCAAAATCAGTAACTAACATCACTTTATTATCATAGGCTATTTTTGCCCATTTTTCTACTACTTTATTTGATCCTAAGTAACCAGGTATAACAAGTAAACCATAGTTATCTCTTAAATCTAAACGGTCATAAGCACCATTTAATTCCTCAGAAATCGCATCTATAAATCTAGTATTATCTAAATCCTTAACTTGCTCTAACTCTGCATTAACAATAGATATATTTTTAAGTTTATCTGCTTCAGTATTTTTGTAGAAAAGTGCCATAGATCTATAAGACTTCTCTAACTCACGAGTTGCGTTTATTGCTCGACCTAAGTTCTTTTTTAACGAGACATCTGCTTCTTGAGATAGCTTTTGAGACGTTTCCACCATGTCTGAGATATCCTCAGATCCTGATAAAACAGAAGACCACATTTCTAACACTTTTTTTAAGGTCTCACGCTCATCTTTTTTAGCGTTTTCCGTTAAAAAAATCTTTTTTCTCGCCTTACGCTCAGGATTCATATTTTGAACGCCTTCAACGCAAGCTTCCATTAAATCAAAACCACCGTATTTTGCTAGTTTTTCATTATTTTCTTTTAAATATTCTGAAGGATTTTCAACTGGCTGAAATCCTTGTGCTTGATTTTGAGATGTTGACATGTTTATTTATTTTCTTCTATTTCTGTTAATAAAGCTCTTATAGATTCTAATAAAGCTTGTTTTGCTTCTGGGTTTTCTAGTGCCGTTTTAAGGATTTTATTTGTTTTCAATTGCTTAGCAATTTTAACATACTGATCTTTTTCAGTACTTAAATCCTTTAAAAATTTACTTTGTTTTGTAATTCCTATAGCACCATAATCTCCAAGGTTACTAAATTTTAAATTTTCTTTTTTATTAACGCCATCAGAATCTTCAAATTCAACATCTACATTTGGCTTATAATGCTCAAAAACATCATCAACCGTTTTTAATCCCTTTACAACCTCAGGTTTGATTGGTTGATCTTGTGTTAATTTCTCTACAAATAACGTCCTGTTTTGAGGAATATCCTGAATAGCTTCTGCTGCATCAGATTTTACTTCGTTACCTCCTATTCCGTAAGTATCACTCATTTTCTTAAATTCAAATTAGATTAATAATTGTGTTAAATATAAAACTATTTTTTTATTCGTTATGCTATTTATTAGATATATCCCATGTTAAAGCTCCTTTTTTATCTATATCTAATTTTATAGTCGCTCCTTTAGTTAGTTCACCTGATATTATTTTCTTGGAAAGTGGCGACCTCAAGTCTTTTCTTATTACACCACGTAATGGTCTTGCTCCGTATTTTGGTGTAAATCCTTTTTTAGCAAGGTGGGTTATTGCTTTCTCTGATAAATGTAAGGACATTTCTTGTTTTTCTAACGCTTTGTGTAAGTCTTTTAATTGGATTTTAAATATTTTAGTAATAAAATCTTCCATGATCGGAGAGAAAGGAATAATCTCTGTTAATCGTCCTAAAAATTCTGGTCTAAAATGTTTACCCATCATTTCTAATAAATCATTCGATTTTGGGATATCTCCATTATTAAAAGACTCTACGATATGATCACTTCCTATGTTTGAGGTGAATAATATCACTGCATTAGAAAAATCGCCTTCTTTTCCTAAACGGTCATGTAGCTTTCCTTCGTCTAATATTTGTAAAAAGATATCAAATACGGAAGGGTGTGCTTTTTCTATTTCATCAAATAAAACAATGGAATACGGCTTTTGTCTGATTTTATTAACCAATAAACCACCTTCTTCATACCCTACGTATCCCGGAGGTGCTCCATATAATAATGCTGCAGAATGTTCCTCTTTAAATTCTGACATATCAAATCGAATGATTGATGTTTCAGTTTGAAATAAAAATTCAGCTAAGGCCTTCGCTAATTCTGTTTTCCCTGTACCTGTTGGTCCTGAGAAAAAGAAAGACCCGATAGGCAGTCCTGGCTTACTTAAACCTGATCTAGATTCTAAAACAGCCTCGGTAATTACTTGTACCGCATGGTCTTGACCAATCACACGTTTTTTAAGTTGATCTTCCATATTTAACAAACGATCTTTCTCATCTGCTTGAAGTTTACCCGTCGGAATCCCTGTTTTATTAGCAATCGTTAAAGCGATATCATTTTTAGTAACCTCTTTTTTCTCTTTTGACGCAACTTTTAATAGCTTTTTTAAAATTGAATTCAATTCCTTAAACCCTTTTGCCGATGTCGTGATATGTTCCAGTTGGTTTTCTTCTTCCAACTCGGTAAATAAAAGATAGCTTAACTTATCTTTCATTTGTGTGTACATCCATTTGATTTCGCTGATAGCTTCTTCTGTGGGACGCTTTTCTTCTTTTAAATCTGCTACACGCTGTTCTAATAACTCTATTTCTGCAACAGAAGTTTCAATCATAAACTTTGCTGCGGACATTGTACGATCTATCAAATCTATGGCAGAATCAGGTAAGCTACGTTCTTTATTATAACGCTGTGCTAATCGTATCGCTTCTGCAATAGTTTCATTATCAATAGTTAAATCATGATGCTCTGTATAATAGGATATAGTATTCTCTATCATTCTAAGCGCTTCGATAGGAGAAGGCTCTTCTAACGTAATTGTTTCAAATTGTCGGGACAATCCTTCATCAATTTCGATATGTTTTCTAAACGCATCATTTGTTGCTGTCGCAATTATGGTTATTTCACCTTTAACTAATTCAGACTTTAAAATATTAACTAAACCTTGGTTACCATTTGTCTTATCGGTAATTGTATTAAGCTCGTCAATTAATAAAATAGCTTTATCATGCTTCTTAACGTCTTCCAGAACTTTTTTTAATCGGTCTTCAATCTCTCCTTTATATCCTGCTCCAGAAACCAAACTTATAAAGTCTAATTCAAAAATTTTAGCATCTTTTAATTGTTCCGGAATATTATCATTTAAAGTCGTGTAGGTCAACCCGTTTAACATAACAGTTTTACCGACCCCTGGTTCTCCTAAAATAATAACATTCGGTTTTGAGCGTCTTCCTAGGATTTCTGTTATCATTTTTATCTCGGAATCTCTTCCTGAAATAATTTCAAGCTCACTATTGTTAGCTAATTCAGTTTTATTAATTGTATAGTCAATACCATTTTTTGCTTCAGTATTTATACCATTAGTCGCTTTTCCCCCAGCACTATTAGCAGAACCATTTGACGACTTTACACTCGAGTTTTTAATAATATCATCTGCCTGTAATGGGAATGTTTTTAGTTGTTCAAACGAAAACCCTACGCCAGGTGTTGCTAATGCCGCCAAAACACTGTGAACATTAACTTCTTCCACTCCTAATTTTAATTTTACACTTTCAGCTTCGTTAAAAACAGCTTCAACAAAGGCATCATGATTAGGTTTTTCTGGTACTTTATTAGTTTTAGGAAAAGATTCTAATCGTACTTCTGCCCATTCTTCTATATAATAAGCGTCAATACCGATACTTTCAAGGTATTTAAGCATCCCTATATCTCTGTGTAATAGCGCTTTTAATAAATGTGCAGATGAATATTCTTTGTGCGAATATTCTCTAGCTATAGATTGAGAAATGTGTATCGCTTTATTTAAAGCCTCGTCTAAGGTGTATTCCATATTTTAAGTCTGTAGGTTGATGGTTTGTGGACTCAAAAATAAAAATATATAATTAATATGGATTGGTAATATAAAAACGAATAAGTGCACGGTTTTATCCATGAAACGCAATTTTAACCAATTAAAAACATATTTAAACTTAAATCCTATGTTGTATTTGATGTCTAAAAATACGAATACTAAATTTAGATTGATGTAAATTAAAAAAATCTATTTAATTTAGATCTCTTAAAATTAAATACTACCAATAAAAAAAACTAATGATCCAAAGACTATTTTTAATACTTATCTGTTTTAGCCTATTTACTTGTACGGATGATTTATCGGGTTTTGAAGGACAATGGCAATGTAATGATGCTAATGGGACGATATATACATTCTCCAAAATAAATAGAAACGCGTATTTGATGCAATGGGGAGAAAACAACTATATTACAGGAAAGGTAACGGCTAAAGGTGTTTTTGAAACTCCAAATGCCCTTTTCGCGATAGACTTTACATTAAATCAATTAATCTTACCTGAAAACTGGGCCTGTCAAAAGGCCATAAAATTAAGTGCTTTACCTAAAGAGAACAGTGTTATAGAAACTAAAACAGAGACCATCAACTCTAAATTAGAGTCTGCTACTCCGGTTGAAGACCCCATAAAAGAAGAGGCCTCTGAAATTGACACCCCAAAAATCTTAGATATAACGATAGGTAATACTAAAGTTCCTGAAAACATTGCGAACTTGATCGCTAACGAGACTGTTGTTTACGATTGTTTAATAAAAAAACAAACTACAGAAGCTGGCTTCAAATTAATAAGCGTGGATTTTATACAATTAAAAAAAGCTGAAGCATCAAATCAAAGCTTCTATCAAATTGTAAATTCTAATCCTAAGTTAAGAACATTTTTAATTACTGATAAAACAACTTTTTTACCGAGTGAATTAAGTTTTGAAGCCTTAGAAAATTTTGTAACTTCTGATGATGATGGACAGGTCTTTAAAATTTCAACAAGAAAGGGACTAGTAATATCATTAACAAAAACGTTTTAATTTTTTAAAGTGTTTTATTAATTTTCAAAAATTGGAGCTGGGACTAGCCACGATAATAATAACATCACCACTACTCCAATTACAATAACTAACAGGTTAAATCTACGATTATTCATAACATATCATTTATTGATGAATAGTTAAAACGGTATTGGCACGAAGCTGTTTTAATGTCGAAAATATATTAGAGTGAAATAAACCTATTTTTCTAAAAACATCAGGCTTTTTATCTACAATACACATAATACCATCTAAATGAGCGCGCGCGTAATCTTTTAATTTATAGAAAGTCCCTGCATAATGAAGTTTTATAGGCCCCCTTAATAAAGGTTGCATGGACTTTAAAATTGTTTCCAAATTATCTGAAGCATTAGCACTTAAAGTATTTTGCTTCCCTAAGACTAAAATAGTAATCTGAAGATTAGTATTTTCTAAGATATTTAAAAATTTATTAATTTCAAGGGGATTTATTTTTTCTTTAAAATCTGAAGCTATCGTTAAATTATTCTTTTTACAAGCAGATGCATGAGGCGGTACAAGTAACACGGGGCAGCTTCTTATTTTATCGACAATGTTTTTTGTTTTTTTCCCTATATTATTTTCTTTTTTACTGGTTAAAATTATTAAATCTATGGACAACGTATTTATGCACTTTTTAATAGCATCCAATAAGCTTAAACACTCCGACACAGCATAAAACCGATGGTTTACATATTTTAAATTTAAGGTATAGCGCTCCACCAACGTCCCTAATTGCCTTATAGATTGTTGTTTGGGTTGCTCAAACCAATCATCATCTACTTGAAGCATCTGTATAGCGTCAAGACTATTAGTATTGTATGTATATGTATTCAAAATATAAAAATCACAAGCTTCATCTTTAAAAAGATCAAGAACATAATCTATCGTTTGAAAACTATTCAAAGTAAAATCTATTGGAATTAATATTTTTTTCATCTTGCTTTATTTTAGATTAATTGTTATTTCCATTTGACAACATACAGACAACCTCAACACTAATTGAAAACGAAGTCAATAACACTGTTTTATTTGCGCTGAAACTTTTCTAGCATACCATATAACGTTATTTTAAAATGCTCATGCTCATTTAAACAGGCCAGATAGTGTTGCCTTTTAACCTCATGCACTTTTGCTCTACTTATATTATACTCTGTTTTACCATAGTCTAGTTCCGTATTTAACTCTTGTTCGTATTTACAAAAATGAGCTGTGCTTAATATTATTTTTCGTCTTAAGCCATGTATCTTATTAGGTATGGAAGCACTTTTCACAAGCTGTTTCTCTATGATACATAAATGATCCAACTCCTTTATAGCCCATTCCAACATGGTCATCCAATGACTTAATTCATTTAAATCCTTAACTATACATAACCGTCTATGCGATTCAATTTTAACATCCGAAACTGTATTCAATTATTAATTAACTTTTAAAAACGTGAACGTTCCCTGAACTTTATTAAAAAACTCATCTTTTAATCGTCTGTACTTATCTAAATGATATAAGTAACTTCTTCTATAACTTTCATGTTCTGTTATATAAATCATATCGCACTGCGTGTCTTCACATTCGATAATATTTAACCTAGACTTTGAATAGCCATTTAAAGCATTTAACAAGGTTTCGTTTTCAATTGCTTTTTTCTCAAACTTATCACTAACGCTATCATCGTCTAACTTATCACTCAGTTCATTTTTACAAATATTAATAAGATTTGAAAGTTCTTTTTTAATATATTTTAAGTGATTAATCCAATTATCAAGTTCCATTGTATTAATCTTGTGTGTGACATCTAAATTTGTATCGTGGTCAAATATTTGTATATTTTGATTTTTCATAGCCTTGTGTTTTAAATAATAACATCTATTCCTTTTAAACGCATTTCCTTTTTTACATCAATAATCTTAATGTTTTGTTCTCCTCCAGGGAAACTCCATTTTATTATATCGTCCTTAGAATAACCTAAGAGCGCAGCACCCATTGGCGCTAAAACAGAGACCTTATTAAGAGTTACATTTTTCTCCATCGGGATGACAACCTGCAATTCTTTTTCCCAACCATTATCTGACGCTATTCTGACTAGACTATTAAATCTAACAACATCCACAGGTACGTCTTCTTCGTTTACTATCTGAGCAGTTTTAAGCTCCTCAGATAGTTTTATAAGTGATTTCTTAACCACATTATCATCTCCATAACCAGAAATATTAAGTAACCGTTTTAGATATACATATTCTTTCTTTTCTATTATTAAACTTCCGTATTTCATCTTCTTTTCTTTTTTTAAATCAAGGAAAAATCCCTCTTTGTATGTATGCTTTTTCAATACGTCGGATAGCTATACAAAAAGCAGCTGTACGCATATCTATAGTTTCATTAATGGCATAATCATACACTTTATTAAAAGATTCTTTCATCTTCTTATCCAATTTAGCCATCACTTCTTCTAGTTGCCAAATCTCTCCATTTCGGTTTTGCAACCATTCAAAATAACTACCAACAACGCCTCCCGAATTACATAAAATATCAGGTATGATAGCCACCCCTCTATCCAACAGAATTTTTTCTCCTTCTACATTTGTTGGTCCGTTTGCCCCTTCTGCAATCAATTTGGCCTTAATTTTTGAGGCATTCTCTTTTGTTATTTGATTTCCTAGAGCAGCAGGTATACAGATATCGCAGTCTAAAGTGAAAAATTTATTTTTATCAGTTACTTTTGAGTTTGGATAATTAACAATACTCCCTTCATTAATCTGAGTGTATTTAAAAAGATCTTCTACGCTAATACCATTTTGATTTTCAATACTTCCAAAAGCATCCTGAACGGCAACTAATTTAGCACCATCTTTTTCTAAAAAATGAGCTGCCCAATAGCCTACATTACCAAAACCTTGAACAATAAACTTTTTATCAATTAAATTAAAATTGTTTTTTTCTGCCCAAAATTTAATAGATAAATACACACCATAACCCGTTGCCCGGTCACGCCCTTCTAATCCGCCACTACCGTCAGGCTTCCCTGTTACGACGTGTTGATTTGCTGTGCGTTCTGCAGGTGGACGCGTACTCATATAAGTATCTGCAATCCAAGCCATCGTTTGACTACTAGTATTAACATCTGGTGCAGGAATATCATGTTCTGGTCCAATATTATCTGCTAAAGCAAACGTAAAACGTCTTGTAATACGTTCAAGCTCTGATTGCGAATATTTAGAGGGATCAATCTTAATCCCCCCTTTACCTCCACCATATGGCAATCCTGCCAACGACGTTTTCCAAGTCATCCACATTGCTAATGCTCTAGCCGCATCAATATCTACTGTTGGATGATAACGTAACCCCCCTTTATATGGTCCTAAAGCATTATTGTGTTGCACTCTGTAACCTGTAAAAATCTCTACTTCGCCATTATCCATTTTTACTGGAAAATTGACTAGTATCTCATTATTGGTAATACTTAATATTTTTCTAATATTAGGATGTAGATTTATATGATCTGCAGCACTATTAAACTGCTCCATAACATTATCCATCATACCTCTAACAGGTACTTTTTTTGTTACTTTTTTTAAATCCGCTGTTACTGTTGTCATTATTATATATTTAAATTTTATTTAAAATAGCGATTGATTATTGCTCTCTCGTGATATCTTTCTGTAATGTATCTATGGCGTGCCGCACTTCCATTAGATTTTTTATCAGATGTGTTTTTTGTTCCAAAAACAGATAGTAATGCATTAAAAATCATAATATTTATTATTAAAAAATTATACTAATTCTAGCTCTTGTTCTACTTCTTTTACGCTAGCTGAAATGGGTTGTTTTGGTTTGCGCTTATCAAACTCGCTACAAGACCAAACTTTGTCTTTTTGAGCGGTTAATACACATGTGCTTTGGTGCTCGCAAACAGGACAAATATTAAAATGATTCATAGTTGTAAAATTTATTATCTATTATACTTTCTAAAAAGCAATGCCTGTGCCAAAACAAGAGAACAACACCCCACAACAAGGAAAATCCCTTTGTGTTAAAGGGATTTGACTAATCTTGACTATAAACGAATATATTGTTGAGTGAGACTTATTTACCCAGTTGAGTAAAAATGAATCGCTTAGAATAAGCTATTACGAAAGTTTTTGACGAATGGTCTTTCTGTCAATTTGAAGAATTTCAGCAGCTTTAGTCTTGTTATTATCCGTAGCTCTTAATACCTTTTCAATGTATTGTTTTTCAATAACTTTTAAAGGCTGTAAGGTTTCTGCTGAAAATTTTAAAGCATATTTTAAATGCTCTGGTAACTGTGGGACATCTATCACCTTATCGCACATAATAACGGCACGTTGGATAATGTTTTCTAATTCTCTGATATTTCCTGGCCAGTCATATCGTTTTAAAATAGATAGTGCCTCTGGTGTCATTTTTATAAAGCGATCTTTATACTCTACACCATATTTAAACAAAAACTTATCGACCAAAAGTGAGATATCATCTTTTCTTTTTCTTAATGGTGCAATTTCAATCTCAACAACGGTCAGCCTGTAAAACAAATCCTCTCTAAAGGTTTGTTTCTGTATCATCTCTTGTAAGTTACTATTAGTGGCCGCAATAATACGAAGGTCAATTTTATCGGCTTTTGTAGCGCCTACTTTAACCACTTCTTTCTCTTGCAGCACACGTAATAATCTAGACTGTACTGCCAGTGATGCATTTCCTATTTCATCTAAAAAAATAGTGCCGCCATTTGCTGCTTGAAAAAAGCCTTCTCTATTATTTTCCGCACCTGTAAACGCGCCTTTAACATAACCAAACAGTTCTGACTCTAAAAGATTTTCTGGTATCCCGCCACAGTTTACAGCAATAAAAGGGGCGCGAGAAAACTTACCTTGATAATGAATTGCTCTTGCTACTAACTCTTTACCCGTACCACTTTCTCCTTTAATAAAAACGGTTGCTTTATTATCTTTAACACGTTCTATAATTTGAATAACGTCCTTAATCTTTTCTGACTGTCCTATAATCTCTCCGTACGTTGTAGTATTTTCTCCTATAGCCGTTTTAGTTATTTTTTCTTTTCTTGCTGAAAGTGGTAATGACTTATCTAAAGCTAATTTTAATTCGTCTTTTGTAAATGGTTTGGTCAAATAATCCACCACTCCGGATTTAATAGCGATTAATGAGTCTTGAACTGAAGGATAACCAGTCACTACTAATTTTGGCATTTTAGGATAATGTTCTGACACAAATTTAATCAACTCAGAACCGTCTAATTCTGGCATCCGTAAATCCGTTATTAATAAATCTATAGTCGTATCTCTTAAAATTGCCACTGCTTCTTTAACTGAAACCGCTTTAAAAACATGATAATTCCAGGATTGAAGATGACGTTGCAATAATTCTAAGATATTAACATCGTCATCAACTATAAGTATATTTTCCTTACGTAATTGCATAGCGTAAATTATTGTTTTGGAAGTGTTACTGTAAAAGTAGCGCCTTTACATGTATTATTTTTAGCAGTAATTGTACCTTTATGTGAAGCCACAATACCGTGTACAACACTTAAACCTAACCCAGAACCTTCACCGATTGGTTTAGTCGTAAAAAACGGTTGAAAAATTTTATCTAAATCAACTTTAGACAATCCTTTTCCTTCGTCTGATATTTTTAAAACAATATTATTTTGCGTTGTTTCTGCTTCTATAGTAACCAACCCTTCTTTTGGGGAAAAGTAAATGGCATTAATTAATAAATTGAAAATAATTTGAGTCAACTGTATTGGGTCTGCACGTAACGACAAGTCTTCTTCTTCAATTTTTACTATATACTTTACGTGCTCTTTTCTAAAAGTAGCTTCTAATAGATTAATCGCATTTTTAATAGTAGGTACTAAATTAACACGGTTCATTTCTTGTGGCATTTCGCAAGCAAAAAACATTAGCTTTTTAACTACTTCTCTAGAAAATATGGCGTTTTTAATAATTTTATCGACGTCTTCTAATGCCTTAGTATCTTCTAAATCACTTTGCAATAACTCTGCAAAACCTAGAATATTAGCTAAAGGAGTATTCAGCTCGTGTGCTATTCCTGCAGTAATTTCACCTAAAATAGCTAAACGATCTGTACGCTCCATTTGACGTTTTAAGGACGTTTCGTTTTTCTGAATTTCAAGACGTTCTAAAAAGCTACCTAACTTAAGCGCAATGTTATCCAATAACAGTTGCTCTTCATTTAAAAAAGCGATATTCTTGCTCTCTTTTTCAAACAAGCATGCCTTTATTTGCCCTTTAACCTCATTAAACAATCGTACTTCGGCTTGAATAGTATTAGTGTTGTCTAGGTTATTTAAAGTTGAAATAATATGGGATTGTGTCGTAATTTCAATTTCGGTATAATCAGGATATTGAAATGCTTTTTTTATACTAAACACAATAGCTTGTAGGGTATCTTCAATAAGTTCTGCATTTGCATTACCTATTATCGAAGATACTTCATAAAGACAGGTTAACTCTTTAATACGTTCTTTTAAAGCTTGTTCTGTTGTATTCATTATAGTATGATCACAAGTGTTTTTATTCAATAATACATTTTTAAAGTTCTAAATGGTATATTTTAAATACTATTTAGCTTTTAAGCAGGTTTTAGTTTCAATACATTAAAATTAACCAATTTTCAAAATACAAGGTGCACCATTTAACATATTACTTTAGACAGTACATTTCTATCCATAAAAAAAGTGCAATCTAATAACCATTAGAATTGCACTTTTTTAAATAAATAACGTTATTGTAAGCTTTCTTATTTTATATACTGTTTCAGTATTTTTTTAAGTAGTCCTACATCCTCATTTTTATCTCTAATCAAATTCTTTTTATCATCTGTTTCAAATAAAGAATAATCAATGGTAATTACATTGATATCCTTTTTTGCTAACATCTCTTTTCTTCTATGGTTATATTTTTCTATTTGCTGACCTCTAGTAATACCACTTACAGTTAACTCTTCTAATTTTGCTAATTGCGCTTCCGTTTTATTTTTCTTTTCAGCAAATTCAACAACTAAATTAGCCTCTTCATAAAATGCTGCTAATGGCAACAATGTTCTTGTTTTACCTTTTTTGTGCATATCTCCAAATAACCAAGAAAACGTATGCTTACGCGAAGCTGCTTCTTTCAAAATCTCATCACAAAGTGTAACAATGTAAAACTCGTCTGTACTTTCTCTTTTTGCTTTTGCGACATCTTTTTTAGACACTGCAGTTATAGCTTCATTTTTAGGAAAGCTAGCCCCTGCTCTTACAAAATACCAATACACAGCAGTATCTGTTCTTTCTGGATGTAATAGCGGGATTGTGTCTAGAGCATTATCTTTATCCAAAGCACGTAATACTTTACGAAGTGGTAATCCTTTTTTTTGATCCTTTACAAAAACACCTGCTTGTACGAGATCCGACATGATCTGTTTTGCTGGTATCCAATCTACATCTGTATGCGTATTAAAATAGTTTTCTACTACTTTATTTATTTGTGTTACTGTGTCCTCGTTATTACGACTTCTATCCATGATTGTAATTTATTATACTATTTGTATTAACTACAAATAAAACGCTGCAAGATAAGCCAATATTTTTTTGAAATAATTATACTACTTGTTTAATTGACTATTAATTATCATAAATTAAAAAACCTCCTATTTATTTACTAAATAGAAGGTTTTACTCAAACTAAAAAAAAACTACTACTAATTATTTTATGTTAAGGTTTAAAGAAAAGACTGCTATGGAAGATCCAATAACACTACCGACTAATTTTTCTCCCCAAATTTCAATATAATCTCCTGGTTCTAACTCTACTGTTCCTGAAATTGAATTACTTGTAATATCAGCTAAAACATTAACCCTCATAAGTGTATTAGTTTCGGTTAGAGTTGTCGTTCCGTTTTTTCTTATAAAAAAGGCATAATAATCTCCTAAATTAATATTCCCTCTAACAGATAACGATGCACTTATTTGAAATGTTCTAGTTTTCTTTCCTTCATAAAGCAGTCTATTACTTTGAGGGGACGATACTCTTAACAAATTTACTGTCGTTGTAGTATTTGTATTACTATTTCCTGATAAATTAAAAGCAACCCCATTTGTCACGTTTTGTAAAAACCCACTAGTGATAGCTCCATTATAATATAAATGCCCAGTAGCTAATTGATCTGACTCTGCAGGTAACCCTGGACAGTCTACCGACCAACTGTTATCAAAATTATATCCTGGATAGGATCCTACTGAATAACCATTTATATACTGCGTACTAGTCCCACTAAAACTAGCCCCTGTTAATATTCCATTAGCTACTGTCGGATTACTACTAACATCTATACCTATAGCAGCCCCATCTACTTGAGAAAAACCACCTTGTTTTTCTAAAATATCAAAACTACCTGTAAAGGTTTCATACGTACCAGTATTAGTAGATAGCCACCCCATATTACTTAAAAGCAGTTCTCCGATATTACTATACGTTACACCTGTTGTATTTCCTGAAAACTGAATAATACTAAAAAAAGCTAATCCGTAACCTCCTATTGTTCCTACTGAAGCTGAATTAGCAACTACAGCATCTCTAAAAACAAAATTATCTGCACTAGTTCCTGTCATATTAAAAATTGTTCCTCCGGGCGCCGTTAATGTAAGTCCTTTTATACTACCTCCCGATGTACCAATAAACATAGTACCTCCTGCTTTTACCAAAATATCTTCATTAGTATCTAATCCTATTATATAGGCATCATTTAAATCAATAGAATGAGCTAAGGTAATTGTACCATTTATTTCATATAACATGTCTGCTGTTAACAAATACTCACTTCCTCCCCCTGCAGCAAGCTCATCAGCTAAATCAGCTTCTGATTTAATTAGTTTATGATTATCTCGCTTTTCAGAATCCATTCTTTCCCAAGCACTCACTTCGTAATAATAAAAAGCACTTTCTGTTGTATCATATACCAATAATCCGTCTGTAGGACTTACAATTGCTATTCTCTGGACAGAGGTTAACCTTGGCGCTAATATCCCTTTATCTGTCGAGCTAATATCCAGTACTGCAGAAGGATCTGGAGTTGTTGTACCTATTCCCACTTGGGAAAAGCCAATATAATTTAAACTAAGTGCAACTACGATTATTAATGTTTTAAAATTTCTCATAATTAAGGTAGGTTTTAATTTGGTTGTATTTTTATTGTAATTAAATCGAACTATCTAGCGACTAAGTTTAAAGACACAGATAGCAGATTGCCTGTACCGCTAAAGCGTTCAACCCAAACTTCAACATAGTCATTCGGTAATAATTCAACAGTACCTACTATAGGTAAAGCGCCAACATCATTATTAGTACCGACCTCTCTATACACCTTGGTTTCTTCTATAATAGTACCGTTTTTACTTAAATAGAATATAAAAATATTATTGTTACTATTTCCTTGAAAAGATAAACTCGCAGATACACTAAAATATCTTTTTTTATTACCCTCATAGGTAATTCTATTGTTTACTACTGAACTAAATCTAAATAAATTAGTTGACGTTGTATTTCCTTCTAATTTTTTTCTACTAGATGTTCCTGTACCTGTAAATGTTGTGCTTGCTCCTGCTCCCACAGCGTAATCTAAGTTAATATTACCTGTAGCATTTCCATCTCTTTCAACAGGAATACCTGGACAATCGACATCCCAATCCGTTGAAAAACTATAACCAGAATAGGTTCCTGTAGTATAACCTACAACATGATTTCCTAAACCAGAAAAACTTACCCCATCCAAAGACGCTGAATTTGTAATTATAGGGTTTGCACTCACATCTAATCCAACTTCTCCTCCATCTGCTACAACCCGACCATTTGCAATTTGTACATTAACAAATGTCCCTGACAGTGTTAAATAAGTCCCACCATTACTAGCTGGCCAAAACCCTTTATCCAAATAGAAGTTATTTATGTTTGAAAGATTTAAACCGTTAGCTGACGATAACGATTGAAACACTTCAAAATATACTGTATTTAAATTACTTAATGCCCCTATTGACGAAGCTCCAATCACAACGACACTATAAAATATAACATTTTCTGTCCCTGATCCAGTAATATCAAATACCTGTTGCCCATTACCATTAATAAGTAAATCCTTAATACGCCCACCATTAACGCCACTAAATAAAGCAGAACCCGAATTATTTAAAATAATATCTTCTCCGGTATCATGCCCTCTTAAATAAGCATCATTTAAATCTATTGGAAAGTCAAAAAGTATAGTACCATTAATTTCATACATATAATTTTCATCTAATTGATATTTTGATCCACCACCAGCTGTTAACTCGTCAGCCAAATCCGCTATACTTTTAACCAATTTATAGTTGTTTCTTTTTTCAGCTGACTCTAATGGCACCCAAACGGTACTATCATAAAAATAAAAGAGATCTTCATCTATATCAAAAACTAAAAGCCCTTCAGCAGGACTTACTATTGCTATTCTTTGAACTGACGTCATTCTTGGAGCTAGCATTCCTTTTTCTGTTGAACTAATATCCAACACCGACGAAGGATCAGGAATAACAGTACCAATTCCTACTTGAGAAAAAGCACTATTGTTCAGACTAACAAAAGCAATAAATATGAGTATTTTTAATTTAAAATCATTCATAATAAGTGAGTTACAATTTCAAACCTATAACATAGATTAGTTTGAGATATAGATTAGTTAGTAGTTTTATTTATACTTTCTAATGTTTGAGTTTTATTAAAAAGTATAACATTTTATTCTTCTTCATTTCCTTCTAAATTTATAGTTTTAAAAATTTCTTGTATGGTCACTGTACCTGAAAAAACACCGCCTAATTCGTTAAAAACAGGAGCTACGATGACACTATAAAATATGTTTTTTCCTTTAGAATTATATTTAGACGTCTCAAAGCGATTGGGTACTTTACTTCTAAAGGCCGCATCAATATTTTTTTTGAAAAATTCGAAAATGCTCATTTCAATATGGTCATAAAGATAGGTCCCAATTAAATCTGCTTTTTTTACATCACAAAAATCCTTATTCACATTTAAAATTTTACCATGTTTTGTGATAGAAAACACGTTAAAAGGTAAGCTTTCAATAAAATCCAATGCTTTTGTTTTTGCTTCTAATAAGGCATTATTTCTTTCGTACAGATTAGTAACATCCTTGTATAAACCAAGAAATTTTGTCTGCCTATCAATATCGCATTCAATAGGTATTATAGTTGCTTCTAACCAAATAACCTTTCCACTTTCAAGTGTTTCTGTTAAAACCCCTGTCCATCTATGTCCCATTTTTAAGGTTCTCCATAAGTCCTTATAAACCAAACCTGTATGTAAATGAGACTTTAATAATTCATGAGCTTCCCCACTAACTCTATTTACTCTCCGCTCTATTGTATTGCAGTAATTGTCGTTTGCATACTCCACTCTCCCTAATGCATCCGTAATAGTAATTAATGAATTATCTTTAATTAGAGATAAAACATCTTCGTTTAAGTCGTTTGATAAGTAGTATTTAATCGCTTCCATAAAAAGTGTTTTTTGATTGTAAACAATATTGTTCTGCCGACCTTACTTCATCGCATATAACATGCGGTGTAACCGGGTCATATATTCTCTTGTAAGAGGCTATTAATAAATTAGTTGCTATTGAATTAGTTATAAATGCTTCAGAAATTCTTAATTTTAGTAGTTCACTAGAATTAGCTAAAAAATTTGCTGCTTCTGCCGAAAAAGAGCCACGAAACCCTCTGATATCTATTATAAATGACATCGGTTTTCCATTACATAATGTCACGACTATGTCTATGATTTTTTTTGCTGTTTTTAAATCTAAATTGTAAAAGCTCTCGCTATTATTAAATTGAAAAAAAACAACATCGTCATAATGTGTTAAAAATTTTCCGTGTCCAAATGCTACTGGGTTTTCCATAATAAACTATTTTAATTTAGTGAATTATAAGCCCTGTTATCATTTTTACAATATTTAATTGCTGCGTTAAAATCCTTAAAAATCAAATCTGGAATCGAAGGATTACACATAAAACTATGTAGATCGAGAAGTAATTTTAATTTATAAGAGTTAACCAAAAATGTTTTTGATAGTGCTAATGATTTTAATAACCTGCTTTTTGACAAATACCTAAACACTTTTATTGATGTCGCAGAATTTAACTCTTCAAGATTAAACAAAATAGGCATGTGCACATCTCTAGATAATCTGAAAATAGCATTCAAGAAAATGTTATCGACATCCTCTACATCGCTTACACCATCAAAATCATTAAATATTTTGCAATAGATCACATTATGATCTACCCAAAATTTAAAATTGTCTGTCAGTTTTTCGTTTACCATAACTATCCATTTGAAAAACAGGTTTCAATACAGATGCCAAAAATGAAATAGTCAAAATAAAAAATCACAAAATGCTGATTATCAGTATTTTGTGATTTTATTTTTAATTTCACGAAATAAATAAGGTGTCGGAATACCGTGTAGAATTAAAGAGATAAAATACTATCCACGGAATACCGTTACTTTTTTTTAGGCTTTTTAATCTCTAATTTGTTCATTTTATCGCGTAAAGTACTAGGTTTTAGTCCTAAAATATCAGAGGCACTTTTTGGCCCGCTAATTTTCCATTGACTCTCTTCAAGAACTTGGAGTATATGATTACGTAAAACAGAATCTAAAGACAAGTCCACAACATTAATACGTTGCTTAGTTATTTGATTAGACGATTCAAAACCTGGTATGTTCAGAGTCTCACTTGTAGATAATATGGATGCTCGCTCTATTAAGTTTTCCAGTTCTCTAATATTCCCTGGCCAATTATAGGCTTTTAACTGACTCATAGCGTCATCAGGTATATATTTAATTGTTTTATCGTAGGCTTTATTAAATTTATCTACAAAATGTTCTACAAGTAGTGGGATGTCATCCTTTCTTTTTCTTAATGGAGGCACTGCAATTGGAAACACATTAAGTCTAAAATATAAATCCTCTCTAAATTGTTTCTTTGCAATTTCTTCCAAAAGATTTCTGTTAGTCGCTGCAATTATCCTGGCGTCTATTTTTTTTGACACAGAGCCACCAACGACTTCAATTTCTCCTTCTTGTAAAAATCTTAAAATTTTAGGCTGCATATCTAAAGGCAATTCTCCTATTTCATCTAAAAATAACGTTCCCCCATCTGCTAATTCAAACTTACCGACTTTATCACTAAATGCTCCGGTAAACGATCCTTTTTTATGGCCAAACAATTCACTTTCTATTAACTCTCTTGGTATTGCAGAACAATTGACTTTAATTAATGGTTTATTACTTCTAGGACTTGTTTTATGTAATGCTCTAGCCAATAACTCTTTTCCGGTCCCTGACTCTCCTAATAGCAAAACGGTTGCTTTTGTAGGCGCTACTTTTTCAATTTCATTTAAAACATTACTAAACTCTACACTTCCATAGACCATTTCTTCATAGTTAAACACTAAATCTAACTCATTTCTTAAGTATACATTTTCTTGCTCTAATTGATTTCTTAATTTACTTAGCTCTTTATTAGCTTCTAAAAGCTGCGTATTAGTTTGGGCAATTTTATTTTCTGCTAAAGTCCGCTCTTTACTCTCCACCATTAATGACACAATACTAGCTATAGAAGTTGCAAAACTTTCGTCATCATTAGTAAACACACGTTTAGGAGTTGTGCTTTCAAAACTAATGATACCATAATTATTATTTCGACCATAAATAACAACGTCAATACGCGACGAAATATTAAACGGGATAAAGAATGTTTCCGAAAATGCTTTAGTTATCGGGTTATTGACAACATCCGCAATATTTATGCTATTTCGATCCTCAAAGACATCAAAATACTTCGGAAAATCATTTTTTCTTATGGTTAATCCTTCGGTTTCATATTCTTGACTAATCGCATTATAAAACTGTTTGCTTAACAATTCCGTTTTCTCTTTCTTATACTCCCAGATTGTAACTAAATCGACATTTAGTGCAGCAGCAGCTGTTGCTGTAATCTTTTTTAATGACAACTCAAAGTCTTCACCAATTAGATTAGCCAACTCTATTATAGTGTTTTTTCTTTGGTCTGATTTTATAATATTTTCTTTTAAAATATTTTCCGCTTTTACACGTATTGTAATATCATTAATGGTTGTAAAATAAGCCATGACTTTACCTTCGCTGTTTCTAATCACCGAATCTGATAACGTACAAGGAAATCGTTCTCCATTTTTACGCATCAAAACAGCATGCTTAACGACTCCTAAACCTTGCAATGGACTATTAAATTCTTTATAAATCCTATCGTATTCTTCTGGTGGCCAATACGGAAAAGGCGCTTTAATACCAACCAATTCCTCTTCTGTAAATCCAGTCATTTCGCATAACGCTGGATTAACTTTTATATGAACACCTTCCAAATTAACTACAGACAACCCCTCTCTTAATGATGTCACTAATTTTTCAGAAAATTCTTTTTCGGATCTTAATTCTGTTTCTGCTATTTTTCGCTCCGTACTTTCTAGTATCAGAGATACAATACTCGCTATAGACGTTGCAAATTCTTGATCTTCTGCTGCCCATTGTTTTAAGGGTAATCCTACATTCTCAAAACAAATAACACCATAATACCCGGTAGCACTATTAATAAATACATCCATAAGAGAAGTGATATTATTAGGCTCTAAATAACTCTTTAAAAATTGTTTTGATATGTTATTATTTTGAACATCAGTAATTAGAATAGTTTGATTTATATCTAAAGCTTTAAAATAGTCCGGATTATCTTCATATTTAAAAACAGCTCCAGAACTGTATTTATTATCTTCTAATGCATATAACTTCTCACAAGTTAATTGATCTTTATCTTTGTTAAAACTCCATACACCAACTCTTTTTATATTTAACGTTTTTGCAGCTAGTTTTGTTATTTCATTTAACGATGTATCTAAGTCTTGTCCCACTAAATTAGCAAGCTTTAATATAACGTCCTTCTTTTCTGTAGATTTTATTGCGATGTCTTTTAACGTCGCCTTCAGTTTTTCCTCTTCAGAAATATCCTTAACTGTTGCGAATACAGCTACAATCTCTCCTGCGTCATTTTTTATATTTCCCGATAGAAATGAAGCTATAAATTTTATTCCATTTTTTCGTATAAATTCTAATTGAAATGAAGGTGTCTCTCCTTTTGATAACATTTGTTCAATGTCATTCATTTTACCTACATCTTCAGGCCTTGCAAATGGATATGGTAACGTCATCCCTAGCAATTCCTGTTCTGAATACCCCAATATATGACACAACGATTCATTAACCTTTATAATTTTACCAGTTACATCAAGTAACAACAACCCTTCTTGCAAGGACATGACCAAGTTGTCCGTAAACTCATTGATTAATTTTAATTCTATTTCTGCTTTTTTACGTTGGGTAATATCTTGAATAGTACCAATAAAATTAGTTGCTTTCCCATTAATATACACGATTTCTCCTAAACCATGAATCCATTTTAATTCCTTTTTATCTTTAGTTATAACACGATATTGTGCATCAAACTTTTGTTTGAGCATTTGACTTTTTACAACACCATCCTTAATAAGCACTCTGTCTTCAGGATGCACTATTGATTTCCAAAGATTAAAATCTATAATCGCATCATATGCTACACCTATAATATCTTTAAAAGTATCAGAAGTCTCCCCAGTTAATTTTTTTATATCTAAATTAAAACTCCCTGTTTTTGCTATTTTTTGAGCTACTTTTAAAGATTTTTCACTTTCTTGAAGTTTTATTTCCGATTGTTTACGGAGCGTAATATCCTGAATTGTACCTATCAATTTTATCGCCCGACCGTCGTTATCAAACATCAACTCCCCTATACCAAGTACCCAAATTTCTGCTTTGGTATTTAATTTAACAACCCTATATTCTTTATTAAATTTTGATTTATTTAATATACAATCGTGAAAATAATTTAACATTTCTTCCCGCTCCTCTGGATGGATACGATCATTCCAACTATTTACTGTTTTCAAATAGGATTTGTCTATTCCTAAAATAGTATCTAATACCGCCGACCCTTCCCAAGTCATTGCTTGTAGATCTACATTATAGGACCCTATATTACCAACGATTTGAGATTGTCTTAAGTCATATTCACTCTCTTGTAATTTTATTTCTGCTATTTTACGATCCGTAATATCTTGACTTGTACCAATAACCTTTGAAGGATTGCCTTCTTTATCTAAAATTAATTCACCAATTTCATACACCCAAATAATTTCCTTAGTGTCTACTTTTATGATGCGATACTCTTTATTAAACTTCTCTTGATTTATAATACAATCATTAAAATATTTTTCTATTTCTTTTCTTTCGTCAGGATGAATAATAGTATTCCAATTTTCGATATTTTTTACAAATGATGCATCTATACCTAAAATATTATCTAACACAGAAGAACATTCCCAAGTCTTGGTGTTAAGATCAATCGTATACGATCCAATATTACCAACTTTTTGAGACTGCCTTAAATTATACTCACTTTCTTGTAATTTTAACTCTGATTGTTTACGACTGGTAATATCCTGTATGGTACCAATTAACTTTATAGGATTGTTTTCTCTATCTAAAATTAATTCTCCAATTCCATGAACCCAAACTTCTTCTTTAGTGCTGTGTTTTAAAACACGGTATTCTTTATCAAATTTTAAATTATTTACAATACAATTTTCTAAATAGTCTCGTAATTCGTCTCTGTCCTCTGGATGAATCCGTTCTCCCCAGCCATCCATTGTTTTATCATACGTTTGGTCGATACCAAAAACACTATACAACACTAAAGACCCTGTCCAAGTCATGGTGCTTAAATCTATAGCATAAGAGCCTATATTACCAACTATTTGAGATTGCCTTAAATTAAATTCGCTTTCTTGAATTTTTACCTCAGCGCTCTTACGTTCTGTAATATCTTGAGAAGTCCCAATGACTTTTATCGCATTTCCATCAGCATCAAGTACTAATTCTCCGATAGCATGCACCCAAATTTCTTTTTCACTAGCTATTGTTATTGCCTTATATTCAATATCAATTTTTTTCTTTTTCTTGAAACAATATTCAAAATACGATATCACTTCTTCTCTTTGATCTGGATGAATAATAGCACTCCACCCCTCTAGATCCCTTACATAAGTGTTTTTTATTTCAAAAATCTCATCTAATATATCGGAACTCTCCCATGAATTTTGCTGCAAGTCTATAGTATAAGTTCCAATACGCGCAACGATTTGAGATTGTCTTAAACTGTATTCACTTTCCTGCAATTTTATTACAGATTGTTTTCGCTCTGTAATATCTTGAGTTGTTCCAATAATTTTTATAGGATTTGTATCACCATCAAAAAGAAATTCGCCAATACTATGTACCCAAATAACAGCTTTAGTATCCTCCTTTACCACTCTATATTCGCGATCAATTTTCCTATTATTTTGAATACAATATTCTAAATAACTTAGCATTTGACTTCTATCTTCAGGGTGAATAACCCGGCCCCAATTCTTCAATGTTCTCACAAATGATGCATCGATACCAAAAACATTATTTAATGCCTCTGTGCACTCCCATGTTTTTGTAGTAAGATCGATAGTAAAAGAACCAATATTAGCAACTATTTGAGATTGCCTTAAATTATATTCGCTTTCTAAAAGTTTTATTTCATCCTTTTTACGTTCTGTTATATCACGTCCAATAGATAATATTCTACCATCTTTTTGTTTTTTAGCAGAAATCTCTATGTCTATCAGGGACTTATTTTTACAAATTAACTGTCTTTCAAAAATCACAGCTATTCCTTTAATAATTTGATTATAAATTTCTGGAGTTTCAATAATATCACCAACAATAATATCTTGCAGTTTTAATTTTGAAAACTCTTTACTAGTATATCCTAATATTATGTGAGTTGCTCTGTTAAAATCATGTATTTCTCCATCAAAAGTATACGTTAAAATAGCATCACTTGCTTGATTAACTAAAGATCTATAAGACTCTTCTCTTATTCTAATTTCTTCTAATATATTGGACTTTACAATCGCAATTTTGGCTAGATTAACCGCAGAGTTTAATTCTCTAATATTTTCTAAAGATGGAGATTTAATAGCATTACTATAAATAGCAAAGGTTCCAAAAACAGTTTTTTCCTCAGAAAGTATTGGTATGGACCAACACGATTTTAAATTATGGCTTAAAGCCAAATCTTTATAATCTACCCACAATTTATCTGTACTTATATCAGATACAATTATTGATTTTTTAGTAAACGCTGCAGTACCACAAGACCCCACCTGTTTACCTATTTCTAATTTCTTGATAGATAAACTATAAGATTTTGGGAGTTTTGGAGCAGAAATAAGGTTTAAATGAGTTCCATTTTGATCTAACAGACTAATCGATGCCATTAAATCTAAATTATGAGATTGAAAGTTATTAATAATATGATCAAACACCTTTTGAATTGGCGTATTACTCGCAATTAAATCTAATATTATATTTTCATCAACTAGTTTTTGTTCTATTGTTTTACGTTCAAAAACCTCTTTTTCTAAATCTAAATTTTTCTGTTCTAATTTACTAATCAATCGTTTACTATACAGCTTTAAAACTTCTTGATCTGTAAATTGTTCTTTATTTTGAGGTGTAGTAATTTTATGATCGACCTCTAATAACTTTTCAATTAACTCAAGGATTACATCAGGGTCTGTCGGTTTTCTTAAAAAATGAGCTGCACCTAATTTTAAAGCAAAATCTTCGTCTGTTTTCTCAGTATATGTAGACGTGTAAAAAACAAATGGAATATCTTTAAATCGCTCGTCTTTTTTACAAGCTTGACACAGCATATAACCATCCATTACAGGCATTAAAATATCAGAAACAATTAAATCTATTGAAGTGTTTTCTAATTGGTCTAATGCGACTTTACCATCTTTAGCTTCAATAACCTTATACCCCGCTTTATCTAAAACTACGCGCAGTAAGTAAAGATTCTCAAATATATCATCTACTATTAATATCGTCTTCATATTATTTATTATTAGAATATGACATTGGTAATTTAAATGTAAAATTACTTCCTTTTCCTATTTGACTTTGCACTTCGATGGTGCCTCCTAGCTTTTCAACTAAATTTTTACAGATAGACAACCCAAGCCCTGTTCCTTCTTGTTTACTCTTATCCCCAATTTCAAGTTGAGCAAAAGGTATAAATAATTTATTAATATCTTTTGACCTTATACCAATTCCTTGATCTACAATTTGTGTCACAAGTACCTGATCAACAATTGCAACTTTTATAATAATCGCACCTTCATTTGAAAATTTAATAGCGTTAGAGAGTAAATTTAATAAAACTTGCTCTACCCTTCCTTGATCACTATCAAGTATAACTTCCATTTCTGAAATCTGAGTACTTAGTGTTAGTCCTTTTGTTGAGATTTGTGGTAATAAAAATGCCGTAACTTTTTCTAAAGATTCTAAATAATTAAAAGGACTAAAAGTCACCTTCAATTTACCCGCTTCTATTTTAGAAATATCCAAAACATCATTTATCAGACTAAGCAAATGTATTCCACTATTTTTAACCATTGTAATTTGCTTTTTTTGCTCATTATTTAATGGCCCTGCTAATTCTTTCAACAAAATACCGGTAAAGCCTATAATGGAATTCATTGGTGTTCTTAACTCATGTGACATGGTTGCTAAAAAGGCTGATTTCATCAAATCTGCCGATTGCGCTTTAACCTTTTCTTTTTCTAAATCCGACGTTCTAGACGCTACTAGTTGTTCTAAATTATTTCTGTATTTTTCTAACTCAATTTCTGATTTTTTACGATCAGAAATATCGACAAGCGTTCCGATATAACCATATAATTTATTATTTAGATCATATAAGCTTGTCGTTTTAGCCGAAAGCCATAATACTTCTCCTTTTGTGTTTAATAACTTAAAATCTGAAATCAAATCCGTCTCTGTAGAAACAGCGTACTGCCATTCTTCTAAAACTCGAGCCTGATCATCCGGATGTATTGCGTTGGCCCATCCAAAACCTAAAGACTCATTAAAAGTCAATCCTGAATACTTTAACCATTCCTCATTCACATAATTACATACACCTGCTTTATCTGACTGATAAATTGCAACTGGTGCGTGAGATGATAATCGCTTAAATAATTGTTCGCTATTTATTAACTTTTCTTCGGCTACCTTACTATCTGTAACATCTTGTATCAAAGACAGCACTGTTTCTACCTCACCATCGGTAGATTGTAAAACAGAATTATACCACTGGCAATAAATAACCTTACCTTCTTTAGTGTTATTACGGTTAATAATCTTGTTACTTTTGACTTTGCCACTCCTTAATTGGTCAGAAATAACATTTGTAGAGGGGATGTCTTCTTCATAAACTAAATTTAAATCAATCAATTGTTTCCCTATCGCTTCTGACGCGTCCCAACCAAATATTTTCTTGGCTTGTTCAGACCAGCTGCTAATAACAAAATCTTTATCCCATTCTACTATAGCTAACGGTGAATTATTTAAATGCGTTGTAAGACGTTGGTGTGCCATCCTTATCTCTTCATCTACTTTTTTACTTTCGGTAAGATCTCTTATCACTCCGATTATAAATTTATCTCCACTACTATCTATAAAACGTGTTTTTTTTGCAGAAAAAATTCGGAGATCATTCGTATTGGTATTCAAATTCAAAATTTCTTCTGTAATACTTTCAACACCTGTTAAAAGCAATTGTTTTTCATTTTCCAATACTCTTTCTCTAGCATCCGAAGGCATGTTTTCCAAGAGCGTTTTCCCAATAACCTCAGCCTTAGAAAGTCCAAAAATAGAACAAAGCGCATCATTTACTAGTATTAATTGGCTTTTATCATCTTTTACAAAAACAGGATCTCCAATAGCATTAATAATATTATTTAAATACTTTTCGTTTTTTATTAGCTTCTGTTCTGCGACTCTACGTTCTGTGATATCAACAAGCATCCCTACATAACCATACAACTGATTATTAATATCGTATAAACCTGTTGTTTTTGCAGACAAGTACGTTTCCTTACCATTTTTATCAAGAAATCTATAATCTAATACAAACTCCTCTCCTGAAGCCACAGACTTTTGCCATTCTAAAACAACCTTATCTCTATCCTTTGGATGTATAGCATTGGACCAACCAAAATCTAAAGCTTCAGAAAAAGTAAACCCAGAAAATTTCATCCATTCTTCATTTACATAATTACAAGCTCCTTCTTTGTCTGTTTGAAAAATAGCTACTGGAGCATTAGAAGATAGTCGTCTAAATAATTGTTCACTTTTTATTAGTTTTGCCTCAGCTTCTTTTCGATCTGTAATATCAAGAGCCATTCCGATATACCCATACAACTTATTCTCTGCATTATAAGTCCCAACCGTTTTTACCGATACCCAAGTCACCGTGTTGTTTTTATGTAAAAACCTAAAATCCGTTTCAAGCTCATTATCTTCAGACAACATGTATTTCTCCCATTCTACAATTATCCTTTCACTATCTTCAGGATGAATTGTGGTTGCCCAACCATACCCCATTGCCTCTTCATTAGATAATCCTGCATACTTTAACCATCTCTTGTTTACATAATTACAAGCACCTTCAGTATCTGTTTGAAATATCCCTGCTGGGGCCTTGGATGTTAATCGTTTAAATAACTGCTCACTTTTTATTAATTTGTGTTCAGCCTCCTTACGTGTTGTAATATCTTTTGCAACAACCCCTAATGCTATAGGCTTATTGGTTATGGTATCTCTAATTAAAAACCCAGCCATTTCAACAGGTATTAAATCTCCTGTTTTGAAATTTTTAAAGTGTGTTTCCCCACTCCATTTATTATTCTCGAAAATACTAGGCAAATGTTCCTTTTTTATTCTATCTCTATAATCTTTAGGAAAAAAGTCAGATATAAAAGCAGGCATTTTATCATCCACTGTTAAGCCCATTAATTGCCTACCATTAGTATTTAAATAAATAGGAACACCCTCTAACGTTGCTAAACCAATAAAGTCTTCATTAGTTTCTATTAAAGACGATAGCATTTGGCTATTAGCATCCGTTTTTTTCTGCTCTGTAATATTTCTTATTGTACCAATTATAAACTTGTCACCTTCATCATCAATAAACCTCACTTTTTTAGTTGAAATGATTTGTTTTTCTGCTCCTTCAAGATCAAAACTTTCTTCTGATAAATTTTCAACACCTGTCTCAAGTACTTTTTTATCAATAGCTATAAATTTTTCCCAATCTTCAGAAAACACATCATCAGGCATTGACTTATTTAAAAGTTGATCCTTAGAGATTTCAAACATTTTGCAAAAGGCATCATTAATAATAAGCATCCTACTTTGATCATCTTTTACAAAAACAGGATCTCCAATATTATTAATTATATTTTCTAAATTCTTTTCACTTTTATCTAAAAGCGCTTCTGTATTTTTAAGTGCTGTAATATCATTAAAGTAAATCGCTATTCCAGCAGAAGAGGGGTGTATTTTATTTTCAAACCATCTATCTAACGGCTCGTAATAATCATTAAAATATACGGTCTCTTGCGTTTCAAAAGCCTTATAATACGCTTTATAAAAAGACTGCCCAACCCCTTCAGGAAACTCAGTCCAAATATGTTTACCTATTAACATCTCTGGTGTTCTTCCTAAAAGTTTTGCCGCGCTTTTATTAATATAAGTATAACACCAATTAGTATCTAGAGATATAAACCCATCCGATATATTATCTAGCGTTGTTTCTAATTGAAAAGCTACTTTTTTCTTACTTAATACTTCTAAGTATTTTTTTTTGTAATTTAATACTGAAAATATATCATTATTATAAGATTCTGCACTTGGCGTAAACACTTCTCCTTTAGAGACCTCTTCTATAACTGCTATATAAGCAATCACTTTATCTTTATTATTTTTAATACAGGAAAAAAAAATAGACGCCGGAAAACGGTCCTCATTTTTATGCTTATAAACAACTTTAAATTCCTTCTTTATTTGACCTTTAGACAGCTCACTAAAAAGACCTATATATTTATCATGAAACTCTTCTGGCCAAAAAGGAAAAGGCACCTTTGCTCCTACTAAATCGGCTTTACCAAAACCAGTTATTTTACTTATTACCGAATTTTGTATTATTATCTTTCCTTCAAGATTAATAATCAATAAGCCATCACTTAGTGATTCTATAAAACTATATGAAAAACCATATAACTGCTGTAATTCTTCAATTAAATTTGTTCCGGTCTCGCTCATAAAAAAGAGGGGATTCTTATTAGTTATCTTCTATTACATTTAAAGTATATCTAATAAATATTATCTCTAATCTAATTAAATATAGTACACGTGAAAAAGATAATTTAATTAAATTAAAAAAGCTAACAATTGTTAAATAATATGATTAAAAACAGCGATCAAACCAGACTTTAGTGCAAAAAGTTACTTTTTCTTAAAAAGAAAGCCATTTCTTACATTAATAACAATCATTGAATTTATTTTACAACCAAATTAATTAAATTCATATAACTTCTTTCTATCTGGATTATCATTCTTGAAAACCTCTAAAATAAAAGATAATAATTTCCTGATTGCATAAATAACTCCTTCTAAATGCAAAAACAAACTAAGTACTAATACTTAATTTTACCATATAAATACTTAGTTTTATTTTTATTCTAGTTATATTTGTGTTATATCCTAAAAGATATAACGCTCCAAATGATTTTAATTAAAGACGCTATTCAGCAAGTCAAAGATAATTGTAAACCACTTTTAAAAGAGGTTATAAAACCCATTGAAAAATCTGGAAACTACAATTTATACAAAGACATTTACGCAACTATAAACATGCCCCCTTTTAGGCAATCCGCAATGGATGGTTACGCAGTACATTTACACAAAGATTTAAACTACACCCTTGTTGGCGAAATAAAAGCTGGTGATAATGGCAATCCAATTTTAAAACCCGGAGACGCTGTACGCATTTTTACTGGCTCCCCTGTTCCTGATACCGCTAATGCTATTGTAATTCAAGAAAACGTTAGTGTAAAAGAAAACATTTTACAAACGGAAGGCAATATAGTAAGCAACCAAAACATTCGTCCATTAGGAGAACAGGTTACAAAAGGAAACTTAGCCTTACCCAAAGGAACAAAATTAACACCCGCAGCTATTGGCTATCTTACTGGTTTAGGTATTACCGACGTCTCCGTATTAAAAAAACCATCCATTGCTTTAGTAACTACGGGCAATGAGCTTATTGACGCTGGTCAGCCTCTAACTTATGGAAAGCTATATGAAAGTAATTCTAAAATGCTTCAAAACGCATTGTACAACTTAAAATTTTACGATGTAACGCTTCACAAAATTGAAGATGATTTCAACAAAACCTATTCTATATTAAACACATTAATTAACGAAAAGGATGTCGTTATAATCTCAGGCGGAATTTCGGTTGGCGATTACGATTTTGTTGGTAAAGCACTAGACGCTTTAGAAGTAGATACACTTTTTTATAAAGTAAAACAAAAACCAGGTAAGCCTTTATTCTTTGGAAAAAAAGATCAAGCTACCATTTTTGCATTACCAGGAAATCCTGCTGCTGCTTTAACTTGTTTTTATATCTACGTCTACACTGCATTACAAAAATTAATGAATCGTGATAGCATTGAGCTTCCTAGAATTAAAGCAAAATCGAATTCTGAATTCAACAAAAAAGGAGACCGTCCTCAATTTTTAAAAGCGCACTACTCCAATCAAAGCGTGACCATTTTAGAAGGACAGAGTTCTGCTATGCTGCAAACCTTTGCCTTATCTAATGCGCTTGTTTTTATGCCCAGTACAACCGATAAAATAAATATTAATGATCAAGTAGAAGTTATTGTACTACCAATATAATTAGTTGATATGAGTTATAAAATTAAAAGTCGAATTTAGATAGAACACAATAACCATGTCTTATTAGGAGAAGGCCGTGTAAGCTTACTAAAAGCTATAGAAGAAACAGGCTCTCTGTCTAAAGCTGCAAAATCATTGCACTTATCTTACAAAAAAGCATGGCACTTAATTGATTCTGTCAACCAATCTGCTAAAAAACCAGTCACCATAAATAGTATTGGCGGAAAAGGCGGTGGCGGAACAACACTAACAGACTATGGAAAATCAATAATTATTGCTTTTGACACGATTAACAAAAACTGTTGGGAGTTTTTAGATAACCAATTAGCGCAAATCGAAGACTTTTAAATATATGCTACAAACAGAACATCTCTATTTATTCCTATTCATCTTACCTATAGTTTCATTTTTATATGCAAGTGTTGGTCATGGCGGAGCTAGTGGCTATTTAGCTTTAATGTCTTTGTTTTCGTTTGCTCCAGAAACCATGAAGCCTACTGCCTTACTCTTAAATTTGTTTGTATCTAGCATTTCATTTTACTATTATTTTAAAGAAGGTCATTTTAATAAAAATTTATTTTTATCATTCGCAATAACTTCTATTCCATTTGCTTTTCTAGGCGGTATCTTGGATGTTGATGCGTCTTTATACAAAAAAATACTCGCTGTTTTATTAGTCTTTTCTATCCTTAAAATGCTAAATGTCTTCGGCGTAAAAAACGATTCTATAAAAGATGTAAAACTCTGGCAAGGATTGGCTTTAGGAGCCATAATCGGATTCTTTTCTGGATTAATTGGTATTGGAGGCGGTATTATTTTAACCCCAATAATTCTGCTATTACATTGGGGGAACATGAAAACTGCTGCTGCCGTCTCTGCCTTATTTATTTTTGTCAATTCTGCTTCCGGATTTGCTGGACAATTAACCACAGGAATTACATTAGAAACAAACATTTTCATACTAGTAGCAGTAGCTATAATTGGCGCTATTTTAGGAAGTTATTATGGCAGTAAAATCAGCAACAATAAGCAACTCAAATACATGCTTGCATTTGTTTTAGCAATTGCCTGTCTAAAACTTATGTTCACCTAAAATGCTAGACAGAACAAACATAACAGGAATTATTCTTGCTGGCGGCAAAAGCCAACGCATGGGAACAGACAAAGGGTTAATACTATTGCATAACTCCCCATTTATCAAACATATTAGTATTGCTTTAAAACCATTAGTTTCAGAAATAATTATTGTTTCCAACATCCAAAAACATGATATTTTTGGATTTAAACGAATAGAAGACGACATAGAAAACGCTGGACCTGTAGCTGGAATTTATTCAGGGCTAAAAGCTTCCAAAACCGACTACAACTTAGTCTTAAGTTGTGATATCCCATTGATAAATACAACCATTTTAAGACAACTAATTTCTAATATCGAAAATGATGTAGACATCGTACAGATTAAAAGCAAAGGACAAACTATGCCCCTTATAGCACTGTATAAAAAACAATGTGAATCTATATTTTATAAATTATTACTAGAAGGAGAAAGACGCTTAAAAATTGCTGTAAACTCTTGTACTGTTAAAACGATTAATTTAGATAAAAATTTAGAAGACTATACTGCAAACATAAATACACCAGAACAGTTAAAAAAGATAAGCAATGATAATAACCATTAAATATTTTGGTCTTATAGCTGAGATTACAAATTGCGAAAAGGAGGATATCTTATTTTTAGACAATAGTATCTCCGAATTATTAGAGGTGTTATACCAAAAATATCCAGACTTAAAAAACAAAGATTTTCAAGTCGCACAGAACCAAGAATTAGTGCCTTTAGACACCCTAGTTACAGACAATGAATTAGCCCTTTTACCGCCATTTGCAGGTGGATGAACTAAAAACAATGAATAGATACAGTAGACATATCGTATTATCAGAAATTGGACAAACAGGTCAAGACAAACTTTTAAATGCAAAAGTTTTAGTTATTGGTGCTGGCGGCTTGGGCTGTCCCATTTTACAATATCTAACAGCCGCAGGAGTTGGTCAAATTGGTATTGTTGATTTTGACACCGTAGCATTATCAAACCTACAACGTCAAGTTTTATTTGGCACATCATCCCTTGGTTTAAACAAAGCAGAGGCTGCGAAAGCACGTCTTACCGACTTAAATAATTCTATTGTAATAACAGCTTACCCAATACTATTAACATATCAAAATGCACTATCGTTATTTAAACAATACGATATTATTGTCGATGGTACAGATAATTTTGAAACCCGTTATCTTATAAACGACGCCGCTATTATCTCCAACAAACCGGTCGTTTTTGGTGCTATTTACAAATTTGAAGGCCAGGTATCCGTTTTCAACTATAATAATGGCCCAAGTTATAGATGTCTGTTTTCTAATCAACAAGAGCACACACAATCAGGCAACTGCGAAGACGTTGGTGTGCTAGGTATTTTACCAGGCATAATTGGCTGCATGCAAGCTAATGAAGTACTAAAAATCATTCTTGAAATAGGTCACATCCTCTCAGGAAAACTATTGATTTATAATGCGCTACAATTTAAATCTTCTATTTTAAAAATTAATAAACGTGAAGAAGAAATCAATAAAGTATTAGAAGAACAACAGGATTTTGAAAGCAAAAAACGCTCCTTTGCTTGTGACACACATGCAAACCAAATCTCGATAATTGAAGCTTTAACCAAAGCTAATATTCAATTTATAGACGTAAGAGAACTTAATGAGCTACCAAAAATAGAAGGTCTCAGCATCACTTCTATTCCATTAAGTGACTTAGAAAACAACTTAAATAAAATCGATTTAAAAAAAGAAAGCCTACTTTTTTGTCAATCTGGAAAACGAAGTAAACAGGCTGTTATTAAATTAAAAGCACTAAAAATAGAACAATGCTATTTTATTAAAGAAGGCATTTCAGAAATAAAAATACACCTAGAAAAACACTTAAATCATGACAGATAAAAAAACTAAAAGCGTTTTTAAACAAGGCCCAATTTCTTCAGAATTTATTGGAACAGCTATCGCTAAACATCAAACTAAAACAAGTATTGGCGCTCATAATATTTTCTTAGGTCAAGTAAGAGCAGATGTGATTGACAATAAAATTGTTACAGCTATAGAATACACTGCTTACGAAACGATGGCTAACGAAAAATTTAACACGATAAGAGAAGCTACTTTTAAGAAATTTGACCTCACCTGCATGCATATTTATCATAGTATAGGAACTGTTAAGGCTGGCGAAATATGTTTATTTGTTTTTGCATCGTCGCCCAGACGAAAAATAGTTTTTAAAGCTATCGAATACATTGTTGAAGAGATTAAAGCGCATGTTCCTGTTTTTGGAAAAGAAATTTTTGAAGATGACACACATCAATGGAAAGCAAATAAATAAATAAATAACTCAACAAATCCATAAATCAACCAATTCACATAAAATGGTAGACATCACTTTTAAAAATACAACATTAAGAACCGCTACTGCACAAGCTATTGTAAAAGTTAGCAAAAAAGAAACGATTACAGCTATAGACAATGACACCGTTCCAAAAGGAAACGTATTTGCTATGAGCAAAGCTGCTGGTTTATTAGGTGTCAAACGTACCCCCGATATACTTCCTGATTGCCATCCACTTCCTATAGAATTTACAGGCGTTGAATATGAAGTAAACGAACTAGAAATAAAAGTCCTTTTTACTGTAAAAACCATTTACAAAACTGGAGTTGAGGTTGAAGCCATGCATGGTGCAAGTGTTGTTGCCCTAAACATGTACGACATGCTAAAACCAATAGACAAAGGCATTGAAATCCATCATATCAAATTATTAGAAAAAAAAGGTGGTAAATCTGATTTTAAGGACCGTTTTAGAAAAGACTTAACCGCTGCTGTAATCGTATGTTCTGACACAATATCTGCAGGACATAAAGAAGATAAAGCCGGAAAAGCAATTATAAAAAAATTGGAAGCGTGCGGTGTGGCAATCACAGAATACACAGTCATTCCTGATGAAATTAAAAACATACAAGAACAAGCTTTAAAACACCAAAGCAATGCTGTCGATTTAATAATTTACACTGGCGGAACGGGACTTTCTGTTAGAGATATTACACCAGAAGCTTTAGCGCCTTTATTAGACCGAAGAATACCTGGTATAGAAGAAGCTATTAGAAATTACGGACAAGACAGAACCCCTTACTCCATGTTATCCAGAAGCGTTGCAGGAACGATAAAAAACACTTTAGTTTTAGCATTACCAGGATCTACAAATGGTGCAAGAGAATCTATGGATGCTATTTTTCCATCTGTTTTACATGTGTTTAAAATACTTAAAGGCGAAAGACATGACTAATACCTCAACACATTCAAAACCCATACTACAGGATAGTTTTGGCAGAGATCACGCCTATTTACGCATTTCGCTTATCGAACGTTGTAATTTACGTTGCACCTATTGCATGCCTCCCGATGGTGTTAAATTATCACCAAAAAGTCATTTAATGACTAGTGATGAAATCTATGAAATTGCTAAAACATTTGTAAAAAATGGGGTTACAAAAATAAGACTTACAGGTGGCGAACCGTTAATCAGAAAAGACATTCTTGTTATTTTAGAAAAATTAGCGACACTTCCTGTCACACTTTCCATAACCTCAAATGCGGTAATTATTGATAAACACATCGTTAATTTAAAAAAACATAAGGTTAACAAAATCAATATCAGCTTAGACTCACTAGACCGCGCAAGATTTAAAGAAATCACCCTTAGAGATCAGTTTGAAAAAGTTTATAAAAATATACTGCTTTTAGTAAAAGAAAAGTTTGAAGTTAAAGTGAATGTTGTTTTAATGAAAAGTTTTAATGATGACGAAATTATAGACTTTATAAACCTTACCAAAGACTTACCTATTTCTATCCGTTTTATAGAATTTATGCCCTTTGATGGCAACAAATGGGACATCAAAAAAATGGTGTCTTACAAAGAAATTATGAAACGTGTGAGTGCATCCTTTAACAACAAAGACATCATCCGTTTACAAGATGCTTCAAATGACACCACTAAAAACTACAAAATAGCAGGTTATCAAGGTGCTTTTGGAATCATTAGTTCTGTTACCAATCCATTTTGTGATTCGTGTAACAGATTACGCTTAACTGCAAATGGAAAATTAAAAAATTGCCTATTCTCTGCTTCAGAATCCGATTTATTAACCACATTACGTAAAGGTCAATCTATAGAACCCGTGATTAAAAAAGCTGTAGAAGCCAAATTTAAAGTACGTGGCGGAATGGATACCTTAAAAAAACTACAAGAACCAAAATTACACAACAAAAACAGAAGCATGATTACTATTGGAGGATAATACAACAGACTTTTTCACCAACTATTTTGTACCTCCTAAAAATTTAGGTTTAAGAACCAGCATTGCCCAAGCCCAGTTTTGTGTACTTGCTGCGACACGCTCAGTAACACCTTTTAACTCATACATTCCATCGTTTGAAAATAGTTGAGAATACCCAAGCACCAAAGCATAACCGTTAAACTTCTTTTTATAGACTAAATCTATTTCTGTCCCCAACGCTTTTTCTCCACTTGCCAACCCCTGTTCTCCGCTAAAATTTAATGCTTTAACCATCAAACTTGACGATTCATTTAAATCCAAATTAGCACTAATATGAACATCTACTAACCCCACAGAGTTAGCATGATTACCAACATAGAAATAATCCATAAATCCATTAAACTTATGATTTGTTCCGTACAATGGAAAAAATGCAGCTGTCTCGCCTACATCAGCATCATTACCACTTATCATTTCTAAACCTACACCAAAACTTACCTTCTCTAAAGTCTTATGCATGACATCCACACTCAATAAATAAGCTCCTTTTACAGCCACTTCTCCTTGTTGTTGCCCTGTTTGTAAATATGCATTTACCGTCGCTCCAAACTTACCGATACCATAGTTTAAGTGCGTCCCAAAAGTTTGCAAATTACTAACGCCATTTGCTGTTTCTTCATCTTCTTCATACTCTTGAAAACCATTATTCATAGCTAACAGACTTCCCGAAAACTTACCCCAAGTCTTACTTAAATGTAACATTTGCATTGTTTTATAAGAGAAAAAACCGGTAGTATCATAAGAGGTGCCTTCAGATACAAAACCTGTAGGATTACTATAATCTTGATTAAAAGCCAAAGCTAAATCTAACTTAAAACCACCCTTTACATACTTAACTAAAGCCGCATCATGATTCCGTCCCTGCTGTGCCCAATTCAAACCACCTAAAATACGCTGATCATCATAAGATAATACTTGACGTCCTATTTTAGTAGAAAAGCCATCACCAAGTTTAATATCTGCCCAAGCCTGGAAAATAGAAAACGAATTATTTTGATCGTAAGGTAAAAGTTGCCTATTCTCTCCCCAAACCATAACATCTTGAAAACTTAGATAGAAGTCGTAAGTCTCTGTTTTAAAACCTGCGTTTAACCTTGTTCTTGTCGAAATACCAAAACCCGCATCAGCATCCTCTGCAATTACACTTCCAAATCCATTTCTATATTCGGCACGTGGTCTAAATTCGCCATCTAAAGTAAATTGCGCCTTCCCAAATTGAAAACAAGCTAATAATAGCATCAAAATTAAGTATTGCTTTTTCATAATATATCGTATTTAAATTTTAAATGAATTGTAACTAAAAACCGCATTCTATAAAAAAACGCAACTGTTTCATAACAGAAATAAGAAAAAAAAAAGACCTTTATTTCTCTAATATTATCTTTTCAAAATTAGCTTTAGATCCCTCACAAAGAGAGCACTCATAAGTTTCCAGAAGTAATTTAAAAACTGTTTTTGGAGGAATATCCTGAGTAATATCTCCAAAAGCTTCATCGTAAATAGTCAAACAATCCTGACATTGATACACTTCTAGTTTAGTTGTTACTTTTTGTGTTTCTGCGATTTTCTCTTTCTCTCTTTCATTTCCTAATTGATCAAAATATAACTGACTCAATTCCATTAATAAACCAGGTAGTTCTACTTTATCCACGTCTTGAACATGCATAATATACGCTCTAGTGTTTGGATCAAAGTTTTTTGCATAGGATAAATTATACGTATCTCTAGTTTGAAAAGTTCCAATCATTTCTGGTTGTTTATTCTTTTCAACAACAATAGAGGTAAAATAATTTGAAGATTTATTGTAATCTGTAATTCCGAAGGTCAAACCATACGTGCTGATATCATTTTGATCAAAATTAGATACTAAATACTTTTTAAGATTTAAAGCCTCTATATTTGCAACAGGAATATGCCAATTCAGCTCCAACATAGAATGCCTTACGTTAATACCTCTTTTGCCTAAAAACTTTTCCCAAATTAATTTAGACTCTCTAGGGATTCCTTTTACAATAAAAGACTTCCAAGGTGTTATCGATATTTTACCAATCTTATTTTCCGAACATAATTCGCACATTTCCTTCAAAAAAGAAATATCGTATTTGTTATTACGCCAATATAACCCCAACCAATATTTATCTGCACCAATTTTATTCATGCCTTCAAAATAAGGGAATGGATAAAATGGAACCTCTAATGGTTTATCGACCGTTCTATTATTAGTATCTACAGCATCACTAACCAATTCAAAAATAGTTTCGATAGTTTCAGGTTCTTCTTGAAGACAATTTTCAATTGCTGTTTCAATCTTATCTAAATCCCAACTATAAATCAATGCAGGATACATTTCTGTTTTTTCCCAATCCGGAAGCCTCACATACAAATACCAATAGTCTTCATGTTCTGACGCTATAAAATTCACATTACCTGTAAATAATGGCACTAAACGTTGCTTTGGATCTGTTAGATTAATCTTTAATTTGGTTTTAGACCGAAATTGTTCTAAAAGATATAAATAGCGATCACCGGTTAGCCATGAGGTACTCGGAAAAATATCTGCACAAACATAAGAGGACACAATATTCTCGACGCCTATTTCATCATCCTCAACAATTATAAGTTTATCAAATTGGGTCAACTCTTCCCTATTTACTTTTTTTGGTAATAAAATATCTTGTCTAGATCCAAAAGAAATCGTTTTTAACCCTAAATTTTCTACAGATTGACAAATGTATTTTAACTCTCCGGGAGACAAAACACCTCCTTTTATAATTAATCTATTTAGTTGTTTGCTCATGCTCCTACTTTTGCATTATTCAAAATCTCTCTCACTTCTGTTTTACAACTTCCACACCCCAACCCTGCTCCTGTTGTGTTACATAATTCTGTAAAATCGATACACCCTTTAGCTATCGCTTCTTCAATATTACCTTCACCTATCTGACTACATGAACATATCAGTTTACCTAAAATAGGACTATCTTTAGAAGCACCTCTTAACAATGTATTCCGTTTATCAGACATTTCAATTTTACTTTCAATTAAGGTTTTAAACTCCGCAAACTCATTTTTATCCCCAACTAAAACAGCACCAATTAACAAGTCATTTTTCACAATACATTTCTTATAGTATCCTTTAGAAATGTCTGTAAAAATAATCTCTTCATAACTTGGATCATTTTCTGGCACTGAAATCTCACCAATACTACATAAGTTTAAATCGTTAAATTTTAGAATATTCATTAATACAGAACCTTTATAGGCTTCACTAATATCACCCGCAATAAAGTTAGCTAAAATACCTGCTTGCTCTTCTGCTGCAGATGTGATACCAAATAGCTTATTATTAAATTCTGCTATTTCGCCAATAGCAAAAATATCTGGATGCGACGATTGCAAATGCTGATTTACTTTTACACCACGTCCACAAACAATCCCGTTATTTTTAGCAATCTCAATATTTGGTCGTGTACCAATAGCATAAACAATAGCATTAGCTGTAATGTATTTTCCACTTTTTAAGTTAATGGTTAACTCGCCCGTATCTTCTTCATCAAACACAGTACTGACTTCATTATCAAAATAAATTTGAATTCCTCTTTTTTGCACATCTAAAGACAAGAGTTTACTAGAAATCTTATCCAACTGACGCTCCATTAATCGAGAGGCACGTTGCACGATTGTAATTTTTACATTTTTATGTTTCATAGCAGCAGCCAATTCTAAGCCCAATAAACCTCCACCAACAATTACAACATGCTGCTCTTCTGGAGGCAAACCTGTATTATCTAAATAGGCTTTAAAACGGTCGGCATCAGTTTTATTCCGCATTGTAAATCTGCCCGGTAAATCTATCTGTACATCTTTTGGGATAAACGGTCGACTTCCTGTGGCTAAAATTAGTTTATCAAAAGCATGTGTTTCCCCATTTGAATCTATTACAATCTTAGCCTCTTTATCAATCTTTTCTATGATTGTTTCAGAATGAATTTTAATATCCAACTTATTTAATTCTTTATTCTTAATCTTCAGTAATTGCTCCCAAGATAATTCTTCAGTAATATATTCTGGTAATAATACTCGATTATAGAATAGGTTAGATTCTTTAGAAAACACATGAATTTCATCCACTTCATTATAATCTCTATAATTCTGTAAAAAACGAAATGCAGCAGCCCCTGCTCCAGCAATTATAATTTTCTCTTTAGGTTTTCTATATTTTGAAACTGAAACTGAAGTATACTTAAAATCAGGCTCTTTAGAAATCGGATCGACACGAGTTTGCGTTAAGTTATTGGCTCTATTTAAATTACTTTGCAATACTTTTCCCCAATGCATTGGTAGAAAAACGACCCCTTTTTTAATGTCATCTGTAATTTTAGCACGGACTCTAACCACACCATTACTACTATTTATTTCTGCAATCCCTCCGTCTCTAATACTATTTAAATACGCATCTACAGGATTTATTTCTAATACTGGTTTTGGATAATGCGTTTTTAATCTAGACACCTTACCCGTTTTAGTCATGGTATGCCATTGATCTCTGACTCGCCCTGTCGTTAAAATCAACGGAAACTCTTCATCAATCTTAACTGATTTATTTTGAATTGTTGACGGGCAATTAAAAATTGCTTTTTGAGAAGGCGTATAGAATTTTTTATCTTCAAAAAGACGCGGTGTTCCTGGATGACGGTATTTGTTTACTGGCCACTGGAAGGTCCCTTCATTTTTTAAACGATCGTAATTTAAGAAGGACACATCAATATTTGTCCCTTTTGTCATTGCTGCATACTCGTCATAAATTTCTTCAGCACCATTATAATTAAACCCTCTAAACCCCATTCTTTGCGCGAAATCACAAAATACCTCTACATCAGGTCTTGCTTCACCAGGGGCTTCAATTGCTTTTGGTAAATAAGAAATGCGCCGTTCAGAATTAGTCATCGTCCCTTCTTTCTCCAACCACGCTGCTGCCGGCAACACCAAATCGGCATATTGTAATGTATCCGATTTATGAGAAATCTCTTGAACCACTACAAACTTAGATTTAGCCATTGCCTTTTCTATTCTATGTGAATTTGGCATACTAACTAATGGATTAGTACAGGCAATCCAAACCGCTTTTAGTTGTCCGCTTTCTAAAGCATCAAACATCTCTGTAGCTGTTAATCCAGGTTTGGGTGATATTTTATCAACGCCCCAAAACTGAGCGACTTCCCGTCGGTGTTCTTCGTTTTGCAAGTCCTTATGCACTGCAAGTAAATTTGCCATTCCTCCAACTTCTCGTCCTCCCATTGCGTTTGGCTGCCCAGTTAATGAAAAAGGGCCAGCCCCTGGCTTACCTACTTGCCCCGTAATTAATGATAAATTTAAAAGTGATGTGTTTTTATCCGTTCCGATAACACTTTGGTTTAGCCCCATGGCCCACATACTAATAAAACCTTTAGAAGTTCCTATTATTTTTGCTGCTTGTTGGATATCCTTTACAGGAATGCCACAAAATTTTGAAGCCGTTTTTAATGTTGTTCCAAAAATAATTTTCTTATAATCTTCAAAACCTTCCGTATGTTTTTTTATAAAATCAGAATCTATCAAACCACTTTTATACAGACATCTTGCAATAGCATTTTGCAATACAACATCTGTACCTGGCGTTAATTGTAAGTGCAAATCTGCAAATTTTGCAGAATCTGTTTTACGAGGATCTATAACGATGATTTTTACATTTGGATGGTCTTCTTTGTGTTTTTCAATACGTCTAAATAAAATAGGATGACACCAAGCAGGATTTGCTCCTGTAATTAAAAAACAATCGGCCAATTCTATATCCGCATAAGCAATGGGCACACTATCTTCTCCAAAGGTCTTTTTGTAACCCACCACTGCAGAACTCATACATAAACGTGAATTGGTATCAATATTATTTGTTCCTAAAAACCCTTTAGTAAGTTTATTAGCGATATAATACTCCTCCGTTAAGCTTTGCCCTGACACATAAAAAGCAACAGCATCTGGACCATGTTTTTTTATAATGGATTTAAAGACACTAGCAGCTCTATCTAATGCAGTATCCCAACTGACACGTTCTCTAGGATGCGAACGACTCCAGCGCATTTCTGGATACAAAATCCGGTCTGAAGTATCATTAGCAACATAATGCAAATTCATACCTTTAGAACATAACATCCCTTTGTTAACAGGATGGTCTTTATCACCTTCAACAAAAACAGTGTTGTTATTGTCTTTTTTTACGATAATCCCACACCCCACTCCGCAATAAGAACAAGTTGTTTTAACTTCATTTTTAATCATTTAGACCAACATTTTATACTAAATACAACATTAAAAGGCTACTAACCAAGGTTTGATTTTATTATTCTGAATAACATAAAAATGCCTATCCTCCATTTTAAATTCGATAATGAAGTGCACTATAAATAATCAAATGTGTTATTCGAAATTTATCTAAGACATTAATTTATCCATATTTACGGGACTAAAACTCAATGCTTCTTCTTGTTCTTCTTCTGTAGAAAACTTTATAGCTAGTGCAGTAACACCAGTCACAAGAACAACAAAACCGATTAAAAAATAACCACTAGACACTGCTCCCGAAGACGCTACGGATTGTGCTGCTTTAACAGCTTCTTCACTTAAACCTTGATTTGCTGCAATTGCTGCTTTTTCTGCTACAGCAGATTTAGATTTTAATAGCATTGCTGCTAAAAAAGCACCAACATTACCACCTGCTCCAACAATACCAGAAACAGATCCTATTGCTTTTTTATTAATAAAAGGCACGACAGAAAAGGTTGCACCTTCTGCCATTTGAACACTTAAACTAAATAAAATTAATAAGACGATTCCGAAAATTAAACTTGTAGCACTAGAGAAGAATATTAACATTACACCTTGTAAGGTTAAGATGAAAGACAAAAACAAAACACGACCTCTTAAGCCTTTTAATTTACCAAATTTGTCTCCAAAAAAGCCACCTAGAGTTCTAGCAAAAATATTCATTAATGCAAATGATAAGACAATATTTCCTGCTGTTACTCTTTCTAATTGAAAGGTATTTTGAAGGTAATCATCCATCGTACCATAAACGGTTAATTCTATACCAAAACTAGCTGCATATATTACAAATAGAATCCAAACACGATAATCCTTTAAAACCTCTAAAAAACCTATTTGATCTTTCTTAGTCACCACCATATCACCTGAAGCTTTTAAAGCTTTAAAATTCCCTTCTGGAGTATCTGTTGTAAAGAAAAAATAAACCAATCCCATTAAAAAACAAACCACACCTGCAATTACCATTGCATATCTCCAAGCGTCCCCATCCGCAACACCAAAAGCAACCACTGCTCCTGCTATTAATGGCATCCCTAATCTATTAGCACCACCACCCAAGTTACCCCAACCAGCAGAAGTTGCGTTAGCAGTTCCCACAATATTTGGAGCAAACATTAAAGAGGTATGCACTTGCGTAATCACAAATGAAGCCCCTATAAAACCAATAAATAATCTACAAACTAAAAATTGTGTTGGAGTTTGCACTAAACCGCAAAGCACAACTGGAATTGCCCCCAACATTAGCAACCAAGTATAACATAATCTGGGGCCATATTTATCACATAATTTACCAATAAGTAAACGTGCAAAGATGGTCCCTGAAACTGCCAAAATAATAGAGTTCCATTTTTGATCTGGAGTTAACCCTAAATCTTTAACAACGTCAGGCATAAAAGGAACAATACCAAACCAAGCAAAAAAGCATAGAAAAAAAGATATTGATGTAATCCAAAACGTACGAGTAGATATATTTTTAAAATTAAATAGACTTAGCGTTGTTGCTTTTGAAGATTTCATAATTAAGTAATTAAGTAATTTACAAAATAAAAATACGTATAATTACTTAGTTTTAAATTGCAAAAACTAAGTAATTATTAAGTAATATCAAATCATCAATAAAATAGAATAAAATTAAGAATTTTAAAAAATAGAGCTAGAATAATAACGTAGTTATTATATAAGATTATACTCAATAGCTTTTTCGGAGAGTTCTTTTATGTTTTTAACTTCTAATTTTTTCATTAGATTAAAACGGTGCACCTCAGTTGTTCTTCTACTAATATCCAACTCTTTAGCTATTTCCTTATTGTTTTTAAGCTGCAACACCAAACTGAGAATTTGCTTTTGTCGCTTAGTCAAACCGAATGAACCTTTAGCTGTTACGCTTTTCTTCCCGTCTTTAACGCCCTGTTTTCCTTTTACAAAATTATTAATTATAATAGACGAAATATCTCCTGAAAAATATTTTTCTCCAGCAGCGATAGCGTGTAAAGCCTTTAAAAACTCGTCTTTACTTGCGCCTTTCAATAAATAACCATCTGCACCAACCTCAATAGCCTGAACCACATACTCTTCTGACTCATGCATAGATAACATCATCGTTTTTACGCTTTTATACTTCGCAGTAATTTCTTTCACTAGCTCTATGCCATTCATTTCTGGCATACGTATATCTACTATCATTATATCGGGCAACTCTTGTTCCATCACCTCTAAAGCTTCAATGCCATTACAGGCTTCATTGATAACCTGAAAATCAGCTTGCCCTTCTAAAAGCGCTTTAATACCATCTCTTACAAAGACATGGTCGTCTACTAAAATAATTTTGGAAACACTCATTATAACTAAATTAAGAAATGCAAAAATACGTAAATATTACGTAATATTACTTACTGCTACAATGGAACATTTAAAGTTACCCGAGTCCCTTTACCAATCTCAGAACTTATAAAAAGACGACCATCAATATAATTAATACGTTCTCTCATAAAAGTCAATCCCATACCACCATCGCCGTTTTTCTTGTTTTTAACCTTCTCGGGATCAAAACCTTTACCATTATCGTCGATAACAATACTAAGTATTTTTTCTGTTTTTGTTATCGAGACTATGATGTGTGTAGATTCTGCATATTTAATAGCATTATTAATTGCTTCTTGGGTAATGCGATAGATATTTATTTCTACAAGTGAATCTAATCGTTGATTAAAATTAACTTTACTTACTAACACTATGTTTTTACCCGTAAGTTTTGCTAGTTCTTTAGTTAGTTTTGTTATTGCAGGAACAACACCATGATCTGTTAACTCTGGCGGTGTTAAATTAAAAGTCGCTGTTCTAATCCCTTTGATAATGTCTGCAGCTTGCAATTTTAAATGCTCTATTTTAGAACTTGTTTTTTCAATATCACTGACATCTATACTTTCTAAATTATATTTTAATCCTGTTAACATTTGCCCAATACCATCGTGCACATCTTTGGCAATCCGGTTTTGTTCTTTCTCTTGGTTCTCAATGATTTTACTAGAAATAATTTTTTGTTGGTTCATTTTCTCCTCAAAACTAACCTTCGTTAATCTTTCAATTTCCAACTGCCCTCCTTTTCTTTTGGTATGATCTGAAGCAACAATAAGAAGCTCTGACTTATTACCCGTGGGATTAAAAGGCACGATAGACATTTCTAACCAAATATCTTCCTCGTTTTGTGTCGTTGCTTTGACCTCACCCTGCCATCCTGTTTTTTTGTGTTTAGAAATTACATCTCCAATGACCAATTGCTCACTTTCTCGACGACTTATAACTTCATAAAAATTAGCCTGCGGATTAAACTTATTAGCTCCTAATAATTTCGAGAATTTACTCCCCATTTGTATAATCGTTCCGTTTGAAGATAAACGCGCAAACAAAAGTGTCTCGTTCATAGCTTGCGTCAATGCACGTAGTTCTTTTATAGACTTCTCTTTAGCAGCACTTAAAACATCGGCATCATAAGCCATTTTCTTAGCATTCTTTTCGGCTTGCAACAGTTTAAATAAACTCTTTTTTACTGTCTTAGCCGTCGGCCAAAAAATGAAAAGAAATTCCGCTAACAAAATAACCAATGTCAATATCATTAAAAGCAACTCCAACTTTTTTAACCATCTTACTTTCTGATCAGCCTCTAAATCATATTGATTTACAATTTCATCCATTATAGTAAGATACTTCGCTTCTTCACTTTTTATAACAGTAATAGCTTCCGTAAAACTTTGCTTAGCCAATTCAGGTGTAGTTTCAATATTTTGAATGATTTGATTGGAAGCAGTGGTAATCGTTTTAAAAACAGGGTCTAACCGATCAAACATCGTAATAACACTAATACTATTCGTTTTTGGCAAACCAATACTATCATTTCCGTTTTTAAGCGCTTCATGAGACGCGCTCCAAAGTAATATAGTGGCTTTTAGCTTGTTTTTGAATGCAATTCTATCTTCTAAATGGGCTGCACCTGAAATTAACAAGACCTCTTTTGTTAATTTCTGGCTCAACATACGCTGTCTACCCGCTATATTTATAACTGTAGAATCGGTTTGTTGGCCCTGAAGGTGTTTTCGAATAAACAACTGACTCACAATGACAGTGATAGCAATAGTACTTAACGCTATTATATATAAACGACTTAATTTTTTAAACGTTTGTTGATCTAAAGAAAAGTCTTTATCAGCCATTATATTTAAACTCTTTTATTTGATTGCTTGTTGAATTAAAGCCAAACTTTTTTCAGAATATTTCAGTTTTAAAGCAAATTCATGTCCTGCCTCCGACATTTTTTTCCATGTTTTCTGAACAATACTTATAACCTTTTCTTCTTCATGTTTATTTGAAAAGTCCTCAAAATAATGTTCTAGAAAAACCAAACAGATTACATCTTGAATAACCTGGCTTTCATCATCCTTTTTAATCATTTTTTTGTTAATCAAAAAAGAGACTCTTTCTATAAACTCGTCACTATAACCAACCGTTTCTAATAACTCCGCAGTAAGATCTGCATGCATTTTTTTTAAAGTCTCTCTCCATGTCAAATACCCCACTCTATCCATAGCAAATTGGTTTCTAGCAATTTTCCATCTACAAATATGTTGTGCTCTAGCTGCTATTTGAAGGGCTTCTGAAGCTTCCCCTTTAAATTGCAATAATTTTTGAGACATGCGTTGAGAATACAATAACTCTTTCGAAAATACTACTCCGTGACTACTATAAGTATTATTATCCTCTGCATTTTTCTGATCAATTAATGCTATTGCAATTTCAAAATTTGTTGGCTTCATGTTATTCTATTTTTATCCTAATCCTCAAAGCCAATATAAACATTTTCATTCTCAATCTTAATTGGATATACTGCTATTTTCAAATCTTCTCCTGCTAAATTTGAGCCATCTTCTAAGGAGAAGTTTTTTTTATGCAAAGGACAAGCAACTTTAGGTACACCTTCCTTATCACCGATCATTCCTAAAGACAATACCATTTCCATTTTATGAGGACATAAATTCTGACTAGCATACCATTTACCGGTTCTTGTAAAATTAAACACTGCTATTTGCTTGGTTTTGTATTTAATACAAGCACCACTATTTTCTGGGAAATCTGAAGTTTCACCAACTTTAAACCATGTCTTCACCTCTGTATTTGACACCGATTCATATTGATTTAATATATGTTCCATTATTCTAATTTTATATTTATTTCACCAAGCTTTAGGCATTTTTTGATCGCGCATGGTTACAAACTCGATAGTATCATCTGTATCATCCGAATTCACAAAATGTTTAAAACGTTTCATTATTTCTTCACTTTCTACCGCTTGTTTCCACTCGCATTCGTATTTATTTACAAGTCCCTGCATTTCGGTTTCTAAGTCATCAACAATACCTAAAGCATCTTCAATAATCACTTGCCTTAAATACGCTATCCCGCCATCCAACTTATCTAACCAAGGAGCGGTTCTTACTAAAGGACCAGCAGTTCTTATATAGTACATTAAAAAACGATCTAAGTATTTTATAGCAGTAGCATCATCTAATTGTTCTGCAAATAACACAGCATGCTTAGGGGTTGCGCCACCATTTCCGCAGATGTATAAATTCCATCCTCCATCTACAGCAATCAGTCCAAAATCCTTACCTCTAGCTTCTGCACATTCTCTAATACAACCAGAAACACCACCTTTAAACTTGTGAGGCGAGCGTAGACCTCGGTATCTTTTTTCTATTTCAATCGCAAACGTTACACTTTCATGCATCCCATATCTGCACCATGTAGACCCCACACAACTTTTTACGGTTCTTAATGACTTTCCATATGCATGCCCACTTTCAAAACCCGCGGCTATTAATTCTTTCCAAATTAATGGTAATTCATGTACTTGTGCTCCAAACAAATCTATTCTTTGCCCACCAGTAATTTTAGTATATAAATCGTATTTTTTTGCCACCTGCCCAATCACAATTAATTGGGTTGGTGTAATTTCTCCGCCAGGTACTCTTGGCACCACAGAATACGTTCCGTTTCTCTGAATATTTGCCAAAAAACGATCATTTGTATCTTGAATTCCCGGTTGACGATTAGCAGTCTCCATTGTGACTGTTGCAAAAATGGAAGCCACTAATGGCTTACAAACTTCGCACCCATGCCCATTACCAAACTTATCTAAGGTCTCATTATAATCTGCAACACGTCCTACCTTAATCAAATCGTATAACTCTTGTCTGTTATAATTAAAATGCTCGCAAATAGTATCTTTCACCTCTTTACCAAGCGATTTTAAAGTTTCGTTTACCAAATCGACCACCATAGGTTTACAACCACCACAGCCCGTTGTTGCTTTAGTTTTAGCAATAACATCAGATAGACTTTCACAGTTACCATCTGTAATCGCACCACAAATAGCGCCTTTAGATAAACTCTCGCATGAACATACTTGAGCGGTATCTGGCAAATCTAAAACACTTCCAAAAGCTGCTCCACCTTCACTTAACGGTAAAATTAATTGTGCAGGATCCTCAGGAATTGCCATTTCATTTAAAAAGACTTGATGCAACATATTATAATCTGTAGCATCACCAATTAAAATACCCCCTAATAGTTTTTTACCATCAAGACTGACATTAATTCTTTTATATAAATGTTGTGTTTTATTTTCAAAAATAACTGAATGCCCTTTGGATGCTGGCATAAAAGGCTCTCCAAAACTTGCGACATCCACACCAATTAACTTCAATTTGGTAGACATATCAATTGTTTCTGCCATAAGACTATCGTTGCCCAAAATCTGATTTACTGCAATACCCGCCATATCGTACCCCGGAGCAACTAGACCATAAATCATTTGATTGTATAACGCGACTTCTCCAATAGCAAAAATGTTTTCGTCAGACGTTTTCATTCTATTATCTACCACAATTCCACCACGAATCCCCATGTCTAATCCACAAGTTTTCCCTAGCTCATCTCTTGGGCGGATACCAGCCGAAATGACTAACATTTCAACCTCTAAAACATCATCCTCTCCAAACTCCATACCTGTGATAGCATCGTCTCCTAAAATCTGATTGGTTGCTTTACTAAGATGAATATTTAAACCTATAGACTCTAATTTTAACTGTAACACTTGACTACTTCTAGAATCCAATTGTCGTGGCATTAACTTTGAAGCAAACTCGACAATATGTGGTTCTAATCCCATATCCATAACTGCTTTCCCCGCTTCCAAACCTAATAAACCACCTCCTAAAACCGCTGCTTTTGCTTGTGGATTTTTAGCTTTAATTTTTGAAGCATAGGCTAACATCCCTTCTAAATCTTCTATTGTACGATATACAAAAACACCAGCTTTTTCTACGCCTTTTATTGGAGGTACAAAAGCTGAAGACCCCGTTGCCAAAACTAAGTAATCATAAGGAAACACTCTATCTTTTGCAGTTGTGATTGTTTTATTAGTTTTATCAATATCAGAGACACGTTCGTCTACAATTAAGTCTATTCCATTGTCTTTATACCATGATGCAGGTGCCATCTCTAAAGCTTTTGCATCTTGATTTTCAAAAAACTCGCTTAAATGCACTCTATCGTAAGCAGGTCTAGGCTCTTCACCAAAAACAGTAATCTCAAAATTTTCACTCTGTTCTTGGCTCACAAATTTTTCGCAAAACTTATAACCAACCATTCCATTACCTACTATTATAATTTTTCTCATAACTACGTATTTAATAAAGTCTTTACAAACTAGAGTACAAGACACGTTGTACTTCTTCTTCAAAAAAGGATGGGTGTTCAGAAACCACATCTCCTATAACAATTATTCCTGGCTCAGAAACATCCATATTTTTAATAACACCCGAAATATCTCCAATACAACCAACAGCAAACGCTTCGTTTTTCATGGTTCCATTTTGGATTATAGCAAAAGGAGTTAAAGCACTTCTATAACGACTAACCTCAGTAATAATCTCTTTAAACTTTCTTATCCCCATTAAAATGACCATAGTGGTTTCCGATTGTGCTGCAAATTTTAGGTCTTCTGAAAAGGAACCTTCCTTTTTAGTTGCCGTCATCACCCAAAAACTACTACTTACACCACGCTGAGTCATTGGTATACCTTGACTACCAGGCACGGCAATTACACTTGAAATACCAGGAACTACCTCTACAATAATCCCAAAAGACTCTACATAACCAATCTCTTCATTAGCTCTACCAAACACTAATGGATCCCCACCTTTTAAGCGTACTACATGACCGTATTTAAATGCATTTTCAACAATTAGGACATTGATTTCTTGTTGAGTAAAAGAATGTAAACCACAACGTTTACCGACATATATCTTAATAATAGCATCATCTATTTCAGACAACAACTCGTCACTAACTAAAGCATCATAAAGAATAACGTCTGCGCTTTGGATTGCTTTTAACCCTCTTAAGGTTATTAAATCTTTAGCACCTGGACCCGCGCCAACCAAGGTTACTTTTGCTGTTTTTGATGTCTTCATATTACCATCTAATTACTCGTTGTCTTTCAAAAGTAAGTAATTACCAAACAATACTTACTTAAAACTAAGTAATAATACTTATTTTTATTAGATTGCAAGAAATAATGAGTTAATAATACAAATCGTTAATAGAATGGCTAAAAATGAATTATATCCTATATTTTTAAAAGCATCTAGCTTAAATATGTTGATAATTGGCGGTGGGACTGTTGCTTTAGAAAAGTTATCTTTTCTATTAAAGTCTAGCCCAAATGCACAAATCCAAATGGTTTCCCCCTTATTTAGAACAGACACTAGAGCGCTAGCTGAAAAATTTGGAATAGAAATGATATTAGAATCGTACAACCAAGATCATCTAAAAGATAAACATATCGTTATAACAACAACGGATGATATAGCCGTTAATGAGCGGGTGTACCACGATTGTAGAATCCGTAAAACTTTAGTTAATGTTGCTGATAATCCTCCATACTGTGATTTCTATATGGGTGGAATAGTCACTAAAGGGAATGTAAAAATAGCCATATCGACCAACGGAAAATCTCCAACAACCGCGAAACGTTTGCGACAATTTTTTGAAGACGTCATACCTGATAATATCGATGATCTTGTAAAAAACCTAAATGAATATAGAAAAACTATTAAAGGTGACTTTGAAGAAAAAGTAGAAATCCTAAATAACTTTACGAAAGGATTAGTAAATAGAAAGTAGCATTGTTTAGGGGTGGTTATTTGCCAATACAGATTACTTTCCAATACAATAAGTAACAAGTAACGTACTTAAAGGCCTTACAGAAAACGTGATGTAAATAAGGTGTAATCGTTTAGTTGCTTTCAGTAGTGTTTTGTTTGTTAACAAGTTTTCTTAAGCAATAAGACAGCTTATTCTCTAAATAGTTTATTTAACCTTGTTTGATACGCCCGTTTAAATTTGTATGCAAAAGAGTCATATAATACACTTTTATGTTTTTTATAATAAACACATCTCTAAAAGTATATTTAGTGTAATTTAAGGAACTATTTATAATAATTAGAGGTCTGAAACTTACTTAAATCTTTATACTATGCCTGCATTATCTTCATTTACTGCACTATGTAACAATAACAGAAATTTACAGAGGAAAAACACTGCATTATCATTGCATTTTGATTGCACTTTTCTTTTTACAGCACGAAAACACAATTGATTTTATATGTATTAACATACAAAAAATCAAATTCACAAGATATTATACGTTTTAACATATAATTTAGTATATTTGTCTAAAATTATATCTAATAACATATAATGAAAGAATTAGCAGAATTTGTAAAAGAACGCAGAAAAGAGGTCGATTTAACACAAGAAGAGTTTGCGGATAGATCTGGCGTTGCACTTACAGTAATACGAAAAATAGAACAAAACAAAACGAATTTAAATTTAGAAAAAGTAAACCAAGTTTTAAAAATGTTTGGTCATAAACTTGTTCCGGTAAGCTTAAAAGAATTAGAAGATAATGAGACAAGCTAAAATATATTACGACAATCTATTTTGTGGTCTTTTAACTGAAACAAATGATGGCGATTTCACTTTTAAATATGATGCTGAATATGTCGAAAAACATTCAGAACAGTTTATAACCTTCACCATGCCAGTTAGAAAAGAAGTCTTTAAAGACCAGCGTTTATTTGCTTTTTTTGAAGGTTTAATTCCAGAAGGATGGTTATTAGACATCGCTTCTAAAAACTGGAAAATTAACAGAAATGATCGCATGGGATTACTTCTCGCCTGCTGTCAGAATTGTATAGGAGCTGTAAGTGTTGAATCTGTAAAAGAAAATTATGAATAAGTGTTTATATTGCTATAAAGAAGCCGATTCTGGCAACGATTTTCATGCTGCATGCAGCATCTCTTTTTTTGGTACAGAAACACCTCCAAAATTGGAATATTCATTAAATGATATGACTATTCTGGCAAAACAGGTTATTGAGAGAAGTGTATCTGTTCCTGGTGTACAACCTAAATTATCAATGTCTTTATTAAATGATAACAAAACAGATAGTCGATTAACAGTCGTTGGAGCTTTAGGAGGAAATTATATTTTTAAACCACCATCTACAGATTATGCCGAAATGCCAGCAAACGAGCATGTAACTATGAAAATGGCCGAATTATTTAGTATTGATGTGGTACCGCATTCTCTTATTAAGCTAGCCTCTGGAGAGTTGTCTTATATTACTAAACGGATTGATAGAGCCGAAAACGGATCTAAAATACACATGATAGATATGTTTCAAGTACTGGAAGCATTCGATAAATACCGAGGCTCTATGGAACGTATAGGAAAGGCTATTAATAGTTATGCTGATAATACGTTATTAGATAAGCTTCGTTTTTTTGAGCTCATTATTTTTAGCTTTCTCACAGCTAATAACGATATGCATTTAAAAAACTTTTCGATGATTAAAACGCCTTATGGTTGGGCATTATCTCCTGCTTACGACCTACTAAATACAGCCATTGTTAATCCTGAAGACACAGAGGAGTTAGCATTAACTATTGCCGGAAAAAAGAAAAAAATAACACTTCAAAACTTTATTGATTTTGGACTAGGCTTAGGATTATCAAAAAAACAAATTAGCAGCGTATTTAAACGTTTTTTAGCACTTCAAAAGAATGCAGAGCATTTAATTAACATCTCTTTTCTCAGTAAAGAAATGCAAAACAAATATGTACTCTTATTGAAGGACAGGTTCAACACATTCTGTTAAGAACAATTTACAATATTGAACTATAAACCGCCTATTCTTTTAGATGCATTACTTTTTTAACTCTGCTTTTATTTCAATAAAAGCTTCTCTTTTAACCAGACAACTCAAACAAACACCACACTCCATATCATTATATGGTTGATAACAACTAATTGTTCTATTTAAATCGACATCTAACTTTTTGGCTAATTGAACAACCTCCTTCTTTGTTAAGTTAATTAGTGGCGCGTGTACTTGAGTTTTTGAGTGTTCTGAAATCGTATTTAATTGAGATAAAAAAGCACTAGTACAATCCCAAAAATTAACACAATCGTCCCTATTAAAAGCAACGTAAATATCATTAATTATGTAAGATTCCGCAAGGCTCAACGCCATACTTAAAAACACTAAATTTTTATATGGGACATAAGCATTTTCTTCTCCTTCAGGTTTTTCTCCATCTTTATAAGCAGATAATTGCTTATTACTATCCACAAGAGCAGAACTTGAAAAGAGTTGACTATCTAATTGAATTGTTTTATGTTCAATTACAGTATACTTTTTAGCATTATCTCTCGCAAATTCAAGTTCTATTGCGTGTTTTTCAATACAGAAATAAAAATATCACTAATAACAATACTTAACAAGTGTTTTGACCCCTATAAAACAAGAGTAATCTTTTAAATTTCGATTATTGCTTAAGCTGTTAATTTTTTCATTAAAATGAGGTGTTTATCAGCGTCCCATTTTTCCATTGGTGTAATTCGTCCTAAGAGCCCATGTAGCCTAGTATTATTGTAAAAAGTCACATACCTTTTTAAGATTTGCTCAATTTGCCCAAAATATTGGTAATCCACTCTTTGAAAAATTTCTTTTTTTAGTATTCCATGATAGGCTTCTATATGCGCATTTTCTTCTGGTGTGGCTATATGTGTAAATTCTTGCTGAACCCCAATTAGCCCAAGATATTCACGTACATTATTTGCAATAAACTGGCTACCGTTGTCACTTCTAATAACAACATTATTAGGGTATTGGTATTCTACAAACAACTCTGATAAAAACGCTATCACCTTATCCTGTTTAATAGAAAAAGAAAAATAGTCTTTTAATATTCTACGAGTATGTACGTCTATGATGGATAATAAATAAGCGTTTTTACCTACACTAGGAATCCATACCATCTTTATATCCATCTCTAAACATTCCATTGGTCTTGAGGTGTTTACTTTTCTGAATTTTACAAATTTACGCCCAGAACCACTCCTGTTTATCCGATTCTCTAGTTTTAACATGCCTTGTTCTTTCATAATTCTGTAGAGTTTTTTATGATTAATCACGTATGCTTCTTTCTTTAAGTAAGAAGTCATTAATCGGTAACCACAATCTATAAATTCATGACTTAAAATCTCTTTTATAGAAGCAATAACAGCGTCTTGATTAACCCAGCCTCTAGATTTATGATAGGTGAGCTTACTAGGAGTATTACCTTTTTTTCCGAAACTTGGAGTACGGTAATAGCTACTATGAACCATCCCTACCATATTAATTATGTTGGTTTTACTAATTTTATGTTTACTATAAATAGCATTTACTAAATCTTTCTTGGATCGGACGTCCCAAACTTTTTTTTTAAAAGTTCCCGTTGTACTTCCAATTCAATTTCCTTGTTGCTTAGAAGCTTACGTAGTATTCTGTTTTCTTCTTCTGCCTGTTTATGTTCTTTACTTTTAGTATCATAGGTGACTTTTAAGCCTGCTTCTCCTTGGCTCTCATGTTTCTTCTTCCAACTATAAAAAGTACCTGTACTAACTCCGTATTTACGACAGGTTTCTACGATACCTATCGCTTCTGAACTCGAGAGAATTTCTAACTTCTGATCTAAGGTCCATTTCTTGTATTTCATATCTCAAATATATTAATTTTTAAATTTAAAATATCACTCCGATCTTATTGGGGGCTAAACTAACAAGGTATTGGGTACAAAATAGATACAATAAAAAATAAATTTATATTTTATTTTTTTATCATATTTAATTTTTAGCCTAAAAGATAATGTCGCCTGTAATTTCTCCTTTTTTTTATAATTTCAAATACAAATATAATGATCTATTAGGAATTACATCCAAGGAGATCTGAAACTCAATATCTGTATCTATAAGTACTTATTGAGAATGATGCAGCTTCTTTAAAAGTCATGTTTTCATATACTTCCAAATAGTCTTTAAATTCTTTTAATACGTTATCCATTGTTTTCTTTTTTAATGAATACAAATATTATACGGTGACTATGACAAAATATGTCGCTACTAAAAAAGATTTTTATTTAGCAGGATGTAAACTCGCAATTTGTAATATACTCTTCCCTATATTACTATCTAACTCACCATTATTACTTAAAACAGAAACAAATCCCATTTTACATTGATGATCTATTTCTGAGGTTTCATCACTAGTATGTTTTGAATAATCATCTGTTAAGTAGGATTTAAACTTATTTTCGGCATAATCCCCAGGGTATAAAAGCATCGCTTTTGCGGCATCCCAAAAACGACAATAGGTATACATCTGTCTTAAATCAGAAACAGAAGCCGAACTCTTTTGTGGTCGCTTCCATTTAGTGTCAATAATAAAAGTTTTCTTGCCTTGACGCAATACCAAATCTGGACGCAAACTATTGCTTCCCCAAAATGATTTGGACTCTTGACCAGAAACTTCAATATCCGTCCCTTCACATGCTTTTTGCAATTGCTTTAAAATGTAGGTTTCCCATAAATCATTCATATCAAATAGTAGAGACAACATTTTTTCTTTACCGCTTGAAATATCTGGTGAGTAATTCAGAATAATCAGTCTAGCTAATTCTAATGCATTCTTATAACTATTAGATTTTCTATTTAGCTGAATCTCATTTAACTGTTTTGCTGTAATTGATTTATTATCTACTTCAGGAAAATTTATTTGCACTCGATTTACTAAGTCTTGTAATCTTGACCCATTTGTAAATTGGGTAACAATAGATAATGCTTTTTGTAATATCTGATGCAAAAAGTGATTACTATCATATACTTGATGCGTTGTGTAAAAGCGTTCTTTATGAACTATATTTTTCCTTATATGTCCAGCAAATTCTAGTTTTCCTTTAAGTGCTTTAGTGTTTTTTGTTTGTTTTCTATACTGTTTTATCAATCCTTTTCTAACTAAACTTTCAACTTCAAGTAAATACAACTCAAAATAAACCTCTAATAAATTAAGGTTTTGTCTTTTTACATTTGCTGCTCCAGAAGATTCTGCTTTTAGTTTTCCGCAAGCAGTAAGCATTTTCAATAATACACCTTTCCATTTGTAATCGTCGTCGCTTTTATCTGCTTTAGGGTTAATTTCAATAGTTAAACCATCTACTTGTATTACTCCAACGTACTGATTAAACTTAATGCCTTTTGCAATAGGTTCAAAGTAATTACCATCATGATACTCATTAAGTTTTAAAAGCGCATCTAAATGACTCTGTTTGAACCCAAATTGACCAACATGCAAACGCTGATGTTCAAAAACTGATATATTATTTTGCTTAGTCAATTATCGCTTCTGTTTTACATTTATACCATATAAACTAGCTATTGCATCTACAACATTATTCGCATCTATCTGCTTGAGTATATAACTAGGTGTTTTAAAATCGTTAGCATTTTCATAATCAAAATACGCAAAGTCTATTTTGTCATTTTTAATTTTTTCTACAAATCCCTTCCCAAGCACTAAACCAATCTTACCATAATCACCATAAAAATACTCTTGTAACAAGGGTACTATTTTATTATTAAAAGCATTCGCCAATTTTTGTTCTGTATCCACTCCAACAAAGTATGAATGTCCAATAGTATGATCTCTATCTATTAATAATTCAATACGTTCATTAATTGTACGTAAAACATTGGAGAGCATGAGGCCTCCAACCGACTCTTGTTTTATAACGTTTTCATCTGGCATCATCTCTTTGAACTCAAACCTACGACGCAAAGCTGTATCTAAAGCCTCCACACTTCTGTCGGCGGTATTCATTGTACCATAAATATCAAGATTTGAGGGCACACTAAATTCTGTTTTAGAATATGGTAATTTTATACTCATTTCGTTTTTTGCACCTTGACGTTTATCAACTTCAATAAGTGTTATTAATTCTCCAAAAATTGCTGAAACATTACCACGATTAATCTCATCTATAAAAATAGCATATCTATTCTTTGAATCTTGTCTCGCTCTAATACATAATTCTTTAAACACTCCATTTTCAACTCTATAACCTAAATCTCTACTCTCCTCTCCTTCTTCAGGAGAAATCGGTTTTATACCTTCTATAAAATCTTCGTAAGAGAACGATTGATGAAAAGTTACAAAGTCATAATTTTTAATAATTATATCTGGATTGGGGTTATAGTTTTCTACAGAATCTTTAATATCATATAATTCTGGGACCAAATCCTTAACCTCTTCTACCAAAATTTCCCAAAATGAGTCTTCTGTTTTGTTAAAGATTAAAGGCTGCTGTCTACTTGTTACATTGACATGTTCACACTCATTGACTGTATGACTTTGCAATTGTCCCCATAGGGTAGGCCTAATTGTTTTTGAGTTTGAAAGACTTGCCTTTTTCTGAACCCATTTATGATTAAAAATATCAGTGACTTTAGAATTTCCTAAATCTAATAAAGCTATAGCTATTACCTGCCAACACGAACAACCGCTAACTACGGTTTCAAAATGCTGCTCTTCTGAAATAGAAGTTTGCTTTGATGTATACCTATCAAATAATTGATCTTTGATATAAAAAGTCTTCCCTGTTCCTGGAGGTCCGTAAAGAATCCTGTTTTTGGGCGGAATCAACCTTTTATTTAATTTTATTTTTTTTTCAAAAAAAGAAGTGAAATTTGACCAACCCTTTCCTTCATGAATAGGATAAGTGCTTTCTATATAAGTTTCTAAACTAGTCTCTGACAGCTCCTTATAATGTTTTATTTTTAAAACATTTACATCATACTTTTTAAGATAACTGTTCAAGCAATAATCAAAATTATTTGAATAAATATCTACTGTTAATGCAGCATAACCTAGTTCTTCTAAATAGATTATGTACTCATCTACCAATTTATGTATGTTTTTCGTATTCATTATTCCTATTAAATATTCGTAGAGTTTATTATCATCATTATACTCTCTTTCATCTTTTGTAATATTTTAAAGGTCCAAATCCATTGGGATATCCTTTCTCTTCAAAATCTTGTATTGCTTTTAAAATATGTCCTTCGGTTACCTGATTGAATAGCATTTATATGTTTTTTATTCACATTAATCTTCAATTATCTCTTTAAAATGTTCAAATATCATAACCATAGCTAAGGTATCTAACTCACAATATTTAAGTAAAGCAGAGGACAATTCATTGATTTCTTCTTCTGTCATATCTGTATATTGTAATTTACCATATGCAGTTAAAGCTGCTCCTCCATTATCTATGTCTTCAATTTCAGATAAAGTATTCTCTAATTCTTCCTCACTCCAACCTTGAAATACGGAAGGCAACATTTTATAAGGGTTCTTCACATTACTATCCGTAATATTTAACCAAATATGATTTTCTGCAAAATTTTTACTTGTTAGATTAATTTTATTTATTGGCTGTGAGTATTTCTCTTGCAAAAATGCACTTGAGCTTAAAGATGCGGGCAATACTGCTTTAATTGAATTTGATCCTTTTGTTAAGGGATTATAATAGTAACGTTTCTCAACTCCCCATAAATCGACCATGTCCCGTTCTCCTTTCCATGACGTAGCACTATCTCTTTTTGAGTGAGAAATATGCTGTATAAAATCTATCATTTCTTTTTTATCTGTTTCATCTGAAGCAAATAATTGAACATATATAGCATTTAAAATCGTGTTTTCATGACTAGAATATTTAAATATTGAGCCTTCATCAGTTTCAAGTGCTTTTTTCAAAGCTCTTATAAATTCAAAATTGGGAAAGAAACCAGCTTTATTATTAATGTATTCGTTAGCATGTTCGATTCTACCATCTTCATGATATATATGATGCGAGAATTGGAATGCAATTTGTTCGTAAGGTTTTAATCCTTTGTTAAAAGGCAAAGCAACTGTACTTGTTTCAAAATCAATAAAATGCAAAGGATATTTCCATTTTTCCATTTCTTCTTTTAACCCATCTTTATCTACATAAATAGAGCAATCATTGTTAACTTCCTTTTCTATTTGCAACCATTGCCTATGTGATGTCGTTAGTTTTTGAGGATCTTCTTTAAGCCCTATATTATCTTCTGTCAATTGGTCTTTAAAGTAAATACCCTCTTCAAATAATTTAGTTCCTCTTCTAAAATTATGAACATCAAATATATTAGCCTTTTTAAAATCGTTTTCACTCCACTTATGTTGTTTCGTAAAACATTCCTTAAACCCAGATTTTAAACCTTGCTCTTCTTCATCCTCATTACATATATATTCACAACTTTTACATGCACCAAAACTTGTTGGCCAATTTGCATAACTATCGTTAACATACTTTTCTTTAAAAAAGTCAATCGATTCTTGAAAAGTTAAACTATCGTGATATTTATATTTGTTTGTTTCAATATCAGTTACAATTTGTGTAATATTTTTTCGGCCTAAAACAGCATTACCTGTTTCTTCTAGGATACTTACTTTTTTAATTATTCCTGTTCTATTTTCTCCTTTGTTACTAATTCTAAATAATTGATTTAATCCATTAATACTAGCTTTCCTAGATTTGTCTGCCATCATTAAATATGATTGAATATTCCAACTAGGAAAACATAATTGCATTACGTGTTTTTGAAAGGCAATATCAAACAAATAAGGTTTCCAACCTGAAACCATTTTACCACTTTTACCTATTAAAAGATACTCATTGTCTGGTATGAAAGATTTAGACTTCACTTCAATAAGCTCAATATCATTTCCTTTTTTTACTAATACATCAACACGAATAAATAGGCCATCAATAAGAAAAGCAGGTTCGTAGATAATTACATTTTGTTGCTTTAGCAGATCTTGTGTCTGATGCCATAACAATTCATAATCCCAATCATTACCTTCTATCAATATCCCATTTGGATAATGTAATCTAGCCAATTCTTCTACTTGAAAACCTCCTTGTGCTAGAGCTTGTAAAAAAGGGTCTTCCTGCTTTTTATTAACATATTCTTTTTTACGCGTGTAGTACAATTTATTAGGGCATTCAAGTCCTAGTTTAAAACGAGATTTGGTGAGTAGTTTCATTAGGAAGAAGTATCTGATATTTTTGTCTCTTTTTTAATTACCTCTAAATCAATTAGAATATCTCGTTTAAATTTACTTAATGGACGTTTATGGAAATCTTTCTCATATAACTCCGTTCCAAAAGCAAGGAGATATATCAACTCATCTGAAAGGTTAGCATCTGGAAAGTTTGACTTTAAACTATCTAAATAAGTTTCTGAATATTCTTTTCTTAAAGTAATTAAATCTTCTAATTCTTCTGAATGCCCATCATACATTTGGTCAATAAACATTTCTTTACAAGTTCTAAGGATTTTAGCGTCTGAAGGATTCTTGAAATAGAATTGATACCTCTTTTTCATAAAACTATATCTATATCCAAAATCAATTGATACATTTTCGTCTTGATAAGGATGAAAATAATCTTCTAAGGTAAAAAGTTTGTCACTTTTAACTCTGGAGTTACATATCTCACAACTGGGAATTAAATTATGAAATGATATTTCCAAGAGAGGAAATTTAGATTGAGGAAACCAATGATCCAATTGTGGACTCATTAATCTCCCATCTTTTACATCTTTTCTTTTTCTTTGAGTAATAGTATAAGTTCTATTACAATACACACAACTACGAATACCTAAATTAGATGTCAAGGTATAGGAATTGTAATCTTTGTCATTAGATAAAATCGAATAATTCAACACAGAAGCAAGGTCTTTAAAAAAACAATGAACTTTATTCGGTTTAAATTTCGATTTTAGTTCCTTTTTTGTATTTATATATTCTTCATATACTCCTACTTTATTAAATAGATTGTCTACTGATTTTTTAAACGCATCATTTAAATCAATGAGCCTTTCCGGTTTTCCTAAAATTAAATCATTTAAGTTCCCTTGAGTTATCAGGAATTTGATAAGAAAGTCCTTTTGATTTTGATATTTAAAACTTTTATCATCATATCCTTTACAAAAAACGGGTCTATTTGGATGATCATTATTTGAGTTTGAAGTTACACATGCCTTTCCTGTTAATTTTTTTGTAATAAAACATGTAAAAAAATCAGCATGCATTTTTCGTGCATATTCAAGGTCAATATTTAAGTGATTTATATTAATCATATTAATTCGAAAATGCTAATTCAGTCATTTCTTTTAGTTTTAGTCTAACAACCTTTTCTCCAATCACTTCAATTAAAGATATATGATGATTTTTTCTACTCAAAGAAGTATCAATCTTTAACTCTTCTTGTATGTAGACATTTTCTGATTCTAATGCGGTTTTCTTGAGTTTAACATATTCTGGGATATTATTTTTATGAATCTCATTAAACTCTTCAATTTCTTTGTTATTAATATGAAATGTCAAAAATGAAATAGTCTCATTTATTTTCTTCTTTGCAAATTCTCCTATAAAACCTTTATTCATAAAAAAATCATGTGTTAAAATTTCATGAATATTTGCGCCAAAAGTTTTATAATCACTATTCGTGGCATTAGAATCTCCCATTCTTAATGTGAAGTTTGAAGGGATGTCAGATAGGATATATGGAGAGTGTGTAACTAAGCAAATATTAATTCCATAGATCTGATCTAAATAAATTCTATTTATAGCCTGAACTAACTCGTAAACATATTTTCTTTGCATTTCCGGATGATAATACAACTCTATTTCATCAAGGCATAAATTAACAAAGTGATATTTCACTTTATTTGTTCCTTCAACAACAGAATTAATGTTTCTTAAATGATAAATTATTGAACTGGTCGAATGAATCATTTGTTTTTCACCAGAACTTAGTTGATTCATACTACTTACGCCCTTAAACTCATTCTCAATCATTATTTCATAAGAAAAAATTGGAGGAGGAATCAATTCAATCGTTTTTATATCTGTTGAGCTTAAAATATTTTCGAAATTATTTTGTCTCTTTGATAAATCAATAGTAAATTTATTTGTCTTTGGCCAATTTTTAGGATACTTCAAATAATTAATAGCCTGCATTAATTTATCTGTGATATGACTTCGGTTTTCTGATAAATTATCTAATAATTGATATAATTTTAAACCTTCAAATTCATTTTTTTTAGTATCAAAATAATTTTCTTTTTTAAAATATTTTAATGAAATCCTTATGAGTTTACGAATAATATATTTCTTAGTTTCTCTAATGATTTTAACAGGAGTTTCAATTTGGCTATTGTCTATTTCATAAAAATTCGAAATCTGTTTCCAAAGCTTATCAAAATCTTCATTTATTTTTTCAAAAGGAATCTCTTCTTCAGATTCTGTTTTGTATAAAATTCTGTTTTTGTTTTTAATTATTATTAAATTAATCGCAATTGCTTTTTGCTTTTCTGTAATTTGTTTAAAACCTATATCTTCTGCTTCTGTTGGTTCCAGTAAATTTGAAACAAATCTATTACTCAACAATTGATTTTCTCTATTAATATTTATGTTACCCTTGGTCCTCATAGGGTTTATAACAAGCGGAATTTGATATCCATCATTTTTACGAATCATGCTATCAATCCAAGGACCAAGCTCTAAACTGTTTAAACCATAGATAGAGTAATTAACTGCTATTGTATAAAAGAAGTTTTCTAAATCATTCTTTTTAAAAAGTTTTAACCGTCCTGATTTTTTATATTCTCGATCTTGTAGTGCGAATTTTTGAATTTTTATTGTTGAATTAGAAATAACTAATTTATTCAAAAAACCAAAGTTTAAGTAGTACAATTCTACTTCTATATTTTCAGAATCCTTATTAACAGTTGTGCTCAATTCATTTTTAAAATTATAGGCAATATGATTAAGAATTCTGAAAAATAATTCAATCAATGTACTTTTTCCAGACCCATTTTTGCCAACAACTGCTGTAATATTAATTCTTTGTTTACCATTATTAGAATCATAAAGTTTAAGATCTCTCTCAGGAAAATATTTGATAGAATTACTGGTGATTTCTATCGTTTTTTCAAAATGATAAATGGTTTCTGAATTAAAATTGTCTTTTAAGACTTTTAAAATATTATCTGAACAATTCTCTAAAGGTTTAATTGCAATAATTTTGAAGTCATTTTGAGCATCAAGCTCAATTGATTTTTTTATAGACTTAGGCTTGGAAACATCAATATCTTCTATTTTTTGTAAAGAACTGTTACTAATTTGATCTGTAGAACTCTTAACTCTATTTAATAAATTATAAAGCGATAGGGAATACCTAACCTCTTTTTTTCTTTCTTGAATAGTTGTATATGCCACATGTGTTAATTCTCTAAAAATTCCACCTTTCCCATATTTGTAATTTTGATTATACTCTAAATTAGCTTTATCAAGTTTTTTGAGTAACGAAATATAAGTATGATAACTTTTGGGGTTATTGCTACTTACTCTACTCGCCACGATAAAAGTATTAACATTTTGATCTAAAGGAAGAAATTTATTGGAATCAATCCAAAATAAAAACATTGAAAATGAACTAAGCTGAATTCCTTTCCAATTATAAAATCTTTTAAAAGTATTTGTTCCAAACCCAGTTCTTTTCTTTAGGTATATATTTGTAAAAACTGACCAAATTTCATCTTGTGATTTTTGTGTTCTTGTCGAAAGTATTTGAGCAACATTTGGACTGGGACACCCAACAAACAGAATGTCTTTATTTTGCTCTTTACCTCCTAGTATTTTTAAAAATTGGTTAATTCTTGTTACCCGATTTTCATAGGTTATTTTACCTGCATTAATTGCAAAAAATACATGAAACGGATCTAAACTTTTAATACCATAATCAGAATCAAATTTTTCAATCCACTTATTCTGAATTGAAAATGTTTTAAACTTCATACATTTATCATACAGTACTCGCCCAGCGTGTTTTTTTTCTAAACCACATTGAAAATTAAAATCTGCTAGTAATTTGCTTAATTCATTATACACTGTATGCCATGGTACAACTTGATTGTCGTAAACGTCTTTATTTTTCTCAATTATTTCATCAATATAAGCTGCATCCCATAATTCAACAATAAAATCACATTTTGTTATAACTTTATTTACGAATGTGTTTTTTGCTTCGTCCTCCAAATATTCTGGAACAATTACGATAAACTTTTCAGGCTGCCGCGTATTATAAATTTTTACAGTCTGATTGATTTCACTATCTAATAAATCAATTTCTTCAATGTCAAATTTCTTAACTTCTATAATGATCTTTTTTTCGTCAATGCTTTTCCCATATCCTTGTTGAAGTATTGAGCTTTTAAATTTTAGAGTTTCATCTGTAAATAGATTATAGCCCACCTCTTTATTTATCAATTGGAGAAGAAGTGAAAGAAGTTTTTCTTTGGGTAAACCTTTTAAAATATCCATAAATTAGACTGTGTTATTTTACTCATTACTAAAAGCTTCCTTCAATACGGCTTGCATTAACATTTTTGCATTTGCTTCACTGGTTTTTATTTCTCGTTCTAAAGCTTGACATTGTTGCATTAAAGCTTCTACTTTTTTAACAATTTCTTTTTGTTCTGAAAAAGGAGAAATAGGAATAATTGTACTCTTAAATTGATCATTAGTAATACTTGGAGAGTTAAAACCATCCATAAATTCTAAATATATGTTTTCAATATATTTTGATAATAATAACCAAAAGACATATTTATTTTCAATTGACAAACAGTTAAAAACTGCAAAACCTGTAGAACCAATATAATTCTTTTTATCATCCTCAATTATTGCCAAATTATGCAAATATGGTCTTACAAGAGAATACATAATATTACCTTTATTAAGGACTCTTCTTGCTCTTGTCGAAAGTTGGTTTACTGGTAATAATTTTGGTTCTTTAATTTTTTGATGTTTATTGTCAATTGTATCAATATCTACGTAATTTACGAGTTCATTAGGAGGTAGAACATTGTGAATATTTAAGTTATCTGAATTGACTATAATCTCCCCCAACCTACACCAAACCCAACCCTCTGGCAATTCAAAAGAAATTTCTTCTTTAGTAATTGGTGGTAATTGTTTTTCCTTTTTTATTTTTTTCTCTTTTATAAGTTGTGCTTTTTCTACTTTTATACGTTTTAGTAATTCGCTAGCAGGTTCTGTATTTGGGGTTTGCTCACGCCATTCTTTTGTTAGTTTTCCTTGAATTGCTTCTTGGAGAATGGATTGTTTTAGTTGAGTTAAAAGCAGTTTTTGGGAATCTATTTCTTTATTTAACTTGGTTTGGCCTTTTTTGAAAGTCAAAATTTTATTTAATAATTCTTTTTGCTCATCTCCTTCTGGTAAAAATATCCTTTGATTGAAAAACTTATGCTTTTGAAGCCTAATTCTTTGTGTAGTTCCATCACTTCCTTTTTGGCAAATATCATCGAACCAAGTGGTGGCAGTTAATTCTAAAAATAATTGCTTTGAAATAATCTTTTCATCAATTTCAAAATACCAAAAATCATTGGTAACAATTGCACCTTCCAATTCTTTTGAAACAATTCCAAAAGCTCCATTTCTTGCATCAATACCAGAAAGAATAAAATCTCCTTCTTTTACTTCAAACATTTTAGATTTTATATCACAACCTTTTTTCTGTCCTCTTAAAACGACTCCTTTATGGTTCATTTTTATGGTAACCAAATTATAATTTTTATTTGGTTCTAAATCAATGGGACGTTTTATTCGTTTTAGAAAATCTCCTATTAAATATTCTTTTGCCATTTATTTTAATAGTGTTTCTAATTCAGTTATAATACTATTTGAAGCAACAAATGATTTTTTTAATGCCACAATAGTTTCTGTTGTTGAAAAATTTATTTCTTCCGTTTTGGTATTTGGATTCTTAATATCTAAATTCCAGTTTTTTAAATCCTTTACATTTACTTTCCAAGAAACATCAGATTCTTTTCTGTTTTCCCACCAATCTATAATTGGTTGAAACTCGTTAAATTGTATGGGTTTTGTTTTAGAGTAACTTTTTTGTCCTTCAGGTAATTTGTGGTCGTAGTACCAAATATCTTTGGTTTTGCTTCCTTTTTCAAAAAACAATAAATTGGTACTCACTGTTGCTGGGAAAAAAGTAGTTTGTGGCAAACGTATAATAGTATGCAAATTACAATCTGTTAGTAATTTTTCTCTAATACGTGCTTTTACTCCATCTCCAGTTATAGAACCATCTGGTAAAACAATAGCACATCTTCCTTTTGGTTTTAATAATTGCAACATTAAAATAACAAATAAATCGGCAGATTCTTTACATCTATAACTTGCTGGGAAGTTAGTTTCTACACCATCTGCAATGCTTGCTCCAAATGGAGGGTTTGCTAAAATTACATCTACCTTGTCTCTTGCTTTTACGCCATTGTATTCAATTTTTAAACTGTCTTGATATACATAATCTGGTATGTCAATTTCGTGTAAAATTAAATTAGTTAATCCTAATACATACGCTACTGGTTTTAATTCCCAACCTGTAATACTATTTTGTAATTTGTGTTCATCACTAACAGTACGTACATAATGTGCTCTTACATGATCTATAGCTTCCGTTAAAAAACCACCTGTTCCTGCAGCAGGATCTAACACTTTTTCCCCCAATTTTGGGTTGGTCATTTTTGTCATTAACTGCGTAACTGCTCTTGGTGTATAATATTCACCTTTATTACCAGCATCACGTAATTCTACTAAAATACTTTCGTAAATATCACCAAAAACTTGTTTGTCTTTTGAGTCGTTAAAATTAACTTCATTTAGCTTATTAATCACTTTACGCATTTCGTAACCCGATTTCATAAAGTTATTAGATCCTTCGAAAACTTCTTTTACAATAGCAGCTCTTTTTGGGTTATTGATACTTGTTAAGCTTCTTAACGAAGCAAACAAGCCTCTATTAACATCTGCATTGCTATCAATAAATTCTAATAATTCATCTCCAGTTATTCCTTCTGCATCTGTTGCCCAAGTTCTCCATTGAAATTTTTCTGGAATTACAGAAACATACTCATCTTTTGTTATTTCTAGCTCTTGGTCTTTGTCATCAATAATTTTTAGAAATAACATCCATCCTAATTGCTCTAATCTTTGCGCATCACCAGAGATACCTCTGTCTTGCCTCATTATATTTCTAATACTGCTAACTACAGCGCCTACGTTTGCCATTCTATTTTTATGCTGTTTTATAAAGTTCTTGTTCTAATTCTTTTAATGCCAATAAATACTCTGGTTTACCGCCAAAAGCTTTTATTAATTCAACTGCTGTACCCAATTTGTTAAGCGGATCTAATTTTAATACTTCGGTGCTCTCTATGGTCACTAGTCCATCTTGCGCATATTTATCTAATAAACTATTTAATACAGCTTGTGCTTGCGTGCCATATTTTGTGAAATAATTTCGCTTCTTTACATTCTCTGCTCTTTCTTTTCTTGTTAATGGTTTTGCATCAAATACTATGTGACAAATTAAATCGAAAGGATCAAATTCTTTTCCTACTTTTTCTTTCAATTCATCAAAGAAAACTCCTTGTTCTTCTAGTTCTTTTACGATAACTTTTTTCTTTTCTTCTTTATTCCATCTGAATAAGAAATCGTCTAAAGTTTGATATTGTTTATTTACGTTTTTCTTAGTGTAATCATTAAAAGATTCAATAATTAGTTTTCCATCCGTACCTAAATACTGAACACTTTCTCCCATTATAGAAACCTTTACACCATCATCTATTCTAATTTTTTCATTCGATTCTTCAACAACATGTCCTCCACCATCAATTGTTGGGTAATCTTTTTCATCTTCAGGAAACTCTATTTCTGTTCCGTCTAACCCATCTATAATTGGCTCAATTGGTGTTTCATCATCAAAACCAGTTACATCATCCTCCTCATCAACTTCTTTAATCATTTCTGCCTTTCCATTAAAACCAGGATCAGCAAAATGATGTGTTGCGTTTCTAAAATCCATAATGGTAAAATATTTTTTATCATATTCCTCATTAATTCGAGTTCCTCTACCAATAATCTGTTTAAATTCTGTTGGAGAGCCAATATTACTATCTAAAATAATCAACTTACACGTTTGTGCATCTACACCAGTGGTCATTAACTTAGAAGTAATTGCAATTACAGGGTACTTTTCACTTGGTGAAATAAAGTTATCTAACTGTCTTTTACCTATTTCATTATCTCCTGTTATTTGTACTATATATTTGTTATTTTCATTATATAAATCGGCATTAGCATTTACCAAAGCAGTGCGCATACCTTCTGCATGTTCTATATCTACACAAAAGAGAATTGTTTTTGCAAAACGATCATAACCTTTTAAGAATTCAGTAATTTTTGCTGCAACTACTTTTCTGCGTTCCTTTATTACAATGTTTCTATCAAAGTCAGTTCTATTGTATATTCTATCTTCAACAGGATTTCCTTTTTTATCTAGAAATCCTTTTGGTGGTCTCCATCCTTCCGCATCAATATCTAAGGTTACTTTTACAACTTTGTATGGTGCTAAAAACCCATCATCAATTCCTTGTTTTAAAGAGTACGTATAAATAGGTTCACCAAAATATTCAATATTAGAAACCTCTTCCGTTTCTTTTGGAGTTGCCGTTAAACCAATATGAGTTGCACTATCAAAGTAATTTAAAATCTCTCGCCATTTACTGTCTTCTTTTACACTTCCTCTATGACACTCATCAATGATAATTAGATCGAAAAAATCTGGACTAAAATCTTTAAATGTATCAGAAACTTCTGGATCGGAATTACTTAAACCTTGATACAAACCTAAAAAGATGTCAAAAGCTTTATCAGCTGAATCTATTCCTCTTTTTTTATTGGAAACTAAAATATCTTTACCGTTTTCCTGAACTACTTTCTTTTTTATAACTGTCATAGCATCTTTAAAGTGCCTGAAGTCTCCTCTTAAAGTTTGATCAATTAGAGCGGTTCTATCTGCTAAAAACAATATTTTTCTTTTAGCTTTTGATTTGAATAACCGATGTGCTATTTGAAAAGCAGTGTATGTTTTCCCTGTGCCAGTAGCCATTACTAGAATAATTTTCTTCTGCCCTTTTGCTACAGCTTCAATAGTTCTATTAACTGCTATTTGTTGATAATACCTTGGGCTTCTGCCTGAGTTATCAGAAAAATAATCTTGCGTGACAATGTTTTCTTGCTCCTCTGTTTCAATCCCTTTGTACTTTTTATACTTCTCCCAAAGTTCTTGCGGACTTGGAAACTGGTCTAACGTTAAATCTTTTTCAATATCACCATCTGCAACTGTTTTATCGTGAAAATAGAAACCATCACCATTACTACTAAATACAAATGGAATATCTAAAGTATCTGAATAACCAATGGCTTGCTGAATACCACTTTTTAAAGTTTTGTTATTAGATTTTGCTTCAATAACAGCAATTGGCACATTGGGTTTATAAAAAAGAATGTAATCGGCAAACTTTCGCTTACCTCTTCTTGTCATTTTTCCTTTCACATAAATTCTACCGTCCGTAAAATAAATTTCACGACCAATTTGTGTGTGTTCATCCCAACCTGAACGAAGAATTGCAGGTGTAATGAATTTAGCTTTAATATCTGACTCTGATAGATCTTTTTTATTCATATTATAATAAGTCTTGGGACTTCTAATAAATTTAATATTTCAATCAGTAATAAAGGGAGAGTTTAAATATAAAACCTTTTTTAAAATTGACATTACGGAAATCCTCATATTATATAATAACTATATAAAATTTAAGAAGAGAAGTTATCAACCTTCACCAAAACACCTATATATCAAATAGTTAAAACATAATTGTTTAATTTTTACTATTTATCTTCTATATTTCAAAGACTTAATTTCGGTCATCGCCTTTTCCATATCATCCCCTTTGATAATAACGCTTCTTCCAATTCGAAAAGCATTTAAATAGCCCTTAGTAATATAATTTCTAATAGTTAACTCGCTACATTGTAGATAATGTGCAGCCTGCTTTACTGTATAAGTTTCTTGTCCTTGATATTTCTTTAAAACCTTATCAAGCGCTAATGCAACTGCCTTTTTCATTATTTCCAATATTCTTTTTATTTAGTTTCTCAACCAAATTATTTGTAGAATACTTTAGGTCTTCAATGTTAAACCACAAAAAATCAGCACGAACTATTTACTCGAACTCTTTATGAATAAATGTTTTATTTACCAAAACTAACACCTCAAAAGAGATTTTATAAACTTACTTTAAATAGGTGCAAAAAATTGATAATCTGCATAATAGTCTATTATGTTTTAGTGTTTTTTAGCCATTTACTTCCCAATACAAAAATTAGCAAAAATATTACCAAGTAAATCATCACTAGTAATTTCGCCTGTAATTTCTCCAAAATGGTATAACGCTTGTCTAATATCTATCGCTAATAAATCTCCTGACAACCCAGATTCTAGGCCATATTTGACTTTCTGAATTTCTTCAAAAGCTTTTAATAACGAATCATAATGTCTGGTGTTAGTTACAATAGTTTCGTTATTACGAAGTGCCCCTGTATTAACAAAACCAATCATTTTTTCTTTTAACTCCTCTACGCCTATACCTGATTTAGCAGATAATAAATGAACATTTTCAAACTGAGCGGTTAAAACGTCCAATTCCTTAGGCGTTAATGTATCAATTTTATTAGCTATGATTACTAAAGGTTTTAGTGGGAATTTATTTTTTATCTTTTCAATTTCAAAGGTGACTCGTTTGCTTTCTGTTTTAAATTCTTCAGCAGAAAATAGAAGCACAATAACTTGCGCTTGCTCCATTTTTTCGAATGTTTTCTTTATTCCGATACTTTCTACAACATCTTCTGTCTCTCTAATCCCTGCCGTATCAATAAATCTAAAACCGATACCTTCAATCACTAATTCGTCTTCAATAGTATCTCTTGTTGTTCCGGCGATAGCGCTAACAATTGCTCGATCTTCATTTAAAAGCGCATTTAAAAGTGTCGATTTCCCCACATTAGGTTCGCCTACAATGGCCACAGGAATTCCGTTTTTAATCACATTACCTACCGCAAAACTGTCTATTAAGCGTTTTAAGACAAAGGTTATTTTCTCGACCAAAGCTTGAAACTGAGAGCGGTCTGCAAACTCGACATCTTCCTCTGCAAAATCCAATTCCAACTCGATTAACGACGCAAAATTCATTAATTCTTCGCGCAATTTTGCGATTTCGCTAGAAAAACCACCACGCATTTGTTGCATCGCTATTTGATGAGACGCTTCATTATCACTCGCAATTAAATCTGCGACCGCTTCCGCTTGACTTAAATCCAATTTACCGTTTAAAAATGAACGTAGCGTAAATTCGCCAGCATTAGCCATTCGGCAGCCATTTCTTAAAAATAATTGAATAATTTCTTGTTGAATATAGATGGACCCATGACAAGAGACTTCCACAACATCTTCACCAGTATAAGAATTAGGGTTTTTAAAAACCGATACTAATACTTGGTCAATTGTCCGTTTATCATCCACAATATGACCTAAATGTATGGTATGCGTTTTTTGTTGCAACAGTTTTTTTGTCTTTTTAACAGACTCAAAACACTGGTCTGCGATAGCAATAGAATCTTTACCTGATAACCTAATAATGGCCACTGCTCCTGCTCCGGAAGCGGTTGCTAATGCTACAATTGTGTCGTTATAAATCATATTGCAAAAATAGACATAAAATATTCAATTTTTATATTTTATATTTGTGAGAAATAATAGCATCATGAAACCATATATCTTACTTTTTTTAGTGGCTACTTTAAGCTTATCGTGCAAACAAGAACCTCAAAAACCGCTTGTTTTTGGAACTAATATTGGTGATTACGCGCCAACATTTACAGCTAAAACACCAGAAGGAAAAGATTTATCTTTAGGGGATATAAAAGCGAAGTTGGTTATCTTAGATTTTTGGGCAAGTTGGTGTGGCCCTTGTAGACGTGAAAATCCAAACGTGGTAAAAATGTATAATAAATACCATAGTAAAGGTCTAGAAATTGTAGGCGTGTCTTTAGATAAAAAAGGCCAAGAATCCCGTTGGATCAACGCAATAGCACAAGATAAATTAACTTGGAAACACTTATCTAACCTACAAGGTTGGCAAGAACCAATTGCTGCAGCTTATGGTGTACGATCCATACCAGCGACTTATATCTTAGATGGTGATGGTAAAATAATTGCTAAAAACCTACGTGGCAAAGCGCTTGAAGACAAGGTTGCTGAGATTTTAGGACACTAAATTTTACCTAGCTTTTGCATTACAAATAACACCACAATTGGAATAGCTAGTACTAAAACCATCGTTAAGTCTTTTTGAAATAGCCAAGGCGCTATAATTAAAGTGGTCACATAACCACCAACAGCGCCTCCAAAATGGGCATCGTGACCAATATTACCTATTTGTTTTTTCATACCATAAATAGAGTACAATAAGTATCCAATACCAAACATCCAACCTGGTACAATACCATAGATTTTAAGAAGAAAAGGCTCGAACATTATTGCTGAATAAATAATACCCATTACTGCACCACTGGCTCCAACTGCACTATAATGGTAGTTGTTTTTATTAAATATTAAGGATAATAAACTCCCTGCGACTAGACTTACTAAATAAATAATTAGAAACTTGGTTTGCCCGACCCTATCAATAACTACCCACGCAAAAAAGTAAAGCGTCAGCATATTAAATAATAAATGTTGCGTATTAACATGTAAAAAACCAGAGCTAAAAATTCTGAATTGCTCTCCTCTTTTAACAGCGCCTACATTAAATTTATACTTCTCAAAAAAAGCATGATCTTCAAATCCTTTATAAGAAATGATGACGTTGGCTGCAATAATTATTATAGTTATTAAATTTAAATTACCCATTATCTAGTTTAAGTTTAAATCAAATATAACATATATTTGTTCTCGCAAAACTAACAAGTATTCATGCAATTATTAGCCTACATTTTAATTTATCCTTTTTTATGGTTGATCTCCATACTCCCTTTTAGACTTTTGTACGCCTTTTCTGATGGATTATATGTTTTAATCTATTATATCCTTGGTTATAGAAAGAAAACAGTAAAAGAAAACCTACATCTCGTGTTTCCGAATAAATCTGAAGCTGAAATTGTTAGCATTAGAAAAAAATTCTATCATCATTTTTGTGATATGGCTGTTGAGGCTATTAAGTCTTTAACCATTTCTGAGAAGCAAATGTTGAAGCGTTATGTGTTTTCTAATATTGAAGAGATTAAGCAATATGAAAAATCAAATAAGAGTATTGTACTTATGTGTGCGCATTACGGCAGTTGGGAATGGATTTTTATTTTACAAAAACATTTAAATCATAAAGGGTACGCAGTATACAAGCAATTAGGAAATAAATATTTTGATAGATTAGTCAAACGTATTAGAGCTAAATACAACTCCTACCTTATCACCACTAAAGAAACGTCTGCCACTTTATTAAAAGCTAAAAACAACGGAGAATTGACGATTAACGGATTTGTATCGGATCAAAGTCCTAAACCTTGGAAAGCGCACCATTGGTTAGATTTTATGGGGATACATGTCCCAGTGCATACTGGTGCTGAATTACTAGCAAAACAATTAGATATGGCTGTTGTTTATTTTGCTGTAAAGCGAATAAAAAGAGGGTATTACGAAACTACTTTTACAACTTTGGCTGAAAATCCTAATGAATTTAAAGATTACGAAATCACAGATGCTTTTTTTAAGTTAGTGGAACAACAAATAAAAGAAGCCCCTCAATATTATCTATGGACGCATAAACGTTGGAAACATCGTGATAAAACACCTGAAGATTTTAAATAGAAACAACACCTAAAAAAAAGACCTCACAACTATAAAAATTGTGAGGTCTTTTTATTTCTAATAATATAAGTTCTTTTTTAGAAAGACCTGTATTACAACTCAAACCAATCGCTCACTCTAACATTGTTTTTAGGCACAAAACTTTTATGAATAAACTCGTTATTAGCCTTATTATATTCATAATCCTTAGCCCACTCTTCATGATTTTCTGCTAAAGCAATTAAGCTTTCACACACATAATCCATCTCATTACAAGTTGTCGTTGGATGAATAGACATACGCATCCAACCTGGCTTACGGATTAAATCGCCTAATGAAATCTGATTGACCAAACTATGAGATTGTGCTTGATCGACATGTAGTAAATAATGCCCGTAGGTTCCTGCACAACTACACCCTCCACGGGTTTGAATTCCGAATTTATCATTCAGTAATTTTACTCCTAAATTAAAATGTAAATTATCAATATAAAAGGAAATGACACCTAGACGGTCTTTTTGATCACCTGCTAATATTTTAATATTCTCAACACCGTCTAAATTAGAAAATATCTGATGCAATAATTCATGCTCTCTATCCAAGATATTTTTCACGCCCATTTGCTCTTTAAGCTTAATAGCTAAAGCTGTTTTTATGGTTTGTAAAAACCCTGGAGTCCCACCATCTTCTCGGTCTTCAATATTGTCAATATATTTATGCTCTCCCCAAGGATTAGTCCAACTTACGGTCCCTCCTCCTGGACAATCAGGAATCATATTTTTGTATAACTTTTTATTAAACACTAACACTCCAGAAGTCCCTGGGCCTCCTAAAAACTTGTGTGGTGAAAAGAAAATAGCATCCAATGCTTCTTCTTCATCTTCTGGGTGCATATTAATAGTAACATAGGGTGCTGAGCAGGCAAAATCCACAAAGCAAACCCCTCCATTTTGATGCATTAACTTAGCAATTTTATGGTATGGCGTTTCAATACCCGTCACATTACTTCCACCAATGACTGAGGCTATTTTTAGCGTACAGTCTTTATATTGCTCTAAAAGCACCTCTAAATTCTCTAAACTAAACAAGCCATCTTCTCCTGCAGGAATCACTTCCACTTTAGCGATGGTTTCTAACCAAGAGGTATGATTAGAATGATGCTCCATATGCGTTACAAAAACAACTGGTTTTACCTCTTCTGGAATCGTTGTAAATTTTTTAATATTCTCAGGCACTTTTAATCCTAAAATACGTTGAAATTTATTGACAACACTTGTCATACCATTTCCTGCTACAATTAAAACATCGTCTGCATTGGTATTAACATGTCCCTTTATAATTTGTCGCGCTTTATGATACGCATTAGTCATTGCGGTACCAGAAACGGTTGTTTCGGTATGTGTATTAGCGACAAATGGTCCAAATTGATTGAGCAACTTATCCTCTATTGGCCTGTATAAACGTCCCGAAGCAGTCCAATCCGTATACACCATTTTTTTTGTACCGTAAGGCGATTCAAACTCTTGATCTATACCTACAATATGTTTTCTAAATTGAGAAAAATAAGCTTCTAATTTAGATTTTTCTGTTCTTTCTGCTTTTGTAACGTACATAACTAATTGTTTTACAATTTAAAATACTAAATATTAGCGATTTGCTTGATTTCTGAAATAATTTTATCGGCTAAACTATCGGCTTCAGATTGACGCTTTGCTTCCGTATAAATTCTAATAATTGGCTCCGTATTACTCTTACGTAAATGTGCCCAGCTTTCAGCAAAATCTATTTTAACACCATCAATTGTCGTTAAGTTTTCGTTGCTATACTTTTCTTCCATTGCCTTTAAAATAGCATCGACGTCTAACGTTGGTGTTAATTGGATTTTCTTTTTACTCATAAAGTAACTCGTGTACGTTTTACGTAATTCGCTAACACTTAACTTTCTTTCAGCTAATAAGCTTAAAAATAAGGCAACACCAACCAGCGCATCACGACCGTAGTGTGATTCTGGATAGATAATACCACCATTACCTTCTCCTCCAATAACCGCGTTGTTTTTTTTCATTAAAGCAACAACATTGACTTCACCTACCGCAGAGGCTTCATACGTACCACCATGCTTTTCTGTAATATCACGTAAGGCTCTAGTGGAGCTCATATTACTAACTGTATTCCCTGGGTTTTGGCTCAATATCCAATCCGCACAAGCAACAAGCGTATACTCTTCTCCAAACATGTCTCCATTTTCATCCATAAAAGCTAATCTATCGACATCCGGATCTACAACAATACCAAAATCAGCACTGTGCTTCTTTACTTCGTCAGACAAATCGCCTAAATGCTCTTTTAATGGCTCTGGATTGTGCGGAAAATGACCCGTTGGATCACAATATAACTTAACAGCTTCCACGCCTAAACGCTCTAATAACAACGGAATCGCAATCCCTCCTGTACTATTTACACCATCAACAACGACTTTAAAATTAGCATCTTCAATGGCTTTTTGATTCACATATTCCAAATCTAAAACCTCATCAATATGTATATCAATATAGGCGTCATTTTTAGTAATTTGTCCTAGGTCATCAACCTCTGCAAAGGTCATCGCACCAGATTCGGCTATCTCTAAAATTTTCTGTCCTTCTGCGCCATCTAAAAACTCACCTTTCGCGTTCAACAATTTTAAAGCATTCCATTGTTTTGGATTATGACTAGCAGTTAATATAATTCCACCATCCGCATGCTCCATAGGTACAGCAATCTCAACTGTAGGTGTTGTAGACAACCCTAAATCCACAACGTGAATTCCTAATCCTACTAACGTATTCATTACTAAATTTTGAATCATATCCCCAGACAATCGCGCATCACGACCAACAACAACTTTATAGTCCGTTTTGTTGCGCTGCTGCTTTAACCAAGTCCCATAAGCTGATGCAAACTTTACAGCATCAATTGGTGTTAAATTTTCTCCAACAGTTCCTCCAATGGTTCCTCTTATTCCTGATATAGATTTTATTAATGTCATTCTCTAAATTTGTTTTTAAGTTTTAAAAAATAGCTTTCGAAATAGTTACAAGACAAATGTGCTATTGTAATAATTAATATAAAGGTCATCAGATACATCAAGATTATAGTTAATCTATCATTAAATAAGTCCGCTTTTTGTAGTTTCAAAAATAAGAAAACTACAGCATTTAATGCGATAACATGATACATATATAATCCGTAAGATATTTTCCCTAAATAATTAAGTGCTTTATTTTTAATTTCGACCTCAAAATTATTGTGTGCAGTGCTGTGTCTAAATAAACCAAACAATACCATTGTTAGTAGATTAAATAATACTGTAGCTTCAAAATGCAATATAGACGTTATACGATATAACAAGGTTAAAAAGACTATAATTACAGGGATTAACTTCTATTGTTTCAAAAACTCTATTTTTTTTTAGAGAACAGCAATAATTCCGTAAAAAAACAGAAAAAAGAACACCATACTAAACTCACTTAAGACACTAAAAAATTCTAAATGAAACATGACAAAATACAAGCTTGTAAAAACAATCAAAACTTACACTATTTTTTTTACTAATCAAAAAATAAGCAAATCACTGATTTATAGCTGATTCTGTCAAATGAAAAAACATTACAAAACTGTAAGCAAAAAACGTAAAACATCTAAATTGGGTAATCGCTTCAAATTGCAAAATTAAAGATTAAAAATACATATATTTATAAGATGAATTTTTTAGCACACATATATCTTTCCGGAAATAACAAAAAAATAACTATTGGCAACTTTATTGCTGACGGTATTAGAGGTAATAAATACGACCATTTTGAGGACGAAATCCAAACAGGCATACTATTACATTTACAAATTGACACCTTTACGGACGCACACCCAACAGTACGAAAAAGCACGAAACGCTTACACGAAAACTATGGGCATTATTCGGGTATTATTGTAGACATTTTATACGATCATTATTTAGCAAAAAACTGGTCTAAATATTCTGACGAACCCTTGGCAGACTATATCGATCATTTTTACGAAACGCTTGAGGATAATTTTGAAATTTTACCGCAACGTATTCAAAAAATGATGCCGCATATGTTAGCCGATAACTGGTTATTAAGTTATGCGTCTATTGAAGGGATAGCCAAGGTCTTAGAAGGCATGAATACTAGGACTAAAAATCGATCTAAAATGAATCTGGCCGTTAACGAATTACAAGAATTTTATAATGAATTTGAAGCTGAATTCACTAGCTTTTTTGATGATTTAATTACTTTTTCAAACGAAACATTAACAAATTTACAATCTAAATAAAAATGAAAAAACTACTTTTAGTCACGTTTATTCTTAATGTTTTTTTTAGTTGTAAAACAGAAAAAACACGTGGTTTAATTGCCGATAAAGCTATTGTTGTTTCTGCTCGAGAAGAAGCCTCTAACATTGGAACCGCTATTTTAAAACAAGGTGGAAATGTATTTGACGCTATGATTGCAACAGATTTAGCCCTAGCTGTTTGTTATCCTTATGCTGGTAATATTGGAGGTGGTGGCTTTATGGTTTATCGTTTAGAAGATGGCCGTGTTGGGGCTTTAGATTATCGCGAAAAAGCCTCAAAATCTGCCACAAAAAACATGTATTTAGACAGTTTAGGCCATGTTATTCCTGACTTAAGTACAAAAGGCGCATTAGCAGTTGGGATACCTGGTACAATTGCAGGTCTATTTGAAGTACATGACAAATTTGGGACCTTACCTATAGAAACAATCATGCAGCCTGTTATTGATTTAGCAAAACGTGGTTTTGTCGTTACCAAAAAAGACCAAGCTGTTTTAGATGAGAAACGCCAAGTCTTTTTAGAAGTAAACAAAACCCCTGTGCTTTTTAGTCAAACATGGAAGACTAACGACACCATCAAACAACCCAACTTAGCAAAAACATTAGAAGCCATTATGCGTAATGGTAGGGATGAATTTTATAAAGGTGAAACTGCAAAAAAACTAGCGGCATTTATTCAAGAGAATGGCGGTATTATAAGCACTGAGGATTTAGCGAGTTACGAAGCTAAATGGAGAACACCTGTTACTTTTGAATACGATAATTTAAATATCATATCTATGTCACCGCCTTCTAGTGGTGGGATTTGTTTAGCACAAATCATGTTACAAATTGAAGATTATGAGTTAGACGAATTTGGACATAATACACTCAAAACTATTCAAGTCATTACTGAAGCAGAACGTCGTGCGTATGCAGACCGAAGCTTTTATTTAGGAGACCCTGATTTTGTAACCATCCCACAAGACCATTTAATTAGTGCTAATTATTTAAATGGTAGAATGGCTGATTTTAGTTTTGATAAAGCGACACCATCCACTGAAGTGTCACATGGAAAAGTAGATATTATTGAAAGTAATGAAACAACACACTACTCAATTGTCGATCAATTTGGAAACGCAATTGCGGTAACAACAACTTTAAACTCTGGGTATGGTTCTAAATTATACAGTCCAGAATTAGGCTTCTTTTTTAACAACGAAATGGATGATTTTTCTAGTAAGCCCGGCATCCCAAACGTTTATGGGTTAATAGGTGCAGAAGCAAATGCGATAGTCCCAGAAAAGCGTATGCTAAGCTCAATGACACCAACTATTGTAGAAAAAGATGACAAACTATTTATGACTTTAGGAACGCCTGGAGGATCGACTATTATTACCTCCGTTATGCAAACTATTTTAAATGTACACGAATTTAAAATGACTATACAAGAGGCTGTTAATGCGCCACGATTCCATCACCAATGGCTGCCCGATACTATCAGAATGGAACCGGACTCATTTTCGGCAGAATTAATAGCACAACTACAAGCAAAAGGTTATTCTATAAATCAAGAGAATGCAGATGTTATTGGTAAAGTTGATGGTATTTTAGTTTTAGAAAATGGCCAGCTAGAAGGCGGTGCGGATAGACGTGGAGATGATACCGCTATTGGTTTTTAAACCCTAAAATTGAGTTGTAGTATTTTTACTTCATTTTTTGATTAAAAAATAAAGAACACTTATCTTTGTTTAAAATAATCAATAATTTTTATAAGGATGTTTTCTTTAAAAAGGACATCTAACTCCAACCAAAAATGATAAAAAAATATTCCACAATAGCTTTCCTTTTTTTTATTGTAATAAGCTCAAGTAAAGGATTTAACATAACAGAATCTTCTAACCTAGATAGTGACATAAAAACTAACTCCTTTTCTGATTACGCCATGAGCCTTAATGCTACAGGGGAAGAATGCTCAGGAAATGGGAACATCCAAATAGATATTAACGGTTCTGAAATTGGTGCTACTTTTGAGTTTTTAGTTTATGATATCTCAGATTTAACCACACCAATAAATAGCGAAACAGTTTTAGAAGGTCCAATTACTTCTACTAATTTCACCACTAATATAACAACCTTAAATAGTGGTACTTATCTTATTAGAGCAACTGAAATCATTGGAAGTATTGAGACTATTATAGAACAAGAAATTACAGTACCTAATAATATTATCCCTATTGCATTTGATGCAATTCAAGAAAGCGCTTGTTTAGGTACTATTATAGTGTTATTAAACTCTGGGAATGCTTTAGAATATAGAGTTAAACAAGCAGGTGTATTAATTGAAACCATTACTCAAACTCAAATAGACGCTGGTGCTGAAAGTATATTTACAGATTTAGCATTTGGAAACTACACTATAGAAGTAGAAGATATTTGTGGAAATGTAGTTGCCCAAGGGATTAATTTATTAGATCTTGCTCCTTCTTATACCACCCCAATTACATTTGAAAATAACATTGATGACAACGATTGCTCACAAACAAAATTAAGAATTTATATATTACAAAATTTAAGTACAGGAGGTGTTACAAGTGTTCTTGATGAAAATTTCTTCCCTTTTGATGTAACAATAACTTATGATGACGATGCTGATGGGAATGACACAGTAATGACTGATGTTTGGACCTCGACCTCTCAAAATAACTCTTATTATAATCTTCCAACCCAAAACACGTCCTACTCAGTAACGACTCAAGTAACAGATACATGTGGGACTGTTGTTTATTTGAACACTGTCGATTTTTCGGGACCTCCAACTCTAGATCTTACTACGCAAACAACTCAAGACTGTGGAAAACAACGTCTGCGCTTTACCGATTATGAAAACTTTGCATTTCCAATAACAATGGAACTGATAACAACACCTCCAGCGTTTGATATAAATAATGACCCTAATCTATACAACCCTATTTTCCCTGTTGGATCTAATATTTCTGATCCAATTACCACCCCTAATACTTTATATTTTGGATACTACAACTTAAGCGTTCCCAATGGGAGTTACACCTTTTTATTTACAGACAGATGCGGTCGCCAACTCAATAAAAGTATAAATGTTACAACTGACAATACTCCAAGAGAATTAAACATAAGAAGCAGAGAAGGTTGTGCTGATACTGGTAATTTGGAAATAAATATAAAAAAACAAGGTACTTTTGATATAACTTCCGCTGCTGGTTTTGACAGTTTTACTATAACTTCTGCTCCAGCAAGCTATACAGGTCCATTAGTTGTAGATATATCGACATCTACTGTTACTACTTTTTTTGGAGATTTTCTATATCTTTATGATTTACCTGCAGGTGATTACACGTTTAGTGTAAACACTGCATGTGGAAATGTTTTAACAGGCTCAAAAACTATTAATGGTGCTATTGTCCAAGATGTAGACACTACAATTACATCCTTTTGTGGTAGTTTTAACCTTGACTTAAATGCAACGTTTAATATAAGTAATTCAACATTTGTCCTTCAAAAATTTAACACGGTTGATGGCGTTTGGGCAAATATTAATAGTGCTACTGCTGAGTTAACGAACTATGTTGATAATACTAATTTTTACCTAGATGGTCCTCCTTCAGTTATATTAAATAACAACCAAAATAGTTACGGACAATTCATTACTGACAGTGGTTTTATTAATAATGTAACGGGATCTGGATTATTTAGAATTTATTATTCTTTTTATAGAACAAACGAGCAAGAACCTTGCTATGATACACTTGAAGAATTTACAATTGGAGATAATAATATTACACTTGTAGACTTTGCAGTAATCGATTGTGGAAATGGAACTAATGATTTATTTATAGATGCACTAGGTGTCAATTTAAATTATGAATTAATAAGTAAAGATGGTGTACCGCTTAACCCGACTATAAACAATGGAAACAACCCCGTCTTTACAAACATAGCCCCTGGCCTCTATGTCGTGCAAATAAGTGATGACTGTGGTGCTGTAAGTCCGTTTGTCATAAACACCAATCAATCTCAACCAACTGTTATTCAACCTTATAATTTATGCGTTGGAGATACTGGATCTCTTACTATCAATGCTCTCTCTATTATTGATGTTACTTGGACTAAAGACGGAGACCCTAGTTTTTCTGCCACTGGAAATGTTATAAATTTCGATCCTTATTCAGCTACAGATACTGGGACATACAACGCAACACTAACCTATAGCACTAACCCTAATTCTTGTATCAATCAAACATTAAGTTATACTATCACTAATGCTCCTCCCAACGCCGGAACTGGACAAACTGTAGATATAGCTTTTATAGACACCACTTTAGAAAGCTTATTCAACTTCATCACAGGACCTTATGATAATTTCGGAACTTTTACCGAGACTACTATAGTACCATCGGGTACACTAGATGGTACTTTATGGGATGCTACAGGTTTAGAAGCAGGAACATACACTTTTGATTATACCGTGGATACTGGTTGTAATGGTATTGATAGCACAACAATAACTATAACTATATTAGAAAGTGACTTAACAGCTATAAACGATTCTGTTTTAGATATTTGCCCATCAACCATTTACGATGATATTATAAACGTCCTAGATAACGATACTTATGGTCAACTTCCATTGGTACAAACAGATTTCTTAGTAACCACAGAAGTCGTTGATCCAAATAATGTTATAACTGTAGATTCTATAGGAAATATAGATATCGCTGATACAAGTATCGCAGGACAAACGTATACATTACAATATAAAGTTACAGAAATAACAAATAGCGATAACTTTGACATTGGTGAGGTTACAATAGCAATCAAAACCATTACAGAATCAATTTGCCCTACGTTTCCTTCTAGTCAAACTATTGTTGAATGCTATGATGACATTCCAACAAACACAACTTTAAGTCAATCTGAATTTGAAGCACTTGGAAATGCTAACGGAATTATTAATAGTAACAGTTGTGGAAGCATTGAAATACGTGCTGAAAACAGTCAGAATAACGGAAATTGTAATCAAATTGTAACTAGAACCTACACCGTTCGAGAGTATTCAGACTCTAATAATAACAATTTACACGACGTTGGAGAAGCTATTTTTTATACAACTATTTGCACTCAAGAATTTTTAGTAAATGACACAATAGCACCTGTAATAACGGGAACAATAGGGAATACAACTATAGATGGATGCTCGGCTACTGATGTCAATACAGCTGCCGCAACAGTCGCTGATTTAGAATTAATAGGTTTAACAATAACAGATGCATGTGCTCTAGATGCTAATTTAATAGTAACTAATACTGATACTGCAACAGGAAACTATCCAACTATAGTAACAAGGGTATACACTATTGCGGACGTTTGTGGAAACAGCTCGACAGCCACACAAACGATAACTATTGAAGACAATCAAAACCCAACGATTATATGTCCAATCCCCGTAACCGTAGAAGTTGATAGTACATTATGCTCGGCAACTAACGTAAATTTAAGTACGCCACCAACTGGATCTGATAACTGTAATATAGCCAATATAACTAATGATGCTCCTACTGTTTATGCTTTAGGTGAAACCACAGTAACATGGACAGCAACGGACAACTCTGGTAACATAGCAACATGCGAACAGATTGTTACCGTTGTAGACAATGAAAATCCGACAATTGTGTGTCCAACAGCAATAATGACATTAGTTGATGATGGCTTATGCGTGGCTAACAACGTAGACTTAGGCATTGCTCCAACTGGCTCTGATAATTGCAGTATTGCTAATATAATCAATGACGCTCCCTCATCTTTCCCTTTAGGGGATACAATTGTAACCTGGACGATTACCGATGGTTCCGGTAATACAGCATCGTGTTCACAAATTGTTACTGTAGAAGATAATCAAGCCCCAACCATTGTATGTCCTGTAGCAATAACCGTGGATGCAGATAGTGGATTATGTACTGCTAGCAACGTTAATTTAGGCTTGCCACCAACGGGCTCTGATAATTGCAGTATAGCCAGTATTACGAATGATGCTCCTTTAACTTTTTCTTTAGGAGACACAATTGTAACATGGACCGCTACAGATGGTTCTGGCAACTCAGTATCTTGTACACAAACTGTTACAGTGGAAGATAATGAGGCGCCTACCTTTACCGCGCCTACTGATATTGAAATTTTTTCAGATATTAATTCTAATTATGATGCCAGCATAATAGTTACAGGAGATGTTACTGACGAAATGGATAACTGCTCGACAAATTTAGAATCCACTTTTACAGATACAACAACAAATGGGCCTTGCCAAGGCGCTTTTGTTATCACTAGAACATGGGGTCTAATGGACACTCATGGTAATGTTGCAAACAATCAAACTCAAATTATCACCATAACAAACAATACTATTCTAGCAAACCAAAATTTAGATAGTTATAACCTTTGTGATGATAATATGGAAACTGATGGAGATCCCACAAACGATAGCACCACTTTTGATTTAACCTCCCAGAATACTAATGTTTTAAATGGTTTAAACGCTACTAATTACTCCGTAAATTATTATGAATCTTTAATAGATGCTCAGCTAGAACAAAACAGTTTATCAAATCAATACGATAACATAAACAATCCACAAACTATTTACACCCGAGTAGATAATACGACTCCAGGAAGCGAATGCTACGCTATCGCGGAACTTACTTTGATGGTTATCACTTTACCAATATTTGAATTGGAAGATCAATATGTATTATGTAGAGACACAAATGCTACTGAAATTATAGAAACTAATTTAAACCCAAATAATTATTCTTTTGAATGGTCTTTTAATAACCAAGTATTACCTGCAGAAACCGGAGTATCCTTAGAACCAACAAATACAGGATCTTATAGTGTTATTGTTACAGACAATACAACTGGTTGTCCAAGTACACCTGTAAGTACAACAGTAGTATATAGCGAAGCACCAGTTATAACAACAGTAACAACTTTAGCTTTTGCAAACCAGCACAATATAATTGTAACTGCTACCAGCACAACAAATATGTACGAATTTAGTATTGATGGTGTAAACTGGGTAATGAATTATCCAAACAACAATAGTTATACTTTTAGTAATGTTACTCCTGGCGAGTACACCATTACCGTTAGAGATACAATTGGTTGTGGAGAGGATACAATTACTGTAATGATAATTGATTATCCTTTGTATTTTACACCAAATGGAGATGGTACTCATGACACTTGGAATATCTATGCTATCAGTAATCAACCAGATGCCATAATTTACATCTTTGATCGTTACGGAAAACTACTAAAGCAACTAAGTCCAACAGACACAGGATGGGATGGAACTTATAACGGTAACCCTATGCCCACAAGTGATTATTGGTTTACAGTAGAATACAGAGAACCAAGTACTAACGTTAAAAAAATAATGAAGTCTCATTTCACGCTTAAACGTTAAATAGCAACATTTAACACCTAAATTACCTGTTTAATTATTACAAATTCACATCATGAAACCAAAAAAAATAATAAAAATAATAGCTGGAGTAATCGTGTTTTTTACACTGCCAAGCTTACTCTTTTTTGGCTTCGTTTACTTCAAATACAACGAAGACTTGCCACTTGCAACACCATCGAAACAAGCCGATATTTTAGCTTACAAAATGTTAATTTCACTAAATGCCGATGCCTATAAAGCGACAAATCATATCGAATGGACCTTTAGAGGTAAACATCATTACAACTGGAATAAAAAAGAGAATCTAGTCGAAGTCTATTGGAAAGATAATAAAGTCGATTTAGACTTAAATAATCCAACCAACAATATCGCCTATGTTAATAATTCAAAAATTGACAGCGAAGAAAGTATTACGGTAATACAAACAGCTATAGAGTATTTTAATAATGATTCTTTTTGGCTAGTAGCGCCCTACAAGGTTTTTGATAAAGGTACCACTAGAAGCATTGTCAAACATAACAATAAAAACGCCTTATTGGTTACTTATAAATCAGGAGGAAGTACGCCTGGAGATTCTTACTTATGGATTTTAGATGAAAACTATAAGCCAACTAAATTTAAAATGTGGGTTGATATTTTACCAATTGGAGGTTTAGAAGCCACTTGGAGTGACTGGAAAACGACCGACACCGATGCCCAATTACCAACCCATCATCAATTATTCTTTTTTGAATTAAATATGGGAGAGGTTAAAACAAGCTTATAATAGCATAAAATAGCCTTTAGTAATAAAAATCACTTCGCTTGACACCTTTTACTTTATGCCTTTTGCCTTTTGCCTTTTGCCTTTTGCCTTTTGCCTTTTGCCTTTTGCATTATAAAAACTACTTCCCCTTCTGCCCTACAAACTGCTGTTCTTTAGATTTAAATAAGACATTAAATGTTGTTAAGCTTCCATAAATACGAGTAATATACTGTTGTAAATCTATTTTTTCTTGTTCCTCAAGATTACTAGAATTCACTTTTTGTTCCATCACTCGTAAACGGTCTCTAACCATAGTTATTTTCTTAAAAAAGTCTTCAATTTTTATCTCTTTACTTTTTAAATTTCCATCGGCAGGCTTTAATTCTAATAGCCCACCTCTCCATTTGTCACCAATCGGCACGATTTCCGAAACATCGCTATACTTTTTCAATATTTGAACTAAACTACTCTCAATATCAAAAAAACTAATAGTATCCACTTCGTTTTCTGAAGCTTCTATAATTTCAAAGGTATCATCTAAAGCTATGGTTTCTAAACCATTTTCAATAAAAGTAACCCAATACTGCTTACTATCTACGTTAGTAACCACTCCTTTCCCATGTTCAGGGTGATTAATTCGAGAACCTACTCCTAATATTTCCATAACTACTGATTTTATAATTTCAAAAGTAATAATTATTAAGAAAATCCTAACGAACTGCCCTTCAAAAAGAATTACAAAAAGCCTATCTTTGCTACTTTGTCTATTTACAGATAAAGTTTACAAATGCTATGGCTAATTTTGAAGAAAACATAGAGGTTAAAGGTGCTAGAGCGCATAACCTTAAAAATATTGATGTCACTATTCCTCGTGAAAAACTAGTCGTTATTACTGGTCTATCAGGTAGTGGTAAATCGTCTTTAGCATTTGACACGATTTATGCTGAAGGACAACGCCGTTATATCGAAACGTTTTCTGCTTATGCCAGACAATTTTTAGGCGGCCTAGAACGTCCGGATGTTGATAAAATTGATGGTTTATCTCCTGTCATTGCTATCGAGCAAAAAACAACGAGTAAATCACCACGATCTACGGTTGGTACGATTACCGAAATTTATGACTTTTTACGTCTGTTATATGCTAGAGGTAGTGATGCCTATAGTTTTAACACTGGCGAAAAAATGGTGAGTTATAGTGACGACCAAATCAAACAATTAATTTCTGAAAGTTATAAAGGCAAACGTATTAATATTTTAGCGCCTGTAGTCCGTTCTAGAAAAGGACACTATCGCGAATTATTTGAGCAAATAGCCAAACAAGGCTTTGTAAAAGTGCGTACCGATGGAGAGATTAAAGATTTAGTTAAAGGCATGAAACTGGATCGTTATAAAAATCATGATATCGAAATTGTTATTGATCGTTTAAAAATTGACGATGATGTTGATAATGATAAGCGTTTAACCGAAAGTATTAATACAGCCATGTATCATGGTGATGATGTGTTAATGGTTATCGATCAAGATACGCAAGAAGCACGTTATTTTAGTCGTAGTTTAATGTGTCCAAGCTCTGGTATTTCTTACCCAAATCCAGAACCTAACAATTTTTCGTTTAACTCTCCAAAAGGGGCTTGCGACAATTGTAATGGTATTGGAACCTTGTATATGGTTAATGAGAACAAGATTATTCCTGATGATTCTTTATCCATAAAAGCAGGAGCTTTAGCCCCTCATGGTCCTGAAAAAAAGAGTTGGATTTTCAAACAATTTGAAACCATTGCAGAACGTTATAATTTTAAATTAAGTGATCCTTATAAATCTATCCCGAAGGAAGCCAAACAAATTATTATGTTTGGAGGAAATGAAAAATTTTCTGTAGAAAGTAAAACATTAGGGATTACTAGAGATTATAAAATTGACTTTGAAGGTGTTGCTAATTTTATTGAAAATCAATATGAAAATGCAGAATCAACCACTCTTAAACGTTGGGCAAAAGATTACATGGACAAGGTTGAATGTCCAGTTTGTGAAGGTGCTAGACTAAAAAAAGAATCTTTATATTTTAAAGTTAATGGGCAAAATATTGCTGAATTAGCGAATAAAGACATTAGTGACTTAGCGGTTTGGTTTAAAGACTTACCAAAACATTTAACTAAGAAGCAATTTAAAATTGCGGAAGAAATTATAAAAGAAATTAGTGCTAGACTTCAATTTTTATTAGATGTTGGTTTAGATTATTTATCGGTAAACCGAAGTTCAAAATCCTTATCTGGTGGTGAAGCACAACGTATTAGACTAGCCACACAAATTGGATCACAGCTGGTTGGGGTGCTCTATATTTTAGACGAACCCAGTATTGGTTTACACCAACGTGATAACGAAAAGCTAATCAATAGTTTAGTTTCTTTACGTGATATAGGAAACTCAGTTATCGTCGTAGAACATGATAAAGATATGATAGAACGTGCCGATCATGTTATAGATATCGGTCCTAGAGCCGGGAAACATGGTGGAGAAATTATTAGCCAAGGCACGCCTAAACAATTACTAAAAGAAAGTACGTTAACCGCTAATTACCTTAATGGAAAACTAAAAATAGAAGTTCCTGAAAAGCGTCGTGAAGGTAACGGACTCTTTCTAGAACTAAAAGGCTGTACAGGAAATAACTTAAAAAATGTATCCGTAAAATTTCCGTTAGGAAAAATGATTGGAGTAACAGGTGTTTCTGGTAGTGGTAAATCGACATTAATCAACGAAACCCTCTACCCTATTTTAAATGCGTATTATTTTAACGGTGTTAAAAAACCAATGCCGTACAAAAGCATAAAAGGTTTAGAACATATTGATAAAGTTATTGATATTAACCAATCACCAATTGGTCGTACACCAAGAAGTAATCCTGCGACGTACACCAAAACCTTTGACGAAATCCGTAGCTTATTTGCTAAAATACCAGAAGCTATGATCCGCGGTTACAAACCTGGGCGATTTAGTTTTAATGTTAAAGGTGGTCGTTGCGAAACCTGTAAAGGTGGTGGTTTACGTGTTATTGAAATGAATTTTCTACCTGATGTATATGTCGAGTGTGAAACCTGTCAAGGCAAATGTTTTAATCGCGAAACATTAGAAATTAGATACAAAGGAAAAAGTATTAGTGATGTTTTAAATATGACCATTAATGATGGGGTTGATTTTTTTGAAAACATTCCTAAAATTCATAGAAAGTTAAAAACTATTAAAGATGTTGGTTTAGGTTATATTACCTTGGGACAGCAAAGTACAACACTGTCCGGTGGAGAAGCACAACGTATAAAACTAGCAACAGAATTAAGTAAACGTGACACCGGAAATACGTTTTACATTTTAGACGAACCAACAACAGGGCTTCACTTTGAGGATATTAGAGTGTTAATGATTGTTTTAAATGAATTAGCTAACAAAGGAAATACCGTTTTAATTATAGAGCATAATCTTGACGTTATTAAAACCGTAGACCATATTATTGATATTGGTTACGAAGGCGGAAAAGGTGGTGGAAAAGTAATCGTAGAAGGCACACCTGAACACGTTGCAAAACATAAAAAAAGTTATACTGCTAAGTTTTTGAAAAAAGAACTTATGTAGCCTACATAATTATAAAATTACTCTTAAACAAAAACATTAAAAAAAATAAAATAACAAAAACACAAAGGCAATAAGCTTAAATAAATACAGAATATGACAGAAGAAAAACATCCAAAAGGTTGGAATGAGAAAAAAACAAACGATTCTTGGGCGATTTTTAAAATCATGGGAGAGTTTGTTAATGGATTTGAAAAAATGAGTGCTATTGGACCATCGGTTTCAATTTTTGGTTCGGCACGTACCAAACCTGATAATAAATATTACAAATTAGCAGAAGATGTAGCAGCAAAAATAGTCAATGCAGGTTACGGTGTTATTACTGGAGGTGGACCAGGTATTATGGAAGCAGGTAATAAAGGGGCACATTTAGCTGGTGGTACATCGGTTGGATTAAATATAGAATTACCATTTGAACAACATGATAATCCATATATCGATTCTGATAAAAGCATCAATTTTGATTACTTTTTTGTTAGAAAAGTAATGTTTGTAAAATACTCTCAAGGATTTGTGGTTATGCCAGGAGGATTTGGAACATTGGACGAATTATTTGAAGCAATTACGCTAATACAAACTAACAAGATTGAAAAATTTCCTATCATATTAGTTGGTACAGATTTCTGGGCTGGATTAATGGACTGGGTAAAATCAACTTTATTAGGGAAATTCTCAAATATTAGCGAAAAAGATCTAGACTTAATACATTTAGTAGATACTTCAGAAGAAGTTGTTACTATTTTAGATAATTTCTACAAAGATTACGGCTTAAGTCCTAATTTTTAAAGTTATAGCTCTATAGATTTTAAACTTTTAAGGTATCTTTTAAAAGACACCTTAAAAGTTGTTTTTATAAAAAATGGTCCTTTCTAGTTCTAAAACTAGTAAAATACAGCGTTAAGGCTCCTAGAATCCATTACACACAACCTACACATTTTTAACACATTAACTAATACTTCCGTAAATATTATTGCAAAAGAAAAACTATTAACACAGATGTTTCGTATTTATTATAGGAATATCTTAAATTTCGAATACAGATTTCAACGTTAAAACACTAAAGATTATAAAATTCAATTGAAAATAAATTATTCTTTTTTTTTATTATTCTTATTTGGTAGTATTTCGGCCTTAAGCCAGAATAGTATTGATATTAACGCGCTATTTGACACCGAGAAACATAGTATTGCAATCACCCAAACCATACGGTATCAAAATAAAAGTAACACCCCTTTAGATACTATTTATCTAAATGATTGGAGCCATAGTTACTCCTCTAAAACAACGCCGTTAGCAGAACGCTTTGCAGACGAATTTAAAACCACCTTTCATTTTGCAGGCAATGAGGACAGAGGTTTCACAGTAGTCACTAGTATAAAACAATCTAGTCAAGACTTGTTTTTTCAACGATTAAAAGGGCATCCTGATGTTATAAAAGTGGCACTTAACCGTCCTCTTGCTCCTAATGAGTATTATGATTTAACCTTAAACTATATTGTTCAAATTCCGAATAATAAATTCACAAGATATGGTGTCACCGGAAATAGTGACTATAATTTACGTTTTTGGTACATTACACCTGCTGTTTTTGATGGTCAATGGCACTATTATAGTAATAAAGATTTAGAGGATCTTTTTGTAGAACCCGCTAATATCAGCCTTAAGGTTACTTATCCTAATAATTTCACCCCGATATCCGAGTTAGATTTAATTGAAAACAAAACAATTGACAGCCTGGTCTACACTGAATTTAAAGGCGAAAACAGGATAAACACGAAGTTGTCTTTAGTTAAAACCAACGACTACAATACGGTTGAAACAGACTTTTTTAATATTCAATCTAATATAGATGATGAAGATTTGGATCCAACCAAAGTGGCAATATTATCGGACAAAGTAGCACAGTTTATCACCACTAACCTTGGTGATTATCCGCATAAAAAAGTATTATTAACTTGGATAGACTACAAAAAAGACCCTATTTATGGTCTTAATCTATTGCCTGATTTTATTAGACCTTTTGAAGACACGTTTCAATATGAATTAAAATTACTAAAAACCACTTTAAAAGTATATTTAGAAAATACCCTTTTAATAAATCCACGTGAAGAACAATGGTTATTAGATGCTATTCAAATATATTATTTAAGAAAATATGTAGAAGACTTTTACCCTAATCAGAAAATTTTAGGAAAACTTGCTGATGTTTGGGGGGTTAGAGCTTTTCATGCTTCAGATCTAAAATTTAATGATCAATATCCTTTTTTATACATGCATATGGCACGTACAAATATTGATCAGCCAATTGGAATGGCTAAAGATTCCCTATTAAAATTCAACAAAAACATTTCCAATAAATATAAAGCAGCGATAGGCTTAAATTATTTAAATGATTTTGTGGGCGATACTATTGTAGACAAAACACTAAGTGACTTTATTAAACAAACGAAGTTAAAAAGAACCACGCCAGAAGATTTTAAATCTTTAATCACCTCTAAAACAGACAAAGACCTTAATTGGTTTTTTGATGATTATGTAAAAACTAGTAAAAAAATAGATTTTAAAATCAAGCGTGTTAAAAAAACAGAGGACTCTATTACTATTACCCTAAAAAACCTAAGAGATAACACCATGCCTATTTCTTTGTTCACCTTAGAAAATGATAGTATCACCTCCAAACAATGGATTGATGGTTTTTCTGATACAAAAAAAATAACTATAGCAAACAAAGATGTTGACCAACTAGCACTAAATTACGACTATACGATACCCGAATTTAACCAACGTAATAACTATAAAAAACTAGATGGTTTTTTCCTAACCAACAAACCACTTCAGTTTAGATTGTTTAAAGACATTGAAGATCCTAATTATAATCAGGTGTTTTTTATGCCCGAGTTTGAATATAACTTCTACGATGGATTATCACCAGGATTAAAACTGTACAATAAAACACTATTAAGTAAACGGTTTTTATACAAAATAAGTCCGAAATTCGGGTTTAAAAGTAAGCAAGTGGTTGGTAGTGCCTCCTTAATTTATAACGCAAGACCAGAAGACTCTGACAACTACAGAACGAGATATGGGCTATCAGGAAATTATTATAATTACGCCCCTAATTTAACCTATACTTCATTTACTCCTTTTATAGATTATAATTTTAGGAATCATAAAAACTTAAGAGACAATAAACGTAAATTTCTATCTTTTAGATATGTCAATATTAATAGAGAAATAGATGCTACAGGAGAATTTGAAACCACTGGAGAACCAAAGTACTCCGTATTTAATGCCAAATTTGGTGTTGTCGATAATAATTTAAAAGAGCATGCTTCTGTCTTTACAGATTTACAACTAGCTAAAGACTTTGGTAAAATTTCGGCAACCTTAGAGTTTAGAAACTTAAACACACGCAATAAACAATTTAATGTCAGAGTATTCTCTGGGTTATTCCTCTACAACAATAGCTATCAAGATTCTGACTTTTTTAGTTTTGCTTTAGACCGTCCAACAGATTATTTATTTGATTATAATTATTTAGGTCGAAGTGAGCAAACAGGCCTTTTAAGTCAACAACTTATTATTGCTGATGGTGGTTTTAAGTCCAAACTAACGCACCCCTTTGCAAACCAATGGATGACTACTGTTAATACTAGTGCAACACTTTGGAGATACATCATGCTGTATGGTGATGCTGGAGTTATAAAAAATAAAAACTTCAGTCCAGAATTTGTATACGACTCTGGTATTAGACTAAACTTAGTTGAAGATTATTTTGAACTATACTTTCCATTATACTCCAACTTAGGTTGGGAAATTGGACAACCTAATTACGATGAAAAAATCAGGTTTATCGTAACCCTTTCCCCTAAGACACTTTTAGGCTTATTTACCCGTCGTTGGTATTAGTAAATTCTTAACATTTTTTAATTTCACATAGATAATTTACAGATTAAAAGGATAATATGTGGTTATTTTGAATTATTCTCATTTTTTTAAGCTTTTTTACTCTTGTAGAATCCACAAATTATGATTAAATTTGTTTCAAATAATTCCTTACCTATGCAAACAAAAGCTAACACCAAAAAAGACTTGTCTTTTGAAGATTTTAAAACTGAAGTACTAAATGACTATCACATTGCTGTTACCAGTCGTGAGTGTAGTTTATTAGGACGTCGAGAGGTGTTAACTGGAAAGGCTAAGTTTGGAATTTTTGGAGATGGTAAAGAAGTCCCGCAATTAGCAATGGCTAAAGCTTTTAAAAACGGAGACTTTAGATCTGGTTACTATCGTGACCAAACCTTTATGATGGCTATTGGAGAATTAACTATTCAACAATTTTTCTCAGGATTATACGCAAATACAGATTTAGCAGAAGAGCCTATGTCTGCAGGTCGCCAAATGGGGGGACACTTTGCAACACATAGTTTAGATGCTAATGGTAACTGGAAAAACCTTACCAAACAAAAAAATTCAAGTGCAGACATCTCTCCTACCGCAGGACAAATGCCTAGACTTTTAGGCTTAGCACAAGCTTCTAAAATTTATAGAAATGTAAAAGGCATTGATACTACCAACTTTTCTGTTGAAGGAAATGAAGTGGCTTGGGGTACTATTGGTAATGCAAGTACAAGTGAAGGTTTATTTTTTGAAACTATTAATGCTGCAGGTGTTTTACAAGTCCCTATGGTTATAAGTGTTTGGGATGATGACTATGGTATCTCTGTGCACGCAAGACATCAAACTACAAAAGAAAACATATCAGAAATCCTTAAAGGGTTTCAACGTGATAAAACAAGTAAAGGTTATGAAATCTTACGTGTTAAAGGTTGGGATTATGCTAACTTAATGGCCACGTATGAAGAAGCTGCTAAAATAGCACGAGAAGAACACGTTCCTGTTTTAATACATGTTAACGAGTTAACACAACCTCAAGGTCATTCGACTTCAGGATCACACGAGCGTTACAAAGATAAAGACCGTTTAAATTGGGAAGCAAAAAACGACTGTAACGTAAAAATGCGTGAGTGGCTGATAGAAAATAATATCGCCACTGACGAAGAATTATTGACCATTGAAAAAAGCATTAAAAAAGACGTTAGAGATGCTAAAAAATTAGCTTGGACTAGCTACTTAAAACCTGCTTTATCTGAAAGAGCAGAATTAACAACACTTTTAAAAACGGTCGCTAATTCTAGCCCAAATAAAGTGTTTATAGAAAAACTAGCAAACGAATTAGCTGACATATCAGAACCTAGTAGAAAAGATTCAGCATCAGCTGCAAGACGCGCTTTACGTTATGTTATTGCTGAAAGCACAGCCGAAAAACAACACTTAATAGATTGGATTGATAGCTTTTTTGCTAAAGTACAACCTTTATACAGCTCAGACTTATATAATGAAAGCAAAACAGCTGCTATTCATATCAAAGAAGTTAAACCAACATACGACCAAAACGCAGAAGACGTTGATGCTCGTGTGGTTTTAAGAGAAAACTTCGACTATATATTTAACAAGTATCCAGAAACTTTAATTTTTGGAGAAGATGCAGGAAAGATTGGTGATGTTAATCAAGGTTTAGAAGGTTTACAAGAAAAATATGGAGAGTTACGTGTTGCGGATGTTGGTATTAGAGAAGCGACTATTTTAGGTCAAGGTATTGGTATGGCAATGCGTGGTTTACGCCCAATTGCTGAAATCCAATATTTAGATTACATCATGTATGCCCTTCAAATTATAAGTGATGATTTAGCAACTTTGCGCTACAGAACAAAAGGCCGTCAAAAGGCACCATTAATAATCCGTACTCGTGGTCACAGATTAGAAGGTATTTGGCATTCAGGTTCTCAAATGGGAGGTGTTTTAAATTTAGTACGAGGAATACACGTTTTAGTGCCAAGAAACATGACTAAAGCTGCTGGGTTTTATAACACGTTATTAAAAAGTGACGAGCCTGCTTTAGTAGTAGAGTGTTTAAATGGTTATAGATTAAAAGAACAGTTACCGACTAATATTGGTGAATTTAAAACGCCTATTGGTGTTGTCGAAACAATTAAAGAAGGTGCTGATATTACTTTAGTCTCTTATGGGTCAACATTAAGAATCGTACAACAAGCAGCCAAAGAGTTAGCTGAAGTTGGTATTGATGCAGAGATTATTGATGTACAATCATTATTACCTTTTGATATCAATCATGACATTGTAAAAAGTGTTCAAAAAACAAACCGCTTAATGGTTATAGATGAAGATGTCCCTGGAGGTGCTTCTGCTTACATTTTAGATGAAATACTAAATAAACAAGACGCTTTTAAATATCTAGACAGTCAGCCAAAAACACTGGCAGCTAAGCAACACAGACCGGCTTATGGTACGGATGGAGATTACTTCTCTAAACCATCTACAGAAGATGTCTTTGAAGCTATATATGCTGTAATGCATGAAACAAATCCTAGTAATTTTCCTAAATTGAGATAATTATTTTACAAACTATATGAAAGCACTTATATTTATAAGTGCTTTTTTTATATCTTTAAAATCAATTATAACTTTTAATTTAATGAAACGCTATTCATCAATATCAAAAGTCCTCACTATATTATTTTTATTTTTCAGTTTATACACTCAGGCTCAAGGGGAATCTGCAAACTGGTATTTTGGGAATTTTGCGGGATTAACCTTCAATTCTACTACCCCTGTTGCGTTAACCGACGGATCACTGGCTACCATGGAAGGTTGTGCGACCATATCTGACCCTAGCGGAAACTTATTGTTTTATACAGATGGTAAAAACGTTTGGGATAACACCCATAACCCAATGCCCAATGGTTATGATTTAATGGGAGATGTTTCTAGTACAGAATCAGCTATTATAATCCCCAAACCGGGATCAACCACTTCCTATTATATTTTCACCACTGATAAACCTAGTTATTTTCTAACCCCAGATGATTCCATTGATGGACTTAATTATACAGAAGTCGATATGGAATTAAATAATGGTTTGGGTGATGTTGTTGTTTCAAATAAAAACAATCACCTAATTACTTACGATAGTAATGACCCATTACAGAATGAATTTAAAAGTTCTGAAAAACTAACAGCCGTTACACATGGTAATAGTTCTGATATCTGGGTGATTTCTCAGTTTATTGATAAATTTTTCGCTTTCAAAGTGACTGCCAGTGGAGTTGTTGAAACTCCCGTAGTCTCTTCTGTTACTCAAGCCGTTTTCCCTAGGATTAATGAGTCAGATTCCAACGTAACAGCTATTGGTTACCTAAAAGTATCTCCTAATGGAGAACAGATTGCTATTGCACATAGCTCGACCTCTTTAGGAAGCCCTACAACAGGAAAACGTAAATCAGGTAAAGTACTACTATACGATTTTAATAATACTACAGGAGCTGTTACTAATGAGCGTTTATTATTAGATAATTCCTATCCTTATGGTGTTGAATTTTCACCAAACTCAAAACTTCTTTACGTTACGGCAACACAATTTGATCTTGACGATATATTTATTGACAGTCGATTATTACAATACAATACAGAAAGCACCAATGTTGTCGGATCACAAACTGTAATTAATACATCTTCAAATGTAGCAGGAGCATTACAATTAGCAATTGATGGAAAGATTTACCGCGCAGGTTATGTTGTCTTTGGGGAAGGGACTCACTTATCTGTTATTAATAACCCTAATGAACTAGGCGCGAGTAGTAACTATTCTCATAATTCTTTTTATTTAAATGGTAGAGCTGCTCAAATTGGCCTACCTCCTTTTATTCAATCTATATTTAAATTAACTTTTGATTTCGAAGATATTTGCTTTAATGACAACACGCATTTTTTTATAACTTCTGAAGACCCGTATGATACTATTTTATGGGATTTTGGAGATGGAACAACATCTGCAAATCCTGACAGCTACCATACTTATGCACAACCAGGAGATTATAATGTTACTCTTCAAATGTCTATAAATGGAATAGATTACAACCCTATAATAAAACTAGTAAAAATAGCTGAACCTCCAGAAGTTATTCAATACACTTACGATTTAGTGCAGTGTGACTCCTTTGATGATGATTCTACTGACGGTATTACTGTTTTTAGCTTAAACGAAGCAAATGATGCTTTAGTAATAGATCCTACACAAGATTTTGAAGTTTACTATTACCACACATTAGCTTCTGCTGAAAGTGATGTTGACAACGAAATACCTATCAATCCGGATTATTATACTAACCAATATGATGAAGAAATTGTAATCGCAAAAGTAACAAGCCCAAATACAATTTGCTACAATATTGCATACGTTAGATTACTGACAACACAATCTGTAGATGTTGGTACTCATCAATTAGAAACTTGCGATAGTAATTATTCAAATTCTGCCGATTTTGATTTAACAATAATTAGAAATCAAATCATTAACGACTTACCTTTAAACGGAGAGATTACAGTAAATTTTTACCTTTCTCCAGAAGAGGCCGCAGGAAACCTTAATAGCTTACCTGATACTTACAATTCAGGATCTAACACCCTTTACGTCTCAATTGATAACGAGAATGTCTGTTATGGTAATGGTTTAGTAGAACTTATTTTAGGCGAATTCCCTTTTATTGACAACCAAAGTTTTGATATCTGTCAATCAGATTTTCCATTAACTATAGATTTTGGCCTAAGCACAGAAGCAGCTGCAAGCTATGATGTTACATGGAGCACTAATCAAACAACAAATAGTATAGAAGTTAGTCAAGCAGGGACTTATAGTGTCACTATAACTGACCCTATTTTAGATTGTGAAAAAACGATAGATATTGTGGTTACACAAATTCCTTTGCCAGAAATTGAATCTATAACTATTGCAGATTACACAGCTACTATTGTATTGACTACTGCTCATGATAATTTTGAATTTGCTATAGACAATGAACTAGGAAGTTTTCAGTCCTCAAATGTGTTTAACAACTTAACTCCCGGAATACATACCGTTTATATTAGAGATATTAATCATTGTGAGATCATTTCTAGTATCATAAAAGTCATTGGTTTCCCTAAGTACTTTACCCCAAATAATGACAATACTCATGACTATTGGAATATAATAGGTTTAGATCAAAACGCTTACCCTAACCTTCAAATATTTATTTACGACCGATATGGTAAATTACTATCTGCATTCAATCCTTTAACAACAGTCGGGTGGGATGGTAAACACAATAAAAAAGCACTACCACAAAGTGATTATTGGTATAGTCTACAATTACCAGAAGGCACAACCTATAAAGGTCATTTTACTTTAAGATTATAATTTTTAAATGAAAGACGAAACCGCCCTAACCACCAGAGATTGGCTAGCTATAGAACGGACTAAGCTTGCTAACGAGCGCACGTTTTTAGCTTATTTTAGAACCTTTTTAGTCATTTTAGGAACAGGAATAACTATTTTAAAACTAGACCTTTTTGCTGACCTTAAAAACTACGGTATAACACTAATTGGCATAGCACCAATCATTTTAATTATTGGTGTTTTTAGATTATTTAAGGTTAAACGTACTATTAAAAAACATTATAAAGTTTAATTTTGAAATTAGTTTCGCTTACGCGGAAATAAAACATTTTGTAATGAAAGCAGTATCCGTAGTCACCATACGCAAAGAGTTAAAGCACAAAACCAATGAAGAGTTGGCAGAGCTGTGCTTACGACTATCCAGATTTAAAAAAGAAAACAAAGAACTACTCACCTATTTACTTTTTGAAGCCGATAGTGAAGCTGGGTATATAGAAACGGTTAAAGCTGAAATTGACGAACAATTTGAACTAATAAATACCGATAGTTTTTTTTACATCAAGAAAAGTGTTCGTAAGATTTTAAGAAACACTAAAAAGTACATCAGATATTCGCTTAATAAAGAGACTGAAGTCCAACTACTACTCTATTTTTGCAAAAAGCTTAGAACTATGAAACCGTCAATTTCAAGAAACACAACATTAACCAATTTGTATGATCGAAATATTGAAGCCATTACCAAAAAGATATTAGCATTACACGAAGACTTACAGTATGACTATAATTTAGAGTTGGAAGATATGTAAACTCCTTTTTTACATCAAAAAAAACACTTATAATCAATTCTAACAACAAAAAAATAGCCAACCTAACCGGTTGGCTTTTTAATATTATCTCTATAGTATTTATGCCGTTTGCATGTTATGTTTCCCTTCGTAAATCTCTTCGATTAGCTTTTTATTAAATGCAGGTAAATCATCAGGATTACGGCTAGTTACTAAACCTTCGTCTACGACAACTTCACTATCCTCCCATTTTGCTCCCGCGTTTACTAAATCTCTTTTTATCGAGTTAAACGACGTTACTCTACGTCCTTGTAAAACATCGGCTTCTACTAATAACCATGGTGCATGACAAATGGCAGCTACTGGCTTCTTATTAGCGAAGAACGATTTAATAAAACGTATCGCATCTGGATTACGCCTTAATTTATCTGGATTAATAACGCCTCCCGGTAATACTAACGCATTGTAATCGTCTTGCGTTACTTGATCTAAGGTTTTGTCTACATCATAACTATTGCTCCAGTTACCGTCTTCCCAGCCTTTAATTTGTCCTGATTGTTCTGAGACGATGTGCACGTCTGCGCCTGCTTCTTTTAAAGCTTGCATGGGTTGTTTTAATTCACTTTCTTCAAATCCATTGGTTGCCAAAATGGCAACTTTCTTTCTATCTAAGTTTTCCATTGTTCTGTTTTTGGTTTTATTTATTATTACTTCGATTTACATCTAAAGTACTAAAAACACCAGCGTTTATAGCATTACAGAACAGGTTTAACTTTGATTTAATAGGTTTTGTTAAAGGCTTTTATGCAAGTGTTAAATACGGAATTATAACGTTAAAATATTTAACTATTTAGGCTCAACAATTAAATATACAGAAGTACTATCGCCAACATTTAAGACTTCATGCTCGCTAATTTCATTTTTAGACCAGGTCACTCCCGTTGTAACAGGAATAGTACGTGTCCCTTTTGCATCCGTAATTTGAAACGTGCTTCCGGCTAAAGTATAGCCAAAATGTGGTTTATGATAGTGCTTTTGATGCCCCACATTTGGTGGAAATGTACACTTCAAAACACGTTGCTTTTTCGTTTCGTGTAATACTTCGCAAACCTTTTTTCCTTCCCAACCGGCTTCTAAAGGATCAGGAAGCGTTTGCACTGTTTTACAGGCAGAAAACAAAAATAGGAATACGATTATATAATATGGTTTCATCTTTTGATAAATAAATAAATTAATAAAAACTAGTACATAATTTTGACCAACATTTCTTTAAGTAAATCACCTTGAGGCACAGCATTACTGTCTACCCCTTTGCTCTTACCATCAAACTCGCGTAACGTCCCAATAACTTGACTAACTTTACGCATAGGATAGTGGCGTGCTGCTTCAAGATATTCGTTTACAAAATAAGGATTAACTCGCAAGGCAGATGCTACTGCACGAGGGTTTTTATCCGACATCCCATGTAAATGTAACAATTGAGAGAAAAAACTAAATAATAAAGACACGGTTAAAACCATCGGGTTATCTTTAGGATTCTCTGCAAAATAATGCACAATTTTAAACGCTTGTGCCATATTTTTTGATCCAATGGCTTTACGCAACTCAAAATTATTGTAATCTTTACTTATTCCTATATTTTCTTCAATATGATCCGGAGTTATTTGCGTGTCTCTAGGCAAGACTATTTGCAACTTATCTAGCTCGTTACTTAATTTACTTAAATCTGTACCTAAAAACTCCACCAACATTTGTGAAGCTTTTGGTGTAATCGAATACCCTTTTGGTGATAATACACGACTAATCCAATCTGGCACTTGGTTTTCGTACAGTTTTTTACTTTCATAAACGTAACCTGATTTTTTAATCTCTTTATAAACCGCTTTACGTTTATCTACCTTTTTATATTTATAACAAATAACCAAAACCGTTGTAGGTTGTGGGTTTTTAGCATAAGCAACTAATTGGTCTATTGTTCTAGCCAAGTCCTGTGCTTCTTTTACAATGACCACCTGACGTTCTGCCATCATTGGGTAACGTTTGGCATTACTAACAATATCTTCTACTGTTACGTCCCGACCGTACAATACCATTTGGTTAAAACCACGTTCTTCCTCCGTTAAGACGGTTTTTTCTATGTAATCAGAAATTTTATCAATATAATAGGCCTCCTCACCCATTAATAAATAGATAGGTTTAAGGTTCTTATTTTTTATATCAGTGACTAACTGTTTGACTTCGTCCAAAGGAAAAAATTTAAAAATTTGGTTTTTGACTTTTGAAGTTTAACTTTGAAAAAAAACTGAATACTAATTAATGCAAGAGTTAAACTTTCCAAAGTTTGAGTTTCGATTCAAAAATAACGAAAATAAAGTATCTATTTTTGATGTTATACGTAAAAGATTTATGGTCTTACAACCCGAAGAATGGGTAAGGCAACACTGTGTACATTATTTAATAACGATTAAGAAGTACCCTATCTCTTTAATTAACGTCGAAAAAGAACTAAAAGTCAACGATTTAAAAAAACGTTATGACATTGTTGTCTTTAATACAGACGGAAGTATCCATTTAATAGTAGAGTGTAAAGCGCCTAAAATAGAAATAAAACAAAACACATTTGACCAAATAGCACGTTATAATTTAGCTTTAAACGCGACGTATTTAATGGTTACCAATGGTATTAATCATTATTATTGTAACATGGACTTTGACGCAGAAAAGTATCATTTTTTACAAGACATACCAGAATATAACGCACAACAGTAAGTAAAGCACTAAATAACAAATCCATAAACACCTCTTTTTTGAACATAGCAGTAGTCATATTAAATTGGAACGGAAAAGCATTGCTTGAGCAATTTTTACCATCAGTAGTCACGTATTCTAAAGGTGCTACAATTTATGTCGCGGATAATGCGTCTACAGATGCTTCTGTACCCTTTTTAAAAGCGAATTACCCAGACGTAAAAATCATTCAAAATAAAGAAAATGGTGGTTATGCCAAAGGTTATAACGATGCGCTACGTTACGTGGAGGAGGATATTTACTGTCTATTAAATAGCGATATAGAGGTCACGCCTAACTGGTTAACACCGATACTTGATACTTTTAATACAGACAATGAAACCGCTATTATTCAACCAAAAATTTTAGACTACAAAGATAAAACCAAGTTTGAATACGCCGGAGCTGCTGGTGGCTTTATAGATAAATATGGTTACCCTTATTGCAGAGGTCGTCTTTTTGATACTATAGAAGAAGACACTAATCAATATCCTAACGCTTCCATTTTTTGGGCGTCGGGTGCTTGTTTCTTTATAAGAAAATCAACTTTTAGAGCATTGCATGGTTTTGATGACACTTTTTTTGCGCATATGGAAGAGATTGATTTATGTTGGCGTGCCTTTAATTATGGTTATAATACAAAATACATTGGCGAGTCTACCGTATATCATGTTGGTGGTGCTACCTTAAATGCAGGAAGTCCTAGAAAAACATATCTTAATTTTAGGAATAGTTTATTTACGATAACTAAAAATGCAGACGGCAATTTACTGTCATTAATTTTAACCAGATTAGTCTTAGACGGTGTTGCTGCTACAAAGTTTTTATTTAGTTTAAAATTTAAACATATTTTGGCAATACTAAAAGCACATTTATCGTTCTACAAGCATCTGAATTCGCTTTTAAAAGCAAGAAAACAAAGTCCGCACAAAGCAAACTATTTTACAAAAAAGTCGGTTGTATGGTCTTATTTTGTTGATAAAAAGCGTAATTTTAATCAATTATAATCCTTTTAGCAAAAATTTTGTTAAACCGTATTTTAACATTTTAATTATTTATACTTTTGGCGAGTATAAATTTAATTTATCATTCAACAATTATGAAAAAAATCCTTTTACTAAGTGCAAGTGCACTTTTACTATTAAGCTCATGTGTATCTAAAAAAGAATTTGCTGCATTAGAAGCAAAACAACAAGAAACACAGGATTTATTAAACACAGCAACTGTTAAACTGAATTCATGTTTATCTGACGAAGCAGCATCTGCAGCTCGTCTTAAAGAACTACAAGCACGTTTATCAGATATGAAAGCAAATAACCTTGCTTTAATTGAAAGTACTAAAGACATGACCATGTTAACGGCGCAAGGTGCTAAAAACGTTGAGAAATCTTTAGAAAGTTTAAAAGAAAAAGACTTAAGAATTACAAGATTACAAGACGCGTTAACTAAAAAGGATAGTGTAACACTAGCCTTAGTAACAAGTCTTAAAAAAGAAGTTGGATTAAATGATCCAGATATCGAAATCAATGTTGAGAAAAGCGTTGTATTTATCTCTTTATCTGATAAGTTATTATTCCAAAGTGGAAGCTATTTTATTTCATCTAGAGCAAACGAAATCTTAGGAAAAGTTGCGACAGTAATTAATGGAAAGCCTGACTTTGAAGCAATGGTAGAAGGTCATACAGACAACGTACCTTACAACAAAGGTGGTGTTTTAGTAGACAACTGGGACTTAAGTGTTAAACGTAGTACAGCTATTGTTAGAGCATTACAAGACTTAGGTGTTGATCCTAAACAATTAATTGCAGCAGGACGTGGTGATCATTTACCTTTAGTGGCTAATGACTCTCCTACAAACAGAGCAATTAACAGAAGAACTAAGATTTATATCTTACCAAAAATTGATCAATTCTACGAAATGATTGAAACAGAAATGAAAAGTTTATCTAAAGAATAAGTTTTCTTTTATATCAAACAGAAAAGCTCAACCGAAAGGTTGGGCTTTTTTTATATCTCATTTTAAAAATTAGACTACACGATTATAATGCCCCAAGGACACCACAGAAAACATAATATTTCTCCATTAATACAGGGGTAAAATAACTATTGCCTTATACACGGCGCATCACTCGTGACACCAAACAGACAATTCATTCCCTGAAGGATCCAAAAATTGAAATCGACGACCACCAGGAAACGAAAAGATAGCCACACTTAACGTTCCACCTAATTCTAGTATTTTAGCTTTAGCGACATTTAAATTATCGTGATAGATAACGATTAAAGCACCATTTGTTATCGGTTGTTCCGTTTTTTCAAACCCACCAGAAATCCCACTTGCTTCAAATGCAATGTAATGCTCTCCATAATCTGTAAATTGCCATCCAAAGACTGTAGTATAAAAGCGTTTTATAACTTCTAAATCATGAGCTTTAAACTCGACATAATTAATATGGTTGTTGGTTGGTTTCATTTTAAAACAAATTTAATTTTACCGCATCATACAGCATATATGATATAATTATTGGTACGTATAGTAAGCATAAAAAGTAAAAATAATGTTTATCTAAACCTGCTTTTATACTATTTAAAAGAGGGCTCGTTTTAAAAAGAATTGAATAACACATATTTAATACTTTATAAAATACTAGAAACAGAAAAGGCAACATCGAGACACATAACACCCATTTATTTAAATCTATTTTTAGTGAATTTCCCGTTACAACAACTAATAGAAAGACTATTAATGCATTTATTACACTTATAAGGTAAACCTTATTAATTGCTAATTCATCATGAATAAATGGTAAAGAAAAAGCATGTATTAATAATAAGAAAAGTATTATTTCTTGAATAAAAGAGACTTTAAAATAAAGACAAACACAAAGTATGAAAACCACAAAAAAAGAAACAGAAGCTATTATTAATGTTCTAACATAGCTATCAATCTCTTGTATATTCACTTTAATTTAATTTAAAAAATTTCTAGACTCCCTTTTCCTTCTCTAATAATCTCAGGTTCATCACCCGATAAATCTATAATGGTTGATCCTTGATTATCTCCGTAACCGCCATCAATAACTAAATCGACAAGATTGCCCCATTTTTCTAGTATTAACTCTGGATCTGTAGTGTATTCTAAAATGGTATCTTCATCTCTAATAGATGTCGATACAATCGGGTTACCTAATGCTTTTACTATTTCTAAAGCAATAGCATTATTAGGCACACGGATACCCACTTCTTTTTTCTTTTTAAAAGCAGCTGGTAATGTTTTCGAGCCTGGCAAAATAAAGGTATATGGCCCAGGTAATGCTCTTTTTAATATTTTAAATGTAGTACTGTCAATTTGCTTAACATAATCTGATAAATTACTTAGATCATGACAAATAAAAGAGAAGTTAGCTTTTTCAAGCTTAACTCCTTTTATTCTTGCGATACGTTCTAATGCTTTAGAGTTAGTGATATCACAACCTAAACCATAAACGGTATCTGTTGGATAAATAATAAGGCCTCCTTTTTTTAGGATATTTACAACCTTTTTAATCTCTTTAGGATTAGGGTTTTCTTCGTAAATCTTAATAAATTCAGCCATAATTAGTGTTTTAAAATGTTATCCTATAAGCTGCAGTTTTGCAAAACGTAATAATAGTTTCTTTTTACCACCAAACTCAAAATTAATTTCTGCCTTAACATCCGCACCTTTGCCTTCTATGCTAAGTACATCTCCTCTACCAAATTTTAAGTGTTTTACTCTATTACCTACTGCTAATTCTCCTTCAATTAAGTTAGCCTCTACTGATGGGACTACTTCTGAAGCTTTTTTTAATTTTTTTGGTACACTGATTTCGAAGTTTACCGGTTCTTTCTTTTTTGCCAATTTCTTTTGTAATTTAGGTTGTACTGCTTTTTTAAATCTAATTTTATTTGGTGGTGTATCTCCAAAAATATCTGCTGATAACATTGGATTAATACGTCTCTCTTCTATTGGAGTAATGATATCTAAAAACTGGTCGTCTATTTCTTCAATAAAACGACTAGGTTCAGAATCTACTAATTTCCCCCATCGGTAACGAGACAATGCATACGTTAAATAAGCCTTTTTCTCAGCTCTAGTTAATGCGACGTAAAACAAACGACGTTCTTCTTCTAGTTCGCTACGCGTATTCATACTCATTGCACTTGGAAACAAATCTTCTTCTAATCCAACGACAAAGACATTACTAAACTCTAATCCTTTAGACGAGTGTATAGTCATTAACGCCACGTGATCAGGATCTCCTTTATCGCCATCTAAATCTGTTGCTAAGGCTACATCTTCAAGAAATTCGGCTAAATCATCTTTTGAATCAGCGATTTCTAATTGACCTTCAACAAAATCTTTAATACCGTTTAATAATTCTTCGACATTCTCCAAACGCGTCACCCCTTCAGGCGTACCATCTTTATTAAACTCTTTAATTAAACCACTTGTTTTAGTCACATATTCTGCTAAATCAAAAGCATTCGCTGTTTGATTCATTACTTGATAACTTTTAATAAGCGTTACAAAATCTCTAAGCTTATTTTTAGTTCCTGCATTTATATTTATGTCTACGGTATCTATATTTTCTAATAAACCAAAAATAGTTTTACCACTTTCATTAGCCGCAACCATTAAACGATCAATAGTTGTTTGACCAATACCACGACCTGGATAATTAATAACACGTTTTAAAGCTTCCTCATCAGAAGAATTTAAAATCAAACGCAAATACGCGGTCACATCTTTTATTTCTTTTCTTTGATAAAAAGAGAGTCCTCCATAAATACGATATGGAATACTTCTTTTACGCAACGCTTCTTCCATTGCACGAGATTGCGAATTGGTACGATATAAAATAGCAAAATCACTATTAGGTACGTGATCAGTCATTTTTGTTTCCCAAATAGCACTTGCTACAAAACGCCCCTCGTCACCATCTGTTAAACTGCGGTGTACTTGCACTTTTGGACCTTCAACATTTGCTGTCCAAACGATCTTATCCAATTTTGTTTGGTTATGTTCTATTACCGAGTTAGCTGCACCAACAATGTTTTTTGTTGAACGGTAATTTTGCTCTAAGCGGTACATCTTAACATCGTCATAATCTTTTTGGAAATTTAAGATATTACTGATGTTTGCTCCCCTAAAGGCATAAATACTTTGCGCATCATCACCTACGACACATATATTTTGAAAACGGTCCGCTAATGCACGAACGATTAAATACTGACTATGGTTTGTATCTTGGTACTCATCCACCAAAATGTATCTAAACTTATCTTGATATTGTGCTAAAACCTGAGGAAATCTTGTTAATAACTCATTGGTTCTTAAAAGTAAATCATCAAAATCCATGGCTCCAGCTTTAAAGCAACGCTCTACATAAGCTTGATATATCTCCCCCATTTTTGGACGTCTAGACATCACATCAGCCTCCATCAATTCTGGATTATTAAAATAAGCCTTAACGGTAATCAAACTGTTTTTGTAAGATGAAATTCGGCTATAAACTTGTTTCGTTTTATACAAATCCTTGTCTAAGCCCATTTCCTTTATGATAGATCCCATCAATTTCTGAGAATCTTGGGTATCATAAATCGTAAAATTACTTGGGTAGCCTAAATGATGTCCTTCAAAACGAAGAATTTTAGCAAAAACAGAGTGAAATGTTCCCATCCATAAGTTTTTAGCCTCACTAGCACCAACTATTTCTGCAATTCTGCCTTTCATTTCCTTAGCCGCCTTATTAGTAAAGGTTAATGCTAAAATATTAAATGAGTCAATACCTTTGCTCATTAAATAGGCTATCCTGTAGGTAAGTACACGTGTTTTACCCGATCCTGCACCTGCGATAATAATCATAGGTCCATCTACTTGAACGGTAGGCTCGTACTGTGCTTCGTTTAACTGACTTAGATACTTTTCCAAATTGCTTGTTTTTTTAAGGTTACAAAAATAGTTAATGTAACCGTTTTAACCCCTTGTATTTGTTAATAATTATAAACAATTACTCATCTTTTGTACCATCTCCTGCCATAGCAGAGATTAAACCAGCTTGAGTATTTTTCCAAACAAAATTAAAAACAGACTTTGTTTGATCTCTTGTCACAGTTTTAGTATCACTATTTCTAAAGTTATCTAACTGATCCTTACTATTTTTAGATACAAAAAGATTAATCAATCCAGATAGTAATCTGTTTTTTTCTTTCCCATTATCCTTAAGTAAGATGATATCAAATTGACTATACTTCGTTTTTAGATTAACTTTTGAAGTTATCGCATTTCCGTCAATGGTAAAAAATGTTTGGACTAAATCACCTTCCAACTTTAAATTTAGATTAGGTGTCATAAATTGATTCAAATCTTCTGCTTTTAGAAGCCCCAAATCAGCTTTAAAAACAAATTGATCTGTTTTATCTGTAACATCAAAAGACCAATTTATTTTAAGCGGTGTGTTGTTCATAAAAAAACAATCGATATCTATTTTAGTCTTATTTACGTCCAACATGGCATTATTAACGTTACTAAAAACACCATTAAAATTAGAGAAAGTTAATTGTCCTGCTGTATTATTTACTTTTACCTTTTCTTGATAAGTAATAGTACCGTTGTTTATTTTAACAGCCTCAACCTGGAGGTTAAAACCAAGATCCCGTAACGACTTACTATACATGTTTTTACTCGTCAAATCATCAGCGACTAGCTTATCTCTATAAATATTAAATACAGGAGTATCAATTAATATAGCATCCGAAGCAAACCCTATTGGTTTTTTATTTTGAAACTGAATTTTTTGATTATGGATTTCTATTTTAGGAATGTTTAACTCAAAATGATCACGCTCTGTTATTATCATTTTGGACAAAGCTTCTTTTGAATATTTAGTCTTTAATTTAAAACCTGAAGCTACCACTTTACTATTGTCTACTGTTACATGTGCTAATGTTATATTTTCAAAATCATTAGCTTGATAGTGTAAACCATCCATGACTATAGACGATTTATTAAACTGAAAAGGGACATCGTTTTTTTTACTTGTATCCACTTGAAAATCCGTCATCAAAAAATCTACTTTTTCTGCTTTAGCTACAAGCGAATCATTCTGAGCATTATACACCTCAAAAAAGGCATTATCCAGTGTTATCTGATCGACTGTCAAGACTTGTTTCAACTTATCAAATATAGATTGGTCTTCCTCCTCTATATTAACTTTTCTATCGTGATAATACTTAATTTTTGGGTTACTAAAATGAATAGCATGGATTGCAAAATTATTATTAACCATATAGTCCCAATAGCTAAGCCCTTCTATAGCAAAAGATGACATTGTAATTATTGTATTATCCTTTCCTGGCGTTTGACCTTTAATATTTAAAGATGGATTTTTTATAGTAATACTTCCCGAAAGGATACTAATATCAGAATTATCATATTGGAAAGAGATATGCTCAGGCAAATTAGAAATGTAGTCTTCTAATTTATTTTTCACTATTGCTTTTGTCATAAACACCCCAATTATAAAGAGCACCAAAACGATAGCAATTGCAATCCCTATTTTTTTTCTTTTATCACTCATCTTATAAAGATAAAACTTACATTTCTAATCACAATATTTTATAAATATCTTAACATCAGCACGCCATTTGATTGATTCCTTTATGTATTAAAACTGCAGTATTTAACGCTTCAAAAAGGCCTTTTATTTTTTTATAACACTAAATGCATCCAAATTATAGATATTCCTTATTTTTGATAAAATCTTTTCTTAAAATATGGACACATTTATAAACTTTTTTTCAAACATTTCTTGGTGGCTTTGGATAATCATTGTACTAGTTATAATTGCTATACGTGATATTTTTCAACGTAAACATACCATTAGTCACAATTTTCCTATCGTCGGACACTTTAGGTATATGCTTGAAAAAATCGGTCCAGAACTAAGACAGTATTTGGTGGCCAATAATAGAGAAGAATTACCTTTTAATCGTATTGAACGTGGATGGATTTATGCCTCTGCTAAGAAAGAAAATAATTACGAAGGCTTTGGTACGGATAGAGATATTTACGCACATCAGCACATTTTTATAAACAATGCTATGATGCCTTACAAGGTCGAAGATAATCATCCACATGCTGAAGACAAGTGCTTTTTGCCTTGCGCAAAGGTTATGGGCGAATTTAGTAATCGTAAAAGACCATTCAGACCCGGATCTGTTATTAATGTCTCTGCGATGAGTTTTGGCTCACTTTCCGCAAAAGCGATAGAATCTTTAAATAAAGGTGTTAAAATAGCTGGAGCTTATCATAATACAGGTGAAGGTGGTTTATCGCCATACCACAAAAATGGTGGAGATGTTGTGTTTCACTTTGGAACAGGCTATTTTGGAGTAAGAGCGGAAGATGGTGGATTCTCTATGGACAAAATGGTTAAATTAGTAGAAGACAATCCATTTGTTAGAGCTATTGAAGTTAAATTATCTCAAGGTGCAAAACCAGGAAAAGGTGGTGTATTACCAGGCGCAAAAATAACACCTCAAATTGCTGAAATTAGAGGTGTAGAAGTTGGAAAAGATGTACTCTCTCCTCCAAATCACAAAGCATTCTCAAATGTTCCTGAGCTAGTTGATTTTATTGAAGCTATTGCAGAAAAAACAGGATTACCCGTTGGTATTAAAGCTGCGATTGGTAAATTGGAACAATGGGAAGAATTAGCTGATATTATGGTTAACACAGGAAAAGGTCCTGATTTTATTACTGTTGATGGTGGTGAAGGTGGTACTGGTGCAGCACCTCCAAGCTTTGCAGACCACGTTAGTTTACCTTGGGTTTACGGCTTTGGGGACTTGTACAAACTGTTTCAAAGTAAAGGATTAAGCGAACGTATTGTGTTTATTGGTAGTGGTAAATTAGGATTCCCTGCTAAAGCAGCTATGGCGTTTGCAATGGGTGCCGATTGTATTAATGTTGCACGTGAAGCTATGATGAGTATTGGTTGTATACAAGCACAAGTTTGTCATACTAATACTTGCCCAAGTGGTGTTGCTACACAAAACAAATGGCTACAAAACGGAATTGACCCAACGTTAAAATCGGAACGCTTAGCACAATATTTTAAAACGTTTAGAAAAGAATTTATAGAAATCACACATGCTGCTGGTTACGAACATCCATGCGAGTTTAAAATGACAGATATTGAAGTTAATGTAGACGATCATAATTTATCTTCAGAATTAAATAGCACTTATGGTTATGATAAAACTGTCGTTCCTTTTAATGGAATACAAAGCTTGAAAGATTGTAAGTATTTAGGTGGACAAAATTAATCTAAAACTATAGAAATAAAAAAAAGAGGATTCAGTTGAATCCTCTTTTTCGTTTTATAGGTTTTATTCTAACTATCTCTTAAAACATGTATTGAGGCCAATACAGATCTAACAACACCACTGTTATCAGTGAAATCACCAGAAACAGTCACATCTATATAGTCTCCAACTGCTCCAAAATTAGTTAAATTGAATTGAAGTGTATTAGGTGCAGAATGATCAATATCTATACCTACTTCAAGAATAAAACTTGATGGTGAATTGGTTGTATATATTCCCGGTGTTATAGCCCCTCCCAATAATACAAAACTAGTAGTATTGGTTTGATGACCAACATGAAAAGAAGTTCCCCCTGAATTTAGACTTCCACTAAGGTTAATTATATAATAATCCACAGGATCATTATCTATTTGCACACTAATGTATTCTGTAACTGCTGTACAAGCAATGATATTTCCCACATTTGTAACACTAGAGTTAAAAGGAAGCATTGTAGTTGTTTGAAACGTATCAAAATCTACACCTTCTAAAGTATAATCTGCCAAAGCTGAACATTCTAATATATTAAATGAAAAACTACCATTAGTAACTTCCACAGAAGAATAAGTACTACCATAATCTATAGCTATATAGCCGTTAGTAACATTCGCGTTAGCACAATCTACTAGATTACCTGAAATATTTATTGCAGAAACAGTTGTCATTGCAATACTACCATAGTTAGTATCTACAGAAAAAGGTCCTATTGTAGTACTGTACGCTTCTATTCCACATTGATCAAATGCTTTTAATGTTAACGTTTCATTCGCTGGAATTAAGCCACAAATTTCACCACTTCCATTAGAGAACCCTGTTCTAGGATAGATCGCACCACTTCTCCATAACTCGACACGCATATTAGAAAAAGGCACTCCAGAACCATCATCCATAGTCATACACAATGTTACTGTAGGAAACTGTGCATCGCAATTCCACCAAGAAAAATGAGACACTTCTCCAACATACTTACCGCCTATTAACGTTGCTATTCCATCTTCTACCCAATAGCCATTAACCTCATCAAAGTGCCATAATGGTATTGTTGCAGGAGCTACGCCTGTTTGTGCAGGATCTACAGGCATTTCAATATCTGCAAAATGACCATCAGCTATATTCAATTCTTGACCAGAGTCACCTCTCAACTCTACATTTAGCATCCCATAAGACTCTAAAACACGTGCTTCTCCTCCTTGATTTACTGCTTGTAAACTTCCTGGCATAATAATATTATTATCTGGATTTGATGGATCTAAATAATACATTTTAACATCAATATTACCAGTATACGCATTACCGTTATCGTCTTTAAAGCTTCCATCAAAAGTTACTTTAGATCCATTTGGCAACTGCACATCACTGACTGATCCAGACGAAATTGTAGCTATAACATTATCTTGGACTAACATGATTTTAATCATATTAGTGCCTTGTGTTGGTATTACAGTTCTCATTCCTTTAAAATACCCTGCTTTATCCGCAATGATATATGCTTGCTTCTCTTTTACACTAGCATTTTTGATAATAAACATCCCATTGGCATCTGTAGAGGCTATTTTTGACCCAATATTAACCACTGCGTTTTCAATTGGTAAGTTGTTTTCATCTACAATACGTCCCATAAAATCGCTTTGGATAGTCGCTCCTAAATCAAGTTGGGAATTTCCAGAATTACCATCTGGAATAGTAGGCGTATCTACTCCTTCATTTGGATTACAAGATGTAAATACTGTTCCTAACACTACCATTAGACTTAGTATGAGTTTGAAATTTTTGTTTAGCATATTCATAATTTAAAGTTTTAATTGTTTCACCCTTATATAAACTTACCTATACTTTTGTTACCCTGTTTTGTTAAAATTATTTAAGCCCTTCGGCTAAACACCCCATTCTAAGACTATAAATAGCAGTACTATTTATTATCTTTAAATAAAATTTAATGTAATGACTCTCTCTTTATTTAATAAGATTTATAACAGAGACAAGCCCTTTTTTAAACAAAAAAAAGAAGGTTTCGGTAGAAACCTTCTTTTTTTTCAAAACATTGTTATCTATTTTTAAACCCCTCTTAATACGTGAATTGTTATTGACAAATCTCTAGAAACACCATTATTATCAACAAATCCTCCTGTTATTACCATATCAATATACTCTCCAATAGCTCCAAAATTATTAAGCGTAAACTGTAATGTATCAGGCATTCCAAAATCCATATTTATTCCTGTTTCTACATAGAAACCATTAGCGGATGATGCCGTGTACGTTCCAGGTACTATTGATTGACCAAAAACAACCAATCCATTACCAGTAGCTGTTTGATTACTAACATTAAACGACAATCCATCACTTCCTGTTCCTCCATTTAAATTGATTAAATAATAGTCTACAGGATCATTATCTATTTGAACAGTTATAAACTCCGTGACTGCACTACACGCTATTAAGTTTCCAACATTAGGATTATCAAAACTAAATGGAAGTGCTGTTGTGACTTGCAAACTATCATAATTAACACCTTCTAAAGTAAAATCAGATAAAGATGCACATTCTGTTACGTTAAACGTAAAACTACCATCAACAACGGTTACTGCAGAAAAAACACCGCCATAATTTACTGTCACGTAACCATTTGTGACATTTATATGATCACAATCTACTAAAGACCCCGTTATACTTGTTGAAGAAACCGTTGCCATAGTAATATCACCATAATTAGTATCTGTAGAAAATGGCCCTATAGAACTTGTATAAACCACTACACCACATTGATCTAAAGCTTTTAACGTTAAAACTTCATTAGCTGGAATTAATCCACAAATCTCACCAAAGCCATTTGAAGATCCAACTCTAGGATACGTCGCACCACTTCTCCACAATTCAACATTTATATTAGAAAAAGGCACCCCTACAACATCGACAATAGTCATACACAATGTTACTGTAGGAAACTGCGCATCACAATTCCACCAAGAAAAGTGAGACACTTCTCCAACATACTTACCGCCTATTAACGTTGCTATTCCGTCTTCTACCCAATACCCATTAACCTCATCAAAGTGCCATAAAGGTATTGTTGCTGGCGCCACTCCTGTTTGTCCTGGATCTACAGGCATTTCAATATCAGCAAAATGACCATCTGCTATGTTTAATTCTTGACCAGCATCTCCTCTTAATTCTACATTTAACATACCATAAGATTCCAAAACACGTGCTTCTCCTTGTTCATTTACTGCTTGTAAACTTCCTGGCATAATGCTATTAATATCTGGATTTGACGGGTCCAAATAGTACATTTTAACAGCTACATTACCAGAATAAGCATTACCATTATCGTCTTTAAAGCTTCCATCAAAGGTCACTTTTGTTCCATTTGGTAATTGCACATCGCTTACTGATCCTGATGAAATTGTAGCAATAACATTATCTTGGATTAACATGATTTTAATCATATTAGTCCCTTGCGTAGGTACTACGGTTCTCATCCCTTTTAAATAGCCTGATTTATCCGCTATTATATACGCTTGCTTTTCTTTTACACTAGCATTTTTAATAATAAACATACCATTAGCATCTGTAGACGCTATTTTTGATCCAATACTAACGACTGTATTTTCAATAGGTAAATTATTTTCATCTACAATGCGCCCCATAAAATCTCTCTGGATAGTCGCTCCTAAATCTAGTTGAGAACTACTTGGATTATCAACAGGCACATCGGGCATATCAACATCTTCGTTTGGATTACATGATGTAAATACTGTTCCTAATACAACCATTAGGCTTAGTATGAGTTTGAAGTTTTTGTTTAGAGTATTCATAATTTATAGTTTTAAGTGTTCAATATTAATTGTTCAACCTTATATAAACTGGCTTATGATTTTGTTACCCTATTTTTTCATCTTTATTTAAATAACCCCAAAAAAGCCTTTTTATTGGTTTTAGAAATAGGTACACGATACTCATTATCTAAAACGACATAACCTTCATTTTCAAAATGTCTTACTTTTTCTAAATTAATAATATGTGATTTATGACACTTAAAGAATGTAGCGTTAAGCAACTTTTCAAATCGTCCTAGATTATAAGAACTGGTTATTGTTGTATTATTAATTAAATGAATTTTAGTATACCCCTCATACCCTTCTAAATGCATCACTTCTTCCTGAGGAATAAAAGACATGCCCTTAGCTGTTGGCACTATAATCTTGTTATTGTTAGATAGTGTACTAGTTAATAAGTTTACCAATTTATGATTGCTATCGATATCCTCTTTTGTTTTTATAACTGAAATCGCTTTTTTTACCGCTACAATTAAATCTGCATCATCAATGGGTTTTAATACATAATCTATTGCATTTTGCTTAAAAGCCTCAATAGCGTACTCGCTATATGCCGTCACAAAAATAACTTGAAAATCAATAACGTTTAATTGCGCTAATAAATCAAACCCATTAATTCGAGGCATTTCAATATCTAAAAACACGATGTCAGGTTGATTATTTTGCAAAGCATTTATGGCATCTTCTGGTTTCTGAAACGCATTTAGAATAACAAGGTCTGGGAATAGTTTTCCTATCTTTTGCTCTAATCCTTTTAGGTTAGAAATTTCATCATCAATTAATATCGCTGTTAGTGCACTCATAAATTACAATTGGGTAATTATAAAGGTAGATATATTTCCTCTATCATTTAATTCTGGATGCAGCTCTTCTTCAGAATAAGAGATGTTCCATAACTCAGATTTATTTAAATATTTTATTCGGTCTTCCAGTACATTGGACGACTTCACTCTTTTAGTATTTCTTTTTTGAGTATTCACAAAACCAACACCATCATCGATGATCTTAACTTGGATGCTTTTATCTGATAAAGGCGTAATACTTAGACAAATTTTCCCATTGTCTAGCTTATTAAAAATACCATGATTAATAGCGTTTTCTACTATAGGTTGCAATAACATGGTTGGCAGTTTTATTTGTTTACTATTAATAGCAGCATCTATCTTAAAGACGTACTCAAACTTATCTTTAAAACGAAGTTTTTCAATATCTAAATAGTTTTTAATTAATTTAATCTCTTCATTTAAACTGATTTCAGTTTGTTTGGACAATTCGAAAAACTGGCGAATTAATTTAGAAAACTTAACCAGATAAGCTTCAGAAGCTTCAATTTCGTTATTATTAATATAATATTGTATGGCTGCCAAAGAGTTGAACACAAAATGAGGATTCATTTGAGACCGCAACGCTTTTAATTGGATTTCGGTTAACCGCTTTTCTTGCATCAACTGACTATTTTTCTTTTGTTGACTCTGTTTACTAACTTTCCAAACAACATAAACGATACTTGCAATAGCCAACACAGTCATTATTATCTTAACCCAAAGATATTGCCACCATAACGGAGTAATTGTAAAACTTAACTGTTTTTTTATTTTATTAGATTTAATATTAAGCGTGTAATCCCCAGGCATTACATTATTAAAACTAAAACTATTAGCACTAGCTAATATCCAGTTTTCATTTATTGGTTCTAATTTATAACTGTAACTAAACCCCGTATCTAAATCAGAAAAATCGATATTAGAAACTATAAAATTAAGCGTGTTATTATCTTGATATTTAAACTCGGAATGAGCTGTTGTTATCTCTTGGTTATTATAACTCGCTTTATCAATATAAATATCTAATAATTGAGATTGACAGGTTATATTTTCAGGTAAAATAGCAATACCATAATTAGTACTAACCATCAACTTATCTTGATAAACCAATACATTACTAACGCTATTTGATGGCAGCCCGTTGTTTATATTAATTTTTATCTGAAACTGATACCCCTCTTCTTTTTTTATATATTTTAAAACACCAGACTCCGTAGACAACCAAATGGTATTATCTTTTACATAAGCATTATTCACAATTAAAAACTCCGATTGAGGTAACTGTTTAATCGATTTTAAATCTGATATAAATGCTCCAAATCCATCTGTATTTAGCAATATTTGAGTATCAGAAACTTTAGTTATACTTAATATAGACTTATCAAACTCTTGGTTTGAAAAATTAATAGTTTCGCACGTTTCATTTTTCAATTGCTTTAACCCGTTTGAGGTTGCTATTAAAAGTTTATCGCCAAAAGACATAATTTGATTTATTCCACTTTGTGAATAATTTTTTTCTACATTAAATGTTTTCGGATTTATTTTATTAATTCCAAAGGAATATCTGCTATACAGGTACTTATCTAAATACACTATTTGACGTGCCTTATCATTGACTCCATAAATATTATCTTCTAAATCAATATCTGTAATCACTTCTTTTTTTGAAACTTTTATATGTTTTTTAGATATATAAAACTCGGTATTTAACGCCTCTAGGTAAGAGGCATCATAAAGATAACTAGACTCTTGAATAAAAGGAACGAATTTATTTTTTGACGTCTCATATTTATAAAATCCTTTATTAAAAACATTAGCTATAATTTTATTATTTACACAGCTAATATTGGTGACACTCTCCGCTTCTAAACAGTATTTTATATTTTGTTTTTCTTTTGGCAAATGATAAATACCATTGGTAAACGTCGTTACCCAAATAGATCCTGAAGCATCAATAAAACCGAAATGCGCATTTAACCGCTTAGGAATATAATATGTTTCTGTAATGTGCAGCTTACTATCTAACACCCCCACAAAACCTTGTCCTGAAATTTGAATTTGATTATTGACTAGATTCAGCCTAACATGTTTAGACTGCTCAATACCTATTTCTTCTTTAAAATTTCTTTTATATAATTTTAAAGTATTGAGATTAAAAATATTGTATTGTTTATCATTTACCCAATAAAATAGACTGTCTGTAATTTGCCCTCTCACATGGAGCTTATCAATAACATTATTAGAGTGAAATTTCTTAATTGTGTGATTGTTTTTATCTTGAATAAAAACAGTATCCAATGCCGCATTAATTTTATAACCTAATACTGTTTTATGCTTGATATAACTATTTGTTCTTAAACTTCCTATTTTATAATCTGATAAAACCTTCCATTGATCCTCTTTCAAAACATGAAACCTATTAGAACTTGTCAAAAACACATCGTTACCAACCTGACTAGAAAAAATAGGATTAAAAATTTCTCCTTTCAATTCGCTTTCAAAAGCATAGACACTATCGTTTTCAATATATCCTAATTTAGAAGCTTTGGATAGGTACCAAAGCTTGCCGTCTGGTGTTGGATAAATTCCCCAAACATCATTATTAGATAACCCCTCTTTGGTCGTAAATGTTTTTACGGTATTTCCGTTATATTTTACCAACCCTTTATCCGTGGCTATCCATAAAAACCCCTTTTGATCCTGCGCCAATTTATAAACATGATTACTAGGTAAGCCATCTTTGGTTGTATAATTGGTAAATTGTTGCGCAAAAGAAAAACCCCATATCAAAAAGGATAATAATAGGATATGGTGTTTTTTATATTTCAATAGTATTTTGTTTTATCGTTATAACAAAAGTAATGTTTTAAGCCTTGATTAATTTATCTTAAAAATAATGCCTGGTTTAAAATCATTTTCTCTGAACTAATTATAAACCTAAAAACTTATTAATCGGTAGTCACACTGTTTCCGTTAGCTATTAATGTATTATAATCCGTAACTCCTTGACCTGTTGGCGGTGCCAAAGTTTGTTGGCCATCTAGTCTAACACTCTTACCTGAAAAAGGTGGTGAAATTGCAACTAATTGACTTAAAACAGCATTAACATCTGAAGAACTAAAATTATTACTTGGAAAATAGACTTGACTAAATGAAGTTAAAGCAGGAAAGCTGATTGTTGTCAAGCTAGCATTATTGTACAAATTAAAAGAAGATGCTGCAGTTACTAATTGCGGTAAATTGATTGTTACCAACTGAGGATTAAGAGAAATTGTAAATTGGGTCACAGATATTAAAGACGACAAATCGACACTGGTCAATACGTCATTATTAAAAATACCCAAATTACTATTTGTGCTTGTTAAATTAGATAAATCTAACGTTAGTAAATTAGGATTATTATATACAACAACCGCATTACTAGTAGTAATACTACTTAAATCTAATGCTGTTAAATTTACATTATCTTCAAACTCTATACTATAGATATCAGTTAGATTACTTACTACCACATTATTCACATTACTATTACGCAGATAAAACTCATGAACATCTGAAAGTGCTGAAAAATCTACCTGTTGTAAAGACGTTGTATTTAAATCAGCACTTCCCTCGATATACAAATAATAGGATACTTTTTCTAAACTTGATAAATCTAAAGCGGATACTAATGGATTATCACTAAACCTTATGTCCTGACTAACTTCTACTAAATTAGAGATATTTATAGTTGTTAAAGCTATATTATCTTCAATAATCAAGTTTACCAACTGAGAAACACCTGACAAATCTAAAGTCGTCAGTTGTGTTGTATTTTCTACATAAATAAACTGTGTCATAGCTCCTATTTCATTTTGAATTTTTACAACAGCCTCGGCATCTGTTATCCCTCCATTAAAATAAACATAAGTTAAACCAGAAGTTGCCTGACCATCTGTTCCATCGGTACCATCGATGCCATCTTGACCATCCTGACCGTCAACGCCATCAACACCATCGACTCCACAAGACATCGCTAAAATTAATACTACACTACATAATAGTTGTTTAAAAATCATCTTCATAATTATTGTTCTTTATTTGCGTTATAAAAATCTAAAGCTTCAAAAAATGGAAAGCCAAAGAAAGGACCTCCTTCTTTATACATGGTTATTTTTACACCATCCAAAAAATCACCAGAAAATTTAATGTCATGGACATCTGCTTCCGTTAATTTTCTGTTGTGGATTAAATAGTACTTTACTATTTCCATTTTTTTAGCGTCACTTAGTTGTTTTGTCGTTTCTGTCGTCGCTTCATCTTTAGCAACTTGCTCTTTACAATTAAAAACAAGCAAGCCAAGACAAAAGACCAAATACTTTAGTTGTGTTTTCATGTTTTTCAATCTACAAGACTTCATCTATTATTACACAAAACTCCACTTCTATACTACCATAAACAACATCTAACCGTACTTCGTCTCCTACAGCTGTTCCTGCACGTTGACAAGTCACGGTTACTTCATGTTCTTGCCCACTATCTAAGGTTAACAACCCTGTACCCGTCTCGTTAAGCTCGTTTACATTAGTGGTGAAAAATATGGTTGGCGCGCTTGAAAATGACGCGATTTCTATTCCAGGTGCACCAAAAGGACCATTACTTGCATTTGGAAAATATTGCGTATTCAATTCAGACTCTGCAATTATTGTTTGATCATTATTACTATTATCTAGGTAAGAAAACCCTTGATAATTACATTCCGTTTCGTTTGTTGCATCATTATTGGTGTCATCATCATTATTACATGATGTAACAAGACATAATAAAACTAGTATATATGTTATTTTTTTCATCTTTATAAATTTTTATAGTTTTCAATTTTACTTTTTTAGGTTAAAAAAACGATTTAAGGCTAATCTAATATTAATCCTAAAGTCCCTTCATAATGACCTGTAATCGTTGTTCCGCTTGTATCTAAAAAAGTATAATCTAAATCAATCGTACTATTTGAAGGTGTTGAATAATCTATATTAATGGCATTTATGATTACCATTGGTCCAGATGTTCCAACATAAGACCAAATACCATTAGCTTCTTGTATATGACAAAAATCAAGTCCATTTTCTGTTCCAAAAGTAGGATCCGGTTCTAAATCATACCCTAATAAAGAATCTGCTGAATACCCTGCATTAAATCCGCTTGTTAATACACTAGATGCGATATAAGTATTTCCTGAACTGATGACTCCTGATGTTAAACTTGGATTAGAAGCGCCTGCTAATATTTTTAACTTTACCATATTGGTTGTGCTATCTGAAAAACCATAAGCATAACCAACACCTACATCTCCAAAAGAATCTGTCATCCTACCATCTGTAAAGAAAAAATTATAATAATCTGGAAAAGTATCTCCATTGGCATCTGCTTGATCAATGGTAATGTAAGCATTCTCCGTTCCGTTAAACGTACCGCTAATTGTAAAACCATCTGTTGGTATTACTGGGTCTGTTTGTGCATCGTCATTATTATCACAACCAACTAGCGTTATTGCTAATAAGATTAATAATACTTTAAGTGTTTTTAATGTTTTCATAATTAAATTATTTTAAGTGTTCATCTTTATATCAATAAGCGTATAAAAATGTTACCCTAAATTTAAAGTTATTATGTATCTTTTCTCACATGGATAGTCCCTGAAATAAACTTTGTAACTCCTGCGCTATCTGTAAAATCACCAGAAAAAGCAACATCAATATACTCTGTTTGATTTCCAAAATTTGATATTATAAATTCAAAAATTCTGTGTCGTTGTAATAGTTGTAATTACTACTTAAGCTTGGTTTCGAAGGTCTTATCATTAATGATATTCATCAATTTTTACACAAAACTCAGCATCCAATCCCGAACCTGTCACTATAAATTGCATCCCTTCTCCAACTGCACTTCCTGTTGCTAAACACGTTACATTTACAGTTTGTATAACACCATCAATACTTAATTGACCTGTTCCAGCAGCATTTACAGTAACAACTGTGGTAACAAACCAAAAATCGCCTGGATTACTGGTTTCATAAATTTCCACTTCAGGCCCATTGGATGACGTATAGAAAAAATCTGTAGTTAATTCTGCTTCAGGTATTAAAGTCGTCGTATTGTTTGATGTATCTAAAGCATCGTAACCTTCATAATCACATGCTGAAGTTTCTGGTTCATCGTCTATCCCGTCATCCGCAGGACATCCAGAACCAATTATAAATAACGCTACTACCAATAATGTAATTGGGGAAATTGCTTTTAAAATCTTCTTTTTCATTGTATTAGGTTTTAATTAAGTTAATATTACTTTGTTTATAAAATTTAAAATAAAAATAGCTCGAAGCACAAATAAGACACAATCCAATAGCCTGAGAATGTGATAATATATTTTCAACTACATAACCTCTTTCATCTCCTCTAAACAGCTCTAAAATCCCTCGACCAAAACCATACAGTATTAAGTATGCTAAAAATATTTGCCCTGTAAATTGCTTTCGGTTTTTAATAAATAGAAGTATCAATAGTATTATCATTAATACGGTCACTTCATACAATTGCGTAGGATGAACGGCTACATCGTGTGTGGTTGGGAAAACTATCCCAAAACCACTATTCGTTGGATGTCCAAAACAACAACCCGCTGCAAAACAACCTAAACGTCCTATGGCATGAATTATAACTGTAGTTACTGCTAAAATATCTAACATTGGTAATACAGGTATTTTGTGTTTTTTTAAATACCAAATAACAACTGGAACAATAACTATAAACGAGCCATAAAATACATAACCACCATTAAAGCTGCTTAAAATTAAACTTGGATTATTAATATACAACATGGGATCCTGCAGATAAAAAAACAACTTACCGCCTACAAAGCCTGCAATAAAAACCAAGTAAAAAAAAGTGTTTGATAATTTAGTAATCCCTAATGTTTTTTTAGCACTCCATTTAGTATATAACGCCGCTATTAAAGTCCCTAGCGCTATTAAAGTAGCATAACTATATACGGTAACTTGTGTCAAACCAAAAAGACGAGAGAAAAATTCAGGTAACGAAAAATCAAATAGCTCTGGAAACATGTTTTATGTTTTTTTTTTAAATAAATCGGCAATACATGTTATTACTAACTTATTGCCGATTTATATAGAAAGATTAATAGCAAATCAAAAATAACATACAACCTCTAGCAAATACCTTACTATTGCATGACACGTTAGTTTCATGTCATGAAAAGTGGTTTTCATTAAATCAACTATACCACTTGAACTGTTAATTATTGGTCTACGTTTTTATATAAAAACAACCTTTGTTTTGTTACCCCTAAATATGATTCTTTTATTAAATTCGTTTTAAATCACAATATATATGCATTCAATAACAATGTAAAAACACTAATTTACAATTGAAGTTTTGATCGTATCCACGTATTCCTTGTACAATAAAATAAAAGACATTAAGTTTGCTATATAAACTAAACCTACTATGGAACAACAGATTTTAAACTTATTAATGTACACTATCCCCTCTGTAATAACAGGAGCTATCGCTTATCTTTTTTTTAGACAACATATGCAAAATGAAGAAGAGCGTCGTAAATTTAATATCTTAAAAACCTTAAGTAAAGAATCTTTACCTGTAAGACTACAAGCCTATGAGCGTCTAACTTTGTTTTTAGAACGCATCTCACCAAATAAATTATTACTGCGTGTTGCCCCATTATCATCAGACAAGCAGTCTTATGAAGACTTATTACTAAGCAGTATTGAGCAAGAGTTTGAACACAACTTAGCACAACAAATCTATTTAAGTGATGATTGCTGGACTATTATTAAGGCTTCAAAAAGTGCAACCATCCAATTGATTAGAAAAGTAAGTATGAGTGATAAAATTGACTCTGCTCACAAATTAAGAGAAGCCATTTTAAACGAAATGTTGGACAAACCAGCACCAAGTAACGCTGGATTACATTATATCAAAAAAGAAGTCGGAGAAATCTGGTAACCTTTTAAAGGTTCATAAAAAAAGTCCTATCAAACGATAGGACTTTTTTTATATCTAAATATGATTATAACCCCTAGAGATTACTCTATTGGCACAGTGGATCTAAATTCATCATGATTTTCATACTTATCCTGAGCATACAAATACCCTTGTAACCACCAATCTTCCATTAGTTTTTTATTAAAAATCAACGAGTTCTCCGTTAACTTAGTTGGTGTATAATACAAGTTAAGCTTTACATTCCTATGTTTTGCAGCCAATTTACCTATTGCAATATCTCCTTTTTCTACTTGGTCCAATAAATGACCGAACAGATTTATCATTAACGAAAACGGATTTTTCCCTAACACTTTATTGTATTCTAAGTTTTCACTTTCTAAAACAATAGCATCCACCTCTGTAGCCCCTCTTAAAATAGCCTCTCTAATTGGTATTACACAACCCAATCCTCCATCCGCATACTCAAATCCATCTTTTATAGCTAAGGACATAAACGGAATATAATTGCAAGAAATCCAGATCCATTCGCAAAACTCATCGTAATCATAATCGTTAATTGACTTATACTCTACACGGTTTTTAGATAAATTAGTAACCGTAACAACCACATCTTCTTTAGTGGCTTTAATAGTATCATATTCTGCTTTAGTAAAATGTACTTTAATATGCTTTTTAAGATTTTTACTTTCACCAAAAGTGCGTTTCTTCTTTAAAAACTGTAACGCTGTATTAAAATAATTAATAGAAACATACTCTCTATCCCCTTTCTTTTTAACCACAAACGGATTAATACTAAAAATAGAATTCTGATTAACATGCGTATAAATATCGTATAGCTTACCAATATTTCCAGTAGCTAAATGCGGAATTAATAGACTTCCAGTAGATGTTCCCAAAAACATATCGTACTGTTTACCTTCTTGTTCTATTAAATGTTGTGCAACTCCTCCTGCAAATGCACCTTTACTTCCTCCTCCAGATATGACTAATGCTTTCAAATTATTGTTTTTGGTTGTCCTGCAAATTACTAATTATAGATTTATATTTTTCATTTTCCGATAACAATTCTAAAAGTTGTTTCGCAAAACTCTTAAATCTCCAATTATGATGCTTTGAAGCCGCAATTAAGCTTGATAAAGCATCCTGATTAAACAATCCTAAACTGCTCAAAACATCAAATGCATTCTGGCGTAACTGAAAGCCATGTTCTGAAGCCGTATACCCGACCAATTCATTATAAAATGCCGTTTTACTATCTTCTTCATATCCTGGAGTTGCAATTGCCAAAGCCAACCACAGCGTTCTTACATTATAATCATTAAAACCATAAATTGTCTTCGTTTGGTCTAAATACACCTTTCGCTTTTGCGGAAAATTGACCCAAAGGTTATAAAGAGCAGCTTCATTTGTGATATAAGATTGATCATCAAGTAACGTTTCGTAATGTTTCTGAAATTTCAAAGGAATCTTTTGCAAACCCAAAGCCAAGGTTTGTCTTAATTTTATTTGGCCTGATTGAAACGCTTCCTCTATCAAATCATCTGACGTTGGATATTCAGGTGTTGACACCGCCTCTTCCAAAACCGCAACTTGAATAGCATAAAACCCTTTTGGCAATTCAGTTATCAAGCTTGACGGAATATAGTTGTCCTCAGCATCTGTTCTATAACTTAAATACGGATCTGTTTTCATGGTTAATAAAAACGATGACGTTTCATTCTTTCGTAAAGCAACTGCCATCTCTTCCTCTAAAACATCAGAAGCCAGTAACCATTGCGACACAAACCCTGTCAAATCCTGACCTGATGATTTTTCTACTTCTTTTATAAAATCATTGGTTTCTACATTTTTAAACGCGTTAGCTTTCAAATATATCTTTACAGCCTTTTTAAACGCCTTGTCACCTACTTTCTCACGTAAAGCATGTAATGCCCAAGCTCCTTTTTTATAAAACGTCGTGCTGCTTGATTTTGGATCTAGTAACGAGGTGCTCTCTCCAGCCACATCTTGCGCTATCAATTCTTGAGCATATTGGTAGAGTTGCCAATAGTAATAGTCCTCTCCAAAAATATCACGTTCTGCTAACAACGCATAATACGTTGCAAAACCTTCTTGTAACCAATGGTGTGTTCCTGAGGTTTCCGTCACCAAATCTCCAAACCACTGGTGCGCCAACTCGTGCGCATTAACATTAACGTAGTTTTTGTCCACAAAACTAGTCCTGTCAATCATAAAATAGTCACTAAAAATAGTACAACTGGTATTTTCCATTCCTGAATACAAAAAGTCCTTTACTGGTACTTGTTTGTAGTTTTGCCAAGGATAAGGCACGCCTATTTCATCTTCTAAAAAATCAAATAGTTGCTTAGTGTAGCGATAAGAGGGTTCGACCTTAGCCGAATCTTCTGGGTAGTAATATAACGCTATTGGTATTACACTTTTGGAGGTGATTACCTGCTTCTCATATTTACCAATTGCCAATGCAACAAGATAGCTTGACATTGGTTTTTGCATGTCATAATGCCAAGTGGTCGTTGAGTCATTACTAATTTTATTGACTAATGCACCGTTAGCAATAACCTGATAGTCTTTATCATAAGTAATTGATAAATCAAATTCGATTTTATCATTCATATCATCAATACTTGGCAACCAATGACTTGTATATTTACCTTGACCTTGCGTCCAGATTTGATGAGAGTTTTCTTTTTCAGTGAAGTAGAGTGCTTTTTTGGGAACCAAAAAATAGATTAATTTAAAAGAGTAAATAGAATCCTTCAAAAAATCACCTCTGTGTTTTTTAAATACAATCATGTCCTCTTTTAGACTCGCTTCAGCTTTTAAATTACTATCATGTATCTCAAAATGACGAATATTATTCCTTGAGTTTATAAATACCGAATCAATTTCTTTTAAAACTTTAAATTTATAAGTCACTCCTCCAACAATCATCTTTTCTGCTGTTTTAAACCCTATTTGAGCATCAATAGATATAAAATCAATAAATTCAGTTTGTTGCGCTTTCGCTGAAAGACATAAAAACGTAATAAATAGTACAAAAAGGTATCTCATAAATAGTTTTAAACAAGGATTAGACCAAAATACAATTTTTTGTGATGTGTTAACTCCTCTTTCTTTTGATTTCCTTTAGGGGAAATCAATATTCATTCTCCTCTTTCCAAAAAGAGGAGAGCTACTTAGTGACAAACCTTGCATTATATACATCAATGTTCTTTCTTTTTTTTTAGAGACATAAGATTACAAAAAACTTCTCGATACAATTTGCTCATGCTTCACAAATCACTCGAAGTGACGTTGTGTTTATCTGCGAATCGTCTGTTCGAGTGCTTCGATTTTAGGAGAAGTGTATCGAGAACTATGCTCCTTTTTTACTAACCGTTTATTGCGCTTTCGCTGAAAGACATAAAAACGTAATAAATAGTACTAAAAGGTGTCTCATAAATCGATTTGAACAAGGAGTAGACCAAAACACTTTTTTTTATATATTAACTCCTCTTTCTTTTGATTTCCTTTAGAGGGAAATCAATATTCATTCTCCTCTTTATAAAAAGAGGAGAGCTACTTAGTGACAATCCTTGTATAATATACATCAATGTTCTTTCTTTTATAATTTGAGACATAACGCTACAATTACCAAAACTTCTCGATACAATTAGCTCTTGCTTCACAAATCACCCGAAGTGACGTTGTGTTTATATGTGAATCGTCAGTTAGAGTGCTTCCTACTTTTAGAGACGTATCTCTCAAAAACTTTACACGATCAATAATTGTTTCATTCCAAAAATCGCTTAAAATTATCAAATCGAACCAAGCTACGTAATGCTACTCATTTTAACTTTCACTTTAAATCAAAATACATTAATTTCGTTGTCTATGAGTACTAACTTACAAACTCCAATAGATTACTTAAAAGGCGTTGGGCCAAATCGTGCAACTTTATTGCGCAAGGAGTTGGGTATTCATACCTATCAAGATTTAATAAATCTGTTTCCAAATCGGTATTTGGATCGTACAAAATATTATAAAATCAACCAATTATTACCTAATGCTGCCGAGGTACAAATTATTGGTAAAATCACAAAATTTGAAGAGATTGCTCAGAAAAGAGGCAAGCGATTAGTGGCAACTTTTAAGGACGAAACTGGCACCATGGAATTGGTTTGGTTTAGAGGTCAAAAATGGATTAAGGAAGGGTTAAAATTAAACGCAACTTATGTCATTTTTGGAAAAACAAACTTGTTTGCAAACAAGTATAATATGCCACATCCTGATATCGAATTATTGTCAGAACATGAAGCTAATTTACGCAGTGCGATGCAAGCGATTTATCCTTCAACAGAAAAATTAGCTAACAGAGGAATTAGCAATCGTGTGATGACAAAAATCATGCAAAATTTGTTCCTTGAAACCAAGGGGAGATTTGTTGAAACCTTGTCCGAAAAACTACTCTCAGAAAACAAATTAATATCGAAATCTGAAGCCCTTTTAAATGTTCATTTTCCGAAAGATCAAACAGCGCTTTCTAAAGCTGAATTTAGACTGAAATTTGAAGAGTTATTTTACATACAGTTACAATTAATTCTTAAAAACCTAATTCATAAAACAAAAATTAAAGGCTTCCCTTTTGAAACGGTTGGCGCACATTTTAATTCGTTTTTCAAAAACCATTTACCGTTTGAATTAACCAATGCACAGAAGCGCGTATTGAAAGAAATCAGAGCTGATTTAGGCAGTAACGCGCAAATGAATCGCCTTTTACAAGGTGATGTTGGCTCTGGAAAAACCATCGTTGCATTAATGTCAATGTTAATAGCGGTTGACAATGGTTTTCAAGCTTGCTTAATGGCACCGACTGAAATTTTGTCAGTACAGCACTACAATGGTTTATTAGAACTATGTAATGAATTAGAAATCAAAATAAAACTACTCACAGGTTCAAGTAAAACTTCAGAACGTAGAGAGATACACCAAATGCTTGAAAGTGGTGAATTAGACATTTTAATTGGCACACATGCCGTTTTAGAAGATAAGGTTAAATTCAACAATTTGGGACTCGCAATTATTGACGAGCAACACCGTTTTGGAGTCAAGCAACGTTCTAAACTTTGGAAAAAAAACAGTCTTCCCCCTCATGTTTTAGTCATGACCGCAACTCCAATTCCGAGAACATTAGCGATGTCTGTTTATGGCGACTTAGACATCTCCGTAATTGACGAATTACCCCCTGGAAGACAGCCCATAAAAACGGTCCATAGATACGACTCCAATCGGCTAAAAGTATTCCGTTTTATTCGTGACGAAATTGCTAAAAAAAGACAGGTCTATATTGTCTATCCTTTAATACAAGAAAACGCTCAGATGGACTACAAGGATCTGATGGATGGTTACGAAAGTTTGACCCGAGATTTTCCGATGCCCGAGTATCAAATATCCATTGTTCATGGTAAAATGAAACCCGCAGATAAGGAGTTTGAAATGCAACGTTTTGTTAAAGGCGAAACTCAAATTATGGTAGCAACTACAGTGATTGAAGTTGGCGTTAATGTGCCCAATGCTTCGGTCATGGTAATTGAAAGTGCTGAGCGTTTTGGACTGTCACAATTACACCAATTAAGAGGTCGTGTTGGACGTGGTGCAGAGCAAAGTTATTGCATCTTAATGACCAGTCATAAATTATCAGAAAACAGTAAAACACGTGTCCAAACCATGACCAGTACAAATGATGGTTTTGAGATTGCAGAAGTGGATTTACGACTTCGTGGGCCAGGAGATATTATGGGGACCCAACAAAGCGGAATCTTAAATTTACGCATTGCAGATATTGTAAAAGACAACGACATTTTGCAACACGCCCGTTATTGGGCAAAAGACCTTTTAACTAAAGATCCAAGTTTAAGTAGTCCTGATAATGCAATTATATTAGAGACGTACCGACAAATGAGTAAATACAAAAACATCTGGAACTACATTAGCTAAGTTATGACCACAAAAAACACTGATGTACTAATTATTGGCGCTGGATTAACAGGCTTAACACTAGCCTATTTACTTAAATCGTTAAACGTAAAAACAACTATAATCGAAGCTAATACACGTATTGGCGGACGTATTGTAACCAAACGCAATACCAATGAAGCACCAATAGATCTTGGAGCAACATGGCTTGTACCTCAGCAAACTAATGTTTTAAACTTACTAAAAACACTGAATATTGAGGTTTTTGAACAGTTTTACGGAGCAACCGCAATTTACCAACCAGATCCTAATAAACAAGCGCAACTAGTAGCTTTACCCAATAATGATTCGGTGAGTTACCGCATTAAAAACGGAACACAAACCCTAATTGAAACACTTGTCGATCAATTAGATAGTACAAGTATTCAAACCGATACTAGCGTAATTTCAATTCAGCGTAAAGCGGAATACCTAGAAGTAAAAACGAATAAGCAGACCTACCATTCAACATATGTGGTTTCGACCTTACCTCCTGCTTTATTTAATCAAAACATTAACGTAACACCTGAATTACCTGAAGTTATCACGGACGTTTTATCAAAAACACATACCTGGATGCACAACTCCATTAGAACTGGCTTTACCTATAAAACCCCTTTTTGGAAACACCCGCAAAGCAGTGGGACTATTTATGCCAATTCAGGACCTTTACAAGAGTTTTATGACCATTCTAACGCTGAGCAATCCGTATATGCTCTAAGTGGTTTTATGAGCGCTAATTTGCACGATTTAGGCAAAAAACAACGCAAACAATTAGCTTTAGACCAATTACAAAGCTATTATGGCGACCAAGCTTTAGAGTATTTAAGTTACGAAGAATGCGTATGGATTGCTCAAAAACACACAATTAAACCAGATAACAACTTTTTAATGCCTCAGCAAAATAACGGGCACCCACTTTATCAAGAACGCTATTTAAATGAAAGACTTTTTATTGCTGGAGCAGAAACTAGCCCGGTGTTTTCAGGTAAAATGGAAGCTGCTGTTAGTAGTGCCATGCATGTTTTTAATTCGCTTAAAGCGGAAATTAGTTAAGTTTTAATTGCTTCTCGATACAATTTGCTCACGCTTCACAAATCACTCGAAGTGACGTAACGTAACGTAACGTAACGTAACGTAACAAAATACGCATAACAGAAATCACACAACAGTAAGCACACAACAGTAAGCACATCTCGTCAGTTCGAGTGCGGCGACCTTAGGAGACGTGTATCGAGAACTTCTTTACACATGTGCTTCTCCATACAATCTACTCATGCTTCACAAATCACTCGAAGTGACATTACTTTAATAGTATAAAATATAATTATCTTTGCATTACGTATAAAGGCTTAACGCCAAAACCTAAAAGTTAACGACAATCATGCTTCACCTTAAATTAGAAACCGATCCACGCTGGGTTACTATCGCCGAGTCTAACATAGAAGAAATCCTTACAGACCACGCCTGGTGCGAGCAAAAAGCGGCCACTAATGCGATTACGATTATTACCCATAACTCGGAAAAAGTAGATTTAGTCACAGAGCTTTTAGAATTAGCTAAAGAAGAATTGGAACACTTTCAAATGGTTCATGAAATCATTAAAAAACGGGGTTATACTTTAGGTCGCGAGCGTAAAGACCATTATGTTAACGAACTTTATAAGTTCATGAATAAAGGCGGAAGCAGATTACAATCGATGGTTGATCGCTTATTATTCTCGGCAATGATAGAAGCCCGAAGTTGCGAGCGTTTTAAACTATTATCGGAACGCATAAACGATGAAGAACTCTCTAAATTTTACTATGAATTAATGGTTAGTGAAGCAGGACATTACACAACATTTATCACTTTTGCTAGAAAATACGGTCAAGATATTGATGTTGATAAACGCTGGCAAGAGTTAGTAGAATTTGAAGGCGAATTAATTAAAAGTTACGGAACAAGCGAAGGAATCCACGGATAACCTAACCTGCCAGTCTTCAAAATAATGGAATTTTAGTAGCAATTGCGTGATTACACATAAGAAAAGGCATGGAATGCATAGCCAAAACCACCGGTGATTCACCCTCTAATGTTGATGGTATCCTGTACAAACCTTGTAATGACGCTCTCTATTTTATTCGCGAAGACAACAATCTTCAAAAACATATTCATTTTAATGAATAAACAACTTAAAACATGACTTTCACCCCTTTTCCTGAACTACAAACTACTCGTCTACTGTTAAGACAAGTCACTGTTAAAGATAGTGCTATGGTACTCTATTTAAGATCTGATAAAGCGATAAATAAGTATATTCAAAGACCTCCAGAACGACAAACCAGAACCATAGCTGATGCAGTCAAGCATATTACAATGTTAACAGATCAAATAGAAAGCAATACGTCTATCACTTGGGGAATAACACTACAAAATACAACTGAAATAATTGGCACAATCTGTTTATGGAATTTTTCAAAAGGACATACAATTGCTGAGGTTGGCTACGATTTAACCCCAGAGCAGCATAACAAAGGACTTATGTCCGAAGCGTTACAGGCCGTTATCAATTTTGGTTTTAATCAGTTACCATGCATTACTATTGTTGCATTTACTCAATTTAAAAATGCTAATTCTATTAAGCTTTTAGAAAATAATGGCTTTGGTTTAAATAAAACCTTAAAAGACCCAGACAACAGTAACAACTTGATTTTTGAACTATTTGCGTAATATTAGCTAAAAAAAGGCATTCACTCTTGTTGGCAACTCCCTACTTGTAAGTGTAAAATCATTCTGTTTTAAAATTAAAAAACTAACTTCGCTTAAATACAGCCTCAACTTATTAAACACTTACCCTGTCACAAAGTTTGCACTAAAAAATAGTTATCAAATAATAAAATGAAAATAATAGATTACATTTTTGGAACAAAAAAGACTTTTAATCACCCCATATTAGGAACATTAACAAGTGAAAGAATAAAAGGGAACAACAAAACTAAAAACTATTCTTGGCAAACAACTGTTCTACTAAAAGGGAATACAGAAGAAACTTATATTATTTTAGAAGGAAATACCTCCAGTCCTTTTTCTAATCATCTAACAGCCATTAGTCAATTAATTGAAAATTGGGACAATGATTATTTACCTAAAATCGAGAATAAGATTAATGACAATGGTCTTAATAAAATTGAAAAATACTCTAATTGGAAAACTGATTTCTATTTAGCTGCAATCTACCCGATAAGTGATAAAAATGAGACATTTGAATTAACACTAGAGCCCTTAGACAAGGAAAAAGACGATCACATTAGCATCGTGTTAAAAAACAAGGTAATCACAAAAATCGAAAAATATGACTAATTTTTATTGAGTCTTTAAACACTTTAATGAGCACTACTAATTAAAGATCTATCTCTGAGACTTCTAACAAACACACGACTATGTTGGTTTATTTAATTACACGAGTCCTTAAATAGCCTGACTAATACCATACACCACTGTTTAATATTAGCAAAATCTAATATCTTTAGGTTTTATTATTAAAAACTAACTTAACTAAATTGAAAACCACTAGTTTAAATTAAAAACGGCATGACAAATATTGAAAGAGAAGATATTCAAATAATAAGTCGACATAGTAACTGGTCCAAACAAAGCATTGATGCACTTTTAAAACAGGAGATTTATAGTGATAAAACTGCTTGGCAGAAATTCTTAAATCTTTTTTTTATCAGTTTAGGTGTTAGCTTTACAACCGCAGGGATAGTATTCTTTTTCGCCTATAACTGGGCGGACTTACATAAGTTTATAAAAATAGGTTTAATAGAAGTTTTAATTATAGCGACCACTTGTATCGTTTTATTCTCTAAACTAAATTTAGACATAAAAAATATAATTTTAACTGGAGCCTCCATTTTAGTAGGTGTGTTATTTGCTGTATTTGGGCAAATCTATCAAACAGGCGCTAATGCGTATGACTTTTTCCTAGGTTGGACAGTTTTTATAACACTTTGGGTCGGCATTTCTAATTTTGCTCCGTTATGGCTTGTTTTTATACTATTAGTAAACACGACACTTATATTATACACTGAGCAGGTTGCAAATGATTGGTCTAGTATTTTTAATCTCACCTTATTTTTTGTTGTTAACACCTTGTTTTTAATCGTTGCTTTACTGGTGAAAAAACACTCAAAAACTATTAAAATCCCCATTTGGTTTACTAACAACATCGCATTAATTGCTGTTTTTTTCAGTACCGTAGGTATTAATGAAGGTATTTTTAACGAACACAAATTTTCTTTTTTCATATTACTATTAATCACAATAGTATGTTACGCGGCAGGTCTTAAATATGGCTTAAAAGTAAAAAGTGGTTTTTATCTTGCAATAATCCCGTTCAGTATTATCATTATTATTTGTAGTTTAATTCTTAACCTATCACATAGTGATGGTATCTTTTTTATCATCGGTTTATTTATTATTTCTAGTATTACATTGGTCATTAAAAACCTAATTAGCCTTCAAAAAAAATGGACAAACTAAATAACAAAAAAGCTTTTTTAGCTGCCTTTAGTGCATCGCAAGGTCCTGAATTTGAATACAACGAAAAAGCAATTTTAGAGGACTATAACATCCAAGGAGAAAACAAATCTAGTTTAACTATTAAAATACTTACCGTTATTGGAGGTTTTCTTGCCACACTTGCCTTTCTTGCTTTTTTACTAATTGCGGGACTATATAATTCGGAAGAAGGCTTATTAGTCTTTGGTGCCCTTTTTATAATTATTGCTATTTGGTTAAATACAGCGTATGACACCCTTATTATCGACACTTTTAGCATATCAGCTTATATAATAGGTTTTGTATTATTAGCTTTTGGACTATCAGAAATGCAGGTTGACATAAATATTGTAACAGTAGTCATTAGCCTTATTGCGATTATCTCGCTATTTATTACACAAAACTATATTTTGTCTTTTATTTCCATATTGACCATTAGTTGTAGTTTTCTTACGCTAATACTCTTCAATAATTTATATGATTTGATTCATTTATACATTGTCATAACCACCTTACTTTTAACTTACATCTTTTCTAATGAAGCCTTATTAATATCTTCCAACGTCAAAATATCTAAATTATATAATCCAAGTCGCATTGGCTTAATAATAGCTTTATTGTTTGGACTGATTGCGGTGGGTAAAAAACATATAATACCACTGTTGACAAGTCAGATTTGGTTACCATCCATTGTTATGTTTGGTGTAATTATTTATTTAGTGTATCGTATTTTAAAGATTATCAACATCAAGACACTTAAAAGTAGCCTGTTAATTTACACTCTAAGTTGTTTAATTTTAATACCTCTAGTCTTCTCTCCTTCCATTTTAGGAGCATTAATTATTATTTTATTAAGCTTTTTAGTCAATTACAAAACGGGATTAGCTATTGGTATCATTTCATTTATCTATTTTATCTCACAATATTATTATGACTTAAATTATACACTATTAATTAAGTCTATCATTTTGTTTTCATCTGGAATAATATTTCTAATATTTTATTTATTCACTTCTAAAATACCACACTCTAATGAAAAAATATAAGTGGATCATAATTCTTGTTAACCTAATCATTTTACTTGGATTTTTAAACTATTCTATTCTAAAAAAAGAAACCATACTTTCCGATGGTCAGCTCGTTTTATTAGAATTAGCGCCTGTTGACCCAAGATCATTAATGCAAGGTGACTATATGACTTTAAGATATACTATTTCACAAAACACATCTAATGATAGTATTTCTAAAAGAGGGTATTGTGTTATTAAACTAGACGCGAATGGGATTGCAAAAAAAGTAAGATTACAAGACGGTAAGACTCCGATACATACTGACGAATTTCTGATACGTTATAACTCTAAATCAAGACGAGGTATAACGATAGGTGCTGAATCATATTTCTTCCAAGAAGGCGATGCTGCTAAGTTTGAAAAAGCGAAGTATGGTGGTGTAATGGTGGATAATAAAGGTAATAACCTTTTGGTTGGTTTATACAATGAGCAAAAGCAACAGATAGACTAATTTTAAGATTAAACACCGCTAAACCAACTACAATATTAAATGTTTTCACAGCTTAAACACTGGTAAGAATTATTTAAAAATATTAAAATGACTATGATGACTATGTTAAAAAAACTATCCCTAATTTTATTATTATTCTGTTCTTGTATAGACACAACCGCTCCAATTGTTATTAGAGAAACCGTCACTGAAGCAATGGTTATAGAACAAGAAAAATTATGTCCAGATAAATATGAAATTGAAACTATAGAAAAGAATATTCATGCGTTTATTGATACTACTACTGTTGATGTAATAAAAACGAGATTAAAAGCCAATTTAGATTATTATTTAAATAATAAAGACACCATCATAAAAACGTTGGCGTATTATGAAAAAAGTGAAGATGACGAGTTTAAAAGCAAAACAAAATTATACTTACCTGACGAAGAAAGCTACAGTGACAATGAAAATATGTCCTTAAAACTAGTCAATAACAATCATATAAATTATAGAGATACCGTACAAAGCGGCACCTATTTTAATCAAATCTTTAAGGAACGTAAATCTGCTTTAGAAACTAGAGTAAGAAATAATGGTGCTACTGTCTTCAAATTTGAAACTGAGAAAACGATTCAACCGCATTATTCCTTAAATTTTGATTCCGAAAAAGAATTAAGAATAATGAATATTTATTATCATGATGGTACAACTAACACTACCCCAACACCTATTGAATCGTATTCATTCCCTCTAAACTCTATCCCTGTTGACAAAATGAAACATGTTGATAGTTTACAAATGGAATTTAAAATCATGTATTTGTCTAAAATTGATTCTATTCATTTAAAAAAGAATGAAATAGGTGTGCAAAAAGGTCCTTTTAAACTCCTTAAAATGACAGATAATTATTTAGAATACGAAACACCTGACGACTATTATCCATACCATAAAGGATCAATTATTGAAGAGATTTATTATAATAAAGACGGAAAAGTCTTAGACACAGAATTTAGTATCAGTAATTGCTCTACCAAAACTATAGAAGAAAAATATGAACAACAATTACATTATAAGAAAGCATATTCCGAGTACTTAAATAGCGTAAACACAAAAGAGCAACTATTTTTGACTTTAAAATATCTTGATCTCAAACATTATAATGCAGCATTAAAAGAAACCAGAAAAACAAAAATAGCGTTAAAAGGAAATGCTGATTCATTTACATTATATCTGGAAAACAGAAGAGATACTATTACCTTTTTAACGACACTTAAAAATACGTCTCCTGTAAAAAACTTATACTTACATGAACTAGAAGACACTACAGAATTTATTGATAAAAACGGAAAAATAATAACCTCTATTCCATCACCTATTAATTTTCTATATTCATCACAAACACAGCACTATTCTGAACACTATTTTTATACAGATACGGAAGATACTTACAAAAAAACTTATTATTACATTAATCAAGAGCAACAAGTTGTTTCTAAGCTACCTTATTCTCAAATGGATTATTTAACGCCGTCATTATTACAAGTTAGAGAAAACGACAAAGATGGTTTTAAATTTTTATCTACCGAAAAAAATCAATTATTATCAGACAAAACATTTACCCGTTCGTTTGTTATGCGCTATACAGGTGAAGGGATTAGTGTGCACAACGACGAAGGAAACTACATGCTCTATGACCAAAACAATACCTTAATTACATATAATTCTGGAAAAATTTCAAAAATAATACTGAAAGACATGTTATAATTAGCGCATTAATAACCGCTACACACAACGGGATAAAAGTTTTTTTATCCCAAATACTTAAGCTGTTTTTATATAATTAAAACGGAACGCTTATCACATGACTAATTGTGTGTGTGTGTGTGTGTGTTTATTACTTCTATTTATCTGACACATAAAGCACTTCACCCGTTTTATCTATATAATTTTTTTTAGGATTTCCATTAATATCATGTATTGATGCGACACCATTAAAAAACGGAGTAGCATTAAAAAAACGAGGTTTTATAATATAATCCCCTTCCTTATTTATATAACCTAAAGCATGGGTATATTCTCCTGTTTTCACACCAACAATAGCAATTCCATCGACAAAAGGTCGAGCGGAACTAAACTTAGGAGCAATAACTTGCTTTCCTTTTTTATCGATATAACCAAATAAAACGTCTCCGTTTTCTTCTTCTCGACCATTTCTAATACCTACAGCTGCTAATCCTTCGTTAAAACCTTCAGCATAATCATACGACAAAGTAATCACCCACTTTCCTTCTTTATTAATAAATCCTTTTTTATCTCCAAAATAACTAGCGACTGCAAGTCCCTCTTGAAAAGGTTCTAATTCTGCAAATTCAAAAGGAATGACCATTTCATTTAATGTGTTTATCATTCCCTTTTTATTGTAACTTTTATCGACAATAGCGTAACCTTCTATAAACGGTTTAACTTCACGATATATTAAAGGGATAACCTCATTACCTGAGCCATCAATAAATCCCCACAACCCTTCTTTACTGACTGCGGCATAACCTTCAAAAAAATCTTCAACCCTATCATATTTAGGCGTTACAATATAGTCTCCTTTTTTATTAATAAAACCATACTTATCATCAATCTTTACCGCTGCAAAACCTTCAAAAAACGCTTTAGCTTCATCAAATATTGGTTTAACAATTACAGCGCCACTTTTATTAAGATAACCATATTTTTGCTCATACGAATCTTCTTTAAAAGCAACCATCCCATCACTAAAATGAAATACAAAACCATATTTTATTGGAATTACAACGTCTCCTTTGGTATTTACAAAACCATATTTACCATTCAGTCTCACGCTTGCTAAACCATCAGTAAAATAACGGACACGATCGTATATAAAACCTGTAAGTTCTTCTCCTTCTTCATCAATAAAACCATCTTTTCCGTTAAGTCCGACACCTATAACACCATTTGAATACCCTTCAAAATCAGTATATATTGGCTCTATAACCATCTCTCCAGAATAGTTAATAAACCCCAATCTCCCATTCACTTCTATAGGAAGCAGCTTATTTTCGTTATTTTGACAACTAAGCAATGTGCTTAACGTGATAGCAAACAATAGTATTCTACTCATAAGTATAATTTTATTATGTTCAGTAAAATGCAAACATAAAAAATAATGCCTTCATTCTATTATGATCTAAACCATTCTCCTTAAACCACTATCTTTCTTGATTATAATAACTTATCACTAACTCTGTTGAAAACTATTCGGTTTTTCTAATTTAAAAATTAACTTTGTAACCATTAGCTAAACACATAGCAACCCAGTATGACAAAAAAAATCTATATAACATTAATTTACAGCATTTTTATTATTTCACTGTACAGTTGTAAAACGACAAAACAGAAAAACAACTCTATACAAACAGTACGTTTAGATAATTCTTTAGGGATTGATTTAGACCATTTCAATACTACTTTTTTAATAGACAAATCTATTGTCAATACGATAAATCAAGACTTACTATTTAAAGATTTTGCACCTAGTTATTATCTACATAAAGAATCCATTTTTTTTATTCCAAAAAATATTAAACGTATTAGAACAAAAACTAAAAATGATTTTAACGATTATTTTTTTGACACAAAAGGACGCTTAGATTCTTTACACACAGACCGACACGGCTCCTACAAAGTAATATATAAAAAAAGCAATGGTTTAATTGACTACATTAAGCATAGTATAAAACACGGACGTACGATAAATAAAAGTTACATCGTATATTTTGCCACAGATAAAAACAGTATAATTAAATACGAAACAGATAATCTTGACAAAAAATTATCCATTGAAGACCTCCGAATTCAATTTATACATACTGCTAAAGGCGAAATTATAAAAGCAAATAACAAGCAGTTTGGAAAAAACTATATTGAGTATTACACTTTCAAAAGAAATAAATCAATTATAAAATTAATAAAAGTTCAAGCAGGATCTTATTTTTTTATTAAAGGCTATGAATTCAATAAAAAAGGTTTAATAACCAACCATTTCTTCACTAATAATGATTTAGACTTAAAATCAAATACTATAAATTTAGAAGCTATTAAAATTGATTTACATCCTAAACTAAAACCTGAATACAACAATAAAGGAAGTCTTTTATCCTTAACAAACAAAGATATTATACACACCTTTGATTACTATTAATGGTATTATTAGGCATACAGGAAAAACACGTCTTCAATATCTTAATTTAATAGTAAAACTAATTAAAAATACTATGACCAAAAAAAACATAGTCATTACTTACTTAATCGCCCTGAACATAAACATTTGTTTTAGTCAAGAAGTAATCAATCATAATTTTTATAAAGCGTATTATCCTAATGAAGAAATAAAAGGCACTACAGAAATAATAACTTATAAAGATTCGATTGAAATAAACTCTAATTTTAAAAGTGTTGCACTCAATAAAACGGTGATTAACCACTATAAAATTTGTTTTTCAAATACAGCATTCTATATTCCATCAAAAATCACTCAACATTCAAAATATATAGATAGTATCGAAACTAAAGATTATGCTATGACTATTACGACTAGTCATAAGGATAGTATACAATATTGGAACAAGCAAATAAATGGTAAGACGGTTACCAAAAAATCGGCATACCCCACAACATCCTATAGGGCTATCTTACACATATTATCCACCCTAGATTATTCTTCAAAAGGAAAACTACTGACCTTAAATCTCACTAAAGTAAAATCTTTTAGAAGAGAAGCTTTAGATGCTCAACTTATATACGAAAAGGATATTATCATTAAAAAAGGTGATTTAAACCTCAACTTGAAAAAAATAGTACTTTATGAAGACGGTTTCAAAGAATCTGGTTATTGGTTAGATCAGAATAATAATCTAGTCATTATTAGTATCGGTTTAGATTTAGATAAGACGGTATATAAAAAATATGACAATGTAGATGAACATGAAGTCTTTAAAGACATTTTTGAAGAAATAGACAACAATTTAATATTGACCAAAGAATAAAACCAAACCAAAAAGTGAATCACCTACCTACAACACAATCAAAAGTAAAAAAATATGAAAACGAAATTAATTCTATTTGTTGCACTTTTAATTAGCACAACAGCTATTAAAGCACAACGTACAACAACAAAAGAAATTAACCATCCTATATATGGCAAAGCAACAGTGGAAACTTCTTTTGATCAAAATGATCATATCGCACAACAAGCCACTTTCACAAAAGATACACTACTAACTAATGGAAAGATAGAAATAGGTGAAATAATCTTATATCACCCTAATGGTAAAGTTAGTGCTAAAGGCGATTTTTCAACAATTATCAAAAAAACTTTTTTTGGTGAAGAACGCACTCGTGAGCAACAAGGTAAATGGCTTCAATATAATCAAGACGGGCAGTTAATTGCCTCGGTGTTTTACAAAGACAACAAAATGAATGGCGCTTACACTTCCTTTCATAAAAATGGTAACATAGAGCTTATACTAAATTATGAAGATGGTACAACAACTGGAACCTCAAAATCTTATTTTATTAATAAGCAATTGCACCGCGTATTACAGTATAAAAAAAACACCATTTTTAATGTAGATGAATTTTATAATATTGAAGGAACTCCTGTTAAATATGGGAGCTTAAAAGATGGAAACGGAACCTTGGATATCTATGATTTACAAACAGGTAAAATAAGTAAAACATACACTTATGAGAATGGCATCCCTAATCTTATTGACCTAAAAACCATAGCAACAGCCAAAGGTAACAGCATTGAAAAAACGTATAAAAATAATAGTGGCCAAAAGATAAAGGTTGTCAGAACATTAAATGATAAACTTGAAGGATTACAAGAAGAGTACAATTACAAAGGACAGTTAAAAGATGCTGATTATTATGTTGAAGACAAAAAGCATGGCACCCAAACTAGGTACAACGACGATGGGACTTTGTTTTGGCAAGATACTTATGCGAACAATAAAAAAATAGGTGCTTTTAAACATACTGCTGAAAATTCTGGAGCTGAAGGCAATAGCAATCAAAATAATAAGGCTACCATGCTAGAAGGGTTTTACGATGCTGACCAAAAAATAACAGGTCCATATACCGCCTACTTAGGAGAAGATAGAATTATAGTTTTATCAGGAACATACGAGAAAAACTACAAAACAGGGCTATGGAAAACATTTAATACTAACGGAATAGTAACCAAAGAGACCAACTACTTTCAATTTGACTCCAAAAAAATATCCGTAAAAGAATACGCTATCATTAATAATAAACCTGTATTAAAAAGTGATATCAATTATTTGAATAACACTTATGATGGCTCATTTAAAACCTACCATCCTAATAAAAAAACAGAACAAACAGGTTTTTATAACAAAGGCAAAAAGGAAGGCACTTGGAAATCTTACGACACTGCAGGTAAACTTATAAAAGAAACAAAATATAATAACGGAACACTTGTAGACTAATACCAACTAAATACTTTAAAAAGGAAACTTATCAGAATGAACTATCACAATAAAAATTTTAATCCCGTTACCAATTCTGACCACGCAGAAACCTCCGCGGAAACCGTTTTTAAATATAAGCAAAATGAGCCTATTTTGACAGCCAAGTATAGCGATGAACAAATTGTAGAAGGACATTTAATAGGGATCGTGGATCAAAAAGAATGTATAGATATGCGCTACAATCAGATTAATGTAAAAGGCGAATTAATGACAAGTGTATGCCAATCTAAACCTGAAGTCATGGCAAACGGAAAAATCAGACTACATGAAAATTGGACATAGACTTCTGGCAATCCATCAATAAGACCTCAAGTAAAATTAATGCAACATCCTAAACAACAAACTCATCGTACATTATACACAAGAACAATTAAAGAATATCTAAATTCAAAAAAATAAAAATATGGGATTTAACATTGCGGGATTATTAATAAAAGGTCAAACAGATAACACTCAAATCAATACGCTTTTAGAAAGTAATATCGCTTTTTACAAAATGGTTAGTTTTGAAGAAGCAACAAGCAGCTTCCGGGACGATAACACTGTAGACATTTTACAAACAAAAACAGGGACGTTAATAATTACCGAACTCGGTCAGATTTATGACATTTCAACTTTTGAGACAGATATTATACAATTCATGATTTCTGATGTATCAGACACCTACTATTTCGAAAAATATACTAATGGAAAATTAGACAGAAAATACATTTATTCAGAGGGAGAAATTCAAGAAAATGAAGGACAAGGCATAATAAAAGAAGACGACGATGTTTTAGATTTGATTTGGGAATTTACTGACACCTTTTTGCAGAATGGTTTTCTGGAAAATAGGTTTGAACAAAAATTTAAACGATATACACTATAAAAACTATCCTCATTAAAAATCACACCCATAAGAATATATTTTACCTAGAGAACAAACTTATCAAGCTAATTCGCTATTTCTAAAAGAATTTGAAGCAAAATCAATAGCACATTATGTTACACATTGGGAGATTTAAACACTGGACGCCATCTGCATGATACATTTAAAATGACTACATTCATCCTATAAAATATCACAAAATGAAAACAATAGAAACTCAAATAGTTTACAATAAAGCCGGCTTCATTAAAAGAAAAACAGCTTTTTTGACACTATTCCTCTTTTTTAGCATACTTTTTTTAAGCACTATAAATGCGCAAACGTATACTGGGGATATTCATTTAAAAAATCAAGATGACCTAAATAAAGCCTTAAGTGCAGGAGGAATTTTAGAACACATTTCCGATATAAAAGGGACTCTTATTATTGGAGACAAAACCAATGGTAGTGATATCACAACACTAACAGCACTCTCTAAAATTAAAACCATATCAAAAGGTTTATATATTATTGGTAATTTAAAACTGAAATCTTTAAAAGGATTAGAAGCGCTTGTTAAAGTTGCTAACATAGAAGTTTTAGCAAATATCTGTTTAGAAAATTTAGAAGGATTAAATAATTTAAAAACGGTAGAAGAATACTTTAGAATAGCTCATAACACAGCACTTATTTCTTTTAAAGGCTTAACCAATTTACAGACCGTTGGTGAATTTGAGGTGTTTTTAAATAGTAAATTAAACAGTTGCGAAGGGTTAGAACAACTAACAACCGTAACAACACATTTAACTATTGATGATAATGATGAATTGTTAACCATAGCCGCATTACAAATTAAGTCCATTGGAGAAGCTCTAAAAATTTCTGGGAATCAAAAATTAACAACATTAAAAGGTTTAGAAAAAATAACTAGCATAAAAACATTAATCATTAATGACAATAAAAGCCTGACCACTTTACAAGGGTTAGAACATTTAGAAAGCATCAATAAAGGCGCTTTAATAAGAGGTAATGATGCTTTAGAAAACTTAGACGGACTACAAAACTTAAAAACATTAGGGGCTTATTTAGACATTTGGTCAAACAATAGTTTAGTATCATTAGTCGCCTTACAAAACATAACTAAAATAGGAGGCGAATTACATATAGCCGATAATAAAGCATTACCAAATCTTGATGGTTTTGAGCATTTAAAAAGTGTTGGTAGCTTAAGTATCAGAAATAATTTAAAATTAGAGAACTACTGTGCCATTAAAAACCTTTTTAAAAACAGTGTAAATACTGAAGCAGAATCAAAAGACAATTTTGAAATTAAATATAATAACTACAACCCTAGTTTAGCAGATCTAAATACAGGTAAATGTTCAAAAATATAGCATCTATAGATTCTCTTTAATGCGTATTGTAATAATATAGGTAGTTAGGCTCTGTTTTCTTTAATTAACCACTTACCCTATTCTATCGCCCTATGCCTGATTCAAAAATCAAAATCAATTAAAAGAAAACAAATGAGTTTTATAAAAAATCTTTTTTCTAACAAAACAGAAGTATTTCAAGAGGCAGAAATCTTACTAGAACAAAATTCGCCTTCCTGTCCAATAACTGCCATAGTAGAACAAGACAATCGTGTGGTGTATTTTTATTTATGGGGACCAGAAAATTCTAATTTTGGAGTAAAATGTTCTTGGGTCAGAAATTTAAAGGATGCTCCAGATAAACAGGAAAAAGCATTAATGGAAAAAGGAATCTCTCCAATGCAAACCAAACAGTATTGTAAATTCCCTGAAGGTCAAGAAAAACTAGAAGCAGATAAACTAAGTATTATTTGGTTAGAAGAAGGTGATGCAGCAGCACTTTTATCAGATGGAGAAATTCTTGCTATTATTCCTAGTTGGGCTGGGCAAGGTGATTTTTTAGGGTACGCGAGAGCTGCTAAAGGACATGGTGATTTTGCATGGGAGCTTTCCGACTCTAATCAAATGTATGATCGTATTTCAAAAGCTCAAGAATTTTGGAATGCATGGGACTTAGATATAAACCCTTTTAATAGTCAACAACCACTACTACTTGATGCTTACGACAAAGCCTTTGGAAAACAAGATAAATATTATGCTATTGATGGTAATGAATGGCCTCCAAAAGGCCTCTATCTAAGACAAGGAACCTCTAAAACTGTTTTTGCGACTGTTGGACTTTCGTTACTGCCGATGCCTGCTGTCGAAATGTATACAGACAATAGGTTTGAAACAAACAGAATTGAACTTGGAATTATCTTAGATTCCACTTTTACAGACAAGGACATACAAGAGATGGGAGAATGGATTAGCGGGCAATCTTCTCTTCCTTGGGACAATATCACGTTTTTAGGAGAAGGTCATACCCTCAACTTTAATCCTTTTAACTCTACAAAATTTGACTATGTAATACTAACAAATAAACTGAATGTCCTACCGCAATCAGAAATTGAAGACTATAGACATTCAAAAATAAATCTGCTCTGGATGGTTCCTATTTCAGAAAAAGAAAGACAACACGTTATTGATAATGGAAGTGCTGACATTATTGAAAGACTAAATCAAATTGGAGAACATGTGTTTTCTCTAAATCGTGATGAAATTATATAAAACTAACTTAAGATCGGATAACACAACTCTGAAACTTGATTTTATCCAAAATATAGCAATACTAAAAGACTTATGATGAATAAATATCTATTAATACTATTCTTATCTTTTTCAATACTAGGGACGGCTCAAAATGATATAAATATAACACCAGAACATAAAACAATCGACTCGCTCAAGCTGCAGTTAAAAAAAATAATTAACAAAATAAATAGCCGAGATAAAGCAACACCTAAACACTTTACCTCAATTCGAGATGGCAAAACGGCTGCCATTACACATCGTACTAATTTATCTAACGCATGTGGTCTATTTGTAAATCAAGTCATCCAGAAACATGGATGGCTTTCTATACCTAAAGTTGGTAAGACTGCTAACAACAACTTTGGTTTGATTATTAATTTTGCTCATGATTCCATAAAAACAAAATACAAATCAATCATAAAAACGTCTGTTTTAAAAGGAGAATCTAATCCTTTTAATTATGCCACATTAATAGACGGCTTATTAGTTTATAATGGAAAATTACAAGTCTATGGCACTATACTAGGTCCTGACCCGTATTCCGATGAATTTAAAATGAGAGTTTATGATATTTCTGACCCCGAATATGTTAATCAAAGAAGACAAGACATTAATTTAAATCCTATTGAGGACTACCTCGAAAAGTATGATGTTGAATGGGACATCCCTCAAAAAAAGAAATAAAGATCACCCATAACACGGTCACAATACTCTAATTGTATTGATAAACAACTCAATGAACCTATTTATACATTTTATAAAAAGAGTTTTAATCATAGCCATTCCTCTTGTATGCTTATACTTTTTTAGTATGTATTCTATTGCCGAAAATAATAAAAAACTACATAAAGGTGACGTTGGCTTGGGATTAGCAATACTTTTATTTTTTATACTAGCGATTTTACTTATTGGTTTTATCATTGACTTAATTTATAGACTTCGCCGAAAACAATATAAAATCGCCTGGACAAATGTGCCTTTTCTTTTGCTATTCTTAATACCCATTTCCTATATTCATTGTCAAATGGGCGGTTGTTGTGATACATTTTGCGAATGGCTCATTTCTCTTTTTTAAATTAACAAACGATGAAAAACCTATTATTCCTATCTATTTTTATACTATCAACCGGTTGCTCAAAAAACAAATCGGATACCATTGTAAATAATTTAAATAAGACTAACACAGCACTGCAAAGTATTGTGCATTCCCCGTATAAAACATTTTTCAATACGATTAGAATAAATGGTTTAACGGACACGATACTTGTTCAAAACAGAACTAAAGTCTTTGGTTGTGGTACCGCTAAGATTAGTTATAACCAAGGATTAAAAGAAAAAGGATTACATACATTCTATGAAAAATATGGTACATTATTAGACCATCAAGAATTTATTAATATGTTTGAAAAGAATCATAATGTTACCATTTTATGGATTAACCCAGGTAATGAAGGAGAACTTTTTCAGTTAGACGATAGCCTCTTACACAAAAACATAAAACTTGAAAAACATCTAATTGAATCTAAACCATATCTTGTTTTTAATGACACTCCAAAGTCATTAGATAGTTTATCGATTACGGTGTTAATTCAGTATAAAAATCCAAAAACAAAATTGCTTAAATCTTTTGATTTATCAGCAGATAAAAATGGTTGGAAGATTGATAAAGTGCATGAGGAAGATAAAGCAAACTAAAAACAGTAGCGTTATTAATAATAGATATCCCACCTAAAAAGGCTTTTTTTTTATCTAAATAATTTTGATTATTAATAACATCATAGTCTTTCCATCTCATGATTTAATTGACTTCTAAAATAAAAGCACTTTAATGTTCCGTCTTAAAAACAGAAGGACTAACGCCTACGTTTTTCTTAAAAAACCTAGAAAAGCTACTTATCGAGTCAAAACCTAACCGAAATGCTATCTCTTTAGTCGTACTATCGCTTTTAACAAGGCTACGTTTAGCTTCCGTAATTTGACGTTGTTGTATAATCTGTTTTGCAGTACAGTTAAGTTTTTCTTTTAAAACCTGATTTAAACGTTTGCTACTAATCCCTAATTGAGTCGCATAATATTCTGTAGTCGTTTCATATAAAAAAGTAGTCTCCATTAATTCTAAAAACTGAAAGATCCTTTTTTGATTTAAATCTTGTTTCAAAAAGCCAGCATTCTGAAAACGTATTAAATGCAATAACAAAACTTTAAGCAATGTTTTAAGCATGATGTAAGAGGTGGTTTCGCTGTAAAACTCGCCTTTAAGCCAATTAATTAATTGCTGAATTTGAAGGACTTCCTCTTTTTGCTTTATATAAAATTCAGGGAATTTATTAAATAATGCGAAGACATCCAAAGCATACTCGATATCATCTTCATCAATAAGATCACGTTCAAAATTTAATAAAACACCAGCGTTTGTATTAAAAACCTTATGATTAAATTTTTGGTTTAATGGCTTAAAATGAACCAATAAAGCATCATTAGTTTCAGACTGAATATAAATCCCCATAGAATTCTCTGATAACATCTTAGTGCTACCATCAAACTGTTCCACAATCTGAATTTTAGTATTCCAATGATTGGTATTCATTTACATTTTAAGTATTTTTCAAATGTAAGAAGAAATTAACCAACCTTATTATTTAGATAACTTTTGAAACCTATAATACATTACAACAGCTATTATTAATGCTAAACTAGCACTTACACTATATACTGCCGTATAGTTGGTAGACACGTACTCTATAAAAGTGGATAAAAATTGTCCTCCAAAAATCCCCATAGAGAGTAAACTTAAGTTTTTACCTTGATTTTGAGGCGTACTGACTTCTACCATCATATGGCTTAATAACGGAATAGTCAAACCAAATCCCACTCCAATAAAAACTGCTGCTAGTATTAAAAACGGAACATTAATCGCCATAGCTAAAACGGTATACCCAAGCATAAAAAATAAAAAACCGACGGTTACCGTTTTTCCTTCTCCCAATAGCTTTACTGTCTTAGGCATTTGACTAGCCACTACAATAGTAATTAATGAAATAAAGGCCATTAAAAACCCAGTTTCAGACGCACTAAATCTAAAGGTTTCTGGCAAGTACAACGGTAACGTAACAAAACCTACAAAAAATAACATCATAGCTAATAAAGCACCTAAAAAAATAAGTTGCACCTTCAATTTACTATTCTTTTTCGTAGCTATTATAATAGCTTCATTTTCTATTTTAGATTTTGATTTTGGTAATGCTTTTAAAACTAAGATTAAGCAGACTATTGCGGTTAGATAAATATAAAAAGGATATTGCCAGTCAATTTGCCCTAAAACCCCTCCTAAGGCTAAGAAAACAACACCTCCAAATTCTATAGACATCACTTGCCAAGCAATCATTTTTAACCGTTTTTCTCCTGTAAATAATTCGGCTATAAAAGCAGTAACAGAGACTTGAATAGCAACGGTTGCACCACCTAATAAAAATCGATCAACAATTAAGAGGTAATCGTTGGTAATAAAAGCGCCAATAACACCCAAAATACCATAAGGCACTAGGCCCAAACAAAGGAGTTTAAAATTACCAAACTTAGGTAATAAACGTCCGATTAGGGGCGCAAATATAACAACACCTAAAGATGGCAATGTAATTAGCCAACTTGGTGATAAACTAAAATTGGTATGTCCGACAATACCGGAAAGTGAAGGCGCAATGACCGTCCCTACCATAATAGTTAAACTGCTGACCAATAATAAAGTAAAAATTGTAAGGTTTGATATCTTTTTCATGCAGCAAAGTTCCTATTATTCTTTCTAAACGACTTTACCTGTTTTCTAAATAAGTATACCAAAATGGACATTTTTAGATCTTATAATTCACTAGCTTACTAAGTATGCACGCATTATAGTTATATTTAGTAAAACACCTTAAATAACTACAATAAATAATTCCTCTAGAATGTAAACACGTCCCTTTTACTAGTGTTTCTTTTTTTCCTTACGTGTTGTAAAAACGATACTAATCAGGCAAAACAAAAGTCAGATAAAGCAAACTAAAAACAGTAGCGTTTAAAAAACCTTATCGAATAATAAAACAAAGCATCACTTCCCTGCGACCTACTCCGCTTCCAACAGAGTCATAAACTCCGTAAATTCTGTTTTAAACGCCGTAAATTTAGCTCCTGTTGCTGGCCCATTAAATCCCGTGTGTATTTTACGTACTTTACCTGATTTATCAATAAAAATAGACGTTGGATAACTTAAAATCTGATTTAGCATGGGTAGTTTCTCGTTAGCTTTAGATTTACTTGTAGTACCTGTTTGTGCTAACAAAATAGGATATGCAATATCTAATCGATCCCTTAAGCGTTTAATAAAACTAAAGGCTTTCTCTTCTGTTTTAGCATATTCAAATGCTAAGGCTACAAACTGAATAGCCTTGTCTTTATTAGCATTATAATACTGTGTGTAATATTTACTTTCGTCTAAACAATTAGGACACCACGTTCCCATAATTTGAACGACTACCACTTTGTTTTTAAAACGATCATCTGTTAAAGAAACGAGATTACCGTCCGTATCGGGGAATGTAAAAGCTAAGCTATCGTAACCTTCCTTTAAAAAAGTTAAATCGTTTGCACTTGCTAGTTCATAATTGTCATTACGTTTAGCCGTAAACGGTTCTTTCCAATGATTACCAGAATAAAACTGTCCATTTATGGTACTGTCGCTTACTGTACCAGTAAACAAAAAAGCATGGGCACCATCAAAGGTTGATAATTTTAATTGATTTCCATTAACGACACCTTCAAGATAACGATAATCTCCAGTTTCGGTTAAAAAAGTACCTGTTACGACATTATCTTTTTGTTTAAAAACACCTTTAGCAACATATCTATCAGCGTCAGTATTTGGACTAAAAACCGTTTCCCATTGCCCTGTAATATTACTTTTTGGTGTTCCAATAATATCAAATCTAGTCTCTTTTTTAGAAGCAGTAAACGCTTGTTCTCTTCCTTTTTCAGGAACCACAAAACGACCATTTAAAGTTTGATCTTTAATTTTTGCGATTAGCATCCCTTCAAATACAGGAAGTTTAATATAAACGGAATCATTTTTATAACTAATCTCATCGACAGTAATAATTTCTTCAGCATTATAAATCTCTACTGTATTAGCGTCTTTTACTTTAAAAGTGAATGGCAAAAATGTTGTATCACTGACTTTTAATTCCGCTCTATACTTTCCAAATGTTAACAATTCAGTTTCATTTTTATCACAAGAACATAAAGTAATAGCAATCAATAATAGGACAATATAGCGCATGACAATCTTAATTTCAGTTTAATATTAATCGTAATATCGCCAAAATACTTACAAATAAAAAGACATTGCGTTAACAATGTCTTTTTTTTAACCGAATTGAAGCGTACTCTTTATTCTTTTACTTCTTCAAGCTTAGAAATCGTTTCTTTTCTTAATTCTATTTGTTCCTTACTTCTTTTAACAGAGTTTTCATGCTTTGCTAATTTTTCTTCTACTCTTTTAAATGTTGCTTCACGCTTTGCAATCTGCTCTTCTGTTACCGTTCCTTCTGCTTTTTGCACTTCTAATTTAGCTTTAGCCTTAGCTAATCTTTCTTTTCCGTTTGTAACTAACTTATCACTTTTGGTAAGACGTTCATTACTTTTAGTCATTCTAGCTTTAACAACTTCTAAACGTTCTTTTTTATACGCTTCCTTATCTCCTTTATAAGCTTCACGCGCTGCTTTAAGTGCTTCGCGTTTTTCGTTTAAATCAACACGCTTAGCCATTTGCTTTTCTTTCATAGCGTCTTTGATTTCAACCTTTTCTTCTTCAGTAGCGTTTTTCATTTTTTCCTTCATTTCATCACGCTCCCCTTTCATTTCCGCTTTAAGCTCAGCTTTTTCACCTTTTAAGGCCTCGCGCTTATCTTTCAAGTCTGTTTTCTTGTCCAGCATTTCCGCTTTCTTCTCTTGCAACTCAGCTTTTTTCTCTTCTTTTTTGGCGTGCATTTCAGCTTTTTTATCACCAACCTTTGTCTCTACTTCCTCTTTAACTTCAACTTGTGCAAAAAGGGACTGCTGACTATTAAATACAAATAACCCAGCGCATACTACTATTACTTTTAAATGTCTCATTTTATTTTTCGGTTTCGTTTTCAAGTTCGTTTTCAAGTTCGTTTTCAAGTTCGTTTAATTCATTTTCTAAATCTTCAGCTTCAACTTTTAATTCATTTGTAATGCTATCAGTTTCAACCTCAATAGTTTCAATTTGCTCAGTTGCTTTAAGTGTTGCTTCATCCTTCTTTGTATCTCTACAAGAAGTTGCTGAAAACAATAAGACAACTAATGCTATTTTAAAAATAGTCTTCATAATTCGTAAATTTTAATAATTAGTAACTGTCTATGTTACGCAGAAACAGCTTCAAAAGACTTAGGCACCTAGCACTAATCCAATATTTATCGCCTAAACACGCATTTAACCGATGTAATACTCTTTTTCCAATGAAATCCAACCAAATATTTAATATTTACCGACATTAAAAAATGAAATAAAAGCTGTTTTTTAAATCACAAAAACTACTAAGTATTGTTATATTTGTGGTCTTAATTAGTATAAAAATGAAGATTTCTTACAACTGGATTAAACAATTTATTAAAACAGATTGGACTCCAGAACAAACTAGCGAATTACTGACAGATTTAGGACTTGAAGTAGAAGGTTTAGACCTTTACCAAAGTGTAAAAGGTGGCTTAGAAGGTGTTATAGTAGGCGAAGTTTTAACTTGCGTACAACATAGTAATGCTGACAAATTAAAAGTTACAACAGTAAATATAGGACAAGAACAACCCATACAAATTGTCTGTGGTGCACCAAATGTTGCTGCTGGACAAAAAGTACCTGTTGCAACTATTGGTACAACACTGTATACTGAAGAAGGGGAAGCTTGGACTATCAAAAAAGGAAAAATCAGAGGTGAGGAAAGTCACGGGATGATTTGTGCTGAAGATGAGTTAGGTTTAGGAAAATCTCATGATGGCATCCTAGTATTACCAGAAGATACTATTATTGGTACTGCCTGTGCCGATTTATTTGATGTAGAAAATGATCAAGTTTTTGAAATTGGATTAACTCCAAATCGTGCCGATGCTATGAGTCATTATGGTACAGCACGCGACCTAAAAGCAGGATTACAACAAAAAGGAATCACAATAGAGTTAATTACACCAAGTGTTAGTGCTTTTCATATCGATAGTAGAACACTTAAAATTGATGTTGATGTCCTTAATAAAGAATTGGCACCAAGATATTGTGGTGTTACTATTTCTGGATTAAAGGTTGAAGACTCTCCAGAATGGTTAAAAAACAGACTAAAAGCTATTGGTTTATCTCCTATTAATAATATTGTAGATGCTACTAATTATGTGTTACATGATTTAGGGCAACCATTACATGCTTTTGATGCGAGTAAAGTAAATGGAAATAAAATTGAAGTTAAAACATTACCAACAGGAACTAAATTTACAACTTTAGACGGTGTGGAGCGTGAGCTACATGAAGACGATTTAATGATTTGTGATGCAGAGAAACCGATGTGTATTGCTGGTGTTTTTGGAGGTTTAGATTCTGGTGTTACAGCTCAAACGACTACTATCTTTTTAGAAAGTGCTTACTTTAATCCAGTAAGTGTACGTAAAACAGCAAAACGTCATGGATTAAATACAGATGCTTCTTTTAGATTTGAGCGCGGTATTGATCCTAACATAACAGAATACGCTTTAAAACGTGCTGCTTTATTAATACAAGAAATTGCTGGTGGAGAAATTACAAGTAATATTACTGATATCTATTCTAATAAAATTGAAGACTTTCAAGTTAGGTTAAGTTTTGAAAAGGTGACTAAATTAATTGGTCAAGAAATCCCTACGGAAACTATAAAATCAATACTAACGTCTTTAGATATAAAAATAAATAGTGTGACTGAAACAGGTTTAGGCTTAACTATTCCTGCATTTAGAAATGATGTGACAAGAGAAGCAGATGTTATTGAAGAAATCTTAAGAGTCTTTGGTTATAATAATATTGAAACTAACTCTAAATTGAATGCGTCAATATCAAACGCATCAAGATTTGAAGATTATAAATTACAAAACGTGGTTGGTAATCAATTAGCTGCTCAAGGTTGGTTCGAGATTATGGCTAACTCGTTAACTAGTGCCAATTATATAGCATTAACAGAACAGTTAAAAGCAGCACATAATGTAGAGATGTTAAACCCTTTAAGTCAAGATTTAGGTGTCATGCGTCAAAGTTTATTATTTTCTGGTTTAGAAGCTTTAAGTCACAATATTAATAGACGTCAATCTAATTTAAAGTTTTTTGAATTTGGAAAAACGTATCATGATTACGATGGAACACGTGAAGAGTATAAGCATTTATCATTGTTTATTACTGGTTTTAAAACGGAAGAAAGCTGGTCTAATGCACCACAGGCTAAAACAAATTTCTTTTTCTTAAAAGGAAGTATTGCAAGTACGCTAGACCGTCTAGGCATTTCACGTTACCAAGAAAGTGCGACTACAAGTGATGTGTTTTCTGAAGGACTACAGTTAAAAATTGGAAGAGACACTTTAGTTAACTTTGGTGTTTTAAAATCTAAAATAACAAAGCATTTTGATATTACTCAAGACGTGTTTTATGCTGATTTTAATTGGGACACTATTATTGAAGTTGCTAAGCGTAATAAAATTAAGTTTACGGCTATTCCTAAATATCCAGAAGTACGTCGTGATTTTGCATTGCTTTTAGATGACAATGTTACGTTTGACAGTTTACAAGCTATCGCCAAAAAGACAGAGAAGCAATTACTTAAAAAGGTTAACTTGTTTGATGTCTACCAAGGTAAAAACTTACCTAAAGGGAAAAAGAGTTACGCCCTTAGTTTTACTTTTATGGACGAGCGCCAAACACTTACTGATAAAGTGGTTGATAAAATCATGAATAAATTACAAAATAATTTTGAGCGTCAGCTTGGAGCAGAATTAAGATAATTATGGAATCACTTAGAAACAACAAGCTTTATAATTTATTTACAGGACTATTACTTCTTGGTTTTGGTAGTTATAGATTATACCAGCATTACACCGCTAGTCCAACGTTAGATACGTTTAGATTAATTATATCAGTAGCCTCTATTGGTTATGGTGTGTATGCCCTTTATAATTATACACAGTTAAAAAAACAAGATTAAAATAAAAAAGCCTTCAATTAAATTGAAGGCTTTTTTATTACCAACAAGCTTAATAGAGCTTCTAATTTGATTTTTTAACAAAATCATAGCTTTTATTTCACTTTACTTATACTCTATTTTTTTGTATCTTTAGTAAACACTATAAATACAATACATATGACAGACTATATAAAAATTTTTGAAGGAAATTTTATTACCGTTCAATTAATAAAATCACGATTAGAAGAGATTGGAATTAACCCAGTGATTAAAGATGAAAACGAATCTGGTCGATTAAGTGGTTTTGCAGGTGCAAGACTTCCGGAAGTCTTTGTTCACAAAAGCGAGGAGGAAAAAGCACGACCTATTATTGAGTCTATTCAAAATGAAACAGAAGCTTAAAAAAAAAGCCTTCAGAACAATCTGAAGGCTTTTTTTATTATAATAACTTAAATTATCTGGTGTACATTTTATCACGCAGTTCTTTAATTTTTGGATCTTGCATATAATCATCAAACGTTGCATATCTATCAATAACCCCATTTGGTGTTAACTCCACTACTCTATTAGCTACCGTCTGTGCAAACTCATGATCATGTGTTGTAAATAACATGGTCCCTTTAAAGTTTTTTAAAGAGTTATTAAATGCAGTAATACTTTCTAAATCTAAGTGATTTGTAGGTTCGTCTAATTGTAATACATTAGCTCTTGTCATCATCATTCTAGATAACATACAACGTACTTTTTCTCCTCCAGATAAAACATTACATTTTTTTAATGCTTCTTCACCACTAAAAATCATTTTCCCTAAGAAACCTCTAATATTGACTTCTTCACGTTCTTCTTCTGTTTGTGCCCATTGACGTAACCAGTCGACTAACGTCATATCGGTACTTTCAAAAAACGAACTATTATCTAATGGAAGATAAGATTGTGTCGTTGTAACGCCCCAATCAAATTTACCAGCATCCGCTTTTAAATTGTCATTTAAAATTTCATAAAAAGCGGTCGTTGCTCTAGAATCTCTTGAAAAAAGCACCACTTTATCTCCTTTTTGAAGGTTTAAATGGATGTTTTTAAATAACACTTCGTTATCAAGCGCATACTCTAATCCTTCAACGTTTAATATTTGATCTCCAGCTTCTCTATCACGATCAAAAATAATAGCAGGATAGCGTCGACTTGTACGTCTAATATCCTCAATATTAAGTTTGTCAATCATTTTCTTTCTACTGGTCGCTTGTTTACTTTTTGCTACATTGGCAGAAAAACGACGAATAAAGTCTTCTAATTCTTTCTTCTTCTCTTCCGCTTTCTTGTTTTGTTGCGCATGTTGTCTTGCTGCTAATTGAGACGACTCATACCAAAACGTATAATTACCCGAAAAGTGGTTGATTTTACCAAAATCGATATCACTAATATGTGTACAAACCGCATCTAAAAAGTGTCTATCGTGAGATACCACAATAACACAATTATCGTAGTTAGCTAAAAAGTTTTCTAACCAAGAGATGGTTTCGTAATCCAAGTCATTGGTAGGCTCATCCATAATAAGCAAATCTGGATTTCCAAAAAGCGCTTGTGCTAATAACACACGTACTTTTTGTTTACCATCTAAATCTGCCATTAACGTGTAATGAAACTCTTCTTTAATTCCTAAATTGGATAACATTGCTGCAGCATCACTATCTGCATTCCATCCATTCATTTCTTCAAATTGCACTTGAAGCTCTCCTATTCTATCTGCGTTTTCGTCTGTATAATCTGCATATAATGCATCTATTTCAGTCTTAATTTTATAAAGTGCTTTATTCCCTTTTAAAATAGTTTCTAAAACAGTGTCTTCATCATGCTTATTGTGGTCTTGTGTTAAGACCGACATACGTTTTCCTGATTCTAAATGTACTTGACCGGACGTTGGATCTTGTTGTCCAGAAATAATTTTTAAAAAGGTTGACTTCCCTGCTCCATTTGCTCCAATAATACCGTAGCAATTTCCATTATTAAAAGTGGTACTTACTTCGTCAAAAAGCACACGCTTACCGAATTGGACTGATAAATTTGATACTGATAACATATACTTAGTTTTAATTTTGTGCAAAAGTAGAAAATTAAGCCGAAATAGAAGCTATACATTACTGTTTAATAAGTTTTAACAACGCCTTAACACGAGAACAGTTATGCAACCCATATTTTTGTTTTAATATGAGTTGCCCTTATAAATTAACATATGTCTTATAGACCTTTATTTTATACAATAATCTGCCTAAGTGTTTTACTTTCTTGTAAGAAAGATAAAAACGTCATTGAAGAAAACACAGCGTTTTTTGGTGGAGAAATTATTAATCCAAGTAGTAATTACATTATTTTATACAAATCGTCGGATATAATCGACACGGTTTATTTAGACTCTAAAAATCGTTTTAAGTATAACTTCAAAAATTTCGAATCCGGTTTATATAATTTTTATGACGGAAAGGAATCTCAAGCTTTTTTAATCCAACCACAAGACAGCATCATGATTCGTGTTAATACGATGGAATTTGATGAGTCTTTAGTTTTTAGTGGTATTGGAGAAAAAGAAAATAATTATTTAATGGAATTATTTCTGGAGACAGAAAAACAAGAACAAGAAGTTTTAGAAATTAGCCAATTAGAACCCAAAGCATTTGACAAAAAACTTTGCGATATAAGAAAAACAAAATTAGAGCGTTTAAAAGCATTTTCTTTAAAACATAACACGTCTGACTTGTTTAACTTATTTGCTAATGCGAATATAGATTACAATTATTATTACAGTAAAGAAGCCTATCCTTTTATAAACTATAGTAAAAACGAAAGTGAGATTTTTAGTAATCTTCCTGCAAACTTTTTTGACTTTAGAAAAGACATAGACTATAATAATAACACTTTAAGAGACTACAGACCTTATGTGTCTTTTTTAAGATTTCATTTTAATAATATTGCTTTACAAGAGCATTTTAAACACTCTGAAGACGATACTTACAACAATCAATCTTTAGATTACAATTTAGATAAGCTAAGCTTAATAGAAGAAAAAATAACAGATAGCTTTATTAAAAACAGGTTATTGTATTATAACATGATCAAATTTATCAACGCCTCTAAACATGTCGATGATTTTGATGCACTTTTAGCCTCTTTCCAAGAAAAAAGCACCAATAAAGATCAGAAAGCTAAAGCTAATAGGTTAGTTAATTCTTACAAACGTTTAAAACCAGGACAACTGATTCCTGATTTAATGGTTGTGGATAAAAATGAAGACACATATCATTTAAAAGACATCATAAATAAGCCAACACTTATTTATTTTTGGGATGCAGGGGATCGTTACCATTTAAAAGTATGTCATGAACGTGCTAAAGACCTTCAAAAAAAGTATCCAGAGTTTGATTTTATTGCTATTAGTGTAAACGCTATAAGTAGCCAAGAGCAAGGAGAGGTTTTAAAGCGTCACCGCCTAGGCTATACTAATGAGTATCATTTTGAGAATGTAACAATGGCGATAGAAAATTTATCACTAAAACCGATTAATAAAGTTTTTATAGTTGACAAAGACGCTAAAATTGTTAATCCAAAAGCGAATATGTTTGATATTACTATTGAAAACGAAATGTTAGCCCTTATCAATAAATAAAAGACTTATATTTATAAAAAAAAAGCCTGCAATTGCAGGCTTTTTTTTATGCTTGTTGATTGAGGATTACTCCTTTTTATGGTCATCTTGCACCTCTTCGTCTCTATATTTGCAGCAATTATGTACAGATCCATATGCTTCATCCGTAGCTTTAAGCGCTTTAGTATCATGCCCTACTCCTGCCACATTCGCTTCTATTGTTTTTAAGTCTGTTTTGTTTTCGTCAAAAATCAATTTTAGCTCGTGTGTCTCCACACTCCAAATGGCACTTTTAACCCCTTTGGTTTTAAAACATGCTTTTTCAATTCTTGATTTACACATTGCACAAACGCCATCCACTTCTAAACTTTCTCTTTTATTTTTGTCTTGAGCAAAAGTGACTGTTGTTGCAATCATTAATAATACTAATACTAGTTTTTTCATTTTATTCGGTTTTATAATTTTCTATTTCAGTTTATATCTTAATCCTGCGTAATACATACTTCCAAAAATTGGACCATATACAAAGTTAGTATCAAAACTTGAGCCAAACGGATTGTCTGCACTAACTATTGGATTATTTTGTCTAACATTGGTAATATTCTCTCCTCCTAAATATACTTCAAATTTTGGAGAAAACACTCTTGTTATTTGCGTATTCAATGTCCCAACCGTATCGGAATAGTCATCTAATTGATATTGTATTGGGTTGTTATTTGTTGAAGAGAAGCGCTGCTCGCTTAACCAGTTATAGGTTAAATCAAATTTCCAATTGCTATTATTTTTAATCTCGGTTTCATAGGATACATTTCCAAACACACGATGTTTTGGTGTTAAAGGCTTTGCTAATTTCCCGGTTTGGTATTGCGTTTTTACATCATAGAATTTATAGGCCGTTCTCAGATTAAAATGTTCGAATACATTATAATTAAGTTCTACTTGAAAACTATTAGCATAGCTATCGCCTTCTAAATTGTAAAAACTTACTTCTTGTGCATTTTCTAAATCTACTACCACTTGATTTTGAAAATCTGTACGATAAAAATCAAAAGTTATATCCGCTGCTCTGTCAAACAAATTAAAGCCTTGTAAATACGACACACCATAATTCCATGCTATCTCTGGATCCAAACCGTAAATAGCTCCAGTAGTATTTAAAATAGAAATAGCACGTGAAGAGGCAAATAAATTTTGATTCTCGGCAAAGATATTCGCACTACGCTTACCACGTCCAACAGAAGCTTTAAAAGCTGATTTACTCCAAGGCGAATACCGCATGTGTACTCTAGGCGTAATAAATTCACCTAACAAATTATGAGAATCCACACGCAAACCGGCTGTAAGTGTAAATAATTCTAGATTATCAAAAGAATACTCGAAAAACCCACCAAAACTACGTTCTGTTCTTGCAAAGTTTTGCGCAATAGCAAACTCGTCGTAAGCATCATAAGTAAAGTTAACACCCGTTTTTATTTTATGTCTAGAGTCGTCAATAATAGAATTATAGATCACGTTAGAGTAGATACTGGTATGCTCTATATCATATTGATTTAATCCAAAATAAGACTCTTGTTTATGGTTACTAAGCGCAAACTGGACGCCTAAACTCTGCCAAGGTATTTCTGGATTGACGTAACCTAATTTTGCAGACAACTCATACCGTTTAGTATCAATCTCACTTCCCCACGCATTAGTTGTAAGCTTATCTGTGTCTGGATCAAAATCTAACTGCCCCGATTGTTTATCGTCGCTTAAATAACGTAAGTTGATAAAACTAACAAACCCTTTTTCAGGATCAGTATATTGCCAACGATTCATCACATTAACTTGGCTATAAATTGGCATATCCATAAATCCATCTGCATTAACATCATGTTTTTCTTGATGTGTATTACCATGTAAATATAAACCTGTGCTCCATTTTTCGGATACTTCTGTATTAAAATGTGTGTTTAATTCTAATCGTGTACTGCTTGCGCCATAAAGATTTACAAAAAAGGCATTATCGGTGGTCGGTTTTACTAACTCTGCATTAATCTGTCCAGCAATACTTTCAAAACCATTAACTACACTTCCTGCACCCTTAGTAATCTGGATACTTTCTACCCAAGTACCAGGTATAAAACTAAGTCCAAAAGCTTGAGAAGCACCTCGAATAGACGGTATGTTTTCCGTCGCAATTAGAATATATGGACTGGACAAACCTAGCATTTTTATTTGTTTGGTTCCAGTAACAGCATCACTAAAATTAACATCAATAGACGGATTAGTTTCAAAACTTTCTGACAGATTACAACATGCTGCTTTTAATAATTCTGCACTACTAACCAAAATTGTGTTTTGTGCTCTAAGATACGATCTAGACGATGCTTTTTTCCGAGACTGCACGATCACTTCATCTAAATCGCTAGTGGGATTAAGATAGTGCGTAATAGGTTTTGCAGTTGTAATAGTTAAGGTATCAGTTTTAAATCCAACATAACTAATCACAAGTTGTTTATATTCTGGTTTAAATGGTATTGTAAATTGTCCATCAATATCAGTAGACGTCCCAACACTAGTCCCTAACCAAATTAAATTAGCTCCAAACAACGGTTGTTCTTTAGTGTCTGGATTAGCCTCGTGTATGACCCCTGTTATTTGGTCTTGCCCAAGCATTACAAATGGTACAAAGCATAATAAAATCAATAATTTCCTCATAACTAATTATAGATTTTAATTAGCATCCAAACAGCCATTATTAGCATAATCGTGTTTTCTATAAACGTCGCTTTAGTCATAGGTAACTTTAATGCTGTCCCTAAACACGCACATTGTATGGTCTTTTTACTTAATAATGTTTTAGAGACACCAATGGTTGTTACTCCTAATATGACTATGGTTGCTATTAGTGCCAAAGGCAACTGCACGCGTGTTAAAAATAACAGCCCCAAAGCTAACTCGATAAACGGGTAAACAAAACCATAACCAGGAATGGCTTTAGCCAATGGATCGTACATTTTAAAACTTTCCGGAAACCCTTTTAAATCTAAGAGTTTAAAAAAGCTGAACACGATATAAAATAAGCCCATAAAATCTAACATAACACCAGAGCCATCCCAGGGCTTATAATTTAAAATTATAGCTGCTGCGGAAATATAACCAAAGATTAAAAACAAAGGAAATAGTTGTTTCCATTCACTTTTCTGGTTATTAATTGCGCCTGAAGCCGCCGATCTATGTTTTGCCTTTTGTCTGTCTTGTATTTTAAACTTATCAGACAAAGCACCTTGTAATTGGTCTATTGGAATAAGTTGAGAGCAGTGTATTGTAGCTTCGGCTTGCTCTAAATTAACCGAAACATCTGTAACCTGTTTTATAGATTGTAAGGCTTTTTCAACTGAAGCTTTACATCCATTACAGGTCATGCCTGTAACTGTATAAGTGTGTATCATTATAAATATAATTTAATAAAATTAACCATTAATATATTCCGCTTAAGCGAAACAAAAACAAGTAATTTATCAAATAATATAAACATCGTGAAGCACTTGAAAATCAATAATCAAGTTGGGTGGTGCATAGTTTTTATGCGGAATACTTTGTTTTGGTACACGCTTGAATAACTGAGAATAGGTATAAACAAACGACTTAATAAAGTACTGTGTACTAAACTGTAGATCGTCAAACGTATTAATTTTTAACTGATCTTGGCCTGTAATAACTTCTATTTCGTTTTTACAACATCCTTTCGTTTTTACTGTAACGTCAGTTGTAGCAACATCTACACCGCATTGCTTAGCTTTCGTAAAAATGGAAATATCTACCAAATGTTCTCCACAGTAGTGACTCTCTATAGTAAAAGACAATGTTGAAACCAACACCACTAATGCCATGACAATAGATACTCCTTTATTTACAATTGTTGTAATCACATTACAAAAGTACAAAATAGATTAATTACTAGTCTAATTTTAAAAAAGCTTTTACGAAGCATTCGAAATTAGCACAATAATTTCGGCACAATTAATGTTAAGTTATATCTTTGACAATTAAATACTAATTTTCCTATGAAATTTAAATTAACCCTATTATTAACTCTTATAACCTTGACCTTTAGTTTTGGTCAAGATAATAGAGCGTTTAGTGCAGGAGAAAAACTAACCTTTTCTGCCGCTTACAACATGTCTGGTATATTAACAGATATAGCGGAAGTAAAAATGGTAGCTAGCCAAATGAAAACTAGCTCGTCTACATTATTACATTTAAAATGTACAGCAACTACGTATAGTAATTTTGATAGTTTTTTTAAAATTAGAGATTTATATGAAAGTTATGTAAATCCTAGAACCATTACCCCTTATTTATACAATAGAGAAATTAATGAAGGTGGCTATTACAAGTATGTTAAATACAAATACAATTATAAATCTAATTTAGTAGAGAGCTTGATTAGAAAGAAATCTAAAAATTTCGAGTCTGGATTTTGGGATAAAAAGGAAAAAGTTAAAATAAGTGGAGGTACTAGAGACATTGTGGCAACCATTTATAAAATTAGAACCTTAGACATTAAAAAAGCACCAGTAGGAGCTTCTGATACTTTTACTGTTTTATTTGACAATAAAGAGCATAAATTCCGATTTAAACTACTTGCTAAGGAGACTATTAACACTGCTCTTGGTAAAAAACTGTGTTATAAATTAGCCATTAGTGCTGCAGGAAGCAACGTCCTTAAAGGAAGTAACGCTAATATTTTATGGTTAACAGCAGACGAAAACAAAGTCCCTGTTTATGCTAAATTTAAAATAGCAGTTGGAAGTGGTGAGTTAAAAATAAAATCTGCAACAGGATTAAAAAACTAAGATACGATGAGAAAAGCAAGTATAATTTTAGGATTAATTTTTGCTGTATTCGCAGTAATATTAGCTGTTTTGCCTTTATATAAATTATCTTTTATCCCGGCAATACTGGCCTTTTTATTTGGCTTATTAGCCTTTTTTAAAGCTAAAAAAGAAGAAAAACCAACGCATGTTATTCAGGTTATCTTCTTGCTAACCATTATTAGCTTAGCACTAGCGACCTATAAAACGATCTTTACTGTGTCGGAAGTTGGAGACACCAAAGACTTGCAACAAACGGAAGAAAAATTAAATGAAGAAGCTTTAGACGATTTAGAAGGTATGGACATCCCCATGGATGATTTAGAACAAATAGAAGATCAATTAAACAAAGAAGCTTTAGATGATTTAGAAGGTATGGACATGCCTTTAAAAAAAACAGATGCAAAAGATGAGTTAGAAGATATAATTATTATGGACTAACCTCTAGTACTAAACTTAGTCTTCTTACACTATTTACAGTAGTCATACACTGCTGTAACAACATTTTATTATAGCTTCTAAATTTTTAATTTAGAAGCTATTTTGGTTTTAATATATTGTTCATTGACATCAAAGCTATAGTACAATACAGGTCTCAAACATCTAATTATGACGCCTTAAAAACAAAGCTATTATATACTAATAACAGCTGTGTTAAAATGAAATAATAAGTTGGTTAACACTTAATTTTTCACGTATTTTTGAAAGTATAACCTTTTAAACATTTTTAAATGAAATCTTTACTTTCAATAGCGGCTTTAAGTCTATTATTTATTGCGTGCGGAAGCTCTCAAAAAAGCAAAACGACAAGTTCTAAAGTTACAGACCCAAGTGTATATGCTGCCACTATAACGCAAGCCGACTTAAAAACGGCTTTATACCAATTTGCATCAGACGAGTTTGAAGGTAGAGAAACAGGTGCTGAGGGACAAAAAAAAGCCATTAAATTTTTAAAAGACCACTATATTTCATTTGGCGTTCCAGCTGCTAAAAAAGATGGGGATTACTATCAAAATGTTCCCTTAGAAGTACAATCTAAACCAGATGTTGCTCTTACCATAAATGGACAAGCACTAAAAAACATTGAAGATTTTGTTTCTATAAACCCAATGGAAACTAGCCAACTACAAGCGACCGAAATAGTTAATTTAGGTTATGGAATACAAGATGATGCTTTCTCTAATTACGACAACATCGATATTAAAGATAAAGTCGTGTTTTTTATAAATGGCGAGCCTAAAAACCCAGATGGTACTTATGTTATCTCTGGTACTAAAACCGCTTCAAAATGGTCTAATTTTAGAGAAGAATTTGCCTTAAAGCGTGATTTAGCCCAAGAAAAAGGAGCTAAAGCAGTACTTTATTATAACCCAGACGTTTTTGCTATGGCTGCCTTACGTTACGGGACCTCAAGTGGTAGAATGAGTTTAGTAGGAAAAGAAAAAAGCATGTTTTACTTTTTAGTTAACACACCTACTGTTAAAGCATTATTTAATAAAGACGTGACTAGTTATGACAAATCGTTTAAAAACGAAACGCTTACAGCTAATTTAAACCTAGACTTTACTAATAACTCCAAAGCTTTAGCTTCAGAAAATGTAGCTGCCATTATTAGAGGCTCAGAAAAACCAGACGAATATATTATAGTATCTGCACACTTAGATCATGAAGGAATAAAAAAAGGAGAAGTCTATAATGGTGCTGATGATGATGGTTCTGGTACCGTTGCTGTACTAGAGATTGCACAGGCTTTTGCCAAAGCAAAAAAAGAAGGACATGGGCCAAAAAGATCCATAGTATTTTTAAACGTTACTGGAGAAGAAAAGGGCTTATTAGGTAGTAGACATTACACAGACAACGATCCTATTTTTCCATTAGCCAATACAGTTGCTAATTTAAATATTGACATGATTGGTCGTACAGATCCTGAACGTAAAGAAGGTGACCGCAATTATATTTACTTAATTGGAAGTGATAAGTTAAGTACGGAATTACATGATATATCAGAAATGGTCAATACCAAATACACTAATGTAGAACTAGATTATACATATAACGAAGAAAACGATCCTAACCGTTTTTACTACAGATCTGACCATTATAACTTTGCAAAAAACAACATCCCTGTCATTTTTTACTTTAATGGTACACATGACGATTACCACAGAGCTAGTGATACCCCAGATAAAATAGAATACGATTTATTAGAAAACAGAACACGACTAGTGTTTTATACCGCTTGGGAATTAGCCAATCGTGAAGATAGAATTGTAGTTGATAAAGGAGAATAAAACTTCCACATATCCCGTAATATTTACGGGATATGTGGAACAAAAGTTACTATATAACGAGTTACCACCAATTAGAAAAATGATAGACGATAGAATAATAGAGCAACTGAAATTTTGTCTTGAAAAAGATAAAAAAATATCCTTTTTGGTTGGGGCTGGACTTTCGGCTGAAAGTGGAATTCCTACATTTAGAGGAAAAGATGGATATTGGGTTTCTGGTTCAAAAAACTATAAAGCAGAAGATATTGGAACATTTCGAATGTTTAATCTTGCTTCCCAAGAAGTTTGGAAATGGTTTCTATATAGAAAATCTGTTACTGAGAAAGCAAAACCAAACCAAAGTCATATTTTACTAAAAGAAATTGAAGATAATTTAGAAAATAATTTTGCTTTGATTTCTCAGAATGTTGACAGCCTTCATAGAAAATCAGGAAATTCAGAAGAAAGAACATTTTTAATTCACGGAGATTTTGACTTTGTAAGATGCGGAGATGAATGCTCAAAAGAATTATATCCATTTCCAAAAGAAATTAATCTTACAGACAGAAATAAGGACATAATAACAGAAAGTGAATGGAAAGCTTTAAGATGCCCTAAATGTGGAGAAGATTTAAGACCTCACGTTTTATGGTTTGATGAATATTATGACGAAAAGTACTTTAAAAGAGATAGTGTTCTTAAAATTTCCAAACATACAGGAATCTTATTTGTAATAGGAACTTCTGGAGCAACAACATTGCCTCAAATGGTTGCTCGAAATGTTTTTGCAAAAGGCGGAATGATTGTAGAAGTAAACATAGAGGAAAGTTATTTTAGTGAACTTCTTAAAAACAAGAAAAAAGGAATTGTAATTAATCAGAAAAGTAGTCCTTTTTTAACCGAATTAAATGAAGAAATAAAAAAACTGGTGGTAATCGAGTAGACGGCTCCGACTAAAATAGCCGGAGTGCGCCTCTCACACCACCGTACATACGGGTCTCGTATACGGCGGTTCGTAAATCATCACGCCAAAGCTCTTTTCACCCTTGACACTATCTTCTAATTTAGGCATAGGCTACCACTAGTGCTCCTATGCGAATTTTGAAGAGAATTACGTTCAGTCCTTCCTTACTTGTGAGACCTTCTGAGGTATTGCCTCAACTCGTGTCCTGTAAGTACTATGACCTCTGCTGACTTCTCCATATAGCTAACTCGTAACTTTGGAGATCTCCCCAGGTAATGGCATCTTCTTTCTCTCAATCACTGCCGTATCTACATAATTATCCTTTTGGTACTATTTGGGCGTTACAATGATGTGCTTGCTTACCCGAATAACTATGCCTCTGTATACGATTTCTGTTTAGTTTATGCTGAGCGCAGTCGAAGTATCTGTACCGAGTTTTGTAGTGGTATTTGCTCAATAATCAATCACAAATAGCCTTCAGGTAAAACCTCACGGTTTTCACCCTTGCGACTTACTAATGCTTCAATAAGCCTGTCCTGAGCGTAGCCGAAGGGTTACTCCTGCGCATAAGGGACTTGCACCCTCTAGATTAATTATTTACCTTTAGGTAAATTAAAAGATGCCCATGCTGGGCACACACAAGGTATAAAAAACATAGGGCGGTTTAGGCTTGCCGAAAGGTCTGTGTTTATTTATAAAGTCGCCAAATATAAAATTTGGTATTTTCAACAAAAAAGATAAAAGCAAAATATTATATTTGGCTTAGTAACAAACCGAAACGTATCGCTTATCACCTGCCCTACGTTTCTTATACTAAACGTTAGCTACAATTACAAAAAAATGTAAAATGAGAATACTTTTAATCTTACTATTTTTTACACTTATTAGTTGTGATTTAAACGATACTAAAACAGTTAATAAAGAGCAGAAAGGAAAAATAGAGGGAAAAATAAAATATCATAAGCCTGACTATAAAAAAAAAGACTCTCTTAGTATATTCCTGAGTTCTGGAATTGATAATGAAAATATCACAGAATATTGGGCACTTACAAATTCTGATATTAGAAACTTTGAAAAAATTAATTTGACAAATATTAATATAGAATTACTTATTAGAAATGGAAAAGAACATTTATTAAAAGAGTTAGAACCAATTAAACTAAAATTTTCGGAAATATCTATTCAAAATGTAGAAACGACTGACAAAAAAAATGAAATTTTTATTGGTATTTTAAGTTTTGAATATAGAGAAAATATGTTCCAAATGATACCGATTTTATTAGATGGAACTATTATTTTAAGTAGCAATCAATAATAAACTGTAGCTAACAATGGTAACCGTTGCACAACCCCTTAAAAAAGTATAAAAACAGCTTAAAATCTTTGATTTTAAGCTGTTTTTAATTTTGACTCTCCGTATTTTATCTAAAATTCAAGTGGCTTAAAACATAGCATTCGAACGCTTATTAGGTGGTTTTTGGTGCTTTTTGGTGCTTTTAATAAAAGCAAGTAGTCCTGCTATACTTTCTGGCCCGTTTTTCATATATTTTAAATACTTTTTAAGATTATAGGCTGTTGCGGATAGATGCATACACTTATTAGCTTGTTTAATCCCAAGGGTATTTACTTTTCCCATGCCTAAAAACTGGGTTAGTGTACCAAAAACAGGTTCTACCGTGCTTTGTCGTTTTCCTTTCATATAGCTTCCTTTTTTACTATCAACTCGTACTATATTCCGCATGTATTCTGCGCGGTAATACGTTACGGAAAATGACTTTTCTTGTGCCGTTTTGCTTAAGCAAGCGCTTCGTATTGGGCAATCTATACAAAGTTTTTTTGAACCTCTATAGGCCTTCTTTTTGGTGTTGCTCTTCTTTTCGTAAAACACCTTTTTAAAGGGGATTATCTTCCCTTGGGGGCAGGTGTAGTGATCTTCTTTTTCATTATAAATAAATTCATCTGGGCCTCCTTTAAAAGTGCCGTGTGGCGGAATGTAACTCGTAATATCCTGCTGTTCTAAAAAAGCATAATTCTCGCCACTACTGTAACCAGTATCCGCGAGACAGGTGTCTATAGTAAGACCAGATTGCCATAAACGTCTTTTTACTCGTAATACAATATCAGGTAAATGCTGACTGTCTTTGCCATCGGCATGATACGCCTTGATGTCGCTTATTACATGATGTGCGGCATCTACCGTGAGCTGACTTGAATAGTTTAATTTTCTTGCTTTTCCTGGTTTTACACTTATGCGAGCATCGGGATCGGTTGGACTGTAATGCGTTTTATTACTCGTATAACGGGAACCTTTATTTCCTGCTCCAGGGCGATGGTTTTGATCTTTTGACCATTTTTTGTTTCGGCTCTTTATCGCTTGTAATTCCTGACGGCTTGCTGATAATTCTTGTTGCGATTTTGGGGCTTTATTAACCTTAGAGCTACGAAAGGGTAACGTTTTATCTCTATTGCTTATATGTCGTACTGCTCGTAAATGAGATTCTAAATCTTCTTCTGGCACTTTAAGTTCTAAGCTATCCATAGAAGCATTTGCTTTAACTGGTGCGGCGTCGATAACTTGGGTGTGACCACTTACCATTTGCATGTCTACGCACATTTTGAAAACATGAGTAAGTAGACTTTCAAAAACGGACTCTGGGTACAGTTGATGTGTTCTACTTAACGTGGAATGCCATGGTAATTCTTCATCGATATCATAGCCTAGAAAATAAAGAATATCCAGTCGAAGACTACAATGTAATACCAGTTTTCTATCGCTAGTGATATTCTCTAAATACCCCACTAAACAGAATTTGAAAAACACTACGGGATCTAAACTTTTTTGTCCACAGTTTCCGTAATAGATTTTTGTTTGATTCCGTAGAAACTCTAAGTCTAAAATTTCTGATAATCGTCTATAAAAATTGTCTTGGGGAACCCGACGACTCAACTGGAAATTGTTGAATAATTTCTCTTGATATATTTTTGTGCCTTGCATTACTAAATATACGAAATTTATATATCTTTAACAACACGTTGTGCAACAGGCACACCGTGTATAATTAATTGCTTTATTCTTAATTATTTGCGGATATTCCTTCGAGATTTATACTCAGTAATTATTTATTAACTTAGACGCTTATATACTCAACTAGGCATACACGTCACACCGAATATAGGCCTAATTATTACAATAATTAATCCTATATTTGTCTAAGATTTTTGGGGTAGTTCACTTTCTATTCGGCTATTACGTGCTTAACCACGTAACCATCCATACACAAAAACACTGGCAACAATATTACATATACTATATAAAATTCAAAAACACACATAATTAATGATTAAAATTGGAGAGAAAGACTATATTGGTCAAGGGACGTTTCAAAAATGTTATATTCATCCTGACAATAACAATTTCTGTTTAAAAATAAGAAAAAACGTACACTCTAATAAATTCCGCATAGATCAAGAGATTCAATATTACAAAAAAATACAAAAAAGAAACACAACAATTCCTTATATCTCAAAATATTATGGTGAAGAAAACACTAATTATGGTGTCGCTTCTGTTTATGATTTAATAAAGGATGAAACAACGAATAGTGTTTCTTTATCCATGTATGATTATTTAATAATGGATAAATCTCCTTTTTCAGATGATTTATTTGTTTCTGAATTAGACAAATTAAAAAAGAAGTTAATTAAGAATAAAATAATTATTAGGGACCTAACTGCTAAAAATATTTGCTGTAAAATATTAGCTAATAAATCTATAGAATTAATAATTATTGATGGTGTTGGTCATCGAGACTTTATACCTTTTGTCGAATGGATTCGTTTTTTCACTAAGAGAAAAATAAATAAAATTTATAAAAAGAAAAAATTACACTCTATGGACGAACATAGAGCGTGGTTAGCCTCACAAAACATATATTAAACTTAAATATAATAAAAAAACTACTGCCAACAACTCATAAAATTCATGGTTACATTTAAACTTAAACAAACCACTATGAAAGTAATGAAGTTGATGGTTTTTCTTTTAATTTTTACATCTTGCGCCATACAGAAAAATAAAAAGAACGTTGACTATAAAGACGTGACTTTAAATATAAAAACAAAAAAAACTTTATACAAAAGTAATCGTTGGGTTAAATTATATATTGTCATTAAAAATAATTCGAACCAAGACATAATAATATTAAAGCCCTCAAATGAATATGGATATCAGATGGGTTTTTACAATGTTAAATATCAGTGTGAAGAGCAAAGCATAACCGAAGCCACCGAGCTACCAGTAATCAAAAAGACAGAAGCAGATTTAATTACTGTCATGGCAAAATCAGAAATAGAATTAGAATTAAAAGGGAATTTATACGATGTAATTTGTAACAGTTCAAAAATAACACAGGTAAAAATTTATTATGATACTACTAAAGATCTGTCTGAATGGATAATAAATAAAATAGGTGCTGAGCATAAAATGCTAAAAGATAAATTAACAAAATTAAAAATAGAAAGTAACGAGATTACAATTGAATAATAACATTTACTAACACCGGTAACCGTTGCACACCCCTATAGTATTTTAATAGATTGAGTAAATTATGCCTTTTTAAGCGGCTTAATTTTTATTATTTATTAAGATTCACCTTTATTTTGATGTGCCTAAATGGAAGTCTATTGCCTTTGCCCATATTATATCAATTTACGATCACTTATTATGTTTTCTATATATCCTAAAAAACACAACTGAGTCAATACTTTTCTGACCAATACTACCATAATATGGCGCTGTAAGTTTATAGAGATATTCTAAATCCAATACCGAATGAAGTCGTCTGTAGAAATTTTGTTAGGGAATACGTTCACTCAACAGAAAATAAGTAAACAACTGTTCTTGATAGTTCTTCCCCCTCTACATACCAGTAATTTACAAATAATATCTTGTCAATATCAAACGATTCCGCTAACTTTATCAACAGAGTTGTACAACAGGTACACCCTGTAAAACAATTACGGTTTAGTGCTTAATCAGATGTAGCAAACCCGCAACTATTCTTATACATAAACGTTAATGTCCATTAGACTTATGATAAAAAAGAAAGTATTAGAAAATATAATTCAAAACAAGGTTCCCTCTATTGTATTAACAAAATTAGAAGAACATGGATTCAAATATTTAAAATCACAAAAGACATTTAAGAAGACCTCAGACGGAATAGAATATCAATTGAGATTGTTAACACAGCAATCCACATTAGAATATATAGAAGAAAGTGATGAGCCAAGAATATATTTCTCCATAGCAGGTAGCATTAAATACATTGAATATGAAAAGTGGTATAAAAAAACTTTTGATGAAGAATCAAGAATGAATATTGGAACAAATGGAATCAAAGTTTATCTCGTTCCAGATATTAGTGATTTTAATTCATCTTCATACTATGTTCCATCAAAGTCTCAGGCTTTCAAATCAATGGTTACAAAATCATTGATTATAGGTAAAGAAGAAGCTGAACTTCTTAACATTAACGAATATATTGAATCTGGACTTTTTAAACTACTTGATGAATTAAATTCTAAATCAAACCCAGAAATTTTATTTGAAACACGTGAGTTTCCGCTACAATATACTTTTCTAATGCATTTTTATGGTCACAATAAACTTGCACACAGCCAAATTCGTAAGACATATAAATATTATTTAGATACAATAAATAAAGAGGAGAATCCCAAGAGAGTTATCCAAATGTTTGAGAAATTCCTAAATGATGTAAGGAAACTTAACGGTTTGGAATTAGAAAATCCTTTTAAGCAGGCAATTAAAATAAAATCAAATCTTAATGAGAGCAGACTGAATTTTCTTCCAAATTCTGGATACTCTGAAAACCTCAGAATTGATATCAGAAATGTTGATTTAAATCAAGTATTGTTGAATATTAACGGGGAGATTATCTTATACATTAATAATTCAAAGCTCTTTATCCTGAATTCAACTGGTACCCTTAAAAGCGAAATTACTATTCCAATACAGAAAGGGTTCGATAAACTTAATTGGGAAATACCATTAGGATATGAAAAGAAACACAAAGTTACCTATGCCAACAATCTACTTATTTTCGATGATGGTACAGTTATAGAACTTGAAATCCCGAGACAAACAAAAAAAAGCAAACATAAGCAAAGTTCCAATTTTAAGGATATAAAATTCATAGATAATAGCATTTATGTAACTTATCAAAAAACACTTATCAAGTATTCAATTGAAGGTGAATTTGTTGAACAAAAAGAGTTTAGAGAAGTTCTTGACAAAATAATTACATCAAAAAAATGGGTAATTAGTGCCAATCGCATTTTTGATTTTGACGGCAATTTAAAATATGAATACAAAGTTGGTCATGGGAACAACAAATGGAAGATATCTAACAGTGAAGACTCAATAACTTTTTACGGTTATTCTACAAAATCTCAATATTATGAGTTTAAGGGTAAAAGTAAAACACTTTGGGCTCACCCTACTTTTAAAAAGGGTTATAAGGAAACTTTATATTCTGATACACATCACAATTTTGATTTGTCAACTTTGACTTTCTCCCCAGATGACTCGATTATGGTTGGAAGTGGCCATCATGGGAAATATGTAGCATGGCGAAAGAAATCTTTTGAACGTTTTGAATTAATTCCTAAGGATGAGGTTATAGCACTACTGGAACCATCTTCTAAGTCAATAAGAAAAGGAGATGCTTTTATTAATATTGAAAGTAAGCCCGAAATTATAGAAATAGACAATGTCAAATATTTAAAAAACAGAAGTAATAGTGCTGGAGAAACATTTTTTATAAAAAAAGGAGAATTCTTCGTTTTTGATATACCTTCTATAAACTTAATTACAGTATGGAATAAGGATTTTCAAAACATCTTCTACGAAAAGTCAAATGGCAGAATCGAATTTTATGGCCAGAATCAATTCACTGAAAGAAATAATGATGAACTAATTGTATTTAAAAGAAACGGACACTAACAAAATACGATGTCAAAAAATAAGTTAAAACCGCAAAACATTTAATTTAGTCTTTAATTAATAAATTGAGATGGTTTTTAAATCAATTTTGTTTGTTAACTTCTTAAATCACAAAATCCGCGTTTTACAACAAAGTAAAACGCGGATTATATAAAATACTTTATAATTTTAGTTTGCGGTAATTGTAATTTTTAAAACAGTATTAACATTTGGGTAGTCGTAACCATCGTTAACATCAGTTATTAATTGAACAGCTTCTGTTTCATTAATTCCAGTATCTGCAGCTAATTGATTAGTCACTGTGTTTGGACCAATGGCAGGCTGTTCGTTAACTTCGGTTCCTGCATCCCATAGGTAAACCATACTCGTAATATCGCCACTTAAAGGAGTTCCGTTTTCACTGAATAACTCAATTCCTGTGTCTTGAGTAGCAAATAAAACATCATTAGTAGCAGCTAGCATACTTGCAAATGACAAGCTATTTCCGGTTTCAGCTGTAAAACTAAAAGAGTAAATACCTCCTGGTAATAAAGGTCCTGGTGCACTATTTCCAACAGGCGTATTAAAAACATCACCCGAAATTTGCCCTTCTAAAGCACTTAGATTATCGCTTAAAACTGATACATTTCCATCTTCAGCGATATTTTCTAAACCTAAGTCGTAATCTGCACTTCCTGAAGTAAATAAAGGCATACTATTCCCTTCATGAACCACCCAGATTCCAGGAGATGACGGAAAGGTAACTCCCGTGTTTTCTGCAGTATATTCACTTAAAGGTGCTGCATTTCCATCTTCAGAAATATCTTCCACACCTTGACCGTAGTCAGGTTCACCTTCTGTAAATAAAGGGTTTGCACCACCATGAACCACATAAACACCAGGTGACAAAGGCGCAACAGAGGTCCCCGCGCTAGTATCTAAACTTGCTGTTGCCAAATCTTCAATAGACACAGTAAACAGTGTACCTTCCGTATGTGTAATGGTTACTGAAATTAATTCGTTTACTTCTGGATAATCAAACATAAAGCCATTGGTTACGTCTGCAATTTTTAATACGTTTCCGTTTTCTACTTCTCCGGTATCAGGACCAGACTGCATTCCTACTGTATTAGGACCAACAGCAGGCTCTTCATTAACTTCCGTTCCGGCATCCCATAAATAGACTTGGTCGGTAACATCTCCCGAAATTGGCTCTCCATTGTCATCATAAAATGCAATCCCATTACCATCAGGAGCAAAAAATAAATCATTGGTTGCCGCTAGCATTGTCACAAAAGACAATTTTTGACTTCTACCAGCATCAACAGTAAATTCGTAACGTTTTCCAGGAGTTGCTGGTCCAGGATCCGTGTCTCCTACAGGTGTATTAAATACTCCTGAGTCTATAAAACTATAGGCACTACCAATATTTTCAATACTTACTGTAAAATTAGACGTTTCGTTTGAGCTTGGATTTACTATAGTACTGTCGTCGTCACTATCGCAACTTGCAAAAAGTGTAATAACGGATAAAAGTGTAATAAATTTAAAATTTTTCATTTGTAAATATGTTAATGATTATATATCTGCAAATATCTACCAAGAGTATCACCAAATTATAACGCCGAGATAACCAAACTATAAATTATTACATAAAATTTATAACGAAGCCACTCGATTATGTACAGGTAAATTAAAATAAAACTCGGTACCTTGATTTAAAATACTATTCACTTTTATGGTTGAATCATGAAGATCCATAATCTTTTTAACAATTGCCAGCCCAAGTCCACTACCTTTTGTTGCATCAGAATAAAATTTACCTTTACGGTAGCGCTCGAAAATATGAGGTAACTCTTGAGATTCAATGCCTCTACCCGTATCGGAAACTTTTACCATAACTTGATCTTTTTCTCTAAAAAGCTCTAAGGTTACCACGTCTCCCTTTTCGCAATGTTTAATAGCATTGTCTATTATATTTTGCAAAGCACGATCTATTAAGGCAATATCGGCATATACTAAAGGCAAATCTTTAGAATATATAGTATTAATACTCACCCCTTTATCTTTGGCGATAATACGGTATTTATCGGCAATATCTTGAATAATTTCTGCCATTTGTAACGCTTCAGGTTGTACCGCTTTTTGATTGGCTTCCAAAACACTTAATTCAAATAAATCATTAACTAATTTTTTAAGACGCTCTGAATTTTTAAGTACAATTTCCATATAGCGATTCTTTTCCTTTTCAGATAAAGCATCCCCCTTAATCATAATCGTTTCTACAAAGCCTTGAATAGACGCTATGGGTGTTCTTAAGTCATGCGAAATATTTGCAATAAGTTCTTTTCGTAAGTTGTCTACACTTTGTAAATCCTGAATATTACTTTGAATGGTATCGGCCATGTCGTTATAGGTATTGGCTAACAACCCCATTTCGCCATGCTGCACACCTGTAACACGGGCATCATGATTACCCTTTTTAAAGGAGGTAAACGCGGCAATAATTTTATTAAAATTTCTTGTAATAATATAAATGGAGAGTAATGCGACTAATAATGCAGCAAATAGCGCATATAAGATATTACGCATGCTTAGTTTACGAATATAACTGGCTTCGTGTTTTTTAATAAGTGAGTCATAATCGTTACCTCCTACTATAGTATAAATATAACCTACTTTTTGGTTATTATAAAGATAGGGTGCTGCTGAAAATATTTTTTTAGTTCCCGGTAATTTTGGGTCGTCTCCTTTGATAAACACCTCACCATCTTGGGCAATAAATTCTGTTATAGGTTTTAAATCGATGCTTGTGGCTTTCACCTCTTTATTCATGGCTACATGTTTAAGGATATTACCATCTAAATCTAACAAGTAGACTTCGGTCGCAGGATTTGTAGCCATAACATGATGCATCAGACTGCTCATTTTGGAACCTACTACCGAGTCGCCATTGTAAAGTCCTTGAATTTCTTCAACAATAAATCCTGCTACATTTTTATTTAAGCCTTGAGTAATTTCGTCGTGGTAATCTTCTGAAAGTTGCGTGGATGTTCTTGTAATTAAAAAGGCTAGTACCACAAATAATAGGGTGAGTATACCAGCAATTTTGTAAAATAAGGTGTTTTTTGTTTTCATAATGTATTAGGATTCAGAAAATCGATACCCAACTCCCCAAGTGGTCAATATATATTCTGGGGTTCCAGGATCTTGTTCTATTTTTGCTCGTAATCGGTTAATATGTGAATTTACGGTGTGTTCATAACCTTCGAATTCATACCCCCAAATGAGGTGTAACAATTGTGCACGACTATAGGTTTTACCAACATTATTGGCTAATAAACACAATAATTCAAATTCTTTTGGGGTAAGATTAAGACGTTCTCCTTGTAATTCTACTTTTCTCATTTCCTGATTTATAACAAGGTTTTTGTGTCTTAATACAATTAAACCTTGTTCTGAAGTAGCTATTTTAGTATCTAAGGTTTGGCGTCTAATTATAGCTTTAACACGGGCTTGCAATTCGCGAATGCTAAACGGTTTTGTGATATAATCGTCTGCTCCCGTTTCAAGTCCTAAAATTTTGTCAATTTCATCACTTTTACTAGTAAGCATGAGTATAGGCGTATTAATATTAGATGCTCTTAACTCTCTACAAATATCTAAACCTTTTTTGCCAGGTAGCATTAAATCTAAAATAATAAGATCGTAAGCGTTTGTGGAAGCTTCTATAAAACCTTCGTTACCATTAAAACAACTTTTTAAAGCTGTTTGATCGTCTTCAAGGTTTATTGTGACCAATTCTGCAATATGAACATCATCTTCGACAACTAAAATTTGAACCATTTCAATATATTTTATGAGCAATCTAATCTTAAAGTATCAAGAAAGTATCCCGATATTATGTTATTTTAAAATAACATATGCTTCGATTACGGGTTAATACTTGAAATAGACGAAATAAACTAAAAATGCTTTCAAATTGAAAAAATAAATCTAATATAAAAATAAACTGGTGTAGTCTACAATAAGAATATATTAAACAAACTTATGACGTCTGTACAGTTGCATTAAAAAAAAAAAAGATGCTGCTTTTAGTTAACCAATGTTATGCTACCATGCTTACGCGCAAAGGCTATCTTCAAAAATTGGCCTCTTTACTCATTACAATTTAAGTTGTTGTAAAATCAAATCTATACCAAGTATCCCCCCTTCAAGCCTTAAAGTAAAATATTTTGGTTTACTTCCCATAATTACTAAATTAAGAACAACGCCTCAAGACTTTACGTACAGTCTTATGTCGTAATTCTACAATTTTTCTTAACATGCCTTTTCTCTCTGCTTACCTTTAAATTGTAAATAATATCTTGTCGGTATGAAATGCTTGTTTTAACTTTATCGACAGAGTTGTGCAACAAGGACATCATATATCATTAAGTGCTTAAAGAAGCAACTAAATTATTAAAAAGCTAAGGAACGTCCATCGAAAAATAAAAAATGGAATTATATAAAAGGATAATTGAAATAATTGATGCGAATCTGATTTACTGCCTGATTCCAATAATTCTGACTTTAATTCTTGTTGATCTCTTGTTCAAAAACAAATTTGAAACAAAAAAGACACTACATTTAATTCGTTGGGTTATTATTATCTACACTGTTATTACTTGGTCTTACTATCTAATTGGAATGGCAACAACTGAAAAACCCAATGAATATGCTTTTATTAACCGAGCTACAGGACCTTATGCTTGGGCATATTGGCTGATGTTTTTATCTGCTTTATGCTTACCGTTTACACTATTCATTAAAAAATTAGCATCAAAATATTGGTACGTCATTTTGGTCGCCTTCGGAATGAAAATCGGTATGTATTTTGAACGTTTTGTAATAATTACAACTAGTTTTCATCGCGATTATTTACCTAACCATGAGAATTCTGAATTAGGAAATAAAAACATTGAACTAATAGATCTATTTGCATTTGGAATTGGAATGCTATTTCTACAAGGAATAATAATTACAATCGTGACTTTGATAATATTTGAACTACTAAAAAGAGAAAAAAAGGGACATAACATGGTATAAAAGCATTTTATGATTGTCGATTATAATAAGTTTACCCCACGTTATTTAAGTTGTTACAGGCATTTCTATATTTATACTTGTGCCTCTACCTAGTTTAGAATCGATATGTAAAATACCTTTATAATTCTCTACTCTATTCTTAATATTTGTTAAACCAATTCCTAAAGTAGTTAAAGATAAATCGAAGCCAATACCATCATCTTCGTACACAAAAAACAGACCTTCATTTAAAAGATCTAATTGTATATCTACAGTTTTTGCTTTAGCATATTTAAGTGTATTTGTTGTTAATTCCTGAAAAACAGAGAACAATTCATTCTGTAATATCTTGCTTATTCTATTAATTTTTTCTTCGTCATAAAAAGAAATATTTATTTTTAAATCACTAGCATCTTCAACAGTCGCAATGTATTCCTTAATTAAAAAACCAAAATCATTTTCTCTTATTTTTTTTGGCAATAAATTATGAGACAAACTTCTAACTTGTTCATAGGTATCGTCCAATTGACTATAAATTAAGTTTAGTTTACTAGGATGCTTAGACAGTTGACTAAATTGTAATTTTATAGCCGCTAAATTACCTCCAATACTATCATGCATTTCCTGGGCAATCTTTTTTCTTTCTAAATCTTGACCTCTAACAGAGGCTTTAATTAATTTTAATTCTTGATCTTTTTTTAACGACACCACTTGCTGCTCATTAATCTCTTTTTCTTTTAAATTAAGTAAACTCTGAGCTTGTAATTTTTGGTAATAGATAATTAAAAGTCCTGCAATTGGCACTAACAATATAAAGAAAGCAATTAGCACCACATATTTAATAGTCTTTTCTCGATCAAGTTCAATTGCTTTTCTGGCTTCTTTTTCTTTAAGTAAAGAAATTTCGTTTTTACGTTTTTTTACACCATTTTGAAGTTGCAATACTTGATTTTCATTTTGTTTTGCAATTATCGTTTTTTGCAGTTTGTACTTTTCAATATCAGCATCTTTATTCTTTATATTTAAACTTTTATTTAAACTCTCTATTTGTAATAATTTTATCGTTTTTTCTTTTTCTAGTGTTTTAAACCTAACTTCTAATCGGTTTATTTCTTTTTCTGTGATAGAGTTATCTATCGAGTCTTTTATTTCGTAATACTTTTTTCCATAATTATAAGCATTTCTATAGTCCTGCTTTCTAACCGATAGTTTTTCCAACATGAGGTAGCTATTCTTCTCAACATCTAAATTCCCCAATTCCATTGCTTGAATTAGTATGTTTGAAAAAACTAAAAAGGCTTCATTATCCTTTTTTTCGTTAAATAATATGTTTCCTATTTTTCCTAAAGCAATCAACTCTAAATTATAAAACCTATGCTCAAAGCTTATTTTTTTTGCTTCGTTATAAGATAACAGTGCCTTATCAGTTTCTTTATTTAAATAATTATCTCCTATATTTAGTAAAACACTGATCAAAGCTTGAGTTCTGTGGGGATTTTTTTCACACATTTCTTTTGCTTTTTGTAAATACGAATTGGATCTTTCATATTTTGAAAGCAAAGAATAAATAGAACCTAAATTAATATAGCTACCTAAAATTACATCTTCATCATTAGAAAATTTTACGCATTTTTCAAAAAGCTCTAATGCTTCTTCCGTTTTACCAAGCGTTAGATAAGTACTTGCCAAACCATGTATATGTGTATAATATAAGTTGGTTTCGTTAAATTTTTCACTTAACTCCGCTCCTTTTATATAATAGTTTTTACTTTCTTGGTATAAACCTTTATTCTTATTATTTAATGCCAACAATTGATAAGACAAAATCTGTAATCTAACACCTAATGAGTCGTTTACATTTTTTCTGCTTTTTAAAGCTTTATTTGTATAATAAATAGACGAATCTATAGCGACATATTTATTATGATAATAGGCCAATAATAAATTGATACTTGCTACCGATTTATCCGATTTAAAAGTAGGTAATAACGCGTGAGCTTGTTGATATGCTTTTTTTTCTAAACCATTATTAAAATAATTAACAAGTTGTTCTACTTTTTTATCTTCACTCTCTGTAACAGGCGCTGAATTTTGAGCAATACCAAGACAAGTATAGCACGTAAAGAAAAAAACAAAAATATGTTGGGACTTAAAAAGCATACACAAATGTAGTTATTACCAAGCATATTACCATCCCTACATATAGGGTATTATGTGTTTTTAGTTGATCAGTAAATACGATAAACACAATAATTAAAAAAAGCAATGGCTAACCAGCCCAAAAGCTAATTCTATTCCCTTTAATACAATAACAAAATTACTGATTCTATTAAGCTATATTCTTGAATTAGGATTGCTTTTTATTTTAATATAAAAAAACTAGTTTATAGCAACATAGCAAATAACTACTATTAGCAACTACATATGTCCAATATAAAACAGCAATGTAACTTTAGATTTTATTCGATTTGCAAAAAACTAGAGCAAAAGTTGTTTTTGCTATTTAAAGTAAAAAAACAAAAAACGAAGTATCTATAGTCTTGACAACATCGATATAAGTGACATAAGCAGTACCTTCTACATTACAAACTCGCCCCTACTGACGCATACATTTGTAAAATTAATTACTTAAAACGCATCAGTAATCAAAAATGTTAGGTGTAAACCAAGAACTAGAATAAAACATCACAAAAAAAAGACGAAAACTATTTAGTTTTCGTCTTCAGGCTTAATAAATTCTGACTGATATTTCTCTAAGAATCGCTTTTGTCTTGCAAACATTTTTTGAGTGATTTTCTCAATATCCATATAATCCTGACCAAACTCACTTCCAAAAAAATCATCATTTAAGTACTGTTTATTAAAAAGTGAATCTTCAGAAAAAACAGCATCAAATCCTTCGTTTTCAAAATTCGAGAATGCTGTAAAGAGTCTCGATTTTAAAGATCGTAATATGCTATCCTTTTCTACATGGGACAGTGTATTGAAATCACTTCTTGATGTCCAAGAATAGATACTATCATATCTAATTAAATTTCCGTCATTATCAAATTCTTTATCAACCTTCCAAGTCCCTTTAGGTTGTGTTACTACTTTATTTTTATTATCCTGTATACCCGTGTTTATTGCGTCACTTTTTTGACCGTTACAACTCAGGCTTAATAAGCCCATCACAAATAATAAAACACTGCTTTTCATCGCTTTAAACTTTACGTTAAACTTAATTTAGGGTGTGTTAAAAATGTTTTAAACAAACCACCTGTTTCTATAGTTTTAATCAATTTATTTTGGTGAAATACTTTTAAATGCCGTTCGCCGTTTTTATACCAAACACATTCCAAATAATTGTCATAATCTACCAAACCAAATATTAAATCTTTTTTTGGAACATATTTGAGAACTTGCATTTTGGGACCGATAAGCTTCCCTCTAACCTTTACCCAATCTCCAGGTTTAAATTTTCTTGGCATAACCTTACTTATTATTAAAGATTAAACATTTATAACATCATATAATGGAGACCGATTACTCGGTCTCCAACTATATTTCTTAGCTTTCCATCAAAAAAATTACTGAATCAATTATGTAATTTTAATGCTTCGGGCAGGCTTTTGTTTTGCTTCTTCTTTTTTAGGTAATAAAATAGTTAAAAGACCTTCATTGTAGCTTGCATTAATAGTGTCATCATTTACACTTTCGGGTAAAGTAAAAGTTCTTTTAAAAGAGGAATAACCAAACTCTCTTCGTGTATAATTTTCTTCTTCATATTCTTTTTCAGCCTTTGTTTCTGTAGCTATTGATAATACCTGATTGTCAATAGCAATATGAAAATCTGATTTTTTTAGACCCGGAACTGCCATTTCAACCATAAAAGCATCGGCGGTTTCTTTGATATTTACTTTAGGTAAAGTAATCCCAGTATTAAAGTTTGATGCAAATACAGATGGTAAGTCTCGATTAAATATATCATCTAACCAATTTGACAACGTTGGGAAGTTTTGATTTAAATTACTGTTCGCTAAACTTCCGTTTTTAGGAACACTTACTAAATTGTTCATAATTACAAAATTTTAAATTAAACATTATTTCAAATTTGAAATCCTAATTGACTTCTATTTCAATAAAACAAAAAAAATACCAAAATAAATACTTACCATTCTCTATTCGATTTTCTATTATAATGACGTAATTAACTGTCAAAATTTCAAAATCATTGCCAAATTTTCACTTTAAAAAATGTCAAATTGACATTTTACTTGTGTCAAAATAAATATTAAGGATCTACATTACTCCATAACGATAAGCATTGTATAGCTTTATACTATTTATGTAGATTAATTTTTATTTATAAATGTAGCCTGTTATTTTTAAAATATCTTTGACTTATTAAATCAAAAATTAATTGCATCTAATTATGAGCATACTCTTATGGCTTGCTATAGGCTTTACCGGTTTACTAATCACCTATTTTTTATTGATATTAGTGTTTAGTCGCTATGTTAACTCGCCTAGTAAAAATAATGCTACAGCAATAAACAAAGGAAAAAGTAATCAATATTATATCAAAGAAGGCAAAGTCGTCTACGTTTTGAGTGGCAATTTTTTTAATATTGGAGCAAAGGAAATTGACGGAGCCCACCGTGATACTTTTGAAGTTTTAGACCAAGACTTTGCTAAAGATAAGCACACGGTATATTACAACGACAGACCTGTGATTGGCGCTGATCCTGATACTGCACAAAGTATTCCAAACACTTATAGTCATCCGAGTTATAAATCGTCAAAAAGAGACTCCAGTGGATTCCTTAAGGATGCTAAACATGTTTACTGTGGTAGTCAACTAGTAACAGGAGCAGACCCTATTACTTTTACAGCATTATGGGGTGTTTACGGAATGGATAAAGACTTTATTTATTACTATAATGACTATAAAATTCCGCGGACCGATACGCCTAGTTATATTGACAATTCTAATACTGAAGTATTACGCATGGCTGATAAAATCTTGTACTCAGGTCAAGTCATTAGTGATCAGGGACCAGATTTTATGAGTATTGATGCGGATTATTCCAAGGACAAATCTCATGTCTATCGCTACGGGAAAATACAAGACGGTGTAGATGCAGAAAGTTTCAAGATTCTGTCTCCATATTTTAGAGTTGATAAAAACACAGCCTATTATTTTGATACGCCCATTATTGGAAGTGATGCTGCTACATTCCAAGTGTTGAATGAGTCCTTTTCTAAAGATAATCAGCACGTGTACTTTGAAGACCGTAAGGTAATAGATGTTAATCCTAAAGATATCAACACCTCTCGTGCCAAAGAGTTAAACAAAAGATGGTTGTGGCGTCCGTTGCGCATAACTAAAACCACTGTAAGACTAGTCCCGAATAACAATGTGAGTGACATTACAAATTATTTCCATTCTTATAAAAATGAAGTCTATACTTACGACAAAAAAATGGACGGTATTAAAGCAAGTGATGTGATTATATTAGATGAAGAAGAAAAATATTTTACACGTGTAAAGGACCAGTTTTTCTACTATGGTAATCCTATTCCTAATGTAGAACCCGGCACATTTATCGTTATTTCGGAACACTTCTCTAAAGACGTTAATCAAGTCTATTGGTGTCAATACCCTCTTATTAACATTAAACCAAGTCTTTTTGAATATACTGAAGGCTTAGGCGCTGAACAAAATGAACAAGGCGACTACCAACTGACAACGTTTAGTACTGATTTTTAAGCGTCTATACACACTTACTAAAACATTGTGTTTTTTATTTATATCCAAAACTTATTCCTGGAAATTATATTATTTATGCTCTTATAGTCCTTCTCATAAATACGCTGTCAAAATAGTGAGTCAACTCCCGAAATAACCAAATTTACATCCGAGTTAGATGGTATGAATCTTAACCAAATTTTAGAATACCTAGACACAAGGAATGAAGGTCTAAATCTTGTTTAGAAATACATAAACGCCTCAAAAACAAAACTAAAAAACGTCATTATTGAAGAGTAGCTTGTAAAGCAAACACCTAAACCTGACCCATAATTCTCCAACAAACTAACTAGTTATTTTCAATCCTCCTTTAGTATACAAAACCACCTAAGATCCCTTTTTAATCAAAACTTGTTTGCTTTGAGGTCTTATACCGCTTTACAAAAACCTATAATTTCTTTGCTTTTTTTGAGATGCATATTATCAATATGTAAAATTTTCATTCTTTTAAAATTGATGTTTTCATTTTAAATAAATTGTATTTAATATTGCTCTCAATATAAAATTATTTATCCCAACCTTAAATTTATGAAAGTACAGACACATTTGCTTCATTTACTGTTAATTGTATTCTATTTACAATTTGGTATTTCACACACTAAAGCAAAAGAAACCAGAAAAAACAGACCATCCAATGTAGAGACAGTTACTAAAGTATGTGAAAAACAAGTAAATCAAACAAAAAAACATCAAAAATTTTTAAAAAACACCACTCCTTTTTTATCAAATAGTGCGATCTATCAAGGCGAAGATTATTCCGATCAAAGTCACACCCAAATCCGAAATAATCTTTCTGGTTTTACTGGATCTGGCTTTGTAGATTTTGGAGGAAAAGGTAGTTTTATTGAATGGGATCAAGTCAATATTGCAGAAAACATAGACACTAAGTTTTTATTTACTTATGCTAACGGATCTAATAATAATCGTAGTTGCGAACTGTTTATCAATGATATTAGTTATGGTATTATTGATTTTGAAATGATTGCATCTAATGATTGGACACAATGGAACACTATAGAAAAGTCCCTTACGCTTCCGTCAGGAACTTACAACGTCAAACTAGTCGCTTCCAGTAATAGTGGGGGACCAAATTTTGATATGATGGAATTGGTTCAAGGTACAGAAAATACTGATAGTGATACTGAAAAACCAACAGTACCGCAAAACCTTAGTGTTCATGACGTAACAACAACATCCTTAACCTTACAATGGGACAGTAGTTTAGACAATATAACCGTTTCAGGTTATCAATTAATTGATATAAATACAAGTGTACTTGTTTCAAACGCATTAATATCTGATACAAATTACACTTTAAATAATCTTCAAGAAGGCGCATTATACACTTTTGCTGTTTTGGCTATTGATGCATCGGGAAATGAATCTTCATATTCAAATGAGATTACTGTAAGGACTAATAGAAGACCCATTGCATCTATTCAATCAAGTTATCAAACCGGTACAGTACCATTGACAGTATCCTTTAATGCAGCAGGTGCTTATGACCCAGATGCAGCTGATGTTATTACAAGATATGAATGGGATTTTGGAGACGGCAGTCCTATTAATACCCAAATTGCACCAACCCATACCTATACAGAAATAGGAGATTATCAAATAACCCTAAAAGTTATGGATAATAGAAATGGATATAGTGATACTGTATCATCATCAATTGTCATCGATGCACCAGCTTCTAACGATACTTCAAACTCTATTTTTACCTATCAAGGAGAAGATCGTTCTGATCAAAATCAGACCCAAATTAGAAATAATCTTTCTGGATTTACTGGATCTGGTTTTGTCGATTTTGGAGGAAAAGGTAGTTTTATTGAATGGGATCAAGTCAATATTTCAGAAAACATAGACACTAAGTTTTTATTTACGTATGCTAACGGATCTAGTAATAATCGTAGTTGCGAACTGTTTATCAATGATATTAGCTATGGTATTATTGATTTTGAAATGATTGCATCTAATGATTGGACACAATGGAACACTATAGAAAAATCTATAGCACTTACTTCAGGAACCTACAGCGTCAAACTAGTTGCTTCCAGTAATAGTGGTGGACCAAACTTTGATATGATGGAGATTTCTCAACAGCTAGTTAATGTTGACACTGGTAACGGCGGAAACGGTGATGGCGAAAATGAAGGAACAGGAAATGGAACAGAAACAGGAAATGGAGGAACAGATAATGGTAATACTGGAGGTGACACGACTTCTCCTGACCAACAAATCGTTAATCATAAAGTTACTTTAAATACTGAATTTTCAATTTGTTCTTCTCCAAAAACGATTAATAAACAAATTTCTTCGTCTATACAGTCTAATAGAATTTCTAATGATTTAGAAGTAAATAAACTTTCTATCTGGCCTAATCCAGTAGAAAATGGAATCATTCATATACAATTAAAAGAAACTATTCAAGACAAAGTCTTAATTACTCTTTACAGTATGTTAGGAGAAATTGTCTTAACCCAAAAACTGTCATCAAACAACAAACAATACAACATTAATTTAGGACAACTATCTAAAGGGGTTTACATCCTTAAAGTAAACACTTCTAACCAAACTTTAGAATCAAAAGTTATCATAAAATAATATTATTTAGAATGAAAAATATTTTTAAAACATATCACTATCTTATCCTTTTTATTACACTTATAAGTAGTGTCGAAATACTAGCTCAAGAAGTAAATATTATAGCAAACGATAACCAAACGCTTGAGCTTACAGCTAGTCATCTTGTCTCAGATCAAACAATACAGTGGCAGATGTCAAACGATAACAATAATTGGGATGATATTTCGGGAGCGACCACTAATAATTATGTAATTACCCTTACAAATCTTCCTAAATATTTTAGAGCTAAAATTGAGTCTCCTGAATGTGATTCTTTTTACTCAGGCTTTCTATTTGTTGATAAATCAGACAAACTACTATGGTCAGACCCTAACACATGGGGTGCCGCAGGTAAACCTGAAGCAGGAGATAGAGTTGTCATTCCTAAAGATAAACACATCTACTTAGATGAAGACACTCCTGAATTAGGAGAACTAGTCATTCTGGGAACTTTAGAGTTTGAACCACAAGATTTATCTTTGACAGCAGAAAACATATTGGTAAACGGAGGAGAACTACTAATAGGTAGTGAAGCTAACCCATTTATAAATAAAGCAGTTATTACATTAAATGACACCGATTTAGAGCATAATTTAATGGGTATGATGGGAACCCGAGGAATTGTAGTTGTTCGAGGAGGAAAATTAGAACTTCATGCAAAATCACCAGATATCGCTTGGACTAAAATAAATGATCATGCAGAAGATGGAGCAACGAAGTTAACCTTAGCAGAACAAGCTAATTGGAAAACAGGAGATCAGATTGTGGTAGGGCCTACTGATTTTTATGAAGCTGCTAATAGAAAATCTATTTCACAACGTATAGCTATTACCAATGTAAATGGAAAAGAAATAACCTTAGATAAAGGAATCGAGGCATTTCACTGGGGAAAATTACAATATGCTACTACCAACGGAATGAGTTTGGTTGAAGAAAATATAGTACCAACTCCAACAGGTGATTTTTTATATGGACTGACTCCTAATAATCCGAAAGTATTAGATCAAAGAGCTCCTGTAGGTAATCTAACAAGAAACATCGTAATTCAATCACCAAACGATGATGCCTGGGAAAATGAAGGTTTTGGAGTACATATTATGATTATGCCATCTGCAATAGCTCATTTAGATGGTGTAGAGATAAAAAGAGGAGGACAAAGAGGACGCGTTAGACGCTACCCTTTTCATTGGCATATGTTAAGTTATAATGGTTCAGATAATTTAGGAGATGCAACAGGTCAGTATATTCAAAACTCAACAATTAATGTATCTAAAAACCGTGGTATTGTAGTGCATGGTACCAATGGTACTTTAGTTAAAAATAACATTGTTTTTGATGTAAAAGGACATGCTATATTTACTGAAGATGCTGCAGAACGCAGAAATACATTCGATGGTAATTTGGTATTAAAAGTTAGAAATCCAGAAAAGCAATTTGCATTAAAGTTGCATGAATTAGGAGGGCATAAAAAAGGGTCTTCAGGGTTTTGGATTAGTAACCCAGATAATACAACCATAAATAATCATGTAGCTGATAGCGAAGGGAATGGTTATTGGTTAGCATTTCCAGATAGACCATTTGGGTCAAGTGCAGGCGCATTGTATGAAGATGGGGAGGTTATGAATCCTGGTAAAATGCAATTTGGTGTTTTTGACTATAATACTGCGCATTCATGTAAGCATAATGCTTTGCATGCTGATGAACCTGAAATAGATGAAGAAGGAAGCACTTCGACTTCTCAATACACACAAGAAAGAAATGGTCGTCCTGGGAATTTCAATGGTCTCGATAGGAGTAGTTGGGTGCGTTTTGAGATTAAAAGGTTTAGTGGTTGGAAAAGTGCAAATAGCGTTTGGGATCGTACAAATTTTGGAACTACTTTAGAGGCTGTGTCTTCAGATAATTTTGAAACTTCTTTTTCAGGAGGAGGAGATAGAGGTTTAATTTTGGGGTGTTTGGCTGTTGGAAGAAGTTTAAATTTTAAAAAAAATGAATCTAACCTTAATAATAAACACATTTATAATGCCTTTGCTAGCTATCATCATACTTTTGATGTACAAGGAAATATTGCGATTAATTTTCCGGCAACATTAAATAAACGATCTGGTGTTTTTGGAATGTTTGACTACTATATACGCCCGGTAGAGAAAGGACATTGGTTAAGTATAGGAAATATTTTAATAAATAGTCATCCTGGTGTTAAAATTACAGCTAATGAATCTGAAATAGGTTGGCAAATAGGAGGAGAAACACCACACCTTTCTTTTTCAGGGGCTACATGGGATTTGCATGGTTATTGGGGCCCTAAAGAAAATTATTTAGTGTATGATAGATCTTTTTATTACGGAGAAAAAGAAGAAGGAGTAGAGGTGTTATCTCCATGGTCTAGAGAGTTAAATGGAGGTGTAAGTGTACCAGGTCCGTTTTATGGATTTAATAATGCCAACATTAAGGCAGAAAATGGAACATCACAAAACAAGGCTAATGTTACTTATGTACGTTATGATGATAATTTGAAAATTATAGATAAAATTGAGTTATTTCTAACAGATCTGAGTAATCTTCAGCATTTTAAGCATGCTGCGCTACAAAAAGGGGGGCTCTTTGAAGTAAATTACCCAACTTTAGATAAAGTATATGATTTAACATTTACAGTAGATAATTTTATTTCAACCGAAGATGAAGTTGTTTTAGCTGTAGAGTTTACAGGAGATAAAAATGCTACTGTAGCCAGCTACGATAGAATGTTTACAATTGATATTAACGTTCCAATAGTTGCTTATAAAAAAGTTGCTAGTCTTAAGGAAGTAAAAGAATCTAATGTAGAAGCTTATTGGCAAGATAAAACAAACGATAAAGTTTGGATGAAAATAAAAGGAGGAATAACAGATCGCCCTTTAGATCTTACAGGAAAATGGGATCCGTTTATCTATCAAAATTTTTTAATAAGAGTAAAAGAAGAGTAATAATAAGTTTTTAGTTGATAGAATATTAAAGATAAATTAAATGTTTCCACTCGATTAGTTATTTGATTTGGAAATATCTTAAGCAAGCAAATTATTCAGTAGTTTATAATAATATATTTTAAGCTACTGATTTAATTTGTCTTTAAATCTTTTGTAAAAAGAGAGATTTATAAATACGTTTATTTTTAAAAATTAGTTTTCACTAAAAAAACAATAATGAATAGTAACTAATACAGTGATTTTAAAATCGCTAAAAACTAAAAAGAATTATGAGTTTTTTTATTTTAAAAAAAAGAAATTTAATTAAGTATATAGTATTATCTGTTTTAATAATAACTGTATTTAATTGCTCTAAAGGAGAAGATGATAATATGGTGCCAGAAATTAATAATACGGTGTCAGAAATTGATAATCCTTTAGAAAACCCAGAAAATGGACCTGCAGCAGGAAATCCAAATGGTAATTCTCCAATACCCAATGAAGCAAAAGCAGAAGATGTTACAAATCCTGATAGCGTTGTAGGAGATGGTACTCCTGAAAGTTGTACTTGTGAAGCTGTTGTTGATGCAGTAGCTAATGGAGGAAAGATTACATTTAATTGTGGGACAAATCCTGTTACCATTAAAATGAATAAACCTGCAAAAGTATTTAACAATGCAAACACTGAAGTTGTCATTGATGGCGGAGGCTTAGTAACGTTAAGTGGTGATGGAGTGACAAGGATATTATATATGAATACCTGTGATTCTGATCAAGTTTGGACCACTGGTCATTGTCAAAATCAAGATCACCCTAACCTTACTGTTCAAAACATAACTTTTGCTGATGGAAACTCAATTAATGAAGAAGAATTTGATGGCGGTGGAGCAATATGGGTAAGAGGAGGACGGTTTAAAATAGTAAACTGCCGATTTTTCAATAATAAAAGCATTGACATTGGACCAGATGTAGGAGGTGGAGCTGTTCGCGTTTTTAGCCAGTATAATAAATTACCTGTATATGTTGTTAATAGCACATTTGGAGGAGCTGAAGGGTACGGAAATGAGGGAGCTAATGGAGGTGCTATTAGTAGCATAGATGTTTCATGGACTATTATTAATAGTGTGTTTTCTTATAATAAAGCCATAGGTAATGGAGGAAACCCGGCAAGACCTAATACTCCAGGAGGAGGTAGCGGAGGCGCTATTTATAATGATGGAAATACAATGCGATTAACGGTATTAGGATCATTAATAGAAAAAAATGAAGTTAATGAGTATGGTTCGTCTATATTTTTTGTTAGTAATGATTATACAGGAGATATAGTAATAGACAACTCAACTATTAAAAATAATATAGGAGGTTCATGGTATCCGGTATATCCAAGTATTTCAATGCATCAAGAAACACCAATACAGGTTACAAATTCTGTTATAGAATAAATAAATAAATAATAATAATAATAATGAGGAGACTTATCAACCGGCCTTTAAGTAGTAAAATTAGTTACAGAAGAAGAGACGTTTAATTTTAAAATAGTTAAGGAGTAGTTATGAAAATTTCAAGTAATTTTTAGGCGCCCTATTTATGTTTTTTTCTTTTTAATGAATTGTTGCGCAAAAGAACATAAGTAAAATATCATCTAATAATAACGAGCCTTCAGAGGTTATTATTTATTCGGAAGAAAATAAGACTTTAAATTTAAATGCGAGTCAAGTCTTATCTAGCCAAACAATTCAATGACAAGAATCATAATTGGGATGATATTAATGGATAAAAATTAAAGGAGGAATAGTTAGTCACACTTTAGATATGGACAAATGGTCAGGTGACATTTATCAGACCTTTGAAGTAAGGATATTAGAAAATAAAAAGCATCTTAAGTAAGTTTTCTTAAGATGCTTTTTTTTACTTCCTTTTTTTACTAAATGATTTAAAGCATGAGAGCAACATCTTTGATATCATTAAAATAATAAGGTCTTTTAAATAAAAACCTACCTACTCCTACTCTTTTTTTTATTTAATTCAAATTAACTAGTTATTCAAGTTCAGAACTATCAATATGTACACGTTAAAACATTGTTACAAAACCCTATGTAACGCTTAAAAAACATCTATTTAACGTATCTTTGTTACCTATTTAAAAGTAAAGTTATGAAAGACCATACAATGTTACCTTATATAAAAGACGTATTACAAAATATGCCAACGGGCTGGTTGAATATTACAACACACAGGCTTGATATTTATAATGAAAAATTAGCGAAAACGGAGTTTTTAAATCAGTTTGAAGCTTTATATGAAAGTAACAATTCAAAACCAGAAGCACTAAACGCATTACCTACCGCTTATGACTATATTAGATTAGGGCATCCGTTATCTTGTGTATTAGAATGGGGTATTGCACACTTACATAATCTAAAATCAGAAAACGTGATCAGTTTTGATTCTAAGACAGTGCCTGTATTATCTGTTTTAAGAAAAAACCTATTAGACCACAAAAACACTCAGATTTTATACACGGGTAAACTACCAGAATGTTTTGATGCAGAAGTTATAGAAACTATTTATGGTTATAATTTCGACTTAAAACAGATTGAATCTTCTGCAGACATAACTAAGTTTGAAGGTAGCACTATCTTTATTTCTCAAGAAGACAAAATTGGTACTATTGATTTAAATCCAAATATTGACTTTTTTATCAGTCTTCACCAACATTTAGGAAGTATTTTAGTGGTTAATGGTGCCAAAAATGAAAGTTACGTTTCAGACATACAACATGTAAGAAGAAGAGAAACGGTTGCCATGACACCTGCAAACGCCATCATTGCATTAAAGGCTTTAATTGCGCAATCTTCTATTGAAAACAAAACAATAGACGAAGCAAACAAAACAAGTGTATTAAATGCTATTAAAACTGTTACAAACACCACTACAAAACCATTAGTAGCCTCCAGTGGTTTATCAATACAGTATGCTATTTTAATGGGGTTAATACATGATGCAAAAGAAAATCATAAAGGAAAAGCTATAAAAATTATCGTACCTCCAAATTGCTATGGTGGTACAAACGATCAAGCCAGACGTGTAGCTGCTTGTATTGACAACGTAGATATCGTCGACTTGTTAGTAGACGGTGACAATGACATGGTACAAAGTATCGATACCGTTTTAAATACAATTGCAGAACAAGATGCCGTACCTTATATCATTGCTGAAATACCAACAAATCCTAGAGTAGAAGTGCCCGACCTTGTTAAACTTAAAGAAGCTTTAAGTAAAACACGTCAGACACCAAGTGGAAATACTGCAATTGATCCTGTTTTTATTTTAGATCAAACCTTTTGTCCTAACGTGCACTTTTTAGGTGAAGGTGATATGTTATCTACCGTGAGAACAATCTCTTTTGCCAGTGGGTCTAAATTTCCTAGCGGCGGACAGTGTACTGCTGGTTATTGTGTAGGAAATACAGTTACAGAAGCATTGATGGATAAAATAGAAATGCATTTAGCTATCTGTGATAACGAAGCTACCGATTTTCAATATGAAATATTAGCTAAGCAATTACCGTCAATGACACAAAGAATTGTTGATGCGTACAAAAACACACGTGAGTTTGTAAACTATATTCACGAGGTTTTACCTGGAGCAAAAATTAATTTTGTGTCAGAAGAATTAGCTGCACAAGGGTTTACGCCTTCTGTGTTTTCTTTAGACCTTCCTACTAAAGGAAACACGGATGAAGAAAAAGAAACTTACAAACGTGCCTTAAATTTAAAGCTGATTAATTTGATGATCACTGAAATCCCTAACGAAAGCAAGTTTTGTGTTAGTTACGGACAATTAAAAGGGTGTTATTGGACTATACCTGCAACCTCTACTCAAGGAACGACTAAAGAAGGAGACAAAGATTATATTGTCCGTGCTTCTTTATCTCCTAATCTAGATCTTGAACTTCATAAAAAAGTATTTCTAGACTTTGTAAAAAGTATTTAGGACGCTATTTAAATTGTAGGTCTTTGATTTTAAGTAGTCAACTACGACTATTAAGACTAATTATATGTATCTTTAAAAGGCATATAATTAGTCTTTTTTTTATGCTATTTTCTAATTACTGCATTGCAACTTATCAAACTATTTAAGTGAACGTCAAAAAAAACTATTTAAAAGGAAAATCCGTATTTTACGTCTCGCTAATTGTTATTACTATCACTAGTTTAACAGTATACTTAACCGGAATTAATTATAACCGAACCGTAACTAGTAATTTATATCTATCATTAGCTATAATAGGTACTACTCTATTTTTATTTATGACCTATGAGTTATACAAAGGGATTGGTTTAAAAGATAACTTCCCTTCATTTAAGCCTTTTAAACAAGGACGTTATATTTCTGATATAGGATTTTCTGGTGATTTACCTAATTTAGCTGTAGGAGATGGTATTGTGGGACTATTAGTATCTATTCTACTTTGGATTGCAATGACTATTGCCTTTGCCCTACTTTTACTTCTTCTTGAAGCGTTAGTTTGGTTATCCTTATTTATAATTCTAGCCATGTTGTATTGGGTATTTTTCAGAGCTTTAAAACTGGTGTTTTCCAAAGTAAAAACCACCAAAGGAGACCTTACCTTATCTCTGCTGTATTCCATTAGTTATACCGCCTTATATTTAGGTTGGATTTTTGGAATAGTATATGCTACTCAAATATTACGATAAATCAGTACTGTTGCTAATTGCATCACTAGTCTTTGTATTTTTAGTATCCTCATATTAACACTACACTTAATGAAAATCACGAAATATTAGGCACAAAAAAAGCTTCTCTTTTTCAAGAGAAGCTTCTTGCTTCTGGGTGGAAGACCGGGTTCGAACCGGCGACTTTCGGTACCACAAACCGACGCTCTAACCAGCTGAGCTACAACCACCATTTGTGCGCATTTAGTAATGCGTGTGCAAAGGTAATTTATTTAGTAGTTATTCCAAACTTTTTTTGAAAAAATTTTATAATAAATCAAATAAACTATCCACCGCAGCGTAACGCTCTACTGTATAGCCTTCTGCATAATCAACATTTACCAAGCGACCTAGGTCTCTGGCTCTGTATTTAACACTATCTGTAAAATTTTTGCTAGATATTGGTGTTTCTGGCTCTTTACTACTCGGATCAAAAAACTGAGTTTTATAAGCTAGTACACTTTTCATTTTAATATCTAGATACCCAGAAATATCAACGACAAAGTCTGGCTCGATAGTTTTCCATTGTATGTAATGATAGACTTGTTTTGGTCTCCATTGCTTTTGAGGTCCATTACCAATTTCTGTTTCAATTTTAATTAAACCACTTAAAAAACAAGCATCACTAACTAGCTTGCTTCCTTTACCATGATCAATATGTCTATCATCAATAGCATTGCATAACACAATTTCTGGTTGATACTTCCGTATCATTTTTATAACTTCTAATTGATGTGCTTTATCATTTACAAAAAAACCGTCTTTAAAACCTAAATTTTCTCTGTAAGCAACACCTAATATATTTTTAGCATCTTCAGCTTCTGACTTCCGAGTTAACGCCGTACCACGTGTTCCTAATTCTCCTTTAGTTAAATCAACGATTACTACCGTTTTTCCTTTTGCAATTTCTTTAGCGATCGTACCTCCTGCTCCAAGTTCTATATCGTCTGGATGTGCACCAAATGCTAGTATATCTACTTTCATCTTAATATTATTTATTCCAATTTTCCTTTTGTTCCTCAGTTAAAAACGTCCAAGCAACCACTCTACTTTTTTTATTTCCAATATTCATAGCGATAGTTAACACCGATGTCGCGCCAAGCTTTTTAAGCGATTGGTTTATCGTTTTAATATTATCCTTATTTGATACTAAACTAGTATACCAAAAACTTTGAGTTTTCAACAAAGAGCTTTCATATAAATAATTATGTAAAAAGGCTTTCTCTCCTCCTTTATACCATAACTCATGTGCCTGACCCGAAAAATTACGAACCATTTCATCTGATGGCTTCCCTAATCCTTTAAGTTTGCTTGTTGTTGCTTTTACCGCATCCGCCTCATTTTTAAAAAACGGAGGGTTACACATTGTAACTGTCACTTTATCTGTTTCTCTTAAAACACCACTTAAAATATGTGCATCATCCTGTTGCTTTTTAAGCTTAATTTTATCTTGTAAGTTATTCTTATCGATAATATTCTGAGCAGATTTAAGTGCATCGTCATTACTATCTACACCAATAAAACTCCAGTCGTACTCTGCATTTCCTAATAATGGATAGATACAATTTGCACCTACACCCACGTCTAATACTGTAATATTTTCTGTAAGTTTAGAACGGTCCAATAAATCTTTAATATGAAGAATATAATCTACTCGCCCTGGAATTGGAGGACACAAAAAATGATCTGGAAACTCCCAAAAATCAACATCATAGTGCGACTTTAACAAAGCTGCATTTAAAGCTTTTACGGCTTTAGGATTTGCAAAATCAATTGTTTTTTTATTGTTCGCGTTAGTAAAAATGAAAGGCTCGATGTTTGGATAAACTACTGCAAGCTGATCAAAATGGTAATCTTCGATGTGTTTGTTTTTTTTGTGCACAATTATAGTGTTGAGAATAGTTAAGTTAAGTATTATTATTTAATAGTATTAATGGCTTGCGTGATGTCTGCTTTTAAATCTTTAGCTTCCTCTATTCCAACAGAAAAACGGATTAAGCCGTCGGCAATACCAATATCTGCACGCTGCTCTGCTGTTAATAAAGCATGTGACGTTTGCGTCGGTGATAGCATTGTACTTTCCACACCAGCCAAACTCATAGAAGCTTTAATTAAATTTAATTGCTTCATAAATTGATTAGAATCTATACTGTCTACTAGTTCAAAAGACAACATCGCTCCAAAGCCTTTCATTTGTGCTTTAGCTAATTTATGCTCTGGGTGACCTTTTAAACCTGGATAATAGACCTGTTTAACAAACGTTTGCTTGTCTAACCATTTAGCCAATTTATTAGCATTTTTAGTTTGCGCTTTAACACGTAAACCCATCGTTTTCATGCTTCGTTCTAACATCCAAACCGTAAAATCACTTAAACTTCCGCCGTAATTTTTAGAGACATTCCAGATTTTGTCCATATGTATCTTGCTACCAGCTACTGCTCCAGCACAGATATCACTATGTCCTCCAAAATATTTAGTGGCAGAGTGCATGATTAAATCGATACCAAACTGAGCTGGATTTTGATTAACAGGACTTGCAAATGTATTGTCAATACTAGTGACTATATTTTTTTGTTTACCTAATTTGGCTATCGCTTTAATATCCGTAATAGTTAATAACGGATTTGAAGGTGTTTCGATATGAATTAATTTTGTGTTGGGTTTAATAGCCGCTTCAAAATCTTCAACCTTATACCCATTAGTAAACGTAAACTCTATATTTAATTTTGGAAATTCTTCTCTTATAAAATTAGTTGTACCACCATATAATGTGTTTTGTACTATAATATGATCTCCTGCTTCCAAAAAAGCCAAAAACATATGACTTATCGCCGCCATACCAGAACCAAAAATCATAGCTGTTTCGGTTTGTTCTAAACCTGCTATCTTTTTGACTAGATACTCTTGATTTGGTGTATTAAAATATCGGGGATAACGTTTTACATCAACATCCATAAATTCATAAGAGGATGATAGATATATTGGGGATATAGCGCCTTTAAACTGATCATCAGGAACTTCTCCTAGATGCGCGCAGATGGTATTTAAACCTTGTTTGTCTAATTTCATTTTAGGAATACTTTAAAGCCTGTAATTTACTAATTTATTACCGCTTAAGTTAATAGAAAGACGACTATTATTAAAATGATTGACAATGATTTAACTAGTCCTTAACTTAATATGTCCTCTTCCTTTTGTACTTTATAACCTATGATAGCACAAGACAAAACAAGACATGAAGATCTTTTAAAACAATCCATTGCACATTTGGAATTTTTGGGGTACGAAAACATTAAGGCGGATTTAGAAGGGTACGACCACCCAAAAACGTTTGTTAAAAAAGAGAATAACAGCGTGATTACGCCAGATATTACGGCTTACAAACGAACTAAAAAATACTTTTTTGAATTGGGAATTAAAAGCAATAAACCAACACTTTTAAAAACAAAATGGCGCCTTTTAGATGTTGTAACACGAATGAAAGCGCAACGCTTTAAAATTATAACGACCAAAGGACATTATAGTTTTACTAATAAAATTTTGGACGAATTAAATTTAGATAAAACAGTAATGAAAATATAAAAATTTAAAAAACAGCTATTGTTGTTTTTTTAATCCTCTACTTTACTTTGCTTAACAATTGCTTTTAAGCGCTCTTTTCTAGTAAGCACTTCCTTTTTCTTTTTATTAATCTTTTTAGCCATCAACTTAGTATGTTTGGCTTTATTTTTTGTGTTTTTCTGACCTTTTGGTTTTGGCATAATTCTATTTTTTATTCGCTCTTAAAAGCATGTTCTGTTCTTCCATTAAATCGGACAGCTTAGACAAAAGTTCAATATCCTTGGGTGTCTTTACTGTTTTATTTTTTACATCTTGGGATTTATCAAGTAATTGATTCATAGCCTTAACAACTAAAAACACTGTAAGCCCTACAATTAAGAAGTCTAAAACAACTTCAAACAATTCGCCATAATACACTGCCACCTCTTGCGTGGTAACGACACCTTCACTAGTAGTGATAGCATCTCTTAAAATATAGCGTTTATTATGAAAATTTAATCCATCCGTCATTAATGATAATGGTGGCAAAAACACTTTTTTAACCATCACATCAATAACCTTATTAAAAGACGCTCCTATTATTATACCAATAGCCATGTCCATCATATTACCTTTGACAGCAAATTCTTTGAATTCTTTAAAAAATTTCATTTGAAAACTACTTTTAAAAATCTGAAGTTAATTCGGCAAAAATACATTAATGCGCTATATAGTCTAATCGTTTGCTGATTTATTATACGCTCTTATCATAAAAAAAGCCCATATAAATACGCAAAGAAACACAATAACGGAAAACCAAAATACGATACTATTTCCTTCCATTATTCACTAATTTAATATAAATCATTACCCCTAAAAGCGTTGGCGCCCATAAACCTATAAAAATACCATGTAATTGATCCCCTTTAAGAAACACATATTCTGCGACCAATATAATTGCAAGACACAATACTAATAGTAAGATGTTGCTTAATCCTATTTTATTTTTATAATTCATTCGTACTTATTAGAGTTTTCACCAAGTTAGCAAATTATTAATAAACAACAAATAGTAAATCTCAAATAACACTTTAGCTGATTTATTTGCGTTTTGACGAGTAATAATTTTAAATAATAAAAATATTGTGTATTTCAGCGATAAAAAATGTTTTTAAACTTGTTTTTTACAAAATAATACATACATTGGTCGAAGAACTTAACCTTTCAACTTATAAATACCCTTAATTATGAAAAACGCAACCCTACTTCTACTGCTAACCTTTTGCCAAACAATTTTCGCAACAAACACAGCAACATTAAAAGCTAACGCACCGTATGTAAATAGCGTGCAATTATTAAGATTAGATTATACTGCTCCAAACGGAGCTATAAGAGAACTCGCTCTAGGGTTTACTTCTGACAACGTAGCTTCTGATGGTTTAGATTATGGTTACGACGCTAGCGTTATCGAGCCATATACTAATGACTTAAATTGGATAATAGAAGATAACAGATACGTAATACAAGGTGTTGGTGCATTTGATGACACAAAACAATATCTATTTGGATTATATAACGAATTTAGCGGAGATGCTACAATTGAACTATCGAGCACACAAAATTTTGACACTATAATAAATGTATTCATTTATGATGCTTTATTAGACACGTATACACAAATAAACGACAGTCCATATACAGTCACAATTGATGAACAAGACTATACTGATCGTTTTTATATTGCCTTTAGTCAACCAGAAACAACTGATAGCAATGACACTTCAGATTCTCTTGATATATCTGGAGATAATGACATCACAATCGACCCTTCTCTTATAACCCCAAAAGGACAATTAAAAATAAGTTATATAAAAGGACTAAATCAATTAAAAATAAGTTCTCAAAACAAAGCTAAAATTAAACAAATAACTGTTTACAACTATAACGGATCAACTTTAGAGTCCAAACAAAACATCAATAATAAGAAAACAAGTATCTACGTTAATACAACAGATAAAAATCTTATTCTTCATATTAAAACAGATACAGAAACAATCATAAAGCAGGTTATGATAGGTTCTATCTAAAATAACACACTCCTTTTAATAAAAAAAGTGCACTAACTATAGTGCACTTTTTTTATTCCCTCACTCCAACTAGCAGCACTTAACACCATTTGAATCGTCTATCAGCAACAGGATAGATTTCACTACAAAACAATCCCAATTAGAACGCCAGACCACTATTACAAGCAGACTTTACACCATCAAAGAAAAGACACACTACAAATTACAAACATGACACAACCAACAATCTACAACGTAAAAAAACTCACTATTTTCATAGTGAGTTTTTTTAATCTTTAATTGTAGTAATCTCTTATAATATTTATTTCTTATAATATTGGACATATTTTCTATAAGAAAAGAAGCCAATAATAGCCACAATACCTAATGCTATAGCTATAAATTTAAAGCTTACAATTTGATCTCCACTTGCATAACTATGCAATCCAGAAAGGTAGAAGTTAACCCCAAAATAAGTCATTAATATAGTACTAAATGTAATAATTGCCATTAAGTTAAAAAACCAACGCCCACGTAAACCTGGCACTAATCGCATGTGTATCACAAACGCATACAACATGATACTAATAAGCGCCCAAGTTTCCTTTGGATCCCAGCCCCAATAACGCCCCCAACTTTCGTTGGCCCATTGTCCACCAAGAAAATTACCTATCGTCAACATTACTAGACCAACCGTTAAAGACATTTCTGTTATAATAGTTAATTCTTTAATATTAATATCCATTTTAGATTTGTTCGCTTTATTTGTTAGTATCATTAATACTAAAGACACAACACCTAATATCATCCCTAAGGTAAACGGTCCGTAACTCGCCACAATAACAGCAACATGTATCATTAACCAATAACTATCTAATACCGGTTGTAAATTCGCAATAGCTGGATCCATCCAATTCCAATGCGCAATCATTAATATCATTGCAGTAACAAAAGCAGTAGACGCTAAAGTCAAATCACTTTTTCGACCAAAGGCTAAACCAAAAAACATTGTTGCCCATGCTACATATATCATAGACTCGTAAGCATCACTCCAAGGTGCATGCCCCGATATATACCAACGCGCTATCAATCCTGCTGTATGTAAGATAAATAGCCCTAAAATGATAAATTTAAACACAATAACACTTTTATTCAACCACGTATTGCTTGTTTTAAAAATCTGCCAAATCAGTAAGACAAACAAGAGTGTTCCGGCGTACATATACCAACTAAACAGTTTCTTAAATACATCATATTTATTATATAAAATCTCCGCGTTAACTTTACTTTCACTAAGCATTACCGTAGCTCCTACCTTACTTTGAGAAGTCTTAAAGGCGTCTAATAACTTTCCAGATTTAGTATAATCGTTTGTCTTTTTTGCTTCATTTAAAGTATACAAATACCAATCAAAACCGGACCCTATAAAACTACCATAAGTTGTATCTGTTATTTTTTGATTATATCCTTCATTTTTATATTCGAAAGGCGAAATCCATTTATTGTTCTCATCCGCCGGAACAGGAAATATCTTAAGTGAACGTCCTTCAATAGCATTACTCAGCAAATTAATACGCTGATTAGTCTCCATAAATTCTTTCTGAATCCCTGTTTGCGATTTTACTGCAGATGCTTCCTCTAGATACGGGTCCAATTTATACTTAAAATCTTCTGTAAAGAAATCTAATAATCTAGCAAATTCTTGATCCTTAGGAATACCAATAACACTTTTAATAGAATCTGATTTATGTGCCTTCAAATAAATAATTGGCACATTATACCATAACATTGGACTTTCTTGAATACTCAAGAAAATTTGATTAGCCGTCATACCTTCATAAGTCTCATGCTTTGTCAACTTTCTTAACAACTCAGAAGAGTACGTATCAATAGGCATCATACGTCCATCCAAATCTTGAATTACAATATGACCAAACTTATCCGCATGTGCTTTAGGTGCAACATTAGCTTTTAGGATAGAATCTATTTGAAATTTAGACGGAATTTTATTTTCAGTTTCCTGATGACCGTGACCATCATTTTCTGTGTGCTGTTCCGTTTGAGCGAAACCATTTAAACTAAAACATAATAATAGAATAACACTTAGCTTTGCCTTTTTACTTTTAATTTTTTCCAATCCATTTTGTAAATCTCTAAATCTAGTATGGTTTGCAAATAAAATAGCCATCATACCAAAATACAGTAAAAAGTACCCCGCATATGTGACCCAAGTGCCCCAAAAATCATGATTTACAGATAAAATAGTCCCTTTTAAATCTTTGTCATAATCGGCTTGAAAAAAGCGATACCCTTTATGATCCAATATATTATTCATATAAATATGAAAATCAAAATCTCCAGTCTCCTTATCGATAACTGTCACCTTACTTTCGTAAGACGAATAATTATTCTCTGTACCAGGATATTTTTCAGCAATAAAATCGTTTAATTTAACTTCAAAAGGCAGCTCCAAAACTTTAGAACCATATTTTAAATCAATATCTAACCCGCCCACATTCACTTCTGTAAAACGGTTATTAGACCACTGACTTCCTAAAAGTTTAACTTCTTTAGTTTCTCCATTTGCAGTCACATTTAATACGACCGCATTTTCGTCTTGCTTTAAGAAACTAGCCTTTTTAACAACATCAAATTTTCCTTTCACAACAGGTTTAGGAAACACCAATTGCATGTCTCCGATAACATATCTAGCACGCAACATTAAAGGCTGTATAGTATCCTTTACAAGTTTACCTTGCGCCATAGTTGCCATAATCAAATACTCTCCTTCAAATGGAGAATCTACCATTAAACCTTCCGGAGTCGTAGTAATATTTATAGCACCTTCTGTTGGTTTGTCCAAAGCCACTAATAGACTATGTATGTTTTCGACACTACCTTGCTTTAAAAAGTGGTTATGCGGACCACCACTTTGAGCTTCAACTATTTTTAAATAATTTTCTCCCGCATCATCAGGAATGACATCCATTTCTGCTCCAAGAAAAAAATCGGTTAACTCAAATTTTACAGGAGCGTTATCATAATAAACAGTGTAATCAAAACTGTTATTCATTCTTCCAGAAAAATCGACTTCTTTATCAAAAGGCAAACGTTGTGGCACCCCTTCTATCTCATAATCACCATCTATATTAGCAGTAATATAAGTTCTTTGCGATAAAAAGGCACTTTCTGTCTCTCCTTCTCTAATAGCAATCATACCTTCAAAACCAAAATAACGGGTAATACCAGCACCGAAAATAATTAATATAAAAGCTAAATGCAGCGTTAATGTTGCCCATTTCTCCTTACGCAACAGCCTAAACTTAAAAATATTACCAATAAAATTAACCATAAACAACACCATGATCGCTTCAAACCACCAGGCGTTATAAATTAAATTTCGTGTATAAGGTGTTGGAGACGTATCCATGTTTCTGTCTAGAATGGTACCTGTTGCCATGGCAACAGCAAATACAATAAATAAGACAGATGTTAATCGTGTAGAAAATAAGATTTTGGCGATTCTATTTTGCATAATAATAGGCCTTTTTTAGCTCGTGCAAAGATAATCGTTTTTGTTGGTTATAAATCCCTTAAAACCTCCAAATCTTGTGTTAAAATTACGGTTGTTTGTTTTGCCTAGCTTCAAAGATTTTTAAATACATAAATGTTCCCATTTTCCGTGCCCTACGTTTCGCATTATCAGCTATTTCCCCTTCAAAAAATTGATCTAATGTGGCATACCATAAATTCAGCCAAACGCCAAAATGCATTTCTGAAATAGTATTATCAAGCGTTTCGTCCACTTTTTCATGCGCTATTAACGGATTACCGACATACTTATGTTCTAACTTTTTACCAATAAATAAGCTAGTTTCCCAAAAGGTCGTCAAATGATCTAAATGCTGATCCCAATCTGTTATGATTTCATTAAAAATAGGACCTAATAAATTATCTGCTCTTACTTTTATATAAAATTCATCTACTAAAAGTTTAACATCGGCTCTGTTAGCAATTTCTTTTCGTTTCATCTTAAACAAAGATAAAGTTTTGTCTTCTTATATCTCTATTTTCTTAGTATTTTAGCGCCATGATTAAAATAGTTTTGCTTGGCGCAGGAAATGTAGCCACACACTTATACAAAGTCTTTAAAACCGCTTCAAATATTGAAGTTGTACAATGGTACAATCGCAATAAAAAAGCTATTGAAAGTTACAAAAACGAAGTAGAGATTACGGACGATGTTAATAACTTAATAGAAGCAGATGTCTATATTATTGCCATTAGCGATGACGCTATTGAAGCCTTAAGCGCCTCTCTTCCTTTTGAAAACAGATTAGTGGTTCATACTTCCGGAAGTGCCCGTTTATATGATATTGATCAGAAACACTATAGAGGTGTCTTTTATCCTTTACAAACTTTTAGTAAAGCTGTAGACTTAGACTTTACAACAGTACCTATTTGCATTGAAACGTTAAGAAAACAAGATTTTAAACTCTTAGAAACTATTGGAAAAAGCTTAGGATGCACAACCTACAAAGTAAACCCGAAACAGAGACCTGCATTACATTTAGCTGCTGTATTTATTAATAATTTCACGAATCAGATTTACAGAGTCGCACATGAAATTACAGAAAAGCAAGGCGCTGATTTTGACATTTTAAAACCATTAATTACTGAAACGGCTAGAAAAGTGCAAGAAGTCTCTCCTTATTTAGCACAGACAGGTCCCGCAAAACGAAACGACAAAAAAACAATAAAAAGACATTTAAAGTTATTAGATAATCCGCATCATGAAGCGATCTATAATCTTTTAACCGAGTCAATAAAAAAAACACATGGACAATAAAAGCTATAAAGAATACCTACATCAAATTACAACCTTTATTTTTGACGTAGATGGCGTGTTAACAAACGGAATGATTACCATCACGACTTCGGGAGAGATGATTAGACATATGAATGTTAAGGATGGTTACGCAATGAAACAAGCCTTAAACCATGGTTTTAATGTCTGTATTATTTCTGGAGGAACTAATGAAGGCGTTCGTATTAGATTAAACCATTTAGGGATTAAAGATGTGTATTTAGGTGCCCATCAAAAAATTGAACAACTTGAAGAGTATTTAAATAATAATCAAATTAAAGTAGAACACGTATTATATATGGGAGACGACATTCCTGATGTCCCTGTTTTAAAATTGGTTGGTATGCCAAGTTGCCCTCAAGATGCTGTTCCTGAAGTAAAACGTGTCTCTAAATACATCTCGCATAAATTGGGTGGTGAAGGCTGTGTCCGTGACGTCATCGAACAAGTTATGAAAGTGCAAAATAAATGGGATAGCGATTTTGATGCGCAGACGTTTTAAAAGAAATTGTGAAACGCTCTAAAAGAAGACATAATACAGGTTTTGGATACATTGGCTCTGGTAATACCACGTCCAGTTTTAACCAAAAACCAAAAGAAGTCTTCTCTAAAGTAAAATCGCAATTACATGCGGAAAGTCAACAACAATTTAAAACTGATTTTAAAACCAAATCGCTTTCTGATATAGAAAAACAGCAGATTAAACACAAAATTAGGACACAAACCAAACAAAAGAATACGGTTGTTATTATTTCAACCGTTTTATTCTTAATTTTGATTATCATACTCGCTTTTAAAATGATAGAAGGCGTTCTATTTAAATAAAACAAACCACTATCCTTTTAGCAAACCAAAACTTAGATAAAATTGAAACTACTTCAGCTTATTCGCTTTAAAAATTTATTACTAATTGCATTAGTACAACTCTTAATTAAATATGCTTTATTCCCATCATTAAGCATGAATATTAACGGAAACGAGCTTTTTGTATCCACATCATTAACACACTTTGAGTTTCTACTATTAATGCTATCCACACTTTGCATTGCTGCAGGAGGTTATATTATAAACGACATTTATGATATTGAAGCAGATGCGATAAACAAACCCGACAAACAAATAATAGGTAAAGCCATTACCGAAGAAAAAGGATACAACTTTTATATGGCATTTACAGTGGTAGGCGTCATTTTAGGTTTTTATTTATCTAATTTAGTAGGCGAAAGTAGATTTTTTGGCATTTTTGTTATTATCGCTGCCCTATTGTATATCTATGCTACATTTTTACAACGCATGCTTTTAGTTGGTAATATTGTAATAAGTATGCTGGTTGGTTTAAGCTTAATTATTGTTGGGATATTCGAATTGCTTCCCGCTATAACCCTTGAAAATAGTTTTTTACAGACCTCTATGTTTGAGGTGTTATTTGACTATGCTGTATTTGCTTTTATAATCACTCTAATTAGAGAAATTGTAAAAGACATTCAAGATGTAGATGGCGATTACAAAGCACAACTAAAAACGTTACCTATTGTAATCGGTAAAAACAGAGCGGCTAAAACTGCTTTTGGATTAACTATTTTAGCTATACTTCTATTAGTGTACTATTTAGTATCCTTTTTATACATGCAACAAATAGTTGTGATCTATTTTTTAATTACTGTCATTGCGCCTTTAATTTATATTGCTATAAAATTATTTACAGCAGAACATAAAAAAGAATTCCAAACCATTAGTAATTTACTTAAGCTAGTTATGCTTTCTGGTATGCTATCAATGGTTGTTTATCTTGTAATTAAGTAATAATGTATCTTCCACAATATAGATAAAGCTTAAAGATAACTATTTTATAGAAAATACGTAGTAAAAACACTTGATCATACGCTGTGAGTAATTGATTTTTTTAACGTCTATGACGCTTCTATTATTTGTATTTCAAATGGTTTGTTCTTTTGAATCTAAAATTGAATATTAATTATATATTTATATAAAATAATAAAACCCCTATCCCAACATCTAATTTAAATTACATTTAAGAAGAATGTTAGACACCACACAAAATGATGTTTTAGACCTTGATGCAACCAACACTGTATTACTTAAAGTTAAAAACTACATACAATCCTTACATAGTATTGCATCTTCAGATAAACTAGTAAAATACATTCAGTCGGATTTTACTTCTATTTGCACTACCTATTTTAATATTACAGAAATAGTAAACACGTCCTTTAATTCTAAAGAATATACTGATATAAACCAAGTATATCAAATACTGTATAGTGTTCCGGAAGTCTTTAAAGATTTTGCTATTTTACACAGGGATATTGCATTACAATTACAAATTGCAACTTTTAAATTACTGAACACCGCTGGAGAAAAAGAAAAAATTGAAGCTCACTTTTTAGAGTCAAAGCAGGTCCTTTTAGAAGCTGCATCAGCATTGGAGCATAGCATCCTTTCGGGGCAAAACAACAGCAAACCGCGATTAGAAAAGGCATCTTATGCGTTACAACATTATAAAAATCCTTGGAGAGTCTATAAAAGTCAGATAGAAGACGTAAAACTACAGATAAAGCAAATTGTAGATAATAACTTTTTTATGTCGAAAACCATATCGGTTTTTAAAGACATAAAACAATCTAACACAGCATTTTTAGATCAAATAACCGAGGATACATCAACCCTATTGAAGCACACAAATGAAGCTATCAAAACGGTAAAAGACATAAAAACTATTGAAGATATCACGCCTGTAATTAAGTGGATAGACCAAACATTACTATCTCAGTCCAAAGTGATCAATATTCAAGAAGACTATGCCGCGAGTATAGAAACTAAAATTAAAAAACTAAGCACTGGAACTGTTCCCGTTAGTACTAATGAAGGTTTGCTATTAACAAAAACAATCGATTTTAATAAAACGGTAAAAAAATGGTTTGATTTTGAAATCCTGCCTATTTTAATAGATTTAATCGAACAAAAAATTACTATAACCACTTTTTTCAAACATAGTTTGATGAATTTAAAAAGTGGGTTAACAGTCGAAAAAAATAACAATTCGCTTAATGCGCTTCCCTCACAAATTGAGAGCTTAAAAAACGTGCATTCCACCTTAAATGAAAATAACACTAAGGTTGAAAAAACAGTAACTAGCTTAAAAAATACGTTTGCAACAGATTTTAATGTGACCACAATATATTTAGATCAACCCTTTTTAGAGGTTACTATACAATCTTCTTTAAGCCAAATGGCCACAGACCACAGTAACTTTTTTACTATGGTAAAAGATAAAATCTATAAGCAGTTTAATTATCTAAATACAAAACTAGAACAAACTAACTTATTTAGCGATCAAAATAAAATTGAGGACTCCATACAATGTATTAACTATAGAATGTTTAAGGAAGTTAATGCTAATTATGACAATCTGTTTTTGAATAAAAATTTTATTGGTAATTTATTTTTATCACCAAGACAAAAACAGGAAGCGAGTATAGAAAACTCTGTTGCACAATGGAACAATGGTTTTGGAAAAGCTATAATTATTACTGGAGACAAACTTAGTGGCAAATCTACTTTTGTAGATTATATTGGACAAAAGTATTTTGGAAAAAGCACCGTGGTTTTAAAAAAAGACACGACCATAACCTTTGATGGAAGAAAATTTAAAACTTCGAATAATTTAAAAGAGACACTAGATAATATAAAAAAAGGGTTTTCAAATAAAAAACCATTAATTGTAATAGACAACTTAGAACTTTGGGATGATGATGACTTTAGCCTTTTAGATAACGTACGTGCCTTGCTTAGTTTTATTTCTTCAGAATCTGATAATGCTTTAATACTAGTAACGACTTCAAGACAAATGCAACAGCATTTAGATAACCGCATTAGGTTTACAGAAGCTTTTAGTAATACTATCAAATTAGACAAAGCAACTTTTGAAGAAATCTATAAAGCCGTATTACTCCGTCATGGCGCTTCACATAAAACTTTAATTTCTAAAAAACACGAGCCTTTAAGTCCAAAGCAAATCAAACAAAACGTTTTAAAATTATCTAAAAAATTAGATTATAATTTAGGTGAAGTCTTACAAGCATGGACCTACGGAACCACATTAATTGACAACAATAAAGTTGTTTATGAAGATGTTGATCCTGGTTTTAAGGATTTTTTAAATAAAGAAGAAGTAATCATACTTAAGCACCTTTTATTATTTAATAAAATCACAGAAATTCAATTAAAAAAGTTTGTTGGCAAAAGCTATGAAACACAGTATAAAGTAAGCTTAAAACGTTTATTAAGCACCAAAGTGCTATTACGTGATAATGATGGACAACTTAGATTAAACCCTGTTATAACCAAAGACATCAAACAATTATTAATTTATAGAGGCATTTTAAACTAATGAACACTATTCCACAATTAAATACATGGCGCAGCTTATTTTGGTTGCTAATAGTATTAGTTATCTTTTACTGGTGTATTAAACTATTACTATATAGTTTAGAAAAATTTGCAAATCGTAATTTATACAATAAACAGCTCATTCTTTTTTTTAAAAAAGTAATTCTGTTTTTCACCCCTATGGCAACACTAATACTATTGCTAGACTTTGTCTCTATAAATTATATTGCGCACAGTATTGTATTAGTAATCATTGGTGTTTTTGCGTTTTCTCAAATCAAAAACTATGTCAATGGTTTGTTCTTAAAAAGCAATCCACTAATAAGCAATGGCTCAACTTTGCAGGTTGGTGATTATACCGGCGAAATAAAAAGCTTTTTACCCTTAGGCTTAAAATTAGTCACCGAACAAGGCATACAATTTGTCAATTACACGACGATAACAACTAGTGGCTTTGCAATAAAATCTAATAAAACCAGCTTATTAAGACAAGTATTATATTTAAATACAGAGCAAACACCTGATCAGATTTTAGACCTATTGTTTGATAATCCAATCCTTAATTATAATCATCCCCCAGTTATTAATAAAGCTGATAATAATCAATTAAAACTGCAATATACGACAGAGAATGGCGCCTCTAGAAAAGAGCTGATCACTTTTTTAGAAGATAACAGCGTACAAACAAACCTAAATAACAATTCTAAATAATCATGGACATTTTATCCTCATATAATATCATTATTGCAGTATCCGTAACCATAATAGTGTCTTTCCTATTTAATGGTTTGTCTAAAAAAACAAATGTACCTGCAGTACTTATGCTAATTATTTTTGGTGTTGGATTGCAATACCTTTTAAAGTACTTAAATGTAGACAATATTAATTTTTTACCCATTCTTGAAGTTTTAGGAATTGTTGGTTTAATTATGATTGTATTGGAAGCCGCATTAGAACTAGAGTTGAAAAAAGAAAAATTAATTCCTATTTTAAAATCCATGGGTATTGCCATAATTGGCTTAATAGCCTCGGCTTGGGTAGCTGCTTTAATATTATATCAATTTATTCCTGAAATGACCATGCAATCCGCTTGGCTTTATGCAACGCCTTTATCGATATTATCTAGCGCCATCATAATCCCTAGTGTTTTAGGGTTAAAGGAGTCTAAAAAAGAGTTTCACATCTACGAAAGTACATTTTCCGATATTATAGGGATCATGATGTTTTACTTTTTGACAGGAAAACTAGATCCGGCAGAAGATTCTGGGGTTGTAGGCTTTAGCTTAAACCTAATCATAACGATCGTTATTTCATTAATTGCCAGCTATTTAATTATCTTGATTTTTCAAAAAATTAAAAGTCAAGTTAAACTGTTTTTACTAATTGCCGTATTGCTTTTACTTTATGCTGTTGGTAAAAAAATGCACTTATCGTCTTTAATAATTATCTTAATATTTGGTCTAGTCATTGCTAACATGAAACTGTTTTTTAAAGGTAAATTAAAAAAATACTTACACTTTGAAAAAGCACATCACATTTACCATGAATTACATACTATTACTGCCGAAACCGCTTTTGTAGTCCGCACGTTTTTCTTTGTTGTTTTTGGTATCACTATCGTTGTGTCGTCATTGTTTAATGTTAATGTCGCGATGATAAGTATGCTTATTATTGCTTCCATCTATATTATAAGATACATCCTTCTAAGACTATTTATTGGAAAAGACATTATCCCTCAGTTATTTATTGCTCCTAGAGGTTTGATTACTGTTTTACTTTTTTATGCTATTCCAAAAGAAGCAGAAATCGAAACTTTTGAACCAGGAATTTTATTATTTGTAATTATCGGAACCAGTTTAATCATGACAGGTGCCATGATTTATGATAAAAAAAGAAACTCGACTGCCATCAAAACCGCCTCTAACAAAAAAGTAGAAACGGTACGATGGAAAGCACCAAGTATTGACGATACTAAATCATAAATAGTATCCTCTAATTTTATAAAAAAAGGAATGCTTTTAGCGTTCCTTTTTTTATTATAAATACATTAATTTTAGCCTTTACTAAACCCTATAATAATGCTTAAAGAAAAACTTAAAGATCGTCATATAATATTAGCTTCAGGATCCCCTAGAAGACAGCAATTTTTCAGAGATTTAGGATTAGATTTTGAAGTGCGTTTAAAAAAAATAAAAGAAGTCTACCCTACTAATTTATTACATTATCAAATTACTGATTACTTAGCAGAATTAAAATCGCTGCCCTTTGTAGAAGAGCTTAAACCGCACGAAATATTAGTAACCAGTGATACTATCGTTTGGCATAAAAGTAAAGCTCTGGGTAAACCAAAAACTAATGACGAAGCTTTTGAAATGTTATCATCACTAAGTAATGATACCCACGAGGTAATTACTTCAGTTTGTATCCGTACCAAAAACTTTCAAAAAACAGTCAATGCTGTTACCAAAGTAACCTTTAAAAACTTTACCGATGACGAGTTGTGGCATTACATCCAAACCTACGCCCCTTTAGATAAAGCTGGTGCTTATGGTATCCAAGAATGGATTGGTCAAATTGGTGTTACAAGTATAGAAGGTTCCTTTTTTAATGTGGTGGGTATGCCCACGCATCTTGTTTATGAAACGTTAAATACTATTGCTGAAGACTTTTAGTATCGTATTTTTATAATAAATCAAATACTTATGAAAATTTTACAACTCTCCATATTACTAGTTACCGGGCTTGCTCTCTTAAACTGTAAAGACCAACCAAAACAAAACAAAAAAGTTATTGCAGACGCCACTGTTTCTCCTAAAACAGAAATTAAAGCGCCTAGCTTTAAACCAAGTAAACAATTTAACGACTATTGGTACGCTGGAGAAGCGGAGATTACCTCCTATCAACTAGAACAATCCCGTTATGGAGAAATCCGACAAGGTACAGCTGTCTTAGTTTTTGTAACCGAGCCTTTTTTAGCTAAAGCACAAGTCAAAGCCGATAAAAACAACCCAACAAACGTTAATGTATTAAAGCTTAATGCTACCAAAAAATTCAACACAGGTATTTATCCGTATAGCATTATGCAAAGTACTTTTTACCCTATAGCAAACAACCAACATGCTATAAAAGCAAGTGCTTCAGTACAAGAATGGTGTGGTCATGTCTACACGCAATTGAATAACCGTGACCAATTTGAAATTACGACACACTCCTATTTTGAAGGCGAAGCTGATCAAAATTTCAATATCGAAAAAGCCATTTTAGAAAACGAAATTTGGACACAACTACGTATCGACCCAAAAAGTCTACCAACTGGTAACTTTACTATTATCCCAAGTTTGGAGTTTACCAGATTAAATCACACGCCTTTAAAACAGTATAACGCTTTCGCGGAAAGTACGCCAGGTCAATACAAACTAGTCATTAAAGAGCTAGACCGTCAGTTAGTGATTAACTACAGTGCAGAATTCCCATATACTATCGAAAGTTGGGAGGATACACAAAATGGAGCCACTTCAAAAGCAACCAAATTAGCATCATTAAAATCGGCGTATTGGGGTAAAAAAAGTAATGCAGATTCTGAGTTAAGAAAAACGCTGAAATTAGAATAAAAACTATCTTTGCGCATTAATTAAAACACCATATGTTTTTAAAAAACTTTGAAACCGAATTAATAAATTCGGCTATTCTATTAGTCGTATTTATTATTATACGTTTTGCGTTAAAGCTTGTCATAAAAAAAGTAGGACACACCAGCGGAATTAATGATGCTAGAATAAACTTAATTTCTAGATACGCGACAGTAGCGTTATTTTTAATTTTCCTTTTGTTTATTGCCTATGTTTTTGGAGCTGAATTTAAAGATTTAGCCGTTATATTCTCTTCTGTATTTACGGTAATAGGAATTGCTCTATTTGCTATTTGGTCCATTTTAAGTAATATTACATCAGGAATAATCATGTTTTTTTCATTTCCTTATAAAGTCGGAGATAAAATAAAAATTCATGATAAAGATGCACCAATAGAAGCTATAATTGAAGATATCAGAGCTTTTCAACTGCATTTAAGACAAGATAATGGTGACTTGGTAACCTATCCAAACAACCTAATTCTACAAAAAGCTGTAACTTTAGTTCAAAAGGATGCAATTGAAGATTTTGGAGATATGCATTAAACACCACTCATGGCTAAAAAAAAACAAAAAAAACGCACCCAAAATTATAAAAAACAATTAGGACAAATTCCTGGTGCTTTAATATATACGGGCTCTAAAGAAGACAAAAGTTTACATTTAAGTGCTTTCGATTATAATGAAGACTACTTTAAAGAAGCCGATTTAGACTCTGTAGAAGACGCTTTTCGTTTTAAAGATTCTGAAACCGTAACGTGGTTTAATCTTAATGGCCTTCATTTTATTAACGAAATTGAAAAAATCGGGAACCATTATAATTTACATCCTTTAATCTTAGAAGATATTGTAAACACCTCGCAACGCCCTAAAATAGACGAGTATAAAGATTACTTTTTTATAGTACTCAAAATGATGTATTATAATGAGTCCGAAAATTTGGTTTCGGAACAAGTTAGTATGGTCATGGGAAGAAACTATGTCCTAACGTTTCAAGAGGCAGAAGGCGATGTCTTTGACGGCTTAAGAGAACGTATTCGACATAAAAAAGGACGCGTTCGTGGAGAAGGATCCGATTATTTACTTTACGCATTAATCGATGCCATTGTTGATCATTATTATGATATAATCGAAACTATGGGTAATAAAATTGAAGATCTGGAAGATGTGTTGTTCACAGGTTTATCCCAAGAAGAAATCTCACAACAAATTCAAGATTTAAAAAGAGAAATATTAAAATTACGTCGTGCTATTTTTCCGCTTAAAGAAATTATAAATCGCTTAGAAAAAAGCGAAAACCCTCTAATTGAAGAAAAAACAACTCACTTTTTTAGAGACGTTTACGACCATATCATTCAAGTTACTGAAAACATAGATATTTATCGAGAAATGATTTGGAGTTTAATGGACATGTATATGACTACCATTAGTAATAAAATGAACGAAGTCATGAAGGTATTAACCATTATTGCGACTATATTTATTCCATTAACTTTTATTGCTGGTATTTACGGGATGAATTTTACCAACATGCCAGAACTACAATACAAGTATGGTTATTATGTCGTTTGGATTGTCATGCTGGTTGTTTTAATAGGAATGCTCATTTATTTTAAACGTAAAAAATGGCTTTAAAAGAATAAGTAATATTCTGTTTTTTTTAGTATCAATAATTGGTTTGATTTTTGTGAATAGTATTTAATATGAGAAACACTTTCTACAGCATTATTACTTTTTTTTTACTATTTAGTTGCACAACCGAAAAGCAAGAAATTACAAACACACTTTGTGACAATCAACAATATCTGTTAACTAAAAACATAGACTTGCCACCCTTTAATTTTGATTTAAATATTAATACAGAAGAACACATTGAGATTTTAAAGGATTCTTTAAAAAACAATTTAAACGATTATCCTAATCTGTTTAATTGGGAATATAAAGATAGAATTATAACAATTGATATTATACCAATTCATTTAATGTCTTGTTCAGTTAGTCGCCATGAATTAAATTTAATACTTAATACAAAAAACCAAATGCTTTTTGATACTGAATTAAAAAGAACGGATAGTGTCATCCCTTTAGTTAAAAAAAATTATCAATCAAAAATCAGCAAAGTAAAGGTAATAAACGTTGATTTCCCTTATGGTTTAAGCAAACCTATAATTAATGATATCGTTTACGACATATCAGAAGGCTATTTAAAAGCAGTAGAACAGCAATCTAACACAATTTTCAAAAAATCGATTTGCGAGTTAACTAAAGAAGAAATAAAAATCCTTAAAGAAGATAATCAAATTCACATTTATTTTCAATCCTTTAGCGATCAAATTGAAGAAAATCATAGAATTCAAGAAATGATAAATATTAATTAAATTAGACATCACAATCGAAAAATAAAAGTAAAAAATACTGCTTTAGCAATTTCCTAATTTTGAGTTGATTTTTTGGTTCGTTTTGTATCAAGACAAAATAAACAGAAAGAAAATCGTATTTCCTCCTTCCCTCCTCAACTGTTAATTATAGTTAAAGAAAACCAAAAATCCAATAATCCCTACATGACTTCTTTATATTTGAAACAGTTTCAAATTCGAAAAAACAACCATGCAAAAATTATTGGCTTCACTCCTATTTCTATTGTGCTTTTCATTAACAACACAAGCACAACAACCAGAAAAACTAAATGCTTCAGAAATACACCAAGCAGTAAAAAAACTCAACTTTTTAGGTTCGGTTTTATATCTAGCCGCACACCCTGACGACGAAAATACAAGACTAATCTCTTACATGTCTAATCATGTAAAAGCCCGTACCGCTTACTTATCTTTAACAAGAGGTGATGGTGGACAAAATTTAATTGGTCCAGAAATAAGAGAATTATTAGGAGTTATCCGTACTCAAGAATTATTAGCCGCAAGACGCACAGATGGTGGAGAACAACGCTTTACTAGAGCCAATGACTTTGGTTACTCTAAGCATCCTGACGAAACGTTAGCCATTTGGAATAAAAATGAAGTGTTAAGCGACGTTGTTTTAGCCATCAGACAATTTAAACCAGACATTATAATTAACCGTTTTGACCACAGAAGCCCAGGAACAACACACGGACACCATACTAGTTCTGCCATGTTAAGCGTTGAAGCTTTCGATTTAGCTAACGATAAAAACGCTTTTCCAGAACAAGTAAAACAATATGGTACTTGGCAACCACAACGCGAGTTTTTTAATACTTCATGGTGGTTTTATGGAAGTCAAGAAAAATTTGACGAAGCCGATAAAACCAATCTTTTAAATTTTGATATTGGTGTATACTATCCAGCATTAGGTTTATCTAATAACGAAATCGCAGCATTAGCAAGTAGCAAGCATTTATGTCAAGGTTTTGGACGACTAACACAACGAGGAAGTCAAACAGAATATATCGAGCTAATCAAAGGAGACTTACCAAAAGACAAATCCAATTTATTTGATGGCATTAATACCACTTGGACCCGTGTAAAAGGAGGTGATAAAATTGAATCCATTTTAAAAAGTGTAGAGTCTAATTTCAATTTTGAAAATCCAGCAACACATTTAGATCAGCTTTTAAAAGCCAAACAATTAATTGAGAAGATTGATAGTCCACAATGGAAAACTCAAAAAATTAAGGAAATAAACAGAATTATTGAAGCCTGTGCCGGATTATACTTAGAAGCGTCTGCGAGTACTCCAACAGCTGCAACTGGTCAATCTATCGACATTACTATTGAAGCTTTAAACCGTAGCAATGCAACTATAAAATTAGACAGTTATTCTATATCTAATACTGAAACTAATTATGGAAAACCTTTAAATACAAATGACAAACAAGAGTTAAAAGCACGACTAGATATTCCAACAACTTTACAACCAACAGCACCTTATTGGTTGAATAAAAAAGGAAGCTTAGGGATGTACCGTGTAGACGATAACAATTTAATTGGTAAACCTGAAACACCTCGTGCCATTACTGTTGCTTTTAATCTTAATATAAACGGCGTACCATTCAGGATAACCAAAGACTTAATTTACCGTTACTCTAAACCTGATAAAGGCGAATTGTACAGACCGTTTGAAATTATTCCGGAAGCATCGGCTAAAATTTCACAAAAAGTAATCATTTTTGAAAACGACCAACAAAAAGACATTCCTGTAACAGTAAAAGCTGGAAAAGACAATTTAGAAGGTTATGTTACTATCGCACATCCAAAAGGATGGTCTGTGTTCCCTGAAAAACAAAAATTTATAATTGCAAACAAAGACCAAGAGCAAACGCTATTGTTTACAGTAATCCCTCCAAAAAATCAAAGTGAAGGCTTAATGACGCCTATGGTTCATGTTGGGGATAATGTATACACTAAAGAGTTAGTTGAAATTGACTACGAGCACATTCCGTTTCAAACGGTATTATTACCAAGCGAAAGCAAAATAGTCCGTTTGGATATTAAAAAACGTGGTGAAAACATTGCTTACATTGAAGGTGCTGGAGATGTTGTTCCTGCAAGCCTACAACAAATTGGATATAATGTGATGGTTTTAAAACCGGAAGAAATAACAGCAGAGCGTTTGAGTGCTTTTGATGCAGTTGTTATCGGAATTAGAGCATACAATATTGTAGACCAGTTAAAATTTAAGCAAGACATCTTATTTGATTTTGTTGAAAAGGGAGGAAACATGATTGTGCAATACAACACCAATCGTCGTTTAAAAACAGACCAAATTGCACCTTACAAATTAAAATTATCAAGAGACCGTGTGACGGATGAAAATGCTGAAGTTATATTATTAGCACCAGACCATGAGGTTTTAAATTTTCCAAATAAAATAACTTCAAATGATTTTGAAGGTTGGACACAAGAGCGTGGTTTATATTTTCCTGACGAATGGGCTTCAGAATTTACACCTATCTTATCTATGCACGATAAAGACGAAACCGCTAAAACGGGAAGCTTATTAGTTGCAAAACATGGAAAAGGACATTACATCTATACAGGGTTAAGCTTTTTTAGAGAGTTCCCTGCAGGTGTTTCTGGTGCTTACCGATTATTTGCTAATATGTTAAGTATTGGAAAATCTGATTTAAATACTGATAATGGATTAAAAAACTAAACATGAAAGACCAACCAAAATACCAATGGAAACCTTTGTACACAGTACTTCTAGTAGCAAATGCGCTTTACATAATACTATTTTACTTCATCACTAAACTGTTTTAAATTATGCAAACACTAGATTGGATTGTCTTAATTGGGACACTGTTAACCATTGTTATTTATGGTACGTATCAAACCAGAGGAAGTAAGAATGTACAAGATTTTTTAAAAGGCGGTAGCACTAGTAAATGGTGGACTATTGGTTTATCGGTTATGGCGACTCAAGCCAGCGCTATTACATTTTTAAGCACACCAGGACAAGCGTTTCACTCCGGAATGGGTTTTGTTCAATTTTATTTTGGACTACCTATTGCTATGATTGTGATTTGCATGGTATTTATCCCACTATATCACAGACTAAAAGTATATACGGCTTACGAGTTTTTAGAAAACCGTTTTGACCGTAAAACACGTTCACTTACGGCTATTTTATTTTTGATCCAACGTGGATTGGCAGCTGGAATAACCATATTTGCACCTGCTATTATTCTATCTGTTGTACTCGGATGGAATTTAATTTTACTTAATATTATAATAGGGATTTTAGTCATTATTTATACTGTTTCAGGAGGTACAAAAGCAGTTAATGTCACTCAAAAACACCAGATGGTTGTGATTTTCACAGGAATGGTTATTGCTTTCATTATAATACTAAATCAATTACCTAGCGATATTACCTTTAAAAAAGCATTAGATATTGCTGGAGCAAGTGGTAAAATGGAGGTCCTCGATTTTTCGTTCGATTTAAATAATAGATATACCGTTTGGAGTGGTTTAATTGGTGGTACGTTTTTAATGCTATCCTATTTTGGTACAGACCAAAGTCAAGTACAACGGTATTTGTCTGGTAAGTCGGTTAAAGAAATGCGATTAGGACTAATATTTAACGGATTGCTTAAAATACCAATGCAGTTTTTTATTCTTCTGGTAGGTGTTATGGTATTTGTCTTTTATCAGTTTAACCAAGCTCCTTTAAATTTTATAGACTCCTCTATCCAAAAAGTATTAGTGTCCGAGTATGCGGACGACTATCAAGCCATTGTTTTAAAAAATGATTCCTTATTTAAAAAGAAAACAGATGTTAGTTTAGCTTATGCAAAAGCTAGTAGCGCAAATCTTAAACAGGAATTATTTGCATTAGATAGTATTGAAATGACGTATCGTAACGAAACAAAATTTTTAATAAAAAGAACTGTAGATACAACCTATGCCAAAACTTATGATAAACTTGCATTAGAAGTTGATCAATTAAAAGCGGACACCTCTAGTGTTCGTTTTAAAGAAAAAAATATAGCATTAAATAAGTTATACAAAAAATCTGCTGAGGATAATAACACCAATGATAAAGATTATATGTTTATCTCTTTTATCTTAAAATACCTTCCAAAGGGATTAATCGGATTATTATTGGCAGTCATTTTAAGTGCAGCTATGTCCAGTACAGCTTCAGAGCTTAATGCATTAGCCAGTACAACCACTATAGATTTATACAAACATAGAGTCGGTCCAAAAACGGATGCCCAAATGGTCAAAGCCTCAAGAGGTTTTACACTGCTTTGGGGAATCATGGCAATTGGAGTCGCCTGCGTCGCCAATCTAGCCGAAAACCTTATACAACTGGTCAATATTATTGGATCTATATTTTATGGTAACGTGCTTGGTATTTTCTTATTAGCGTTTTTCTTTAAGCAAATCAAAGCCAACGCCGTATTTGTAGCTGCTCTAATCACGCAAGTTTTGGTTATTGGTTTATTCTTTTTAGATAAATATGATTTAATCAACTTACCTTTTTTATGGCTAAATATCGTGGGATGTGCAATAGTCATGGCTATCGCATTTATATTACAAACTACATTTAAAACCACCAACCCAGATACGGTTTAGCATTTGAGAGTGTCATTTTTTTAAGTTACATTGTTGGATAAATCAATTGGTGCTCTAATATATTGAGTACATCACTGATTTATCCAACAATATTTATATAAAAAACTTAGTTACAAAAATGAAAAACCTAACATACTTACTAGTTCTAAGTCTACTGCTTACTAGTTGTAATTCAAAAATCAAGGAGTCAGAGAAAACTATTGTCATAGAAAAGGGTACTGAAATTGCGTCTGGAATCATTCCTACTAAAAAACAAAACAAGAAACCCACTAAAATTGAAAGCGATATGTTAGGCTTTTGGGTCGGCTATTTTGAAGAAGATGATTCAGAAAATAATGAAGGGCAATCAATTTATGTTGATGAAGCTTTTAATTGGAATCGAGAAAACAAAATAAATATCTCTATTGATCACATCGCAGATAGTATTGTCATTGGGCATAGTGTTGTCGCAGGAAACGACAGACCTTTTAGAGGTGTTGTTCGCAATGGGGAATTTATAGTCAAAGAACCCGGTGATGATAAATATGATGGTACTTTTAAATTTGGAAAAATAGGTCAGAAATTAGTTGGAACATGGTCAGCCTATAAAAATATCAATATTAAATACCGAAAATATGAGCTTGAAAAAATGGAGTTCACATATAATCCAAATATCATGCTGGAACAAGTTAGAGCGTATATCGATTGGAATAATTTTATAGAAGAAAAAACAATGGAAGAATATGATGAAGGTGAATTTGATGAGTGGGTCACACAAGAATTTGCATCAGCAACACCATTAATCTATTCTATTAACGCTTCTAACACTGTACTTAAAAAGGACACTATTGAAAATTTAAAAAAAGGAGATCTTACCATTATTAGAAACACCATCTACGCAAGACATGGCTACTCTTTTAAAAACAGACCTTTACGTATCTTTTTTGACGCGCAACCTTGGTATATTCCTGTACATACTGATATTAAATCTGATTTTACAGCAATTGAAAAAGAAAACATTAAATTGTTACTTATCTACGAAAAAAACGCGTTAGAATATTATGATTATTTTGGAAGAGGCTAATGAACATTAACTTCAACCGTTTTTTAGTGCTAAAAGTGATGCTTTATGGTGTTTTGATCTATTTCATTTATCTATTAGCATTAATCACTGTGCAATATATTCCTATAGATTATAAAGTCGCGTTTCTAAATTTAAAACAAAAGGAGATTCAGCTTTTACATTACAAAATAGCCTTTTTTAGTCATGTGTATTCTAGCCTACTAATTATTATTCTAGGTCTTACTCAGTTTTCTAAAACAATCAGACAACGCTTCGGGTTCATCCATAAGTTAAGTGGCAAATTATATGTGCTCCTCGTGTTATTAATCGCCAGTCCTTCTGGACTAATTATGGCGTACTATGCCAATGGAGGTTATATAGGACAAGTGTCTTTTGCTATACTTTCTATACTATGGTTTGTATTTACATTGCAAGGTTTTCAATATATAAAAAAAGGTAATTACCAAAAACATAAACATTTTATGATAAGGAGTTATGCTTTAACATTGTCTGCCATAAGCCTAAGACTGTTTAAATTTGGAATTGTTACCCTATTTGAATTACCTCCAATGGACACCTATAAAATTGTATCTGTTTTAGGATGGACGGTTAACTTAGTAATTGCAGAGGTAATAATAAGAAAATCCGCTTTTAAAAAATTAAATATAAAAAAGACTGACTTAAACTAAAAATTAAAATGAGTTCTAAAGTACCAACTGTAAGACAAACTAATTGGATTTCCATAGTCCCTCACTTATTAATTATGGGCACCATTATATTTATTTGGCATCAAATAAATCCAGAAAAAGCATTTTTATATGGCGCAATAACCTATTTATTGCTTTCGATGTCACTAAGGCACTTAATTCCTAAAGACCACAGAAATGGAATAAAGAAAAATAATTCGGAAAATTTTGAAGCCGCCATTATTGATTTTAAAAAAAGTTATACCTATTTTAAAAAACATGAATGGATTGACAAATATCGTTTTGTAACATTATTAAGCTCCTCTCAAATGTCTTATCGGGAAATGGCCTTGCTAAATATTGCATTTTGTCATTCACAAATTGGAAATGGAGAAAAATCCAAAGACTATTATGAAAAAGTACTACAAGAATTTCCAGATAGCAGATTGGCTAAGTCAGCTTTAAGAATGTTACATGCAATGGAAAATAAAGCCGAATAACAGCATTAAAACAATAACAGATCAGCTATACAGTTAATACTTCCTATTTGTATAGGCATAACAATAATTAATTATTTCTTATTTTTTTTAATGAATCTTGATTTTTTTTTTGAACATTGAATTATTAATCGTAATATCGCAATGAATAAATAAATTAAAATAATGGGATTAGTTAAAACCGAAATGTTTACCGACCAACAAAATAAAATTGCGCTTTTCGCTAAAGTCTTCGGACATCCAGCAAGAGTGTCCATCTTACAACACTTATTTAAGATAAACTCGTGTATCTGTGGTGATTTAGTGAACGAGATTGGACTCGCGCAACCAACAATTTCTCAACATTTAAAAGAATTAAAACAACTAGGTTTAATCAAAGGCAATGTGGAAGGGACAAGTGTTTGTTACTGCATCGACAAAGACAATTGGACCGCAATGAAAACCGTGATGTCCGATTTTTTGAATCAAGATATAACAGAAAACCAAGATTGCTGTTAAACAAAATAATATAAAATTAAAGACAATGAGTACAACACCATCCACGTTATTTCCAGAAATAGACAAAGTAATTACCGGATTAGATCCTGAGACCATTTCCGAAGAACGTAAAACGATTTTACAACCATTAGTTGATTTTATTCAATCCAAAATTTCCAAAAACCAAGAGATAAGACTTAATTTTATCTGTACTCACAATTCTAGAAGAAGCCATTTATCACAAGTTTGGGCACAAACCATGGCTACTTATTTTGATATAAAAAATGTCTTTTGCTATTCTGGTGGTACCGAAGCTACAGCGCTTTTCCCAATGGTTGTAAAAACATTACAACATTCTGGGTTTGATATAAAAACCATTTCTAAAACTGAGAATCCGATTTACAGCATTAAATATTCTAGTAATGCGCATCCTATAATAGGTTTTTCAAAAAAATTAGATGCCGATTTCAATCCAAAATCAGAATTTGTAGCTATCATGACGTGTTCTCAAGCAGATGGCGGTTGTCCTTTTATTGCTGGTGCAGAACAACGTATTCCGATAACCTATGACGATCCAAAAGCCTTTGACAACACACCGCAACAAGCCGAAAAATACAGCGAAAGAAGCTTACAAATTGCAACCGAATTATTTTACGTTTTCTCACAAATAAACTCTTAAAAATGGCTAATAAAAAATTAAGTTTCCTCGACCGAAATCTAACCTTATGGATCTTTGTAGCTATGGCTATTGGTGTTGGATTAGGCTATTTTATACCAACATTCCCCAACATTATAAACGCGTTTAGTAGCGGAACAACAAACATACCGATTGCCATTGGTTTGATATTAATGATGTATCCGCCCTTAGCAAAAGTCAACTATGCGTTGTTACCAAAAGTATTTAGAAACACCAAAATCCTGTCTATTTCTCTTCTACTAAACTGGATTATTGGCCCCGTTTTAATGTTTATTTTAGCCATTACATTCTTGCGTGATTACCCAGAGTATATGGTTGGATTAATCTTAATTGGATTAGCACGATGTATTGCCATGGTTTTAGTTTGGAACGATCTAGCAGAAGGCAGTAGCGAATATGGCGCTGGATTAGTCGCCTTAAATAGTATTTTTCAAGTATTTGCCTATAGTTTTTATGCCTGGCTATTTATAACTGTACTTCCACCCTATTTTGGATTTGAAGGTGCCATTATTGATATTTCCATTACTACAATTGCAGAGAGTGTTGCTATATATTTAGGTATTCCATTTGTAATGGGTATACTAAGCCGATTACTATTAGTTAAACTAAAAGGAGACGATTGGTATACGACTAAGTTTATCCCAACCATTTCACCAATAACATTAATTGCACTTCTATTTACTATTGTCGTTATGTTTTCTTTAAAAGGAGAACTGATTGTCGAAATCCCAATGGATGTATTGCTTATTGCAGTGCCATTACTTATTTATTTTACGCTAATGTTTGTCATAGGCTTTTTTGTAACCAAAGCGACTGGAGCAACATACGATAAAACCGCTGCGGTCGCTTTTACCGCAGCTGGAAACAATTTTGAACTAGCCATTGCAGTTGCGATTGCAGTATTTGGTTTAAATTCAGGGCAAGCCTTTACGGGAGTTATTGGTCCTTTGGTTGAAGTACCAGCCTTAATTTTATTGGTACGCGTGTCCTTTTGGTTGCGTAAAAAATATTATGGTCCAACTACAACTTAAAGAGGTGTCTTTATAGATATAAAGTATCGTTAAATACTATACCGTTGTTTTGTTATTATCAATAACATGTAAAGAGGAGCTTTTTGTTCCTCTTCACATTAAAAACCTAGAGTATAAACTGAAATTATTTAATATATTTATCTGCATGGAAGTAGCTTATTACTAAGGTGTAAAACCAATTTGAATTCAAAATTTCGTAGTCTAAAAAAGAATAAATGAACACTGAAACACTGATTTACGACAAGGTTGTCGGATATATGCTTAAAATAATTAAGTCAGGAATTAGAATCAATAAATTTAAAAACAAATTTAACGCGATTAAACACGGGGATTATGTTTGTTTCATTGAATTACTGAAAGTTGGTATTCCTGAAGATATAATTGTAAACAAAATTGGAGAAGGAATCATACCAGCTGAAAAACAACTAGAACAAAAAAATGTTGACTTCCTCTTTTTATTATTAGCTAGTAAATCATTATTAGAATTTTATAAAGAATGTTATTTAGAATATGGAGAAATAATAGACAAAGATTTATCTGATAAGGATTTTGAAAATTTAGCAAATTTTGAAATGGTACTTAGAATGTTTTATAATAACACATTTGAATATAATGGAAGAATTAAGATACACGTAATAATTGATAAATATATGAATCATAAAGGAATATCAGAACCTGAAATTAAAAAAGTGCAAGCTGGTAGAACTTTTTTGAATATGGTAAAAGGACATAAAGCCAATTTTGATAGTTATAATCAAGGTTTAATTACATTCAATGAATCTTTAAAAATTTTAGAAAAATATAAAATTGAATTATTACCATAAAAAAACCTAGACCTAACAATGTGTGTTATTAATGTTATTATTTCTGCTTAGTCCGAAGTTTAGTGTATATTCATTAAGTCCCTCGAATCATTTTGCTTTGACTTTCGATTAAAACAAGATAAAATCAAACAAAATGATTTAACTAAGTACTAAAAATTTACTCTTCCCGCACTAACCATACACGCAACGTTAGCTTTCATTCTAAAAAAATAACACTATGCAAAAAAAAAGACAGTTACGTCTTTGCTGCATCTAATTCCCCCTAATTCTGACGCGATTAAATTAAATTCCAGAGCATTTTATAGCGCAATTACTTTCAAAAAATAAAACCTTTACTTTTGCTATACTTTTTGCTCGATTTTACACAAACTTTAAATACGTTATAAGTAAAGAAGTGATTTTGTTACCATGACCTTTAGTCCATAATTATTATTTTCAAACCGTCTAAATTACATAAAAAGAAATACTAATTTAGTTTTATATATCTAAAAAACATCAATTGGACACAATATCTAATTAGTTAAAATCAAACATATAGTGAATAAAAAATTCTATAAAGAAACTACGGTCGATTTCAATTATTCCAGCTTAATTACATTTATTCTTATTTTATTTTTAATAAACCATTCAGCCTATTCTCAAAGCAAACCGACAAACAAAATAATAACAAAAAAAATGAGTGTTCTAAAAATATATCTCAATAAAAAAAAACATGTTAATGACTCATTATCAATATTATTAACAAGTTTTTCGCACAAACCATCTCCGGTAATAGGGGAAGCTGAAAGAGCTACAGCACACTTATCTCTTTTAGAAAACAATAATTATCATGACATAATGCTTTCCGAGCACGGAATCGCTGGTGTTCAAAAAAATGCAGATGGGCTTCTTGATACCGAACGTTACGATTCCATAAATTGGAATGAATACTATATAGAATTAAAAAAAATAACTTATGACCAATCTATAGAAATAACTATTTCAAAAAAAGATGATTGAAATAAAAAAAAGGGGGTTATTTAATGCTTTAGACGCACCTTTTGCTTACAATCATCATTTGACTTTGGGTTAATTTCTATTATCTTCGTTTGGATTTTAATTTGAGTACACCAAACTAAATATAATAACACAACACTGGTAATTTTTAAAATTTAGTAACAGTAAAAAAAGACCTTAGTAAACAATTTAATATGGTACTACCGATAATTAACTTTTACTTAATAATTCTTATTTATGGTTCTCTAATATTACTTTCCTTTTTACTGTTATCAAACCCATTAAAAGTTAATAAAAAAGCTAATTTTTACTTTGGAATATTTCTCTTTTTATGGTCTACTTTTTGGCTTGAAGAAGTTTTTGAATTATCACATATCAACATACTAAATGCTATTACTTTAACTAGTATTCGGTTTATTCAATTTTTAACACCTCTTTTTTTCTATTTTAGTGTTGTTTACTACACAAATCCTGATAATAAATTCAAAAAAAGTGATTTAAAATACTTGTTATTACCATTACTATTTCTTAGTGGTTTAATTTTTAAACAACTCGATACAGAATATAATTATATAACAATTTTACTCAATATATTAATAATCATTCAAGCAATATATTTTATCATTACCTCTTATATCAGAATACAAAGACACAAGAAAAAAATAGAGCTTTTTGCTTCTAAAACCACAGACATTAACCTTAATTGGATAGAGTACATAATCATTTCATTATTTATTCTCAGCCTTTTTATTGCGATTTATAACATTTTATTTGTTGATCAAGATCTAAATTTAATAGCAAATATTGTTTCGCTAATCATCATCTTTTTTGTTGGCTTCAATGCACTTAAACAAAAAGAAATATTTTTAATAAGAAAAAATAAAACACACCTAATTATTAACGAAAATAATAGTACGAAAAGAAAACTAATCTCTGATCAACATTTAGAAGATTTAAAAACAAAATTACTACATATAATGACAGTACAACAACCCTTTTTAGATCCAGAACTAACACTTGTAAGTTTAGCTGATTTGGTTAATGTACCTCCACATCAACTTTCATATGTTATAAATTCGGGGTTTAACGAAAACTTTTTTTTATTTGTAAATAAATATAGAGTTGAAAAAGTAAAAAGCTTATTATTAAATAAAGATAAAAACCATCTAACCATTATGGCAATTGCTTTCGAATCTGGCTTTAATTCGAAAACATCTTTTAATACCACCTTTAAGAAGATATGCTCCCAAACACCCTCTGAGTTTAAAAAAAGTAGTTCTTCTTTATAAATACATACCTTCAAAAAAAAACAAACCTTTATTACTGAAGACATTATATCATTTAAAAAAGTAAGTTCCATACTATAACCTAGAACTTATTAAGGCCCAATAATTTCTAATTTTGTCATTCACAAAATAAAATTAGGTATGAAAAAGTCTTTTCTTTTACTATTATTTTCATTTTTATCACTTTCTGTTTTTACACAAGAAATAACACAAACTATAAAAGGAAATATTACCGACATTTCTTCTCAAAAACCACTTGCATTCGCAACAGTTATAATTATTGGAACCACGCCAATAATAGGAGCCACTACTGACATAGATGGTCATTTTATAATTAAAAATATTCCTGTTGGAAGATATACTTTAAAAGCTTCATTTTTGGGGTATGAATCCATCATAAAACCAGAAATAATGGTTACCTCTGCTAAAGAGGTAATATTAAATATTAGTCTTCAAGAAAACGCCTATGTTTTAGATGAAATAATACTCAAACCCAAAATAATTAAAGAAAAACCGAATAACATCATGGCTAGCATAAGTGCTAGAATGTTAAGTGTTGAAGAAGCAAATAGGTATGCTGGAGGTTTTGATGACCCAGCACGATTAGCAGCTTCTTTTCCTGGAGTTGCGAGTGGTGTTGGTAATAATGCTCTAATTATTAGAGGTAATGCTCCTAAGTATTTACAATGGAAAATTGAGGACGTCGAAATCCCAAACCCCAATCATTTTGCTAATTTAGGCGTTTATGGTGGCGGTGGTTTAACCGCTTTAAGCAGCAATTTATTAGCTAATTCTGATTTTTACACAGGAGCATTCCCTGCTAAATATAATAATGCTCTTTCTGGGGTTTTTGATATAAAAATGAGAAATGGGAATAACTCAAAATTTGAACATAGCATCACACTCGGCGCTATCGGAATTGATTTAGCTTCCGAAGGCCCCATTAGTAAAACAAACGAGGCATCATATCTCGTAAATTATAGATATTCAACGTTAGGACTTATCTCCATATTACTTCCTGAAGATGCGCAAGGCACAAACTATCAAGATCTATCATTCAAATTAAAACTACCAACAAAAAAAGCAGGATCATTCTCCTTATGGGGTATTGGATTGATAGATAATTCTGGGACAACTCCTGAAAAAGAAATGCTTAATAGAAACTACTTTCAGGATATTGAAAAGCAAGATATAAAGCAGTATATGGGTGCTTTGGGATTAAATAACAGACTCGTCTTTAAAAATAATGCATATCTAAATTCAACGTTTGCATATACTGCCAATGGAATTGACTTATATACGGACAGATTAGATAATGATGCAAACTTACAACCCAAAAATCAAATAAAAAACACAAACTACACGCTTACCTTTAAATCTTTTTTACATAAAAAATTCAGTTCAAAGCATACTAACAAAACCGGAATTACAATCAGGAAGCTAGCTTATGATTTAACTTTAAAAGAAGCAAATAACCAAGCCGAAAATTCGATTGAGACCATAGTTTCTGAAAAAGGATTCAGCACTTTATTTTCTGCCTATTCCAGCTCTTCTTTATCACTTAAAAAGTGGAAAATAAATTTTGGTATAAACGCACAACTATTTAATTTAAACAACAGCTTTACTTTAGAACCACGTTTGGGACTAAATTATAAAATCAACCAATTAAACGAACTAAGTTTTGGTTATGGACTGCATAGCAGAATTGAACCACTACCTATTTATTTTGCGAATACAATTAACACGACGTCACCACAAGCTAACAAAAAATTAGAATTCTCTAAAGCTCATCATTTTATATTAGCCTACGATTGGACTATTACAGAAAAAACACATTTTAAAATTGAGCCATACTTTCAATACCTATTTAATATCCCGGTTATAGCCAATAGTACAAATTCACTGATAAATTTACAAAACGACTGGTTTATAAATGATGCGTATGATAATCTAGGAAAAGGCTTAAACTATGGTCTAGACTTAACCTTGGAACACTATCTAAATAAAGGTTTTTATTATTTAATATCCGCCTCCATTTTTAATTCCAAATACAAAACGAATACTGGCAGCTGGTATAATACTAGATTTAACAAAAATTACATTCTCAATACTTTGATAGGAAAAGAGTTTAAAGTTGGAAAAACTAGACACAATAGACTTGGTTTAAATATAAAATTAAGTATCCAAGGAGGAGATCGTTACTCTAAAATAGATACAGAAAAGTCAATCATAGACCAAGATGTTGTTTACAATGTAACAACACCTTTTACAGAACAGACAAAAACAGCATTTATCGTCCATTTTACCACTAATTATGAATGGTATACAAAGCGTCAATCTCATAATCTTTCGTTTAAAATTCTAAATGCCACTAATTTTAAAGAATATCAAGGGCACAGGTATAATATAAAAACTAATCAAGTTGAAGACTATAGAGAAGCCTTAATAATCCCGAATGTTAGTTATAAAATTTCATTTTAGACTAACATTAGACTTTGGTCTATTTTCTATTTTACGAAAGCTAGAATGCACACAACAAATTAAAATTATAGAACTAAGTCATTTTAATTCCCCGTATTGCTTAAAACACTTTTTCAAATGATAATTTCCATAAATGAATCCATCATATTAAAAATAATAAAAGCACCTTAATCTATAAAGTACACTCACACTATTTTGTATTACCTTAACTCCCGCTTTAACAGTTAAATGATAACGCTCTTTCAAAACCCCGATATTGTTTTTGAGAGACACTTTTATTTAGTAAATTAATGACAAGGTTTCTCCAAATAATCTAATCTAGTGTTAGTTATAAGTCAAAATTTAAAATAAAGTGAAATTTTCCGCAACTTTCTAACAGTCAATTCAAAACAAAAGAGTACTTTCGCGCCTTATTAAAAAAAGCACCTGTTATGAAGCGTATTAATGAGTACAAAAAACTATTTGACGTAGATCAAGATTTATCTTTAAAAACTTTAAAAAAATCTTACCGTAATTTAGTTAAAGAATGGCATCCTGATAAATTTCAATCGGGTGACGAAAAAGCTCAAGAAGCTGAATTAATGAGTAGAAAAGTTATTGATGGTTACCACTTTTTAGTAAGTATCTCTCCTGAAACAATTGAGGCTAACAAAGAAGAGTATGCTGTTACTGTAACTAGTCCAATTATGGATTGGAAACATAAAGGGTTATTATTAGAGATTACTTTTTTAAATGGTGATACTTACGAGTATTTTGGTGTAAACAAAGGATTATACATCAAGTTTTCTCAAAGTGATAAGCAAACACGTTTTGCTAAGCGTAGTATTTTTAATTCTTTCCCTTTTAGAAAAATTAAAAAAAGTGAGGTTACTGCTTAGTCGTAAACAATATCTTGTATTAATTACAACTAGTAAAACATAAAAAAAAGAGCTAAGGTTTTAAATCATAGCTCTTTTTTATATTATTAAATCTAGATAACGTATTACATTATCTTATTTGTATTATACTTTTTCTGTATTTTTCTCTTCTATCCACTTACTCATATACTTAGTACTCTGCATCGTATGGTGCATTAATATTTGCCCTAAAAAATGCTGTTGTCTATGCGTTGGTATATCTGATAACAGAGCGTCTATGGTATGCAATACATCTTTAGTATAGATTGCTTTATCATACAATGTATTTATAATCATAAATCCGTTTTTCTGTTTTCCGTTCCAATATATTTTGTTGGAATACAACTCGGCTGCTTGTTTAGCAAACCCTTTTACATCGTCTTCAATAAACGCATTAGTATCTTTTAATGTGCCATACATCCCTTCTGCTCCAATAGTCGTTGTCACACAAGGTGTCCCATTTACCATAGCGTCTATTAACTTCCCTTTTAATCCAGCTCCAAAGCGTATTGGCGCCAAACAGACTTTGGCGTCTCCCATTACTTGGTTAACATCTTCCGCAAAGCCTTTTATTAAGAAACCGTCTTTTTCGTTGTGTAATTGTTTTGCTTTTTCAGAAACGTAAGACCCATAGATATGCATTTCAGCCTTAGGCAATTCCTTTCTTATAAGCGGCCAGATATCTGTTTTTAAAAATAGTACAGCATCAAAATTAGGAGGATGCATAAAATTACCAATAGTAACAAAATGGTTTCTATCTTTAAATTTAGGACTCCCTTTTTGTGTTTCCGAAGAAATCGGATCTAGCAAAAATGGTAGATAATATAATAAACGCTCGTCAATATTAAATTGACTGACTAATATTTCAATTTCTACTTGAGAGATAATAAATGACAGATCACAACGCAAAATACTTGCAATTTCTCGTTTTGCAGTATCATTTTGCAAATAGCTTTTATCAAAAGATTTATTATCTTTTAAAGCCTGTTGGCGTCCTTTACGTAAACTATGTAAATCTTCGGTATCAAGTAATCTTAAGGCATTTGGACACTGCTCTGCTACACGCCAGCCAAATTGTTCTTCCACCATAAAACGGTCAAATAACACAATGGTTGGGTCTAAATTTTTAACAAAAGCATCAAAACTACTATCATTAAGTACAATGCTTTCTGTTTTTACACCAATACTTAATAAGTCAAATGCATGGTCTGTTTTGCTACAAGCAGACGCAAAAGTAATATCATAATTAGCCGATTGAAAGACTTCAATAAGCTGCATCATCCTGCTACCTGCAGCAGAACTTTTTGGTTCAGGCCAAACAAAGCCCACGATTAATAATGTTGGATTCAATTAGAGGGAGATTTATAAATTAATTAGTTCTTGAAGTAAATATTACTGAGGTTGTGGTGCTAAAGCATAACCTAGTCTTACTTCCTTTACCCAATCTACAACTGCTTTAATTTGCGCATCTGTTAAATTAGCGTCACCATGTGTATACGTGTAACTTGGTAAAGGCATTTTCTTTTCTTCAACTTCTTCTGCTAATTCGTCAAATTTGTGATCTTTCTTTTTTATAGAATAATCTGACCATTTAGAAAAGTCTAAGTGTTTACGTCCGTCCTCAATATGCTCTGCCAACCAAAAATTAACTGGTGTTATTGAGTTATACCAAGGATAATTTGTATTGCTAGTATGACAATCAAAACACGTGGTTTCTAAAATAGTTTTAACCTCAGCAGATGGCTTTGTCTCGGCTAAAAAAGCAGTTAAGTCTTCTGTATTCCCTTCATTTTTTTCTGGCGAAAAAAACTGCGCAATCACAAAAGCTATTAATAAAACTAGACCTATCTTTTTAAGTATTTTCATTTTGCTTATTTTTAAGCTCTAAAAATAAGAAATCTTTGACTACCGACGCTTTATATGAAGAATTAAATTACGTGAATCATTCACGCGAAAAGCGTTTACATTATGCACAGCTACTGCTTTCAGACTCTAGTCTGATCCCTAAAACATTAGACATCTTGTTTATGGTAGATGATAAAATATCACCACGTGCTGCCTGGATATTAGAGTTTATGTGTGCCGAAAATCTAGAAGCCATCATCCCCTACTTGGATCGGTTTACCCAAAACATGGGTAAAGTCCATTTAGATTCGGCAGAAAGACCTGTCGCCAAAATATGTCAATACCTTGCTATAGCCTACTATGGAAAAACGCCTTCTAAAATTAAAGCGGCCTTACTTCCGACACATCGGGAAAAAATTATTGAAGTCTGCTTTGACTATTTAATTAATGATACTAAAGTCGCCCCAAAAGCTTACGGTATGACGACCTTATTTTTATTTGGTAAAGACTATGATTGGGTGTATCCTGAATTAGCAACCATTTTAGAACGTGATTTTGCCACCCAAAGTGCTGCTTTTAAAGCTAGAGCGAGGTTTATTTTTAAAAAAATAAAACAGTAAATTCATAATATTTATTAAATTCTTAAAGCGTAATCCTTTAGTCTTCCCATTAAAAAAACTATATTTATAGCTTGTTAAAAAACAACTATTTATATGTCTTTAAATCAACTAAATGCGATCTCTCCAATTGATGGTCGTTACCGAAATAAAATTGAAAAACTACAAGATTTTTTCTCTGAAGAAGCTTTAATAAAATATCGTGTTTTAGTCGAAATCGAATATTTTATTGCGTTATGCGAAATCCCATTACCTCAGCTACAAGGTGTAGATAGTAGTAAATTTGAAGCACTGCGTGACATCTACAAGTCTTTTACAACTGAAAATGCACAAGCTATTAAAGACATTGAAAAAGTAACCAACCACGATGTTAAAGCGGTTGAGTATTTTATTAAAGATAAATTTGATGCTTTAGGTTTAAGCGAATTTAAAGAGTTTATCCATTTTGGATTAACATCTCAAGATATTAACAACACTGCTATCCCGTTAAGCATCAAGGACGCAATGAATGAGGCTTACGTTCCAGAATATTTTAATGTTTTAAACGAATTAAAGCGTCTTGCCGAAGAGTGGAAAGACATCCCAATGTTGGCTAGAACACATGGTCAACCGGCGTCTCCAACACGTTTAGGAAAAGAAATTGAAGTTTTTGCTGTCCGTATGGAAGAGCAATTTAACTTATTAAATGACATCCCAAGTGCTGCTAAGTTTGGTGGTGCAACAGGAAACTTTAACGCACACAAAGTGGCTTACCCTGCGATAGATTGGAAAGCTTTTGGAGGAACGTTTGTACAAGAAAAACTAGGCTTACACCACTCCTTCCCGACGACCCAAATCGAGCATTACGACCATATGGCCGCTTTGTTTGATTGTTTAAAACGTATCAATACTATTGTTATAGATTTAGATAGAGACATTTGGACCTATGTATCTATGGAGTACTTTAAGCAAAAAATTAAAGCGGGAGAAGTTGGAAGTAGTGCCATGCCACATAAAGTAAATCCTATTGATTTTGAAAACAGTGAAGGTAACTTAGGTATAGCTAATGCCATTTTTGAGCATTTATCGGCAAAATTACCAATTTCAAGATTACAACGTGATTTAACAGATAGTACTGTATTACGTAATGTTGGAGTCCCTTTTGGACATACTTTAATTGGTTTTGGATCAACTTTAAAAGGGTTAAGTAAATTATTACTTAATGCGCCTAAATTTGCACAAGACCTTGAAAACAATTGGGCAGTTGTAGCAGAAGCCATTCAAACCATTTTAAGACGTGAAGGTTACCCTAATCCTTACGAAGCTTTAAAAGGGTTAACTAGAACTAACGACGCTATTAATAAAGTTTCTATTTCTAATTTTATAGATACATTAGACGTTAGTGATGCTATTAAAACAGAATTAAAAGCAATATCACCAAGTAACTATACCGGAATATAATACTTATGCTAAATGATAATGCCTCTATGGCACTTTGTACTATAACTTTACTACTCTTTTTTATAGGAGGAATCACTGGAGTTTTAAATCATCCGTTGTACATCGCTATTATTATTATTGCATATTTAATAGTGATTATAAATTTGGTCGTGGTAAAAAAGTCTGAAACAGATGATGCTTTTTTTGAACCGAAAAATAAAAAATAATCCTAATATCACTTAATAAAAAAAGGCTTATCCATTGGATAAGCCTTTTTACTTGTAGTGTAACCTAAAAGATGCTATGTTTATTTAAAAAACGACATCAGACCTTCAATTTCACCTTTGTCAATATCCGCATTTTGTAGTTTAGAGCTTAACTTAATTAATTGTTCCGGCTTCATGTTGTCTCCAATTATTCTTAAAATTGTAAACCCCATCTCTTTAGAACTTGCTAACACTAAAAACTCATCTATAGCCGCTCCGTTTTCAATAACATTAATCTTAACATTAACGCCATTATCTTTAAACTCCATCAGCTCTTCATATTTTTTGTTTCCAAAAACAACTTTAGCTTTCGCTAATTCTTCTGTATAAGCTGCTACGTTTCCTGCAGTTGACTTATAAGCTAATATGTCTAATTTATTTACCGACTGATACGCTTCTTGTTCTTCTTCTGTTAAATTAGCCTTTGAAAAATCTATAACATCTGTAGAGACGTCAAAAGACATAAAATCTGGTAATTCTTGATGATCTACAAAGTAGGTTTGTATAGAGTTTTCGTCTTTACAACTTACCAATACTACTGCTAATACAAGAAGGGTTACAATTGATTTGATTGATGTTTTCATAGTTTTATTTTTTACTTTTCTTTTTTAACTCTTCACCACCTGGAAGGTTCATTTTTTGAGTTAATTTAGAAATTTGATTTAAATCAATATTCCCTGTCAGTGAGATTACAACAGTTTCGATTGTACGCTTTTCGTCGTTAATTTCGATATCAGATCCTTTGGTTACGGCATCTAATCCATTAATAAACATCAGTAATTCACTAACATGATCTTCATCTTTACCTTGCTTCACGTAAAACTTCATAACGACACCATTATCCTTAACTTCCATTAACTCTTCTAAAGATGTACTTCGTGTTGTGACCCACTTAGTAATACTTTTTGCAATAGTCAGATCTCCTGTAGCCATCGTTTTAAAACTGGTAATACTGTTTACCATCTCCATATAAGCTTTAGCTTCTGCATCGTCTGTATCAATATCTATTTTAGCTAGCATTTGAAACATCTTAGGTTTTATAGACACGTAACTTACTTTATCGCTATCGCTATATTTTTCAAAGACATCTTGAGCCATTCCTGTTAATGGCATCATTACTATTGCCATCAGTGTTATTGTTATATATTTTTTCATCGTATTTGTATTTTTAGTTATTAGGTTTATTTTTTATTGATTTTAAGGATTCTTCCAATTGGGTTCTCCATCTCTTTTAAATAGTCAACTTGTGTGCCAGCTTTATTAATAACACCTAAGTAATTAACTTGTGCGGTCCCTTTATTAAAGGTTTTTGACACTAACTCTAGATATGATTTTGCTTGACTATACGCCAACCTATCAGCAGCTGTGATAACATCCTCTTTGGGTCTATTAAAATAAATACCAACCATTAATACTGCTACTGCTGCAACGCTTAACCACTTAATATTATATTTATTTTTAGGGTTTAGTGGCACGTTTTTAGTAAAAGTCTCTTGTTGGTTTACTGTATAGTATCCAAAAATGGCTTTATAATGCTCTAAATGTGGCGCGACAGTTTCTTGCTTAAAATAGTTTTTTAACTGCGCTTCTTCTTTTAGAGTGGTTTCACCATTCTCGTACTTTTCTAGTAAGTCGTCTATATTATTTAACACCATAATTATGTGTACTAGTTAATTTTTCTCTTATTATTTTTCTTGCTCTTGATAAGGCTACACGCACTGCTGTAGGATTCATATCTAGCATTTTTGCAATCTCGTCAAAATCGTACTGCTCTATATCTCTTAATTGCACGACCATTTTTTGTTGTTCTGGCAATTCTTCAATAATCTTAGCAACCCATTGTAAGCTATCATTTACTTCTATCTGCTTCTGTAATGCGACACTATGATCTTGATAGTTACTATGTACTATTTTCAAATTTTGTGCTTGTTTAGATTTTAGTTTATCCAAACAAAAGTTTTTAGTCATCGTCATGGAAAATGCTTCCACATTTTTATAATTTTCTATTTTACTTTTATTCTTCCATAGTTTTAATATTACTTCCTGCGTGGCATCTTCTGCTTCTTCACGAGACACTAGTAATCGTTTTGCTAAACGAAAAACCTTATCCTTAAAAGGCATTACTATTTTTAAAAACTCTAACTGTGTCATTCTGGTTGGTTGGTTTCTATTACGACGAACGATAATTAAATTTGTTACAATTTATTTTCAATATTAAATAAAGTAAGTACATTTATAAATAAAAAAAGAAAAATATGACTATTAAAAAGACTTGGATTTATATCATACTATTATTAGCATGCTTTAGTATTACGGGGTGTTTTGAAGATCAAGATGATAACTTAATTCCTGATAATGATATAAAAGATTTTGTTTGGAAAGGTTTAAATCTTTGGTATTTATGGCAAAATGAAGTCCCAGACTTAGCAGACAACAGATTTTCTAGTACTGAGGACTACACGTCTTATTTGGATGGTTACAGTTCGCCAGATGCTCTTTTTGACGATTTACAACATAATGATGACAGATTTAGTTGGATTGTAGACGACTATTTTGCTTTAGATAATGCTCTTAATGGGATTTCTAAAAGTAACGGAATGGAATTTGGCTTAGGTTTAATAGATGGTGGCCCAGAAGTTTTTGGAGCCATTCAATACATATTACCAAACACTGACGCCTCGACTTCAGACTTACAACGTGGTGATTTATTTTTAACTGTTGATGGTACGACACTAACGCAAACCAATTACACTAGCTTGTTATTTTCTAATAATGACACCTACACTATCGGTCTAGCCGAATTAGATAGTAATGATAATTTAGTATTAACTGGCGAAACAGTAACATTAACAAAACAAGTGTATGAAGAAAACCCGATACTTATAACCAATACGTTTACCGTAAATGGCATAAAAGTGGGCTATTTAATGTATAACCGTTTTACAAGTAGTTTTGACCAGCAGCTTAATGATGCTTTTGGACAATTTTTAGCCGAAGGCGTACAAGAGTTAGTTTTAGATTTACGTTATAATCCAGGAGGAAGCGTAGGCTCTGCTATTAATTTATCGAGTATGATTGCGGGTAAACCTACTACTGATTTATTTTTAAAACAACAGTGGAATAACAAAATACAAGCGGCATTAACAGATGAAGAGGTGTCAAGAAATTTTGTAGATAAATTAACTGACGGTACACCTATTAACACTCTTAATCTTAATAAAGTATATATATTGGCACAATATAGTTCTGCTTCTGCAAGCGAGTTAGTTATTAATGGATTAAATCCTCATATTGAAGTTGTGCATATTGGAAGTTCTACTAGAGGAAAAAACGAATTTTCTATAACTCTTTATGATAGTCCAGATTGCGCATACTCATGTACAACAGGTATCAATCCAAATCATATCTGGGCGATGCAACCTTTAGTTGGTCGTAATGAAAATGCAGCTGGCTTTTATCAATTTGAAGCTGGGCTAATTCCAACTATTGAATTAGAAGAAACGGTCTCTAATTATGGCGTTTTAGGACAACAAGACGAACCGCTTTTAGCAAGAGCAATCCAACACTTAACTGGTAATGGTCGATTTGGAACTACTGAAACTGACAGTAAATTTACTATCATTGAAAACTCTAATGCACAAACGTTAACTAGAGATAATATGTACCTTAATGATAAGGACATTCCTAATATCTTTAAATAAAACATAAAAGCCTCTAAAGTTATTTAGAGGCTTTTAATTTTTAGACATAAAATAAAAACCTATACCTATTGAGTCATAAAACATACTTTAATTGGAGCTCTGGCAAAGATTCGGCTTTAGCCCTTTACCACTTATTACAAGACGATTCTTATGCTGTTGAACAACTAATTACAACTGTCAACACCCATTACAACCGTGTCACAATGCATGGGTTAAGACAAGAATTATTAACGGCACAAACTAATGCTTTAAATATAAAAGCAAGCCTTATAGAACTTCCTGAAATGCCTAGTATGGAAACCTATGAGGACATCATGTTACAAACAATAACGGCATTAAAAGAAGAGCAATTTACCCATAGTGCCTTTGGAGATATCTATTTAGAGGATTTAAAAATCTATAGAGAAACTCAATTAGCTACACAAAATATAAAAACGGTCTTTCCGTTATGGAAACGCGACACAAAACAACTTATTATGGAATTTTTGGAGCTTGGCTTTAAAACGATAGTCGTTTGTGCCAATTCTAAATACTTTGATCAAAATTTTGTTGGAACAATTATAGACGAGCATTTTGTAGATAATTTACCCGAAGGTGTTGATCCATGCGGAGAAAATGGCGAGTTCCATACCTTCTGTTTTGATGGTCCAATCTTTAAAAACCCGATCCCGTTTACCATTGGAGAAAAAGTTTATCGCGAGTATAATGCGCCTAAAACAACTGATAATTCGGTGTGTAAAAGTGATGCCGAAACCTATGGTGTTTGGTATTGTGATTTAATTCCGTAACCAATGACTATAGTATAAAACACAAAAAAGCCTCTAAATTATTTTAGAGGCTTTTTATTTGTATTTAATCTGGCTTATTTTTTAACAACTTTAAGTGTAGCACTTCCTTTATCTGAAGTAATATTTACGATATAAACTCCTGAGCTTAAATTTTCAATATTTACTGGAACATTAGTAGACTCCACATTTTTATTTAAAACCAAACGTCCTTCAGAAGAATAAACAGATACTAAACCAGTCTCTGAAACATAAAATTGAGACGTGGTCGGATTAGGATACAGTGTTATTTTTATTTCTTTTGAAAAAGAATTTACACCCAATGTATTCTTGTTTATAACACCAATAGCATTTAGATCAAACCCACTAGAAGCATAAGGTGTCGAAAAAGGCTCGTTAATTATATTCCCATAAGAATCATAAGTAGCATATGCCGGGTCTATAGATCCAATAGCATCAATAACTTTAACATGTGTAATATTATTTTTATCTAATAAGGCTGAATCATCGATATCACTAATATCAAAAGGAGTTCCAAATCCTGAACGGTATTTTCCTGCCAAATTATTAATATATCTTGCATCTACACTTCCAAAACCACCTACTTGTGTGTCTGTTTGTGTTTGACTATGAGATGGAAATCTAAAATAATTAACCCCGTCTGAACTTACCTCAACAAAAGCTAATTCTAAAAAAGTATCACTAAAACTATTCTCGAATACAGCAAAATCAAATCCTGCTCCATCTTTAATTGGTGTATCAAAAGTTAAAATAGCTTCACCTCCATCTCCTAAACTTACTACACCTGCATCTGCGATATCTAAAGCAGAATCTGATGTCCCAACGGTAGCATAATTACTACCTAAATCCATTGCAGAAGGATCCGAAATATTAACTAACCCTCTTGTTACAGTTGCTCCAGTTGCCCATTCTAAAAATAATGGACTATTCTGTGCAATCGCAGTCGATCCAGTCTGATCTGCAGGTGGCGCATATATACCAAGTGCCATTTCATTTTTATAAACGCCGTTTGGAATAATACCCACTGTATATTCGTTTTGATAAGCACCTAATGTAGTATAGGTTCTTATTTTACCGTTACTTACATAATCTACAGCATCCGCTAAATATAATGTATCATCAATTAAAGACAAACCATAAGCTAAAGTTACGTTTTGAGCAGATGTATCAATAAAAGCAGTCGTTGGTAAACTTCCTGTAAAATCGAAATTATAAATATTATTATTTAAGACATAAAAAGCTTCTCCATTATCAACTTGCAAATAATTTGGGTGCTCTGAAGTAGCAAAATCTGAAACAGTTAATACAGAGTAATCCGTTAAGTCGATTCTATATAGTTTACCTAAAGTTTCATCCATAGTCCAAGCAGGTTTTCCTCCACAAAGCACATAAACATAATCATCATCTACTGAAATAGAATTAGGTATATCCCCAACCATTATTTGAGACACACTATTATCTACTAAATTAATTACAGATACAGAATTACCAAAACCGTACCCTCCTTGATGTGTAATAAATAATTGATTATTTTTTTTCACAATTCTTTCTGGCCCTTCTACTACCGGTATTGTGCTTACCACAGTATTTGTAGACAAATCCAGAACAGCAACATAATCATCGGTAGTAACTGTAGGATCACCCCAATCAGTTATGTAACCAAATCCATTATCAAACGCAATATATCTTGGATTATTAAAACCTGTTGTTACCGTTGCAATGTGTGCAAATGTTACACTATTTACAACATTAATCTCACTACTTCCACTTCCAATGATGTAGGCATTATCGCCATCAAATCCCATACCTTGTCCTAATTGTCCAATATCTTGTCCGGGGTTTTCTGTTGCAAAAATATCGTTATCCAGTGTTCCAGAATCATTTAAAAATGACACTGAAGCAGTGTTGGTACCAAACATACCTTCATTTAATATAAAAACACCAGAATCAAAGCTTTGCGCATAACCAGAATAGGCTAATAAGCTAATGATAAATGTTAATACGAATAGATAATTTTTTTTCATGTATTTAAGTTTTAGTTTGTTTTTTTTTAATTATTGTTATAACATCCGTTAGGAATTATTTTTACATCAATTCCATTTTGAAAATCGCCTTCTAAACTGTAGACTAATACTTCTCCATTAGAACTGTAATCTTTAGCATCTGAAATATAAATCTTGTCATTAATGATATTAAAACCATATAACACTTCAATATTTTGAGCGCTTGTATTAAACAACGCTGCTGCTGGTAATGTAAAGTCACTAAGCTCTATATTATAAACGGATGCATTTAAAGTATATAAAAGTGAATTATTTGATTTTTTTAAAACCCCAGGATGAACACCATCTGCAAAAGTAATTTGAGCCTCTACTAAATTAGTAGCACTATTTATTTTATAAATTCCAGCGGAAGTTTCGTCTCCAGTCCAACTTGCTTTACCTGAACAAATAACATATAAGTTATTATTATCAAGTACCATATCCCCTGGGACATCACCTACTTGAATACTTGATGTTACTGTTTGCGATGTAGCATTTATTATCGAAATAGAATTACCATATCCACGACCACCTTTGTGTGCGACGTAAAGTATTCCATTATTATTTACTATTGCTTCCGGACCTTCTGCAACCGGAATAGTAGCGGCAACAGTATTAGTTTCTATATTTAATACAGCAACATAATCATCGGTTGTATCAATAGGATCTCCCCAATTAGTGATGTAACCTTTATTTTCAAAAAAAGTAATATACCTTGGGTTTAAAATATCGGTTTCAATTGTAGCAACAGACTCAAAAGTATATCTATTAACGACTTCTACTGTGTTGGAATTATTGACTAATAAATATGCTAAATCCCCATTAAAACCAATACTTTGTGCTACATCTCCTAATCCTCTTCCGTTAACCGCAAAAAAGACATTGTGATAGGCTTGACCTGAAGCATCAATAAACGATACTGAAGCATTGGAGTATGTGTATCCTCCCTCATTCAAAACCAATATACCATTAGCATAATCACCTGAAGGTGGCGGGTTATCCAAAATAATTGCTCTGTCGTCACTTGTGCAATTCTGTAAAAACAGAATTAAAAAAAACAGTGTTATTAATTTCAAGCTTTTATTCATAATTTTTAAATATTAAGATTCAAGTAAACACTATAATTTCTGCCAGGCGCAGGTCTGTTTAAAACACTTTCATAGGTCTCATTCCATAGGTTTAAAACCTGTACTCCAATAGTGTATTTGTTTGTTCCTTTTCCAAGGTTATACTCCAAACCTAAATTTGCTAACATATAACTATTAACAATGTGTTCTGGAGCATTATCTGTTGTAGTAAATACTTCTCCGTTATTGATAAACTGATAATAAGCGGATAGTTTTTTATAATTATAACCAATAGACGTTGTCAATTTATGGTATGGTACATATATTAATTGCTTATCCGTTTCTTCATTTTTAGAAACCGTATAAGCATACGTTGCAGAGATATCAACTTTATGTAGTCCTATTTTTTTATTAGCATTAAAAAGAGCTTCAAAACCATAGATATTTACATTTTCTGCATTTCCTGGCCTCCAAATCCCATTAATATCCGGTGTCCAAAGCAATAAGTTTTCTACTGTATTAAAGTAACCGGTTAGTGTTAAAGACGCATTAGGTAGGTGTAGCACATTACTAATCTCCCCTTGATATGATAATTCTGGTTTCAAGTCTGGATTACCAAGTCCTTCCCAGTACAAATCGTTGTAAGTTGGTATTCTAAAATTTTTAGAGGTATTTAATTTTAAACTATAAAAACTAGTTATTTCTGCTTGTACACCAGCAGAATATAAAAATGGACTTTCGTAAATATTATTAACTTCTTGTCTTAAGCTAACCTCATATAAAAAACGCTTATTCACTTTTTGTTTTACTCCTAAAACAACAGATCCTAGATGACGAATTTTATGTTGTATGTCTGAACCCTCTCCATTATTTTGATTATAATTTAATCCACCACTTAAAAGTATACGCCCCAATGTGTAGTCTAAATTATATTTTACAAACACACTTCCTACTTTACCGTAAGTATTATAATCCCTATCTATATTAGGATAAAACTCGTAGTTTTCTGTTAAATAAGCTACTTTAGTATTAGATACTATGTTGTTTGATTTTAATTCCCACTCTAACATATTACGCGTATTAAAATCGTAATATTTAGTTTTTAAAGCGTTTGGTGTTGGCAAAGAGAAATGGCGTTTACCATCGTAAATATTAGAATATACATTAATAGTATTTTTATCATCTAACTTAAAGCCAAAAGTCGAACTAATATTTGTGTTGTTAAATTGTCCATTTACATTTATTCTATCCGTTCCTGGATACTCATAATCATTATCCGATCCTGTTCGAGAAAGTCCTAACGAAAAGCTTTCTTTTTTTGTTGAATAAGTAGTTTTATAATCTAAGCCATAGGTATTAAAACTGCCATATTTTAAAAATACATCGTTTTTAAAACCTTCATTATAACTTAAATTGTTTCCTAAATAGATACTTCCTCCAATAGCATTACTACCATCTACAACACTACCGCCTCCAGATTTAACAACAACCTGATCAAAGCCTCGGGTATTAATAGAATTAAAATCTGTCTGTCCTGTTGTTTGAGAGTTTATATTTATACCATTCCATAATACAGCAGTTTGTTGCGCAGTTGTACCTCTAAAACTTGGAGACGACACCATACCTAAGCCATTCTCCTTTAAATAAATAGTAGAATTGAAATTTAAAAGACTTGTAAGAGAAGATTGATTACGTTTTAAAACACTATCATTTAAAACTGTTTGCGTCGTTGTATAAACGGAATCTTTTAATTTAATATATTTTAGACTTACTTCATCTAATTTCGTGATAGGACCATCCTGAGCAAAAACTGCACAAGAACATAAAACAACGAAAATTGAAACAAATCGATTCATAAATCTTGAAGACTTTTCTCCCGAAAGTCATATTAGATGACAAATTCTGGCAGGTCTCCTGACTCTCATCTTATTATCTGTCTTCCCAGAGTATCTCTCCAGTGACTAGAAGGTTAATAATAAGTATTCACACTGTGAACAAAGATTACAGTTGCGGGAACAGTTCAAGTCTTTCACTTGATTCCCTTTTAATTGATTTTGCACAAGTACAAAACCAAACCAAAATTCGACGCAAAAGTACTATTTAAAATAATGTTTTTCCTATTTTTTCTTGTTCATTTTATAAATCAAATAAACAAAGCCCACTAAAAAATGTAATAATATAATTCCTCCTACTATATATATTGTTAAATTTGAACCGTCCCTCATAACTAGAATTTTATATAAATCTAAAGGAATTCATTCCGATAACGTGTTACCAATGTTACAAAACAAAACTTTTTTATTACTTCTATTGTCTGCTTTATTCTTTCTAAATTGTAAAGAAGACAAAGGTATTCCTGGTAAACTTCCACCGACACAAAATCCAACAACTCAAAAAGTAAGTAATACTATTGCTTATGCGGAAGGATTTAGCATTTCCACTGTAAGTGATTTTAAGGTTTTAAAAATTAATAATCCTTGGCCTAATGCTGAAAAAACATACCGTTATGTTTTAATTTCTAAAGAAGAAGCAGCAAAAAGATCTTTTATGAAAGGCGAATATGATGGTATTATCATAACACCTGTTAAGCGTATTGTTGTGACCTCGACCACTCATATTCCTGCTTTAGAATTATTAAATGAAGAAGAAACCTTAATCGGATTTCCTGGAACGGATTATGTCTCCTCAGAAAAGACAAGACAACGTATAGATAATGGCAGCGTTAGAGAATTAGGTAAAAACGAAGGCCTAAACACAGAAGTGCTACTTAGTCTAAATCCTGATGTTGTCATTGGTTTTGGTGTTGATGGTAGCAGTAAATCATTAAATACAATAAATAAAGCAAGGATCCCAGTAATTTATAATGGAGATTGGGTTGAAAAATCGCCACTAGCTAAAGCAGAATGGATTAAATTTTTTGGTGCATTATATAATAAAACAGCACAAGCCGATTCTATATTTAAAACTATCGAAACTGATTATAAAACGGCACAAAAACTAGCACAAACGGTTAGTAAACGCCCAACCGTAATAAGTGGTGCTATGCATAAAGACGTCTGGTACTTACCAAATGGAACAAGTACCGAAGCTCAGTTTTTAAAAGACGCCAATGTAGACTATTTATATGCAGATACTAAAGGTACAGGAAGTTTAGCCTTAAGTTTTGAAACTGTTTTTGAAAAAGCTAAAAGTGCAGACCTATGGTTAAGCCCATCGTATTACCCAACAATGGACGCTTTAAAACAGGCTAACACCCATTACACACAATTTGATGCGTTTAAAAACAACGCCATTTACACGTTTTCTAATACTACAGGAAAAACGGGAGGCGTATTGTATTATGAGAGCGGTTTAGCAAGACCAGACTTAGTCTTAAAAGATATTATTAAAATTTGCCACCCAGAACTATTACCAGAATATACACCCTACTTTTTTAAACCTTTAAAGTAATAACACTTACAACTTAAAGTACAGCCAATTTAAATCTTAGCTTATATTTGTATGTGATTCCGAAGTTATCGGAGTGAAAAACGATCTAATTGAAAAACAAATACTCATATAGCTTCTTAATACTAACAATACTACTGTTGGTACTATTCTGTGTTAATATTAGTTTAGGGTCTATTTCTATTCCTTTTAAAACCATTGTCAGTAGTTTTTTTACAGCAACAGATAGTCTGTCTAATCAAGAGTATATAATACAAAACTATCGTTTACCAAAAGCTATAACGGCTGTTTTGGTCGGTTCTGGTTTAGGAATTTCGGGATTATTAATGCAAACCTTATTCAGAAATCCATTAGCAGGTCCTTTTGTATTAGGGATTACGTCTGGCGCCAGTTTGGGTGTGGCTTTAGTTATTTTAGGAAGTAGTGTTTTTGGTGGATTTTTAGCGACTTTCCTACTTACAAAATGGAGCTTAGTCATTGCTGCCAGCCTAGGTAGTTTTTTAGTCTTATTACTAGTACTTATTGTCTCTTCTAAAGTTAGAGATACCATGGCTATTTTAATTATAGGTTTAATGTTTGGAAGTATCACATCAGCAATTGTTAGTGTCCTCTCCTACTTTAGTTCGGCCGAGCAACTACAACAATACATTTTTTGGGGCTTTGGTAGTTTAGGGGATTTAGATTGGAGCGAACTTCAAATTTTTGCATTTCTATATAGTTTAGGTATCGGTTTTAGTATCTTATCCATTAAAGGATTAAACACATTATTATTAGGTGAAAATTACGCCAAAAGCTTAGGTTTAAACATTAAACAAAGTCGTTTATTAATTATAATCGCCACGAGTTTGTTAGCAGGTACAATTACTGCATTTGCAGGACCAATAGCCTTTATAGGTTTGGCAATACCACATGTTACACGACAAGTATTTAATACCTCAAACCATAAAATACTATTACCAGCAGTCTTTTTATTTGGTGCTATTATTATGCTAATTTGCGACAGTATCGCACAATTACCAAATACCGATTATTTATTACCTATCAATGCTATTACCTCTTTAATTGGCGCCCCTGTTGTCGTTTGGTTATTAGTCAGACAGCGTAAAATGGTGTTTTAAAATGACTATAAAACAAAGCAAAATTTAACCAGAAATAAAATAGTGCCAGAACCTAAAAACCAACATACCATCCTTAAAACAGATAACTTAACCATAGGCTATCAGACTAAAAAAACGCAAACTATAGTAGCGTCAAACATTACTATTGCTTTAAAAAAAGGAGAATTAATAGGTTTAGTTGGCGGTAATGGTATTGGAAAATCAACACTATTAAAAACGTTAACTAAGGTTCACGAGCCTTTACATGGCGCGATTTCAATAAACGAAAAACCATTACAAGACTATTCTAATTTAGAACTAGCAAAAACCCTAAGCTTGGTCTTAACCGAGCCCATTACAGCTAAAAACCTAACCGTTTTTGAGCTCGTCGCTTTAGGTCGGCAACCTTATACTAATTGGGTAGGGAATTTATCTCAACCAGATTTAGAGATTATAACCAAAGCTATTATTCAAACTAATATTGAAGCGTTACAACATAAAAAATGCTTTGAGCTTAGTGATGGTCAATTACAAAAAGTGATGATTGCACGTGCGTTAGCACAAGATACAGACCTAATTATTTTAGACGAACCAACATCTCATTTGGATATGTATCATAAAGTATACATCTTAAAACTACTGCGTAAACTAACCAAAGAAACGGGGAAAACAATTCTATTTTCTTCTCATGAAATAGATTTAGCCATCCAACTCTGTGACAGTATGATTGTCATGTCTAAAGACAGTATTATAAACGATACGCCTTGCCATTTAATCGAAAAAGGAGCCTTTTCTAAACTTTTCCCTGAAGATATGATTGTTTTTGATGAAAAAACAGGCAGTTTTAGAGTGAAAAAGTAATTTTCACGTCCTACTCCACTTGTTTCAGTATATCACATTTTTAGGATTATGAAACATCCTCAATAGAACAAACTTCATCTGCATTACGATTTCAAAGCAATAAACAACGTCATGCTGAACTTGTTTCAGTATCACATACTAATTAAGCTTTTGAAACATCTTCAATAGAACTAACTTCATCTTAATTACGATTTCAAAGCAATAAACAACGTCATGCTGAACTTGTTTCAGTATCACATACTAATTAGACTTTTGAAACATCTTCAATAGAACTAACTTCATCTGAATTACAATTACAATTACGATTACAATTACAAAGCAATAAACAACGTCATACTGAACTCGTTTCAGTATCACATAATAATTAAGCTTTTAAAACATCTTAAATAGAACAAGCTTCATCTTAATTACGATTTCAAAGCAATAAACAACGTCATACTGAACTTGTTTCAGTATCACATACTAATTAGACTTTTGAAACATCTTCAATAGAACTAACTTCATCTGAATTACAATTACAATTACAATTACAAAGCAATAAACAACGTCATACTGAACTTGTTTCAGTATCACATACTAATTAGACTTTTGAAACATCTTCAATAGAACTAACTTCATCTGCATTACAATTTCAAAACAATAAACATCGTCATGCTGAACTTGTTTCAGTATCACATAGTATTGACATTAGCTTCCTGTTTAAATTTCTAAACCCTCTACAAAAAACTCTTTTGGTAAATACTGCTCACTAAATTTTTGTTGAATATGATTAAACCACATAACTTTGTAAGACTGTTCCGCAATCTTTCTTTTTGGCTTACTTTCATTACCTTCCTGAAAAAACAAATCTTTTTGTTCTTCATTCTTTATTCCTGACAATATAAAATCTGGTGTTTGAAATGATGACCCTGGAATTCTTTCAGATGTAAAATCATACGATTTTCTATGCTCTAATTTTTTAGTTAGAAATTGTACTCTTTTACCGTAAACATAAGTGTCTACTTTTGTATAAGTAATTACTTCATCTATTAATGTTTTATTCAAAACAAACGTTTTCACTCTATCTTTTTCAAGTTCTTTATAGTACTTTAGTTTCAAATAGGATTCTAAGAATGAATGGTAAATCTCTTTTTCTACAAATTCACTTTTATTTGCATTAAAATAAACACAAATATATTTTACTGTATCTGCTATTTGCGCGTTTACGATTACATCACTAAAAACTTTCTTTTTATCCGCATTTTCATAAATCACCTCTTTCACAAGCATTAATGGCGGTACTTGCGCTGGTAATTCTTTAATTTTTTGTGGTGTTACACTAAATAATGGATGTGACTTTAATGTTACAATAGCGCCTATTTTAAATTCACTCATATAGTTGGTTTATTTTTTACTAAATATAGGAATATATCCTATATTTACCTGAAAGTAAGGAAGTTCTTTAGTTAAAAGGAATAAAACATTTGTTGAACTACTGTATTGATTTTTAATCAATCACTTAATCCGACTTTTTTTGAGTAAAAAGGATAATAAATATGGAGATTAAGCAAAATGTATTTCTGTCAGCTTTGTTACAGTAAATATAAGAAATTATCTTCGGTAGTATCGATACTACCTCAATAATTCTTATAAGGTCTGTTATATACACCAGCAATTGGTTTATATCTAAGGTCTCTAAGACTAAGTCGATTATTAATTTAATGAGTTCTATCATATTATAGTTATTTGTTATAAGACGTACAATTGCAACGTGAGTCGAGAACTCGGCTAATGGTTCAATCCTTTAAAAGGTGTAAGTTTTATTCTGTTATAAATACGTGCGAGAACTTCTCTTACTTTTATTTAAAATATGAAAGCACAAAAAGATTGGTTTAAAGACAGAGGGTATCCGCATTTTACTAATAAGACACCCATGTCTATTAGAAAAAATATTGAGCGCTATGTCACCAATAAAAAAAAGGTAGCACAACATGCCTTCTCACCTCTCATTTTTAAAGAAATTAAACAAAGACGTTATAAAGTATCGGACTTTAATGGTGTCCAAAAACGGTCTCACAAAAAAATTAAAGACGGTAAAGTCGTTTCCAATACCAAGATTAGAGAAATACTATATGCTACCCATTTAGACGCTCATGTTTACTCCTATTATGCACAACAGATTATTACCCCAAAATACGAGGCGTATTTAAAGCAAAACACTTTATTGTCCAATGCTATAACTGCATATCGACAAATAGAAACTGAAGACAAAGTAAAATTTAAAAACAACGTGCATTTTGCAAAAGATGTTTTTGATGAAATTAAAAGACGAGAAAATTGTGTTGCTCTAGTTTTAGATATAGAGAATTTCTTTCCTAGTTTAAATCATAAAAAACTAAAACTAGCCTGGGCAAAAGTTTTAGGTCATAAAACATTACCTAAAGATCACTTTAATATTTTTAAAGCAACCACCAGGTTTTCTTACGTCAAGCTTAAAGATTTAAAGACTAAAAATGGTCATTTTGATGAAAAGGAGTTAGCAAAACATAAAAAAGAAGGGAAACACACGTTTTTTAATAGCATAAAAGAGTTGATTGAGTCCGATATCATAATTCATAAAAACCAGAAACAAGACGACGATAAAAACCTAATGGGAATCCCTCAAGGTTTACCTATAAGTGCATTATTAGCTAATATTTATATGCTGGCTTTTGACGAATCTGTTATACAAGAATTGACTTTAAAACACGACGTATTTTACAGACGTTATTCCGATGATATTGTTATGATTTGTAATGAAAATCAAATTGAATTTGTGAGTCATTTTGTTGAAGATGAAATGATAAAAAACAAGCTAACAGTTTCATTAGAAAAAACAGAGAAAACACTTTTTAAAATAAACAAAGGACGTTTACAATCTTACAAAATAGAAAATGATATTAGTTTAAAAGAAAATGTCCCTTTAAACTATTTAGGTTTTGAATTTTATGGTTATCAAACTTTAATTAAATCTAAAAACTTAGCTAAGTTTTATAGAGAAATGAAAGAAACCGTAAAACGAAAACATAAAAGAGTTGAAACCATAAAAGAAAGACACCTTTTAGATGAAGCCCCTATATTTAAGAGAAAAATATATCGATTATTTAGCTATAAAGGAGAAAAATCTAGACCACTTCCTGCTAAAAGAACAAACTATAGCAATGGGAAAGCCAAAACTGAATATTTTGATAGAAAATTTAGAGGTAATTATCTAAGGTACGCTTACAGAGCTTCAGATGATTTGGAAGCTCCTGAAATAAAGAGACAATTACGTAATCATTGGAAAACACTTCAAAAAACAATGAAAAAATATGATTTTTCAAATGTTAAGAAAGACTCTTAAGTAATAAATTATAACCCTTTATAATTTATTACTTTTACATCCTTTACAATTGCTTATTATGAACGACAACATCATCCTTATTATCGCTATTTTAATCGCTGCCGCTATTGGTGGTTATTTAGGCATGCTATTCACTACACTTAAAAGTAAAAGTGAGAAAAGTACCTTGGAAGAACGCAATGCGAACTTACAACAGCAATTGTCTGACTTAAAACAATTTTATTCCGCTGAAAGCGAAAGACAAAGCTCCACCTTTACTACCCAATTACAAGAGTTAAAACAAACTATTTCTAAAATTGAAATAGAGCGTGAAGAGATCCGTCGTGAAAAGGATTTTTTAAATGAAGATTTGGCTAGAAAAAATGCCGATTTTGAAAACTTGCAGCAATTAAATCTAAAACGTGACGAAGAAGTCGAATTGCGTCAAGAACAATTACGTAAAGATTTTGAGCTATTAGCTACCAAAATTTTAGATGAAAAGAGTGAAAAATTCACCCTTCAGAATAAAGAAAACATTAAAAACATTTTAAGTCCACTTCAAGAAAAGATTCAAACTTTCGAGAAAAAAGTAGACGATACACAAAAGGAAAGTATTAGCATGCATTCTGCTTTAAAAGAGCAATTACTTGGTTTAAAAGACTTAAATCAACAAATGACAAAAGAAGCCACCAACTTGACTAGAGCCTTAAAAGGAGATAGTAAAATGCAAGGAAATTGGGGCGAATTAGTTTTGGAACGTGTTCTTGAAAAATCTGGTTTGGAAAAAGACAGAGAATATTTTGTACAACAAAATTTTACCAGAGCGGATGGCTCTAGAGTACTTCCGGATATTGTACTGCACTTACCGGACAATAAAAAAATGATTATTGACAGTAAGGTGTCTTTAACCGATTACGAACGTTATGTTAATGCTGAAGATGACGAGCGCGAGTTATTTTTAAAAGCACACATCAATTCTATTAAAAGGCACGTCGACCAATTATCTGAGAAAAAATACGAGGATTTATATGACATCGAAAGTCCTGACTTTGTCTTACTATTTATCCCAATCGAACCTGCTTTTGCTGTCGCTATAAATGCAGATAATTCGATTTACAATAAAGCATTCGAGAAAAACATAGTTATTGTAACCCCTTCTACCCTATTAGCCACGTTACGAACGGTGGATAGTATGTGGAATAATGAAAAACAACAACAAAATGCCATCGAAATTGCACGTCAAGCAGGCGCGTTGTACGATAAGTTTCATGGTTTGGTAAATGACTTAACTGGTGTTGGAAAAAAGATCGACGATGCTAAAAGAGATTATTCTTCTGCCATGAATAAACTAGTTGAAGGAAAAGGAAACTTAATTACTAGTGTCGAAAAATTAAAAAAACTAGGCGCAAAAGCTAAAAAAGCATTACCAGAAGCGATAATAAAACGAGCAGAATCTGACGATTAAAAAATAGATATCATGATAAAATTTTTAGTAAAAACATTAATTATTGTAGTCCTTATTATAGCTGGCTATTTTTCCTTTATCTATTTTGCGACATACAGCGAAGGGGTAAGAGCTGGTGAGTTAGTCAAGTTTACTAACAAAGGTGTTATTTTTAAAACCTGGGAAGGCGAAATTAGTCAAGGGGTATCCGAAGCGCAACGTTTTGAATTCTCTGTTGAAGACAAAGAAAAACAGGTGATTAAAGATTTAAACCGTTTACAAGGTAAATTTGTAAAATTGACGTATTTTGAACGCTACAAAACCTTCTTTTGGCTAGGTGACACCAAGTATTTTATTACTAAAGTAGAAGAAGATAAAGAACGCCGATCTAATTACTAATTATGAAAGATTATAAAACAGCAGATGCCTCACGCATCAGTATATCCGAGTTAATGCTCCCTTCTCATTCCAATTTTAGTGGAAAAATACATGGAGGTTACATCTTAAATTTAATGGATCAAATTGCCTTTGCTTGTGCTTCAAAACATTCAAAAAGCTACTGCGTTACCGCAAGTGTCGATACGGTCGACTTTTTAAATCCCATTGAAGTTGGAGAATTAGTAACCATGAAAGCCTCTGTAAACTTTGTAGGTAACACCTCCATGGTTGTTGGTATTAGAGTGATTGCAGAAAACATTCAAACGGGAATTATCAAACACTGTAACTCGTCTTACTTTACAATGGTCTCTAAAGATGAACATGGTAAATCTAAAGCCGTTCCTGGACTTATTTTAAATGATAAAGTAGAAGTCAAACGCTTTTTAAAAGCACTGAAGCGTATGGAAACTAAAAAACAACGTCAATATGAGTTTGATCACCAAGACTTCTCTCACGTAGACTATTTACCTATTTTACAAGACCATAAAGTTAGGATTGATTTACCTGAAAATTTTTAATGATGTCTTTATAAAAACCAAACTATTACATAAAAAAAAGCCTTCATTTTCATGAAGGCTTTTTTTATATTTAAATTTTGTGTTAAATTTTAACAAGACGTTTGGTTACCGATTTACCACCGTTAACAGGTGACATTTTCAATAAATAAACACCGTCATTCCATTCTGAAATAGACAAACGTGTTTTTAATTGCGTAATCGTTTTTAACAACACTTTTTTTCCAAGCACATTATAAACTTCTAAAATCACTCCGCCTTTTACAGCAGCAGAGAACTCTATGTTTAACGTCGCAGATGCTGGATTAGGATACACCTTCATTGCTGTCAATTCGTCTTCAATTGTCGTTCCATTTAAAGCCTTGTTTGCAACAGATTGACTCTGCACAGACGCGCTTAATGTAACCAATAATAGTAAAGTAAAAAGTAGTTTTTTCATCATATAGTAAACTCTAATAATAACAAATTTAATAAAAGGAATCCAAAAACACTGTTAAATTACTGTGAATTAGAAAATTACTTACTTAAATACATTTTACGTCTAGCATATAAATCATAAAACTGATCATCCTTAAGACTGTCTATAAACAAGATACTCTCTCCTGTACTCTTCATTTCTGGTCCTAGCTTTTTATTAACATTGTGAAATTTATCAAAAGAAAACACAGGTTGTTTAATAGCATACCCTTCTAATTTAGGTTTAAAATCAAAATCAGTGACTTTTTTCTCTCCTAACATTACTTTAGTTGCATAATTTACATAAGGCTCTCCGTAGGCTTTGGCTATAAACGGAACCGTTCTAGATGCTCTAGGATTGGCTTCAATAATATAAACCATATCATCTTTTATAGCAAACTGTATGTTTATTAAACCAACGGTATTAAGTGCTAATGCAATCTTATTAGTATGATCAATAATTTGTTGCATTACTAAAGGTCCCAAATTAAAAGGTGGTAATAACGAGTTACTATCTCCAGAGTGGATTCCACAAGGTTCAATATGTTCCATTATACCAATAATGTACACATTTTCTCCATCACAAATAGCATCAGCTTCTGCTTCTATAGCACCATCTAAATAATGATCTAATAGTAATTGGTTACCTGGCATACGTCTTAATAAATCAACAACATGCTCCTCTAATTCTTGTTTATTAATTACAATTTTCATCCCTTGCCCTCCAAGTACATAAGATGGTCTTACTAAAATTGGAAAGTCTAAAACATCTGCAATGGCAGCTGCTTCATCTGCTGTAGTAGCAATATCAAATTCAGGATAAGGAATATTATTTTCTTTCAACATATTAGAAAACAACCCTCTATCTTCCGCTAAATCTAAAGCTTCAAAACTTGTTCCTAAAATTTTAATACCATACTTAGATAGTTTTTCTGCTAATTTTAAAGCCGTTTGCCCACCTAATTGTACAATAACACCTTCTGGTTTTTCATGTCTAATAATGTCGTAGATATGTTCCCAGAATACAGGTTCGAAATATAATTTATCCGCCGTATCAAAATCTGTAGATACTGTTTCTGGATTACAGTTAATCATGATGGTTTCATAACCACATTCTGCAGCAGCTAAAACCCCATGTACACAACAATAATCAAACTCGATACCTTGACCAATTCTATTTGGACCTGAACCTAAAACGATAACTTTTTTCTTATCAGAAACAATACTTTCATTATGTGTATAACGCGTACCATCTGCAGTTTCTACTTCATTTTCAAATGTAGAGTAATAGTATGGCGTTTTTGCTTCAAATTCCGCAGCACACGTATCAACCAACTTAAACACACGATTGATATTTAATTCGTCTCGTTTATTATACACTTGACTTTCTAAACAACCTAACATGTGTGCTATTTGACGGTCACCATAGCCTTTTTGTTTTGCTTCAAGTAATAAATCTCTTTCAATAGTATCAATATTAAATGTAGAAATTTCAATTTGTAATTGATGTAATTCCTCATATTGACGTAAAAACCACATATCAATTTTTGTGATTTCATGAATACGACTTAATGGTATTCCCATTTGAATGGCATCATAAATCACAAATACACGATCCCAACTGGCATGTGTTAATTTATCGATAATTTGTTCGTAATTTTTATACCCTTTTCCATCAGCACCCAATCCATTACGCTTAATCTCTAAAGATTGTGTTGCTTTATGCAATGCTTCTTGAAACGAGCGTCCAATACCCATAACCTCTCCTACGGACTTCATTTGAAGTCCTAAAGTACGATCACTTCCTTCAAATTTATCAAAATTCCAACGTGGTATTTTTACGATAACATAATCTAAAGTCGGTTCGAATAAAGCGGACGTCGATTTTGTTATTTGATTCTCTAGTTCGTCTAAGTAATATCCTAATGCTAGTTTAGCTGCAATTTTAGCAATAGGATAACCTGTTGCTTTACTTGCTAATGCAGAAGATCTTGATACACGCGGGTTAATCTCGATAGCAATAATATCCTCATTTTCATCCGGACTTACAGCAAATTGCACGTTACATCCACCTGCAAAATCACCAATATTACGCATCATATGGATTGCCATATCACGCATTTTTTGGTAGGTTTTATCACTTAAAGTCATTGCTGGAGCGACTGTAATAGAATCTCCTGTATGAATCCCAATAGGATCCATGTTTTCTATTGCACAAATAATAACAACATTATCATTTGAATCACGTAACAACTCTAATTCATATTCTTTCCAGCCTATTAAAGCCTTATCGATCATGACTTCGTGTATTGGAGAGATTTCAAGTCCACGTGTTAATAACTCGTCAAAATCTTCTTCTTTATGTACAAAAGAAGCGCCTGCTCCTCCTAGTGTAAAAGAAGCTCTGATAATTAACGGAAAACCAAATTCTTGAGCAATTTCTTTTCCTTTTAAATAGGATGTTGCTGTGGCTTGAGGCGCCATAGGAACATCTATTTTAAGCATTAACTCTCTAAATTTTTCTCTATCCTCAGTAATATTAATGGCATCTATATTTACACCAATAATTTCTACTCCAAAATCTTTCCAAATCCCTTTTTCGTCTGCTTCAATACATAAATTTAATGCGGTCTGTCCACCCATTGTAGGTAACACGGCATCAATTTGAGGGTGTTCTTTTAATATTTGTAAAATAGACTTAGTTGTAAGAGGTAGCAAGTATACATGATCAGCCATACTTGGATCTGTCATGATAGTTGCTGGGTTAGAATTGATTAAAACCGTTTCAATTCCGTCTTCTCTTAAAGATCTTAAAGCTTGCGTACCAGAGTAATCAAACTCACAAGCTTGTCCAATAACGATAGGACCTGAACCTATAATTAATATAGATTTTAAATTAGGATTTTTTGGCATTTTAAGTTGTTTTATTTCAGTTAACAAAAATAGTAATTCTAGGACACAAAAAAAGGCGTTACACCTAAGTAACGCCTTAATAATATTAACAATTGTTAATCATTATCTTTTATGTCTAGTTTCTGTAGAAACAGATATTTTCTTTCTTCCTTTAGCACGACGACGAGCTAATACCTTTCTACCATTAGCAGAAGCCATTCTTTCTCTAAAACCATGTTTATTTCTTCTTTTTCTCTTTGATGGTTGAAACGTTCTTTTTGGCATTGTCTTATTTTTTTAAATCTGAATAGTAAATGTTTTATTTGGCATTAGGCTTGACCTAAAACTGAGCGCAAATATACAACGACTTTTTTATTTCACAAACCTAATTTAAAAAATATTTTTAAAGATTTTTTTAGTTTCTTTGTACTCCATTAAAAAAAGCGCCTAAAAACGTTATAAATCTAGTAATTCAAGACTTTTAAACTTATAAATAATGTACAATAAAGTAATAAAATTAATATTAGCAATCGGAATTTTTGGTTTTGCAATCTATCAATTTGTCGAAGGTAACATAGGTAACGGGATAATGTACATCCTTTTATCGCTAATATTTGTGTTTTTCTATTTTAAAAATGAATTCATTTTACTTGCCTTTTTAAAACTAAGAAAACAAGATTTTCCTGGAGCAAAAAGTTGGTTAGATAAAATTAAAAATCCTGACACTGCTTTAGTAAGAAAGCAACAAGGGTATTATAACTTCTTAAATGGAATTATGGTATCTCAAGAGAATATGTCTGAAGCGGAACGTTATTTTAAGAAAGCAGAACAATTAGGTTTATCTATGGATCACGATATGGCTATGGTTAAATTAAACTTAGCTGGTGTTGCTTTATCTAAAAGAAGAAAGCAAGAAGCAACAACATTATTAGCTGAAGCGCAAAAATTAGATAAGCAAGGGATGTTAACTGATCAGATTAAAATGATGAAAGAAAACATGAAACGCGCACAAGCACCTAAACAACATTTTGGTCAAGGTGGTTCTGCACGTGCACAGAAAAGACGTAGTAGATAATTACAAACTAGCACTACTAAAAATGTCCAACACTCTTAAAAAGTGTTGGACATTTTTGTTTTAAATACCTTTTATAATAGAATAACTCTTAAAGCAACGGTGCCCAAAGTCTGCAATAGGCTTCTTGGATTCTATTAAAATTAGATCTTTCTTCCCACGCTTTAAAATTAACTTCAATAGCATCGTCTAAATCTTTAATAAAGATCGCTTTCGCTTCCTTAGCTTTAGCCTTGCTATAGATTAACGCATTGATTTCAAAATTAATATTAAAGCTTCTGTAATCCATATTACAAGTCCCTATGGTTGTAAAGACATCATCAACGACCATGGTTTTAGCGTGTATAAAACCTTTCTCGTACCTGTAAATTTTAATATCAGCTTTAAATAATTGCTCTAAATAAGAGTTTGTAGCATGCTTAGCGGTCCAAGAGTCGGATTGGTCTGGTATTAACAAACGGACATCTACTCCACTTTTTGAAGCTACTTGCATAGCCGTTATGATCTGTTCATTAGGTATAAAATAAGGCGTTGTGATATACACGTGTTTTTCTGCAGTAACAATTGCAAAAAAGATAGCCTCCATAATATTAGCCCAATCGGTATCAGGACCACTTGCTGCTATCTGAACAGGCTGTACTTCTTTTACTTTATTTTGTGGAAAAAAAGAACGGTTTATCTCTAAGGTTGTTTCTGCTACAAAATTCCAATTCGTTAAAAACTGGGTTTGTAATGTAAATACAGATTCGCCAATAATTTTCAAATGCGTATCTCTCCAATACGTTTTACTTTCTGGATAATTAACATACGTATCAGAAACATTAACACCACCGACGTACCCTATTTCGCCATCAATGATAACAATTTTTCTATGATTTCTGTAATTCATTTTACCTGTAAATCTTGGAAATAACACTGGCATAAACGCATAAAACTCAACTTTAGCTTCTGTTAGCTTTTTCTTCATTTTAGAAGAAATTTTGCTACCGACATCATCAAAACTAAGTCTAACTTTAACACCTTCCTTAGATTTTTTACATAAAAGGTCTAAAAATTGAGTCCCAATCCTATCATCTTTTAATATATAATATTCAATATGAATGTGTTGTTGTGCCTTCTCAATATCTTTAAAAAGTTTCTCAAATTTATTTTCACCATTAATAATAATCTCAATATTATTATACTTTGTTAATGGTGATTTATCATTTTTTTGAAGCAAATGTATTAACCTAATTTGATCTTCTTCGATATTAGCTTCGTAGTTAGATAACGCTTCTGGATCTATCTTAAGTTCCTTATTAATAGACTGTATCAAGTTATTATTGACCACATCTTTTCTATTAAAAATTTTATTTTTCCGATACTCCTGACCGAAAAAATAATAAACTATTAACCCAAAAAAAGGAAACACTAACAGGACAATAATGTATGTTAGTGTTTTTGTGGGATTAATAGATTTAAATAATATCGTAGTCACTGCTATAACAACTAATATATAGTTAATTACAATTGCAGTAGACCACCAATATTCGCTAAAAAACTCTAGCATTTATGGCGTTGTTTGGTAATACCCTTCTCTTGGAATATCAATAAAATATTCCTTTCTAGAACTATTATTTAAATGTGGTTCTCTCAACCAAGGGTTGTGTAATTTTAGAATTTTGTAATTGATACCAAACTGCTTAGCAAAACCAGCAAAATCTGTCACTGCCGTATCTACAGCTACTTGATAAGTTGGTACTGTTGTATATAAATCTTTATCTCTAAAGTTAAAGCCATACTTATCAGGATTAGACAAGATTTCTTTTAAAGCAATAATACGGAACACGTAACGCCCTGTTTCTTCTCCTAATAATAAATCGTAATAACTAGTAACGCCTTGCGCCTCTAAACGTTTAGAGATACCATAATTACCAGCATTATAAGCAGCTGCTGCAGATGTCCAAGACCCTAAACTTCTTTTAGCTCTGATTAAATAATCACATGCTACTTCTGTTGCTTTTTCAAGATTGTAACGCTCGTCAACATTGTCATTAACTTCTAATCCATGCTCACGCCCTGTTGCTTTCATAATTTGCCAAAACCCGCTCGCTCCTGCTGGAGAACGTGCATCTGTCAAACCACTTTCTATTACTGCTAAGTATTTAAAGTCGTCTGGTATACCATGTTTAGCCAAAATAGGCTCTATTATTGGAAAGTATTTTTTAGCACGTTTAAACATTAACAATCCATTAGATTGCCAATAGGTATTTACCAAAAGTTCTTTATCCATACGTTCGTAAATATCCGGATTTGATAACGGAACAACTTCGCCTGCAAAGTCTAAAGAACTTGGCATTTGTATGGCATATACATTATAATCGTTTATAATTTTCTTTTCAAAATTCTCATCAGTTGGTGCATCTTGATAGGCATTAATAAACAACATCCCTAAGGCAGCTATACCAACAATAGCTAAACTTTTTTGTACTATCTTCATCGTCTTGTCTTTTTCTTTAAATTTAAAAATTTTTATTCAAATCGCTCTCTTTTTAAGCAATTAGTTTTGGTAGGTTTTCATTAAACCACTTAAACTTATTAATGATCATAATATGCGTTCCGCCTTTGACACTAATACAATCTTCCAAATTTGAAAACGGAAAGACCATATCATTATCACCATGAATGTGTATTATATCTTGCAAAGGTAAGTCTTGATCCCAACATACCACCTGTTCTATAGCCCAATCTAAATAGTTTTTATCACTAACGGATAAATATTTTTTATATAACTCGATACGCTTGGTTATAGTATTACCAAAGGCATATTTAGCTAATAAATCGATATTACTTAACAATTGGGTAGGCAAGATTTTATAAGCTTTAGTTGTTCTTAATAGCTTCATCCGTTTTGGTAACTCATGTTTTGTTTTTACACTGGATACTATTATAACCTTTTTGACCGCAATAATCTTGCTTATTTCTTGAACCAAAATCCCTCCAAAAGAGACCCCAATTAAAACAGGATTATCATGTTTTATATCTTCACACATGCGTTTTGCATAGTCAGAAATGGTTTCCTTTTTGTTTGGCAATTTCCACTCCAACCAAAAGATTTCATATTGATTTTCGGGTAATTTTATGTGTTCAAAAATGATAGGATTGGCTGCCATTCCTGGCATTAGATAGACTGGTATTACTTGCTGACTCATAAGGTTTTAACACTATGCAAGGCTATTGCTATTAGATAATTTCGTATATTTGTAGCGTAAAGCTATAAAATAGTTTGGTACTATTTTTGAAACTCTCCTAATAATTAATAAAACTTTATAGATATGATGGATGCAGCTGAGTTAGTTGACAATGATTTTTTACGTCAATTTGAACTGAAAATTGATGATCATTTTGCCAAAATCGAATACTCTTTACAAGAACGAAAGATTTTTTTAACAAAACTAATACTTCCGGAAGAACTTAGTAGTGAGGAATTTATATCAGAATTTTTAACTGTTGTTTTTGATAACATTGAAGAGCGTAACTTAAGTGTTGTGCCTACAAGTCCAGAAATAGCAAAGTTTATAAGGCGTAATAGACGCTATAAAAAACTATTACCTGTAGGTCTAAGAATCTGATCCTCTTAAACAAATTAACAAAAAAAACCGAAGCTATACACTTCGGTTTTTTTTATGCTATATATGCTTCTACAAAATCAAATCTAACCAAACCATCATCGTCAATTTTGGTAAGTGCTACGTCATGCAACGTATTTACCAGCTCTGGATTCCATGGTGATTTAACCTTAACATAGTTTTCTGTAAAACCATGAATGTAGCCTTCTTTATTTTCGGATTCAAATAATACTGTTCTATTTGTACCTATTTGACCTTCATAAAAAGCACGACGTTTTTTAGCACTTAAACCTCGTAACATTTTACTACGTTTTGTTCTTATATTTTTTGGCACTACATCTTCCAATGAAGCAGCGACCGTATTTGCTCTTTCAGAATACGTAAACACATGTAAGTAAGAGATATCTAATTCATTTAAAAAATTATAAGTCTCTAAAAATTGTGCTTCAGTTTCTCCTGGAAAACCAACAATAACATCGACACCAATACAGGCGTGAGGCATGACCTCTTTTATTTTAATAACACGATCAACATATAGCTCGCTCATATAACGGCGACGCATTGCTTTTAAAACAGCGTTACTCCCACTTTGCAATGGAATATGAAAATGAGGTACAAATGCTCTAGATTTACTAACCACATCTATCGTTTCGTTTTTAAGTAAATTAGGTTCGATAGAAGAAATACGAAGGCGTTCAATACCTTCCACTTTATCTAACGCTTCAACCAGTTCTAAAAAAGTATGTTCGTGCTTTTTATTACCAAACTCACCTTTACCGTAATCCCCGATATTTACTCCTGTTAAAACAATCTCTTTAATACCTTTTGCAGAAATCTCTTTAGCATTATTAAGGACATTTTGTAACTCATCACTTCGCGAAATCCCTCTTGCCAAAGGAATAGTACAATAGGTACATTTATAATCACAACCGTCCTGTACTTTTAAAAAAGCTCTGGTACGATCACCAATAGAATAACTTCCGACGTAAAAATCGGCGTCTTCAATTTCGCAAGAATGGATTTCTCCTAAATCATTTTTAGACAAATCATTTAGGTAGTCTGTGATCTTAAATTTTTCCGTCGCACCCAAAACTAAATCCACACCATTAACATCCGCTAATTCTTGAGGTTTTAATTGCGCGTAACAACCCACTGCCACAACAAAAGCTTCCGCATTAGATTTTTGCGCTTGTTTAACTACCGTTTTAAAACGCTTATCAGCATTTTCTGTAACAGAACAAGTGTTTATAACATAAATATCTGCTGCATCATTAAAATCCACACGATCAAAACCTTCGTCTTTAAACGATCGTGCAATTGTAGATGTTTCAGAAAAATTAAGTTTACAACCTAAAGTATAAAAGCCAACTTTCTTTTTAGTATTCAATTTAAAATAGTCTTTAATGCTAAGTTAGAATGTTTATATTTACCTAGTGTAATTACAAATTCGTGATTGCAAAATTACGTATTTTTTTTAAGCCCTAAAAGGTGTTTTAAAGCTTAAATAACGATTAACTATTGATGACTCTTTTTAACAACAACCCACTACCCTATTTTACCTTACTTGTTTTATCTTTAATAGCTGTTTCATGCTCTAACACAACGGATACGACTAAAGAGCATCTTGTTTTTAGATATAACGAACATAAAAATATTGGTTCTTTGGATCCCGCTTTCGCGAAAGACAATGCTGACATCTGGGCAGTAAATCAATTATTTAATGGTTTGGTACAAATGGATGACAGTTTACTAGTCCAACCAAGTATAGCAAAACAGTGGACCGTTTCTGAGAATGCTTTAGAGTATTCTTTTGTATTAAGAGACGATGTGTATTTTCATAAGCATAACTTATTTAAAAAAGATTCGACAAGACAAGTAACAGCACATGATTTTGAATATAGCTTTAATCGTGTTTTAGACCCTAATATAGCGTCCTCGGGACGTTGGATATTTAACAAAGTGTTTGATTTTAAAGCCATGAACGATTCTGTTTTTAAGATCACTTTAAAACAACCTTTCCCAGCATTTTTAGGATTATTAACCATGAAATACTGTAGTGTTGTACCCAAGGAAGTTACAGAACATTACGGTTCTGACTTTAGAGCACATCCCATCGGAACAGGCCCTTTTAAGTTTAAGCGGTGGGAGGAAAACGTCAAACTAGTCTTTAGAAAAAATGAACAGTATTTTGAAACTAACGCTCAAGGCGAAAAACTGCCGTATCTAGAAGCTGTTGCAATTACCTTTTTACCTGATAAGCAAAGTGAATTCATGCAATTTATTCAAGGTAACTTGGACTTTTTAAATAGTCTTGATGCCTCCTATCAAGATGAAATATTAACAACCCAAGGCGTATTAAGAGACAAATACACAGCAACTATTGATTTAATAAGAAGCCCGTATTTAAACACCGAATACCTAGCTTTTTATATGGATTCCGATGTAAATGAAATCCAATCTGCACAAATAAGAGAAGCTGTAAACTATGGGTTTGATAAACAAAAAATGATGACCTATCTACGAAATGGTATAGGCATACCAGCTACAGGTGGATTTATACCTAAAGGTTTGCCTGGTCATAGTGCGACAATTGGCTACACCTATCAACCTGAAAAAGCCAAACAACTAATTGCAGACTATAAAGAGCAATCAGGTAATGTGACTCCGAAAATCACGATTACAACCACAAGTAATTATCTTAATTTTTGCGAATACATCCAACGCGAATTAACCAAAATCGGCTTAACAGTTGCAGTCGATGTATTACCCGCTTCTAGTTTAAAAGAAGGAAAAGCAAATGGTAAATTGAATGTATTTAGAGCAAGTTGGGTCGCAGATTATCCAGATGCACAAAATTATTTATCTCTTTTTTATTCCGATAACTTTGCGCCTAATGGTCCTAATTATACACATTTTTCAAATCCAAAATTTGACGATTGGTACAAGCAAGCATTTATAGAAACAGATGAATTAGAACGGTTAAAACTATACACTAAAATGGATAGTTTGGTATTAAAAAACACACCAATAGTTCCTTTATATTATGATGAAGTCATTCGATTTACACAAAAAAACGTGATTGGATTAGGGAGCAATCCTACAAATCTTCTAGAACTTAAACACGTGAGTAAAACAAATTAAATTTTCACAAATTTGTTGTGCAAATCGTCTTGTGTAATCGTTTTCTCGCTAGTTAAACCAACCACCACAAAGTATTGAAATAGGCCATAAAATAACATGACAATGATCTCATGAAACGGAAGTCCTGGATTATAAAACGACTCTAACCCTCCTGCTGTATCTGAAATAATACTACACAGAAAAGCAAACATTATCAGATAAAAACTACTCTTGTTAACCGCATCCTTTCTTAAAAAAATAAACAAGCCCATTAGCATTGAAGTAAATAAATAAACAATAGAGGGAACAAAAAAGCTTCCTAGATTATCATAAATATATAGTATGATAATAATCGTATAGGTAAATACAACTACAAAAAAAGGCAGTAAGCTGGCCATTTTAAAATCATTTTGATGCGAAAAACGTTTGCTATACAATAGTTTTCCTATACTAAAAAACAACATTCCTAAAAGATATAAAATAGGGGTTTCATACAGTAATAAAAGTATATCACCAATCCAAAAAAATAACAAACCTAAAATATAAAATTTATCCTTTGTTTGCTTTTGATTATTACTAAAAACAAAGTACAAAAACACTATTATAATAATTAAGCTTTTAGAAAAATATCTAAAATAAATGGGATTATCGCTAGTCTTAAAATATAGATCTATTCCTAGAACTAGAAAAAAAAAGAGAGAAAGATATCGTTTATTTTTAAAAAATAAAGGCATTTGAAGCAGGCACTAATTAATTATTTATCGTTCTTAGGGACTACAAGATAACACTATTTTCTGTAAGCTCCTTATTTTCAAATAACACCCCAATTATAATTAAATACTGTCCTAAAGCGTAACAAAACATTATAAAAAAATCTTGATACAAAACATCACCATAAAACGTTTTGATAACCATAGTTGTCTCAGAAAAAAGAAACACACCAACACCTGCGAAAACAATATAATAGCTTTTATTATTGACCGCTCCTTTTCTTATAAAAGCAAAAAGAATCATTATCAATGAAATAAAAAAATAAAGCGTAACTGGTATAAAATACAATTTTAAATTATGATAAATAAAATCATATACAATCGCTAAAAACAAAAAACAAACTATAAAAAAAGGAATCAAACGCTTGGTACTAAAATCCTCTTTATGCTTAAATTTTAAAGTATAACAGACTTTTCCTGCTACAAATAAAATCATACTTACAACAAACCTAATCGTATTTGTATGGTCTATTATTAATATATCACCAATAAAAAACAGAATAAGTCCATAATACAAATAGTTAGAAGTCTTATTCTTTTTATCGTAACAATAGTACTTTGTAAAAATTAAAAGCCCTCCTAATACTATAGTCTTTGTTATATACCTATAAGGAATATCAGGCATAGTTATCTTTGTATAAATATCTACTAACAACAATAGAAAATATAAAATCGAAAAGTACTTAATTTGCTTGAGCATACTTGACATTTATATTAAAGCGTTTTCCTGATTAGCTGAAGATTTCGTTTCTTTTAAGACTCCTATTATTATTAAGTATTGCGACAGACAATAAAAAAACATAATAGTTATTTTATTATAGGCCATTTCAGGATCGTAAAACATCTTTAAGATATCTAAACTATCTGCTATCATAGAAGCAATGACACCAAAAATAACAAACCAAAAACTTTCAGAATTAACCTCATTTTTTCTGAGATAAGCAAATTGCATTAATAACATTACCACGAACAGGTAAATTAATAGAGGAATAAAAAACACACCCAATTGATTGTAGACTATTGCCATTATAATACTCATGTAACAAAAGCAAAACAATAGGAAAGGAATAAGCTTACTGATTTTAAAGTCTTTATTATTGAAAAACCGAACGGAATAACAAACTTTAGCGATTATAAACAAGAATGCAGCAAACATAAAGTGCCACATATTACCACGATTACCCGCGATAAAAAACAAGTCCCCAACCGCAAAGCAACATAGCGCTATTATTATTAATTTTTTCTTACCAGAATCCTCTTGAGTGGTATTTAATAAATAGAAAATTAGCAAACTAAAACTTAACAACGTTTTAGAGAGATATCGATAGGGTGACAGCTCTTGATTATTCTTTAAAAAAGAATCCAATAAATAGAGAATAAGATATAATATAGAGAATTTAAGGATGTTTTTAAAAAAAAGGGTCATTATAAAGTATTGGAGTACCTAATATAGAATTTTAATTTAAAATTAACAAAAAAAGCCCTACAAATCAATGCTAATTATTGATAATCAGTAAACAACTATTCTTTTCTATATTTTTTTGTATCCTCAAAAACCTGGGTTAAAATAGTTTCGTCTTGACTTGAAAATTCAATTCCTCTTCTAGCCATAACTACTTTTGCCACCTCAAAAGCTTTGGATGTTAAATACGTTGTAAAACCTGAAGCGCCACCCCAACTATAACTCGGTACAAAATTTCTTGGAAATCCGCTTCCAAATATATTAGCATTAACTCCTATAACTGTTCCTGTATTAAACATCGTGTTTATACCACATTTACTATGATCCCCCATCATTAAACCACAAAACTGTAATCCCGTTTTTGCAAAGCGTTCTGTCTCATAATCCCAAAGTTTAACCTCTACATAATTATTTTTAAGGTTAGAATTATTAGTGTCAGCACCTAAATTACACCATTCTCCAATAACCGAATTCCCTAAAAACCCATCATGCCCCTTATTTGAATATCCAAATAAAACCGAATTATTAACTTCTCCTCCAACTTTACTATGTGGCCCAACCGTCGTTGGTCCATATATTTTTGTTCCTAGTTTTAAAGTAGCATTATCACACAACGCTAAAGGACCTCTAACAAGACTTCCTTCCATGATTTCAGCATTTTTACCAATATAAATTGGACCTGCACTTGCATTTAATGTCGTGAATTCAAGTTTAGCACCTTCTTCTAAAAAAATATTCTCTGGCGCAATTACATTATTACTTGCTGGAATAGGTTGCGATTTTCGACCATCAGTTAGTAAATCAAAATCTTGCTGAATAACCTCTCCGTTTTTAGAAAAGATATCCCAGGTGTGTTCTATTTTTGTAATATCGTTATCAAACTCTATAGCATCGTACGTGTCAAAATCTATAGCATCCTGCGTATCTGTAGTATAAAAAGCAATAACGTCCTCATCCTTAAATATGGCCTGATTATCTTTCAGCCCCAGTATTAACTCTACCAACTCACTATTAGGTAAATAAGCCGCATTAAGCATAACATTTTCTTCCAATTCTACCATTGGATATTTTTCCGACAAATAATCTTCTGTAACCGTTGTCGTTGTTGTATCTAGATATAATTCCCACTTTTCTCTGATCGTTAAAATACCAACTCTAATGTCTGCAACTGGCCTAGTATAAGTAAATGGAAGTAATTGGTTACGTACTGTTCCGTCAAAAAGGATATAATTCATCGTTAAAGTTATAAGTTAAAAGTTAAAGACTCAAGCATTCCACTCTGCATCTAACAACTTTAATAGTTATGGTATCAAAAGTAAAGTAATTACTAAAAATAAAAAAGCCTTTCATAAAATGAAAGGCTTTTAAAATATAATAATCGCTTCGTTTATTTTTTAAACTTTGCGTATTTTGTTTTGAATTTATCGATACGACCAGCGGTATCAATTAATTTAGACTTACCTGTATAAAATGGGTGAGACGTTCTAGAAATCTCCATTTTTATTACTGGATATTCAACACCGTCAACTTCTAAAGTTTCGCTTGTGTTTGCAGTAGATTTTGTTAAAAACACGTCATCGTTTGACATATCTTTAAATGCTACCATTCTATAATTTTCTGGATGTATACCTTTTTTCATCGCTAAATGCTTTTTTATCTTAACTAAATTCGAGGTGCAAATTTAAGTATTTTTTACAAACTAACAACATATTTTCGAAAAAACTTTTATAGTTATTTTTTGTAACGTTTTGTTGTACTTTTATACTAACAAGTAATTAACTCACTTAAATAATTTAAAATGGAAAACGAAAACACATCTATTAAACCTATTGCAACCAACTATGGTCTTTATTACGCTCTTTTTTCTATAGCAGTAATTGTAATCTTATATGTTACAAATATGCAAAAGAACCTTGTAATTGGTACTATAAACGTATTAGGAACAGTAGCTGTATTTGTTTTAGCGATTATAGCTTATAAAAAAACAAACAATAATTATTTAACACTTGGTCAAGCATTAAAAGTAGGATTGGGTACTGCTGCTATTGGTGGTATACTAATAGCGCTTTACACTTATCTTCATTATACTTATATCCAACCTGAATTTATTGAGGCAATGAGACAAGTTCAAATAGTAGAATTACAAAAACAAGCTGAAAATATGAGCTCTGAAGACGCAGATTTAGCAATGAAAATGCTTGATTTTTTTAGTTCTGCAGGATTTATAAGCACTGTAAGTATTATTGGATCTCTAATTTTTGGATTAATCGTTTCTTTAATAGCAGGATTGGTACTTAAAAGCGAATAATAATTTTATCTTTGAAAATATATTTCAAATTAAATTATGGACATATCTGTAGTCATACCACTACTTAACGAAGAAGACTCTTTAACAGAATTACACCATTGGATTGCAAATGTCATGCAATCCAATGGTTTTTCTTATGAAATACTTTTTATTGACGACGGTAGTACAGACCTATCTTGGCAAACTATAGAAACACTTCAAATAAAAGATAAAAACGTTAAGGGAATACGATTCTTAAAAAACTTTGGAAAATCCCAAGCATTACATGCCGGTTTTGCTCAAGCAATCGGTGATGTTATTATTACCATGGATGCTGATTTGCAAGATAATCCAGAAGAAATTCCTGAATTATACAGTATGATTACCAAACAAGGCTTTGATTTAGTCTCTGGTTGGAAAAAGAAACGTTTTGATAATAAAATAACCAAAAACCTACCTTCAAAATTATTTAATTGGGCGGCACGTAAAACGTCTGGTGTCAAACTAAACGATTTTAATTGTGGATTAAAAGCCTATCATAATAATGTGGTAAAAAACATTGATGTTAATGGCGAAATGCACAGATATATTCCCGTATTAGCAAAAAATGCTGGTTTCTCAAAAATTGGAGAAAAGGTTGTACAACATCAGGCTAGAAAATATGGCGAAACAAAATTTGGTATGGATCGCTTCATTAATGGCTTTTTAGACCTAATTACAATTTGGTTTTTATCAAAATTTGCCAAACGCCCCATGCACTTATTTGGAGCACTTGGTGTTATTATGCTTGGTATAGGTTTTATGTTTGCTATTTATTTAGGAATTGATAAACTATTTTTTAACACGACTGGCAGACTAATTACACAACGACCACAATTTTATTTAGCGTTAGTCACCATGATATTAGGTTCTCAATTTTTTGTTGCAGGTTTTTTAGGCGAAATAATTTTACGTCAAAGAACAGAAACAAAACGATACTTAATAAAAGAATCCCTAAATTTAGAAGCCCAAGCTATTAAATAACAGCTTCTTAAATATTAACCTTTTTGCAATTCCTTATTTTTGCAATCAATACTTATAACAATGAGACACATCGATCCAGAACTTTTAGAAAGAGTCAATACTTGGCTAACACCAGCTTTTGATAAAGACACACAAGATTATATAAAAAACCTTATTGCGGTAGAACCTACAGAACTTAAAGAAAGTTTTTATAAAAACTTAGAGTTTGGTACTGGTGGTATGCGTGGCGTTATGGGTATCGGAACCAACAGAATTAACAAATATACTTTAGGTAAAAATACACAAGGAATCAGCAATTATATGCACCAAGTTTTTCCAGGAGAAACACTTAAAGTCGCCATTGCTTTTGACTGTAGACATAATAGTAAGAGTTTAGCAAAAGTTGTTGCAGATGTTTTTTCTGCAAACAATATTAAGGTCTATTTATTTGAAGACCTACGCCCTACTCCCGAGTTATCCTTTGCTTTAAAACATTTAGGATGTCACTGTGGTATAGTACTAACAGCATCACATAACCCACCAGAATATAATGGTTATAAAGTGTATTGGCAAGATGGTGGACAATTAGTACCACCACAAGATGCTGAAATTATTAACCTAATTAATGCGCTTGATTATGCCGAAATTAAATTTGAAGCAAAACCTGATTTAATTGAATATATAGGTGAAGCTGTAGATAACGTATTTATTGATGCAGCAGTAAAAAATGGAAGTTTTGACACGCCTCAAAAAGATAAAGACAATTTAAACGTTGTATTTACATCGTTACACGGGACGTCAATCACCACTATTCCAGAAACTTTTAAACGTGCTGGATACAAAAAGGTACATATTGTTGAAGAACAACGTGAGCCTAATGGCGATTTCCCAACAGTAAAATCTCCAAACCCAGAAGAACCTGAAGCACTTAAAATGGCTTTAGATTTGGCTGAGAAGGTTGATGGTGACATTGTTATTGGTACAGACCCTGACAGTGACAGAGTTGGTGTTGCAGTAAGAGGCCTTGATAATAAAATGATTTTATTAAACGGAAATCAAACCATGGTTATGATGACCGAATTTTTATTACAACAATGGAAAAGCAATAACAAAATAAATGATAATCAATTTATAGGAAGTACTATTGTATCTACTCCAATGATGTCCGCTTTGGCAAATGCCTTTAACGTCGAATGTAAAATTGGTCTGACCGGTTTTAAATGGATTGCAAAAATGATTAAAGACTTTCCTAATCAAGAGTTTATTGGTGGTGGAGAAGAAAGTTTTGGGTTTATGGTTGGTGACTTTGTAAGAGACAAAGATGCTGTAACTTCTGCTTTACTTGCTTGCGAAATTGCAGCCCAAGCTAAAGCAAAAGGAAGTTCTTTTTATAAAGAATTAATACAACTTTACACTAAACATGGCTTTTATAAAGAGCGTTTGATATCTATTACTAAAAAAGGTATTGAAGGTGCTCAAGAAATCAAACAAATGATGATTGATGCTAGAGAAAACCCGTTAACAACTGTTAATGGATCTAAAGTCATCAAAATTGAAGACTACCAACTATCGGAAGCAAAAAATACGCTAGACAATACTACAACTGTAATAGACATCCCTAAATCTAATGTTTTAATTTACTATACAGAAGATGGTAGTAAAATTGCGTTAAGACCAAGTGGTACAGAACCAAAAATAAAATTCTACATCAGCGTTAACACAACATTAGACAATGTGTCAGAATTTGAAGCTACGGAACAAAAATTGGAAAGTAAAATTGATGCTATATTAAAAGATATGCACCTAAACTAAATGAAAAAAATAATACACCAACTTTTACCATTTGTAAAAAAGTTTAAAAGGCACGTGGTTTTTAACGTGATTTTCAACTTATTATATGCCCTATTTAGTGCTTTAGCATTTATCTCTTTAATACCAATGCTTAATGTATTATTTGGTCAAACCACTACAGAAACAACAGCTCCTGTATGGACTGGGTTATCAGATCTAAAAGACTACGGAGAACAATTATTAAACTATAAAGTTAGCGGATACTTAGATAACGGTAATCCACAAATGGCATTAGTTATTGTTATTGCATTAGTTATATCGACCTTTCTATTTAAAAATTTATTTGGATATTTTGCTAATCAACATATGATGTATCTTAAAAATGGCGTATTAAACGACCTAAGAAAAGATATGTACCAAAAAATTATAAAACTTCCTTTAAGCTTTTATTCTAAAAGACAAAAAGGAGATGTAATGGCTAGGATTTTAGGAGACATAAACGAAATGCAAAATTCGTTTTTTATTGCATTGGAGCTCATCGTAAGAGAACCAGCAACTATTGTTTTTTCTTTAATATTCATGTTTTCATTTAGTTGGAAATTGACGTTGTTTGTTTTATTATTTATACCCTTTGCAGGATTTTTAATATCCAGAATAGGAAAAAGTCTAAAAAGTAACTCGTTAAAAGCACAACAAGAATCGGGTAAATTAATTTCGATTGTAGAAGAATCTCTAACAGGTTTAAAGATTGTAAAAGGTTACAATGCTGAAAACATTTTTTCTAATAATTTTACGAATTCCTCCAATAAAATTCTGAAACTATCTAATAGAATAGGTGTAAAAAACAATCTTGCCGGACCTGTAAGTGAGGTCTTAGGTATTGCAACTATTGCTGTTCTTTTATGGTATGGAGGTCAACTAGTACTTGTTGAAAACATTATAAAAGGAACAGACTTTTTAGCATTCATGGGCCTTGCCTACGCGATACTAACTCCTGCTAAAGCTATAAGTAAGGCTTCTTATAAAGTCAAAAATGGAATGGCTGCTGCGGATCGTGTATTTGAAATTTTACATGAAGAAGACGCGTTACCAGACTTACCTAACGCTACTGTTTTAAAAGGTTTTGAAAGCGAATTAAAAGTTGATAATATCTCCTTTAAATATGATGATAACTACGTCTTAAAAAACTTTAGTATCAATGTCCCTAAAGGAAAAACAATAGCACTTGTAGGACAATCAGGTAGTGGAAAAAGTACAATAGCAAACCTAGTGACCCGTTTTTACGACATTAATGATGGTAACATTACTGTTGATGGCCAAAATATTAAAAACGTCACTAAAAAATCACTACGCAGCTTAATGGGACTTGTCACTCAAGACTCTATCCTATTTAATGACACCATTAAAAATAATATCTTAATAGGTAAACCTGATGCCACAGAAGCCGAAATAATTGATGCTCTAAAAATAGCAAATGCTTGGGAATTTGTTAGCGAATTACCAAACGGTATCGAAACGAACGTTGGTGATGCAGGTAACAACTTTTCTGGAGGACAAAAGCAACGATTAAGTATTGCCAGAGCTGTACTTAAAAACCCTCCAATTATGATTTTGGATGAAGCGACCTCAGCTTTAGACACTGAAAGTGAACGTTTAGTGCAAGTTGCACTAGAGAATATGATGAAAAACAGAACATCTATTGTCATTGCGCATAGACTTTCTACTATTCAAAATTCGGATGAAATTATAGTCATGCAAAAAGGCCAAATTGTAGAACAAGGTACGCATACAGAACTCTTAAATAAAGACGGCATGTATAAAAGATTAGTAGAAATGCAAAGCTTTGAATAATATGTAAACAGAATAAATCAAAAAAGGATAAACATGAGTTTATCCTTTTTTTTTATACATAGTTAGATTTGGGGCTAACAACATAAATATTCTTATGGCACAAATTTAATATATATTTTAGTCGCAAACAAGTAGAATCTGCTTTTAATCGATAAAAACAAACTCTTTGTCGGTATTTAACAGGATAAACGCATTAAAAAGAAAGGTTTGCACAATTTATTAAATAATATGCTTTTTAATTAAACTATTAATCTATTTTAGAGTCTAAGTTTATGTATGTCAGACAATGAAACTATTTTAATAAAGCAACTACAATCTGATAGAGATAAAAATGCTGCTTTTAAAACTCTAATAACGCGCTATAAAGAGCGATTATATTGGCACATCAGACATATTGTAAAGTCTCACGACGATGCTGACGATGTTTTACAGAATACATTTATTAAAGTCTTTAAAAACATCAGTAAATTTAAAGGAGACAGCCAATTATATTCTTGGATTTATAGAATTGCAACTAATGAGGCTTTAACCCATTTAAAAAGAAATTCAAAATTAAAAAATATTAATAATGAAGAGGTTCAGGATCTATTAATTAATAATTTAGAATCTGATGTTTATTTTGAAGGAGAGGCTATTCAATTAAAATTACAAAAAGCAATAGCGACGCTTCCAGAAAAGCAACAATTAGTTTTTAATATGAAATATTTTCAGGACTTAAAATACAGTGAATTATCCGAAATATTAGAAACCAGCGAAGGTGCACTTAAAGCATCTTATCATATAGCCTCTAAAAAAATTGAAGCATATTTAAAAGCAAATTAAACCATTTAAGATTTTGATAGTCTTACTAGTACAATGAAAAAAGAAAATCTAAATACAATTAATACTTCTGGATTTAAAGTCCCAAAAGACTATTTTGAAGGATTAGAAGATGCTATTCTAACACAAGCACTATTAGAGACGCACACTAAAGCTTCAGGTTTTAAAACTCCAGAAAATTACTTTGACACGCTCGATTCTGCTATCTTATCTAAAATAGATAAACCAGAACCAAAAGTATTTAACCTATTTAGCAAAAAAACAATATTATCTATATCAAGTGCTGCTGCAGCAATCGTTTTATTATTTAATTTAAATTTATTTAAAACAACACCAACTTTAGACGCCTTAGATACGGTAACAGTAGAAAACTATATTTTAGATGAAATAGAGATTAATGATCTTAACTTATTAATTGGTGATTCTGAATTATCACAAACAGATTTTATTACTTATGATTTAATAGAAATCGATGACTATATAGACGATATAGACTTAAACGACTTATATCAAGACTAAAAAAACACGACAATGAAAACACCTCTTATAACATTATTTGTCTTACTCCTATCTTTTAGTGCTATCGCGCAAAAAGACAAAGCAAAACAGCATGAAAAATTAAAAGCATTAAAAGTTGCACATATCACAGAGCAATTAGACTTTACACCTAAGGAAGCTGAGGCCTTTTGGCCTATTTACAATAAGTTTGATGAAGAAAAACACATCTTACGAGATGTGTCTCAAGCTAAAAGAAACAATATTGATGTTAAGAAATTAACCGATAGTGAAGCTAAAGCTTTAATAAAAGACATGCAAGACTTGGAAGAAGCCAAAGTTAAGAGCTATAAAGTATATATAGACAAACTCTCCCAAATAATAAGTTATAAAAAAATAGTCTTATTATTTAATGCAGAACGCTCCTTTAAAAGAAAAATGATTGAAGAGTTTAGAGGTAGGCATAAAGACAATAAGAAATAAAAAAAAGAAGCCAATTGGCTTCTTTTTTTTGCTCTGATTTAACTTCTTTTAGTTTTACATCATTTGATAATAATAATAATAATAATAATGTAATTCTGAAATAAATTCAGAATGACGCTATTTATACTATTAAAAACGGTCTATTTAAAAGTTAATTTACTAATTTTCTTATTACCTGCTGCATACGCGGTAGTCTCATTTATAAACCTAAGCGTATAATACCCATCATCGCTTAAATGCGTCCAAGTATTACCAGCATCACTACTGTAATCAATACCCTTAAAACCAATAGCCACTAATTGCTGCGCATTACTATTTGGCACGTATTGCACACAACTTCTGTAACCAGGTCCAGAGCCATCAGACATAATTTGCCATGTTTTTCCGCCATCAGTAGTCTTTATTTTATTAGCCAAATTAACATCTGCTTTAGTATAATCTCCCCCTACAGCAAAGCCATTATTTTCATCATAAAAATCTAGACTATAGATCCCTGTTGTTTCAAGACCTTGTATCATTGGTGTATCAAAGACCTCCCAACTACTTCCTTTATCAGGAGAATATAAAATACGACTAGCCTTACCACCTGTGGCTACCCAAGTTTTATCGCCTACAATAGCTATATTAGTATCACTTGCAGCAAAAGCAGCTTCACCCTCTTTTGCTTTTGGTAAAACATCACACGATAGTTTTGTCCAAGTTTTTCCTCTATCTCTAGTAATAATAACACTTAAACAATCGTCTGTAGGATCTCCGATCGCAATACCTTCACTGTCATTCCAAAACTCCATAGAATCATAAAATGCTTTCTCATGATTTTCTTGATACACCACCGTATTTTTATGCAAATCAACATCCAAATTAAAGACTAATGCAGGTGACCCAATGCTTAATCCAAACGCACGGTTTTTTGTCACTGCCAAAGCTCTAAAATTTGGCGTTATACTATCATGTTTTACAGTAATTGGAAATACTGATTTTACTTGATCAGTAACCGCAGTATTTTTATTAAAATACATTCCAAATTGGCCATTAGATGTAAGATAAACCAAACCTGTAGTGTCCATTATTTCAATAGCTCTTACATTTAAAGCATCATCTTCAATTAACGTTTCAATCTGAACAGCAGTAAAGGTTGTTTTAATTGGTTTTGGTACCGTTTTATATTTACCAACACCACAGCCTCCTAAACCAACTATTAGTGACAAACTAAAAATAAGGCATATTACTTTTTTCATAAGTTTTAATATTTCTATAAAAATAGAAAAGCTCCACCATTACAGCGAAGCTTTTCAAAAAAAATAATCAACCAAAATTATTTATCTTCAATTTCTAAGGTTTTAATATCTGCAATTAATTGTTGTACAGCAGTTTTATTTAAACCATTATATATTCCTCTGATGTGTTTATCCTTATCGATTAACACAAAGTTTTCAGTATGTAAAAAATCATCATCTTTCTTTACGCCTCCCAAGTCTTCTTCAACAAAATAAGCTTGTCGTCCTAAATCATAAATTTGTTTTCGATCTCCAGTTACTAAATGCCATTTATTAGAAATAACACCTTTGCCTTCTGCGTAGTGTTTTAATGTTGACACAGAATCTTTAACTGGTGTTACTGAATGCGACAATAATAAAACCTCAGCATCGTCCTTAAATGCTTCTTGTAAAACAGACATGTTTTCTGTCATTTTTGGACAAATCCCAGGACATGATGTAAAAAAGAAGTCTGTAACATAAATTTTATTCTCAAACGTCTTCTCTGTTACTTTTTGACCATCTTGGTCCGTTAAATTAAACTCAGGTATTTTATGGAATGTACTTAAAGCTTCACTTTTACTATCCAACCAATGCGGTGTAAAACTAGCATCACTATAGTAAGGAAGACCATCTACCCTACTACTTTTCTCTTCTACTTGCTCTTTACAGCTTAACACAACAAGAGACATTAGAACTACAATTATTAAATTATATTTTTTCATCTTGTACTATTTCTTCTTCTAATTGAAAACATAAATTGGCTCTTTTTAATCCAAAAATACGCCCATTTTTGGCTTCGTAATTATTGTAAATTTTACCATTACGACGCCATGCTTGTTGCATACCTTCTTCTCTACCATTTACAATAGTCATCTGTTTAAATTTTTCGCCAGAAAAATACCATTGTTTTTGAACCCCATTTGCAATTCCGTTAACAAAAATAGACTCTGATCTTAAATTACTATTAGACCACCAAGATCTAGAAATACCATTTAATTTCCCTTTGGAATAAAAGGCCTCAAAACTTAATAATCCATCTTGAAACCACTTTTTAAAAGCACCTTCTTTTTCTCCATTTTTATAAACGACAGTTTCTGCTTTTGTACCGTTTGGATAATATAAAACCGAAACCCCATTAAAAGGCTTGTCTTGATAATACACAAGCCCGATATTTTGTTTAAAGACTAATTTAGACTTAGGGATTACGACTTCAGAAATTTCAATCTGACCACTACTTGCCATCTCTTTTTTAACCGCTTTATCTTGGCAATTAAAAAAGATTATTAAACTGAATAAAAAACAGTTTTTATTGAATATTGCTTGGAGTTCCTTGATAGTCACCTGGAAATAATATATAGTATGCGTTTAAATATAATTCGTTTTCAATATGGTAATGGTACTCTGCGGTTGTTGTATGTTGCGTTGTACTTGTATGTCCTCCTGATGCATCTAAATCTGTAGGGTATGTTCCTGTAGCGTTACATTTACGTCCATAAAGAAAAAAACCATCGGCTATAATACCAATTAACTCTTCGTCATCATCAGACCAAGCTTTAGGCTCTAAATGGTAATGGTAACTTTGCGGTCCTGTATGTGCTGCTGTATAATCTAAAGATCCAACTGCATTATCTAAAGGGATATTTGGTCCTTCCTCATCGTTATAAATAACTGATCCAGATACTGATATTCCAATTGCACCTAACCCCGTTGCTGTAGAACTACTTGCCAATTGTGGATCTGCAGATACTGTTAATGAATATGAACCGTTAAAATCGTCAATATTCCCAGGTGCCATTTGATCGTAACTTGTTACTGTCGGCTCTACCCATAAAGCGTGATTTGAGCTAGAAACAGTAGTCATTGTTTCTCCTTCAGGACCAACTAAACTTCTTGACACTGTATTTGACCAATATGGAGATGTATGATCAGGTAACCCATTAGTTTGTATTGTTACATTTGAACCACTTAATGCTATTGACGTGTTAGTTGTACTAAACTCGTTAAAAGCAGCATGTAATGTTGCAGTAGTCCCTTCTGTATCTGTATCTGTATCTGTACTAGATGAGGCGTCATCATCACTACATGATACAAAGACTGTACATGCGGTTAATATTAAAAAAGATAATTTAAATACGTTTTTCATTTTATATAGTTATTAGTGATTTATGTTCTTTTAGATGCGTGTTATAAAAATAACTTGCGCTTTTTTTATAAATTAATTTCTTCCGCCTTGAGAAGGCCCTCTTCGCGGTCCTTGATCTCCACCTTTTGACGCTTTTTGCAACTCTTCTTTAGTAATAAAACCATTTGAATTGGCGTCTATTTTAGAAAAGTCTTCTTTTAAAGGCCCTTTAACTTCCTTTAATGAAAGTTTCCCATCCTTATTAGCATCCATTTGTTCTATTATTTGAGATGAATCAGGACGATCACCTTGTCCATTTGGTGGCCCTTGTTGTTCTGCTTCAACTTCCCCCATAACGCAACGCCCAACATAAGGAAACTGGCTAGTCACTAAATACATATACTTACCAGCTACAGTAATACCATTACACTCATCTAAATCTCCATAATCAGCGACATACTCGTAATCTGAGCCATATGTCCCGTCATGATGACCACCAACAGAAATATCCATATGTTGTTTTGGATTGTCATAAGTACAATCTTCTCCTGCTCTTGTCCCATCTAATAATTTAAAACTTGGTTTGTATTGTCCACTTTTAGAATAGTACATAGGAAAACCATCATGTGCAAATCCAATATGAACTAAATCTTGCCCACTATCAAATTTAGAAATCATTGATGTTGGTGTTCCATGATAATGATACGCTCCGGTAGGTTGTACGTGTGCATGGTTAAAATCTAAACCAAGATCTATAACATCTTGAATAGCCTCGACACGATAATTTTCTCCTGTGTCACAAACAACGACCTCAGCAGTTTGAGGTTCAAATTTAATTCCGTTTAAAGCGACTCCTGGCTCTCTCATCCATTGTGCTTTTCCTGTATATCTTGGTGTTACCGGAAATTTATAAGTGATGTCTTGAGAAGCTATAGTGTTAGGATTTCCAGGATTTGGAAAGGTTCCTGTTTCATGGTTTGGTAATGAGTTAGTCACCATAACACGTGTATCTCCAACAATTGTTACTTTAGTTTTTGTTCCAAAAGCACTGTCCTCTAAATCATAATTACCGTAATAATTAGCTGTTGATTTAACGACACTTTCTGTGTCATGCGAATGGTTTCCTGAACCATCATGAGTATGAGATGTTGTCTTTTTTTTACTGTTGCAACCAAACAAAAGACCTACAATTATGATTGCTAAAACTTTAAATACATGTTTCATCTGTCAGTTTAAATTAATTACAATTAATCTTTGTTTTTACGTTTAGGTTTGTCCTGACTATTATAGAATACTTTTAGCTCATCCAAATCAAGTTCCGCATCACTATTAGTATCTATCTCACTAAAATGATCCATTAACTCTAATTTCTTTTCAACAGCAACTTCTAATTCATTTAATGTTCCATCTCCGTTATCATCAACTTCTTTAAGTATTTTTTTAGCTGAAATCTTTTTAGGTTTTCTGGTGTCCAATGACGCTTTAAGCTCATCCAAATCTATTACCTCATCTCCATTAGTATCAATATCATCAAAATCTTCTGCTATTTTTCCTCTTTTATCATTTGCAGCTTCGTCTTTATCGATAACTTCATCTTTATTAGTGTCTAATTTTGAAAGAATCTCTGATGCATCCGGTTTACCACCTCGATCTTGGCCTTTTCCGCCACCTCTTCCGCCTTGACCACCGCCACCCGGAGGTCCTTGAGCAAATACGCTAAAACATAATAGCATAGAAAAGACTGTAAGTACTGTTTTAAGATTGTTTTTCATTTTGGTTTGATTTTTTTTATATAATTATTTGTAACGATTACTACCGGAATAAGAAAAAGAACAAACAAATAACTTTTATTAATTTTTTCTTTTTTTAATTCCGCTTTATTCTCACTAAATTCTAGTGCGACTTTATAGTTATTTTCTTTATTTAAAATAACTCTGCTTGTTTTATTATCTATTACAATTGAAAACACGGATTGATGCTGATTATTTTCCTTAAAAGCGTCAATCTGCACGTCCAAAGTATTGATGTATTTAGGAAAAAGATCTATAATAAATTTCAAATCAGTTTCATGGTTTCCTAATTTTATCCCGCCTTCTAAAAGCTTAATTGTAACCCCATTTACAATTAAATTAAAATTATCTTTTATATACCCAATTGCTTTTTGTTTATAATCCGTTGCTGATAGTGTTTCCAGATTTAAATCACTAAAATGTTTTTTTAAAGCTTCATTTAAACCGTTTTGACTTAAACTGATATTTAATATATTAATATCTTGGTTCACCTCTAAATAATACATTGCTGACAATGGATTATGCGCCTTAACTGCTGTAACCACGGTGAATAACATTAGCAGTATAATGATTTTTGTTTTCATAATTTATTGGAATGAAAAACTATTAATCGCGGCGACACCTTTTAAACATTTTGGTACATTAGGCGCGTCTGTTGTACTTGCTACATAATGATAAACACCATCAGGATATTCTGTAGTACTTCCAGTAATACCGCCACACTCATCTAAATCAGAAGGTTCTACTTGATAAGCATAAATTGGAAATCCGTCTTTAGCAAAACCTATTAACTGACTTCCTGACACTTGGTTAATTAATGTACAAGCAACATCATCTATACCGTTAGCTTCTAAAACTTGATTCATTACTTCTGGCACAAAATGCCAATGGTAATACCCTGCAGGATCATGATGACCACCACAAGGATCTAAAGAAGGAATATTACCACCAGAGATTCCAGGAACACCGGGACCATTAACTACAGATGGTGGATCTCCATTAATTGGCACGCCATCTAAAGACAAACCAACCAATTCTACCGTATCAATCACATTGTTACTTGATGCTAAAACTGGCGTCGCTGGAATTAAAAAAGTTAGCAATAAATTATTATTAGGAGCAGCTTCTAAACAATACGCAAAATCTGGATTTGTTGCGCCAGAATTGAAATCATCGATATGTATATCGCCATTATCATCCACAATATCATAGCCATCAGCTTCCATTGCATTAAACAAGCTAGCTTTCATGACTTGAAATCCCGCATTTGTCGCGCCGTCATAAATCCCTAATCCTCCAACATCATCAATAGTCGTTGGACAGTATGGACCATTTTCTACCGGATTACTGGTAAACACTAATTGATAACAGTCTCCTTGCGAGCCATCTTCCAATGTACAATCGACTTTCTCATAGGACACCAGTGATGTCGCATTAAAAAAAGATTCTTGGATTATATCGTCACTTTGATCTTCTGCACCTATACTATCACTATCATCACTGCTACAGCTAATAAAAGAAAATACAACCGATACTATTAATCCAAAAATTAGAGTTTTATTTTTCATATTGTATTTTTTTTTGAGATTACTGCTTTTAATAAAAACCCTAAACCTAAAACCATTAATAAAGCAGCAAGTATTAAAGGAGAAAAGAAGCTAGCTTCATTTACTGTAACTACAACAAACTTGTTATCCTTACTCGCTAACTTTAGATTATGATTATTTTTTTTATTTAAAACGAAATGTTCTTTATTAAAGCCATCTTTTAACAGGACTAAAGCGCTTTTATTATTATAAACATCTTTAAATGCTGTGTTTTGAACAGAAACAGTCTTTATAACTGAAGGCACTCCAAGTATTTCACAAACCACTTTTGTTTCATGCCCTAATTTGACAATACCCTTACTAAGTGTAATGTTTTGGTTATCGTTAAATGTAATTACCAAATTATTTTTAATGTGTTCTAAGACCATTTCCTGAAATTGTTCTGGAGTTTTATATTCAGGAAAATGTGTTCTGACTTCTTTTTGAAATGCTGTTAAAGACGCACTAATTTGTAGTACCCAAACGTTATTTTCGTTTTGAACCAACATAGTCGTAGAAACTTCTGGCTGATGCGCTTTCGCTGAAACACCAATCAGTAAAAAAAGAATTAATATAAATTTATTAAGCATAATTATATGTTTTAACTCAAAGCGTTGAAACTATTCGCTTACGGCGTAAGCTCCTTTTAACCCATTGATAAAATTATTATTACCAGCTTCATCTACATGATAATGGTATCCTCTGGTGTCATCTGTATGACCTCTTAACTCGTCTAAATCTGAAGGTAAGTTACCAGCTTCATCTTCTAACTCAAAAATACCATGACCATCTAAAGCATAACCTATTAAAGCAGAGTGCCCATCGTCTTGCACTATTTTAGTACTAAACCCTGTAGCTGCATGATAGTGATATCCTTGATTTACGTTAATGTGTCCACCTGCATCATCAAAAGGTGCTAATGTATATGCTGCAAGAATATTATCTGTAGGTGCCGGTGCAGAAAACTCTATACCATTTAATGCTAGCCCACGTGTTGATGGCACTTCGTCTACAGGTTCTCCACCAGGCCCACCTGGCCCACCTGCGCCGCCTGCTGTAGCAAATAGTACCGCTTCATCCTGAAGTACTGGAGTAATAGGTATTAACCATGTTTGCGTTAAATCCGCGATGTAAGACGGAAGACACTCTACACAAAAATTTGCATACTCCTCGCCTACATTTGGATTTGCTGCATTAATACAATCATCTTCTGTTGCTGTGATATAAACATCTCCATTGGCATCATACATCATCCAATTATCGTCATTATAAAAAGTGGCAAGGTTTTCTATAAAAGCACCATCGACATCGTAAACAGTCCCACCTTCTAACCAAATCCCACCATTGTCTGCGGTATCACTTATATTATCCGGACACCAAGGCCCCATGGCATGATCTGAAGGTGCACTACTAGTTACAATTTGATAACAATCTGTTATTGTACCATCTGATAATGTACAAGGCACTGTAGTAATAGTAACAGAACCACTATCTGTAGTAAAGTAAGTCGCATCCAATGTCACCACCTGAGAATCTGTATCTATATCTGTATCTGTTGCGCTGGTATTATCATCGCTACTGCAAGAAATAAAACTGATAACAATTACTATTAGAGCAGGGATTAAAGCCCCCTTAATTAATGTGTTTTTCATGGTGTTTATTACTTTTAAAGTTGTTTTTATTTAATTGAACTATTCTTTAGATGACTTATCTAAACAAAACTTGCGCTTGCATAGCACTTTATATTTAATTATCTATCTCCTTATTTAGTTTATAAGACATGGTCTGCGTTTTCACTCTTAAAATCTTACTATTAAGCAGTTGATTTTCCGTCTGCAAAAGTCTATCTACCAGAGCATTTTGATAGGCTCGACTATTTAAAAGATCCATATAATTAGAGGTTCTAGTAAACGTTTTAGTTTTTTTATAACTTAAACCTCGCTCCGATATAATATCTATTAAGGATATGTGAGATTCGATAGCTGGTTGTAAGCGATTAATAATTATGTTTTCGATTTTATTTTCTTGACTTTCAAAACTATCAAGCTCATTTGGATAGGAAGCAATTAGATCTTTTAATAAAACACTTTCTATAAACTCAAATTTATTAGTACTATTAATCGAGTTTACTGCTCCATTATGAAGTTGAGTTGGTTTATAATTAACTTCTAGAATACCTTTTTTAATTTTATCCGTTAATTGTTCTTTCTCTAAACCAATACTTTTAATAGTCTGATTAATATTTTTTACATCTAAGGTGTATCTATCAATCGACGAGTCTAAAAGTGTCAAATTAGCATCTAATTCTTCATTTAAGGTTTGGTATATTTTTAGTTCTACAATCCTGTTTTTTCTTATCTCATTCATACTATTAATCTTCCACGCTATTAATATCCCAATAACAATTAATAGTATCTCTCCCAAAGCATACACCATATAGCTTTTTATTTTTCCTGAAAAGACTAATGAAAGTCTAATTTTCCTGAATACTTTCATTATTACTTATGTTTTAAAAGTTCAAAATTCATCCTATTTAAAGAGAAAAGGCCTCATGAGTTTTACCTCATGAAGCCTTTAACTACCAATCAACCAAAACTTATCATTTTATATTTAATCTAAATAATCACTCACTGCTGCAGCACGCGTTGTAACGTGTGTATTCAACTCGTTAACTGCATTTTGAAAGTCTGAACTATTTTCTAAAAAGCTATATCCTGAAACTTCCGATGTTGCATAAGGCTCAATTAAAGCTGCATAAGTTGCATATTGAGATTGCATTGTGCTGACACTAAAAGCATCATCCACCACTTCTTGTACATATGTATCATATTGTGTTTTATATACTACATCTTGATACAAATAGCCTATTAATGGCCATTCTGAACTATTTAATCCAGAAAAGTCTAATGGTAACGAACCTCCCATTTTTCCTAACTCTAAGGCTTCATTATTATCCCAAGGAATCCATGTTAATTTACTCGTATCAGGATTATTATATAAAAAATAATTATGTGTCATTCTACCATACGTATCCCAATTTTGAACCACTGTATTTACTGCTAAGTATTTTAAAAACACATCCGTATCTAATACAGCATCAAGGTTTGTTCTCCAAGTCTCAGGATCCGATGTTCTAGATCCATCATTTACGATAGCTAACAAACTAGCCACATCATTAAAATCACCTTCATCTTCGTTTGTTTTTTTAACGTATTCACTTTCATTATAAGATCCTAATGCAAAACTAGCGGCATCACCATCTGGCTTGTATAAATTACCATCGTCATCAGAAAACTGTGTATCTAAAACCGTATCATCCACTTCTTCTACCATAGTGTACACTCCAAAATACTGTGGTCCATCTCCATGATCCACATACACTGTATAAAATGCGGTATGTGATGCTACTAACCCTGCATTTCTGAAAACATCTGTAGCTACTTTTTCGCGTAACATAGACTTGTCATCAAAATTATTTTTAAGACTTAATTTTTTAAAGCCATAAAAACGTTGGTTATCTATTTGTGGATAATCATCTTCAAACTCGTCAAAATCTAATTTAAGAGATAGTTTCAAAATCCCATTTTGCCAACTCGTTTGCAAGCTAGAATTCCCTTTAAATCTAACACCTACGCGATACCATTCTTTACCATTATAAAATACTTCTGCAGGCACAAAAATTGGATCTTCATCAGTTTCGGTTAAGCCGCCACCTCCGCCTCCAGGACCTCCAGCGCCAGCTCCAAATGTTCCATAAAGATTTGTCATATCATCCAACATACTTTGCCAGCGTGTCTCTGTAACAACAATATCCAATCGCTTAACTGCATTATCTTCAAAAACTTCATCAAAATTGGGATCCGCATCTTTACTATGCGTTTCTGCTGTCCAATCTGGAGTTTCAAAATCTGAATCGTCAGTATCTACAACCACTTCACCTTCTTCTGTTGTTGTTACGACATCATCATCGTTATTACAAGAACTAAAGGTTACTAATGTTATACTAAATACTACTGCGACTACTAATAGATTTAATTTGCTTTTTATGTATTTCATATTGTCTTTGGTTTAATGGTTATAATAAAAAATTAGTTACGTTGCCTTCTTTCTGGTTTTGGCGCTTTTTTAAATTCGGCTTCAGATATAAACCCATCTTCATCCGTATCTATCGTGTCAAAATTATCTTTTAAAGGTCCCTTGATTTCTGATTTAGATAATTTACCATCCTCGTCCTTATCCATTTCTTCTAATAACTGGCTAAATGTTGGCGGTTCTTTTTTCTGTCTATCATTAGATTGTGCGTTAACACTATTTACACTTAAAACTGTTACTCCAAAAACTAAAACGGCTGCACTGAATATGTTCTTTTTCATATCTAAATAATTTATTTGTTATGGTATTTAGATGTCTAGTTTTAAAATAACTTGTGCTTAGTTATGTTAAACAAAACACAAAAAAAAGACCTTCATTTTACTGAAGGTCTTTTAATAATTATTTTAATGTTGCACTTTATTCTGGTCTTTCTGGATGTTCTGGACCAGGCATACCAAATCGTCGTGCTTTTTTTATAATACTTTTAAACTGCTCTTTTTGAGTATCATCGCACAACTGATAAATACCTCTTAGTCTTTTAAACAATTCATTCTCCCTTAAAATAACTTTACCCGCTATAGATGTCGTTAAATTATTTATTTCCTGTTGATTTACAGAGGCAGCGGTGATATTATTAAACAGTTGATCTTTTAATGATCTAATTTCATCTCCTACTGAGCGCATTACCGCATGATGCTTAGTTTCTAAGCTTTTAAACTGTTCTAACTGTGTGTCATTAAACTTTAATTCTGTAGCAATAAAATTACCCGACTCCTTTGGTCCATTCTGACCAGGACGTCCTATATAATTGAATAGAAAAAAACCATTCATTATAATTAAAACAATTAATAAGAGATATAAAACTGTATTTTTTTTCATGATTATAAATTGATTAATGAGCCGTCCGTATCTGAGTTTAACCCGTAATCTGAGGCAAAACTAGAAATAGCTTCATTATATTTTGTACTTTTTATTTGTTGTATTGCATATACATTTAACACAACTACGCAAACCAATGTTGCTAACTGTAATTGTGGCGTAAACCAACTCCATGTCTTAGACACGACTTCTTTTTGTGTAAATAAGCGTTGCATTGTTTTGTCTTTAAAAAAAGGAGAGACAGTAACGGCATTGATATTTTCAGAAGCATTAAGAGTCTGATCTATTTTATCTTGCATGTTTGTATTTGTTTTCATAATTCTTAGTTTTAGATGTTTTATTTTCAAAAAACTTGCGTCTAATTATGGTTTTTATAAAATTCTTTTAAAATAATTTGTAAATTCTTTTTAGCTCTAAACAATAAAGACTCGATAGAACCGATACTCTTTTTTGTTATTTCACTTATTTCTTTATAGCTTTTATCATCAATTTTATTTAATGTAAAAACAATACGCTGTGCTTTTGGCAGTTTATTAATGGCTAAAAACAGTGTTTCACTAGTTTCTTTTTGCTCCATGACTAATCCAGGATGATTAATCTCTGTAAAATAGCTGGCTTTATCTAAGTTATAATCGTTTCCTGATAGCGATTGTAAAAAGGCAAAACGCTTCTTAGCTTTTCCTTTCCTGATAAACTCTAAACATTTATTGGTTGCTATTCTATAAATCCAAGTAGACAATTTAGACTGTCCTTTAAATTTATTTATAGAATTAAAAACCTCCACAAACACCTCCTGCGCAATGTCTTCTGCATCCTGTTTATTGGGCACAAACGACAAGCACGTCCCAAACACCTTTTGTTGGAAATCGTCCAAGAGCTTACCATAGGCAGCACTGGTTTGGTTTTTAAGTTGTTCTATAAATTCAGTTTCGGTCAAAAAAAGTAATTATTGTGTTAACAATATTTAGATGCATTAGTTAAAAAAAACTTGCGTTTATTTTTAAAATATTTTTTTCAAAAGGTAAAACTATATATCTTAATACAAAAAAGCATCAAAAATTAGTGTTATTTAAGTAACTTTGCACGTTATTAAATACAAAAAAATGCGCTTACACAAAAATTTATGCTTTGCAACAGTTGATGGTTTATTATTAATCTTTAACGAAGGTCATTATGCTGATAAAGTTGTACAACAATTACTTAAACGTGACAAACGTTGGGGAAGTCGTGACAGAGGTTTTGTTGCCGAAACGACTTACGATATAGTACGTTGGAAACGTCTTTATGCAGAAATTGCTGAAGTAAAAGAACCATTTAACAGAGACGAAATCTGGCGTATGTTTGCGGTTTGGGCTACTTTAAAAGGAATTACCCTTCCAGATTGGAAGTATTTTGAAAATACACCAACAAGAAAAATTAAAGGTCGTTTTGACGAGTTATCTAAAACTAGAAAGATTAAAGAATCTTTTCCAGATTGGATGGATGCGTTAGCCGAAAAAGAATTAGGTGATAAAGTTTGGTCTAAAGAGGCTACTGCTTTAAACCAACAAGCTGATGTTGTTTTAAGAGTGAATACCCTTAAAACGACTAAAGAGAAATTAAAAGAAGAATTATTCGATTTAGATATTGAAACTGAAGAAGTACCAAAGCATGTTAATGCTTTAAAACTTGTTGAGCGTGCCAATGTATTTACAACGGACATGTTTCAAAAAGGACATTTTGAAGTTCAAGATGGATCGTCTCAGTTAGTTGCTGAATATTTAGAGGTAGAACCTGGAATGCGTGTTGTGGACACTTGTGCTGGTGCTGGAGGTAAAACACTACACCTTGCATCCATAATGGAAAATAAAGGTCAAATTATAGCTTTAGATATCTACGCTAATAAATTAAAAGAACTAAAACGTCGTGCAAAAAGAGCTGGCGCGCATAATATCGAGCCAAGACATATTGACTCTACAAAGGTTATCAAAAAATTATACGATCAAGCGGATCGTGTATTAATTGATGCGCCCTGTTCTGGATTAGGTGTTTTAAGACGTAACCCTGATGCGAAATGGAAAATGCAACCTGAATTTATCGAAAAAATCAAGGAAACACAAGCCGAAATTTTAAATAGCTACTCTAGAATGGTTAAATCTGGAGGAAAACTAGTGTATGCGACATGCTCTATCTTACCTTCTGAAAACCAAGAACAAGTCGCTAAATTCTTAGCTTCAGAAAACGGAAAAGAATTTTCTTTAGTAAAAGATAAGAAAATTTTATCGCATCAATCTGGCTTCGATGGTTTTTATATGGCTTTATTAGAAAGAAAATAATTATAATTAAACACAACTACTATGAAACACTTTTACTTACTTTTTTCATTTTTAATCTCTGCATTAAGTTATGCACAACTAGCACCTCCGACTGAGCTTCAAGCGTATTACAGTGGCGTTGACTTTACAAAAACACAACTAGATTTATTTGATGATTTAGCGGTAAAAACAGCTATAAAACATACAAACGGTTTAAGTTATACTCCTGGAATTTGGGAGGCTAGTAAAGTAACTGATGAGGATTTAGACAACACTAATAACGTCCGTTTATTTTACGGATATAGTGATACAGACGGTAATTATATTACTGATAGAACAAGAAGTAAAACTTTAAACGGTGGTAGCACAGGTACTGACTGGAATAGAGAACACGTTTTTCCAAACTCGTTAGCAAATCCTAGTTTAAACAGTTCGGGTACTTCTGGACCTCCATATGCTGATGGACACAACTTAAGACCGTCTGATGTGCAAATGAACTCTAATCGTGGAAACAAAAAGTTTGCTGCGGGATCTGGTAATGCTGGAAACACAGGTAGCAGCTCTAGTTTATGGTATGCAGGAGATGAGTATAAAGGTGATGCTGCCAGAATAATTATGTATATGTACACTAGATATGGTACACAATGTCTGCCTTCTTTCGCTGTTTCAGGAACAACTAATAGTATTGACCCTAACATGGTTGATTTATTATTAGAATGGAATGCTGAAGATCCTGTGTCTTTAATTGAAGATAACAGAAACACTTACCATAGTGATTTATCTAATACATATGCACAAGGTAACCGTAACCCTTTTATTGATAATCCTTATTTAGCAACTGTTATTTGGGGAGGTACCCCTGCAGAAAACAGATGGGGAGCACAACCACCAGCAGATACAGAAGCGCCAACAGCTCCTACAGGATTAGTTGCAAGTAATCCAACGGAAGATACTGTTGATTTAACTTGGACGGCTTCTACAGATAATACTGCTGTCGTAACTTACATTATATACGTAGATGGTGTTTTATATACTTCTACAAACGGAACAGCAACGACATTTACAGTTACAGGATTAGATCCAGAAACAACCTATGCTTTTACAGTTTTAGCTAAGGATGCAGCTAATAACTCTTCAGCACAAAGTACTTCAGATTCTGCAACAACATTAGCAGGCACACCTGCAGGAACAAGTTGTGTTACCCCTGTAGAACAAGATTTTACTTTAATGCCAGACAATAGTAACTCATATTCATCAAGAATATGGACCGATAGCTACGGAGAATGGAATGCTACTAGAGCTAGAACAGACCAAATGATAGATGGTTCTAGAGCAATAGTACTTGACATGAGAACTAACAGTGCAGGTAGCTTAACCTCTCCACTTATCGCAGGAGGTATTGCAGATCTTACATTAACAACACAGCAAGTATTTTCAGGATCAGGAGGTACACTTAGTATTTACGTGAATGGTGTTTTAAAAGGAGACGTCACTTATGACTCTACTGTACAAACAACCACTATTTCGGATATTGACACTGAAGGAAACATTACCGTAGTTATTCAAGATGACAATACTTCTAATGGTGCAAGAGTAGCTATTGATAATTTATTTTGGACATGTTATTCGACATTAAGCACTCGTAAATTTGAGTTAAATCAAGTAAAAATATATCCAAATCCCTTAAACGGAACACTTTTAAATATTGAAGTAAAAGAAGCTACTGCTTTTAAGATCTTTGATCTTTTAGGTAAAAAAATATTAACTGGTAACGTTACACCAACTAACAAAGAAGTAAATGTATCGCATCTTAGTAAAGGTGTTTACATCATGAAATTAGATTCTGATAATGGAACGATCACAAAAAAAATAATTAAAAATTAATTTTTTAATTTCTGAAAAAAAGCGATTCATTTCTGAGTCGCTTTTTTTTTGTTCAAAACCTAGTGAATAACTCTTAAATTAAGCCACAATTATTAGCTACAATTACCACTAAAAAAACTAAATTTGTTTCTTTATAAAAAACAACACTCAAACTAAAAATATAATGATTCATTTCTTCGGAAACCAAAACAGTAAAGTATTTGCTGTTCAAGCAACAAAAGAATTATCAACTCAAACCATCTCAAAGTTGATATGGTTGTTTGGCGACCAGCCAAAAATAGAACAAGCATCTCTGGATGCTTTTTTTGTTGGTCCCAGAGCTGCTATGATTACACCTTGGAGTACTAATGCTGTAGAAATCACCCAAAATATGGGTATTGAAGACATCATCAGAATTGAAGAATTTGAAACTTCTAATCAAGAATTCGACGCCTTTGATCCCATGATCTCTGAAAAGTATAATGGATTAAATCAAGAGTCCTTTACTATAGACATTAAACCTGAACCAATTTTAAATATTGAAGATATCGCAGCATATAACCAGCAGGAAGGTTTAGCTTTAAATGACGAAGAAATAGACTACTTAGAAGGTGTCGCTAAAAAAATTGGTCGACCATTAACGGATTCTGAAGTTTTTGGATTTTCTCAGGTCAACTCAGAACATTGTCGTCATAAAATATTTAACGGTACTTTTATTATTGATGGTGAAGAAAAACCAACGTCGCTTTTTAAGTTAATTAAAGAAACATCAAAACAATATCCTGACAATATAGTCTCAGCATATAAAGATAATGTTGCTTTTATAAAAGGTCCAAAAGTCGAGCAGTTTGCACCTACACGTGCCGATATCCCTGATTTTTACACCAAAAAAGATTACGACTCTGTTATTTCGCTTAAAGCGGAAACACATAACTTCCCAACCACTGTAGAACCTTTTAACGGTGCTGCAACGGGTTCTGGAGGAGAAATCAGAGATAGACTTGCTGGAGGAAAGGGTTCTTTACCGTTAGCCGGAACCGCTGTTTACATGACGTCTTATTCTAGACTAGAAGATAATAGACCTTGGGAACAAGGTATGAATGCTCGTCCTTGGTTATACCAAACACCAATGGATATCTTAATAAAAGCAAGTAATGGTGCTTCAGATTTTGGAAATAAATTTGGACAACCTTTAATTTGTGGTTCTGTATTAACTTTTGAACATGACGAAAATAAAGATGCCACTCTGAGCGCAGCCGAAGGGTCGCAACGTAAATTAGGTTACGATAAAGTAATCATGCAAGCTGGAGGTATTGGTTACGGTAAAGCCGACCAAGCACTAAAAGATACGCCTAAAAAAGGCGACAAAATAGTAATTTTAGGAGGAGAAAACTATCGTATTGGTATGGGTGGTGCTGCAGTATCATCTGCAGATACAGGAGAACTTGCATCAGGTATAGAACTTAATGCCGTACAACGTTCTAACCCAGAAATGCAAAAGCGTGCCGCTAATGCAGTTCGTGGAATGGTCGAAAGTGAAGAAAACTTTATAGTATCTATACATGATCACGGTGCTGGTGGACACTTAAATTGTCTATCAGAATTAGTAGAGGATACCGGAGGAACTATAGACTTAGATGCTTTACCTGTCGGTGATCCGACATTATCTGCTAAAGAAATTATTGGTAACGAATCTCAAGAACGAATGGGCCTAGTTATTGCTGAAGAACATTTAGACTATTTAAACCGTATTGCAGATCGTGAGCGTTCTCCAATGTATACTGTTGGTGAAGTTACCGAAAACCATAGATTTACATTTCAATCTAAAACCAAAGGCGATAAACCTATGGATTTAGCCTTAGAAGATATGTTTGGAAGTTCTCCAAAAACAATACTAACAGATACTACCATTGATAGAAATTATGGTGATATATCTTATAATACAACTGATTTTAACACCTATTTAGGCCAAGTACTACAATTAGAAGCTGTGGCCTGTAAAGATTGGTTAACAAACAAAGTAGACCGTTGTGTTGGTGGTAAAGTAGCCAAACAACAATGTGTTGGACCGTTACAAATCCCATTAAATAATCTAGGTGTAATGGCCTTAGATTACAATGGTAAAGAAGGTATTGCAACGTCTATTGGCCACTCTCCTATTTCTGGATTAATTAATCCAATTGCAGGAAGTAGAAATAGTATTACAGAAGCTTTAACTAATATAATGTGGGCCCCTTTAGAAGAAGGCTTACAAAGTGTATCTCTATCTGCAAACTGGATGTGGCCTTGTAAAAACGAGGGAGAAGATGCACGTTTATATGAAGCTGTTAAAGCTATATCGGAATATGCTATAGATTTAGGAATCAATGTTCCAACTGGAAAGGATTCATTGTCTATGAAACAAAAATATCCTAATGAAGATGTTATATCTCCAGGAACAGTAATTATTTCTGCAGCAGCACATTGTAACAATATTAAAAATGTAATTGAACCTGTTTTTAAAACTAACGGAGGTGACATTTATTACATAAACATATCTCAAGACGACTTTAAATTAGGTGGTAGTAGTTTTGCTCAAATACTTAATAAAATAGGAAACAGTGCTCCTAATACTAAGGATGCTAAATATGTAAAAACAGTATTTAATACAATACAACAGCTAATAAAAGACAACCAAATTAGTGCTGGTCATGATGTGGCGTCTGGTGGGTTAATCACTACTTTATTAGAATTATGCTTTGCTGATACTAATCTTGGGGCGACATTAGATATTACTGCTTTAAATGAAAAAGATTCTTGCAAAGTATTATTTGCTGAAAATTCAGGGATTGTTTTTCAATCTAAAGATGATTCGATAGAAAACGTACTTTCTAATGCAAATATCACATTCTATAACATTGGAAAAGTAACTACTAGTGATACTTTAAATATTACAAACGGAACAGAAAAATTATCTCTGACTATCTCTAAATTAAGAGATACATGGTACAAAACCTCTTTCTTATTAGATCAAAAGCAAACAGCAAATGGTTTAGCACAAGCACGTTTTGATAATTTCAAAAACCAACCATTACATTATAAATTCCCTGAACATTTTACAGGAAAATTACCAAATATAGATTCTACAAAATCAAAACCTAAAGCTGCAATTTTACGTGAAAAAGGAAGTAATTCTGAACGCGAAATGGCAAACGCTATGTATTTAGCAGGTTTTGATGTTAAAGATGTACACATGACTGATTTAATTTCTGGTCGGGAAACATTGGAAGACATTCAGTTTTTAGGTGCTGTAGGAGGATTTTCTAATAGTGACGTTTTAGGATCAGCAAAAGGTTGGGCTGGAGCCATAAAATATAACGAAAACGCTAATAAAGTAATTAACAACTTCTTTAAAAGAGAAGACACACTTTCTGTAGGTATTTGCAATGGTTGTCAATTATTTATGGAATTAGAACTAATTAACCCGGAGCATGATGTACATGGCAAAATGCTACATAACGCTTCAAAAAAGCACGAAAGCGCTTTCACTTCGGTAACCGTTCAAGATAATAACTCTGTTATGCTTTCTTCTTTAAAAGACACTACTTTAGGCGTTTGGATAAGTCACGGAGAAGGTAAATTTAATTTACCTAAATCAGAACAAGACTACAATATAGTTGCAAAATATGGCTATGATAGCTACCCATCAAATCCAAATGGATCAGACTTTAATACCGCTATGTTATGTGATAAAACAGGACGCCATTTAGTCATGATGCCACATATTGAACGCTCTACATTCCAATGGAATTGGGCTAATTATCCTGAAAATAGAATAGACGAAGTCTCCCCTTGGATAGAAGCTTTTGTAAATGCTAGACAATGGATAGAGAATAAAAAGTAAAATTATACACCATAAACGTTAATATTTTTCTTACGTTTATGGTGTAATAATTTAGAACATAAAGCTCTTAATGAATTTTAGATATATTGAATGTACTAGCACTAACCAGTTAGTACAAAATTTTTATGAACTTAATGTTGGAGACAAAAGAATCCCATTGAGTTCAAAGATATTACCTACTGCGCAATCGCATATTTTATTTATCGACACAGCGTCTGATTTAGAAACTAACTTCAAAAATGCCACCTTTAAAAACAAAGGCGTGGTCATTTTAGGGCAGTCCTATAAATCATATGCACTAAAGGCTGATGAGCCTTTTTTTGCTTTTGGAATCAACTTTCATCCAACTGCACTATATAAAATTTTAGAAACAGATATTTCCAAATTAACAGATAAACATATTAATCTTTCACAGATTAATAATAAATTATTTGAACTTTTAGAACCTATTTTTAAGGAAAATATTAAAGGTGAAACGTTAGCAGAAAGGATAGAAATACAACTTTCTAAACTAGATCTTTACGAAAGTAAAAACACAATACTTGTGGATGACGTTATAAAAGTAATCTACGATAAGGAAGGTAAAATTAATGTTGAAGAACTACTCAAACTCTTTCCTATATCACAAAAAAATTTAGAAATTCAGTTTAAAAAAATCGTTGGACTTACCCCTATAAAATTTATCAAACTATATAAATTTTTAAGTTTAATGAAACAATATGAATCTAAAAAATCAACTATAGCAAGGCTAGTTGACTATTATGACTATTACGACCTATCACATTTCTCGAAAGACTTTAAGTTATTTATGAATCAAAAACCATCGGATTACTTTAAATCTGATAACGAATTATTGAATAATTACTTAAAAGTTTAATATTTACGATTATTTACAATTCATTTTAACAGATTTTACATAATTTAGCTAAGGATTTATGTGTTTTATTTAATTTAAATGAAAGTTAAGGGATTCATTTAGATAATAGTTAGTTATTAAATAAAAATCAACAAAGCATTTATTCACGCTATCAATCAGTTAGCTTCGGAGCTGTTTAATTACAGCTCCTTTTTTTTACTTATGTTTGAATTGGGCTTAAAATTTCATACTTTGCAATACTTATTAACTTCGCAAACTAACAAATGATAGAAATAACTAGACTCTTCGATTTTCCGTACTATCAACTTGAGAAATACAATCTTCAAAATTCTTTATCAACAAAACATGATGGTAAGTGGGTATCTATTTCTACAAAAGAATACCTAGAAAAGGCCAATACCATTAGTAGAGGTCTACTAAAACTAGGTGTTGCTAAAAACGATAAAATTGCAGTAATATCATCCACTAACCGTACAGAATGGAATATAATGGATATTGGTATATTACAACTAGGTGCCCAAAATGTACCAGTATATCCAACCATATCTCAAGAAGACTATGCGTACGTACTTAATCACGCTGGAGCAAAATATTGTTTTATTTCATGCCAAGAAGTCTATGAAAAAGTAAAAAAAATTAAAGACCAAGTGCCTTCTTTACAGGAAGTTTACTGTTTTGACCAAGTAGAAGGTTGCAAAAATTGGAATGAAGTTTTAGCCCTAGGTAAAGACGAATCCAGTCAAAACGAAGTTGAAACTTTAAAAAATAACGTTAAAGCAAGTGACTTAGCGACCTTAATATACACATCAGGAACTACTGGAAGGCCAAAAGGAGTAATGCTATCACATGACAACCTTGTAAGTAATGCGCTAGAAAGTTTTAAAAGAATACCAATTGAACTAGGAAGTTCTAGAGCTCTAAGTTTCTTACCATTATGTCACGTGTATGAGCGTATGCTAATCTATTTATATCAATATTGCGGTGCATCTATACACTACGCCCCTATCGATCAAATAAGCGAATACGCGCAAGAAATTAAACCCCAAGTTATGACTGCCGTACCAAGACTTTTAGAAAAAGTGTACGACAAGATTATTGCTAAAGGTGCTGCCTTAACCGGAATAAAGAAAAAATTATTCTTTTGGGCTGTGGACGTAGGACTGGAATATAAACCCTATGGAGAAAATGGATGGTGGTATACACAAAAATTAAATCTTGCTAACAAATTAATTTTCAGCAAATGGAAAGCTGCTCTTGGTGGAGAAGTCGCTGTAATGGCCTCTGGTAGCGCAGCGTTACAACCTAGATTAGCACGTGTTTTTAATGCTGCCGGTTTTGGAGTTATGGAAGGCTATGGTTTGACAGAAACCTCTCCAGTTGTGTCTGTAAACGATATGCGTAATGGCGGATTCAAAATTGGTACTGTAGGAAAACTATTAGATCGTACAGAAGTTAAAATTGCTGAAGATGGAGAAATCTGTGTAAAAGGACCACAAGTTATGATGGGGTATTACAAAGATGACGCTAAGACTGCTGAAGTTATCAAAGATGGCTATTTTCATACTGGCGACATTGGAGTTATTGATAATGAAGGGTTTTTAAAAATAACAGATCGTAAGAAAGAAATGTTCAAAACCTCTGGTGGTAAATATGTTGCGCCTCAATTATTAGAAAACAGATGTAAACAATCTAGATTTATTGATCAAATAATGGTGGTCGGTGAAGGCGAAAAAATGCCTGCTGCCCTAGTACAACCTGATTTCGATTTTCTTAGAGAATGGGCGAAAATCCATAATAAGTCTCTGGGTACTAATGAAGAATTAGTAACTAACCCTGAAGTGATCGCTCGTTTTCAAGAAGAAGTCGATGCTGCAAACGAAAATTTTGCAAAATGGGAAAAAATAAAACAGTTTAGACTTACTGCTGAGGCTTGGACAGTTGAAGGAGGTCACTTAACACCTACTTTAAAACTTAAACGTAAAATAATAAAAGAAAAATATAAAGCATTATATAATGATATTTATGGTTATTAATAATTCAATACCACTAAAAATAGTGGTTATATATTAACTAAAAATATTTTCTATTTCAAAAAAAGCTATCTAAATTTAGGTAGCTTTTTTTATGCACAAATTCTAAATTTACTATGCGTGCATAATAAATTTTTACTATCTTTGGAATATAACTAAATAATTGAGTTTTCAATATGAAGGACAAAACCATAGATTATGTACTTAGAACCACATGGTTAGCAGTCAATAAAATGTACAATGAAGAAGCTGCTAAATTTGGGACTACGATGGCTACTGGTTTCACTTTATTAAGTATTGACCAAGAGGAAGGGACGCCTTCTACCTCATTAGGTCCAATAATGGGTATGGAAGCAACCAGTTTGTCTCGTATCTTAAAACGAATGGAAGAGTTAAATTTAATAGTCCGTAAACCAAATCCAAATGATGGACGTGGTGTACTTATCTATTTAACAGAGTTTGGTAAACAAAAACGTAAAGATGCAAAGGAACGCGTGTTGGTTTTTAATGAAGCTATAAAAAAACATGTTTCTGATGACAAGTTAAAACACTTTTACGAAGTTTCTGACACGATCAACGAATTGATTTCGAATAAAAAAATATACAACCAAAAAGAACACATTTAAAAATAATATGAGCAAACGTAGAATTAAAAAGGTTGCGATTATAGGTTCCGGTATTATGGGATCTGGTATCGCGTGTCACTTCGCCAATATTGGTGTAGATGTATTACTATTAGACATTGTTCCTAGAGAACTAAACGACAAAGAAAAAGCTAAAGGATTTACTTTAGAAGACAAAGTCGTAAGAAACAGATTAGTAAACGATGCTTTAACGGCATCTTTAAAATCTAAACCATCGCCAATTTACAGCCAAGCTTTTGCTAGTCGTATCACTACAGGTAACTTAGAGGACGACATTGCTAAAGTTGCTGATGTAGACTGGATTATGGAAGTTGTAGTCGAAAGGCTAGACATCAAAAAAATGGTGTTTGAAAACTTAGAAAAATACAGAACTCCAGGAACGTTAATTACGTCTAACACCTCTGGAATCCCTATTAAATTCATGAACGAAGGTCGTAGTGAAGATTTCCAGAAGCATTTCTGCGGAACGCACTTCTTTAACCCTGCACGTTACCTAAAATTATTTGAAATAATACCTGGACCAAATACTGACCCTTCAGTTTTAGAATTTTTAAATGAATATGGCGAAAAATTCTTAGGAAAAACATCTGTTGTTGCTAAAGACACACCTGCTTTTATCGGAAATAGAGTTGGTATTTTCAGTATCCAAAGTTTATTTCACGCCGTTAAAGATTTAGATTTAACTATCGAAGAAGTAGATAAATTATCAGGACCAGTAATTGGTCGTCCAAAATCGGCAACCTTCCGTACGGTTGATGTTGTAGGTTTAGATACTTTGGTTCATGTGGCCAACGGAATTAGAGAAAACTGTCCTAATGACGAACGTTTAGAGTTATTTGAATTACCAGATTTCATCAACACGATGATGGAAAACAAATGGTTAGGAAGTAAAACTGGACAAGGTTTTTACAAAAAAACGGTGTCTGCTGAAGGTAAAAAAGAAATTTTATCTCTTGACTTAAACACTTTAGAATACCGTACTGCTAAACGTGCAAAATTTGCAACTTTAGAATTAACGAAAACGATTGATAAAGTTGTTGACCGTTTTAAAGTATTAGTAAAAGGAAAAGATAAAGCAGGTGAGTTTTACAGAAAAAGCTTTACTGCATTATTTGCTTACGTATCTAATCGTATTCCTGAAATTTCAGACGAACTTTATAAGATTGATGATGCCATGAAAGCTGGTTTTGGTTGGGAACACGGACCTTTCCAAATATGGGATGCTATTGGAGTAGAAAAAGGAATTGAATTAATGAAAGCGGAAGGTTTAGAACCTGCTGCTTGGGTTAACGATATGGTTGCTTCTGGTAACACGTCTTTTTATTCTGTAAAAGAAGGCGCTTCTTTCTTTTATGATATCGCGTCTAAAAAACAAACTAAAATACCTGGTCAAGACAGTTTCATTATCCTTGATAATATTAGAAAAACAAACGAAGTGTTTAAAAACTCTGGTGTTGTTATCGAAGATATCGGAGACGGAATCCTTAACCTAGAATTCCAATCTAAAATGAACACTATTGGTGGAGACGTTTTAGCTGGATTAAATAAAGCTATTGATTTAGCCGAAAAAGATTTTGCTGGTTTAGTCGTTGGTAACCAAGCTGCAAATTTCTCTGTTGGTGCAAATATCGGAATGATTTTTATGATGGCTGCAGAGCAAGAATATGATGAGCTTAACATGGCTATTAAATACTTCCAAGATACAATGATGCGTATGCGTTATTCTTCTATCCCAACTATCTCTGCTCCTCACGGAATGGCTTTAGGTGGTGGATGTGAATTATCATTACACGCAGATAAAGTAGTTGCAGCAGCAGAAACTTACATGGGACTTGTAGAGTTTGGTGTTGGTGTTATTCCTGGTGGTGGAGGTTCTAAAGAAATGGCTTTAAGAGCGCAAGACCTTTTCCATAAAGGTGATGTACAATTAAACGTTTTACAAGAGCATTTCTTAACTATTGGTATGGCAAAAGTATCGACTTCTGCTTATGAAGCATTCGACTTAAACCTATTACAAAAAGGTAAAGATGTTGTTGTTGTAAACAAAGACCGTCAAATAGCAGTTGCAAAACAACACGCTATGTTAATGGCTAATTCTGGTTACACACAACCCGTAAAAAGAGATGACGTTTTAGTACTTGGTAAACAAGCATTAGGAATGTTTATGGTCGGGACAGACTCTATGGAAGACTCTAACTACATTTCTGAACACGATATGAAAATCGCTAATAAGTTAGCTTACGTAATGGCTGGTGGAGATTTATCTGAACCAACACGCGTAACAGAACAATATTTATTGGATTTAGAGCGTGAAGCTTTCTTAAGTTTATGTACAGAACGTAAAACTTTAGAACGTATTCAGCACATGTTAACAAAAGGTAAACCTTTAAGAAACTAAGAAAAATGAAAACAGCATATATAGTAAAAGCATATAGAACCGCAGTTGGTAAAGCTCCAAAAGGCGTGTTCCGTTTTAAAAGAACAGATGAATTGGCAGCCGAAACCATCAAGTATATGATGAAGGAATTGCCAGGTTTAGATCCAAAGCGTATTGACGATGTTATTGTTGGTAATGCAATGCCAGAAGGTTCTCAAGGTTTAAATATGGCACGTTTAATCTCTTTAATGGGATTAGATATTGTGGATGTTCCTGGTGTAACTGTAAACCGTTTTTGCTCTTCTGGAGTAGAAACTATTGGTATGGCAACTGCAAAAATACAAGCTGGAATGGCAGATTGTATTATTGCTGGTGGTGCGGAAAGTATGAGTAGCGTACCAATGACTGGTTTTAAACCAGAATTAAACTACGATATCGTAAAATCTGGTCATGAAGATTATTATTGGGGAATGGGAAATACTGCAGAAGCTGTTGCAAAACAGTTTAAAGTATCTCGTGAAGACCAAGATGAATTTGCATTCAATTCGCATATGAAAGCCTTAAGAGCGCAAGCTGAAAATCGTTTTCAAGATCAAATAGTACCAATTGAAGTGGAACAAACTTACATTGATGCAAACGGAAAGAAAGCGACTAAATCTTACACAGTAACTAAAGATGAAGGACCTCGTGCAGGAACTAGTAAAGAAGCTTTAGCTAAACTTAGAGCAGTATTTGCTGCTGGAGGAAGTGTTACCGCTGGTAACTCGTCACAAATGAGTGATGGTGCTGCTTTTGTAATGGTTATGAGTGAAGACATGGTTAAGGAGTTAGGTTTAGAACCTATTGCAAGAATGGTAAACTATGCTGCAGCAGGTGTTGAGCCTCGTATCATGGGTATTGGACCAGTGAAAGCTATTCCAAAAGCATTAAAACAAGCAGGATTAAAACAAGACGATTTATCTTTAATTGAGTTAAATGAAGCTTTTGCTTCTCAATCTTTAGCAGTAATTAGAGAGTTAGGTCTTAACCCAGATATTATTAACGTAAATGGTGGTGCCATTGCATTAGGTCATCCATTAGGATGTACAGGTGCAAAATTATCTGTACAACTTTTTGACGAAATGCGTAAGCGTGACATGCAAGGCAAATATGGTGCAGTGACTATGTGTGTTGGAACAGGTCAAGGGGCTTGCGGAATATTCGAATTCCTTAATTAATACAATACATAATTTCTGTCCGGTCGAGCGCAGTCGAGACCTTTTTAATCGGATAGTATAGAAAAATAGTACTCGACTACGCTTGAACAGACAAACAATAATAAGTATAACAAGATTATAATATAGTTATGGCAACAGAAGAAAAAGATATATTAAGAGGAGGTCAATTCCTTGTAAAAGAAACAAAATGTGAAGATGTGTTTACTCCTGAAGATTTTTCAGAAGAGCAAGCAATGATGAAAGACTCTGTAATGGAGTTTAATGATCGTGAGATCATTCCTCATAAAGCACGTTTTGAAGCTAAAGATTATGCATTAACTGAAGAAGTTATGCGTAAAGCTGGAGATATGGGGTTTTTAAGTGTCGCAGTACCTGAAGCTTTTGGTGGAATGGGAATGGGATTTGTTTCTACAGTATTAACATGTGATTATATTTCTTCTGGAACTGGATCATTTAGTACTGCTTTTGGTGCCCATACAGGAATTGGTACTATGCCAATTACTTTATATGGTACAGAGGAGCAAAAACAAAAATATGTACCAAAATTAGCCTCTGGTGAGTGGTTTGGAGCTTACTGTTTAACAGAGCCAGGAGCTGGTTCTGATGCAAATTCTGGTAAAACAACTGCTGAGCTTTCTGCAGATGGTAAATCATACAAAATTAACGGTCAAAAAATGTGGATCTCAAATGCAGGGTTCTGTAGTGTGATGATCGTTTTTGCTCGTATTGAAGGTGATAAAAATATTACTGGATTTATAGTGGAATATAATGGAGATACACCTAACGGAATTACTTTAGGTGAAGAAGAACACAAATTAGGTATTCGTGCTTCTTCTACGCGTCAAGTATTTTTTAACGACACCGTTGTTCCTGTTGAAAATATGTTAGCGGGTCGTGGTGAAGGATTTAAAATCGCCATGAATGCACTTAACGTTGGTCGTATCAAATTAGCTGCTGCTTGTTTAGATTCTCAAAGAAGAATTATATCTACAGCTGTAAATTATGCTCAAGAACGTAAACAATTTAACACACCTATCGCAAACTTCGGAGCTATCAAAGTAAAGTTAGCTGAAATGGCTGCAAGTGCTTATGCTGGAGAATCTGCAACTTATAGAGCTGCAAAAAATATTGAAGATCGTATTGCAATGCGTGAAGCATCTGGAAATACACATCAAGAAGCAGAATTAAAAGGTGTTGAGGAATATGCAATTGAGTGTTCTATCTTAAAAGTTGCGGTGTCTGAAGATGTACAAAACTGTGCTGATGAAGGTATCCAAATTTTTGGAGGAATGGGATTCTCTGAAGAAACGCCAATGGAATCTGCTTGGAGAGATGCTAGAATTGCTCGTATATACGAAGGAACTAATGAGATTAACAGAATGTTATCTGTTGGTATGTTAGTTAAAAAAGCAATGAAAGGTCATGTTGATTTATTAGGTCCTGCTTCAAAAGTTCAAGAAGAACTAATGGGTATACCTTCTTTTGAAACTCCTGATTATTCTGAATTATTTTCAGAAGAAAAAGAAATGATTAAGAAATTGAAAAAGACATTCTTAATGGTTGCTGGTGGAGCTGTTCAAAAATATGGTCCTCAATTAGAAGATCATCAACAATTATTAATTGCAGCTGCAGATATCTTAATTGAAATCTATATGGCAGAATCTGCAATTTTAAGAACAGAGAAAAATGTGAAACGTACTAGCGAAAAAGAGCAATCTGCTCAAATCGCAATGGCTAAATTATATTTATATCACGCTGTAGATATCGTTGAAGAAAAAGGAAAAGAAAGTATTATTTCTTTTGCTGAAGGAGACGAACAACGTATGATGTTAATGGGACTTAAACGTTTTACAAAATATGCAAACTATCCAGACATCGTAGATTTACGTATCGAAATTGCTGAAAAAGTAAAAGCAGAAAATAAATACTGCTTCTAATAATTCAATAATTAGACTAACTCAAATAATTCTAATTATAAAGCCAATTCAACCAATATTAAATTTGGATTGAATTGGCTTTTTTATTTTACTTTATGGTGTTTAGTCTTTATATAAAAATTGTTGTAACTCCTTGTTATCTTTAAATTCTAATAAACCATCATATAAAGCTTTAACAATATCTTGTTGATGAAGAAAATCATTAAGTCTAGTTCTATCTATTTCATTTGATAAAAAACCAAGTTCTACTATCACACCTGGACAATCAATATTTTTTAATAAATAAAAATTAGCCGTTTTCATTTTAGCCTTTTCAACAAGTTCATTATCCAGATGTTGATTATATATAGCCATTCCAACAGCCATTGAAGCTTTTTCATTTATAGTTTCATTGGTATAATAAACTTCTAAACCATTCGCATTAGAGTTTGATGCATTATTGCAATGTAAACTAAGCATTATATCTGCGTTTTGAGCATTAATAAAATCAGCTCTTTCCTGTAGTGATAGGAAATTATCATCTTCCCTTATCGTAATAAACTTAATCTTATCATCGCTTAAAAGTGATAGTTGATTAGAAATATTGAGCACAATATCTTTTTCGTTAAAAGAACCGGAATCTTTTCCTCCATGTCCTGCATCGATGACAACAGTTAAAGTATCTTCTATTAATGAATCTTCAATGTCTTCTTTACAAGAGCTAAATGCAAAGATGCCTGCAAAAAGAAAAATGACCGAAGTAATTTTTAACGTTCGGTTTAATACTGATGATTTTGATTGATGTAACATAATTATTCGATTTTTGATTTGAATGAAATTAAATCCGCTAGTTAGAGGAACGCGGTATTCCTTTTGTCCTAAGTTAATAATGGTATTTGCATACGTCTCAATATCAATGCCTGAAGAAATGGTTTTGTCATCTGCGATATATTCGTGGTTTTGAATAATAGACTTTTTATAGAGCCAAATAAATGGGTTAAACCAAAATACACAAATCAAAAGTTCAACAAGTATAATATCTAAAGTGTGCAGTTCTGCAGAATGAGCGGTTTCGTGTTTTATGATATTAAAATAAGCCTCATTTTTACTAGTATATTTTTTATTAATAAACAGATAATTGAAAAAACTCGATATCATTTCAGAATCATTGTGCGTTATTAATTTAAGTCTACCAAGGCGTTCATAGTTTTGTCTCGTTAGATTATAAATTTGATAGATATTCTTCAAAAAACGAAATACCAGAAAAAAAGTGATTACAGAATAAATATAAAATAAAGGACTTCTCTGTGATGTATTCACCATTTCAGTATCTCCAAAAGACACCTCCTCTAAATGTTCTGATGCGGCAATAGATTCAGTTATTTTTTGAATAGGCAGTTCTGCGATTTTTGGTACGGCATTAAACATTTTAAATTCTAAAAAAGGTGCCACCAAGCAAAGTAATAATGAAGCTAAGAGAAAAAAACGATTGAACTGAAATGTTTTTTGTTTTCTAAGTAATAGAAAATAAATAGCATAAGAACACCCCAAACTAATAATTGTAAATATGAAATAACTTATCATTTGTTCTTCTTTTTAGCGATTTTTTCTTTTAAAAGTTCCTGAAGTTCTTCTAATTCTTCCATAGACAAATCTGCGTTTTTAGTAAAAAAAGAAGCAAATTGTGCTTTAGAATCGTTAAAAAAATGCTGAATCATTCCATTAACTTGCTTTGTAAAATAGTCGTTCTTTTTAATAATAGGAAAATAAGCTTTGTCTCGTCCTAATCTCTCAAATCCTATATACTCCTTATCAACCATTCGTTTTAATAATGTAGAAATAGTAGTATATGCTGGTTTTGGTTCTGGAAACTTCTCCACAATATCTTTCATAAACCCTTTATCAAGAATCCATAAACACTTCATTATTTGAAGTTCTGATTTATTTAACTGTTTTATATCCACAAGTATAGTTTTATTACTACAAATGTAGTAATAAAAAAATAAAAAACAAATTTTATAAATTTACTACTAATCCATTTTAAAAATTATTAGTTAAAAACCACTTCAAATTGAAGTGGTTTTTTATTTTTCATTAATTTAGAGAAAAATTAAAACTATGAAACAACTTTTCGTTCTACTTTTCTCAATATTTCTATTTATAAGCTGTAAAGACACTAAAATTCAGCATATAAAACCAAATAAAGAATCTAAAGTTGTACATAAAACTAATATTAGTCCAACAATAGACGGAAAAGCTACCGAAGCTATTTGGCACGCTTCACAATGGTATCAAATTGACCAAAAATGGTTAGGAGAAGCGTATTCTGTAGACGATTTTAAAGGTCAATATAAATTAACTTGGGACGCCAATGCCTTGTATGTATTAGTAGAAATACAAGATGACGCACTTACAACACAACATAAAGACCCCTTAAAATTATGGTGGGATAATGATTGTGTCGAAGTTTTTATTGACGAAGATAATAGTGGTGGCGAACATCAGTACAATCATAATGCATTTGCTTATCACATCGCTTTAGATGGTAATGTTGTCGATATTGCTCCTAATAACATCCCTACCCTTTATAATAATCACGTGATATCTAAACGGACTAGTGTTGGAAATACGTCCATTTGGGAACTTAAAATAAATATTTTTGACGCTAGTTTTGTTGATGGAAAGCAAAACAATCCTGTGGTATTAAATCCTAACAAAAAGATGGGTTTCGCTATTGCCTATTGCGATAACGATACTAGTAAAACACGTGAAAACTTTATTGGATCTGAAATTATAGAAGGAGAAGACAAAAATAGAGGATGGATAGACGCTTCCGTTTTCGGAACTTTAATTTTAAAAGAATAAGTATGAAAAAAATAAGCTTAATTATAAGTTTCCTAACTTTTACTATAATTACATCTGCACAAACTAGCCAAAAAATATATGATATTATTGACGCCGTTTCCGCAGAACGCATAGAAAAAGACATTCAAAAATTAGTCGATTTTGGTACTAGAAACACCTTTAGTGATACTATTTCAGAAACTAGAGGAATTGGTGCGGCACGACGATGGATAAAATCAGAATTTGAAGCCATTTCTTCGGACTGTAAAAATTGTTTAGACGTGACGTATCAAAAAGACTTTGTTACTAAAGAAGGTAACAAACGTGTACCACACGATGCTTGGATTGTTAATGTTGTGGCTATTCAAAAAGGAACGAAATATCCAAATCGTTATATTATAATGAGTGGTGATATCGATTCTCGTGGAAGTGATACCATGGAGTTTACAAAAGATGCTCCTGGAGCAAATGACAATGCGTCTGGCATGGCCGGAACTATTGAAGCCGCTCGCGTATTATCTAAATACAAATTTGAAAACAGCATTGTTTATGTTGGGTTATCTGGAGAAGAGCAAGGTCTTTTTGGCGGTGGTGGTTTAGCAAAATATGCTAAAGAACAAGGTTGGGATATTATCGGAATACTTAACAATGACATGATTGGAAACATTAAAGGTGTTGATGGTGTTATTGATAACCGTACGTTTAGAATATTCTCGGAACCCGTTCCTGCTAACGAAACTGAAAAAGCACGTACACTTAGACGTTTTTATGGTGGAGAAGTCGATGGCATTTCTCGTCAATTAGCCCGTTACGTGCATAAAACAGTAAAAACATACATGCCAGAAATGAATCCGATGATGGTTTATAGATTAGATCGTTTTGGACGCGGTGGACACCATAGACCTTTTAACGACTTAGGTTTTGCAGGAATCCGTATTATGGAGGCACACGAAAACTATGTCCAGCAACACCAAGATATTAGAGAAGAAAACGGTGTAAAATATGGCGATATTATAGAGCACGTCAATTTTGAATACGCAAAAAAACTAACGACTGTAAACGCCATAAATATGGCTAATTTAGCTTGGGCACCTCCTGCTCCAAAAACAGTCGCTATTGGTGGTATTGTAGAACCTTCCGTTAAATTTAAATGGGATAAAGTTGAAGGTGCAGTCGGTTATAAAATTTACTGGAGAGATACCACGTCTCCAACTTGGGACCACAGTCGTTATGTTGGTGATGTCTCAGAATTTATGCTAGATGGCATCGTTATTGACAACTATTTCTTCGGGATTGCTTCTGTTGGAAAAGACGGTTTTGAAAGCCCTGTGGTGTTTCCTAATAAAATAATAAGATAAATTTTAGAATGAATAAAACACTAATTTCAACCTTAGTTTTAGTTATTACGCTCTGTGCTAATGCCCATGCACAAGGCTTACTTCAAGAAAAAAACAACTTTACTCATCAAGATACGCTTCGTGGAAGTATCACGCCAGAGCGTGAATGGTGGGATTTAACCTATTATCATTTAGATATTAAAGTTAATCCTGAGACCAAAACTATTGTTGGTAAAAACACAATCCAATATACCGTTTTAAAACCAAACCAAGTATTACAAATCGATTTACAAGAACCGTTAGTACTTACTAAAGTGACTCAAAATGATAAAGCATTAGAGATAAATCACGATGGAAATGCACACTTTGTTACACTTAAAGACCAACAAAATATAGGCGAAATAAATAGCGTAATTGCGTATTACGAAGGTAAACCCCGTGAAGCCATTAGAGCGCCTTGGGATGGCGGAATCTCTTGGAAAAAAGACACCAATGGCAATCATTTTGTAGCCTCATCATGTCAAGGACTTGGAGCAAGTGTTTGGTGGCCAAACAAAGACCACATGTATGATGAAGTTGATAGTATGGATATTAGTGTCACTGTACCAAAAGGTTTAATGAATGTTTCTAATGGACGATTAAGAAGTGTTGAAGAAAAAGAAAATACCACCACCTTTAATTGGTTTGTAAGTAACCCAATTAACAATTATGGGGTCAATATAAATATAGGTAACTATGCTAATTTTTCAGAGGTCTTTAAAGGCGAAAAAGGTGATTTAGATATGAATTACTACGTTTTAAAAGAAAACCTAGATAAAGCTAAAGTGCATTTTAAAGATGCTCCTAAAATGATGAAAGCATTCGAGCATTGGTTTGGTCCTTACCCTTTTTACGAAGATAGCTTTAAGTTAGTCGAAGTTCCTTATTTAGGAATGGAGCACCAAAGCTCTGTAACTTACGGAAACAAATATATGAATGGCTATTTAGGGGATGATTTATCAGGAACTGGTTGGGGTTTAAAATTTGATTTTATAATTATTCATGAATCTGGACACGAGTGGTTTGCCAATAATATTACCAATATAGATATTGCCGATATGTGGATTCATGAGAGTTTTACATCTTATTCTGAAAATCTATTTTTAGATTATTATTACGGAAAAGAAGCTGCTGCAGATTATGTCATTGGTAAAAGAAAAAACATAAGAAACGATAGACCGTTAATTGGCGAATATAATGTGAACAATGAAGGTTCTGGAGATATGTATTACAAAGGTGAAAATATGTTACACACCTTACGTCAATTAGTTAATGACGACGAAAAATGGAGGCAAATACTACGCACACTAAATAGCAAATTTTATCATCAAACAGTAACAACACAACAAATTGAAGATTGTTTAGCTGAAGCATCTGGTTTGGATTTAAAAGGCTTTTTTAATCAGTATTTAAGAAGTATTAAAATTCCTGTTTTAGAATATAAAATTGAAGGCAAAAAATTGCACTACAAATGGACTAATACCGTAGATAACTTTGTAATGCCTATTCAAATTGAAATTAATGGTCAATCGCGATGGATTTCACCTACTGCAAAAAATCAAACTTTAAAATTAAAGTCTAAAAATTCTAAAATCGGTGTTGATAGAGACTTTTATATTACAGTAAAAGCTCTTTAAAAATGAATTTAGAAGAATACTATTTTAAATCAGACACAGCATGGCGAGAATGGCTGCACATCAACCACGATAGTGATGATGGTATCTACCTCATCTTTTACAAAGTCAACCACAAAAATGAAAGTATGCGTTGGGAAGAAGCTGTAAAAGTAGCCTTGTGTTATGGTTGGATAGATAGTACTGTTAAGAGTTTAGGAGATGGAAAACGGAGACAATACTTCTGTAAACGTAATCCTAAAAGTGTGTGGAGTGCACTTAACAAAAGACATGTCACAGCCTTACTTGCTGAAAATTTAATGCATCCAAAAGGCTTAGAAATAATTAAAACAGGTAAGAAAAACGGAAGTTGGACCGCGTTAGATGCTGTTGAAAAAGGTATCATTCCAGAAGCATTACAATTGGCATTTGAAGATAATCCTAAAGCTTTTGAAAACTACAACAACTTTGCCCCATCTTATAGAAAACATTATTTGTATTGGTTAAACCAAGCAAAACGAGAAGCAACAAAACAAAAGAGAATTGTAGAAATTATTAAATTTTGCGAAGCGAATATTAAGTCTAGAGATACTTGGTAGAATATAACTAAGGTTTTACAACTGTCTTTTTTTATTCAGAGCGCAGCGAAGAATCCGAACTAGAACAGAAGTTACTTAGGTATAAAAACTGCTCCGCGTTTTAGGCAAACTCTCCGATTTTGGTTTCAACCAAAACCCCCTCTCTTTAACTAAAGAGAGGAGCGCCATGCTATTAAAAACAGTATTTATAAGGCTTTAGTTCTCCTATGCTAAATATTGTTATTGATCTTTATCTCTCAAGTTTCAAATGGTTTTTAATTATTGTCATTAAGAGTCCATTGAAAACCTCTTCAACTTCACCCTTTTTTCTTATAGATACTTCAGTCCAATCTCCTTCTGAAGGATAATATATTATAATATCATTCTTCCTAAACAGCTTCAATCTCTATAAAAAATAAACTTCTGTCATTCAGAGCGCAGCGAAGACTATCAAATAGAATAGAGCTTACTTAACGTCAAAAAACTGCTCCACGTTTTAGGCAAACTCTCCAATTTTGGTTACAACCAAAACCACCTCTCTTTAACTAAAGAGAGGAGCGCCATGCTATTAAAAACAGTAATTATAAGACTTTAGTTTTCCTATGTCAATTATTGTTATTGATCTTTATCTCTCAAGTTTCAAATGGTTTTTAATTATTGTCATGAGGAATGCAACGGAGATTCTCTTTAACCTCACCCCGTTTTCTACTTTTTAGATGCTTCAGTCGTATCTCCTTCTGAAGGATAATATATTATAATATCATTCTTCCTAAACAGCTTCAATCTCTATAAAAAATAAATTTCTGTCATTCAGAGCGCAGCGAAGACTATCAAATAGAACAGAGCTTACTTAACGTCAACAAAACTGCTCCGCGTTTTAGGCAAACTCTCCGATTTTGGTTTCAACCAAAACCCCCTCTCTTTAACTAAAGAGAGGAGCGCCATGCTATTAAAAACAGTAATCATACGACTTTCTTTTTCCTATGTCAATTATTGCTATTGATCTTTATCTCTCAAGTTTCAAATGGTTTTTAATTATTGTCATGAGGAATGCAACGGAGATTCTCTTTAACCTCACCCCATTTTCTAGTTTTTAGATGCTTCAGTCGTATCTCCTTCTGAATGACAACTGGTGATAATTTATTTTGTTATTCAAAGTAATATCGGGAATCACCTTAAATAATAGCTTTATATTTATATGATGTTTATGCTCTCTAAAAAAGACAGTAATGACTCAAAACTGAAAGGCTTTCACTTTTTTTCGACTTAATATAAAATCGCAACACAATGAATATTCAAAAAATAAATTTTACTAATGCAGAAGGGCAACAATTAGTTGGTCGTTTAGAACTTCCAATAAATCAACATCCTCATAATTTTGCCATATTTGCGCATTGTTTTACTTGTAATAAAAACTTATCTGCAGTAAAAAATATTACTCGCGAATTAACCTCTAATGGCTTTGGTGTATTACGTTTTGATTTTACTGGATTAGGAGAAAGTGAAGGCGATTTTGAAAATACTAATTTTTCAGGAAATGTGGATGATTTAATTAGTGCATCTAATTATTTAAAAGAAAACTATACTGCTCCTACCCTTTTAATTGGACATTCTTTAGGTGGCGCTGCTGTTATTTTTGCAGCCTCTACAATAGATTCCGTTAAAGCTGTTGCAACAATTGGAGCGCCTTCAAATCCAAAACATGTCGAGCATTTAATACAAAATAGTGTTGACGAAATAAAAGCTACAGGAAAAGCAAATGTGAGTATTGGCGGGCGTCCGTTTACGATCAAAAAACAGTTTTTAGACGATATAGAAACTAAGTCACTACCAGATGTGGCTAAAAATTTACGTAAAGCATTATTAGTCATGCATTCACCTCAAGACACAACCGTTGGGATTGAAAATGCCGAAGAAATTTATATCGCTGCAAGACATCCAAAAAGTTTTGTAACACTTGATGGTGCCGATCATTTATTAATGAAAAAAGAAGATTCTGTTTACGTCGGAAGTGTGATTGCTACTTGGGCAAAACGTTATATTTCTATTCCTAAAATAGACAGCGTTTCCACAACACACCAAGCGGTTGCAAGCTTAGATGCTGAGGATGGTTTTACCACACAAATGACCGTTGGAAGTCATACTATGATGGCAGATGAACCTACTAGTTTTGGTGGAAATGATTTTGGCCCTTCGCCTTATGAGTTTGTTTCTGCGGGATTATCTGCTTGTACAGCAATGACTGTTCAGATGTATGTTAAACGCAAAGGTTGGGATTTACAAAACATTGAAGTGCACACCTCACATACTAAAGTAGCGAAGCCAATTATTGAAAATGGTGAACAAAAAGAAATTAAAGTAGACACCTTTAATAGAGAAATCAAATTAAAAGGAAATTTAGACGAAAAACAGATACAACGCATTCTTCAAATTGCAGATAAATGTCCTGTGCACAAAACGTTGCATAGCGAAATACAAGTGGTCACCACATTGGTTTAGATGAATGTATCTAAGGTCCTTTTTAACGCTTTTTGAAATTAGGCAACATTAAAATTAACTAATTTTTAAGAAATCTTATTATTTTAAATCTTCAGAATAGTTGTTTATTATGTTCCGTGAAACAAAAGAATAAAAATCTTGCAAAATCCACACGTTGGTATCGTAAAATGCATAGCCTTGTCGCTATCTCATTATTACTTTTTATTACTATTATGAGCGCTACAGGCTTGTTATTAGCATGGAAAGATCAACTAGGTTTTAAACCAGCAACTGTAAAGATCAACACCAATACTAAACCTTTGCTTTCTTTAAGTCAAATTGAATACAATGCCATACACTACATTGATAGTCTTAAGCTGTCAAATACAATAAATAGAATAGATTATAGACCAAGAAAAGGAATTGCTAAAGTTAGATTTGAAGAGCATTTTACCGAATTACAAATAGACTGCTATACAGGCGCTATTATTTCAGAAAAAACAAGAACCGCCGATATCATTGAAATGATTCACGACGGTTCTATTGTAGATTATTTGTTTAATTTAAAAAGTAATCCTTTAAAATTATTCTACTCTACACTTATTGGACTTGGATTACTTTTTATTTCTTTTAGTGGTTTCTTGTTATGGTTAAGACCTAAACAAATCAAAAAGAACAAGCGATTACTATCAGAGTTCTAATGCAATTATTGATAGTAAGTAGCTCTTAAGACTTTATAATCTTATAACTTTCTCCATCAATATCCATAAAGTAAATACCAGAATTAAATTCACTTAAATCTAATTTGGCCTCTAAAGCATTCACTGTTTTTAAAATTAATTGCTGACCACTTATAGAATACAAAGTGATTATTCTTGCTTTAGACGTTTTAAACGACACGTTTAAATAATCTAAAACAGGATTTGGAAAAATTTTGAATTCATTTTGAGTAGCTCCATTAACACTTAGTGTATTTTCTTCTAATGCATTATACATATTACCTGATAATGCAAACATATATATCGCTCTTAAAGTTGCTCCAAAATAAGCAGCTGTAGGTTGGTTTTTCAATTCTGAATACCCATTGTTTACAAAAGATTGATTAATAGAAGTCATTGCTGCAGAAGCATAAGCTCCAGTAAAAGTAGGATCTTTATACCCCGTATTTATTGCAACTCCTGCCTGAGAATAACCAGGGTAAATTTCATTAAATCCACCTTGTGCATTTACAAAATCAATACATAATTGATTGTAAGCAGCCGCTTGTGTATCTCCATACCAAACATAATCGATAGCCATACGCCATGGTGTTCTTGCTGCATCGTAATTATAAGAACGTCCTTGATCATAAGCCCAAGCCACTTCATTTGAATACGTCCCATCTGCTTTACACCAATCAGAAACCAAATTATAACTCGCGTTATTTTGCGAAAGGTTTGCATTTAAAATAGCATAACTTGTAGTTGCTACCGCATTCCAGAATGCTGTGTCGTTTGAATACACTCCAAATGCTCTAAAATAACCAGGTGTAAAATAAGAGGGATTTGTAGTATTACTTCCCCCCCAAGCATCGCCTGGTTTTAAAACATTAGTTCCGTTTTCCACTTCGTGTGTTTTAATAATACTTATTAAAGACAAAGCATCACTTTCGTAGTTTATTGCTCCAGTACTTTCCCATTTCTTATCAGCAACGATTAAAGCATAAGCGGCATCTAATTCGGCATCTGTAGCGCCATTATTACCAATAACAGTAGTGCATCCTTCAATCTTCCAATTCATAACGCCATTAGCATTTAGAAAATCTTGATAATATAGCCACAAACCATCAAACAGTTCTTTATCGTTTGCATATACAGATAATAACATACCATAAGCAATGCCTTCAGAAACTGATTGACTTGACGTATCAAATTTTATACGGTAGCGTCCATTATTGCAAGGTTCGGCAAAAGTATTTCGCCAAGAAACGTAGACATCGTAGATGTCGTTTGTTGAAATATTTGTTGGTTGAGTACCAAATTGATAATCTCTATTTTCAAAACTAACCGTTGCTATTTGAGCGCTGGCCGTTAATGAAAACAATAAGTAGGTAAAAAAAGTTAGAATGTAATAATTTTTCATATTTGGGATAATTTTAATTCGTTCTCAATATATACGCACAAATTGTAATAAAAGGACTTTACAAAAATATTTTTTTTGTTTTTTATAATTGAATAGTCAGTAAAAACACCATTAGTTGTAACAAAAAAGTGTTTAAAAAATCACTTTTTTAAACACTTTAAATCTTAGTCGATACTATTCAATACACCGTTATAGTCCACTGATAAAACTACCATAAGGATCTTTAAATTGAATCCCTTCTGTAAATCTATATTTACTTAATTGCTTATACTCGACTAATGCCCAAAGCACAAATTCCTTAACAAAGTAACTGTCCTCTTTTAGTGTTTTTGGTTGATGCTTGCCTAATAAATCATCTAAAGGAGACACCGCATCTAGTAGTGCTTTATATTCTTTATCACGTAAACCATCTAATAATTCAAAACCTTCAGAATTGTTAAAAAACCAAGATACAATATCATCATAAGGACTGTCATCCTCTTGTTTTTGAAGCTTTTCTATCTTAGGGAAAAACTCAGGAAACAAACTTTTAACAGCTTCACCAATTAAGTTATAAGCCACTTGTGCTGCTCCTTCTTGCTCTCCTTCATACACCAACTCTACTTTACCAGTAATAGCAGGGATAATTCCTAAAAAGTCCGATAATCTAACGGTTGTAGTCTCATCTCCATTTTTTAAAGCACGTAATTCTGCTGTACTTAATAAGTTTTCGAAAGCGGTAATACTCAAACGTGCACTTACTCCACTTTTTTCATCAATAAAATCACTATCACGGGCTTCAAACACGATTTGCTCTAATACATCTTTAGCCAATTCTGGTACGTGAATACTTTCTTTTTGGCGACCATCAGATTTAGCTTCTTGTTGCGTTATGATTTTTGCAGTTTCAATATCTGTAGGATAATGCGTTAAGATCTGAGACCCAATTCTATCTTTTAAAGGTGTTACAATACTTCCTCTATTAGTATAGTCTTCAGGGTTTGCTGTAAATATAAACTGCATATCTAAAGGTAAACGTAATTTAAATCCTCTAATCTGTATATCGCCTTCTTGCAAAATATTAAATAAAGCGACTTGTATTCTAGCCTGTAAATCTGGCAATTCATTAATAACAAAAATACAACGGTTTGCACGCGGAATCATTCCATAATGTATTACTCTGTCATCAGCATAACTCAACTTTAAGTTCGCTGCTTTTATTGGATCTACATCACCAATAATATCTGCAACAGTAACATCTGGAGTTGCTAATTTTTCGGCAAAACGCTCGCTTCTATGCATCCAAATAATTGGTGTATCATCTCCTTTTTCTGCAATCAATTCCGTTGCAAAACGTGAAATAGGTCGTAATGGATCGTCATTAATTTCTGACCCCTCCACCACAGGAATATACTCATCTAATAAATTTAGCATTAAACGTGCTAAACGGGTTTTAGCTTGACCACGTAATCCTAAAAAGTTAATATTATGTCGTGATAAAATAGCACGTTCTAACTCCGGAATCACGGTGTTTTCGTAACCATGTACCCCTTCAAAAACAGTCGTTTTACTTTTTATTCTTTCAATTAAATTATCTCTTAATTCATCTTTAATAGACTTGCTTTTATATCCCGCTTTTTTTAATTCGCCTAAAGTCTTTATATTTTCTATTTCCATATCTAATTTTTAGAAAAGAGATAATAGACAAAAGAAAATAGACTTAACATTACGTCTTCTCTACTCTCTTTTTTCTATCCTCTTTATTCTTTTATTTTTTTTATTAATTGGAGTGAGAAATTTTTCACTTTTCACTCTTAATTCTTAACTAAAACACTATCCTTTAATTCTCTTTTTCCTATTGGTTTCGTAATCTTCAAAAATCATCTCGCCTAATCCTTTCAAGCCTGTATAAAAGGCTTTTCCTTGATTGGCATGCGTAAATTCTTCAACAAATTGCATTAGATAAGGATCTTGAGCAATCATAAATGTAGTGATCGGAATATGCAATTTTCTAGCTTGTTGCGCTTGGGCGTAGCATTTATTAGTGATGTATGGATTTAAACCGTTACTATCCTTATAATAGGTTCCGTCAGGCAAACGCAAGCAACTTGGTTTACCATCGGTTATCATAAAAATTTGCTTGTTAGTATTACGTTTACGACGTAATAAATCCATTGCTAACTTTAAACCTGCTACTGTATTGGTATGATAAGGTCCAACATTCAAATAGGGTAAATCCTTAATTTTAATTGGCCAAGCATCGTTACCAAAAACCAAAATATCTAAGGTATCTTTTGGGTAGCGAGTTGTAATTAATTCGGCTAAAGCCATCGCTACTTTTTTGGCAGGTGTAATCCTATCTTCACCATACAAAATCATACTATGACTAATGTCAATCATTAACACCGTACTCATTTGTGATTTGTGTGTGGTTTCCTCGACCACCAAATCGTCTTCCGTTAAATTAAAATCACTAATACCGTGATTAATTTGTGCATTTCTTAGACTTTCCGTCATAGAGACTTTATCCAAACCATCACCAAATTGATAATTTCTGAAATCGCCCGTATGCTCATCTCCTATTCCTATACCTTTACTTTTGTGGTTTCCGGATCCGCTACGTTTTATATTTCCAAAGATTTGGTCTAATGCAGATTGCCTAATAGCACGCTCAGTCTTTGCTGTAATAGCGTTACCTTTTTTACCGTCTGGTTTAATTTCTTCACGTATGTAGCCTTTAGCTTTAAGGTCTTCTACAAAGTCGTCAATTGAATATTCTGGAGTCGTTAATTTGTATTCTTTATCTAATTCACGAAGCCAATCTATAGCTTCATCAAAATCTCCAGAAGTATGTGTAATCAACTCTTTAAATATATCAAAAAGCTTCTCGAAAGTGGATTGTGAAGGGGCTTCATATGGTTTAAACACAAAGCCTTTTCTGTTATTAATTTTGTTTTTCATGCCCTATAAAAATACGACATTTTAACACCAAAATAAATGTCTTAACAGCTTTTTAAGATAATGTTGAGTAACTTTAGGCAAACTTATCAACCCAATATGAAAAAATTATCCTTACTCCTTTTATTACTCTGCTCGACTGTAGGGTTTTCGCAAGAATTCTCTATGGATTTAGTTAAAAACATGAAACCAAGAAACATTGGTCCTGGCGGAATGTCTGGTCGTGTCACATCTATAGATGTCGTGCATAACAATCCTGACATTATGTATGCCGGTACAGCTTCTGGTGGCGTATGGAAATCGACTTCTGGCGGTATTAAATGGGATCCTATTTTTGAAAAAGAAGTGACTGCATCTATTGGTGCGATAGCGATACAACAATCTAACCCAAGTGTGATATGGGTTGGAACCGGAGAAGGTAATCCTAGAAACAGTTTAAATGGGGGTTACGGAATTTACAAATCTTTAGACGCTGGAAAAACATGGCAATCTATGGGCTTAGAGAAAACCAGACACATCCATCGTGTGATTATTGATCCTACAAATCCTAATATCGTGTATGTAGCTGCCATTGGTAGTCCGTGGGGAGAACACCCAGAACGTGGTGTTTTTAAAACAACAGATGGTGGTAAATCATGGAAAAAAATATTGTTTGCAAACAACAAAACAGGAGCTGCAGACTTAGTCATGGATCCTACCAATCCAAATAAATTGATTGCAACGCTTTGGGAACACAAACGTGACCCTTGGTTTTTTAAATCTGGTGGAACAGGTTCCGGATTACACATCACACATGATGGTGGAGAACATTGGACAAAAGTAACAGACAAAGAAGGTTTCCCTAAAGGGGAATTAGGACGTATTGGTGTGGCCATTGCGGCTAATAAACCGAATATTATCTATGCATTGGTCGAAGCTAAAAAAAATGCCCTTTACAAAAGTGAAGATGGTGGGTTTAAATGGAAAAAAGTAAATGATAAAAGTGACATTGGAAATAGACCGTTTTATTATTCTGAAATATACGTAGATCCTCAAAACGAAAATCGTGTATATTCTGTTTACACCTATATTAATGTTAGTGAAGACGGAGGTAAAAACTTTAAACAGTTAATGCCGGCTTATGGTGCAGACAACGGTGTACATCCTGATCATCATGCGTGGTGGATCCATCCAACAAATGGAAACTTTATGATAGATGGAAATGATGGTGGTTTAAACATTACTAAGGATGGTGGGAAAAACTGGCGTTTTATCGGAAATATTCCTGTGGCCCAGTTTTATCATATTAATTTAGATAACGACTATCCGTATAATGTCTATGGTGGTATGCAAGACAATGGCTCTTGGAGAGGTCCTGCCTATGTTTGGCGAGCTCAAGGCATACGTAATAGTTATTGGCAAGAAATTAGTTTTGGAGATGGTTTTGATGTAGTACCAGATAAAGACAACTCGCGTTATGGCTGGACAATGAGTCAACAAGGGTCGGTAAGCAGATACGATTGGCAAACTGGTAATAATTATACTGTAAAACCGATACATCCTGATAAAGATGTTACACTAAGATTTAATTGGAATAGTGCTATAAACAGCGATCCATTTGATAATAACACCATTTATTTTGGTAGTCAATTTATACACAAATCGACCGATAAAGGCTTGACCTGGACTGTCATTTCGCCTGATTTAACAACTAACGATCCTGAGAAACAAAAACAACACGAAAGTGGTGGTTTAACCATGGATGCTACAGGTGCAGAAAACCATTGTACGATTTTAGTTATCGAACCATCTCCAGTTGAAAAAGACGTATTTTGGGTTGGTACAGACGATGGTCGTGTCCACGTGACCACAAATGGAGGACAAACCTATGATGATGTTTCTAATAAATTAAGCGGTTTGCCTAAAGGAAGTTGGATCGCACAAATAAAAGCAAGTAATAAAAATAAAGGTGAAGCGCTGCTTATCGCGAATGATTACAGACGTTTTAATTACACACCTTATGCCTATCGTACTAAAAACTACGGAAAGACTTGGGAGCGTATCGTAGATGAAAACGATGTTAAAAGTTATGCCTTATCTATTGTTGAAGATTTAGTAGAACCAAACTTGATGTTTTTAGGTACAGATGATGGTTTATACATATCAGTTGATGCTGGTAACAAATGGACTAAATGGACTGAAGGTTTCCCTACAGTATCCGTAAAAGATTTAGTAATCCACCCAAGAGAACACGATTTAGTGATAGGTACTTTTGGACGTGCTGCTTGGGTCTTGGATGATATTAGACCATTGCGTGCTATTGCAAAAAACAAGCAAGTGCTTAATAATAAAATCCAATTGTTCTCTCCTCCTACTGCTTATCAAGCCGCATACCAACAACCAACAGGAAGTCGATTTGGTGCAGATGCTATGTTTCACGGAGAAAACAGAGGACGTGGTGCACAATTCACCTACTTAGTTAATCCGATAAAAGTTGCAAAAGAAGAAAAAAAAGATAATGATGATGATGATGATGATGATAAAACTGAAGATGAATCGGAAGACACTAAAAACAAAATCAAATGGGATTCTATTTCGCTTAAACTATACAACGGAGACAAGTTAATCAGAACCTTAAAACGAAAAGTCCCTGAAGACAAAGGCTTAAATAAATGGACTTGGTATATGGATGAAAAAGGTGGTGATAGACCGTCAAGAACCGTTCGTAAACAAAAAAGAGAACCAGGTGGTGTTTCTGTAAAACCGGGAACCTATAAAGCAGTTTTAGAATACGGAGATCAAACATCAGAAACGATGATAACGGTGGCTTCAGACCCTAGATTAGACGTATCTACTAAAAATACAGACGACGTTTATACCGCACTTAAAGATTTACAAAATATGCAACAAATTGCTGCCGATGCCACAAAGCAATTAGCTGAAAACAAAACGTTAGCTAAAAAATATAAAACAGAATTAACGGCTTTAGATAAAGACAAATATAAAGCAGAAATCAAAGCCTCTAAAACCATAATTAAAGACATCGATAGCATTTTAGATATTTATATTGGAAAACAAGATAAAAGACAAGGAATTACTAAAACACTAGATGTTAGTATTAATAACAGGTTACGCACGGCGTCATGGTACATAGGATCAAGACAAAACGGATTAACTGTGACAGAGCAAACACTGCTGCAGCATGCCAAAACAGATTTAAAAGCGGCGTTAGACAAAACAAACACCTTTTTTAATGCGTCTTTTAAACCTTATTATCAAACCATTCAAAATATAAATATGACTAAAAGTATTGATGAAATAAAAACCTTTACTCTAGATTAATTGTTGGTTATTTGCAAAAGCATAATTATCTGCTTAACTTTATAATTATTAAGAAAAATCTTTTTTAAAATGAAAAAAATAACACAATTAGTATTAGCATTATCTCTTGTTTTTGCAGTAAGCTGTAAAGACGACACTAAAAATCCTGAGGCTAAAAAAGAAACAACCGAAACGACTGAGCCTGTAGCAAAAACTGAAAATTTTGTTGTAAAACCCGAGGGAACGACGGTAAAGTGGACTGCTTACAAAACAACAGAAAAAGTCCCTGTTGGAGGACAGTTTAATACTTTAAACTTTGAAGAAAAGGCAGGAGACTCTCCACAAGACGCGTTAAATAACTTAAGTTTCTCTATTCCTATTAGTGGCTTATTTACAGATAACGATGCTAGAGATTTAAAATTAAAAACTTCATTTTTTGGAGAAATGTTAAACCCTGAATTTATCAAAGGAACGATTAAGTATACTGACAACAAATACGTTGCTTCTATTACTATGAATGGTGTGACTAATGACTTGCCTTTAGACGTGAAGATTACGGACGAAAGACGAGTAGCAATGTCTGCAACTATGGAGTTAAAAGACTGGGATGCTTTAGGCGCTTTAAGCATTTTAAACAAAGTTTGTTTTGATTTACATAAAGGCGCTGATGGTGTTAGTAAAACATGGGAAGATGTTTCTATTGAAATCAACACTTTTTTAAGAAAAAACTAATACTATTTTATTATATTGGTAAAAAAGCAGCTAGTTTTAGCTGCTTTTCTTTTCCACAATCCTAAATACTATATATGTCATTAGAAACATTAGTATCTAAATTTCAACAGAAAGACGAGCGTGCTTTCGAATCCTTATATAACATGTACAGCGAAAGCATGCAAGGTGTTATATACAATATAGTAAGAGACCAAGACATTGCTCAAGAAGTCATGCAAGATGTTTTTATAAAGGCATGGCATAAAGCTGAATCTTACAACGCAACAAAAGGTCGGTTTTTTACTTGGATTCTTAACATTGCACGAAATGCTGCTATAGATAAAACAAGATCAAAGTCTTTTAAAAACTCTGGTAAAAACCTTAACTCCGATTTTTTCGTAGATATTATAGAGTCACAAGATAGCTTAGACAATAGTACTGACGCCATTGGTATCAAAAAATTTGTCGACAAACTAGCTAAAAAATGTATTGAAGTTATTGAGCTACTATACTTTAAAGGTTTCACACAAAAAGAAGCATCAGAAGAATTGAATATGCCAATAGGTACAATCAAGACAAGAAATAGAAATTGTATTAAAGAATTAAGAGAAGCCGTATTATAATATGAACATTAACGACTATATAAACTCAGGTATACTGGAACTTTATGTTGCTGGTACACTTTCTGAAACAGAAAGCAAAGCCGTGTATGACGTAATGTTAAAGCACCCAGAAGTATTACAAGAAGTCTTAGAGATAGAAACCGCAATTGTTAAACTAACTGCTAGCCTTTCTCCTCAAAAAACGATTGCTTTTAATACCATTAAAGACCAATTAAATAACGCTTCAGATGAAGGTAAAGTTATTAACCTAAACCGTTCTAAATCTAAATGGATCAGCTATAGCGGTTGGGCAGCTGCTTTAGTACTAGCAGGTGGTTTGCTTTGGACTATTGACCAGAAATCTACACTAGAAGATCAAATACAAACGGTAAATATTGAAAAAGATTTTATCGAAATCCAGATGGAAACCTCCAAAACGGATTTAGCCGAAACTAAAAACTTATTAAATATAATTAGAGACCAAAGTATTATTAATATCCCATTAAAAGGTCAAGCAGTTGCTCCTGAAGCATACGCGACTGTGTATTGGGATAAAAAAGATGATACTGTATACTTAGATTTACAAGGTTTACCAGAACCTCCTGAAGGTAAGGTCTATCAAGTATGGTCATTAACTTTAAATCCTTTAACACCTACTAACCTAGGTACTATTGACGATTTCATACAAGATGACAATAAGATTTTTACACTTAAAAATACTAATCAATCTCAAGCCTTTGGTATAACCTTAGAGCCTGCGGGTGGAAGTCAAACACCAACGCTAGAACAATTATATACGTTAGGAGCTTTAGCTGCTTTGTAATAAAAGCTATTACTATCACAAAAAAGACACCTAATTAGGTGTTTTTTTTGTGTGAATTTTAAATTAACGTCCCTACGCCATTTTATAAACCACGTCCTTTCTCTATAAAAACGATAATAATCATTGTTACTAATATGACACAAGAAAGTGTTTGATAATATAATTATCAAACACTTTCAAAACAAACCAACAAAAAAAACAACCTTACCTTTTCATAGTATTAAACATAGTGTATATTAGTTGTACAATTAATTATTTTCCCTAAAATTAATTGCACTATACTCACGTTATTTTTATGAGTAAGGTTTTATTTTACTTAAAACGAATAACTTAACGTCGTTTTAAAACTAAACGGTGTACCAGGTGTAAAATGAATTTCTTCTACTGCCTGCACTTCATTTTGTAATCTTGACTCTGTTAAAAACTGAGTTTCTTTCCAATTGGTATCAAAAACATTTTCAATACTTACTCCTAATTTCCAGTGATTATCAAACGCATAGTTGACGTTTAAATCTGTAACAAAATAGCCTTCGGCTTGAACCGAATTATCTTCATTTGCAGGTCTATCATCCACATATCTGTAGTTAATTCCTCCTGAAAAATTATTAAGATCTTTAAAAGATAGTCCTCCCACCAATGTAAAGTCTGGCGCTAATGGGATATAATCATTACCATTGACTTCCTCTAAACTTCTTGCTCTAGTTACTGTTGCATCTGTATTAAAGTAAATATTATCAGTTAATTGATATCTAACGCCAAAGTCAATACCGTAACGCTCGGATTTTCCACTAGGCTCAATAATTCCGGCATCTCCAACGTACACAAATTCTTCTTCAGAAAACAAATACCATAACGCTGTGTTCAATACTAATTTTTCTGTTGGTTTCCATACATTTCCAAAATCTACTCCATAGGCTTTTGGTAAAGCATTATCTATCTCTTGATTTAATACCACTCTAGAATCGTTAGAATGGAACCCAATCCCCGATTTTACAAACCATTGTAAATTATTATTTTGATTATATTGGATGCTTAACTTAGGAAGTAACGCGACTTCGGTTTGTGATAAATTACTATACGTAGCGCTTAATTGATCTTGGTACTGAAACTTCATATATTCTAAACGTAAACCTGGTGTAATTTTAACATTACCTAAATCGATTTCAGCATTAAAAAAACCATATAAATTACGTTGATTTACATTACCCAACTGGATATTTTCCAAGGTCTCTTTTCTGTTTAATGTATGCGACAATTCGATATCATTAACATCATCATACCTTAGCCCAACTCCTGATGTATAGGTGACATCAAAATTATTATAGTCTCTATTTTTTTTAAATTGCGTATTAAATCCAAAAACGTTTCGGTCTTCTTTCTGTTTAATTTGATCTCCATTTATAGGGTCTTCTAAAAAGAATGTGAAATTTGAATACAACTCAAAATTGTAATTAGAATAAAACGCATTAGTTTGCATAGACACATCGTTATCCAAAATAGTACTGTACTGAACATTAAAATTAGTACGACTAGTCTCTCCTCCCTCAGTATCATCCACTGCTCCAAAATTTGAAAGCGTACCATCATCAACTAAACGTTGTGGTATTTGACCAGAAGCATCCCATTGACTTGTAAAATGACTTAATGTTAGTCCTATTTTAGAATTGTTATTTAAAAAGGCATTATACTTTCCTATTACATTTAATCTGTCAAAATTTTGTGGAGATTCAAATGGACCATCGGTTTCAATATATTCCACCGCGACATAAGCATTTTGAGAATTTTGATTCTCTAAAAGAGTAAACATCCCTAATGTTCTTAACGAATTAAATTGACCTGCAGAAAAACTAATTAGATTATCATCCAACTTATCTTTAGTCTTAAAATCAACAAAACCAGCTGTATTAAAATCCCCATGATCTGAATAGTAAGGTCCTTTTCCAAAACTAATATTTTGTATTGTTTCTGGAATTAGAAAATGTAAATCACTATACCCTTGACCATGTGCATGTGACACCATATTAACTGGCATACCATCTACAGACAAACCAATATCAGTACCGTGATCAATATCGAAACCTCTCAAGAATAGCTGCTCTGCTTTACCACCTCCGGCATGCTGCCCAATAATTAAACCTGGAACTTTTCTTAAAATTTCCTGAGACGAATTAATTGGATTAGTCGCTAGATCTATTTTAATCATACTATTCATAACATCCAAAGGTTCACTTAAAATTAACTCGTCCAAAACAAAAGCTTTAGCTTCAAGGTTTATTATTAGAGTGTTTTCTAATAGCGCTTTAGTTAAAACGACCGTTCTTTTTTGATACCCTAATAACCCAACCATAAGACTATCTCCTACATTGGTGTTATTAATTATAAATTGTCCAAATTGATTTGTATGCGCATGCTCTTTAGAATTTTGATTATAAACATAAGCTGTTTCTAAAGGCTGGTTGTTTTCCATGACAGATCCTTTGACTGTCTGTGCATTAGCCATCCAAACTAAATTGACTAATAAAATAAACGTGATTACTTTTTTCATAACCGCAAATATTATAATTTATTGACACTTTTGAAAGTCAACGGGCCTAATTCGTAACTACTATTTTGTAGTTCTTTTTTAAGTTGAGCAACGTCTTTAAATTTACCATTAGCTTTATAGATTTCTGCGATATGGTATTGCGCTTCTGGTTCAAAGGTTTTTCCAACAACATATTGTTCTGCTATGTTTAAAGCTTTAACTGTATTACCATTGTTAAAATAACTCCACGCTAATAAATCGTAAGATATAGGTGTTGGTCTATTTTGCACTTCAATTTTTGCCAATGTAATAGCCGTTTTACTTTTAGCATCTGCTAATATTTTAGAAGAATACACATTATACATATCTCCATAATTCGTGTCTTCTAATACTTCAAAATAAGAATTTAAGTACGCTTTTTTTGCAACTTCATTATTATCGTATTCTGCAATTTCTGCTTTAAACAACAAATAGTCAGGGGCGTTATGTAGTTGCGTTAAAGCTTCTAAAATACGATTTGCTTCTGTTGTGTTTTTCTCGTAGGAATACACAATCCATGCAATCCCTTTTTTAGCATAAGCATCATCTGGATTAATTGCTAAAGATTTTAAATAGTAGTTGTAAGACTTCTCTACTTGCCCATCATGCCCATAAAAATCGGCTAGGTTTGTATATGACCATTCCATTAAACCCTCTAGTTTAGAAGCTTCTGCCTTTTTAGTAGCTTTCTCTAAGTATTTTATTGCGGAAGCTAAGTCGCCTTTATAATCGCTCCATTTTGAGAGTCTTATTAAATACCCAAAATCGTTTAAATCTTTTACTTTTTCTAAATAGTTTTTAGCAAGAACATAGTTACCTAATTCCATGTGCACATCAAACATCATTTTTTGAGTACCATCAAGGTTTTGTCCATTATTTTCTGCTTTTTCAACTAATTGTAAAGCGTCTTTAAATTTATGTTGTGAAATATAATTACGTGCTAAAGCTCTTAAATGACCCGCCGAACTATATTGTGTTTCTTCATTTAATCTTACTAAAGCTTGTTCTGCTTGCTTTAGATATTTGATATATCCAGTAGACTTGAATAATCTTGATTCTGCGCTAGCAATTTTTGATAAATAAGAAATCTGATTGGGAGTCGCTTCTAATTTATTATTCCAAAAATTATATTCTGTAGACGCACTTAATGTTTCTTTACTAGTCTCTGTAGTTAAATACTTATTATAATCTTCTGGGTTAGTAATTGTTTTCGTTTTTTCTGAACAACTCGTTGCCATTATAATAACAAGTAGTAGCATGTATAATTTAGTGTTCATATAGTCTTGTTTTGTTGTTTGTTTTGTTTTGATGGTTGTATGGGAAATGGTTGTTAAAAAATCTAGAGCATTATAAATAATGCCCTAGATTTAGTTTTGGTCTACCATGGAGACGCTAAATAAGGGAAAGATGTTGAAAATGCTTTATCATTTTCGTTAACATTATCGTTTGATAGTGTTGGATTTTCTGTAAAATCTTCTCCACCAAAAATCAATAATAATTCGACAGTAATCACGTCATCTGCTAAAGTACGACCAGTTAAAACATTTGTACCGTCATAAAAAGTAGTTGTCCCATCAAGAGACACGTTAAGTACATCTGTAGCTAATAAGGTTGTAAAAGCTGCTGCATCTTGACCTAATGCATTAGTATCTCCTACATTTGCAAAAGCGGGGCTTAATCCGGTTAAATTAGTTTCAAACATGGCTTGAAAAGCTGCATTTTGAGCAGTAGGTATTGTTGTATTAAACATGTCTTTAGATCCTGAAGACACAAATACAGTGTTTACAGCTGGTCTACCCATTTGATCATCTTGCATGTACGTCCCAGAAAAGTCTGTCCCTGTTGGTTGCATTGCAATTGCATCGTCATCGTCAGAACAATTAAAAGCGATTAATGTTACTAAAAGGACGGTAAATATATTTTTGAAATTTTTCATAATTTGTATGTTTTTAATAGTTAGTTATTATTTAGACTTAGATTCTACCCAAGTATTGATTGTTCCTGTTCCACCAATCATAGATTTTGGTACCTCAACAACGATAGACATTACGTTTGTACCTGCAAACGTATCCGTTCCTGGGTTATTAAAACCTGGAGCAGTGCCACCAATAATTGCAGTATATTGATTAAAATCAAAGAAAAATGGATCATCTCTTGGTCCAGCAAAAGCAGAAATACCTGCAGATGTTTCTACTATTGGAGTCTCTCCATAAGCTGATATATCTACTACTGTTTGTGTTGCAGACTGCATAACAGTACTACTTAATCCTGTTGTTCCCGGTGCAACTGGTCCAAAAAAGTACATTTTACCATCTCTTGGTATCGCCTGGATAACTAAATCTTCTACATTGTCTCCTGTATTGTCAATGTTAAATTCGATCATCACGTTTTCATCAAAACTAGCACTACCTGTTGCAGATGGACTTAGTAAGCCTTGTACGTTAGCCACAAACACTAAGTTATCTGTGTTCTCGCCTTGAAACGCGTAAAAATCTGTGATATCACTTGTACCACCTTGTACTGCTGGAGCATCAATGTGATCCGCTGATAAGAAGAAGAAACCTGCTGCTGCAAATACACCTACTCCTAAAATAAATTTTAAATTTTTCATAATGTTTTGAGATTTTTTGTTAATTGTTATTTTTGGTTCTCGGATACACTTACGCAACAATTGCAATAGCGGTTTTATAAAAGTTTGGTTAATTTGAAAAAAAAGGAAATAATAATTATAAAAAAGTATCTTTATACCGTAAATAAAAAACAACAATGAACCCATCTGCGTCAGGCTGGATTAAAAAACTAATAAGAGAGCTAAAACCCCAAGATCTCTTTAAAGACAACGACTTGGAAGTGTACTACAGACACTTTAGAGATTGCGGTTTTATATATGGAAGTAATGTTACTGTTGTAAATAATTGGGTTGAAAACGACGATTTTGAAGCCGACGAAATTTGTAAAATAAATTTAGTCATTGCTTTACTTATTGCCTATACCAATCATAATACTACAAACGACTTCTATACTGAAGTCGCTAATTTTTATAATACTATAAACAAAGAAAGAGTCTCTTTTATACAAGCTATCATAGGCTCTAAAGATGTTAAGGATCAAGCCGAGCGTATTATTAATAAGCGTATTCAGATTGATGACAATTTAATAGATAAAAGTTTTAATTACTTTATAACTAACGCCCTATTATTTGTAGATGTCTTAGCGTTTAGAAATTATTTGAAGACAGGTAGTGTTAATGACGACATTATTAAAAATTACGAGGCTATTATAGAGAGTATTGTTTTAAACACTTTAAATAGCAAAAAGGCAAAGTCAGATTATGACAAAAGCTTAATTAATCTTTTTGAACAATCCTTACGTTACCAACGTGATAGTGTCTTAGTCTTTAACGAAGCTATTGCTAGTGTGGACTCTAACCTATTTTCTAGGTATTGTTTAGACCTTGCAGCTATGGCTACTTGGACAGATGCAAAATTAGATAACGAAGAAGAAATATTTTTAAATACTTTAGGCGAAAATCTTAACCTAACACAACACCAAACCAACGAAGCTTCAAAAACGATAGAAGTATTTTATAAAACGTACCGACAAAAAGTGCCCCTTTTAGGCTCTAAAAATATTGTCAAAACATTTTACGATAACTCTACTAATATGGTGTTTAAGTTAATTAAACGCAATAGTAAAAAATTAACGCAAGAGCTTTTAGAAAGTAAAGAGTTAGTTATTCTTTTATCTAAATCGACGATTAGAGATTTAAGCAAAGAAGAACAAAAAAAGGTACAAGACCAACTACTAGATGTTTTTAAATCCATACCTAGCTTAGCGATTTTCTTGTTACCTGGCGGTGCATTACTACTACCATTAGTCATCAAATTTATACCTAAATTATTGCCCAGTGCTTTTGATGATAATAGGATTGAGGACGAAGAAGAATAATTAAGACAACCATTCTTTAAAGTCCTTAACACGCTCTCTAGCGACAATAACCTCAGCTTCATTATAGTTATTTAACTTGATTTGTAAGCGCGAGTTAGTGTAACTTATCATATCCTTGATGGCATTAATGTTTACAAAATACTTTCTGTTTATTCTAAAAAACGTTTCTGGTTCCAACTCCTTTTCTAACCCCTCTAGAGTCGTATCTAATAAATAATTACGCCCTTCTGTAGTATAGAGATAAGTCCCTTTATTTTCGCTGTAAAAGCATTCAACATCATCAATATTTACTAATTTAAGATGTTGTCCAACTTTAACCGAAAATCGTTTTTTGTACACTCTATCGACTGGATTAACCAATAACTTTTTGATATCTTCAAAGTCTAATGCAATGCTTGTTTTCTGCGGAAGCCTAGCCTTATATTTTGTCACCGCAGTTTCTAAATCTTGGTCATCAATAGGTTTTAATAAATAATCGATACTATTTAATTTGAAAGCTTGCAGGGCATACTCATCATAAGCAGTTGTAAAAATAATAGCCGATTTAACCTCAACCGCTTCAAATATCTCAAAAGACAACCCGTCACTAAGCTGAATATCTAAAAATATTAAATCCGGATGCGGGTTAGTATTAAACCAATCTATAGATTCTTCTACCGAATGTAACATGGTTTCGGCTTCCATATCTAATGTCGTAAGCATACGTTGCAGACGTCTTGCAGATGGTTTTTCATCTTCTATTATTATGACTTTCATTGGTACTATTATTTGGTTGGTTTATTTTAATATTTCACTTTTACTATGCGACACCTTTCGGTAAAAAAATCAACGACTAATAAGTTCAGACTGCTTCTACTCTTTTGTCAATCTACACCTTGTGCTTCATGCCTTATGCCTTTTCCCTAATGCCTTTTGACTTATTCCTTTTGCCTTATCCCTATTTTAACTCACCACCTACTCCCAGCGTCTATTTTCTTTATCCTTATTCATATATTTTTCTATTTGACGTTTTTCCCAGTTTTTACCAAATAAAAAGTTGGTTCCAAAAACACCTAAAAAATGAAAACCTAAACCGATTCCCCAGAATAATGCAGTAGAGAACGTTGCAAAACTCCAAAATGGCAAATTAGAATTCCTAGAAATAGTAATCACTAAAAAGATATTAACCACCACATAAACTGCCAAGTGCCAATAAAAGCCCTGTATTTTTTCTACTTTTTTTTTGGCTCTTAAATAGGCTTCCTCTTTTTCATAGCTGCGTTGTAGGTCGGCATCAGCGTCGTTATAAGATTCTTTATTATGTTCCATACTATTTTGTTTTTAGTTCCAACGTTGTTTGCCTTCCTCTTCATTCATAAACTCCTTTATCTTACGGTCTTCCCAATTCCTACCCAAAACACCATCGTTAACATAGACTTTATAGGCATGAAACGAAATCCCAATTCCCCAACCAAATAATGGCCATACAAACCATTTGTAGTTCCAATTGGTATAATAGTTTACAAAAATTAAAAACGGAATAACAATACAATACGAAATTAGGTTATAGTAAAACTCCTTTAACTCTTCAACATGTTTACGTGCTCTTATATATGTGTCATCAAATTCTTTTTGAGGTATTTGTTTCATCACTGATAATTCTTTAGTTAGCATAGGTATTGCCACTCTAAAACTAGATGAGTTTTGGCTAATACTTATACGTTTATTGGTTAATAATGCGTAGCGTTGTTTGATGTTTTCAAGACCAACACCGCTACTCTTTTTTACAATTGCTTTGGGTTGTAAATTATTTTCTACTATAAGGTTTCCGTTAGCTTCATAAATCTTAATATGTAATGGTCGGTTACTAGTTACAACGTTGTGTTTTACTGCATTTTCTAGTAATAACTGTAAAGCTAAAGGGACTACTTTGCTATCTGGGTTTATAGTTTGCTCTGGGATATCAAAAATAATACTGTCTTCAAATCGCATTTTTAATAAAGACATATACGTTATGGCAAACTTTAATTCTTCATCAACGGTAACTAATTCTTTATTTTTTTGTTCTAAAACGTAACGGTATACCTTAGATAAACTAGTCGTAAATTTTTGTGCACTATCTGGGTTTTCTTCAATTAAACTAGTTAATACATTTAAGCTATTAAACAAAAAATGTGGATCTAACTGATTTTTTAAAGCGTCAAACTTAGCACTAGCAGTCCCCGCAATCACTTTTTGTTCTTTCAGTTTATTTTTCTGGTATCTGTTATAAAAATAAACCACATGAAAAACAGAAACGATAGTCAAGGTCATCCACAATCCAAAAGAATAGCCTTGCCAAGTCTCCTTACTAATAAAAAAGGAAAACGAATTACCTATATAAATTACGGACGTAAACCCTCTTAAAAGAAACAGTCCAAATAATGTAATTAAAGTAGAGCCTAAAACCCCCAAAACAACTCGTTTAACGTACTGTCCAGCCATCCATTGGCGACGTTCCATATAGGCGAAAAAAGTCATATTTGATAACCCTAAAACAAAGGAATATAGTTGATAGAATACAAAATCTTCAATAAATTGCCCAACCGTATTGTAACTAAAGCCATTAGATAGGTATTGTCCAAAAACAAAAACCACGCAACCAATAGCAAAGGTTAAAACAATCTTTTTAAAAATGTTATTCATAGGTATCACATTATACTGCATTAACAATTACTGTGCTTTACATGTCGCAGTTAATTGCTTTGCACGCGCCTCTCCCCAATTAGGATCAAACGCCGTTTCAGGTTTAAAGTTAGTAAAAAGTTGTAAAGATTTTTCTATTTGAGCACAAAATGGTTGGGTATCCTGACCAAAAAACTTAGCACTTCCCATATCCCATTCGGCTTTACTTAACATAACTCTTGGGTTATCAGGTGCTAATTGGTTGGCTTTGACGTATAATGCATTTATTTTTCCTGATAACGTCATACCATAAGTTGCCCCATCACTGGCAACATATACAGTATACAACAGGGCTTGAAGCACCATAATTTCGGCATTATCTTTAGATCTACTAGAAGCAGCATCTACAAAAGCTTGTGCTTTTTTAAGTTGAGCATCCAAAGCCTCTTTATCTTTTAATATAGAAAATCCGTCTAAAATTAATACCTGAGCAGCATAGTAGGATGGTAACCAGTTTTGCTTTTCAACAGTGGCAATACGTTCAAATACGTTGGAAGCCTCAGCCATTTTACCGTCTTCCCAAAGCGCAAAGGCTTTAGTCATGCCAGATTGATAAGTCGTTTGCGCTTGTAACATTGTGGTTAAAAACAAGGCAATTGTAATCGCTATTTTATACATAGTTTTTAGAGTTTTATAATAACACTACAAATATCAACCGATCCTACAGTATTTAAAAAAAGGCTTAACCCAACTGTCACTTTTTCAGGCTGAACTGTAAGCTTTTATAATTACGGCCATTTATGTATTGGATTTACAACCCAAAACCACTAACTTTAAGTCTTCAAAAAAACCTACTTATGTCCATTACAACTGTCGAATTTATCGTGTTTACTACCATTGGGTTGCTAATACTACTCAATGCTATGCTAAATATTAATAGATACAAAAACGATACTATTAATGTGGTGATTAAAAACTGGAGTTATAACAAGTACTTTTTTATCACCTTCCTTTGGGGCGTTTTTGGAGGACACTTTTTTTTAGGAAGTAAAAAACCAATTCTTAATATTTTTATTACCCATTGGGAAATCCCGCCAATTGCATTAGCTATTATTGTTATAATCATGATATTATATGGTCGGAAATTACCAAAAGACTTGATTATAAAAACAAAATACCAAGTCCTATTATTAATTACAGGTTTATTATATGGTCATTTTATATGGTCGCAACGTCATGAGGAGTTTATTCAATTTACATTAAACAATTAAAAACTATGCAACCTATCAACCAATTGTTGGCCAACGATGCTTTTGTAAAAAGAATCCAATATCTTATCATCACACTATTTATACTTCTAATTGTTTTTGATATTTATTTGGCTGTGGACAGTACAACAGATAACGACACTATTAGTCGCATTATAAAAACTTACACCGACAATGGCTTGTATGTTTTAACTTTTTTTTGGGGCGCCTTATCCGCTAATTTCTTCTTTACTACCAAACATGTTTTATTAGTTAGTGGTACAGTAGGTAGTATTATTTTAGTCGTCTTTGCCATTTTTATCTATTGGTTTAGCTTAGGAACAAAAGTGGAAACTCTTATTGGTCCAACCGAAAATGACATACGTTGGGCACATGGTGTTTACATGGCGTTTGGTTTTTTAATGGCCCTTTTATTATGGAGACAACGCAGTACTAAGCGTTAATAAATATACGTAGTTCTACGTATTTTATTTGAGAGTTTATAGTTGTAGGTTTATGTTTTAGAATAAAATTGAAGAGATTACGGGTTTCCGTAATTTTTATTGTGGGGAAATGCTTTGTTTTGGAACTAAGTTAATAGCTATTAATCTCACAAAACTATATTTATGAAATTAGAAAACATATTAGATAGAATGGGTTCTATTGAAAAGAACTCTTTTATTAAAATAATTGATACAATAATATCAAAGACCCCTAAAAACATAAAGGAAATCAATAAGATTTTGAGTTCAACTGACAAAGGCTTAAAGTCTGTAGATAACCAAAATATATCTAAAATATTTTCGTTAACTGAAAAAGAATTTCAAGAACATATAAAATGTGAATTTCAGGAAATCGCTTCCCAATTAGATATTTTAATAGATATAATTATACGTGATGGTAATTGTATAATAAAACAAGACTGGTTTTCTAGATTATATGAAAGTGAAATAAAACAGCTTAAAACTAGAATAAAAGGACTTAATGCTGATTTTGAAGATGACAAATCCGAACTGAGTCCCCTAAGAAAAAGGGATTATAAAATCTACAAGTCCTGTTTACACACGGCTTACAATAATGACATCGCAAATAATCGAGAAGCAAAAGTTTCCTCCGATGAATTATCAATTATATTAACACTTTCAAAACAGCTGGGACTTTCTCAAGAAGAGGTTAAACTAATTAACTACTCCATTTTATCTATAAAGAAACTTGATATCCAAGATGTTATCAAAGGATTAAAAAATATTGGCGTAATATTTTTTTCAAATAAAGAGAACACCATCTATGTTGCTGATGAAATGGTAAGAATATTAAGAAAAATTAGAGAAAAAGAAGTTGGAGATAAATTTTACAGAAGAACTCTAAAACTATTAAGAGAACCAATAGTAAACCAAATTTGTAAAGAACACAATATAGATAGAAAGTTATCCTACTCTGAAAAAATTGAAGAGATAATAAAAGAAGGGGTTTCATTTACAACTCTCCTTTTAGAAGATATTTATAAAACTGGAAGCACATTAACTGAAAAGAAAAAAACACTTAATGAGTTATGCGAAAAGGGACTAAACATAAATACTTTAAAAGGCAGCACTTTAGATGAAAAAATAAGTAGTCTGATCGAGTATTTTGAAACTGTAGAACGTGATGAAAAAGTTGGTATTTCTTTAGATGGATTTGATAAATTACTTACGGAGTTAAATCAATCTTTACCGAAACTAAATAAGCAAATAAAAGATCAATTTGAACTACAAGATGAATATGTTTTAAAAGCTGATTTCTTACTAGATTATAATATCAAACCTAGAGATATTTTAGATTTAATAACAAGAGAAGATTTAACAAAATTTATAAAAGACAATGGTATCAAGCAACGTGGAGATGATATTTTAAACATTCTGGAACATTATAAAGACGTTGAAAATTTATATCTAGAAAACTATGAAAATGTTGCTTATAGAAATCTTAACTTACTAAAAGAGAACGGAATCATTATAAAGGAGAGTGAGTTAGGTATAAAATTTGAAGAATTAACAAAGGTTATTTTTAACAGCTTAGGATTTAATGTCGATGAAACGTTCAAGAACAATTTAAATACCCAAAAGGATATGATGGATATTCTTTTAAATTTAGGTAATGATGAAATAATTATAGTCGAGTGTAAAACAAGTAAAGAAAGAGGATATAATAAATTTAGTTCAGTATCAAGACAGCTTAAATCTTATCAAAACTTAGCACTTAAAAATAATTTACGTATTGTTAAAATTTTACTTGTTGCACCAGAATTTAGTGACGATTTTGTTACAGATTGTGAAATGGATACCGAAATGAATTTATCATTAATTACAGCTTCCACTCTATCTAATATTTTCGACTTCTTCAAAACATCAAAACACAAAGAGTTTCCACATGTTTTATTCAGAGATATTGTTATTAACGAAGAACGAATTTTGAAAGCCTTGAGTAAATAGTTTAAATATTATGCTGTAACTTTACCCAAAATCAAAAACATGTCATCTACATTCGCTGCAATAGATTTCGAAACTGCAAAAGGACACCACATTTGTTCGGTTGGGATTGTAACGTTTAAAGATGGAGAAATTATTGAAGAGTTTCATGCTTTAATTCAGCCTCCAAACAACGACTACAACTACCATAATGTACAAGTCCATGGCATTACTGAGGACGACACTCGGTTTTCTCCAAACTTTAAAGCAGTATATCCGGAAATTAAAAAACGTATTTCTGGAATTGTAACGGTTGCTCACAATGAGTCTTTTGACCGAACCGTATTACTAAAAACGATGAGTGATTATAATATTCCGCATACGGATTTGGTCATGGAACAACGTTGGGAATGCACTCTTAAATTGTATCGTAGTAAAGGTTATAAACCTGCTAAATTAGATGCTTGTTGTAAAGTCCATAATATTGCTTTAAAACATCACGATGCTTTGTCTGATGCGAGAGCTTGCGGGAAGTTATTTATAATTGCACAGTTTGAGTCTTTACCTTTATTTTAAAAATTATCAATACACTACTCCTATCGTCGTAGCACTCGAACTGACGTGGTATGATTACCCCTGATTAATGTAGCAAAATTATAAGCATATTACATTGTAGCTCTCCTCTTTAATTTAAGAGGAGAATGAATTTTAATTTCCCTTAAAAGGAAATAAAAAGAAAGAGGAGTTTTTACTATAATAACAGTTCTCAATACACCACTCCTCAAGTAACAACACTCAAACTGACGTACTATAATCACTCCTAATTAGTTTAGCAAAGTTATAAGTATATTATATGTAGCTCTCCTCTTTAATTTAAGAGGAGAATGAATTTTAATTTCCCTTAAAAGGAAATTAAAAGAAAGAGGAGTTTTTACTAAAATAACAGTTCTCAATACACCACTCCTCAAGTAACAACACTCAAACTGACGTACTATAATCACTCCCAATTAGTTTAGCAAAGTAATAAGTCGATTATATGTAGCTCTCCTCTTTAATTAAAGAGGAGAATGAATTTTAACTTCCCTTAAAAGGAAATCAAAAGAAAGAGGAGTTTTTACTATCATAAAGTTCTCGATACACTACTCCTACCATCGCAGCACGCGAACTGACTTACTATGATTACTCCTAATTAGTTTAGCAAAGTAATAAGTAGATTATATGCAGCTCTCCTCTTTAATTTAAGAGGAGAATGAATTTTAATTTCCCCTAAAAGGAAATTAAAAGAAAGAGGAGTTTTTATTATCATGAAGTTCTCGATACACTACTCCTACCATCGCAGCACGCGAACTGAGTTAATATCATTACTCCTAATTAGTTTAGCAAAGTAATAAGTCGATTAGATGTAGCTCTCCTCTTTAATTTAAGAGGAGAATGAATTTTAATTTCCCTTAAAACGAAATTAAAAGAAAGAGGAGTTTTTACCATCATAAAGTTCTCGATACACTACTCCTATCGTCACAGCACGCGAACTGACTTACCGTGATCACTCCGAATTAATTTAGCAAACTAATCAGTCGAATATATGTAGCTCTCCTCTTTAATTTAAGAGGAGAATGAATTTTAATTTCCCTTAAAAGGAAATAAAAAGAAAGAGGAGTTTTTACTAAAAACCAACTAACACCAAGCTCCTAAAGATTATCCAATTGATTATCCGTCCCCTTCTCGCTAATAGTCCAAAAGAACCCTACAAAGAAAAACTGATCTGCTGCAGGCCGTAATGTTCGGCTATTAAACTGTCCATTTAAATCTGGGGTATCTGCATATTGATAACCGGTAACATTTTTAAAACCTAAGGCATTGTTTACAGAAAAATACAAGATTTTTTGTGGACTTAGTAAATAGGCCCAATTAACACTTAAACTGTTATAGCTTTTTGTTTTTTGATTTAAAAACCCACTTGAATTTGGATTGGTATACGTGCGCCCTGATGCAAATCCATAACTAAAACCTACTTGACTTTTCCAGCTATCTATCCAATATTTACCAACAATTGATAAATTATGTGTGTTAGCAAAATTAGGCTGTGCTGCTTCTTGGTAGTTTTTATAATCTCGTGTGGTATCTAATAACGAATAGCTTACCCAATAATCGATATTCCTGAGGCTTTTATTATCTCTAAAAAACAGGTCTAAGCCTTTAGCATAACCAGATCCTGAATTATTATAATTACTACTAAAGCTAGTAAAATCAGTATCGTATTTAACTAAATCGCTATATTTTTTATAATACGTTTCTGCTCTAAATATTTTACCATCTGCATTATATTGATAATTTAAAATGTAGTGTTCTGCTTGTTGCGCGTCCAAATTTTGATCAAATTTTAAAATCGCACTATTGGGTTGTTGGTAAAAATTACCATAAGCCAATGACAATTGACTTTTACGTCCTGTTTTATAGGCTAAAGACGTTCTTGGTGACATAGTAACCTTATCAAACAGCGCACTATATTCTGCACGTAATCCAACTTTTAAGGCTAGATTTTTAGAGAAGAACACATCTGCTTCTGTAAATGCACCTGTAAGATTGTTGTGATAACCATAGTTGACCTGATCTACAAAAACATCATGATAACGCTCATCAAATGTAGTCGCAAACTGCTCGATACCAAAGTTTAATTTAAACCGATTACTAAATCGGTGTTTTAATTTTAGCTTGGCATGAATTGAATTTTCTGTGGAGTGAATGCGGCTATCAAACACATTAACTTTACCTTTAGCATAGGTATAACTTAAACCGCTGGATAAGGTCCAATTACTATTTAAAACCGCTTTATACGAACCATTAAAATATAAGTTTTTGTTATCTAAAGCAAATGGTAATCCGTCTGCATAATTAATATCGTCTTGTATTAGACTAAAATTACTAGTATCAAAAGCGGAATATAATTTAAGGATTCCGTTGTCTGTTTTGTGTCTAAACACAGCTTCTCCAGAAATGGTTTCGTAGGGCTTTTTCCAATCGTTACGATCTTGAAACAATTTTAAATAGGGCGCTAAATTAATATACGACGCATTAACACTTAAGCTGTTTTTACCCCAAATTTGAGTATTACCAAGACTGGCCCCAACACTCATAATTCCTATATCGGTTTTTTCTTGATCTGGTTGATTGACGGTATTTAATTCTAAAACACTAGACAAAGCTTGCCCGTATTCTGCACTATACCCTCCTGTTGAAAAGGTTATTCCGTCAAATAAAAATGGCGAATAGCGTCCACGAGTAGGGACGTTATTAATGGTTGGAGAATACGGCGTAAAGACACGTATGCCATCTATAAAAATCTGAGTTTCTTCTGCATCACCGCCTCGTACAAATAATCGTCCATCTTCGGAAACGGTTGATGTCCCTGGCAAAGTCTGTAAAGCACCAACAAAGTCACCTAAAGCACTTGCTGTAGTTACCACGTCTAAAGGTTTTAAAACGGAAACCTTACTATTGTCTCCTGCCGCAAATGTCCCTGCCGAAATAACAACTGCATCTAAAGTATTAACATCGTCACGCAATGTGATGTTTAAATTTGATAAGCTTGTAACGTCTTTGGTGATTGTTTTAGCTTCATAAGACACAAAGGACACCACTAAGTTTTGTTGTCCAACTGCTGTTGTTGTAAATAAAAATTGTCCGTTTGCTAATGTACTAGCGCCATCATAAGTCCCCTCTAAATAGACATTAGCCCCCACTATTGGCTGATGTTTAGTATCCATTACTGTTCCAGAGATTGTGGTTTGGGCTTGTGTGGTTAGTGTTAAAAGGAGGATTAAAAAGGATAATAAAGGTTTCATAGATTGGTCGTTTTTGATTGTTTGATGCTACAAAGATGGACTGACGACCTAGGATTAGAAATAATTTACTCCCGAAGTGTTGATTTTTACTGCTGAGTTGCGTTAAGGATTGAACGGTGTGTTTGAGCTCCTCGCAGAGAGCGAGTAGAGAAAGCCTGGCCTTTATCCTGAACTAAATTCAGGATAAAGGCAACGTCCAAAAAAATAATTTTAAATTTGTGTAACATCTTTATAATTTTAACTACTAATAGTTAAACTAACCAAATAACCATTGAGTAAACCATTAGAACAAAATTTTGTTGAATTGCTTGAACAGCATCAAAATATTGTACATAAAGTTTGTAGACTTTACACCAATAATTATGATGCGCACAACGATTTATTTCAGGAAATAACCATCCAATTATGGAAGGCTTTCCCGAAGTTTAGAGGGGACAGTAAATTTAGTACTTGGATGTATCGTGTGGGCTTAAATACGGCTATTACACTTTACAGAAAGTCTAAGCGCACGATCAATACGCAACAATTTGACACTGTACAATTTAAAATTAGTGCTGAAGAATACGATAGCACAGAAGAAGAACAATTAAAATTATTATACGCTGCAGTCCACCAATTAAATGATATAGAAAAAGCCCTAGTCTTTCTATATCTTGAGGACAAAAATTATAAAGAAATAAGCGAAACAATGGGTATTACAGAAGTTAATGCTAGAGTGAAGATGAACCGAGTGAAAAACAAACTGAGAACCATTTTAAATCCTTAACCTATGGATGAATTAGAATTATTAAAAAAAGATTGGGTTAAAAGCGATGATCGATTTGAAAAAAAATCAGCTTCCCAAATATATCCCATGTTATTTAAAAAATCGTCTAACATTGTGAAGACGTTATTTTATATAAGTATTGCCGAATTAGTATTTATATTATTGTGTAATTTTACACCTTTTTTGATGTCGGACAATTATCATAAGCATTTTACTGAGACTTTTGGGGATGGTATTATGCAAAAAACACTATTACTCCTATCCTATCTTGTTATCGTTATTTTTATATATTTATTATATAAGTCTTACAAAACAATATCTGTCGTTGACAGTACAAAGCAGTTAATGACTAATATTTTAAAAACGCGTAAAATTATTAAATACTACGTGGTTTATAATTTATTTATGATTGTAGTATCTGCGCCATATTATACTTATTTATCATTAAAAACTAAAAACACAGATTTTAATGTTACAGCTATGTCCACCATGGAATTATCCAAATTTATAGGTATAGTGACAGTATTAACGATAATAGTTATGGCCATTATATTTGGATTTTATAGTTTAATATATGGTATTTTATTAAAGCGTTTAAACAGAAACTATAAAGAGTTAAAAAAGATTGAAGTCTAAAGATGAGACCTTAATAAAACTAAAAAAGCATCAAAATAAAATTTTATTTTGATGCTTTTTTATTGGATATATCTAAACCTTAATAATAGGTAATGTGATTAAATATCACCTAACCACTCTCGTTTTTTATTCAGTTCTTCTTGTGCTAGTAACTCTTTTTGAGGGATTACTTTTAAGAACGATGGGTGTTGCTCGATAGCATATTCTATTTGTTCTACGATATCTGCGATAGAGTCATTTTCGTAATCGATTTTTAAAGGTTCCTTGATTTCGAAAGACTGGTAGACGTTTTTCTTTTTAATACGTAATCCTTTTTTATCAAAACTACGTCTAAAACCATCAATTACTATAGGCACGACTATTGGCTTATAGCGTTTTATAATATGCGCTGTTCCTTTACGGATTGGTTTAAATGGTGTGGTTGTTCCTTGCGGAAAGGTAACGACCCATCCATCATCTAATGCTTTTTTTATGGCAGAAATATCAGACATTTTAACCTGTCTATTCACATCTTTACCTTCACTACGCCATGTACGTTCTATACTAATAGAGCCTGTGTAAGCAAATATTTTAGGTAATAAACCAGATTTCATGGTTTCTTTAGCGGCAACGTAATAAAAATTTAATTTGGGATTCCATAAATACCCGACGTTTTTAATAGAGTCTTGACGATCACTTAATGCCGCATTAAACACATGAAACATTGAAATAACATCCGCAAAATAGGTTTGGTGATTGGAGATAAATAGGACGTTAGTATCTGGTAAATCTCTTATAACATCAGAACCTTCAATCTGTAATTCGTTAAAGCCTCTAAAACGCCTATGTGATAAAACACCAAGTATTCTAATCAGCCATTTTTTTACAAAAAGTATATGTCCAAAAGGATTTCTTTTAAATAACCCCATAGTTTTATTTTACATTTAGTATTCACAAATATAGAAAAACCTTTAACTTATAGGGTAGCTTTTAACAAGTCTTTGACTTCGCTCAACATCATTGCTGTTGCACCCCAAACTAAATGCGTACCCAAATAAAAGGCAGGCACCTCAACATCAGTATCATAACTTGTCTTAACTTTTTTAGACGTTACATTATTATCATCTAATAAATCCGACAGGTAAACTTCCAATAAATCCTCCACTTCATCATCCTGTTTGGTAAAAATAGGTGTTTGTGATGCCGCACCTATATAAGGCTGCACGTTAAAGTTGCTTGGCGGGATATAAACTTGTGTCATTTTTTTATAAACAGTCACTAGTTTTGGATGCACACCAACTTCCTCATGCGTTTCTCGCAATGCGGTATGCATTAAATCTTTATCCTCCAACTCTACTTTACCGCCAGGAAAACCCACTTGTCCAGAATGCACGCCCTTATAGGTTTTTCGTAAAATTAAAATTAGTTTAGTTTGCGCCTCTAAATCAGGATAAAACAGTGCTAACACAGCGCTCTGTCTCGCGTTTTTAATATTTACGCCTTGTTCCTTAACTAATTCCTTCCTATAAGATGGTACCATTTTAAGCTGAGAAGCTTCGGCTGGCAAAGGGATATTTTTTATTTTTGGCAACGCTATGATAAATTCATTAAAATTCATTTTAAAAATGCGCGTATTATTATTGGTTGGTTTTTGTTTTTTATGTCTTAACTGTGAAGATAAACAATCCAAGTCTAAAACCAAAAACAACACTTCTAAAATAGAGACTAAAGCGATAGTAAAAGACACGACTCCTAAACGAGAATTCCCACGGTTAACAGAGGATAATGTCATGGAGTTTTTCTTAGGCTATGAAGCTAAAAACAAAGAAAACAAAGTGCGTATTGTAACCTCTTCTGGAGACATTGATATTTTACTATATGATAAAACTAAATTCCACCGTGCTAATTTTATATTTCTAGCCAAACAAGGTGCGTTTGATAATACACAGTTTCATCGTGTGGTCAAAAACTTTATCATTCAAGGTGGAAATACAGATAATGGACAAGTCACCTCTAGACGTCGTAAAATTGGTAAATATCTTTTACCTACTGATACTAATCGTGGTTATACACATAAAAGAGGTGTTATATCTATGCCTAGTGGCGAAATTGAAAACCCGCACAAACTAGCCTCTCCTTATGAGTTTTTTATAACGCAACAAGACGCGTACCACTTAGATGGCGATTATACTGTTTTTGGAGAAGTCATAAAAGGAATGGACATTGTTGACAAAATAAATGCTGTTGACGTGGATGAAGCGGAATGGCCGCTAAGAAACATCTATATTAAAACCGTAAAAATCATTGAATAGTTCCTCGCTTTTGAGTATTTTTAAGCTGAAAAAAAATCACTCTTTATTTATGAAAAAAAACACATTATATTCTATCCTAACTTGCACTATTGTGCTATTTAGTACGAGTTGCAAAAAAGGCACCAAAACTGCAGAACCCGCAAAACCAATGTCTGATAATATACTGCTTAAAGACTACACCGGGCCTTACGGAGGTGTTCCTGCTTTTGACAAAATGAAAGTTGATCAAATAGAATCTGCTGTTCTTGAAGGTATGGAAAAAGGTCTAGAAGATATAGATGCTATTGCCAACAATACAGAAGCACCTACTTTTGAAAATACTATTGAAGCTATGGAACGTGCTGGTAGCGGTTTAGATAATGTCTTTACTTACTACGGTATTTTTAGTAGTAATATGAGTAGCCCAGAATTTAGAGAAGTACAAGGTAACCTAGCGCCAAAATTATCTGATTATACTTCTAAAATTAATCAAAACGAAAAATTATTTAAACGTATTAAATCTGTTTATGATGCGTCGCAAAGCAAACCTTTGCCAGTAGATCAACAACGTGTTGTTGATCTTATTTACAAACGTTTTGAAATGAATGGTGCCGAATTAGATGCCACTAAAAAGAAACGTTATGCTGAAATAAACAAAGAGCTATCCACACTTTATAATAAGTTTGGAGATAATGTATTACATGATGAAGAAAATTATATCACCTATTTAACCAAAGACCAATTAGATGGTTTAAGTGAAGGGTTTATTAAGTCTGCTGCAAAAATAGCTACAGATAATGGTAAAGAAGGGCAATATGCCATCACCAACACGAGATCTTCAATGGATCCTTTTTTAACGTATAGTACAAATCGCGAATTACGTAAGCAAGTTTGGACCAACTATTACTCTAGAGGAGATAATGGAGACGAATTTGATAATAACACACTTATCGCTGATATTTTAAAACTACGTAGAGAACGTGTTGAATTATTAGGGTATAAGAATTATGCAGAATGGCGTTTACAAGACCGTATGGCTAAAACACCAGAAAATGCTATGGGATTAATGGAAGCCGTTTGGCCTGCCGCTATTGCCAGAGTCAAAGAAGAAGTTGCAGACATGCAAGCTGTCGCTGATGCGTCAGGAAATAAAATTGAAATTGAATCTTGGGATTACCGTTTTTATGCAGAAAAAGTTAGACAGAAAAAATACGACTTAGATAGCGACGAGGTGAAACAATACTTACAACTGGACAAGTTAACACAAGCCTTATTTTATACTGCTGGTCGTTTATTTAACTATAAATTTACGCCCGTTGAAGCTGGAAAAGTACCCGTATTTCATGAAGATGTAAAAGTTTGGGACGTGACCGACTTAGCGTCTGGAAAACATATTGGTTTATGGTATTTAGATCCATTTGCAAGACCTGGAAAACGTTCTGGAGCTTGGGCAACTACGTATAGAAGTCATACTACTTTTGATGGCCCAAAAACAGTCTTAGCGTCAAACAATTCAAACTTTGTAAAAGCGGCTCCTGGAGAAGCTGTATTAATCTCTTGGGATGATGCACAAACCTTTTTTCATGAGTTTGGACATGCGTTACACTTCTTCTCTTCTAATGTAAAATATCCTACTTTAAATGGAGGTGTTCGTGATTATACAGAATTTCAAAGTCAATTATTAGAGCGTTGGTTATCTACAGATGAAGTCATCAATCAATTTTTAGTTCATAATAAAACAGGCGAACCAATTCCTGCAAGTCTAGTGGCTAAAATCAAAAAGGCCTCAACCTTTAATCAAGGGTTTGGTACTACTGAATATTTAGCGTCTGCATTAATGGATATGAAATTACACCTCGCTGATCCTAAAAATATTGATATTGACAAATTTGAACGTGAAACGTTAGTCGAATTAAATATGCCAAAAGAATTACCAATGCGTCACAGAACGCCGCATTTTGGTCACGTTTTTTCTGGTGAAGGTTACGCCACTGCTTATTATGGTTACATGTGGGCAGATGTTTTAACTAGTGATGCCTCAGAAGCCTTTAAAGACGCTCCAGGAGGGTTTTATGATAAAGAAGTTGCTGACAAATTAGTCAAGTATTTATTCGCGCCAAGAAACAGCATGGATCCTGCTGAAGCGTTTAGACAATTTAGAGGACGAGATGCTAAAATTGAAGCCTTATTAAGAGACCGCGGATTTCCTGTGACAACAGAAAACTAAGACCTCTATAAATAATTACAGCTCCTTTTATCCAGCACTATGCTGTGATAAAAGGAGCTTTTTTATGCAACATATTTTCTATTAATACTATTAATACCGAAAGTACAGGCTTATATTTCAAAGACAAATTATCATTTAATAATAATAATTTGACAGCACAATATATAAAACCACTAAATTTGTGCACAAACCAAATGACTAACCTTGTAATGCGTTTCTCTTAATTTATGATGAAAAAACTACTGAGTTTTATCTGGCCGCAAACGACTAAAATAGACACCGATTTTAATGGCATATTAGAGGTCACTTGGATAAACGGTCGAAAAGTATTAGATAGTAAAAATGCAAACTATTCTTACGGAACCTTGCAGCGCATTCTAGAAACAGGTCTTTCTAAAATAGATATTAAAAATAGTCAATCTATCTTACTTTTGGGATTAGGTGGCGGAAGTATTGTGCATTCTTTAAAAAATAAATTTGATTATAAAGGGACATTGGATGTCTTAGAGATTGATGAAAAAGTAATTTCTATAGCAAAAAACGAGTTTAATCTATCCTCCTTTGACAATATCAATATCTTTAATTGTGACGCTTTAGATTTTGTAAACATGTGTACCTCTCACTACGATGTAATTATAGTTGACCTGTTTATTGATCAAGAGGTGCCTTCCCAATTCTTAACAGAAGCTTTTAGTAATCACTTAGCTCAAATTACAAATCCAAAAGGGACTATCCTTTATAATTTGGGGATAAACTTAGACAAGCAAGACAAACAATATCAAGTGATTACTTGTTTTAAAAATCACAGTCTTTTTACTTGTACTGTCTTAGAACATGTAACAGGTACCAACACACTTATGATTGCAAAAAAAAGTAAATAATTAAAAACTATAAAATTTGATTCTATTTACTAGTATTTTCAATACAGTACTTTGTTACCTGCCGTTTTTATTTCAAATCTTCTATTCAACTGGATATTTTCCAACTGCTTCTATTCCTTTTTCTGTAAATTTTAATATTTCTGTTGTTACTTGATAACCTGATTTTTTATATTCGTCAACTACTACTTTTCCAATTTTTGAAGCAAAGAATTGAAAATCATTTTCGGAAAAAATATAACAAAAATCTCGAACTGGAATAACAGCAAAGAAAGGAAAACTAAAATCGGTCTTTACTTTTTCCGCCATTGAAGGTGCTAATAATAGAGCACTTTTTAAATTCGGATATTTTGATTCTAACATTCCCAGTTTTCTATTCTCAAGGATGTCAAATTCGATTACTGATTCAGATAATAATTTGTCAGCATTTTTTTTGGCTTGGTTTTCTAAATCAAGTTCCGTAATATTCCATTTCGAAAGGTCATTTTTAGAAATTAAACTAAATTTATCATTTCCAGTATGAATATATACTTTATCAATTTCATTGGTGATTTTAAAATTTATAAATTCTTTACAATCAAAATCATTGGGGTGTAAAGAAATATAGATGTCATTTTTGGCTAAATTCCAATCTTCAGGAATTTCTATAGAATAATCTGCTAAAATTCCGACTAAATCAGAAATGTGTGTTTTATCTTTATCTCTTGCATAATTTTTTCTTACGTTATCCAAACTGACTTCTAAAGTCAAATCTCCCTTTTTAATAAGAATCAATTCTGCAGTATCAATTGATTCTATTGTCATTCCTTTATTTTCAATTTGTACTTTGAATTGGTCAAAAACGAGATCTTCTTTTATGTCCTTTTTTTGTCGCATTCGTGATTTTTTTTTAATACCAGGTAACGGTTAGTGCGGTTTTCTGTGCGAGGATTTTCCGTAGGAAAATCAGAAGTAGCAAAAGTGCACTGTTCTTTGTTTAAACACTAATCTACGCATTATTTTTATGCGATGTTGTAAAACGTTTTTTATTTAAATTCTAATTTTGTCCATAATCTAGACTTAACCACTTTCTTTTTATATTTCGCTGTTCGAACTGTTATTTGTTCCGTTGCTTGCTTTATTTTTTTGTCAATTTTGTCTGATTGTGGATAAGACTTAACTTTTATATCAACAATTTCCGCTTTTTCAGTTACAGTCAGATAAACATACACGTCACCTTTAAATTCAGTTTCAGAATTCAGTTTTTCGCTAATCAGTTCTTTTAGATTATTTTCCGCACAATCAATTTGTTCTTTTTCCGAAATTCCGGTTTCACAATCATTTTCAAATGGCAATTCCGTAAGAATTGCATAATGATAAATTCCTTCTTTTTTTTGTTTGAATGGCTTTAACTTATATCCTTTTTCAGCTGAATCGTCTGCGTCTAAAAAATATCCTTTCGGAATTTGTCCAATCGCTAACATTGGAATCAGAAGTAAAATTGTCAAAAAATTTAATTTGTATTTGTTCATTTTCTTGTTTTGGTCAAATGTTTTACAACGGTCTTGTCTGTGGCTCGTAGCGTGTAAAATTGCGATTATTTTCGGATTAAGCACAAGCCAGATTTTTAAATTTTACTATTTATCTTTTTTATTGGAAATCGTCAAATTTAAAAATTTGGCGACTTTCCAAATATGCCTTAATTCCGTTTAATCAACTGTCTAGCTATGAGCTATATACACCTTGAGTTTACAATTCATTAAATTTATACATAAAATAGAAAGCACAAAAGAGAGGCATAAGGTTATTATACACGCAGAGACTTTAGATCTCGTCAACATTGAAAATCCCCTCTCTTTTTCTAACCAGATTTCGTACAGTTCTGTGAGGCTTTTAGACCTCGATTTTAAGTCGTTGAAACTCGCGTAGTATGTCCTTTACTCATTTTATAATATTTAAATAAATTGGAAATCGTGAATCTTCGTTCCTTGATTTCAAAAAACACTTTGTTATGAATAAAGATATAAAATATTTTGGACTTGACATCAGTCATTTAGTATTTGATGTTACAGATTCCGAAGGGAATTATTACCAGTTTAAAAATAGTATTTCAGGCTTTAAAAAGTATGTAAAGCTGTTAGATATTAATAGTCATTCTGTAATGGAGGCTACAGGTTATTACCATTATCAGTTGGCTTATTATTTATTTGAAAATGGTCATAAAGTATCAGTAGAAAATCCATTGTCAGTTAAGCGTTTTATCCAGATGAGGCTGTCTAAAATCAAGACAGACAAAAGTGACTCTAAACTAATTTGTGACTATGCGAAACATGTAGAATTAACGTTGTGGAAGCGTAGCTCCAAAGAAGTGCAAGAGTGTCTTCAAATCACCATAACCCTTACCGTGTATACAAAGCAATGTACAATGTTAAAAAACAAACTACATGGTGAAGCCGTTTTGGGAGAACCAAGTAAAGCTGTTGTAAGATCATTAAAGCGTAGTTTAAAACACACTGAAAAAGAGCTAGAAAACTTAGAAGTACGTTTATTTCATTTGGTAAAAGAGGAGCATAAAGATTTATTTACTCGTATAAAAAAAGGATACCAGGAATTGGTAGAAAAACAGCTATTATGCTCATCGTTTTAACAGGTGGATTTGAACGTTTTTCTAGCGCAAGCGAATTATGCAGTTATGCTGGATTAACTCCTGTGATTAGGCAAAGTGGTAGTGGAAAAAGCAAAAAACTAGCCTTAATAGCGGTTTGTAATAAGTTATTAAAACAGGCATTTGCTATTGCTAAATCAGGGTTAATATTTGATAAAGAATATAAAAATACGTTAGTGAAAAATTAATGACATTTTACTTGTTTTTTAACACAGTACTTTGTTGGCTAACGTTTAACTCTTTACTATTTTTAATGTACTTGATCTATTCTTAGTTGATATTTTTAAAAAATAAACACCTTCTCTCAAACTAGAAGTATTTATTTGAAGTTGTTTTTTATTGAAATAGGTATCCTCTAATACTAGTTTTCCTAATATAGAATAAAGTTTAATATTAATTTCGTTCTCTTGATTTACAAATTCAACATTCAGGTTTACTGTAAAAGGATTAGGAAATATCTTGAGTTTTTCTTTTATATTTTCATCAATACTAAGTTCATCACAAGTAATTGGGTTAGATTGATTGAAATAGCTTTCATTAAAATTCGGAAGGCCTAATAATGAACTTTTGCCACCTAGAGAAACACCTTCTAATTGAAAATTACAAGAAGAGCCTTGAGCATTTGGATTATTAATTACTCCAAGTGAATTTACAGAAAGGTTAGCAGACCATCGAGCAAGATATATTTTACCATCAGGACCATTTTGTAAACTCCCAAATGGTGTAGGATTGACACCTTGATTTGGAAATAGTTCTTCAAAAATTATAGTTTTTGTTGAGGGAATATCTAAACTTTCCATATCGTACTGATACAAGACATTGGTGACTCCTTGACTAGTAAGATTATATCCTGATGAGATATAAAGTTTGGAATTGTCTGGCGAAAAAGATAAGCCATAATTATTTTCTAAATTGTTTATGTTTCTAGGAAGATTAGAGTGAAAAGTAATTATCCCTGTTAGTGCATTAAAACTATACAACTTAGAATCATCTCCATTGCCAGAAAAATTATTTGTGTAAGCAAGAAATGAGCCGTTTGGAGAAAATTTCATAGTATGGCAACACGAATCATCAATGTTTCCACTATTACTTATAATTGGTTGCTCAATTCCAGTTTCTGATATTTTATAAATGTAAAAATTATTATTTGAGAAATTTAAAGTTGCTAACCAAATATCTGAACCATCACAATGATTTATTGCACTCATTTTTTCTGATGCATTTAAATGCAATAAAGTATTCTTTGTTGTATTGACAATATCTCCATTACCATTATTTAAATTCATATTCATTTCTGAATATCTTAATCCATTTGGTCCGCCAAAAGCATCAGCATAAAAAATGTAATACATGCCTTCGGTTTTGGGTTTTTGTATTATCAATATTTGACTAGTAGAAACATTACCAAATAAACCAGTTCCATTTGGAGTTACATTGTTATTAGAATCCCAAACATTTACACCATCTGTATAAAATAATAAATTACCAAAAGTATCTGAAACTGAAGCACAAGACTCTATACTGTTCATGAGACTATCAGTTATTTCAATCGGACTACCAGTTGAAAAGTCAAGACCAGCTTCATTTCCAAAATACCACTTGTCGGAAGTACCTTGACCTTGCGCTATAATTGTAAAGACTATTATGGAAAATTGAATAATATATTTCATTCTCTAAATGTTTGCTAACGGTTTTGTGGTCGAGTAGACAAGAGGGATTTCACCTCAAGTCTCTCACAGAACCGTACGTGATACTCTCGCATCATACGGCTCTTGTTATACAAATCTAAAGTACTAAATTACTTGATAAAACCCATGTGCCAATGATAAAATAAGTTAGGAAATTGTTCCTGCACTCTGTTAAACCATTTATAGGCACGTTTTATACTCGTTTTATAGCGCTTATACCGTTTTCTTGCCCACCTCACTAAACGATTGTTGAGTAATTTGAAAACCTTGTGTAGCATAGATATTCTAAATTTACCGTAGTAGCGTATCCAACCTCTAATAATAGGGTTTAAACGATGCGCAATGCCTACAATACTCTTACAAGTCATTCTATGTACTTTCAATTCTCCTAATTTATCAGCAATGCGCTTCTTGGAACTTATACTTATGGCACAATCAAAGCCTAAAAATAATCCTTTAATTTTCTTAGATTTGGATGTTCTAGGCTGAAAAGAGTAGCCTAAAAAATCAAATTTAATAACTGAATAATTTTGTTGTCTTCGATAATCCTTACAGTACACGATTTTGGTTTTCTTTGGATGTAATTCCAATCCTATTTGTGTCATTCTGTTTCGAATTGCCTCTAGCACATGTTCTGCGTGTTTTTGACTTCTACAGTGTACAATTACATCGTCGGCATAACGTGTAAATTTCACGGTAGTGTCGGTGTGTTCTAGCCATTTGTCAAAACCATAATGTAGAAATAGGTTTGCCAGAAGCGGGCTTATAACGCCTCCTTGTGGTGTTCCTTTTCCTTTGTTTTTAATGATTTCTCCTAATTTAGTTAAAACAGGGCTTACTAACCATCGTGCAATATAAAGCTTTACCCAGTTTTCTGGAATGTGCTTTTCTACTGCTAGCATCAGTTTGTTGTGGTCGATAGTGTCAAAGAAACTTTTAATGTCTAAATCTATTACCCAATCGGTTTTCCAGCAGTTTTCTCTAACAGATGTTAATGCTTGATGTGCATTTCTGTGAGGTCTATACCCATAGGAATTGGAACTGAATATTTTCTCTAAACCAGGTTCTATATACATCTTAACCACCATTTGTCCCACGCGGTCACTTATAGTCGGAATTCCTAATTTACGGATGCTTCCATCCTTCTTTGGTATTTCTACCTCTTTGACTGGTGGCGGAAAATAACTCCCCGATGCCATCCGATTCCAAAGTTTGTACAAGTGTTTACTGCGTTTAGCATCGAACTGTTCCATGCTTATCGAGTCCACTCCTGCACTCCCTTTATTGGCTCGCACTTTCTTATAAGCTTCCCATACCATGGTTCTGCTTATTGGTATTGATTTTGTTTCATTCCATAAATTCATCCTCAATTTATTTGAGTTGTTAAATGTAATGCAACCGTATAACCTAATCCCTTCGCTCCATTTCCATTACAGAATCTTCAGCACTACTACGGATTAGTCCGTCCCTGAATATAACATCGGTATTCTACCTCTAGATTGATTCTATTGTGTATTTTCCTTAACATTTATAATCAGGTTCTCGAGTTCCGTATATAAGCCTAAATAAAAGTCATGCCCCCTGAATGACGCCTGCCGTATAGCCAATAAATAGGTGACCGCTATACTCTTCACTCCGTATCATACTTCGTAGCTTTTGACAGAATGTAGCAACTTCTCGACACCTCTAAAGGGGTTCAATTGCGTTCATCTCTTTTATTCGTACCTGACCACGCTCTTGGCGTGACCGTTTCCTAAACGCTCAGTACCTTAGCTCTTTACCAAAGCACCTTTAGGTGGTTTAATGCCTCTTCCTATAAAGCGACATTGGTGGGTCGGGTCCACCATCTTATTTACAGTTCACAATGAGTATTTGTTGCCGCTCATTGCTTGCTCGACACACTATGATTAGTGGCGTGTTTAAGTAACTTAATATAGCAAATAAAAACCGAATAGAAATGAAGTGCACCCAAATGTTTAGACAAATTTATAATTAATTTTATACGGTGTGCCTGTTGCACAACTCTGTTGATAAAGTTATAGCAATGGTTTGTTATTGACAAGATATTATTTGTAAATTACTGGTATGCAAGGAAAAAAGACCTATCAAGAACAGTTGTTTACTCATTTTCTATTGAGCGAACGTATTCCCGAACACAATTTCTACCGACGCCTTAAATCGGTATTGGATTTAGAGTATCTCTATAAACTTACAGCGCCTTATTATGGGACTAGTGGTCAGAAAAGTATTGACCCAGTTGTGTTTTTTAAACTGTGTTTGGTAGGATATCTAGAAAACATAATAACTGATCGTAAGTTGATACAACATAGTAGTATGCGCTTAGATATTTTGTTTTTTATAGGTTATGGTTTAGAAGATAAATTACCATGGCATTCAACAATAAGTCGTACTCGTAAACTTTTTCCAGAATCTGTTTTTGAAACTGTATTTACAAAAGTATTAGAGCTTTGCACCTTAAAAGGCATGGTCAGTGGTCATACGCAAACGATAGATTCTGCACCTATAAAAGCAAATGCTTCTATGGATATTATAGAGCTAAAAGTTCCTTAAGAGGATCTAGCCTCTCATTTAGAAAAAATAAGACATATTAGTGCTCGAGATAAAGCGGCTTTTCGACAAAGTAAAACAAACAAAGCAAATATATCCGATAAGGTTATTAGTGGTACCAGTCAAGAACTAAGTGCTATCAAGAACCGAAATATAAAATGGGCAAAAGACCAAGACCAACGCCCCGGAGCAGGAGCTAAAGATAGTCGCTATACCAGTAATAAGACGCATTACAGTCCAACCTATCCAGACTCTAGAATTAGTGTAAAGCCAGGTAAGGCTAGAAAACTGAATTACATGAGCCAGTTAAGTGTGGACACAGGTGATCATGTGATTACGGATATTAAAGCTTACCATGCAGACAAACGCGACAATCAATACCTTCCAGATACTGTAGGACGCTTACGTTCCAGATTAAATTTATTTGGCTTGCTTTGGCGCAACTGCGTCGCAGATACTGGTTATAGTAGCGGAGAGAATTATGCTTTTTTAGAACAGATAAATTTAGTAAGTTTCATTCCGCCACATGGTACTTATAAAGGCGGTCCAAATGGGTTTGTTCATGATTTAGATCAAGACCACTATGTTTGTCCAGAAGGTGAGATTATTCCTTTTAAGAAAGTCTTTAACGACTACAAGACAGGACGTTTGAAAAAGGAATATCGCGGGAGCACTTATCAATGTAGAGATTGTCCAATAAAAAAGAGTTGTTTAGGTAAAACTGCAAAAGAGAAAAAGTTTTCAGTGACCTATTTTAAAGCAGAATACGAACGTAATATTGCACGTGTAGAGAGTAATCGTGGTCGTTATATGAAAGGTAAGCGTCAAAGCACTGTAGAACCTGTTTTTGGTACACTGACACAGTTTATGGGGTTAAGAAAAATAAATACCATTGGTATTAAACAGGCCAACAAGGTTATGCATCTGTCGGCAATAGCTTACAACCTTAAAAAATATTTAAAGTTTGTACAAAAACTAACAAAAAGTGAAGGAAAAGCACTTGGCGTTTTGTTTTTTGAAATAATGGCACTTTACAAGGCTACAAACTTCCATTTAAGCGTATCAAAATTAAGGTAAATCTTAATAAACAATAAAAATTGAGCCTCTTAAAAAGGCTTATTTTGCTTATTCTATTAGAAAATTATGGGGTTGTGCAACGGTTACCGGTGTTAGCCATAGGATTTGGTTTTATCATTTAGTAAAAATGTCTTTTCAACTTTAAAAATTGTTTTTCGAATAAATGATATGAGATTATACTAATGCCGATTGTTATAATTAAAGATGTTATTCCTAATAAATACCAATTAGAAAAAGATAGATACTTAAAAACCGGAATTAGTAATAATACTATGATAGTATGATATAAGTATAATCCATATGTATAAATACCTAATTTGCTAAACCATAAATTGTCATTTATGTGAATAGAATTATTTCCTAATGTGAATAGTATAGTAACTGAAAATAAAAGGCTCAAGATAAAAGGTGATAAATGCTCAATAAATACGAAGTTAATATTTGGGATTATAAAAACAATTGCAACGTTTAAAATTAAAAAGATATATTTAAAATATCTTGGAATTTTTTCTAAATAATTTATAAAAATTTTCTTATGCATCAAAATATATGCGGGTATTGCTCCAAAGGCAAAGTAATCAAGATGAGAAAATATATCAATATGACTTATTCCAAAATGAGTGTAAATTTGCCGAGATATATTAGCAATAATAATGCTGGATATAATAAGATACGGGATTTTTTTTGCAGAAATAAAATAGAGTAATACCGCCCACAGAATATAAAAATGTTCTTCAATACAAAGTGACCACATAACCCTTAAAGGTGCTCCATCAGGAAATGTATTTGTCATCATCATTTTATAATTCTCACCAAAGAATATTGATGTCAATAAATCAGGTTTGTATCCTTCATTGTTAAAAGGCAAGTTTAGGGCATTCAATATATATGGAGATAAATATGCAAACGCTATCATAAGGTAAAATAATGGCCAAATTCTCAGAATACGTCTGGCGAAAAATTTCTTTAGAGATATTTTATTTTGGTGTTTTTTTTCATAGAGTAAAATATAAGTAATTAAAAATCCGCTTAATACAAAAAAGAATGTTACACCAATTCCTCCACTTTTAAGAAAGAAATCAATATGTATGTTTCCCGTCTTTGGTAAGTGTAATAAAAAAACCAAAAGAAAAGCGAAAAATCTTAAAGCATCAAATGTGTGAAAGTGTTTTCTACTCATTCTGTATAAATCTTGTTCGGTTTAACATCTTATGGCTAACGGTCTTGTATATGAGATGTAGCAAACCCGCAACGACCATAGAATTAAGTACAAAATAGCAATTTTTTATATACTTTGTTAGCTTTTAGTGCTTTTTTGTCCGCTTAATAATTCATTCCGAATTTTTGTTTTTCTGTTAATTTTTGTTTTCAGAGTTTGTGTAAATTCCGCAGTTTTCGATTCCGCAAACGAGCTAAAAAGTCAGACGCAACTCAATTCAGAGTTTGAGTGAGAATTCAGCGTTTTTTTCAAAATTCGGAAACATAATTTTTCGGTTTTTACTTTCTTAAAACTCAAAAAATAAAGAGGCTTTTTTCAATTCCGTAAACTTGCTCGAGCATTAAAGCTAACGTATTTGTATAAGGATAGTGCGGTTTTGTGCAAGGCTAATTTTCCGCAGGAAAATCAGACTTAGCAAAATTGTATTATCCTTTGATTAAGCACTAAACTACGCATTATTTTTATACGGTGTTGTGCAACGTATTTTCATTTAAAAGTCAATTTCATTCAGTTCTTCAATTCCGTTTTTTTCATTTGACAATTCAAGTTTTAGTTGACTTAAAATTATATCATTTTCTATAATTTCAGACAGAAAATTCCAACTTTTATAATCAGGTACAAAAAATGAGTTAGGCAAACACAAATCAGTTTTTGATTCGGAATAATATATAATAGTTTCAAATCCGTTTATATTCAGTTTTTCAGTCTTAAATTCAGTCGATTTTGATTTCAAACCATTTAATGTGACGTATGTTTTATAGTTTTTTTCGTTTAATTTCTCAGATTTAATATGCAATAAAACTTCTCCAGAATATTTACACATATTTAAAGAATCTTTTTCAATTACGTGTTTTGCTGTTTTTTCCGCAATCCTTTTTTCAATAGCATCAGAATCCGTTTTTTTACAACCAATAATTCCAAATAATAATATTATGAGGATTTTCATTTTATTCATTCTAAATGGTTTTCAGAGTTCGTTTTGGATATGTTGCACAACGTTTATGTAGTCGAGTAGACAAGGGGAGTTTAACCCTAAACCTCTCACAGAACCGTACGTGATAGTCTCCCATCATACGGTTCTTCTAATTTTAATTACAAATATAAGCTCCTCCTTTTACAAGTTGGCTAACAGTAATTAAAATTAGCTAACCCCTTTGCTCCATTTCCATTGCAGAAACTTCATCACTACTACGAGTTAGTCCGCCCCTGAAAATAACATTGGTATTCTACCTCTAGTTTGATCCTATTGTGTATTTCCTTTAGTATTTATAGTCAGGTTCTCGAGTTCCGTATATAAGCCTAAATAAAAGTCATGCCCCTGAATGACGCCTGCCGTATAGCCAATAAATAGGTGACCGCTATACTCTTCACTCCGTATCATACTTCGTAGCTTTTGACAGAATGTAGCAACTTCTCGACACCTCTAAAGGGGTTCAATTGCGTTCATCTCTTTTATTCGTACCTGACCACGCTCTTGGCGTGACCGTTTCCTAAACGCTCAGCACCTTAGCTCTTTACCAAAGCACCTTTAGGTGGTTTAATGCCTCTTCCTATACATTGGTGGGTCGGGTCCACCATCTTAGTTACAGTTCACAATGAGTATTTGTTGCCGCTCATTGCTTGCTCGACACACTATGGTTTGTTGCGTGTTTGTGTGCGAGGATTTTCCGACGGAAAATCAGAAGCTAACAAATATACAACTACCATTCGTTAACCTTGAAATAGCAATAAATTATATACGGTGTGCCTGTTGCACAACGTGTTGTTAAAGGTATATAAATTTCGTATATTTAGTAATGCAAGGCACAAAAATATATCAAGAGAAATTATTCAACAATTTCCAGTTGAGTCGTCGGGTTCCCCAAGACAATTTTTATAGACGATTATCAGAAATTTTAGACTTAGAGTTTCTACGGAATCAAACAAAAATCTATTACGGAAACTGTGGACAAAAAAGTTTAGATCCCGTGGTGTTTTTCAAATTCTGTTTAGTGGGTTATTTAGAGAATATCACTAGTGATAGAAAACTAGTATCGCATTGCAGTCTTCGACTGGATATTCTTTATTTTCTAGGCTATGATATCGATGAAGAATTACCATGGCATTCCACGGTAAGTAGAACACGTCAACTGTACCCAGAGTCAGTTTTTGAAAGTCTATTTACTCATGTTTTCAAAATGTGCGTAGACATGCAAATGGTAAGCGGCCATACCCAAGTTATAGACGCCGCACCTGTAAAAGCAAACGCCTCTATGGATAGCTTAGAACTTAAAGTGCCAGAAGAAGATTTAGAAGCTCATTTACGCGCAGTACGACATATAAGCAATAGAGATAAAACGTTACCCTTTCGTAGCTCTAAGGTTAATAAAGCCCCAAAATCGCAACAAGAATTATCAGCAAGCCGTCAGGAATTACAAGCGATAAAGAGCCGAAACAAAAAATGGTCAAAAGATCAAAACCATCGCCCTGGAGCAGGAAATAAAGGTTCCCGTTATACTAGTAATAAAACGCATTATAGTCCAACCGATCCCGATGCTCGCATAAGTGTAAAACCAGGAAAAGCGAGAAAATTAAACTATTCAAGTCAGCTCACGGTAGATGCCGCACATCATGTAATAAGTGACATCAAGGCCTATCATGCCGATGGCAAAGACAGTCAGCATTTACCAGATATTGTATTGCGAGTAAAAAGACGCTTATGGCAATCTGGTCTTACCATAGATACCTGTCTCGCGGATACTGGTTACAGTAGTGGCGAGAATTATGCTTTTTTAGAAAAGCAAGATATTACCAGTTATATTCCCCCACACGGCACCTTTAAAGGAGGACCAGATGAATTTATTTATAATGAAAAAGAAGACCATTACACCTGCCCTCAAGGGAAGATTATCCCCTTTAAAAAGGTGTTTTACGAAAAGAAGAACAACACCAAAAAGAAGGCCTATAGAGGTTCAAAAAAACTTTGTATAGATTGCCCAATACGAAGCGCTTGTTTAAGCAAAACGGCACAAGAAAAGTCATTTTCGGTAACGTATTACCGCGCAGAATACATGCGGAATATAGCACGAGTTGATAGTGAAAAAGGAAGCTATATGAAAGGAAAAAGACAAAGCACGGTAGAACCTGTTTTTGGTACACTAACCCAGTTTTTAGGCATGGGAAAAGTGAATACCCTTGGGATTAAACAAGCTAATAAGTGTATGCATCTATCCGCAACAGCCTATAATCTTAAAAAGTATTTAAAATATATGAAAAACCTGCCAGAAAGTATAGCAGGACTACTTGCTTTTATTAAAAGTACCAAAAACTACCTAATAAGCCTTCGAATGCTATGTTTTAAGCCACTTCAATTTTAGAGAAAATATGGCGTATTAAAATCAAAAATAGCTTAAAATCAAAGATTTTAAGCTGTTTTTGTGCTTTTTTAAGGGGTTGTGCAACGGTTACCCTTGTTGTATGGCGTTTTTTGCTTTTTCAACTAATTCTAAAACTTTATCAGATTTAGTCTCTGTAGGTCTGTTGTTATCAAAAATTTCTATTAGGTCAGTAAGTACTGATTTTAAGTCTAGGTTAATAGCAATAGATAAAATTTTATCTTGAGCAGGATAAGCCATTGGAAAATTGTCATTTCCTTTAATGATACTATGACTTTTGGCTTTATCCCATATGTTTATAAACTCTTTTTTATTTTCATCATTATTTAATAGCATCTCTGTAAAAACGAAATCAATAACCCAAGGATTAGCACTTGGTCCTTTTTCGATTTCCCATTCGATTAATTTATGGAATTTTGGCAAGGCTAAAGAATATTGACTTGAACGAAATAGAGAAATTGTTTCATTTCCTAGATAAAAAAACTTGTTATACTCTTCCGTTGCTTGATTGTATAATTCTTGATATATTATTGCAGATTTTTTGTAATTTTCAATTCCTCCTTTATCACTTAAACTATAAGCTAGTTCTTTTTTCTCTTTTAAGCTAAGTGAGTCCAAGTTTTTTGAATTCAGTAATTTAACCTCATTTTCTTTGGAGATAACTAGTTCTAGAGTTTTTTGAAGTTCGTTTTTAAATTGGGTTTTCGAATTAGTATTCAGTTCATATTTACTTATCAACTTTTCGCAAGCGTTTATTGTTTTTCTTAAATCATCTACGTGAATATTCTTGGCTTCATTAAATAGAACATAAGCGTAACAAAAATCTAAGTCAACATTTGAAGATGTTTTAGTTTTTTCTTTTTTTAATATTTCTACAAGTAATGTCCAGTTGGTTTTTTTCCATTCAACCTCAAATAATTCTTGAATATTACTGGTCAGGTTTTTTAGTTCGAATGGATATTTTGTATTTATGGATTGCATAATTAATACTACTTGATTTTGTGATTCAGTATTCTCATTTTTACTCTTACAAGAAAGTAGAGTTAAACATATTGATACAAGAATAATTGTTTTCATTTCAAATTGTTTTATTTAATGCCATACAACTAGTTATATGATGACTTTTGTTCCACATATCCCCTAAATATTACGGGATATGCGGAACTTTTGTTCCTGATTTTGGTTTTGAAAGGCGAAGCTACAATTTATAAAGTAGTCTTACAATACGTAGAACTACGTGTTTTTTTAGAAGAGGATTAATGACTAAAAGTTAAGACTTTTAATGTGTGGACTATTACAGAAAACTTCATTTAATTATTCAACTCTTAATATTTAGGATTGGTCACTCAAAGTTATAACAGCATATATTAGGTTTGGACTAACTCTTTAATCAGAAAGTAGTATTAATTGTCCCTATACAAGTTAGGCAAACTAACTTTAAACTTAACAGCTATTAATCTAATTGCAATAACAACAACTCCTGCTATTACAAATACAAAATCCGAAGCTATAGGAAGTTTGATCACTAAAAAATAGGTTGCTCCTCCTAAAATACAAGCAGTAGCGTACACCTCTTTTCTAAATATTACTGGTATTTCATTACACAAAATATCTCTAATAACCCCTCCAAAACAAGCAGACATTGTCCCTAAAAAAACACAAATTATAGGGTGTAAACCTGCAGATATTCCTTTTTCTATACCAACAACCGTATACAATCCAATACCAATAGTATCAAATAACAATAAAGACTTTCGCAAATAATCAATTTTAGATCTAAAAGCGACTGCAAAAATGGTTGATAAAATAACAACGTAGATAAAGGTCATGTCTTTCATCCAACCTACCGGAGTCTCTCCAATTAAAATATCACGCAACGTTCCTCCTCCTACTGCAGTTACAAACGCAATAATTAAAATACCAAAAGCATCCATACGTTTATTAAGCGCAACTAATACGCCAGAAATGGCAAAAGCAATGGTCCCTAAAATGTCAATAAAGTAAAACATATTATATATAAAAAATGCAAAATTAGTTTTTATAAAACAAAATCACCTAGTATAACACGCTTTTAATAGTAAAAAAACAAAACTAAAGAAACAACACTTATTTATCGTTAATCTATCAAAGCCAACACATTACCCTATTAGTTTTAGTATTATATTTTTTTAGATTATATTGTCTTTGCTATTAATCAATATATAAAAAAAATGAAACGATTAGTTTTACTACTAACTGTTACGCTCTTATTGTGCCTATCTCAAAACCTACAAGCACAAGACGCCTATTCCCCTTGGACTGTCAGCTTAAGCACTAATGCCATCAATAATCCTATTAGATCAAGTCCTGCTGATTTAGGTCGCTATAAAACATGGGATTGGGATCCTGCTGGCTTTAAAATAGCGTTGGCTAGGCATTTAAAAGGTAAATTATCTTTTGAGTCCACCATCACTTTAAACGGAATTAAACAAAATTATATAGATATTGACGATAAATTCCCGCTAATATCATTAGACGGAGACTTTAAATATAACCTCTCTAACAGCTTTGCAGTAACACCATATTTGATACTGGGTGGTGGTTACACTTGGTTAGATACTATTGGAGCAGGAACCCTAAATGCTGGAGTTGGTATTACTATTTGGTTAACTTATAACTTTGGCTTAACGGGACAAAGTCTTTATAAACATGCTTTTGAAGACTATGGATTACAACATTATCAACACTCGGTTGGTATAATCTTTAAATTTGGAGGTACCGATAGTGATAATGATGGCATTGTTAACACAGAAGACCAATGCCCTAATGTCTTTGGATTGGCTCGTTTTGATGGCTGTCCTGATAGAGATAAAGACGGTATTCCTGACAAATACGATAATTGTCCAGATACGCCAGGTCTCCTTAATGGTTGTCCAGATAGTGATAAAGATGGTTTTGCTGATCCTTATGATAAGTGTCCAACTATTGCAGGAGACAAAACTAATAAAGGATGTCCTTTAGCTGATAGCGATGCTGATGGTATCCCTGACAAATTTGACCACTGTCCAAAAATCAAAGGCGTCAAAAAAAATAATGGATGTGCTGAAGTAGTAAAAAAAGAACCAATAAAAACAGTAAAACCAATGCAACCTGTTCTAATATATTTTGAATTAAGTAAAGCAGAAATTACTCAGGATAGCAAAAAAACATTAGATAATGTTGCTGTATTTATTAACCAATCCACAATAACAACTTACCAGATTTCTGGTCATACAGACAACACCTCTTCTAACCAAACCAATTTAAAATTGTCTTTACAGCGTGCCAATGCGGTAAAAGCCTATTTAATTGATAAAGGTGTCGATAAAAACAAACTAAACACTAAAGGATTTGGAGAAGCCTTACCTATTGACACAACCGATACCGAAGCTGGAAAACAAAAAAATAGGCGTGTAGAAATCATCCCTTTACAATAAAAAGACAATTGGTCTGTTAAAAATAACAGTTGAGTCATTAGTTTTAGTGTTAGCGCTTTGTTAATTGCATTTTTGATGTGTTAACCAATAAAAACAACACACAATGAACACAATAATGACTTCAAACCGAATTAAAAGACATGTATTAAACACTTTAATTTTATTTATACTAAGTATCACATGTACTGTTGCACAGTCAGAGAAAGAATTAAAACAAGGACAGACCGTAACTGCAACTATTAATAATGCAAAAAACAATACTGGACAAATAGTATTTGCTTTACATACAACAGAGACTTGGATGAAAGGTCAAGGTATTCAACATGAAAACATGAGCATTGAAAATAACACTGCTACTGTCACTTTTAAAAATGTAAAACCAGGGACGTATGCTATAATGGTATTACATGACGAAAATAAAAATAACCGTATGGATTTTGAAAATGGTATGCCTTTAGAAAACTACGGAATATCCAATAATCCTATGAGTTATGGTCCGCCACAATTTTCTGAAGGCCAATTTAAAGTAACATCAGAGGATTTAGATTTTAAAATCCGGTTCTAAACACATTAACAATCGATTCGTTATTAAGCCACTTTATAGTGGCTTTTTTTAGTCGATATAATTTGGATTTAAAATTTATTTATCTACCTTAGTACTACTCCCCTAGATCTTATCAAAACTATATTATGAAATGTCGTAGAATCATTTATACTAGTCAATCTACAAAACAATTTAATAAGCGTGACTTATTAGATCTTTTGCATGATTCCCGTGCTTTTAATACAATGGATAATATCAGCGGTGTCTTAATGCACAAAAATGGGTTATTCCTTCAAATTATTGAAGGCAAGTCTAAAGATCTTGAAAATCTTATTGAGCGTCTTCGCAGAGATACAAGACATAACAACCTAAAGATAATTGATGATCAATCAATAGAAGATAGAACTTTTGCGAATTGGAGTATGGGGTGTGCCGATTTTGACGATCCAACATTAAGTCTTATACCTGGTATCAGAACAGATTTAAGCGCCCCTACTGTGATTAACAACTTAATTACAAACCTACCAGAGCTTGTGACTTTATTACTTCAAAATAACGACTAATTATATGTGTATTATAATTGGTTAAAAATGGTCTCGAATACATATATCAAAGTCCTTTTTAGAATTCTAATTGACTGAAATAAAAAAAAGAGCAACCTAAGTTGCTCTTTTTTGTTATCATTTAATGTAATTATAGGCTTTTTCCTAACCAAGCATTCATCATCCAAATTGTTTTTTCTTGCTCAGAGATAAAATCGCTAATCATAGCGTTTGTTCCTTCATCATTTGCTTCTCCTGCTGCATCTAAAATATCACGTTCTAACTTTAATAATTCAGTTAAAGACGTCACAATTAATGCCACTGCATCTACATCTACAGAAACGTTATGTCCAACAGGTACTTTAGCTGATTTGATATAATCATCAAAAGTATGTAAAGGTGTTTCTCCTAATGTTAATACACGCTCTGCAATTAAATCTACCTTCATATTAGCATCCGTATATAACTCTTCAAATTTGACATGTAAGCCAAAAAAGTTTTTACCTCTAATATTCCAATGAATACCTCTTAAATTTTGATAATATATCTGAAAATTAGCTAACAATTGGTTTAGTTGCCCTGCTAATTCTTCTGTCTTTTTTGTGTCTAGTCCTAGTGCATTTACTGTCATAATATCCTGTTTTATTGGTTAAACAAATTTACGATTAAATAATGCGGTTTAAATATAAGTTTTATTGATAGATGTTATATTTTTATAGTCTTAAACTATAATCATGACTATTACTCAATTATCATATGTTTTGGCTGTTGCCGAAAACCAAAATTTTACTAAGGCAGCACAAAAATGTTTTGTAACGCAGCCTACTTTAAGTATGCAAATTCAAAAATTAGAAGATCAATTGGATGTTTTAATTTTTGACAGAAGTAAAAAGCCGATTGAACTAACTGAAGTTGGTAAAAAAATAGTCACGCAAGCCAGAAATATTGTAAACGAATCGTATAGAATACAAGATATTGTTGATCAAGAGAAAGGATTTATTGGCGGCGAATTTAGACTAGGTATTATACCTACAATTATGCCTACTTTATTACCTATGTTTTTAAACAACTTTGTAAAAAAGTATCCTAAAGTTAAACTTAAAATTGAAGAGTTAACAACAGAAGAAATCATAACACGTATTAATGATGGCCATTTAGATGCTGCAATTGCTGCAACACCTTTAGAAAATGAAACTATTAACGAACGTGTTTTATATTTTGAACCTTTTGTAGCTTACGTGCCACAAAACCATAGATTAAGAGATAAAAAAACGTTAGAAACGTCTGATTTAGAAATTGATGATATGCTTTTATTAGAAGACGGACATTGTTTTAGAGATGGTGTTATCAACCTTTGTAAAGCGTTTAAAAATCATAACGATGATAAGTTTCAATTAGAAAGCGGAAGTATTGAAACGTTAGTAAAACTATCTAATGAAGGTTTAGGGATGACCTTACTGCCTTACTTACATACTTTAGATTTAAACGAAAAAGCAAAACAGAATCTACATTACTTTGCAGAACCTTCTCCTGCTAGAGAAGTCAGTTTGATATATCACAAAAGCGAACTTAAAATGCAAATCATTGAAGCATTAAGAGATGTTATCGCCGGAGTTGTTAGAGGTGCCATTGCTTTCCAAAATGTGCAAATCATTAGTCCTATTCAAAAAAAATAGAATAAAAAAAAAGCGACCAAATGGTGAGTCATGGTCGCTTTTTTTTAATTATTAAAGTGCAAAATTAACATAAACGGACACGCGCTGTTTTGACTCTACATTATCACCAAATAAACGTTGACTAACTGGTAAAGTATAACTCGCCCCAAAAATAAATTTTTCGATAGCCAGCTCAGATCCTAAACTAAAATTCAAGATGTCACCATCCGTATCACTCAACGTTTCTCCATATTGTGTTATAGGATCATAAATATCTCCAGACACTCCCACAAATGGCATAATATTCATTTTCTCTTTAGGTATTGCTGTAAAAAAATTAACGGCATAACTAAATTGATCTCCAAATTGGTAGTCATTTTTATTTTCACCTTTTAAATAATAGCTTAATAACGTATTGACTCCAAAGCTATCATTTCCATAATTATATCCTAACGAAAATACGCCATCCACACTTCCAGTCCCTACTTGAAATCCTGGATTAATATTATCTGTTAAGCGTTGTTCAAATTGTCCTGTTGGTAATTTAATACCCAGTCCAAATTGCAAACTATGTCCTGACGGTACCTTTTTATTATCAAAATCAATTTCATTTTCTGCTTTCTTTTTATAAAAAACATGTTTGTACCAACCAACAACACTAGCATCACCTAACCCATTCAAGTTTTCTTTAACCCCATTAAAATCTCGTGTTAAATCTTGATAAGGCAAACTAGCGGTAACATAAAACGATTCGTTTACTGGGATTTGTGCCCATAATTGAACGGTATTAAACGTTTCTTTACTTGTTGGCGAATTTTCAAAAATCCCATTTTTAGATTCAAAATTTTGATAGATATATCGCAAGCCAATAAAATTAGCATTACTTAAAGTACCAAAACCAAAGCTTCCACTGCTTGTTGAGCAACCACATAAATCACATAACACCTGGAAAGGTTCATGCTTTGTGCAAGGGTTTACAGGATTATGAGCTTCCGCTTTAGCGAAACCTAGCATTACCATCCCAATAATTATATATTTAATATTCTGCAAAGCGCTCATCTTCTAAAAATTGAGTATCTGTTAGTGTTTTTAAGAATGTAATTAAACTTTCTTTTTCGTAATCTGTAAGTGAGATACCATAAGTACCATCAGCTCTTAGTAATGTTGGGTCTACATTTCCGTTATCCACAGCATTAGCATCGTAAAAATCTAAAACAACTTCTAATGTGGAAAATCGCCCATCATGCATATATGGATACGACACTTCTACATTACGCAGACTTGGCACTTTAAATTTGTATAAATCGTTTGGATCTTCTAGGATATTAAAACGGCCTTTATCGTCTAACTGAGGATTTACAGGTAACCCATTATTTCTAAACGTTTGGTCGGTAAATAAATCTGAGCTGTGACATCCAGAGCATTTATTCTGAAATGTATTTAAACCATCAAGCTCCATAGTTGTTAAGGTCACATTATCTTCGTTTCTAACATATTTATCGTATTTAGAGTTGGAAGACACCATCATTAACATAAACTGTGATAAGGCTTTTAGCATGTTTTCGCTATTAATTTCGCCATCGTCAAAGGCTTTTTCAAATTGCTCTTGATAATAACTATCCTGTTGCAACTTGACAATAACATTACTTAATGTTTCCCCCATTTCTAAATCACTAGTTAATGGTATAATAGGTTGTAAATCTAGATGTGTGGCAGCACCATCCCACATAAAAGAGGTTTGATATGCTAAATTTTGCATGGGTTGTGCATTTCTAAGTCCGATACCACCATTAACACCATGACTTAATGTATGTCCATGATGCGTAAAAGCAAATGCTTGCTCATGGCAAAAAGCACAAGCAATAGCACCGTTAGAAGACAATTTCCCTTCGTAAAACAACTTTTTCCCCAGCTCAAAACCGGCTTCTGTAATTGGATTATTATCCAAATTATAAGCGATGTCTGGAAAATTAGATGGTAATTCTAACTGTAAAGGTATTGGTACATAGTTGTCCTGTTCTGTACTTTTAGAACAAGAAAACAGGGATACCAAGCCTATTATAATAAGGCTTACTTTTTTCATAAGTATGAGATTTAATAGACCATTGAAAATCATCAAATTTTCAATGGTCTATTAGTTATATTTAATCGTTATGTACGTGGTGTACTTCAAACATAGTAGATATGTTTGTTGCGATTACTGGTGTCTCATTAGCATCTGTATGTACTTGATCATAACCATCTGCAAAGTTTACAGCGGTACTACCATCAAATACTTTAGCGATATCAGCTTTAATATGTACTTCTGGAGACTTATCTGTCCTTACTAATACTGTATTAGGAAAGCTTAAAGTGACCTCTCTATAATTATCTAAAGATGTTCCAACGCTACCCATATGTACATTTAAAGGTTGATCAATCATTGTACTTGTAGAATAAGTCCCATCTAATCTGATAAATTTATAACCCGAAGCCCAACTCCACATCATTTCTTCTGCATCTGCTAAATCTAAAAAATCACCTTGACCTTCTGCGCCTAAAGCAAATCGATCTTGATCAATTCCAATACCAAAAGTAACAGAGACATAATCTGCAGCATCCACATTCTCTAATGTCACATAAATCTCTCCAGCATTATTACCTTCTGATTCATCAATAATAAAAGCGTTGTCTTCTGCAGGATATTCAAAAATGTTTCCGTTTGTATCCGTAAACCTAACATTACTAATAATATATTTTAGATTATCTAATTTAAATGACTCCGAATTAGATTTACTGTAAGACGTGCCAAAGATAAAATCCTGGTCACCGACACCATTATCATATTTTAAAATAAGTGCTCCTGATTGGCCAGATAAATCGTCTGAAGTTGAATCATCGTCTGATGAACATGCTGTAATTACTGCGCACGCTAATAGCGCAAATGTATATTTGAATAATTTCATTTGTATAATTTTTAATTTTAAGTAATAAGTTAATAAGCCTATTATGGCTTACGCCGAAAAATAAAAATTATGCAATAGGAGGTTTAAAATGGAAAGGTTCAAAGTTGAAACTATACCTTTGATTGTAAACTAAAGCGTTTTCCTTTTTTAGTTGAAGTAAAGCATTATTATCCTGAGTATATTGATATTCAGAATAGAATACAGGAAAAAACGACTCAGCTAAGCTACTTATAGCATCACTGTTAGTATCATCAGTACTTGTAGGGACTTGCAATTGCTTTGCTAAATGACACTTACCATTACAAGCCAATTGTGGTTTTTCCTTATTAACACAATAGGTATCTATAATATAATCTATATTTAACTGAAAATAAGCCACATAACCAACATAATATATTGGTCGTATAGCAAAAGACAAAAACAATAGTATTGTAAACAGCTTTTTCAGAAAAAAAATGATTTTTGCAAAGTTATATTATTTAGATGAAATTAATAAAATAAACTTGTGCTATTTAAAACAAAAAAGTCGGAAGAAAAACTCTTCCGACCATGACTAACCCGTGGGTCGCTTTTTATATCTTTATATTAAGGTTTTAAATAAATTAAACATTGGTCTAGTTTTGGGTTTTGTTGCACTAGAGATTCTATATAAAGCTTAAGCTCTTCAATCTCATATGGTAGTAACCGCTCTAGAGCTTTTTGTACTTCTTTACAAAACAAAGACGTGTCAAAACTAACTTTTTGTAGTACAGTTTTAGTGTACTCAAACATTGCTCTTGCCATAATTAATATTTTTTTAAGTTGATTTAAAGTAGTGTTGTAAAATAGGCAAACAGTTTAAAAGTTTCGATTAAAGGTAACGATAAAAAGCTATCCAAAAATGAAAACTATCAAATTTTAACAGTTAAAGCAACGTTAAAATCACAAAACTAAAAGCGATTATCGCCATCCAACAAATTCCCTAAACCGCCTAAAATACTACCTTCTCCCCTACTTTTTTCGCCACTTGGAATACTCTGTAAAACACGTCCTGCTAATCTACTAAAAGGTAACGATTGGACATAAACAATACCTGGACCTTGTAATTTTGCAAAAAACATACCTTCACCACCAAAAATGGTGTTTTTTATACCTCCAACAAACTCTATATCATAATTTACGTCTTGTGTAAACCCGACGATACAACCTGTATCGACTCTTAAAGTTTCTCCTCTTTTTAATACTTTCTTTGCCAAAGTTCCGCCAGCATGTACAAAAGTTAAACCATCGCCTTCTAATTTTTGCATAATAAAACCTTCGCCACCAAATAAACCGCGACCCAATTTTTTACTAAATTCGATTCCAACACTAACACCTTTTGCTGCACATAAAAAAGCATCTTTTTGGCAAATAAATTTACCTTTATGCTCCAATAAATCTATTGCTAAAATTTTTCCAGGGTAAGGTGATGCAAAACTAACCTTACGCTTTCCTGTAAGATTATTATAAAACGCGGTCATAAAAAGGCTTTCTCCTGTTAACAAACGTTTACCTGCACCAAATATTTTTCCTAAAAAGCCTGTATCATTTTGAGAGCCATCGCCAAAAATGGTTTCCATTTTAATACCATCGTCCATCATCATAAAGCTTCCTGCTTCCGCAATAACACCTTCTTCTGGATCTAACTCAATCTCTACATATTGCATTTCTTCACCAAAAATCTCATAATCGATCTCGTGTGCGTTTAAACTATTATTAGATCCTCCATTTTTTTGATACATATTACTAAGGTTTTAATTTATTATATGTTGTTTATTTATATTATTTGTTACAATAATCTATTAACTTTTTACTTTTACTGACCACTCAAAATTAAAAGTAGAGACTACTACTCCATCTGCATTTGTACCTACAGATTGCATCCAAAGTGTTTGACCTTTACCTGTTTTAATGGCTTCAGTTAAAACGTCATCTACTTTTTTACCATCATTACATACAAACGTAATTCTACCGGTTGCCTTTTTTGTAAACGTAGCGTTGTTAGTTGTAACTAGCATAGATATTTTTTTTCCAGACGCTTTAATCTTCATTATCATCATAGCACCAGTAGAAAACTCTGCTGCCATACCTTGAACTGCCCAAAACATAGATTTAAAAGGATTTTGATTAATCCATCTATGTTTTACTGTCGTTATGCACTGTTCGTCATTTAACACTTTTGTCCGCACACCACACAAATAGGCCGATGGTAACTTAAGCATTGTGAATGTATTGAGTTTACTAGGAGATATCTTCATTTATAAATCTATTTTCAGCTAAATTATTGAAAATAATCGAGAATCCAATATGTTAAAAATATGTTAAATTACAGTACTTTGTATTACATAATACCTTTTTAAAGACATATATTTGCATAGACAACTATTATATACTTTTAAAATATGATCACCAATCATCAAAAAAACCTAGCTACTTTTATTCATTTATCGACTTTTTCTCGATTTATATTTCCATTTGGAAACATCATTGCTCCAATCATATTATGGATTGCTAATAAAGATAAATCGGACTTTATTGATACACATGGTAAACAAGCTATTAATTTTCAGTTTAGCATTTTATTATACGCTATGATTATAGGCATACTGACCATTCCTTTTTTTGCTTTTAGTCTATTTGACCATTTAGACATTTTAGACTTTCATGCTTTTGAAGGTATCCATATCAATATTAGTGATCCTTCTCCCCTATTTTACATTGGTGGAAGTTTAGGGTTATTAGCTGTTATTGGATTTATATTAGAACTAATTTTTATTATCAATGCTAGTTTAAAAGCTAAGGATGGGCAAGAATACCAGTATCCGTTTACAATCGAATTTATAAAATAACTAGTCCCCATCAATCAATCAATCAATCAATCAATCAATCAATCAATCAAAAAACGAACAGTTAATCATTATGAAACAGTTTACAACACTATGACAAGTGCAATACCTCTCAGACGGTCACTAAACATCGATATCTGTAATGCAAATGACATCATACTTGTAAAAAACACCAGAAAAGACATATGAAAATAGAAAATACAAAAGCACAAATGCGAAAAGGTGTTCTGGAATACTGCATCTTGTCAGTCTTGAAGGACGAAGATGCCTACGTTGCAGAAATCTTAGGCACGCTTAAAGACGCAAAGTTGCTAGTAGTAGAAGGTACAATATATCCGTTATTAACACGACTTAAAAACGCAGGATTACTCAACTATCGTTGGGAAGAATCAACTTCTGGGCCACCACGTAAATATTACGGTTTAACAGAAACAGGTCATCTTTTTTTAAAGGAATTAACCACGACTTGGAACGAATTACAAAATGCAGTAAATATAGTAACATCAATTAAATCAACTAACAATGAATAAAACAGTCAATATAAATTTAGCAGGTATATTTTTTCATATAGATGAAGATGCGTACTTAAAATTACAGCGCTATCTTGAGGCTATAAAACGTTCATTTACTGACTCTCAAGGGCGTTCTGAAATTATAGCTGATATAGAAATAAGAATAGCGGAATTGTTTTCTGAACGTATGAAAACAGACCGTCAAGTGATTAGCAATACAGAAGTTGATGATGTAATTACCATTATGGGACAGCCGGAAGACTACCTTGTTGATGACGAAATTTTTGAAGATGAGCCTGAGCAAAAAAGTTACTCAAAATCAAACACGTATTCAAAATCTAAAAATGTAAACTCTAAAAAATTATTTAGAGATACTGAAAACAGTTATGTTGGTGGTGTTTGTTCTGGATTAGCACATTACTTTAATATCGAAGTTATTTGGGTAAGATTAATTTGGGTACTCTTAATTTTTGGAGCAGGAACAGGTGTCTTTTTATACATCTTACTATGGGTTTTTATCCCAGAAGCGACGTCTACTGCAGATAAGCTAACCATGACTGGAGAAGAAGTTACCATTACAAACATCGAAAAAAAAATTAGAGACGGGTTTGATAGCGTAACAGAAAATGTAAAAAATATAGATTTTCAAAAACATGCAGACAAATTTAAAGAAGGGTTTGAACAAGCGTCTGATAGTTTTTCCGAATCAGTAAAAAAAATAGATACTAACAAGATTAAATCGAGTAGTAAATCGTTTTTTGAAAGCTTAGGAAGTGTAAGTTCATCTTTATTAAAAATAGTTTCAAAATTTATCGGTATAGCACTAGTTGTATCCTGTGTTGCTGGTATTATAGCCTTAGCCATTGGCTTGATTTTTGGAACCTTTTTTGATGCTGATTTTACATTTTTTACGTCCGACTTTGTAAGAACATATGATGGTACCGATGGTCTGTTTTGGTTATTCCCAGTCTTAATATTTATAGTAAGTGTAATTCCTATTATTTTCTTTATTTACTTAGGTTTAAAAATATTAGTCAAAAACTTAAAACCAATGGGTAGTGTTGCTAAATACAGCTTAATTGGTTTATGGATCATGGCCGTTATTGGATTAGCTATTGTCGGTACAAAACAAGGTTTAGGTTATAAAGAACAGGCTTCTGACATAAAAACACAGCAATTAACTAACATTAAAACCAATGACACTTTAGTGCTTAGTATGAATTATGACGACACCTTTGCAGAGCGGTTTATAAGAGATTATGGTCTGCAATATACAAATGATGACAACGGGAATGACGTCGTGTTTTCTCAAGGTATCAGACTAATTGTTAAATCCACAAAGGACAGTGTGGCTAAGCTGAGAGTTAAAAAATCTGCAAGAGGTATCAATTTGGGTAAAGCTAAAAACAGAGCTAAAAACATCAATTACAATTACACACTAGTAAATAATAACTTAATTCTAGACAATTATTTTACAGTGCCTAAAAATGAAATATCTAGAGATCAAGAAATTGAATTAACACTATACCTGCCAGAAGGAAGTGTTTTATATGCCGAAGAAAGCACATACAATTACCATAGAAACAACACCCATTATTACAACGATATTTTAAATAATGGAATGGAAGAACAACATTTATTAGTAAAACGTGCTAAATTGGAATGTTTGGATTGTGATACTGAAAATAATGACGAAAATAACAATAATCAATCTAATACAACACCTCAGGACGCCTCTATAATAGTAGTTAACGAAGATGGTTTAGTCGCAAAAACAGAAAATTTAGATGTCATCATTAACGATGAAGGCGCTAAAGCAAGCACAAAAAACGTCAAAGTAACTATTAATGAAGAAGATGGCATTAACATAACAAGCAATAAAGACAATAAATAGTAATCATCAATCAAAAAATCAAATCACTATGATCACAGTAATCGAGTATCTAGTAACAACCATTGTGCTTATTTTTTTTTAGAACAGGCACCAAATTAAATCAAAAATAATCAATCAAAAAACCAGCCATTTCAAGCTTTAAAAAAAGTTTGGGATGGTTTTTGCTTATCTTTGTGCGTAACATATATTATATTAATAATGACAAAACAATTACTCCCTCTACTTTTTATTTTAATGACTACTATTACATTTGCTCAAAAAAAGCAAAAAGTAAAAGGAAGTCGTGTCTTAACAACAAAAACGACTGGCATAAATGCTTTTCAGCGTTTGGTTTTAAATGAAGAATTTGAAGTAAGATTAGTCAAAGCAGATTCCACTAAAGTGTCTATAATGACTGATGATAATTTACATGAATACATTAAAATTATTTCTCAAGATAGTACCTTAACTTTAAAAACAACAGGTAGACTTCAAGAAAAAAAATTAGAAATTATTGTTTATTATAGTGATATATTAAATACTATCGAGCTTAAAGAAGATGCCGAGATCAACTCGACAAGCAGTTTAGATTTCAAAGACTTAACACTTACCACTTCTGGAAACGCTAAAGCCTATTTAACTATAGAAAGTAATTTGTTTAAATTAATAAATAACGATAAAGCTAAAGCTGAACTTAACATCACTGCAAAAGCTGCAACTTTAGAATTAAACAACAGTAGTAAAGTAGAAGCTTTGATAAATGCCTCTAAAATAGTAGTCGATCTATTAGAAAGCGCTGATGCTAAAATTGAAGGTGATACTGAAAACTTAATATTAAATGCTGATAATTCTTCAGAATTTAATGGCGAAAATCTAACGACAAAAAATGCTACCGTTACTGCAGAGAACAGAGCTGAAGCTAGTATTGCAGCAAGTGACAACTTAGTCATTAATGCATCAGGAACCTCAATACTTGAAATCTATGGAAGTTCTAAAATAACTATTGAACATTTTGAAGGTAATGCTATCTTAAAAAAGAAGGATTAAAGGAATATAAAGACATAAAAAAACCGAAGCAAATGCTTCGGTTTTTTTTATTTTAAAAAGTTTAAGCTCTAATTATAATTAGAAGTACTTACTTCAAAACTAGAATCTTTAGCTGCTAAGTAACGTTCTGCATCTAAAGCAGCCATACAACCTGTACCTGCAGCTGTAATAGCTTGTCTGTACACATGATCTGCAGCATCTCCACTTACAAAAACACCATCTATATTCGTTTTAGATGTTCCTGGTTTAGCATTAATAATATACCCCGTTTCATCTAAATCTAAAAACCCTTTAAAGATATCTGTATTTGGCTTATGTCCAATAGCTACAAAAAATCCTGTTGCAGGTATTAAATGTGAGTCATTCGTTTTGTTATTAAGTACTTTAACACCTGTTACAACCTGACCATCTCCAATAACTTCTTCAGTTTCTGTATTGAATAAGATTTCGATGTTTTTAGTGTTTTTAACACGTTCTGACATGATTTTAGAAGCTCTAAACTCATCACGTCTTACCAACATCGTTACTTTGGTACACAGTTTTGATAAGTAATGTGCTTCTTCACAAGCACTATCTCCTGCTCCAACAATTACGACTTCTTGATTTCTATAGAAAAAACCATCACAAACAGCACATGCAGAAACACCGCCTCCTAATTTCAAATATTTCTGTTCAGACTCTAAACCTAAATATTTTGCACTAGCTCCGGTAGATATGATTATGGTGTCGCAATGAATTTCTTTCTCTTCATTAACCCAAACTTTATGGACATCTCCTGAAAAATCAACTTTAGTAATCCAACCGTTTCTAACATCTGTTTCAAAACGTTCTGCCTGCTTTTGCAATTCCATCATCATAGCTGGACCTGTAATTCCATCAGGATATCCAGGAAAATTTTCAACTTCGTTAGTCGTTGTTAACTGTCCACCTGGTTGAGTACCTTGATATAAAACAGGTTTCATATTAGCTCTAGCGGCATAAATCGCTGCAGTATAACCTGCAGGTCCAGAACCTATTATTAAGCATTTTACTTTTTCTATTGTCTCTGACATATTAAATTCGTTTTATCTTCTACAAAAGTAGAATTTTTATAAGGAAACTTACACTAGACTCATTAAAAGTTATTATTAAACCATAAGGACTTCTTATATCATAATTTTTAAGATCTACTTATCCAAAATACAGTGAGTTAAAATTCTAGCTGAATTAAATTAGATTCAAAAAAAATAAAATCACAGGTCAAGCCGAAATTAAAAAACTAGAGACTCCATTTTTATGAAGATTATAAAAACACTAACCTGTTAACATTCTGAGATTGTTTTATAAAGTTTACCAACAAATAAACTCAGAAAAATAAAGCAACAAATCTTTGCTGCAAAAGCCAAACTACCAATAATATGACCGAAGCCAAGAATAGCTGATATAAAGGCTAACATGATAAAAAAGATGGTCCAACGCATAAGTAATAGTCTATAATTTTACACAAAGATAAAAACCAAACAACATTCAAAAAAAAGCTTTAACATGCTATTACAAAGAGTTTAACGGACATTAACATACCGGGTTAATTATTAAGAACTAATTAAGAAGTCTACTTAAAACTGCAAAATATAACTGATCTGTCTTTCTTAAAAAACGGTGTAAACCAAAACAAATTCTCTAATAACCATCGTCGGTTACAAGAGAATTTGATTGTATCATATATTTTTAGGCTGTGTTATTACCTCACTTAATTATCTTTTTTAATAACATCATCATTCCAAATTTAGAAAACATCCGATACCCTGTCTGTAACCATTGTGGTGGTTGAATCGCTTCTTTAAAATCGCCCTTAATTCCTTTTAATTCTTCCCAAGCAATTTGTTTTTCTAAACTCAGTTTTTTCAATGCTCTTTCTATGTCTGCTTCCGTCTTAAATTGTGCCATATTAATCAAAAAAGGTTTTAGAAATTGATTGGATAACTTTACTATTAATTTGCTTTCTGTTAAAATAAATAACAACAGAGAACAACATAAAAACTAGACCGACTATTAAAAAGCCTAAAGAAAAACTATCCAACATACTTCCTATAGCAATAGCACTACCCACTGCAATAAAAACAAATCCTATGAGCACCAATCCACCAATTAAAAGGGCTTTCAGTACTAAACTAACAGATGTTGTTAGTTGCTGAAAAACCTTAAGCTTGTAGTACTCGTGGGATTTCTTTAAATAATCTTCTCCTTTATCGATAGCCTGATTTGAAGAGTCTTGTATAGATTCAAAAACAGTCATACTATTTCTGCAATTTTTTATTCTTAGCTTTTAAATCTTTTAATTTACTTTCTAAAGAGGTAATGACATCGTCTGCCTTGTAACTTGCACTAGACACAATACTTTCCAATTGCGTATCTAACGTATGTTTTTGAGAGGTTAATGTACTTGACACTTGATCTTTTAAATGTATTGCCTCGTTAGCAATTTTATCTTTAGTGGCGATAGCCTCTTCTTTTAATTTTTTTCTTGTACTACTTCCTTTGTCAGGTGCAAATAAAATTCCTAATGTTGCTCCAATTGCGCCTCCTAATAAAAGTCCTAATGCTGTATTTGTGTTCTTACTCATCTTCTTTTTCTTTTTTAAATTATTAATAAATAACTGCATTTTAAAGTAGATAGTTATTCGTCCCTACTGACACAAAGTTATAAATCATTCATTTAATTATTCTTAAATAAAATGTAAATTAATTGATAAATATATGTTAAATGAGAATTAATAAAAGCATATACTATGGATAATCCATAATTTTAACAAAACAAAACTAAAAAAAATGAAACACGCAATCCATACTAAAAACCCTTATTCAGGACAGTCCCTTGACCACTATAAGTATCACACGACATCAGATATTAATACAATCCTGGAGCACGCTCAAAAAGCGTTTAATAATTGGAAAACAACAGATATCAAGCATCGCACAAAATTATTAAAAAATGTAGCGAATATTCTAGAAGATAAAAAAGAAGAATTTGGACAACTCATGACTCGCGAAATGGGTAAACCAATAAGTCAGAGTATTGCTGAAATTGAAAAATGCGCCAAGCTATGTGATTTTTATATTGCTAATGCTGATAAATTTTTATCTGATCAAATTATCAAAACGGAAGCTCACGAAAGCTTTATAAGTTACGATCCTTTAGGGACTATATTATCTGTAATGCCATGGAACTATCCTTTTTGGCAAGTATTTAGATTTGCAATTCCAACATTAACAGCAGGTAATGTCGGCTTACTGAAACACGCTTCAAATAGTACAGGAACTGCTATTGCCATCCAAAAACTATTTTTAGACGCTGGGTATCCTGAAGGTTGTTTTCAGACATTGGTAATTAATCATGAAGACATGGACGCTATTATTGGTAATGATATAGTAAAGGCAATTACCTTAACAGGTAGTGAAAAAGCGGGAAAAAGCATTGCGACATTAGCTGGTAAAAACTTAAAAAAGACAGTATTAGAGCTAGGCGGAAATAATGCTTGCGTTGTATTAGACGACGCTAATTTGGACAAATATTTAGATACAATGGTTACCGCTAGAATGCAAAATAACGGTCAAAGTTGTATCGCTGCAAAGCGTTTTATTGTCACAGAAAAAATTTACGATTCGTTTTTAGAACAATTCACTCAAAAAGTAAAAGATTTAAAAATTGGTAATCCTGAAGATACAGACACTTATATTAGCGTTATGGCTAGAGAAGATTTAGCTAAAGAATTAGAAACTCAAGTCTCAAAATCTATTGAAAAAGGAGCGACTGTACATTATGGTAATTCTAGAGACGGTGCTTTTTACCAACCGACTATTATTACAAATGTAAAACCTGATATGCCTCTTTTTGATGAAGAAACATTTGGACCAGTAGCGGCAGTAATTAAAGCGAAGGACAAAAAAGAGGCGTTAGAGTTGGCCAAAAATTCAAGATTTGGACTAGGGACTATGATTTTTACAGAGAACATTAAAGCTATTTATAACGAGATAAGCGACATTCCTGATGGTGCTTTATTTATTAATGATATGGTTAAATCTGACCCAAGATTGCCGTTTGGCGGAACAAAAGCTTCTGGTTATGGTAGAGAATTATCTAAAGAAGGAATACTAGAGTTTGTAAACATAAAGACGGTTTACATCAATAATTAATTTATCGGCAAAAAAGCGGTAAAAAACCACAAAAAAGACAATAAAAAAAAGCCTCAGTAAAACTGAAGCTTTTTTTGTCGGGGTGGCAGGATTCGAACCTGCGGCCTCCACGTCCCAAACGTGGCGCGATAACCGGGCTACGCTACACCCCGAATTGATTATCAATTCCGCTAAACTATTTGTTTTTTGGAGGTGCAAATATACACCTTTTCTTTAAACCACAACTATTATTTTAATAAAATTTCAAAAAAAGTCACTTTAATTATTAAATTCTGAATTCTGAATGCAAAGTAATTTATAATTCCCCATATTTCAGTAACATTCATCCTAAAGATTTTATTAAATTTGCCTATTGAATTTAATAAAAAAATATGCTGATAATAGGAATTGCAGGAGGTACTGGTTGTGGTAAAACAACGGTTGTTAATCAAATTTTAACCCAGTTGCCAGAAGGAGAGGTTGGTATAATTTCTCAGGATTCGTATTATAAAGATACGAGCCACCTGTCTTACGACGAAAGAATTAAAATTAATTTTGACCACCCTAGATCTATAGATTTTGAACTTTTAGAGCAACATCTTAAGGAATTAAAAGCAGGACAAGCTATAGAACAACCGGTATATTCTTTTGTAAAACACAACAGAACTGGGGATACTATAAAGACAAAGCCAAGAAAAGTGATGATAGTGGAAGGTATTTTAATATTGACACATCCTGAACTTAGAGAAATGTTTGATATTAAAATATTTGTTCATGCTGATAGTGACGAGCGTTTAATTAGAAGATTAAAACGTGATATTACAGAGCGTGGTAGAGATATAGACGAAGTTTTAGCACGTTACCAAAATACACTAAAACCAATGCATCAACAGTTTATACAACCAATGATGGAATATGCAGATATTATTATTCCAAACAATAAATACAACACCGTTGCTGTAGATATTGTAAAGACTATTATTAACGAGAAACTACAATAATATAAGGCAATGAAGTGGTACAAAAACATATATATAATTATCCTAATCGGGTTTGGCGTTTGGATGGTTTTTTTTGACACCAACTCATTACAAAGTCATATTGAAGTTAATCACGAAAGAAGCAAACTAGAGGACGAAAAAGAGTATTATAGAAAGGAAATCGTAAAGGATAAAAAAGCAATTAAAAAGCTGACCAGTACTGATGGTCTAGAAACTTTTGCGAGAGAGAAATACTATATGAAAAAGGAAAACGAAGATATTTATATCATCGAATACGAAGACAGCTTAAAGACCAAAAACAATGAGTAATCCACTTTTTTCCGCATTTGAAAAAGTATCTTCTAAAGCTTGGAAACAAAAAATCCAAGTCGATTTAAAAGGTGCTGATTATAACAATACCCTTGTCTGGAAAACTAACGAAGGGATTGACGTACGTCCATTTTATCATCAAGATGAAATGACAGAAACCTTTACTATCCAACCACAACATTGGGCTATCGGGCAAATCATTTTTGTTCAAAACGAAAAAGCGTCCAACAAAAAAGCCTTGAATGCTATTGAAAGAGGTGCTGAAACCATAAAATTTATTATTCCTAGTAACACTATTTCAATTGAAGAGACTTTAGAAAACATTGATCTAGAAACTGCTAGTATTCAACTAGAACTTCTTTTTTCCGCCGAACAGTTTATTAATAACCTGGCCAAAATTTCTGCGAAAGCACAAATAATACACGATCCCATTGGACACTTAGCAAAAACAGGTAATTGGTTTGAATCTTCAGAAAATAGATTAATTACAACTAACCAAATTACAATTGATACCACTACGTATCAAAATGCTGGAGCTACAATGGTACAGCAATTAGCATACGGTCTGTCGCATTTAAACGACTATTTTAATGCTGCTGACTTTGCTAAAGCAGAAATACAAACGATTCATTTTAATGTTTCTGTAAGTACTAACTACTTTTTCGAAATAGCAAAACTCAGAGCGTTTCGCGTCTTATATAATACTTTAGCGCCCGAATATAATTGTAAAGCGCAATTAAAAATAAACGCAATACCAACAAAACGTAATAAAACTATTTACGATTATAACACCAACATGCTACGTACTACTACAGAGTGCATGAGTGCTATACTTGGTGGAGCAAATACTGTTTTTAACTTACCTTATGACGCACTTTACCACAAGGATAATGAGTTTGGAGAACGCATAGCACGTAACCAATTGTTAATTTTAAAAAAGGAAAGTTATTTTGATGAAGTTAATAATGCTTCGGACGGAAGCTATTATATTGAAACTTTAACCGCTCAATTAGCAGAAAAAGCATTAACTTTATTCAAAGATATTGAAGCCAATGGTGGCTTTATTGCACAATTGAAAGACGGTCAAATTCAGAAAAAATTAAAAGAAAGTGCGACTAAAGAACAAGCACAATTTGATAGTGGAAACATCACACTTTTAGGAACTAATAAACATCCCAATGCTGAGGATAAAATGAAACACAATCTTGAGTTGTTTCCTTTTTTGAAAATGAATCCAAGAAAAACACTAATCGAACCAATTATAGAAAGACGATTAGCTGAAACATTAGAACAAAACCGATTAAAAACTGAATAAACGATTATTAAACTATGAACACACGTATTTTTAAAATTGCATTAGTAGTCATTATGGCTGTAAATTTAAGCTGTAAGAAAAGTGAAGCAAAATTATCAGAATTTAAATACGCAGATCAACCTAATGCTGTAGCTTGTAAATCAGGTTATGATGATTTACTAAAAGAAGCTTTGTACGCTTTTGAAAGTGATATTTTAAATAAGTATGACCAGAAAGGTCAAAATAAATTAAGAGCTTACAGAGCATATATCAGTAATGTTGTCTCTAATAGAACAGAGCTTGAAAAAACAGTAACACCGCATACCAAGGCTGTTTTTGACGTCTTAAAATCAAAAACAGAACTATGGGATGGTAACCACTTAAATTACAATAGTGTTGTTGTTAGCTGTATCTTAGAAAACATGATGGATAAAGGTCTTAAACAAAGTTTAAACTCGTTAATAACAACTAATAGTATGCGCTCAGAATTGTTTGCAGCACCTTTAAGAAGCAGTACTTCATATGCTAGAGACACCTATTTAGCAACCTTTGTCGCTTTAGATTTATACTATTCAAAACTTAATACTGTAGATTTTACTAACTTAGACTTAAGTGCAAACATCGCTAAAGCACAACCTATAGACTTTAATAAAAAGCCTACAGCGACTCCTATTCAGGAAAAAGCGCCAACTAAAGAAGTTGATCACACAGGACACAATCACGACTAATGGCTAGAAAAGACCTTCAACATATAACCTTAAAATCTGCAACTAGTAGTGATAAGCAACAGCCTATCACCTCTTTTTTAACTGCGGAAGATATTACTGTCAAATCAGTATACACCAAAGCCGATTTAAAACAAGTCGAGCATCTTGATTTTGTAGCTGGGTTAGCTCCAAATCTTCGAGGTCCTTATTCGACGATGTATGTTAGAAGACCTTGGACAATTAGGCAATATGCAGGTTTTAGTACTGCTGAAGAAAGTAATGCGTTTTATAGACGTAATCTAGAAGCTGGGCAAAAAGGACTATCTGTTGCTTTTGATTTAGCAACACATAGAGGTTATGATTCTGATCACGAACGTGTGGTTGGTGATGTTGGAAAAGCGGGTGTAGCCATAGACTCGGTTGAAGATATGAAAGTCTTATTCGACCAAATCCCATTAGATAAAATGTCAGTTTCCATGACCATGAATGGTGCTGTATTACCAATTATGGCATTTTATATTGTGGCTGCAGAAGAACAAGGTGTTAAACCTGAATTATTAGCAGGAACAATACAAAACGATATTTTAAAGGAGTTTATGGTGCGTAATACCTACATCTACCCTCCTACACCATCAATGAAAATTATTTCGGATATTTTTGAATACACCAGCAAGAATATGCCTAAATTTAATAGTATTAGTATCTCTGGTTACCACATGCAAGAAGCCGGAGCTACTTGTGATATTGAGTTGGCCTACACACTAGCCGATGGATTAGAATATATCCGTAAAGGCTTGGCTGCTGGCATGGACATTGATACTTTTGCTCCTAGATTATCCTTTTTCTGGGCTATTGGGATGAATCATTTTATGGAAATTGCCAAAATGCGTGCTGCACGTATGTTATGGGCCAAGTTGGTTAGCCAGTTTAATCCTAAAAACACTAAAAGTTTAGCCTTACGTACACATTGCCAAACTAGCGGATGGAGTCTAACGGAACAAGACCCGTTTAATAATGTGGCCCGTACAACTATTGAAGCTACTGCTGCTGCTTTTGGAGGTACACAAAGTCTACACACTAATGCATTAGATGAAGCTATTGCTTTACCAACAGATTTTTCTGCTCGAATTGCTAGAAATACTCAAATATATTTACAAGAAGAAACCAATATCACTAAAACGGTTGACCCTTGGGCAGGTAGTTATTATGTCGAAAAACTAACGCAAGATATTACAGAAAAAGCATGGTCTTTAATTGAAGAGGTTGAAGAACTTGGAGGAATGACTAAAGCTATTGAAGCTGGTATCCCCAAATTACGTATCGAAGAAGCTGCGGCTAGAAAACAAGCACGTATAGATTCTGGTCAAGACATCATTGTTGGCGTTAACAAATATGTTTTAGATGAAGAAGATGCTATTTCAACCTTAGAAGTGGATAATCAAACGGTACGTTTACAGCAAATTGAAGGTTTAGAAAAAATTAAAGCTGAAAGAAATACAGTTAAAGTAAATCAAGCTTTAGCTAATTTAACGGAAGCTGCTAAAACAGGTGAAGACAATTTATTAGCTTTAGCAGTAGTCGCTGCCAAAGAAAGAGCAACACTAGGAGAAATTAGTGATGCATTAGAAGCTGTTTTTGGACGTTATAAAGCACAAATTAAATCCTTTTCTGGCGTGTATAGTAAAGAAATTAAAGATGACAAATCTTTTGCAAAAGCAAAACAACTAGCGGATCAATTTGCAGAACAAGATGGGCGTAGACCACGTATTATGATTGCTAAAATGGGACAAGACGGTCACGATCGCGGTGCCAAAGTAGTCGCTACAGGTTATGCCGATGTTGGTTTTGACGTGGATATTGGGCCCCTATTTCAAACACCGCATGAAGCTGCCAAACAAGCGGTTGAAAATGATGTGCATATTTTAGGTGTTTCTTCATTAGCTGCAGGACACAAAACCCTAGTTCCACAAGTAATTGAAGAGCTAAAAAAATACGGTCGTGAAGATATTATGGTTGTTGTTGGTGGTGTTATCCCGAAACAAGATTACCAATATTTATTTGATGCTGGTGCTGTTGCAGTTTTTGGTCCTGGAACAAAAATTAGTGAAGCCGCTATTAAAATTTTAGAAATTTTAATTGACTAATCTACAGTTGGATTGAATGCTTTTTTTTGAGCTGTAAGTTTTTTTGTTTATAATACTTGGACAAATAACGTCCTATCTATTTCTTTTTATCTATTAGATTTATTTCACAATCAGTAACAATTAAAATGAAGGTCTACCCAATTACTCCTTGTATAGTAACCACAGTATTTATAGGGTGATCAAAAAGCATTAAGCAATTACTAAGTCAATAATTGTAATTATTCATTCAACACTTTATAGGTTGTTCAATTACCAAATAAAATAACACTATATGTATTATATTAAGTATTCTATGTCAAAAGCTGCTATTATAGGTCTTTTCCTTGTGCTGTTATTTTCAAATGAGGCTTACTCACAAGCTTACACCAAACAAGAGTTACAGGATTCGTTAGCTAAAATGCCCTATTTTTCAATCCATAAAGACAATTATTTTATTTCAGGTATACCGACTAATAAAGATATTAATAGTACAACTGCGGATGCCAAATATCAAATCAGTTTCAAGCAAACCCTAACCAGAAGCCGATTACCATGGGACACTTATATCTATTTAACTTACACCCAAAAATCGTTTTGGAATATATATGAAGAATCCTTTCCGTTTAAGGATATCAATTTTAACCCGTCTTTAGCTGTGGGAAAGTTCATTTATGATAAAGAAGAACGTTTAAAAGGTGTAGCGACACTTTCTTTGGAGCACGAATCTAATGGAAGAGACAGTATTTATTCTAGAAGCTGGAACCGCTTAAGTTTAGAATACACCACAAACCTCTCCAAAAATACGATTGCCAGCTTTAAAGCTTGGTTACCTTACAGTTACAAAGAAGGAAATCCTGATCTTCTAGACTATGTAGGTATCGGTCAAATTAAGGTATCGCATACCTTTAAACCAGACAAATTAATATTTGATCTTAGATTAAGAAAAGGATTGAATTTAGACGGTAAAGGCTCTATACGAACACGGGTTTATTATAACCCCTTTAGTAATAATATTTCGAACCAATATTTAATGTTAGAGTGGTTTTTAGGACAATCAGAAGGTTTACTAAATTATCAAAAATCGCGAAGCATGATACGATTTGGCTACGTTATAAGAACCAACGAATTTAGATGGTTTAGAGGTAAAGAATAGTCTCTTTTAAATTAACAGACCACCAGTATTACATCCTGTTATATTTTGACTGTTTACGCTCAAATTCATTATAAATTAGCTTCAACCAACAATACTACAAACTATATTTTAGTCCTATTATAGCCTTTAGATTGTAAAAAACAGTGCTTCCTTTGATTCTGAAATTAAAAAACGACAGGTTTAGACGCTACTTAAGACAGCATCCGATATCATAGACACAGTTTTAACCGCTTTCATTCTAGTAATAATATGTTACTACATGGTAACACGCAGTTTTAATTGCAATCATTTTTTTTCCATAAAAACTTATAAATCAGAGCAACTCTTCTCCTTTTTAATAATTTAAAGCTTATGCTAGATTATTATTACGGTTTGTTATTCTTCTATTTTTCAACTAACTTCACTTCGCCGTTATTATAATGTATACCACCAAAATGAGATAAGTTAAACAAAATTAACACTTTGACAGCGACAACAAACACCAGTATCCTAAATAGATAAATAGAGTTAAAACAATCTTTGGAACAACAAAACTGCCTACTATCTAAGTCATGAAAAAAGTAAAAAAAACACAATAATGAAACAAAGCCTAACCTACTATATTACTTTATTTGTGATTCACCTAAAAGGTTTAAAAAAAGAGTTTAGTAACGATCCTATAGATTTCAAAAAAATCAGAAAAAATGATGTTCATCATCCAAAAGGAACATTTTTCAAACAAAACATAAAACGAAGTTTTAAAATTTCAGACTCCCTAATAACTGAAGTTGGTTTAGGCAACAACGTTAACAAATTGGTACTATTTATTCATGGTGGCGCTTTTATTTCTGGTCCAGCTCAACATCATTGGGATGCTGTAAAAAAAATCGCTAAACAAACAAATTATAAAATTTGGATGTGCGATTATCCCAAAGCTCCGGAAAATAAAATAGTAGACATATCAAGAAATATAGATGCAATATATAAAATAGCATTAGAACACTATCAATCCAATCAGATCTTTATAGTTGCGGACTCTGCAGGAGGAACACTGGCCACTAGTTTAATCCAAAGATTGATTAAAAAAAACATAGAATTACCCAAGAAAATAATTCTTATTTCCCCTGTTATGGATGGAAGTATGTCTAATCCTGAAATTGAAAAAATAGATGCTATTGATCCCATGATTTCAAAAAAAGGGGTTTTAAGTGCAAAACAAATGTGCGTCGGAAATAACGATTTAAAAGACTCAATGATTTCACCACTATACGGAAGTTTTGAAAAATTCCCACATACTATTATATTTTCAGCAAAGCATGATATTACTTATCCAGACCAAAAATTAGCTGTTCAAAAATGTATAGATTCTAAAATAAATCTTGAACTAATTGAAGGACAAAACATGCCTCATATTTGGCCTTTGCTTCCTATAATGAAAGAAGCAAAAACAGCTTTGAATAAAATTATAGAAACACTAAAGAACTAACCAACCGGATTGTTAAACAAAACATACCCACTACTATTTTAACCATTACACCTCCTAGAATAAATAGTCATCACATTATTTTAAAAAACTATTATATCCGCTATTAATGACATTAAATATTTTCGAAATTTTAGTTTTGGTTAGTTTAACTCAAGGCCTTTTTTTTTCCATAGTAATCCTAACTCAAAAACCTTTTAGAGTAAAAGCTAACAAATACCTAGCGTATAACGTCTTTTTACTAGCATATATTGGCATTACAGAACTGGTTAGAGCTAAAGGATTTCATAAACAGAACAACGTTATTAGTTACCTTATAGATGATATTCCATGGTTATTATTATTCTATATACCACTATTTGTCTATTTTTTAAAATCGGCTGGGAATAAATTTAGTAACAGCAAAAAATTAATATTTCTTATTATTCCTTTTATAATTTTTTTGATTTTATTTAATCTCATTATTTTACATCATGAATACAAATTAATTTATTGGCAAGTAATTCAAGATGAATATCGCTTTATCTATGATGTCGGTTATTATTTCGCCATCCTTTTTAATATTGTTTTATGTATTCTTTCCTATTTTATTATTCAATCTAGCACGATTAGTTATAACGAAAAAAAATGGTTAAAAAACATATGGTTTTTTAATGTTATACTTTTATTAATATGGGTATTAGATTCGTTTCTACCAAAAAATAGTCTGCCATATACCAATGATGATATCACCTACCCTGTTTGGTTTGGCGTTTCATTTTTTGTGTATTGGCTGATTTTCAGGGGACTGATTCAGTTAAAACTATCACAAGAAAAATCTGAAATAAAGGGCTTATTACAAAGTAAAAATGAGCAAATCATTCCGAAAAAAGAAACTGAACAAACGACGGTAAACAAAGAATTCTCTATAAAAAACGAACATTTTGAAAACTTTTTAGAGTTAATCGTTCAAGAAAAACTATACCGAAACCCCGATTTGAGTAGAGATATTGTTGCAGATAAGCTAAATATGAGTCCCGGTTACCTGTCGCAACTAATAAGTGCATCTATCAATTCAAATTTTACTACATTAATTAATGACTATCGGATAGAAGATATCAAATGGATGTTATTAAATCCAGACTTTAACAAATATAGTCTTGTAGCCATTGGTTTGGAAGCTGGGTTTAAATCAAAATCTACATTTTATAGTGAATTCAAGAAAAAAACAGGTTACACTCCCAATCAATTTAAACTAATGAAAAAAAAGTCCTAATTAATTCACTTTTAACTTTCCCGGACTCTTAAAACACTGATTGACATTACTATTGCTATATCAATTTTAAACATGATTAGTAATGAAAGTCAATGTATTCACACTCTTTTTAATTTTTATTTTTAAAACAAGTGCCTTTGCTCAACAAGAAAAACCTCCGTCACAGACGTATTTAGGTTTAGGTATTGGAGTCAGCTTAGACCGATTAAATGACACTAATTTATCACCTCTTAACCAACAAGGAACAGCATTATTTTATAGAATTCTATATGAGCGTCATTCACGAAACATCTTAAAATTTGACATTAAATATGGTGATGGTATTTTAAAATCCGGACGTAAAAACAGACTAGAAACTTCTTATTACAAAGGAAGTATTGGTGCTACTTATTTAAAAAACCTATCTACTAACAATAGCACTACTAATGTCTATATTGGTGGAACGTATAAATTGGATATATTATATATGGATTGGTATGATCAAGATGCGTTTAGCTATATATCTACCCATGGTTTATCTCTAGATGCCTCGATTTCTCAGAAATTAACAACAAATCAATTGGTACAAAGTACTATTTCCGTTCCTGTTGCGCAATATTTAAGCCGTCCACCTTATAACGGTATAGACGAATACATAAAAGAAAACCAAGATGATCCTATAAACATCATTTTTAATGGAAGACTAACATCGCTTAAGGCATATAAATCTATAAACTGGAACATAAATTATAATTACCAACCATCAAATCACTTAAATCTTAGGCTTGATTATGATTTAAACATCCAAAAAGCAAAAACTATAAGTGAATTTAAAAGCTTATCAAACAGAATTTCAACAAGTATTTTATACAAATTTTAATATGAAAAATCTACTATTTATAATCGTTATCATTTTATTCTCATCGTGTAATAAATTAGTTCTTGATAACGATGAAACCGACTCTCAAACTAATAATTTTGAAATTTTTTGGAAAGATTTTGATGAGCATTATGCGTTATTTAATGTCAGAAATATAGATTGGAATAACCTATATGATGTTTATAAACCACAAATAAATGATGACCTATCGGACGAAGCGCTTTGGGACATTCTATCCAATATGATAGAACATTTAGATGATAGTCACACCTCCTTGTTTGATGGTAATGGACATAGTTATCGTTCTGGCGCGACCTTAAATGATCAGTCTGGAAATGAAATCAGCGAACGACTTATAGTGACAAACTATTTAGATTTCGTGACTAGAGTACCATCCGAAGATAATCTAGCCTACGGCAAAATTAAAAACAAAAATATTGGATACATCTATTTAGGCACAATGGATGGAGAAAATCCTGGTATAATTGACAATATAATACAAGAATTAAAAGACTATGATGCATTGATTTTTGATATCAGACAAAATACTGGCGGTGACGATCGTTACTCTGCAAGAATTGCTAAAGCCTTTTCAGACGGCAAACATTTTATTTATACCGTGGAAACCAGAAATGGATTACATCATGATGATTTTGATGAGAAGACCATAGAATATACACACTTAAATCAAGACATGCCTTACTTAAAACCTGTAATTATTTTAACAGATCGGGCCACAATAAGCGCAGGAGAAATCTTTTTATCGCATATGAAAGCTTTTGAACACACTATACAAATAGGAGATACAACAGCAGGCGATTTTTCGACCGTTAGCAATATGCGCTTTTTACCTAATGCATGGCATTATAGATATTCAATACAAAAAGTCCTATTACCTAACGGTCAAAGTTTAGACGGAATTGGACACGTTCCTGATGTTTATATAAAAAACACAGAAGCAGATATTAATGCTTCAATGGACAAAGTTATCGAAAAAGCATTGCTATACCTTTGGGATGAATTTCAAATCGAATAAAACAAATTAGAATATCTAAATATGGGTATAAACACAAATAATAATTTTTAATTAAAATAAAAAACAACAATTTGTATCTTGCAAAAGTAAACCTTTGAATAACAACTATTTTACATCTAAAATTTTTAGTATAACTATAGAAAATTACAGAATGATGAAAAAAATACAATTAATAAGTCTGTTAACACTAATGACGTTACTGTCTTGCAAGGATAAAAAAGTAGCAGAAATTCCTGAACAAAAAGAGACCTCCATAGTTAATGAAGATCCGCAAGTCCAAGAAATAACTAAGAAAAAAATAACAAATGAATTTTCATGGGATGCCATTTCTGAAACAACAGCGGATATTGGAGTCTACCCTTACATCACACCGCCTAAGGGTATGCTTATCGATAAAAATCAATCGCAATCATATGAGTTCGATAAACTAGAACTGTTCGATGGGCTTCATTTTTTTGTTCTTGAAGGAAAAGTGGAAAGAATGCATATCATAATGGATGGCGATAAAAAATGGGAAAACTATTTATTTGATAAAAGCATTTCAGAATATCTAAAATCAATCGGAGCTAAATTAATTTTTGAAAATCAAATCCCATCAGAATTAACACAAAAATGGGGAGAAAACCCTAATGATATATATAAACATATGCACGAATATTATGCTGGAGATGTCGTTAATAATCCTATTAGCATGTATGTACTTAAAACAGCCAATAAAAAAATAGGCTTTCAAATCTCTTCAGAATCAAAAACTATAGGAGTTATAGAATACACCGACTTTAAACAAAGTATAAAAAAAATTACAGCAGATGACATTTTAGATGAAATTAACAATACAGGCTATGCTACCCTACATATTAATTTTGATACTGGTAAATCAAGAATTAAAGCAGATTCTTATGATATTATCAGCGAAATAGTAAAAATGATGAAAGCAAATACAGCTTTAAAAATTAGCATAGAAGGTCATACTGATAGTACTGGAAACGAAAAATCAAATATGATCTTGTCTAAAAACAGAGCTAAATCTGTTCTTATGTCACTAACAGATGAAGGTATTGAGGAATCTAGACTAAAAAGTGAAGGTTTTGGCCAAAGTAAGCCGATAGAAGACAACTCTACCGAAAAAGGAAAAGCAAAAAACAGAAGGGTCGAATTAAGAAAGTTATAATAGTTTGTTTTAACCAAATTAGTTATGGGGACATGAAGATACTGAATACAAATTGTCATTTACAAAAAAATACAGCACACTTCAATAAAGAAAAAAACTAAGATTCTAAAAACTGACTAGCTCCTTCTTTTATCATTACAATGCAAGAGCACTATTATGAAACAAACTCTTATTTTATTTATATTACTCAATACATCTCTATCCTATTCACAGAATGAAACCACTAGCACTAAATTATTTACAAAAAACATAGATAGTATTCAATTTTCTATTTGGGACATACAGACTAAGGAAATGTCTACCGCTAGTAGTGAAGAAAAAGAATATGAAAAAGAATATGAAAAAGAATTAGGGAGTGTTACCCTATCTAACAAAGACAAAGACTTACTGATTACTAATCTACTAAACCCAAAATCTTATAATGGAAAAAGCGCTCTATTATACCATTATAATTTAATTTTTGATTTATACAAAAACGATTCTATTTCTGTTATAGTAAAAATCTCTACGTTAACTGGAAACATCACTATTGATAATAAAGTATCAGGAGTTTACTTTAGAAACAATTGCACTTTACAATTTGGAGAAGTTCTAATAGCTCTATTAGACTATTATGACTTCTCAAATTATTTTAACGAGGTGCATTTAAATGGAATAACTGATCATACAACTACGGAAGATTAATTAGAGTATTTACACCATTTTTAACAATTGAATTATTAAAATCATTATTCTCATTACACAGATTAGCAAAAGTTCTAAATTGTCATTTTTTTCGATTAATTTCGTTCAGCGATAAATAAACTCATTTAATCGACTAAAACGAATGAAAAACACAATTACAATTTTCAACAAAAAACTTAACACAATACTCTACATCGGACTCTTACTAACTAGTATTCAGTCTTTTGCTCAAAACACTATTTATGTAGACAATCAATTATCTTCAAATTGCTCAGGTGACTACTCTATTCTTAATCGAAATTGTTCGGGTACGGATGGTGATGCCTTTAATACATTAGCTGGTGCCGCAGCAGTCGCTGCTCCGGGAGACACAGTCATTATTCGTGAAGGTGTTTTCTCTACCCAATTAGCACCATTGCATTCTGGTACGGCATTGAACAGAATAGTGTATAAAAACTTTGATAACGAAGATGTACTGATTACTGGAGTCACACTTTCTCCTGCTGTTTTGCTTTATGAAGTCGATTATATTACTATTGATGGTTTAAAAATAGAAAATGTTAGACGTTGGCTAAATGCACTTGGAGCAAACCACCTTATCATAAAAAATAACACATTTAAAGATGCAGTTGATGGTGGCGGTAGTTCTAAAACAGGTTTATTTTTTCAAGAATCCGATCACAATAGGATCACAAACAATATCATTGATAATTCAACTCAAGATAATATAGCGTTGATTCAATCTAACTATAACTTAATTGATACAAATACAATAACTAATGCAGCACACGTATTATGGACCGTTAAGTGCAGTAATTATAACGTAATTCGAGAAAATTATTTCCATAATGATTTACAAAAAATAGGCGAAGTTTATGATTGTGACAATGTAGGTCATGGAGACTCTCCTTATTTAAAAATCACATCACTTGATGATACCAAGCACAATGTAATTGAACAAAATATTTTTGCATTTACAACCTCTCCTGTTAATGCCTCTCCCTATTCTGGTATTCAATATGCGGGTCAAAATGGTATTATTAGAAATAATATTTTTTACGAATGTCAAGGCCCTCCAATATCGTTAACTTTATATTCTGATGAAGCGACTTTCAATTATGGAAATAGAATTTACAATAATGATTTCTATAATAATGAATTTGGTGGAATAGACATCTCTGGGTCAACCAGTCATACCTTTTATGACCAAGAAATAAAAAATAATATCTTATATAAAAATCAATTTATCCAACGTGATTTACGTTGGTCATGGTATGATGCTCTTGACACTAAACCCGTCCAAATTTTTACAGGACGAACAACAGATGTTGTATTAGACAACAATAATATATTCAATTCTCAAATTGATGAATTATATACAATTGCATACGGAATTCGCAATTCTTTATCCAATCCTGATCCAGAATCATTAACATGGTGGGAAACCAATCATCCTCAATTATTTTTAAATAATCTTCAAGCAAATCCTGATTTTGTAGATGCTTTAGCTTACGATTTTCATTTATCACAAGGCAGCCCAATGATTAATGCTGGTGGATTTTTAACTAACACACCTACCGCAGGGAGTGGAACGACAATGGTCGTAGCAGATGCGACTTATTTTACCGATGGTTTTGGTATCACTGCTTATTATGGAGACACTGTCCAATTACAAGGCCAAACCGTAAGCGCTAGTATTACCAATGTAAATTACACGACTAATACATTGACATTAAACACCCCATTGACATGGACCGCTGGTCAACTACTAAGCAAAGCATATAAAGGAACAGCACCTGACGTTGGTGCTTTTGAATATGACGAAAACACACTAAGCACCATCGACCTAGAAGCGGAGAAATCACCTTTTAAAGTGTATCCTAACCCTACATCATCTGTAATCACTATAGCATTAAATACTACAGAAACTAGCACTATAACTAACTTATCAATTGTCAATCTATTAGGGGCAACTGTTTATTCTAGCACCATAAATAACAAAAGGATAGTACCGTTTGACATGAAAGACCTGCCAAGTGGTGTTTACTTTTTAAAAATCGACATGGACAATAAACAAGTCGTCAAAAGAATTTTAAAAAAATAGAATTAAAAGACAATACCAATCGGAATGTACACCATGTAAAGACTTACCCTGCACATTCCGATGTATTATACTAAAACGACTTTATTGTTATTCTACTCAAAAAACTAACATTGGCTACTATAAAAAAAATAAAAATGTTGTCAACTGATATTAACTTGAGAACAACCTATAGCCAACACACTAAGTTAAAGGCTTAAATCACTACTAGAAATCAGCACGATATTTGAATCCACTTCCATTTCATCTAATGTTAACAACTATCATTTTATTTACTCATAAATAATTGTATTTTTACGGTGGACTTTTAGCTGTAGTTAAAAGCTAAATTTTCAATAAAATCAAATTAAATTAATGGGTAAAATAATAGCAATTGCCAATCAAAAAGGTGGTGTTGGTAAAACAACAACCTCTGTTAACTTAGCAGCTTCACTAGGTGTTTTAGAAAAAAAAGTACTTTTAATTGATGCTGACCCACAAGCTAATGCAACCTCTGGTTTAGGTATAGATGTAGAGTCTGTAGAAATAGGGACCTACCAATTACTTGAGCATACCAATAGCGCCAGACAGGCTGTTTTAAAAACAGATACGCCTAATCTAGACATTATCCCTTCGCATATCGATTTAGTAGCGATTGAGATAGAACTTGTTGATAAAGAGGAACGTGAGTATATGCTTAAAAAGGCATTACAAGACATTAAAGACGATTACGATTATATATTAATAGATTGTGCGCCGTCTTTAGGCTTATTAACCCTTAACGCTTTAACTGCTGCAGATGCGGTAATTATACCAATTCAATGTGAATATTTTGCACTAGAAGGCCTTGGTAAATTATTAAACACAGTAAAAAGTGTCCAAAAAATACACAATCCGGATTTAGATATTGAAGGTTTATTGTTAACGATGTACGATTCGCGTTTACGCTTATCTAATCAAGTTGTTGAAGAAGTTCAAAAACACTTTAATGATATGGTTTTTTCAACCATTATACAACGTAACGTAAAACTTAGTGAAGCGCCAAGTTACGGAGAAAGCATTATAAATTATGATGCCTCTAGTAAAGGTGCGAGCAATTATTTAAGTTTAGCGAAAGAAATTATTACAAAAAACTCCTAATTTATGGCGAAGGCAGTAAAAAAACAGGCTTTAGGACGCGGACTTTCAGCATTATTGAAAGATCCGGAAAATGATATCCAATCTGCAAAAGATAAAAATGCAGACAAAGTAATAGGTAATATAGTCGAATTGGATTTAGATTCGATTGAAATGAACCCATTTCAACCACGTACTAATTTTAATGAAGAAACACTGCGTGAATTAGCATCTTCTATTAAAGAATTAGGTGTTATACAACCAATTACAGTAAGAAAATTAGGTTTTGAAGATTACCAATTAGTATCTGGAGAACGTCGTTTTCGTGCTTCAAAATCAATCGGATTAAAAACAATTCCTGCCTACATCAGGATTGCAAATGACCAAGAAAGTCTTGAAATGGCTTTGGTGGAAAATATCCAACGTCAAGATTTAGACCCAATAGAAATTGCAATGTCATACCAACGTTTAATTGACGAAATTCAATTAACGCAAGAACAAATGAGCGAGCGTGTTGGAAAAAAACGTAGTACTATTGCTAACTATTTACGTTTATTAAAATTAGATCCAATCATCCAAACAGGGATGCGTGATGGATTTTTATCCATGGGTCACGGTCGTGCTATTATTACTATTGAAGATCAAAATATACAATTAGAAATTTACGAGACTATTTTAACGGAAAAATTATCAGTTAGAGATACCGAAACTTTAGTTCGTAACTACAACACGACCAAAGAAGTTGTAGTGCCTGTTAAAAAAGAAAAGCAAACTGAAGAATTGCCAATATATGTTAAAAAAGGCGTTAGTGCTTTTTCAGAATACTTTGGACATAAAATCGACGTTAAAGTAGCTAGTAATGGTAAAGGTAAAATCACTATTCCTTTTCATTCTGAAGAAGATTTTAACCGTATAAAAAAACTAGTAGAAGGTGGTCAATAAGTCCTATTTTATTTGTTTACTCTTTTGTTTATTTTGTGCACTATCTTTTGCTCAAGACGAGTCTACTACAACATCAGCAGATAGTACTGAACAATCTGAAGAGCTTCCTAAAGTTTTAAAACAAAAGAAAAAAAAGAAAGCTGATAAACCAGTTATTATAGACACAGACGTTTTAAAAAAAACAAGACCCTATGATCCATTAGCGCCATCAAAAGCGGCATTTTACTCGGCTATTCTGCCAGGTTTAGGACAAGCTTACAATGGTAAATACTGGAAAATACCAATTGTTTACGCTTTTATAGGCGGTGGTATTTATGTTTATATGGATAACAACAAGCAATACAATCGTGTCAGAGATGCCTACAAAAGGCGTTTAGCGGGTTATACTGATGACGAGTTCCAAGGTCGGTTAACAGATGATGGACTTCGTGAAGCGCAAACAAATTATAGAAGAAACAAAGAGTTGTCCTTGTTAGTTACAGTTGGGTTTTATGCTTTAAATATTCTTGACGCTAACGTGGACGCACATTTACTACAGTATAACATCAATGACGACTTAAGTTTAAGACCACATTATAAAATTGAAGAATTTGATAATAAAGGACGTCTTGGACTATCTTTAAATTTCCAATTTTAAAACACGCATGAAAATCGCTTTACTAGGCTATGGTAAAATGGGTAAAGCAATAGAGACTATTGCTTTACAACGTGGACACACTATAGTAATTAAAACATCACGAGACACAAACTACAATATAAAAGAGGCAGACGTCGCTATAGATTTTAGCGTTCCAGCAGCAGCTTTTAATAATATTAGCAACTGTCTCAATAATCAAGTTCCTGTAATTTCAGGTACTACAGGTTGGTTAGATAAATACGATGACATTGTTTCGCTTTGCGAAAAACAAAAGGGTGCTTTTATATATGCCTCCAATTTTAGCTTAGGCGTCAATATCTTTTTTGAACTCAACGAAACTTTAGCCAAAATGATGGCTAAGCTTAATGACTATAAGCTTGATATTGAAGAAATACATCACACCCAAAAGTTAGACGCACCAAGTGGTACGGCAATTACATTGGCAGAAGGTATTATCAAAAATAATACAAAGTATCAAGCTTGGCAATTAGATACTGCTCCAGACAATAGTATTCCTATTATAGCTAAACGTATTCCCGAAGTTCCTGGAACACATGTTATACGCTACACAAGTCCTATTGACACAATTACAATCGAGCACGAAGCACATAACAGAGAAGGTTTTGCGTTAGGAGCTGTCATCGCAGCAGAATGGTTAGTAGGAAAAACAGGAGTATTTACTATGAAAGATGTGTTAAATATTGGGTAACTTTAATAATTTTAACAACATTTGCACTTATCAAATTTTTATTAGACAATAATTATTACAAATATGGACATTACACAGTGGATTATCTTTTTCTTAGTTATTCAAGTTTTACATGGATTAGCCACGTGGAAATTATATAAAAAAGCAGACCGACAAGCATGGGAAGCTTTTGTACCCGTATACAATGCTGTAATATTAATGAAAGTTATAAATAGGCCTTGGTGGTGGACTATTCTATTGTTTTTACCTATTGTAAATCTTATTTTATTACCTGTTGTTTGGGTTGAGATTGCTAGAAGTTACGGTAGAAACTCTGCTATCGATACTTTTCTAGCCATATTTACTTTAGGTTTTTATAGCTTTTATTTAAACTATGTCGCAACCGATATAAATCATATAAAGAGTAGAGACTTACAACCAAGAACAGAATTAGGAGATTGGGTAAGTTCTATTTTATTTGCAGTTGTTGCTGCGACTATCGTCCATACGTATTTTATACAGCCATTTGTTATACCAACCTCTTCATTAGAAAAAACATTGTTAGTTGGCGATTTTTTATTAGTTAGTAAAGTACATTATGGTGCAAGAGCACCTCAAACGACAGTTGCCCTTCCGATGATACACGATGCGCTTCCCGGCACTACGACACCTTCCTATTTAAAATTCCCACAATTACCAAAATTTAGACTTCCCGCTTTTCAAAGTATAAAACGAAATGATATTGTTGTATTTAACTGGCCGGTAGATACTTTAGTGGTTATTAATAATCCTTATGGAGAAGTACGTCACAAACCCATTGATAAAAAAACAAACTATGTCAAACGTTGTGTTGGTCTACCTGGTGATACTTTATCTATAAAAGATGGGTACGTTTATATCGATGGTGTTAAAAATCAACTTCCGGACAGAGCAAAACTTCAGTTTTTTTATAAAGTAATATTAAGTGACGTTACTCCTGAATCGATATATCAAAAATATAAGATTACAGAAAAACAAGAACGTTACGTCTTTAAAACAAGTACTTCAAATTTTAACAAAGCAGAGTTTCAAAACTATTTAAAAGTAAAAAAAATTGACGTTTCTATAACAAAAAAAGATTCTTTAGAAGTTAATTTTCTTGCTAATTTAGATCAAAAGTCTTTTGATTTATTAAAATTAGATATGGCAGAAACAGCCTTGTATGTTAATCTTACAGAAGATTTAGCATCAATAATGAAAAGTGATCCAGATGTTTTAAGCGTTACTAAAGATTTATCCTCTAGTACAACAGAAAATATTTTCCCAAATGCACCAGGTTACACTTGGAACAGAGACTTTTTTGGACCGATTTATATTCCGCAAGCTGGAAAAACAATCGCATTAAATTTAGAAACCTTACCGATCTACAAACGTGTATTGACTGCTTATGAAGGTAATACGCTTAAGGTTAACGGAAATCAAATTTTAATCAACGATAAAGTTGTAGACTCTTACACATTTAAACAAGATTATTACTGGATGATGGGAGACAACAGACATAACTCTCAGGATGCTAGAATGTGGGGATTTGTTCCCTTTGACCACGTCGTTGGAAAACCTGTATTTGTATGGATGAGTTGGGATACTAATGGCAAAGGAATTAATAAAATACGTTGGAATAGACTATTTACCACCGTTGGAGGTGACGGAAAATTGACGTCATACTTTATTCCCTTTTTAGTGCTTTTAGGATTAATTTTTGGATATAATAAATATAGAAAACGTAAGACCGCTTAAAATACAATTTCGCATTACTGCGAAACTAAAGTATGCTAAATACTATATTTTTAAATGTTCCTAAAATAAACAGCATAGTCACCTATTTTCATTACTAAATGAATATACTTATACATCCAACATATTTTCCAAGTATAGCACAGTTTTGTGCTATTGCTAAAGCTGATAGTGTGACTTTTGAGAAGCATGATAATTTTCAAAAACAAACGTACAGAAATAGGACGTACATTTATGGTGCTAATGGTAAACTACAATTAAGCGTACCTGTTATTCATAGCCATAAAGCACGTCAACTATATAAGGATGTAAAAATAAGTGCAAAGGATAACTGGCAATTAGTACACTGGAAAAGTTTAGAGTCTGCTTATAAAACATCTCCGTACTTCGAGTTTTATGAAGATGAGATTCGTCCCTTATTTCAATTAAAATCAGATTATATTTTTGATCACAACTTAAAATGTTTCGAAATAATCACAGAGTGTTTACAATTAGACAGCACACCTAAATTTACTTCTATCTTCGAAAAAACACCAACTGATTTAACAGACTATCGTTACTTATCTAATGCTAGAAAAGAACAAAACATTCCACTTACCCCTTACACCCAAGTCTTTGGAGAAAAGCATGGTTATATTAATAATCTGAGCATTCTCGATTTATTATTTAATGAAGGAACCAATGCAGTAAGTTATTTAGAAACGCAAAAACTTCCATAAGTGATACAGCCAATGATACATTATGGCATCCATTTTGGGCTACCACTTTTAGTTGCACTGCTTTGTTTTAAATCCTATTGGAAAAAGGCCTTTATTATCATGTTATTAGGCTTTTTAATAGATATCGATCACTTGCTAGCCACGCCTATCTTTTCGCCTAACAGATGCAGTATTAACTTTCATCCCTTGCATAGTTATTATGCTATAGCAGTGTATATAATATTGCTAGTGCCTAAAAAAACAAGAATTATAGGACTTGGCTTAGTCATCCATATTATAGCAGATACTATCGACTGTTATTTGATGTCTTACTAAAAGGAAATTTTAGTTAGGATTGGGTAATGATCGGAATACTCCACATCATACGTTTTAAAATTATCAACCGTCCAAGATTTATCCACAAGTAAAAAATCTATACGTAATGGAAAAAACTTAAAATTATAAGTCCGTCCAAATCCATTTCCTTGTTGCTTAAAACTATCTTTCATATCTCCTCTTATGGTTTTATACACATAAGAAAACGCAGAGTTATTAAAGTCGCCGCTAATAATAACTTTATAAGGACTTTTATTTTTATGCTTTAAAAATAGTTCGGTTTGACTTTGCTGTAATTTAAATGCTTCCCCAATACCATTAATTAATTTTTCAGAGTTCTCTGTTGTCAAACTTTGCTCTCTAGGATCAATACGTAACGATTGCAAGTGCAAATTATAAACGCGGATAGTATCGTTCCCTTTGACTATATCAGCAAAAATAGCGTTGTTTGCTGTATTAGGGAATTCTACCGAACCTGAATTAATTATAGGAAACTGAGAAAATATCGCTTGACCTACTCTAGACTTTTCACCCTCTAATTTTATGTACTTGTATTTATAAAAAGAAAAATCTAAATTGTCTTGCGAGTGGTATTCTTGAATATTTAAAATTTGTGGTTGCTCCTTTTTTACAAAATCTACTAACTTTTCATCAATTCCCTTTTCTGGAATCCATTCATATAAATTAAACAAACGGACATTATAGTTCATGACTGTCAACCCCTCTGCACCATCCGCTTCCCAATTAGAAAACTTATACAATGAACCAAATAAAAAATAACCAATGGATATCACCACTAACGACAATAAGAGCTGTTTTTTGATTTTAAATAACCAGTACACAAAAAATAAAACATTAAGTAATATCAAAAAAGGCACCCCCAAACTTAGCACGGATAAGGTCGCAAATGTTTTAGGTGGAATATTAGGCAATACATAAGAAAGCAAGAGTAGAAAGGCAACAACAGAATTGATGAAGAACACTACTTTTTCGAAAAATGTTAAGTTTTTCATGCTTTATTTTACAAATATTTGACGACTATTACTTGTTATGGTATTCATCTTTTAATTACTTTTTTATCAAACGTTTCCAAATTATTTATTATCAGTAATGTACAAACTAAAAAACAATTTAAAAAGGACAAGTCTATTTACCTGCTTTAAATAAAAACTGTTTCTCTTCTTTAGACAAACTATCATAACCACTTTTACTAATCTTATCTAAAATGATATCGATTTTTTTCTGATTATTAAACTGATTAAACTCATCTTTCTTATAACCCGCTACTTTACTTTTTTTGTAAACAGTCTTCATTTTAGGCTTACTATTACTCTTAAACAAAGTACTTACCCTATCCATAAAACGTTCAAAACTGCCCCCTATATCTTGTCCTTTAGCTAATTGCTTGGCATATAAAAAGCCTAAAGCTGCACCACCCAAATGTGCTAAATTACCACCGGCATTATTACCTCCAATAATATTTAAAACATCAAAAGCAATAATAGCTGTTCCAATCCACCATAGTTTTAAATTAAAAGTAAAAAAAGGCATCTCTTTATTAGGCATATAGGTACATAAAAAGATAAGTATCGCTCTAATACCAGCCGATGCGCCAATTAAATATGCCGTATCCGAAAATATTTGTGGTAATACATTATAACCAAATAAGAACGTCACTCCTCCAGCAATAATGCCCATAAAATAGATATTCAAAGCCATTTTTGGTTTAAATAAATTTAGCATCATACGACCTAAAAAGAACAACCATAACATATTAAATAAAATATGTATCGGATCAAAATGAAGAAAGCCATAAGTTATAATAGTCCATGGTTTATATAAAAAACCATAGATATCACTTGGCAAGTATAACCACGTAAAAAAACCAGGAATAACACGTCTAAATATAATAGCAAATAAAAATACAACAACATTAATTGCTATTATTTTTTCTAAGACATTAAGTCTAGCATATTTATATTTTAGTTGTTCTAATTGACTCATCTATCTATCCCAACGGTTTTTATTGAATTGCGTTTTACGCCAGTACCACATAATAAAAAAGCCCATTAGTGCGCCTCCAACGTGAGCCAAATATGCCGTATTACTTGGACTAAAAAAGGACTGTCCAGTAAACGCAGATATTACATCTAATAGTATAATCCCCGGAATAAAATATTTTGCTTTGATTGGTATTGGTAAAAATAGCATCATTAATTCTGCATTAGGGTTCATCATACCAAAAGCGGCTAAAACCCCCATTATACACCCTGATGCACCTACCATAGTACTATTATATGCAAAGTAAGATTTTTGTAAGCTGTTTATCATATCGGTTGAAAGCCCTTCTAAAACCTTACCACTATTCATCATTGAAGAAAACTGATCAGCAGTTACACCAGAATTTAGTACTTCCGTATACCCTGGCAAATAATTCCAATAATAGCCTGCTAATTGAAACAATACTGCTGCTAAACCTGCTGAGAAATACAAAAACAAAAACTTGTTACGTCCTAAACGTTGTTCCACTGGGCCTCCAAACATCCACAAAGCAAACATATTAAATAATAGATGCGTAAAACCACCATGCATAAACATATGTGTCACCACTTGCCAAGGCTTAAAAGCATCACTTGCTGGAAAATGCATTGCAAATAAATCATAAAATAAACGACCATCTCCAACGGTCATTGTACCAACAAACATGAGTACATTTAAAATTATTAGATGCTTTACTGTATCTGTTATTCTCATCATAACTTACATAAATTTTTTATCTAACTCGTCCACAGTCATTGTTATAAATGTGGTTCTATTAGCTGGTGAGACGTTAGGTTCTGTACAACCAAACAAACGATTTACCAAATGTTCTTGTTCTTGGTTGGTTAATGATTGCCCTGTTTTTATAGCTAAGCTTTTAGCCATAGATTTAGCTAATAAATCAGTTGCTGAAAAATTACTATCAGGCACTTCATTTTCAACATCACTAATTAACTGTTCTAAAATTATAGAGACCTCACTTTCTGGAACATTTACTGGAACACCAGTTATTTGCACCGTTTCATTTTCAATAGATTGAAATATAAACCCAGTAGATTCTAAGTCTTCTTTCAATTGGTTAATCAATGCAATTTCTTGATTCGAGAAATGTAATTCCAAAGGAAATAGTAATTGCTGACTAACGCCTTCTTTGATTGTAATATGTCTTAAAAAATCTTCATACAATACGCGTTGATGTGCACGATGTTGATCAATAACTAACATCCCCGATTTTATAGTACTAATTATAAATTTATTATTAAGTTGATACGTTGTTTGCTTCTGCTCTACTGCATTCTCATTCTTAAAAATACTTTCATTCTGTGGTTGACTTTCAAAATGAATTTCGCTAAAATCCGTATTCGTTTTTGTGCCTTTAGACTCTAATCCAACATATAAACTCTCCCAATTAGCACTCGTCTCCTTTTTGTATGTCGGAGTACTTGCCACCGTTCTCACTTTGGGTGTATCCTCTTTAAAGGGGTTAAAACTGCGATCCACTTCAACACTAGGCATTCCCTTTTGTTCGTAACTATATGGTGTATCTAAATTAGCATCACGGTCAAAATCTAAAACAGGTGCAATATTAAACTGCCCTAAACTATGTTTTACTGCCGATCTTAAAATAGCATATAATGTATGCTCATCATCAAACTTAATCTCTGTTTTTGTTGGATGAATATTAATATCTATAGTTTGCGGATTAACCGTTAAATTTAAATAATAGCTTGGCTGGGCGCCATCTTTTAATAAACCTTCGAATGCTGAATTAATAGCATGATTAAGATAAGCGCTCTTAATAAAACGATTATTAACAAAAAAGAACTGTTCGTTTCTAGATTTTTTAGCAAATTCTGGTTTTCCTACAAATCCGGAAATGGTAAGGACTTCCGTCGCCTCTTCAACTGGTACTAATTTTTCGTTAGTCTTGTTTCCAAAAATATTAACGATACGTTGTCTATAATTACTTTGTGGTAAATTAAAGGTCTCACTTCCATTACTAAACATCGAAAATCCAATAGAAGGATGTGCTAATGCTACACGGTGAAACTCATCAATAATATGTCGTAATTCTACCGTATTCGACTTTAAAAAATTGCGTCTAGCAGGAATATTGAAAAACAAATGTTTGACTGACAATGACGTTCCTTTTGGTGTGACAACAACCTCTTGAGACTTAATATCACTACCTTCTATAACAATAGCTGTCCCAACATCTTCATCCGCTTGTTTTGTTTTAAGCTCGACATGGGCAATAGCCGCAATACTAGCCAAAGCTTCTCCTCTAAACCCTTTGGTATTTAATTGGAATAAATCCTCTGCAGATTTAATTTTAGACGTCGCATGACGCTCAAAACTTAACCTAGCATCGGTAGTTGTCATGCCTTTACCATTATCTATAACCTGAACTAGTGTTTTACCAGCATCTTTAATGATAAGTTTAATACTGGTTGAATCTGCATCGATTGCATTTTCTAATAGCTCCTTTACAACGGAAGCTGGACGTTGTACAACCTCTCCTGCTGCGATTTGATTAGCAACGTGATCTGGTAATAATTGAATAATATCTGCCATACGTTTAGTTAGGGAAGAATATGGATAAATCGAAGCCCATAAATAATAAAAATAGAAATATTAAAACTGCTATAATTACTAAAATACGCCTGTTTGCTGCTTTGTCTGGACTGTTTTTAAACTCGTCCAAAGCAGTATTAATTTTTTGTTTGAAGTTAGGATTTTCACCTACAGTAGTTCTATGCTCGTCAAATTTGTGTTTTATTTCAAACGGATTGCCTTCTCCTTTATAAAAACGAGGTGTATAATCAAACTTTTTATTTTTACGTTTAGATAGCAATCCCATAGCACAACTCTATTTAATTTTAGTTTCTAGATAATACATTAAAATAGCAATAAAAACAAGCACACCTATCAGTAAAAATAAGGTAGTTCCTTTTTTAGAGCTCGAGGATTTACGCCTTGTATCATCCCAACTACTATTTAAACTTGCTTTAAGTTTAGTAGCTGCGGTTTCCTCTTTAGAAAATCGAGACTGATAGCTAAATTTTTTGTTTTTCTTCTGACTAAACAAGTCTTAGTAGTTTTAATGTGAATATCACTCAAAAATACTGAAAATACTACAGAACGACAGAATATGAATGCTAAAAATTGTTAACAGACATTAAGCGTTGTGACGTAATGTTGCCATTTTAAGAGCTGCAACACCCGCTTCCACACCTTTATTACCGTGTTTTCCGCCAGAACGATCTATAGATTGTTGCTTATTGTTATCCGTAAGTACGCAAAAGATAACAGGCGTTTCATCAATAACATTAAGGTCTTTTATCCCTTGTGCTACTGCTTCGCATACAAAGTCAAAATGCTTAGTTTCTCCTTGAATAACACTTCCAATAGCGATAACGGCATCCACCCTTTGGTTTTGCATTTTCTTACAACCATAAATTAGCTCATAACTTCCAGGAACATCCCAAATTGCAATGTTCTCTAATTTTACACCGTGCTCTAAAAGTGTGCTTTTAGCACCTTCTAATAACCCTTGTGTGATATCCTCGTTCCATTCTGAAACAACAATCCCAAACCGAAATTGCTCTCCGTTTGGGATTGTTGTCTTATCGTATGCTGATAAATTTGTTGTTGCCATAAATGTAATTAGTTAGACATTGCTTGCGCTTTTCCAATAAATACTTCCGCTTGAGTAGCTTCAGGTGAATTTGGATAGTTGTCTTTAATTTTATTTAATAATTCTAATGCTTCAGAAGCGTCTCCCATATCTAAAGCCGTTACTCCTGCCTTAAATAAATAAGTTGGCGTCGTAAACTCATTTTGACGTAAGTTAGCTGCTTTCTTATAATAGTCTAATGCATTTGATTTTTCATTTGTTTGAGCATAAGCATCTCCAATGGCACCTTTAGCTAAAGGCGCTAAAGCCTCATCTTCACTTTCAAACTCGTCAAGATAATCAATAGCCTCTTGGTATTTTTTTGTGTTTAAATAAGCCATACCTGCATAATAGTTAGCAAGGTTACCTGCTGCTGTACCACTATATTGATCTGCTATATCAACTAATCCTAATTTACCTTCTCCTCCTTTTAAGGCTAAGTTATATAAAGAATCTTGACCTACAGTAGCTGTTACTGCTTCGTTAAAGAATTTTTGTGCTTGGTACATTTCATTCATAGCTTCCCCTTGTTTTGGTTTAACTATAAATTGTTGGTATCCTAAATAGGCTAAAGCAAAAGCTGCTACAACACCAATAATAATAAAAATGTTTTTCTGATTTTTCTCTACAAACTCTTCTGCCTTATTTGCAGATTCGTCTAATGTATTAAAAACTTCAGCGGTTGTTGAGCTGTCTTCAACTTCAATTTCCTTTTCTACTGTTGTTTTTGGTTTGTATCCTCTTTTCTTGTAAGTCGCCATATTAATTTTATTAATGCGCACAAAAATATAATTTTTCTTCAGAAATAAAAGGTTATTTATTTGATATTTTTCAATAATTTGCACATCCTTACAAGGCTCCCCTATTTAAAGCCCTCTATTTTAGTAATAACTCTATGATTTTAAAGTCCTTATCACTTTTAAACTATAAAAATTTTGACTCCAAAACCTTTACGTTTAACGAGACTATTAACTGTCTTGTGGGTAATAATGGTGTTGGAAAAACAAATGCACTGGATGCTATTTACCATTTATCCTTTGGTAAAAGCTATTTTAACCCGGTTGCTTCACAGAACATTAAATACGATGAAGAGTTTTTTGTTATCAGTGGAGAATACGATAAAGAGGAAAAGAAAGAAAACATTGTTGTCAGTTTAAAAAAGGGGCAAAAAAAAGTCATCAAACGGAATAGTAAGGCTTACGAGAAGTTTAGTGATCACATTGGTTTTTTACCTTTAGTAATTATTAGCCCAGGAGATAGAGATCTAATTATTGATGGTAGCGATACCAGACGTAAATTTATTGATAGTGTGATTAGCCAAAGTGACAAAGGCTATTTAGCAAGTTTGATTAATTACAACAAGATTTTATCGCAACGAAATTCGTTATTAAAGTATTTTGCTGCTAACCACACCTATAATAATGACACTATTGAGGTCTATAATCAGCAATTACAGCTATATGGTACAGAGATTTTTAAAAAAAGAAAAGAATTTTTAGACAATTTTATCCCATTATTCAAAGCGCGTTATAAAGCTATTAGTAACAATAATGAAGACGTTAGCCTAAATTATAAAAGTGATTTATTTGAAAACGACTTAGACCAACTGTTAAGAAAAGCAATCAATAAAGATAAAGCGTTACAATACACTAGTGTTGGGGTGCATAAGGACGATTTAGAATTTAATATTGGAGACTACCCTATTAAAAAATTTGGGAGTCAAGGGCAACAAAAATCGTATTTAATCGCTTTAAAATTAGCCCAATTTGATAGTCTAAAAGCCATTAGTGGGGATAATCCTATTTTGCTTTTGGATGATATTTTTGATAAATTAGACGAAACCCGTGTTGCACAAATTATCAAATTAGTTAACGACGAAAATTTTGGACAAATTTTCATCAGTGATACGCATGCAGAACGTACAGAAAATGCCGTAAAACAAGTTCACCAATCTTATGAAATATTTAAGCTATAACATGAAAAAACTAACCTATATTTTACTTATATTGATAGTAAGCTGTTCTCAAAATCCAGAAAACTTTAAACAACATGTCTCTGGCTATTGGGAAATAAGCGAAGTGATTTTAAAAGATGGTACAAAAAGGCAATATAAAATTAATGAAACCATAGATTATATTGAACTAAATAAAGATTCTGTTGGGTTTAGAAAAAAACTAAAACCTAATTTTAACGGAACTTATGAAACGTCAAAAGACTCCGAGCAATTTGTTTTTAAGATAGAAAATGACAGTCTTAATTTATATTACAAAACACCTTTTGCACATTGGAAAGAAACAATTTTAAAAGCAAGTAAAGACAAACTACAGGTTATAAACCAAAATAAAGATTTATACATATATAACCGCTACACACCTATAACAATAGACTAATGGCAAAACGTAACAACAATTTATTAAATATATCGGACGCATTAAAAAACTTTGTCACCGAAAACAACCTTGAGAAAGGCCTAGACAAAGTTAATGTTAGAGACGCTTGGGCAAAACTAATGGGTAATGCCATTAACAATTATACGACTGCTATCGAACTAAAAAAAGACATCCTTTATGTGCAATTAAGCTCTAGTGCTCTTCGTGAAGAATTAAGTTATGGTAACCAAAAAATTATAACTTTATTAAACGAAGAATTAGGCAAAGACATTATTAAAAAACTGGTTTTAAGATGATTAAACTAATAACACACTGTTTTTTTGATAAAAAAATTCAAAAAAATAATGTTTAATTAATATTTTATATTTTATCTTTGAGACTATTATTAACAAATTTTTTTATTACAATGGCACAAGGCACAGTAAAATTTTTCAACGATTCAAAAGGATTCGGTTTTATAACTGAAGATGGATCAGACACAGACCATTTCGTACACATTTCTGGATTAATCGACGAAGTTCGTGAAGGAGATATCGTAGAATTCGACTTACAAGAAGGAAGAAAAGGTATGAACGCAGTAAATGTAAAAGTAGTATAATTATATATTTTCTATTTAAATCATTACAAAAAAAACCTTTCCAAACGGAGAGGTTTTTTCTGTTTATATCACTAATAATCAAATAATTGAAAATAAATAAAATAAAAGCCCATTGTTAAATTTATTGGTCTCATATTTGTATTATTAAAATAATCAATATTAAATCTTATTACGATGAGTAAAGGCACAGTAAAATTCTTCAATGACGCTAAAGGTTTCGGATTCATTACAGAAGAAGGTGTAAACAAAGACCATTTTGTACACATTTCAGGATTAATTGACGAAGTTCGCGAAGGTGACGAAGTTGAATTTGACTTACAAGAAGGAAAAAAAGGATTAAACGCAGTTAACGTTAAAGTACTTTAACAACTACCATATATCTTTAAAATTAAAGCCTTTCTATTTAGAGAGGCTTTTTTTTGTGCTTTAATTTTAAAAGACACCCAAAATTAAATCATCCTCCTTTTAGGTTTATGCTGCAGTTTCTGGTTTAATAGAAATCATGCACTTCAATTAGCACTTAGCCTACATTCACTTTTAGTTTGAACTACAATCTGGTTATAAATAATTTGAATTGGAACTAAACTCTTTTTTTTAGCTGAATAAAATTCTACTTCAAAAAAAGTCAGCAAAACAAGGAAAGTATTCCCTCCTCTCTCCCCTTTATTACAACCAAAATGTACAAAACAAAAAAAAATCCAGCTAATAGCTGGATTTTTTTTAAATCTATAGTGTTTTAAACTTAAAACATTTCACGTCCAGAAAAATGGAAAGCACCTTCAATAGCTGCATTTTCATCACTATCACTTCCGTGTACTGCATTTTCTCCAATAGAAGCTGCATATAACTTACGGATAGTTCCTTCAGCTGCATCAGCGGGATTAGTAGCACCAATTAAAGTTCTAAAATCGTCTACTGCGTTATCTTTTTCTAAAATAGCAGCTACAATAGGACCACGTGTCATATACTCTACTAACTCACCGTAAAAAGGTCTTTCACTATGCACAGCGTAAAATGCTTCTGCATCTTGCTTAGTCATGTGTGTTAACTTCATTGCAACGATTCTGAAACCTGAAGCGTTAATTTTTTCTAAGATTGCGCCAATGTACCCTTTTTCAACAGAGTCAGGCTTAAGCATTGTAAATGTTCTGTTAGTTGCCATTTTTTTATTTTAATGTTATCTAATTTGTTTAAAAATTAATCCGCTTTACTTACTAAAAACGATTGTTAATTTTGTGCAAAAGTACGGCATTTATTAATAAAAACAATAAATTCAATTATTAAAAAATCGTATATTCGTGGGCTATGACAAATCAAGACTACACAGACATAAATCAGTTATTGGCAACGCCAAAAAAAATTGTAATTGTAAGCCATAAAAACCCAGATGGAGATGCTATAGGCTCTAGTTTGGCTTTGTTTCATTACTTAACAAAAACCAATCATCAAGCTACTGTTGTGCTACCAAATGACTATCCTGAGTTTTTAAAATGGATTCCTGGACAGGATTTAATTCTTAAATATGAAAGTCAAAAAGAAGATAGTGATCAAAAATTAGCTGAAGCTGATATAATTTTCACTCTAGACTTTAACGCGTTTCATCGTGCCGGAGACATGGAAACTGTTTTAAATAACAGTACTGCTTTAAAAATAATGATTGATCACCATCAGCAGCCAGATGACTATGCTAAATACACATATAGTGATGTTAGCATGAGTTCTACTTGTGAAATGGTCTATAATTTTATAAAAAAACTAAATGGTTTAGACCATATTGACAGTAATACAGCCACTGCTATTTATGTTGGAATAATGACGGATACTGGATCTTTTAGATTTAGATCTACCACTAGTGCAACGCACAGAGCTATTGCCGACTTAATAGATAAAGGTGCTGATAATACTATGATCCATAATCAAGTCTATGACACTAACAGCTATAACCGCTTACAACTATTAGGCTGTGCATTAAGCAACTTAAAAATAGTTCCAGAATCGAGAGCTGCGTATATTACATTATCTCAAAAAGAACTTCAGCAATTTGATTATAAAAAAGGAGATACAGAAGGCTTTGTAAATTATGCATTATCCCTTAATAATGTTGTATTAGCTGCCATTTTTATTGAAGACTTACAACAAGGTATTATAAAAATATCTTTACGCTCTAAAGGTGATTTTTCTGTAAACGAAATGTCTAGATCACATTTTCATGGCGGAGGTCATACCAATGCTGCCGGTGGAAAAAGTGATGTTAATCTAGAACAGACCATTGAAAAATTTATTAGTATATTACCTCAATACAACACCGCATTACATGAATCGTAATTTAGCCTTAATATTATTAGTGTGCATTACTGCATTAAGCTGCAAGACCCCCGAGGCAAGAAAGCCTGTTTCTGTAAATTCTGGCTCGCTTATAGACGCCTCTATCGCTAGGAACAAAGCCTTGTATCAAAAAGAAACCAAAGTTATTGAAACCATTATAGCGTCACAACCAGAACATCAATATCAGACGTCTGGCAATGGATTTTGGTATCATTTTAATACAAAAATAGACAACGATAGTTTAGCGAAACCCGCTTTTGGAGATCTTGTAAAGTTTAATTATGACATTAAAGACCTTAACGGAACTACAATTTATACTAAAGAAGAACTTAAAACTCAAAACTACGCTATGGACCAGCAAGAGCTGTTCTCCGGACTTCGAGAAGGTTTAAAATTAATGCATGCGGGTGAAACTGCTACATTTATTTTTCCATCACAAAAAGCGTACGGGTATTATGGAGATGAAAATAAAATTGGAACTAACATTCCGATAATTTGCGAAGTTTCTGTACTTTCGGTAACCCAAAAAGAATAGTTATAAACCCTAAACACAATGAATAAATTAATTAACACGATGAAACTATTACTAATTGCCTTAATGGTAAGTTTGACAACCAATTCTTGTCAAGAAAAATATCCAACCTTAGAGGACGGATTATATGCTGAAATTGTAACTAATAAAGGAACAATGGTCGCTAAATTATTTTACGACAAAGTCCCTGTAGTGGTTGCTAACTTTGTAGGATTAGCAGAAGGTACACATCCAAAACTAGAGGACTCTTTAAAAGGAAAACCGTTTTATGATGGTATTATATTCCACAGAGTAATGGATAAATTTATGATCCAAGGTGGAGATCCAACAGGAACAGGAATGGGAAGTGCTGGATTCAAATTTTTTAGCGAGTTTGACACTAGTTTAAGTCATGACAAAGCTGGAATATTATCTATGGCCAACTCTGGAGGTTATGATACTAACGGAAGTCAATTTTTTATCACAGAAGTACCAAAACAAAATCTTGATGGTTTTTATGCAGACGGTAGCCTAAAAAACTGTAACGGACGTGGTGTAAGTTGTCACTCTGTTTTTGGAGAATTAGTAGAAGGTTTAGAGGTACAAGATTCAATCTCTAATGTTGCTGTTGCACCAAGAAGCAACAAACCTGTAGAAGATGTGGTTATAGAAAAAGTTAACATTATCCGTAAGGGTAAAGCTGCAAAAGCTTTTGATGCTCCTAAAGTATTTACAGAGCAAGAACCTTTATTGTCTAAAAAGCTAGATGAGTTAAAAGCTAAAGAACAAGCACTTATTAAAGAAAAAGCTAAAGAAGCTATTAATAACTTCATTAAAGCTAACGCTGAGATGAAAGGGGAAGTAAAAGAATACCCAACAGGATTAGTAATGATTCTTGATGCTAAACCAAATGGAGTAAAGCCAAAACCTTCTGATCGTGTTTTAATAGATTGTACAGGTCTTTTTGAAGATGGAAGTTTTTTCTTTTCTACTACAGAAGAAGATGCTAAAAAATACAATCAATATAATGAGGACGCAGCAAAACAAGGAGCTTACCAAGCATTTGCAATGCCTTATAACGAGTCTGCTACTCTAGTCCCAGGATTTAGAGAAGCTATGTTAAACATGAATATTGGTGATAAAGCTAGAATTTTTGTACCAAGTTATTTAGGATATGGTGCTTCTGGACGTGGTCCTGTACCACCAAATGCTAACTTAATTTTTGATATAGAAATTGTTAGCTTAGAAACAAAATAAACAATTTGATTATTATAAAAAAAGCACTCTCCGGAGTGCTTTTTTTTGTTTTACAACATTTTAAACTATCATAATCTATTGCTAATTATTGTTGTGATATTATGACTAAATTTTAAAATTGAATGCTTATTAAGCATTTATAAAAATTAGAATTTTACAAATAAATAACACTTTAAAACACCTGATATAATGTCGTTACAATCCGACCTTTATTATTATCTAAAGTGTAAGATAACAATGGTGTGTTTTTTATTACTTTAAAATTAAACGGAGGTGCCAATACATTAACACCACTTTGTTTTTTAAGCCTAATTCCCTGTCCTGAAACAATGTCCATATTAGGTATAAAGTCACCATTAGGTACATGCTCGGTTATTATAACATACTTATAATGGTCTAACTTTTGGACAACACTGGCTACCTCAGCATTTGACAAATGCTGCAATACTTGTCTTAATATAATACAATCTCCTGCAGGTAAATCCGCTACTGCAATATCTAAACAATAAAATCGTAAATTATCTGCTACAAACTCCTTTTCATTATAAGCAATAAGAGCCGCAACAATATCTACTGCTTCATACTTTTTAGTATGTTGTACCAGCTGTTTTCCGATATTAAAATCACCACAACCTAAATCACAAACGACCAATGGTTTTTTAAAAGATGTTAAAAAGGCGATTAAAACTTCGATATAAGGCTTTACTATCTCGGGGTCATGTGATCCCTCTCCAGAATAAAAATCAGACTGATTATGCCCCCAAAGTTTATTAGTGTACACCTGTGCCATAGCGTCTTTTGTTGGCCAAGGTTTTTTATTTTTTTTAATCTCTTTATGTTCCATAAAAATGAGGTATTATAATTCAAACCTACAACGTTAAATGCACATTATACAGCTAAAGCAAACCTACAAATTATAAGCAAAAGGGAGAACATAAAACAAACCATTTGTATCCTTAACATTTAAGGATGTGTAAATAAGTATGTCATTTGATAGTGTCAAGTTTTTCAAGTAACTTCGTATAACTTCTAGTATATTAATCTGTACTAAATATATTTCTACTGTAAAATGAAGTTACTATAACAACATACTTCCCATAAAACATACAAGCATCATATCTACTGAAACCCATATTGTCCCTAACCGCTCCACCCCTATTAGATTACAAGATTATGGCGTCGGTATTTTCAATTCGATTTCAACTAAATCCGCCTTAAAAAAAGCCCTTAAAAAAAAATACATTTCGGTTAATAATGTTATCGCCACAACTGCTACATTTATAAATGGAGGAGAATCTATTACACTATCTCTTGTAAAAGAAGTTAGTCAAAATAAAAAATTGATTTTTAAATTAGACGTTTTATTTGAAGACGAGTATTTAGCACTAATCCACAAACCTGCTGGTATTTTAGTTAGCGGTAATAGTTTTAAAACTGTTGCCAATGCCTTACCACAAAACATAATACAAAGTCAACTTTCGGATGCTACAATTCCGCAACCAGTACACCGTTTAGATTTTGCGACAACAGGTATTTTATTAGTCGGAAAAACAAGTAGCAGTATTCGGGCATTGAATAAACTATTTGAACAAAGAGTTGTAACTAAAATATACTATGCAGTAACCATAGGCAATATGCCTACTAAAGGGATTATATCGACTACAGTGGATGGTAAACTAGCTGAATCCAACTATACGCTATGCGAATCCGTCTCTTCTGAGCGATTTGGCACATTAAACTTAGTAAAATTAGAACCACAAACAGGAAGACGTCACCAATTACGTAAACATCTATCAGGAATAGGACATCCCATTTTAGGGGATAAAGACTATGGCTTAGAGAACTTAATTTTAAACGGAAAAGGCATGTACCTACACGCCTATTCTCTAACATTTGTACATCCCTTTACAAATAAAAAAATACATCAAATAGACCCATTCCCAAAACGGTTTAAAAAACTATTTAACACCTTAAAGTAACTTGCTCTATTGCTGTTTAGCGCTTTCAAAAAAATGCCTTTTGGTTTTATTTTCAAACGGAATTAGTCATTATTTTTAATTAACTTCGTTTAACGATGTCTATAATTTATTGAAATAGAATCGAATTACAAATCAAAACAAACTATCAATATGAAAAGAGAACTAAAAGTAATTGAGTTTAATAAAAAACAAAAATTATTAGATTTTGTAAATAGTAGAGCATCTAAACTGGAAATTGTCTCTATTTCTGGTAGTCAAAATGGGTCTTATCAACACTTTTTATGGTACTACGATGTTTAAAAAAACGGAATTAACAGTGAGAAAATAAAATTATTACGGACTAAAATTACTATTCCATTGGACCTTATTATAACACTTGTAAAAATGTAACACTATAAAACCAAAGTACATTTATATTATTATTTAGGTGCCTTCAAAAAAGGTTTGGGTTGATGCAAATAAGGTTTCTGTTGAAAATATTTGATTTCTATCCATAATAATTGGAGTTTTGACCTATCTTATATAGCAAAATAATATTTATGAATCTAGAATTCTTAAACAAACGCAATTCAAAGATTTTTGAGTTAATTTTCATTTCATCCTTTTGGTTGTTACTATTTACTGCTCCACTATTCTTTCAATGGTTTAATAGAGATAGTATAAAGTGGAACATCATTATTAATGTTTGGTTTGATTATTTGCCGTTACTTATTATCTTTTGTATAAATAGAGGTGTTTTAATTCCTTTTTTATTATTTAAATCTCGCCTTTCTTTTTATGTACTTTCTGTAGTTCTTTTAATTACGCTGACCGTACTAGGCTCTATAACCATACGCAAACAATTAAATCCACAACAAACACCACCTTTACATGGGCAAACTTTATTACAGTTCCCAGATTCTAATAAAGACCTAAAACAAAGAAAAACCGGAAACCAAGAAGCCCCCCTATCTACAACACCACCTTATATAAATCTTATATTATTATCTATTTTATTGGTAGGTTTTGATACCGGAATGACCCTTTCTGTAAAATGGGCACAAGGATTACAGCAAAAAGCCGAGATTCAAAAAGAAAACATTAAAAATGAATTGGCTTTTCTGCGTAACCAAATTAGCCCACATTTTTTAATGAATACACTTAATAATATTCATTCGTTAATTGATTTTGATACTAAAGAAGCCAAAAGTGCTATCGCCAAACTTTCTGTATTAATGCGCCATCTGTTATACGAATCAGATGCTACTCCAACAACTTTAGTTAAGGAAGTTAATTTTATTAAAAGTTATATAGAACTCATGAAATTGCGATTTTGTGAAGAGGTAACGATCCTATTTAACTTACCAGAAACGCTTCCTGATATTACTATCCCCTCATTACTTTTTACAAACATTCTAGAAAACGCCTTTAAATATGGGATAAGTTATGAGAACAAATCATTTGTACACATTAATCTGCTGCTTCACAAAAATGAATTAGAATTTAGTATATTGAACAGCGTCCATAAACATAAACGTAGTGAACAACAGCCTGGAATAGGCCTCAAAAACACCGAAAAACGCCTTAAACTAATCTATAACACTAATTATACATTTACCCACGCTGAAGATGGAAATGTATTTAGTGCAACTATTAAAATCCCCATATGATTACATGTATAGCCGTAGATGATGAACCTCTAGCACTGAGACAGATTGTTTCTTATATTGAGCAAACTCCTTTTTTACAACTGACCGCAAAATTTACCAATCCCAAAAAGGTTGATCAATATCTAAAAACCAACACGGTAGACTTATTATTTTTAGATATTAATATGCCAGATCTTAATGGTATGGAATTGGCAAAATCACTAGAAAATCCTCCCAAAATAATTTTCACTACTGCTTATAGTGATTACGCCATAGAGGGCTATAAAGTAAATGCTATAGATTATTTACTTAAACCCATTCAATATGAGGATTTCTTGTTAGCAGCAATCAAAGTGGAAGACTTTATTAAAAAAGAAAGACTTCTTAATACCGAAATAAAAAAAACAGGTGATTATCTGTTTATCAAATCGGGACAAAAACATATTCGAATCAATTTTAATGACATCGAATATCTAGAATCTCAAAAAGAGTACGTCTGTATACATCTGATAAACAGCGCTCCTGTAAAAACGTTAATCCGTCTTAAAAACATTGAAGACGTTTTACCTAAAGAGAATTTTATGCGTATTCATCGCTCCTTTATTGTTAATCTTAATCATATTGTTACGGTAGAGCGCAATAGGATTATTTACAGTGACAAACGTTTTATTGTAGTCAGTGATACCTATCAAAAATCATTTAAATCTTTTATTAGTAATCATTTTTATAATTAAATTTCTATTGATTACATGTGGGCTTTCGTTGATATTATTTTTTTTTATTGATAGCTTTAAGTTCTTTGCGGTCTATTAATTTTAAACACAAAGAGATGACAATTTATAATAAAAAACTATTTACCACACTGGGTATAGTTCTGTCGGTTATTTCAATAGCAAAAAGTCAATCCACTTATCCTATTGTAGATACAGGTGTAGACACATTTTACAGTGATAAATCCATCATATCAACACCTACCAAAGCAGAATCCTATTACGGACAAGATGCCACTTACAAAGGCAACCAGCCTTCTTATACCAATAATAACAACGGTACTATTACCGATCTTATTACAGGTTTGGTATGGGAGCAAGATATGGGAGAAAAAATGACTTTTGATGAGGCCTTTAAAAAAGCTAAAAACTCAACTCTTGGCGGGTATACCGATTGGCGTGTTCCCACAATCAAAGAATTATATTCACTGATCTTATTTACAGGTAAAGTCAAAGGAGCTGTTGCTATAGACTTATTTATTGACACAACCTATTTTAATCAACCGCTTGGAAATAAAAATATTGGCGAACGTGAGATTGATGCGCAAACCTGGTCGGCTACTGAATATGTAGGGCAAACCATGAAGAAAGACGCCACTGTTTTTGGTGTTAACTTTGTGGATGGACGCATTAAAGGATATCCTAAATACAAACCTAGAACAGGTAAAAAAAACACGATGTATTTTCGTATGGTGCGAGGAAACACGGACTATGGTAAAAACAATTTTATTGATAATGGCGATGGTACTATAAGTGATTATGCTACTGGGTTAATGTGGCAAAAAACCGATAACGGTAAAGGACTAGATTGGGAAGCCTCTTTAAACCATGCCGAAAACTTAAAACTCGCCAACTATTCCGACTGGCGCTTACCCAATGCTAAAGAATTACAAAGTATTGTAGACTATTCTCGATCCCCTCAAACAACAAATTCGCCAGCTATACACCCAATATTTAATACTACCACAATAGATGATCCTGAAGGACAATCTGGACAATACCCCTATTTCTGGACAAGCACCACACATTTAGATGGCAGAAATCCAACTGCTAGTGCTGTTTATATTGCTTTTGGTGACGGCCAGGGAAAAATGAGGGGTACACTAATGGATGTGCATGGTGCTGGTTGCCAAAGAAGCGATCCTAAAAGCGGAAATCAAAACAGTTATCCTCAGTTTTTTGGTCCTCAAGGAGACGTGAGGTATGTATATAATTATGTACGATGTGTAAGAACAATTAAAAAATAGAGTTTCATTGATATAATCAGGTATTCTATTGATACTACTTCTTTTTAATACCTAATGACACTAAATTTGACCTCGTAACATAAAAACCAATATTATGGATATTAAACCTATTACTCTTTTAGTAATCTTCATACTTGCCAATTTATTCTTTTCGTGTGATAATGACGACTCTGAAGTCTCAGATAATGATTCTGTTATAGGAACAACAACAGATAAAACTTATCCAATTGTAGATACAGGCGTTTTTGAGTTTTACAGTGATACTGCTATAATAACAACACCGACTGTAGGACATGCTTTTTATGGACAAGATGCCACTTACAATGGAAATCAACCATCATATACCAACAATGGTGACGGTACAATAACCGATAATATTACAGGTTTAATGTGGCAACAAGATATGGGAGATAAAATATCTTATGTGGATGCTGCAGACTTAGTAGAAACAATCAATCTTGGTGGATATACAGACTGGAGAATACCTAGCATCAAAGAATTGTATTCCTTAGCTAATTTTACGGGACGATGTTATGGAGATGATGCTGTCGATATGTTTATAGATACTAATTATTTTATACAACCAATTGGAGATGAATCCATAGGAGAAAGAGAAATAGATGGGCAAACATGGTCTAAAACACATTATGTAGGACTTATAATGAATGGAGATGAAGCCGTTTTTGGTTATAATTTCGTGGATGGAAGACTAAAAGCTTATCCTAAATATAATCCAGCAACAGGAGCCCCTAATGCTATGTATTTTAGAATGGTTAGAGGTGGCCAATCTTATGGAGAAAACAATTTTACAGATAATAGTGATGGTACCATTACAGATCATGCAACAGGTTTAATGTGGCAACAAGTGGATAATGGTACTACTTACAATTGGGAAAATGCATTAGATTACGCCGAGTCACTTACCCTTGCTGAACATGATGATTGGAGGATGCCAAATGCCAAAGAATTACAGAGTATTGTTGATTATACAAGAAGTCCTTCAACTACTGCTTCTCCTGCAATAAATCCTTTGTTTTCTTGCACCCCAATTACTGATCCCGAAGGTAATCCAGGGCAGTATGGGTATTATTGGTCAAGTTCGCCATTACAAGATGGGCCAACACCATATACTGATGCTGTTTACTTCTGCTTTGGAAAAGCACAAGGAGTAATGACTGGTAATTTAATGGATGTACATGGTGCCGGAGCGCAACGTAATGATCCAAAATCTGGTGACGCTACTCTTTTTCCTGATAATTTTGGACCACAAGGAGATGTGCGTTATGTGTACAATTTTATTAGATGTGTAAGAAATGTAGATTAACCCCCTTTAAATAGACCTTTTATAAACAAATAAAAATAGAATATATATGAAATTAAAATTTATTAAAAACTACGCCCTAATACTAATTCTTGTTAGCCTTGTTAGTTGTAGTGAAGATGAAGAGAGCATCACCAATGATGAAGTATCAACTTCTGAACCAATAGAAACCACTGAAACTACAGAAATTCCTGCTATATATTTCAAAATTTATGGAGCAACAAATATTACAAGTGATGGTACTTATGTTACTATTAATACAAATGGTATGCCAGATCACAAGAGTGTTTATTATCCTATTTCGGATGAATTATACGAAGATTTTAGCGGTACCACTTTTGATGGCTATCCATTTGTAAAAAACCCAAACGTGATTGAATCGTTTGATTACAGCTTTAAAATCCCGTTAAATCCAACAGAAGCTACTAACCATGTAGCAACACCACTTGGAGCTATAGGCGTTTCATTAAACGGTGTACCTCTATTTAATCAATACGCAGGGCCTGATCAGCCACTTACTGACGAGTTTCAAAGTTTTGATAAATATTGGGGACATCCAACAGGAAACGGAACATTCCATTATCATATTGAACCATTATATTTAACAACCGTTACAGCTACCAAATCGTCCCTATTAGGTTTTCTTTTAGATGGTTTCCCTGTTTATGGACCAGAAGAAAACGGAACAGATGTTACTGGATTAGATGCCTACCATGGTCATAATCATGCAACTGAAGATTATCCTGATGGCACATACCATTATCATATTACCAATACAGATCCTTATATCAACGGAAACGGATATTATGGAACACCTGGAACTGTAACACAGTAATGAAATACATTTATTTAATCCCCTTCTTTATTTGCTTCTGTTCATGCAAAAACAAAATAGATGAAGCTGTTGTTTATCAATCAATTCCAGCTTCATTTGTTTTAAAAGCAGTGACCATATCAAAAAACAATTTACTTTATGTAGAAGATAAAATCTATTCTGGTTATGTCTACAAACTCCATCCAGAAACAGCAGATACACTTTTAATAGAAAGTTATTATAACGGATTAAAAGAAGGGGGTTCAAAAAAATGGTATGCGGATCATGAATTAATGGAGATGCGCCATTATACTTCAGGTAAAAAAAACGGGAAACAAATAGCCTTTTGGAACAACGGAAATAAAAGGTTTGAATATATCGCCAAAAATGATGCCTATGAAGGCGAATTAAAAGAATGGAATAACGATGGATTGTTATTTCATTTAGCTCATTATGTCAATGGACAAGAAGAAGGAGCACAAAAACTATGGTATGATAACGGTAAAATTAGAGCCAATTACGTCATCATTAATGGTAAGAGATATGGATTATTAGGAACTAAAAATTGTGTAAATGTATCGGATAGTATTTTTTTTAATAAGTAGTCTTTTTTTTATTAGTTGTAATGACAGTAAAAGACAGGAGCATCACAAAAAGGACAACATAGATTTACCTTACTATAACGACCCAACTTTTACACCCGTATTTATTAAAGATAAATCTAGCGTTCAAAAAAAAATCACACATACTATTACTGATTTTGAATTCTTAAATCAAGATAGTGTTCTAGTGAATCAAAATATTATTGAAAACAAAATACATGTCGCTAATTTTATTTTTACTAGTTGTGGTAGTATTTGTCCAATAATGACAAACCATTTAAAAATAGTTAATGATAGTTTACAAAATGACAAAGACCTTGTTTTACTATCTTATTCCGTAACTCCTTGGATAGACACCCCTAGTGTATTAAGTGCTTACAAGAAAAATCATAATATCAGTAACAAGAATTGGTTATTTTTAACTGGATTAAAAAGTGAAATCTATAAGTTGGCTAGACAGTCGTATTATGCCGAAGAAGATATTGGTTTTAGTAGAGATAGTACTGAGTTTTTACATACAGAACATTTAATTTTGGTAGATAAAACCAAAAGGATTCGAGGAATATACAACGGAACTGTGGCTCTGGATATGACAGCGCTAATCAATGATATACGCACTTTACAAAACGAAAAATAATATATTTAGTAATCTTAAGTCTAGTAAAAAATGGCCCATCTAAAATGTTAGATTTACATTTAAATTCTAGAACCTATATAAGCACAGGAAAAGTTAAGATATAAAAAAACATCTACCAATCTTAACATTGATATAGTAATTTTTATAAATGACTTGACAGCTTCTCAAATTTAAAAGCTTCAAGATTTTATTGAATTGAAAATTGGCACAACGATAACGCAATAAAACAACGAATTGTAAACTTTAAAATGTAAAAAAATTCTCCTACAACTCCTACACCTGCTTTTAAATCTTTGACTTTCTCAAAATATTCAATTAACTTCGTTTAGCAATCTATATCATTTAACCTTACGGAGCCCAGTTAGCTGTATATTGTGCACATACTAAAAAACATAATTAAATGAAAAACACCACAATTGATATAAACGAATCAACTGTAAAAAATTATGTAGAATCATTACGTCCTGAAGATCTTGAAATCCGTACAAAACTGGATTTCGGATATTCTTATGATAAAAAAGTAGTCATTATTTATAAAATAAGACCAGTGTGGAATAATCCAAAAAAAACTCAGAATATCGAGTATGTCAAAATCAGATTTTATAAATCAAAACAAGAGTGGCTTTTATACTGGAAACGAGCAAGTGGAAAACGGGAAATTTATCCTTCTTCTAAGGGGGCAACGCATTTAGAAAAAATAATAGAAATGATAAAAAACGATAAACATGGGTGTTTTTTTGTATAATACTGAACAGAATAGCGTTAAGAGAATCGCGGAAGAATTAGATTCTGGATTTGATTGTTATTATAACTCAAAATCCGATGACATTATAGCAATCCCAAGTGTTTCACTATTTTCAAACGAGGAAGATTTAAAAGAAGCTTTTCAAACTCAGTTAGAAACAATCGAAAAACATCACACCGATTTTATCAAATTTGAAGTTTTGCAAAGTTTTCAGTCCTTTAAAATTATGGAACAATTTGTTCAGCTGATCACAGATCAATTGCTTAAAGCAGAATTGGAACAAATTTTAACAAACAAAAAACCCTTTCAAAATTTTAAATACAAAATTGACCATTCGGAGTTTAGACAAGACTGGTTTGATTTTAAACGCAATGCGTTAGAAAAAATAGTAGTAAATCAATTAAACAATCCTTTATAAAACACAACTACTGATTTAAAACACTTCTACTTATCCTAAATAAATTATTATACTAAATTTAATAAAAAAAAATTTTCAGGAATCTATTTTATTATTTCTAACACAAAATTCTATCCTTTTTTGACCACTAGCTAGTTGTGTACACTACTCACATTTATCTTGTCTACTTTTTTATACAAACGTAATTCCCCATTTGACTTTATCATTTTTTTCAACTAACTTCGTTCAAATTAAAACATAACACATTGAAAAAGAAGCATTAACAGTAATTAAAACAAGGTATTTGACGATACTGAATATCTAATAAAAATGAATGAAGGAATGAAAAAATTAATATCTCTAGCCATATTCTCAATATCTCTAAACCTTTTTGCGCAATCAAACACAGACATTTTTTTATTGGATATAACAAGAACTAATAATAAAATCGAATTGATAAATCTTAAAAATATTTCGAATAGTGAAGGTTATGACAACCAACCTTCTTTTTATGATAACAATACTGTTCTTTTCTCTTCCACAAGAAACAATCAGACCGATATTAAAAGTTACAATATAAGTAGCCGTGACAATTCTTGGAAAACAAATACTTCCTTCGATAGTGAGTATTCACCATTAAAAATACCCGATGAAGAAGCTGTTTCTTTTGTGCGTACAGATAAAAGCGGATTACAACGATTGTATCAATATAACTTGGAAACTAAAAAATCTAAAATAATTTTAAAAGACTTAAAGGTCCGTTATTACGTTTGGTACAATCAAAATATTTTGGTTTCATCAGTTTTAGTAGATGACAGAATGGATTTAGTTATCTCTAAACTAAAGGATAATTCCGATCTAACATTGCATAAAAATGTTGGGCGCTCATTACATAAAATTCCAAATTCTAATTTAATTGGTTTTATAAGTTTCGAAAACAATTCCACTATAATAAAAACCCTCAACCCTATAACGGGAGATATAAAAATTATCAAATCATTACCCATCCCGATTACTGATGTTTGTTGGCTATCAGAAAACAAAATCTTGATTCCTGATGGTAAAATAATTGCCCAATTCAATACTTTAGAAGATAGTATGAGTATTTTACACCATTTTAAAGAAGATGAAATAAATGGGATTTCCGCAATTTCGATAAGTCCTGACAGCAAACATTTGGCTCTGGTTTCAGAAGAATCACCAGTTCATTTAATTCAAAAACAATCTCTTGCATTTAACAATAAGGATTTAAAAAGTTTTGCATCCTACTATTCTGACAATGTAATTGTTCAAAACTTTCCCAATGATACATTATATGTGGGTAAATCTAAACTAATATCAAATTATAAAGATATCTTCTCAAGTAATCCCGAAGCCAACGTTCAGGTTTTAAAACGAATAAAAAAAGGAAATATAGTCATCGATGAAGAACGTATAACCATGAACGGTATAGACAATCATCGCGTTGTATTGTATCAAATACATAACGCAAAGATAGTTAGCAAGACTTTCATTCAGAAGAAAGAAAAACTACCCGAAGCAGAAGCTATTGTTCAGCAACAATTAGTAGCATTCAATGCAAAAAACATTGATGCTTTTGTTAAGACCTTCGATAGCGAAGTAAAAGCTTATGACTTCCCGAATAAACTTTATGTAGAGGACAAAAAACAGTTACATAAAACTTTTAGTGATTTCTTTTCCCAAACAAACGATTTACACTGCAAAATCACAAACCGAATAATTATTGGAAGTATAGTTATTGATGAAGAATCTTTGACAGTTAATGGCGACAACTTCAATGCGATTGCCATTTATGAAATAGAAAATGGCAAAATTTTAAAAATGACTACAATAAGATAAAATCATAGACTCATAAGGACAAATACATTGCAAAGACAAAAAAATGGTATTGGTTTAACTATTAAGAGCTAACCTTATGTAAAAAGGATGATGCAGGGAAAGTAAAAATGACAACAATGGATTATTAAACACAAGAAATGTTTTTGGACACAGATGAACAAATAACTATTGAAGAGTATTTAAATGTCCTTATAAAAAAATCAGGATAGCAGAATGCAAATTCCAACGGACTTGGATGAGTTTATGAATAGAAGTCTTATGGGTTTAGCTTTATAATAGAAAAAATAAAATGTTTAGCTAAGTTATAAATCGAAACACTAATCCTTACCACCTGCCTTATATTTTCTTATACTTAACGCTAAACGAAAAAATATTGAGGTCTTTTACTCTTTTAAAACAAGTCACCTTAATTAAAAGCTTCTTATTTTTTTTTATAGATCTCCTTTAATATTTGTGATACAAAATTCCAGTATTTTTGAGTCGACGCGCACTAAATATTTTAATCACCTTTATATTGTCTTCTTTTTTATACAACCATAATTCTCCATTTGACTTTGTCATTTTTTTCAACTAACTTCGTTTAACTTCGAATATAATTCATTGAAATGGAATCATATTCGCTATACGTTGTAGCCAATAAAAAAATGAGCAACTTTGACTTTCATAGAGATTTAAAAAACGAAATTGTTGAGATTCTAAATAGTTCTGGAATAGCTATTTCTTTAGAACAGAATATTCAGAAATTATTAATAGACTTTTTTAATTTACAGTCAAAGATTTTAGAACCTAAAAAGAGAAATGTACATATAGTCCCAAATTTTGAGCCGGAAATTAAGGAACACCACAAGAGTTTAGAAATTAGAACAATTATTAAATATGCAAAAGAAGGAGAAAATCTGAATAGCTTTCAAACAGATAGGATTATTCAATCCAAACAAATTGACCATTTAAGTAATGAATGGAATATATATCATTTTCATTTATCATTAAATCCGGACAAGAAGCCTAAATTTGTGAAAAGAGGTAACCTTCTATTATTTGCTTACATTGATGAAAAAAATATTATTTTTCTTGGACTTGATAAACATAAAAATTCATTTAGTGATTTAAAGTGGATACAGATTCTAGAAAAAAACTTTCCTCATATAATGGAAAAGTTTTTAGCACCTGACTTGCCACCTGTTGAACAAAATTTCAGTACAACAGATAGGGAAGAAATTTGGAAAAGTGGAATATCTTCTGGATTTATGAATATTAATGGAAAAACATATTTATGCCCAGGATTTGGAAAAGTCTCTAGTGGTCATAATATTCAGGTTGTTATGAAAAGTAATTATATTCTACATTGGATTTCTCGTGTTGAAAATATTATTGATAAAGAAAATGAGTATTTTAAAAATAAAGTAACTTTCCTAAAGTTAAGGATTAGTCAAAAAACCATCGAAATATTTGAAAATAAAGAAGGTAATATTCTTTTTGAGTATCCAAGCCTTGATATAAAAAAATAACTGGCTACAACACCGGTAACCGTTGCACAACCCCTTAAAAAAGCACAAAAACAGCTTAAAATCTTTGATTTTAAGCTGTTTTTGATTTTAATACGCCATATTTTCTCTAAAATTCAAGTGGCTTAAAACATAGTATTCGAAGGCTTATTAGGTAGTTTTTGGTACTTTTAATAAAAACAAGTAGTCCTGCTATACTTTCTGGCAGGTTTTTCATATATTTTAAATACTTTTTAAGATTATAGGCTGTTGCGGATAGATGCATACACTTATTAGCTTGTTTAATCCCAAGGGTATTCACTTTTCCCATGCCTAAAAACTGGGTTAGTGTACCAAAAACAGGTTCTACCGTGCTTTGTCGTTTTCCTTTCATATAGCTTCCTTTTTCACTATCAACTCGTGCTATATTACGCATGTATTCTGCGCGGTAATACGTTACCGAAAATGACTTTTCTTGTGCCGTTTTGCTTAAACAAGCGCTTCGTATTGGGCAATCTATACAAAGTTTTTTGGAACCTCTATAGGCCTTCTTTTTGGTGTTGCTCTTCTTTTCGTAAAACACCTTTTTAAAGGGGATTATCTTCCCTTGAGGGCAGGTGTAATGATCTTCTTTTTCATTATAAATAAATTCATCTGGCCCTCCTTTAAAGGTGCCGTGTGGGGGAATATAACTGGTAATATCTTGCTGTTCTAAAAAAGCATAATTCTCGCCACTACTGTAACCAGTATCCGCGAGACAGGTGTCTATAGTAAGACCAGATTGCCATAAGCGTCTTTTTACTCGCAATACAATATCTGGTAAATGCTGACTGTCTTTGCCATCGGCATGATAGGCCTTGATGTCACTTATTACATGATGTGCGGCATCTACCGTGAGCTGACTTGAATAGTTTAATTTTCTCGCTTTTCCTGGTTTTACACTTATGCGGGCATCGGGATCGGTTGGACTATAATGCGTTTTATTACTAGTATAACGGGAACCTTTATTTCCTGCTCCAGGACGATGGTTTTGATCTTTTGACCATTTTTTGTTTCGGCTCTTTATCGCTTGTAATTCCTGACGGCTTGCTGATAATTCTTGTTGCGATTTTGGGGCTTTATTAACTTTGGCTGATCGAAGTGGTACTGCTTTATCTCTATTGCTTATATGTCGTACTGCGCGTAAATGAGCTTCTAAATCTTCTTCTGGCACTTTAAGTTCTAAGCTATCCATAGAGGCGTTTGCTTTAACTGGTGCGGCGTCTATAACTTGGGTATGGCCGCTTACCATTTGCATGTCTACGCACATTTTGAAAACATGAGTAAATAGACTTTCAAAAACCGACTCTGGGTACAGTTGATGTGTTCTACTCAACGTGGAATGCCATGGTAATTCTTCATCGATATCATAGCCTAGAAAATAAAGAATATCCAGTCGAAGACTGCAATGGGACACCAGTTTTCTATCACTGGTGATATTCTCTAAATAACCCACTAAACAGAATTTGAAAAACACTACGGGATCTAAACTTTTTTGTCCGCAGTTTCCGTAATAGATTTTTGTTTGATTCCGTAGAAACTCTAAGTCTAAAATTTCTGATAAGCGTCTATAAAAATTGTCTTGGGGAACCCGACGACTCAACTGGAAATTGTTGAATAATTTCTCTTGATATATTTTTGTGCCTTGCATTACTAAATATACGAAATTTATATATCTTTAACAACACGTTGTGCAACAGGCACACCGTGTAAAAAACATTGCTTATTTTAGTTAAACCGAAAGGCTGTTGCTTTTTTTATTTATCATAATCTTTTAAAAGCTTGGTACAAATACTACTTTCAATTTATAACACCTACTTGGCTTTCTCCAAAATTCAAACTAACTTCGTTGTAAAACGGCTGTAACACACTGACCTATAATACTAAACATTAATATTAGCAGTGATGATAATTCCCCTCAAATGAGACACCTACACTTTATTATAATTACATTTTTATTAACCTCTTTCAGTGGTTTGGCTCAATTTGGAGCCGATTATTCTTCCTATGGTTTTAATTTTATCAATGACGCCAACAACCAAGGTTTAAAACACTGGACAGGAAATAATATTGACGACACTAATAAATTTTACATTTATAAGCAGGACGAATTAAATAATTACGCACTTGAATTAAAACCTGTAAACGAAACTTTAAGCATAAACTATAACGATTTTGGTTACATGGATTTAAATCCTTGTGCTTTTAAAATAAATATAAGAGTCAAAATAAATCACTATTCAGGTAATGATGATGCGCTAACATTTACACTATTTACTGGTGCTAAGAAGGTAGAAATTGATTTTAAATCTAACGGAATATTCTATACTAACAACTCAAATACTTCCCAGTTAATTACAACTGCTGCTCCAATAAATCAATGGGTAACCTACTCTATCGCTCTAGATAGTTGTAATGACATGGCGTCAATAATGTTAGAAAACGATGCCACCAATAGTTACACCTTAAGCTTACCAGACAATACAACTGCACAAAATATAAACCTAACAGCCACAAGTAATGGTACAACACCTTTTACATCAGAAATAGACCATTTATTTATCTATAGTAATCCTATTAAATGGTGGTTAGGACCGTCAAGTGCATTTATCAATGATACGCCTGCGGGCTACACCAGTACAACAGGAGATAGACAGCATTTTTTAACGTTACCTAATGGCGAAAAAATTGGTATTAATGAAAACGGTGGTGGTTATGTTACTTTTACCGAGTTAACTCCTGGTGGCCCAAATCTAGATCCATTTCCTAAATTTGGATCCGGTGGCACAAAAACACTGAGAGGTTATTTTCATACTAATAAATTTAACCCGGTACAAGCTGGTGTTTCAAGCACATCTGGCGGACATTTAGCAAGCGTTATCTCGCTTCCTAATAAATTAATGGTCGAGAGTTTTCCGTTACACTCCTATTTCCAAGATGATTTTATTGAAAACACACCTTTAGTATTTCCTAATAATGAAACACTTGAAGACGAAAATCATCCTGCCATAATTGATGATGATGTCTATGACGAGTTTGGTCTAGATATGAGACACGAATTAATGAGCGAATTAGACTTTAATACCTCAATAGAAAACGTCACACAACCAAACGGAATATCTACCGTTAGACATGCTGCCGAGTGGGAATATATAAGACATCCTTCTTTTATCCTTCAATTTCATGAAGTCACCGTTAATAAACGACCAGAATTTGAAAGCTTTATTGGTGCCAACAACGATATGGGAGACATGAGACATAAGTTTGAATTCAGACTTAATAAAGACTTGGGTTACGAGTGGATTTTGTGGAGAGACAACAACAACACATGGCAATCATTGCATGTGGAAGCAGTTGGAGATTCTAAACAAATTCAAATTAATATAAACACACCATTAGAAAACCGCTTTTTAGTCTTTTCTACATCCTCCAATCCTGACACCCCTGGAGCTGTCTCTTGGTTTTATCCTGAAAGTAATTTTAATGCTAACAGTACTTTACAAAAAAGTAGAGTAAACAAAAACACAATGATGTCCATGGATAGAAGAAACTCCATGAAAATAGTTGCCGATTGGAGAAAAACAAACTGGTGTAGGATGAATTTATATATTAGAAACGAAGGCTTAGCCGCACCATGTAATGGAGATCCAAATCTGTATGAAGCGTTCCAAATGGAAGCTTTACAACTGTTTGGCACACCAAATCAAATCCTTAATAACGTATTAAATTACACCATTACTTTAGATACTGAAACAGTAAGTTTAAATAAAACAACCATTTCTTACCCAAATCCTTTTTTATCCAAAATAACAATAAAAGGATCTAACCTTCTAAACGAAACACTTAAACTTTATAACGCTTTAGGTAAAGATATTAAACATGCATTACACGTAACATCGCGCACAAACAAGAAAATACAACTTAAAATAAAAGGCTTAAATTCTGAAATATATTTTCTAAAAATTGGAGACAAAACTATAAAAATTCATAAAGAATAATTCTACTTTGGAGTTATAAATTAACTTCGTTTTGATTAAAATTCAGGTTTAGCTAGTAATTAACCCAAACAAAAGTGTTTTTTTTAACCGCCCTAAGTTTCATACAAAAGACGTTAACCAAAACTAAATTAAAAAAGACCTCTCCTTTTTTTTATGAATCTCCTTTAATTTTTCTAATACAAAGTTCCAGTGTTTTTGAGCAGACATAAGCTATATATTTTAATCACCTTTATCTTAACTGTTTTTTAGGCCCAACAATAATTCCCCAATTGACTTTGTCAAAATTTTAAACTAACTTCGTTTAGCCTCTAATATAATTCATTACAACGGAATCATATTCGCTATAGGCTAGCTATAAGTAAATAAAAACCCTAAAAAATAATGAAGATTAAAATAACCTCATTAATACTAATAAGTTTCTTTACTGGATATTCTCAATCAACGAGTTTTGGAGATAAAATAAAAGGTAATGTCAAAGAATATACTGAAACATGGTATAACGCAGAAAAGAATGATAATGATTATATCAAGCTCGAAAAGAAAAATTACGATACGTATAGAAAAAATGAAAACGATGTATTTGTTAAAGTAAATTTTTTTAGTGTCGAAAAACATGAAATACCTCAAAACTCATATAATAATAAAAATCAAATAACTGAAACGATTAATTACTATGAAGATGGTGAAATTATGAATAGAACAAAATATATTTATAAGAACGACAAACTTTTCGAAGATAGCTCTTATAATGATTCTGATACAATTATCTCAAAAACTAAATATTATTATAAAAATGATTTAAAAGTCAAGGAAATAAAAATAGGATATTCATATTTCGCAGGATACTCGGTAGACACGACTAAAATATCTTTTGAATATGATAAAAATAAAAATTTAATCAAGAGAACTTATAAATCTCAATATCAAGAAGATGTCGACACTTACAAATATAATAATGAAAATTATTTAACTGAAACTCATTCTTTAGCTATTAATGGTGAATTTGTTTACAAAAGAAAATACATTCAATTTGACAATAATAATTGGACTCAAATGGTTGTTGATGAAGCAAAACAACCTGACGGTAAGTCCAGATGTTATTTTATCGAAAGAGAGATAATATATGAATAACCTACAGCTAACACCGTGTAAAAATAATTGCTTGGTTAAATCTTACTCGGAAAATCCTAGAGGATTTTCCTTTTAGACATTATTGGAATGAACAAACCAATCAAAATGTTACCGTGATTTTACTAACTAATGGCGCTTTAAACTGGACAATTAGACCTAATCAAATACACTCTAAAATTGTAACTATGATATTAGAAGGATAGTAAATTATGCTGTGTAAAAACAACTATACAACTAAGAAGACTAGTATTTTACATAAGCAGACAATAGCCAATTTGACGTTATCAAAATTTTCTACTAACTTCGTTTAGCTTTGGATGTAATTCATTTTAATCAAATTATTTACACACCACAACGATTTAAATAAACTATGGTATTAATTTATTCTTTAAGTATTTTTACTCTTATTTCAATCGGAATCTATTATTTTATTTGGAAAGACAGACTGAATGACAAAAAGAATTTGGAAAAAGATTGGCAGACGTTTCTTAAATATGAATCTTTAAATGACATAAAAGGAATCGCTATTAGTGGTGATAAATTAATTTGGAATAGATACCTGTTAACAGAACAACTTGATGCAATAATAGATGTGGTAAAGTCAAAAACATCTAGTTTCCCTGAATTGAAAAATTTAGAAAATAATGCATTTAATAAAAAGTTACATTTTGATCGACCTTTACCTTCTCCTGGTAGTAGTGGAGGAATAAAACAAAGTTGGTAATTTACCCCAAAATAAACAAAGACAGTACATAACAACAACGAGAAATCTTTACAATAAATTAAATGCTTAACGTATTTAGTCTAATTAGTTACAATTAGAAAACCCCTCGCTTTCTAACCCATAGCCACTCTCTTGCACGCATACGTAACTAAACATTTAAGTTCCAATGAAAATTAAAATAAAATATATTGCTTTAGGTCTTTTTCTAATTGATGCGATTTTTATAATAATCAATATAAAATATCGTGATCAAACACTAAGTGTGGTACCCGTTTTAAATCAGACTAAATTCTTTTTTTTCTTAGGAACTCTTAGTTTTATTGCTTACTTAATTTTATTAAAACAAAAAAAATCATTACAACTTGCTGCGATTATTACCATTACTTCACTAAGTATTGCGATGTATAACAACTTGCGATTAGCAAAAGATAATTATGATAGAATCCAGTGTCTTAAAGGAATATCTGAGTATTTTCAATACTTTGAAAATGACTCGTGTTCAAAAATTGAAAAGAAGTTTAAAGAGGATGTCATAAACGGCACAATAAAATATTTTCAAGATGAATATAATTTCGATTTGGAATTTGAAGAGAGATTAAGAGACAAATATAATGTTGAACTAGTCGGAATAAGTTGCACTAGATATAGCGCAATGAATTGCTACAACGACCTAGTAAAGGATCACATCAAAAAACTAAAGGAAAGATAACTATCTGCAGTATTAAACTTAATATTCAACTTAATATTTAACCATTTGACTTTATCAAAATATTCCGCTAACTTCGTTTTGAACCAAATATAATTAGTTAAAACAAAATCTCATTCGATTTACATTATACTTAATTTCTCTAAATTGAAAAACAAAACATATATAACCATAATTCTATTGTTTTTAAGCTTTCATACTTATTCACAATCTAACAGCAAAGCATTTAATGAATCATTAATTATTTCAATTAACCAAGATTCTATTTCGGCTTATGCTTTTATAGCTAAAGGCGCTGCGCCAAAAGAAACTGTTATTTTATTACATGGACTTCCTGGCAATGAAAAAAATATTGATTTAGCAGAAAAATTAAGACAGGATGGTAAAAATGTAATTTACTTTAATTATCGAGGGTCATGGGGAAGCCAAGGTCAATTTTTATATTCAAACTGTTTGGAAGATATTTCGAAAGTTATAGATTACTTAACAAATGACATAATCTCTAAAAAATTACGGATTAAGAAAAACTCCTTTTGTTTATTAGGACATAGCCTAGGAGGAGGAATTGCGGTACTTCATGGCGTAAAAGATAATCGTGTAAAAAAAATAATAGCTCTATCGGCATTTAATGCTGGTTACGAACTAAATAATGATAGCTTTGATGAACTAAAAAGTTTTCAAAACTACTTAAACAAACAGTTTATGCTAAATATTGATACTGAAAAATTTATTAGTGAGGTATTAAACCATTATATATCATGGAACTTATTGTTTGTAAATTCATATCAATTTGACAAACGTCTTATATTTATAGATGAAAACAAGAACAACTACTCTTGGGTAAAAAGTATTAAAAATAGTGAGTATTTGATAATAGATTCTGATCATTCTTTTTCAGATAAGCGCAATGAATTAGCTATTGAAGTCCTAAAATGGATAAATAAAAACTAAAGACTATTGTGTTGTTGTTGTTTTTATAATACCTCATTACTGTTTTCGCTAATTATTAAAGCTTTTTTAAGTTGTAGTAAACAATAGTGGCGTATATCACTTTACTTTTTGTTTAACACAAGAGTAATTCCCCATTTGCCTTTATGAATATTTTAAACTAACTTCGTTTAGCTTCGAATATAATTCATTACAACGGAATCAAATTCGCTACAGGCTAGCACTAATTAAAAATGACAAAAAAAGAACAAACAGGATCAATAGAAACGATATATCTTGCAGGCGGCTGCCTTTGGGGCGTGCAAGAATTTTTAAAACACATCCCTGGGGTGGTTGATACTCAAGCCGGCAGAGCTAATGGCGTTACACAATCCACTAAAACAACCTATGATGGTTTTGCAGAATGTGTCAAAACAGACTTTGACTCTTCCCTTGTTTCGTTTGAAGAGTTAATACATTACTTGTTAGAAATCATTGACCCTTATAGTATCAACCAACAAGGAAATGATATAGGAGAAAAATATCGCACAGGCATCTACAGCACTGATCAAAATTACCTATTAAAGGCAAAGCAGTGCATTAAAACATTAGAACAAAAGCTAAATGACCAAAATAAAACCACAAAAAAAATAGCTATTGAAGTACTTCCTTTAACAAATTTTATCCCTAGTGACCCAGAACATCAAGATAGACTAACCTTACACCCTAGTGACTACTCTTATTGCCACATTCCTTTAGACTTACTGTATAAGTATAAAACCAATAACTAATATTTAACTAGGTGCCTAGAATGTTGTCAAGACTGTAATTTAAAATAAGAATCACCAATCGTAATCGGCTTATATATTCATAATTAACAAGCACTTAGAACTATTCCTTTACATATTTGTTTCTTTTATTTAGGTATTGGTTAATGGCAAGAGAAGCAAAAATAAGACTACCACCAATTAAAATCTTCTTAATATCTGCCTCTTTATTCCATATAAGAAGGTTGACAATTAATCCTAACGGAATCAACGCATTGTTCATAATTGCTAACGCGCCTGTATTTACCCTAATAACACCTTGGTTCCAAAAAAAATAACCCAAACCTGATGCCACAGCGCCTAAGTATAGTAATACGCTCCATTGTATTGTTGTCGTTGGCATCTTTTCGGTTGAGCCAAAAATAAAAAAAGCAATCAGCGACACTATAAACGCCCCAATAAAAAATAATCCAAAAATAGTATGCTTTGGTGTGTTTTTCAATTCAGGTGTAGATTTTAATACATACTTGTAGGCCACTTGACCAACAGCAAAGCATAAATTAGCACCTTGAGTGATCAAAAAACCTAAAACTACATTTTCACTAATACTTGAATATTGAATATATGCAGCACCTAAAACAGCTATTAAAGCCGTTAGTAAATAGCCTTTATGAAATTGCTTGCTTAAAATATCATTTAACAACGTAATGTAAATGGGTGTAAACACACTAAAAAGTAACACTTCAGGCACAGCCAGATAGTTAAACGACTGAAAATAAAAACAATACATCAAACCTAATTGCACCGCACCAATTGCAGTCAGTTTAAAAATTGTTTCTGCTTTAATTTTCTTAAGTCTTAAAAAAGGTAAAAATAGCAGTGTAGCGATACCTATACGCATCAATACAGAAAACCATGCATCAACAACCCCAGAAAGGTATACACCAATTAAACTAAACGAAAACGCCCAAATAATAGTCACTCCTAATAAATACCTCATAAATACATCCTTAATCAAATAATGAGGGTAAATAGTACACAAACTACTCATCCCTTTAGCTAAAATCTTTAATTCAAAGCGAATATATAAAATAAGCTAAATTAAAGACGGTGAATTTTAACTAATCCTTTGGTTACAGTTATTACAATACTCCAGCTAGGGTCTATACTTGAATGTGACGATGAAACAAAAGAAAGCATTAATTACCTGTTTGACGTTGTCGTTTATTTAAACTAATTTCGTTTAACTTCGATTATGGTTTATTAAAACGGAATCATATTCGCTATACGTTACTAATAATTAAAAAATAAAGCTTAGCAATGACAGATTTTATATTACTACAAAAAAGTATAAAGTACTTATTTATCTGTTTACTTATTAATTCTTGTAAACAAAATTTTGACTTAACAGATGCGCAAATCGACTCTACTAATATCGATGATATTACAAATACAAAAACAGGAAAACCAAATTTTGACTTAGCTGAAGTAAAACTCGACTCCACTAATATCGATGATATTACAAATGAAAAAACAGGAAAACCGAATTTTGACTTAACTGAAGTAAAACTTGGGGAAACTAATATCGATGATATTATAAATGAAAAGACAGAGGATAACAATTTTGTTATAGATGGTAATAAATTCAGAAGCTCAAGTTCTAAAAAAATATTAACTATTAATAATATAGAGCTACAGAATCAAACCAGAGATTCATCTTTTTCAAATTATGTATCATTTGGATATAATAAAAAGAATATTATCACAGATTATACATTAGCATATTATACTCTAAAAGAAGACCCTAAAATTGTTTATAATCAATTAAAAGAAAAAATAGGACCTCCAAGTTTCAAACATTTTAGAAGTGATTATGACAAAGAAAATAAAAATTATGACGCTGTTATATGGGAAGACAAAGAAAACAACAAATTTTATAGGTTGAGATACCATTTGTGGGAAGAGGAGGGCTTAAGAGAATTAAGACTAACTGTATTAATTAATAGTGAATCTGATACGGAAGACCCGACATATTCCGGTCAACCATTTTATTTCTGGAAAGATTACATAAATGAACGTAAAAGATTAGGAAATGAGGATTATACTTATCAAGAATTCATCAAAAAAGGAGGCACATATCGTTTATATTCAGAATAGAATACAGCATAAACTATAGGTAGTAACACCGTATTAAATTAATTACCTACTCTAACCTACTTAAAAAAGTCCTTGCTGACTTTCTATCTGTGATTATTCACTAAATTTAGTGCCTGAAATGTGCAACTAAATCACACATAAACACCTCAAAAATAGTACTAAATAAAAAAGCACAATCCTAAGATTGTGCTTTTTCTATTTTATATAATACCATTTAAAAAGATTACTTTTTAGGAATCTCCTTTAATAGCTCTAATACAAAGTTCCAGTATTTTTGAGCAGACGATATTTATGCGTATTAATCAACTTTATCTTAACCTTTATTTTGGTAAAAAAGAGACTACCCGTTTGATTTTGTCAAAATTTTAAACTAGTTTTAGATATTATCTATATAAATCATATTCGCTTAACACTTTAAACAATGCTAAAAACCTTCATTTGCATATCGATCTTTCTAACTTCTCTTTTGAGTTTTTCTCAAAACATAAAATCTATTATCGAATTCAAAAAGGCAGGAGATAGTTTGACAAAAAACAGACTGACTGAATTTGACAAATCTGGAAATTTAGTTCGTGAAGTGCGTTATGAAAAATACGATTCAAGATCAAAAACGTTGAGAAACAAAATTAGAACTTTAGAATACAAAAACGAACAACGGATTTCTGAATTATTTTGTGAATATTTTGTTGCCAAAGACACTTGCATACTTCGTTCTTTCTCCACATTTGTATTTGACAAAGAAAGCGGAATTGAAAAAGAAATTAAATTTGAGTCTGACTCATTAATCCGGTTTATAAGAGAAATAAAAAGACAAAAGCGAATTAAAAGCTCGAAAACCTACTCTTGGGAATTTATGCCAGTTGAAAAGCCTAATTATGAAAAGGCTATGGTTTTTATTGATACAACTTTTTACGACGAAATGAACCGTAAAATTAAACGTGTAAGCTATAACAACCGTGCAGAAAACCCAGTAATTGAACTTTATGATTATTCAAAAAAATCATACACATATCAAACCAAAGGAACTTCTCGAGATACAATACTGACTTTTGATTATAGTAATTTACAAAAGTTGACGGATAAAAAATCGTTGGACTATATTTCTCAAAATAAAGAACAGTACAAGTACGAAATTGAATATTATTAAAAAAGATTACTTTTTAGGAATCTCCTTTAATAGCTCTAATACAAAGTTCCAGTATTTTTTAGCAGACGATATTTATGCGTATTAATCAACTTTATCTTAACCTTTATTTTGGTACAGCATTAATTGCTAATTTGACTTTGTCTTTTTTTTCAACTAACTTCGTTTAACTTCGAATATAATTTATTGAAACGGAATCAGATTTGCTATACGTCCTACGCAATTGGAGGGAAATTTTGCATTTATACCAATTTTTGGTATATTTGATATAAATAGTATCAAAATGAACAAAAACACCTCAATATCACTCGGGAATTATTTTGACCAATTCGTACAAAGTAGTATTAGTGAAGGAAGATTTAAAAATGTTAGCGAAGTTATTCGTGCAGGATTAAGACTTTTAGAAGAAGAAGAAAATAAAGTTATTGCATTGAAAAAAGCAATTCAAGAAGGAATAGATAGCGGAATAGCACACGATTTTGACCCGAAAAAACATCTTGAATCTCTAAAAGCGAAAAAGCGCTCGAATGGCTGAATATAAACTAACGAACAAAGCTGTTGCGGATTTATCTAAAATTTGGGAATATACATTTGAGGTATGGTCGGAAAAACAAGCAGATAAATATTACGATGGACTAATATCAAATTGTGTAGAAATTGCTGAAAATCCAGATTTAGGAAAGACTTATGAAGGAATTTCAAAGCAACTTTTAGGAATAAAATCAAATCGACATATAATATTCTATAGAACTTTAAACGAAAATTATGTTGAGATTACGAGAATATTACATGAAAGAATGGATTTAAAAAAAAGAATAACTGAATAAAAACTGCGTAGAACATCGCATAAAAATAATGCGTAAATTAGTGCTTAAACAAAGAACAGTGCACTTTTGTTACTTCTGATTTCCCTTCGGAAAATCCTCGCATACAAAACCGCACTATTCATACATAACCGCTAAACGAACATCAATAAATCACATAAAAAAGCACAATCCTAAGATTGTGCTTTTTCTATTTTATATAATACTACTTAAAAAAATTACTTTTTAGAAATCTCTTTTAATATCTCTATTATAAAGTTCCAATATTTTTCAGCAGACGATATTTGTGTGTATTAATCAACTTTATCATAACCTTTATTTTGATACAGTATTAACTGCCAATTTGACTTTGTCCTTTTTTTCAACTAACTTCGTTTAACTTCGAATATAATTCATTGAAACGGAATCATATTCGCTACACGTTGGGCAACATAAGGAACGTAGTAAAAAACAAAAGAATCTGATAGCAATATACTGCTTATTATATAACAACTTATTAGAAAACTAAAATGAGACGAGCAAATTACCTAGGACTTTCTTATCAATTTTGGACTTTAACAAAAGAGTCAATAAATGAAATGAAAAAACAAGGAAACAAAAGTCTCATAATGTCTCCTTATGATCCTGATGAGACAGATGAAGAGTTCCGCAAAAAATATTACCAAAAAACCAAATGGAATGATTTCAATATTGGAGTTCCAGTTTTATTTAATTTTTATCATGGACTTGAACTTTGTATGAAAGGGTTACTACAAGAAATTGAACAGTTTCCTTTAAAAAAGAAAAATCATGGACTAACTTCGTATTACGAATTAATAATAAAAAACAGAACTAAGTTCACTCCCGAGTTAATAAACTCTTTAGACAAAGTGTTAAACTCTGAAAATAGTTTCTCTGATTTTTTTAATAGCAATAATAGTAATGTCGATAATTATTATCAATTATTAAGATATCCTGAAAGCTATAAAGGAGAACATATTTTTCATCATGTAGAGATTAGAGGAAAAGAAAGAATAGGGTTAGATAATTTTGAGTCCATTAAAAACAGCTGTGAAGAGATTGAAAATTATATTATCGAATGGCTAAAACTAACGTAGCCCAACACCGCATAAAGTTAATGTGGGTTTTTATAGTTTACCCAAAGGTTTGTGTTTTTTTATTATGTCACTTCTACTTATTCATCTATTTTTAGGTCGACTAAGTTAAAAACACAAAATAAGTAAAAGCTTAGTGCTCGGTCGAGAATCTTACGATTATCAACTCCCACACTAACCTTATACTAAACGTTAAACAAACATCAATAAATCACATAAAAAAGCACAATTCTAAGATTGTGCTTTTTCTATTTTATATAATACTACTTAAAAAAATTACTTTTTAGGAATCTCTTTTAATATCTCTATTATAAAGTTCCAATATTTTTGAGCAGACGTTATTTGTCTGTGTATTAATCAACTTCATCATAACCTTTATTTTGATACAGCATTAATTGCCAATTTGACTTTCTCATTTTTTTCAACTAACTTCGTTTAACTTCGAATATAATTCATTGAAACGGAGTCATATTCGCTACACGTTGTGCAACATTTCCCAAAAACCGAAAACGAATGAAAAAAACCTTTATCGCCCTTTTAATAATAGTAACTTTTTTTAGTTGCAAAGAAGAAACTAAAGTCGATGCAAATTACGTCATTGCTAAATTTCAAGACAATGCAGACAAAATAAACGTTGTAGAATATCAAATGCATAGAATTGACTCATCTGAAAATGATGACAATCCTTGGTATAATACTGGAACCGCTATTATTGAAAGAGACATAAATGATAAAATATTTGGTATTTCATTTTATGGTAAAAGAGATGATATTGATAAAGAGTATATTTATGATACAGGCAATGGATTTACAATTTCCAAACCTACCAAAAGTTATGAAGTAGAGTCCGAATCTTATGGTTTTCTAGGTAGTCCAGGTGGACAAATGGTTTATAAAAATGTTTTCAAGCTTGATTCAATATACAAAAAAGTATCTGTGTCTGAGACCGATAATTCTTATTTGATATCTTTTGAATTTGAAAATGATACAGTTTATAACGTATCAGACAGAACTAAAGTTTATGAACTTAATAAATCAAACTTTTTCCCGATTGAAATTAAACAATCATCAAAATTTCTTGGAAACAAATCATTTTCAATAGCAAATTTTAGCAATGTTAAAATCAACAAAAATGTTACACATTCTATAAGGGATTTGAAACAAGATTTTCAGAATTACACAATTATACAGCCTGAAAAAAGTAAGCCAAATAAATTACTTGCGAAAAAACTTCCTTTACTTGAACTACCTGATTTATTTGACAAAAATAAAATCGTAAAGGTTAATAACGACAAATTGACTTTGATAGACTTTTGGGAAGTCTGGTGCGGACCTTGTATTGCATCATTTCCTAAAGTGGAAAACTTAAAAAACAAATTCACATCCGAATTAAACGTAATCGGCATAGTTTCGGAAGACCAAGAAAATGCGATCAAGTTGATAAAAAAGAAAGGTACAACGTTTCAAAATTTAGTTGGAAACGACGAATTAAAAAAGACCTTTAGTGTTAACAGTTGGCCAAGGTATTTTTTGGTAGATAAAAACGGAATTGTTCAAAAAGAATATTTTGGATTTTCGGAACAAATAGAAAAGGATATTATAGAATTTAAAACTAAATAAAAAACGTTGCACAACACCTTGTATAATTAATTGCTAGGTCACTGCCGACTTACGAACATTCCTTCGGAATATTCTATCTGTGTTTTATTTGCTAAATTAGTTGCTTAAATCACGCAACTAATCACGTCAAACAAACATCAATAAATCACATAAAAAAGCACAATCCTAAGATTGTGCTTTTTCTATTTTATATAATACTACTTAAAAAGATTATTTTTTAGGAATCTCTTTTAAGATCTCTAATACAAAGTTCCAGTATTTTTGAGCAGACGATATTTGTGCACGCTCATCAGGACTATGTGCGCCTTTTATGTTTGGTCCAAAACTAATCATTTCCATATCTGGATAGTTTTGCCCTAAAATACCACATTCTAAACCAGCGTGACAAGCAGCAATATGTGCTTTTTCGCCATTTAACTTTTGGTATAAATTATCTAACACTTTTAATATAGCGCTATCCATGTTTGGTGTCCATCCTGGATAATCTCCTGACAGCTCAACCTCACAACCTGTAAGCTCAAATGCTGAACGTAACGTGTTTGCTAAGTCCATTTTACTACTTTCTACAGAGCTACGTGTTAAACACCCTATTTTTACGTGACCATCCTTAACAATTACTCGTGCAATATTATTAGATGTTTCTACCAATTCTGGAATATCTGCACTCATACGGAACACACCGTTTAAAGCAGCGTAAATAGCACGTGTTAATCCTTCTTGAACACCAAGATCCATCATTAGTTCTGGAGTTTCTGTTTTAGAGACTTCAATCACTAAATCTGGTTCCATAGTTTTAAGTTCGGTTTTAATGCTATTACCTAACTCCTCCATTTCGCTGATAAAAGCAGCTTCGTGTACAGTGTCTATTGCAACTACTGCTCTACTTTCTCTTGGAATAGCGTTACGTAAACTTCCACCATCAATTTCCGAAATACGTAAACCAAAGTTTTCAAAACCATCAAATAATAAACGGTTCATTATTTTATTAGCATTACCTAAACCTTCATGTATTTGCATACCTGAATGTCCACCTTGTAAGCCTTTTACTTTTACTTCAAATCCTGTTTTAAATTCAGGTGTTTCTTCTTGCTCGTAAGTTCTTGTTGCTGTAACATCAATACCTCCTGCACAACCAACACCAATCTCATCATCCTCTTCTGTATCTAAGTTTAATAAGATTCCGCCAGTTAACAAACCACCTTTTAATCCCATTGCACCTGTCATACCTGTTTCTTCATCAATTGTAAACAAGGCCTCAATTGCTGGATGTGGTATATCTGTACTTTCTAAAAGTGCCATAATGGTCGCCACTCCTAATCCGTTATCTGCACCAAGCGTTGTTCCTTTTGCTTTTACCCAGTCACCTTCCACTACCATTTGGATCCCTTGTGTGTCAAAATCAAAATCGGTATCTGCATTTTTTTGGTGTACCATATCTAAATGCGATTGCATGACAATAGTCACACGATCTTCCATACCTGCAGTTGCTGGTTTTTTGATAATCACATTTCCAACCTCATCTTCTATAACTTCTAAACCTAAATTGGTACCAAAGTCTTTCATGAATTTAATCACGCGCTCCTCCTTTTTTGAAGGTCTTGGTACTGCGTTTAAATCTGCGAATTTATTCCATAATGCTTTTGGCTCTAAAGCTCTAACGTCTTGACTCATTTGTATCGTTTTAATTGAATTACAAAAGTACAAATTGCAGATGCATTTAGACACCTTTTTAAGTTAGAAATAACATTAGGTGTTGCTGTTGATGGTAGATAAAAATATTAATTGAAAAATTATACCAATAAACATAAAATAGTCGAACCTGTTTTGCTTTATGCAGAATTGACTACTTGTCTTCTATACCTAAATGAATAAATAAACGACGTACTTTCATTCTCCAACTTGTTCTTACTCTTACCCAACTTTTACCGCCTTTAACAATTAAAATAGTATCGTTAGAATGCATTGGTTTAATTCTGTTTTGACTTACGTTACCATCAAATTTTAATAATAAACTAGGATTTAGAGTAGGACATTCTTCTTCGTCCAAATCAAAAACATTTTGATGTTCGACTTTATTAAACGTTTGTTTTTTAACTTTTAAAGCTTCAAATAAATCTATAATATTTATTTTTTCAGTAATAAAATCTAAATCGTAAATATCTTTTTTAGCTGCACGACTAGAACCACTTATTAGTTTAAATAGCCCAATATCTTTAGTGGTTACTAACCTTACCTCATCCACAACCTCTATAGCATCCATCATTTTCATATTTTGAATGATTTCTACTTTAATAATTGCACCACATGTTTTAGTTACCCAAAACCTTAGGTATGTGTGCTGATTGCTTTCTTTATCAAAAGGATATTCTAAGCCTGTAATATTCGTTTCACCAAAAAAGCTTTTAACTTCTTCTTCTATAGTTTCAAAATGCTTGACACCTACTATTTCTGGGCAAAATAAATCTATATCTTGAGATTGTCTATGATTAAAACGAAAGGCTAAATTTGTACCACCTGCTAATGCAAATTGAGATAAACTTGGTAGTGCTTGTAATTGTTTTATGGTTTGTAAGAGTACTGGAGTTACTGCACTCATTAACTAGAACTTATAACGTAAAAATGTAGGTTTATTGTAACGTGTTGCTACCATACGACATACATTATTACTAATACGCTCTTTAGTGTTTTTTAAAACTGTATAAATTTCGTTCGTATTATAAGCGCTTTCTATAACTGCAATGTCTTTAGAAAAAGTTTCTTTAGTTGTAGCCATAAGCATTCTAGGAATAATAAGTGCTTTATCTTGTTTAGTAGATAATTGACTTATATCCATATCCCAAAACACATGTTTAGGAGAAATATTAGCTATGTTTACTTTTGTTTTCAAAACTCTTTTTACTTTAGTATATAATACTTAGTAGGTTACAAATGTACAAAATAGTATTTATATAGTACACACTTAAGTATTACTTTGTATGTATTACACAATATTTGTACCATCATCCCTTATTATATTAACTGAATTATGAGTTGTTTATTATTTGATATTGTTTTTTGCTTCTTTAAAATCCTGAACTATATCTTCAAGTATAAATTTATGAGATGCTAGCTTACTACTTATATCACTTAAAGTAGTATTTGTATAATCTCTTATATCATAACCAAAAGCATTTTCTAATTGAGTATCTATTTGGTTAATTCTTTTTGCAATAGCACTTAACTCTGTTTTTATTAATTCTATTTTAGAATCTTCTAAACCTTTATATACTGTATCAATACTAATAAAAGGCATAGAGACATCTTCTGCATTAATTAAGTAATTATTTGTATCTACTTTTTTAAAACCTACATTTAAAGCCACCTTACAAGAACTACTAAAATACACTTCACCTATTTGAGATGCTGTAATAGTAATATATTGTTCTTCTCTTTCTAATACATCAAAAATATAAGGTAGTATGGTGTTTTTTAATGCTATTGAAAGATAACCTTTACCTCTATGCTCTGGAGTTATATACCAATGTAAATCGCGAGACATAACTAAAACAGCACCAACATAATTAGATTTATTTTTAATAAAGAAAAAGCGAAATGGAAGTATGTCTTTTGTCTTTTGAGACTCCCACACTTTAGCAAAATCTACATCTTTACTTATTTGATGTTTAAAAATTGTTTTATGATATGTGTTTGCATTTAACTTATTTATGAAAGATTGTATTTGCTTATTTGTCAATTTATGAATTTTTTATTTCAATTATTTCAATTGGATAATTAAAAGTACTCATTTCTCTTACGCATTGTATTAATGAGAACTTAGCAATATTAGATTCTAATTTATCTAAATTATTTCTTATTACAGGCACTCTTTGCGTATCTGATTTAAAAGCCATTACAAATACTATTTCTTTACCACCAGTTGCGAACTTTTGTAAAAAAGCATCTTTATCTGTTATTTCGTAACCGTTATTGTCAGCTCTACTATTATAACTATCTACCACATCATTAACAAATGAATTATCACCAGAATTTCGAGAAATCATAAACCTATTAGCAGATATTACTACTTGGTTACTTAAATCTCTGATTTTAGCATCAAAACCTGTTTTAATATGAATAAAATATATGGTATCATCATTCTCAAACATTATATCGCACAATTCTATATTTTGACCCAGTGCTTTGTCGAAAACCAAATATCCATTTTCATCTCTGTATTTTGAGTTATATGAATCTTCAGAACCACCTATCCAAGGATAAAATAGAATATCAAGTTTAGAATGATGTCTATTAATCATTTGACTGCATAAACGATTCATAGAATCCCTAAAGTCATCTTTTACTGAATACCATTTAGAATCTATATGAAAGATAGGTCTGTTTTCATATTGTAGTTCACACGTAACATAGTGCCAAAAGTTTGCCCATACATAACGCTTTTTACTATTCCCTTTAAAACCATCAACCCGTAATCTCCACATAATTTTATTAAAATCTTGTTGTGTGGCGTTTAAGTCTAGTTGATTAAATACAAATTCTAAACCTGCTTTATATATTTTATTACGATCATTTACAATAGTAAAATCTTTGCGTTGACCTTTCTTTTTTATTTCAAATCTATCACATTCATAAAATTGCTTTAGCTTAGAAGGATGTACAAAATCTATATCAGACTTTCGAGGACTAGTACCTCTTGCAACTGAGAACCTATTAAGCATATCCTCTCTAAGTTCTATCATCAATATTTTCACAAACTCATCATCTGTAAGACCTCGTTCTTTTATTTCTTCAAACGATGTTAATGCTCTCCTTTTTTGTGTTGTCATTATTTCATTAATCCTCAGAAATAATTGATGTAACTCTTTAAATGATATGCTGTGTTTTATATGGAAGTAAGATGTTATTTCTAACTGAACATTTTTATTTCCAAAATCTATAAAATCAAAGTAAGTATCTTTTATTTCATCATTTAAAATAAGATTAATACTAGAGGGTATATTAACAAAGTTTAATACATCACTAAGCCTTTGGCCTTCTTTAAATATTCTATTACTTTGTGTTAAAGTACCTGAAATCCCCCTTGTAGTTAGTGATATAATTTCTTCATCAAGTGTAGTTAGATATTCATAAAATTCTAAACCGAAACGATAATTTTGGAATGATTTAATTACCATAGTACCACCTCCACCAATAACTGCAAATATTTTATCTTCTACACAAGCAAACAACACAAAGGATAATCGAACTACTGTAAAATCAAGACCTTCTAATAAAGAAGGAGGTAAGAAGTTATCCCAATGTGCTTTTTTTTCTTTTTCATTATAGACGTATGTATAATAGTGAACACCATCTATAACATTAGGCACTAATTCATCATTAACAACTTCTGTTTCTTCTATCCTTGTTTTATGATGCTTAACTAATGTATTTACTATTTGATGTTTTGTTTTACCTATTAAATCCCTATGTGTAGTATCAATTTGGAAAATCTTTATTTCGTATTGTCCATTTGCTCTAAGTCTAATGTCTTCCATATTTTTTACCCTTAATTATTCTCTACAATTGCTATCTCATCCTCCGTCAAACCATTCAATTCATATACCATAAAATCATGTTGTTCATATAAACAATAAATGTATTAATATAAATTGATTTCACTTTACGGTTTCCCTCAATAATAACTGATTTTCAGTTTTTTAAAACATTTCTTATTCCCTTATAAACAAAAAACAACCTCAGTCCATACTCCTGATGGTAGAGGCATCCTTTTTTGCAAAAAAAGATATAACGGACAGCAGGTAGAAACCTTTTAAATAAACCTAAGTGATTGGTCCTAATTTTTAATTATTTTTGAATCATGCTAAAAAATAAAAAACTGTGGATTGCCCTACTGATTATACCAATGTATATATTGGTTAAAGTTTCGGCTAAATTCCCAGACACTGTGGAGGTTGTGTATAGTAATGGTTTGTATCCTGTTATTTCTAAATTATTTAGATATACTTTGGGTTGGTTGCCTTTTAGTTTTGGCGATTTATTATATGCTTTTGGGATCATTTTTATCATTCGCTGGTTAATTTTAAACGTAAAACGCATCTGGAAAGATACAATAGGCTGGCTGATTGATGTGTTTGCTACTGCGAGTGTTATTTTTATGGCGTTTCATTTATTTTGGGGTTTTAATTATTACCGAAATCCTTTGCATAAAAATTTAAATTTAGAGGACGATTACACCACTGAGCAATTAGTTACAGTGACTAAAAGCTTGATTAAAAAATCGAATACCATACAACTAGAAATTACTAAAAATGATAGTTTAAAGGTCGAATTACCGTTTACTAAATCCGAAATCCTAGCTTTAACGCCTAAAAGTTATGAGGCTTTAAAAACTGATTTTCCGCATTTGGAATACCACCCTAAAAGTTTAAAAAAATCGTTATTTAGTGTCCCATTAACGTACATGGGTTTTAGCGGTTATCTTAATCCATTAACTAGCGAAGCACAGGTGGATTATATGATTCCGGTGTATAAATTTCCGACCACTGCTGCGCATGAAGTGGCACACCAATTGGGTTACGCTAAAGAAAACGAGGCTAATTTTATTGGCTTTTTAGCAACCATTAGCAATACTAATATCTACTTTAAATATTCTGGTTACACCTTTGGTTTAAGGCATTGTCTAGGCGAAGTTTTTAGGCGTGACCCTGATCTCTACTACCAATTATTACCAACTATTAACAAAGGGATTTTAAAAAATTATCAAGAGGTCAGAGATTTTTGGAATGACTACCAAAACCCGTTAGAGCCTATTTTTAGATCCACATACACAACGTATCTAAAAGCTAACAACCAAGCTAAGGGTATGGATAGCTACAGTTACGTGGTGGCTTTATTGGTTAATTATTTGGAAAATAAAACCTTATAAAAACGTTAAAACTTATTTGAGGTTTGTTTGGCATATTGGCTTATGCTTATATTTAGTTTTTAAACAACCTTAAACTATCAACCAATGATTAAAAAATGGGCAGCATTAAGCCTGCTGTTGTGCGGTTATTTTTCTTTTGCACAAGAGTACGTTCCAAAAAACGATGGCGTAAAAACCAACACGTCTAATTACACAGCTTTAACAAACGCTAAAATTTATGTCACTCCTAATCAAATTATTGAAAAAGGAACCTTGCTTATTAAGGATGGTAAAGTAGTCTCTTCTGGAGCGTCTGTTACTATCCCGAAAAACGCTGTTGTTATTGATGTGACTGGTAAATCTATTTACCCTTCTTTTATTGATATTTATTCAGATTTTGGTATTAAAAAACCGAGTAGCGCATCTGGTAATAGAAGAAACCCACAATATGATGCTAGTCGCGAAGGTTTTTACTGGAATGACCATATTAGACCTGACCAAAATGCAATAGACTTATTTGAGTTTGATAGTAAGAAAGCTCAAGAATTACGTAAAGCTGGTTTTGGTGTTGTAAACTCGCATATTGATGATGGTATTATCCAAGGGACTGGTGTTTTAGTAACATTAGCAGCTTCTGGTAGTGATGCTACTAGATTATTGGACGACAGGGTTGGTCAGTATTCTGGAACGTCTAAAAGTAAAACCTCTAGACAGGCTTATCCAACATCTTTAATGGGGACTATGGCTTTATTGCGCCAAGTAAACCATGATGCAGATTGGTATGCTAAAGGTAATATTAAAGAAAAAGACCGCGCTTTAGAAGCCTATATAGCTAACAAAAATCTGGTTCAGTTTTTTGATGCTGGCAAAAAGATAAACGCGTTACGTTTTGACAAATTAGGAGATCAATTTGGTATCCAATATGTATTTGTTGGTGGTGGTGATGAGTATGAGTTGATCAGCGATATTAAAAATACCAACGCCAAATTTATCTTACCATTAGACTTTCCGGATGCGTATGATATGGAAGACCCGCTTTTAGCACAGTCTGTTAGTCTTGAAGATTTAAAAGCTTGGAACCAAAGTCCTGCTAATCCTAAAATTTTAGCCGAAAACAATATTCAGTTTGCGTTAACGACTCACAAATTAAAAGATGCTAAAGCGTTAATGCCGAATCTTTTAAAAGCTATCGCATATGGTTTAGATAAAACTAAAGCTTTAGAAGCATTAACGACTATTCCTGCCGGAATTATTGGAAAATCATCAGAACTTGGTCATCTTAAATCTGGTGCTTATGCTAACTTTTTAATTACTTCTGGAGATGTTTTTGATAAAGAAACAACCATTTACGAAAACTGGGTGACTGGTATCAAAGACGAATTAACAGCAATGAATAACCAAGATTTACGTGGTAACTATACTTTTAATTTTGACAATACGGCGTATGAGTTAGAAATTTCTGGTGAGATTGAAAAACTAAAATCTAAGGTTAAAACAAGTACTAAAGAATATGGTTCTAAAATAAGCTTTAGTGATAATTGGATGCAATTAACGTTTGCTGCTGCAGATAGTACTAAAAAGGACTTTATAAGAGTAGTCACTAACGTTACCAACCCAAAAACATTAAGCGGTAAATTGTTCTATCCTAATGGTAACGAAGGAACATTTTTTGCAACTAAACAGGCAAAAGACGCTAAAAAGGAAGACAAAAAAGACAACCAGGACAAAGACGATAAAACACCAACTATATATCCTGTAACATATCCAAATATGGCGTATGGTATGGAAAGCCTACCACAGCAAGAAACGTTATTGTTTAAAAACGTAACGGTTTGGACTAACGAGAAAGATGGTATTATTAAAAATACAGACGTTTTAATTAAAAACGGAAAGATTGCAAAAATCGGAATCAATTTAAGTGCTGGTAATGCAACTGTTATTGATGGAACAAACAAACATTTAACGTCAGGAATTATTGACGAGCACTCGCACATTGCAACAGAAAGTGTTAACGAAGCAGGACACAACAGTACTGCCGAAGTAACTATTGAAGATGTTTTAGATGCAGAAGATGTAGACATTTACCGTAATCTTGCTGGTGGTGTTACTAGTATCCAAATATTACATGGATCTGCTAATCCAATTGGAGGACGATCGGCTATTATTAAATTAAAATGGGGCGAAAAAGCCGATAATCTAGTGTACCAAAACAGTCCTAAATTCATCAAATTTGCTTTAGGAGAAAATGTAAAACAAGCCAATTGGGGAGACAATGCTAAAACACGTTTTCCGCAAACCAGAATGGGTGTTGAGCAAGTGTTTACAGATTACTTCCAACGTGCCCAAGAGTATGATGCTTTAAAGAAAAGTGGAAAACCTTACCGTAAAGATTTAGAGTTAGAAACTATTGCCGAAATTTTAAATAAAGAACGTTTTGTCTCTTGTCACTCTTACGTGCAAAGTGAGATTAATATGCTAATGAAGGTTGCAGAAAAATTTAATTTTAGAATCAACACATTCACACACATTTTAGAAGGTTATAAATTAGCTGACAAAATGGTAGAACACGGTGTTGGAGGCTCTACATTCTCTGACTGGTGGGCTTATAAGTACGAGGTTAACGATGCCATCCCTTTTAACGCACCAATCATGCACAATGCTGGTGTTTTAGTGGCTATTAATAGTGATGATGCAGAGATGTCTAGACGTTTAAATCAAGAAGCTGCTAAATCTGTAAAATATGGAGATATTAGTGAAGAGGATGCTTGGAAATTTGTAACCTTAAATCCTGCTAAATTATTACATATCGATGATCGCGTGGGTAGTATTAAAGTTGGTAAAGATGCAGATGTTGTGTTATGGAGTGATAATCCATTATCTATTTACGCTAAAGCTGAAAAAACGATCATAGAAGGAAAAGTTTATTTTGACTTAGAGCGTGATGCTAAACTAAGAGAGACTATTAAAAAGGAAAAAAACGAATTAACCATGCTAATGCTACAGGCTAAAAACAAAGGGTTAAAAACAAAACCTATTGAGAAAAAAGAAAAAGAGCTATTGCATTGTGATTCTATTGACCACCAACAGTAGTCAATACCTAAAGTAAAACGTAAAATATACACTCATAAATGTTTCGCTTAAGCGGAAATAAAACGATAATAAATCATGAGAACACTCAAAATATTAATCCTGACATTATGTGTTTCGGCAATTAGTTTTGCACAACAAACGCCTGGAGATAAACAAGCCCAAGCCATTACTATTGAAGGTGCCACTGCACATTTAGGAAATGGTGATGTTATTGAAAACGCTTTAATAATGTTTGAAAATGGTAAACTAACCTTTGTTGGTAGTGCTAACACAAAAATTGCAAGACAAGGAACTGTTATTGATGCCAAAGGTAAACACGTGTATCCTGGCTTTATTGCACCAAATGCGACTTTAGGTTTAGTTGAAGTTGATGCTGTACGTGCTAGTGATGACGAAGACGAAGTTGGCGCTATGAATCCGCACATCCGTAGTCTTATTGCTTATAATACAGAATCTAAAGTAGTAGAATCTATGAGACCTAATGGTGTTTTAATGGCGCAAATCACACCTCGTGGTGGACGTATTTCTGGTACATCAAGTGTTGTACAATTAGATGCTTGGAACTGGGAAGATGCAGCGATTAAGGCTGATGATGCGATTCACTTAAACTGGCCAAGCAACTACTCTAGAGGACGTTGGTGGTTAGGAGAACCAAATGTTTTAAAAGAAAACAAAAACTACGCTAAAGAGATTGAAGAACTATCTAGTTACTTTGCACAAAGCAAAGCCTATAACGCTAATAAAACAACACCAAAAGACTTACCTTTTGAAGCGCTAAACGGTTTAATGGATGGTAGTAAAAGACTTTTTGTACATGTAGATTATGAAAAAGGAATTACAGATGCAATCAATTTTGCTAAAGCAGAAAACATAAAACACCTTGTTATTGTTGGTGGTTATGAAGCTAATAATGTTGCCGACCTATTAAAGCAAAACAACGTCCCTGTATTATTGCAACGTACACATTCTAGACCAAAAGGAGATGATCATGATTATGACTTGCCATACAAATTAGCAACGCAATTAGTAAATTCAGATATTTTAGTTGGTTTGGAAAATGCTGGAGACATGGAACGTATGAACACTAGAAACTTACCATTTTTAGCTGGGACAACCGTAGCACATGGATTAACAAAAGCACAAGCACTAAGCTTAATAACATTAAACACTGCTAAAATATTGGGTGTAGATGACATCGTAGGCTCTTTAGAAGTTGGTAAAGACGCTACCCTTTTTATTAGCCAAGGCGATGCTTTAGACATGAGAACAAACAAATTGGACCAAGCTTTTATCCAAGGTCGTACTATTAGTTTAGAAACGCACCAAACAGAATTATACAAGCGTTATTCTGAGAAGTATAAGAACAAATAAATTTAAAAACTATTAAGACACTTCGACTGCGCTAAGTGTGACAGCAATACTACTAATTATCATTTTAGTACCAATGTCAGGCTGAGCGCAGTCGAAGACCTTGTAAAACAAAAAAAACTTAATACTATATAAGCACTTCGACTGCGCTCAGTGTGACAGCAAGACTACTAATTATCATTTTAGCACCAATGTCAGGCTGAGCGCAGTCGAAGACCTTGTAAACATAAAACTTAATACTATATAAGCACTTCGACTGCGCTCAGTGTGACAGCAATAGTACTAATCATCATTTTAATACCAATGTCAGGCTGAGCACAGTCGAAGACCTTGTAAACATAAAACTTAATACTATATAAGCACTTCGGCTCCGCTCAGTGTGACAACAATACTACTAATTATCATACTATCACTAATGTCAGGCTGAGCGCAGTCGAAGACCTTGTAAACATAAAACATTAACGTAATTCAACACTAAATGAGCACTTCGACTCCGCTCAGTGTGACAATTAAATCAACAAAATAACCTTAAACAAAGAAAGCGACCCGATGGGTCGCTTTCTTATTAAATTTATAACTAATAATTACTCCACTACAGTTGCAGCTTCTGGCTTTGCAAATGTATTAGCACCTAATGCTTGCTTAGACAAAGTAACATCAGTAAACTGTAAATCGTTACGTTTTTTAACTGGTAAATTATCTTCAACAATATACCATGTTAAAGTCTCAGGTAATACAATACCTTCAACTGTATGCCAATTACTATATTTAATAAACGACCATTTTTCGCTTTTAGCTTTACTATTAAAAGTAACAGTATATGCTAACCATTCCATTTTAAATGTTGTTGGGTTATAATACAACACATACTCATCATCAGATGACTCTCCTACACCATTATCATAACTAATTTTAATTCCAGGATAATCAACACCTTCAAAACTTAAAGGTTTTGCAACTTCATAATTAATTCCGCTATCAGCCAATACAAATGGCATTGTATGAAAATAGAACATTAAATTATAGTAAAACTTTGGGTTACCTTTATAAACCTCATCACTTTTATTATCTAACCAAACGGTCTTACCATCATATCCTAAAACGTGATCTGGCATTGTAATTAAAGACTGTCTAGATTTTAAATTTACAGCAGTTACCTCTTTACCGTTTGGCTTATTCATTGTAAATGAAACAGATTGCATCTGGTTCCAATTATCAATACCTCCATGTGCTTCAAATACTTTTGAAATATTTTCAGGATAATTTGACTTAGCAACTACAGGCGTTGCTTTAGGTAGCTCTGAAGCTTTTTCTGTCATTGTTTTAGTTTCATTTTTACATGAAATAAAAAGTAAACCAATACATAAAGTGTAAAATAAGTGTTTCATTTAAAATTGTTTTTTTTTAGAATTCTAACTTATGTCGAAAGTAATTAGCTTTACTTACAAAAAAAGCTCCAGTAATTAACTGAAGCTTTTGATATATTATAAGAGTGTATAATCTACTCTACAAATGTTGCTTTTTCTGGCTTAACAAATTGTGCAGCCTCAGGTGCCGTTTTTGTGATTTTTACATCTGTAAACGTATTTGGCGCTTTAGGTGTTGTTGGTTTATCATCTTTAAATCCATAACCTGTAATGGTTTTAGGTAAGATCAATCCATTAACCTCTTGCCAATCACTGTAACGTCTAAAATGTAATTCTTTAGTATCAATTCCTGGTACAAAATTTACTGTATACCCTAACCATTCCATTTTAAAAGTTTCAGGGTTATAATATAAAATATAAATATCTTCAGGTGTTGCTCCTACTCCATTATCATAAGATATTTTAATTCCTGGGTAAGTGCCCCCTTCAAAAGTAAGCGACTCTGCATCAGAGAATTTAATTCCGTCGTCAGACAAAATAAAAGGCATAGTATAAAAGTAGAACATTAAGTTATATCCAAATTTAGGATCATAACCTTTAAACTCTTTCCCTGTTTTATTTAAAAACCAAGGTTTCTGTCCATCAAATCCGATTGCATAATTTTCAGATTTAAGCAATGCTTTTCTGTTATTTAAATCTGTAATTGTAACTTCTTTTCCATCAGGCTTATCTTGAGTAAACTCTAAAGACTTCATAGATTTCCAAAGGGCTACACCTCCATGTGCATCAAATACTTTAGTTAATTTTTCTGGGTACATTTTTGTTTTTACCGCTACCATCTTTTTAGTAGTATCGGCTTCAACTTTAGCTTCAGTTTTAACTTCTGGTTTTGTTTCAGTCTTACAAGAAAACAAAATTAAGGCTAGGGATAATGTGTAAAATAAATGCTTCATTTTAAAAATTTGGTTTTTAGTATTCTATACTAAGTCGAAAGTAATTATAATTACTTACACAAAAAAGTTACGAAACTTATATTAAAAAATAGCCACCCATTTTTATAGTATTAATTATTTTTTAGCATTTAAATTATTGAATTTTCATCTTTTAAACCCAATCTTTTAAAGGACAAACTCCTATAACTATGTATACTGCGAGATTTACCTTAAATTTGCAATCTTCATTACAAGATATAAATGGCAAATAAACAGATTAGCAGTACTCAAAATCAATTAATTAAACATATCGTTTTATTAAAAGAGAAATCGCGTGAACGAAAAAAAACAGGAACTTTTATTATTGAAGGCGAACGCGAAATACAATTAGCTCTAACTGGTCAGTACATTATTGAAACCATTTTTTATTTCCCTGACATTTATGATGTTAGCAAGTTAAATACGTTCCCAGAAGCAATAGACTGTATTGAAGTTTCAAAAGAGGTGTATCAGAAAATTGCTTATCGCGCCACTACTGAAGGGATTATAGCTATTGTTAAAAGCAAACCACACCATTTAGAAAACATTAGTTTCACCAATAAAAAACCGCTAATATTAATTGCAGAAGCACCAGAAAAGCCAGGAAACATCGGTGCTATTTTGCGTACTGCTGATGCTGCCAATGTAGATGTCGTAATTATTGCCAATCCTAAAACAGATCTATATAATCCTAACATTGTACGTTCTAGTGTTGGCTGTGTATTTACTAATCAAATTGCAACAGGGACGACAGATGCTATTATTACTTTTTTAAATAAAAACAACGTTGCTATTTACAGCGCTATTTTACAAGATGCTGTCGATTACCATAAACAAGATTACACACAAGCTTCTGCTATTGTTGTTGGCACAGAAGCTGACGGACTAAGCACTGCTTGGCGAGAAGCCTCTAAACAGAATATAAAAATACCCATGCAAGGCGCTATAGATTCTATGAATGTCTCTGTTGCTGCTGGGATTTTAATTTTTGAAGCTAAACGTCAACGTGATTTTAAATAAAACCTATGACTGCTAATACTCTTTTTTACATCATTATAGCCATTATAATTATCAGTTTTATAATGGATACTATTTTAGATGCGCTTAATGCAAAACATTATAATGATCAATTACCATCAGATTTACAAGATGTATATGATGACAAAGAATACAGTAAATCGCAACGTTATAAAGCTAAAAACTATAAATTTGGGCTATTAACTTCCAGTTTTTCTTTAGTATTAACTTTAGCTTTTTTCTTTTTAGATGGTTTTGCATATATCGATCAAATCGCGAGACAGTTAACAGATAATTATATTGTGGTCACGCTAATTTTCTTTGGTATAATAATGTTAGGCAGTGATATTTTAACCACGCCATTTTCATATTATAAAACCTTTGTTATCGAGGAACAATTTGGCTTTAATAAAACATCTAAACAAACCTTTATTTTAGATAAGATAAAAGGTTGGTTTATGACCATTATTGTCGGAGGCGCCATTCTTGCGGCATTAACTTGGTTTTATCAAACTACAGGATCACAATTCTGGTTATATGCTTGGTTATTAGTGACGTTATTTACAGTAATTGCAAACTTATTTTATTCTAGAATCATTGTCCCTATTTTTAACAAACAAAGTCCATTAGAAGACGGCACTTTACGCATCGCTATCTCTGAATATGCTAAAACTGTAGGTTTCAATTTAGAGAAAATTTTTGTTATTGATGGCTCTAAACGAAGCACAAAAGCTAATGCTTATTTTTCTGGCTTTGGGAGCGAAAAACGGGTCACACTTTACGACACCTTAATAAAAGACTTAGATGAAGACGAAATTGTTGCCGTATTAGCGCACGAGGTTGGTCATTACAAAAAGAAGCATATTGTTTTTAATTTAATAACATCTATTTTACTAACAGGGTTAACCTTATTTATTCTATCATTATTAATAGGAAATCCTTTATTAAGTGATGCATTGGGTGTGTCAACGCCCAGTTTTCATATTGGATTAATTGCTTTCGGAATTTTATATTCGCCTTTATCAGAAGTAACAGGTCTATTAATGCATTGGTTTTCGCGTAAATTTGAATACCAGGCAGATGATTATGCAAAAAAAACATATAAAGCAGAACCTTTGATTACATCGCTTAAAAAATTATCTAAAAATAGTTTAAGCAATTTAACACCGCATCCCGCTTATGTATTTATGCATTATTCACATCCTACTTTATTAGAACGTATTAAAAACCTGAAAGCATAAATCTGTTTGAGTGATAATGTAATGACTATTTTTATATTACTTTATTAGAAAACAACGCCATAAGTAAAGACGCATAAGAGTTTCACCCTAAAAAAATGACAAGAGCTACAAAAAAGAATAAAAAATATATTGGGTTATCTCCTGACGAGTTAATTTTTAGAGGACAACAAAAAGGAGACCAAGTCTATTTAAGAATTATAGATTTTGATTCTGAAAATCTAACAGAAAATGATGTCAAAACAGTTAAAGAAATTAGTGCCTTTCAATACAAAGACACCGTTACCTGGATAAACGTTGATGGGCTTCATAATACTGTAATCATGCAGGAAATAAATACAGCCTTTAACCTTGACACTTTAGTTGTAGCAGAAGTCCTAAATACGGATGCACGTCCAAGAGTGATCGAGTACGACAACTGTACATTAATAACAATTAAAATGCTTAGACTTGATGAAGCTACAGGAAAAACACTTGTGGAAAATCTAAGTTTAATATTAACAAAAACGGTATTAATTTCATTTCAAGAACAAAAAGGAGATGTTTTTGAACCTGTTAGAGAACGTATCAGAAAACAAAAAAAGAGAATCAGAAATGGAGGTACGGATTATCTAACCTTTGCTTTATTAGACATCGTCGTCGATAATTATTTATATGTTATTAGCGTTTTAGGAGAAAAAATAGAAACCTTAGAAGAAAACCTACTCCTTAATCCAAAGCAAAATATTATTACCGAAATTAATAATTATAAGCGTGAGTTAAACTTTTTACGAAAATGTATAAAACCGGCTAAAGAAATGATTTTTTCATTAGCAAAAACCGACTCTGATTTTATAACAGAAAGTACTTATGTTCATTTTAAAGAGCTTGAAGATAATATCAGTCAAGCCAATGATGCTTCTGACGATTATCGTGAAATCTTATCAGATCAGTTAAACATTTATCATACAACCATTAGCAGTAAGCTTAATGATATAATGAAATTTTTAACTGTCTTTTCTGTAATATTCATACCCTTAACTTTTATTGCTGGTATCTATGGTACTAACTTCGAATATGTTCCAGAACTAACCTATAAGTACAGTTATTTTATAATGTGGATCATAATGATAATTGTTGCAGTAGGTATGTTATTATTTTTTAAAAAGAAAAAATGGTTTTAATAGCATTGCTAAAACCTTTGGTATTTATTAACTAATTCTTTCTTGATAATAATTAAATTGAATATAAAAATTACGACTATAAATATGCTTTACAAAATTTTATTTTAACTTGTATAAAATTACTATCATGAAAAATATATGTCTTATTTTAATCCTGTGTGCACTGTTTTTTGGATGTAAAGAGCAACCCGCAAATTTAGATCCTGTACCAAAACACGATAACTTTACAATAGTATCAAAAGAGGTTAATGAGACTAGAGTTATTAATGTTTGGACTCCAAAAGGATATAATAAGGATAATAGCACTTATCCTGTACTGTATATGCCGGACGGTGGAATTAAAGAAGATTTTCCGCATATCGCGAATACGCTTTCAAAACTAATAGACTCTAAAAGCATCCCTCCCATTATCCTAGTAGGTATAGAAAACACAGACCGAAGAAAAGATTTGTCTGGTTTTTCTAAAATTAAAGCAGATGAAGACTATTGTCCACTAACCGATGGTGCTAAAAACTTTAGGGCATTTATAACTAAAGAATTATTTTCAGAAATAAACAAACGCTATCGTACAACTCCTAAAAAAGGAATTGTGGGTGAGTCTCTAGCTGGTCTTTTTGTTGTGGAAACATTATTATTAGAGCCTAATGCATTTGATTTTTATATTGCAATGGATCCTTCATTATGGTGGAATGATATGTATTTAGTAAAAAACGCAACATCATATTTACAACCAGTATCAGACAAGGATATTAAGTTCTGGTTTGCCGGTTCTAATGCTGTAGATATCTCAACAGCTACAAATAAACTTGCTGAAGTATTAAAATCTAATGCACATCAGTATTTGGCTTGGGAATATTCCGACGAACCTAACGAAGCACATAATACTATTTTTAGAGCAACAAAAGAAAAAGCATTCAAATGGATAATGAATTAAGTAAAACTAAAAACGTATGACAATCTGTACTTTAACTGAAGTTGAATAATTAAAATAAAAATCATGTTTAGACATCAGGGCAAAAGCAGAACTTTAAAACATAATCTGCGAATTGCTACGATTTTATCTTTTGTTGCCGGTATTGTAAATGTTTCCGGATTTTTAGCTTTCAAGCAATTGACCACTAATGTTACGGGACATTTTGCATTATTTATTAATGACGTCGCTAACTTAGATTTTTGGAAAGGCACTATTTTTTTCCTTTATATCTTTTCGTTTCTGTTTGGTTCTTTTGTATCCAGTTTCCTAATTGAAAAATATAGAAAAAATAAAAAACTAAATGTCTTCGTTGTACCAACAATAATAGAATGTCTGATCTTAATCACTGTTGGTCTTTTAAGTGATTTTATAGTCATTAAACACCCTAATTTAATTATTTGCTTACTCCTTTTTGCAATGGGACTTCAAAACTCTTTTGTAACCAAAATATCAAATGCAGTCGTGAGAACAACACACCTTACTGGTCTTTTTACCGACTTAGGCATTGACTTATCTTTAATACTATTCCCTAAATCAGAGAAACAAAAAGAAAAACTAAAAGCAAATATCAAACTTAGAATTTATATCATTTTATTCTTTTTTGCAGGAGGATTAATGGCTGGTTTTTTATATTCAAGACTAAATTTTAAATTGAACACTTTAATTGTAGGAGCCTTTATTTTATTAATAAGCATCGTTTATGATGATGTTAGGTATAGACTAATAATGGCGCGTAGAAAATATAATCAAAGAAAAACAATTAGCCGATAAGAAATCTAAAAATCAACTTGGTTCTAAAACCTACAATAGTATAAGTGGTAAAAAAACACTATTACCAATACCGAATGATTTTTAATCCATACTTTAGCGTTCTGTAACCACTATTATTTTAGACTTTCATTGTTTCATAATAAAACAAAAAGTACTAAAAAAGAGCAATACTTATGTAATAACCACAGCATAAAATATAACCAAAAACGCATTTTAACCTAATGAAAAAAGTAATCTCCCTTATTTTTGTGTTTCTTTTCACCTTAAACACATTTGCAAAGACCAATAAAAACTGTAATTCTCTATTTTCAGAAAATCTACCTACAGAATACACACTTACCATTAATGTAACTAATGGCTCTGTTTTAAAACTACTTGAAGATGAAATAATAGATCAAGAAACATTTGAAGAAAACACTACAATTAGACTTATTACCCGTCCTGCTGTTGGTTACAAATTTTCGCACTGGACTGGTGATATTACTGGAAACAGACTTATTTCGGATATCACTATGACAGGCAATAAAACAGTTACCGCTGTTTACGAAGTATGGGAACCTGCTACAGGAATACCGGTTCCGGAATTTGGGGTTTTTGAAAATTATCGTATGTATGATGTTGTCGCTAATCGCAATCCAGAACTGACCTATAATCAAAATACTGAAGGAGGCTATTATACCCACTATATAGATAATACAGATCCAAATGCAACTAACTCTAATAACAATTATGGGTCTTTAGCTGTTCCAAGAACATCATTACCAAGCGCTAGTAATATACCTCCAGGTTCTGTCATAGAATATCATGGTGTATCATATCCGAGAGGTTATACAGTACTTGCACTAACAGGTACCGTGGAGAGACCAATATTTATCCGTGGAGCATCAGCTGATCAACGTGTCACTTTTTCTGGTAACAGTTCTTTTTACATGAATAGCGAATATGTTATTATGGAAAATTTAGAATTTGAAATGAGTCTAACTGTTCGTTCTTATAATACTAAACAGGCACATCACGTAGCTGTTAGAAACTGTAATACAAAAGCATTATCTGCACTTTCTTGGGAAGACGGTGAATCGTCTGAAGACATTGTGTTTTACTGCAACTATAACAACTCTAATGCTTTTGATCCTGCCGATGGAATTTTTTCTGAAGCCGATAGTATGGGAATAGGTATTAATGGTAATTCGAACAGAATATGGATTATTGATAACATAATAACAAGAGCCGGAGGTGATGCTGTAGGAAATGGGCATGCTGCCAATTATACAGCGAAAAATTATTATGTTGGAAGAAATATAATGTATACCTGCGGAGAGAATGCTATAGATATCAAAGAAGTGGATAAAGTCATTGTTTCCGAAAATGTTATGTTTGACTACAACGGTTGGTCTTCAGGTAGTGATGGTTCTGCAATGGTCATGCATTACGGTCCAACATTATCTCCTAAAAATGTATGGATTTTAAACAATGAGATATTTGAATGTACCTCCACAGGTATTCAGGTTGGTGGTGATCAAGTACATGATGTCTATATCATTGGGAATTTAATTCATGATATACATAACGATTCTAATACTGCAAAGGGTTATATATCTTGGTCAAGTCAAATGGTTTATATGATTAATAACACGTTTTTTAATGTCGATAATGGTATAAATTCTAGTATTAGTAATCCAACTGCAACACTATTTGCAGTTAATAATATTGTTTCAAATATAAGTCCTAATGGTTATCATATGTCCATTGGAGGATCAGCACACATGTCTAATTCTGTTTTTGAGAATAATATTTTTTACCAACCTGACGGGGTTTCTAATATAGAATGGGGATCAAACTCATATACACTTAGTCAATTTATGACAAATACAAGTAAAGGAGCTGGTAGTATTGAAGCTTACCCTATATTTGAAAATTCTGAAAATATTGATTTTAGATTACAATCAAATTCACCTGCAATAGATGCTGGTATAGAACATTCTACTTATCAATTATACGAAACGCTTTACGGATTAAACATAAAAAATGATGCTAATGGCGTCATTAAACCTAATGGTGATTATTTTGATATTGGTGCTTATGAATTCGATTTCTCTAATGATAATTCGCTATCTAATAGTACTTTTTCGAATTCTGATATTTACATGTATCCTAATCCTGTCATTGATATATTAGTATTAGAAAACATGTCCAATGTAAAGGACATTTCAATTTTTAATGTCACAGGTCAATTAATTAAAAGTGTTTCAAATTTGAATAACACAATAAATTTAGATGTATCCCAGCTGATTACAGGCGTTTATTTTATTAAATTTAATACGGAAAATGGAGTAAGCACAAAAACTTTGATTAAAAAATAAAGCTCAAGCTTACTTGTCTTTTACAAGAATCCATGTCATTTTTTATTCACACTAAATCAGCAACATAATATTAATACTCGGCTTGCAAAGCACTATGTAAATTATAATGACTAAAATTAAATCCGGAATCTTCTGTTTTTTGGGAACTGACCCTTTGACTTTCAAACAATAGAATATGCATTTCTCCTAAAATTAAATTCATTACAAATTCAGGAATATTAGGTAAAAGTAATGGACGCTTTAATTGCTTTGCTATCGCCTTAGTTAAGTAGCTATTGGTTTCTGGATTTGGAGCTACACCATTATAAACACCTTCTAATCGATTAGTTAAAACATGTAAAAACAAATTAGCCAAATCAGTAACATGTATCCAAGATTGCCATTGCTTTCCAGAACCAAATGCCGCCCCCATACCAAATTTAATTGGTTTGGCCATTTCTGGTAAGGCACCTCCTTTTGAGGATAAGACTAAACCAATTCTTATTTTAGAAACCATTATGTTTAAAGTAGAAAAAGCATCTACCGCTTGCTCCCACTGTTCTACGACTTGCCCTAAAAAAGAGGAACTCACCTCCGTTGTGTCTTCTGTATAATAATTAGTTAAGGAATTAGGGTAAACACCTATTGCACTAGCAGAAACGATCTGCTTAACTTGATTAGGAGTGTTTTTAAGCGTGTCAAATAGTAATTGAGACGTTTTGATACGACTTAACAAAATCGTCTTTTTATACGCTTCTGTCCAACGTTTAGAAATACTTGCTCCTACTAAATGAATAATGGCATCCACCTCATCTAAACAGTCTTTATCGATTTGGTTATTTGATGGATTCCAATAAAACCCTTTATAGTTTTCGGAATTAGATACTTTCGATTGACTAGTGGTTAAATAATTAACAGCAATATTATTTTCGTGACATTGCTTAACAATTTCAGATCCAATTAATCCTGTTGCTCCTGTAATTAATATGCGCATTGTTTTTTATTTAAAAATACAATTTTAGATAGCGACTAATACCCTGTTTAAGTAAGGTTTAACACTAAATAAAAAGAATTTCAAGTCATTGATTAAAAAAGCGATAATGTTATACCTAAATATTAAATCTTAGTTAAGAAACGGCTAGCCAGCTAAACCTTTATTGCTCTTAAAATATGACGCTTATTTGGTGGCCCTGGCAGTCTTTCGACCTTAAAACCGACACTTATCATAGCGCGTCTTGCTGCGCCTTGAGCACAATAAGTAATTAATACACCATTTTTTTTAAGCGCTTCAAACATGATTTCAAAAATAGGCGCTGTCCATAATTCTGGCTGAGCCCCCGGACCAAAAGCGTCGTAATAAATGACATCAAATTGATTGCTTATTTTTAGATTAAAAATATCATGATTGCGTTTCTCGAAAGTAAACTGACTTGAAAGGTGATGTTTTGTCTCCCAAGACACCTCGTGCATGGTTTTAAAAACGGACTGCTTATCCGTTTTCGAAAACAATTCAGGATAATTTAGTTTTTCTACAATATCGAGTCCCACTGGAAAGGTTTCAATACCAACATAATTTATATTAACAGGCAATGCTTCTGTTTTTAAAAACGTATTAAAAGCATTAAGACCTGAGCCAAAACCAACTTCTAAAATAGAACAGGATTGTTCTACATCTTGTTCCGTTTCCGAAGACAAAACAGAAAACAATCCTGCATTTATGTAGACAAAATTAGACTCTTCTATTGCGCCGTAAGTAGAATGGTATAAAGCATTATACTTAGGATGCAATAAGGTAGAAGATCCGTCTTTTGTTAATTCAATTTGTGGTTCCACTATTTTATATCTACTAATAACACACCATCTGCTTCAAAAGAATACGTACGTTTTGGTTCTGTAATAGCTTCTATCTCTTCTTTAGACGCGCCTTTATCTTCTGCATAGTGACGTTGCTCCTCTACCGGTACTTCTTTAACATAAGCCATACCATTTACAATCACTAACTCACCCGCAATATCTTTAGGCATAAAAAAACCATAATCTTTAAATTTGACCATAACTTCATTACCATCTCCTAAATCTGCCGTCATCCAACAACCTTTAGCTTGACACACTTCTTTTACTTTTAAAGTTACTTTTGCAGGTATACTATCTCCTGATTTTAAAGTTCTATATTTAGCAATCATCGATTTAGAAGCCATAGCATCGTTAGCTATAATCTCTTTTCCAAAAGGTTTATAACTAATCGCTTTTGCTCTTTCTTCCGCTGCTTTAACCGCTTCGTCTTTTTTAACGTCATTTTTACATCCCACTATTGTCAACAATAATGCAAATAAGATTAAATAATTTTTCATCTTGTGTTCTATTAAATTTTGTGATTCAAAGATAGTATTTTAAGCGCAATAGTATACTTCCTAATATATTATTCTGTATTTTTGTATCTAAATTTTAACCACAATATATGGCAACTTTAACCAAAAACGATATAAAAATTACAAGAACTGAAACGTCTAAAATAAGTTCTATTGATTTTAACAATTTAGCTTTCGGACAGGTGTTTTCTGATCATATGTTGACGTGTGACTATAAAGATGGTAAATGGCAAATTCCAGAAATCATTCCTTACAGTCCTATAACTTTAGACCCATCTGCTAAGATTTTTCATTATGGACAATCTATTTTTGAGGGTATGAAAGCTTACAAGGATACAGACGGAGAAGTCTTTATGTTTAGACCACTTGAAAATGTAAAACGTTTGAATCTATCCGCAAAACGTTTATCAATTCCTGAGTTACCAGAAGATTATTTTTATGAAGGTTTAAAAGCACTTTTAGAAGTAGAAAAAGATTGGATTCCTACAGCTGAAGGAAGTTCATTATATATTAGACCTTTTATTTTTGCATCAGGTAATGGGTTTCATGCGTCACCTGCAGATGAATATAAATTTATAATTTGTACTGCCCCTTCTGGAGCTTATTTTTCTGGAAAAGTAAATGTATTAATTGAAGAAAAATATTCACGAAGTGCTAATGGTGGTGTTGGTTTTGCAAAAGCCGGAGGAAACTATGCTGGGCAATTTTATCCAACTCAGTTAGCGAAAGCAAAAGGGTATCAACAAGTCATTTGGACGGATGATACGACTCACGAATTTATAGAAGAAGCTGGAGCAATGAACGTTTTTATACGTATCAATGACACCTTATTAACTTCGCCTACTAGCGATCGAATTTTAGATGGTATCACCAGAAAAAGTATTTTACAACTCGCAGAAGCCGAAGGTTTAAAAACTGAAGTAAGAAAAGTAAAAGTTAGCGAATTGGTGGAAGCTTCTAAAAATGGAAGTTTAAAAGAAATGTTTGGCGCTGGTACTGCTGCCGTAATTTCGCCAATTTCCGGTTTTGGATTTAGAGATGAAGATTTTGAAATTCCTGAGCAAGAAAACGCTTTTGCATCACAATTAAAAAATCGTATTGTAGACATACAAACTAATAAAGTAGAAGATCCTTTTGGATGGCGCGTAAAACTGTAATTCAAGTGTATCGTTTTGTCTAATTTTAGAGTACAAAAAAAGCAACCTAATGGTTGCTTTTTTTGTACTTATATATCACTAGACTATTTATCTAATATCCCTTTAATATTTGGTTTAAAGTAATTAGGGCCTTTTAATACTTTTCCGTCTTCACGATAAATTGGTTCACCATCTTCTCCTAATTTACTCATGTTACTACGTTGTATTTCGGCAAAGACTTCTTCAATTTTATACTGCATACCATGTTCGATAATTGTACCACATAAAATATAAAGCATATCTCCTAAAGCGTCTGCAACCTCCACTAAGTCATTATTTTGTGCAGCCTCCAAATATTCGGCATTTTCTTCTCGCATTAACTCGAAACGTAATTTGTTTTTTGCGTCACCCAAATCTGCCTTTGGTGCCTCTTTATGTCCTATTTTAAAAGCTGTATGAAAAGCTTTTACTGCTTCAATTTTATCTTGCATGTAATTGTTGTTTTATTCCTTGATGTTAGTCTTCAGTTTTAGTAATTTTGCTTAAAAATAAATTATGTTTAGTAAAGGACAAATGGTTTTTGGAGTTTTATTCGCTATTGCTTTTATTTTTGTACTCATTAGAATGTACAGAAAGGATTTAAACTTACATAAAGTCCATTTTAAAGGTGTGCTTTGGGTTCTTTTAGCTTTTCTTGGTTTTATAGGAATGATTGTAGCGATTAAAGTTATTTTTAAATAATAACGAATCCTATTAAAATAAAATGCTTTTATTTGTGCTTAAACCAAACCTATTTAAGTATGAAAATTGTAAAACCTACTGCTACCATTGTAGCATTTTTATTGTCTTCTTTTTCTTTCTCACAAAGCTATGTTGGATATGCTGCAGATAATTATTCTGGTATACACGGTGTAATAGACAACCCTTCAAATATTGTTGATTCTAGATTTAAAACAGATATTAATATAATGTCGGGAAGCGTTTTTGTTGGTAGTGACTATTATGGTCTTGACTTTAGTAATATTTTTGATGAGGATCTAGACATTGATGATAGTACGAACCTTTTTCCTTCTGATAAGAATAATTTTTTCTCAAATGCTGAGTTTGTCGGACCGTCTTTTATGTTTAACATCGACGAAAAAAATAGTGTTGGTATTATCACTAGAGTCCGTGCTTTTGCTAATGTAAATAATATTAATGGAGGGTTATACGAAACCTTAAATGAAGAATTTGATGAGGCGTCAGATTTCAGCTTTGATTCCAGCGATTTAATTACCAATACTCATGCTTGGGCTGAGATTGGTTTTGCATATGGTCGTGTTTTATATGATGACACTGACCACTTTTTAAAAGGAGGTATTACTCTTAAATTATTACAAGGTGCTGGCGTTAACTATTTTAATAGTCCAGGGTTTTCTGGTAGCTATAATGCATCTGCCCAAACCATTTCCACAAATGGTAGTATTAATTATGGAAGTACAATTGGTATTAATGATGATGATGATTTCGACTTTAATGATCTACACACAGGATTTGGTGCTGATATTGGAGTAACTTATGAATGGAGAAGAGATAATGGCACGGATAATAAGGGCCTTAATAAATATCTTTTAAAAGTTGGACTATCAATTACTGATATTGGATCCATTACTTATGATAATGTTACGCAATATAGTTTTGACTTAAATAATCAAACAGCAAGCACCGTTGGATATGATGACGCTGAAGAATTTTTAGATAACAATTACACTTCTGTGGAAACAACAAGTAAACAAAAAGTAAATTTACCTACAGCCTTACGTTTTTCTGCAGATTACCATATAGACAAATCAATATATTTAAGTCTATTAGGAGCCTTTTCTCTAGTTCAAAACAACACTGAATACACTAACAAAATAAATAATGCGGTAACTATAGCACCACGAATAGAAACCAAATGGTTTAGTTTTTATTCTCCTGTTAGTTTTAGACAATATCAAGATTTTGCTTGGGGAGCAGGTTTTAGATTAGGCCCTTTAACTTTAGGTTCCGGATCTATACTATCAAACATGATATCTAAAGAATCTAAAACGGCTGATTTGTATCTTGGTTTAAAAATTCCAATTTATCAAAGTAAAAACTAAAAATTGATATCATAAAAAAAAGCCTTAATCTAAATTTAGATTAAGGCTTTTTTAGTTTTACACTTCGTTTATTTTAACTACAAACTTAAATTAGTTTACTTCTGGTAAAAAACTATGGTTTTTACTATAGTCCAACATTTGTCCTTCAAAACTTTCTGGTTGTGTTACTTTAATTGCAGTAATCTCTCCAGCCGCATTAGTTTCTGGAACTAATACAGGATTTACAAAACCGCTATACGCTGGAGATGTAAATTGCTTATTACGTTCTAAAACTTCGTTATGAATATCTTTATCTACTTTTACACCATAACCTTCCACTAAATCTTCTACAGCTTTATAATCGCCTTCAGACTTAATACGTTGTGTTTCTTTTAATAATTGTCCGAAAAGTCCGTGTAGTTTTTCGTAGTCGTTGATGTTAAAATATGTTTTTCCATCACGAGTGATTTTTTCTATAACCTTGTCCGTTTTACCTTTTTCAAAGACCCAAGCACTCACCCATTGTCTGTTACGCATATGCGCTTCTTCCACATCATCACCTAGATTTAATCTAATTAATTGTGTCATTAACCCATTACGGATGTAACCATCATAAGCAGCCATACCCACTTTTTTCCAATCGTCTACCAATCCTAAATCTTGCAATTTTGGGTTGTATAAGTAGTATAACCCTACTAAATCTGCACGACCTTCTTCTAAAGTTGAAGCGTAATTTTTTAATGTCTCTTTAGTCTCTCCTACTCCTGGATTTAATTGCCCTGAAGCATGACCAATAACTTCGTGTAACGCTGTATGTAATTTATCAGCTATTTGTCCGTATTTTTCTTCTAATACATATTCTTCATCATCATTTACAAACTCTTTTAAGCGACCTGTACTTCCTGCGTTATTATACGCATGAATAATGTTTCCTAAAGACACTGATTTACTTCCAACAGCTGCACGAATCCAGTTTGCATTTGGTAAGTTTACACCAATTGGCGTACTAGGTGATGCATCACCTGCTTCTCCAGCAACATTTACTACTTTATAAGTTACGCCTACAACACTTTTCTTTTTGTGCGCATCCATTAAAGGTGAGTTATCTTCAAACCATTGTGCATTTTCAGATAATACAGCCATTTTTTCTGACATATCAAAATCATTAATCTGTACAACCGTTTCATAAGATCCTCTATATCCTAAAGGGTCATTATAGACTTCGATAAAACTATTAATATAATCTACATTTCCAGCAGTTGCTGCTGTCCAAGCAACGTTATAATCGTCCCATGTTTGTAAATCTCCAGTTTTGTAATAATTAACCAAAAGTCCTAAAGCATTTCCTTGTGCTTCATTTTCTGCAACACCTTGTGCTAATTCTAACCATTTTACAATTTCATCAATTGCAGTACCATATAAACCACCTGATTTATACACACGCTCTTTTAACACGCCATCTTCTTTAACTAACTGAGAGTTTAAACCATATGATAGTGGTTTTTCTGGGTTTGGAGATTTCATTTTTTTATAAAATGATTCCACATCAGCATTAGTGACATTTGGTCCATAAAAATTAACCGCAGACAAACCAACGTTATCCACACCTTTAGATAGGTTTACTTTTTTACTATCCTTATCGTTAAATAAAACATCAAAGGCTTCGCCAACCAAAGTTGTATTGGTAGCCGTCATAATCTCCTTTAAATACTCTTGAGAGAATTCAGGTTTAAGCTTGTCGTTAGAATAATGATGGTGGATTCCATTACTAAACCATACACGCTTTACATAGCTTTCAAAAGCAGCCCAGTTATCAGACTTTTTATCGCCTTTATAATTAGTATAAACATTTTCTAAAGCTTTTCTAATTTTTAAATTGTGTCTATAATTCTGGTCCCACATAATATCGCGACCTGACAATCCTGCTTGTGTTAAATAATAGACTAATTTTTGTTCTTTTAACGTTAGGTTTTCCCATCCTGGAATTTGGTAACGTAGTATCTTAATGTCAGCAAATTGCTCCACATTAAAGTCAAAAGCAGCTTCTACTTTTGGAGACTCTTCGGTTTTAGGTTTTTCGGCCTTATCATTACCACAAGACACTAATAGTGTTGCAACAAATGCAGCACCTAATATTGATTTTAATTTCATAATTAAATAGTTTTTTAAAAGTCTTTAAAGATAAGAATTTAACAAATTCAAAATTGATTATCTTTGAAATAACTAACTTTTAATTTTCCCTAGAATGAAATATATAAAGTACCTATTATTTCTTTTGTTGATTACCTTTATTGCAATAGCTATATATGTTGCTGTACAGCCTAATGAGTACACCGTCACTAGAAGTAAAACCATACAAGCGCCTGCTAGTTTAGTTTATAATGAAGTCATTGATTTTAAAAACTGGAAAGATTGGAATGCTTGGATTGAAGAAAATCCTGAAATGATTATTACGTATCCCGAACAAACAAAAGATATTGATGGCTCTTATACTTGGTTAAGTAAAGGTGAGACGGGCAGAATGACAACTATTGCCGCCAAACCCAATACAAGCATCACCCAGAATATGCAACTTGGAGACCAGCCTAGTGCGCAAGTAGATTGGACATTTACACCAAATGAAGATGGTAGTACAGAAGTAACATGGACTATTTCTGGCCATGACTTACCTTTTGGTTTTAAAGCCTACAGCGCTTATTCTGGAGGGATGGATAAACAAATTGGTCCTTATTATGAACGTAGTTTAGAACTTTTAGACAGAAAAGTTGTAGAAAGCATGAAACAACATAGTACCAAAGTTGATGGTATTACTGAACATGGTGGTGGCTTTTATCTATACAAAACAACATCGGCATCGGGTAAAAATATTAGCAAAATAATAGCGCGTCAGCAAGAAGAAATTATAAGCTATATGTCAAAAAACACTATTATTCAAGCAGGAATGCCTTTTACTATTTATAATGATATGAATCCTAGCACCGGAAATGTTATCATGACGCAAGCAATCCCAGTTATGAATAATGTTATTAATGATAATACTAGTGAAATCCTTTGCGGCTACATGCCAAAAACAACTGCATTAAAAACGACTTTAAAAGGAAATTACACGTATCTACCAAAAGCCTGGGATACAGCTTATAAAGCTATTACGGAATTAAAATTAGAACGATCAGAAGACAAACCTTTTGAGATTTACATCAATGACTCCAAAAAAGTACCCAATCCTTCACTTTGGAAGACCGAAATTTACATTCCTATTAAATTAAATGACACACTAACCTCTACCCTTTAAATGAAACAACTAGTTTTAGTTTTTGTAGGTGGCGGTTTTGGAAGTGTGCTTCGTTATATTATTGGGAAAGCCCTTAACAATACAGAAAATGGAATTCCGTATGGGACCTTTGCCGCCAATATATTAGGTAGTTTGCTAATAGGAATTATTCTAGGCTTAGCTTTAAAAAACGACACGCTTAATAATAATCAAACGCTATTATTAGCAACAGGTTTTTGTGGTGGTTTTACAACGTTTTCAACCTTTGCTTATGAAAATCATGTGTTTTTAAAAACTGGAGATTTTACTAGTTTTGCATTATACACTATTACTAGTTTTATACTTGGTTTTTTAGCTGTTTTCTTTGGAATGTGGTTGGCTAAGCAGTTTTAATCTTCCACCTTTTTATACTTTTTGACTCCGGCTTCAATACGCACATATAAAATATTTTCGTTTGGAACAATGGGACAAGAATACCTTTTATTATAAGCGCAATACGGATTATAAGCTTTATTAAAATCTATAACTATTTGATTGTTTTCTGGTAATTTAACTTCAATATAACGCCCACCTTTGTAACTCTCAGCTCCATTTGTATTATCCATAAATGGTAAAAACAAAGCTTCCTCCTGACCGACTTCTTTAGCCATTTCTAGATCTTGATACACATTTAACTTTAAAACTTTGTCTTTAATTTTAAAAGTCGCTTCACCATATTTTACGTAATCAACTAATCTATCTGTTGTTGTTTTCATTTTAAAAGACACTTCATTTGGTGTTCTTTTAAAAGAAGCCGTAACAAGATACGTACTATCAAACATAAAAAAATCTAAGTTTCTAAACAGCTTACGATCACTGTCTGTCAACGGTGACTTAGCTGCATCTTTAAAATTTGCATTCATTTCTCGTTGGTATTCAGTATCGCCTAATAAGGGTAATTTATCTTGTCCACAACTTGAGGTTGTAATTACAATAAAAAGAAAAACAAAATATCTCATACGGTATCTAATTTAATATGAATGCTTTAAAAATTCAATTCAAAAATACAACTAATTCAAAATTTTGTTTAGCTTTGACCCAAACAAATTAATAAAAAATGAATTTAGTCATTACATATTTAACTAAACAAACCTCTTGTAGACATACAAGTAGTTGGACCTGTTATATGTTATGATGATTTAGATATCAATTTATACAATACAAAAAAGTCCAACCTAACCGTTGGACTTTTTACATTTATACTAACTACTAAACCAATGAAAAAACTACTCAAAAATTACATAAGCACTTTTGACGGACTGTCAAAAGAAGTATGGTGGCTGTCTTTAATTACCTTAATTAACAGAGCCGGCACCATGGTTATTCCATTTCTGTCTTTGTATTTAACAGAAGACTTAGGATTTACATTGTCAAACGTCGGTACAATAATGACCGCTTTTGGATTAGGTTCTGTCATCGGATCATGGTTAGGCGGAAAATTAACCGATAAGATTGGTTACTATAAAATTATGGTCTTCAGTTTATTTATATCTGGTTTCATGTTTATTGGTTTACAATACCTAAAAACTATTTACACGTTGTCCTTAGGAATTTTTGCGTTGATGGTTGTTGCAGATATGTTCAGACCAGCCATGTTTGTAGCATTAAGCGCCTACAGCAAACCAGAAAACAAAACTAGAAGTGTTACTTTAATTAGGTTAGCTATTAATTTAGGGTTTTCTGCAGGTCCCGCTGTTGGAGGTTTAATAATTGTAAGCTTAGGTTACGGTGGTCTATTTTGGGTAGATGGTATTACTTGTATTGCTGCTACATTATTATTAATAAAAGTATTAAATCCTAAAAAGACACGAGTACAGGATGACATTAAAGTAGACAATCCCTACTCTGCGTATAAAGACAAACCGTTTATACTCTTTTTATTTGCCTTGTTTTTGTTTGGTTTTATATTCTTACAGTACTTTTCTACCATGCCTTTATATTACAGAGAACGACACTTGTTAAGCGAATTAGAAATCGGTTTACTACTTGGTGCCAATGGCTTTTTTATCTTTTTATTAGAAATGCCATTAATTAAGTATTTAGAAAATACACGCTTTTCAAAAATAGCATTGATATTATTTGGCGCCTTTTTAACCGCTATAAGTTTTCTAATTCTTAACTTTTCTAGTTGGTCAGGAATTTTGATTTTTGCCATGTTTTTAATGACTGTTGGCGAAATGATAGCCTTTCCATTCGCAAATGCTTTTGCATTGCAGCAAGCAAAAAAAGGAAATCAAGGCGAGTATATGGCGTTATATTCTATAGCCTTTTCTTTTGCTCACATCTTTGGTCATAAATCAGGAATGGAACTTGTGGAAGGGGTTGGTTATGATAATACGTGGTATATTATGACCCTACTAGGTGGTTTGTGTATGTTACTGTTATACTTCTTGAATCAATTTATGAAAGGAAAAAAATTAGCCAAATGAATTTAAACCAAGTGACTATATCATCTGCTGATTTAGAAAAAGCGGTAGAATTCTACACTCTACTAGGACTCAAACTTATCGTAGATGCTTTACCTCGATATGCAAGGTTTGAGTGTCCTGATGGAGACGCTACATTTTCTATTCATTTTAATGAAAATAAACAACAACACAATAATACTGTAGTTTACCTTGAAGATGAAAATTTGGAAGCTTTAGTTTTTCAACTGAAACAAAAAGGTATTACTTTTATATCAGAACTAGAATACAAGTCTTGGCTTTGGACCGAAGCCCATTTACTAGATCCTGACGGAAATAAAATTATATTATTTAAAGCTGGTGAGAATCGGAAAAATCCACCTTGGCGCATTAACTAAACTATGAAACACTTACTATACCTTTTTACTATATTACTTGTTGTAAGCTGCAATTCTTCTGAAACTAAAAAAGAAAATCAGACTAATACCACTACCGACACAACAAAGACACAGAAAGTAAAACAATTCCCTGATTTAAAACCTGACCGTTATAATGTCGCGTTTTTAATTATGGATGGTACATTTAATACGGAACTAACGGCGCCTTTTGATATTTTTCAACATACTATTTTTAGAGATAGCATCAAAGCCATGAATGTATTTACAGTTGCTAATACAGACCATCCAATCACTACTTTTGAAGGGATGCGATTACTACCAGATTATAATTATGTTACTGATAGCTTACCTAAAATTGACATTTTAGTTGTCCCAAGTGCAGAGCATCATTTAGATAGTGATTTAGACGATATGGTAATGCTCAATTTTGTTAAGCAGGTCGCTAAAACTGCAAAATTTGTAACTTCACATTGTGATGGTGCTTTTGTATTAGCAGAAGCTGGTCTTTTAAACAACAAAGTATCCACGACGTTTCCAAGCGATATAGACACGATGCGTAAACGCTATCCTGATTTAGATATTAAAAAAGACGTGCTTTTTGTGCATGATGGTAAATATATTACGTCGGCTGGAGGCGCTAAAAGCTTTGAAGCTGCTTTGTATTTATGCGAGTATCTTTACGGAAAAGACGTCGCAAAATCTTTAGCTGGAGGTTTGGTTATCGATTGGGATGTTACTACTATACCACATTTAATTGTAGACTAATTAATGCTTCGTAATCGCATTATTTTTAACCACATGCGATAAAATAATTTGTGTTTTACACTCGCCATAAACAATTAACTGATCTATAAAAGCTTCTAAATGTTTGTGGTTTTTTAAAATGACTTCCATAACGATATTCTCGTTACCTGTAATTCGGTAACAATTAATGACTTCGTCAAAGGTTTTTACTTTCTCTAAAAAAGGTTTTAGTTTTCCCATAAACGCTTGTAAAGTAATCAATGCTTTTAATTGATACCCTACTTCATAAGGAGAAATTAAAGTAATATGATTTTGGATGATTCCTAGATCTTCCATTTTTCTGATACGCTCAGAAACTGCTGGTGAGGTGATTCCTACTTGCCTACCAATTTCGGCATTAGATTGTCTTGCATTTTGTTGCAAACACTTTAAAATTTTCCAATTAAGGGCGTCAACACTCATATTAAAGCAAGTTTAAAAAATAATTTAATTATTAAAGCAAATATAGCTTTTTGATTTAAAATCGAAAGTTAAATATACAGTCTTGTGATTATTTTTGATAAAAAGAAAAATTAAAATGTCTGTACAACCACCTTCTCATCTTTCAGACTTGCCAATATACAAGCAAGCTATGCAGATTTTCATGTTATCCAGAAGTATTTCTGCCTATTTAAATCATGATTTATCTTATTTATATGAAGACGGAACGGAAGATGCTAACATTTACTTTTCTGGCGATCTTGTGCAACATTCAGAATCTCTAGCACCTGAAATTATTAATGCAGAATTAGAACACTGTCATCACAAAAGATACAGACATATAGCATCTGTAAACAGATTAACAAATAGACTGTATAGAAACTGTAGTCGATTAGAGTCTTGTAATAGTAATGGTAAAGACTATTTACCAATATTAAAAAGAGAAATCAGAAAGTTTAGAAAGCTACAAACTACTTGGATGTTAACACTGTAGATTTTAAGTAAAATCTACTATTCTTGCGTTATACATAAATGAGTCTTGGAACGCCTTAATTTTAGCATTAAAAGTCTCAGAGTAAATCACAAACTTTGCTTTAGGTGCACTTTCACTTAATCGCAATACGTAATTATGATAATTATTTCTGGCAATAAAGTCAGCATCATGTATCATAAACAATTGTAATTCGCCTAAATGCAAACTATTTAAATGATATAATTTACTTAATCGTTTTGGTGTCGTTATTAAAATATCAACACCATAATACACCTCTTCACGTTGCTTTTCTAAATCATACTCTTCATAAGCACAATACAAACGTAAATCTGTTCTTTTAGTAAATACTTCAAAACGTTCCTTTAAATCTAAAGACGTTTGTTTATCTTTTACTACAATTAATGCTCTTGGAGAATCCTCATAAGCCTCTGCTCCTAATTTTTGAATCGTGCTAATAATCATAGCTGTCGTTTTACCACAGCCTTTTGGACCGATAGCATATAAATCGCTTCCTCCTTTTATTAAAGGCATTACTTGTTTTTGAAACGCATTAGTAGTTTCTAAACCTGCTTTTTCAATATTTTCTTTTAATGAAGGATGGTATTTTTTGAACGACATTTATGTATTTAAATAAGATATAATGAGACTACTTGTAAACTAGTAGATTGCAAAGATACTAATTAATGACACATTTTACAGTCTGCTTTGTCTTTGATTTCTCCTACCAGAAAACCATCGTCATTTATTATAAAATCACAACAATCAACAAAACCTTGAGCAATTAGTTTTCGACCCCGTTGTATTTGGGATTTTATGGTTGGCAAAGGCAAGTTTAACTGTTCCGCTATTTGCTTTTGTTTCAAGCCTTTTATATCACTTAAAAACAAAGGATCACGATACTTTTTAGGCAAACTTTTAATAATCCCATGCAAACAATCAACTTCTGTATGCTCTAGTTTTTGTTCTTCAAAAATAAAATCTTCATCCGTAGTTTCATACACTTTTTTTTTACTTCTAAAATAATCTAGAACCGTATATCTTGCTATAGAAAACAACCAAGACTTAAGTTTGTCTTGATTCTTTAAAGTATTTAATTTAGTGTGCACTTTTATAAACGTTTCTTGCAATAAATCGTCCGCTACCACAGCATCTTTTACTTTACTAAAAATAAAATATTTGATGTCGTCTGCATGTAATTTCCAAATGTCTTGAGTATCCATATCGATGTATTAAAAGAAACGCTAATCTTAGTATAAAGTTACCAAAACTAGCGTTATTATCACTTCTTTTAAGTGTTGCTTAACAGTTGCAATTTGTACAAGTACAAGTATCGCAAGTACAGTTTTGACAATTTCCTTTTGAGCAACCTTCACAGTTACAAGTACAGTCTTTATTTTTCATGATATCTATTTTTTTATGTTCATATAATAGACGTGATACCATTAAAAAAGATGCAAAACATGTGAATTATTTTTTAATACTTGATTATTGGACGACTATAGTAGCCTCATGAACAATTGGAAAATGACATGAATTAGCTATAAAACATAAGCTGTTTGCCTTTTTATGTAAACTTAACGCCAAGTCTTTTTGACTAGCGTCTTTTATGGTCACTATTGGTTTTAATCGTACGGTTTTAAAACTACCACTACCTGAACTATTGACTTCTAAATCACCTTCAGCATCATCTGTATAGTTTAATACTTCTATATTATTTTGAGCACAAACATATAAATAAGACATCATGTGACACGATGTTAAAGCAGATAGCAATAAATCTTCTGGATTGTATAATGCGTCATCACCTCTAAATGGTTTTGCTGCGGATACTTTTAAAGGAGTTACTTTGTTCTCTATGACAACTTCATGATTCCGACTAAAGGTTCTTGGGTTTTTCGTGCTTTCGCCTTCATTTATATTCCAATTAATGGTTGCTTTGAAGGTGTGTTTGATACGCATAGATTATGTTGTTTTTGCAATTTACTTTCTTTACTAAAAATTTTATTTAAGAGACATCAATGCTTCTAAATCTTTAATCATATTATCAAGCTGGTTCATATAATTACCGTAAAGAACTTTAGTTGATACTCTATAAATAAATATAAATAAGAATGCAAACACTATAACCGCACTAAATATCATCATAATCAATTGAATACCACTAAATTTATCTAAAACACTTATATAAAATGCTGTGTTTTTATAAAATAACCAATATCCTGGCAATATAAGTAACGGAAATATTAATCCAACAACTCTAGTTGTTGATTTTATAGTCCTTTTTATGGTACTTCTATAACTTACTAAGTATTCATAATTTGAATTACTAATTTTAATATCTTCAAATAAGTACAATATTTTTTTATTGTAAAAGAATAAAGTAATCAATAACCCCATTACATATAATCCTAATATTATATGTCCATAAACACTAAGTCCTAATCCTAATACCACTGCCATTGGAAGTAAGCTTTTATTGTCTAATTGGTAAGTGCGTTGTAATTTTTCGATTAGAAGATTTGATTTCTTCTCATAATAATTAAAGACTTTATCTACTTTTAAATCTTCTGGGTTTTTAAATCCATTTTCCCAAATATTTTCAATTGATTTTTCCATCTAATAATACTTTTAATTGTTGTTTTATTCTTAATATTTTTACTGAGATATTATTTGGTGTAATTCCCAAAACCTCTGCAATTTCCTTATATGGTTTCTCCTCTAAATACATTAAAATTAAAGCCCTATCTGTTTCTTTTAGTTTCTTAATAGCATCATACAAAAGGTTTAAAGATTCGTCAGCAAAAGCTGTGTTGTTTATACTTTGGGTATCATATACACCATTTGTTTGCTCTTCTACTTTTTTATACTTCTTTTTAGTATTCGTTAAGCAAACATTTAAAGTTATTCTATAAACCCAAGTAGACCATTTAGATTTTTCTTTAAACAAATCTTTACTCTTCCATATTTGAAGACAAACTTCTTGATAGTAATCCTCAAATTCTTCTTGACTATTTGTATAAGCTCTACAAATTTTAATGATAATGCCCACGTGAGGCTCTATTGACACTATATAAAAATCTCTACTCAAAATTGTTTTCTTAATTAGTATTAACAATATAAAATATATTACAAAAATGTATAAAAAAAATACACCTCGAAGGTTTTAAAACCTTCGAGGTGTATTAAAAAAGATTATATAATGAACTTAAAAGCCTGCTTACATGTTACGTCTATACTGCCCCCCTACTTCAAATAAAGAGGATGTAATTTCTCCTAAACTACAGACTTTACAAACATCCATTAAAGCTTCAAAGATATTTTCGTTATTAATAGCTTTTACTTGAAGTTCTTTTAATAATGCTTTAGTATCATTCGCATCATGAAGATTTGCCAAGGTTTTAATTTGAAACTGCTTCTCTTCTTCTGTTGCTCTAATCACTTCCGCAGGAACAACCGTAGGAGATCCCTTAGAACTTAAGAACGTATTTACCCCAACAATTGGGAACTTCCCGTTATGTTTCAACGTTTCGTAGTATAAACTTTCCTCTTGTATTTTACTACGTTGGTACATCGTTTCCATTGCACCAAGAACACCACCTCTTTCTGTAATTCTATCGAATTCTAAGAGCACCGCTTCTTCTACTAAATCTGTTAATTCTTCAATAATGAAAGAGCCTTGAATTGGATTTTCGTTTTTATTTAATCCTAATTCTTTATTTATAATTAATTGAATGGCCATCGCACGTCTAACCGATTCTTCCGTTGGCGTTGTAATAGCCTCATCATACGCATTAGTGTGTAATGAATTACAGTTATCATAAATAGCGTATAATGCTTGAAGCGTTGTACGAATATCATTAAAGTCAATTTCTTGAGCATGTAAACTACGTCCTGACGTTTGAATATGATATTTCAACATTTGTGCTCTTGCATTGGCGCCATACTTGCGCTTCATTGCTTTTGCCCAAATTTTACGTGCCACACGACCAATTACAGCATATTCTGGATCGATTCCGTTTGAGAAAAAGAATGATAAATTTGGACCAAATTTATTGATGTCCATACCACGACTTAAATAATATTCCACGTAAGTGAAACCATTAGATAACGTCAACGCTAATTGTGTAATCGGGTTTGCACCTGCTTCTGCAATATGATACCCAGAAATTGATACTGAATAAAAGTTACGGACGTTATTCTCGATAAAATACTCTTGAACATCTCCCATTAGTCTTAATGCAAATTCTGTAGAGAAAATACAAGTGTTTTGCGCTTGATCTTCTTTTAAAATATCTGCTTGAACCGTCCCTCTTACTTGAGCAATGGTATTCTTTTTAATCTCTGCATAAACATCTGCTGGTAATACAAGATCTCCTGTAACACCTAAAAGCATTAAACCTAAACCATTATTCCCTTCTGGTAACTCGCCATTATAAGACGGACGCACTTTTCCTTTATATAATTTTGCGATTTTAGCTTCTACTTCTTTTTCTAGACCGTTTTCTTTAATGTAAAACTCACATTGTTGGTCGATAGCAGCATTCATAAAAAATCCTAATAGCATAGGCGCAGGACCATTAATTGTCATACTTACCGACGTCATAACATTTGCTAAATCAAAACCAGAATACAGTTTTTTAGCATCGTCTAAACAACAAATACTAACTCCTGCATTACCAATTTTACCATAAATATCTGGTCTTAAATCTGGGTCGTTTCCGTAAAGCGTTACACTATCAAAAGCGGTAGACAAGCGTTTTGCTGGCAAACCTGCACTTACATAGTGAAAACGTCTGTTGGTACGTTCTGGTCCACCTTCTCCTGCAAACATACGTGCTGGATCTTCTCCTGTACGTTTAAAAGGATATAATCCAGATGTATATGGAAATTCTCCTGGTACGTTTTCTTGTAAATTCCAACGTAATAAATCGCCCCAAGCTTGATACTTTGGTAAGGCTATTCTTGGAATTTGCAAGTGTGATAATGACTCAGAATGTGTTTCAATCTTAATCTCTTTATCTCTTACTTTAAAACTATAAATTGGATTTTTATATTTGTTCACTTTCTCATCCCAACCTGTAATCACTTCCCAATTGTAAGGATCTAAGTTTAATTTTACACGGTCAAATTCGGCAATAAGCATTTTAATAAAATCCTTTTTGTCATCCTGAACTAGTTTCAAGATCTCATCCTGATCAAGACCTTGTTTTCCTATAAAAGACTTTTCGACTCCGCTCAAGGTGACATCTCCTACAGAACCAATTGTTTTAAAGATACCGTATAATCGTTGCGCTACCTCAACTTGTGTGCTTGCTGTTTTGTCATAGGCACGATTACTTTCTGCAATTTCAGATAAGTATCGTGTACGTGATGGTGGAATAACGAAAATTTTCTCGCTCATTTCCTGTGAAATTTCAAATGTCGATTTTAAAACCGAATCCGTTTTCTCCACTAACTTATCCATGATGGCTTTGTAAAGCGTGTTCATCCCAGGATCGTTAAATTGCGACGCAATAGTCCCATAAACTGGTAAATCATCTTGGTGTACATCCCAAAGGTTATTGTTACGCATGTACTGCTTTTTAACATCACGAAGGGCATCTAAAGACCCACGTTTGTCAAATTTATTGATGGCAACCAAATCTGCAAAATCAAGCATGTCGATTTTTTCTAATTGTGTTGCTGCACCAAATTCTGGGGTCATAACGTATAAAGCTACGTCAGAATGTTCCATAATCTCTGTATCAGATTGTCCAATTCCAGAGGTTTCTAATATAATTAAATCGTATTCCGCAGCTTTTAAAACTTGAACGGCTTCATTTACATATTTAGATAATGCTAAGTTAGATTGACGTGTTGCTAAACTACGCATGTATACTCTTGGCGAATTGATAGCATTCATTCTAATTCTATCACCTAAAAGTGCGCCTCCAGTTTTACGCTTAGAAGGATCTACAGATACTAAACCTATTGTTTTCTCTGGAAAATCGACTAAAAAACGACGCACTAGCTCGTCTACCAAAGATGATTTACCTGCTCCACCTGTTCCTGTAATTCCTAAAACTGGTGTTTTAGACGCTTTATTTTTAATATGAATTTTATCTAAAGTCGCTTTAGCAACGTCAGGAAAGTTTTCTGCTGAAGAAATAATCCTAGCAATTGCTTTAGGGTTTTTAGTAGGTAAAATGTCTAACTCGTTACTTAAAGTATCACCAATAGCAAAATCCGATTGTTCAACCAAGTCATTAATCATACCTTGTAATCCCATGGCACGTCCATCATCCGGAGAATAGATACGAGAAATACCGTAATCCATTAAATCCTTGATTTCTGAAGGTAAGATTACACCTCCACCACCACCAAAAATCTTGATGTGCTCTGCACCTCTTTCTTTTAAAAGATCGTACATATATTTAAAATACTCGTTATGACCTCCTTGATATGAGGTTAAACAAATAGCATTTGCATCTTCTTGAATCGCTGTATTTACAACTTCGTCTACACTTCTGTCATGACCTAAATGTATGACCTCTACTCCTGTAGATTGAATAATACGACGCATGATATTAATGGATGCATCATGACCATCAAATAAGGCTGCTGCAGTAACAATTCTTACTTTATACTTTGGCTTGTATGGTGTTGCTTGTGTCATTCTTAGAATATAATCTGTTTTAGACTTGCAATTTACGGAATATTCAAAAATATTGCTATATAATCTGTAATTATATAAAACTTAAAAACAAAAAAAGCAACCATGCTTTTTTAGAGTAATTTAGTAGTCAATACCTATTGTAAATGAAAAAACTAACCATACTTATAAACTGTAAAGACCAATCAGGAATTATTGCTAGTGTTACCAATTTTATAGTCAATAACAAAGGAAACATTGTTTATATAGATCAACATGTCGATAGAGAACAAGACATTTTTTTTATGCGCTTAGAAAGCGAATTTGAAATTGACACGTTTGAAATCGAAGCCTTTAAAGTCAGCTTCAAATCCAATCTTGCTGACAAGTTTATTATGAAATGGCGTATTTACTCTTCTGCAAGCAAACCTAAAATGGCCTTATTCGTATCTAAATATGACCATTGCTTATACGATATTTTAGGACGTTATAATTCTGGAGAATTAGAAGTAGACATTCCTTTTATCATTAGTAATCACGCGACCTTAAAACCTATTGCAGACAGTTTTAATATTCCATTTTACCACATCCCTGTAACTAAAGACACTAAGGCACAAGCGGAAGACCAACAGTTAGAATTATGTAAAAAACATGGCATTAATTTTATTGTTTTAGCACGTTACATGCAAATCGTATCTAGTAAAATTATTAGTCAATATCCAAACAAGGTTATTAATATACACCACTCCTTTTTACCTGCTTTTGTGGGTGCAAAACCATACCACTCGGCATACAAGCGTGGCGTAAAGATTATCGGGGCAACTAGTCATTATGTTACAGAAGCATTAGATGCTGGCCCGATTATTGAACAGGACGTAACACGCGTATCGCATACACATGCTATTACCGATTTAATTGCTAAAGGCCGTGATTTAGAAAAAATAGTATTAGCCAATGCCATAAAACTTCATATTAAACGTAAAGTGATGGTTTTTAATAATAAGACCGTTATTTTCTCTTAATAATCATTTTTATAAATCCTTTTAACTCTTGTTTTTAAATAGCATTAAAAAGAAAACAAGAATAAAACGCAGTTTTTGAATTAAAAACGCATCTTATTAATAGGTATATTTGTACCTTAAATTATACAACATGAAAAAAATATTAGCCTTACTTATTGTTTTAAATTTTACTGCTTGCGCAGAATTACAGCAAGTTGTTAACCAACTACCTCAAGCAGGAGGCATTAGCGATTTAGATATTGCAGGCGGATTACGAGAAGCTTTAGACTTAGGAATTGACAAACAAGTTGCCAAACTGACTCAAACAGATGGTTTTTTTAAAAACGATTTAGTTAAAATTTTACTTCCAGAAGAATTACAAAAAGTAGACAAAGCATTACGTGACATTGGTTTAAGTAGTTTAGCTGATGAAGGTTTGAAAGTTTTAAACAGAGCTGCGGAAGATGCAGTTGGAGAAGCAACACCTATATTTATTAATGCAGTTAAAGACATTACTTTTACAGATGCTAAAAATATATTATTAGGTCAAAATGATGCGGCAACACAATACCTAACTAGTAAAACGCAAACGGCACTATACGATAAATTTAACCCGGTAATAAAAAACTCTTTTAGTAAAGTTGGTGCTGATCAAATTTGGGCCAATTTAATTACTAAGTACAATTCAATTCCTTTTACTAGTAATGTTAATCCTGACCTAACAGATTACGTGACTGGAGAAGCTTTAAAAGGTGTTTACACTATGATTGCTGTAGAAGAACAAGAAATCAGAACTAAAGTTGGGTCTAGATCTACTGCCTTACTTCAAAAGGTTTTTGCTTTACAGGATTAATTAATTTTAGTAAAGTTAGCATAATATTAAATTAACATTTAAACTAAAATAAATTTTGATATTTGCAATGTAAAATAAGCACTCTTATTTTATTTTACTGAGTTAGTTTAGTTAGTTATCAGAGTCTATTTTTTGTGGTAAAGAATGGGCTCTTTTATTTTTTAGGAATATTTTATTGCCTTTTTCTTTTTTTATTTAAATAAAAAAAGTAATTTAAATACCTGAAAACTAACGATATAACAAAATGAATAACCCAGACCTACTTAAAGCGCATCAAAACAAGTTAAAAAAACGCTACAAGCAACTTGTGGAGCACTCCTACAATTTACGACAAACAGATCATGAGGCTAGTGACGTCTCTGCATTTAAAGCCGTCAAACTTTTAGACAAACTTAACAAGCTTAATTATTTAGCTAGAGAAAGTTCGCAATCGCTCTCTTAAATCTTTAAAATAACTAAACGCATTAATTAATCTTGAGCCATACCAAGAAAAGTATTCGCCATCTACTAAGATGGCTTTTGCTTGATTTGTAATTTCACCAAACATTAAAGTGTGCTCGATTTTAAAAGGGAAAGGCTCGCTGGATAACAAAACCACCTCTAGATTATCTTCTTTTTGTATTTTAGTAATATCTACTTCTGGATACCGATCTTGATTAGCATAAATATTTTCAAGTTTATTTAATTCTAAAAGATGATTAATAAACGTACCATTAGCAGCAACCATCCAAGGGTCTTTCCAGATAAAATAAGCAACTTTTAAAACTGGCTGATCCGTTATATATTGTCGGAAATCTTTTAAATTATTATTAATTTCATCTTTAATATCCTGTGCTTTGTTAGTTACATTAAAGATTTGACCATACTGCATTATCAAATCGATACTCTCTTCAATAGTCATAATATCTGACACATGTACCGGACAAATAATTTGACAAGCAATCACTATAGCTTCCGTATTCTCTTCTTTATTACATAAAATAATATCTGGCTGTAAAGCCTTTATTTTTTCGATATTAATCTGCTTGGTCCCTCCTACAACTTGTTTTTTCTTTTTTAAATGAATGGGATGGACACAAAATTTAGTAAGCCCGACAATGGCATCTTCTAATCCCAGATCATAAAGCAATTCCGTTTGAGAAGGCACTAATGAGACAATTCGGATTGGTGTCGAATCAAACTCTAACAGATTGCCTATTTGGTCCTTAATTTTCATTTAATTATTGCTTTAACTGAATGTGATTTTCATAATGTGTTTTCAAAAAAAACGCTTTGTTGTTCTTTTAATTATAAAAAGAATGACTCCGTTTAATTATCCTAATAATGTGATGCTTAACTAAATTCAGCATGACGTGACGGTTTTGTTTTATCTATGAATTGTAATAGTCGGAATATGACAATCCGTTATGGTAATAATTTAATTGGTATAATAGTAATGATATTGCGATACTGAAACAAGTTCAGCATGACGTTGCGGTTTTGTTTTATCTCTGAATTGTAATAATCTGAATATGACAATCCGTTATGGTAATAATTTACTTGGTATAATAATAATAATAATGTGATACTGAAACAAGTTCAGCATGACGTTACGAAATAACATCATTTTTATATAATAATGTGATGCCGAAATAAGTTCTGCATGACGTTGCGAAATACTATTTATTATTTAAAATAACTTCCATTTGTTGCTGTAAGTCTTCTGCTTTAGTCGCTGCTGCTTGCGCAAAATCTTCGTTATTTGAAGCGTAAATAATACCTCGAGAAGAGTTTATCAATAACCCTACATTTTCACTCATTCCATATTTACACACGTCCTGAAGGTTTCCACCTTGAGCGCCAACACCAGGAACTAATAAAAAACTATTTGGAATAATTTTTCTAATCTCTGCAAAATATTCAGCTTTTGTTGCTCCAACAACGTACATCAAGTTTTCAGAGTTCTCCCAGTTTTTAGACGTTTCTAAAACTTGTTTATATAATTCCTTGCCGTCTACTTGCTTGGTCTGAAAATCAAAAGCACCTTGATTAGATGTTAATGCTAGCATTATAGTATGCTTGTCTTTAAAGGCTAAGAAGGGCTCTACTGAGTCCTTTCCCATATATGGAGCCACAGTTACACTATCAAACGCTAAGTCTTCAAAAAAGGCTTTAGCGTACATTGTACTGGTGTTACCAATATCGCCACGCTTAGCATCTGCTATTGTAAAAATATCCGGATGGTTAGCGTTAAGATAATTAATTGTTTTCTCTAATGCTTTCCAACCTTTTATACCATATGCTTCATAAAACGCTGTGTTAGGTTTATAAGCGACACATAAATGATGTGTTGCATCAATTATGGCTTTATTAAACTCGAAAATAGGATCTTCTGTTTCTAATAAATGTTGTGGAATTTTATTTAAATCGACGTCCAGTCCAATACACAGAAAAGACTTCTTTTTAATAATTTGTGCTGTTAGTTGTTGTGTTGTCATTGTTTAATTTAAATAGTAAGAAATACCAAAAACAGTACTTTCTTTTTCTTTTCTATAATCAAAAGTATACATTTCATATATTTTAGAATCCATAAAATTACCATAGAAACCATTATCTGTTTCTGTAAAAGTTAATTTATCTTCTTCAATACAACTTTTAATACTTTCAAACTCAAATTCTTCTTTCAATAATGAAGTAATCCAAATGATGTTTTCAAAAATCGCTGCTTTATTAGCTTCAAACTCTAGATTTCTATCATATAAAAATTCTGCAGATAATAAAAAATGGTCACAACCTCCTCTTGTGATAGTCAGAAACCAATGGTCATTTAATACTATTTCAGCAGATTTACTATCATCATCCCAAGTATAGCCTTCTAGCTCCTTTATTCCTTTTAAAAAGGCATCTGTTTGTGTGCTTTGATCAAAAATACAGTCTTGATTCTGTCGGTTTTGATTTTCTGATTTTTCAGACTCTATACTCACCGACTGTTTGACATCATTAAGTCTAAGACTACTTAACGTTCTTTCTTTTTTACAAGAGAATAGTAAAACTATAATAAAAACAAAAAAGTGTAGCTTCATGTAAAATAAATTCTGAATTCTGAATTACATTAGAAATAAAAAAAAGCCTCAATGAAGAGGCTTGTTATTAAATATGTTCGTCACTAGCTTTCAGTTTTTCTGTATTGTCTGCTAGTTGTAATTCGTCAATAATTTTTTGGATATCTCCATTTACAATATTCTGTAAATCATAAAGCGTTAGCCCTATTCTGTGATCAGTAACACGTCCTTGAGAATAGTTATACGTTCTAATCTTAGCACTTCTATCTCCAGAGGTTACCATCGTACCACGTAAAGCGGCATCTTCTTCATTCTTTTTAGCCAGCTCCATGTCATATAAACGCGAACGTAATACTTTAAAAGCTTTTTCTTTGTTTTTATGCTGCGATTTTTGATCTTGACATTGCGCTACTAATCCTGTCGGAATGTGCGTTAAACGTACTGCAGAATACGTTGTGTTTACAGATTGACCACCTGGACCTGAAGAACAGAAAAAATCTACTCTTACTTCTTTTGGGTTAATCTCTACATCAAACTCTTCAGCTTCCGGAAACACCATTACAGTAGCAGCACTTGTATGCACACGACCTTGTGTTTCTGTTTGCGGTACACGTTGTACACGATGCACACCAGCTTCAAACTTTAAAGTTCCATAAACATCGTTACCAGTAACTTCAAATTGGATTTCTTTAAACCCTCCATTTGTACCTTCACTATAATCTACCGTATCTACTTTCCATCCTCTAGCTTCACAGTATTTACTGTACATTCTAAATAAATCTCCAGCAAAAATACTAGCTTCATCTCCTCCCGCTCCTGCACGTAACTCGACAACAGCATTCTTAGAATCTTCAGGATCTTTAGGGATTAAAAGTACACGTATATCATCTTCTAATTTAGGGATTGCCTCTTTAGCTTCGTCATATTGCATTTTAGCCATTTCGACCATTTCAGCATCACTCCCATCAGCAATAATTTCTTCCGCTTCTTTTAGATTTTGAGTAAACTCAAGATATACCTCTCGCTTATCCATTAAAAGGCGTAAATCTTTATATTCTTTATTTAGCGCGACGTAACGTTTTTGATCAGTAATAACATCAGGTTGGATAATTAAATCACTAACCTCATCAAAACGTTGCTTTACTATTTGTAACTTCTCTAACATCTTCTTCTTAAAATTGTGAAACAAAAATACGATAATTTATGAATTTGCAATACTTTATAGTAGTTTGCTTACAATTAAAATATTAGCGTGTTTTTAACGTTAAATCTATATGCTAAACCAATTATTCGCTATACTCTATTACTATAGAACCTTCGCTTTATGGTCCTTTGCTATTAATATTTTGCTATTAATTACGGGTAACTTCTACATAATAGTCGCACTTATTACAAAATTATTTTTAGTCATTTTACTCCATTATTTGGTTATTGAAACGGATGCCAAGCAAAAACTAACCTTTTACAAGAACTTAGGACTCTCTGATTTAAAATTATTTGGTATCTTATACTTTATAGATGCGCTAGTAACTATTGTTTTTTTTATTATAATAAACCAATTTAGATAACCAAATTTTGATTTTTGAAATTGATAATGTAGAACTTTACTTTAAAAACAAACGTATATTAAATGGTATTTACCTCAAGGCTGAAACAGGTAAAGTAACAAGTCTACTTGGTAGTAATGGCTCTGGAAAAAGCTGTTTATTAAACATTGCTTTTGGCACGCTTAACGCGAAATACAGCCACATCCGATTGGACAGTAAACCTGTATTAAAACCATTATATCTTACAAAAACTGCTGCTTTTTTACCACAATATAATTTTACTCCAAATCAAGCAAAAGTTAACGCCTTATTTTTACTATTTGATATTAGTTGGACAACCTTTATTGCGGACTATCCTGAATTTAAAATACACAAAAACAATACAATAAATAAATTATCAGGAGGAGAACGACGTGTTATCGAAATCTATTTAATACTAAAAAAGAACGCTGAAATTATTTTATTAGACGAACCCTTTAATGGCGTTGCTCCTTTGTATATTAAAAAAATACAGACCCTAATTATAGAAGAGAAACAACACAAAGCTATTATATTAACAGACCACAGATACGCAAAAGTTATTGCCGTTTCTGACACGATATATTTGATAAAAAATGGCTGTTCTAAATTGATCGACAATATAACCGAATTGGAAGATTATAGTTACTTAAGTAATGGGAGTTTATAATGTACTCATTTTTTCTTCACCCTCCTCTTCAGAAAAAAACAGGTAATTTCCTAAATGCATAAAACCAATAAAGTATAACATTCTTTCGAAATAGAAAAACTCACGAACTACAATAAAATGACCTATAAACCAGCACAAATCTGTAAAAACGAATAAAAAAGTAAAGATTATAAAATTAACGGCTTTTTGGGAGTCATTACAAAAATAATATTTTGCTGCTAATGCGGCTGTTATAACACAGACGACCCAGTAAATTTGTATTGAAATTAATTGACTTGCATCTACTGCTACTGTTATATCGGTGACTGACTTATAACCGATTAAAATATTCATCAAGACAACAATTACGAACAATATCTTTAGGTTTCTTCCTAATTTTTGACGTCTAATTCTACTATAAAGAAATAAACTTAATATGGAGAACGCTATTACTTTGACTATCGCATACAGCTCTATCATATAAGGTTCCTTATAAAATAAATCAACACTATCTGCGATAATTAACAATCCAATTATGGTAATTATTAATTTATCTTTAATTTTAAAAATAGAAAATAGCACTAAAAACAAAAGACTTGTTACCAACCTAACTATTTGGCTGTACAAAAAATCCACAAAAAATATTGAGGCTATATTTATTATAACCACTATAAGAGTAAATACTTTTAGTGTCCGTTTTGTTTTCAATAATTGCATTCATTTTTAAAAATCTACGACTACCCCAATCCCAAGTAACTGTTTCCATTGTACAGTAGCACCTCTTTCTACATACTCGTCTTCAACTTCAGTCTCTTCTACAATTTTAATATCATTATCATATCTTAAATGAGAACCTAATGTTGCTTTTACAAAATCATTGACTTTGAAGTCAAACATAATCTCCCAATCCAAATCTATATTTCCAAAACTATTAAGGTAATCTGTATACAGACTTATTCTGTTTTTGATGTAAATATTTTCTAAAACTTCGGTTTCATAAGAGTTAGTTACTAATATACCCATTTCTGTCCGTATAGTTTCACCATCTTTAATTTTATTTCCTAGCGCATCATATGTTGCTGGATCAACCCCAAAGGAACCTTTATCGGCTAATTCATTATCTAAAACAAATGTGGATTTAAAAGTCAAAGGAGACATGTAAAAGGATAACTTCTCAATGTTCTTTCCATATTCTACTCCACCTCCAACAAATAAATAACCTGGAGCCATAAATCTAGAAATTGAATTGTCTCTATCTGGATAGTTATAACCATTAGAATATTGGGTTTTAAAGTTGAACCGTCCTGAATAATACCAATTAGTAATGGTATCTTTTCTAAAACCAATAGTAGAAATAAGCTCAAGCTCATCTTCCGTCTTTCTTAACTTTTGACTTTCTTGCTTATTAACACCGTAGCGTGTTCTTACCTCGCTAAACCAAATTAAATTATTCTTTTTATAACGCAAACTTGAATTAATAGCTAATAATGCAGAAATTGAATTTGCTCCACCCGCATTCCAATTCACAAAGGTTACTTCGTTAAGATCAACCCCAATCTTATTTTTTTGTTTCCATAAAATGGTATCAACAACTTTTACTTCAGTTTCTGGTTGTGCCATTACACTTTGCACACAACACATAAAGCACATTATAAAAATGTATCTCATATTTAAAAAAATTAGTTTCGTAATTAATACACAAACGTTCCGTACGGGCTTTCTATTGTCAGCTTTTTAGAATCAGATGCTTCTACACGACCAATAATCTGAGCATTAACATTATAAGATTTAGATATTGAGATAATTTCTTCTGCTTTTTCTGGAGAGACGTATAGTTCCATTCTATGACCACAGTTAAACACTTGGTACATCTCTTTCCAATCCGTTTTAGATTGCTCTTGAATTAATTTAAATAAAGGTGGAATTGGAAATAAATTATCTTTTACAATATGAAGATTATCAATAAAATGAAGAATTTTAGTTTGTGCGCCTCCACTACAATGTACCATCCCATGGATATCTTTACTGGTAAACTTAGATAAAATATCCTTTATAATTGGCGCATAAGTCCGTGTTGGTGATAATACTAATTGCCCTGCATCTATTGGAGACCCCGCAACACTATCCGTTAATTTTACTTGTCCAGAATACACTAAATCTTCTGGTACAGAGGCATCAAAACTTTCTGGATATTTTTTAGCTAAATAATTATCAAATACATCATGTCGTGCAGAAGTTAGTCCATTACTACCCATCCCTCCATTATAACTTTTCTCGTAAGTGGCTTGACCAAAACTTTCCAAACCAACAATAACATCTCCTGCTTTAATATTAGCATTATCTATAACATCACTACGTTTTATTCTAGCAGTTACTGTCGAGTCTACAATAATAGTTCTTACTAAATCTCCAACATCAGCTGTTTCTCCTCCTGTACTATGGATTGTAACACCAAAACCTTTAAGGTCTTCAATTAATTCTTCAGTTCCATTTATAATAGCAGAAAGAACTTCACCTGGAATACGGTTTTTGTTTCTTCCAATAGTTGAAGACAACATAATATTATCCGTTGCTCCAACGCATAACAAGTCGTCAATATTCATTATTAATGCATCTTGAGCAATCCCTTTCCAAACAGAGACATCTCCAGTTTCTTTCCAATACATATAGGCTAAAGACGATTTTGTACCCGCCCCATCCGCATGCATAATCAAGCAATAGTCTTGATCATTAGTTAGATAATCTGGTACAATTTTACAGAATGCTTTAGGAAACAACCCTTTATCTATGTTTTTTATCGCATTATGCACATCTTCTTTTGATGCAGATACACCTCTTTGACTGTAACGTTTTGAAATTTCTGAGCTCATTATGTTGTGTTAAGCAACAAAGATATTTATAAATAAAAAGCACACAAATAATATGTGTGCTTTTATACTTTTAATTACGACCAAATTGTTAATTACTTCCAATCAGGCATTTTACCATCATTAACAAGTAGTGTTCTCGTTTCTTCTAAATCTAAACTCATTTTATAAATATTGTTCTGAGAGATACCGTCATTAGACGTATTTACAAAAATTACATCTGCTTCGTTCGGCGCAAAACGCACGTCTAAATCGTTAGTCCCTGCTTGCTTTGATGTTGATAAATCTTGTGACATAGCTGTAGCAATTGTATAAATAAACATGTGCGTATTGAGTTGCCTGTATTCTGTATTTTGATTTCCAGAAACATCATAGGTATACAACAACTTTAAACCATCAAAACTATAATCTAATCCTCCTGCAGCTCCGTTTACATTCTGCAAGACATAATCCTGAATCACACCTGTAGCATTAATAGTATAAATCTCCACATTATAACCTACCGCATTATTTGTTTTAACTACCATACTTTGTGTACTTTGATTCCAGTCTACTTCCGTAATAAAATTACCATTAAGTGTTTGATGTAGTTGTACTACACCAGAACCATCTGTATTAATTTGGTATAACTTATCAAAATTAGAATATACAAACGCTGTGTTATTACTTTTCCACTCAAAATCTAATTCCTCTAAGTTAGACCCATTTACGGCAATATTATTTGTTACCTGAGTAATGTTACTACCATCAAGATCCATAGTGTAAATATGTGTTTGTCCGCCATTAGATCTTAAAAATGCTAATTTATCAAGACCTGTTGCTTTTCTTGGTCTCCAACTATTACTACTTAATGATGTTAGTTGATATTCGTTACCCTCACTATCAACTGAAAAAATAACATTGTTCTCATTTATTTTTCTAGTAAAAAACACTCTATTAGCAGGAAACCCAATTGTTGTAAAATTAAATGTTTCACTTAAAACCAAAGCGTTAATATTATCAGAAGCTGAAACTTGCCAGAAATATTTAGTATTGTAATCCAATCCAGAAACCGTTAAGGTTGTATCTATTACATCTGTATATATTAAAACATCAGAATTGTGATCGTTTAAAATTTGAACTTCGTATACCAAATCATCTTCTTCAGGATCAAAACCCTCCCAAACTAGGTCTAAACTTAAATATTGATTTATAGCATCATTAACTGGGCTATTCAATATTGGCGTGTTGGGTGCATCATTATTCGCCGTCTCAACATCTAACTCAAAAATTACGTTAACTTCATTATCTTCAACAACCGTTATAGATTCAAATTTAGATAAATACCCATCTTTCTGAGCTTCTATTGAATAGGTCCCTACTGAAGCTGTATTAATTACAAAATCACCAGAAGCATTTGTAAAAACTATACTAGTACTTGGACTTGTTGATATTTTTGTATTTTCTAAAGGTTCGTTTTCTCCTTTAGACACTACCTTACCTGTAATTACACCTGCACCACTAAGCGACACTTTATCTTCACTACAACTTATTAACACCGTTAACATGAAGAATAAACTTATATATTTTGAAGTTATTTTCATCTGTTTCAATTATTTAAATGTTAAATTAAAATTTAACAGAATGTTTAATTATTATTTTTAAGTAAACGTTTTGCTTTATTTTTTTCTTGCATTTGCCTACGATTTTCTTTCTTCAAGAGTTTTAATTCTGCTTTTTCAAGTTTTTTTAACTTTTTACGTTTATTAAATTTAGTATCTGGTTTAGATAAGTAAAAATTTATTCCTATTCCAAAACGATAAAACATATCATCTATTTTACCAGAAACAACACCATCAATTTCGTCTGAAAACACAAGATTATGCTCTCCATATAGATACACTCCTAAATTATCTTTTATCAAATACTCTAACCCAAAACCAACTTGTAATTTAGGATCTATAGTTTTAAAATAATTAGAAGCATTTGTACCTACACCTCCAAAAAGGTAAGGTGTAAAATTGTCGTATGGTAAAACTTTATACTCTATATTTAAATCAAAAGACATAAACCCCTCATTAATAAGCTCTTTATTTTCTAAATTATATTTATTATAAGTAAACCCTAAGTCTAGGTATGGATTTAAGGTCCGTTTAAATCCTATTTTACTATTAAATTCGGGTTGAGGATTAGGCAAATCCCCATTAATAAGAGCCCCTCCTAAGGCTGTAGAAACAACATAATCTCCTCTTCTTTCTGTTAGAAAACGCTCGTATAATTCTGTGGAAATCGCTTCATCCTTTTCTGCATCAAAATCTTGAATAAGCTTAACTGTAGACTCTTCACTTAATCTAGGCAACCATATTTTATCTTTGATCCCTTCAACAATTAAATTTTCGACTGCTTTCTCAATAGCTTCCTTCATTGCTAATTGTACTGGCTCATTTTTCGTGAAACCTATTTCCGTTTCAAGTAATCGCTGATATTTAACATACTTAAATAGGGTTGCAGATACGGCTTGAGACAAAATAGTTTTTGAGATATAAACTGTTTTTAAAATTTTACCTGTCGACGTAGACACTGCTCTTAAATACACCGTAATTCGATCTTGTCTATACTGAGTAGAACTTCCAATACCCAAATATCTTGCACCTGCTCCTCCTGTAATAATATTTGTATCATAAGATATAACGCCACCTTCCAACAGCACACCTGCATACAGAAGCGCAGGTAACGTAGGTTCGTTTGGATTTTTATTTTTCCGATACTCGTCTCTTGTTGATCTAATTATATTTCTTTCGTTAAGTAAATTTCCTAAGTTTTCTCTTTCTATTACAGTAAACCATTTAGAATCCTCCAAAGCTTTAATTAACATCGTTGTCCCTCCTTGAGATACCGCCGTACTAAAAGTGCTCCCATTTTCAACTGCTTTATACTGACCAGTTTGGTCTTTAAAATTATAAACACCTGCGACTACCGGTTCTTGAGGCAATGGAAACTCTTTTAACCTATTAGTCACAGGACTTGTTTCTCCAATCCTTGCTCTTTCCCGCTCATATGGTTGATTAAAAAAGGCACCACAACTGGTTAGTAATAAAAATAACACAACTCCAAAAGCAGGTCTATAATTTAACATGATCTTTGGTTAAGGGATTAATTAGGAATTATAATTTGTGTCTGTTCTCCTGTATCTACATCTAGAATATTAACAACTAAACCTTCTGCAGAATCATAAATCTCAAGAGCTAAACTTCCAAAACTAAAACTACCTTCCTGCAGCTCGTCTCCTAATTGTGTTTGAAAAAGAGATCTTGATAATTGACTTAATATTTGCCTATTTAAATTTTCACCAAAAGCTTCAAGCGAACTTTCATCATTACCTTCACTAGCGTTAGGGTCTGTAAAAGAATTTTGCGCATTAGCAGAACTTAATAACCATTGATAGTTAAATGTCTCTCCTCCAAATGCAGGATTAATTGGTTGATAGGATAACTGCTGACCAATACAAAAGTATCCTGTAAAAAATAATAGCAGTACAAGTCGTTTTTTCATGATAAAAATAATTAATAGCGTTTAATTGTTTTTGATTCTTTTTCCTGTCTTTTAAAATGCTTATAAACACGCACTATAGCGTAATCGTTCATCTTAGTTAAATACTCTGTACTTGGTCTTACAAAAAACGAAAACACCTCATCATCACCGACTATTACTTCTATTTTTGTATTCCTGCCTAGTGCTAAAATCTCTTTAATAGTAACAACTTTATTTCCGTTTATATTATTTTGCGAATACAACGCATAAAACAGCTTATAAAAGTCCCTTCCTGGTTTCGTTTTTGTATCCTCTACAACAATTCCATTTAATTCAAGACCATCTTTTACGGCAACACTCACATCTTTAGAGTTTTCCTGCGCTTGACGTAATTGCTGTTCTCGTTTTTTCTTTTTCTCTAATCTATCATTAGAATCATCATTAAAAACAATGCGATCTTGACCTATTATATTATGATCTAAATCATAAATTAAAAGCACACATATTTTCTTATCCGCTTTATTTAAATTAAATGTGATAGAATACAAATCGACCTTCTGATTAGCCAATAATATAAATCTTTCATGTTTCTCGTCTTCTATCGTATTTGCGTCTTCTTCTTTATTAAAAACGACTAGTTTATAAATTAAACTTTTTGTGATTTCTGTTTTATTAAAAGCAGTTCCCTTAATACTTGTAAAATCATTTTGTTGATCTATCTGTATTTTAGCCTCAACCTCATTATTAATACTCTGTTCTGATACTTTTACGGAAAACTCATTAATTTTATCTGCTATATCTTTTCTAACCTCTAGACTGTTTTGTTTTTCATCATGCAATACAACTCTGTCTTTACCAATAAGGATCTTATCAGAATCGTACACTAAAAGTAGAATTATAAGTTTTGATTTTTTATCAAAATTAATTGACAACGTAGACAAGTCTTTTTGTTGGTCAGAACTGATATCAAACGAACCACTTTGTTGATTTTTTGACTTATTATTGTTTTGATCTGTTTTAAATACAGACAACTTATAACTTAAATTTTTATTCCCTTTAGTTTTATTAATTGCAATTCCTTTAATCGTAATGTGTTCGTTATCTTGATTGATATGAAGCTTAGCTTCTACTTCCATATTATACACTTGGGAATACACCCCGATTGTAAACAGAAACATAACAACTGATATTGTTATTGATTTTATAGAAAACAAAGACATATAATAAGTCTTAAAAATTTCTAATAATTATAGATTGGCCCTGCCCTTGCATAGAAATTTTTATTTTTTCGGATAAAGTATTAGTCCCAAACATGGTTAAATTCTGATTATCACCCGTTTGATTAATTGTCGCATTTCTAACATCAGATTTAAATGGACTATAATCTAGAAAAGCGTTATTATCCCCATGTTGTATAACGGTTTCATTTATTTTTTTACTGTTTAAATCTAAAACAGCAAGATTCTCATCTCCATTTTGCACAATAACAATAGTACTTTCTAAAGATTTTGAATTACTAATTAAATCATTATCATCTCCTATTTGTGCAATAAAAATAGACTTATTGGTCGTCGATAAGTTTATTGTAGTAGCACCTTGATTTAATAAGAAATTTTCTTGAGAAGACTGTGTTTCAAAACCTGAGATATGATTTTTTGCATCTGTAGTTTCAAATGTTTGAGCTGTAGCTAGGTTGTTTGTAATTAGTATTGAAACAGCTATTAAAAGTTTAAATATAGTTTTCATAGTCTTATGTTTTATTAGAGATATTAAACAAGTAATGATTAATATCGATCTGTTATAAAAAGTATAAGAGCAAATTAATGCTCTTATACCTTATAATTATTTTAATAAAATAATCTATTCTATAATAGCTTAAACTTAGTTACTTTGTGTAACAGTAGACGTGTTACCATTTCCAATTTGATCGACATCACTTGTATGAGTAGTACCTGTTTGTGTAACAATACTATTATTAGCATTACCATCTTGAAAAACATCACTAGTATGTGAGAATCCAGCTTGAGTTACATTACTAATATTACCCATTCCATTTTGTGTAACTGTTGATAAGTGTAAGTCTCCGGATTGTGCAACTGTACTTGTATTAGCATCTCCTGTTTGAGCAACAATTGACGTATTATCATTACCAGCTTGTGCTACAGAAGAACCATTAGAGTTACCTAGTTGATCTACGTCAGACGAGTTATTATCTCCATTTTGAGCCACTGAACTGTTGTTCAAGTTTCCTACTTGGTCCACATCAGAATCATTTAAATCTCCTACTTGAGCCACAAAAGACCCATTATTATTACCAATTTGAGAAACATAAGATTCGTTATCATTTCCTGTTTGAATTTGAGAAGAACCATTTGCATTTCCTATTTGATCAGTAGTCGATAGATTAGAGTTTCCTGTTTGAAAAACAGCACTACTGTTAAAAAAACCATCTTGATTAACATTAGAATCGTTCAAGTTACCATCTTGATCGACGTCAGAAGTGTTATTCCCACCGTCTTGCGACACATAAGATGTATTATCGTCACCAATTTGGTCTACATCACTTGTATTGTAATTTCCAGGATATCCTTGAAAAACATCAGAATCGTTATTATTACCATCCTGCTTAACATAACTGTCATTAAAATTTCCCCATTGGTCAACATTAGAATTGTTATTGTCACCATCCTGATCTACGACACTAACATTATCATCCCCTGCAAACCCCTGTAATACATCAGAAATATTATCATTTCCATCTTGATCAACACTGGAGTCGTTTCTATCACCACCTTGGTCAACATCAGAAATATTAGAATCTCCATCTTGCCAAACATAGGATACATTATCGTCTCCTTGCTGATTTACAGTACTAATATGATTATCTCCATTGTATCCTTGATATACATCTGAGTCATTATTGTTTCCATTTTGAATAACCTCATTATCATTGAAGTCACCCCATTGGTCTACATAAGAATCATTAGCAGTACCGTCTTGATCGATTGAAGATACATTGTCATCTCCGTCTTGCCAAACAAAAGAATCATTAGCAGTACCATCTTGCTCCACCACACTGTTGTTACGGTTTCTTAATGGACCATAACCACTTGCTTGTCTAACTTCAGATAAGTTTGAAGTTCCGTCTTGATCTACAGAAGAATCATTATCATCACCAACTTGATCCACATCGGAATCATTTGTTAGTCCTACTTGACTAACTGCTGAAGTGTTGTTGTTTCCTACTGAATTTACTGAACTGTTGTTCGATTGTGCAAACATCATTGTTCCACACATTAGCGCAGCTGCGCTGAAAAATACTTTTTTCATGTTTAAATATATATTGATTAATAGCACTTCAAAGGTATAGAATTTATAAGTTTACAAAATTTGAATCCCCAAAAAAATCACTCGTTTTAACTATATATTCGTTAACATTTCAATTTTAAACGTTGAAACGCAAAGTCAAATAAGTTTTTTCTTACAATATTTTCACCTTAAAAACCAGAGCTAACTCACTGAAACACTTAAACATACGTAGAACTACGTAGAAAAATCCAGGGTAAAAAGCGCAAATACCAACATACTAGAGCCCTTTTTCTGTAACTAAAATCAGAAAAAGACCTTCACTTATAAATCTTATATAAAAAAACTAATCTATTTCAGTTTCGACTTAATTTAATACTTGGACTATAATGCCCTAATAATGATTCCACAATTAAAAATATGAAGCATTAACACAAACCAATCCCCGAGCAAAAGAGCACATCAAATTAAAGTTTAAAACAAAAAAAAGCCCCAACTTAATGAGGCTAATTTCTTAATTTATCAGATTACTTTGTAAACAACAACTCTCGATACTTAGTTAAAGGCCACAACTCGTCATCAACTAACAATTCTAATTTATCGCAATGGTATCTAATATCTTCAAACAATGGTTTTACCTTACTACAATAGGCTAACGCTTTCTTTTCTATATCCTCGTTCTTATTCGATTTTTTACGTGCCTCAGTCATTTTAGTAACATCAACGTTAATCGATTCTATATGGGTAGAAATTTCTTCAATTAGATTTAATTGTTCTTTCGCATATTTTTTAAAATCACTACCAAAAATCTCTTTTAGTCCTTTTACATTTTTTATTAAAACATTTTGATACTTAACAGCTGTCGGAATAATATGATTACGTGCTATATCCCCTAAAACACGACTCTCTATTTGTATCCTAAGGACATAATCCTCCATTTCAATCTCATAGCGTGCTTCAGATTCAATTTTATTCATCACCCCCAAACCTTCAAAAAGATCCAATGTTTTTTTAGAGATTTTTGCTTTTAATGCTTCAGGCGTTGTCTTATTATTGCTCAACCCTCTTTTCTTAGCTTCTTTCTCCCAAGCCTCTCCATAACCATTACCTTCAAATAAAATATTTTTAGATTTTTTAATATATTCTCTAAGAACATTAAAGATGGCATCATCTTTTTTCATATCCTTTTTATCTATCAAAGCATCTACCTCAACTTTAAAATCAATTAATTGTTTAGCAACAATACTATTTAGCACTGTCATTGGATTAGCGCAGTTAGCAGTAGACCCCACCGCTCTAAACTCAAATTTATTTCCTGTAAAAGCAAAAGGAGACGTTCTATTACGATCTGTATTATCCAATAGTACATCTGGAATTTTACCAACAACATTAAGTTTTAAATCTGTTTTTTCTTCTGGAGACAACTTACCATCTGTCACATTCTCCAATTCATTTAAAGTCTTAGTTAATTGCTGTCCTATAAACACCGAAATAATTGCAGGGGGTGCCTCATTTGCTCCTAATCGATGATCATTACTAGCAGACGCTATTGCAGCACGTAACAACTCCTCATTATCATTGACCGCTTTTATGGTATTTATAAAAAAGGTCAAAAACTGCAAATTACTCATTGGTGTTTTTCCTGGACCTAATAAATTAACCCCTGTATCCGTACTTAAACTCCAGTTATTATGTTTCCCAGAACCATTGACTCCTGCAAAAGGTTTTTCATGAAATAATACTTTAAAATTATGCCTATCGGAAATCTTATCCATCACATCCATTAATAAGGAGTTATGATCCACTGCTAAATTAGCTTCGTCATAAATCGGCGCTAATTCAAACTGGTTAGGCGCTACCTCGTTATGCCTAGTTTTTACCGGTATACCCAATAGCATACATTCGGTTTCCAAATCTCGCATAAACGCCATCGCTCTATTTGGTATAGTCCCAAAATAGTGATCATCCAATTGCTGTCCTTTTGCAGGCGAATGCCCTAGCAACGTGCGACCTGTCTGAACAATATCAGGTCTAGACATAGCTAAATCGCGATCTATTAAAAAATACTCCTGCTCCCAACCTAGTGATGCGTTTACTTTTTTAACGTTTTTATCAAAATATTTACATACTGCTACAGCCGCACTATCTACTGCTTGCAATGCTCTTAACAAAGGTGTTTTATAATCTAAAGCCTCTCCTGTATAAGACACAAAAACAGTTGGAATACACAATGTTGTTCCGTAAATAAATGCTGGCGATGTAGGATCCCAAGCAGTATAACCACGTGCTTCAAATGTATTTCGTATTCCGCCATTAGGGAAACTAGAAGCATCAGGCTCTTGTTGCACCAATTGCCCTCCTCCAAATCTTTCTATAGCCAATCCAGCACCAATAGTTTCAAAAAAAGCATCGTGTTTTTCTGCTGTCGCCCCTGTCAATGGTTGAAACCAATGCGTATAATGCGTTGCTCCTTTTGAGATAGCCCATTCCTTCATTCCTGTAGAAATATGATCTGCCACAATTCTGTCAATCTTTTTACCTAATTGTATGGCATCTCTAACACTTTCAAAACCTTCTTTTGTTAAATACTGACGCATGGTCGATTCATTAAAAACATGATTTCCAAAAATTTCAGAACGACGTTGTTTTTCTTCAATAACAATCGGTTTACGTTTTAAGGATTCTTTTATGGCATGAAATCTTAATGTTGACATATCTTCTTTTTAATTAAATTATTTTGCGAAATTACAAAAATAGACACTAACAAAATATGATACCCTAAAAAAAACAGGGTTATTAACATGCTTTTAATAAATATTTGATTTATACCCTTCTTTTTTTATGGGTAAAATCATTTTTACTTTATATTTGCTATAACATATAACTAAAAAAGAATTTTTTATCATGAGTAAATCTAAATTAGAATATATCTGGCTGGATGGGTATTTCCCAACACAAAATATGAGAAGTAAAACTAAAGTTGAAAATGATTTTAGTGGAAAACTAGAAGACTGTCCGGTTTGGTCTTTTGACGGTTCTTCTACAAAACAAGCTTCAGGAGGTGCTTCTGACTGTTTATTAAAACCTGTTGCTATTTATCCAGATCCTGCAAGAAGAGATGGCTATTTAGTAATGACTGAGGTTTTAAATGCTGATGGTACACCACACGTATCTAACGGTAGAGCTACTATTGAAGATGAAGATAATGATTTCTGGTTTGGTTTTGAACAAGAGTATTTTATCATGGATACTAAAACACAAAAACCTTTAGGATTTCCTATTGGTGGATACCCTGCGCCACAAGGGATGTACTACTGCTCAGTTGGTGGTTTACATACTCATGGTAGAGCATTAGTCGAAGAGCATGCTGATTTATGTATTGACGCTGGTTTAAATTTTGAAGGAATCAACCAAGAGGTTGCTTCTGGACAATGGGAATACCAATTATTTGCACAAGGCGCTAAAAAAGCAGGAGACGAAATTTGGGTATCAAGATACCTTTTAGATAGATTAACAGAACAGTACGGTTATTATATAGAGTACCACCCAAAACCATTAGGAAAAGATATGGATTGGAATGGTTCTGGAATGCATGCTAATTTTTCTAACACGGTTTTAAGAACATGTGGATCTCAAGAAACATACGAGAAAATTTGCGAAGCTTTTAGACCAGTAGTTAAAGAACACATTGCGGTTTACGGAGAGTTTAACGACCAACGTTTAACTGGTGATCACGAAACAGCATCTATCCATGACTTTAGTTATGGTATTTCTGATAGAGGAGCATCAATTCGTATTCCAATTATCACAGTAGAGAAAGGATGGAAAGGTTGGTTAGAAGACCGTCGTCCAGCATCAAATGGTGATCCATACAAAATAGCAGGTCGTATTATTAAGACAGTAAAATCTGCTAATATTAGCTAATAGCTGATCACTAGTTAAATCCAATAAAAAACGCTTTCTATAAATTAGAAAGCGTTTTTTTTATGCTCGATTAGTTTTTATTATCCTTTAAAAACTAAAAAGATAAACGTACCGTACAACGCTACTAAAGCAAAACCTTTATACTTATTTATTTCATTACGCTTTGGTAACAATCCCAACACTAACACTAGTGCTGCAAAAATTAACATCCAAAAAATATCTCTCGATAATATTAGAGACTCTGTTACAGGAATAGTCTTAATCATTGAGGTTAATCCTAAAACAGACCCTATATTAAAAATATTAGACCCAATTAAATTCCCTAAAGAAATAGCTTTCTCTTTTTTAGCAGCAGCAATAACAGATGCAGCCAATTCCGGCACACTTGTACCAATAGCAATCATCGTTACACCAATAACAGCCTCACTAACCCCTAAGCTAGTCGCTATTGACGTTGCTCCTTTAACCAACCACTCACTACCAAAATATAATGCTGCAGCACCAATTAACAACCAAATTCCGATTTTAAAATTAGAAACAACAGCTAACGCATCATCCACCTCCTCTAAATCTTCAGTAGATTTTTGACTTCTTATTAAGTATATTATAAACACAATTAAACTAACAAATAAAACCAAACCTTCAAGTGCCGTTAATTGGTTATCGTTCCATAAAAAATAATATAACGCTATAGAAAACAACATCATAACAGGCCATGTTAATCTATAAAAGGATTTATCTACACCAATAGCTCCAACGATAGCAGTAATCCCCAATACCAAGCCTATATTAGCTATATTAGATCCTACTACATTATTAATAGCAATAGCAGGAGACCCTTTTAAGGCTGCTTGTAAACTGACTAATAACTCTGGTGCAGATGTCGCAAAAGACACCACCGTCATACCTATTACTATTTTAGAAATATTTAGCTTAAAGGATAAAGCCACAGAAGATCGCACTAAAAACTCTCCACCTACTACTAATAATATAAACCCTAAAATAAGATATGCTACACTCATAAAAAATATATTTTTTGCGAAGATACATTTTGAAATCCTAAATAAGAATTAGCGCCTCTGTTTTTTACGTTATCATGGAATGCTTTTTATCCAAAACTAAAAAAACAGTTAAAAAACTAAAAAAATAGTTATATAACTGTTTTTTTAGTTATGTTTGTTTCAGACAATTAATAACACTTTGATTATGCAGAAATTAACCAATAAAGAAGAAGAAATAATGCACATTTTATGGAAGCTTGAAAACGCTTTTGTAAAAGATGTGATGGCAGCAATCAAAGAAGACAAACCACACTACAACACATTATCGACAATGATTAGAAATCTTGTCGAAAAAGGATACGTTAGCTATATGGCTTTTGGAAAGACTCATCGTTATTACCCTATCATAGCCAAAGAAGACTATCGCAATAAATTTATGAATACTGCCATAGACAATTACTTTAACAGTTCTTACAAAAATGTAGTGTCGTTTTTTGCTAAAGAAGAGAAAATAAGCGTTGACGAGCTAAAAGAGATTATTCGTTTAATAGAAAACCAAGACTAACCATGGACTACTTTTTAAAAGCTTCGGCAATTATCATACTATTTTACGCGTGTTACAAGTTGTTTTTACAACGTGACACTTTTTTTCAAGCCAATCGTTGGTTTCTTCTAATAGGTTTGTTTGCTTCCATCCTACTACCTTTAATTATTATTCCTATTTATATAGAATACACACCAACACCAGTACAATTCTTTGAAACTACAATAGCCACAAATCAACAAACCACAGAACAATCTAGCTTTGATTATTGGCAACTACTACCTTTTCTATATGCAACAGGAGCACTATTTGTTTTAACACAAGTGACACTTCAATTTATATCATTACACCGACTATTAAAAAATGAGAAAAAAACAAAAAAAGATCAGTTCATCTATATTGAAACTGATACCAAAATTGCGCCATTTTCATTTTTTAATCGTATAGTTTTTAATAGCAATCAGTTTACCAAGTCGGAACTGCAACATATTATAGCACACGAAAAAGTACATGCTACACAATTACACTCCATAGACATCTTGGTAATCCAAATAGCAAGCATCTTATTTTGGTTTAACCCTTGTGTTTGGCTCTACAAAAAAGCATTACAACAAAATCTCGAATTTATAGCAGACCATGAGGCGCAAAACAAGATAAAATGCGCAAAAAGCTATCAGACTGTATTATTAAAAGCTAGTTTAACTACAAATCAATTAGCTATTACCAATAATTTTTATCAATCATTAATCAAAAAACGAATCGTTATGTTACAAAAATCAAAATCAAAAACAAGAAATCAACTTAAGTTGACCATTGTGCTACCCTTTTTAGCACTATTCTTAATGAGTTTTAATACAGAAGAAGTTTATATCGCTAAAGCGGAAACTATGCAGGACGCAACAGGATCTAATCTTTTTACAATAACTTCAAACTCTACAGATCAAGACATTGAAGCTATTAAAAACCAGCTAGAAGCGCAAACAGATGGTTTGAATATTAAGTTTTCTAATTTAAAAAGAAATCTAGAAGGTAAAATCACAAAACTTTCAATTGAAACAAAATCAAAAAGCTCAAACAAGTTTAATCACAATGCAACTTATGGAAACGACTTAAAAATCCCTGTTTCTAATATTCATTTAAAAATTGAAAATGGAGTATTAGTTTTTGAAAACCAAAATCAAGAAGTAGTAATGCACGCAACAGACAAAAGTGTTATTACTGACAAAACAATCACAAAACAAGATAGCGTTTCACACACTGAAAATACCATTATCAATTCTCAAACAAAAGCTACTAAAGACTTAGCAAACAAACTACTTATTACAGAAGAAGGAGATAAACCATTGTATGTTATAGACGGTAAAATAACAGAAGACAAACTAGATATAGAGCCAGAAAATATAGCATCAATTTTCGTACTCAAGGGAGATATGGCTACAAAAAAATATGGATCTAAAGGAAAATATGGCGTTATTGAAATTACCACAAAACAAAAACATGCTATTACTTCAAATAAAGAAGAGATAATTATCACACAAGATAGCAATGGAAATTTAGTAAAAAACGGTATTATCTACTCTCCTATCAACAATAATACTCCAATACTAAATAAAAACATCACAGTAACAGACACGCTACGGTTTAAAACAAAAAACAACGGGAAACCGCTTGTTTTTATAGACAGTCAAAAATCAAACGAACAAGAGTTATCAAATTTAAAACCTGAAAACATCAAATCTATGAGTGTCTTAAAAGACGAAAAAGCAATAAAAGCTTATGGTGAAGAAGGAAAAAATGGCATTATATTAATTACGACTAAACAAAACAACAAAACCACTTCAATTACAAAAAAAGAATCTAATAAAAAAAGTGGTCCTTGGAAAATATCAAATCCAGAAGTTATTAGCCTTACTTACATAGGCGACGAAGATGCCACTAAAAATGGTAGTACTTATTTTATTAGCATGATAACACCAAAAGAAATTTTAGAACAACACAAAAGATCTTTACAAACTCAAGGTATAGAGTTAAAATACTTAACTATTAATCGCAATAACAAAGATAAAATCACTAAACTTAAATTATCTGTGGAAGATAAAAAAGGTAAAAAATCTAAAGTCACTTATCAAGCAAACAAAGGAATTAGTACTGTAAAAATTAGTCTAGATGGAGTTGGAAATATTGATATTACTTCGGAATAAATAAGCTATAAAAAAAAGACCTTCAATTGAAGGTCTTTTTTTTTAATGTTTAATACACTACTGTAATTACTCAATAATAATCTTTTTTGTAATGCTTTCTCCTTGCGATTTAACAGTAACCATATATAGACCACTAGCTAATTTTAAATCTAAATAACTATTATTACTAATCGTTTGTGATAAAACAGCTCTTCCTTCAGCTGAAAACACAATAACCTCATAACTTGGTTTGTTACCAGACACATATAATTTATCGGACGCCGGGTTAGGATACACTTTTATTGTTTCGGTTGTAAAACCAACAACACTTAATGCTTGACTCCATGGGTTACCTAACTGATCTCCCCAAATATATTCTACTAAGTCTGGTTGATCTATAAACGGATTTCTATTAAACTGCCATTCGTAAACTACATTATTCCTATTCATTTCAAAATCATCTGGCGGATCATTTCTATGCCACTCTAAAAGTGTCGCTAAATCACCTAATTGACCTGATGTGGTCGGATATCCATTTTCAATACTTAATCCATTATATCTAATTTGCATATATAACACGCTTCGTGCAACATCTCCCTTAAAACTCCCTAAAGTCCCCGAAGGACCATTGTACTCTCCGTAATGTTGATTGCTCCTTACACTGTTTTCAGGACCGTCTGCTGCTCGCAAAGCATGTGCATCACTATTACCATGACGTAAAGAATCTGCATTAGTTGTCCAAAACACATCTTTTCCATCTCTAAAATCATCTAAATCTATACTCGCATAACCTGCTAAAGAGCGTGGATAAGTGTGCTCTCTGTTCCAGGTCCCTGTATTATTTGAGGTTGTTTGAAAATCTAGTTTAGGTTTTCCTACTTCTGTATAGACTAACCACACCTGATTGCTATTCTCAGGATTTTGATCGGCTGCTTCCAAAATATCAATAATATCGGCATATGTCTGCGCTCTAACTACTGTAGGATCTGCAATTATATCTTGTAAGGCTTGCTCCAAATCACCCTCGGACAATCCATCTAAACTATCGTAATATCCTGCAGGCTGTGTACTTATAACATTACCAAAAGTCGAGTTTAAAGGCGTTCCAAAAGATGCCACGACAAAATCATTATCAACAACTCTAGTTTCTAAATTATTATTCAAAGCGATATATGTTGTTGGTAATGTTGCTACTGCTAGTTTTAAAACCTCATCACCTTCATCCAACACATCATCTACTATACTAATGGTCGTTGTTATCGTATTCTGACCCGCTGGAATAACAACCGATGTACTCCCCGTAAAATCAGAAGCATCAAAACCACCGTTATTTAACGTAAAATCAATAGTTAAATCAGAAGTCACATTTTGTTCTGTAGTAAACGTTATAGCAAACGTATCACCTTCATTAAACTGCCCTTCTGTAATTGTTGTAAAAATGCCATTTAACACGATACCACTGCCATCATTTAATGCTCTAGGCGTTGGCTCTGTTGAAACATATGTTATACTATCAGCATTTCCTAAACCATCATCAAAACGCTGTATTGAATTTGTATTATTACTGGACCCTTCATTAATTTGATCTGTAACTCCTAATAATGCCATCAACTCTGCATCGTTAGAATCACTAGTATCATAAACCAAAGCATCTACTAAATCCGTTTGTGTTGCTAAAGTCCCTTCTAAAAAATCTGTATCATCACCCAAATACAAAGCAACTGCATCTGCTCCGTTTTGTATTAAGTTGGGCGGAATAATTATTTGAGGAAAAGGAGAAACTAAATCACTACCAATTAAAAGCAATCCATTGACATCTGTGACATATCCATCTAAATCTAAAGCAAAATAACTAGAATCATTTCCAGAAAAAGAGCCATTAAAAAGAACCAGCACATAACCATCTAAAGCAAAATTAGGAACACTTGATAGTAATTCTATAAATTCGTGATTATCTATATTATTACCTTCAAAAGTGGTATCGCAATCTAATTCGTTTATAACAACTGTTTGAGAATACCCCATACTTGCAAAAAGGAATAAGACTAATAAAGTAATTTTTTTCATCGTTATGTTTTTTTTTTGCGAATATAGCGCTTGATACAAGCGGTCCTGTTGTTCCTATATTAAATTATAATTAACAAAATTTACAAATTTAATTTCTAAACAAAGTCAAAGCACTCTCTTTAAAGAAATGAATTGTAATAAAACTAATTTAAACGACTTGCTTTTCGTTTTTATCTTTTTTCATTACAATAGTTCTGTATGGGAACGGAATTTCGATATCCTCTTTATCAAACCGCTTCTTAACACTTTCTAAAACATCTATTTTAAGCTGAAAGCTATCACTATAATTTTGCGCCCAAGCCCAAGCACGAATTGTCATTGAGGAATCATTAAGTTCCGTTAATGCCGTTTTTACCACTGGCTTACCATCCTGTATATCCAACTCTGTGCGGTTATCAAAAATAAGCGGATGATTTTCGCACTCTTCCTGCATTATCTTCTTTGCTAAATCAATATCGCTATCGTAAGAAATTCCAATTTCAATACGCTCGCAACACTTCAATTCGCCTAAATCATAATTAATTAGTTTTTCTTTATTCATGATTGCATTTGGGATTACAATCATTTTATTTTCAAAATTTCTAATCACTGTATGGCGCAATGTTATATCTGTCACGCGACCAACCATTGTATCTGTTACTTTTACCGTATCCCCGATTTTAAAAGGCTTAAAAACAATTATAAAAACACCACCAATTAAGTTAGACAGTGCTTCCTGAGAAGCGACACCAATTATAAGCGCGACTACTCCAGCACCACCTATTGCTGTTTGCGCAACACCTTTCAAAGACGGAAAAGCCAACAAACACAACACGAGTCCAAACAAATAAATCGCTACTAAGACAACAGATTTTAAAAACTTAATACTTGTGGGATCCTGATTACTTTCTATCCTCTTCTGAACATCTAATTTAAACCATAAGTTAACAGTCGTCGCTACAATTATAGTTATAGCCGAAACAAGACCAAGGTACAAGACTGTTTTAAAATCTTTTATAACAACACTTTTTTCATCATTTTCCACAAAAAGATAACTTAACGCTATAACGCCTAAAACAATCCAAAGTGTATTAAGAATCTTTTTAAGCAGGTTTGTAGACTTTCCTTTTTCATACGGAAACTTCCTTTTCTTTTCCTTTATAACCCACTTATGCAACATGTTAGTTAAAACACGTAAAACAATAACGATAACGATAACAAAAATACTGTAAATAATATCTTGTCTATGTACTTGAAAAAATTCTGTCATTGCAACTATTTATTATTCTATTTTTTTTTGGCAGATTAAAACTGAATATAAACGAACCACAACACCATTCGGTAACCAAAGGATTCGCTCTCTACTCTATTAATTCACCTTATTTTAGATGATTATACTATGTCTCATTATAGTGATTACTCTAGCTGCAAATTTACTACTAGTTTGAATAGCTAAAAAACACTTCTATTAAAGTTTTGTTATAAAACAAGTGGGAAACGCACTGTTATTTTACGCTTTTGTGGAATATCTTAGAAACAAACTCGAATGACTCTGCTAAGAAAATAAATTTTAAAAATGAAATTAATGAATTCTACTTATTTACATTTTTATTATATGAAAATTCCCTTGGTTAAAAATAACCTCTCAAAAAACCCTCTACAATTATAACAATTTATAATAATAATTATAAAATATAATTACATATTGAAACTTCAATAAAGAGAAATCAAAAATAATTAAAACCGTTTACGTTTATACGCTTATATAAGTAAAGTCAAATATATCTATATTCATGATTTTGCTTGGTAGATACTATTGAAAAAACATATCTTCAAAAAACAATCCTAAAATGGATGTTATTATTAACCCTTAAAACTTTAAAATTATGCTAACACTAGTCAAACTAATAGTCGACGTTTTAACATCGGTTATACTTTAGAACATAAAATGTAAAACTTAGTCTAGAATAAGTTTTACCATTTTATTTTAAAACACTAAAGACTATTTGGCTAACAACAACTAAAGCAATAATTTTGAATTTAAATTAAAGGGTATGAAACAATCATTTTTCAAGTTTCTAGCAAAAGCTAATAAACTTGTATTACCAAGCTACACAAAGCAAAAATTAGACTTAAGCAAAGCCACTAAACTACAGATGGCTATTTTTGGATGGAAACTATTTGTTACAAAAAATGCATTAAATTAAATTTTATTAAAAAAACTTTGATACTTATATAAAAAAGATATATATTTGCACCCACGAAAAAAAGGCCTCGTGGCGCAACTGAATAGCGCACTTGATTACGGCTCAAGAGGTTACTGGTTTGAATCCAGTCGAGGTCACTAAAAAAATCCGCACACAACTGTTAATCAGATTGTTGCGGATTTTTTATTTTTATATGTGTCACTATTAATTAATTGGAATAGCATCGCGTATTAAATCTTTAAAGTTATAGGCATCTAGAGCAGACTATTTTATTACCTTTCGGTAGAAAACTATCCAACTAACCTATAATTTATGAAAAACAATATTATCACCATTTTTTTATTGGTATTATTCACCAATACTTTTGCCCAAAAAACAATAGAAAACCCCGAATACGGGCTTATCAGCATTCCTGGCTCAATTACAAAAATAGAAATATTAGATACCGCTACCGTTTTACATTTTCATATAAAGTCTTACCGTGAAAGAAAAATTATTATTTCTGACAAAAGTTATATCGAAGTTATTGGTAGTAACAAAAAGTTATTGGTCACAAAATCTGAAGGTATAAAACTTAACGAAGTGAAAAAAGCTTCTGATACAGGCGAACTTTTTTATAGCCTATATTTTCCAAAGTTAGAGACTAATGTAAAAACTATAGATTTTGTTGAAGTCCACGACAATGAAGACGAGTATGCATATGCTTATGATATTGTTATAGATCAAGAAAACGCATCTATGCTACCTTTAGCACTTCGTGGTAATTGGATGCGAATGGATGGTAGTAACCTTTGGGATTATGGTTTTTATACTAATAACGCGATAATAGATAGAGCCGTTTGGAACTATAAAAAAGTGACTAATAAAGGAAAAAAATATACCATTACACTAGAAAGAGAAGGAGCCTTAAAAATTGTTTATGCAAAACTTAATAAAAATGGTCGTGTCGCTTTTGGAGCCACCCCTAAACAACTCGTTGCCTATAGTTTAACCAAGTTACATAACCCAAATTTTAAATTAGAAAACGACCTACCTTACGAGTCTGCATCTTTATTAAAATTAGACTCTACAACCTATTCTGGTATAATAAAAGGATATACAGAACGCGTAAAAGAAAAAGCATATGTTAGTATTTTAATCTATGACGCTTTTACTTTAAAAGTAGAGCCGCTAAAAGTTAAAATTAAAACCGATGGTAGTTTTTCAATTAAGTTCCCTGCAAATTATCCACAATTCATCATGGTGAGTTCTACTTATACAAATCAGCAACAAGTTAATGTAGAACAAGGAAAAGAAACCTTTCATTTTATAAACGACGGAACACCTCTTTTTATGGGAGATTGCGCCATGTTAAATGATGGATTAACAGAAATGAAATCTATAAATTCTTTTTTTAATAATAAAATAATGAAAGAACTAGCAGAAAGCACAATTTCAGTGTCGCCTGAAGACTATAAAAAAGCATGTCTTAAACTTAGAGATAAAGACCTTACTGCGCTTAAAGAACTTAATCAAAAACATTTTTTTAGTCGTAAAGCCCTCCAAATAAAAAAAATGACGCACAATTTTTTTGCAATGAAGTCTATTCATGATTATGAACGTAGAAGAAATGACCAAATTAAAAATTTACCCCCAGAAAAAGAAGGGACAGTAATTATAGACTATAAAATTGAACCTTCATTTTACGACTTTTATTCAAGCGATATATTTAATGATCGTTTAGGGCTTTTAGCAACACCTTATTTTGGTTTTGTTGCTAATAACTTAACTTCTGATAGTAGTTTTAAAAATGAGAATGATTCTGCTCGGGATATCGAAAATAATATACAAGACCGCTTAAATTTAGAGAATACTTTTTTGATGGATTTTATAAGGTTTCGACGATTTTATGGTGATTTTTTTAATGAAGAAAATAACTTTACAGAGGCAGATATAGAAAATGCGAAGCAAGAGATTAAAGATCCTTTTCTTTCAGATTACTTAACAATTACCGCTAAAAGAGTAAAAGCAACTCACGAAAAAAGCACTTCTAACATCAATACAGTAGAAAAGGCTGAAGGCGAAGAATTATTTGAAGCCATGATTAAAAAATTTAAAGGCAAAGTAATTTATGTCGATTTTTGGGCAACTTGGTGTGGAACTTGTATCCCAACCATTAAAAACACTCAATCGTTTAAAGAAGAAATGAAAGATAAAGATGTTGTCTTTTTGTATATATCGGGCGAAAGTAAAAGATCACCAGAAAACACATGGAAACAAGCCATCGCAGATATAAATGGAGAACACTATTGGCTTACAGAGGAGCAATGGAACTACTTACTAAACAAATTCAACTTTAATGGAATTCCTCGTTATATGGTAATCAATAAAAAAGGTGAAGTTGTTAACGATAATCTGATACACCCTTCTATCGAAGAATTAAAAGTGATTTTAAACGAGGAGTTGGCAAAAAAATAGACTCTGAAACTTTTCACATTACTTTTTTTGTGATAAACCACATCGCTAATTAACTTAAGACAAATTCCATATATACAAAAGAACCCCCTAAGTCCTTAGGGCGTTCTTTTTATCCTCTTATTTTTTTCTTATGTTGCACTGTTGCTAAATTGTAATTGGTGTTTTACCGTTACTACTTGATTAATTGTAGGATTGGTAAAAGGCTTTAGCAACTACTATATTTAATTTGAAATATTAGTACTAATGGTGCCTTTTATATTACGTTCTCATCTGAATCAAATCATAAAAAAAAAAAAAAAACATAAAGCATTTTGATATCCAATTAAGACCACTACTAAAACCAGCATATTTCAAAGCTTTTTGAAATGGTTATTTTTTTATTTGCCAACTATTTTCAAAAAAAAATATAAACTAAAGTACTTTCTAAACCAAATCTTAATTAATTTACACCAGCAACAGACAATACTTATAATACAACATGACTCTAACAGATAAAAAATATCAAAGTATCTATTTAATCATTCTGATTACAGTAGTCATATTATTCTGGAACACTTTGTTGATTTATCCTATTAAGTTATTTGTCGTTATGCTCCACGAAATGAGCCACGGTTTAATGGCTATTGCCTTTGGTGGTCAAATAATAGAAATACAAATTAGCAAACAAATCGGAGGCTATTGTCTTTACAGTATTACACCTAGTTTCTGGAGTTCGTTTATGACGGGAAGTGCTGGTTACCTAGGAAGTTTATTTTGGGGGGCTTTGATTTTAATTTTAGCTGTAAAATCTAAAAAAGATAAATACATTACCTTAATCATTGGCATTATATTAGTAGTACTCTCCTACTTTGTATTGCAATCCGGTGAGTTTTTTGGAACGTCAATGACCTTTGGCTTAGGACTTTTTATGCTTATTGCTTTTAGATATTTTAGCAACTTCTTCCATGACTTATGGTTAAAATTTTTAGGCATTATCTCCTGTGCTTATGTCATACTAGATATAAAAGGGGATCTAATTGATAACTCAAACATTGGCAGTGATGCTGATGCAATTGCTGCACTTACTGGTTTACCCAGCGTATTGGTTGGCGTTATATGGATGTGTGTTGCATTAATTATTATGTTTATTGTTTTACGCTATGTCTACAAAAAACAAAAATACAAAGCCTGAATTTGAACAAAATACACTTAAAAATATACTGTTTTTTTATTTCTAATGCTTACTTTTAAATAATCAACACTATTATTATGAAAAAAAACATGGGAGCTTTGGATAAAAGCTTAAGAGTATTAGCAGCTATAATTATAGCCTTACTTTATTATCTAAATATAATTAGCGGAACAGTAGCCTATGTTTTAATGGCACTAGCTATTGTTTTTTTAATCACTAGTTTTATCAATTTCTGTCCTCTTTATACTATTTTGGGAGTCAATACTTGCAAAAGAAAATAACAAGTATAAAAAAAAGAGTCTTTAATTATAAAGACTCTTTTTTTTAAATAATTTCTGCACTTAATCCTGCTTCTAGCAACATGGTGCATCTGGGTTCCAGCTCTTTGTAAGAGCCTGTTTTAACCGTACACTGTCCTTTATAATGCACTAAAATAGTACATTGTTCTGCTTGTTCTGGCGTATGATCACAAGCATAAATTAAACTATCTATTACGTGATCAAAGGTGTTAACATCATCGTTATACACAACAATCTCGTTATTTGGTTTCTCTAAGGTCTCTACCTCGTGTTGTTCTTGTACTTTCTCTTTTGTACTCATCCGTACTTTTTTTTATAAAAGTAAAAAAATATTAGACATAAAAAAAGGCTTCTGTCGTCACAAAAGCCTTTTATTACTGTATTTAACTTAATATTAGTACATAATATTAAGCGCACTGATGTCATCTACTCCAAATTCTCCATCTTCTCCACTACTAAAACAAGCTAACATAATTGATGTTGATGGACTATTTCCACCTAAATCGATTGCACCAATTGATCCTGCTCCTTCATTTTGATTTTGACCACAACTAGCTCTATCAAACCAATCTGTGTGTCTGAATCCAACTGAGTGACCTATTTCATGTGTAATAACATGCTCCACAACATTTGTATCATAATTGTCTAAACCATAAATCTGAACAAATTTATGTGGGTTACCATTACTAGGAAAACCAGCAGATCCTCCTGCTCCTGACTGACTTGGATTATGGTATACCACCATATCTTTTGACTCATAATCAGTTCCAAATGTTAATTGAAAAGAAATTGACACACCACTTAAAGCATTGTAATTATTTACAGCCCATTGTAATGCTGTTTGTTCTTTAGTAGACAATGCATTACTTCCGCCTGTATATCCAATTATAGTTATTGTTTTTCCTTGAGATACTAAATTATTAGTACGGTAGTTTCTATCACTTGCAGATACTGATTCAAGATTTAAGATTTCGTTTTCACTCATAAAAACATCACCTTCTACTTCAATCATTTCTTTAGTGGTACCATCTGGCAACATAAAATCTACTATTTTAACATCTTTAGTATTGATTTGTGCATCTGCTAATTTAGCAAGTAATTCTGCTGAGACCTCTTTAACCGCAACTTCCTCTTCTACGATCGTTTCTTCATCTTTTTGACATGACTGTAATCCTAGAATAAAACATAGGCTAGTTAGAGCCATAAATTGAACTTTCTTCATTTTTGGTTGAATTTTAAATTAATTAAATGGTTTGCTTTACGTAAACTTTTTCACACAATTTTAAAAATTGTTTATTTAAAAAATTTTGCTATTAATCTTATGTGAGATAATTATCACAGCAAAGATAATTGATAAGAAAAGAAGATTATTGTGGTTTTAACCGTAAATTTATGTTTTAATTAACAAAAAAGTTAAAAATTTGTTTTATTCTCAATAGTATTACTTTTTACACTGTTCTTTATTCCTTTTCAAATTTAAGTGCAACCCAATTATTTCTTGTTAATGTCTCTTTTAAAACAAGTTGGTTATCGTTACATTCTTTTTCTATCATTGGGATGTCTTCTTGGTAAAAGCCACTTAAAAACAAGGTGCCTTTTGCATCTAGACATTTTGAATACGTTGCAATGTCGTTTAATAAGATGTTACGATTAATGTTTGCTATAATGGTATCGTACTTTTTATCTTTTAAAAGCGCTGCTTCCCCTTCATAAACAGAAATATGCTTACAATTGTTACGCTCTACGTTTTCTAAGCTATTTAAGTAACACCAGTTATCAATATCTATAGCATCTAATGGTTTTGCACCTTTCATCTCTGCTAATATCGCTAAAACAGCTGTACCGCATCCCATATCTAAAACAGACTTGTCTTTAAAGTCATTTTTAAGGATATGTTGTATCATCATGTGTGTGGTTTCATGATGCCCTGTTCCAAAACTCATTTTTGGTTCGATGATAATATCATATTCTGTATCAAACTTGTCATGAAATGGTGCACGTACGGCACACAGATCATCAACCACAATTGGATTAAAGTTTTTCTCCCACTCTTCGTTCCAATTGGTTTGCTCAATTTCATCAAACGTATATGTAATTTCAAACTCGTCTGACTTTAATATTTGGATATCATCCAAAATAGTGTCTGTGTACTCTTCTTTTTGGATGTAAGCAGTCACACCTTCTTCGGTTTCTACAAAGCTTTCAAATCCTGCGTAACCCAATTCCGCTATCAGAATTTCTGTTCCTGGTTGGATTGGTTGCACTTTAAAGTAATACCCTATGTAAATAATATTTGACATTTTAATTTGTACTGTATTTTGCAGATTAGCCTGCGTTAGCGGTTGTAGTGGCATCCTTTTTTTGCTGCCATATATGGCAAAAAAAGATACAACGGAAGACGCGACCCTTGTGGTAACGCCCAAAGTATTTTGATTTTTTTTTAGTATTTAAAAGGCGTTTACGATCGCGTAAAAATCTTCAGCTTTTAAGGCTGCTCCACCAATTAATCCGCCATCTACGTCTGGTTTAGAGAAAATCTCTTTGGCATTTGTTGGTTTTACACTCCCTCCGTAAAGGATGCTCATGTCCTCTGCTACTTGACTACCGTATTTGTCGTTTAATGTTTTACGGATAAATTTATGCATGTCTTGTGCTTGTTCCGGACTAGCTGTTTCTCCTGTTCCGATTGCCCATACAGGCTCATAAGCTAACACGATATTTTTGAATGCTGAAGCGTCTAAATGAAACAAAGCATTTTTGATTTGTCCTTCCACTATCGCTTCATGGTTTGCTGCTTTACGATCTGCCAGCTCTTCTCCAAAACAAAAAATAACACGTAAGTCTTTTGATAAGGCTTGGTCTACTTTTTTAGCTAAAATTGCATCGTCTTCATTAAAATATGCACGACGCTCTGAGTGTCCTAAGATTACGGTTTGTATACCGACACTTTTTAACATGTCTGCACTAACCTCTCCAGTATAAGCTCCATTTTCAGCGAAATGCATGTTTTGTGCAATCACTTCAATATCATCATGTCTTGTCGCTTCAAAAGCATGCCATAAGTTAGTATATGTTGGCGCAATCATAACCTCTGCATTAGATGTTTTTGTTTGCTTTTTTAAATCAGTAATTAATACTTCTGTTTTTGGTAAATCATTATTCATTTTCCAGTTTCCAGCTACTATGTTTTTTCTCATGACGTTCTGTTTTATTCTAATTTAACTTTTGGATCTAACCAAGTGTATATTATATCTACAAAAATATTAATTATAATGAATAGTAAGGCGATAATTAACACAGAACCCATAATTACAGGTAAATCTAAGGTGTTAAGCGCGTTTACTATTTCTTTTCCTAATCCGTTCCATCCAAAAATATACTCCACAAACACTGCTCCTGCTAGCATACTTGCAAACCAACCTGAGATCGCAGTCACCACCGGATTTAGTGCGTTTTTAATGGCGTGTTTTTTAATGATTTGAAACTCTGATAAGCCTTTTGCTCTAGCTGTCCTGATATAATCTTGATTAAAGACTTCTAATAAGGAGTTACGCATTAATTGTATCACGACAGCTAATGGTCTAATCCCCAAAACGATTGCTGGCAGGATTAAATTTTTCCATTTAATGTGCATTTTTTCGCCAAAGTCATCCAACTCGTAAAGGCTTCCTGTCATTTCTAGATTGGTATATTTATGTAATACAAAACCAAATAACCATGCAAATAATATGGCACTAAAAAAGGACGGTACGCTCATCCCTAAAGTACTTAATATCTGAATGATTTTGTCTAAAAACGTGTCTTTTTTTAATGCTGAAAGTACGCCTAATATAACACCTAAAAAGATCGCGATCAGTATCGCCGATACTGCTAACACAAACGTATTGGGTAAAGTCTCTGATAATACTTGGCTTACTTTTTTACCTTGTTTGGTAAAAGATTCCCGCAAGTACGGAAATTTTATAACTGTAGTTGTGTTACCTATTGCAAACAGTTGTGTTGCTGAATATTTATTTTGACTTAAATAGGTATAGTCGCCTTCTGTTTTAGAATGAAATGAAAGTGGTGACAAATCGTTTAAATAATAAAAATACTGCGTTGCCACCGGCTTATCAAAACCATACTTTTTTTTAATAATGGCTAATTGCTGACTATCCTCGTTTTGACCCAACATCATTTGTGCTGGATCTCCTGGAAGGACACTAAATAAAAGAAATATAACAGTTACCACACCAAATAAGGTGAGTAATGCATACAGGGTTTTATTTAGTAAATACGGTATCAGATTGTATTATTTATTTTGTTTTTAGTTAAAAACAGTGTGCTTCTCGATATAATTTATGATTACCTCACAAATCACTAGCCGTGCCGTTATTCTTTTTTTAGCGTGATTTTGACCACACCAGTAATATTCTTCTCGCTGTCTATGTTTAATGAGTCCAATTGTGTTCTGTCTTTAAACACATCCATTCTCTCAATAGTTTCAGGATCTAAAGCCTCCGTTTCTGCTTTAGTTACCAAAGCATCATCAATAAAATAAGCTACAACCTCCTCAATTACTTTAGGTGCTGGTCGCTCGACTTTAGGTAATGCTAATTGATCAATATCATTCCAATGTATTTTTTGGATAATCGTTCCTTTTTCTAATTTTAAAAGTCCTGGATTAGATCGGATGATTGTCTTTAAAGCGGTCTCGTCGCAAAAATAATAATCAAAATCCAGTTTGTATTGGGATTTAACCACCGCTACTTTATCAGGTCCAGATGCTGTTAAACCAATCACATCATAACCATTTGCTATAGCCATATCTGAAGCTATTTTAATAGCTTCTAAACCTTTCGCTTCTGATAGTGCTAGATTATAATTAACGATCAATACAACGTGTGGTCTAGTTAAAATATCTTGTGTAAAGTCCTCACCATCTTTTTCAATTGAAAAATCATGGATTGGTGGCTCATACCCTTCTGATATAGTTTCAGTAGTTACACCAACATACTGACCTGTAGATTCTGGATAAGATCCGCTTGTAACGTATGCCTTTTCCGTACCATTCTCATCAAATACCCAAGTGTATTCTATTACTGGCTGTGGTGCATCTTCTGGAACAATCATGTTATCTGTAATATTGTTTCCTACTTTAAAAGGTCTAAAGTCTATTGATGGTAAATGCATTAACACGTGGTATGCAAATCCTAAACACGCTATAAAACTTAGTAAAGACAGTATGGTTGTGGTTAACTTACCAAAAAATGGTTTGACGTGTTTTATTCCAAAGAAAATAATTAGGATTAAAATTAACAGAAAAACATCTTTACCAAAGCTTTCCCACGGGTCCATCTTCATGGCATCACCAAAGCATCCACAATCCTTTACTTTATCAAAATAAGCAGAATAAAACGTTAGAAATGTAAAAAAGATAATCATTAATAATAAACTCCAAATTGTAAATTTAGGCTTGTAACCAATAATTAAAAAGATACCTAAAAGCACTTCAAAAACGACTACTATTATTGAAATCCCTAAAGCATAAGGAATAAAAAATGGTAAATCTAAAACGGTTGGACCAAAATACTCCTCTAATTTAAAAGCAAATCCAATAGGATCATTAAGCTTTATAAATCCCGAAATAATAAAAAATATACCAACAAATATTCTTAAAAAACCGACTATGTATTTCATAACTATATATAAATATCAAATTCCAACAACTAAATTCCAAAACACTCTGCTTAACAAATTAAAAAAAAACAAATTCGTAATTATGTTAATTTATTAATTATTGCAGACAGTATTTTTCTAATTTCGCTTGCTTCTATTATTAATGTTTCTATTCTGTTTGACTCTTCTTTATTCAAATCTTTCAAAAGTTTTAGCCAGTATTCACTTTCTTTAGCTTCTTTTCTTGAAATTTTAATTCTAAATATTAAATCTTTATTTCCTAATTTCTCATTTCCTTCAATATAATTAGCGCCAACTGAGCCCGAAGACCTAACCAATTATTTCCCATCTTCTATATTAGAAATTGTTCTATTTAAATCCTTAACCAAAACACGACAATCCCTTGCAAACTCGTAAGTTCTATCTTCTAAATTAAAAGTTTTTGTAGTGCGCAATCTATTTGGAATTTAGTTTTTGTTTTTTGGGATTTTAGTCATTAGTTAAATGTATCATTGCAAAAATGGCGTAATTAATCATATCTTGATAATTAGCATCAATCCCTTCGCTTACAATTGTTTTTCCTGAATTGTCTTCAATTTGCTTAACACGTAATAATTTTTGTAAAATCAAATCTGTTAAGCTACTTACACGCATGTCTCTCCAAGCTTCTCCGTAATCATGGTTTTTATCTTGCATTAACTGTTTTGTTGCTTTGACCTGTGCATCGTATAAAACGGTAGCTTCCTCTACTTCCAAATCTGGTTGCTCTACCACGCCTTTTTCCAATTGAATTAAAGCCATAATGCAATAGTTGATAATCCCGATAAATTCGCTTTGCTCGCCTTCATCCACTTTACGCACGTCATTTTGTTGCAACCCTCTAATACGTTGCGCCTTTATAAAAATCTGATCCGTTAAAGAAGGTAAACGTAAAATTCGCCAAGCACTTCCGTAATCCGTCATTTTATTAATAAAAAGGTCGCGACAGGTTTTTATAACAGCATCGTATTGTTTTGAAGTATCTTGCATATTTGATAAACTCTAATTGAATTTTGCGTAAATTTCGCATAAAATTATTTAAAGTTCAAGGTTTAGGGTTTAAAGTTTTACTAACGTTATCCCAACACCATATATAAGTGTACAAATGACAATAAATTGTAAAGGCAAACTTATAGATTTAAGTACTCCAAAAGTAATGGGTATTTTAAATGTAACACCCGATTCTTTTTTTGATGGCGGACGTTATAAAGACGAAAATTCTATTTTAAATCAAGTCGAAACCTTATTAAACCAAGGGGCAACTTTTATAGATATTGGTGCTTACAGTTCTAGACCAAATGCGCCTTTTGTGTCTGAAGACGAAGAATTGCAACGTATTTTACCAATAATTAAACTTCTGGTAGATAAATTTCCAGATATCAATATTTCAGTAGATACGTTTAGAAGTACTATTGCAAAAGCAACAATCGAGGCTGGAGCAGCTTTGATTAATGATATTTCGGCAGGCCATTTAGATAACAACATGCTGCAAACCATCGCTGATTTACATGTCCCGTATATTATGATGCATATGCGAGGTACGCCTCAAACCATGCAAACGATGACGGTTTATGATAATTTAGTCAAAGACATAAACTTTTATTTTTCAGAGCGTATTGCAACAGCTCGTGCTTTAGGCATTATTGATTTAGTTTTAGATCCTGGTTTTGGTTTTGCTAAAACGTTAGCACAGAATTTTGAATTATTAAACAAATTTGAACTTCTAAACATTACAGAATTACCTTTACTAGCTGGTCTATCCAGAAAATCTATGATTTACAAAACGCTAGACACTACAGCAAATGACGCTTTAAACGGGACTACTGCTTTACACATGATTGCTTTGCAAAAAGGCGCTAAAATACTGCGTGTGCATGATGTTAAAGAAGCCCAAGAATGTATCACACTTTACAATCAATTACATGCTTAACAGATTATTATTTATCAGTATAGCACTTTTATTTTTTTCCTGCGGAAATGAAAAAGTACTGCAACTACCAGAAATACAAAATGCTACAATCACTGAGATTTTAGACGTCTCTCCAGCTTACATTTTTTATGATGAAACCAAGCAAGATAGCGTTGAGCTAAATCGAAAAAACTTAATTATATCAACCAACTGGCTGGTTAATGTAGATAAGCGTTTAACACTAGAACAAGCGTTACCATCTATAATAAAATTACAAGAAAAGAAACGCAATGCAACCATGCATAAAAATGAAAAAGCACGGAATTATTATACTTGTAATGATACTAGTATTAAAAATTTAGGCTTTATTGATTTTACTGATATTGTTTATGTTATTAAAAAAGGTGAGAATCACTCTACAAAAAATTTAAAACCTATTAATGAAAAAGAATTCAAAACAGAACATGTTCCAAACAATGGGATCTACGAACATGTTCATCAAATTGTAGACATTTATTTTGACAAAAACCATATAATATCAAGCAATAAAGCACTACTAAACGAAGGTAATCTACCAAAATATTTAAGAAACTTAGCATTGACAGGAAATGGATATTTTATTGATCTAAAAGTGAATTTCTCCAAAAATTTAACTTTTCAAGAATACATTACTTTTAAAATAATTATTTCAACTTTAGAGTCTGAAACTATTTCAATTTCAAACAACGAATTCATTTATTAACCCAATTATATTAAATTTACAAAAACCGCTTTCCTTTGGATATATTTAAAGACATTTTAAAATTTAGTTGGATAGACATGATAGATGTAGTGTTAGTTGCACTGCTACTCTACTACGTTTACAAACTAGTTAAAGGGACAGTTGCTATTAATATTTTTATTGGTATTGTAGTCATCTATTTTATCTACTTGACAGTAGAAGCTTTACAAATGGTTTTATTAACCAAAATTTTAGGAGGTTTTATAAGTGTCGGTTTTATTGCCTTAATTATTGTATTTCAGCAAGAAGTAAGAAAGTTTTTATTAATGATTGGATCAACCAATTTTGCCAGTAGACGTAAATTTTTAAGTCAATTAAAGTTTTTAAAAATAGAAACTGGTACGTTAACAGATATTGATGCTATCATCTCTGCTTGTAATAAAATGAGTAGCACAAAAACAGGTGCATTAATCGTTTTAGAACGAAATAACAATCTTGATTTTTTAGCGAATACTGGTGATGAAATGAATATAAAAGTCACCCAACCGATCATAGAAAGCATCTTTTTTAAAAACAGCCCACTACATGATGGCGCCATTATTATACAAGATAACATTGTCAAAGCAACACGTGTTATTTTACCAGTAAACAACGAGAAGACCATTCCGCAACGCTTTGGTTTACGTCATCGTGCTGCTGTTGGAGTGACTGAGCGTACGGATGCCATTGCCCTTGCTGTAAGTGAAGAAACTGGGCAAATTTCTTGCTTTAGAAATGGCGAATTCCTGCCGTTTGAAAACACCGTGGAATTAGCTCAAATTTTAAAGAATGATTTAGAATAAGCTTTGCTTTAATTTCTTAGAAAGCTATAAATCAACCCACACATACTAACCATTTTATACTAATTGAAAGAGTTTAGCAATGCACATTAATTACAACGAAAAAGACAAAACAATTGACATTAAAGATGGATTAAAAACCCAATATTTAATGATTAAAGCATTAATGATTCTAAATCTTGTTAATGCCATTCTTAATGCGTCTTACATAAGTGACACTGGGATTGGCTTAATGCAAATTATCTGGATAGTATTAGGGATTACATCAATAGTGGTCTTATATTTTTACTTTTTCAAGAAATCAAGCCAAGAGAAAATTGCAGTTAAATCAATCGAACAATTAACAGAAAAAACCGTCTTTGGATCAAAACGACTGTCTTTAAAATTAACTAATGGAAAAAGTCGGGATATCGTTTACTTAAAAACACCTGAACAAATTACTAACGTCAAAAAAATACTTACAAAAATAGGTATCACTATTTTAGATTAATTTGGGTATCTAGATAAAAAACCTAGTCGCTTTCTTAAGTAAGTAATTAAAATCCTCAACTAAATACCAATAGTCAGCTCTTTAATTTATAAATCATAAGACTATAGTCTTCACAGGAATTAGGCTACTTTTTCAGGTTGTAAAAACTGTACTTCGTACAAGTTTTTATAATACCCATTGTCTTTTTTAAGCAACTCGTCATGCGTCCCTTGCTCCACAATTAAACCTGCATCCATAACAATTATATTATCTGCTTTTTGGATGGTTGCTAATCTGTGCGCGATAACTATAGACGTGCGACCTTTGGTAATTTTCTCAGTTGCCGTTTGTATTAATTGCTCTGAATACGAATCTACAGAAGACGTTGCTTCATCTAATACCAAAATGCTAGGATTGGTTACATAGGCACGTAAAAAAGAAATTAGTTGTCGTTGTCCTGAAGATAACATCACACCACGTTCTTTTACATTATACTGATAGCCATTAGGTAAACTCATTATAAAATCGTGTATTCCAATATCTTTTGCTGCTTGCACAACATCAGCTTCTGTAATATTTGGATTGCTTAATGTGATATTGTTCAAAATAGTATCCGCAAATAAAAATACATCCTGTAATACTACTGCTATTTGTTGTCTTAAAGAGACTAATGTGTACTCTTTTATATCCGTATTATCTATTGAAATTGTCCCAGAAGTGATTTCGTAAAAACGGTTTAATAAATTAATAACCGTACTTTTCCCTGCTCCTGTAGCGCCTACAATTGCGACAGTATCTCCTGCTTTTACATCAAAACTAATGCCTTTTAAGACCTCTTCATCTTCAACATAACTAAAATGTACACCATCAAAATTGATACTTCCTTTAAAGTTTTTAGCAATAAGGTTTCCTGAATTATCTATTTGCGAAGTTGTATCTAATATTTTAAAAACTCTGTTTGAAGCAATCATCCCCATTTGAAGCGTATTAAACTTATCCGCTATTTGACGCAATGGTCTAAATAACATAGGAATCATGGTAATAAACATAAATAAATCTCCAGGTGTAACATTACTGCCTTCTACTAATATGTTTAAACCTCCAAACCAAACAATTAATCCTGTTGTTAACGAGCCCAAAAATTCAGCAATTGGAAAGAAAATAGAGTTATACCAAACCGTTTTTAACCACGCTTTTTTATGGCGATTATTAATTTCTTTAAAATTTTTATATTCAGTATCTTCTCTTGTAAATAACTGTAAAATTTTCATTCCTGTGACACGTTCTTGTACAAACGAGTTCAAGTTAGAGACTTCGTTACGCACATCTTCAAAAGCGCGCTTCATGTATCGTTGAAAAATTTTTGTAGCAAATAATACAATTGGTAACGTTACAAATACAATTAAACTTAACTGCCAATTGTAATATAACATTGCGCCAGAAATCACGACCATAACCAATAAATCTCTGATTATAGTAAATAAACCATCCCCAAAAACAGAAGCGATACGTTCCATATCCGTAACTGCTCTAGTAATTAACACTCCAACTGACGATGTATTAAAGTATTTCATCTTAAAACTAAGAATATGATCAAACAGTTTAACACGAATATCCTTTACCATTTTTAAGCCTAACCAAGACGAAAAATAGATAAAAAACAACTGAAGTACCACTTGTGTTACTAATAGCACAATCATTAATATGATTAGAAAAATAAAACCATTATAGTCTTTTTTAACTAAATGTTCATCAATAATCTCTCTTAACAATACTGGTGTTGCAATACTTAAAGCTCCTAAAATAAGCACCGAAACTATCAATCCGTAAAATACAGATCTATACGGTTTAGTGTATTTAAACAACCGTTTAAATAGTGCTTTGTCAAATATGTTTTCTTTTGTCTTAGTCATTTAGTTTTATTGTATCTGGGTAAGCGACTTCAGTTAAATATAATCCTTGCGCTGGTACTGAAAACCCGGCATTACTTCTGTTTTTAGATTTTATAATAGTGTGTAACTCGTCAACTTCCATTTTCCCAACACCTATATTGATAAGAGTACCTACTATGGCTCTTACCATGTTTCTTAAAAAACGATCGGCTTTAATAGTAAAATGTAATTCGTTATCCATTAATTGCCATTCCGCTTTCATAATATCACAATTGTACGTTTTTACATCTGTGTGAGTTTTTGAAAAACACTGAAAATCTTTGTATTCGAACAATATTTTTGTCGCTTCATTCATTTTTTCAATATCTAAAGCGTGCTTCAAAAAGTAAGATTGATCCACATTAAAAGGGCTTTTTTGTAAAGCCACACGATATAAATAGGCTCTGCTTGTTGCATGAAAACGCGCATGACTATCTTCCTTCACTTTGAATATAGATTGGATAGCAATATCTACTGGTAAAAACGAATTTAATTTATACTGCACTTTTTCTGCATCAAAAAGAATATCTGTATCCCAATGAGCAAACAATTGTTTGGCATGTACACCAGCATCAGTACGACCAGCTCCCATAACAGCAATAGTTTCACCTAAAATAGTGGATAATGCTTTTTCTAAAACTTCTTGTACAGAAATAGCATTAGGTTGCTTTTGCCAACCATGATAATTTTTCCCATTATAAGATAGTTCTATAAAATAGCGCAAGAAAACAGTATTTTTACATATTAAAAAGCAAAGATAATATAAAGACAGAAGCTTGAAGTCCGAAGCTTAAAGTTTTAAGAATAGTTTACCTAAAAAACACAAAAAGCCCTTTAACACAAATGAAAAAAATATTACTACTCTCCGATACGCACAGCCATATGGACGATACTATTTTAAAACACGTCAAATTAGCTGACGAGGTTTGGCATGCTGGTGATATTGGAGACCTTAAAGTAACCGATGCTATTCAAGCCCTAAAACCACTGCGTGCCGTATGGGGCAATATTGATAATGATAAAGCACGTGCCGAATTTCCGGAAAACAATAGATTTACTATAGAAGGTGTAGATGTTTGGATTACACATATTGGTGGGTATCCCAATAGATACAATATTAGGATTAGAGATGAAATAAAAGCTAATCCTCCAAAATTATTTATTTGTGGACATTCTCATATTTTAAAGGTTATACCGGATAAAAAGTTAGGATTATTACACATGAATCCTGGTGCTATAGGCATACATGGCTTTCATAATGTAAGAACCATGTTACGCTTTACAATAGATAATGGTAAAATTGATAACTTAGAAGTTATTGAGTATCCTAGAAAATAAAAAAACCGAAGCTTTCGCTTCGGTTTTTTTTCGCACTAATACTACTAAGATGTTAGGTTTAACGTAAACGATCCACAGATTTGACAAGATCTTCATCCTTCTTAATGGCTCTATTTGATAAAATCAAAAAGACGATAGATATAACAGGGAGGAAAATCGCAACACCTTTCTCAGAAACATCATTTGCTTCTCCAGATGCATTTAGCGTTCGATACACGAAAAATCCTAGTAAAATTAAGTTTAATATCTGATTTAGTCGTCCCAACATAAATTGAGACTTTCTATTTTTAAATTTAAATATTGAAATTACAGCTAATAACGCAGATCCTATAAACAAACCAAAAACAACTCGCTCGTCTTTAGCAAAAACCATAATATCGTTAGTTGTTGTCCATAAATCAAAGACAAAAATTAGTCCTCCTGAAATAATAGCAACAATTAATAAATATACCGTTTGAATACGTTGTAACATATTATAATCTCAAATATTGAATAACAAAAATATAGTTTCTTTTCTTATTAAAGAAACATACTGCATTAAAAATTATCTTTATTATAAAACCTAATCGCAAGCTTCTGTGTTCCAATTAAAAAGGAATAAACATAGAGGACTGAATAAAAAATTGAAATAAAAGTTGTATAATTGCAGTAACGCAATGCAACACTCACACTAGCAGAACGTTAATTCTTCAGAAGTATATCTTATTTTCTTCAAGAAATAATCAATTCAAATTACATCAACACATAAGTTAATTCAACATCAATGTTTGAAATCTCACAATTAAAAGAAATGAAGCTTCCTGAATTACAGGATATGGCTAAAAAACTGAATGTCTCTAAGTTTCGTTCATTAAAAAAATTAGATTTAGTATATCAAATACTAGATAAGCAAGCAGCAGATCCAAAAGCTGTTTTAGAAGTAAAAAAAGAGGATACTCCTGTTAAGAAAGCCCCTGTAAAAAAGGCCGCACCGGTTAAAGCTGAAACCACTGAAAAACCAGTAGCAGCTCCAAAGCCAAAAAGAGCTAGAGTTGTAAAGCCTGCTAAACAAAAGGGAACCGCAAGTCAACCTCAATTAGATTTAACACCCGAAGCCGCACCTAAACCTGTCGCTAAAAAGGAGGTTAGTGAGAAGGAAGTGGTCGCAAAAACACCTGCTAAACCACAACCCAAAAAACCGGTTCACAACCATCAGAAAAACAAACAGTCTAACGACAATAAGGACGACAAACAAAGCGATAATAAGCAACCAAATCGTCCAAAACATAACAATCAAAAAAATAGTAACCAGAAAAATAGCAATCAAAAAAACGGTAACCAACATAACGGAAACAAAGACAGTCGTAACCGTTATAGAGAACCAGATTTTGAATTTGATGCTATTATAGAAAGTGAGGGTGTTTTAGACATCATGCAGGATGGTTACGGATTTTTACGCTCTTCTGATTATAACTACTTATCATCACCTGATGATATTTATGTCTCACAATCTCAAATTCGTTTATTCGGATTAAAAGTTGGAGATACTGTTCTAGGACAAGTTAGACCTCCAAAAGAAGGCGAAAAATATTTCCCTTTAATTAAAGTCAGCAAAATAAATGGTCAAAACCCTAATGTGGTAAGAGACCGTGTTGCTTTTGAGCATTTAACACCATTATTCCCTCAAGAGAAATTTAATATTGCAGAAAAGCAAGCGACTATCTCTACAAGAATCATGGACTTGTTTGCACCAATAGGTAAAGGACAACGTGGTATGATTGTATCACAACCAAAAACAGGTAAAACCATGCTTTTAAAGGATGTTGCCAATGCCATTGCAGCAAATCATCCCGAGGTATACCAAATGATATTACTAATTGATGAGCGTCCAGAAGAAGTAACAGACATGCAACGTAATGTTCGTGGAGAAGTTATTGCCTCTACTTTTGACAAGGAAGCACACGAGCACGTAAAAATTGCTAACATCGTTTTAGAAAAAGCAAAACGATTGGTAGAATGCGGACACGATGTTGTGATCTTATTAGATTCAATTACGCGTTTAGCTAGAGCATATAACTCTGTACAACCAGCGTCAGGAAAAATTCTTTCGGGAGGTGTAGATGCTAATGCTTTACATAAACCAAAACGTTTCTTTGGAGCTGCACGTAATATAGAAAATGGGGGATCTCTAACTATTATTGCAACAGCATTAACAGAAACAGGTTCTAAAATGGACGAAGTAATTTTCGAAGAATTTAAAGGAACAGGTAATATGGAACTACAATTAGATCGTAAAATATCTAATCGTCGTATTTTCCCAGCTATCGATTTAACATCATCAAGCACACGTCGTGATGATATTTTATTAGATGCTACAACCATCCAACGTATGTGGGTGATGCGTAAATATCTTGCAGACATGAATCCTGTAGAAGCTATGGAATTTATAAATGATCGCTTTAGACAAACTAGAAATAACGAAGAGTTTTTAATCTCGATGAATGGTTAAAAGCTAACACATACATAATACAGAAAAGCCTTAACAATCGTTAAGGCTTTTTTTATGACCTAATATGGCCGACATATGTATCACGTTTATTTTTATTCTAAACGCTAGCACAACCCATTGAAACCACATCTACAAGCTACATCTTAATACCATAGATAGAAGATTACATAATGATATTATACCCTTCTTAAATAGAGTCAAAATATCGATACCGCGTCTCTTCGTACTTCTATATTAAAGCTAATACACATAAGAAGTTAATAGAACAACCGTATTTTTATAGGTTTACATCAATTAAAATAAGACACAAAAAAAACGCCTCATATAAATGAAGCGTTTTAAAATTTTTAAAGTAAAACTAATTACATCGCAGCAACGTGCTTAGATAAACTAGATTTCAAGTTAGAAGCTTTGTTAGCATGTATAACGTTTTTCTTTGCTAATCTGTCTAACATAGAAACGATAGAAGGAAATAAAGCTTCAGCTTCTTTCTTGTCTTCTAACTCACGTAATTTTTTAATTGCATTACGAGTAGTCTTATGTTGGTACTTGTTTAACAAACGCTTAGCTTCGTTACTTCTAATTCTTTTTAAAGTTGACTTGTGATTTGCCATTTTTGTTTCCTTATTTTTTTATAAAAATTGTAGCCCGTAGGGGAGTCGAACCCCTCTTACATGGATGAAAACCATGCGTCCTAGCCGATAGACGAACGGGCCATTTAATTATTGAGAGCGCAAATATAAAACATATTTTTTAAACTTGCAAACTTTTCAAATAACTTTTAAATAACTTAGCAACGTTGCCATTGCGGGTGCAAATATACAACTATATTTAAGTATTGCAACAATTTTTATAAAAAAAAACAAAAAAACTTTAATAAGCTTTTGCAAATAACACGCGACGTGCTGATTCTCTGCCAGTAAGCACACAAATTCCTTTTTCAATTTTTCCGTCTAAAGGAAGACATCTAATCGTAGCTTTAGTAATTTCTTTGATTTTATCTTCAGTTTCTGCCGTTCCATCCCAATGTGCAGAGATAAATCCACCCTTTTCTTCTAAAACTTTTTTAAATTCTTCAAAAGTTTCTACTTCTGTAATGTGTGTATCTCTATAATCTAAAGCTTTCTTATATAACGTATCTTGTATTTCCGTCATTAAGCCCTCTACCCTATCTGTTAAAGTATCTAATGCAACAACCTCTTTAGTTAATGTATCACGTCTAGCAAGCTCCACAGTACCGTTTTCTAGATCTCTTGCTCCTATCGCTATCCTTAATGGTACACCTTGCAATTCGTGTTGTGCAAACTTAGCTCCTGGTCTATACGTATCCCTGTTATCAAACTTAACGGATATGTTTCTACTTCTTAAGTCTGTCATTATACCATTAACAACTTCTGTAATAGCTTCCAATTGTTCGTCTGTCTTATATATAGGAACAATAACAACTTGGTTTGGTGCTAATTTTGGAGGTAGTACTAATCCATGGTCATCACTATGTGTCATAATTAATGCTCCCATTAATCTTGTAGATACTCCCCAAGATGTTGCCCATACATATTCTTGCTTCCCTTCTTTTGATGTAAACTTCACATCAAATGCTTTAGCGAAGTTTTGACCTAAAAAGTGAGACGTCCCAGCTTGTAGTGCTTTTCCATCTTGCATTAAAGCTTCAATACAATAGGTTTCATCCGCTCCGGCAAAACGTTCACTTTCTGTTTTCAATCCTTGAATAACAGGAATAGCCATAAAGTCTTCTGTAAACGTGGCGTAAACACCATTCATTAATTCTGCTTCAGCAATCGCTTCTTGTTTTGTTGTATGCGCCGTATGCCCTTCTTGCCATAAAAATTCTGCTGTACGTAAAAATAAACGTGTACGCATTTCCCAACGTACAACGTTAGCCCATTGATTGATTAATAGAGGTAAATCTCTATATGATTGCACCCAACCTTTAAAGGTACTCCATATAATAGCTTCACTAGTTGGTCTTACGACTAATTCTTCTTCAAGCTTAGCATTTGGGTCAACTCTTAGTTTTCCTGGCTTATCTGGATCGTTCTCCAGCCTATAATGTGTAACTACTGCGCATTCTTTGGCAAAGCCTTCAGCATTCTTTTCTTCTGCTTCAAATAGGCTTTTTGGAACAAATAATGGAAAATAAGCGTTCTGATGTCCTGTTTCTTTAAACTTTTTATCTAATTCTGCTTGCATTTTTTCCCATATCGCATAGCCATAAGGTTTTATGACCATACAGCCTCTTACTGCCGAATTTTCAGCTAGGTCAGCTTCTACAACCAATTCATTATACCATTTGGAATAATTTTCAGCTCTACTTGTTAGTTTTTTACTCATATACAGTATTTTGGCACAAAAATTGTGATTATGTTAAATAATAAAATAGTTCAGCAAAACTAACTATTTTTACAATGTTCAACAATTAAAAACAACACGATATGAAATTAAATAACTACTTATCTAAAAAATTACCATCGTTTATGGTTCTTACGGCTGTTTTAGCTTTAAGCTCTTGTGGATCTTATCAATATGTTGGACAAACAAGTGATGGCATTTACGGATCTACTACCGAAAATGCGCCACAAGAAGATATTGCAATACCAGCAGAAAATAATAACAACTACTATTCCAATTATTTTAAAGAAAAAGCTTTAGAAGCAGAAGTATATAATAGTGAAGATGAAATTTTTACAGATATAGATTCTTACCAAGGGTCATATGATGATTCTTTAGAGGAAAATACTCAAAATGCTGGCTGGGGAGCTACCAACGAAAACGTCGTCATTAATGTTTATGATAGTGGTTATAACAACTATGGATGGGGCTATAACAACTGGGGATATAACAACTGGGGATACAACAACTGGGGATACAACAACTGGGGTTATAATAACTGGGGATACAACAGACCTTGGGGCTATAACAACTGGGGATGGAATGCTGGTTTTAACTATGGATATGGTTGGAATAATGGGTTTAATAATCCATATTGGGGACACTCTTATTACGGAAATGGCCATGGCTATGGTTATACTTACAACCGCGGTTACAACAGGAGAGGTTTGTCTTACAACGCTGGAAGACGCGGAACAAATGCAAGCAGAAACTCTTTATCAAATTCAAGATTAAATTCAAGAAATACTGTAACTAGATCAAGAACAACTCCTAGAACTAGAGCTAACAGTACAACACCTAGAACTAGAGCTAACAGTACAACACCTAGAACTAGAAACAACAGTACAACGCCTAGAACTAGAACTAATAGTACAACGCCTAGAACTAGAACTAGAAACAATAGTACAACTCCTAGAACTAGAACTAATAATTCCACACCAAGAAGCAACAATTCTACACCAAGAAGCAACAATTCTACACCCCGAACAAGTACAACTACAAGAAGCAGTTCTTCAACGAGAAGTAGCTCTTCGTCAAGTAGCAGTTCAAGAAGAGGTAGAGGTTAAAATTTAAAAAAAAGATCTATGAAAAAAATAACTATATTAATTATGGGTATCTTATCCATATCTGTTAGTAATGCACAAAGCATTAGTGACGCCTTACGCTATTCTAGTGGAGAAATAACTGGAACAGCTCGCTTCCAAAGTATGAGTGGTGCGTTTGGAGCACTTGGAGGAGACTTAAGTGCAATAAGTATTAACCCAGCAAGTTCTGCTGTTTTCACTACTAGCTATGCTTCATTTACATTAGGAACCGAAAACAATTCTAACAGTACCAATTATTTTAATGGCACAGACAATTCTTCTAACACTTCATTAAATTTAAATCAAGGTGGAGGTGTTTTTATATTTAAAAATAGTAACAATGATTCTCCTTGGAAGAAGTTTTCTTTAGCTATGGAGTATGATATCACAAAAAATTATGACAACGACTGGAGAGCTAATGGAACGGGAAACACTAGTATTGGTCAATATTTTCTTGCCAATGCACAAGGCTTGCGTTTAGATGAAATATCAGCTTTTCCTGGCGAGTCTACTTCTGATGCTTACGCAGGAATAGGAAGTGCTTATGGTTATGGAAACCAGCAAGCTTTTTTGGGTTATGACTCGTATATTTTAGAACCCAATTCGTTTGATGATGATAATACGCAGTATACAAGTAACATAGAAGGAAATTCATTTCAACAAGACTATACTTATTCTGCTACAGGATATAATGGAAAAATTAGCTTTAACCTAGGAACACAATATGGAGAAAACACCTATTTTGGTTTAAATCTTAACTCTCATTTTTTAAATTATGAACGTTACACTAGTTTTTACGAAACAAACAATAACACGAGTTCTCTAGTTAAAGAAGTCTTATTTGACAACACATTGTCTACAAACGGTTCTGGTTTCTCTTTTCAATTAGGAGGTATCTTTAAATTAACCAATGAACTAAGAGCTGGAATAACTTACGAATCTCCAACATGGATGACGCTAGAAGATGAAACGACACAATATGTTGAAACACTTGTTGCTGATGATACTAATGGTGATTTTTACCAAATAGTTAATCCTAATATTATAAATATATTTGAAAGCTATAGAATACAAACTCCTAGTAAGATTACAGGAAGTTTAGCTTACGTTTTTGGGACACAAGGCTTAATAAGCTTTGATTATTCTAGAAAAGATTACAGTAAAACAAAATTTAAACCAACTTCTGATCCAAGTTTCAGTGCTCAAAATGCTCTAATGGAAAATGTGCTAACTGCCGCTTCCACTTTTAAAATTGGTGCAGAATACAAAGTAAAGCAATTTAGTTTTAGAGGAGGTTACAGAATTGAGGAAAGCCCATATGCTAACGGTACAACTGTTGGTGACTTAACAGGTTATTCTTTAGGTTTGGGTTACAACTTTGGTAATACTAATTTAGATCTAGCATTTAACCAATCAAGACAAGATAGAGATGAACAATTTTTTAATACAGGATTAACAAACCCTGTTATTCTAGACACTAAAATTTCTAATGTGACCTTAACCTTAGGATTTAGATTATAATTAGTACTTCATTTATTTTATAAAACGATATAAAACCTGAACAATGTGTTCAGGTTTTTTTATGCCCAAACCTATAGTAATCAGCAATACCAGACCGTAATTAAAAGTGCATATTATGTTAGTATAATCAGCACTTGTAAAAGTTTAGAAGATTGAATTAAAAGGACACAAAACACCTCTCTAGTAGTATAAAAACATTGTATCTAAACAGGAGTAAGACGAAAGTCTTAAGATATAGATGGAGAAGCTTTTTTACTTTATAGCAAAGTTAAGAATTGTTATCAATCTAACGTGAGTATAAAAAAAAGCCTGAACATATGTTCAGGCTTTTTTTTAGTTATAGTGATTAGGTCACTATTTTAGTTTATCGTTTTAAGGTAAAGTGTGCCTTAAATTGTTTTTTACTATTATTTGGATCGTTTGGCTCTCTATAGTCAACCGTAAACCAATAGTCACTAGTTGGCATTGGGTTGCCGTTATACGTTCCATCCCATCCTAGTCCTGTTGGACTTAGTTGTTTTAATAACTTTCCATAACGATCAAAGATGTAAATCACGGCATCAGGCTGATCATCGATTCCGTAGATATTCCACGTATCATTAAAGCCATCGTCGTTTGGTGTAAAGAAGTGTGGATAATCCATTATAGAGATTGGTAAACTAGACTCTCCACAACCATTGATATCTCTTACCGTTACAATATGGTCTCCTGCGCCAACATCGGTAAAGGTATACGTCCCATCATTGGGCATATTAACTTCCCATGGTCCGTCGTCGATACTAAATTCGTATACTGAACTTCCACTACCTGTTGCAGTGACATAAATATTATGCACTTCTGCAAACGCTTCTGTTAATAACTCTACAGCTATTGTTGGTGGTTCACTTTCTTCAACTATAGTTGTAGCTACTGTTTGACACATTGTAACACTACTTGAACTAATATCAGTAACAATCACAGAGTAGTTACCACCTTGCGTTGGTTCTAAACTATTTCCGGTTTCTCCTGGAATAGTAACGTTTTCTAATAACCATTCAAAAGTATAGTCCGTCGTATTTAATCCTGTTTCGATTATTGGTGCGCTCACTACTTCTGTACCATTAGTGTTGATACATAATAAATAACTTGCCTCTAACTCAACCTCTGGTAATGGGTTAACTTGTAAGGTTAGTTCTGCTGTTTCATAACATATTGAAGTATCAACCATGGTTCCGGTTCCTGAGCCATCATCAATCATTGTATCATTATCTACACGGACATAAATAACTTGTGGGTTAATTATGTTTTCATATAATAATGGTAAAGGATCTATTGCTGCATCTGCATCCGCTTGCGTTGCATAGTAACTTACAATATAGTTTGCTGGATCTTGTCCATCTAAAACATCTGGATTTTGAGTAACTAAATCAAACGGTGTACTATCATTTGTAGTATCCCCATCGGTTTCCATATTGTCATCACATAACTCGTAAACAATTGGAGCCATATCAGGATTAGCTTGTGCACCCTCTTGTACCTCGATCGTAAAACTTGTTCTAGCGATACAACCTGTAAGATTATTTGTAATATCTACAGAGATGATTTCTGGGTTAGTAGCATTAGTATAGTTTGATGGATTACCAATAGTAGTACCATCTGCTGCATAAAACGTCAATGTAAAATCTGTAGCACTTTGCGTACCTAAAATTTCGTCTGTTTTACTTACTAAATCAAATCCATATTGACCATCACTAAATAACTCGCAATAGATATAGTCTTCGATTGGACTAACCTCTGGTAATGGATTAACGATGATATCAAAACTAACAATGGTATAACAACCTGTTCCTGATGTTCCTATTTCGTCCGTTCCATTTGTTACACGCACATAAATAGTTTGTGGTGTAATAGCTACTCCTGGATTTGTTGGATCTTCATTGCTATGCATTGTTGGATCTGCTATTGGCGTTGTCCCCATTAAAGCGTTATCTAAATCCGTATAATAACTTAAATGTCTTGGATCACTTGGATTAATACCTTCGCCATTTAATATAACTGCCGCATCTTGAGTTAAATCAAAGAGTTCGATTAAATCGTTTGGTCCTACAATATTAACATCATCACACAACTCGATATTATCTGGATTTTCTAATGGTGTTGGATTTGGTAACACACGTATAGTTAAAGTCGTAAATGAGAAACACCCTGTGATAGAATTGGTAACTCTAACATAAACCGTTTGAGGATTTGCTGGATTAGTACCAACCATCATGTTAGTATATTGTGTTGGATCTGCAATGACATTAACGTCGGCTTGTGCATCTGCTTGTGTCTCATAATACGCGACTATCCAACTCACATTCCCAGCTATGATTTCGTCATTTTTAACCGTTAAATCAAAGGTAGCGATGTCATCGTTGTTTTCATAATAATTAGCATCTAACTCGTCACAAATAGCTAATGGTGTTGGCTGTACTAATACTGGAGGAAATTCGACTATAATTTCAAACTGTCCCGTGGTCACACAACCATTTGTATTACTAACTAATCGGATATAAATGGTTTGAGGATTAGTCACATTGGTATAATTACTAGTGTTAACTATTGGACTATTTCCACTCTCTGCATTTAGTGCTGTAGTATGATACGTTAAAGTAAAATCTGCAGGATTTTGTGTCCCTAAAATTTGTGGTGTCATAACGGTATCAAAATCAAACTGATTGAAACCATCATTATTATCATCACACACTATGTAATCGTCTATTGTTATTGGCACAACTGGTGAAGGCTGCACATCTAATGGTAAAATAACTATTGTAAAACAACCTGTTATATCATTTTCTGCACGTACGTATACATTTTGGTTACTAGGTACAATATTGGTGTATGGACTAGTTAACGGATTAATGTCGCTAGTGGCATCTGCTTCTGTTTCGTGATAGCTAATACTAACACCTGACTCGCCATTTAAGATACTTATCGTTTGACTGTCTAAATCGAAAAGAGCAAATCCATCATTATCACTATCACATTCTATTAATGTACTTGGATTAGCTTCTGGTGAAGGGGTTGGGTTAACTCTTAAATTTAAGGTAATTGTACTAATACATCCTGTCACATTATCTTCTGCTCTTACATAAACTGTTTGTGCATTAGCCGTATTAACATAAGGACTGAAAATTTGATCAGAAGCGGTACCATTACTTGCTCCCGTTTGAGTAAAGTAATACGTTAATGTAATTCCTGTTTGTCCATTTAAAATTTGTGCATTAGCATCTTCCAAAGTAAATGCTTCTTGCGCTAGTGCTGGAACTTCTCCTGGTAAATCAGTATCATTACATAACTCTAATGGTGTTGGCTGTACTAACACTGGTAATGGATTGACTATTAAATCCATTGGTGTTGTTGTTGAACATCCATTAGCATTATCCGTTATTACAACCCAAATCGTTTGCATATTTACCGTTGTATTAGTAAATGCATTTGGGGTCGCTATTGCATTTTGTGGTACTGCCGCATCTGCTACTGTCGTATAAAAGGTAATTGTATAATCTACAGTTGCTAAATCGTTAGTCGTATCTGTATCTAACTGATTTAGTATTTCCGGATTATTTAACTCTAAATCAAATAGAGCAATGCCGTCTGCATCATTATCACAAACCTCCAATGGACTTGGATCAGTTATTTGAGGCGTTGGATTGACGATTAGCACTAAATCTTCATAACTAGCACATGCAGTTGTTATAGTTGCACTTTCAACACGCACATAAACCACCTGAACATCCTCTACGATATTATTGTAAGGACTTGTTAATGGGTTAACATTAAGCTGTGCATCACTAACTGTTTCATGATAAGTTACTGATAACCCTGGTACCCCGCCTGTGATTTGAGCTTCAGAGTCTGTTAATGTAAAGACACTAAACCCATCACTATCTGGATCACAAACTACTAAATCTGTTGGCGCAAAAGTGATTGGTGCTTGCTCTACTTCTAATTGTAAAGTCGTGGTTGTGTAACATGTTGTATTTACATCCTCAACTCTAACAAATACCGTTTGTGGATTACTAATATTGTCATAGGGTATTGGTAATGCATTCATTGCCATATCTGCATCTAACTGTGTCAAATAATATGTTACAGCATACGCTGGATTCCCCCCACTTATTTCATTATTTTTAAGACTTAAATCTATTGAGGTTAAGCCATCTGGTGTACCATCATCACAAACTGATAATGGCGAAGCGGTTACCGCTACAGGTTCTGGATAAACTGTAACCGCAATTGTGGTGGTTGTTGGACAAGATCCATTAGTCGTATAATCAATGTTATATGTAACATTAGAACCTCCTCCCGTAATTAAACCGGAAGCGGCATCTAAAACGGCCACATCACCTGCAACAGGAGACACATTAAATGTAAACACTCCACCTGTTAAACCTGTAATTGTAGCTATTGCTCCATCACATGTTGGTGTGTAAGTAAATGAAGAATCATCTGCAGGAAGTACATTTAATACTTGAGTACTTGATTGTATACATGCTCCAGCAGTTGTATACTCAATAGTATAACTTGCTCCTGGAGTTGCCGACGTTACTGTACCTGTATTAACATCTATTACTGCCGTGTCTGTTACTGCAGGATTGAATACATAAGTTCCTCCTGGTGTAATTACAGAATCTACGATACCACCATTACAATCTGGTAAGACCGTAAATGCTGGATCATCTTGATTTAAAACTGTTACGTTTTGGAAACTATTATCAGAACAAGGACCTGAAGTTGTATACTCAACAGTGTACGTTGCTCCCGGAACACCGTTTGTAACCTCCCCTGTTAACGCATCTATAATTGCTCCATCTGTATTTATTGGATTAAAGACAAAGGTTCCTCCTGTATCTCCAATAATATTCATTGTTGCTCCATCACAATTTTCAATTACAGAAAAAGTAGCATCTTCAACTGGATAAACTGTTACAGACTGTGTGCTACTATCAGGACAAATTCCCGCAGTCGTGTATTCCACTGTATACGTTGTACCAGGAGTTCCATTAGTTATTGTTCCTGTAACTGAGTCTATTACTTCAGGGCCTGTTACCGCTGGATTAAAAGCATAAGTTCCTCCAGGAGTAGCGACAGTATCAACAGTTCCCCCATCACAAGAAGGCACCATAGTAAAGGATGCATCATCTGTTGTTTGCACGACTAAAACTTCATCTGTAGATGATGGACATGTCCCCGTAGTAGTATATTGTATAGTGTAACTAGTTCCAGAGATACCATTAGTTACTTCTCCCGTTATTGTGTCTATTGTTGCTCCATCACCTAAATCAGGGTTTAAAGCAAATGTTCCTCCAGGGGTAACAATACCACTCACTGTTCCACCTGAACAATTTGGTGCGACCACAAATGATGAATCATCAGAAGGATTTACAATTAATTCAAAAACTGGTAAAGCAGATGCAGTATAACATGCATCATTACCTATAACCTGCACTCTTACATAAATTTCTTGAGGATTAACTGTATTAGTATAATCACTAACCAATTCTGTACCAGCAACACCGGCATTAGCTTCGGCAAAACTTAAATAATACGTGACTACAAAACTTGTCGAAGATTGCGTTCCTAAGATAGCTGTATTTTGACTTTCTAAATCAAAAGCTTCAAAACCATCATTTGAGACATCATCACAAGTAATCATATTTGGCGCAGGATTAATTATTGGCTGCGTTGTTATGTTTAAAGTGAACATTTCGGTTTCAAAACAACCCGAATTTAAGTATTCTATTCTAACATAAATAGTTTGAGGCACCCCTAAAACAGCAGACGAACTATAATTTGTAGGTGTCGCAATTGCTGAAGTTCCATTGGTTGCATCAGTTTGATTTTCATAATAAGTAATATTCAAGTCTCCAGAAACAGCAGATGGCGCAGTAATAACTGCATCATTTTCTGTTAAATCGAAAATATATGGTAATGCTCCTGGATTACATAAAAACAAATCATTAGGTAACCCATTATCTAATTCCGGTAAAACATCGATACAAACGACCTCTGTATATTCACAACCAAAATCATCTGTAGTTCTATAAGTATAACAATGGGTTCCTGCTGTAGCCGGTTGCACCGTAATATCATTTCCTGATGTACTTATTATTGAAGGGTCAGCATCCCATCCCTCTGTAACAGTAACTGGTGTAAAAGATAATTCTGGAGGTTGTAAAGCTGGATCAAACTCTATATTCCATGAAAAAATTGTTCCATCATCTACTGATAAATTATCAACCACTCGAATGGTCCAATCTCCATTTAAAGGGCTTCCTAACAAAGAATTAAAAGAGCCTGTAGGCAGATAAGTACCAGGTGCCCAAGAATTACCAGGAGGATTTGTACCTGCCGTAATTGTAGCCCCATTATTAACTGTTGTTGCTGCATTAGCAGACCAGCAATAATCTGCTCCCACTCCAGGTATTTGATTATCTAAATTATCCGCACCTCCAAAATAGGTACCTCCACCTGCTTGATCATAAAGTTGAGTTTCAGCTCCTGTAGGGCCAATAATAAATATGTCTAAATCTCCTGAAAAAGAATGTTCCATATTAATACAAACACTAACAATCTGATTAACATCAGTTAAAGTTTGAGCAGAATCATAGCAATCAACTGTTATTGATGTTTCATAAGTTGCACCAGATAAATCTGGTAAAACTGTAACACCACTAACAGGTGATGTACAACTGTTGATAAATTCAGTTGGTGTAACGACACCGTTTATAGTAGTAGAATCGCCAAAACAAATTACGCTATCTACTGCCTCTGTTCCCGTAAAATCAGGTTCTGTACCAACTTGCACAACTTGATTAATTAAATTAGTATTTGTACAACCTGAAGGGTCTGTATTAGTGTTAGTATCATTCACATTTAAGTTAACAATATACACGCCTGGTGTTGTGTACGAAAACGTTGCCGATTGTCCCGAAATAAAGTTCCCATCTCCTAAATCCCATTCGTAAGTAGCTCCTGTACCATCGACAGAAAAGTTTGCACTTCCGTTTAATGTAATATCTTCTCCTGGACAAACCCAAATATAACCATCTCCATTTGGTGCTGGTGACGCACTGTCCAACTGAGAAACAATTGTTTGACAAGGCTCAAAACAAGAAATATTTGCTGCCCATCCTGCTGCATTCGGAGCTCCATCGGAAGTAAATTCAATAGTTAAACATCCTGATAAATTTGCAGCTGTTGCTGTTACAAGTCCAGGATTAGCAGAAGCTCCCCCCCCCGTAAATTGTCCAAATGCTGGTGCAGAAACATCATCACCATTATAAATGGTCATAATATCGGTATTCAATCCTGTACTAAAAGCTGTAAAATCTAATTGGACTAAATTCCCTGGTGTATCAGGGCAAATAGTCAAAATAAAACTCTCATTATCAGAATAGTTGGCAGACGGCCCTCCTGAATCGTAAAATACGCCTCCACATTGACTAACTGTTGTGCTTTGCATAAGTACATCTTGCGATAAAGCAATAAATGAATTTAATAAAATAAGGGCTACTAAAAACTTTTTCATTGGTTTGTGTTTATGATACATCGTTGGTGTAAACTAATTTGCAGGTTATTTTGTAATGGTTTGAGACTTGATAATAATAAAATACTCCGTATTATCTATCCTGTAAATACTTGACCCAATTCCAAAAAACTGAAGATTATATTTCAAGACATTAAAAGTTGAAGGGTCATAACTTTTATCCATAACTAGAGTACCGTTATAATTATTAAAAAGCCCCGCGTCACTAATAAGTTGATACTTATTTTTATTACCAACTAAACTTGGTATTTTTTTTATGGACACTCTGTTTCTAAGCAAATGTTTAAAGTCTTTTACACGTTGTGGATTACTTAAAACATAAGTTTGTAATTTATCTTGATAAACCTCCTGCAGCATACCCATTTCTTTTGCTGTTAATGGTGCCGCAACATTTTTCTTATATTTAACTAATTGTGTTTGTTGTTTCTTTTGGGTTTGTGCTACTCCTTGCTGAGCAAACAACAATAATCCAAATGCTAGTGTAAAGAAAACTTTAAATTTCATGGTTTTTTAGGATATAATTAGGTTTGAAAATTAAGAAAATTTTAATTAACATTATGTTAATATTACGACCTTAATTTAGGTTTTTCCTATTCTTACCCATATAACAAGTACATTTAACAAAACCCTACCCTCAATCAAATTTATTTATTGTTTATCTTTGCAAACTATTTTAAACACCATTTTACAGACTTTATTTAAATGAAGATTGAAAACAATATAGACGACAACGATGCTATTGGCGAAAACCATATTGGCACAAATCACGATACTCCATTAAGAGCGGATGCTTTTGACTTATCAGATGCTGATAAAATTGAGAGTATAAAAAAAGACGTTACTAAAATATTAGAGACTTTAGGTTTAGATTTAACTGACGACAGCTTAAAAGGGACACCTAACCGTGTTGCAAAAATGTTTGTTAACGAGATTTTTGGAGGATTACACCCAGATAAAAAACCAAAAGCATCGACTTTTGATAACAAATATCAATACGGAGAAATGCTAGTAGAAAAAAACATAACCGTTTATTCTACTTGCGAGCATCATTTACTTCCTATAGTAGGACGTGCACATGTTGCTTATATTTCTAACGGTACTGTAGTTGGGTTGTCTAAAATGAATCGTATTGTAGATTATTATGCAAAACGCCCACAAGTACAAGAGCGATTGACCATACAAATTGTTAAAGAACTACAAGAAGCTTTAGGTACGGATGATGTTGCTTGTGTTATAGATGCAAAACACTTATGTGTAAACTCTAGAGGAATTAGAGATATTGAAAGCAGCACAGTAACGTCAGAATTTGGAGGACAATTTAAAAAGAAATCTACTAGACGCGAATTCTTAGAATATATCAAACTGGAGACAAAATTTTAGTAAACAGCAATGGAACTTTACAAGCATCAAAACATAAAAATATACAACTCCTTAACAGGAGAAAAAGAGAACTTTAAATCTATTAACGAAGGTTATATTGGCATGTATGTTTGTGGACCAACCGTTTACAGTAATGTCCATTTAGGAAACGTGAGAACCTTTATGTCCTTTGATGTGATATTCAGGTACCTTAAACATCTGGGATACAAAGTCCGCTATGTTAGAAATATTACCGATGCTGGACATTTAGAAAATGATGCCGACGAAGGTGAAGACAAAATTACTAAAAAGGCAAGGTTAGAAGAAATCGAACCTATGGAAGTTGTACAACGCTACACTGTCGATTTCCATAACATATTAAACACATTTAATTTTTTACCGCCAAGTATAGAGCCTACCGCAACCGGTCATATTATCGAGCAGATAGAGCTAATTAAAACCATTATTGATAATGGTTTTGGTTACGAAGTTAATGGTTCTGTCTATTTTGATGTCCATAAATACAACGAAACTAACAATTACGGCATTTTAAGCAAACGTAAGTTAGAAGATTTAATACATAACACTAGAGCACTAGACGGGCAATCGGACAAGAAAAATCCACAAGATTTTGCCCTTTGGAAAAAAGCAGAACCTACGCACATCATGCGTTGGCCCTCACCTTGGAGTGACGGTTTTCCTGGATGGCATTTAGAATGTACTGCTATGAGTACTAAATATCTTGGCGATCATTTTGATATCCATGGTGGTGGAATGGACTTAAAGTTCCCGCATCACGAGTGCGAAATTGCTCAAAATCAAGCAGCACTAGGAAAATCTCCAGTAAACTATTGGATGCACGCCAACATGCTAGAGCTTAACGGACAACGCATGTCTAAATCTACGGGTAACACTGTAAATCCTGACGAGTTATTATCCGGTAATAATGCCTTTTTTAGTAAAGCCTACACACCAAGTGTTATCAGATTTTTCGTAGCACAATCATCATACCGCAGTATTTTAGACCTTACTGATGACGGTCTATTAGCCAGTGAAAAAGGGTACAATCGTTTGATGGAAGGCGTAAGCCAACTAGACCATTTAAAAACATCAAAAACATCTACAATAAACATTGACGCTTGGAAGCAAAAATGTTATGATGCCATGAATGATGATTTTAACACACCAATTGCCATTGCAAACTTATTTGAAGGTGTTAAATATATCAATCAGATAAAAGAAGGGTCTGAAACTATATCCGAAAAAGATTTAGAGACTTTTAAAACAACAGTCAATGCTTTTGTTTTTGATATTTTAGGATTAAAAAACGACAAATCAGCAGCTGGAGCCGGAACAGATAAATTATCTGGAGCCGTACAATTATTAATCAAACTACGTCAAGAAGCTAGAGTCAATAAAGACTTTGCTTTATCCGATCAAATCAGAGATGAGCTAGCAGAGGCGGGCATACAACTTAACGATGGTAGAGAAGGCACAACCTTTTCTACGAATTAAATAAATTAACAAAGTCCTTTCTTTACGAGAGGACTTTTTTATTATGAAAAAAATACTAATCGCTCCCTTTTTATTTTTAATTAAGGTTTATCAAACCCTGATTTCCCCCTTTACACCAGCAACTTGTAGATATCAACCCACCTGTTCAAGTTACAGTAAAGAAGCGTTACAAAAACATGGACTACTTAAAGGATTAAAACTAAGTATCAAACGTATTTTTAGTTGTCATCCATGGGGCGGTAGCGGTTACGACCCCGTACCGTAATTATTTGGGCGTTTTAACAGGCTGTCCGTTATATCTTTTTTAAGAAAAATAAAAAAGGATGCCACTTCCATCCTTAACGCAAGCGTACAAGCTTTTAGTCTCTTCTTTAATTTATTGCTAAACCTTTGCTAAGTAATTCTGATAAATAAAGCATAAATGCTATATTTACAACTCCAAAAAATAAACTATGTACATACTTAAATTCGATTGGAATCCGTTAACAGGAATCGATATTATAGGAAATTTTAAAATACATTTTTATAGCTTAATGTGGATTGCTGCATTTGTTATAGGACATGCTATAATGAAATATATTTTCAAACGTGAAAAAATAAAGTTAGAATTTTTAGATCCTCTATTTATACACACTGTCCTTGCAACCATGCTTGGTGCACGTCTAGGACATGTTATATTTTATCAACCTGAATTATTTTCGCAAGACTTTTTTAGCGTCTTTCTACCATTTAAATTCAGAGGTGGTTTCGAATTTCAAGGCTTTCAAGGATTAGCAAGTCATGGTGCAGCAATAGGTATTATTATTGGTATGTTTTTATACCGCAAAAAATACAATTACAAATCATTAATGTGGATTTTAGACCGTATTGTTATACCTGTAGCTTCGGGTGCCATATTTATTAGATTAGGTAATTTTATTAATTCTGAAATCATTGGAAAAATTACTGACTCTGACTTTGGTGTTCGCTTTGTACAAAACTTTTACAACAAATATGAGATCGTACAAAAAACGGGAATTAAAGACGTTAAAAAAGCCTATGCTTCTATAACTGATAATCCAAACATGGCGCCATTACTAGAAGCGGTACCTTTTAGACATCCTGCACAATTATACGAATCGTTTTGTTACATTTTTGTATTTTTGATACTATGGTTTATTTATACTAAAACGACCAAAAAAGATCAAACCGGATTTTTATTCGGATTATTTTTAATACTACTTTGGAGTGTTAGATTTTTTGTCGAGTTTGTTAAAGAGCCACAAGGTGATGAGTTTATCAATTGGTTTGGACTTAACACAGGACAATGGTTAAGTGTGCCATTTATTTTAATTGGTCTTTATTTTATGTTTGTCTTTAAACCTAAAACTGCTATCAAATAATGAAACACTATTTTAAATTTACCACCCTTCTTTTATTATGCACTTTAACACTTGGTTTTACATCTTGCAAAGAAGACAAGCCTGTTGCACCCGTAAAAATTGACTTTAAGAAAGAAGGAGAATTAACGCTTTTTAAAGGCGCTACAGATACTATTGCTAAGGTATTTAACATTGAGGTTGCTAAGACAGATTACGAGATACAAACGGGCTTAATGTATCGTGACAGTATGAAAGATAATCAAGGGATGTTGTTTGTTTTCCCTGATGTAAAGCAACGCTCATTTTACATGAAAAATACACGTATCCCTTTAGACCTTATCTTTTTTGATCACAACAAACGTATTGTTAGTTTTCAAGAAAACGCAAAACCAATGGACGAAAGTGGTTTACCTTCTAATACACCAGCCCAATTTGTTTTAGAGCTTAATGCAGGAATGGCACAAAAGCTACTACTTGATGTAGGAGACAAAATGGACTATTTTGAATACCTCTTAGAAAAATAAAATTAATATTTAGATTATATAAAAAAAGCCTAATTGTTACTATTACAATTAGGCTTTTTTTTGTGTCCTTAAATTTGCTTTCTGCATACCCTTTATTAGATTGAATATCCACTAAACAAGATCACAGTATTATAAAACAATAACACTTTTAGTATTTGAGGTTATAATTAACGGACTAAACACTAAGGCCATTCGTTTAGTAAAAGGTTTATATTACCTCTGAGGTCGCGTTAAGGATTGATGTGGAAATCCTTTTTGTGAGGTACGATCAAAAAGATTGTAGCGGAAAGCCTGACGCACTTTTGCCAATAACAGCAAAAGTGGGTAACGCCCTAAAAAATCATATTGATTGCTTTAAAAAGAGTATTTCGCTCTACTCGCAATGACGCAAAACAAAAAAGCCTTTCTAAATTAATAGAAAGGCTCTTTTTTTATACTGTTTAGTTTATGACTACTTCACTACTGTTTCGTCAACCACTACTTCTTTCTTTTTTAATGCGTCTGCTGCATTTCCTTTTTTAACAAAGTCATACATGATTGGCGTTGCAATAAATAATGATGAGTATGTACCTACAACGACACCAATGATTAAAGCGAACATAAATCCTCTAATTGAGTCTCCTCCAAAAATAAAGATTGCTAATAATACGACTAAAGTAGTTAAAGACGTATTTAACGTACGACTTAAAGTACTACTTAATGATGTATCAATTACTTTAGTAAATGGCCACTCTGTGTGCTCGTTGAAAAATTCACGAATTCTATCAAAGACAACCACCGTATCATTTAACGAGTATCCAATTACTGTAAGGATTGCTGCAATAAATGCTTGATCGATTTCCATTGAAAATGGCATAAACTTGTATGTTAAAGAGAATACCCCTAATACGATGATAACATCGTGGAATACTGCTGCTACCGCACCAAGTGAAAATTGCCATCTTTTAAAACGGAATAAGATATATAAGAAAACGACTATTAATGATCCTAATACAGCCCAAAAAGAAGCTTGCTTAATATCGTCTGCAATAGATGGACTTACTTTGTATTGATCCATAATACCAACTTGCTTATCTGCTTTTGATAAGTCTTTAAACGCTTCAAAAGACACGCCTTTTAAATAAGGTTGTAAGGTGTTATATATTTTAAGTCTTACTTCCTCGTCTACTTCGTTAGCTGTTTCGTTAATTTTATATTTCGTTGAGATCTTTAAGTTATTATCATCTCCAACAGTTTTTACAGTAGCACTTCCAAACACATCTTGTGCTGATAAAAGTCCTTCTATCTCAACTGCACTTACTGGTTCTGCAAAACGAACTTGAGTGGTACGTCCTCCAACAAAATCAATACCTTGATCTAAACCATTAGTAAATAAAGATCCTAAACTTACTACTAATGCTACTGCAGAAATAATATAAGCAACTTTACGTTTTGTAAGGAATTCGATATTAATGTTTCTAAATAAGTTTTTAGTTAATCCTGTTGAGAATTCTAATTTACCACCTCTATTTGCATACCAATCTACTAATAATCTAGTAATAAAAATCGCAGTAAATAATGATGTACCAATACCTATTAATAAAGTCGTTGCAAATCCTTTAATTGGACCTGTACCAAAAATAAATAAGATTAAAGCTGTTAAACCTGTTGTAATGTTGGCATCTAAAATTGAAGATAATGCATTACTAAATCCATCTTTTATGGCTATTTTTTGGTCTTTCCCTTTCGATAACTCTTCCCTGATACGTTCAAAAATAAGTACGTTTGCATCCACAGACATACCAATAGTTAATACGATACCTGCAATTCCAGGAAGTGTTAATACTGCTCCAATACCTGATAACACACCAAATATTAATAAGATGTTGAATAACATCGCGATGTCAGCAAACAAACCTCCTTTACCATAGTAAAACGCCATCCAGATTAAAACTAATGCTAATGCAATACCAAATGACATTGTACCACTATCAATAGCTTCTTGACCTAAAGATGGTCCAACTACACTACTCTGAATAATTTCTGCACGAGCTGGTAATTTACCTGCACGTAATACATTTGCTAAATCTGTTGCTTCGCTTAAATTAAAGCTTCCAGAAATCTCTGTACTTCCTCCCGCAATTGGTCCAGAGTTTGACGATGGCGCAGAGTATACCGTGTTATCTAAAACAACAGCAATTTGACCTTGAGTTTTAAAAGCTTCTCCTGTCATTTGCTCCCAAATCTTAGCACCCTTACTGTTCATTTGCATACTAACCACTACCCTGTTAGCTTGATCATAAGATTGACGTGCATCCGTTACAACAGCACCATTTAATGGCGGTACTTTATCTCTAGTACCTTTTAATACAAATAGGTCTACTAATTCACTATCTTCAGATGGTTTTCCAAATAAAAATTTAGTATGTTTTAATTCTGATGGCAATAACGCTAATACTTCTGGCATTGCTAAGTAGCTTGCTACTTTGTCTTTATCTGCTATATTAAATTGTGCTAGTGTTGCTCCAAACCCTGGTCCAGCAATTAAATCAATTAATGGATTAACTTCATTAATTGTTTCGTTTTCCTCACCTGTTAAAGCTGCTATTGCTTTTTCTTCTTCAGTTAATTCTTTTACTTCTCCATCAGCATCTGCTTTTGTAGTAGTATCTTTTAACTTTGTTTTTAATAACTCATTTGCAGACACTAAAAACTGATTAAATTGTTCTCCTTTAAGACCTTCCCAAAACTCTAATTGGGCTGTTGTTGTAATCAACTCAGTTGCACGTGCGACATCTTTTACACCTGGCAATTCTAATAATACACGCCCGGTGTTACCTAAACGTTGGATGTTTGGAGAAGTGACACCAAACTCATCAATACGCTTACGTAATACTTCAAAAGCAGACACAATAGACTCGTCAACTTTAGTCGCTAAAACTGCTTGAGCATCACTATCTGACATATTAAGATCAATCTCTCCTACTAATGCTCTGTTTGCAAAAATATCTGGAGACGCTAATTTCTTATCTCCTTTTATAGCATCGAATGCCGAAAAGAAATCTTCTAGATATGTGTTTTGACTATCTTTCTGAATTTCGTCTGCATCGTCTAATGCTTTTTTAAATGTAGGATCCTTACTATCGTTTGACAATCCTGTTAATAAATCTCTAACAGAGATTTGAAGTATTGCTTCTAATCCTCCTTTAAGGTCAAGACCTAACTTCATTGAGTTTTGCTTAACATCTCCGTAAGTGTTTCCAAGAAAAACGCTCTCTTTTGATGTTGCTAATGTGTCTAAATATTTAGCAGCATAGTCATTTACTTTTGCAGAGCGGTCTTTGGCTCCTGCTTCAATTTTACTTTCAGCTAATTCTGTTGCATTGTTTTCAATCGCATTATTTTTAAATGTGAAAGACAGTTGGTAGATACTTACCAACCCAAACAATACAGCGAATAGTTTTACTAATCCTTTATTTTGCATGGTTTTGTTTATTTAATGTCAAATGTTTTGATCGCGCAAATATATAAGATGCGTGAAGATTTGACAATATTTTTAATGATTTAAAATGAATTGTTTAAAGCTTAAACAAACGTTATTTAAGGCTTTCAAGGTGGTAATCGATTTTATATTAAAATCGTTAAACAGTCGGTCCTGCTCTACCTTCTGGAATATTAAAAGTTCCTTTATCAATACTAATAGAGATATTAGTATTGACTTTTTTAGCCACAACTTGTGACTGATTTAGTTGTAATATAATTTCAGTGATGCCTGAAAAAGATACAGTAACCTGAGAGGCTCTAGTATAGTCTTGTTTGAACTCTACAATATATTTACCATCAAAACCAACTCCCGATTCCGTTGCTGTTTTGATTTCAAAAACATCAAATTTATAATTATTGTTTGCCGGACTATCAGATTGATTATTTTGACTAACCAATGCGATTAGTTTTTCTTTTAATAAAACTGATTTTACACTTTCAATAGAGGCATCACTATAATACGTTATTTTTAATACTCCATTGTCATGAAGTACTTGTGTATCATTGACACCAATGCTTCTAAGTTGACTTTTAATAACAGAAATAGTCGCTTCTGTTTGAGAAACAGTAGTTTGATTATCCGTAAATTGAAATATAATTTCTTGATTAGGTACAGTAATTTGTTGTTGACTAACAACAAAAATTGTAAGCGCAGTAAGTAATGCACAAAAGTACCATTTTGACCTCATGCGCCAAATATAAAAAATAAGCTTGTACTACTATAATCTTTATGTAAATAAATAGGGTTTAAAACAAAAAAAGAGCAGCTATTACGCTGCTCTTTTTTTATCATATAGTATATAAAAGACTATTGTCCTTCCATTTTCTCGTATCCTTCTGGAACATCGACCTTAAATTTATCTTCAGAAACCGTTTCTTTTTTAATTTCAGTCACTTCCGATATGATAACCATATCAGTTCCCATTTGGTTTACTTTCATTGTCATATGTAAAGGAAAACCTTTTAATTTATCTCCTAAACCTGAAGTTTGTTGTGATGCTACAGGAATAGCCTCAGTAGTAAACATAACCATTTCTACATCAGATCCGTTTTGCGACATTTTAACGATGTATTGTTTACACTCGTATCCTAAAACCGTTTTTACTTCTTCTCCTTCTGTAACAACAACATCTTTTGCTAACTCTTTAGCTTCAGTCGTATCAGTTAACATATATTTTTTTCCCATCATTGGGTTATCCATTAATACTAACATTTTACTTTCGCCATCATTGTTAATTGTAATAACGTTACCAGACATTGGACTATTTAACTCTCCTCTTGAGTTTTTATCTTTGAAGTAAGTTGTTGTCAACATCTCTCCCATCATATCAAACTGAGCCTGAGCTTGCTCGTTATCACTAGACATCGTTGTTTTAGTAATAATAACACCTTCTGTTACTTGATCTTGTGCAACCATAGATAAACTAAAAGCTGCTACTAATAAAAATACTATTTTTTTCATTTTGTGAAATTTGTTTCGATTAATTGTTTTTTTGTTTTGTTGTGCTTATTAATTATTGACAAATACAATGCTATAACAATTTTACAACTTAAATAGAAAGCGATAACATTGCTATCTATTTATTTTTATTAAAACTTATAAGATGTAATTAAATGGTTGTTTTCATTAATAAAAACGACATTATCAACCTCATCAATTAGGTAATTTGGTGTTTTATCCAAAAGGCTAATTTCCGCATCAGGATTACCTGTTTTTTTATTGATCATGTATATCTTATGTATTGTAGGTTTATCATCAGCCTTCACCTTAGTAACAATAAACTTATGATCCTTTACTGTTTTAGAATTATAGTATCTACTTTTAGTAATTTCGAATACAGTAGCCATATTATTACCTTGAACTATATACATACTTGCAATATTTGAAGTTTCAGTTCTTGCACCGTTTTGATCTAACGATGTTACATAAGCACCATTCGAAATTGATGATAAAGCACTAATATTATCTAAGGATCCTTGTATATCTAAATCTACACCTGCAATATTTAACCCTAATTGTGCTAACCCTTTAAGTCCATTTAAATTTGATGGTGGCTCATAATACTTAGTGTATTTAACTTGTCCTGATGGTTCTAATAACGACATGTGTTGATCTGCATTTATTAGATATCCTGCACCTTCAATATATTCTGCAACTAAAGGTGTTTTTCTTTTTACCTTTTCTAATTCTACATCTTCAGCAAAAAGAGTTACTAAACCTGTTTTTAAATCAAACTTATAAGCTTTTTTGTTTTCAAATAGAATGACCTTATCCTCTTTGGTATCATAAGTAACTGCAGGAATTGATTTAAACTTAACATCTTTATCCCAAACATCTTTACCTTTTTCAAAATCTAAGATATTAGAACGTTCTGTTGAAATATACATGACTCCTTTAGGAATCACTGAAGTGTAATACGCATATCCTTTCACTTTACTCGTCCAGATTTTATCTCCGTTATTATCGACCAAAGAAATAGTACTATCATCTTCATCTTTACCAATAGCGATAAAATTATTTTCGTATGGAATTACTTCGTCTAAAAAATCTATTTTAAAACTCTTTTTCCACTTAAATTCATTAGTCGCTGGATCTATTATATTAAAACCTTCCGTTTCTACTAAAATTAAATTATTATCATTATCAGGTCTAATATCAATTAAAGTTCCTCTTAATTTAAGTTTCCCAGGAGTGATATCACTTCCTGTGTTAGGATCTAAAACTACTAATTTATTAGACTTTTTAACACCTACGTACAAACTGCTATTGCCTTCAGAATACACTAAAGCTTTTATATCTTTTTTAGCTTCGTATTCCCAATTAATGTTACCACTAGCTATATCTATAGCATAAATTTTCTCTTCAACACCAACTAATAAATCTCCTTTTTTATTAAAATAAGGACCTTGATCTATAAAAGAGCCGCTAAAAAGTTTTGTTAACATACCTCCCACTTCTCCTACACTTGTAATCCATTGTTCTTCCCAAGTCTTAAGACTAAAGCTCATTAATATGCGCTCTTTATTTTTTAAAAGCTCAAATAAAATGATACCTTGATCTGCTAGTATATTGAAGTTTTTAATTCTATAACCTTCGCCTTTTGTATCAAATAAGATATCCCCATTACTAGAATTAACAATAATCCCTCTTGTTTTCCCTGCTATTGGAACATACTCTACATAAAATAATGGTAAACCATCTATGTTTAAAAACGAATTTCTATCAACTCCCTTCAACTCTTGATTATGCCATACTATTTCTCCTGTAATATTATCCATTGCCAATAATCCTTTAGCTCCAGAAGCGATAATAGCGCCAGTATTAGTTTGCTCAATCCAACCAACTTGGTATAACTGTTCTTTAAGATCAACTTCCCATTTTTTTTCTTGGGCTGATACAACGTTTAAAAACAACAATAATAGTAATGTTAATGCAATTTGTTTTTTCATTATAATGTGGGGTTTTTAAAATTTCCAGTTGTAAAAGTAGGATTTTTAAAGTTAAAACGTAGAAAAAAAATCAAGTATCAAAATGGGTTTCAAAAAAAAAGACTGTCTTTTCAGACAGTCTTTAAAAAAATATTTTAACGTAATTATTATAATTCTAATAATCCATTAGTTTTCTTAACACCTTCAGCAGATTCTACTAATTTTGCTTTTTCAGCATCAGTTAAACTAATTTCTACTATTTTCTCGATTCCGTTTGCTCCTAATACACAAGGAACTCCAATAGATAAATCACTTAATCCAAATTCGCCTTCTAATAAAGCAGAACAAGGGAAAATCTTTTTAGTATCACATGCGATAGCTTGAACCATTCCTGATACAGCTGCACCTGGAGCATACCAGGCAGAAGTACCTAATAAACCTGTAAGTGTTGCACCACCTACTTTAGTATCTTGTACAACTTGTTCCATACGGTCTTCAGATAAAAACTCTGAAACTAAAACACTGTTTCTTACCGCTTTATTTATTAATGGCACCATTCCTTTATCAGAATGACCTCCAATTACCATTCCATCAACATCACTAATAGGAGCTCCTAAAGCCTCTGCTAATCTGTATTTGAAACGCGCAGAATCTAATGCACCACCCATACCTATAATTCTTTCTTTTGGTAAACCTGTCGTTTTGTGTACTAAATAAGTCATAGTATCCATTGGATTACTTACTACTATGATAATTGTATCAGGAGAATTTTTAATTAAGTTAGACGATACTGTTTTTACAATACCTGCATTAATACCAATTAATTCTTCACGTGTCATTCCTGGTTTACGTGGAATACCAGAAGTAATAACACAAACATCACTTCCTGCTGTTTTAGAATAATCGTTAGTGACACCCGTTATTTTAGTATCAAAACCATTTAAAGAGGCTGTTTGCATTAAATCCATTGCTTTACCTTCTGCAAAACCTTCTTTAATGTCTAATAAAACGACTTCTGATGCAAAGTTTTTAATTGCAATATACTCTGCACAACTTGCACCTACTGCTCCTGCTCCAACTACTGTTACTTTCATATCTTATTTAATATTTAAAATTAATTGTGTTTCTTACTGTTCTACAAAATTAACATTTTAAAATTACTTTTTATTAAGAAAACTATAAATCTAAGAGATGATCTTTAATCCTAAAAAAAAGATTCTAAAGTTTATCAGTAATCAAGACGGTTAAAAAAAAATGCTATTATAAATTAATTTATCTCAAAGTCTTAAATATATTAATCAAAATTAAGTATTTCCTTTTTTTACAGGTCAAAATAGATTTTAGAGTAAAAAAAAAGGAAACATTAAAAAATGTTTCCTTTACAATATAAAATTAACTGAACTAATTAAGCATCAATGTTTGCATAAATAGCGTTTTTCTCGATAAACTCACGTCTTGGTGGTACCTCATCCCCCATCAACATAGAGAATACTCTATCTGCTTCTACACCGTTATCAATCTGTATTTGACGTAATGTTCTAAACTCAGGATTCATTGTTGTATCCCAAAGTTGTTCTGCATTCATCTCTCCAAGACCCTTATAACGTTGGATTTTTGAAGACTCACCAAACTCTTGCATAATCTTAACACGCTCTTCATCACTCCAAGCATATTGTTTTTTCGCTCCTTTTTTAACTAAATACAAAGGCGGTGTTGCAATATAGATATGTCCGTTTTCGATTAGTTCTTTCATATATCTAAAAAAGAAAGTCAAAATTAAAGTTTCAATATGCGAACCATCAATATCGGCATCACACATGATTACTATTTTATGATATCTTAATTTAGAAAGATTTAAGGCTTTACTATCTTCTTCTGTACCGATAGTAACACCTAAAGCTGTAAAGATATTTTTTATCTCTTCGTTTTCAAACACTTTATGTGTCATCGCTTTTTCTACATTTAAAATCTTACCACGTAAAGGTAAAATTGCTTGGAACGCTCTATCACGACCTTGCTTTGCAGTACCACCTGCCGAATCTCCCTCGACTAAGTATACTTCACATTTTGCAGGATCTTGCTCAGAGCAATCAGATAATTTCCCTGGCAAACCACCAATACTCATTACTGTTTTACGCTGTACCATTTCACGCGCTTTTTGCGCGGCGTGACGTGCTTGTGCTGCAAGGATTACCTTTTGCACAATGATTTTAGCATCGTCTGGATTTTCTTCTAAATAATCAGATAACATTTCTGAAACAGATTGACTCACTGCTGCAGAAACTTCTCTGTTTCCTAATTTAGTTTTTGTTTGTCCTTCAAATTGAGGTTCTTGAACTTTTACCGAAATAATAGCTGTTAAACCTTCACGGAAATCATCTCCTGCAATATCAAACTTTAATTTGTCTAACATTCCCGACTCATCCGCATACTTTTTAAGCGTATGTGTTAAACCACGTCTAAAACCAGAAAGGTGTGTCCCTCCTTCATGTGTATTAATGTTGTTTACATAAGAATGTAAGTTTTCTGCATATGATGTATTATAAATCATTGCAACCTCAACAGGTACGCCATTTTTTTCACCTTCAAAAGAAATAACATCTTTCATTAAAGGCTCTCTTGTAGCATCTAAAAACTTGATAAATTCTTTTAATCCTTCTTCAGAATGAAATGTTTCACCTTCAAAAGAACCATCTTCCTTTGTAAAACGCTTATCTATTAAATGTACTGTAATACCTTTATTCAAATATGCTAATTCACGCATTCTACTAGCTAAAGTATCATAGTTATAAATTAACGTTTGTGTAAATATTGTTGGATCTGGTCTAAAAGTAACTGTTGTTCCTCTTTTATCTGTATCTCCAATGGCTTTTACTGGGTATAAGGCTTTTCCTTTAGAATACTCTTGCTCCCAAATTTTTCCTTCTCTATATACAGTTGCTGTTAAATGATCTGATAATGCATTAACACAACTTACACCAACACCGTGAAGTCCACCAGATACTTTATAAGAATCTTTATCAAACTTTCCACCGGCACCAATTTTAGTCATTACAACCTCTAAAGCTGAAACACCTTCTTTTTTGTGCATTCCTACAGGAATACCACGACCATCATCTTCTGTAGTAATCGAGTTGTCTTCATTAATCGTAACTGTAATATTATCACAATGACCAGCTAAAGCTTCATCAATCGAGTTATCTACAACTTCATATACTAAATGGTGTAAACCACGTACTCCTACATCCCCAATATACATTGAAGGACGCATACGCACATGCTCCATACCCTCTAAAGCTTGGATACTATCTGCCGAATATCCATCTTTATTGAACTCTTCCTTTTTTTCGCTCATATTTATATTGTTTATGATCTATTTCTGATTTAAGCATAAAAAAAGATGCGACTAAGCACCCTATTGAATACAAACAAATATACAAAATTAATAAGGTTTTTCAAGCTAATTTAAGCGTATAGCATAAAAATTATTAACATTTACTTAAAAACAAAAAAGCGCCTTAAATCGTCTAAAAAACACCTTAAAACAAAAAATAACCGATTTTTATAATTCCTAAAATACAAAAGAACTAAAAAACGCTAAGAAGCTTTATTTTAAACACATTTTAATTTCATTTTTGTAATGCTTTTAAACAAAAAAGATATTTAAAGCATCTTAATTAAAATTATCATTATGTAAACTATAAGAAAAACTGACCTAGCTAGCAACACTATATAAATTATTTTTATACTTTCGTACACCTAAATTGACTTAACCAATCTATGAAAAATTATTTTTCTTCTACATACAAGAAGATGATAGTTATAATGGCAGCTTCTGGCTCGTTATTTCTAATCATTTGTTTTGTTTCTTTTTTTATTTTAAAAAATCAAAACAAAACGTATTTAGCTATTTTAACATGTAGCTTTGTAGCACTGTTAGTCATTTTTGTTTTTTTCTTAAGAAAAATGATTGCCGAACCCTTAAGTTTAATTATTAAGATTCTAGAAAAAAATGACGAATCTGCTATCGCTAAATTAAAAGAGGCCTCATTAGAATTTTCGCGTATTGGTGACTTGTTTCTAAATAGCAATCAACAAAAAGAAGAATTACAAAAAGCTAAAGAAAAAGCTGAAGAAAGTGAAGTTTTAAAAGCTTCCTTTTTAACAAACCTATCGCATGAAATAAGAACGCCTATGAATGCAATTCTTGGGTTTTCTGACATTTTAAGTACTCAAGAACTATCTGAAGCCGAAAAAAAAGAATACATAACTGTTATTACACGTAGTGGAGAGAATCTTGTATTGATTATTGATGATTTAATTGAAATGTCAAAAATTGATACCAATCAAATAAAACCTAATTATAGTGCTTTTAACTTACAAGAGGTTTTAAATGAGGTTAAACAAACTATTGAAATTAGCATTCCTAAAGACAAATCTTTAAAATTATTTTTAGACCAACCCAAACATCCTGTTGTTTTTCAATTAATAAGTGACGAAACAAAATTCAAGCAAATAGTTGTAAACCTAGTTAATAACGCAGTAAAATACACAGAAAAAGGAGCTGTCAATTTTGGATACAATATTAATCCTGATAGTAATATGTTAGAATTTTATATTCAGGATACAGGTATTGGAATGACCAAAGATGATTCTAAAAACATCTTTAATAGATTTAACCGTATTCAGAATGATAAAACGATCAATTTAAGTGGTCTTGGCTTAGGACTAGCTATTTCAAAAGCTTACATTGATATGCTAGGTGGAGATATTTGGTTAAAATCAGAAGAAAATGCCGGTACGACCTTTTACTTTACAGTCCCTTTAAAACTAAATGGGCTACCTATTACACCTAAAAAAGAAATCGAATTAAATCCTGTTGACAAAATAAAGCCTTTAAATATTTTAATTGCTGAAGACAACAACATTAACTTTATGCTAATAAATCGCGTGATGACCATGCGAAATTACACGGTTATAAGAGCGAAAAACGGAGAAGAAGCAGTTGATATCTGCAAAAAAAACGATTCAATCCAATTAGTTATTATGGATTTAAAAATGCCGAAAATGGGCGGTTTTGAAGCTAGAAAAATAATTAAAGAGTTTAAACCATATCTACCTATAATAGCGCACACAGCCTATTCTTCTGCAGAAATTAACAGCGAAGTTTATGAAGCAGGTTTTATTGATTGTCTTTCCAAACCTTTAGACAAAACAAAACTATTTAGGATTATCGATAGGATTCAACATCTTACGCCCGACCCGAAACCAACACAGCCTATTTTAGACTAAAAAAAATGCCCAATAAATTATTGGGCATTTTTTTACTACTTCGTTTTTAAATTCTAATATGCTTTATCGTGCACGTTTGCGATAGCACGTCCAGAAGGCTCGTTCATGTTTTTAAAAGCTTCATCCCACTCTAATGCTGTTGCCGTACTACACGCAACACTTGCTTCTTGTGGTACGCTTAAAGCTGCCGCATCACTCGGGAAGTGTCCTTCAAAGATAGAGCGGTAATAAAACTCTTCTTTATTTTGTGGCGTTTGTATTGGAAATCTAAACTTAGCATTAGCCATCTGCTCATCCGTCACCGCCTCTCCAACAACTTCTTTTAAAGTATCAATCCAGCTATAACCAACGCCATCACTAAATTGTTCTTTTTGCCTCCATGCTACGCTTTCTGGCAACATATCTTCAAAGGCTTTACGAACAACCCATTTTTCCATACGCTCTCCATTAATCATTTTATCTTGAGGGTTGATACGCATGGCAACATCCATAAATTCTTTATCTAAGAAAGGGACACGCCCTTCGATCCCCCAAGCAGCTAAACTCTTGTTCGCTCTTAAACAATCGTACATATGCAACTTATCCAGTTTACGAACGGTCTCCTCATGAAACTCTTGTGCATTTGGCGCTTTATGAAAATATAAATATCCTCCAAAAATCTCATCGGCTCCTTCACCAGACAATACCATTTTAATTCCCATAGACTTAATAACTCTTGCCATTAGATACATTGGTGTAGACGATCGTATTGTTGTTATATCATACGTTTCGATGTTATAAATTACATCTTTAATAGCATCTAAACCTTCTTGAATGGTAAACTTTATCTCATGGTGGACTGTTCCAATATGATCCGCTACTTTTTGGGCTGCCGCTAAATCCGGAGAGCCTTCTAATCCAACTGCAAAAGAGTGTGTTTGTGGATACCATGCTTCTGAAGTATCATCACTCTCAATACGTTTTTGTGCATATTTTTTTGCAATTGCAGATACCACTGAAGAATCTAATCCTCCTGATAATAATACACCATAAGGCACATCACTCATCAACTGTCTATGCACCGCTGCTTCCAAAGCTTCTTTTACTTCTGCAATACTTGTTTCATTTTCTTTTACAGCATCATATTCACTCCAATCTCTGTTATACCATTTTACAAATTCACCATCTTTACTAGACATATAATGTCCTGGAGGAAATAATTCAATTTTAGTACAAACGCCTTCCAAAGCTTTTAATTCGGAAGCCACATAAAAAGTTCCGTTTTGATCCCAACCAATATATAATGGGATAATCCCCATGTGATCACGAGCGATAAAATATTCATCTTTTTCAACATCATAGATTGCAAACCCGAAGATACCATTCATTTCATCTACAAAATCGACTCCTTTTTCTTGATATAAGGCTAAAATAACTTCGCAATCACTTTCTGTTTGAAAATCATATTTACCCTCAAACTGTTGACGCAATGCCCTGTGGTTGTATATTTCGCCATTTGCTGCTAACACTAGTTTATTATCTGGGCTAAACAATGGTTGTTTTCCAGATGCTGGATCCACAATAGCCAAACGCTCGTGTGCCAAAATAGCTTTATCATCACTATAAATACCTGACCAATCTGGTCCACGATGACGGATAGTTTTGGACATTTCTAAAACCTGAGGTCTTAAATCTTCACTTTTCTGTTTAAGGTCAAAAGCACATACAATTCCACACATAATCTTATATATTTTAATTCTTTAATTCTAATTGATGTAGCAAATATGATTATTATGTTTCAATATTAAAACACCAAACCCATTAATGCTTACATATTAAAACAAAAATGTAGTTATTTACAAAAATCAGACACTTTTGCGTTTTAAAAAAGGAATCTTAGCTTTACAATCTGAAAGTAAAACCATTTCCAATGAAAATATTACACCTATGTATCGCTTTGTTTTGCATTAATCTAAGCGCACAATCTACTTGGCAAACGCTACCAGAGATACAACCCAATATTAACAATCAACGTTTTGACGATGTCTTTTTTCTAGACGCCAACACTGGTTGGGCAGCAAATGGATATTACGCCTCTGTACATAAAACTACAGATGGCGGAATTACTTGGTCAGAACAATTAAACCAAACAGACTTAGGCAGTAACCACTATTTTAGGAATATTGAATTTCTAGATCAAAACATTGGTTTTTTAGGTACTTTAAATGGCCTTTTTTACAAAACTATCGATGGCGGAGTAACCTGGACCACTGTTACTAATATTACTCCAAATCCTGTTGCTCTTTGTGGATTAAACACCATTGGAACTTCTACCGTTTTTGGTTGTGGCGCTTATTTTAATCCTGCGTTTATTATCAAATCTACGGATAGCGGTTTGTCTTGGCAATATATTGACATGTCAGCTTATGCAGAGGCCTTAGTAGAAATCTACTTTGTAACAGAAAACCTTGGTTACGCGGCAGGAAGAAATAATAATGGCGGCACTTTATTAAAGACAGAAGACGGAGGAACGACTTGGACTGAAATATACAACTCTACTGTTGTTGGCGATTATGTTTGGAAAATACAGGTTTTAGATAGTAATCCAAATATTATTTTTGGAGCTGTTGAATCTACAGCAGAAACGTTAGGTAAATTTATAAAATCTACAGATGCCGGAAGCTCTTGGTTTACAACGGACGGTCCTGAAACAAATCTTCAAGCAGTTGGTTTTATATCCGAAACGCATGGTTGGATCGGAGGACACACGACTGGTTTCCATGAAACTACTGATGGCGGAGTAACATGGACCAATTTAAACATTGGCTCTAATCTTAATCGAATTTTTGTTGTATCTCCAAATTTAGCTTATGCTTCTGGAAAAACTATATATAAGTATACAGACCAAACTTTAGGCACTAACACTATTTCAGAAACAGAAAAATCCCCCTTACAAGTTACACTTCTAAAAAATCCTGTTAGCGCTGATTTAAAATTTTCTATAGCTTTTAAAAGTGATGATAATCTATTAATCGAATTATATGATGGGTCGGGTCGTTTTATAAAACAACTCTCTAGAGAACAAATAAAAGCATCAGACGTCCTAAGACAATACAATTTTGATGTTAAAGACTTAGCTTCTGGGATTTACTATTTAGATTTTCACAATAACAGCGGAAGACAATCTATAACATTCATTAAAAATTAATACATATTACTTAAACCTGCATAAATAACTACTGTTAATAGTATAAATAAGACTAAATTCATAAAAACACCAAGAACCAATTGCTTTCTATTTCTTTTAAAAAGAAATAGAATCAATATAATATCAAAAAAAACAGAAAATAAAAAAGGAACCACACTATTTAATGGCATTGCAAATAACAATCCAATACATAGACTACCTAAACCAATCAAAACACCTAACAGAACATCTAAAGAGTTTTTCAAGATTAAATAGGACTACGGTATGTTTAAATATTTATGCGTCTGTAATGACACTTTCCATTTTGGATTTGCCATAACGTAATCTACAATCATAGGGATCATAGTGTCCCGCTTGCTCCACTCTGGTTGTAAATATAAAATACAATCGCCGTTAACTTTAGCAGCTTGCGCTTCAGCAAACTTAAAATCGTCCTTATTGTAAATAATACATTTTAGCTCGTGTGCTTTATCATAAACACCCTGAGTCGGTAGTTTCATTTTTTTAGGAGATAAACAAATCCAATCCCATTGCCCGGTTAACTCGTAAGCACCAGAAGTTTCAATATGGATTTTACAACCTTCAGCTTTAAGCTTATCCGTTAATGCTGTCATATCCCAAGTTAATGGTTCCCCACCCGTTACAACTACAGTATCACTATACTTTTTAGCATTAGCAACTATAACATCTGTACTCGTTGGTGGATGTAAATTAGCATTCCAACTTTCTTTAACATCACACCAATGACATCCCACATCGCAACCACCAATTCTTATAAAATAAGCAGCAGTTCCTTTATGAAATCCTTCGCCTTGGATAGTATAAAACTCTTCCATTAAAGGCAGCATCAATCCTTTGTTAACTAAATCTTGTATCTCTTGTTTCATGGACTGCAAATATAATCTTATCTATTGGAAGTTTTAAGCATTTAAAGTTGAAAGTTTTCAATGATTTACGCTAAGATTAGTATTTTTACATCAAATATTTTTAACAATGAGCAGACAAGACGAATTTTTCAAACACATCACAGAGGGAAACACTTGTAAAGGCGACTATATCACTTTGGGATCTGCTATGTTAGATGGCGAAACCGTTAAGGATGCTTTTGTAAATGTACCTTTAAAAACCATGAATAGACATGGTTTAATTGCAGGTGCTACTGGAACAGGAAAAACTAAAACACTTCAAGTTTTAGCAGAAAACCTAAGTGATAAAGGAATCCCGGTCTTACTTATGGATATTAAAGGGGACTTAAGTGGTATTGCACAACCAAGTCCTGGTCATGAAAAAATTGACGAACGTCATGCTAAAATAGGATTACCTTTTGAAGCAAAAGGCTTTCCCGTCGAAATTCTAAGCCTATCGGAACAAGACGGTGTTAGACTACGTGCTACGGTAAGTGAATTTGGACCTGTATTATTATCAAGAATTTTAGACCTTACAGATACACAATCTGGAGTAGTGTCTGTTATTTTTAAATATTGTGACGACAATAAATTACCGTTATTAGATTTAAAAGATTTCAAAAAAATATTACAATACTGCACTAACGAAGGTAAAGAAGAGTTTCAGGACGAATACGGACGTATCTCCTCCGCTTCTACCGGAGCAATCCTTAGAAAGGTTATCGAAATAGAACAACAAGGTGGCGATTTATTTTTTGGCGAAAAAAGTTTTGAAGTCGAAGATTTGTTAAGAACCACAAGGGATGGTCGTGGCTATATTAATATTATTAGATTAACAGACATCCAAGATAGACCAAAATTATTCTCGACTTTTATGCTAAGTTTATTAGCAGAATTATATGAAACTTTACCAGAACAAGGTGACTCTGGTAAGCCCGAATTAATTATGTTTATTGATGAAGCACATTTAATTTTTAACGAAGCCTCCAAAGCATTATTAAACCAAATAGAAAGCATTGTCAAACTAATCCGTAGTAAAGGGGTTGGCTTATACTTTGTCACACAAAACCCAACCGATGTCCCAGAAGGTGTATTAAGTCAGTTAGGTTTAAAAATCCAACATGCCTTACGTGCCTTTACTGCAAAAGATAGAAAAGCAATTAAATTAACAGCACAGAATTACCCTGACACAGCGTATTATGATACTGCAGAAATCCTAACGTCATTAGGTACGGGAGAAGCTTTAGTTTCTGCTTTAGACGAAAAAGGAAGACCTACACCGCTTGCATCAACTATGATGCGTGCGCCAATGAGTAGAATGGATATTTTAAGCGATAATGAGTTACAAGCCTTACTTGACGACTCTAAACTCGTTTTAAAATACAACGACACCATTGATCGTGAAAGTGCTTATGAGTTATTAAACAAAAAAATAGAAAAGGCTGAAGCTTTGCAAATTGAAGAAGACGCTAAGGCAGAAAAAGAGAAAGCAGAAAAGAAAACTAAAACAACCACGACTAGAAGACAAAGCACTGCTCAAAACCCAATAATTAAAGTCTTAACAAGTGCTACATTTATTAGAAGTGTTTTTGGGATTTTAAAACGTGTTCTGAAGTAATAAACTAGTACTCTAGTATCATAAAAGAATGTCGCTTAAGCGGAAATAAAAAAAACAATATAACAACAATGAAAAAAACAATAGTAGCGCTAAGTATTATCGCATTAGTATTTACATCTTGTAACAAAGGGGCAGATCCCTTTTTGGTACAAAATCAAAACATAGGATTATTAACAGACTCTACACAAGTCAAAGAGTTGAAAACTATTTACGCAAACGACTCGATAATAAGTCCAATTGGAGGAGACGAGTTTTCGAGTACTTTAAACACTATTGAAATTTATGAAAAAGGTGGTAAACATTTGTTAAGCTTAACCCCTAAGCAATTACTAGATTCTACAGCAACGATATCTAGTATTATAATAAAAGATGCCCGATTTAAAACTGACAAAGGAATTACAAGTGCTAGTACATTTGGTGATATTAAAGCAAAATATACCATTACTAAAATTCAGAATTCCTTTAAAAGTGCCTCTATTTTTGTAAAAGAAAGCGATGCCTTTTTCTTAATTGACAAAAAAGAATTGCCAGCAGAATTTAGATTTGATATTAAAAAAACAATAGAGTCTGCTAATATCCCAGACACTGCAAAGATTAAGTCTTTTATGTTGGGTTGGTAGTTCTAACTTTTATAGACGCAATATTATAGTATACTCCAAATTTTAAAACATGGAAAGCAAAAAAAAATACACCATACAAAATAGCCCTTTTGTTGTTCCAACAACGGATGGCAAATTAATAGAAGAACATGTTGGTTTGGCTACAGACGGGAATAAAGAGCTTAGCATTGCACATATGGTTGCTCCTGCTGGTTGGAGCGAACCGTTTCAAACACCAGAATTTGACGAATACACGTATATAATCAAAGGAAAAAAGCAATTTATTATTGAGGGGGAAGAAATAATATTGGAAGCAGGTCAATCTATTAAAATAGAAAAAAACACCCGCGTTCAATACTCTAATCCATTTACAATAGCTTGCGAATACATTGCTATTTGCACACCTGCTTTTTCAATTGATTTAGTAAACAGAGAAGATTAAAAATGAAAAAAACAATAGCTAAAGTACTTCCAAAAATAATTGGTAACGGTTTAAATGCCGTGAGCTATGTTGCGCCAAAATATGCAAGTGCAAAAGCATTAGATATCTTTGCAACACCAAGACAAGGTCGTTTTACAGAAAAACATCATCCTTTTTTAGATACAGCCAAGCAACTAACATTACCGCACGATAACCACGACATACAGACCTATAACTGGTCAGGATCCAAAACAACCATTATGCTAGCACATGGCTGGGAAAGCAACACTTATAGGTGGAAGCAACTCATAGAGATGTTACAACAATTAGATTATAACATTGTGACTTTAGACGGACCGGCGCATGGTAAATCAAGCGGTACACAGTTTAATGCTATATTGTATTCAGAATTTATAAATGTAGTGGCTAACCACTATAACCCAGATGTAATTATTGGGCATTCCGTTGGCGGTATGGCGTCTGTCTTTTTTCAGCACAAATATCAAAACGAAGGTTTACAAAAAATGATATTGCTTGGTGCTCCTTCAGAGTTTACAAACGTGTTTAAAAACTATGTCAATATGCTAGGTTTTAATAAGCGTATTGAAAATGGATTAAATGACTTAGTTTTAGAGCGTTTTAATTATAAACCATCTCATTTTTCAGCTGCTAAATTTTCAAAAGAAATAAATTTACAAGGTCTTATTATTCATGATAAAGGTGATAAGATTATTCAATATGATGAAGCAGAACTAATTTCATCAAACTTTAAAAATTCAACATTAATTACCACAGAAGGTTTTGGTCACGGATTACGCGACGATAGTGTAAACAAAGCTATTATTAACTTTATAAAAGCGTAACACATTTTGGAAGAAAAATTAACAAGACTTAATAAATACCTCAGCGAAGCTGGTTTTTGCTCGCGTCGTGAAGGGGACAAATTAATTGATGCTGGACGTGTCACTATTAATGGCATTGTGCCAGAAATGGGAACAAAAGTAACGCCGAGTGATGTTGTTGCTGTGGATGGCGAGATTATTAAAACCAATACAGAAAAACCGATCTACTTAGCCTTTAACAAACCGGTAGGTATTGTTTGTACAACAGACACTAATGTAGAAAAAGATAACATTATAGATTACATTAACTACCCTAAACGTATTTTTCCAATTGGACGTTTAGATAAATTAAGTGATGGTTTGATCTTTATGACAGATGATGGAGATATTGTAAACAAGATTTTACGTGCTAGTAATAATCACGATAAAGAATATCTAGTAACCGTTGACAAGCCTATATCGCAAACCTTTATTAATAGAATGGCGAGCGGAATATATCTTGAAGATTTAGACCGTACTACTAAAAAATGTTCTGTTAAAAAAATAGATTCTCATACGTTCAGAATTATTTTAACCCAAGGTTTAAACCGACAAATTAGACGTATGTGTGAGTACTTAACGTATGAAGTAACATCACTTAGACGTGTTAGAATTATGAATGTCAAATTAGATGTTCCTGTTGGAGAATACCGTGAGTTTACAGAAAAAGAGTTAAAAACATTACACTTACTTTTAGAGGACTCGACTAAAATACATGAAGCTAAAACAGCCAAAGAAAACACGACTAGAATAAGTAAAGCGAGTAAAGAGAGACAAACTCGAGATACTACGGAGCACAAAGCAGAACCGTCTAGAGATGATTTAAAGCAAGAACAACCTATTAGAGAAAATAGAGAACGTCCAATTAGAAACCGTCGTAAAGAGGATTAAACCATGAGCAGCGTATCTCCTTTTCATTTAGCAATTCCAGTACATAATTTAGAAGCCTGCCGTCTGTTTTACCGAGACATTTTAAATTGTGAAGAAGGACGTAATAGTGACCAATGGGTTGACTTTAATTTTTTTGGACACCAATTAGTCATTCACTTTAAAGAAAAAACGACAACAGAAGCTGTAGCCAATGAAGTCGATGGAAAGCACGTCCCTGTGCCGCATTTTGGAGTGGTTTTAGATTGGGCTGTTTTTAACGCATTAGAAGATGATCTAAAATCTAAGGACATTACATTTATTATCGAACCCTATGTTAGATTTGAAGGTTTGGTTGGCGAACAAAAAACGATGTTTTTCAAAGACCCTTCTGGCAATGCTTTAGAGTTTAAATCGTTTAAGGATATGTCTCAAATATTTGCAAAATAACGTCAAATTAATTTATCAAAAAATAAAAAAACCTCATCACTAATCAGTGATGAGGTTTTTTATTTTAGAATAGGTCTTCTACAAGCCCTGTATTTACAACTTTTTAATGCTTCTTTTTAAAAATAAAAAATGGAAAGTAAATTATTAAAAACGCAGGAATTAATATTAACTGACCAATAATAACATACGTTGGCCAGTCTCCAAAATAATCTAAAACAGAACCCGCTTTGGGCTTATAATTTAAATACCCATAATTAGCATTCAGGATTTTATTAATTAACATAAGCGCAACAAAATAGACCTGCAACGCTACAAAAGACTTTACTACACTTTTTAGTGTAGGTTTCATTTTAAAAATAACAATAGCGTATACTATTATAATCAGTAACCCTAAATGAACCACCCAATATCTAAAATAATCAAAGACAGGAAAACCTATTTTTATATCTGGAGTAATCACCCCTTGAGAAGTTCCTAAAATTATCCAAAAGAGTAAAATTTCAAATACTCTAAATGATTTAGTAGAAGTGAAAACAAAAATAAACAACGCCATAAAGCTACATAGAAACAGAGGTAAGTCCGTTTGCAAACTATAATCACCTTGACTAATTTTATATAAATGAAAAACAGCTATAAAGGCAGATACAAAAAATCCTAGCATTTTAAATACTTGATTTTTTAGTCGCTCTGATTTATTCTTCATAACAAAAACAAGAGCAAAGCATAGTAGTACTGCTAAACCAATAGGCAATAGGTGTTCTAAGCTTCCAAATTGTACGTGAGCTAATAATGGCATAAAAAAACCTGAAATGATTAATTTCAGGTTGTAAAATAAGTGTTTATTTTTATAAATCTATGATCTTTGTATGTGACGTTCTCTAGCCAACAATGTGTTTTTTAACAACATAGCAATAGTCATTGGTCCTACTCCACCAGGAACAGGTGTTATATGACTCGCCTTTTTACTTACGTTTTCAAAATCTACATCACCAGTAATACGGTAACCACGCTCTTTAGTTTCATCTGGAACACGCGTAATACCAACATCAATAATAACGACATCATCTTTTACCATTTCTGCTTTTAAGAAATTAGGCACTCCTAATGCTGAGATAATAATATCTGCCTGACTCGTAATTTGTGTGATATTTTTAGTGTGACTGTGTGTAAGTGTTACTGTACTGTTTCCAGGAAATCCTTTACGCCCCATTAAAATACTCATTGGTCGTCCCACAATATGAGAACGTCCAATAACGACAGTATGTTTTCCTTTAGTGTCTACGTTATATCTGTCTAACAATTCTAAAATCCCGAAAGGTGTTGCAGGAATAAAAGTAGACATATCTAATGCCATTTTTCCAAAATTCATTGGATGAAAACCATCCACATCCTTATCAGGGTTTACGGCCATTAAAACCTTTTGTGTGTCAATTTGATCAGGTAATGGTAATTGAATGATAAAACCATCAATAGCATCGTTATTATTAAGCTCCTCAATTTTATCTAACAACTCAACTTCGCTAGTGGTATTAGATAATCTAACCATTGTAGATTCAAAACCAACACGTTCGCAGGCTCTTACTTTACTACCAACATATGTTAAGCTTGCACCATCATTACCAACAATAACTGCTGCTAAATGAGGGACTTTCTCACCATTAGCTATCATCTTATCGACTTCCGCTTTTATTTCGTTTTTGATATCGTTACTAACCTTTTTTCCGTCTAGAATTGTCATTTTTTGTGATTGTATTAAGTTTGCTGTCCTCAGTTGGCAGTCTACAAATTAATAAGTATTATAAAAACAATGTAAAAAGCAAAAACAGCCTATTACTGACTGTTTTTTACTAATTATTTATTTCATATTTTTCATGGCTTGCATCATGGCTTTTCCTTTACCACCTTGCATCATTTTCATCATCTTGCTCATCTGATTAAATTGCTTTAGTAACTGGTTAACTTCTTGTACAGACGTTCCAGATCCTTTACCAATTCGTTTTTTACGACTGGCATCGATAATCGCAGGATTAGTGCGCTCTTTTACCGTCATAGAATGGATAATAGCTTCGATACCTTTAAAAGCATCATCATCTATATCTACATCTTTCATCATTTTTCCAGCACCAGGAATCATTCCAATAAGGTCTTTCATGTTCCCCATTTTTTTGATTTGCTGAATTTGTTTTAAGAAATCATCGAAACCAAACTGGTTTTTAGCAATTTTCTTTTGAAGTTTTCTAGCTTCCTCTTCATCAAACTGCTCTTGTGCACGTTCTACTAAAGACACAACATCTCCCATCCCTAAGATACGATCTGCCATACGAGATGGATAGAATATATCAATAGCTTCCATTTTTTCTCCAGTACCAATAAATTTAATTGGTTTATTTACTACAGATTTAATAGATATTGCTGCTCCACCACGTGTATCTCCATCTAATTTAGTTAAGATTACACCATCAAAATTAAGAACATCATTAAAGGCTTTCGCTGTATTTACAGCATCTTGACCTGTCATTGAGTCTACTACAAATAAGGTTTCTTGTGGCTGAATTGCTTCATGGATGTTAGAAATTTCTTTCATCATCGCTTCATCAACAGCTAAACGACCAGCTGTATCAATTATAACAACGTTATGTCCATTTTGCTTTGCATGTGCAATACCCGCTTTTGCAATAGCAACTGGATCAGTATTTCCTTTATCACTATAAACATCAACTTTTATTTGATCTCCTACAACATGTAATTGATCTACTGCAGCAGGACGATAGACATCACAAGCGACTAATAAAGGTTTTTTTGTTTTTTTGTTTTTTAAGAAGTTAGCTAACTTACCTGAAAAGGTTGTTTTACCAGATCCTTGTAAACCAGACATTAAAATAACCGTTGGGGCACCAGACAAATTAAGGCCTTCTGCATCACCTCCCATTAATTGAGTTAATTCGTCTTTTACGATTTTAACCATTAATTGTCCTGGTTGTAACGTGGTTAAAACGTTTTGACCAAGTGCTTTTTCTTTTACTCTATTAGTAAATTCTTTAGCAATTTTAAAGTTAACATCGGCATCTAAAAGTGCTCTACGTACTTCTTTTAGGGTTTCGGCAACGTTTACTTCTGTAATGCTACCATGTCCTTTTAGTACGTGTAACGCTTTATCTAACTTTTCGCTTAAATTATTAAACATAATTTTTTCTGGTTTTAAGAAGCACAAAAATAGCAATTTGAAGCGTATTTACGAAGTTTCATATACAAATAATTCCATAAAAAAAGGCTGCTAAAATTAGCAACCTTTTAATCAACTTAACTTCAACTAAATTTTTAATTACAATCTTTATCTAAAACTAGTTCGTTATTACTATTATTCACATCATGAAGTATCAGCTGTTCTCCGGTACATTCTACAACATTATAATCTCCATTTAAGACCTGAACATTCCCTCCAGATATATCTGAAAAAGCAACGATTACTTGTCCTCCACTTCCTGAGGTCGACCAGTTACCAGTATAGGTTTCATTATCCGAAGCAATGGTCATCGTTTGATTATCCTGAAAATTAATATCAAAAATATCAAAACTGCTATCTCCTGCATAATTTGTAATGGTCCACACACACATCTGTAAGGTGCCATCAACATCGCCTTCGGTGCAGGTAGTGGAACAATTTTCTACAACTAATGACACTGTAAATATTTGAAATGTGTTAGGATCATTTGCTACCTCAACTCTAGCATAAAGCACATCTGGGTTTACCAAATTGGTGTAAGGCGATGCTAACGGATTGATACTTGTTTCTGCATCCGTATTGGTACTATAATAGTTTACCAGCATATTATTTTGGGCACAGTCTTGGTAGATTGCATCAATATTAAAAGCTGTGAATAAATCTAAATCACCATCATTATCACATACTGTAACCGTTACATCTTCAAAACAATCAAATGGATTAGTCGTGTTACAATCATTCAATAATAGTAATGTATCATTCCCTTGTTCTAAAATTAATTCGCCGGAAGCGCATTCTACCACTTTCCATTGTCCATTATATTCTTCTAAGCCATTAAAATTTATAAACACATAAACGTAACCATCAATTGTAGAAATATCCCAGCTACCATCAAAAAGCAAATCACCTTCATATAAAGTTGATATACTATTATTTTCTAGAAAATTAAATACTGTAAATGAAGGCGTATATCCATTTATACTTGGTATTTGACCACAGTTTAGCAAATAAGTGCTAACCTCTAATTGTGTACAGTCATTATCATCTGCATACTCGTAATCATCATCTTCATCACAATCACCTTCGGCATCACTTATTACAACCTCTAGTTCTTGAATGTTATTAACTTCGATAGCTTCACCGTTAGCCAAAATCATTGTAACAGGAAAGTTTAGACTTGCCAATATTGGTCCGTGTAACGACTCTAAAAACTGATATAAAACTTCATCGTTACTTATTGTTGTTACTTCCGTAACTTGGAAATCTGTATTGTAAATAGAAAATGCAATTGGATACTCGAAATCAATACACTCGATATCATCGTCTGCTTCATTTTCGCCATTACAGTTCGCCATTTGTAATTCCAACTCTTCTTGATTATTAATTACAATTTGAGTATAATCATTTAAAACAACTGTAATAGGAAATGTAATTCCAACGCTATCATCATCTGTATTAAAGGCCTCCAAAACCGCTTGCAATGCATTATAATCCGTAACCGTTTCAATAGTTATAGTGACACCATTTGCCGTAACTGTGACGGGCAATACCACCTCTAAGCAATTAGCATAATCGATAATATTGTCAATAGAGCCATCATTTAAGGCTGTATTACTCATCAAATTGGCAATAGTAGAATTACCAGATATTATATCTTCTTGTTGATTAATAATTTCAGATTCTTCATTTTGACAAGACGCAAATAACAAAAAAACTAATACTGGTAAAAAAAGGATATTTTTAAAATTCATATTTATGTTATGATTCGTTAATTTTTATTTTTCAAGGCAACACATTTTTGCTTTCGTTAATAAAACATTTATTTTTAAGAAACTCCTACCCTAAAAATCAAAAAAAATAGTTCTACTTTGTAACTCGATAAAATACTATGTCAAAAAATTTACATAAAGATATTTGCGATAAATCAAGATTTGAAGCGCTATTTAAACAGCATGCAAAAAACCTACATAACTTTTTGTATTACAAGTTTGGTGAACTTTTAAATCCTGAAGATAAGGCACAAGAAGCATTTATTAAATTATGGGAAAATTGTAAAAAAGTAACACCCAATAAAGCGAAAAGCTTTTTGTTTACAATCGCTAATAATTTAATGTTAAACGAAGTCGCACATCAAAAAGTAGTTTTAAAACATCAAAAAACAATAACCTCACATCATACTAATCTATCTCCGGAATTTTTAATGGAAGAGGATGAATACCGACAAAAACTAGAAAAAGCAATATCTAATCTTACCGAAGCACAACGCGTTGCTTTTTTAATGAATCGTGTAGAAGGTAAACGTTTTAAAGAAATAGCAACCCTTTTAGGTATTAGTACAAAAGCAGTAGAAAAACGTATATATGGTGCTTTAAAAAAATTAAGGCTAGATATAGAAGAATTATAAAATAAAAGATTTTTAGGGTAGGAATTTTACAGCTTACCTTGTTATATGTTTGAATTGCAGTTATGAATAAAGAAGCATTAATATTAAAATGGTTAGATAATAACTTATCCCCTCAAGAGCTTGAAGCATTCCAAGCTTTAGAGGAGTATGACGCTATTACAAAACTATCTAATTATACAAAAGGTTTTAAAGCTCCAGAATTTAATACTGAAGCGGCTTTGCAAGCTACATTATCTAAAATTGAAAGTAAACCAGTGTCTAAAAACAACTGGCTAACACCTTTCCTAAAAATAGCGGCCATACTAGTCATATGCTTTAGTGCATATTATTACACGACAACTTTAGATACGACTATTACGACGCAATACGCAGAAAAAACACAAATAGAACTTCCCGACAATTCTAAAGTCAATTTAAACGCCTTATCCAAAATCACATATAATAGCAAGCAATGGAATGCTAATAAACGTAACATTGAGCTTGAAGGGGAAGCCTTTTTTAAAGTAAAAAAAGGAAGTACTTTTAATGTTATTACAGCAACAGGGATTGTAAGTGTTGTTGGCACACAATTTAATGTCAAACAACGTGCAAATTATTTTGAAGTCACTTGCTTTGAAGGCGTCGTTAGTGTTGCTATTAATACAAAAAAAACAACCTTAACAGCTGGTGATTCTTTTTTAATTATTAATGGTAATCAGATAAAGCGTTTACAAACTGAGAATCAACAACCTGATTGGACACATAATGTAAGTCGTTTTATTAGTGTACCTTTAAGCGAAGTATTTGCTGAATTTGAAAGACAATATAATGTCAAAATAGAAGGTAATACTATTAAAAAAAGCACATTGTTTTCTGGTAAGTTTACGCATAATGATATTAATATCGCATTGCAATCTATAACGCAACCACTACAATTACAATATAAAAAAGTTAACAAAACTATTATTTTAACGCGTGAGTAAATCGTTAAAGACTGCACTATTTTTAATTGTATTACTAGTTTGCAACTTTTCTGTTTATGCACAACACGAAAGACTCCCCCTTTTAGATGTTCTGTCGACTATAGAGTATAAATATAAAGTCAGTTTTTCTTATGCTGATAAGGTGATTAAAGGCGTTATGGTTGATTACAACCCAAAAGACAACCTTACCACTACCCTAGCCAAACTAGAATCTCAAACCGACTTAATTTTCAACCGATTAGACGATCATTTTATTACAGTCTCAAATAATAAAAACAGCTTTTCTTTTCAAAAACTAGAAGAAGTTACTATTTCTAATTATCTAACTACCGGAATTAGTAAAAACAATTCTGGTGCTATTACAATTGCACCAAAATCTTTCGCGATTTTACCTGGATTGATAGAACCCGATATTTTACAAACCATCCAAAACCTTCCTGGTGTTTTAAGTGTCGATGAAACGGTATCCAATATTAATGTACGAGGAGGTACACATGATCAAAATCTAATCTTATACGACGGTATAAAAATGTACCAATCTGGACATTTTTTTGGTTTAATCTCTGCTTTTAATCCCTACTTAACAAAAAATGTAGCGGTTACCAAAAATGGAACAAGTGCTAAGTTTGGAGATGGCGTCTCTAGTGTTGTTGACATGCAATTATCAGACAATACAGAAGAAGATTTTAGTGCTGGTATTGGAATAAACATGATAACTACGGATGGCTTTGCTATAATCCCTTTAGCAAAAAAAACGCAATTACAATTGACCACAAGACGGTCTATTACAGACGTTTTAGATACACCAACCTACAATCAGTATTTTAAACGTGTCTTCCAAGATTCTGACGTCACTAATAACGACATTGCCACAACAACCAACCAGACGTTTAAGTTTAGTGATATTTCTTTAAAATTTTTACACGATTTTAGTCCAAAAGACAAACTTCGTTTTACTTTACTTAATGTTTTTAATCAATTAGATTTTGAAGAATCTTCAAATACTTCGGATACAGACAATATCACTAATCAATTAAAACAACAAAATCGAGCATCGGCATTACAATACGAACATGTCTGGAACGACAAATTAAACACCGCTATAAAAGGGTATTATTCCAACTACGACTTACGTTCTTCAGACTATGACCTTATTAATAATCAACGATTAACACAAGAAAACAAAGTCATTGATAATGGCTTTAATATTGATGCTAATTACAATTTTAATAAAACGGTAGTCGTTAATGGTGGGATGCAGTTTAAAGAAATAGGCATCAGTCATCTTGAAGAAGTTAATGCTCCTATTTTTAAACGGAATATAAAAAATGTCCTTCGCACGTATAGCGCTTACGCGGAAACCGTGTTTAATTCTAAAAATAAGAAGACACATCTTAAATTAGGATTACGACATAATTATTTCCGAAAATTTAATATTTCAATAACCGAACCTCGTGTCTATATCAGTCAGCGTTTTTTAAAAGCATTTAGAATAGAATTATCTGGTGAATATAAAAGCCAAAGCACCTCACAACTTATAGATTTACAAAACGACTTTTTAGGTATTGAGAAACGGCGATGGGTTTTAGCTAACAATAATACAATACCAATTCAAAAAAGCAAACAAATCAGTTCTGGAATCACTTACAATAAAAACAAGCTATTATTAAGTGCAGAAGGGTATTTTAAAACCGTAGATGGGATAACAACCCGTAGTCAAGGTTTTCAAAATCAATATCAGTATACCAACGCTTTAGGTAACTATAAAGTTAAAGGGGTAGACCTATTAATAAACAAACAATTAAACGCTTTTAGCACTTGGGTAAGTTACAGTTACAGTCGCAATAATTATACGTTTAACGACTTAAATAACAGCACTGCTTTCCCTAGTAATTTTGATGTTACGCACCAAATAAATTTTGGAAGTACGTATCACTGGGAACAATTAAAATTAGCTTTTGGAGTCAATTGGCATTCTGGAAAACCATTTACACAACCAGATAGTACTAATCCAAATACAGGAAATACAATACACTATCAAACACCAAACAGTAGTCGATTACAAGCCTATTTAAGAGCTGATTTATCTGCAACATATCAATTTAAGCTTGGCGAAAACAAAGCTGTTGTTGGAGCTTCTATTTGGAACATCTTAGATCAAGAAAATATTTTAAATACATACTATACTATAGATAACAATCAAATCTCTAAGGTTGAAAATGTGTCTTTAGGTATAACTCCCAACGTCAGTTTTAGGGTTAAGTTTTAGCTTTGGTTTTTATAAAAAATAACTCTATCTCTTGATTGCTATTTTTAATGCTTTTTTTTGAGGTAATTTGTAAATTACTGGTGTCTCTATATTTAAATTAATCGAAGAGTAGTCTTTGTTATATGATTATTCTTTTTGACACATTCAACTATCCATTTTTTCTTATTCTAATATTTATAAAAATATTGTACGTCCGTAAACACTCCTAATTTGTCGTTAAAAGCGTATAATTAGTTATTATAAAGCAAGTTATTATGGCTGTTTTTTATATTTGGTGTTCATTTTACGGATGAGCATAGTTGTAGATTACATTTTAAGTCACAAGTGATCAATAAGGAGTTGTTTGTCATCGTTATAGCTCAAGGAATCATTACTGGCTTCAGAACAAATGGAGTTACCAATGTAAATCATGTAAGGCTAAAATATCACTTCGTAGCGGAACTATTATGGAGAGTTCTAAATTGTCATTTATCATTTGGTACAAAATTATTTTTTTTACTAAGTAACATTAAGAAAGGATTTTCCAGTAAAGAAACACAACGTCAGCTTGGCTTGAAACGCTACGAGCCTGTGTGGGCAATGGTTTATAAGTTACGCAAGGCTATGGGCAAACGAGACGATAGCTATACTCTTGAAGGCATAATAGAAGCGTCTCAGCAGGATCACAAAACACAGAAAGCAGACCGTGGTAGCAAGATAAAGTCTAATGAGATGATTATGGCGGAAAGTACAGTTTTAGAGGATCTAGAAACAGGAAAAACAGAGAAATATGCTAGATACTTTAAAACAAAAGTTCTTCCAGATCATAACATCGAAATACAGATAAAACACTACAAAATACCATTAAAAATGATCAATCGCTAGTCATTACAGACCAGAGTACATCCTATATAAACATTGCGAATTATGTGGACATATATATTAGTAAAAAATCTAGTCAACAAACAACTAAAGAGACTCTAAAGTGGGTGCATTTGCAATCAGTAATACTAAAAGGAATTTTGTGTAACCTATCATAAAATAAAAGTAAAACACCTACAACTTTACTTAAATGAATTCATTTATAAGCTTAATCCAAGGTACTTTGGATAAAATATTTGACAGATTAATAATAGCTAGTATTACAGCAAGTGGATACCCAATACATACAATTAAAAATATTATTTTTTTTATTGTGAATAGATTCTAATTGCTAGAATCTATTATTTCCTCAAATAAACACGATTAAAAATGTGTTTTTCATATAAAATAGTCATTCTTTTTAAAGAAGATCCAAAATAGGTTAATTGAACGTATATAAAATTTAATGCTTAAAATATTTTAATCACCAACCTCGATAACTTAAACTGTTATCACTAAAACCGTAATTATGAAAATTAAACATTTATTATTTTGTGCAATTGGTATTTCTATTATGTTGACTTCCTGTCAAAACGAAGAAATTAATCAAGATGAAGATCAACTAATTCAAGAAGAAGTATTGGATCAAAGCGAAGTTGAACTAGCCTATCCAGATCAAATTGGCTCTTTACACAAACTATACTATGGCTTGTCTGAGCTTACTGTTGAAAAAATAGAAGATACTTATGTATTAGATGGCGATATTGTTTTTAGATTAAATCAATTAACTACAACTCCATCTAATGACACAGATAGAAGTGTAGGCCGAACAGGAGGCAGATGGAACAACAACATCGTATATTACCAAATTAATTCTACCTTATCTAATCAACAGCGCGTTTTTGATGCTATTGCCCATTGGGAAGCTAACACATCTGTTCAGTTTGTGCAACGTACAAACCAATCAGACTATGTGTATTTTACACCAGGTAGTGGTTGTTCTTCTTTTGTAGGTAGAATTGGTGGAAGACAAAATATTACTCTAGCTAACGGTTGTACTACGGGAAGTACAATTCATGAAATTGGACATGCAGTAGGTTTATGGCATGAGCAAAGTAGAATTGATAGAAATAATTATATTAATATAAATTTCCAAAATATTCAAGATAATAGAGAAAATAATTTTCAAACCTATGCACAGCAAGGTCAAGATGGTGATGAATACACCTCTTCTCTAGATTTTAACTCTATAATGCTTTATAGTTCTTATGCCTTTTCAAAAAATGGACAACCAACTATAGTCAAAAATGATGGTACTGCATTTAATTCTCAAAGAAGCGGACTATCATCTGGAGATATCCAAGGTATTAATATTATGTATCCTGGAGGAGAAACAGGAGGACGTTTATGCGATGGTGTTTCTGCATGGTCTAGTTCTCAAAATTACCAAGTAGGGGCTAAAGTTACTTATCAAGGGTCTTTATATGAACGAACAAATACAAGGTGGGTAATTATTGGAGAATGTAACTAATCTATAGTTAATAGAATTAAATTTAAAAGACATAAACCAATTGGTTTATGTCTTTTTTTTGGTTTAAAAAGGAATTAAAAATGATATGTTTTAGTGTATCTCGCTTTAGTTTCTGAAAATTTTCTGTCGTGAGTTCTCGAGTTTAAAAGTTTAAATTTTATGATTGTTCCCAAATTTTAAAAGGTAAAATTTTAGCCTAGTAGTTTGGCAACGTTATTTTATACTCAAGTTTTGGTTCAGAAGAAATTTGATATTGTGTATCAATTATTACTGAATCTTTTAAATGTTCAGGAATATTCTGAATACAAATTGGTGTAGTCAAACCGCTATCATTAACACCTATTTTTTCATCTTTATAAACTTGTATTTCCGTAATAATAACAAGTTGATCAAATCCTTTTAACTTTTCACTTTCAATGACAGTTTTCATTTTTGAAAATGATTTTTGTCCCAGGGCTTCTGTTTTTGATTGATTTTGAGGAAATACAGATGCTTTACTAACGTCTAATACTTTCTGTACTTTAATAAAATGTTTTTTTTGAAGTGTTTCTGTTGCAATTCCTATTTTTTTAAGGCCTAGATATAACTCGATTTTTTCAGGTATAAATATTGTATCAAACGTTACTTGTTCCATTAAATTTAAAAAGATAGGAACCTGCTGTTCCTTTGCCAATGCATTTTGCATGGTTTCACTTATAATAATATCGGGTTGATTTTTAGAATCTATTTTAAATTTAGTTGCATCACTATTTATTAAGTCTATGTCAAAGTCTTCTAGTTCTAGTTTTGAAATTATATTTTGTAATATTTTAAAGGTAAATGGATTAACTTCCAATAAGGTGTATTTAATATCTTCTTTAAGGTATCTAAAAATAATAGGAAGTATAAGTGTAGCAAAAGGTCCTGTTCCAGCATACAGAATATGAATTTGTTTTTTATCTTCCTTTCTTTTGTCTTCAATAGCTTTATTTATACCTCTAATAAATTGTCGGGTTCTCAACAAGTCGTCAAGGCAAAGTGCAGCCCAAAACGTACCAAGAGCCTTTCCATTGCTTAGTGCTATGTCCTTTTTTCCTTCTTCTACATCCAGATCTTGCTCACAAATGGTGTTCAAAATAGATTTAAATGCTTTAGAGGCATTTGACAACTTTTGGAAATCAAGTGTGTCTTCAAAATATTCTGATGTAATTCTAATTATTTCTTTTTGAATGTCCATTGTTAATTTATAATCGATGTTATTAATTTTATCTAACCTGTTTATGCATGGTTATGTATTGTTTAATACTAAAATTAATAAATTAAAAAGAATTGAATAGAATATCCGAAGGAATATTCGCAAGTAAGCAGTGACCTAGCAATTAATTATACAATTTAATGTAACCAGTTTTTTTATTTCCAGTTTGTTTCATTGTTCAAAGTCAGTCCCATGGATTTAAATTTTCGTCTTAATTCATTCGAATTATTAATTTCATTCTTTGGAATAATCAGCGAAAGTCCTGTGGATATTTTTAAAAAGAAATGATTTTGAGTCTCGTCAATCTTTTCTATTTCTGATATGTATATTTTTAATTCTCCTGCTTTGTCTTTAGAGAAAATGGAATCTTCTTTTATTTCTATTGTCTCCATTTGTCCAAACCGTTTTGAATAATTCTCATGGATAAATGTTTTGTATTGCTTTTTGTGCGACCATTTGAAATATTTTGGATAGAAAAAACCACTCGTAATGGCTATAAGTCCTAAATATAATGTTAAGGCAATATTCTGGTTTAAATAGAAGTAAAAAGCTGCTAAAACTGACCCAACTGTCATTAGAATCCAACCCTTTTTTTTCTGCTTATTTATCCTTTCAGATTTAGAAGCGTTAAATAATTGAAAGTCTAAAAAATCTTGCTCTTTTATTTTGTATTTGAGTGTCATACTTGAAATGTCTAGTCCTGAAATATGGCTAAAGGTTAAAATTGAAATTGAACTGATAATTTATATACCATATTTAGTGTTTTATAATCTAAAGGTATTCCAAAAGGGAATAGACTTCCATTTAAGCGTATCAAAATTAAGGTAAATACTTAATAAGTAATAAAAAAACAAACCTTTTAAAAAGGCTTGTTTCACTCAATCGATTAAAATAGTATGGGGTTGTGCAACGGTTACCGGTGTTGTGCAACATTTTTTAATTTTATTTAATATTTTATCATTTATGCAATTGTTTTAAATAGCGTTGTTCATTGATAGTGCTTTTAACAATAATAACAATAACAACAATAAGAGAAATACCCCCTGAAACTATAATGTAAGTATAGAATCCATTAGAAAAGTACACCTTAAAGTAAGGCAACAGCAAATAAAATCCAAATATGTAAACTGTTATACAGACTGGTGTAATAATATAATTTATAATTTGTCGGGTTTTGTAATACTTTTTCAGATAGGCGAGGTAAGATTTTTGAGTCATCGAAATGAGTTGCTTTTCTTTGCGATATAACGAAAGAAACTCCAAGATAATTCGTAATGTAAGACTTGAAATCATAAAAATCAAACCTAAATTGAAGGTATTCCACTGATTGAATGCATAATAAAAAGCATAGATTATCAATACAACCACTGTTAACGACAAAACAGTGATACTGATATATTGACTGTTACGTTGCTTCTTTGCTTTTGTGATTATATCTTTGGGATTAAAGTTTGATATATCATTAACTTGAATATCCCATAATTTATTTAAGTTATCATTTTCCATTTGTGATACATTTTAAAAGTGATTTTCGAATACGACTCAATCGTGTTCTTAATGTTCCGTGTGCTAAACCCACGGTATCTGCAATAGTAGTTTGTGGGATGTTTTCTAGTTCTAATAATATCAATGCTTTATTTTGCTCGTTTAGTTGATCTATACAGTGATACATTTTTTTGATATTACCTTCATTGTTGTCATTGTTGTCATCATTGTCACTATTTGACAATAAGTCTTCATTAATAGTGATGCTTTTTCTTGATTTACGTAAATCGCCTAAACAAACATTTACTGCAATTCTATAAATCCAAGTGTCTATAGACGATTTTCCTTTAAATGAGTTTCTATGTTTCCAAACCTTTATAAAAGTCTCCTGAAGCCATTCTTTTGCAAGCTCATTATTACCTGATGCATACCCTAAACATAATCTGTGGATTTTAGAAGCGTGTAAATTATAGATGTTAGTAAATTCTTGTTCTGAAATCATTATTTAGTTGATAATATCGTTTGCATTTGTTTTAAAAACCATTCAGGTTTGTCAAGCATTATAAAATGAGCACTATCTTCCGCTATAATAAAATTGTAATCTTTTAAATTTACATATTGATTTTTATAAGTTTGCTTAACCATTTCCTCTCCATATGGTTGTGACGCTGCAATTATAGTAACTGGAATCGAAATGTTTTTTAAATCTTCTCTAAGATCTAATTTAAGGTAGTCTGTATATCCATAAACATATGTTTTTCTGTCAGATTCTAGTATCCAATTTTTAATTTTTTCTTGAGCTGATTCTTTAAGACTCATACCTTTCGACATTGCTGTGGCAGTTTGCTCAAAGGCTACAGCATCTAGTGCTAGTTGTTGATTATTATATGGACTTTCATAAATTAAGTTTTCAGGGTTGAAATCAGGAATCATCAATGCGCCAGAAGCAGGAAGCGCATCAATTAATATAATTTTAGAAAGTTTTAAATCGTTTTGTGCAGCAAGCCAAGTGGCAATTGTTCCGCCCAAACTGTGACCAATTATGGTAGCATTTTGTAAATCATTTTTTAATATATATTTTTTTAGAGACTCGTTGACTTTAGGTAACCAAGGAAATTCTATTGCTTCTTTTCCTCCAAAACCAGCTAATGTTACTATGTGGCATTCGTAATTCTTTTCAAGTTCCTTTACAAATGGATTCCAAATGTCTCCAGGAACAGCAAAGCCAGGAATTAATACTATAGGTTTACCTTTTCCTGTAACTTCTACACTGATAGGTTGACTTTCATTTTTTGCATAAATAGATAAAGAAAATACGAATGAGACTAATAATAAAATAAGATTTTTCATTGTTTTTAAGTTTTGATTTCCCTTTAGATGTGGAAATCAAAAAATGTTACATCTTATTTTAAAAGTGACATAAAATAGGGTCCATTTATTCTTCGATAATGGTTGGTCTAAATGTTAGTTAAGGGACAAAGTTTACACAATACATTACTTATTTTACTTAAAATCAGCAATCTGTTTTTCAAATTTTCCGCTGTCTTTGAATGCGCAAAGATTTCCATCTGGGTCCAAAAATTTCGCAATCGTTCCCCAAGAATGTTCTTGATAATCAACTTTTATATTTTCTGCGGTTAGTTTTTCCACAAGTAATTTTACATTCGGCACATTCATCCGCAAGCAAGTTCTAAATCGTTCCGTTTCTGTTTTTTGTCCAATATATTCATCATCCAATTCCACCATTAGATATGATTGTCCAAATTTAAAGCAAGTCAGATTTTCGCTTTCAAACATTTTTTTCAGTCCGAGAATACTTTCATAAAACTCAACACACTTTTTATATTCGATTGCATATAATATAATTCCTGTTCGGTTAAATTCCATTCAGATTGGTTTTTTCAGCTGTCTAGTCCTGAAATATGCTACAGGTTAAAATTGAATTTAGGCTGATAATTTATATACCCTATTTGGTATTTTATAATCTAAAGATAAATGTAATCTTACTTCGTTGTATAAATTAATTGCCTTTTTTGTAGGTCTCTTTGCGTGTGTTACACTATCAAAAGTGTGGTCTAGGTAGAACTCCTCTTTTATATCTGTGTGTATACATGACTACAGTATTGTATCATTTGGTACGTTTAATTCGCCGCATGATACTTATAAAGCAGGTCCAGATGGATTTGTTCACGATTTAGATCAGGATCACTATGTCTATCCAGAAGGAGAGATTATTCCTTTTAAGAAAGTCTTTAAAGTTTGCAAAAAAAAGTGAAGGAAAAGCACTTGGATTTTTGTGTTTTGAAACAATAGCACTTTATAAGGCTACAAACTTCCATTTAAGCGGATCAAAAACAAGATAAAACCTAATAAATAATAAAAAACAAGCCTTTTAAAAAGGCTTATTTTGCTTATTCTATTAGAAAATTATGGGTTGTGCAACGGTTACCGGTGTTGCCCACAGTTTTTATTCCTCGCTGTATTCATAAATTCGTTCGGTTTTCCCGTTTAATTTTCGGAAATGACCAATTATATTTTCAAATTTTGGTTCGATTTTAAAAGTTCCATATTCGTCTATAAAACCCCCTTTTCCATTTATTTTCACAGGTGCTAAATCATATTTATAACCTCGAGCATCGTCAAATTTGAAATCAATAATTATGTCTCCTTTATTATTAATATAGCCATATTTTCCATTTCGTTTTGCTATTGCCAATCCATTCTGACCAAAATATGTAAGGCTCTCATAAATCGGTTTTATTAGAATAGTACCAGTTGTATCTGCTAATCCACACTTCGCGTTAGTTAAATACCAACAGTTATATTTCTGTTTTCTCCTTTTTGTTCAAATTCTTACATGATTCAACTTGCATGCACTTCTACTAATTGTTGCCAACGTGATTGTCTACAATTACTATCATGTTCAAGCACCTAATTTGGTAAATAAATAACAGATATAATATGCCACAAGAATATCCGTAAGTAATCTACAACCCTTTAATTTTAAAATTTTGACTTCTATTAATTAAATTTAAATTAAAAGAGTCGGCTTTTTTACTTACGATCAAATACCGTTGCCTAAGCATAAGTTTGGATTATTAATTGATTTTTCCGTCTACCTCTTTAAGTATTTTGTAAACCGTTTCTTTATTACCCTCATTATATCTTCTTACCCAAAATGAATACAAATAAAATATTCGCTTACTATAACCAAAATCGATATCAGAGCCATATTCAAGGGAAGTTTTAAAATCACCACCATTGTATACAAATTCGCTTACTGTATCACTACAATTTTTTATAAACTCATCCCTCATATCATGATATTTATATTCTTTCATAATGTGATGTAGTCTTTGGCATTCATCATCATCCATTTCATCATAGGTTAAAAGTAAACCTTTTAAAACATCATATAGTTTTTGATCTTTGGGTAAAAAATCGTTGTTAAACAAAAACGCGATGTAATCTATCAAATTGGTATTAAAAATTTCATCTATATTCTCTGGAGTTCTATCAAAATAACTATATTCTTTGTTTAATTTTGTCATTACTTCTGTAGAATATTCTGAAAAACGTTGAAGCCACATGTCGTTTCTAGCAATAAAAATAGAATTTTCAGCAATGAACCGTTCAAAGTAGTTATTATTAATATCCAACTCAGCTATTATATAGTTTAAAATGTCCTCATTAAAATCAAATGCTGAGAATTCGTCATCTAAAATTTTTGATTCTACTGCGTTTTTTTTCGAGTTTAATTTGTCTGTTTCAATTTCGGCAGGGAATTGATCTTTAAATTTTTTAACAATAGAAAAGACTACCTCAGAATTTCCTTCATTGTATCTTCTTGCCCAAAACGAGTAGATTTTAAATAATTTATAATCTAAATCATAATTACTCTCAAAATCCATTATTTCGGTCACATCTGTTGAATATTTGGATGTGATTAACTCATAATATGCATGGACATCTTTTTCTGTTGAAGCTTGCATTAAAAATTCTGGATCATTTTTTAATTCTTCATACGCTTTTATAAAACCATCTAGCCACAAATTAGTCCTACTACTAATATAATTATTGTTATCGATAATCATTTTAACCAATATTTCTATTTCGTTATCTCCAAAAAAGTTTTTAATATTTTCCGGTGTTCTATCAAATACCTTCATAAAGTAATGTCCTATAAATGCATCGCCATTTATCTCAAGGCTATCAATAAATTCCCCCTTGTACAATAAGATTGTAGATACTTCTAATTCGTTAAAAAAAAAGGTTTTTTGTAAATATTCAAAGTTTTCAAAAATATTCTTTTTAATTAAATTCAAACTATCATTCAAAACCACTGTATCTTCTGTGTTAATCAAGCTCGCATTTGAGGTTAAATTTTCTATTGTATCAAGACTTCTATTAAAAGGCACTAACTCCTCTGTAGTACTTTTTAATTCTTTAGGTTTTTTTTCGTTTTGACATGAGGCTGTCAATACTATTGATAGGGTAATTATAATTTTTTTTAAAAAGTTCATAATAAGTTTAAGTATTATTTAGTCGTGTGTAAAAGCAATTAAATTACAGGTAGAACGTCTGCGAGGACTTTCGAAAGTAAGCAATAAATTATATACTGTGGTGCCTACAGTTATTTATTCGCTATCTTTTGAAATGATTCATTCGATATGTATCTTTTAGCTTCGTATGATAATTTTATATCAAGTTTGTTAGCTTGAATTTGACTTTTACGAATATTTAAACGAGTAATATCAGACAATACTTCGCCAGAAAGAGTTTTATAAAATACCTCTATAAAAAAAACATTATTATCCTCCGTTATTGAAATTTCCTGTTGAAAACTTGATTGCTCATTTGGTTTTATAAAGTCTAATGTAGTAATACTATAATTCAAGATATCATCATAATAACTATTATCTAAAATTTCTTGATACGTATTAGCTTTTGTAATAGCAACTACTGGGTCTAAAGCAGGTTGAATTCCAATATTATTAACAATTAATTTTATTAAAAGTTTTGGCGCTGAATAAGATGTTAATTCAAATTGGGTTAATAAATATGGTGTTTTTCCTGATTTAATGAGTGTGTCTAATTTTATATTTGTTATGTCTTTTTCTAAATCAATAGATAACCTTTCTTTCAAATCTATACTATTGCTAAATGAATAGTACCAATTATTAATATTTGCATTTGTTAGCTTTGAATGTTCCTTAATTATATCAAATAGTCCTAAATCTTTAGCTCCAACCCAGTTTAATTTAGTAGCATCTTTTGTTTTTCTATATAAGTTATAATCAGCTTCAAGCCTATCTCTCATATAAAATAAAACGGGTTTATTTTCTTTAATAGCTTCCTTGTATTCAAGGTGAGTTGCTGAAATATCTTCAAATCCAGAATTACCTAATTTTGGACCATATCTTTTAGAAAGAATTATAACCACAAGGTCTGAATTCCTTAAATTAATTAAACAAGTTTCAATAGAGTTGGTATTCGTTTTAATATTAAAATCACTATTCAATTGATCAGACATTATTGATGTCAATCCTGACTCCTTTAAAAGTAAGTTTATTTCAGCACGAATATCTATTAAATCGTAACAAGTTGAACTGATAAATATCTTCATTTTTTTTTAATTGTAGGTAACGTGATTGTGTATGGTTAGATTCTGTGTTAATTTACAACAAAAAATTCATATTTTTTTTATATTTTTATTTTTCAAAACGGCTTCGAGCTAGTTTCTAAAGGGCAGTTTCTATTTCTAATAGAGTTGCTCTTTTTTGTTGCTCATAATTTTGAATAAAACCTTCTTTATTTTTATAAACGACGTAAATTAATTCTAATAATTTTCTTTGAACAGCAATCAGTCCTTTCATTTTCACACCACTTTTAGCCGTTAATCTCAAATATAATTCTTTATGGGTTTTATTATATTTTACTGCAGATAATGATGGTAAATGCATCGCTTTTCTCAAATTACGATTTCCTTTTTTTGATATCCTTGTTTTAGACCTTATAGATGTTCCAGATTGTTTTTCTTTTATATCTAAACCTGCATAACTGGTGATTTGTTTTTTATTTCTAATCAGTTCAAATCCATTTGTTTCTGCTATAACAATTACCGCTGTTAGCATCCCTACACCAGGAATTGTGCAAATATTTTTTAATTCTTTTTTTAATTGAGTATCCTTATTTACTATATTTTGAATTTCTATCTTAATCTCCTTTTCTTGTTGGTTAAGAAATTCAATTCTAGTTTTTAAACGCTTTAAACTACTTTTATTAGGTTCTGCTTCAGTTTTTTCTGCATGCAGTTGGTTCTTCACAATTACGCGTTCATCTACTATTTGGCTTCGCTCTCTGGTAAGTTGCTGTAGCTCTTTGTATACTTTTTTTGGTTTCGTCCAACACTCTAATTTTCGTTCTAAACCAAATTGACAAATGGCTTGTGATGCTGTTTTGTCAGTAATGGTTCTTACATTAAGAGTTCTCATATAATTACTAATCTTATTTGGTAATACGATAGTTAAATTACATTTTTTTTTATCTAAATAATACGCGAATTTTTGATGATAAACACCTGTTGCTTCCATTACAAACTGTAGCTTTATCTCTTTATTTATAATTGGATCTAGCCATTTGAGTAAGGCAGCAAAACCTATTTTATTATTTTTAAAGACTTTGTAAGCATAAAGATCTAACGTGAAATCATTATACATTTTTCCTAGAGTTACTACTAGTTCTTTTTGAGCTACGTCAATACCCAAGACTTGTTTTAAGATTTGTTTCATTTTACATGGTTTTTAATAGCATATAAAGTGAGTATCTTTCCTCGTTTTTTCTCCTAGTGGATATTCTGGATATAACTATTTATAATTATTCCTTACATTCTGTTCAAACTCTAAAAGATATAAAAAAAGTGAGGTGATTTCTAACCAACAATATACTTTTAGAGTTATTTAGTTGCGTGCGTACTCTCACTTTTTTCACTTTATTCTTGCTAAATTTATATATGAATTAACTTCCTTTACAAACATAGGAGTTGCGTGGTTAAGCAACTAATTTAGCAAATAAATCACGGATAGAAAATTCCAGCGGAATTTTCGTAAGTCGGCAGTGACCCAAGCAATTAATTATACACGGTGTTGTGCGTTCGTTTTTTATTAGTTACATCCGATTTTTGGAACGCATAACATTGGTGGTAAACCTCCAAGTATTGAAATTCCAATATTTTCAGATTCGTGATTAAAATATAATATCTTGCTTTCTATTCGTGTTGGTAATTCGTCAGGCATTCCCATTCGGTAGATTATTGCTTTCTCGATATTTTCATTAATAAAAGCAATATTACTTATTCCACGAGGCGATTCCATTTCTCCGATTCCGATAATTTTAAAATTTGTAAGTACGTGATAGAAATTCTGATTATCTAAATCCCTTAATTGACCTAAATATGTAATTTCAGTTTTAGTATGTTCGTCAGTCAATATTTGTTTTTCCGATACTTTTTTTTCAGAAATAAATTGCTTGTAAAATTTTAATTCTGATTGACCAAAAGTATATTTCTCAGTCAATTCCTTTCCGTGCATATTATCATTGAAAACTAAAGTGTCTAAAATTAAGTCAGATTTAATTTTTTCCGTTTCTGCTTGGTATTCCGCAATTCGGTTATTCCACGTGTCAATTTGCTTCTGCTTTTGATTACAGCTAATCAACAGAATTAAAATTGGAATTATATGTGTAATTTTTCTTTTCACGATGGTTTTCTCAAATGACGCACAACGTTGTTCTTTACTTTATACTCATTATAAAAGTAGTTATTACTTTTACTAGGAAACAAGAGGAGAACTAGAACGTTGTTTAGAATAATAGTTCCATTATACGTATAAGTCCTCTTGTCTTTCTTAGGTTGCTTTAGGACCATTTGGAATACCAGGAATCACTTCCTAATAAAGGTGATAGTCATAGCAACATTTATTAATCATTCCTCTTTGAGTAGGAACAATATTTAAAAATATGAAAAAATATGTAGATGTTATCGGTATTGATGTATCTAAATTAACAATTGATGCACATATTTATAATAGAGGCATTCACCGTGTGTTTTCCAATACTTCAAAAGGTTACAAAGCACTATTATCTTGGGTCGAAAAGTACCTTGGTAAAGACCTCTATTTTTTTTGTTTTGAGAATACAGGTCATTACTCTACAAATCTTAGTGTTTATTTATCAGAAAACAACATAGATTATGTAGAAGAAAGTCCTTTGACCATTAAACGATCTTCCGGAATTATTAGAGGAAAAACAGATCAGCTTGATTCCGCAATGATTGCGAGATATGCATGGCTTTACAAAGAAGAGTTGACTCTAAGTAGTCCAAAAGCGCAAGATATTCAAGAGCTAGGACGTTTGTTATCCTTTAGAGAACAGCTAGTACGAGACCGTACAGGTAAGATGAGTAGTCTTAAAGAAATGCAGACTTTGCTTAGTAGTCCATCGACTGATGATTGTTGTATAATTGTCAAAAAGATGATTCATTATCTTACAAAACAAATTACAACACTTGAGCAAAGTATTAAAAAACTAATACGAAGTGATGAGTTATTGGAAAAGAATTATCAGCTTTTAAATACCTTAAAAGGGGTTGGTTTAATATTATCTTGTCAATTGTTATACCACACGAACAATTTTAAGCGGTTTGATAGTTGGCGTCAGTTTTCAAGTTATTGTGGTGTAGCTCCTTTTGCGCACAGTTCAGGAACCAGTATTTACCGGAAAAACAGAATTCATAAGATAGGAGACCGGAAAATGAAAACACTCTTAACACTTGCCAGTGTTAGCGCAATACAGTGCGATAAAGAATTAAAACAGTATTACGAGAAAAAAGTTGCAGAAGGTAAACCAAAACTGGTGGCTTTAAATAATGTTAGAAATAAGATTTTGTCAAGAGCTTTCGCAGTGGTAAAAAGAGGAACACCTTATGTCGAATTACAAAAATTTGCAGCCTAGTAAAAAGGTCTTTAAATAATTAGGTTTTGACCTTGGAATACGTATAAGATTAGTTGCGTGTTTTAAGCACTAAAGTTAGCAAATAAATCACAGATAGAAAGTCCGCGAGGACTTTCGTAAATTAGCTAAAACCAGCAATTAAATTTATACGGTGTTGTAAAACGTTTTTACTTATACATATTTTTTCTTTGATTAAATAAATCATTTTCAGATTCTAGTTCTTTTGCTATTTCCTTTCCTAATTCATTTAATTCAATTTCTAAAGGCTCATCAAGATTTCCTTTTATTAAGTCGTAAAAAAATAGTTCTTCTAAATCTCTAATAAAGTCCGAAGATTTCCCCCATTTGTCAACTAAGTTTTCCCACTTATCTTTATGCAGATATAATTCAGAAAGAGAGCGAGAGTCTCTTACCTTAGATTTTAATCGGAATTTGTCTCTTCTCCTTAAAATCGCTTTAATTTTTGTTTTTTCAGAAGGTTGAGATTTTGTTGATTCAATTATTTCATTTACAATATCGTCTGTTTCTTCTTCTTCTTTTTCTTTTCTTTTTTCTAAACGTTTTTCGTCTCTTTCGTTATTATACTTTTGTTCTAAATATTTGGAATAAAAAGAATCTTCCTGCATTTCAGGTCTGAATCTCGTTTGTAATAAAAAAAGACTTATCAAAAATATTGGAACGTTAACAATTGTTGCAATAACCAATGCACCTGTTACCCAAGATGGTTCTGTTATTTGTGAACTAGCAGTCAAAAATGATGCATTCACTAAAATCAATCCAATTAACCAAGCAGCTAGTAATTGAATTGGTTTTGTTATTTTATCTGGATTTATTCTTTGGTTATTCATTTGTTTTAAATGTTTTACAACTCGTTATATGGAAACTTTTGTTGCGGATATCCCCTAAATATTACGGGATATCCGCACTTTTTGTTCCTGATTTCGGTTTTAAAAAGCTAAGCTACAACTTATAAAATTGTCTTACAATACGTAGAACTACGTATTTTTTTTTTGTGAAGAGGACTAGGCAAAAAGCTAAAGATTTCAGTTTGTGGACTATTACGGAAAACTTCATTATAATACAGACATACTATAACCAATTAAAATAAAGGATGTCGCTCCTTGATAACACTAAGTTAGAAGTGGCAGAAAAACGATTTAATTTAGAATTCGAAAATTTACTATACAAACGTGCTGCTGTTGTTAAACAAAAAGGCCTCTTTAATAATTAAAGAGGCCTTTTTAATATCTATTTTAAAAGTAATTAATCCCGTAGTAAAGGCATGGTGCTACAACGTAATAATCCTTCTTGTTTAGCTATCTCTGCATATGGTACTTCTTCAACAGTAAAACCATTGTCTCTTAACCATGTGTTTAATCGGGTAAAGTTTTTTTCAGAAATAATAACATTTTCAGAAATACTAAAGATGTTACTATTCATATTAAACATTTCGTCCTTAGAAATAATAAAACAATTCTCTTTTCCAAAGTATGCTAACAACCATTCAAATTCAGTGTCATCTCTAAAACCTTCTTTGTGCAAAATAGCTTTATTGGTCCCTATGGGTTGAAAACAACAATCTAAATGCAATGCATTATCATGCGCATTAGTTTGTGACTTATTAAGATCAAAACTTTTAACCTTTTTATGCGGAAATTGTTCCGTAATAAAATCTACGCCTGCCTTATTTGTTCTAGCGACAATATAATCCGAGTAATCTGCTCCTCTATACGTTCCGATAAAAATATAATCGTTACACAGCATCACATCTCCTCCTTCTATATGCACTTCTTCTGGTGGACGAATGACCTTTTTAGGATCTATTTGATCAATGATATATTGAATAGCCTCTAGTTCGTTCTCACGTTCGGGAAGGATATTTGCTTTAACAAAAACATCGTCAATCACAAAAGCAATATCACGAGCAAAAATTTGATTACAATCCTGGATTAATTCTGGTCTATATACTTTGACATCATACTTATCAAAAATAGCAGCAACTGCTTCCATTTCTTTAACCATATCCGACTCTACAGGATATGTTCCTGCTTTGATATGCAATAAAGATTTAGGATCGTAAGCCTCTTCTAATTTAGGCGTTGGCCCATTACTAACTGCTGTTCCTAAAACAACTGCGCGTAATCTTGATGTTTCGTTTTTTACATTTAGTTCTAACATAAAATAAAGATATAAAAAAGCTCCATAAAGATTTATGAAGCTTTTTATTATAGTAATAATTAAATTTTATCTTTCAGAAACGGCTTTGAAAGGTCTAAGGTTTTCTCCGATATAAATTTGTCTTGGACGTCCAATTGGTTCTTTACGGTTACGCATTTCTTTCCATTGTGCAATCCAACCTGGTAAACGTCCTAAAGCGAACATTACCGTAAACATTTCGGTTGGAATCCCCATACCTCTATAGATAATTCCTGAATAGAAATCTACATTTGGATATAATTTACGATCTACAAAATAAGGATCACTTAATGCTTCTTCTGCCAAACCTTTTGCGATGTCTAAAACTGGATCATCAATTCCTAAATCCGCTAATACTTCGTCAGCTGCTTTTTTAATAATTTTTGCTCTTGGATCAAAGTTTTTATACACTCTGTGTCCAAAGCCCATTAAACGGAAAGGATCTTGTTTGTCCTTAGCTTTAGCCATGTATTTTTTAGTGTCTCCACCATCTTCTTTAATACCCTCTAACATTTCTAAAACCGCTTGGTTTGCTCCACCATGTAATGGTCCCCAAAGTGCAGATATACCAGAAGATAATGACGCAAATAAACCAGCATGAGATGATCCTACAATTCTTACTGTAGATGTAGAACAATTTTGCTCATGATCTGCATGTAAGATTAATAATTTATCTAAAGCATTAACTAAAATTGGATTTTGAACATAGTCTTGATTAGGTTTTTTAAACATCATTTGAAGGATGTTTTCTACATATCCTAAAGAATCATCTCCATAATCTAATGGTAATCCTTTTTGTTTACGCATTGTCCAAGCAACTAACACAGGAAACTTACCCATTATTTTACATACTGTATTGTAAACATCTTCTTCTGAGTCTACATCTACAGATGACGGGTTAAATGCTGTTAAAGCACTTGTTAAAGACGATAACACTCCCATTGGGTGTGCTGCCTTAGGAAACGCATCAATTATTTTCTTTACATCATCATCCACTACAGATTGTTCTTTGATGTCTTCTTCAAATTTATGTAATTGTGCTTTAGTAGGTAACTCTCCAAAAATCAATAAAAATGCAACTTCTAGGAAATCTGCTTTTTCAGCTAATTCTTCAATAGAATATCCTCTGTATCTTAAAATTCCTTTTTCACCATCTAAAAAAGTAATAGCACTTTCGCAAGACCCGGTATTTTTAAAACCTGGATCTATAGTTGTTACTCCACCTGTTACAGCTCTAAGCGTTTTGATATCTATTCCTATTTCGTTTTCTGTACCAACAATTAAAGGAAACTCGTGTTTTTCTCCATTAATTTCAATCGTTGCTTTATCTGACATATATCTTGATTTATTGTAAGTTAATTTGGATTGTAAATTTACAAAAACTATAACGATTTAGAAAGTGTATTTATAATGGTTTTAACAATTTAACTATAGCTTAAACCTATTAATACCCTTTTACACAAAAAAAACCTTTCAATTTACATTGAAAGGTTGATAATTTACAAGTTATATAAATTTTATTTTTTTATTTTAAATGCCTTTTCTCCTGGATAATAAGCCACCTGTCCTAACTCTTCTTCAATACGCAATAATTGATTGTATTTAGCCATACGATCACTACGAGAAGCAGAACCTGTCTTAATTTGTCCACAATTTAAAGCTACTGCTAAATCTGCAATAGTATTATCTTCTGTCTCCCCAGATCTATGAGACATAACAGATGTATAACCAGCATTATGAGCCATATTAACAGCTGCAATAGTTTCTGTTAAAGTTCCGATTTGATTAACTTTAATTAATATTGAATTTGCAATATCTTCTGAAATCCCTTTAGATAAGCGCTCTACATTAGTAACAAATAAATCATCACCAACTAATTGTACTTTGTCTCCAACCTGTTCTGTCAAATATTTCCAACCTTCCCAATCATTTTCATCCATACCGTCTTCGATAGAAATAATAGGATAGTTTCTTGATAACTCTGCTAAATAATCAGCCTGTTCTTTACTAGATCTTATTTTTCCTGTTGGTCCTTCAAATTTAGAATAGTCATATTTTCCATCTACAAAAAATTCGGCTGCAGCACAATCTAATGCGATCATAACGTCATCCCCTAAAGTATAGCCCGCATTTTTAACTGCTAATGCTATCGTTTCTAAAGCATCTTCAGTACCACCTTCAAGGTTTGGTGCAAAACCACCTTCATCGCCAACAGCTGTACTTAAACCTCTGTCATGTAACACCTTTTTTAGGTTATGGAAAATTTCAGTCCCCATTTGTAACGCATGTGTAAAGTTTTTAGCTTTTACAGGCATTACCATAAATTCTTGAAAAGCAATTGGTGCATCACTATGCGAGCCTCCATTAATAATATTCATCATTGGTACAGGAAGCGTATTAGCACTTACCCCTCCAATATATCTGTATAAAGGCATCCCTAATTCTGCAGCAGCTGCCTTAGCAACCGCTAAAGACACACCTAATATAGCATTGGCTCCTAATTTAGATTTATTAGGTGTTCCATCTATTTCGCACATTAAAGTGTCAATATAATTTTGTTCAAAAACATTAACGCCTAAAAGTTCTTCCGCTAAAATAGAATTTACATTATCTACAGCTTTAGTAACTCCTTTACCCATATACTTATCTCCACCGTCACGTAACTCAACAGCTTCATGTTCTCCTGTTGAAGCTCCTGATGGTACAGCTGCTCTACCAAAAAAACCATTTTCTGTTTCTACATCTACTTCAACCGTTGGATTACCTCTAGAATCAAAAATTTGTCTCGCGTGAACGTTGATTATAATACTCATATATATGTGATTTTAGTTTATTAGATTCAAATTTAACGTTTAATTCTCAGCTATATATAGGTTTTATTGAAGAAATACAAAAAAAACTAGCTATAACGTTTTAGTAAAATATAAAAGGCAACGAAAGTTTAAAATCGTTGCCTTTTTACTATTATTTATTTTTTATATTACTTATAAATTGGTCAAATAAGTAAGACGAGTCATGTGGTCCAGGACTTGCTTCTGGATGGTATTGTACTGAAAACACATTTTTAGATTTCATTTTCAAACCAGCAACGGTATCATCATTTAAATGTAGATGTGTGATTTCTAAATCTGGATGCGCTTCTGCCTCTTCTCTATTAACAGCAAAACCATGGTTCTGAGATGTTATTTCTCCTTTACCAGTTATTAAATTTTTAACTGGATGGTTTATCCCTCTGTGACCATTATGCATTTTATAGGTAGAAATACCATTAGCCAACGCAATCACTTGATGTCCCAAACAAATTCCAAATAACGGTAAATCTCTACTAATTATCTCTTTCGCTAATGCCTGAGCTTCCACTAAAGGTTCTGGATCTCCTGGACCATTAGACAGAAAATAGCCATCAGGATTCCAAGCACTTAATTCTTCAAAAGATGAATTATATGGAAACACTTTAACGTAAGCATCACGCTTCACAAAATTTCTTAAAATATTCTTTTTAATACCAATATCTAATGCTGCTATTTTGATTGGTGCATTTTCATCTCCAACAAAATAAGGCTCTTTAGTCGATACTTTAGAAGCCAATTCTAAACCATTCATCGTAGGTATTTCTGCTAATTGTGCTTTAAGCTTATCTATATTATCCACCTCTGTAGATATTACAGCATTCATTGCGCCATTATCTCTAATATAACTCACTAATGCTCTAGTATCCACATCCGAAATAGCTAAAAGATTATTTTTATTAAGAAAATCTTCTAATGATCCGTTTGAGTCTACTCTAGAAAAATCATAACTAAAATTTTTACAAATTAAGCCAGAGATTTTAATAGAATCCGATTCGACCTCGTTATCATTAACCCCATAATTCCCAATATGAGCGTTAGTGGTTACCATAAGTTGACCGTAATAAGAGGGATCTGTAAAGATCTCTTGATATCCTGTCATTCCTGTATTAAAACAAACTTCACCGAATGCTGAACCTTCTTTACCTACAGCTTTACCATGAAAAATGGTTCCGTCCTCTAATAAGATTAGAGCTTTATTTAATTTTTGATACTTCATAGTCTTTAAAAAAGTTTAACAAAATTGCATAAAAAAAAGGATAATCTAAAATAGATTATCCTTTTTATATCAAATGCTTATTAACATTTATTCTTCTTCGTTAGATGCTACTGGTGGCGTTACTGTTTTAGCACTACCTCCTCTTCTACTTCTACGAGTCGTTTTCTTAGCTTTATTATCTGCATTGTAGATTTCATTGTAATCTACTAATTCGATCATAGCCATATCAGCGTTATCCCCTAAACGGTTACCTAACTTGATAATTCTTGTATATCCACCTGGACGATCTCCTATTTTAGCGGCAACATCTCTAAATAATTCAGTTACAGCTTCTTTTTGACGAAGTCTTGAAAATACAATACGTCTGTTATGCGTCGTATCGTTTTTAGACTTAGTAATCATTGGCTCAATAAATCCTTTTAAAGCTTTTGCTTTTGCTACAGTAGTGTTAATACGCTTGTGCTCTATTAAAGAACAAGCCATATTTGCTAACATTGATTTTCTGTGAGCAGTTTGTCTACCTAAGTGGTTTACTTTTTTTCCGTGTCTCATGACATTTTTTGTTTAATCACCATCTTGCTGCAACTCTTAAGAGGAGCAAAATATGATGTATTAGTCTTTATCTAGTTTATATTTTGATAAGTCCATTCCGAAATTAAGACCTTTGACATTTACTAGCTCTTCTAGCTCTGTTAAAGATTTTTTACCGAAGTTACGGAACTTCATTAAATCGTTTTTATTAAATGATACTAAGTCTCCTAAAGTATCAACTTCTGCAGCCTTTAAACAATTAAGAGCACGAACAGATAAGTCCATATCTACTAATTTTGTTTTAAGTAACTGTCTCATGTGAAGTGATTCTTCATCATAAGTTTCAGTTTGAGCAATTTCATCCGCTTCCAATGTGATACGCTCATCAGAGAATAACATAAAGTGGTGGATTAAAGTTTTTGCGCCCTCCGTTAAAGCATCTTGAGGACTAATAGATCCATCGGTTTGAATTTCAAACACTAACTTCTCATAATCCGTCTTTTGCTCTACACGATAATTTTCAATGCTATATTTAACATTTTTTATTGGCGTGTAAATTGAATCTGTAAAGATTGTTCCAATTGGCGCAGAAGCTTTCTTATTTTCTTCAGCAGGAACATAACCTCTTCCTTTTTCAATCGTAATTTCCATATTGATGCTTACCTTAGAATCAAGATTACAGATAACTTGATCTGTATTTAATACTTGGAATCCTGAAATAAACTTCTGAAAATCTCCAGCAACTATTTTATCTTGTCCAGAAATTGAGATAGAAATAGACTCATTGTCTACATCTTCTATCTGACGCTTAAAACGAACTTGTTTTAAGTTTAAAATAATTTCTGTTACATCCTCCACAACTCCTGCGATCGCTGAAAACTCATGATCTACACCTTCAATTCTAACAGATGTAATTGCAAATCCTTCTAGAGAAGATAATAAAACTCTTCTTAAAGCATTTCCTACTGTTAAACCGTAACCAGGTTCTAAAGGTCTGAATTCGAATTTACCTTCGAAATCAGTAGAATCAATCATGATTACCTTATCAGGCTTTTGAAAATTAAATACTGCCATATTGTTCTTCGTTTTAATTGTTATTTAGTTGCGCGATTTAAAAGTTTGAAGATCACTAATAAATCCTTTGGCTAAATACCAATATGATTATTTATTATTTAGAGTATAATTCTACGATGAATTGCTCATTGATGTTTTCTGGAATCTGGATTCTAGCAGGAACAGAAACATAAGTTCCTTCTTTTTTCTCGCTATTCCAAGTGATCCACTCATATACATTACTTGAATTTGCTAAAGAACTAGCAATTGCTTCAAGTGATTTTGACTTTTCTCTAACGGCAACAACATCTCCAGCTTTTAATTGGTAAGATGGTACGTTTACTAAACCACCATTAACCGTAATATGTCTGTGAGATACTAATTGTCTAGCGCCACTTCTTGAAGGAGAAACTCCCATTCTAAATACAACGTTGTCTAATCTAGACTCACATAATTGTAATAAAACTTCACCTGTAATTCCAGGAGAGGCAGTTGCTTTTTTGAACATGTTTCTAAACTGACGTTCTAATATACCATAAGTATATTTCGCCTTTTGCTTCTCCATTAATTGGATTGCATATTCAGATTTCTTTCCACGTCTTCTTGCGTTTCCGTGTTGCCCAGGAGGGTAATTTCTTTTTTCGAAAGATTTGTCATCTCCGAAGATAGCTTCACCAAACTTACGAGCTATTTTAGTTTTAGGACCAGTATATCTTGCCATTTCTTTAATTGATTTAAGAGTGATTGTGAATTAAGGTCTTAATCTTATCCTTCGACAATCGTTAATCTCTTTGTTGATACTTGTTAATAATTTCAGTTTGCAAATTTATACAAAAAATTAATACCATCTGTATAACAGACGATATTAATTTTTTTGATTTGCTTTATTTGAAAGAGTAATTACACTCTTCTTCTTTTAGGTGGACGACACCCGTTGTGTGGTAAAGGAGTAACATCAATAATTTCTGTTACTTCTATTCCTGCATTGTGAATTGAGCGAATAGCAGATTCTCTACCATTCCCAGGACCTTTCACATACACTTTAACCTTCTTTAAACCAGCTTCTTTAGCTACTCCAGAAGCATCTTCTGCCGCTAACTGAGCTGCATAAGGTGTGTTTTTCTTAGATCCTCTAAATCCCATTTTACCTGCAGATGACCATGAAATAACGTCCCCTTTTTTATTGGTAAGTGAAATAATGATGTTGTTAAATGAAGCAGTAATGTGAGCTTCTCCAACAGCGTCAATAATAACTTTACGTTTTTTTGTGCTTTTAGCGTTTGTCTTTGCCATACTACTTATTATTTAGTTGCTTTTTTCTTGTTAGCAACTGTTTTTCTTCTACCTTTTCTAGTTCTAGAGTTGTTTTTAGTACGTTGACCTCTTAAAGGTAAACCAGCTCTATGACGTATTCCTCTGTAACACCCAATATCCATTAAACGTTTAATGTTTAATTGAGTTTCAGAACGTAATTCACCTTCAATAGTAAAAGTTCCAACAGCATCTCGAATTGCTCCGATTTGATCATCTGTCCAATCTTGTACTTTGATGCTTTCGTCTACTTTAGCTGCTGCTAAAATTTCTTGAGATCTACTTCTACCTACTCCGTAGATATAAGTTAAAGAGATTATTCCTCTTTTCTGCTTTGGTATGTCTACACCTGCGATTCTTGCCATAATTACCCTTGTCTTTGTTTGAATCTAGGATTCTTTTTGTTAATGACGTAAAGTCTACCTTTTCTGCGTACGATTTTACAATCTGCACTTCTTTTTTTAACTGATGCTCTTACTTTCATCGTATTAGTATCTATAGGTTATTCGAGCCTTAGTTAAATCGTAAGGACTCATTTCTAATTTCACTTTATCTCCTGGTAACAATTTAATGTAATGCATACGCATCTTACCCGAAATATGTGCGGTCACAATATGACCATTTTCTAATTCGACACGAAACATAGCATTTGATAATGCTTCTATAATCGTACCGTCTTGTTCTATTGCTGCTTGTTTTGCCATAGTGAAAAATATTAAGCTACTGCTTTTCTGTTTTTACCTGTTTTCATCAAGCCATCATAATGCCTATTTAACAAGTAAGAATTTACTTGTTGCATAGTATCTATTGCAACTCCAACCATAATTAATAAAGATGTACCTCCAAAAAATAAGGCCCAACCAGATTGTACATTTAATAACTTAACGATAAATGCTGGGAACACAGCTATTAAAGCAAGAAACATAGAACCAGGTAAAGTTATTTGAGACATAATTTTATCCAAATACTCTGAAGTTTCTGATCCAGGACGAATACCAGGAATAAATCCTCCGCTTCGTTTTAAATCATCTGCCATTTTATTTGTAGGAACCGTAATTGCGGTGTAAAAATAAGTAAAAATTACAATTAATAATGCAAATACAAGATTATACCAAAATCCGAAGATATCAGAGAAATTTGATTGCATCCATAAACCAGTCGCAGTATCCTTTAATAATGACGATCCTCCGATAAGCCCTGGAACAAACATGATTGCTTGAGCAAATATAATTGGCATTACACCGGAAGCATTTAATTTTAAAGGAATATACTGTCTTGATCCAAATACGTTTTTCTCATAACCTCCAGTTGCAGAACGTCTAGCGTACTGAACTGCGATTTTTCGTACAGCCATCACTAATAAAATTGATAGCAATATAATAACAAACCAAATTACGATTTCAAATAATATCATCATAACGTTGTTACCAGTCTCTAATCTTGATGCAGCATTTTGTAAAAAAGATTTAGGTAAAGTAGCAATAATACCAACCATAATTAATAATGATATACCATTACCAATACCTTTATCTGTAATCTTTTCTCCTAACCACATTGCAAAAATAGTACCTGTTACAAGAATAACTATTGATGAGAAATAAAACACACCACCTTGTCCAAGTAAAAAAGCAGAGTTTGGAATACCAAACATAGGCTGTAAACTTGCTAAATAACCAGGCGCCTGTACTAAACAAATAGCAATAGTTAACCAACGTGTTATCTGAGTGATCTTTTTCTGACCACTAGCTCCTTCTTTTTGTAGTTTTTGTAAATAAGGAATCGCAATTCCCATTAATTGAACTACAATAGAAGCAGAAATGTACGGCATAATTCCAAGTGCAAATACAGAAGCATTGGCAAATGCCCCTCCTGTAAACGCATTTAAAATTCCGAAGATACCTTCAGATGTACCAGTTTGTAAACTCTCTAATTGAGTAGCGTCTATTCCTGGTAATACTACTTGTGCTCCGAAACGATAAACTAATAACAGTCCTAGTGTAACTACGATTCTGTTTCTTAACTCTTCAATTTTCCAAACATTCTTTAATGTCTCTATAAATTTCATCCGTTCAATTATTCTTATAAAGTTACAGCTTCTCCTCCTGCAGCTTCAATAGCAGCTTTTGCAGTAGCAGTAAATTTATGAGCTGTGATACTTAATTTAGCTTTTAATTCTCCTCTTCCTAAAATCTTAACTAGCTCGTTTTTACCAGCTAAACCAAGACCTACTAAGGTATCAAAATCTAAAGTATCTTTAATTTTCTTATCGTCAACTAATTGTTGAATAACATCTAGGTTTACACCTTGATGCTCTATACGATTAATGTTAGTAAAACCAAACTTAGGTACTCTACGTTGAAGTGGCATTTGCCCTCCTTCGAAACCGACCTTCTTAGAATAACCAGATCTAGATTTAGCTCCTTTGTGACCACGTGTTGCAGTACCACCTTTACCAGAACCTTGACCTCTACCTATTCTTTTACCTTGATTTTTAACTGAACCTTCTGCAGGTTTTAAATTACTTAAATCCATTTTCAGTATTATTATTTAGTTTCCTCTACAGAAACTAAGTGATTTACTTTTGCTACCATTCCTAAGATATTAGGAGTAGCCTCGTGTTCTATAGTTTGCCCAATCTTTTTAAGACCAAGAGCCAATAAAGTTCTCTTTTGTCTTTGTGTTCTATTGATTGCGCTTTTAACTTTTGTTACTTTTATCTTAGACATTGCTGTTGTGATTATCCGTTAAAAACTTTTTCTAAAGAGATACCTCTTTCACGAGCAATCGTTCTTGGGTCTCTTAGTTGTAATAAAGCATCGAAAGTTGCTTTTACAACATTATGAGGGTTTGATGAACCTTGAGATTTAGATAATACATCATGTACACCTACTGCCTCTAAAACTGTTCTCACAGCTCCACCAGCAATAACTCCTGTTCCAGGAGCTGCAGGTATAACATTTACTCTTGCACCACCAAATTTACCTTTTTGTTCATGAGGTAAAGTTCCTTTCATGATAGGGATACGAACTAAGTTTTTCTTAGCATCCTCTATTGCTTTTGCAATTGCACTAGCAACATCCTTTGACTTTCCTAAACCATGTCCTACAACACCTGCTTCATCTCCAACCACTACAATTGCTGAGAAACCGAATGCTCTACCCCCTTTTGTTACCTTAGTAACTCTCTGTACACCAACTAAACGATCTTTAAGATCTAATCCACTTGGTTTTACTAGCTCTGCGCTTCTATATTTTTTAAACATAATTTCTTAGAATTTAAGTCCGCCTTCTCTAGCTCCTTCAGCTAATGATTTGATTCTACCATGATATAAATAACCACCTCTATCAAAAGCGATAGTTGCAACACCAGCCTTTAAGGCTTTTTCTGCGATAGACTTACCTACTAATGTAGCTACTTCTACCTTGTTTCCTTTTGCAGCAATATCTTTATCTCTAGAAGATGAAGCGACTAATGTTTTACCATTAACGTCATCTACAATTTGAGCATAAATTTCTTTATTACTTCTAAAAACAGCTAATCTTGGTCTTGCTTCTGTACCAGAAACAACCTTACGGATTCTGTTTTTAATTCTTAATCGTCTTTCGTTTTTTGTTAACGCCATAACTATTATGCTGATTTACCTGCTTTTCTTCTTAATATTTCTCCAACAAACTTGATACCTTTACCTTTATAAGGCTCTGGTGGTCTAAAACCTCTAATCTTAGCAGCAACTTGACCAACTAATTGCTTGTCAAATGATGTTAAAACTATTTTTGGATTTTTACCTTTATCAGAAACTGTTTCCACCTTCACTTCTGGAGCTACACTTAAAACTATATTGTGAGAAAAACCTAAAGCTAATTCAAGGACATTTCCTTGATTTGAAGCTCTATAACCTACACCTACTAATTCTAATTCTTTAGTCCATCCTTTAGATACACCTTCAATCATGTTGTTAACTAATGAACGATATAAACCGTGCTTAGCTTTATGGTCTTTAGTTTCTGCTGAACGTGTAACCAATACGTTACCTTCTTCAACTTTAACTTCTACAGTATTGAAATTTTGAGTTAATTCTCCTAATTTTCCTTTAACTGTTATTGTGTTATTGTCTACTGTTACCGTTACTCCTTCTGGAATGGCAACTGGATTATTTCCTATTCTTGACATTTTCTTCTGGATTTTAGATTAGTAAACATAACATAAAACTTCACCACCTACGTTTTCTCTTTGCGCTTGCTTACCTGTCATAACTCCATGAGAAGTTGAAACGATAGCAATACCTAATCCATTAAGAATACGTGGTAATTCAGTTGAACCAGAATATTTTCTCAAACCAGGCTTACTGATTCTTTGTAATTTTCTAATTACTGGTTCTTTTGTTTCCTTATTATACTTTAAGGCGATTTTGATAGTACCTTGAACGGTACTATCATCGAACTTATAACTTAAAATATATCCTTGATCGAATAATATTTTAGTCATGTCCTTTTTTAAATTTGATGCAGGAATTTCTACAACTCTATGATTAGCACGCACTGCGTTTCTAATTCTAGTCAAGTAATCTGCAATTGGATCTGTATACATATGTATTGATTTGCGGACTGGGTTTTCGGACTATTCCGAACCTTAGACCATTTATAATTTTACCAACTTGCCTTTCTAACACCCGGGATTAACCCTTGGTTAGCCATCTCTCTAAACATTACACGAGAAACACCAAATGTACGCATATAACCTTTTGGTCTACCAGTTAACTTACATCTATTATGTTGACGCACTGGTGATGCATTCTTTGGTAATCTTTGTAAAGCTTCATAATCTCCAGCTTCTTTCAAAGCCTTACGTTTTTCAGCATATTTAGCTACAGTTTTTGATCTTTTGACCTCACGGGCCTTCATTGATTCTTTAGCCATATCTTAATTTTTTTGAAAAGGTAAACCTAATTCAGTTAATAATGATTTTGCTTCCTTATCAGTTGGAGCAGATGTTACAAATGTAATATCCATTCCGTCAATTTTATTAACTTTATCGATATTTATTTCTGGAAAGATAATTTGCTCAGTAACTCCTAAGTTATAATTACCTCTACCATCAAATCCTGTAGCTTTAATTCCGTTAAAATCTCTAACACGTGGAAGTGCTGAAGTTATTAAACGGTCTAAAAACTCATACATTCTTTCTCCTCTTAACGTAACTTTCGCACCAATTGGCATTCCTTTACGTAATTTGAAAGATGCAACATCTTTTTTAGATATAGTAGCAACTGCTTTTTGACCAGTAATCGTAGTAAACTCATCTACTGCGTGATCTACAAGCTTTTTATCTGCAACTGCAGCTCCAACTCCTCTAGATAATACTATCTTTTCTAGTTTTGGAACTTGCATTACATTACTGTATCCAAATTCTTCTGTAAGAGCAGCAATTACTTTGCTTTTATACTCTTCTTTTAGTCTCGGTGAATATCCCATAACTATATTACTTCATTAGATTTTTTAGAAAATCTGACTTTTTTATCACCTTCAACTCTGTAACCTATTCTAGTTGCTTCTCCTTTTGAAGTTAACAATGATAAGTTAGAAATATTGATTGGCGCCTCTTTTTCTACGATACCGCCTTGAGGGCTTTGTGCACTTGGTTTAGTATGTTTCTTAACCATGTTCACACCTTCAACTATAGCTTTGTTTTTTTCAATAAAGACCTTTTGTACTTTACCTTCAGAACCTTTATGGTCACCAGCTATAATTTTGACTGTATCTCCTGTTTTAATTTTAAGCTTTGTCATTTTTTTATCAATTAAAGCACCTCTGGTGCCAATGATACAATTTTCATGAATGATTTATCACGAAGTTCTCTAGCTACAGGTCCAAATACACGTGTTCCTCTCATTTCACCCGTTGGGTTTAAAAGCACACAAGCATTATCGTCAAATCTAATATAAGATCCGTCTGGACGTCTAACTTCTTTCTTTGTACGTACAACAACTGCTGTAGACACAGCTCCCTTTTTAATGTTTCCATTAGGAGTTGCATCTTTCACAGTGACAACAATTTTGTCACCTACAGAAGCGTATCTTCTCTTAGTACCACCTAGAACTCGTATTGTTAATACTTCTTTAGCTCCAGTGTTATCTGCTACTCTTAGTCTTGATTCTTGTTGTACCATAATTACTTCGCTCTTTCAATTATTTCAACTAATCTCCAACATTTAGATTTACTTAAAGGTCTTGTTTCCATGATCTTTACAGTATCTCCGATATTGCAATCGTTTGTCTCATCGTGTGCAACATATTTCTTTGTTTTTAACACGAACTTTCCGTACATAGGGTGTTTTACTTTTTTAACTTCAGCAACCACAATTGATTTCTGCATCTTGTTACTAGTAACGATCCCGATACGCTCTTTTCTTAAGTTTCTTTTTTCCATCTTGTAAGCAGAATTATTGTAAATCTCTTTTAGTTAATTCTGTTGCAATTTTTGCAACCGAACGTCTTACTTGACGTAATTGAATTGGGTTCTCTAAAGGAGAAACTGCATGAGCCATTTTTAAATCTGAATAGCTCTTCTTTGTTTCACTAAGTTTCTCTTGTAACTCAGCTACAGATAATTCTTTAATTTCTGATTGTTTCATAATATCAAATAAATTATGCTTCGTAATCTCTAGCGATTACAAACTTAGTTTTTACTGGTAATTTTTGAGCTGCAAGTCTTAATGCTTCTTTAGCAACATCTAAAGGCACTCCTCCAACTTCAAAAAGGATTCTTCCTGGTTTAACAACTGCTGCCCAATATTCTACTGCACCTTTACCTTTACCCATACGTACTTCAAGAGGCTTTTTTGTAATAGGCTTGTCTGGAAATATCTTTATCCAAAGTTGACCTTCTCTTTTCATGTGACGTGTAGCGGCAATACGAGCTGCTTCTATTTGACGTGATGTTAAAAAATTAGAATCCAATGATTTTATTCCAAAAGTTCCGTTTGAAAGTAAGTGACCTCTACCCGAGTTCCCTTTCATACGTCCCTTTTGCATTTTTCTAAATTTTGTTCTTTTAGGCTGTAACATTTTTTCTGTTCTTTAAAAAATTACTTTCTACGACGTTGTTGTGGCTTTCCACCTTGGCGTCCACCTTTTCCTTGCTTCTTAGCTAAGCCAACAAGAGGAGAAAGTTCTCTTTTACCATATACTTCACCTTTCATTATCCATACTTTGACCCCTAATCTACCATAAGTAGTATGAGACTCAACTAAAGCATAGTCAATATCGGCTCTGAATGTTGATAAAGGAATACGTCCTTCTTTGTAGTGTTCTGAACGTGCCATCTCTGCCCCGTTTAAACGTCCACTAATTTGGATTTTAATTCCTTCAGCATTCATACGCATTGTAGCAGCAATAGCCATTTTTATAGCACGTCTGTATGAAATTCTGTTTTCAATTTGACGAGCAATGCTAGATCCTACTAAAAATGCATCAAGTTCAGGTCTTTTAATTTCAAATATATTAATCTGAACTTCTTTCCCTGTAATTTTCTTAAGCTCTTCTTTTAACTTGTCTACCTCTTGTCCACCTTTTCCAATAATAATACCAGGTCTAGCAGTAGTGATAGTAACGGTTACAAGTTTTAAAGTTCTCTCAATAATTACACGAGATACACTAGCTTTAGATAAACGCGCGTGAACGTATTTTCTGATCTTATCGTCTTCGGCAAGTTTATCACCATAATCGTTTCCTCCATACCAGTTAGATTCCCATCCTCTGATAATTCCTAAGCGATTTCCGATTGGATTTGTCTTTTGTCCCATATCTATCTTAGCTTTGTGTGTTATTGTTAGCTCCTACCACGATTGTTACGTGGTTAGAGCGTTTTCTTATTCTGTGAGCACGTCCTTGTGGTGCTGGACGCAATCTTTTTAACATAGATCCACCATCTACTCTTATTTCTTTAACGATTAACTCAGCATCTTCGATACTTGCATCCTCGTTTTTTGCCTGCCAATTAGCTATCGCTGAAAGTAATAATTTCTCTAAACGATTTGAAGCTTCTTTTTGACTGAATTTCAAAATATTAAGTGCCTTTTCTACGCGTTCACCTCTTACTAAATCGGCTACTAAACGCATTTTTCTTGGTGACGTAGGACAGTTATTAAGTTTAGCGAAAGCGATTTGCTTTTTACCTTCCTTAATAGCGTCTGCCATTTGTTTTTTACGACTTCCCATAGCTTACTTTTTACCTTTATTTTTAGCACCCGCGTGACCTCTAAAAGATCTTGTTGGTGAAAATTCTCCTAATTTATGCCCAACCATGTTTTCTGTAACATAAACTGGAACAAACTGACGACCGTTATGTACTGCGATTGTTTGTCCAACAAAATCCGGAGTTATCATACTTGCTCTTGACCAAGTTTTGATAACCGTTTTCTTGCTAGCTTCAACATTAGCAGCTACTTTTTTCTCTAATTTATAGTGAACGTAAGGTCCTTTTTTTAATGATCTTGCCATGATTTCTTATTTCTTTCTACGTTCTATAATATATTTATTACTCGCTTTAGTTTTAGAACGTGTTCTATATCCTTTAGCTGGTATACCGTTTCTAGAACGTGGATGTCCACCTGATGACTTACCTTCACCACCTCCCATTGGGTGATCTACTGGGTTCATTACAACTGGTCTTGTTCTTGGTCTTCTACCTAACCATCTACTACGTCCTGCTTTACCAGAAACTAATAATTGATGATCAGAGTTAGATACTGCTCCAATTGTCGCTGCACATGTTACTAGAATTAATCTAGTTTCACCTGAAGGCAATTTAATTGTAGCAAACTTACCATCCCTAGCCATTAACTGAGCAAAAGCTCCAGCACTTCTTGCCATTACAGCACCTTGTCCTGGTCTTAACTCTACACAAGAAATAATTGTACCAAGTGGAATATTTGCTAATGGCATTGCATTTCCTATTTCAGGAGCTACACTTTCACCAGAAACAACTGTTTGTCCAACTTGTAAACCATTTTGAGCAATGATATAAGTCTTTTCACCATCTTGATAATTTAACAAAGCGATGAATGCTGTTCTATTTGGATCGTATTGGATTGAAGCAACTTCAGCAGGAATACCCGCTTTAGATCTCTTAAAATCGATAATACGATATCTACGTTTATGACCACCACCTTTGTAGCGCATTGTCATACGTCCTTGACTGTTTCTACCACCTGATCGTTTTTTCGGAGCCAATAGGCTTTTTTCCGGCTTATCAGTAGTAATGGCGTCAAATCCGTTTACTACTCTAAATCGCTGACCTGGTGTGATTGGTTTTAATTTTCTTACTGACATTTGTCTTTAATTACATGTTAGTGTATAAATCAATCATTTCACCTTCCGCCAGTTGTACAATTGCTTTTTTCTTAGCATTTGTTTTACCATGTTGAATACCAGTTTTAGTAAACTTGGTACTTCTATCTGGACGGACATTAATAGTACGAACTTTTTCAACAGAAACTCCATAAGCAGCTTCCACTGCTTTTTTGATTTCTACCTTGTTCGCCTTAGTGTTCACAAAAAAGCTGAAACAATTGTTCAACTCGCTGTTAGCGGTTGCTTTTTCTGTGATTATAGGTTTAATTAAGATATTCATTTTGTTTCTATTTACTTAAATTCGACTCAATAGCTTCTAAAGAACTCTCTAGAAGAATAACTTGATTTGCATTTAATATTTTATAAGTACTTAATTCTGAGCTCATTACAACTTCAGAGCCTTTTAAATTACGTGATGACAAATATACATTATTATTTGACGCACCCAACACAAACAATGATTTTTTGTTTTGTAGGTCTAACGCATTTAAAATTGCTGTGAAATTTTTAGTCTTTGGAGCATCAAAATTAAAGTCTTCTAAAACAATAATTGACTTTTCATTTGCCTTAATACTAAAAGCTGATTTACGTGCTAAACGCTTTAAGCTTTTGTTTAATTTGAATGAATAATTTCTAGGTCTTGGTCCGAACATACGTCCACCTCCTCTAAAAACTCCTGACTTAATACTACCAGCTCTGGCTGTACCAGTACCTTTTTGTTTTTTAATCTTACGTGTACTTCCAGTAATCTCAGCACGCTCTTTAGCTTTGTGAGTTCCCTGTCTTTGGTTAGCTAAGTATTGCTTAACATCCAAATATACAGCATGATTATTAGGTTCAATAGCAAAAACACCATCAGAAAGGTCTGCCTTTCTACCTGTTTCTTTTCCGTTTATATCTAAAACTGCTACTTTCATTATTTTCTAATAATTACATAAGCGTTTTTATGTCCAGGTACACAACCTTTAACAACAAGTAAGTTCTTTTCTGGAACTACTTTTAAAACTCTTAAATTTTCAACTTTAACTGAGTCTGTTCCCATTCTACCTGCCATACGCATTCCTTTGAATACTCTTGCAGGATAAGAAGCCGCTCCAATAGATCCTGGTGCTCTTAAACGGTTATGTTGACCGTGAGTAGCTTGACCTACACCCGCGAAACCATGACGTTTAACAACCCCTTGAAATCCTTTTCCTTTTGATGTACCTGATACATCAACAAATTCACCTTCAGCAAAATGCTCAACAGTGATTGCATCACCTAACTTGTACTCCGCACCAAAACCTTTAAATTCGACCATTTTGCGTTTTACAGAAGTCCCTGCTTTCTTCACATGACCTAAGTCAGCTTTAGTAGCACTTTTTTCTGTCGCGTCATCGAAACCAAGTTGAACAGCACTATAACCGTCAACTTCTTCAGTTCTGACTTGGGTAACGATACATGGTCCAGCTTCGATTACTGTACATGGCATGTTTTTACCATTTTCATCGAAAATGCTGGTCATACCGATTTTTCTTCCAATTAACCCAGACATAATTTTTATTTATTTGTTATTACTATTTATTAAAACACAAGGCTGAAAATACGTTTCAGCCTTGAATTGTATTTTAACCGTTTTTCCTTCGCACGCAGCTTAGGACATGTTTCGCTTAATCAACGTTAAACGAATAAGTTTACTTAAACTTTAATTTCTACCTCTACTCCACTTGGTAATTCAAGTTTCATCAAAGCGTCAATTGTTTTAGAAGATGAAGAGTAAATATCTAATAATCTCTTGTAAGAGCTTAATTGAAATTGTTCTCTTGACTTCTTATTAACGTGAGGTGAACGCAATACAGTGAAAATTTTCTTGTGTGTTGGTAATGGAATTGGTCCAGTTACAACAGCTCCTGTACTCTTTACTGTTTTTACAATCTTTTCAGCAGACTTGTCTACTAAGTTATGATCGTAAGACTTTAATTTTATTCTAATTTTTTGACTCATTTTCTTAACTTTTTAAGATTGTTCTCCTTTAGCTGCTTTTATCACTTCTTCAGATACATTTGAAGGTGTTTGAGCATAGTGTGAAAATTCCATTGTTGACGTTGCACGACCAGAAGATAATGTTCTTAAAGTTGTTACATAACCAAACATTTCTGATAATGGCACGGTAGCTTTTATTGTCTTTGCACCAGCACGGTCACCCATACCTTCCATCATACCTCTTCTTCTATTTAAATCTCCTACAATATCACCCATGTTTTCTTCTGGCGTGATAACTTCTAGCTTCATAATAGGCTCCATGATTACAGCTTTTGCAGCTTTAGCACAGTTTTTAAATCCTAATTTAGCAGCTAATTCGAAAGATAACTGATCAGAATCCACATCATGGTAAGATCCATCTCTTAAAGTAACTTTCATTGAATCAACTTCAAAACCTGCTAATGGTCCATTAACCATCGCCATTTTAAATCCTTTTTCAATTGAAGGTATAAATTCCTTAGGAACGTTACCACCTTTAATTACAGATTCAAATTGAAGACCAATAACACCTTCATCAGCTGGTTCTACTGTAAATACAATATCAGCAAACTTACCACGACCACCAGATTGTTTCTTATAAACTTCTCTGTGATCTGCTACGGCAGTAATAGCTTCTTTATATTCAACTTGAGGTTGTCCTTGATTTACTTCAACATTAAACTCACGTCTTAAACGGTCTACAATAACGTCAAGGTGAAGCTCACCCATTCCTGAAATAATAGTCTGTCCTGAAGCTTCGTCTGAACGTACTGTAAATGTAGGATCTTCTTCAGCTAATTTAGCTAAGCCCATACCTAATTTATCAACATCAGCCTTAGTTTTTGGCTCAACCGCAATACCAATTACTGGATCAGGAAAGTCCATCGATTCTAATACGATAGGATGATCTTGATCTGAAAGTGTATCTCCTGTTTTGATTGACTTAAATCCAACAGCAGCTCCAATATCTCCAGCTTCTATATAGTCAATTGCATTTTGCTTGTTTGCATGCATTTGGTAGATACGTGAGATACGTTCTTTTTTACCAGAACGGTTATTTAACACATAAGAACCAGCATCTAAACGACCAGAATAAGCTCTAAAAAATGCTAAACGACCTACGAAAGGATCTGTAGCAATTTTAAATGCTAAGGCAGCGAAAGGCTCCTTAACACTTGGCTTACGAATTTCTTCTTTGTCAGTATCTGGGTTAATTCCAACAATACCTTCCTTATCCATTGGAGAAGGCAAGTAACGACATACAGCATCTAATAAGAACTGAACACCTTTGTTTTTAAACGCAGAACCACAAATCATTGGAATAATTGCCATGTCCATTACAGCAGCCCTAAGTGCTCTGTGCACCTCGTCTTCTGTAATAGAATCTTCATCTTCCATAAATTTCTCTAAAAGATTCTCATCATAACTTGCTACTTCTTCAATTAAAAGTGCACGATATTTACGAGCTTCCTCTTTCATATCCTCAGGAATTTCGATAACATCGAAAGTTGCTCCTTGAGTCTCATCATGCCATACAATAGCACGATTCTTTACTAAATCTATAATACCTTTAAAATCCTCTTCGTCACCAATGTTTAAAACGATTGGCACCGCATTAGATTTTAACATATCTTTTACTTGTTGACAAACACCTAAAAAGTCAGATCCTTGACGGTCCATTTTATTAACGAAACCAATTCTAGGCACTTTATAGTTATCAGCTAATCTCCAGTTAGTTTCAGATTGAGGCTCAACACCATCAACTGCACTAAATAAGAATACTAAACCATCCAATACACGTAAAGATCTATTTACTTCTACAGTAAAATCAACGTGACCAGGAGTATCAATAATATTGAAGTGATATCCTTTTGTTTCAGGAGTAGGTTCTGCGTTCTCTAATGGAAACTTCCATGTACAAGTTGTAGCTGCAGACGTAATAGTAATACCACGTTCTTGCTCTTGCTCCATCCAGTCCATTGTTGCAGCACCATCGTGTACTTCTCCAATTTTGTGTGAAACACCTGTATAATAAAGAACACGCTCTGTTGTTGTTGTTTTACCAGCATCAATATGAGCAGCAATTCCAATATTTCTTGTATATTTTAAATCTCTAGCCATGTCTTATTAAAATCTAAAGTGAGAGAATGCCTTGTTTGCCTCAGCCATCTTGTGCGTATCCGTACGTTTTTTAACTGCTGCTCCTTCTTCTTTAGCTGCTGCTAAAATCTCTGAAGCCAAACGTAATGCCATAGATTTCTCATTTCTCTTACGAGAAAAACTGATCAACCATTTCATTGCAGTTGACACCTTACGGTCTGCACGTATTGGATTAGGTATTTGAAATGTAGCTCCACCAACTCTACGACTACGTACTTCTACGTGCGGCATAACATTAGATAATGCTTCTTTCCAAATTTCTAAAGCTGTTTTTTCTTCGTCTGTTTTCTTTGTTTCTACAATGTCAATTGCATCATAAAATACTTTGAAAGCTACAGACTTCTTCCCGTCCCACATCATCATATTAACAAATCTAGTTACTAACTGATCGTTAAATCGAGGATCTGGTAAAAGCGGTCTTTTTTTTGCTGCTCTTTTTCTCATGTCTTCTTCTTAAGTTTTTAATTAACTTTTAGGGCGTTTTGCACCATACTTAGATCTACGTTGTGTTCTACCTGCAACACCTGCTGTGTCTAAAGCACCACGAACGATGTGATATCTAACTCCTGGTAAATCTTTTACCCTTCCACCTCTAACCAATACTATCGAGTGCTCTTGTAAATTGTGACCTTCTCCACCGATGTATGCATTTACTTCGTTACCGTTTGTCAAACGAACCCTTGCTACCTTACGCATTGCTGAGTTAGGTTTTTTAGGTGTCGTTGTATAAACACGAGTACACACACCACGTCTTTGAGGACACGAATCTAAAGCAGCCGATTTACTCTTCTTGGTTATTTTGGCTCTTCCTTTTCGTACTAATTGTGAAATTGTTGGCATATAATTCTGATATAATTTTATGTTACCTCTCTCTAAGAGGGGTGCAAATGTAGTGATTAAATTCAAGTAATCAAACCATAATGCATTAATTTTCAACAGAATTTAAAATTATTTTTATACCACATATAAATTAGTTACTTTTTTACGTTAGTTATACTTTTGACACTTAATTAGACAAACTTGCATTTTAAAAACTACATTACTGCTCTTGCACTACTCCTTTTTTCGCAAACAATTTGGTGTCAAGATTTACAACTCCGAATTACTGGTCTCAGCCCTGAAGAAAACGAAGCACTCTCTGATTACAATTATGACGTCACACATTCTTCATTAGAAACTTTAAAACAACATGTGTTTTCCTTTCAAAAACAACTAGCCAAAAACGGCTATACAAACAATGAATTGATTTCACTAAAATTGGGACAAGACTCGCTTTATCTCGCTCAAATTCATTTAAAAAATAAGATTGAAAAAATACTCCTATATATAGCCCCTCTTTTATTTACAAAAACTTACTTTTCAAAACTCCCCTTACCCGAAATAAAAAACGACTCTATCTCTATTCCTTATAATAAATTAGAACACGAACTTACCTTATATAACAAAATCATAAGCGCTTCAGGATTCCCCTTTTCCTCTGTCCAACTTATTGAGATAAAACAAAAAAACAGCACAACGCTTTCGGCTAAATTAATTATCTCAACACAGAATCAAAAAAGAAACTTAAATAAGATAACACTAAAAGGATACGAAAAATTCCCAAAATCGTTCCTAAAACGTTACTTAAAAATTAAACACAATACCGTATTTGATATTGAATCCATAAACAAAAAACTATTAGCTTTAAATAATTTAAGCTTTACTAGACAAACTAAAAGTCCTGAGGTTTTATTTACAAAAGATTCAACACAACTTTATCTTTATTTAGAAAAAACAATAAGTAATAACTTTGATGGATTTATTGGTTTTGCCACAAATGAAGACACTAATAAAATTGAATTTAATGGCTATTTGAATTTACTTTTATCAAACAACCTAAATTACGGAGAAAGTCTATACTTAGATTACAAAAGTGATGAAAGCGAACAGAAAAATTTAAATCTAATTGCCACTCTTCCTTATTTGTTTGGTTCTCCTCTAGGACTAGAAACAAGTCTTAACATAACAAAAAGAGATTCTACCTTTATTACCACAAAACAGAAAGCTAGTTTATTTTATCAACTTAATTACAAAAACACAATACACGGAGGAGTTGAAAATATAGCTTCCAGTAATTTATCGACTACAGATTTAAACAATGTCATTGATTATAATTCCATTTTTTACACTTTCAAATATCAATATTTCCAGCTTCAAAATAATGAAAAATTATTTCGGACTAAATCACAAGTAAAAATCGAATTGGGTTTAGGTAGTAGGAAAACAATTTCATCAAATGAAAAACAAAACAAAATAGATATAGATATGAGTCATATTTTTAATCTTAATACCACAAACAGTGTTTATATAAAAAGTATAATACAAATTATTGACTCAGAAAACTATTTAGAAAATGAACTTTTTACATTTGGAGGAATCAACAGTATTAGAGGTTTTGCCGAAAACAGTTTAACGGCTAACAACCTCTTTACTCTAAACACAGAATATCGGTATAAAATTAGTCCTAACATATTTGTAAATTCAGTGCTAGATTTCGCTAATTTTAAAAACAAAATATTGGATCAAAAAGAATCTCTTTACGGCTATGGTTTTGGATTTGGAATACTAACAAAAGGCGGCTTACTAAGGTTTATATATGCTAATGGCAAAACGGAGACCGACACTTTCAATCTCTCTAATTCTAAAATACACCTTAGTTTAAAAGCTGTTTTTTAACCTTAACTACAAAACCACTTCCAAGACATGTTAATTAAATATTAAAAAAAAACACATAAATATTGTTTTATTAACAAATTATAGTGATTTTTGGGATAGACTAATTTAATATATTAATATGAAAACAAATTTAAATCGATTTTTAACACTGTTTCTAGTGATGGTAGCCAGTCTATCATATGCTCAGGAACGAACAATCTCAGGAATGATTACTGATGAAAACGGCCTACCGCTACCTTCCGCAACAATTGTTGTTCAAGGGACTTCTGTTGGTAGTACGTCAGATTTTGATGGAAAGTATACTATCAAAGCTAGTAATGGTCAAGTATTAAACTTTAGCTATGTAGGTTATGATTCTGTTGACAAGACAGTAACATCATCTAGTACTCTAAATGTAAGCTTACAACCTGGCAATACTTTAGACGAAGTTGTTGTAACAGCCCTAGGTATTAAAAGAGAAAAGAAAAGTTTAGGTTATGCTACTCAAGAAGTAGGTGGTGAAGAAGTTTCTAAAATTAAATCTTCAAACTTTGTAAACTCTTTATCAGGTAAAGTAGCAGGTTTAGATGTAAAATCATCAGGAACTTTAGGAGGATCTACCAATGTAGTGATTAGAGGTAGTTCTTCTATTGCTGGAAACAACCAAGCTTTGTTTGTTATTGATGGTATTCCTGTTAACAATGGTAATTCAAATAGTGCTGACCAAAAATCTGGTCGTGGTGGTTATGATTACGGTAATGCAGCTTCAGATATTAACCCTGATGATATTGCCTCAATCAACGTTTTAAAAGGAGCTGCAGCAACTGCACTTTATGGTTCTAGAGCATCTAATGGTGTTGTAATGATCACAACTAAAAAAGGAAAAAAGAGAAAAGGTATTGGTGTAACTTTTAACTCAAGTTATACTGTTGGTCAAGCTGATTCTGAAACTTTACCTACTTATCAAAACAAATATGGTGCAGGTTACGGACCATATTACGAAGATCCTTCAGGTTATTTTGGATATGTAGACATCGATGGTGATGGAAACCCAGATTTAACTACTCCATTTACAGAAGATGCTTCTTATGGTGCAGCTTTTGATCCAACATTAGATGTTTTCCAATGGAATTCTATATACCCACAACTTGATACATATCAACAAGCTACACCATGGGTAGCTGGAGAAAACAATCCAAACTCTGTATGGAAAAGTGCAGCAACTAGAATTAACTCTGTCTCTCTTGACGGAGGTAATGATACAAGCTCATTCAGACTAGGTGTCACTAACATGTTACAAGAAGGAAACCTTCCAAATAGTGAAATCAAAAGAAATACTGTAAACTTTTCTGGATCTCACGATTTAACAGAAAAATTAACTGTATCTACAACATTTACTTATACTAAAACAAACGGTAAAGGTAGATATGGAACTGGTTACGATTCTAAAAACGTAATGCAAGCATTTAGACAATGGTTTCAAACTAATGTTGATTTTGGTGAACAAGAAGCGGCATACTTAGCAACAGGACAGAATATATCTTGGAACCCTACGTCTGCAACTAACTTAACTCCTCTTTATTCTGACAACCCATATTGGACGTTCTACGAAAATTATGAAACAGATCAAAGAAATAGATACTTTGGAAATTTTGCTTTAGATTATGAAATCAACGATTGGTTAAGCTTTTTAGGTAGATTTACTTTTGACACTTACTCTGAACTTCAAGAAGAAAGAACAGCAGTTGGTAGTAAAGATCCATCTGCATACAGCAGGTACAACAATAACGTAGCAGAATATAACTACGATTTTATCTTAACTGCAAACAAAAATCTTACGGAAAAATTAAACTTAGAAGGTAACATTGGTTTTAACCTAAGACGTAATGACAGAAATAGTATTTTTGCAGAAACTAACGGAGGGTTAAACTTAGCTGGATTATATGCATTATCTAATGGTGTAAACCCTATGAATGCGCCTACAGAGTATGACGCTACATCAAAGGTAGACGGCCTATATGCTAGAGCTAGTTTAGGTTACGATGGTTTTGCTTATTTAGAAGGAACATATAGAAGAGATAGATCTTCAACATTACCTATAGATAATAATACTTATGGATATTACTCTGTAGCTACTAGTTTAGTGTTCTCTAAATTTATCGACGCAGAATGGTTTTCATTCGGAAAGCTTAGCGCCAATTATGCAGAGGTAGGATCAGATACAACTCCTTATAATGTTTTTAACACTTATTTTATTGGAACACCTTACGATTCTACAGGTAGTGCAACTAACCCTGGTGCAAGAAACAATCTTAATCTTCTACCAGAAAGACAGGAAAACTATGAATTTGGTTTAGATACTCAATTTTTCAATAGAAGATTAGGTCTTAATGTATCTTACTACAACACACAAAACAAAGATCAAATTACAAGTGTACCAGTTTCAAACGCTACTGGTTATACGTCTGTTTTGTTAAATGCAGGTACTATTGAAAACAAAGGTTTGGAAGTACAATTAAATGTTACTCCTATTAAAACTGAAAACTTTAGTTGGGATGTAAGTCTTAACTGGGCTAAAAACAAAAGTGAGGTACTTTCATTAGCTGATGGTATTGACAACTTACAACTAGCATCTCTTCAAGGAGGTATATCTATAAACGCTACTCCTGGTCAACCTTACGGAGTTATTAGAGGTACTGATTTTGTATACCACGAAAATGGTCAAAAAGTGATTGATGCAAATGGATATTACGCAACATCTGCTACAAACAACGAAATAATTGGGGATATCAATCCTGAGTGGACTGCTGGTTTAAACAACAGTTTTAACTACAAAAACTTTAACTTAAGTTTCTTAATTGACATGCAAAAAGGAGGAGATGTATTTTCTCTTGATACGTGGTACGGTTATGCGACAGGATTATATGACTTTACAGCAGGAAATAACGAATTAGGAAACCCTGTTAGAAATCCTGTAACTAGTGGAGCTGATAGTGGTGGTGTACTTTTAGCTGGTGTACAAGCTGATGGAACAACAAATACAGTAAGAGGTGATGCAACTACTTTTTCTAACCCATGGGGTTATTCTAACACTCCAAACAGTGCACACGTTTACGATGCAGGTTTTGTTAAGTTAAGAGAAGCAAGTATCACATATAACTTTGACGATACAATTTTAAACAGCGTACCATTTACAGCTGCCTCTATCTCATTAATTGGAAGAAACTTATGGATTATTGATAAAAGTGTTCCTTATTCAGATCCAGAAGCTGGTTTAAGCTCAGGAAATGTTCAAGGATACCAATCTGGTGCCTACCCTACTATTAGAGAAATAGGAGCGTCTTTAAAGTTACAGTTCTAAAAATAAAAAAATTATGAAAAAAACATTTATAACAATATTATCAGTCATGACACTGTTCGCTTGCCAGACAGACGAACAATACGAAGACTTAAACAGGGATCCAAAAAATCCAACGCAAGTTGATGCTGAATTTTTATACAATTCTGCGACAAAAAGTTTGTTTGATCAAATGGCTAGTACAAATACAAACAGTAATGTTTTCAGATTACTAGGGCAATATTGGACAGGGACAACTTACACGGATGAAACGAACTACAACCTCGTAAACCGTAATATTCCGCAAACCCATTGGTCAGAAATGTACAGAGATGTATTATTAGATTTACAAACAGCTAAAAATCAATCAACATCTCCTGCAAGCATTGCACAAATTGATGTTTTAATGATTTACACTTGGCAACAAATGGTAGATACCTTTGGTGATATTCCTTACTCGGATGCATTAGGATTATCTACATTACCAGCATATGATGATGCTGAAACAATCTATTTAGATTTATTAGACAAAATAAATGCTGCCATTCCTAATTTAGTTGGAACAGGATTTACTACTGCTGATAAAATATATGGTGGAGATATGGTTGCTTGGAATAAATTTGCTAACTCTTTAAAGTTAAAATTAGGGATTCGTTTATCAGATTTCAATCCAGCATTATCGCAGTCTACTGTAGAATCTGCTTACGCTGCAGGAGTATTTACTTCTAATGCAGATAATGCATTATTCTCTTACGACTCTGCTCCTCCAAACACAAATCCATTATGGGTTGATTTAGTACAAACTGGTCGTACAGATTACGTTGCTGCTAACACATTAGTAGACGTAATGAATGGTCTATCTGACCCTAGAAGAGCAGCTTATTTTGATGAAAACATGGGTGCTGGAATATACGTAGGAGGGATTTATGGAGATAATAATTCTTTTGGAAGTTACACACATATTGCCGGTTACGATGATGGACTTGACTTACATGATCCAACATTTAAAGGTGTATTGTTAGACTTTTCTGAAGTCTCTTTTTACCTTGCTGAAGCAGGTCATAGAGCTTGGGCTGTAGGTGGTACTGCTGCAGATCATTACGCTAATGGTATTACAGCTTCTTTTGACTATTGGGGTGCTCCAGGAGCAGCAGCTTATTTAGCTGATCCTAGTGTTGCTTATGCTACAGCTAGTGGAGATTGGAGACAAAAAATTGGAACTCAATTTTGGTTAGCAATGTACAATAGAGGTTTTGAAGGATGGACTGTTTGGAGAAAATATGACAATCCAACATTCAACCTACCTGCTGTAACAAGTAATCCTGTTCCAACGAGATACACATATCCTGTAAATGAACAAAACTTGAATGAAGCAAACTGGACTGCAGCTTCTACTGCAATCGGGGGAGATACTCAAACAACAAAATTATTTTGGGATGTGAACTAATAGTTCTATCTAAATAATTTATAAAAACCTCATAAGCCTGTCTTATGAGGTTTTTTTTGTTTTAGAAAAAAAAATAAAATAAAATTTTATTAATCACCAAATTGAGATAAAACATTTAATAATATCTTAACATTTGGAAGCAATAATAACAAACCATTGAAAACACAGACAGCTTATTTTTAACAAATAATTCACATTACACCCTACTAATCAATTTATTATAAAACGATGCGCTACACTAGTACGTAGAAAGCCCGTTAAAAAATGATGCAATTCATATATAGCAAGACAACAACGCAATAATTGAATATATGCAAACACTACGCTCAAAACGTTGCATAATTCGCTCCTATAAATCAAATATTATGACGAAAAAGTTGTTTTATTAAGTTTTTATTATGATTTTTGGCTCAGACTAATTCAAATAAAAATAAAAATGAAAACAAAGTTTAGTGGAATTTTAACGCTATTTCTAGCGTTTGTTGTGCAAATAACGTTTGCACAGGACAAAACAATTTCAGGAGTCGTTTCAGACGAAAATGGTTTACCATTACCGTCAGCTACAATAATAGTAGTCGGAACTTCAAATGGAGCATCAACAAATTTTGATGGTACTTACTCTATAAAAGCGAAAGCTGGAGATAAGCTACAATACAGTTATGTTGGTTACAGTAACAATCAAGTTACAGTTGGTAGTAGCAATACGATCAATATCTCATTATCGCCTGATAATACTTTAGATGAAGTAGTGATTGTTGCGGCCTACGATGTTAGACGTACAAAGAAAACAACTACATCAGCAATACAAACTGTATCGTCAGAGACCATTTCAGGAAGACCAAATGCGTCTTTAGTCCAAACATTACAAGGACAAGCTGCTGGTTTAAACATTACTACTAACTCAGGTCAGCCTGGAGGAGATAGTGAAATTAACTTAAGAGGGGTTGGATCAATCTCGGGAAAAACGGAACCTTTATTTATAATGGACGGAATTCCAATTGATCAAGATAACTTTAGAAGTTTAAATCCTAATGAAATTGCATCTGTATCTGTACTAAAAGATGCTGGAGCAACCTCAATTTATGGAAATAGAGGAGCAAATGGTGTAATTATCATTACAACAAAAAGAGGAAAGAAAAATAGTCCTTTAGAAATCACTTATACCGGTATTACAAGTGTATCGGAATTACAAGGTAATGACTACGATTTAATGAACTCTAAACAACAATTACTTTTAGAAAGAGCAGTTGGAAGTGGTAGAGGGGCTACTATTGGAGATGCAGAAATTGATGCTATTTCTAAATTTGCAAATACAGAATGGATCGATGTTTTCTTCAGAACTGCTTTAACACAAAACCATACAATAGGTATTACTTCAGGTGGAGAAAATTCTAACTCTTTTACATCTATAGGTTATTATGACACACAAGGAATATTAAAACAAAGTGGATTACAACGTTTTAACCTTAGAAGCAACATCAACGGTAATTCTCAAAACGATAGATTTAATTATGGGACTTCTTTGTCTCTTAACTTTTCTAAAAATGAAGAGCCAAACAATATTGGAGAAGGCGCCGTTAACCGTAACTATGTTTTAGGAGCTTATCAATCGTTACCTTACAGATCTCCATCTGAATACACAGTAGGAGCTGGGGGTGATTTAGCCGGTACATTTGTAAATACACCGTTATTATTATTAGATAGATTAGCCACTTTTGACCGTAGTGAAAATGAAATCAAAATATTAGCTAGTGTAAACGCTGGTTATAAATTAACAGAGAAATTATCAGTTAACACGAGAATAAGTGCTGACTTTACTGATGAACAAACTATCGCTGCTGAAGGTCCTGATGGATTTAACTCTCAATTCTTTGCTGGAGTTGGAGAAGATTTCCCTGGTAGAGTAGATCAGCAATCTACAAGAACAATATCTGTAGATATAGTAAACTCTCTAAATTACGCTACTAAAATTGGTGAAAAGCATACATTAGATGCTGGAGTATACATGGAATACTACAAAGCGCATTTAAGAGCTTTTGGATTTAGATCAAATGGTTTAGACCCAAAAACATGGTATGCTGGTGACGGAAGTGGATTTGTTGATGATAATGGAGATAACGACTTCTATGTAGACGACGTTAATGCTGCTTACAACAATGCAGGTTTATTCTCTTACTTTGCAAACGTTGATTACGATTTTGACAGTAAATATGGTTTCGGAATTACAGGACGTAGAGATGCTTCTTATAGATTTAGCGACTCAAACAAATGGGGTACATTTTATGCTGTTTCTGGACGTTGGAATATCGACCAAGAATCATTTATGGAAGGATCTAAATTTAACATGTTAAAACTAAGAGGATCTTACGGTACTTCAGGGAATCAAGATATAGCAGGAATAACTGGCCAATTTGCAGACTTTAGTGCAAACACTTTGACTCAAAATTTATTTGCTACAGGTTCTGGTTACGGAAATCAAAACTCAATTGTACAATCACAAATTGCTAATCCTGACTTAAAGTGGGAAACTACAACACAAGCAAATATTGGTGTAGATTTTGAAGTATTTAATTCAAGATTAAGAGGTACAGTAGATGTTTATAAAAAAGATACTGACGATGTATTTCAATTCCAACCAGCATCTGCTTATACTGGTACAGTAGGACAATCTGTAAACGCAGGTAGCTTAGTTAATAAAGGTGTTGATTTAAGCTTAGGATATGATCTATTAAAAAGTGATGAAGGTTTAAATCTTACTCTAAACTTTGTAGGTAACTATAACAAATCGGAACGTTACGGTGCTCAAGACACTACAATCGAAGAAGGAGGGAAATTATTTCAGTATTACGAAATCAGATATGCTGGAGTCAACCCTGCTAATGGTAACCTATTATTCTTAGATGCTAACGGTGACTTAACAGAAACACCTGATGAAGATACTGATAGAGTATTTACAGGTAAAAATAGATTCCCTGACTACCAAGGAAGTTTCGGATTTGAAGCAGACTACAAAGGGTTTTACGTCTCTACACAATTTAACTACGTAATTGGTGCCGACAGATTTGATTTCAATTATTCTGGATTTGTGGACCCAAGTAATGTAGGTAGTTTTAGAAGTTCTAACGATCTTACTAGAGCATGGACACCAAATAACAGATATACAGATATCCCTTCTCTTACAGCTACTAACCTAAACTTTTCAGGAGATCGTTTTTTACAAAGTGCTGATTACTTAAGATTAAGATTTCTTAGTTTTGGATATAACTTCGATAGAAAAGTCCTAAACAAAATGAACTTGAAAACATTAAGATTGTTTGCTAACGCAGAAAACTTCTTAACAATTACAGGATGGAGAGGTGATGATGCAGAAGGTATTGGAGCAACTCAAAACAATTACCCTACGCCAAAAACATTTTCAATAGGTTTAGAATTAGGTATTTAAAAAAAAACAAAAATGAAGAAAATAAATAAATTTTACGCGATACTTTTAGCGTTGATTACCTTTGCTTGTAACGATGCTATAGACATAGAACAACCAGGACTGTTATTATCTGAAAATGCTTTTCAAAGTGTTGACGATTTACAGGCAGGTTTATATGGTGCCTATAATGGCTTTGACTATACAGGAGAAATATTGTTTAACGGTATTTACACTGATGAATTAGCCTTAGGGTTAAATAATGGAGGTCAAAATGCTAGTGAGTATGATTTGGTTTTAACACCTGCAAGTGTATTTCCTGTAGTAATTTGGACCAAATACTACATAGCGCTTGCCAACGTTAACCGACTAATAGAAGCTTCAGGTAGCATTCAACCCGAAGATGGTGAATTAGACACATACAATTTAATATTAGGACAAGCTTATGCTTTAAGAGCATTTGCTCACTTCCAATTACAAACATATTATACTACTGACTATACTGATGATTCAGCTATGGGAGTTATTGCTTTAAACTATGTTCCTGAAATTGGAGAACAATTATCAAGAAACACTAATGGAGAAGTATTTTCTTTTATTGAATCTGACTTAGTATTAGCTAATAACTTACTAGATAATAGTTCTACAGATCCTACCTTTATTAATAAGGATTTTGTAAAAGCACTTTCTGCTAGAATGGCTGCCTATAGAGGTAATTATACAGTAGCTGCAACGTTAGCTTCAGAATTATTAGCTGACTACCCAATTGCTAGCTCTGCTGATTACTTTAACATCTGGGAAGATACTAGTAATGCTGAAATTATCTTCAAATTAGAAAGAACAGCTAACGACTCTTATGATGCGCAAGAAACAGGAAGTGGAGGTACTGCTGGGAGTTTATTTGCTTTTGCGAATAGTACCATTGATGGTTCTCCTTACATGGAAATGGACCGTCACTTATTTAACGAATTAAGCACTGCAGATATCAGATCTTCTCGTTATATAGACCCTACATCTGTTATATCTCCAGACTACCAAAATTCTCTAGATTATAAAAGTGAAGATATTTTAGTAATTAGAAAATACCCTGGATCTGAAACTGTAAACTTAATGAATGATTTAAAAGTTTTTAGATCTGCTGAAATGTTATTTATTATGGCTGAAGCTGCTGCAGAAAACAATCAATTAGTTGATGTCGCTACTCTAATTAAGCAATTAAGAGATGCAAGATTTGGATCTGCTCAACCTTTACCAGTTTATGCTACTCAAACAGAAGCTTTCGGTGCAATATTAGACGAAAGAAGATTAGAGCTTGCTTATGAAGGTCATAGATGGGTAGATATTAAAAGACTTGGTGCAAAAGGTAACAGAACTTTAGACAGAGAGCCTTTAGACTGTGCATTGGCAAATGCTGTCGAATGCAGTATGCCAAATACAGATAAAAGATTTACAATGCCAATTCCATTAAATGAAATTGATATAAATCCTTTACTAGCTCAAAACCCTGGATACTAATTCTAATACAAAACAAAAATGAAAAACATAAGAAAAATATTAACACTGTCATTGGTCGCTTTTAGTTTCTTCGCTTGTGAAGAAAATGAAAACGTAACATATGACGGATCACTAACTGGTGTAGGATTTACATCAGCAACAACATCTGCTATTGTACCATCTGAAGGAACAACAGTAACTGTAGAGGCACAAGTCACTAACCTGTCGGAATCTGCAAGAACGTTTAATGTAACGGTTGACATGGACGCTACAACAGCTCCTTCAGCAAGTAATTATTCATTTGGAACTATAACAATTCCAGCTAACTCGTTTGAAGGTACACTAGATGTAGCCCTTAACGATACTGATTTAGTTGATATGGTGTCATACGATTTAGTATTAAAACTAGATTTAAATCAAGGTATCGGAGTTGTAGGGTCAGAAATAACGACTATTAAATTTAACAAATATTTGATTTGTAATGATATAATCTTAACATTAAATGAGGACGCATATGCCGACGAAAGAAATTGGAACATTACTGACAGCTCAGGTGCTATTGTAGTACAATGTTCTGACTACGGAGATTGCCCAACTGGTGCTGCTTCTGGAACAATTGCTGCAGCACAGTATGTTTACGCTTTTACTTTACCTGACGGCTGCTACACATTTAACATAACAGATGTATTTGCTGATGGACAATTTGATACTAATATCACTGGAGATTATTCTTTAGACTGTTCTATTATTAATCATGCTTCTGGTTCAGGAAACTGGGGAGCCTCAGAATCAACTGATTTTTGCGTTAACCCATAATAAAATAAAAAGATGAAAAATATAAAACATATACTTTCAATATTCACTATCTGCCTATTTATAGTTGGCTGTGATAGTGATGACAATAAATTAACAGGTGGTAACTCTGATTCTGGATGGGTTGAATTTGATTCTAGCGGATCTACAGCACTTGATGATGCCGAAGTAGCATTACCTTATTCTCTGCCTTATGGTACGAATGTAAATGGATTAGAAATAAGTTACAAAGTAGAATTAGTAAATGGTGATTTCCCAAGTGAAAATTTAGGTACATTTACTACAACTTTAGATGAAGGTCAAACTACTGGAAACATAATGTTCCAACTAGTATCCAATGAAACTGCTGGTTATGAGTTACTGTTTACATTACTTACCTCTAGTAATCCTGAGTATCCAATTGGATTATCAGACGGTAGCCAACAAATAACACACACGCTGACTGTTAATTGTACTACTAAATTGAAAGTACCTACCGCAGCATTTACAGGAGACTACGCTATTACAACATCTCCACTAAGTCCATTTGGAGAAACCATATTTAATGACCAAACTGTAACACTTACTGGTACAGGGAGTGAAAGACAATTTAGCGTTGTTTATTTAGCCGATTTAGGTGTTGGACAACCAGCTATGGATTTTGTATTTAGTTTTCAAACGTGTCAAACGATCTTGGTAAACGAATCTCAAGTAACTAATCTAGCTTGTTCAGATATTGAGGCATTATTAGGGCCTGACACATCAAGTGCAGGTAGTTATCTTGAAAATGATGATAGTTCACTTACTATTTCTGCTACTGAGTTTTATGCACCAGCATGTGGCGTAGACGCGCCAGTACCTTTTACAATAACCTTAACAAAGTTATAATAATAGTAATATTATATAGTTTTAAAAGAGCCTGCAATTTGCAGGCTCTTTTTTTATACCTTTACCTCATGGAAAAAACAACTCAAATATTTGGCCTTAGAGCTATTATTGAAGCTCTAAATGCGGGAGAACATGTGGACAAAGTCTTTTTACAGAAAGGACTTAAAGGCGACTTATTTCAAGAACTAGAAACAGTTCTAAAAAGTAAAAGGGTGAACTGTTCTTATGTACCTGTTGAAAAATTGAACCGATTAACAAAAAACAATCATCAAGGTGCTGTTGCACAAATAAGCCCTGTAAAGTTTTATGACATTGAAGAGCTTTATGAATTGGTTTCAGCCAAAACTAAAACACCTCTTTTTTTATTGCTAGATCAATTAAGTGATGTTAGAAACTTTGGTGCCATAATCCGCACTGCAGAATGCACAGGTGTCGATGGAATAATAATACAAAGTAAAGGCGCTGCTCCTGTAAATGGAGACACGATTAAAACTAGTGCTGGTGCTGTATTTAAAGTACCATTATGCAGAGTTGATCATATTAAAGACGCCGTTTTCTTTTTACAGTCATCGGGCATAAAAGTAATTGCAGCTACAGAAAAAACAGACAACACGCTGTATGATGTCTCTTTTAAAGAACCTTGTGCGATAATAATGGGATCTGAAGGACGCGGTATTAATCCTTCTATTTTAAAAATAGCAAATGAAAAAGCTAAATTGCCTTTATTAGGGGAAATAGAATCGTTAAATGTAAGCGTAGCTTGCGGCGCATTTCTATACGAAGCGGTTAGACAACGTTTATAGTTCTTTATTTTCTTTAAAAGTATAAGTAATAGTTAAAGGTAGAGTTACTTCTGGAAGAGTACTTTCGGGTAGCTCCTCCTCTACTATGGTTTCTATAAAATTACCGTTTTCATCAAAATGCTGTAAAAACACATCATTTTCTTCATTATAATCAGGGTCTTCCCAGACATATCGTTTAGGCTTAGTTATTTGTTTTTTAAATACCATAGCAAACAATAGTCCTACCAATAATCCGCTTAAATGCCCCTCCCAAGAGATGCCTTCCTCAAGTGGTAGTGTATTCCAAATCATACTTCCGTACAAAAAAGCAACTAATAAAGACAATGCAATAAGCCTATAGTGTTTTGCAAAAACACCTTTAAAAAAAATAAAGCTTGCTAAAACATATATCAGTCCACTAGCTCCAATATGATATGACGGTCTACCAATACACCACGTTAAAAAACCCGATAATATAATACCATAAATTAATATTTTAAACGCTATTGGTCTATAAAAATAAAAAAGTGCTGTGCTTAATACAAATAGCGGAATAGTATTATGCCATAAATGTTCTATTCCAGAATGGATAAACGGACTAAAAACGACACCTATTAGACCTGAGGGTTTTTGAGGGTAAACACCTAAAAAATTTAATGAAAACCCAAATCTAATTTCTATGGCAAATATTAACCATAGCAACATTATAAATGCTATTGGATAAGCTACAACGTCTAAAGTAAACTGAAAAGGTTCTTGCTGTTTCATTGTTAATAAATATAGCAAATAGTTATCCAATTTTATTGTAATGTAATAATGTCAGTCAGTTACGGCGTGAGGGATGGATCGTTATGTTTGAAATCCTTTTTGCCTAAGCAAAAAGATTGAGTAGTGACAGCCCGACTATTTTGTGAAGAATGAACAAAAAAGGCACGCCAACCAAAAAAATAATTTAATTTTACATTATGAACACGCCTTTAGCCGAAAGATTACGTCCACAAACTTTAGATGACTATATTAGTCAGTCGCATTTAGTGGGGCCCAACGGAACATTAACCAAACATATCCAACAAGGTCTTATACCCAGTATGATACTTTGGGGGCCACCTGGTATTGGAAAAACAACTTTGGCTAATATTATTGCAACCACATCAAAACGGCCTTTTTACACTTTGAGTGCTATTAGCTCTGGTGTTAAAGATGTCCGTGAAGTTATTGATAAGGCTAAAAATAGTGGCGGACTGTTCACTGCTAAAAATCCAATTTTATTTATTGACGAGATTCATCGTTTTAGCAAATCACAACAAGATAGTTTACTACAAGCTGTAGAAAAAGGTTGGGTGACTTTGATTGGAGCGACCACTGAAAATCCAAGTTTTGAAGTCATTTCTGCTCTATTGTCAAGGTGTCAGGTTTATATTTTAAAAGCGTTTGAAAAAACAGACTTAGAGAACCTTTTAAAGCGAGCTATTGCAAAAGATGAGTACTTGTCTCAAAAAAACATAAAACTTAAAGAAACCGCCGCATTATTACGTCTTTCTGGAGGTGATGCTAGAAAATTATTAAATATTTTTGAGTTGGTGGTTAATAGTGAAACTGAAGAACCTATTACTATCACGGATGCTATGGTTTTTGATAAAGTACAGAATAATACAGTACGTTATGATAAAACCGGAGAACAGCATTACGACATTGTATCCGCTTTTATAAAATCCATTAGAGGTAGCGATCCTAATGCTGCTGTATATTATTTAGCTAGAATGGTTGAAGGTGGTGAGGATGTTAAATTTATTGCTAGACGTTTACTAATATTAGCTAGTGAGGATATTGGTAACGCTAATCCAACCGCTTTAGTTATGGCAAACACAACGTTTCAAGCAGTGAGTACTATTGGTTACCCTGAATCTAGAATTATCTTAAGTCAGTGTGCAACCTATCTAGCATGCTCTCCAAAAAGTAACGCTGCTTATATGGCCATAAATCACGCACAACAATTGGTAAAACAAACTGGAGATTTAAGCGTGCCATTAAATATTAGAAATGCGCCCACAAAATTAATGAAAGAGATTGGTTACGGCGAAGACTATAAATACAGTCATAACTACGCCAACAATTTTGTTAGTCAGGAGTTTATGCCAAAAGAAGTTAGTCATACTAAATTATACGAACCTGGTAATAATGCAAGGGAAAATGCCCAACGTGACTTTTTAAAGTCTCGATGGAAAGAAAAATATGGGTACTAGAATGTAATCTCTATATTTTTCACTTTAAGATTATCATTAATATACTCCGCTAAGACCCACTGGCTATTCATTTTATAGACTACTGCTTCTGAGCCTTTTACAAAATAAACATCTTCTTTTCCAGAGTATAAAATGGTGTATACCGTGGTATTACTATTATTTTTTAAATGATAACTAACAACAGAACCTGAAATTAAATCGGCTGTATACACCTCTTTTCCAGACACCTGTGAGGACACGTCATTAGGCGTTGTATTTACTAGCAAGTTAGGTGTACTTACATCAGATTTAACTATTGTATCCGGTTTATCTTTTTGTACCACATCATTTTGAGCAACTGTTTTCTCCTTGTAATTATGCGTAAAGGTTTGAAACGTTTTAATAGTGTTACGCAAAGCGACATTATAAGCAACTTTATATATTTTATCTCTAGAAACACCTTCTTCAGAAGTAAATACACTTTCGTTTTTACAATTCCTAAAACTGATTTTTAACTTCGTTTTAAACATACTGCTATCTTCAGTAACATCCGCATACACCACTAAACATCCATTATTTGCAGCATCTTCTGGCAAGTCTTCCGAATCTAGAAAAACAATAAAATTCTGTTTCTGCAATAAAAACTGAGTTAATCCATTTAATTGATAATCATTAGCTTTTTTTTGACAAGAAAACTGTTCTGGTACCACAATATATTTGTAATCATTTAATTGTTTTTGAGCATTTAAAGTGATTGAAAAACTAAGTAAAAAAAGGAATGCTAAGACTATTTTATGTTGAAATTTCATGAGATTACAAATATTTTTTAATGTCTATTAAATGATCGATAAATTTTATTTCTGGCTGTTTGTCTACTTTATGATAGTTAAAGCAGATAGCATCCAATCCAATATTTAATGCACCTAAGATGTCTGCTTCATAATTATCACCAATCATTATACTATTTTGAGTTTCGGCTTTAGCCAAATTTAAAGCAAAATTAAATATATCTGGATTGGGCTTTTTTACTCCTGCCGTCTCAGCACTTGTTACTGTATCAAAGTAATGGTCCAATTTTGATGATTTCAATTTATTGTTTTGTGCCTCTTTAAACCCATTGGTAATAATATGTAATTTGTATTTAGGCTTTAGATAATCTAAAATCTCAAAGGTGCCATCAAAAACATGATTAAAACTAGACAAATAAGTAATGTAATCCTCAGATAATTGATTGATCACCTGGTCTTCCACTATAAATTCTAAAGCATCAAAAGTTTCTTTTAATCTGCTATACCTTAAATTCTCTTTGGAAACTTTTTCATCTCTATATAATTTCCAATACTTTAAATTTATAGGCTCATACAGTTTTAAAAAATCTACCAGAGTAGCGTTAACTTCATGTTTTTTGAAGATAAACTCAAAGGTTAATGCTGAATTTTTATCAAAATCCCACAGTGTATGGTCTAAATCAAAAAAGATATGTTCTACTTTATTTCTTTTTGGCATCCAATATTATATTAAATAGTGATTTAAAATGTTTCCAGCGATCTTGCTTACTAAACGTATAATTATGAAATACAGGTACAAACGTGCCATTTACCTTTTTTATTGTATTTATAAGTCTATTAAGTGCCTGCTCTTTATCTAACAGCGAACTATATTTTAAAAAAGCAAAATCTATAGCTTGATATGGCACCACTTTAAGTGGTGTTTGCACTTCAAAATCTAAGTCATAAAACAAAAAAGGTGTACACGTGCCTGCTCTAAACCCCAAATGATTAACATAACCCATAGTATAATCTTCAGGTATTTCTAACTCGACTAAATTACGATAAGACTCTGGTAGATTAACTTTAGAAAACGATTGTCTAGACCCAAGGATAGCATTATTAATAATCGCTTCCATCCTACTCTTTTCTTCTTTAAGCAACTCTATATCTGTTAACGCAAAAAAAGAAATTTTAATACCTACTTGACAATAATCTGCAACGTGTTTTATTAACGACACAAATTTTTGTTTTTGAGGATTTATATTTTTATCATAGGTCGAAAAATCTCCTAATAAAAAGAAAAATACAAATTTATACTTGGAAGATTTTTGTTTATTTATAATATACTTATAAGTATCGTACGGATCACGTTTAAAACCAGATAATACGGAGTAGCGCTGATACAAACGTTTAAATCTAAAAGTCAAAACATCTATAAAAGTACCACTTAGAGTACGCATCATTCCTTTTAATTTATACTCGTAAGCAACTGGGACATCAATGACAGGTATGACATTATATTGTTGCTTGGTAAACTGATAATCAGGATAATTATTCTCTAAAAGCTTTTTAAATTTATAGGCCCAAATATCAACTACTGGTTGGTCTAAAAAGTTGTTTTTAAACGCCATACTTTCTTGTGCTGTAAAACGACCATAATCATCTTTTACATGAGGTAAGTACTCTTCATATCTACTGATCAAGTAAAAAGATGCTGCAAAAATATCAAAAGGCATGGCACTTTTTTCTCCTGCAGGAAAAAAACATTTAGTGTCTTCCCAAGGCAAAACGGAAATTTCTATATCTGACAAACCTTGTTCAAATAAGAACTCACTACTACGTATAAAAATTTCGTTACCTAAAGGTTGTCTTGTATACGACATCTTTAAACTATCGTGCGCGATAAACTCCTCAATAGTTGTTGTAAAACTAACCGGTAAGCCCAAAATCCTAGTACAAATTTGCTTAAAAACATATTTGATTCTAGGGGTTATTTTATGTGTGTAAACTAAAAGCATTTTTTACGTAAGCAGGGATAGGTATGCACTGAATTATCTAGTGACTCAAAAATAGGACTTTCAAAAAGTAAAACATCAAATTATAACTATAAAATTGAATAAATTGCTCCTAACCTTTTGCCTTTAAATATTTATCATTTAAAGTATAGACTCGTCTGCAAAGCTAAAATAAGCGTTTTCCGTGACAATCAAATGGTCCAACACTTTTATATCTAAACTTTGCGCTGCTGTCTTTAGTTTTAAAGTCACATCTTTATCAGCCTGACTGGGTTTTAAAGTTCCGGATGGATGATTGTGTGCCAATATAAGTCCAACTGCTCCAACTTCTAAGGCTGTTTTTAAAACTAACCGTGTATCCACTAAAGTGCCAGTAATACCGCCTTTACTCAATTGATTTTTATAGATCACTTTATTGGAGTTATTTAAATATACAATCCAAAACTCTTCATGCGGTAACTCGCCAATAATAGGCTGCATAAGTTCAAATACAGATGCGCTAGAGGTTATTTTCTTTTTCTGCAAAGCTTCCTCTCCTCTGCGTCTACGTCCTAATTCTAAAGCTGCAATTATACTAATCGCTTTAGCCTCTCCAATACCCTTAAACGCCATTAATTGTTTAATGCTAAGTTTACCTAACTCACTTAAATTATTATCTACACTAGATAAAATGCGTTTGCATAGCGATACTGCACTCTCTGTTCTATTTCCTGATCCAATTAAAATAGCCACTAACTCTGCATCACTTAAGATTGCTTTTCCTTTATATAATAGTTTTTCTCTAGGTTGATCATCTTGAGACCAATTTTTAATTGAAAATGAAGTACTTTTATCTGACATTTTATAAAACTACACATTATTTTGTAATTTTTAAATGAAATAAACAGATCTAACTTTATAACAGACCATTTTGTATCCTCCTAAAAAACATCAAGATAGCGACAAGCAACACTTAAGACAAGTGATAAAAACATATCCGTTAGCCACTGTGATTTCGGTTAAAAACAATACACCATTAGTGACACATTTACCACTAATTTATCGTGAAAGTGATGGAAAATTAATTGGCCATATTGATATTTATAATCCGCAAACTGAATTATTACAAAATCAAAACGATATTACTATTTTATTTTCTGGTCCACAATGTTATATTTCTCCAAGTATTTACACAACAGCCCAGCTACCAACATGGAACTATATAAAAGTGCATTTAACTGGAACCGTCTCTAGAATTGATAATACTGACGATTTAAAGCAATCTTTAATTACAATGACTGAATTTTTAGAAGCTCCAGATCATAAATATATTTTGGACGCTAATAATCCAAGGTTAGACAGCAACCTAAAATATATTAAATTGTTTGAAATATCTATTGCCACTTGGGAAGGTAAATTTAAACTCTCACAGGATAAAAAGCCTAAGGATACGGAAAATGCAAGACAAGAATTATTAAAAGCAAATCAAGCTAGTATTAAAACGTTTTTAGATCAAGTATTCTAAAATTACTCTAGCATTTTTAAAACAACAATCACTATACACTAACACTAATTAAATAATAAAATGGACATCTTAATTAAAATTATCATCGCAATAGTTGCAGTATTACACCTATATTTTTTATATTTTGAAATGTTTGCTTGGGAGACTACAGGACGCAAAGTCTTTAAAACGATACCTAAAGAACTATTTGGACAAACTAAGGTTATGGCTGCTAACCAAGGTCTATACAATGGTTTTTTAGCCGCCGGATTAATTTGGTCTTTTTTTATAACTGATCCACAGTGGTTTTCTAATATTGCCTTGTTCTTTTTAGGCTGTGTTACTATCGCCGGTATTTATGGTGCTTTATCATTGTCTAAAAAAATATTTTTCGTCCAAGCTGTACCTGCATTAATAGGTATTGTATTGGTATTAATTAACAGGTAATACATCTCTTTTAATGACATTTAAAGACGCCTGCTCTGATAAAAATTAAATCTCAATTTAAAATCTATTATTTCCAAAAACTTATACTTCTTAAGAGAACTTATACTTACGTAGCAGAGCTTTAATTTAGCCTTACCACTTATCAAAAAAAACAGCCATTATTATAACACTATAATAATGGCTGTTTACGTATTGTACAAAAAAAAGATGGACTTTATTTAGTACTCGTTATTTATTTAATCTCTACTACTTCAAGATCAAAAATAAGATCTTTACCGGCTAATGGATGGTTTGCATCTAAAACGATAGTGTCTTCTTTAACCTCAACAACTAGTAAATTAGTTTCACGGCCATCAGGAGCTTTAGAAACTAATCCCATCCCTACTTCTGGTTTCATATCCTGAGGAAGATCTGTTTTACTAACTTCTTGTCTTAAAGCTTCGTTAATATCTCCGTATGCTTCTTCTTTAGCAATTGTAATCGTTTTCTTTTCATTTAACTTCATGTCAATTAACCCCTTTTCAAAACCAGGTATTAATTGCCCTTGTCCTAAAGTAAACTCAATTGGTTCTTTTCCGTCTGAACTATCAAAAATTTGTCCATCAGATAATTTACCTGTGTAATTTACTTTTACTGCGCTATTCTCTTTTACTTGACTCATACTGTAATTTTATAATTTTTAAAAATAGGTTTTGCATAATTCTTACACAGCTCCTATTTTAATTTAAATATAGTATAGCCATAAACGCTAAAACCAAGCCAAATACTAAATAACAAAGGTGTTAATGTAAATAACTACAACTAGCAACTTAAAAACGACTATCGCAATCCTTTAATAGTCCCAAACGACAACATTAAAGCCAGATTTGAATGCAACAGATCTGTAATCAGAAAATATGTCAGTAAAATCAGTTTTTTATATTTTTTCATGCCAAATTCGCGAAAAACAAGTCATAGAATAGCTCGTAATTATTAAAAACGTAAAAAATCTTGGGTTTTATTTTGAGTATACCGCATAAAAAAGCTCACAATAAAAATTGTGAGCTTTTTTGATATTCTATTCCATTAGATCTTTAACAATTGTTAAGAGTCTCTGCTTCCTCTTAGCGCTAACTTTAGTCTAAATATCCCATTTCGCGCATCCAGTCGTCATTAAACATTTTTCCAACGTATCGACTTCCGTGATCATGAAATAATACAACTACAACGTCGTCTTTAGTAAAGTGTTCTTTTAATTGTAACACCCCTTTTATTGCCGCTCCTGCACTATTACCTAAAAACATACCTTCTTCTTTGGCCAGTCTTTGTGTATATACTGCTGCATCTTTATCAGTTACTTTAGTAAAACCATCGATAATACTAAAGTCTACGTTTTTTGGCAGAATATCTTCTCCAATACCTTCGGTAACGTAAGGATAAATTTCATTTTCATCAAACTCGCCAGTTTCATGGTATTTTTTAAAGACACTTCCGTAAGTATCAATTCCCCATATTTTTATGTTAGGGTTTTGTTCTTTTAGATATTTTCCAACACCAGAAATTGTTCCTCCTGTACCAACACCTACTACAAAATGTGTGATTTTACCTTCCGTTTGTTTCCAAATTTCTGGACCTGTACTTTGGTAATGTGCTTTAGCGTTACTTGGGTTATCATATTGATTGACATACCATGAGTTTGGTGTTTCTTCTCCCAAACGTTTTGATACAGAATAGTATGATCTTGGATCATCAGGCTCTACAGCTGTAGGACATACAACTACTTCTGCCCCTACTGCTTTTAAAATATCTACTTTTTCTTTACTTTGCTTGTCCGCCATTACAAAAATACATTTGTAACCTTTTATAATAGCAGCCAATGCTAATCCCATACCTGTATTACCTGAAGTCCCTTCTATAATAGTTCCCCCTGGCTTAAGACGTCCATCTGCTTCTGCATCTTCTATCATTTGTAATGCCATACGGTCTTTAACTGAGTTTCCTGGGTTAAAAGTTTCGTATTTAGATAACACTAAACATGGTAATTCTGCTGTTAGCTTATTTAACTTTACTAATGGTGTATTACCGATAGTTTCTAATATGTTATTCGCGTAGTTCATTTCTATTTTTTATTATTTTTTAAAGGTGAAATGTGTTCGTCTATATAAAGTTGTAATAGTTAACTTCTAAATAAGACTCGGTTCATTTCTGTTTTTTATTGTTTTTTAAAGGTGAAATGTGTTCGTCTATATAAAGTTATAATAGTTAACTTCTAAATGAGACTCGGTTCATTTCTGTTTTTTATTGTTTTTTAAAGGCGAAAATTAATTTGTCCTTATAAAATTTAAGCTTGATTTAATGTTTTCTTTTGAATTTGCAAAAGTAAGGTAATTGTCTAAAGTTGAAAGTTAAAACTAAATTAATTTATTTTGAAACTGAACTTTAGTGAGTTGCGTTAGCGGTAGAAACGGCATCCTTTTTTGTGCGCGCTTATGCGCAAAAAAGATATAGTGGATGACGCGACCTTTTCCTGAACAACTTTCAGGATAAAGGTAACGCCCAAATTATTTAATCAAAACGAATAGCTTTAACTGGCGAAATTTTTGAAATGATATAAGAAGGGATCAATAACATTAATAAACATAACACAAAAGTTCCAATATTTAGTGCCACTATATAGCCTAAATCAATGTATACGGGTACTGCCGAAACATGATAGGTTTTTGGGTCCAATGGAAATAATCCAAAATATTTTTGAAGCAATAATAAACTTATCCCAATTAAATTACCCCAAAACAAGCCTTTTAATATTAAATACCCCGCATTGTACAAGAAAATCTTACGGATACTAGTATTAGCACTCCCTAATGCTTTTAAAATACCAATCATTTGAGTACGCTCTAATATCAATACTAATAATGCAGTTATCATATTAATACCTGCAACTAAAATCATAATACCGATTATAGCATAAATGTTATTATCAAAAATCTTTATCCATTCAAATATAAATGGGTATACCTTATCTACCGTTTGTGCTTTTAACGTAGATGGCACTTCTTTATAAATGGCTTCTCCAACCGTTTGCAGATTATTATAATCGTCTATAAACACTTCAAAACGCCCTACTTGATCATCGTCCCATTTGTTTAAACGTTGAATATGCTTAATATCCCCTATAACAAAAAGCTGGTCCATTTCTTGCAAACCAGAATTATAAATACCTACAATATTATAGGTAATTACATTTGGTGGTTTTGTAGTATCCGCTTTTAAAAAATAGGTATTTATACGATCGTTTAATTTAAGTTCTAATCTATTGGCTAGATATTGAGAGATTAAAATATCTTCATTTCTTTTTTTTGTATAATCTGGTAGTCGTCCCTCTACTAAAAATTCTTTGAAATATTGCCAATCGTAATCTGCTCCGACCCCTTTTAAAATAATGTATTCAAAATCGTTTTCTAATCGTATTATCCCTGATTTTGTAGCTGTCCCTTGGATATGAGTAACCTCTGGCACACTAGTAAATTCAGGATAAAAATCTTGATTGTTAGTTATTGGTCTGAGACTTTCTTCTGAGTTGTTATTATCATAATTACCGATAATACTATGCCCATTAAAAGCTATTACTTTTTCTCTGATTTTTTGTTGTAGACCAATCCCTGTTGCAATTGCGATCATCATTACAATAATACCCAATGCAATTGCTACGATTCCAATTTTTATTATTGGTGCCGATATACTACTTTTATACGCTTTACTATCAATTATGCGTTTAGCTATAAAAAACTCGAAATTCAAACTAGATTATGCGATTTAATGTTTTCAAAAATACAGTTTTATTATTTGTTTTAGTATTAATTTCTTGTGCTTCTAAAACGAAAGGTAATTTAACTGAGGCAAATCAAATTTTGGCTCAAACAGAAACCAAAATAAACACCCCTATTATTGCCCCAATTAGTGTTGGTGCAAATCAAACGACAGCCTATTTACCGCTGTTAAAAGGAAAACGTATTGGTGTTGTAGCCAATCAAACTAGTGTTATTTTTAAGACTAGACAATCTACTCATAAAGCAACCACTAATCAAAAACACACACATATAGTTGATTCTCTTATTTCCGAAAAAATAAACGTTATAAAAGTATTTGCTCCAGAGCATGGCTTTAGAGGTAAAGCGGATGCTGGCGAAGTTGTAAAGGATGGTATTGACACCAAAACAGGTTTACCTATTATTTCTCTTTACGGAAAAAACAAAAAACCTAGTGCGGAACAGCTACAAGATATTGATATAGTCCTTTTTGATATCCAAGATGTTGGTGCTCGATTTTACACTTACATATCGTCTTTACATTATGTTATGGAAGCCTGCGCAGAACAAAACAAACAATTGATTGTCTTGGATAGACCAAACCCTAATGGACATTATATTGATGGTCCTATTTTAGAAATGGAACATTCTAGTTTTGTTGGAATGCACCCCGTACCAGTAGTTCATGGATTGACTATTGGTGAATACGCAAAGATGATTAATGGTGAAAAATGGCTTAAAAATGGCGTACAGTGCAACTTAAGCGTTATCACTATGAAACATTACAACAGACAAATGGCTTATGACTTACCTATAAAACCATCTCCTAATTTACCTAATGCACAAGCGATAAACCTATATCCTAGTCTATGTTTTTTTGAAGGTACAAACATAAGCGCCGGACGTGGTACAGGTTTACAGTTTCAAATATATGGTTCTCCTTTATTACCTATAACAAATTATACTTTTACACCTAAAGCCAACGACGGTGCAAAATACCCAAAACATGAAAACGAAATATGTAATGGCTATAACTTAAGTGAGACAAAATCACTTAATGGATTAAACTTAAACTATCTTATTACAGCTTATACCACTACTAAAAATCAGTCTGACTTTTTTATTAAAAACGGTTTTTTTACAAAGTTAGCTGGAACAAAAAAATTACAGCAGCAGATAGAAGCTGGCTGGAACGAAGACAAAATAAAAGCCACTTGGACAAGTGGCTTAGATAGTTTTAAGGTTAAAAGGCAACCCTATATATTGTATAACTAATCTTTAATTAGTCATCATATTTTTTACCGTTAGGTCTTAAGTTTTCTTTTCGATACTCATTTCTTGTTTGTTTATCCAACGAAGTGTTATTATCTATATCAGAAAGATTATACTTAACTTCTTTAACCTCTGTTTCTTTAGATGGGCGGTCTAATTTATGACTAGCGAGTTGTTTGCTGTTTTTTTTTTAGCTTCCGCTTCTGCTTTGTCTTTTTCTGCCCTCAATCTATCAGCTTCAACTAAAGAACGAGCACTTAGCGCTTTTTGTTCCGCTCGTTTTTTCAAACGTGCTCTTAATTCTTTTTCTCTAACTAACGCTAAAGCTTCCTCCTTTTTAGCTCTAGCCTCAACCTCTCTTCTAAAACGACCTATTTGATCTTTTTCAGCCTTACTTTTTTCAGCCTTAGCTGCGATATTAGCTAAAAACGTTTCTCTATCTGGCATACCTCTTCTCTGTTGTTCTGTATTAGACAAACTTGCACGCAACACATCTTCTTCTAAATCAGTAATAGCATCTGTTGGTGTATCGATTACTTCAATACGATTTAAAGAAATCGGGTATACCGCATCTTCTCTATAAGCTACTACAGTATAGTGACCTACTTCAAAGTGGTGTAAAGGAATTCTAGCCTCTTTACTTCCTAAATCCATTAAAACAGATTCTTTTTGATTATGAAATAAAAAGCTAAATCTATAAATTTCTGTATTACTTTTTAAAATGATAGTATCTCCTGTCTTATTCAGTATATGTATAAGACCAGCTTTAGAAGCATTAACATTTTCAACAATTGTCGTTTTGATGCTTGAGCCTTGAGAAAACGCAGAAGCAGTTACTACAAGTAACAAGAAAATTGTATTTATTATTTTTTGACTATTCATAATTTTGAATTATATCATTATACTAAAAATCAGATATAAGGGCGCTACAAATTTATAATGAATAAGGGATAATACATATCAATCTATCCTAAAATTATACAATTTTAGTCGAACGTCACAAAAAACTCGACGAATAGTTAATTTATCTGATAATCAATTATTTATAAAAAAAATAATTATTAACAACGTAAATAACTACTTATCAGACAGATAACCAAGAAATGACCCAGAATCGAATATTATTAATGAATTTTAACATAAAAAAACAGAACCCTTATGGTGGTTAATCTCCTGCATATTTATCTTGTTTACTAAAAGGCTGTTTTAACAAACTCGTTAGATGGCTATTTTTCTCCTCGTCTGGACACGTATCTACACCATATATAATTTTACTACGATCCAAGGATAAGTAAGTCCCAAAAAGCCTATCCCAAATAGAGAAGATATTACCATAATTAGAATCCGTATATGGTAATTTATAATGATGGTGTACTTTATGCATATCCGGAGATACAATTAGATAACTAAGCCTTTTATCTGCTTTTTTAGGTAATCTAATGTTAGCATGAGAAAACTGTGTTGCTATTAAAGATAACGCTTGATATAAAAACACAATGGCTATTGGTGTACCAACAATAAAAACACCAAACAAAGTAAAAACAAATCGGATAATACTCTCTAAAGGATGATGTCTATTTGCCGTAGTTATATCTACATTATGATCCGAATGGTGTACCAAATGAATGCGCCAAAGCATTTTAACTTTATGCTCTACATAATGCGCTAAATACGCTCCAAAAAAATCTAATAATAAAACACCTAAGACTATATACAACCATAAAGGCATGTCGGGAAGCCAATTTATAATCCCAAAATGGTTTTGTTTAACCCAAAACGAAGTGCATATTAAGACACTAGCTAAGGTAAAATTAATGGCTATTGTTGTTCCTGTAAAAAAAAGATTTGGCCAAGCATGCGACCATTTATTATAGTTGAATTTAACTAAAGGTAGCACACCTTCTAAAAGCCAAAATAGCGATAGCCCTGAAACAAGAATTAATGCGCGATGGAGCGATGGTATGGTCTCAAAATAACTAATTACAGATTCCATGTACACCAAACCTATTTGTTAATAATAAACTTAACTTTATTTAAATCTGATTGCAACACGTCTGGTTTCCATAATAATGCCTCTTCAATTTTATCTAAACTTCTAAAAGTTGTATAGTTAAGAAAGGCAAATAAAGACCGATTAATCTTATAAATATTTTCCAAATCATACCGTTTTAAAAATCGACGGGCTTTATTAAGTTTCCCAGAAATCAAAAACGCTTTTATCTCTAATAAATCGTATTTTTGAAGCAATGCTTGTTTCTTTTCCAATGCACTCTTTTCCAGTAGTTCTTTTGCTTCTTGCCTATAGATATAGGATAACCTAATTAACTCCTCCTTTAGATAATCTTCGACATATATTGTAAAATCAAGATATTTATTAGCCAACCTAAATGCAGACGCATAGTTTTTATTTTCAAAATAAGCTGTTAATTCTGCTTGTAAAAAAGAAGTATCTAGAGCATATTTTTTAATAAATGTTGTTAGATTTTGAGCAACAAATTGATCCTGAAAAGCACTATCTAAAATATTTCCGTTGGGATCCATTACTTTAATTCTATCATCATTAAAATGCAGAATATACTGAGCGTCTCTTTTACCATCAATCAAACCAACCAACTGACTATAATTAGACTCGCTAAGAACAACAGGGACAAAATATTCCCAAACTAAAGTTTTAATCCTGTCATCCCCGAATAGCTCAGCAACAATTTGCCCCCCTTCTTTATCTTCAAGTATAATTGGATAAGAATAATTTGCAGCATCTTCCCAAATAACTAATAGCATCTTATTTTTAGATAATGCCAACCTTTTTGCCAAAGTAAAAGAGGTGAGCCACTCTTGGGCCATAGAAGTTGTAATTGTACCACAACCTATTAATAGTGTAAGTAGTAATTTTTTCATAGTACTAAAAATACAAAATAATAGTATTAATACTTAATTCGTTTTTTCATCTCTTCAACAATATTAAAAGCCGCAGGACAAATAGCCACATTTTTTAATGTTAAATTTGATATTTGTTGGAATTTTTTACGATCTGTATGCGGGAATTCTGCACATGCTTTAGGGCGTACATCATATATAGAACAGTAATTGTCTGCCCCTAAAAACGTACACGGTACGGATTGTAGCACATAATCATTTTCTTCGTCAAGACGCAGATACGTATCAATAAACTGTTGTGGCTTTTGTCTAAAATGTTTAGCAATACGCTGAACATCCTTATCCGTAAAAAGAGGCCCCGTAGTTTTGCAACAATTGGCACACGTTAAGCAATCCGTTTTTTTAAATTCGGCTTCATGCAATTCTTGCATAATATAATCTAGTTGCTTTGGTGCTTTCTTTTTTAGCTTAGTAAAAAAGGTTTTATTTTCCTTATGCTTATCTTTGGCAAGCTTTGGGAGATCATTTAAAAATTCTTCCATCTTACAAAAATAGTATTTTAAATGAAAGACCTTTTCGGAAAAGCCTTATTAGATTATCAGAATAATAATTATACAGAAGACCTAATGACGTCTACTAACATATCTGATGAGGATGAATTGCCAATTCCTTATCTTTTTAGAGACTTTAAAGACATGCCTAAGTTAGAGCAACACGCTCTAAACTTATCTAAAGGTCACGTTTTAGACGTTGGCTGTGGTTCTGGAAGTCACAGTTTATATTTACAAAGTAAAGGGCTTAAAGTAAAAGCTATTGACATCTCTACTGGTGCTGTTACTGTAAGTAAAGCAAGAGGCGTTATTACTATCGAAGAAAAAGCACTTTTAGACGAAACCGATACTTTTGACACTATTTTATTATTGATGAATGGTACCGGCATATTTCAAACCTTAGATCAAGTCTCTACTTATTTAGCACATTTAAAATCTTTATTACATAAAGACGGTCAAATATTAATAGACTCTAGTGATATAAAATATATGTATCTAGATGAAGATGGTGGGTTTTGGCAGGATATGAATGCCAACTATTATGGCGAGCTAGACTATTTTTTAAGTTATAAAGGCGAAAAAGAAACCCCAATGAAGTGGTTATATTTAGACTACAAGCTATTAAAAGACGCTTGTAATGCTATTGATTTAAAATGCGAAATGCTCGCTGAAGGCGAGCATTATGACTATTTAGCAAAGTTATCTATTTAAAGATCAAATCCTTTTTCTGATAATTTTGCTATCATACTTTTATATAAATCCCCGCTCCACAACACAGAGATATCACCCATTGAAGCATTCATAGAATCTTGAGAGCTTACAATTTTTTGACCAGTATCACTTTTATAGAATTCTGTTAAAATTATTTTATCCCCTTCTGTCAATGCCTCAGGTTTAAACATATTTTTACCAGCTGTAGTAGTGTATAATGCATTCATGTTTTTAACATCTTTATGTGTAAAATGAGCTCTGTAAGCAGATACTACCATTTGCGCTAACGTTCCCATTGCATTGGGTTTTTCCTTTTTAAGTTCGGTCCAAACTGCTGCAGGCACTTCTTGAGATGCAAATTGCTCTTCAAGCATAGTAAACATTTGGTCAACCACACCTTCGTAGTAGGTCATGGTTCCATTGCTTTTAATACATGTTTTAACATCTTCACTGTATTGATCAACTTGTGCGAAACCTACAGTCCCTATTGTTAAAAGACATACTAATGCTATAATATTTTTCATTTTAAATGTGTTTATGTTATTACCAAAGAACAACTACTGTGCCACTCCTCCAATATAAGTCTCATTTACTTTAATGTTTGGAATTTCTTTTTCATCCACAGTCATTATATTTTGGTCCAAGATAATAAAATCGGCAAACTTACCAATTTCGATACTTCCTTTTTCTTGTTCCTCAAAGTTTGAATAGGCCGCCCAAGTTGTCATTCCTTTTAAAGTTTCTTCTCTTGATAACCCATTCTCTTTATTAAAACCTCCTTCTGGATATTGCTTAGTATCTTGTCTAGAAACGGCTGCATAAAACGTTAAAAACGGACTTACTTTCTCTACAGGAAAATCAGTACCTAAAGCCACTCGCCCACTTTTTTCTAATAACTTTTTATAGGCATAAGCCCCTTTTACTCTCTCTTTTCCTAAACGGTCTTCTGCCCAATACATATCACTTGTTGCGTGTGTTGGTTGTATAGAAGGTATAATATTCTCATTTTTAAAATATTCAAAATCATCATCTGTAATAACTTGAGCATGCTCCACTCTCCAACGTCTGTTCTTTTGACCTAATAATGTTTTTTCATAGGTCTGTAATACAAATCTATTAGCAGAATCTCCAATCGCATGCGTGTTCATTTGGTATCCTGCTTTAGCGATTCTTTCTGCTAAATTCTTATATTCTTCAATCCCAATAACTAAAGCACCAAAATGATTATGTTGATCCGTATACTCTTGTTTTAATGCTGCACCTCTAGACCCCAAAGCGCCATCCGCATAAACTTTTACCGATTGTACATTTAAACGCGCTGTCTTAATTTTTCCTTTAGTTAAATAATAGTCCAGGTTTGCTTTTCTATTACTAATCATAGCATAGATACGCATATCCAACGCACCAGCTTGTTGCAGGCTATCCACCAATTCTATGACTTGCTTATCCAATCCTGCATCAGAAACAGTAGTTAACCCTAAGGCTGTACATATTTTTTGAGCTTCCAATAAGGCATCAATTTGTTGTTGCTTTGTTGGCTCCGGAAAAATAGCTTCCACCAATTCCATTGGATTATCAATCAAAACACCTGTTAGTTTCCCGTTTTCTTTTAAAATCTCTCCACCTTCAACTTTAGTCTCTTTAGTGATTCCTGCTAAATCTAATGCTGCTTGATTACATAACATAGCATGACCATCTATTCTTGTTAACGCAACAGGAATATTAGGATATAATTTATCTAATAATACTTTTGTTGGATAAGATTTATCTTCCCAATCGTTTTGATCCCAACCTCTACCTATAATAAATTCAGATGGTCTGCCATTATTAAAATCTAAAACCTTTTTTATTACATCATCGTAACTTTTTGTATCTCTAAGATTGACTTGTAATTGGTTTAAACCAAGTCCATAAAAATGACAATGTGCATCAATAAAACCTGGTACAACAGTTTGACCAGCTGCATCAATAAGTGCTTTTGGTTTATATTTATTCTTTATATCTGCAGCTGTACCAACTGCTACAAATTTACCATCTTTTACCGCAAAAGCTTCTGCCTTAGAAAAGTTAGAATCGACTGTATATACATTAGCATTCGTGATAATTGTATCCACATCTATTTTATCTGAAGCACAAGATGTAATGATTAAAAATAAGAATAGGGTTTTGGTGAATTTCATATTTTAAATTTTTGAGTAAATATAAGCATAAAAAAAAAGCCTCGAGAGGAGGCTTTTTTTTTTATGCTTAATAATTTTAGAATGTGATTATATCGAAATATGCGTATTTAAAAATCAAATTTATAAGTTCCTCCTGCCAAAAACTGAATACCCTGCACTGGTGTGTTTTGCCATTTAGTATATTCTTCTCCTATGATATTATTAGCTTTTGCAAACACAGAAAAACGATCGTTTATATGATAACCTACATGTGCATTGGCATCAAAATAAGCATCTAAAGATACAACTCCTGTTACAGATGGTATTACACTAGAAATACTAAATTGGTCTTTACGTTCTCCAACGTAATATAAATTAGCGCCGGCAAACCATTGCTCATTAATTTGATAGTCTAAAAAGACTGATGCTTTTAAATCTGGTAGATTCCAAGCTTCTGTTTCATTTTTAACATCATAAGAAAAATACTCTCCTTTTATTCCTAATGTAAAGTTTCTGTTTATATCAACGTTTAATTCTGCTGCGACACTTAATGTTGTCACGTCATCATAAGTCATCCCAAAAGAGTTACCATAAGTATAAGCTTCTGGTGTTTGCGTGATATCATTATTTACGAATAATGCTTTATTTTTTTCGGATTTATAATTACCACTTACCGTGTAACTCATTGCATTAGACAGCTTTCCTTTTAATCCTCCGAAAGCATTGTATTGTTGATCTGTTGGCGATATAAAAAGATTAGGTGAAACAAATTGATTATCCTCTACAAAATCATAATACGAATTTTGAATCAATCCACCTTTTACCCCTCCAAAAACAATTAAAACATCATCTATAAGTCTGTAACTAGCTGCAATATTAGGGTAGATAAAGAATTTACTTTCACTAGCTTCTGTATTATTTAAATAGACCGCTGTAACACCTAAATCGACCGTCAAATCATCTTGTTTTAGCTGAAATTTTGGAGCAACCCCAAATTGAAAATTACCATAATTAAGCTCCGTTGGTGCTGCATAAGCTTTATCAAAACTACCGCCTAAATAATCGACAAACACTTCTACATCGACATCGTTATCCTGAATGTTTATTGTTCCAATAGCATTAGCCTTAAATCGATTTTCTCCAGAACCATAATCATCACCAAAGCGTCTAAAAAGAACACTTCCTGAAGACACAATCCCATCTTCAAACATAATGTCTCCTCCAACATATGCATTGGTAAAACTATGCCCCACATCTAACGTATCTGCAGTTTCCTGATTAAACAAAGGTTGTTGTAAACCGTACCAATTATAAGTTTGATACTGAAAACCTCCTAACGCGGTCCATGTATAATCACGATCTGATTTAGTATAGGTTACATTAAGTTTTGAATCTGAAAACCCACTATCCGTTAAAACTTCATCGATATCACCTTGAGAGGAATGGTGACCAATATAGGCACTAAATGCCTGGTCTCTACCAATAGCATGATTTAAATAAGCTTCCCCTAAAATAGTGGTGTACGTTCCAACTCCTAAAGTCGCGTAATTGTTATACACCTTTATTTTTTTTGCTTTATCCACAACCGCTGCTTTTCCTTTTGCTGGTGTAAATGTTGATGCCACAGGAAAAGAAAAAATATTATATTTAACGTCTTTCTTTGTTCCCGTATCGTTATCATCCAATGACGGTGTTTCTTTTACTTTAAAAGCATCAGAAATTGATGGTGTATATGGTTTTATTACATCAATAACACCTGTTTGTATTGTGTCTCCCTCCCTTTCTTGCGCTAATGCGAAGACAGAAATTAACAACGATGGTATTAATAAAATGATTTGTTTTTTTATACTAAACATAATTTATATTTATGAATTACGATGGTCTTGATTACTGATTTTTAGTCCTCGGTGATTACTGACGAGTTTGTTTTAGCTTCTTCTGCTTTTATTCTAGTCAATTCGGTTTGTGCTTCTGTTTTCACATCCTCAAAATTGCTAAAGTTTTTGATTACACTTTCAAGGATATAAGTGGCTTGAAAAGCATCTCCTAAAGCATAAAAGTTTTTAGCCATTATTACTAATCCTTTTGCTCCGTAGTATTTATATCCAGAATAATCTTTTGCTAAACGCTGTGTTACTTTATTAGACTCGTTATACAGTCCGTCTTTATTTTTAAAGTATGCGTTGTAGTACAATGCTTCTGCTGCCGTTTCGCCAGTTGCAAATGTTTCGACTTGCGTATAAGCGGTTCTTGCTTTAGGTTGATCGTTAGTTTTAATAGCAGCACGTGCAATTATAACATATGCATCACTTCTTACTTTATTATCTAAATTAACATTGCTAAGCACTTTTTCCGCGTAAGCGACTGCTTGACTATATTTATCTAATTGATAATTAGCCTGCATTAAGTTAGATTGTGCAAATAAACTGTTTTGAGGAAAATTAGCCTCTAGCTCTAAACGTTTTAATGTTGGAATTGCAGCATTCCAATCTTTTTTATCTAATTGAATTTGAGACAAACGCAACAATGCTTCTTCAGAAAACTCGCTTTGCGATTGACCTACAACATAAGCATAATGCGGTTCGGCATTAGGTTTTAGGTCTTTTTTGAAATACAATTGCGCCAAGTAAAAATGTGCTTGAGTAGCATGTAATCCGTTTGCAAACTCACTTAAATATCCATTAAATTGTTTGATAGCAGCATTTACGTTTTCATCCAAATATTGTTTTTCTGCTGCTTGATAAGTTGCATTATCTAAATCAGCATCAGTAACTTCTACAAAGTCCAATGTTCTAACCCAAGTTGCGTACTCGTCAACTTTTCCTAAATCAATATAAATTAGTCTAGCTGTTGCTACCGCTTGGTTAGCTTCCGGAGTACTTGGATACGCTTTAGCCACCGCTTTAAACGTTGTTAATGCTTCTTCATTTTGACTGGCATTATAATACACTAATCCTTGACGTAATTGCCCTTTGCGTGTAAATGGACTTGTACTATATTCTTTTTTTAATTGATTATAAATAGCAATTGCTTTCGCATCTTCTCCTGCCTTTACATAACTATTACCCAATGCATACATGGCATCGTCTCTTAATTTAGATGTTGGGTATTTAGCAATAAACTGTTTTAATTGCTCTGTTTGATCACTTTCCTTACCAATGTAACCATAACTCATAGCTTTTTGAAAAAACGCATAATCATTTTCAATTTTTCCAACTTCCATTGCCTTATCATAAGTCGAAATAGCGTCACTATAGCGACTTGATACAAAATAGCCATCTGCCAATCTTAAATAAGCATCGTTCAATCTAATTTTGTCCGTTTGATTTTTCTCTATAAATTGACTGAAAGACGTCGTTGCTTGACTATAATTTTTCTGTTTAAAATATGTGTAAGCGATATTGTAATCTAAGTTTTCAAACTCGGTCGTTGTAGATGCTTCACTTTGTTGTGCAAATTGTTTGAATCCAATTAAAGCATCATCATAGTTTGTTAAGTTATAATCCGCTTCTGCTTTCCAAAAAGTGGCTCTTGCGGTATACTTTTGATCTTGTTGTTCGTTCAACGATTTATCAAAAAGGTCTTCTGCTTCTTGATATTTACTTTCATTAAACAATTCTAAACCTCTATAAAATGCTACTTTTTGATACGCAACCTTACTCTCAAAGCTATTTTTGTTTTTCAATAACACTAATGCTTCTTTGTAATTTTTAGAAGTAATATACGAGTCTATTAATAACGACTCCACCTCTTCCTTATATTTTGTATCGGGATACTTTTCTAAATAACTATTTAAAACTTGTGGTACCGATTGATAAGCATTTCCTATTTGATAACTAATCTTAGCATAGTTTAACCACGCATCTTCTTGAATTTTTAAATCATAATCCATTTGAGACGCATTTCTAAAGGCATTTAATGCTTCTTGCTTTTTACCCACATTAACATAACTTTCTCCTAAATGGTAATAGGCGTTTTGCGCAACACTGTTGTCAGCACTTACAATTTTATTAAACTCAGAAATTGCTTTATCATACTCCTTTTGTTTATAATAAGCATACCCTAATTGATAGTAATCGGTATTATTCCATTTCCCTTTTTTACCGTTGTAATCCGTTAAGTACGGAATGGCTTCGTCATATTGTTCAAGATTAAAATAACTTTCTCCTATAATTTTATTTAATTCTGAAACTTCACTTCTCTCACTAGTCTCTAATTTAGATTTAGCTAACTCAATAGCTTTATCAAATTTCCCTAATTTAAAATTTAAATCCGCTTGGTAATAGCTTAGTTTTTCTTTATATTTTTCTTCGTCTCCAACTTGCTCAAAGTACTTATTGGCTTCGTCGTAATCATCTCCTTCATAAGACATAAATCCCAAATAGTATTTGGCTTGAGAGCCGTATTTCTGAGACGTTTCGACACGTGTTAAATACTTCCTTGCTTCTTTATAATTTTTAGTTGTAAACGACGCGTATCCATTATTAAAATTATAAGTTTCCTTATCTCCTTTTGCTAAAGACCCCTCGTCCACTTTAGCATACCATTTTTGAGCGTAGGCATATTTACCATTTATAAAATAATATTCTGCAACGTCTAAAAAGGCCGTATTTCGTTTTGTACTTGTTGGATAATCTTCGACAAAACGCTCCATTAATACATCTGCATTTTGCTGGTTTAATCTAATCGCTGCATTTGCAATATAGAATGCACAATTACTTTGAACATTCTCATCATCCGTCGTTTTTTTAATTTGACTAAACAAATTCTGAGAAGCTAAATATTGCTGACTATTGTAAAGCTGTAATGCTTTTTGGTAATCCCCTAAACTACTTGTATATACTGCGGATTGTTGTCCAAATAACTGAAAACAAAACGCTAAGGTTATGAAAAATATAAGTTGCTTTTTTGCTAACATTGACACTGTTTTTAAATTGAAAATCAAAGATAAATTAATCTATAGGTCTAACGCGTGATTTAACTAATAATTATATTGTGAGTGAATAATTCCAAAAATAATCTTCAATTATTTCTAAAAAAATTAACAAACTTAGATGCTTAATAAATTATTATTTTTCTGTCCTTTTTTTTACTATTAATTGTTTACTTTGTCACTTACAATTTTGTGCACTCCAAATGCGTTATCTTAATAGAAAGAATTAAATTTATTTTATGTCAGACACTGTTTTAGAATTAAAAAATGTTTCAATTTTTCAAGGCGAAAGCTTAGTACTTTCTGATGTAAATCTAGAAATGAAAAAAGGTGATTTTATTTATCTTATTGGTAAAACGGGGTCTGGGAAAAGTAGTTTTATGAAAACGCTTTATGGCGATTTAAAATTAACCAAAGGCGAAGGTCATATTGTTGATTTTGACTTACTAAAATTAAAAGAAAAAGAGATTCCTTTTTTACGTCGAAAGCTGGGTATTGTCTTTCAAGACTTTAAACTACTTACAGATCGTACTATAAATGACAATTTACTATTTGTTTTAAAAGCGACCGGTTGGAAAGACAAAGTAAAAATGAATGAACGCGTTGCTTCTGTATTAGACAAAGTAGCTATGAAAACTAAAGGTTTTAAATTCCCGCATGAATTATCCGGAGGAGAGCAACAACGTATTGCTATTGCTCGCGCCTTATTAAATGACCCTGAACTAATATTAGCCGATGAGCCTACAGGAAATCTAGATCCACAAACAAGTATCGAGGTTATGGAAGTACTGTTAGAAATAAATAAAAATGGGAACACTATTTTAATGGCGACTCATGATTATGCTTTACTTTTAAAATACCCAAGTAAAACACTAAAATGCGACGATAATAAAGTCTTTGAAGTCGTACAACGTAAAGCTTCTTTATGAGTTAAACTCAAATCTTTGAATATTTCTCTTCCTCTATTATACTTAAATCATTGGCTTCAAAAAAAATTAAGTCTTAAAAATTATTATATCCCAGTAAGTTAATATACATCTGTAGGCCTTACTATTTATCAATACATTTAATTTTTGAGATATTTTTTAAATCGGTTCCGACATCTTTATTAAATAATAATTGATAAAAATAAATAGAATGAATAACGTTAGATGATTTAAAGATTAATGAATTAAAATTGTCAGGATGAAATTATAAAAGAAATAAAATCCTATCTTAATAAGTCTTATTCTTACTGTATTTACAATACTGTTTAATCTGTTTATAATTATCGAATATTATACTGCAAAACACTTCTAACAAAAAGCATCATTAAAAAGGTAGTTAAGAACTAAGTTTTTTTTAAATCATGAATTAATTATTCAAAAAAAAAAAAAACTAAATCACTGCACGATAACATATTATAAATTAGAAATTATCTTTTGAATTGAATTATTAGTATTAAAAGCTTTTAATCTATTTAATCTATTAACTCTTTCTTCCAAAGATATTTTCAACCCATATAATTTATTAATTAACAACAACAAATCTTCTTCTGTTTCAAATAATTCACAACACGTTTCTAATTCTGTTCCCTCAATTATTTTATGATTTGAAAGGACATAAGAATCAGTAAATAAGCTATTTAATAGCTTTAATTTTATTCCCGAAGATTGATAGCTAAGTAATATATGAACTGCTGTTTTACTAAAAAGCAGCTCTAAATCAGATAAAAATTCTATTTTTTCAAAAACAATATTTGCCGATTTTTTAATTTTGAGATTTAAAACTAGATTTTCAAAACTACTAGCAATAACCAATTTTTTATCTGTTTTAACAGAAAAAAATGAAATTAAAAACTCTGCCGCTCTAATATTATCAGACAATCTTAAATCTCCATGAAACAAACAAAACTGACTACTCTCAGTTTTTAACAATTCTTTTTTACTTTGAAAAACTGGTAAGTAAACTACATTATTAAATAAGGAGGAAAAATATATATTTTCTTTAGGAGATATAGTAAACAAAATATCTGCATTTTTTAAGACAGATTGATATTTTTTCAACCTATAGGCTTCAAATAAATAATAAATCTTTTTAAAAAAGCTATCCTCTAATTTGCCAATGTTTTTATAATAATTGTGTTCTATATTATGTAATCTTACAAATGTTTTAATTCCTTTTCTAGACATTAAATCTAATGTCCTTGTAGAGTTTAGTCCTTCATAAAGTATTGGAAAACCAATTTCTATAAGCTTTTCGGTTAATTTATTACACGTTCTACTTTTAACTATAAAAGGTATCCGTGAAAAATGAATAAATAAATTTGTTTTTCGTTTATACAAAAATACCTTTTTACAAAATTTTCGAATATAAAGATCTTCTTTATCTAACTGGTTTTTGTTATAAAAAAAATGGAGATAGACATCTATATTGTTAGCGTGTAAACTTTTAATCTTATAAAACACATCTATCACTCCTCCATAATTTGGAGGATATGGATTGTCAAAACAAACGATTTGAATAGATTTACACATTAACCAAATTTAATTGTTTTTATTTATATTTGAAGACAACAAACAAAATATTTATGAGCCCTTTTTTTTCAGTTGTTATAACACTTTACAACAAAGAAAAATATATTAAAAGCACTTTAGAGAGTGTATTAAATCAAACATTTACAGATTTTGAAATAATTATTATCAATGATGGATCTATCGATAATAGTTTAGATGTTATAACTTTATTTAAAGATGAAAAAATAAAAATATTTACATCAAAAAACAAAGGGGCATCACAAAGCAGAAATAAAGGAATTGAATTAGCAAACTCAAATTACATTGCTTTACTTGATGGAGACGATTTGTGGGATGAAAACTATCTTAATGAAATGCATAAAGCAATATCTACAAATAAACACCTTAGTGTTTTTTGTTGTGCTTTAGCTCAAAAATACAACAATAAATGTATTCCTGTTAACTATAACTTTATACCAAAACAAAAATACGAAACACATAATTATTTTAAATCAAGTTTTAAATTTTCAATTTTAAGTAGTTCTAGCATTATTTTTAAAAAAGAAATTATTGAAGTTAGTGGTGATTTTGACAACACAATTGTTTCTGGAGAAGATATAGATATGTGGGTTAGAATAGGGTTAAATTATGACATTCTTTTTATAAATAAAATTCTTGCTTTTTACAGACATATTCCTGGTAGTCTATCTAACTCTATATTTGAAGCTTCAAAAAAACCGACTTTTGAAAGATATAAATGTCTAGAAAAAAACAATAAATATTTAAAAAAATTTTTAGACTTAAATAGATATTCTTTAGCTTTAATGTGTAAAATTAATAATCAAAAAAAAGCTTATCACTTTTATAAAAATCGATTAAACAGTTCTAATTTAAGCTTACTTAAAAGAACATTATTATTTTGTCCTAAATGGATTTTAGACATCCTACTTTGTATAAAATCATTAAAAAAAGAAAAAACACATTACAAACCTTTATAATTTTTAAAGGCCTTATACTCTCTTATATAATCATCTTCATCGTAAACTTCTGATGCTAAAACTAAACACACAGCACCAGAAGAAAAATTCTCAAGTTCTCTCCAAACCCCTGATGTAATTAACAACCCTTTATTAGGCTTATTTAATGTTACAGATTTAGTCTTTATACTATCCTTTAAAATAACATCAAAACTACCACTTAATGGTATTAAAAACTGGACTAACTTTTTATGTGCATGTCCACCTCTATATGCATCACTTGGCACATCATATAGATAATATACTCGTTTTATATCAAACGGGATAGTATTATTTTCTATTACAGATAGGTTTCCTCTGGAATCTTTAATTTTAGGAAGATCTATAATTCTTACATCGTCAACTTTTGTCTCTTTCATTTATTAATTTAATAATTTACTCCATTCCTTTGCTATAATATCCATAGAAAGATGGACCGTACTTTTTTCAGCATTTTGTTTACATTTTTGATATAGTCCTTCTTCAAATATAAACCTATTCATAGCATTTGCTAATGCCTCAACATTATTATTTTCCACTAATAAACCATTATACTCATGCTTAATAATTTCACTTGGTCCTGATTTACAATTTACTGAAACAACCGGTATCCCAATAGATAATGCCTCAGGGATAACCATAGGAAAACCTTCAAAACGACTACTTAAAACCATAAAACGAGCATGTTTTACGAATGGAAAAGGGTTTTTTTCAAATGTTTTAAAAACAACCCGTTCTCGCAATTTAATTTGGTTTACATATTTTTTAATAGACATTAAATCTTTACCATCACCTAATAACATTAAAGAATAATTATTCTCTGGTAATTTTGATTCTTTAAAAGATTGTAGTAGTAACTTTAAATTTTTATGATAATCATCTAATCTTCCATAATAAATAATATAATTATCTCTTTCAATAAGCTTGTTTTTCTCAGCCAACGATTGTTTTTTAATTTCATCAAAAGCAAAAGCATTATAAATAGTTTGAATACTCTTGAGGTTAAATTTATTTTTGAATTTATTAGCTGCTTCTTTAGATACAGCTATCATTATTTCATTTTTATAAAGATATTTATTTAACCATGTATATTTTGTAAATACTTTTGAAGTTTTAAAATTATGAATAACATAAATAGTTGGCGAATTATAAATCAACTTAGTAATTATAAATTCCCTATAAGCTTGAACTCTTGATCTATTGTCAATTATATAATCAAATTTATGTTGTCTTAAAAATAATTTAAATTTAATTAATCGACTTAATCGACTATGCGATTGCTTTAAGTCACCTAAGTTTAGCAACTCTCCTGAATACTTGTATTCTACATCGGGTAAAATAGTAACTATATAAACTTCATAGCCTAAACCATCTAACATTCTAGACAAGAATGCAGAAGCTCTTTCTGCTCCTCCCTTTCCTAGTGAAGATGCTACTATACATATCTTTTTTTTATTGTTACTTTGCAAAATATTATTTTATTAAAGTCAAAGATAGTAAATGAATATATTATTAGTAGGTGAATACAGTAGATTACACAATTCTTTAAAAGAAGGTTTAGAAGCTTTAAATCATAAGGTTGTTATTATTGGTTCTGGTGATGGATTTAAATCCTTTCCCGTTGATTACAAAGTGTATTCTGTTTTTAGAGAAAACAAAGCGCTACTACTACTCTCCAAAGCTATATTAAAAGTTTTTCGAGTTAATATTATAAAAATAGAACTAGCAATCAAATACTATTTTGTTTTTAATAAACTAAAACAATTTGATGTTATTCAACTTATCAATGAAGCCTCTCTTAAAACAACACCGCGTTTAGAAATAGCATTATTAAAAAAATTATTTAAGAAAACTAAAAAAGTGGTCTTACTATCTTGCGGAGAAGATTATTATAGCGTGTCCCACGCTCTAAAAAACAAAAAAAAATATAGTATTCTAACCCCTTATTTAAATGACAACTCTTTACTAAAAGAATATGCTTTTACTTTAGAATATGTTACTAAAAGACACCAGAAGCTCCACACGTTTTTATTAAACAATTATAACGGCGTCATTGCATCTGATTTAGATTATCATCTACCTTTAATTAATTACTCTAAATATCTAGGTATTATCCCCAATCCTATAAACACTGACTTAATTAGTTATAAACCGTTAGATTGTGATACAAAAATTCAAATATTTTTGGGAATAAATACTCAAAACGCAATCAAAAAAGGGATTGTTTTTTTTGAAAAGGCTTTAGAGCGTATTTCATTAAAATACCCAAACAAAGTAGATATAACCATAACCAAAGATTTACCTTATAAAACTTATATAAATAGTTATAACAAAGCACATATCATATTAGATCAAGTATACGCATTGGATCAAGGCTATAATGCACTAGAAGCTATGTCTAAAGGTAAAGTTGTTTTTACGGGTGCCGAAAAAGAATGGTTAGATTATTATAATGTAAAAGAGGATAACATCGTGATTAACGCACTCCCGGACGTGGATTATTTAGTTAAAAAATTGGAATGGTTGATTAATAATCCCAAAACGATTAAAACAATATCATCAAATGCTCAAGCCTTTGTTACTGCAAATCATAATCATATAAAGATTGCCGAACAGTATATTGCTACTTGGGAAAAACTTTAAGTTATTCATCTTCTATTTTTTCTGGAATAACACCAAACAATGAAGAATAAAATATTAATAAGATAATAGCGTAGTACAATACATTTGTAACAAAATACGCCATGTTTGCCCCAACAACTCCAAACTCATCTATTAATATTTTACTAGTAAAATATAATGTTACTACAGAAAAAGCTTCAGTAACAATATAGTGCCAGAACATTCGCTTTGCAAGAAACTGATAAGCAATTACTACAGACAGCACTTTAATAAAATCACCCAATAATTGCCAGAAAAATAATTCTTCAACGGGAACAAATTCGTCAGTCAAAACAACCTGAACAATAAAATGTCTTAAAAAATAAATGGCAATTAATCCAACAGCAAAAACTGGAATAATAGACTTATAAAATCCAAAAACCTCTTTTCTAAAATCCTTTATATTATCAATCTCAGAAAATCTTGGCAAAATATACATAGTTAAAAGCGTGGTTACAAATAGTAAATAATACTTTGATATTCGATTCATCGCTTCCCAAAAACCAGCTTCTTTTAGCCCGACATTATCAATAATATAGCTTCTAATTAATATCGCGATTAATGGTAGAATTATTGCTGAAAACAAAGCCATACCAGAATAAGAACTTAGTTTTCTGGCAAAACTCAAACTAAAGTTACTAGCTTTTATTAATGGAATAAAATTTCTTCTATTAATAATTCCTACTACAGTAATTAAAAATATCAGCGATTCCGCAACTACTACCGCTATTAAAGCGCCATCAATCTGCTCTTGCCAAATTAATAAAATAGTGATAATCGCTCCTAAAATTTGACCAAAAATATTAAAGACAATTAAATATTTATATTTGGAAAATCCATTCAAAATGGAAAAAGCAAACATATTTAAGGCATAAAAAGGAATTGCTACTGCAAAAATTTGAATGATATAAGCGTAATTATTGTTCTCTTTAAATATTAAATCATTAATGTAATCTGCTTTAAAATACACTAAAAATGACATCAACAACGTTGATATAAAGCCTAAGTAAAATACTGTAGATAAAATTTTACTAAGCTGAACGGTATCTTTTTTGAATTGTGCGATATATTTAACCACCCCTTTATATAATCCAAGTATCGATATAGATTGTATTGAACCTACAAAATTTCTTAAATTCCCGACTAATGCCATCCCTTCCGAACCAATAAAAATCGCTATGACTTTTGAAGTTAAAAACCCCGCAATTATTTTCACAATAACAGACACAGAGTTAAGTGAAGCCACTTTAACTAAGACATTCGTATTTATATAATCTAGAACTTTTTTCAATTAGTAATCATTAAGGGTTTTAATTACTGTCGTTACCTCCAAATCAGTCATGATAGGACTAATAGGTAAACTCACGCAAGTGTCGTGAATTTTTTCTGTTATCGGAAATTTTAAAACATTAAATCGTTTAAGTGCTTTTTGTTTGTGTGGTGGAATTGGATAATGAATAGCGGGCTGTATATTATGCGCTTTTAAATACTGAATAAAATGATCCCGATTATCTACCAAAACAACAAATAGGTGAAACACATGATTCTGCATACCATTAAACTTAGGTAATTTAATTCTTGAGTTTTTTACTTCTAACAAATAACGTTTTGCAATAGCTACACGCTGTACATTATCCGCATCCAAAAATTTAAGCTTAACATTTAAAAACAACGCTTGAATTTCGTCTAATCTATTATTTACTCCCAATACATCATTTATATATTTAGATGATGTGCCGTAATTTCTTAATTTAAAAATAACATCAGCTAATGCATTATTATTAGTAGTGACCGCTCCTGCATCTCCTAAAGCTCCTAAGTTTTTACTTGGATAAAAACTAAAAGCTGCTGCATCGCATAAGTTTCCAGATCGTTTTGATGTTACACTATCAATAGCACCTGTGGATTGTGCAGCATCCTCAACAACTAATAACTGGTTACGCTTGGCTACCGCATTGATTTCAGAAACATCACACAATTGCCCATATAAATGAACAACCAATATCGCTTTTGTATTTGCGGAAATATGTTTTTCAATTTCTGATGCTTCTATATTGAAGCTATCCGCATTCGGTTCAATCAAAACAGGTTTTAAGCCCACTTCCAGAATAGCCAATATAGATGCAATAAATGTATTTGCAGGCACAATAACTTCATCTCCCTTTTGCAATACGCCCAATTCTAAATAACCTTTAAAGATTAAAGCTAAAGCATCAAAACCATTACTGACACCAATACAATATTTAGCTCCACAATAATCCGCATAATTAGATTCAAAAGTAGTTACACCTTGTCCTAAAACATAAACTCCAGAACTTAAAAATGCATTGAACTCCGATTTGAATTCTGACTCAAAACGTGCATTAATTTTTGGTAGGTCTAAAAATTTTATCATATCAATACCGTATCTAAAATTTTATAACTGCTAGTATCCACCGTATAAAAATCTTGTGTTACTGTTCTTGCTCCAAAACCTTCTTTCCAATATTGTAAACCTTGATTAACTTGTCTTCCGTTATTTACATTAGATACTCCAAAATCAAAAAATCGTTTATTATTAAATACAGACGTAATTAAATGATGATGCAAAAAATCTAAACTTCCTAATTCATTTTTTTGGCTATTACCCGATATATACTGCGAATGCGCCACATATTTACTTTCAAATATTGTAGCCCCAGCAATTATCTGATTATTTTGATAGACGTTAAACTGACGTATTTGCTTCCCGAAATAAGTGTTTAATGCTGTTATTTCTGCTAAACTATGGACCGGTTTTACATTATGTTTCTCATTTAAATTAGGTTCTAATACTGTAGTCCAAAAAGATTCAAAACTATCTTCTTCTTTAATAAGCAAACCGTGTTTTTTCCCTCGTTTAACGCCTTCTAACCTGTCTTTAGAAAATTTCAATGCCTTTCTGTAATCAATTACAGATAATGCGTCTCGTCTAATGAGTGTAGCTTCCAGCAAAAACATGATATAAGACTGTTCATCATTTGGCAATGCATTATAAATATAGGGCAACATTTTTAATTGTAATTCTTTGACTTGAGCATCGCTCAAATATTTTAAAAGTGCTCTAAAAATTAATAAAACAGTATTCAATTTTAAATTTTCTTTAAACACTAAGCCACCATACGTCAACCCTTGATGAGAGTAAACACGATCCTCAACGGTATTTGCTGGTAGTATTGCAACAAGTTTTTCTCCTTTAAACACAAGCAATGAGAAATCATTAAATCTGTCTTTATGGTACTCCATAAAATTTCGATTAAATAAAAACGTTGCGTTCTTGGAGGCGACAACAAAATCGTTCCAAACGTTAAAATATTCGGGGTTATATGTTTGTATTGAAAAAATAATATTACAATTTTAGGCCAGCCTAAATTACTAATTAAAAAAGCAATTGTAGTACATTTATTTAGATAATGGTTCAAAAACAGTTTCTCCTTGGTTATCAATATATTTATAGACTCCAAACGGCGCGCCTTGATTGATCATAATATAACTACTATCATCTTCAAGATGATCCAAATAACTCTCATTTTCACTTAAATAAGAAAAAAGGATTCTAAAAAAATTAACTGGAGTTTTAAATTTAGTATCAAAGTCTGGGGGCATACCATTCCATTTAATTGCCAACATAGCAGTATAAATAGAATATATTAAATCCGGATCTGTTTGTTTAATTCGTGCTTCTAACGTGGTATTAAAACCAACAAATCCACCATGATCTGCAGTTATAATAATTAGCGCATTTTTATCCTGACTATCTATCAACGTAATAATCTCTTGTAACCATAGATTAGCTTGTTGTAACTTATTTAAGTAGTTTTCTTTTTCGTTTATTTTATTTACAGAGGCACTTGAACTATTAGTAACATGAGAAGGCAATAGCTTTTGAATAAAGTAAAAATTAGATGTCAACGTGTCTTTTGGTAATACCGTTTTTAAATCAGAAATAACATCTCTAACCGGTCCCAGTCCTTTGTACCTAAACGGTACGTCTTTATATTTTATGTTACTATAATCAAATCCCAAAGTTGGTCTATTTAGCAAAAAATAGTACTTATCCATCAAAAGATGTGTCTTATACATATTGTTTTTAAAAATCTCTAAAACAGCGTTTTTAGAGATAATATTTTCTCTAGAATGAGACAACTCAGCAAAAGAGTAATCCGGATTAGAATAGTAATGGTGCTTCATTGCTAAAAGTGAACTATTAGAACTTAAAGTCGAATAATAATTACTTCGATAGTCTGAATAATTTTTAAAACCAGCTACTTTTAAATAGCTGTTAAAACTAGAATTGTCATAGCCATAAGGGCCTTCGCTTAACTTATCCACATTAGCATAACCATCTACTTGAATAAAATAAACATTAGGAGTTGTCTTAAATACAACCTTGGTAATAGCATCGGGTTGCTCTAACCATTGTTTAGAATACGTGACGTGTTTAAAAAGAGTAGGAATAAGCGTTATTAAAGCCATAATCACCAATAGAAACTGAAATACGAGTATTTTTTTTAAATGTTTACTTAAAAACATTGCACAACACAACCCTACAAAAATTAACCCAATGACGTAAAGCAACTGAAACCTAAAGGTAATTATCAAAATGAAACTGCCAAAAAAACCTATATCTAATAAAAGAAAAAGCTTGAATTTATTAGTTTCTAAAAGTTCATTTTTTTTAGAAAAGTAATTTAGAATACTAAAGATTAAAACCGGAACGACAATAAAGAAAAAACTAAAGAACAGTAATTGACTTACCGAGTTTGCTTGCGTGTAATTCGCATTAAAATAATATAACATGGGATATAAACCCGAAGCTATACCGACTAAGAGCGGAAGATTATTTTTATTATTTATAAAGTTGACAAGCTGTTTTTTCATTTAACTTTCATTAAATACAACACACGATGCGTGTCTTGAATAGCTAATTTTTCTATGATATAAAAAGAAGTACTATATTCCTTTTCAAAATTACTAATGTTATAAAAATCGAAGTAATCCTTAAAATCAGTCTTACTATCTAATAATCTTTGCACCCAAGAATCTTCTCGCTTAGGGAATTCGATAATTAAATATTTAGAAAACGATGCAAAAAATTGTGCAGACATTTTAAACGACACATTTCCACTAAGTGACATATGGTGTATGACTGCCAGAGCTAAAGTTGCTTCTGGCGCAAAAGCTTGTATGCGATTTAAAAACGATAAACGCTCTGTATTATTAAACCCGATACTTGCAGAAGGATTTAAAACATCCAACACAAACGGCATCATATAAGACTCTTTGTTTTCTTTAATTGTTTTAAAGTTAAAGTCTACCGCGTTATTATCAATATCACAAACCAAGGCCTGCTGTAATTGACGTTCTATTTTTCTAACAAACGTACCATCATTGCCACCAATATCAATAATAGTATTAGTCTTTAATGTATCAATCCATTGATTAATAATTGTCGCCTTTTTAATAAAAGCACTAGTACTATAATTTGTTTTATCATAATAATCACCCCACTCACTATGCTCTTTAAGTGTTAGCTTTTTTATATAATCATATAAGCTTTGAACAATATTTAACTGTGCTTTTTTAGATAATATAGATGCTTTAGATTCGCCTTTATAATCTTGACTATGCTTGTCTTCAAACTTTGCTAATAAATGAATATTAGTATACAAAAACGGGTTAAGTTTAGTTTTAAAAGGCAACATAGATGCCAACATTTTAATTGGAATACCGTCTATAAAATTGCTTATTAATTTTATGGATTGCGCACCATGATAATGTGATAATACTAAAGGTCCTAAAAAATGAGATATAAATTGTTTGTATCCTCGCCAGGGTGAATCTTCGACATAAAAATCAAAAGAAAGCGTATCAATAAAAATAGCTTTTCCGTTGTAAAACGCAACATTAAAGGCACTAGCATCTTTTAAAGAAAACCCATGCTCTAAGGCGTACTTCTGAAGTTTTAATGTCAATAATGCCGCTTCTTTGTATTGATTAAAACTCCACTCGTATGGATAAGTAATAAACGGAATGTGTTCCGGTTGAATTATAATTTTTTCAGCTGTAGCTGAAACTTCTTTATGGGCAACCAAAAGCTTGTTATCAAATAAGGCTTTAAAAAATCCAGAAGTATTTAAGGCTTCATACTGCTTAAAATAGATAGGATTAATGGTTCTTTTGATAACACCATCGTCTACAAACACATATCCAGAAGGATCTCTAAATGAAGCACTATGTTTAGATATGGTAGTCACTATTTAGACGTTTTATCCGTATCAGAATCTTTAACATTAATATCATCAAAAAGATCATCATTCTCCTTTTTGTCCAATCCCAAAAAGGCTTTAACCTTATACATGATATTTTTTGAAAATAAAAGAATAGCCGCAACTGCAGCCACGATAGATTGAATAATCATCGCACCTAAACCCGGATCAAAATAGAGACTATACATTTGTGTTTTTTGTAAATATAAACATTGTTACAAATTTATATTAAGAATATAATGTAATTATTAAATCAGAGAAGCTTTAACCTGACTCCCCTTTTGTCTTTTTAACATCGCCATTAATACGCCAATCAAAAAAAGTAAGTATTGAATTTATAATGTAAAACACATATTTAACAATGTTTGCAACATTGCCTTGTATGACATTTTTAATAATTTGTGCTAGGTTATAAAAAGACCACGTTAAAAAAGTCTGCTCGTATTTAAAAGCGGTACTTACATTACCAACTAAGGATATTCCAAATATAATAGCAACGGTGTGTTTAAAAAATTGATTTTTAATAGTCGTTCCAAACCAATAAAATCCTAAAAAAACTAAAGTATAGGACACTATAAAAGCTAAAAGTATAAGTAACCAATATTTAGCATCTGCTTTTTTAACCTGCTCTCCTTCACTCCACTTTTTGGTAGCAATAATGGCAATAACAAATGTTAAGGGATAGGTTATAATGGCAGAATGGTTACCAAACAAGTAATCTATAACACCAGAATTAATGGTTGTAAACAAACCTATCCAATTACCTAGATTTTGTTGTTTAACAATCATTCTAGCAGCTAATAAAGATACAACAGCTCCTAGTGTAGACAATAAACCAATTGGAAAAGCGCCTTTAGATATGTACTCACTAAAACCAGAAAGAGGTACCCCAAATTGGATACCTCCCTGATAATATATTGTTTCATGAAACCCTCTGTAAAAACAGATAACGGTTACCAAAATTACACCAACTATATCTATATATTTAGAGTGTACTACACGTCTAAGTGTTGGATTAGGTAACTGTAAGTGCTTCACTTATTAAGCAATCTTGTTTCTCTTACGATCGTTTTCTGTTAAATAGATCTTACGTAAACGAATATGGTTTGGTGTCACCTCTACATACTCATCTTTTTGGATATATTCTAATGCTTCTTCTAAACTAAACTTGATAGCTGGTACAATCTTAGCTTTATCATCTGCTCCAGAACTACGTACATTACTTTGCTTTTTAGCTTTAGTAATGTTTACAGCCATATCATCTTGACGAGAGTTCTCACCAATTACTTGACCTTCGTAAATATCTTCACCTGGCTCAACGAAAAACTTACCTCTATCTTGTAATTTATCGATAGAGTAAGGTATAGCTTTACCATTTTCCATAGAAATTAAAGATCCAGAAATACGTCCAGCGATAGCACCTTTTAATGGTTGGTATTCTTTAAAACGGTGTGCCATAATTGCTTCACCAGCAGTAGCTGTTAATAACAAGTTACGTAAACCAATAATACCACGAGAAGGAATTAAGAATTCACAAATCATACGATCTCCTTTTGCTTCCATACTTAATAATTCACCTTTACGTAAAGTTACAAACTCTACAGCTCTACCAGAAACAGTTTCTGGAAGGTCAATTGTTAATTCTTCAACTGGCTCACATTTAACACCATCAATTTCTTTGATAATTACCTGTGGTTGTCCAATTTGTAATTCATAACCTTCACGACGCATAGTTTCAATTAAAACTGATAAGTGTAATACACCACGTCCAAAGACCATAAATTTATCTGCACTACCAGTTTCACCTAGTTTAAGTGCTAAATTCTTTTCTAATTCTTTTTCTAAACGATCTTTAATATGACGAGACGTCACATATTTACCATCTTTTCCAAAGAAAGGAGAATCGTTAATTGTAAATAACATACTCATTGTAGGCTCATCAATAGCAATTGATTTTAAACCTTCAGGGTTTTCGAGATCTGCAATTGTATCACCAATTTCAAATCCTTCAATCCCTACAACAGCACAAATATCTCCTGTTTGTACGCTTTCTACTCTCTTACGTCCTAAACCTTCAAATATAAATAATTCTTTAACTCTACTTTTAGTTGTAGACCCATCTCTTTTTACAAGTGAGATTTGTTGTCCTTCTACTAAACTTCCTCTTTGTAATCTACCAATCGCGATACGACCTGTAAAAGAAGAAAAATCTAAAGAAGTAATAAGCATTTGAGTTGTTCCTTCAGGAAAAACAGGCGTAGGAACATGCTCTATAACCATATCTAATAATGGTTCAACATTTTTAGTTTCGTTTCTCCAATCATCACTCATCCAGTTATTTTTTGCCGAACCATAAACGGTTGGAAAATCTAACTGCCACTCTTCTGCTCCTAATTCGAACATTAGATCAAAAACTTTTTCATGTACTTCATCTGGAGTACAGTTTTCTTTATCTACTTTGTTTACAACCACACAAGGTTTTAAACCTAAATCAATCGCTTTTTGTAATACAAAACGCGTTTGAGGCATTGGTCCTTCAAAAGCATCAACTAACAATACAACACCATCAGCCATGTTTAATACACGCTCTACTTCTCCTCCAAAATCGGCGTGACCTGGTGTATCAATGATATTAATTTTTGTGTCTTTGTAAATTACAGAAACGTTTTTAGAAGTAATTGTAATTCCTCTTTCACGTTCTAAATCATTGTTATCCAAAATTAAGTCTCCTGTGTTCTCGTTTTCACGAAACAATTGACAGTGGTACATGATTTTATCAACCAACGTAGTTTTTCCGTGATCGACGTGTGCAATAATTGCAATATTTTTAATATTAGCCATAATGGTGCCTTATTTTAAGCGTGCAAATGTACTCAATTTTTATCTAAAAATACGTTTTAATTAAAATTTGACAAATTCATCATTAAAATTTGTAACATTTTTAATCAAACAGACACAGATAGTTATGTCTAATTACAAGAATAGCTTATTAATTATTTTAATAATATTCAATAAAAATTATTATATGATTAGATTTGTCAACTTACTAATCAACTACTTAAAAAAATTACACTAGAACCATGAAAAAATTTATTTGTCTACTTGTTATTGCATTTCTATTTGCCAGCTGTGGTACCAAAAACGAAGAATCCTACTTTATCCCTAAAGATGCTGTAGCTGTAATGTACGTCAATCTTAAAACGCTTTCAGAAAAGGGCAAAGACTTAGATTCAAAAAACTTAAGCATTAATACTTTAATAGAAGACAAAGCTCCTGAAGAAGTAAAAGCGTTTGTATCCGAATTTATGACCTCAGAGAATCTAAACAAAACGTTTAGAAAAGAATTTATTCTTGGATTTGGTTCTTTTAAAAGACTCTCTGGATTTGGTGGTTTAGCATTACCAATTAAAGACGCTGCTGCTTTTGAAGCCTTTATACAACCACTATTAGAAAAATTACATGACTTAGAAAAGGAAGAGAATGTTGGTCAAGACAAAGACTTCACGGTATATTCTACCAGAGAATTAGCTATTGGTTGGAATAATAAAACAGCATTAATAATTGGTGCAAATAATTATGCTGCTGCAGAATTAAAAGACTTAACTAATTTAAAGAAAGACGAGTCTATCTTAGCTACAAATTATTTTGACGATTTCTTTGATGTTAAACAAGATATGGGTTTACACATAACATCAACACCTTTAGGTGATGCTTTTGATGGATTACTTAATGCTTTCGCGGGGGTAAAAGTGAATTTAGAAGACAATAACCTATCGTATCATGGAAGCTTTGAAGACGACCATATTTACACCAACACAAATCTGAAATTAAATAAAGACTTCACCTCTTTATTAGGTTATAAAAAATGGATGACCACCTCTTACAGTAAATCTATGCTTGATGCATTACCAAATAGCCCATTACTTTTAGCAAAAATATCAATAGACCCAGAAGCCTATTTTGATCATATTACAAGTTTAACAGATAATAAAGTACTACCTGTTCAGGCTAGGGAGGAATTGAAAAAAAACCTTGAAAGCGCTAACAGTGAATCTGAAAGAGAAATCGGTATGGGCACTAAAGATATCGCAAAAATATTTGATGGCTCTGTAATGTTTGCTATAACAGAAGGTAAAACAGTTAAAGACTCTGTATACGATTATAATTACTACACTGGAGAAAAAACGTATACAATAGTAGACAAAAAGATTCCTAATATGTATGGTGTTATTGCCATTAAAGACAAATCTAAATTTGACAATTTGTTAGCTAAGATCCAAGAAAAAGGAGCTCCTTTTGAAGAGGTAAGCCCTAATTACTATGAAATCGAAAAAAACGCGTTTATGGTAATCACAGACGATTTTATATTTTTCACTAATGATGTAAATAAAGCAAATGAAATTAAAACTAATGGAAAACTAGCAAATAAGTTATCTGATTTTGAGCATAAGGACAAACTATCTCACTCAATTTATCTTTACACCAAAGGAAACATTGCAGAACTAAGTAATGATTTTGCGCAATCTTTAGGCAACATGTATAATCCTTATGGCGGATACAATGCTTACGGAAGTGATAATACAATGGAGCGCTTTAAAGATAAAAGCATTGCTATATATGATAAGTATTTTGGTGAAAATCATTATTTTGTTGACACTGACGGCGGAGAGTCTTTTACTTATACTAAAGGTGACAAAAACTCATTAATTCAAACTGTTTTATATGGTGATGAACTAGCAAAGACAATGAATACTTTAATGGATGACGTTAAAAATGAAGAACAAGAAATGATTACAAATGATGAAGAAATAACAGAAACCACGATGGATGCTCCTGCGGAAGATGATGAAGATTCGGAAAATATAGAAATAATAGAAGTTATTGACGAAGACGACGATTCTGTTTACGACATAGAAGAAACGGTTATCGAGGATACTGAATCAAACTAGTTGACGTGCAAATTACTATCCAAAACATAATACCAAACTTTTTTACTCCAGCTTCATCCGAAGTCTGGAGTAAAAATTTTGAGTTACTACCAAATTCAAAATATTTAATAAAAGCAGTTTCAGGAAGTGGAAAAAGTTCATTTTTCAACTTTTTATATGGTCTAAACAACCGGTATTCTGGATCTATACTTTTTGACAAAACGACTATTGCTTCATTTACTGAAGACCAATGGACATCTATTAGACGAGATAAAATTTCGATTGTATTTCAAGGTCTCCGACTCTTTCCAGAATTGACGGCTTTAGAAAACATTCAACTAAAAAATAGTCTAACCAATCATAAATCTGAATCTGAGATTTTAGAAATGTTAGCACAATTAGACGTGGATCAATTAGCTCATAAAAAAGCTGAGACCTTATCTTACGGTCAGCAACAGCGTATTGCTATTGTTAGAGCCTTATGCCAACCGTTTCAGATTTTATTATTAGATGAACCCTTTAGCCATATAGACCAAGCCCAGATTACAAATGCGGTTACTCTAGTGACACAGGAAGCAGAAAAAAACAATGCAACTTTAATAATTGCCAGTTTAGGTGATACTTACAATATCGATTATACAAAAACACTATTGTTATGATTGACAAACTTCTAAAAAAACAAGTTGATAAATCTCAGCTGCTCTTTTTTGCGTTAAGCTCTAGTTTAGGTTTAGCCATATTGTTAATTGTGATCCAATTATTTATTGATACACGATCTATATTTAGTTCTGAAAATGACTTATTAGGTAATCAAAACTTAATTATTTATAAAGATTTAGGAAGAGACAACGCCTTTACACCAAAAGAAATAGCCGAACTTGAACAACAACCCTTTATTAATAAAACGGGAGGCTTTACACATGGGACTTACCGTGTGCTTGCCAGTGTTACACTGCCAAACTACACCGGTATTACTACCGAGATGTTTTTAGAAGCTGTAGGTGACGAATTTTTAGATATTAAAAGTGCCGATTGGAAATGGCAACCAGGAGACCGAGAAGTTCCTATAATCATTCCTAAGAATTACATAAATCTTTATAATTTTGGATACGCAGCAAGTACAGGAATGCCACAAATTAATGAGAAAATTATTAGACAAATTCCCATCGACTTAAAACTAACTGGGTCTAGTAAAACAGAACGATACCCTGCTTATATATTGGATGCTTCCGAAAAAATAAATTCTATTTTAGTTCCGGAATCCTTTTTAAAATATACCAACAAAACATTAAGTCCTTTAAAAGAATCTAAAATATCTAGAATAATCCTAGATGTTATCAACCCATCAGATCCTAAATTATTAGAATTTTTAGCCTCCAAAAAATACAACTACCTATCTAATGATGTGCAAAACTCCAAACTAAGTTATGTCCTTAAATTGATATTGAGTATTGTTTTAGGTATTGGATTACTCATCACTATATTATCAATATACTTGGTTATTACCAATATTAATTTATTGATTTTAAAAAATAAGCAAACGATCACACAACTTCATTTTTTAGGATACTCTAAGACGCAAATAGCTAAAGTATATCACACTATCGCTTATAAAATCTTAGCCATTTCAATTATTGTCGCTTTACTATTAAGTACTATTAGTAAATTTTTGATTTCGCCGTATTTAGAACTGTTACAAGTTGAAAAAACCATGACTTCCATTATTTATTTGGTTGTGATAAGTGTTGTTCTTTTTATACTTTTGGCCATGTATTATCGCAAACACACCAATAGTAAAATCAAACAGATGATACAACCCAACACAAGTCTACTAACTACTGAAAATTAACTTATCTTTGCAGTATAAATTATTACAATTATGATACTTCAAGATATTCCTAAAATAAAACATACAGATAGTAACAATTTCTTTTTGCTTTGTGGGCCTTGCGCTATCGAAGGAGAAGATATGGCCTTTAGAATTGCAGAAAAAGTGCTAACGATTACTAACAAGCTTGAAATCCCTTATATTTTTAAAGGAAGTTTTAAAAAAGCTAACCGTAGTAGAATTGATAGTTTTACAGGTATTGGTGACGAAAAGGCATTAGAAATTTTAGCTAAAGTTTCTGAAAAATTTGATGTCCCAACCGTTACTGATATTCATGAAGTTAGTGATGCTGCAAAAGCGGCGCAGTATGTTGATGTCTTACAAATCCCTGCTTTTTTAGTACGTCAAACAGACCTTGTCGTTGCTGCTGCTAAAACGGGAAAAGTAGTCAACCTTAAAAAAGGACAATTTATGAGTCCTGAAGCTATGAAGCATGCGGTACAAAAAGTAAAAGATGCTGGAAGTGATAAGGCTTGGATTACAGATCGCGGAACTATGTTTGGTTATCAAGATATGATTGTTGACTTTAGAGGCATCCCAACAATGCGTCAATACGCACCAACAGTATTAGATGTAACACACTCTTTACAGCAACCAAATCAAAGTGCTGGTGTAACAGGTGGACGTCCAGATATGATCGAAACAATTGCACGTGCGGGCATTGTTAATAACGTAGACGGTTTATTTATAGAAACGCATTTTGATCCTGCTAATGCTAAAAGTGACGGTGCAAACATGCTACATTTAGATAACTTAGAAGCATTATTAAGTAACTTAACGGCTATTAGAAAACTAGTCACTACTTTTTAAATACATACACAAATTACTATTTTACAATGAAAAACAAACCGCTAAACACATTAGCCTTGTTATGTTTTACCCTATTTTCAATAGCGACAATAGCCCAAGACACCAATATAGAAAGATACACTGCTAACAACAAAGGAAAGTTTTATGTTAGCTGGGGAGGAAACAGAGAAACCTTTTCTAAATCTGATATTAGATTTGAAGGTGAAGGCTACGACTTTACCATACACGATGCTACTGCAAAGGACAAGCCCAAAGGTTGGCATGTAGATTACATCAACCCTACCCGAATGACAATACCGCAGACTAATTTTAAAGCTGGGTATTTTATTTCTGACAACTATAATATTGCGCTTGGTGTGGATCACATGAAGTATGTCATGAACAGAAACAGAACAAGAACTGTGACTGGATATATTGATCTTCCAGCTGACGAAGACGGCAGTGTTTTTAATCAAGAATTTAATGGTGACTCGTACTTTTTATCAGAAGATTTTTTAAAATTCGAACATACCAATGGACTAAACTATGTGTATTTAGAACTGAATAGATTTGATGATATTTCATCTTTATTCAAGATCAACAATACAGATATCTTTCAATTAAATATAACTGAGGGTTTTGGTGCTGGCGCTTTATATCCTAAAACAAATACTACTTTATTAGCCAAGGATCGCTATGACGAGTTTCATTTAGCGGGATACGGAACCCATTTAAATATTGGTCTAAACCTTACTTTTTATAAGTACTTTTTTATTCAAGCAGATTTAAGAGGTGGTTTTATAAACATGCCGGATATTAGAACAACTAGTAATGCTAATGAGAGTGCATCACAACACTTTTGGTTTTTACAACGTGCTATAACTTTTGGTGGCCGATTTAGAATATAATCAATACAAACTATAAGCCTCTCGCAATATAGCTATTACAACTGCATCATTGACATCGTCTAAAGACTGATATCTTAAAGACATCATTTTTTTTCGCTTCTCAGTAACGTGATGCGATTTAAAGACCGTGATTTGATTGCCTTTTATGATTCGTATTAAAATAACAAAAGGGCTTTCCATTTACATAATAAAACGGAAAGCCCCACTTGTACTTTAATTCTGCAATACTTATAGCATGGACAACAATGACCTGCAAGCGCAACAAAATAGAGCGGTAAGGCTCCGATTGCTTTAAGATATAATCTTCCGCAGGATTCAATTGTTATTATAAAATATGCAATAAACTTAACACCCCTATTGCTAATAAAGCGATACCAATAATAGCTTTAAAAGGTAATAATTTATCTGATATTTTTCTTAATGTTTCTTCTAATGCTGGTACTTTTCCAAAGACGTGTGTCAATAATAGTAACCCTCCAATAATACTTACAATACCAAAAAGGCTAAACCCTCCGCGCAGTATACCTAATAATGGTAAAACAATTAATGCGCCACCTATTACGGTTTGAAAAGGCGCTAATACTCCTGCTATTTTATTAAAAAAATTTGCTTCCCCATCCAATTTATCTAAAGTTGCTAGCCCTAATAATAAACCTCCTGAGATGTTTGCTATGTCTAAAAGTAATCCTGTCAATGCCATAATATTTTTTGTTTTTAAATAGTTAGTTTATAAATCTATGAAAAATAAATAGTACTTACCCCTAAATGTTAAAATGAATATTAAGAAACTTTTAACTTGCATATTTAAACGATTTACGGTTACTTTGTAATTCAAAGTACTTTTATCATGAGCGACCAAGATTATTTAAAAGACATAAGCACTATTAAAAACTTAATGAATAAATCGTCAAGATTTATTTCGTTAAGTGGTTTATCTGGCATATTAGCAGGTATCTATGCCTTAATCGGAGCTGCTCTAACCTACTATTTAGTAACAAACTACAGTTACGGAACATTAACTTTAGATGGCTGGGTTTTTAGATATGTTTTTATAATCTTATTTATGGTGGCTTTTTTAAGTGTAGTTACTGGTGTTTTTTTAACCACTAAAAAAGCAAAGCAAAATGGAGAAAGCATTTGGGATGGTTCTTCTAAAAGATTACTTTTTAATTTTTTAATCCCATTAGTGGCAGGTGGCCTATATATTTTAATTATACTTAGTCAAGGACGTTACGGGCAAACTGGAGGTTTAATGCTTATTTTTTATGGTTTAGCATTAGTTAGCGCTTCAAAGTATAGTATAGGTGATATTAAGTATTTAGGATTTACAGAAATTATCTTAGGTCTAATAGCAACCTTATATCCTGGTTACGGTTTCTGGCTATGGGTTATAGGATTTGGAGTGATGCATATTATTTATGGGACTTACATGCATTTTAAATATGATGTCAAAAAATAAACAATACTTTCGCTAAAGCGGAAACAAAGTATGAACATAATAACTAACATCAATAAAGTATTTGACCACAGAATAAGACTTGGTATCATGTCCGTTTTGATGGTTAATGAATATGCCGATTTTAAAACATTAAAAGAACTACTTGGTGCCACAGATGGAAACCTAGCCAGTCATACTAAAGCGCTTGAAAAAGCGGAATACATTATAGTAGAAAAACAATTTATAGATCGCAAACCCAATACACGTTATAGTGTTACTAAATTAGGTCAAGCCGAATTTAAAAAGCATATCAGCGCACTTGAAAAATTAATCAAAAAACAATAACACTATTTTTTTATCAATCTACTTTGAAAAACAAAGTACTTTTAATTTACAATTATGAAACACCTCATCCTTATTATTGCCTCACTATGTTTTAGTTTCTTATTCTACCAACAAAGCATTGGTTTAAACCTAAGTCTGTTTTCCATAATTAGTATAGGAATATTATGGTGGCACAACAAACCGCAGTTTAAGAATCAAACCACTATAATCTATGCATCTATATATTTAATAACCGCCATTCTAGTATTTATACATGCTACTGCTTTAGCTATATTTACTAATATCTTTTCATTTTTTACTTTAATAGGATGCGTATCATCCAACAAAAATTCAATTTACGTACAATGGATTAATGGCTTTTACTCTGTCATTGCAGGTTATTTTCATCGCAAATTTGATAATAAAGACACTCCAGAGCAAACCATTTTAAAAAAAGACATTGATATTTTACATTGGGCAAAACTGGTCGGTATCCCGTTAGTATTCATCATTATATTTATATTACTTTACAAAAATGGGAACCCAATATTTGAAGATGTAATTACCAAAATTAATTTCAACTTTATCAATCTTCAATGGAGCCTTATGACTGTATTGGGTTATTTTTTATTAAATAACATTAGTCAACCAGCCACAATAGAACCCGCAACCACTTTAGATTTAAATACCGCTAACCTATTAATTGAAAGAAAAAATACGTCCGAAGAAAAAAACAAAAAAGACAATCAACTAGGGACTACTCTACTTGCGTTTCTTAATGTTCTGATTGTATTTTATAGTATTACAGATCTGATGTATTTGTTGACTAATACAGTTGATAGTGCCAACCATTTATCGATGCAAGTACACAATGGAATTAATGCTTTAATAGCTTCCATTGTCATAGCCATCCTTACTATTTTATTCTTTTTTAGAAGTGATTTAAATTTCTATAAAAAAAATAAAACTATTAAAAATTTAGCCTATTTGTGGATTGGATTAAATATTATACTAATTCTATTGATTTCAATTAAAAACTACCAATATGTCTCTGCATTTGGCTTTACCTATAAACGTCTTGGCGTTTTTGCTTACTTATTATTGACCTTTTTCGGCTTGATTACCACATTTATAAAAGTATTTAAAATTAAAAATCTATGGTATTTATTCAGAGTAAATACTCAAATCGCTTTTGCTATTTGCATTTTATCTGCTACTATAAATTGGGATTATTCAATTACAGAATTCAATATTAATAACGCCAAGGTTTTAGACATCACCTATCTCATACATCTCAAAGGAAACAACTCCACGTTATTAAAGACCTATGCGCAACAATACAAATTATCAGAACCTATCAATACTCAAATTAATCAAAAATGGACAACACACAACCAAAACCTATCTCTTATGAATTGGCAAGAATATAGTTTAGAAAATTTTACTAATACAACTAAAGGTTATCACTAATGCCAATCCTAGAAAACACTTTAAAAAGCACGCTATTAGCGGCAAGCATCTTTTGGTTATTTTATATAGACCATATTTATCCAAGTAGGATTATAACCTATGTATTAATTTCATTCTTGCCCATATTTATATGTTGTTTAATGACGATCGCTGCCTCCATTTATCCATTTTTTTTTATTGGAGGAACAAGTAAAATAGCTAGACAAAAAACATTTACCATTTACTTTCCATATTATGTTATGATCGCTTTTAGTTTTTCTGGAGTATTACTTATATCAACCCGATTTGATCCTTTTATACTAGCCTATATCACCTCAGCTTTTATAACAACAAGCCAATCCTGGCTATGGTTTGCAAAACAATAAGTCTATGAAAAAACAACGTAAACAATTAATCGCTTGGCTATTTAAAGTCACGCAACCTATTTACACAACCTATTTTAAAACTAACCAACCTTGGGGTATTAAAAAAGAGCAATTATTAGAATACAGCCCTAATACTTTTGGTCATCATTTAGGATTGTTTTTAGACAGTAATGGATTTGAATTAATTCCTAAAGTAGAACGTCACGACGCCTATCACGTGATGACTGGTTATAATAGTAATGAAGAAGAAGAAATTGCTTTACAATACCTCTGTTTTGGAAATGGAAAACGTAGCTTATACCTATTTGGTGTTATTGCAATTGGCTCTATAATATTGCCCGAATACTGGAAGTACTATTTAAAATCCTATCGTATTGGTAAAAGTGCCAATACCTTTTACAACTTAGATTACAAAGGATTACTTAATACCTCTATTAGTAATTTACGTGGTTCCATTTTTATTAATTTAAACTATTAAACATGAAAAAACAGATCACCCGTGGCATCAAATTAGCCATCCTTTTATTACTTGCTGTTTTACTAGCTAATTTTCATATTACTTATAATGCCGAAGGAAAACTGTATAGTACTATTCACACTATTCCTAAAAACAGAGTTGGTTTAATACTAGGCGCAGGTAAATATGTTGGCCATAGTAACCATGTTAATTTGTATTACAAATACCGTTTAGAGGCTGCGTTCCTACTCTATCAAAATAAAAAAATAGAATACCTTTTAATCAGTGGAGATAATAGCACCGTCGATTATGACGAGCCTTCCACATTTAAACAAGACCTGATGCAGTTAGGTGTTCCTGAGGATAAAATAATACTGGACTATGCCGGATTTAGAACATTAGACTCGGTAGTCAGAGCAAAAAAAATATTTGGCTTAAACAGTTTTACAATCATATCACAACAATTCCATAACGAACGTGCCATCTATTTAGCCGAAAATAATGATTTAAACGTCATAGCTTTTAATGCAAAAGCTATTAAAGGGCGTTACGGACTTCGTACAAAAGTTAGAGAATATTTAGCCAGAACCAAAGCTATTATAGACGTCGTAATTAACAAACAACCTAAATTTTTAGGTCCTAAAATTGAAATATAAATGACACTAAAATTTAATCCCTTATTTACACTCCTAACGTTTACATTATTAATAATAGAAATTGCTATTGCTTACTTTTTAAAAGACGGCTTTATACGTTTTACTGTAGGCGATTTTCTAGCCTCTATTTTAGTGTATTGCGCAATAAAAAGCATTTTTAAAATGAAAGCTATACAGATTGCGATAACGGCTCTAATTATTTCCTTTACTATCGAATTTGCTCAATTAATTAACCTACTTGATTTTTTAAATTTAAGAACAAATAAATTAGCATCTATAGTCCTTGGAAGTCATTTTAGCATTGAAGATTTAATCGCTTACGCTTTAGGCATCATAACCATCTATTTTATAGATATAACCTATATTTCAAATGAAAACCATTAAACAGTTCATCTCCGCTGAAACAAAAACCCTTTCAGTACTAATACTATTATCTTCTTTTAGCATACTATTGCTCCTATTCAGAATAAAACTAACACAATCCCATTACTTTTTATTTTTAGTATGGAATCTTTTTCTGGCAGGAATCCCTTATGTTATCAGTAGTTATTTAAACACTTTAAAGCATATCAACACCAGTTCACTTATGGTTATTAGTATTATTTGGTTACTGTTTTTGCCAAATGCACCTTATATAATTACGGATTTATTTCATTTACGTTATAGCAGTACTCATCTGATATGGTTAGATACTTTAATCATTGTTGTATTTGCAATTACGGGCTTATTTTTATTTTTCAAATCGGTATTGACAATGGAACGTATTGTTAAGACTTACGTCGAAAAAAAAGCGGTTACTTTTATGTTTCCCTTTTTATTTATACTCGTAGGTTTCGGCGTTTACTTAGGTCGTTTTTTACGGTTTAACTCTTGGGAAGTTATTAATAAACCTTGGGTCATAATCACTACCATTTTTAAAATATTAACACAACCTAGGACACACAGTGCCGCATGGTTATTTACAATTTGCTTTGGATTGTTTTTAGGTGTGTTTTATTATGTATTTAAAGTGCTGAGTTTTGAAAACAAAAAAGCTTCCTAAATTAGGAAGCTTTTTAAATTATTGCTTAATTTTTTAAAAATCTAATGGATCATTAGGGTCAGTTCCAGCTGTTGCTTCTTCACAATCATTAACGCCATCACCATCACTATCCGCATTATTAGGGTCCGTAATATTCCCATTGGGACTACACGTTCCAAAACCATTATCTAAACCAGAAATCTCATCGCAATCCGCAATACCATCTTGATCACTATCTATAAACTCTAATCCCAATAAATCCAACTGTCCTATTGCCGACTGATTAGTCGTCGTATTTGTTGTTACCACAAACAGCTCATCTAACAGGCTAGAATTAGTATAAATACTAGTGTTGATTATTGCATTGATAGACGCTTCTGCATCAGCTTGTGTTTCAAAATAGCTAAAATCTGTATTTGTATATATCACACCATATGTTTCTGTCAAATCATATTGTGCATTACTAGCATCGCAATTAGTCGCATAAATTTCCGAATTAAAAACAATAACATCCTGAGCATCTAAATAATCTGGTATTTGATCTCCGTCACTATCCTCATTCATTGGGTTTCCATCATTATCATAATCTTCATCCATGGTCTCTATACCATCTCCATCATCATCTGTATCTAAATAATCAGGTATCCCGTCTTGATCTGTATCATCATCCTCAAGGTCGTTATTTCCGTTAAGATCTTCATTTAAATCTAAAACCCCATCAGCATCACTATCTGATAAATCTGTACAAGACAACTGTGTTCCTAAATCTGTTGTTACGGTAGTAAAATTACCTGTTACTGCATCCGTACTTTGACCATTTGTTACATCAAAAAATTGAGCAGAAAAACTAGTGTCCGTAGCGCAGTAATCGATTATCAAATCCAACTGTCCGTTTGTTATTGGAATTATAGAGGATACATTGTTATAAAACAATTGTACATAACCATTTGTTGCTGCATCACCATTACAATCATTAAATACACCAAGCAAATTAGTTGTCAATGCAGTGGCCTCTGGTATTATAATAGTCATATTTGTATCTTCCGAATATGATCCAATAGTTTCAATGTAGTTAGTTCCAACACATCCATAATTTGTAATTGTTAGCGTTAAAGCTTCCTCTGCAGGAATTAAACCACAAATTAATCCATTTTGATCTGTATAACCTCCAGAATACGAATTCCAACCTGTAGCTGTTCTTTGTAATTGCACATAATTATTAGGTAAAGGATTACCATTACTATCCTGTAAAGTCACACAGAACTCTAATGCTGCAAATGGCGCATCACAATTCCAAAAACTAAAATGCGAAACCTCTCCCACATATTTATTACCCTCTAAAGTAGCAAAGCCTTCTTCTTTCCAATACCCATAAACCTCATCAAAATACCATAAGGGTAGTGTTGCTGGTAAACTAGTCGCATTGGTCGGTACCGGAATACTAATGGTAGCAAAGGTCTCATCTGCCATAGTTAAATCCTCACCATTTTCGCCAACTAACTCTACCGCAATCATACCATAAGTTTCCAAAACACGTAAGTCTCCACTTTCATTTTCAGCAATCAATGCACCTGGCATTTGTAAGCTCATAGTATCGTTATCAGGGTTTAAATGTTTTATTACAACAGACACATCGCCTTGGTACTCATAACCAAATTCGGTTTGATATTCTCCAGGTAACTCCACCGACACCCCACTAGGTAAATCAAAATTTAAAATTTGTCCTGAAGCAACCGTTGCAATAGGGTCTATATCTAATAGCATAATAGCCACTTGATTTACACCATCTGTGGGCACCAATGTTCTAGACCCGTCTATAAAACCATTTTTACTTGCTTTTACATACGCGAATTTTTCATAAACAATGGCTTCTTCTACAGAAAACACACCATTAGCATCTGTAATTGCCATAGAGGATCCAATAGTTATAGTTACTCCAGAAATTGGAGTATTGTCTTCGTTAACTACCGTACCTATAAAACGCGCCGTTATGCTGCTTCCAAAATTATCCATAAACGGATTGCTTGTTAAACCATCCACCTGTTGTTGATTTAATGGAATATTATTGTCTTTCTCACAAGAAAAAGAAAATAGCATTGCTAATAATGGGAGTATAAACTTTAGTTTTTTCATTTATCTAATATTGTAATTGTTGCATAAATAGAACCAGTCGAAAGGCAAAAATCCTAACTAGGATATTACTCTATTCCATCTACATAGTCTTGTAAATAGCTAAATCGTTTGGTTAATTTACCATTTTCGGTAATCTTAGCGCGTTTTAAAACGCCATCCGCATCACCATTAAAAAAAGCAGGAATGACATGTTTTAAAAACATATCCCCAAAACCTTCACTGGCATCCTTTGGCAACTCGCATGGTAAATTATCTACAGCCATAACCGTAATGGCCTCTTTATCATCAAATGCGACTTCCTTTTCTGTTTTAGGATTATATCCATAAAAAGGATCTGCAATAGTCGATGGTCTAATAGTTGTTGCTACTGGGCCATCAATATCACATGATATATCCGCCACCAATTGTATTCTAAATTCAGGGTGTTTAGCATCGTCTCTAGTAAATAGGTAAGGTGCTCCATCTCCAAAAAAGTGCCCAGCTATAAAAAAGTCTGTTTGTTTAGCATACGGCATAAAGTTACTGTCATACCCTGTTGCATCTTTATAAAAGGCCCATTTATCGCCAACCTTACCATCTTTACGTTTAGAATACTCCATAACGTCAACCATACAGTACACAGGCTCCGTAAACTCTGACGTTAAATATAACGCATCACTTACTTGTTTTATTTTCAGGTGGTCCAAAATTTCTTTAGCGCCTTTTGCGACTTTCCCTGTTCCTGATAATAAGATCTTAATATTAGGTACTGTAATCTTATCCAACTCACTTTTTACAGCCTCTAAATCTTTTAACTGCTCTACTTTAGGTAATACAAATAGCTTATCCCGTAATCCTAAAGCTCTAAATCCATTGTAAGCACCAACTAATCCTGCATAACGACCAAAACCAATTAACCTTGCGCCACTTTGTTTTACAATAGTTTCATGATCATACATTTCTATATTCTTATCCAAAATAACCTTTAAAAGGGTTCTATTATAAGGTTGTTTTTTTATAGTATGACTAAAGAAAAAATATTTTTTATTAGGTATCAAAGCATCAATAGGCACTTCTTTAACACCAAACATAACATCCGCATCTGAAACATTGTCAGACACTTGAAATCCTAACTCTTGATAATCGGTATCATTAAACACTCGGATATCTGAAGACTCAACAACCAACTCCGCTTCCGGGAAATTAGTTTTTAATTGCTTCAAGTCTTTTGGAGAAAAAACCACACGTCTATCTGGTGGATTTTTACGTTCTTTTATTATTGCGAATTTCATATTATGCGTTTGGAATAATTTTTGCACTAATTTAGTGGTTATTGCAAGGTTTAGCAAACTTTTTAGTAATTTTGCATCCTTGCTATTTTAAACTGCTTATGCTTTGCTTTGTAGTTTGAGTGAGTTGCGTTAGGGATTGCAACGACATCCTTTTGCTTTTTTTTGCAAAAGATATAGTGGAAAGCCCGACCATTTTTGCCCTTAAAAGCAAAAATTGGTAACGCCAAAATATTATAATTTATTACATCTGGGGTCGACTGGTTTTGACAGCAAGATTAATTAGATTGTAAGCACGTCGTGTAATGGTATTGAAACACGTTAAAGACTAGACCAACTTTTTAATCGGCGAGAATAACTACGCTTTAGCTGCCTAATCCGAATTATAGTAGGATTAAGCCTCGGTACACTAGGTGTACGAGCTTTATGTCTCCGGAAAGCCTTGATTGACGGCGTTCCATTTGAGGCATCGAAAATGTCAATATAGACTTAGTAGCGCTTTGATGCTTTGTTGAAACTAAAAAAGATAAGTTGTAAGTGGGTTGTCTTTAACCAGCTTACAATCGAAAACCTAAGAAAAGAATAAACGTGTAGAAAGCCTTTTGGTTACTTGTTTGGACGAGAGTTCGATTCTCTCCGACTCCACAAAAACCCTTTTAACAATCTAGTTATTAGGGTTTTATTTTTTAGAGATGCTGTATAGGTGTCAATTTTGTTCAAAAACGTCATTATTGCTTTTACTTTTTTTACAACCTTGAATTTCTCTATTTGCTAGTCGTACTATTTCCCTTTAAAATATATCTAAAGGGTTTACTTTCCCTTATACACTCACAGCAACACCAACTTAAACAGTTGATTAACAATATATAAACATCGGAAATCTGATTAAAACTATATTACGTTTTAAAACACCTTTCTATCACAAATTAAGTGACTAGGCACATAACCATAAATTTTCTTAAACGCCACTGTAAAATGTTGAGGGTGTTTATATCCTACATGATAGGCTGCTTCAGCTATAGTAAATTTTTCTTCTAAAATAAGCTGTTTAGCTTCTTCCATTCTTAAACAGGATATATACTTAAAAATGGTAGTAGAAAATATGAGTTTAAAACTTTGCTTCAATTTAGTAGTATTCATACCAGCAATAACAGCTAATTCAGGAATTGTTAAGGATGCTTTTAAATGAGTATTAATATAGTCTTCTACTTTCAATACGGCGTTATAATCGATTTCTGATAAATTATATCGTGCGTTCTTATTAATATCTTCATTAGTTTGTGCTAATAGTAAAATTAGTAATTGCTTTATTTTAGCTTCTAGATAGGGCTTTTTTAAATCTTTAGGATAGTTACAAAATATAATTTCATCGATATGATTTTGTAAATCAGTGGTTATAGGTTGACTTTTCTGCCACATAAAAAATGCAATTTGACTAGAAATAGCGGTACCAAATCGATGTAGTATTTGTTTAAAATTTTTGCCAATAATGGTTTTTAAATAATTTTCAGTAAATAGGATTTCTAAGGTTTTTCGATGCCCTTTCTTATAACTTAAAGTACCATGCACTTTTGGCAAGTAAAATAAGTTATAATGATTATTAGGAATATAAACCTCAGGACAATTCTTATCTAAAGGCTTATAAAGACTAGATCCCTCAATTTCGAATTGTAATTTAAAAAATGGAAAATCATGATGTACGTCCACATTATAATCTTCAGTATTAACATCCCTGACTAACACTCTCAAACCATTAATTGACATTTCTGTCACCGTCCCTTTTACTGACTTATAATCAATAGCTATTGTTTTTTCAGTAAAACCTGAAGTCTTAAAATCTTTTTCAAAAGTCTTGACCAACACATTATTTTCGAAAATAGAACTTTTTAAAATAGTCTTCATGGCTTCCTTTTGCGTTGGTTAAAAATCGTTTTGCGTTATATCGTACTATGTTTAATCATCTACATTTGCACAAAAATATGAATATTATTTATAATTAGTCTAAATTAAAACAGTCTAAAACAAAAGTATCTACCGTATCCATAAGTAAGTCCATAAAAAATACTGTAATACGTCCTATTATAAATTGATATTCCTAGTTAAACAAACTAACAATTTACATTTCAAACAAAAAACAAATTAATATTATGGAAGTATCCAAACTCCTAAAAACAATAATGGTGTTGTTTTTTATAACCACAACGTACGCCCAACAAACGACAAGTACTATAAGCGGAAAAGTTCTGACATCCGATAACAACCCTGCAGCTTTTATAAATGTAATCGTTCACCCTATAAATAAAGGTGCCATTACAGATGCGAATGGAACTTACACTATCAAAAATGTACCTTACGGAAATTATACTCTAGACTTTTCTTTAATTGGAATGCAAAAACAAACCATTGAGATAGAAGCAAATGCTTCCGAAATCACAATAGAAGATATTCAATTAGATGAAAACGAAGAACAATTGGGAGAGGTTATTATTGTTGCACAACGTTTAAATCAATTTGCACATAAAGACTCTGAATATGTTTCAAGAGTCCCTTTAAAAAACATTGATAATCCACAATCATACTCAGTAGTAACCAACGCTTTACTAAAAGAGCAAATCACAACTGACTTACCATCCGCTTTTAAAAGTATAACAGGAGGTGGGTATGTACAAACTAACGATGGTAATGTAAGCGTTTACTTAAGAGGCTTCCGATCCGATGTTCATATTAGAAATGGAGGCATCGCTTGGGTTAAAGCCCCAATTGATCCGCAAAACATAGAACGCATAGAACTTATCAAAGGACCTGCTGCGTTATTTTACGGCTCCAATGTTAACAACATTGCAAATTTTGGTGGTATTGTAAACAAGGTCACTAAACAAGCCTATAATGGAAAAAAACTTGATTTTGGTTATATCACAGGAAGATGGGATCAAAACAGAGCGACTGTTGACTATAATACGGTTTTAAATAAAGACAAAACTGTTTTTTTTAGATTAAACGGTGCTTACAATAGCGAAGGCAGTTTTCAAGATCAAGGTATTATCAAAGAGTTTATGTTAGCCCCTTCTTTAACCTTTGAATTATCTAATCAATTAACAGTAATGGCCAACTTGGAATATAACCAAGGTAAACGAAATTTAAGTTTTGCAAGAGGTGTTGCAGGAACGCTTATTTCTGACAACGTAAACTCATGGGATGATTTGAGTTGGGATTATGATACTAATTATGGGACTAACGAAATGGCTGGGTATTTCTCTTCCTTAGTAAGCCAAATAAAAATAGATTATCACCTAACTGACACTTGGACTTCTAAAACAACCTTTACAAAAGCGAGTACTTTTACAGATGCTAATTATCTTAGAGCGGTTATGTTAGATGAAACAACCGTCGGTAGATATTACCTACAATTAGATCCTCGAGAAACACAAAACACACATATCCAACAAGATTTTTTAAATGTTACCGAAAGTGACAAAATTGACAATAAATTTGTTTCAGGAATTAGTTATTTCAATAATTTAGACGATACACAACGTACTGGTGTTTGGAATGCTATAGATCCCGTAGACACAACAAATCCAGTGATTACAGGACTGACAAACGATCAATTTGAAGCCAATTTAGCAGATCAAACAAAAAACAAAACCATTACTAAGTTTCAAACTTTAGGCTTTTATGCTTTTGATGCAATAACTATAAATAAACAATTAACCTTTACTGGAGGATTACGTTTCGATCGTTTTATGGCTCATAACACCATCGCAAATGGAACAGAGGGCTCTAATGGTTACAACCAAAATGGAATAAGTACAAAACTTGGTTTAGCCTATAACCCGTTTGATGATAAAGCCTCTTTATTTGCTAATTATATGGATGGATTAAGTAATAATGCACCATCAGATAATGGTAACGGAGACATTGTAACTTGGGATCCGGAACGTGCTAAACAATTTGAAATTGGTACTAAATTAAACTTTTTTGATGGTAAATTATTAAGCACCATAAGCTACTATAATATTAACATTGATAATGATATAATTATTGATGAAAATGGTATTAGCTCTCAAACAGGAGAAACCCTTAGCAAGGGTTTTGAAATTGACCTTATAGCTAATCCTTTACCAGGATTAAATATTGTAGCTGGATACACTAAAAATAATGCTACTCTAGAAAAAGTAAACTTTGGTAATGAATCGGTTATAGGACATAGTTTAAGTTACACTCCTGAAACCGTATGGAATTTCTGGTTGAGTTATCAAGCTTTAAAAGGAAAAACTAAAGGTTTAGGCTTTGGTTTAGGCGCTAACCATATGAGTGAAATCTATAATAGCACAGCCAATAATTTTGGATCCGATGCTTATACAACTGTCGATGCTACTGTATTTTATAAAAAAGAGAAATATAAAGTAAGCTTAAAAGTAGACAATCTTTTTGACCAAGAATACTATAATGGTTACGGAATCCCTCAAAAACCCTTTAACTTTAAAGTAGGTTTATTTTATAGTGTCTTTTAGTAAAAACAAACAATAATATAAAGAGAACGTTTTCTAGCGTTCTCTTTTCTAGTTTAATATCATCATACTTATGAGAAATTTAATAATTTATACCTTTTGTCTATTTTCGATGTTATCACACGCTCAAAACATTGAGATTGGACAAGTCAAAACACTACAATCAACCATACTAAATGAAGCAAGAGACTACTGGGTTTACCTACCTGAAAACTATAACAACACTAACTTTAAAAATCAAGAATATCCTGTAATTTATTTATTAGATGGCGAAAAATACTTCCATGTAACCTCTGGTATGGTAAAAAATCTATCAAATGGGTATTACCCTCTAATTCCAGAATGTATTGTTGTTGCCATAAAAAACACAAATAGATCTAGGGATTTAACACCAACACCTGTTGATAGTCTATCCTATCAAAATGGTGGTGCCGATATATTTGAAACGTTTATAACTAACGAATTAATACCTGAAATCACTAAAAACTACAACACTTTAGATTACAAAATACTTATTGGCCATTCTTTTGGAGGGCTGTTCGCTATAAATTCCTTTTTAAAAGAAACACCACAATTTAATGCTTACATCGCAATAGATCCTAGTTTATGGTGGGATAATGAAGTCCTTGTCAAAAAATTAAAGAACAGTATTACAACAACAGATTTTAAAGGCCGTACTTTATTTTTTGCTAATGCTAACTCCATAGGAAACCAAAAAACACCTAGTCAGCAACATGAAGCTCATTTTACAGCTAAAAAAAATATGATCGCACTTCTGGAAGCTACCGTACCAAAAAACTTAAATTTCCACACTAAGTACTACAAAAATGAAGACCATGGTAGCGTGGTATTACCATCTCTTATTGATGGTCTACGATCTATTTTTAAAGGTTACAGAATTAATGTAAAAGAACTTATTAAAACCCCTTCATTATTAGAGCAACACTATCTAGACTTATCGGAAAAGCTTGGGTTTACATTTAAACCACAAGGCCCTTATTTAGATAGGGTAGTCGAATTAGCTATAAAACGCGGTGAAAACGAGAATGCTATAATTTTAAATACTATCAATAAAAAAATAGATCCTGACAATGTATATTTAAAGAATAAGATGAATTAAATAATGCTTTTAAACATGAGAAAATACACCTTCAGAAAACTCATTAATGATATCCATCTTTGGCTAGGTATAATTAGCGGTATTGTACTATTTGTGGTTTGTTTAACCGGAACTATTTTAGCTTTTGAAACAGAACTAGTGCTACTACTCGATAAACAAGACCATTTTTCAAAAAAAACAAAAGAAAAGCTACCGTATCAAGACATCATTACATCTTTAGAGGCTGATAATCACGTTGTGAAAGACTTTATTTTCTTTAAAGAGGACACACAAAACCTACAATTCACTTTACTCACTAAAACCGAAGCTAATTCAGGGAAACCTACCAGAGGTAAATCTGTTCAAATAAATCCGTTTACAGGCCAAGAAATAAAAACAAAAGGTAAAACAAAAGCTTTTCTTCACACAGTAGAAGAGTTACATCGTTTTTTACTACTTGACAGAACAATAGGACGACCTATTGTTGGTGTTTGCACTATCATTTTTATACTATTATGCCTTTCCGGATTAGTACTTTGGATGCCTAGAAAAATAAAACAATTTAAAAAATGGAAATCATGGAAACAGGGCTTCTCTATAAAAACAAAGGCTAATTGGAAAAGAATAAACTACGACATCCATAATACCTTTGGCTTTTATGCTCTTTTCCCAATGTTACTTATGGGACTAACAGGACTACTCTGGTCTTTCCAATGGTATTATAATGGTTTAGAAACTGTTTTAGGCGATAAAATTGGAAAATCAAGATATGATACCATTATACCTCTTGACACTGTATATAACGACAAGCCGACCGTTAATTACATCGCATTATTAAAAAACACAGATAGCATATTATCCTATCAAAATGCTGTGACTAGAGTTACACTACCATTAAAGAAGAACCAAAGTATTATGATAAGAAAAAAAAGCAACTCTTTTTTAGCCTATGATGCTGCAGATAAACTTCAATTTAACCCTTATACCAATTTGCTTATTTCAAAATCACTTTTTCAGGATGAAAGTTTTGGCTCCAAAGTCGCCAGTTTAATAAGAGGCATTCATGTGGGGGCGTTTGTTGGTTTTATAAGTAAACTTATTTATTTTTTATGTTGTTTAATAGCAACGTCATTGCCAATTACCGGGACTATAATCTGGATTAACAAATTAAAACAAGTCAAATTGACTTAACAAAGTCTGTAAAATAAATAGACCAAATCAGGTCTGGTAATCAAAACCTACTCAAAAAAAAAATCCCAACCTTTAAAGATTGGGATTTTTTATAATATTTACTTTTTTCGGTAAGGCAGTCCTTCATGTTCCCATTTGGAAAAGCCGCCTTTCATGTCATAAATCTTTTTAAAACCTAGATCAATCATTTTTTCTGCGCACTTAGCACTTCTACCTCCTTTTTGGCAATATAACATCACTGGCTTTTCTTTGTCCAAAGTTTGAATATCTTTATCAAACGTTGGCGACATAAAATCGATATTTTGTGACATTGCGATGTAACCAGCCTCATGCTCTTTAGCTGTTCTTACATCCACTAATTGCACATTATCCAATTGTAATAATGTTTGCATCTCTTCTGGAGATACTGTTTTAATCTCACCTACCGCCTGTTCGCTGCAACTAAAAACGACTGCAAGTATAAGGCTTAAAACTATTGTTATTTTTTTCATAATTATATATTACTCAACTGCTCCATTCCACTCATTAAAACCTCCTACAAGGTTATATGTGTTTTCAAAACCTAATTGATTCATTATGGCACAGGCTTGTGCACTTCTTCCTCCTGATCTGCAATACACATAAAAGTTTTTAGTTTTATCTAATTCTTCCACAGCATATATAAAACCTTGTCCTTTATATATATCAATATGTATTGTATTTGGTATTTTTCCTTCTGCTACCTCTCCATCTGTTCTAACATCCAGTATAACTGCGTTATCATCTTTTTCCAATTGGGCTACCCAATCTGATTGTAATAAATCTGCCATTTTGTTGTACTATTAATTTATGGCTCAAAATTAACGTTTCTTTAGTATATAGACGTAAAAAAATCTGAAATGTTACATTTAATCTCTCAAATTAAACATTATTTATGCTTCATTTAAACTTATATTACGCCCAATTACCGTAAACACCTCTGTTATACACTCTTTTTCTTTTAACAGAGCATATATCTCATTCTATACAGTATTAACAGTTATTCCATCTCAACAATTGCTCAATTATCATTTAACTGTTCACTGTTAAGGAGAAAAACAACAAACCTATTAAAACATTCCTTTAGGACTAAATACAATTGACATATGTCTAATTTTAAAACATTAAAAGTCCTTAATATTTTCATCTCGACACCGCTTATTTAGACGGTACTATTTAGAGCAGATAAGTTAATTTAAATATAAAAATGTGCTCTCATTTCATATTTAACAAATAATTAAAAGCTAAAAATTTGAAAAACTAAAATTTGATTTATATATTTGAACTTTACAATAAACATGAACACAAAATTAAATCATACTTGGTGGTGGAATTCTCGAAACGCAAACTTCGTGAACTAATCCTATACGTATTATTTAAATAACTATACAAAAAGGCTTGTCATTCACGACAAGCCTTTTTTTTTATTCTGAAATTTTTCAGAATCATAAAACAAATTAATAGTAGTTCTTAATCAAGAGATACTGAAATAGAATCAACCAAAATGAAAACATTCAGTTTATACACACATTACAAAAAGATCCTAGCGGACACCATTACGCCTGTAAGTATCTACTTAAAAATTAGAGATAAATATCCTAATAGTATTTTATTAGAAAGTAGCGATTACCATGCTAATGATAATAGTTTTTCTTACATCTGTTTTAACCCTATTGCGTCTATCAAAGTCGATGACACTTCAATTACCCAGACATTTCCTGATGGTAGTGAAATGAAAAACAAGGTGCGTAATGTTACCGAAATGATTCATAAGTTTACCAAACGTTTTAAGGTTAAATCTGACGAAGACTTTAAATTTATAAACAACGGAATTTTTGGGTACACAGCTTATGATGCTGTAAAACATTTTGAAGATGTTAAAATTTCTAAAAAACCAAATTCGTTAGACATTCCTGATGTCTATTATGCAGTTTATCAAAACATCATTGCTATAAATCACTTTAAAAACGAAGCTTATATTTTTGCACATTGTTTTGAAACCGAAAATAATATCGATGAAGTTCTACAATTAATAAGCTCGAAAAATTTTGCATCTTATACATTTAAAACGGACTCTGAAATAGAATCAAATTTAACGGACGACGAATATAAAGAGCAAGTGGAACTAGCTAAACAACATTGTGCTAGAGGTGACGTGTTTCAATTAGTATTATCCAAAAAGTTCTCGCAAGCCTTTAAAGGTGACGAGTTTAATGTCTATAGAGCTTTACGAAGCGTTAACCCATCCCCTTATCTTTTCTATTTTGATTATGGCGATTTCAAAATTTTTGGTAGCTCTCCAGAAGCGCAACTAGTTGTTAATAACGGTCAAGCCGAAATCCATCCCATAGCAGGAACATTTAAAAGAACAGGAAACGACGAAGAAGATCAAATATTAGCTAAAAAGTTAGCACAAGATGCTAAAGAAAACGCAGAGCATGTCATGTTAGTCGATTTGGCAAGAAACGATTTAAGCAGACATGGTAGCGATGTAAAAGTAGTTACTTACAGAGAGGCTCAGTTTTTCTCTCACGTGATACACTTAGTTAGTAAAGTTACAGGAAAGGTACATGACAATACACCGACTATGCAAGTGGTCGCAGACACCTTCCCTGCCGGAACATTAAGCGGGGCACCAAAACATAAGGCCATGCAACTAATAGAAAAATACGAAAAAACAAGTCGTGGATTTTATGGTGGCGCTATTGGTTTTATGGACTTTGACGGAAATTATAATCACGCCATAATGATTAGAACATTTATGAGTAAAAACCACAAATTACATTGGCAAGCAGGAGCTGGATTAGTTTCAAAATCAAATCCTGAAAGCGAGCTACAAGAAGTATACAACAAACTTGGAGCATTAACGACTGCAATACAGTTAGCTGAAGACATTTAATCCAACAGCTCGTATTTAGTAAAAAATGGAATTGCAAATAAAAAGTTTTCGCTTAAGCGGAAATCAAAAAATATATAAATGAAAGTATTAGTAATAGATAACTACGATAGTTTCACCTACAACTTAGTTCACTATTTAGAAGATTTAAATTGTGAAGTTATTGTAAAACGAAACGACAAATTAACACTTGAAGAAGTGGATGCTTTTGATAAAATAGTATTATCTCCGGGACCAGGAATCCCTGAAGAAGCAGGCTTATTAAAAGCGATTATAAAAATGTACGCCCCAACAAAAAGTATTTTAGGGGTTTGTTTAGGCCAACAGGCCATTGGAGAAGTTTTTGGTGGCTCTTTAATTAATTTAGAAGATGTTTATCATGGTGTTGCAACTAATGTAAATATTGTGGTAGATGACGAGGTCTTATTTAACGACATGGATAAAACGATAGAAGTAGGACGTTATCATTCTTGGGTAGTTAATCCTAATTTACCTGATGCTCTAGAGGCCACTTCCTTTGACGAAAATGGACAAATCATGTCCTTAAGACATCGCGTTTATGATGTTAGAGGCGTGCAATATCATCCAGAAAGCGTCTTAACACCTAACGGAAAGCAAATATTAAAAAACTGGGTTAATAGTTAATGTATTCCGTTTTTGTAAGTAAAACTTACGCCAATAAAAATTTTTAATATCACAAATTCCCTTTTATAAAAAAGGCGTTAAATATAGACAATGAGACAAATACTAAACCGATTAATAAACCAAGAAAGCATCTCTAGCGAAGAAGCAAAACGGGTATTAGTTAATATTTCCAAAGGCATCTATAATCAAAGTCAAATCGCTTCTTTCCTGACGGTTTACATGATGCGAAGCATAACATTAGAAGAGCTTCAAGGATTTCGTGATGCGTTATTAGAATTATGTATTCCTGTAAATTTATCCGATTTTGATCCTATCGATTTATGTGGTACTGGAGGCGATGGCAAAGACACCTTTAATATCTCCACTCTAGCCTCTTTTGTAACTGCTGGTGCTGGCGTACATGTTGCAAAACATGGTAATTATGGCGTCTCCTCTGCTTCAGGATCATCTAATGTCATGGAAGCTTTAGGAATTCACTTTTCTAATAAATCTGATTTTTTAAAGTACTCAATAGAAAAAGCAGGCATCTGTGTGTTACATGCGCCATTGTTTCACCCTGCCATGAAAAACGTGGCCCCAATACGAAAAGAACTAGGTGTTAAAACCTTTTTTAATATGCTCGGACCGATGGTAAACCCAGCGTTTCCGAGAAATCAAATGGTAGGTGTTTTTAATTTAGAATTACAACGTATTTATGGATACCTCTATCAAAACACTGATAAAAATTATAGCATCGTACACGCTTTAGATGGCTATGATGAAATCTCTTTAACAGGAAACACAAAAATAATTTCTAACAGTTCTGAAACGATGTTAAGCCCTTCTGATTTGGGAGTAGCACAAATCGAACAGTCTGATATATTTGGAGGAGATACCGTAAAGGATGCTGCTAAAATTTTCAAAAACATAATTAAAGGAAAAGGGACAGAAGCACAAAATAATGTAGTTTGCGCAAATGCAGGTTTAGCCATAGCAACCGCTAAGCAAATTCCGCATTTAGAAGGTTTTGAACTCGCTAAAGAAAGTCTAGAAAGTGGACGTGCCAAAGCGAGTCTAGAAAAACTAATAGAATTAAGTAAATAAAAGTAAACAGTAGCGGTATCTTGTATACACTTGGATTGCTAACTATAGAAACAAAAATGAATATTTTAGATAAAATCACAGCAGACAAACGTGTCGAAGTTAACCTTCGCAAACAACTAATTCCTGTCAAGCAACTGGAACGCTCTATTTTGTTTGAACGCCAAACCGTTTCTCTGGCAAAAAAAATAAGAGAAAGCAGCACGGGTATTATTGCAGAACACAAACGTCGTTCACCATCAAAACAAGTCATAAATCACGATTTAAATGTCTTTGATGTCGCTAAAGGATACGAAGACGCAGGCGTTTGCGGTATGTCTGTCTTAACGGATGGAAAATATTTTGGTGGAAGTTTAGATGATTTATTAACGGCTAGAGCAAGTTGTAATTTGCCGTTATTAAGAAAAGAATTTATCATAGACCCTTATCAAATTATCGAGGCTAAAGCGTATGGTGCTGATGTTATTTTACTAATCGCTGCTATTTTAACTACAGCAGAAATTAAACAATTTTCAGAACTCGCTAAAAGTCTAAATCTTGATGTACTTTTAGAAGTACATAATGAAGCCGAACTGCATAAATCATTAATGCCAACATTGGATATGCTAGGTGTTAATAATCGAAATTTAAAAACATTTGAAGTTAGTCTAGACACAAGCAAACAATTAAGCAGTCTAATTCCTAATGATTTTGTAAAAGTATCAGAAAGCGGCATCAGTACTATCGACGCTATTAAAACACTACAACCTTTTGGTTACAAAGGGTTTTTAATCGGTGAAAATTTTATGAAAACCGATAATGCAGGAGCGCATGCGAAACTATTTATAGAGAATTTAAAAAAATAAAAGTTATGAAATTAAAAGTATGTGGAATGAAAAATGAAAACAACATCTTAGATGTTGCAGATCTTGATCCAAATTATATGGGTTTTATTTTTTATGAAAAATCATCTCGTTATTTTGATGGTGTGATTCCAGAATTACCAGAACACATTAAAAAAATTGGAGTATTTGTTAATTCTACTTTCGATTATATAAAAGGAAAAGTTGAGAAATACAACTTACAAGGTGTGCAATTGCATGGAGATGAATCTCCAGAGTTATGTCAACGTTTAAAAGAACTTGAACTGTATGTCATTAAAGTATTTTCTATAAAAAACCAATTTGATTTTAAAGTTTTAGAACCTTATGAAACGGTTTGCGATAATTACCTATTTGATACCAAAGGTAAAGAACCAGGTGGTAATGGCTACACTTTTAACTGGAACGTTTTAAAAAGCTACCCTTCTGCAAAACCTTATTTTTTAAGTGGAGGTATTGGATTAGACCAAATGGACGCTATACTTTTATTTTTAAAAAGACCAGAATCTTACTTGTGTCTTGGATTTGATTTAAACAGCAAATTTGAAACTGCTGCCGGATTAAAAGACACCACAAAATTAAACGATTTCAAACAAAAACTGATAGCTAACAATTATGAGCTTTAATATTAATGACAAAGGTTATTATGGCGAATTTGGTGGTGCTTACATCCCAGAAATGCTATATCCAAACGTAGAAGAATTACGTCAAAACTATCTTAAAATAATGGCAGAACCTTCTTTTAAAGAAGAGTTTGACCAATTATTAAAGGATTACGTTGGCCGTCCTTCCCCACTCTATTTTGCAAAACGACTGAGTGAAAAATATAACACAAAAATATACTTAAAACGCGAAGACTTAAATCATACTGGCGCTCACAAAATCAACAATACAATTGGTCAGATTTTAATGGCGCAGCGTTTAGGAAAAACACGTATTATTGCTGAAACTGGCGCAGGTCAACACGGTGTTGCAACTGCAACCGTTTGTGCGTTAATGGGCATGGAATGTATCGTCTACATGGGCGAAATTGATATTGCACGCCAAGCTCCAAACGTAGCTCGAATGAAAATGCTAGGAGCAGAAGTCCGTCCCGCATTATCAGGAAGTCGTACTTTAAAAGATGCTACAAACGAAGCTATTAGAGACTGGATTAACAATCCTGTAAACACGCATTACATAATAGGAAGTGTTGTAGGACCACACCCTTATCCGGATATGGTGGCCCGTTTCCAAGCGGTGGTTTCAGAAGAAATTAAATGGCAATTAAAAGAGAAAGAAGGTCGTGACAAACCTGACTACGTTATTGCATGTGTTGGCGGAGGTAGCAACGCAGCAGGTGCTTTTTATCATTATTTAGATGATACTGAGGTTAAACTTATAGCAGTAGAAGCAGCAGGAAAAGGGATTCACTCTGGCGAAAGTGCTGCAACATCAGTATTAGGTAAAGAAGGGATTATTCACGGAAGCAAGACCTTGCTTATGCAAACAACCGATGGACAAATAACAGAACCGTATTCGATTTCTGCAGGATTAGATTATCCTGGTGTTGGTCCAATGCATGCGCATTTATACAAAACAGGTCGCGCGGAATTCATCTCGATCACAGACGACCAAGCCATGACATCTGGTTTGCAATTAAGTAAATTAGAAGGTATTATTCCTGCAATAGAAAGCTCGCATGCTTTTGCTGTTTTTGAGGATAAAAAGTTTAATCCAGAGGATGTCGTTGTAATTAATTTATCAGGACGTGGTGATAAAGATTTACAAAATTACATCGACTATTTTAAATTGTAATATTTGGGCGTTACCGTAAGGGTCAGGCTTTCAAGGCTCGCGCTCTGCGCAGCGCTCAAACAAACCTTTTCAAACCTTTAGGTTCACGAAATCAATATTTTAAAATATTAATCTGTGAGTAATCCTTAACGCGGGATAGCTATATAGCTAGCAATTAGTAAAAATGATTAGAATCTGAAACAAGTTAAGTATCAAAAATAAAACTAACAATAGAAAAAGCCCCCAATCAATTCGCAGAATTGAACGCCAAGGCGAAGAATAAATAAAGAAAAGCTCCGAAAACAGGAGAACATAGTTCGACGCGGAGTTTTCGTATTGGTTTCAGTTTGTAAAACTGAAAATTCCTTGGCTTGGATGTCTTTTTTTGATTCGTTTTTTGGACAAGCAAAAAATGAATATAGATAAATTCAAAAAACTGGATTAGTGCAAACAAAAAATAAATTCATTTAAAAATGAACAGAATAAATCAAAAACTAAAAGAAGACAAAAAGCTATTAAGCATATACTTCTCTGCAGGTTACCCAAGTCTAAACGACACCGTTTCCATCATTCACAACCTTGAAAAAAACGGCGTAGATATGATTGAAATAGGATTACCTTTTAGTGATCCCTTAGCAGATGGACCAACTATACAAGCTAGTTCTACACAGGCATTAAAAAACGGAATGACAACAGATACGTTATTCAATCAACTAAAAGACATCCGACAAACAGTATCTATTCCATTAATAATTATGGGTTATTTTAATCCTATGTTACAATATGGCGTGGAAGCATTTTGCAAAAAATGTCAAGAGACTGGTATTGACGGATTAATAATTCCTGATTTACCCGTAGATGTTTACAATGACCAATACAAAGCAACATTTGAGAAGTACGGTTTAATAAATGTCTTTTTAATTACGCCACAGACTAGCGTGGAGCGCATCAACTTTATCGACTCGATATCTAACGGATTTATTTACATGGTAAGTAGCGCTAGCGTAACAGGAGGTAATTCTGGTTTTGGAATAGCACAAACGGATTACTTTAAGCGTATTGCAGACATGAAATTAAATAATCCTCAAATTATAGGTTTTGGTATTTCTGATAATAAAACATTTACACAGGCGACACAATATGCAAAAGGAGCAATTATTGGAAGTGCTTTTATAAAACACTTAACTAACAATGGCAACACCAATATAAAAGCCTTTACAGACACTATATTAAATTAAAAAGCAAATTCATGGCAACAATCACGTTTAGAGAAGCAACACTGGAGGACAAACCAATGCTATTACAATTTGAACAACAACTTATTGCCTATGAGCGTCCTTTTGATCATATTTTAAAAGATGATTGTTCGTATTACGATCTTGACTTTTTAATACAATCAAAAGACACTAAACTAATCGTTGCTGCAGTTGACAATACACTTATCGCTTCAGGCTATGCCAAAATTGTTAAAGCAAAGCCCTATCATAAAATTACAGAATACACCTATATGGGGTTTATGTATGTAGACCCAGAATATAGAGGTCAAGGTGTGATTCAGAATATAATTGAGAAATTAAAACAATGGTCCATTAGCATTAATGTCTTTGAAACAAGATTAGAAGTATATAGTGATAACACCTCAGCTATTAAAGCTTATCAAAAGAAAGGGTTTAGAAACAGAATGATCGAAATGAAAATGGATCTTAAATAAATCTTTAAGACACTTTAACAATAAACACCATTAGTTTAACGACACCTTGTGACACAGTAGCATGTCTAATTACTATCTTTATTACGAACCAAAAAAAAATAAATTATGGGAATGATAAAAGATAGAAAGAAATTTAAAACAACGGTTAGACAAACAAATCCTACCAATCCAACAGGAAACACAAAAATGGAAACTAACGATTTTGATAGTGATAGTGAAACCATAAAAAAACAGCAAAATAAAACGAATAGCTAATCATATTTAGCTTAGTTATTACATGCCTATTCAGTATATTTGAATAGGCATTTTTTTATGAAACTACTTAACGACTTCCGACTAATTCTGTTACTATGTTTAACCTTAGGCTTAGCTCCTTTTTTTCCAGAACCTCATCTTTGGGGTAAGTTAAAATGGATTACCGGAGGCGCAACAGGCATGCATCCTAAAGATTGGTTTGATGTGTTTCTGCATGGCTTACCTTGGGTGCTTTTGATTAGAGTGATAATTGTAAAATTGACAAAAAAATAAACATGCTTAATATTGTATTAATAGAACCAGAGATCCCTAATAACACAGGTAATATTGGACGTTTAGCTTTAGCTTCTGGTTCCAGATTACACCTAGTAAAACCTTTCGGCTTCGAACTTAGCGATAAACGTTTAAAACGTGCAGGATTAGACTATTGGAAACATTTAGATGTGATTATATACGACTCGAAAGAAGAGTTTTTTAACACTAATAAAAATGAGAATTTTGCATTCTTTTCTAGTCACGGGACACAATCACATTGGGATATTCCTTTTAAAGACAATCAATTTTTAGTCTTTGGAAAAGAGTCTGTTGGTTTAGACAAAACGTTACTCAAAACACATTCAAATTCACTTTACAAAATACCGCTATACAGCGAACATATTAGAAGTTTAAACCTCGCCAATTCTGTTGGTATTGTCGTTTTTGAAGGTTTAAGACAATTATCAAAGTAACTCATGGATTCAAAAAGAAGTAAACTCATAAAATCCCTATCAGAATACGCACAAATTGCACTTGGAATTGTTTTAGCAAGTATTGGTTTAAAAGCCTTTTTACTTCCTAACGGCTTCTTGGATGGTGGTGTTACTGGTATTGCCCTATTAATAAACAGATTAGTACACACCAATATTTCTTTACTATTAATACTACTAAGTATTCCTTTTTTAATCATTGGCTATTTTACGGTATCAAAACGGATTATTTTAAAATCTGTGATCAGTATTTTAGGCCTTGCATTATTTATCCACTTTGAAAATTTTGGAATTATAACAGAAGATAAGTTTCTAATCTCCATATTTGGTGGATTATTCTTAGGGTCTGGTATTGGAATTGCCATCAGAAACGGGTGTGTTTTAGATGGATCAGAAATATTGGGTGTCTTTATAAATGACCGTTTTGGAATAAGTATTGGTAAAGTGATCCTACTATTTAATGTTATTCTATTTACTATCACTGCTTTTGTGATCTCTAAAGAAATAGCCATGTACTCGATCCTTACTTATATTGTAACGGCTAAAGTCACAGATATGGTTATTGAAGGGTTTGAGGATTTTATAGGTGTATCTATTGTGTCTAAAGAATTTGATAAAATAAAAGTCGAAATCATTAAAGAGCTTGGTACAGGAATGACCATTTACAAAGGAAAAAGAGGTTTTATAAACCAAGGTGAGACGGAAGATATAGATATCATACATACCATTATAAACCGTATTGACATAAAAAAAATGTATCGTATTATATCCAATATAGACGAAGACGCCTTTATTGTCGAGTTTGACGTAAACAACGTTAAAGGCGGTGTGTTAAGACGGTACTTAGATAGAAAAAAAGGCGTGAATTCTGCTAAATTCTTATCAGAAACCCCCATGCAATAAGTTTACTTATTTTTCTTCAAATACTGTAAATACATGTTTTCAACCTTCGTTCTAGCCCAAGGTGTACGACGTAAAAATTTTAAACTAGATTTAATTGAAGGGTTGTCGGTAAAACATTTAATTTTTATAACATGCCCCATATATTCCCAGCCATAATGCGATTCTAAATCCGTTATGATTTGTTCCAGTTTTATACCGTGTAAAGGATTGTTTTTTTGTGTTTCCACTAGATATTTTCTATTAAACTTTTAATTTTTACTGCCTTCTCAAAATGATCCAATTTATGAGTTTGTATCCACCAAGTAGCAGCTTCCATTAACAATTCTGGATCATCATTTTTGTTTTTAAAAAAAGCATAAAAAGAGACTCCAACGGAGTCTCCTTTTTGAGCAATTTTTTTATTGCAAACGTCTATGATTTTATCTTTTAAAGCAAGTGTCATAAAAACAATTAGCGTCTATTATCGTTATTTCTACTTTTAGATTTAGTTCTATTACGACCACCTGAATTTGATGACGAATTCCCCTTAGATTTAGATTTTTCGCCTTTAGGCTTATTATTTCTAGGTTGTTGTCTTCTATTTTGCCCTGGTTTAATTGGTGCTGTAGAGGCGTTCGGGTCAGGTTCAAAACCTTCTAAAATATCAACTGGTAATTTCATACCAATTAATTTTTCGATATCTCTTAAAAAAGTTGTTTCGTCTGCACTTACTAAACTTATCGCTTCTCCATTAGCTCCTGCACGACCAGTACGACCAATACGGTGTACATAATCTTCTGAGATATTTGGGATTTCAAAATTAATAACGTGTGGTAATAATGGAATATCTAAACCACGTGCAGCAATATCTGTCGCGACTAGCACACTAATACTTCCACTTTTAAAACCTGCTAAAGCTTTTGTACGTGCCCCTTGACTTTTATTTCCGTGGATTGCAGCAGCTTTAATACCTGCTTTAATCATTTTTTCTACTAATTTATTCGCACCATGCTTAGTACGGTTAAAAACCAATACTTGCTTCCAATTACCATCAGTAATTAACTTGATAATTAAATCTGTTTTTTTAGCTTTGGCTACTCTAAATACTTTTTGAGTAATAGCTTCAACTGTTGTGTTTTCTGGTGTTGCTTCAACTTGCACTGGATGATTTAAAATCCCGTTTGCTAATTTTCTAATCTCTTTAGAAAAAGTTGCAGAGAACATTAAGTTTTGACGTTTGTCCGGCATTAGTTTCATTACGCGTTCTATATCACGCAAAAAACCCATGTCTAACATACGGTCTGCTTCATCTAACACGAAAATCTCAACACGTTTTAAAGATAGTAAGCCTTGACTTTCTAAATCTATCAAACGTCCTGGCGTAGCCACTAATACATCAATACCCTGACGGATAGTTGCAGCTTGTGGTTTTTGATTAACACCTCCAAAAATTACAGCACTGCGCAAGTTTAAAAACTCACTATACTCTTTTACGTTAGCATACACTTGTGCAGCCAACTCACGTGTTGGTGTTAAAATTAACGCACGTATAGGTCTATACTTTTCTTTCGGGTTTTCCGATAAGATATGTAATAATGGTAATGTAAAACCTGCTGTTTTACCTGTTCCTGTTTGTGCCGAAGCCAATACGTCATGCCCTTCCAATACTGGAGGGATGGCTTTTTGTTGAATTGGACTTGGTGTAGTATATCCTTTTTTACTAATTGCTTTTAGTAAGGCTTCGGATAGGCCTAAAGATTGAAATGACATAAATACCGTTTATCGAGATAAACACTATTTAGTTAGGTTACCTCTTTTAATATGATGCAAAGGTACTGTTAAATAATGGTTTTAGTATTTTTATTGGGTTTTGTTTAGGGTTTAGGTATTTAATTTTACAAAAAAATCATGCTAAATTCGGGTAAGCCTAAATAGGATTCTATAAACAAGAACCCTATACACAATTAAGCATATTCACTTTCAATAATCATATTATGAATTGCACTATAATTCTATTTTTTTTGATTTCTCTATGCTTAAAAGATTAAAATCTAGGAGTAAAACAGAACTAATAAAACAGATGTTCAATAATTCAGAAACTATTTTAGGATTGTATAATGATAACTATGTTTCTGAAATAAAAAAGCATCTAACTGAATTAAATAAAGGTAATGAGGAATAACTTATTGATTATAATAAATATAAGTCTAATTTAGAAACCAGAACACCTTTTAAATTTAGAGGATTTAAACAATTTTGAAATAGTTTATGATTCTTCCCTTACAAAAGCAAAACAATTAAAGTTTCATTACAATGGATAAGGTGGTGTTTACAGACGTTTTTCCAACCGGGCTTTGTAGAATTTAATATTGAAGCATTAAAACCTTATCTAACAAAAGAATTTAAAGACCAGTTAGGAATGTACTAACGAGGCTAATTCTCCTTTACAATTAGTAATTTAATTATAACCCACTTACAGTGATTCTTGCAAAGTTTTCATCTATTAAATTAGGCGTTTAACACAAAAGGATATCTTACCTAAGCTAAGACTCTACCATTTTATAGCTTACTACAACAATGAACGTTTGTGTTTTACATGTATTTCATCGGATTTTATTATTCTTTTTTTGTACATTAGTGCCTTAGTAATAAATATAAAATTTATGAGTTTTTTAGCTAAGCTATTTATTGAAGATGAAGTTAGGAATATCCTAAATGTCAACCAAGTATACTCTAGGTTAGCAGATGTTAACGGACGACCCATAACTAAGGCTGTTGGCCATAAATTAGAGTTTGCAATAGAGTCTACAATAGATGATAGTTTTTTTTACGAAAGTATGTTTTCGCAAACCGATCAATGTGAAGGAGAAATTGTGTTTTATAAACGTGATGGTATAAGTACCTTGTTTAAAATGGAATTTGCCAACGCACAAATATTGAATTTAGCTGAATCTTTTAATGCCATAGATAGTCTACCATTACATATGAATATTGCTATTGGTTGGGGAATCATGAAAATGAAAGGTGTAACGCATCAAGAACCTTGGAATCCTAACAATCCATTTATAGAGATTGAAGAAACGACAAGACAAGAGGAAGAAAAAGAAGTCACTCGCTACTTTGTAACGGATACTGAAGGTAATGAGCTTGACGAATATAAAACAGGTGAAAAAATCATTTTAAATATAGAAACCAAAAATCGCATTGGAGATAGTATAACTATTCATTTAAATGATAAAACTCACGATTTTAAATATGGTGGTCAAATTCTTGAAAATGACAAATTAAGTAATTACACTATCAATAGTGATTTAGAACAAATAGAATTAGACGTAATTAATCAACAATAAAATGGCTGTAAATACTTTTAAATTAGAATTTGAAGACGGGGTTACTAAAACCTTAGAAGTTGTCGTTGTTAGTCCTACAGATATCATCATGTTTGTGGCTGGAACACAAGACCCTGTAAATATAGCCGCATTAAAACATCAAGCAAACCATAACTATTGGAAAGCTAGCAAGGATAATCTTTGGGGTAATGTTAAAAAACTAAAACCTCAATTCCACGACTTGAATATTGAAGCCGATTTTTTTAGCTGGAGTGGTGACAATAGTGAAGATGAAAGAAATAGAGCAGCCGATAGATTATTAGATTTATTTACTAGAGAATATCCTAAATTTAAAAATAAAGAAACGCATTTACATTTAATAGGCCATTCTCATGGCGGTAACGTTATTAATCAATTTACAGAGTTAATTACTACAGATACTCGCTTTCCTAAATTATGGGAAATAAAAAGTATCACCTATCTATCGACACCTTTTTTTAGAGAAAAACATCAATTAAATCACTCTAAATTACATAAAGACTGCCAAATTATAAATGTGCATAACGACTATGACATTACACAACGATTTGTTGCCGATTTTTCTTTAGATAATTTAGAAAATCTAATCGCAGGGTTTAATAGTTTTGAATTTGATAAGGCAAAACAAAGAATTGGACTAATATTATCTTCCGGTGTATTTGCGCCAATAACCTCAGCAACTTCAATTATTAGCGATTCTACTCAAGGGGTTTTAATTTGGGAAAGAGTATCGTTACTATTAGATAATGTTAATCAGATTTTAGATTTGATTATTAATATGGTTAATAACCCTAAGCTAAAAAAACTAAGCACCGAGAAAGCAGAAATAAACCAACTTTTAACTGAATTAAAAGCCTGGATACCAATCGCTCAAACCAATTTAAACACAAGAGTTACTGAATACCAGCAAACAATAGAGAATATTAATAGTAGTAGTGAGGAAGAGGGCCTTTGGGGAAAATTTAAGGATAATTTAGGCAAAGCAGCAGATAGTATTGCTAATAGTTTTAGTGACACATTCGAAACTGTAGATTTAATGTCTGATTTACATATGGAAGCACCATTGAGAGTCATTAATAAAATTCTATTTATTGACAAAGGGCTTGAAGACGCTTATCTTTTAGGACTATTAGAGCGAATATTTTCAGAGCAATCGGGTGTTACAGATACTATTGATAACACAACATGGGACCCAACCGAACAAATCCAAGGTAAATTTAAAGTCACTGATGTCCCAATTACTAATGAAGATGCTTATCACTCTAGAGGATTAAAATCCAAATTTGAAAAGTTTGTATCTGGTGCAGAGAAAAGCATCGCAGATGGAAATTTAAAAGAATTCCTGATTAGATTAGTTAGCCAACTTATATCTAGTCAATCTATAAATGACATGAGTACCATTTTATGGTGGGCAGACCTTATATTTAAAGATGAAGCCGATGACGAATTTAAAAAATTCAGAAAGGATTACCTTCCAAAGTACAGTCAATTAATAGAGAAATATGAAGCGCATTTAATAGCGCCTCAAGATAAGCCTATAGAGAAAAAAACGGAGACAGATACAAAAACGCCTGACGGATTTACTGAAGCTGCAAAACTTGCATTTACTACCGAGTTAAATGCTATAAATAGCATAACTAAACAAAACTGGGAAGCAACAGTTTTGGAAGAAAAAGAAAAAAAGAGAGAGGATGAAGAAAAGAATCCTCCTGCACCACCAGTAATTGGAAGTTTGGCCCATTTTGCTACAGTTTCTCACGGTTTAAGCCATACGAAATTATGGGATGAAGTAGAACAAGAGCTAAAAAATAGTTTTAGTTCAGGAAAAAACCCTGGCTATAAAGAATAGATTATGAAAAAAGCACTGCAGTACTTACTATTCATACTTTTATCAACAATCCTTTCTGTCTTTTTATTCTATTTATATGTGGAGGACAACACCTTTGAGGTTTTTGGAATGTTTTACATTGCTCCTCCTGCAGGGATTTTAACAGGAGTGATCTTTTTATTGGTTAACCATTTTCTATTAAAAAAACATCAAAGTAAAACGACCTTTTATCTAATAAGAGTATTGCTATTCATTTTAATTTATGCAACCGTTTGTTCTATAATGTTGTTTGGAGGAGATATCATCTATAGCCTTACTAGTTAAAATCAGTCTTTATAAATAATGCTTAAAATGAAGTTGGTCACTTCTTTTCTTCTCACTATTTATATCACGAAAAAGCTATATTTAACACTGGTAAATTACACACAACAGCATTTGGATACTATCTCGGGCTCTAGTTAATATTTTATTTTCTATTGTAAATCAGTATGTTTTAACCTAACCTAATAATACGACAAATAGTTATAGTCCGATTTGTGAGTATCGTTCAAGTATACTAGTTTTTGTTGATGGTCCTATTTTAGACATTCAAGGTACTCTCCTATTTTTATTAATAGCTTTTTTTTCATTTAGAAGAAAAACAAAAACACCTGTTTTTTTTTATTAGAATAGCACTCGTTATTTTCATCGTCCTATTAATTTCATGTATACAAAAGTTTTTTTTTTTAAACATCAATAGGTACAAAACAAAGTATTCATAATTAACTGGTTGATTAACATCTGTTCGACTAGTGATACTTTTATACACGACATTCACTATTAACAATGAAATATCATTAAATTCAGTGATAACAAAACGGGTAATCTAATATACATTTGTAATTACAGCCATACAGCGATTAAGTCCAATTCATATCAACGCGGTATACACAAATTACTAAATAAATTTAGAAAGTATTAATTACACCGTATGACCTGCCGCATAGGACAAGTAAAATCTCTATTTTTGTATTAAATATGAATAAAATCAAATACTTATTATGTATTGTCCTTTGCTTATACTTACCCCAAATAAGTAACGCGCAAGAACTAAACACGACTTCAATTGAAGCCTATATTTCTGTATATCAAACAGAAATAAATACAAACCCAGAAAAAGCTCAAAAAGCAGTAAAAAAATGGCTGGAGTTAAGTATCAAGCAAAATGACGTCATAAAAGAAGCACAGGCGCATTATGCTTTAGCTAATATTGGTAACATTACCGGAAATTACAAGCAGACCATAAAAGAAGCTCCCATAGCAATCTCCATACTAAAAGCACAGCATATGGAAATGGGACTACCTGCGAGTTACAACGTTTTAGCCTTAGGTTATAAAAACTTAGGTCAGTATCCAGAAGCTATGGATAGTTTTCTATTGTGTCTTAGTTATGCCGAAAAAACGGATGACAAACAACAACAGGCAAATGCGTATCAGAACATATCAACTTTATATATTCTACAAAAAAACTATGAAAAGGCAGCCAATAATTTAGATAGAGCTGCTCAAATATACAGAGCATTAGGTGACGATAACGGTGTCTTAGTTACGCTTTTCAATTTTGCTAACATTTTAAAAGAACAAGGACGCTACAAAGAGGCTTATAAACATTATAAAACCGTCTTAGACTACCGTATAAAAGAAGGCAACAAAGCTTCCATCGCCTATGTAAAAATTAACCTTTCACAATTACTAGTCGAAGAAGGTAATTATGAAGAGGCTATCCCACAACTTAACGAAACCTTAAGTTTATTAGAAGAATTAAAATTTACATCAGACATGGCTATTGTCTTAAACGACTTAGGCCTATGTCATTCTAAATTAGGACATACCGGACAAGCTATTGCTTACTTTGAAAGATCTTTAAAAATAGGAAAATCAAAGTCCTTAGCAAAATATAACTCTAAATTTTACAAGAACCTTTCCAACCTGTATAAAGACATTAAAAATTACAAACAGGCTTTATATTATTACGAAAAAACAGTTTCGGTTACAGAAAATATAAACTCGGTTGATAAAGAAAATTATGTTGCCAATCTACAAGAGCAATATGAAACGGAGCTAAAAGAAACCCGGATTAAACTATTAGAAAAAGAACAAAAACTTAGTGAAGCCGAACTAGAAAAAGCAGCTTTAAATTTAGAGAAGACCGCTCTAGATTTGGATAGACAGCGTATGGTGCGTAATATTTTTATTGCTGGTTTTATAATCTTGTTGGGGGTCTTAATATTGTTACGCTATCTGTATTTGCAACGTCTAAAAATCCAACGTCAATTAACACTTCAAAAAGAAGAGAATGCAAGACAAGAAATTAACCAGTTAGTAAAAGATCATAAGCTATCGGTTATAGAGCAATATCAAGAAGGCCAAGAAGAAGAACGTGCTAGATTATCTAGAGAAATCCATGACGGAATTGGTAGTGACCTAGCCAGTATTAAAATTGGTTTTGAGCATTATTTAGAATCTAAAAAGTTTAGCCCACAAGGAAAACGATTATTACAAGCTATTGAGCAATCTTGTAAAGATGTCCGTTTACTGTCTCATCAATTACATCCGCTACCATTTTCCAAAATTGGTTTTAGTAGCTTTTTAAAAGAAGCTTTAGAGCAACTAAAGAATACGAATGTCTTTTCTATAACCTCTTTTTTATATCCTGAGGACGCTATAGACGAACTTCCGGAAGCACTTTTAGCAGACACCTATCGTATAATCCAAGAGCTACTAAACAATATTATTAAGCACGCCAAGGCTACAGAGGTTGAAGTACAACTAACCAAACACGCAGCCTATTTAAATCTAGTCGTTAGTGATAATGGTTCTGGCTTCAAAACAAATAACAAACCAGGTATTGGTATCAGAAATATTAAAGAACGTGTCCATAAAAGACACGGAGAGGTAACCATAGATAGCTCGCCACAACATGGAACTTCAATAACAATTGATTTTCCTTTATAACACCATTAAGAATGAAACAAATAAATCTTATCATAGCAGACGACCATTTAATGTTTTTAGAAGGTCTAAATACCATTTTAAGTGAAATGGAAGAAATTAACACCATACATATCGCTACCGAAGGGAAACAAGTTCTGCGTTTACTAGAGCAGTTTCCTATAGACTTAGTGATTAGTGACATTAATATGCCGAAAATGGATGGTTTAGAACTATTAACCGAACTTAAAAAGAAGAGCAATCCTCCAAAAGTGATTATTTTAAGCATGCTGGATAATCATCGAACCATCTATAAGGTTATTCAAAAAAAAGCAGATGGATTTGTTCCTAAATTTACAAGTAAAGCAGAATTACAAAAAGCAGTAAAAACGGTCATTGATGGCGAACAATATTTTTCTGAAGCCATAAAACACAAATATATGGAGAGTGTTTTTGAAAGAAAAAAATACAAAGACATTGAGCTTTCTAAAAGAGAAAAAGAAGTCCTAGAATTATTATCTCAAGAATTGACGTCTAAAGAGATTTCTGCTAAACTTTTCATATCTGTTAATACCGTAGAAACCCATCGTAAAAACATACTACTTAAAACAGGATCTAAAACCACAACTGGAGCTGTAAAATATGGTATAGAAAGTGGTTTGTTTGACAACTAAAACCAGTAGTCATCAAGTTCCTTTTTTAAAGCTAGACTATTAAACACCTGTTATGCCTTTAAGTAATATTCTTTAAAATATAATTTACAAAAGACACTAAATAATAACGCTTCTATTTAATCACTTCTTTTAATATAAATGCGGTAGAAACTTAAAATATTATAAACCAACACTTTTACAAATAAGTAATTTTCTCTTTTCTAAAATTTTAGGAATACTTTAAGTACTCGCATAAAAATCAAGAACCAAAAGAGCTTGCTTGCATTTCTAATCCATCTATTGTGTACACCATTTAATAAAAAGAAAGGTTTTTATAATTTGAAACCTAAAAGCGACTTATTATGCACAAAATAACACTGTAATATTTATAGTGAATAATAGCAATAGGACAATTACTTAATTAAAACACCTTGTTTTGAACTTATTTTACAACAGCTTTTAAAAAATTATCTGAAGCGTTTTTTTTTTAGATCATATATCTAGATTTAACGATGCTTGCCAAGACACTCCCCCATTACAATACATCTTGGAATTGCTAACCGATTTGTTTAAATCCAATTTCCTTAAAACTAAGGCATTTGAATCATTACCTTTTATCATCACTGAATACAGTGAGTCTTTTATATCCCAAAATAAGGTCTTAAATAAACAAGACTTATGCTCTAATTTTGCCCTAAGACATTAAATAAATAATAAATACAACATAATTATGGGACTACAAGAAAAGAAAGCAATACGCATGGTTGAAGAGCAATACTTAGCGGATTATCAAAAAGAAATTAATGAAGCTGCAGGAAAAGAACTACCAATAACAATTAATTGGGATACGTTTGAATTAGACTATATCAAATTTGTACCAAGTGTATGTTTACAACGTTTGACAGATGGACTTACAAGTATTTGTGCAGATGACTTAGGGAAAGAAGCTGTTCAAGAAGGTATAAATACGATCGTGATTAACTGTATTCAAAATGAAGGTGCTGAAGAAAAAAAATCTTTAAAAATCGAAGATGGTGTATTTACACTAACAGCATGTTGGGGAGGTCATCACTCCGGTTGTTTCCCTGATATTGCATTAAAAACATTTATAGAAAACAACTTATAGTACTTAAAAGGCCTGAAATTAATTTCAGGCCTTTTTTTAAAATTAAGATATTTCATTTTTTAGAAAGTTCACATTCATTATATACAGAATCTAATTGATGAAACTCTTCTACATTATTTATGATAATATAGAGTCTATTGACGCTATCATTTTTAAAACTTTTTATAATAATTGAATATTGATATCCTGTCTCTTTTTACTTTTTTCTCTACACCCTAAAAGGCGCTTCACTATCTACATCATCAAAATCTCTTTGAGATACCAATTTATTTTCTAAAGGCTCATAGATTTCAGATTTCATATTACTACCATTAAATTTAGAGGTCCAGTATACCAACTTCTTTAAATTCATATTTATAAAGTCTTCGGATACTTTTTCAGAAAAATCACAACCACTAATACTTAATACTTCAAGCTGTGTTAATGTGGCTAATTCTACAGGTAAAATGACCTGTTTAAAGTTATTTATTCCTAAAACACGTAGGTTTTTCATCTGAGCAATCCAGGTCGGTATTTTTTCCTCTCTGTTATGTGCGCTAATAAAAAGTGTTTCTAAATTTAATTCAGAAATCGATTCAGGATATGCGCTGCCATTTTCATCTAAGCCTTCTAACCAAAGATGTTTTAGAGAACTCCAATGCGATATTGCTTCAATACTTTCATCGTTAATATGATCACAATGTATCAGTTTTACCGCTTCAATAGTGTCAACGTTTAGGTTGTCTATGGTTTTAAGCGCGACACTCTGCATTCTTAATTTTTTAAGCTGAGGCAAGGTTACCGCAGGAAAAGCATCAAAACCTTTGGCTTCAAATATCCCTAAAAACTCAAGGTTTGGTGTCTGGCTTAATAAACGCTCTAAAGTTTCAGTAGTTCCGTTATAATCATCAATCCTTAGTACTTTTAAATTGGTGTGTTTAAAAGCGGTTAATGCATTGTTATGTTCTGGATTGGCTTTTTTAAATGTGATGGTAAGTTCTTTTAAATTGACGAAGTTTTTAAATAAGCTATCTAATTGACTCACATCACTGGTAAAATCAAACGATTCAATGTTCTCTGGATGTCTAAAGGTTTCAAAATTTAAAACATTATTGACGTCATTATTTCTATGTCCAAGATTAAATTTAGCTGTACTAATTACTGCATAAAATTCCTGTAAATTAAGAATTGGTGTGGCTTTAATTTCCAGATTAAACACATCAAACGGTTCTGTTCCTGCTTTTATGCCTTTAATTTCAGAAATCGTTAAATTGGTAATATGTTTTGGCAAGCAATCGGTATTTACAACTAAGGCACTCGCATTTTTAATCGTCAGGTTTTCTAACTGAGCTATTTTTGAAAATACATTTGGGAAAACTCTAACCGCTAATTTGATATCTTTAGTATGCCACTCTTTAAATCTGTATAACTCAATATTTTTAAGTTTTGTACATTGCTCAATCCCTTCAAAAAGCCAATCTAATTTATGTTCTAATTTGTAATTAAGCGTTGTTAGATTTTTAAATACAGCTAATGATGTTTTGCGTAGGGTTTCTGGTGCTTCACAATCTACAGTTATCGTCTTTAAATTAGGAAAAAACGAAGCATTGTCTAACACAAAGTTCAGAAGTTTAGGCGAATCTATTTCTATAGACTCTCGCAGACTAACTTTCGTCATTGGTGTAATATTAGTTTCTTCGCTATATGTAATTTTTGTTTCTAATTTAGGTCTAGGTGTATCTCCAAAACATCTAGACGCATCTCCAAAAAATAAGGTAGATGATATGGAGTTTATCTTAGGGGCATTAAGCTCAAAAAGTTCTAATTTTGGTAAATCTTCAAATCCACTTGGTAAGCTATCTATGCTTTTAGATAAAATCTGAAACTCTTTTAGTTGCTTTAAGTGGCTAACATCTTTAGGTAATGCTGTTAATTCATTTAAGTAAAACAATTCTATACGTTTTAAAGATGCAGGAAACACAACTTGAGACAGGTCTTGCACGCCTACATAACGTAGTTTGAATACTTTTAATTCAGTAAGGTCTGTAAGCCAATTAAAATCAGTCAGATTCATATTAGGAATAATTTTTCCAATCCAATAATCACCTTCTATACATATTTTTTTTAAGGCTGTTAACTGAGACATTGTACTAGGAAACCTTTTTAAACAAGGCGCAACAAGCTTTAATTTTTTTAAATTTGATAAATTACCAAAATCCTCTGGTAGTTGTTCATAATCACCTTCTAGATCTAATTCTTCTAAAGACGTTAATTTTGATATCTCATTAAGAATACTATCATATTTATTACCAAAATCTTTTAAATGGATTTCTAAACTTTTTACGCCGTTAAATCGGCTTAATATATGTGGATGTTCTAACAAGCGATCTAAAAAATCTGTCGAAGAATGAAAAAGCCATAGTTCTGATCCTCCACCAATTAGGTTATATAATTTAAGAAGGTCTAAGTCTTCAGACAGCAATCCATATTCTAAAATAGAAATCATTCTGGCTACACGCTTTCCTTTTTGTGTTATTTTTTTTCGACTTTTAAAGGCTAATTGCAAAGCTTCTGGGGCTTGTTTTTTTATGATGTTAGCACACTCTGTTCTATTTTTTTTATTAGATGTTGCTTTTGCAATCACAAAAATTTCATAATAAAAATCCTCTGGAAAGTTTTTACACTTTTTAATGTCTTCATAATACTCATCCATTGTATAAAACTTGAAAACAGGTGTTTCTGCTGGTTTTGTCATAGTAATCGTTAATTTTTTAAGTATAAATTTCTTTTGGAAACAGTTTTTTTAGATACAGTACGTTGTGCTTTAATTTCTTTAACAGTACAGATTATATTTTTCATCTCTGTTATCAAAATCCTCTTTTAATATTTTATTTCCAGCTAATGCGTAAAATTTAGACCACTTCATATTGTTTCCATTAAATTTTGAAAACCTATAAATTAATTCCTCTAAATTCAGATTCTTAAATTTATCAGACACTTGTTCTGTAAAATCACACCTTCTAATGCTCATTATTTTTAATTGGGTTAATTCAGCTAATTCTTCCGGTAATGGGGAATACTTAAAGCTTTCTATGCCTAAAACTCGTAAGGATTTCATTCTTCCTATCCATTTTGGTATTTGTCTTTTAGTTAAAAATCCATCAATAAAAAAGGTGTCTAAATTTAAGTCTGCAATGGTCTCTGGGTAGGTTTCAAGATCTCTACTAATGCTTTGTAACCAAAGAAATTTAAGCGTTTTCCAATGCGATGCCGTAACCATAGCATCGTAACCAAAATTGTCACACGATAAAACTTTAAAAAGTTCTATGTTGGGCACTGTTAAGTTTTCTATAGACTGTATATCATCGCTATAAAATAATTTCAGTGTTTTTAGTTTGTTTAAAGTAACCTTAGGTAAATCTACAAGTCCTACACACTCGTAAATTTCTAAAAATTCTAGATGAGGCGTATGCTCCAATAATAACTTAATAACATTAGTGTTACCATTAAAATTTTTAATGGATAAGTTTTTTAAATTATGGTGCGTATAAGCGGTTAAACCATTGTTTTGTTCGACATTATCTTTATTAAAATCAATGGTTAGTGATTGTAAATTACAAAGTGTTTTTAATGCTTTGTCTAAGCCTTTTACATTACTATTAAATATAAAATCTTTAAAGCTTTCAGGGTCTTTAAAATTATCAAAATCCAAAGTCTCATTTTTAACACTGTTTACATCGTCTAACTTAATTTTTTTAGCACGTATGACCGAATAAAATTTTTGCAATGCGGTAATAGGTGTACCTACTACTTTTATATGATTTACCTCAAAATCTTCAACACCGGGCTCAATGACTTTTATATCTGTAATGGTAAGACTGTCTGTCTTTATAGGTAAATAATCTGTATTTAAAACTAGTGCTTTTGCACTTTGTACGCGTAAGGTTTGTAAATGCTTTACTCTAGAAAATGCTTGAGGGAAATTAGTAACGTCAGCGTTCGTTATTTCAGCATCAGCTCCATTATATATACCAGAAATAAAAACGTCTTCTAGCTTTTTACATTTGTGAATACCCTCTAAAACCCATTCTAAATGATGCGCTAACTTATACTTAAGGTTTTTAAGTTTTTTAAATGCAGAAAACGTATGTGGACTTCTTCTTTGTGGTGCATCACAATTAATTTCTATCTCTTTTAAATTAGTAAAAGACAAGGCATTATCTAATACAAAACTAAGAAGCTCCGGATTGGTGAAAACGATTCTTTTTAGTTTAGTTACAGGTGTTACTCCATAAGGCATAAACTCTGTATACAAAACTAGTAGACGTTTAATATTTGGTCCAAAAATAAAAGATGCAGGAACTTTTTTTAATTTAGATAAATGAATAGCTTCAAAAACCTCTAAGGTTTTAAATTCACTAACAGATGCAGGAAATTGTTCTAGCTCCCTCATACCACTTAGCCTTAATTTTTTCAATTTGGGCAAGTGACCAAGTGTTTCTGGTAAAGCGGTTAAATTCTCAAACCTAAAAAGCTCTAATTTTTTTAAACTTAGCGGAAGCTCAACATCAGAGAGGTCTTGTACCGCAAAAGAGCCTATTTTTAAATCCTTTAAACTTGTCAATTCTTTAAGCCAAGTAAAGTTAACTATGTTAGGGTTAGGCTCGTCTTCACCATAAGGAAAACTCCCCCTAAACTCCAACTTTTTAAGTGCTTTTAACTTGGTTATTCCTACGGGAATCCATACCAAGTTAGGTGCTGTTAGAATAAACTCTTTTAAGTTAACTAATCGTTCTAGTTCTTCTGGTATGTATTTATAATCAATTTCAAGCTCAAGTTTTTCTAATGAAATAAGTTGCGTTATGTTGTTTACAACGCTACTAAAACCTTCTTTCTGTCTAGAGGTGCTAATTGTTAATTCTTTAACACCGTTAAACTGACTTAAAAGCCGTGGTGTTTTTATGAAAAGTTCAATGACTTCTTTACTTCTATATTCAAGCGAAAGCGTTAAACGCTTACAAACAAGTGTGTATAGTTTACAAAGGTCTAAGTCTTCTGAGAGTACGCCATACTCTAATATAGCAATCAGCTTCTTGTTAAAAGAATAAGAATCCTCTATTAACGTTATTTTTTTTCGACTCTTAAAGGCGAGTTGTAAAGCTTCTGGTGCCTGTTTTTTTATGATATTGGCACATTCGGTTCTAATCTGCTTGTTTTTAGTAGATTTAGCAAGTACAAAAATCTCATAATAAAAATCTTCTGGGTAATTTTCACATCCTTTAATTTTTTCAAAAGATGTTTCGTCTTCGTAAAAGTTGAAACCAAATTCGTGTTTAGCAAATATCATAAGGCAGTTTAATTTTATGTTACAAACCTATTTTAAAACACGGTGTTATTTGTCACTGTATTCTGTGATATTTTAAATTCTAGTTAAATCTTTATAAAAAATATCATTAAATACAGTGAGTAAAAAAAGACTGTTTACTTTTATCTTGCGATCAGTTATTTTAAAAAAAATAGAATAACTAACATTTATAATATACATAAAGTATTACAAGATATGATTCCAGTAGAAGATGCTAAAAAACATGTAAGTAAACATAAAAAACCAGAAGTAGATCGCTTTGAATTTCGTCAATTCTCCGAACCCTATCGTGTTTTAGGCAAAATTTTAGGTCGTATAGATAAAGATAAAAGGGTCTATTATAATATTAATGATTTCATTACTGTATTTGATGATGCTATTACCGTAAACCCATGGAGAACCCAAGAAGGCATGCGTTTAGGAATGCAACTGTATGGTATCATTCAAACACCATATTTAGCAGATATGTGGGACTTTATGGATACGCTTCCTTATCAAAGAGACTATAATAGAAAAGCCTTTAGATCTGTAAAGACACAAGATACATTACGCAATAAATTACAATTTTTTACTCGGTTTTTACAATTAAGCAGAACTGGGTATGGCGGCTTAACACTACACGAGCACTTTCAATACAGCACCTATTTTCAAGGTTCCAATAGTTATTTTTTAGCCACATTACTACATAATGGGAATGGTATTTTTGATGAATTGTTAGACGATATTATTCAAAATGAAGATGAAATCGGAGGTGTTAGCGCAGATATTATAAAAGCGTTATTACTTTCTGAAGATGAAAAACACTGGAAGATGGTGGGTAAATTATTACTCGCAGCCCAACGTCAAGAAGGTTTAAGACAAACTATTTTAGAATCTCTAGACGTTTCTAATCTTGGTGCTCTAAAACATATGATTACTATCGTTTTAGAAAATGACTTAGCGCGTTTTACAAGTGTTAATAGAGCTGTTTGTACTTGGTTTGGATTAAAGTGGGAAACGCCTAAAAAAACAATAATTAATCGTGTGTTAGAGCTAGCACAATCTTTAATTCTAAATTCGGAAGACGTTGATAACCTACTAAAAAGCAAAGATAATTTAGAAGTTTTAGTGGCTTTATGGTCTATTGCTATAATAGATGTAGACAAAGCCAATACAAAAGCTTTGGACATCGTTTATACTTCAGAAGATCGGAATAAAAAGATTCTAGCTTTATATTTTATTCATACAACTGATAAAACCAACGATTCTTTAGTCGAATATTTCAAAAAAGAACTTGGTAAAGATTACGCCTTAGACCATTGGATGGCGGTAAATTTACCTCTAACTACTTTAGACAACGACACCTTCCTAAAATTATTTGAAGTTGCAAAAACAGCAGAAGACAAAGGTAAAACTTTCGAGAGTAAAATATTTTCGTGGTGGAGCTTTACGCCTTCATCTTATTATTTCTATCAGTTTTTAATTAATGGCGCCAATGAAGAACAATTAGAATTAATAACCAATGATTTAGAAATACTTCCAACAGAGTTTAGAGAAAGCTACATCCGTAAAGTATTTCCAAAAGATTACAGCTATTCCTTTTATAATTACGAACAGGATGCAAAGAAAAAGGAGCGTTTAAATTACGATGAAAACTCTTGGAAAAGAGCTTTAGCAAGAAAAGCAATTTATAACAGAAATGAGTTATTAATGTCTACCGGACTTAGCCTGTTTAGTAGGATGCATCTTTATGATAAAGATTTAGAGATTGCCGAAGATTTATTAAGACGAAAACATAAAAACTTACGTACCTCATTAATTAAATTGTTAGTAGAATTACCTGCCGACCGTTTAAGAACAAGTGCTACAAATTTAGTAACAGCAAAAAGTATAGATCAGCGTATCGCAGGTTTAGAGATGTTAACCCTTTTACACGACGAAAACAGACAGTCTAACTTTGTAGAAGACCAAATTCGTCTCTATACCGAACGTCCTAAAATCACCAAAAACGAACAAGTTTATTTAGATAAATTTTCTGATAATGCCGAAGAATTCGATTTCAGTAATGGTTTTGGTGCTATAGATTATGATAACTTAACAGCATTGTATATTCCACAATCGCGTTTCGATAAAAAAACAAGTTTCTTTAACAAATTAGGAATTACAACCTCTGAATTTTCTGGTTTTAAATTCAAAGAATTTATAGATGCGAATAAAATTATCAAGGAAGTCAATACGTTAATTGATATTGTCACTAAAAACAGAAATCACGAATATCAAACAGAACTATATAAGGGAGAAATAGTCACCACTTATATAGACAAAGGCATTCGTGATATTAAAAACTTAGGAAATGATGCAACACCAGAAGAACTGTTGTATAACTTACCTTTAGCAAACGTATGGATTGCTTGGTACGAGCAAAGCACCCTTAATGATTTTGAAATGTATGCTGCAATTCGTTACATTATTAATCATGATAATCCACTTGGAGACTATAAAGAATTAGGGTCTTTTGCTCGACAATATTATCCGGAATTAAGTGGTTTAAAACTAGGAAAAGAAGATTCTTACAATTCTAAATCTGATGCCTATAATAAAATTTTAATTCGTCTATTTAAAGTCTATGCAGAACAAAGAATTATAGCCAATTTTAAGCTAGATATTATGGAAGATATGATCGCTAATTTTCCTAAAAACCTCAAGTCAATACAGTATCAAACCTCAAATTATCGCTATAATAATAAAACGTATAATTGGGCAAATATTATTTTACCGCTTGTACCAAGTTTAAGTATGAATAGTTTAGAGTTTCTCACAGAAGCACAGCTTCAAAGATATTGGGGACTTTATATGTATTTAGTTGCGCAAGATATTGTCTACCCTAATACAACTACAGATGTAAAAGTGATTACTAAACAATTTAGCAGACCAGGCATTGTACCGTTCCCAAGTATTGCTGTTACTTTAAGTCTTTACAAAAAAGGATTACTCAACGATGACGATTTACGCTTTCAAGCCTTACATTCTCGTGAATTAATGGTCATTATGGATGGTGGATTTAATCATAGAATGAATTATAAGTGGATAGAAAAAGACTGCGTACCTAAGCACGTATTAGCACCTTTAAAAACCAATTTATTAGAAACAGAATTAGAACGTGGCGATTTAGAAACCACTGCTACAGGATACATGAACGGTATTCACCGTGTAGAAGGTGTAGATTATGTCTTTAGAATATTAGAACGCTTAGGAAAAGATAATTTTGAACGTGGTTACAGTTATTATGGCGAGAGTAAAAAAACTATTTTTAGTGGCCTTCTAAAAAAATCTATTTTTAAAGATACTGAAAGTTATGCCGATTTTGCAGCACGTGCAGACACTTCTAAAGTGACTAAAAAACGATTAATAGAATTAGCGTGTTATGCTACTCAATGGACAGGTGTTATTGGAGAATATTTAGGTTTAGAAAAATTAGAAGATGCCGTTTGGTGGTTTCAAGCACACGCATCAGATCGAATGAATAGCGAACAAGAAACCATTATTTCTCGTTATTCTAACATTCCAAAAAGCGATTTTGCACTTGGTGCAATAGATGTCGATTGGTTTAATAGAGTGTATAAAACCATCGGAAAAACCAATTGGAAATTACTACATGACGCAGCCAAATATATTTCTGATGGAAACGGACACCGACAAGTAAAACTATATTCTAGTGTCATGTTAGGCGAAGTAAAAATTACCGAAACGTTAAAGAAAATTAAAGACAAGCGCGACAAAGATTACGTGCGTGCTTTAGGATTAATTCCGTTAAGCAAAACCATACCAGAAAAAGATTTATTAAAACGTTACAACCTGTTGCAAGACTTCTTAAAAGAAAGCAAACAATTTGGAGCGCAGCGACAAGAAAGTGAAGCTATTGCTGTAGAAATTGGTTTAGACAATTTATCTCGTAATGCTGGTTATCAAGATCGTGTACGTTTTAGTTGGGCTATGGAAGCGAAGGCAACTCAAAAAATCATGGAAAATTCTAAAATTTCCATAGAAGAAACGGAGATAGAATTGGTCATTAACAATCTTGGTAAAACAGATATTAAAGTTACCAAAGCCGGGAAATCATTAAAAAATATTCCTGCAAAATTACGTAAAGACAAACAAGTAATTGCTTTAAAAGAAAGCAAAACATACCTGTCTAGACAATACAGTAGAACGCGTTTATCGTTAGAAAACGCGATGGTAAAAGAAGATGAATTTACGGCACAAGAAATTCATAATATGATGCAACATCCTATTGTAAAAGTAATGTTGAGTAAATTAGTAATGTACGTTCCAGAAAAAGAAATTTCAGGGTTTTATAATGAAGGTATTTTAACAGATGCTACTGGGAAAACGCATCAATTAGCAACAGACGATCTTTTACTAATTGCGCACGCTTCTCATTTATACAAAGCGACCGAATGGGATATCTATCAAAAATATTTATTTGCAGAACGTTTAACACAACCTTTTAAACAAGTCTTTAGAGAGTTATATTTAATTACCGATGATGAACGCGAACACAGTAATCGTTCAGAACGTTACCAAGGTCATCAAATTCAGCCTAAAAAAACCGTAGCACTTTTAAGAACTCGTGGTTGGACGGTTAGTATGGAAGAAGGCTTGCAAAAAGTATATCACAACCGTGGTTTTATAGCAACCATGTACGCTATGGCAGATTGGTATTCGCCCTCAGAAGCAGAAGCGCCAACCATAGAAGATATCTGTTTTCATTCCATAGATAACTACCAAAGAATTCCGCTTACCGAGATTCCGTCTGTCGTTTTTAGTGAAATTATGCGAGATATAGATCTTGTGGTAAGTGTTGCACATGTTGGTGGTGTAGATCCTGAAGCAAGTCATAGTACCATGCAAATGCGTGCTGCTTTGGCTGAAGAATCTGCAAGATTATTCAAACTTAAAAACATTACCGTTAAAGAACGTTTTGTGTTTATTAAAGGAACCTTTGGCGAATATAGTATTCATTTAGGAAGTGGCCAGGTCAGCAAAAACGGACTCGCTTTATCTATAATTCCAGTCCATAGTCAGCATCGCGGACGTATGTTTCTACCATTCGTGGACGACGATCCAAAATCTGCCGAGATTATTTCTAAAATGAAATTACTTTCAGAAGACAATAAAATTCAAGATCCAACAATTTTAGCACAGATAAATAGTTAATACAATCATTAGGGCGTTACCTCGCTTAGGCGAGGTCGGGCTTTCTGTTGCAAGTCCTCGTGCTATCGCACTGTGGGCTTTCCACGACAATCCCTAACGCAAAAAAAACCGTATTTAAATGGAACTCACATTACAACTAAAAAAATTAGGTAAAAAAAAGGTTAAACAAGTCCCTTTTACACTAGAAAAAAGCCCTAAAAACTTGGAAGACTTACTAATTGGTTGTGTAAAAAATCAAGTAGAAGCTTTTAATAAAAAACGAACAGAAGTCAATGTCATTGGTTTTTTAAGTCCTGCAGAAATAGAAGAAAAAGCAGAAAGTGGCAAAGTAGAATTTGGCGAATTAGCCAATACCGATTTAGCCAATCTGCAAAAAGCAATCGATAATGTTTTACTCGCTTTTAAAGACGGATTGTTTGTGGTATTTGTAGACGAAGATGAAATTACAGATTTAAAAACGCCTTTAGACCTAACGTCAGAAAGTGTTATTGCCTTTATAAGAATGACCTTTTTAGTAGGTACGTATTGGTAGTTTTTTTTTATCAGCAAATATGAAAACAGAAAACATACACTGCCAATTAGCAACACAAATTTCTAACCATAATACAACCTGGGGAAATTTATTAGCGAATACAAATTTTGGAAACGAAGCTTCTAGTTATTGGACTGTTACATTACAACCAATCCATATTTCTGTAGATAGTATAAACAATTCTTTCACCTTTAAAAACGCAAAATTTTTATTTGATGTTAATGTAGGTGTTTCTTCTGGTGATGATATTAGACTTTTTACAAAACAAGTTTCCGGACACGGCACATTTCAATTTGTGGACGCTAAAATTATTCAACTTCAAACATTAATATTAAACAAGGCTTTAACCACTCAAAATAAATAAAAACAAAACTTTAAATAACATAAATTATGAAACAAAATACAAACGCAATCATTTTTGCAATAGCCATAGTTGCATCTTCAATTTTCTTAGGGAAAGCATATACCGACAGAAATAAAGTAGACGGAAAAATTGAAGTTACAGGCTTAGGAAAAACAGATTTCTCATCAGACTTAATTGTTTGGGAAGGAAGTTTTGGCTCTGTAAATACGGACTTAAAAGAGGCTTACATCTCTTTAGAACAAAAAAAAGCAACCATAAACGATTATTTAACTAAAAAAGGAATTAAATCAGAAGAGCTTATTTATAGCGCCGTTTCTACAAACCAAAAAACAAAACAACTATACACGCCTACTGGCGATTATGCAGGTGAAGAATTTGTAGGGTATCAACTCTCACAATCTGTAGAAATCGAATCTAAAGAAGTCGATAAAATAGAGAAAGTATCTCGAGAAATTACAGAATTATTAAATCAAGGGGTTCAGTTTTATTCACAAGCGCCAAGATATTATTATACAAAACTCGCAGATCTTAAAATTGAAATGATTTCTAAAGCGACAGAAGATGCAAGACTAAGAGCAGAAAATATAGCTAAATTTTCAGGTGGAAATTTAAGTACTTTAGAATCTGCTAAAATGGGAATTTTTCAAATCACAGGGCAAAACTCTGGAGAAGACTACTCTTGGGGAGGAACTTTTAATACTGCTAACAGAGAAAAAACAGCTTCAATTACCATGAAATTGGTTTATAAAGTAGACTAATCCCCTACTCTATTTATATGTTAAAAAAGGTATTCTTATCCGCTAGAATACCTTTCTTTATATCTGAAACTGAATAACAAAAAAGACCTTCAAAATAAAGAAGTAAAACAAATTAAAATGGTTGAAATTATACAAGCGAACACCGAGCATTCCGACTTAATTGCAAAACTAGCACAACAGACCTTTTCCGAATCTCATGGCCATAGTGCTTCTAAAGAGGATATAAACAACTTCATTTTAAGAAACTACAATACCGAAGTCATTCGTAAAGAACTCGAAAACAAACAGGTAGATTATCATCTCATCTATTTTAATAAAACCATAGCTGGATTTTCAAAAATAGAATTGCAATGTCCTAATATAAATATAAGCGAGAAAAACATAACCAAATTAGACCGTATCTATCTTTTAGAAGCCTTTCAAGGAAAACAATTAGGTGTAAAATTAGTCGATTTTAATATTGCTCTATCTAAAAAACAGCACCAAAACGGAATTTGGTTAGTCGTTTGGACAGAAAACCAAAAGGCGATAAATTTTTATTCAAAAATGGGCTTTGAGATTGCTGGAGCTTATGATTTTAAAATATCTGAGACGCATACAAACCCTAATCATGTTATGTATTTAAAATACTAAAATAAATACTTAACTATAGATTTAACAAGGTGTTCTTCTTTAGAAGAACACCTTGTTTTGTTGATGAATTAGATAAACCATTATATCTCGAAATAGCTGAATACCATGACAAAAAAACTGAGATGCTTCTTTAATTTTGTAATAAATAATAAAAAAAATCAACATTATGAGCGGTACACTTCACGGTAAAGAAAAATCTCAAGAAGAAATAGAAAAAATAATAGAGCAAACTAAAAATAGTGATCAAAAGATCTATCCTATTTTAAAACCAGGAAATTGGGTTGGATTAAAAGCAGGAGCTTTGAATTCTACTTTAATTCCGTCCGAAGATGGCGCTGAAGTTGTGATTGGCTATGGTATGGATACGCCAGACAACTTTGTGTTTTTAACTAAAAAACATTTAGAAACTATGGATAGCAAACAAATTACACAAGAAGCTTTTGAAAATTTAGCAAACTGTGATACGGGATTAGAATTTGTTGAAGCTTTAGATAATAAAGCAGTTGGTGCTAACGGAAACGATTTTTCAAGTGAAACCATTCTTTCTAGAACACATATGTTAAAAGCACATGCCATGTTAGACGCTGAAGAATTATTAGTATCTATTCCTAGAAGAACCTGTATGACTATTATTTCAAGACAAACAGATGAAGAAATAATGAATAAATTTGTTTACTTACACAACTATACTTGGGAGGATGATAGTTTTAGTAATGCGCCTATTACTAATTCTCTTTTTATCGTAAAAGACGGGAATATTGTTGAACATATCCCTTTATAATTCAATTAAAAAACACAGACAAAAAAAGGCATTCTTAAAATTAAGAATGCCTTTTTTTTTTATGGTTTCAATGCTATATAATTAAGCGTTATAGCTAATTCATCACACTTAGAAATAGCTGAATCCCGTGATAAAAAACAACAATTGCTTCTCTAATTTTGTACTAATCAATAAACACAAAACATTATGAGTGGTACACTTTACGGAAAAGAAAAATCTCAAGAAGAAATAGACAAAATAGTTGAACAGACTAAAAATAGTGATCAAAAAATCTTTCCTATTTTAAAACCAGGAAATTGGGTGGGTTTAAGAGCTGGAGCATTAAATTCTAATTTAATACAGACAGAAGCCGGGCAAAAAGTAGTGATTGCCTATGGAATGGATACACCAGATAATATTGTATTTCTTACGCAACAGCATTTAAAAACTATGGATCAAAAGGAAATTACAAATGAAGCTTTTAGAAACTTAGGAAATTATGAAACAGAATTCACCTATTCTGAAGCATTACAAAATAAGGTTCTGACCTCTAGCGGAAACGATTTTTCTAGTGAACGCATTCTAAATGAAGCACATATGTTAAAAGCCCACACTATGTTAGAAGCTGACGAATTATTTGTTTCTGTTCCTAGACGCACGTGTATGATGGTGATTTCAAGAGACTCAGACGAAGCTTTACTCGGAACATTTTTAAACCTACACAAGGATGCTTGGGAAGACGAAAGCTACGGAAATGCGCCTATAGCGAATATTCTTTTTACCATGAAAGCAGGTCGTATTACGGGACATATCGCCTTGGATAATTTGTCTGAAGACGAATAAAACTTAATGCTTCAATAAAATTAAACATTAAGTTTAGCGTGCTATAAAAAAGGTATTTACAACAACGTGAATACCTTTTTTCATGTATTAAACAGAAAGAAATTCCTGTTATGAAGCAAACCATTAAATTCATAAATAACTGAATACCGTGATAAAAACAGTGGCCTGCTTCAATAATTTTGTGGTAAACAATAAAACAAATAAGATGAAAATCAATCCACTCAATAGAAAAGAAAATTTAGCAGAAATTCAGGCTATCGTAACAAAAGCAAGCCAAGGCGAATACAAAGTGTATCCTATTGTAAAAGCAGGAACTTGGGACCGTTTAGATGGTGAGATTTTACAAACTACTGCCATAAAAGGCGATAATGAAAACGATTCCTCTAAAATAGTTGCTGTTTATGGGATAGACACACCAGATGGTTTTGTGTATTTAACTATGGCCGATTTAGAAATTTACGATGGAACAAAATTGCTTGATGATGCGTACAAAAACTTAGACGACTTAGAAAGTGTCTTAGAATATGCTGAAGCGCTAAACAATAAAGCACTTATTTCTATAGGCTCTTATTTTGCTAGTGAACGCGTTTTTAGCAAAGTAGAAATGAGCAAAGCTCATGCTATGCTAGAATCGGAAGAATTATTTGTGTCAACATCTGTATATGGAGAGCTAATGATTATTTCACAACATGCGGACAAAGACACTAAAGATAAGTTTGCTTACTTACACAAATACAACTGGAATGATGATGAAAATTCTAACGAGCGTATAGCAGACCTTGTATATTCCGTAAAAAACGGAGCAATTGTAGGACATATTCCATTATAAGTCTAACAATTATTGACACTTACACATTTCTTTATTGTTTAGTTATTTAAAACTAACAATAAAGAATTTTACCAATTTAAAACCCACAAGATTTGAAATATTTAGACCTTAGCACAAATAGAAGAGTTGAAAATTTAATGACTGATGTCTTTGAAGCCATAAGCACTTTAGAAAAATCCGAACTTAAAATAAGTGAACTCATGGAGACGCAAAGCATCTTTGAACTTGTTTTTGAAATCGTTAAAGACACAGGGTTTTATAATCATGATGAAAATTTCAACTTAATTAAAGCGTTAAATGTTGACACTAATGATCATGATACAAAAAATGTTTTATACACCACATGGACAGCAATGGGCATTAATCTAAATACTTCAAAAACACAACAAGAATTTAATGCTAAGTTTGCTTTGTTTGTACCTATTATTTTAAAACGCATGGAAGCAATTAACTGTATTTCTGCATAAAATTTTACATTATTTACGATTCTCAATAATTCGATTTGCCTAATAAATAGTCACGATTCGTATTAACAAATTTATATTATGACATTAGATATATCCAACCTTCAACGGTATTACACCAATTTAAAAAAAGAAGAAAATTACCCTAAAGCTTATCTCTACGAGCTTTTTGTTGTTGGTAAAACTTCTAGAGATGAAATTATTATTGATGAGGTTTCTAAAATATTAGAAGCACACGGTACGCCAGAACTTCTTAGTGCTTTTAACACTCGTAATAAATTGCCTGAAAATGGTGAAAATTCAGAGAAGATTTTAAACGCCTTACTTAAATACGGACTTAAAGATCCATTGTTTCCTATTGGTAAAATCTACAATGCTTTTCAATTTTCGTCACTTTCTATTAGAAAAGAAACGATTGCAGAAACCCTAGAAAAGCAACCTGATCTTATTTCGCGTTTAAATGGTATTAGCCACCTAAAAATAGATGATGTGTTTAGTAACGGTTTGCCAAAGGAAATTTGTGATATTGCCTCTTTAAAAACTTTAGAAATTGAGGGTAATTACCAAGCATTACCAGTTTCTATAGGGAATTTACAACAGCTAGAAAGTGTTACTTTAGAATTACCAAAACTCGCTTCATTTCCAGAATCATTTTGGTCTTTAAAAAACACAAAAGAATTAGAATTAAGCAACATAGAAACAGACTTTCAAGAATCGCTTCAGCTAGAAAAACTTACAAACTTACAAGAGTTGGATTTCATTTTAGTCAATTTAAAAGACGCCTCTCAGTTACAATTACCAACAAGTTTAAAGGAAATAAGTTTTATTCGTTTAAAACATTTAACCCAACTTCCTGCGCATATTTCTATGCTTAAAAACCTTAAGAAATTCGATTTGTACATGTGTCCTAATTTGAGTGAAATCCCTAACGGATTCAACCAATTAGACAATTTGTTTGTACTGAAGTTAGATGCCATTCCTTTAATTAAAACCATTGAAGACACTAACATCTTTACCAAAAATTGTAAAAACATCACTTTAGATGATGACTTAGAAATTGTACCAGGAAATTCGCCAATTCTAAATACAGAATTATTAATTAATGATGTCGAAATCTTAAATTACGTATTATCGCATCCAGAACGTTTTACACAATTAGAAAAACTAAAAATTCAATATATCACAGATTTTTCTGCTGTAACGCTCGGATTTGGGCAATTAACAACACTTAAAGCTATAGATATTCATCAGGGAAGCCAAATGGAAACCTTGTTTCAACATATTGAAAACTGTACGCAATTACGCTATTTAAAATTATACGGTGCCAACATAGAAAGCATTCCTGAAGGTTTAAAAGACTTACAACACTTAGACTATTTATGTTTTAACAGCTGTAGAAGTTTAGTTTTAGAGGCTAAAAATTTACCTTCTAAAATTAACGAATTGCATTTATTTGATATTAAGGAATATGTTGCTTCAGAAAAATTATTAGAAACAGAACAGGCTTATTTTGGTAATTTAGCGATTGAAGATCCAAAAATGTTATTTAATAACATAATTACAACATCGCTTCATTTTTCGGGTATTAACGAATGCGAAAACACAGAAGAAGACTTAATACAATACTTGCCAAAACCAGAAGTATTGACCACTCTAAAGGCTTATACTAATACGGGGCATTTTCAAAATGTACTTCATTATTGTACCAACTTAGCATATTTACATTTAGATAATAATGAAGCTAGCCTTTTGGCTTTAACACCTAAACCTGCGCCTCAATTAAAACATTTAAAATTAGATTTTTATAAAGCTGAAAATCTAGAGGACATTATTGCTAATATGCCAAATCTAGAAACCTTAGAAATGGCCCATTATGACGTTACACCTAGATTTCCTAAAGTTAAATTGCAACATCTAAAAACTTTGGAACTAAGTTATACGTCTTTTGAAACGCTTGAAACTTTAGACGCACCTGTTTTAGAATCTCTGTATATCGCGTTAAGTTACCAATTTGGAATGGAGGCTTATGCTAAATTAAATCAGTTTAAAGCTTTACAAAAACTAAAGCTTATGGGCATTGGTGATGATGTAAACAGCATTCCTGAAAGTATTACGGAATTAAAGCTTACCGAATTTTTAATAGGTCACAAATATGACGCTTTACCAGAATACATTCAGCAGATTAAAACTTTAAAAACCTTATCCTTAGGCGGAAATGACTTTGTAGACTTACCAACTTGGATAGCCGATTTACCTCAATTAGAACGCTTAGATATTGATGGTTGCTCATTTGAAAATGCAGTACCAGAATACTTTACAAAACTAAAACTGAAAGAACTAAAATATTACCTTTCTGGTTTTGGTGGTTATAATATGAATCAAAAAAAATACAACAATTTAATAACGCTAGGTTACACCGAATTGAAAAAAGAGTTTAGTAAAGAAGCTATTGCATAACTTCTGATATTACCCGCTATTTAAAACAAAACAGATGAAAATAGAAAAATCAACTAATAATCGTTCGCCTTACCACGAAATGTTGTTTGACAGTTTCTTAATCGAAAATATAAAGTCGTACGAGGAACTTATAGACGTTTACCAGACCTACAAACAAAATCATCCTGACAAGACTATAATCTTAACCCTTGATGATTTAGGTCAAGCCGAATATACTAGTGGGCACGCTTGTGATTACAATTCTCTGCTGGATACAGAAGGCTATGATTTATCTGGACTTGATGAAGCTTGTTATGATGAAGACAACGAACATTTGGGGCATCTTTCTACACCATCTGAATATTTCATTATAAAGGAAAACTTTTTAAAACACACAAAAGGCATTGACTTTAAAACGGTTTATGAAAGGAATTTAACCATTTCTGAAGACGAAGTTTTAGATTTAGAAAACATTAATGAATCCCCGTTAGCCTTTTTAGACCAACAGATTATCCTGAAAATTCTTCCAGTTGAAAAACCATACGAAGGACTTACAGGATTTCCGAATGGATATTTTGATGCCGACTTAAGTCCTTTTGATAATTACGCGTTATCGAAGTACTTATTTGAAACCTATAATTTTGAACTTTTTGGAATAGGTGCTTCCTTTTTAGGATTTGTTAAAAATGAAAAATTAGAAGACCATAAAGTAAAAGCATTGATAGCTGACTTGGCAAAAATGTATAACACAACAGCATCAGAATTTGAAAAGTTAGCAGACATCATAAAAAATAAAAACCATTTATTTTTAAGATACACCGAATAATTTCAGTCATAAAAAAACTAAAAAGCCCAATTACACATTTATAATTGGGCTTTTTTTATTTACGATGAATACCTGAAATCTACTCAGAAAATTGTTTAATAATTTCAAACAAGGTTAATTTAGTTCTCTTTATACTGCCATCATCGTGACGAAATAGATGTACTTTAGTATTATCATAGCAACCAAAAAACAATAAATCACCTTCAGAATTAGCACCAATAGCTTTACCTAAAGCTAATTTTTCTAAACTCCACTTGTACCCATCTAAATCTTTAAATGTCGGATTCATAAATTCACTTAACATTTTAACATACGGATTTAATGCGTAAATATGGCTAACTTCCATTCCATCTATGTTGGTAAGCTCCATCATCTTTTCAAAATTATACAAGGTAAATTCTTCTTCCTCAAAAACAACAGTCCTTGGTTTTTCTGCAATAAATTCTCTGTAATTTTTTCTAAACATCGGTTTTAGTTCATCTACAGATGTTATAATTAAATGGTCATTCATATTTTTAACTTTTTAAAGTATTAGTTCTTAGTATTTTCTTTGGTCTTAGTATCTACAATTTGTAGTAATGTTGGCATTCGGTATTTACCATGCATTCGTTTTATGGCGTTACAAACCTCATCTCTATCAGTACCAATAGAGGTTACATACAATGGTTTTTTACTTTCACCACGAAACACTTCTTTAAATACAGATGTTTTAGACACAAACTCAGATTTAGCGATGCCAACAACCGGAATTTTGGCTTCTAAAGCTTGGTACAAATAACCACCTAAGCCCAAATGTTTTTCTTCTAGAATCACGTAACCATCTACAATAATGACATCTATTTCGTCTAAATTCACTTGTTTCAACAAGCTTAAAATACATGGCAATTCTCTTTTGTAAAAAGAACCAGGTTCGTATTCGGCAACACCTTTTATAATATCTGTATAAATTTGTATTGGTTCGTCATCTTCCCAATCATTAAAGCTTACCGCAATTGTTTTGGCTTTTCCGTCGTAATAATAAGTGTCAAAAGCAAGTATCATAATTGTTGTGTTTTTTTGTTTTTGTATGTATCGTTCTAATCTAATTTAGGAACAATAAGATCTGCTTTACTAAGCGTATATTTTAAATCTGGATAGGTATAATCTAGACTTCTATTCTCTTCTCCTCTCAATTTATAAAATTCCTTTTCTTGTACTTCATTTGCTAGTTCCATTAATGTACCATCTTCAAAAGATGGGATATCATTATTGAATTTCACGAAGGTTTTAGACGTTCTAAAAGTGATCCCCAACCATTTATTGTCTGCTAATTTTAACGCGTCACGATTTGGGTTCTCTAGTATTATTTTATGGGAATATTTAGTATTCGTTTCAACAGAAAATAAAACGAAAGAATTATGAGTTAGAGTGATATTAAATTCTTCTTCGGTAGATTTATCTTTAATTCTAAGAATACGAGTGGTTGTATCTGTTAAATTTTCAGGATGTTTATAACACGAAAACAAACCGATATAAGAGTCCGATTCTAGATCTAAATTTTGATCTGAATGATAGCCCATTTTTGTGTAATTCTCGTCATACATTTCAATAAGACCACAGTTAAAATTTGTTTTTGGTTGATTTTCCGCTGCTAAAGTATTATTAATATGATTTAAAATATCAAGATGATTTACAGTAAAATAATGCGCAGGACTAGTAAACTGTGTTGTTGTTCTTACAATCGGAATACCATCATTAATAGACTTCGCAATAGTATTACCAGTACGACCTTTTCCTAAAGCTTCAAAAGTAATTTCTTCGGATAAATCTTTAAAAAGCGTACTTTCTAAAGGAAGTGTTGTTTTATAAAATGCCTGATTACTCATAAGATTATACTTTCAAATTAATAGATTGGTTTTTTATAATCTCCAGTATTCATACTAAAGTGAACCTTACCATAATCTACACGTTTTACGGTCTTGTTTTCTTCGTAATAAGACGTTCTTAAATCTTCTAGGTTTTCGGTAACCATTGGTTCTAATTTAATCAGTTCACCTTCATTTTCAATATAGGTTTGATCGTTTGTGTAAACAGCTTCTAGATTAGAACAACGAATGACATACCCCATTCTAATCGGAATTAAATCGATATCTAAAACAGATGGTCTTATCTCGTGCGTGTACAATCTGTTGATAGACAACGGAATTAAAAACACAGAATTTGGGTACAAAGTCACAGAGAATTCTTTGACTAAAGTAGCATCGTTTACAGACGATTTTAATTTAAAAAGCAATCTGCTTAATCCGCTAGATTTGCCATAAACACTGTCAAATTTATTGGTTTTAGAAGGACTTAATTTATCCAAATTAGTATTATCATAAAAAGTACAGAAAGCAATTAAACCTTCTTTAGGCATATCTTTCGTTTTGTCGGAATGCGCTTTTATCTTCGCTTTTACATCTTTTGGATGGTCTTTATCTTTCTTTTTATTCTCGTAAATTTGAGCTAAAACATGGTTTAATTCGGTTTTTTTTTCAAAATCAAATTTTACGGCTTCGTTAATTTTGTTGACGATATGCGTATCTGTTGTTCTAAAATTATCTGTTGGCCCAGTTAGGTTAGTAGAACATCGTAATAGTTTAAAATGAAATTGTTCTTCGTTTTTAGATGATTCTTTTTTGGTAATTCTACTTAAATAAATCCCTTTTCTTAAGGCTACCGATTGCTTAGTAGATTCTGTTAAATGCTGAAACTGATGCTCTGCTTCTATTTTAGAAAAGTAATTCTCGTCTTCAAAAAATTGACGATAAAACACACCGGCATTATGTAAATGTATTGGCACTTGACCTTCACCTATAATTTTGAAATTATCAATATTGACATTGTCATAATTAAAAGAATATTCTTTAATTATTAAAACAGTTTTAGCCTTAGCATCTAGTAATTTAATATCACCAATCACATACATTCTAATCGCTTTCTCTGTGTTTTTAATATCAGAAAAACGTTTTACTACATTTCCGTGAAAATTGGTTTTCAAATAATTTAAGGCTTCCGAAGTATCTTCAGAATTAGTTAAATCAATTAAAACATTTTTAGTTTTAGAAAGTGTGTTTTCCATATTTATCCTTTTTCCATTTGATGTTCGTAATAACTCAATGCTTCAACTCTAACAAAGTCGGTATAATTCCTATTCTCAGATATCACTTTTAATAAATCGATATATTTTTTACGTTCCTTTTCTTTTAAACCATTGATAAACCTATTCAATAAAAGAGTAGCCGTAGTAGTTCCGTTTTCTGTATTGAATTTTAATAACTCAGCATCATAAATCTTGTAATCTGGCTTGTCTACATGTTCTATAAAATGGATGAAAGAAAAGTTTTCTTCTAACTCTGGATCTTGACGTTTTAGAAAATCAAAAAGCACCTGAATCAATTGTTGCTTTTGAGAACTTGTAAACGTTTTCACATCAGTTAATTCGTCTCCAATAGCATCAAAAAATTCACTAATTTCATAATCTTCCATACCATCATTGACATCGAAGTTTTGAATTTTTATGATAGCATTTTCTAAATCCATATTGTTATTATTCTATTAGAATTATTACTTTTTATTTATGAAAAACTCACCTAAGAGACCACTTAAACGTCTAATCTAAATACGTTTATTCTTTCTTTTCGTAAAAGTTAAAATTACTCAAATTAATTTCATAGTTTAAAGCTTTTTCATCATTTACAGCCGCTTGATTAATACTGACTGTATTGCTTCTCTCATGCCATTTAAAAGTTGTAATTCTAGCATAAAATTTTAAAGGAATATAGAATAATGCCTTCGGATTGTTTTTCTGCAATTTTGATGGAAATGTCCCTTGTTCCTTTAAATTTGGATACACTTTTGTTTCAAAAAGGAAAATTTTACAATAAGCATCATCATCCATTTTTCCTGATTCCATAAATAGCACTAAACGCCCATCTAAAGACTGAGAAATATGGCTTTCATATACTGTAAAATTTTCTCGATTGGTATAATGAATAATCGAATACGTTATTAAAGCAACAAGAAATATGGTAAGCGAGATTACTATTTTTTTCATATCCAATATGGATTACCCCCTTTTAAAAGTTTTCACTTTGTTCCAACGGTATTACTAAATCCATTTAATACGGTTTAAATAGGTTATACCTATTTTTTAACTTGAAACTATTCTCTATCTAAATCTGTTATTAATAACGGGTTTTCTTTTTTTAACTCATTAATTAACTTTTCAACTTCAGCTGTACTTGGGGCATCCTTTAATCTTTTTAGTTCATCTTCGGTAATACCTACCAATTGTAAAAACGTAACTTCCCCATGTGGTGTTTCTACTTTTCCTAATTCAGGATCAATTGCAAAAACAAAACCGACAAGTTTAGTATCAGTATTTAATTTAATTGGTCCGTTTGCTGGAATAAAATGATTCTCTTCAAACCAATTTCCACTTTTATACATATAACGCGCCAAATTATTCATAACCTGAATAATCCATGTCGGTTCGTCTTTATTGTCTTTACTTGTTTTAAGCCTGAAAGTAAATTCTAATCCCCATTTACTAAATTCGCCACCTGCTTTGTCTTCATTATAATACAACTCAGACATTCCATAACTAACCACATGTTTATGAGATTCTTGTGCATTAGAATTATAAATACTAGCACCATCTATTGGATCTTCTCCTCCAGCACTATAATGAATACCACATAAAGGGCCATAATGTTTAGGCTCAGAATCTCCATAAATTTTCTCTAAGGCTTCATCTATTGATTTCCATCCAACTGCATCATCTTCTGTAAATTTATTTTTGTAAGTCTCCTTATCCATATTAATTTTAATTAAATTTAGTTTACCATTTAAAGATAGTACTAATCTAAATTATCTTCACGGATAAAATGGAATTCGTAATCTATTAGCATTTGTAAATATGCGTCAAAACTATTCGCTATCACTTCAAACTCATTTGGATCATGAAGAAACCTCACTACTTGCCCTATTGTTCCTTTTTCTGAAGGACTATAATCTATGTAAAGTTGAGAAGTCCCACCATTATTTGTACAATCTGAAAAATGAAGCCAATTAAGGTCCTTTGCATTTTTTAAGATTTTTTCATCTATGTCTACACCATCATATTCGCCATCTAAATAATCTTGATAATTATATGGGGCATCATCTTGATTTTCTAGAATTTGTTGAGAGGATAATAAGTAATATCGACGTTTAGATAAATCAGACCCTAATAAGGTAAAAGCAATATCTTCGTCACCATAGGTTCTCCAATACGTGCCATCTACATACTGTAATAGATTAATTAATGCGTTAGAAATATTAGGACAAGCTGCTTTAAGTTTATCTAAATCTTCTTGAGATGCACCGTGTTTTATGTTTTCAAAATGGTCCCAAATGTCTTTGCCTTTAGCATTATAATAGGCTCTTTTTAGTCCTGAAATGTATTTATCTGCTATCGTATCCATTTCATCTTTTTTTTAATTTTTGACTTGTTTATTTTCAGTTATAAACTCTAAAGCATCAGAATTCATTACATGATTATATGTCCCATTTTTCAGTTCTTGCTTATTGATATCAAAATCTAACGATTTCATGCTATACACTTTAATATGGCCTCCGTTTCCTTCCTTTACCCAGTCTTGAAAACTTCTTTTCAGTGCATTTTGGTTATCCCAAACATAAAGTTTTCCTAATGACTTTTCGATAATTCCAAATTCATTATAATGTATTGCGTCGGAATCCCCTGTATTAACAGAGCGAAAAACAAGATCTCCATCATTAATTTTTTTATCAAAAATTAAATCCAGACTTGCATTTTCCTGATGATTAAAAAACGACCAAGAAAGTGCAAGAATGGATAAACCCCCTATAAAAATGGATATGAATTTTGTTTTCATTTTAAAAATGGCGCGTTACATTATTGTAAAACAGGTATAAGGTGTGACCAATTTAAAGTTGTAGCAAAATCTAAAGCTGTTTTTCCTGTTTTGGTTTTAGCCTTTTTATCGGCACCTAGTTCTAACAAAATCTTTACTGCTGTTTCATTTCCCGCAATAGTTTCGGTATGTAATCTGGTTACTCCATTTTCATCTGCAGCCTTTACAACATCTAAATTCCCGGTAAAGTAATCCCTAGCAGGTTGCTCCATAGCTTTACTCATTGGGTGCTCAATAAGATTCTCTTTTTCCTCTTCTTGTAAGTGTGCCACTAAAATAGTATTGTAGTCACCAAAATCTAATCCCCAAGCCTTATCGTGTTGTACTCTGGCCTCCTCTGTCATACCAGAGCGTAGTACTTGAATGGTATATCCGCCGTAAGTTTTACGGTCTATAGATAACATCCAATCTGAAATTTCTGATAGTTTTCTGGTAATAGTATCGCCTTCCGCAACATTAGTTAATTTATTTGGTGCGTTTTGTAAAACTCCAGTAATTAGTTCACCATCAAAATCAATGTCGCTAATCCACATATGCTCTACCAAAGGCGCTTCTCTACCTTCAATGACTTGTTGAAAAGGAATTTTCACTAAAGCTAAATCGTGTGCAGGAACAACTCTTTTACCTTCCCAGTACACTTCACGCCAGAAGTAATTAAATGTTGTCTGTGCTTTAACATAGGCGTCTTCCATCTTTTTGTTTTGCTTTGCGTAAAAAATAGCTTTATTATCTTCTTTCATAATTTGATTTAAATTTTATTTTATTTAAAAAAAGTACCAGACTCAGTCATTCCTATTGGGAATTTTGTGCGCTCTGTCCATTCTTCGTTATTTAAAATTGCATTGGGTTGCATTTTGATTTTAATCTCTAAATTTTTTCTACCTACCAATACTATTTTATCTTCTATATTGGATTTTGTCGTATTGAAAACGTCTAAATAGTTTTCATTAAAATGCATAAGCATAATTTGTGTTTTATTACCAATTTTATAAATATCTAACACCTTAAAATAAGCACCAGAAGTAATTATATGAAATCCATATTTTGCAACATCAAGATTTATTTCGCCTAAATTTGATGCTGCATTTGAAGCAATGGCAAACCTAACATTTTTACTTAAACCTTCTGCATGGTTAGACACGTCTGCAAACCCTCTTTCTTGTATAATTTGGTCTATTTTATAGGCAGAAATTAAATGTTCTGTAAGTTCGCAATCTCTATAATACATTGTTAATCCTGAAAATGTACTTTGATAAGCTTGTTCTATTTTTTCGTTTTTCATTTCATAATTTATGTTACTAATAAAAATCGTAATAAACGCTCCATTGATTAGTGTCACTATTTTTAGCAAACATTAAACTACCATTATCTATCACGTTAAAATTGGCCTTCTCATCTGATGAAATCTGAAAAACAAACTGAAACCCTTCTCCAAACCCATCAGAATCACCAATTCCAGATTGACAAAAAGAGGGATAACCACCTATCTTATGGTCGTATATATGTTCGGTGATATCAAAATAATCTTCAATAATGCCTTCATTTTCGAGCTTTAAAACTTCTGCTTCATCTTCCATAGATAAACCACCACCATCCCATAAGGGAAAATCATTTTCGTCTAATTCTGCCTGTAGCGGAAATGCTTTTAAAAATGAATTAGGGTTTTCTAATTTTTTAATTTTGATCGTGTCTAAATTTTCATATTCTCTTATAACCCAATTCTCTCCCATTGGTTCAAAACATTCTGGCAATTCTCCAGTAATAAAAACAGTTATTAGTTTTGTCTTACTGATACGTGGGTGAACATAAGGCAAATTAGGAAGATAAAATTGCGCCAAAGGAACCATTAAGTCTCCGTTTTTATCTTTCGGAATTTCTTCGTCTTCATGATAAGCAAACACTTTGCCTATCCAACTTTCTTCAATAGTATTTTTAGGTCTAAAGCCTCCAGTAGTAAGTTTAGTTACAGGTTTAGCAATTTTATTTTTCAGGTCTTCTACTGTCATTTTTTTTTGTTTTTGACCAAATATTGTGGTGTCATCAAAAGTTTTGCTATCATGAAAATGCGTTACTAAATAATGGTTTCCAAACATGCCGTCTTCAGTCCAAAAAACATCTATTACGTTTTTTGAATAAAAATTAATCTGTAATGTAAAACGATAATCATCAAACTCATGTTTAGCTACTTAAAAGGATTCAGGAATAACTGAATGCCCCTGCTTACATAAGCCTATAAATTCTTTTGAATAATTCTCATGTTCTATTGTTATGGAGGGTAACATCATAGATTTTAAATAGGCTTCTTTTTTATGTAAATCGTATTTCCCTCCTTTAATAATTTTATCTAAACTTACAATATTTATTGTCCTTTAAGTATTTCTAGAACTTTAACAAAGGTGAAATTTTACTTATGTTTTTAAATACCGATTTTTAGTAATTTGATAATTTACAAAAACAACTTACAGTTCTTTTTCTAGTTCTTGAAGCTTTAATATTAGTAAATCAATATTCTTTAGTTTATTTTCATATTCACGCCTAATCACTTTTTGTGATGCTTCTACAGTTTCATTTGCGTCAAAATGTTCTGTTGTATTATGAAGTTTAAAAAGTTTATCATTTTTAACTTGTAAATTATTTTCTCCTTTTGATTTGAATAACATAACAGATGAATTTGCTTGGTTTTTTAAATCGTTTACAGCAATTATTTTAACGGTTCCTAATTGAGCTATTGTTAACGAACCTTTTACAAGTGCCTGTTTATTTAATGAAACTGTTACCTTTCCTAAAGCAGGGCTTCGGTAAACAATACCTTCTAAAGACTTTTGATTAATTAATTCTGAGAATGAAGCTGTTTCTGGTTTTTGAACTTCTATAGTTATAACATCATTCAAAACCGCTTTATCTTTAAAAAGATGTTTAGGAGCAATAGTATGGCTGATTTTATCCCCCTTAAGTTTAGACCAATTTCCAGGATTAGAATAAAGTTGAGATGGGTCAATAATAACCGTATATCTTATTTTAGATTTTTTAATATATGGTTTAAAATCTTTACTGGCTCGAGTGGATTGATCTTTGTACAACTGCAGTAAGTTTAATGTGAATTCAGCCTCATCTTTAGTCTTAATTTTTGAAATATTATTCTTTATTTCTAACACAGAATTATAAGCCCCTACCTCTATATTAGAGTCCGTTAAAAAGGCTAGTTGCAACTTATTAACAGCTTCTATATTTTCAGAAGAAATAGTGACACTATCTTTAATAATAACATCCTTTGCTTTATCTCCAATATTAACAAAAGAAGCATCAGACAACTGCTTTCCTTTAATAAAGAATGTTTGAGACTTATCTGCTACTAAAAGTTTGGTTATTTTAATGGGGTCTTCTATCGTTACCTGGCTCCCATTTAATCCCAATGGTTGATCTAAACCATTTTTTTGTACTCTTGGCTCATTTAGAGTGTAAACAATCTCTAATTTTAAAAGATTTTTTGATAAATGATACTTGACTTCATCTCCTAATAAAATAGAATTTTCATTATAAAGTGCTGTGTAGCTTTTTTGACTGCAAGATGAAAGCATCACGAGTAATAAGATAAAATAAGGCTGAAGTGTTTTCAATGTGAATACGTTTTATTAAAAATTATAATTGGTTAATTGCTTATTGTAAAATTTGCAATTAGGTGATTTTTGTCTAATTAAAAATAATAGCTGTTTTATTTGTAATACTATATTTAGCAGCTTCTAAAAGCGTAACACAAACTAATATTTCAATCCAAAAAGGCCCCTCATTCTCAATAATTACATTTAATTCTGATAAATTTGTAATGGTGTCATTTTCGCCTAATTTTATACCTAAAGACGTTGTTACATCTTTCAATTCTTTTAAAAGATTATAAGATGATCCTATCATTGCTCCAGGAACAGGTGCTTCATCAGTACTAAAAAGGACTTCTGGCAATTCTACAGGAAGATAGAAACCTTCAGAGTCTGAATGCGTTAATAAGTGGCTAGACATATAAGAATAGTGGTCCTCTAAAATAGGATCTTCTGTTGGATCCTCTTCTGCGGAAAAAGGCAAAGGTGACCAAGCATCATTATCTTCGTTTGCCCAAGTATGAGCTAAAAAACGTCTTAAATGATGTAAAAAACTATAAGAAAAACCACCGACATGTAAAGGTGTATTTTCTAGAACATCAGGCTCTTGATGAGGCTCTAAATTATTAGAAGCCAATATCACATTTATATTTTCAAAAATATTTTTATAAGCTTCATATCCTTCTGGCTCTTTCTCTATAAAGTCTACTAAAATTCCACTTGAAATTGTTAATCCCATAATATTATTGTTATTGTTTACATGGCAAAATTAGGATTAATGTGGGCCCTACTTATCACTGAAATCAGTGATATCAATAAATACTGAAATAGCTTTCTAAGTTTTAAGCACAAAAAAAAGCACGCAGTAATTAGCGTGCTTTTTATAATTTTAAATTTTATTTTTAAGTATAAATAACTATTTACAGATATAAGCTTAAGTGATTATAACCATTCCGTATTTATACCCATTGCTGCAAACTCGTTATAAACATGCTCTTTTGCATAACATAGTGTTACTTTTTTTAAATTAGGAAACTGTTTAGCATCAGTACTAAGTTCAATATCCCAATCGGATTCACTGCCACCAGAAAAAGGTGCCAAATTCATATAAATATCGTTTCCTCCATCTTGATAGATTTCTGTGATTTCCGAAGCTAATTTTTTAGGTATTGGTAAATCTTTAAAATATTGTACAACCTCAGCAATAGGTTCATATCCTTCTTCATCAATATCTATTTTACGGTCTTTGTACCACTTTGCAAATTCATAGATATCAAATTTAGGTTGCAATAATTCCTTCACATACATTAACTCTTCAATAATAGACAGTTTAAATCCTAAATCTGTAAACGTGATTTGTTCTTCAGCAAGTTGTTTTATAGTGTACTTATCTTCCGCAATACCTGTCGAACGTTGATATGGTTCGTAATTACTTATTTCAATAGCACTAATATTAGTATCATTAACATCAAACCAAGCACTAATATTATGTTGTACCAACGCACCACAATCATCACCTTCAAACAGTTCTACCCGTTCTGATTTATGGTCTTTATAATAACTCGTAATCTCTTCATCATTAAAATAAAACGCTCCAGAGAATTTTTGTTTTGGACTAAAATCGTAAGCATCTGGTTCGAATTCTAAAGTTAGGGAATCTATAAATTCTCCGTTTTCAGAATATCCTAAAATCCCTAAATCATCCCATGTAAAAACAGTGTTGTTTTTCGCTTTAAATGTTCTAAAATCATTATCCAAACTACTTATTAATTTTGTTACAGAAACGGGGAATGTAATAGAAATTGAATTAATTAGAAATTCAGTTGAAGATAAGTGTATTGTTGTCATAAGTGCATTTTAATAACACCAAAGATAATCACTTAACAAGTAAATTAAGACTCCTTTTTCAGAGATATTAGGACATCTAAAAACGTATATTAAATTAATATTGTCTATAAAAACTAAAATCACCCTTTTCAGTGATTAAAAAAGCAAGTTGTAATGGTTAACTTTGTTGTAAACTTTTTTTTTATGGAAGATAATGTTAAAAGTGCTGCTTTTTTAGATTCATTAAAGCGTAATAACGAAAAAATAAGAGACGATCGTGCCAATGCTATTGCAGAAGATGCACAATTAATGTACAAACGCGAAACAGAAGATTTAGCGTTATCATTAAGACGTTTAAAACGCGAGCAAGAAAACATGTTAGACATGAGTCCGACAGACGCAAACAGTTTAGTTTTAGCCTCAGATTTTGATGCGAAAAACTATGTAACCAAAGACTTAGAAATGTCTGTTAAGATTAGAAACTTAGAAATTAAATTAGAATTAGCTAAAAAGCGCTACACGCACTTATTTGGTGGAATCATAAACGAATTATAATTATGGGAGGAGGAAGATTTAGTAACGATGCTTATAAACGTTTACGAAAAACGAAAGATTACAGTAACAAGTCTAGAGAAGAGATATTTACATCTCGACAAATAGACCCAGAAATGGATCCTGTAAAAGCAGTTGTAAGAGAATCTAGAGATTCTGAAGAACATCCTGAAACCGTATCTATTATTGTAGCGTTAGATGTTACTGGAAGTATGGGTTTTGTGCCAGAACATATTGTAAAAGAAGCCTTACCAGACCTTATTGGTTCTTTAATGGAAGCTGGGATTGAAGATCCACAAGTCTTATTTTTAGGTATTGGAGATTTTATTTATGACAGCGCGCCTTTACAAGTTGGACAATTTGAGTCTTCTGCAGAATTATTAGACCGTTGGTTAACACGCGTCTATTTAGAAAGTGGCGGTGGCGGAAACAATCAAGAAGGTTACAACTTGGCACATTTGTTTGCGGCACGTCATACCGTTATTGATTGTTGGGAAAAAAGACAACAAAAAGGTTTTTTATTCACCATTGGTGATGAGCCTGTCTTTCCTACGATTCCAGCAGAAATCATTAAACGATACACCTGTGCTGATGAAGCAGAAACCATTACTACAGAAGCTATCATAAAAGAAGCTCAAGAAAAATATAATGTGTTTCATTTGCATTTAGAGCATAATGATTATGCCAAGCAACACCGAAGAAAAGGAAATTGGAAAGCACTTTTAGGTGACCATTTTATAGAAATTCCTGATTTTAAAACGGTAGCAAAACGTATTGCGGATGTGGTTATTCAAAATCACAAACCATATAACGCGACAACAAACACCAATACAGCTTCTGATAATACAGAAGTAGAAAACATGTTATAAATGCCAAAGTGCAGTATAGTTATAGATTTAGGATTTGGAGATGCTGGAAAAGGGTTAACTACCGATTTTCTGGCATCTCAACATCCTGAAAAAAGTGTCGTGATTCGGTTTTCTGGTGGTCATCAAATTGGGCACACAGTAAGCACAGATAAGCTCACGCATACCTTTAGTAATTTTGGTTCCGGAACATTATTGGGAGTTCCAACGTATTACTCGGAACATACGACCCTATTTCCACCTGCTATTTTAGACGAAGGTGATTTCTTAAAAACCTATCAGCCTAAATTATATTTTCATCCCTTAGCGATGATTACTACCTTTTATGATATTGCCTATAACAGAGCGCTAGAAAAACTACAAAACCATGGGTCTTGTGGCTTAGGTTTTGGAACAACCATTGCTAGAAATAAAGATGAAGTTTATTTGTATGCTAACGATTTACAGTTTAAATGGGTTTTAAAACAACGCTTACAAAGTATAAAGACCTATTACGAAACAAAGCTAAAAAGTCAGCCAAAATCGGTACAGGAGTATTATAAAAATGAACTAAAGGAGTATAACGAAAACTATTTTACAGACAGTTGTTTAGATATTAAAAAGTTTTATAGTGTAACGTCGCTTTCAGAATTAGCGACAACATTTGAGCATTTTATTTTTGAGGGCAGCCAGGGAATTTTACTAGATACCCAACATGGATTTTATCCACACACTACCTGGAGCTACACCTCTTCTAAAAATGCCATTAAACTTATAAAAACACATTTAAGTAATACAACACAAATTGATATATTTTACGTTACGCGTTGTTATCAAACTAGACATGGAAACGGACCAATGTCTGATACATTTGCTGTAACATTACAAAACAATGAGAATGAAGCCAATATAACTAATGAATTTCAAGGTGAATTTAGAGCCAAATCTTTAGAACCAGAATTACTTAATTATGCTTTAAGTTGTGATGCTATTCATCATCAGGATTTAAAAATATCTAAAAACTTAATTATTACTTGTCTTGATCAACTCCCTTATTTTTCTCTCTCAGACTTACTTAAAAGCATAACGACTAACTTCAAATCCACTTATGCTAGTTATGGTCCCATGCGTCAATTTATAAAAAAAACTTGTTGTAAGTAAAAGCAAACTATTACTATTTACTTGCTAAAAAATATCTTGTAATAAATAAAATCATCGTTTTCGGGGATAGTCCGACCCATATAGCCAAGTACCTTAGCAGTCTAATAATAAAAATCGGAAATGAGAAATATTACTGCATATACAGCTAATTTAAAGGAGATGAAATGGAATGATTTTAATTTTGATCCAATCGCCATAGACACACTTGTTAAACTAGAAAACCCCGAGCACTACAAGAATAGTTTTTCTTTTAGAGATGCCCTGCTAAAAGCTGTGCAAGAATTTTCAAACAAAGAAGTTTACAAACTATTAGTCATTACTCCTGACAACATATCTACTACCAATTTTTATGGTATTGCCTTTTTGGAAGGTAAAAATATCTTAACCTTACAAATTGAAAACACTCCAATTTTTAAAGAATGGTTTGATGACATAGACCTTGATAAAGACGATGCGGGTAAAACGACGCCTAAAATCTATTCTTTTGCAGAAAATTTGTATAGTAGTCAATCAACTTCAAATATTACAGAAGGGTTAATTTATAAAGACACAGGTGCCTTTATTACTCAATTTATTCCGAATCAATTTATTGCTGAAAAATTAGCCAAAGAAAAAGCAGATTTTCTAGAGCCATTCATTCAATTAAATGCCAACAGTAATTTTGAAGACATCTCCCAAAACTTTAAAAAACTTATAGACATTAAAGCACTAAACGTTTTTCCTCCAAAAAATAATGAGGCTATTTATCATGCATTTGAAAAAGAAGCCAACTTCCCGTTTCCTTCGTTAATAAAAGATTATTTATCGTTACACAATGGTGTTGAAAACTTTCCAATTATGAGTGCCGAAAAAATAGTAAAAGAATGGAAAAGTTGGAAAAATGTTTATGACAACTGGACACAGGACGAGTTATTAGATACATACAGTACAAACAAAGGCAAAACCTTACTTATGTACACAACCCCTTATTGGATCCCCTTCTTTGACTTAGAAAACGGTAATTTTTTAGCATTAGATTTTGCTCCAAATACTATGGGTGTTTCTGGTCAAGTTATTCGTTTTGGTGCCGACCAAGACATTGGTTATATTGAAGCAGACAGTTTAAACACCTTTATCAAAAGCTTATTAGGAGAACAAGTTGAAATGGAAGATGAGAATGGTTTAGTAATAACTAATAGGCCTTAAAGCAAATGTTTTTTCAAAAACAAGAATATTAAATTTGAATCCCCCCTTGCACATGTCTGCGATATTTAAAGAAAAAATAGTACCCAAATTAAAGTTAGCCTCTTTAGTTCCTTCCGAGGTAAAAGCCATACTTCACATTTTAGAATTAATGGATGCTACAGATACTGATGCTTATAAAAAGGCTAAAAAGAATAGTGATTCAGAAAATACCATTGTTAGTTTTACAGAAAACGTAGCACAAAATATTTATTTTCATCCGAAGGTATATGGCGATGAAAAAGAAGGCTTAGAGCTTATCGCTTCGTGGTTACCACTATTAAAAAAAGGATTTTTTCCTGACGAAAAAAGCGCCAATAAGCTCGTCGAGTTTTTAACTTTTAGTCTGAGTTATTTACAAACCGACGCTGTTTCTGAAGATTTAAAAACACAAATCTTTCAAGTTTTAAAAATGCTAGTACAAAGTGAATCGGAAGCTTCCCTTCCTATCGCTAGTTTTTTAATAGACCGTATTTTTGATATTCGAGACGTGTTGAGTGCCGACTTTTTAATTCAGTTTTGTATTAGATATCAAATTTTAAACGAAACGTATTCGGTTGTCCATTCAGATAAAACGATAACTAAATTTCCGTTTAAAATAGATAATGCTTTCATTCAACATTTTTTTGATAATGATTGGCGTAAATTCATTACAAAATTTCATCACATATTACCTGTCGGTCGTATATATGTTACTAGTGCTTACGATTTAATGTTGCCTTGGTTTACTACAGATTTAGCAGCTTATTATTACAATAATTTAGAAGTTATTTTTGAAGCGCATAAAGCGATAAAAGAACGCTTAATTTTTGGAGACACTAAAAGTTTAGAATTACTTAATTTAAAAACGTCTGAAGGTTTTTACCCGTTAATTGCCGCATTAGGGCCTAAATTGTTATGGGATGCAGGCGATACATTGTTGTTTAATAATCGAGATAAAAATATACCGCAAGAACAATTAGATGTTTGCTATTTAAGATTTATAGATTGGTTAATTGCCGATGGGGGAAGTAATTTTCACTCAGAAGCTTTTAAAGATTATGGTAAATTAATTTTTACAGAAAATACAGCAGAAGCACTTCCTTTACAATGCATTCCGTTTTGGTTTGATAAATGCCATCCACAATCAGGTATTAAAAACCAAACAGAAACATACAACATCATTTTTTCAGATCTATTGATTGAAGAGCGACAAGGAAAACTTCCTGTGATGCGTTTTGATCACAAGGATTTTCAAATGACAGGTGAATTTTTAATTAAAAACGTTTTTCAAACTAAAGATAACTTAAAGGGGTTTCTTCATGGTTTTACTAAAGAAAGTATTAAAAATCCATTAAATCAGTTTTTAGTTCGCACGTTTTATGATGCTCGCGAGCAACTATTTAATTTATACAACGCAGAACAGCAAGAAATTTTACAATTGTATTTGTTAGAAATGGCGTATTCTACAAGAGATGTTAGAGACGATATTAGAAAACAAAACCTACCGTTAATCACAAAAACACTCATTACTTTATGTGTTGAACCAGGAAATTATTCTCGTGTAAACGAGATTGGAGCGCTTAAAAGTATTGATGCTTGTGTTGCCAAAATTTGTAACACGTTTACTGGCGGACATTACATCAATGAAGCGCGCCCTTTAGAACTAAATATTATTCAAGCCTGGTTTAATTATTTAGGTGATTTTTATTACAGTTCTAGACAAGAAGCTGTTTGGGTTTCCGATCTTTTAACTACGCAAGGCGTAAGAACCGCAACCTATTTTAATAATCGCGAAGATGATACTAGTTATTTTTTAGATAAGGCTATCAATCGTATCATCACTTTTCATAGAAAATGTAAAATTAAAACTTCTGAAAATGTCACTTTCGCCGAAATTTCTAAAGAAATTGAAGTGTATTTAACTGATTTTCTAAGTGAATTAAAAAAAGATAAACTAATCGTAAACACCACTAAGTTTCTTTCTGATTATAGTCAAAGTACGATCGCAGACTTCAATAATCAAACAGAATTAGTAACTGCTATTGAAGCCTTTTATAATATTCACTTTAAAGGAGAAACAATAACAGAAACACCCACAGCTGTTGATAATTCTCAAACCATTACATTTAAAATGGAAGTTACAGAAATTAACCAAAAATATGTTGATGCTGTACTTCATAATTTAGAACATTATAGTGAAAACGGAAGTTGCGACACCGAACTTCTACAACCTTTAGATGAAAAAATAGAAGAATTTAAAGTTTGGTTACTTGATGATGAAACAGGAATGCAAGTACGAATGGGTCAGGCACTTTATATGACTTTACTCGACACCAATTTAGCACCAGGAACAGCACAAGAAACCTACGGAAATCTTTGCCGAAGTTTATTTATACACTTAGTAAAAGACACTCAAATGGCACCTTCATACGGCATGGGATTACAAGCAATGGCAAAATCTGGAGCCTATTCAGATCATTTAACAACCGCTTTATTACAAGTTGTTGACGACTTAAACGCTTAGAAAATGACACAAGAGATCACACCCAAAATACAAGACCAATTAAATTTATCGGCCTTGATTTTAAAGAAAAATTATAAAAACGCAGATTTAACAAGTTGGTCTGGTTTTGACTTAGAAAACCAAATGCATGTAAAGCAAGCTAAACGCCTTTTAAGTTTATTTGGCATAAAATCTGGTTTGCATTTACGTAATAGTTTACAACGTTATGAAAACGGACAAATGGTATCTCATAATTTTGAAAAACTTGCTTCAGAGTTTCGTATGAGTACCACAACCGACTTTGATGCCAAATACAATGCTGAAGAAAATCAAATAACAAAAGGCATCTATAAAATGGTGTGGAAATACCGTTTTAGCTTAAGAAAAGAGAAACTTATTGGATACGAAATGGCCTACTATATTTTTCAAATGCGTTTAGGTCACGTATTAGGTTTTATGGATACAGATGAAATAATTTTACGTTTAGAAGAAGCTAATGACACTATAAAATCGACCTTTTCAAGTTGGAGCGATTTTCACCGTAACGTATGTTTAGGCGATGAATACGTTTTGGGAGCAACAGAACAAGATGTTAGCAAATTTCCAGGAACAGCAACGCTTTGGGAATGCTACCAACGTTTACATATAGAACATGCCGATTGGTTTAAAACATGGAAAAAATGAGTTTAACAAGAAAAGAAGTTATAAAACAAATTGAGCATGCAGAAGCACTTTATAAAGCCAATCTTTATGCGCCTTTACAATCTGTAATAAGTAATATTCAAGAAAATTTTGACGTATTAGGAGATAACAATCTTGCCGATAATGCTAGATATTATCGTATTTACATGCTTTATCTTGGTGCTTTTGAAGAGATAAATATGGACGTTATGGAGTCTTATTTACAAGCTTTAATCGATATAAATGAAGTATTACCTTCCGATTACGAATATGTGTGTAGCTACTATAAACAATGTAAAGAATGGGTTTATGAAACGGCGTTAATGACGTACTCATATAATGAAACCTTACACCTCCATTACGCATTAAAATTACAAGAAGACAGACGATTTGAAGAAGCTATTATTACGCTTAAATATATTTTAGAATGTTATCCTGCATTAACAGAAGCGCGATTATTACTTTGGGATATTCAATCGGCTCAATTAGAACAATTATGTGCGTCTTCCGAAGAAGCAGATTGTTTTGAATTACTAGATTTAGCATCGGCAACACATAATAAAACGGTTTTAAAAGGTTTACAATTAGATGACCGCTTAGATCAAGCTGGTAAAAACTTAGCCATGATACAAGTCGAGATTTGGACAAAATGGTCGGCAGAAATAAAAAAATTATGGGACAAAGAATGGAAACATTTTGATTTAACGGATCATACACGTTTATTATTAGCCGATTTTGCTAAGAATTTTATGAAATACGATTTTGTATCTCAAATAGTAGCAACACCACCTGAACCGGAATTCCCTGAAGAAAACTACACTAATTTTGAGGAGTATCAAATCTATATGAAAGCCTTAGCTAACTCAGGTTGGCAATCAGCACAGCATCAATATGTACTGATAGGAAATTCGGGATATTATCATACAAAAAACAAACAAACTATTGAGGTTTGTGTTGAACGTGGTTTAGCTTTAAACCCTAAAAACCCGTTACTTCATGTTCTAAAAGCGAAGTCCTTTTTCCTTGACGAAGACTATAACCAAACAGGAAATGCTTACCACGACGCTTTTAGAAACGGACTCAGAATGAGTGAGTATTTGCAATATTTACTAGAGGTTAATGGCCGAATAGAAAGCTGGCAAGGCATTTTAGATATCGTGGTACAGTTTCATCGCAGAGAAACACCAACACTTAAAACCTTGTTTTTTCAAGCACGTGCATTATTTAGATTACATAGATTTGACGAAGCGCTTGAAGTGATTAATGAAGCGCTTGCAGATTTTCCGCTACCAAAACATTCTTTTGCCCCTTGGTTGTATAATTTACGAATGATTATTTATAGAAGAAACCATAATTACACGGCCTTTTTTGAAGATATGCATGCAGAAATTGACTTTTATGAAGTTGGAGATAATGATTACTGCGGTACAATGAATATGTGTGTGGAAGCACTTGTAGAAATGGGAGATTATGAAGAATGTCATAAATACGCTATCTATAATTTTGAACACGGTAAATTATCATCTGAACTGCGTCCTGTATTTCAATGGATTTGTTATTATACTTTTCTAGAAACCCCGGAAGCATTAGGTAAAGTTACAGTAGCTGATTTAATAGATAACCCAACGACATTCAGTGAATACAGAAACAATGGATTCATTCAATGGATGTTGAGAGATAACACTGCTGGTGCAGAATCTTTAAAAATGGCAGCAGAGCTATCAACTAACAAAGCTTGTTATTTAAAATTAGCATTACATTGTTTAACAGCAGGTTTTGATAATAAGGCAACTATTTCGCTTTGCGAAACCATAAAAAAAGAAGTTCCAGAAGCTCGAAGCTGGCAACTAGATTTTGATTATGCCAATACATTACAACAAGATAAAAGATATAAAGACACTATAACTGCGTATCAAAATCTACTGCAAAGTTATCCTAAAAAAACATTTATTAATTTCCCTAAAGACCAATATCATATGATGTTGAAAGCGTTTAAAGATGCTTCAAAAGGATTGGACAACGTAGAAGACTACACCAAATACAACGCTATGTTTTTAAGTAAAGATAATCCGTCAGACACGGCATTATTGGATCATTTAGAAATTGCAAAAACGCATTCTAAAGATGATCTATTTCTTCAACATAATTTATTAGAAAGCATCTCTAAATTAAATATTGAATTTAAAAACGGAGAGCTAGAAATGTTAAAAGAAATAAAATCGACAATAAGAGCTGACTATTTTTAAAATTTACAATACATTTCCCTCAGAATACACTGTCGGGAATGCGACAAAATAATCAGATAGTTTTAAATTGGCAAAAAAAATGAATACAGCATAAAAGAATGTTACCTAGACACTAATCCTTTATTGGAAGAACTCACGATACTGTAGTACTCTAAAGTCAAACGTATTAAATTTTGGGTTGCTAGCTTTTAGTTGTTTATATAGTGGATTGCTGCCTATTGCTATATTTGCGGCTCCAGAACCAGAGGTTAAGGATACCGTTTTAATGACTCTTTTTTGATTAGGAGATTCTTCCTTTTTTGCCATAAGATTAGGCATCACAAATTGATGAATCTTAGGAGTTACTTTACTAACCAATTCTAACTTGATATTATAATCCTTTATATGTTTTCTAAAAAAATACTCTGGCCCATTTTTACTATTTCCTCCTGTAAAAAGCAGCGTATCTATGCTTGGATATTTTTTCAAATACCCAATAACATCTCTTAGTTTAATATTGGTCATTCCTAAATCTGATGCATCAATTTTTTTGCGTTCGGCACTATCCACAATATCACAGACTCCTATTTTATGTGTTATTAAAAATGCTTTCCGCTCTTCAATAGCTTCTTGAGAATTATCAAAACGTAGACCTAAATCATGAATTTTATCGATAAACAGCCACAAACTATTGTAGTAACTCCCATAACAAAAATCAACATCCTTTTCCAATAAGTCGCCTGTTGTAAAGCGTGGAGGAGGTAATGTCCCGACAATTAACTTTTGGGTATCCTTTTGTATAAAAGGTTGGTATGGATGCGTATGTTTAAACATGATATGTATTACGTAAAAATAGAGCTATTTCTGTTAATCTCTTTATAGTGCCAAGATTTCAATATTGGTTAAAATAATGGATTAACAGCTTACAAATACAATTTTCAGTAAAAATATGCACTAAAAAAACGCCTTTAGAAAAAATCTAAAGACGTTTTGTTACTTTATTTGAGTATACCTTAATTAATTTTCACATCATTTAAAACAACACCTTTAAGAATAGCATTGAAGTAAGAATAAGATCGCGCGTACTCATCTTCAGCCACAAAAGATTGATTAAGATTAGTTACTATCGCTTTTTCAAAATTAAAGAAGGCAGTAGGTTCCTCTTGGTTTTGATGATAAATTTTTAACGATCCAGACCAATCACCGGGGTGATTAGAAATCCATTCTAAAAAGAAAGTATCGACATCCTCATTGATAGCGCCAGAAAGATTAACATCTAAAGTCCGATCTTGTTCATCTTGCTCTGAGTAATAATTAGATGAAAAATTATAATCACATTGATTCAACGTAAATAACTTTTCAGTATTAGCTTCTTTTTTTATTAATAATTCTATTCGCTCTATTGGTTTTACTTCTTTCATAAGTATGTTTTATTATATAATTATTTTATAGACATTGCTCTATTTTATTTTGCAACTCTGTTTTAGAAGCTACACTTTTTAAATTTTTAGATATATCTAAAGTTATCAGGAGTCCTTTATTTTTTAATACCACTTTATTCTCTGTTCCTAATTTAAAATCGACAGTCGTAATCATTTCTGTAAATGTCGTTTTTACTAATTTATCTTCAGAGAGACTAGTTATTGTTTCTTTTAACAACGCTATACCTTTAGCGGCATAATACTTCTCGATATCACTAGGGGTATCATCGTAGTTAAAACTTATAGCGATTTCTATATTTAAAGCAGCCTTCACCTCTACTTCTACATTTTTCAGATCTTTTTTTAGTTGGAGTATGGTCGGTATTTCATTCGCTGGCGGCATAAAAGCAATCTTTCCATCAGAAAAAAGATAAGTATAATTATTGATATTAGTCAAGGAAATAGAAGCTATAGCATGTGACTGAATGTATTGCAATTCGGCATTACGATCATATAAATCACATAGTAAAATTGTACGCTTTTCACTGTTGTAATTCACAAAATACCCAGAAACATGACCAGCCTGCGTACTAATAGAAACCTTTGGCATACTCGGTTTTTCCTTACTGCGCTCTTTATCTGCGATCTCCTGAAGTAAACTTATAACCTGGTTAATATCTAGTACAGGTAATTGTAATAATGTTTTAAAATCCATAGTCGTATTTTTTTAAGTAATACCACAAAGTTGGCGAATTCTATAGGATACATGTTCACTGTATTCAGTGATATTAAATAATACCCCAATTAAAACATTCAGAGCAAAATGGAAATAAGGCTCTTTTACGGCTATCTATTTTTTAGAGATTCCGATCACATTTGGAATTTTCCAAAAATCGTTATTCTTATCGTTTTCATTAAAACCAGTTTCGTAACTCCCCATTCGCTCTACCTTAGTTCCATTATGGTTAAGATAAAAAGAGGCTTCTGGCCCACCTTCTAAATACATTAAGTTATATAAATCAAGAGAGGAATTTGAAAGCATATCTATAAAATTATGAACTGAATAAGGCGACCGCACAAAAATAAATAACACATTACCTTTTTTATCTTTTCCAATAACAACCATACTCCACTTTTTGTTTTGTTGGCTCCATTTATTGTTTTGATTACAATCCATCATTCTTATCGATTGTGTAAATGAATTGTATTGCGTTTTTAGCTGTTCCCAATTTTGACATTTTAGATCAATAATCTGAAATTCGGGAACACTATCATTTTTTCTATTAAATGCTGCGATGGTATTATCACGACTGACCCTTCCATTATTAATAACATCAAAATTTTTCATGTATCCCACATTTGTAGAATGGTCCGTCATATACATTCCGGCATTAATTACAGCTATTTGTTTTTTTTGATTAGACCAGTCTTTAGCAGTTCTAGTTTGCGCTTCATTTTCTTGAGCTGTTAATAAATTTAAGTTATATAACGATGGAGCAATTTTCAAGATATTAATTTTACTATCTCCAAAATTAGATTGTATCGGAGCGTTATATTCTGCATAATACAAACCGTCATCAATTTTATCCCAAACAATAGTGTCTTCAGAAAATTTGAAAGAGGATAGAAAAATGATTGTACTTGCCGCAAGTATTAGGTACAAAAAGATTTTTATGATATTCCGATTATTATATCCTAAAAGATTTATTTTTCCTGTTAAGTTATTCATATTACTTTTTATTTATTGTTTAAATTACAGTAAAACTATACATTTTTCTGATGTCATCACACTAAATCGCTATTTAAAGCTAACAGCATACTTTACACTTATAGACACTGAAAATTATATATTAAAAAGATTTATAACAATTTTAGGATTTTAATCTTGTTTAAAAACAGTGTTTTAGTTAACTTATAAAAAAGTAATTTTAACTGCTATTTTTCACTGACGTGGAAATTAAAACAATCAAAAACTATGGGTAAAGGAGATAAAAAATCGAGACGTGGAAAAATTAATAGAGGAACTTTTGGAGTGAGACGTCCACGAATTAAAAAGCAAGTAAGACCAGAAACTAAAATCGATATTGATAAAAAAGGGGCGGTTAGACCTTAAACCTATCCCCAATTTTTTTTCCCATTACGTAAGCACCATAGATCGCTAAAATCAAGATCACAATAGTGCAAAAGATATATAATGGATATAAAATCACATCGTGCTGCGAGTTAAGGCAAAACGTATCTGTAATACAAACAGATACGACCTCATCGTATAACATTGGCAATAAAAAGCTAACTGCTAACAACACACCTATTACTGAGAACAAATACATGACGTTTTTGTTCTTTTTTGTTTTTCCTGTGGCTTTAAATTGATTTCGTTGATCTTCTGTACGCTTATTATCTTGTAAAGACCAAGTCTTTTTCGGTTGAGAGGTTTCCATCAAATTGATAGTTATTATAATTAAATTGTTTTAAATCGTCTATTGTTTTTGCGTTGGTATCAATGACATATTTAGCCATTAAACCACGAGCTTCCTTAGCATAGAAAGATATTATTTTTAGCTTACCATTTTTAAACTCTTTAAAATTAGCCGTCACTACTGGTACTTTAAGTGCTTTGGTATCTACAGCTTTAAAATACTCGTTAGAGGCTAAATTTAAAAATAACTCGTCCTCTTCAAGCGCTTCATTTAAAGCTTTTACAATATCTTTTTTCCAAAACTCATATAAATTTTTATTGCTTCCTACAGTTAGCTTTGTTCCCATTTCTAATCGGTAAGGCTGTATTAAATCCAATGGTTTTAATACCCCATAAAGCCCTGATAAAATCCTTACTGTGTTTTGAGTCAACTCTAACTTATCATCCGGAATATTGTAAGCATCTAATCCTTTATAAACATCTCCGTTAAACGAGTAGATGGCCGGTCTTGCATTGTCTTTTGTAAATGGTAATGTCCAGTCTTGATTACGCTGGTAATTTAACTGTGCTAATTTATCACTAATACTCATCAATTTAGATAAGTCTTGCGGTGTTTGCTTTTTTAATACCGTATTTAACTTTTTAGATTGTTCTAAAAATAAAGATTCTGTCGCTTTTGTTGTTGGCAATTTAGATTCAAAATCTAATGATTTTGCTGGAGATATGACTAGTTTCATAATAGTTTCTATTTAATTCAATTTACGTATTTGTTTATTTGATACAAACGCCACCATTATTATTAGTGGTGTCATCAATTAAAAAAAATAAAAACACCAAAATTAGTAAGCTTTTGCTTCAAATATGACTTGAGATGTATAATCCGAAATTTAGTTCTTTATAAATTTTGATTTTTCTTCATCTCTCAGCATTTCAAATACGTTATTAATGACTTTTACAGTCGTTTAACTTATCACGAAATTACGAATTGTATGGTGGTTATTAACGCTGAAACTATAGTAATTTTAGATATCTAAATTTGATTTTACTATGGACAACAGACTTGCGTTAGGGATTGAACGGTCTGTCTGAGCTCCTCGCAGAGAGCGAGTAGTGAAAGCGCGACCTTTGTCCTGAACTATATTCAGGATAAAGGTAACGCCCAAATTACTTATGTGTATTATTCCATGTGTTTTGAATACCCTCTCCATTTTTCGATACAGTTTGCTATATCTTCTGGAATTGGAGACTCAAAGCTCATAAATTTATTTGTTGTTGGATGCACAAACCCTAAGGTTTTTGCATGTAAGGCTTGACGTGGTAATACTTTAAAACAGTTATCTACAAATTGTTTGTATTTTGTAAATGTGGTTCCTTTTAAAATTAGATTTCCGCCATAACGTTCGTCATTAAACAAAGTATGTCCAATGTATTTCATGTGCACACGGATCTGATGCGTACGTCCAGTTTCTAACTTACAACTGACTAAGGTCACATAACCTAAACGCTCTATCACTTTATAGTGTGTTACGGCCGGTTTACCTTTATCTGCATCATCGTCAAAAAACACGGTGTTTTGTAGTCTATTTTTTGGGTGACGACCAATATTCCCTTCTATTGTCCCTTCTTCCTCATCCATATTCCCCCAAACTATGGCTACGTATTCACGTTCGCTAGTTTTGGCTTTAAATTGTGCTGACAGATGTGCCATAGCACCTTCTGTTTTGGCAACAACTAACAATCCTGAGGTATCTTTATCTATCCTGTGGACTAATCCTGGACGATCACTAGAGTTATTTGGTAAGTTATCAAAATGAAATATTAATGCATTTATCAATGTCCCAGAATAATTACCGTGTCCTGGATGCACAACCATACCTGCTGGTTTGTTAACGACTAATAATTGGTCGTCTTCATACACAACGTCCAAAGGTAGGTCCTCGCCTATTAAAAGATTTTCGTGTGGTGGATACGCTAGACGGACTGCAATAGCATCGTCTGGCTTAACTTTGTAATTAGATTTTACTGGAGTCTCGTTTACAAATATGCTTCCATTTTTGGCAGCATCTTGGATTTTGTTACGTGTCGCATTTTCGATTTTGTTCATCAACCATTTATCTATTCGTAATGGTTTTTGACCTTTGTCGGCTACAAACGAGTGATGCTCGTATAACGTTCCTTCTTCTTCGGGTAATTCTGGTGTATAGTCGTTCATAATTAATTACCTCCTGGACGATTACCGTTACCCAAAACTACATCAATTACTGATGTTTTTGGTAGTTTTGTATTGGGGTCTAAAACATTGCCTTTATAACGGAGGCTTAAGACCATGTCTTTTCCTATATTATCGATGTAAGTTGTTTTTCCAACTTTAAAGCCTAAAGCTTCTATCATTGGTTTTGCTTGTCTAAAACTTTTTTGACGCAAATCAGGCACTGCTATCTTACGGTATCCAGAGGGATTTAAGGTGATATATATTTTACGGTTTTCTTTTACTTGTGCATTTACTTTTGGGTCCTGCTCTATAACAGAAAACTTTGGGTAATTAGGGTTAAAATTAGCCGAGTCTTGTATTTGCATTACCAAATTGTTTTGTTTTAGCTCAATCTCTGCTACTTTAATAGATTTTCCTGTCAAATCTGGAACGGTTTCAAACTTGCCATTATTAGTCGTTATATCCAACCACTTAAGCATCAAAAACACGATAACAACCATTGCGACTACCGCTATTGCTAATTGTTTAAAAAACGCTTTACTTTTAAGAAAACTGATTACACTCATTTAACTATTTTTTTGTAGGCAAATATATAAAAACTAAAAGGTTTTATCTTCGGAATAAAATAAATGATATTTTTACAAAACGAATATTTTAATGGTTTATTGAATATCTGAAATAATTTTGATTTAAATGAAAAAAAACATTGCCATAATAATGGGAGGTTATTCTAGCGAATATAAGATCTCTCTTAACAGCGGAAACGTTGTTTATCAAAATTTGGACAACACAAAATATAATGCTTTTCGTGTTCATATTTTTAAAGATAAATGGGTGTATATTGATGATAACGACACCGAATTTACTATAGATAAAAATGATTTCTCCGTTGTTATAAATGACACAAAAACAACGTTTGATTGCGTCTTTAACGCCATACATGGTAGTCCTGGAGAAGATGGTTTTATGCAAGGTTACTTTGCCTTAATAAATATGCCACAAACTAGCTGTGACATGTATCAAGCGGGTTTAACCTTTAATAAAAGAGACTGTTTAAGTGTTTTAAAACCTTACGGAATTTTAACCGCTGAGAGTTATTATCTTAATCTTGGAGATGTTATTAATGAAACTGAAATTGTTGCCAAAGTAGGCCTGCCTTGTTTTGTAAAAGCAAATAAAGCCGGTAGTAGTTTTGGGATTAGTAAAGTGCATAAAAAAGAAGATTTACAACAGGCTATTGACGTTGCGTTTAAAGAAGATGATGAGATTATAATCGAATCGTTTTTAGATGGTGTAGAAGTATCCGTAGGTGTGATTACTTATAAAGGTGAAACTAAGGTGTTACCCATTACAGAAATTGTAAGCGAGAACGATTTTTTTGACTACGAAGCCAAATATTTAGGTAAATCTCAAGAAATTACGCCTGCTAGATTAACAAAAACACAAGAAGAACAGGTCAATACCGTTGCAAAAAAGGTATATGAGGTTTTAAAAATGAAAGGATTTTCTAGAAGTGAGTTTATATTTAAAGATGGCGAGCCACATTTATTAGAAATGAATACCATTCCTGGATTAACAACCGCTAGTATTTTACCGCAACAAGCTAAAGCTGATGGCATAACTATGGAAGACCTATTTAGTAGCGCTATTGAAGAAGCTTTAAAATAAAAAGCCTACATTTAAATACTAACCAAAACAAACCAAAACTAACATGATTTTTTACGGCAGCAAAGCAACCAAGCTAAAAGACGGTACGCTTAATAATATTAAATGTCCCAATTGTGAAGATGGACGCACCATGCATTATGCTATTTTTGGAAAATATGCTTATTTATATTGGATCCCGATGTTTCCAATAGGAAAAGAAAATATATTAGAGTGTGCTAGTTGCAAAAAAACTTATAAATTAAAAACGCTTCCTAATCAGGTTAGGGAAAAGTTTAATCTCGAAAAAGCGGATGTTAAATATCCTATTTGGTATTTTAGTGGCTTAGCTGTTTTAGCTGTTATTATTGCTTTTTTAATGTATTCTGGTAAGCAGAATGCCGAAAACGAAAAACGCTACATAGAAGATCCTGCGGTGGGAGATGTCTACGCTTTAGAAACACCTCAAAAAGGATATTACAGCACAATGAAGATTAACAAAGTTACTGCCGACAGTATTTTTGTGATTTACAATGACGTGTCTATTGACAAAAAATCAAAGACCTACAAATTAGACAAACCTGAAAATTATACTACAGAATTTGATGGTTATTCAAAAGCAGAAATAAAATCTCTTTTTGCAAAAAAAACCATTTACGATGTTGACAGAGACTAAAAAACAAACTATGAGACGCGCACTTTTTCCAGGATCTTTTGATCCGATTACATTAGGTCATTACGATATCATTAAACGAGGCATCAAACTTTTTGACGAAGTTATTGTTGCTATTGGTGTCAATTCTGAAAAAAAATATATGTTTTCTTTAGAAGAAAGAAAGCGTTTTTTAGAAGATACTTTTAAGGACGAACCAAAAGTAAAAATTGTAACCTATAAAGGCTTAACTATCGATTTTTGTAAAGTTGTAGATGCCCAATTTATTTTACGTGGTTTGCGTAATCCTGCTGATTTCGAATTCGAAAAAGCAATTGCACATACCAACCGTAAGCTTTCTAAAATTGAAACCGTGTTTTTGCTAACTGCTGCCAGAACAAGTTATATCTCTTCTTCTATTGTTAGAGAAGTTATTAGAAACAATGGAGACTACACGGTTTTAGTACCCGATAGTGTTAGGACAAAACAATAGGCATTAGGCATTAGGCATTAGGCATTAGGCATTAGGCATTAGGCAAAACTAAAAAAAGCATCACGATTTAAATCATGATGCTTTTTTTTGGTTAAAGACTATCTCTTTTGCCTTTTTACTTCTGCCTTATCCCTTTTAACTTTTGCCTTTTGCCTTTTGCCTATTCAAAGCCTAAAACTTATATTCTGACAAAGGTTTAGGAAACTCCTCTGGATTAGCGGCTAAATGGTATCTAGGATCATCGATATCCTCCACAACCACTTCTCTAAACTTCGGACTAGATTTATATAGTAGTACTTTACAATCTTCGCTTAAATGCTTTAAACGGATTTGCTTTCCTTCTTTTTCATACTTTTCTACTAGATTAAAAATAGCTTCTAAAGCAGAATGGTCGCTAATTCTAGATTCGACAAAATCTATCTCCACTTTTTCAGGATCGTTTTTAGCATCAAACTTCTCATTAAATGCTTGAATACTCCCAAAAAATAATGGTCCCCAGATTTCGTAAATCTTAGTTCCGTCTGCTTTTATACGTTTTCTTGCTCTAATTTTTGTTGCGTTTTCCCATGCAAATACTAATGCTGAAATTATGACTCCAATAAATACAGCAACTGCTAAATCTACAAACACTGTTACTAAAGACACTGTAATAAGCACCACTGCATCAGACTTAGGTATTTTCTTTAATATTCTAAAACTTGACCAAGCAAATGTTTCAATAACCATCATAAACATAACACCAACTAATGCTGCAATTGGCACCATTTCTATCAACTGATCAGCAAATAATATAAACGACAATAATGTTACCGCCATCATAATACCAGATAGTCTTCCACGTCCACCAGCATTAATATTAATAACCGTTTGACCAATCATACCACAACCACCAGTACCACCAAATAGTCCCGAAACAATATTTCCGGCACCTTGTGCGACACATTCTCTGTTTCCGTTACCTCTAGTCTCTGTTAACTCGTCCACTAAATTCATAGTCATTAAAGACTCTATTAATCCAACTGATGCTGCTAAAAACGCAGGTAATGCGATAAACTTTAAAGTATCTAAATTAAAAGGTAACTTCTCCCAAAGCTCCATGTTTGGTGTTGGAAATTCTCCTTTTAAACCTGTACCACCACCTTCAACAATATAAGATCCAACGGTAGACACATCCATATTAAAACCAATAACTATTAAACTAGTCACCAATATAGCCGTTAATGCTGCTGGTAATTTTTTAGTTAGTTTAGGTAACCCCCAAATAATACCCATAGTTAGTAACACTAAACCAATCATGATATATAACTCTGACCCTTGCATGTACGTACTAATATATTCTTTAACGCCTGCATCCGAAACCTGTAATGATTTATGAGAGAACATTTTAACTTGTGCCATAAAAATCACAATGGACAACCCGTTTACAAACCCCATCATTACTGGATGCGGAATCAAACGCACAAAACGTCCTAGTTTAAAAACACCTGCTAAAATTTGTATTATCCCCATTAACACAACACAACCCATCAGATAGAAAAACCCCATATTTTCAATAGGTGTATCCATCAACATTCCTTTGGTATGTCCATCGGCAATCATCGTTACAAAAATAACGGCTACCGCTCCTGCTGCTCCAGATATTAAACCTGGTCTTCCACCAAATATAGCGGTAATTAATCCAATTATAAACGCACCAGATAATGCCATTAATGGATCAATTTGTGCCACAAAAGCAAATGCCACCACTTCTGGAATCATAGCTAGAGACACTGTTATTCCTGCTAATACATCATCCTTTGCATTCGGTATTATTTTTCTAATAAACTCAGTCATATCTTCAATTTTTCAAGCTGCAAAAGTACGTTTAATTACAACAATCACAAGTCTATAGTATTATATTTGTGTAACCCCTTTTTAAAAACAGTAGTAATGAAAAAAATAATAGTCCTATTTATTCTAATCGTTTCATGTCAAACAGCAACTAAAACCGACTTCGATTTTGAAACAGTATTTGAGAAGTCTAATGGATTAGAAACGGCTACTTATTATCAAACTATTCAATTTTATAAAAACTTAGCGACTGCCTACCCTTCCATTACTATAGATTCTATTGGCACAACAGACTCAGGCAAACCATTACACTTAGTAACCTTAAACCCTGATGGTAACTTTAATTATAATAACATTAGAAATGAAAAACGCATTTTACTAATTAATAACGGAATTCACCCTGGAGAATCCGATGGTATTGATGCTACAATGCTATTGTTTAGAGATATTGCCAATGGTACAATCACTGCTCCAAAACATACCGTATTAACAACCATTCCTATTTACAATGTTGGTGGAAGCTTAAACCGTAACACAGGGACAAGAACCAATCAAAACGGACCAAAAGCGTATGGATTTAGAGGTAATGCTAGAAACTATGACCTGAACAGAGATTTTATAAAAAGTGACACTAAAAATGCAAAGACGTTTGCACAGATTTTTCATTTAGTGCAACCTGACGTTTTTATTGATAATCACGTTAGTAATGGTGCTGATTACCAATACACCTTAACTCATTTATTTACACAACATAACAAACTAGGCGGATCATTAGGAAGCTATCTTCACAACACAATGCAACCTAATTTAGAACATAAGTTAGCTGACAAAAAATGGGACATCACACCTTATGTCAATGTTTTTAATACGGTTCCCAAAGCTGGCTTTAGTCAATTTATGGACAGCCCGCGCTACTCTACTGGATACACAACATTATTTAACACATTAGGCATGATGGTAGAAACACACATGCTTAAACCTTATAAACAACGTGTAGAAGGGACTTATGAGTTAATGAAATCTATGATAGAAATTATAGAAGAAGACCATGAACAAATAAAAACACTGCGCCTAGAGACGAATCAAAAACAGTTAGCTAAAACAACTTATCCTTTACAATGGGAAATTGATACTACAAAAACCACAACATTACAATTTAAAGGTTTTGAAGGTCACAGAATACCGAGTAATATTACCCAAACCGATCGTTTAAAATACAACATAAACAAACCGTTTACAAAACCTATTGCCTACCAAAACTACTTCAAGCCTAGTGTTGAGGTTAGTATTCCAAAAGCGTACATCATACCTCAAGGTTGGTGGCCTGTTATTGAACTTTTAAAATTGAATACTGTAGAACTGAAAACGTTAACCAAGGACACAACCATAACGGTACAATCTTATAAAATTGATACGTTTGAAACTAGAACAAAAGCTTACGAGGGACATTACCAACATTATAATACTTCCATAAAATCTTCAGAAGAAGCTATTCTTTTTAGAAAAGGAGATTATCTAATTGAAACCAATCAAGCCGCGTTTAGGTATCTCATGGAAACTTTAGAACCACAAGCTCCAGATTCATTTTTCAACTGGAATTTCTTTGATACAATTCTGCAACAAAAAGAAGGATTTTCGCCCTACGTTTGGGAAGATAAAGCGGAATTATTATTGGCAAAAAACCCTGAACTAGAAACAGAATTTAATCTTAAAAAATCGCACGATAAAAATTTCGCAACTAATTGGTACTCACAATTAGACTGGCTTCATAAGCACAGTAATAATTATGAAAAATCACACTTACAATATCCTGTTTTTAGAGTGAAGAAATAAATGTAAAAAATATTTTTTTGAGTTGTTTTTTCAATTTGTTTTTATACTACATTTACTTAAAATATCAAGTATAAAAATGAAACCACAAGACATTGAAAATATTGAATTAGCATACCTTACTTTGGATGATTATCAAGAGTTAAAAGAGGCTATGCAAGAAGCATATAAGTCTATGCCTAATTTATATTGGAGAGAACATCAAATTAAAACCTTAATAGACAAGTTTCCGGAAGGACAAGTTGTTATTAAAATCAACAACCAAATTGCCGGTTGTGCATTATCTATAATAGTAGATTACGATAGGATCGAAGAAGAACACACCTACGAGGATATTACAGGCAACTACTCTTTCAACACACATACCAAATCTGGAGATGTCCTTTATGGTATTGATGTTTTTATAAAACCTAAATTTAGAGGGTTACGTTTAGGGAGACGTTTATATGATTATAGAAAAGAATTAAGTGAACAACTTAACCTAAGAGGTATTGTTTTTGGCGGTCGTATTCCAAACTACCACAATCACCAAGACAAAATGACGCCTAAGGAATACATGGATAAAGTGAAGCGTAAGGAAATCCATGATTCCGTACTAAACTTTCAAATATCAAATGACTTTCACCCACTACGTGTTTTAAAAGGCTACTTAGAAGGGGATAAAGATTCTGGAGAATTTGCGGTGCTTTTAGAATGGGATAATATTTATTACAAAAAACCATCTAAAAAAGCAGCTACCAAGAAAAAAGTAGTCCGTTTAGGCCTTATACAGTGGCAAATGCGTTTGTATAAGGATCTGGAAGAATTAATGCAGCAAGCCGAATATTTTGTCGATGCCGTATCTGGATACCGTTCTGACTTTGCGTTATTTCCTGAGTTTTTTAACGCACCTTTAATGGCAACCAACAACCATTTACCGGTGTCTGAAGCTATTAGAGAATTAGCAAAACATACGGATGAGATTGTACAAAAATTTTCAGAATTAGCGATTTCATACAACATCAATATTATTACAGGAAGTTTTCCAGAGATGAAAGACGACCTATTATATAACGTAGGTTACTTATGTAGACGAGATGGAACATTAGAACGTTATGAAAAATTACACGTCACACCTGATGAAGCTAAAGTTTGGGGGATGCAAGGTGGTAATAAACTACAGGCATTTGATACCGATTGCGGAAAAATAGGAATTTTAATTTGCTACGATTCTGAGTTCCCTGAATTAAGCAGATTATTAGCTGATGAAGGTATGGACATATTATTTGTTCCGTTTTTAACGGATACACAAAACGGGTATTCTAGAGTCCGTCATTGTGCACAAGCACGTGCTATAGAAAACGAATGTTATGTTGCTATTGCGGGTAGCGTTGGTAACTTACCAAAAGTACATAACATGGACATCCAATATGCGCAATCCATGGTGTTTACGCCTTGCGATTTTGCGTTCCCTGCAAATGGTATAAAAGCAGAAGCTACAGCAAACACAGAAATGATTTTAATTGCAGATGTGGACATAGATTTACTACGCGAATTAAACCAATTTGGTAGCGTTAGAAACCTAAAAGACAGACGTAAAGACATTTTCAGCTTGACTAAAAAATAGGCTTTACTATTTATTAAAAATTTAACTAAACTGGTTTTACTTTTTGCAAAACCAGTTTAAAAATAATATAACTTTACTTATAATTTATATCGCGATCATCGCATAAAATGAACAAATACATTGTTGTCAATCAACCTGAAAAATGGCATTTTTCGATTGAGAATATTACGGTAATTTCTTCTCAAGACTATCTTACCAATCCTAAGTTTTCACTTTTAAAAAAAGCGAGAATATTTAACCTTTGCAAAGACTACAGCTACCAATCTAAAGGATATTACGTGTCTTTATTAGCAGAAGCCAGAGGCCATTTAGCCATTCCTACGGTTAGAAACATTGTAGATTTAAAAACTTTAAAACTCGTTAAAATTGTATCGGACGAGTTTGATGATGTTATCCAACAAAGTTTAAAGAGCATTAAATCAAGAGAATTTACATTAAGCATCTATTTTGGACAAAATGTAGCTCAGAAATATAAAGAGCTAAGCAGCTTATTTTATAAACATTTTCAAGTGCCTTTTTTACGCATTAAGTTTCATCATAACAACAAATGGAACATACAAAGTATTAAAGCCATTTCAGAATCCGAAATCCCTCCGGATCATATCGAAAGTGTCAACGTATTCGCCAATCAATATTTTGCAAAAAAACGCTACGACACACCTAAATTAGCGACGTCAGATTTCGATTTAGCTATTTTAGTTAACCCAAACGACCCCGCGCCTCCAAGCAACGCCAAAGCCTTAAAAAAGTTTATTGATATTGCTGAAAAAATGAATATTTATGCCGAAATCATAGAACCTAAAGACTTAAGTCGCCTATCGTCTTTTGATGCTTTATTTATTAGACAAAGTACAGAAGTTAATAATGAAGCCTATGCTTTTGCTAGAAAAGCACAACAAGAAGGACTCGCTATTATTGATTACCCCGAAGCCATTTTAAAATGTTGCAACAAAGTGTATATGGCAGAGGCTTTGAACAATGCACATATTGCAACGCCCAAAACGGTTATTGTACACAAAGAGAATAGAGCGTTAGTTTTAGAACAAGTTGGGTTACCATGTGTTTTAAAAGCACCAGATAGCACGTTTTCGTTTGGTGTAAAAAAAGCAAAAACAGCAGCAGAATATAATACGTTAGTCTCTGAAATGCTTAAAGAATCAGACTTAATTATTGCGCAAGAATTTTGCCCATCTGATTACGATTGGCGCATTGGAATTATAGACGATGTGCCTTTTTATGCCTGTAAATACTACATGGCAAAAGGACATTGGCAAATCTATAATTGGAATGCCGATAAAAAAAACGATCAAGATGGTGACGCAGATTCCCTACCAATAGAAGACGTCCCAAAAACGGTTATTACTATGGCTATAAAATCGGCTAAACTGATGGGGAAAGGTTTATATGGTATTGACATCAAAGTGGTAAACAATACACCAATGGTTATTGAAATTAATGACAACCCTAACATTGACTTTGGAGTAGAAGACGCCTTTTATGGTGATCTAGTCTACACAAAAATATTGAATGCTTTAAAAACAAGATTGGAATAATTATGGGTAAAAAGTATCACTTATTTGAGGTCTATGGAATAGAGCTTGAATACATGTTGGTTAACACTAATAGCTTTAAAGTGGCACCGATTGTTGATGTATTACTAACTAAAAAGAATGGCGAATTAACTTCCGATATTGAAAACGGAGCCATTGCCTGGAGTAATGAGTTGGTTGCCCATGTGGTTGAACTAAAAACCAATGGACCGACTAACGATTTAAATTCGTTAGCGGAAGTATTTCATAAAAACGTATTAGAAATTAATGCGTTATTAAAACCGTTGCAAGCTAACTTACTTCCTACAGCATGTCATCCAACAATGAATCCTTTAAAGGATACGCAATTATGGAAACATAGTTATAGCGAAGTGTATGAATTGTACAATAGGATTTTTGACTGTAAAGGTCATGGCTGGAGTAATGTACAGAGCACACACATTAACCTTCCTTTTTATGATGATAAAGAGTTTGAAAAACTACATGCAGCCGTTAGAGTTATTTTGCCTCTAATACCTGGATTATGTGCCAGCTCTCCAATATTAGATGGAAAAATTACAGGTTCTAAAGACACGAGGTTAGAATATTATAAAACCAACCAAAAAGAAATTCCAGAAATGACTGGATTAGTTATTCCTGAGCGCGTCTTTACTAAAGCAGATTACCACGTTACTATTTTTGACCCTATAAAAAAGGCGATTAAAAAATACGACACAAACAATATTCTCGATCATCATTTTTTAAATAGTCGTGGTGCTATTGCTAGATTTGACAGAAACGCTATTGAGATAAGATTAGTAGATATACAAGAGTGTCCAAAAGCTGATATTGCAATTTGCACTCTGATTATTGAAGTTTTAAAACTTTTAGTAAATGGAAAAACGGTTCATCTAAAAAAGCAAAAGAAATGGTTAAAACAAGATCTTTTTGCCATTTTGAATAACACTATTAAAGATGGCGAATTTTATAATATCTCAGACCTAGAGTATTTGTCTTTATTTGACTTAAACGAAACCACTTCTGTTAAAAACATATGGCAGCATTTATACGATTTGGTCAAACCAACCATCAATAAAGAGTACCAACAAGCATTAGAAGTCATTTTTAAGCATGGCACACTTTCTACAAGGATTCTGCAAGCGATAAGCAACGATGACTCTGCAAAACCTATAGAAACCGTTTATATACAACTAGCAAATTGTCTACAAGAGAACAAGTTATTCATACCTCATTTATAAAATGAAACTAGTGATAACTTGCGAACATGGCGGAAATACTATTCCGCCAGAATACCAATCGTTCTTTACAGATACTGATCTATTGCATTCTCATAGAGGTTATGATTTAGGCGCTTTAGATGTCTTCCAATATCTAAAGCCAATAGCAGACTATACTAATTACAGCACAACAAGTAGGTTACTAATCGAATTAAACAGATCATTAGGTCACAAAAATTTATATTCAGAATTCACAAAAGACTTACCCAATATCGAAAAGCACAAAATAGTTGCAAACTATTATGCAAATTACAGAACAGAAGTTATAGACTATATTGACACTAACATAAAAAATAATGAAAGTATAATACATGTATCCATTCATTCATTTACACCGCAATTACACTCTGTTGTTCGACATTGTGACATCGGCTTACTCTTTGATTCTAGAAAGTCTAATGAAAAGCAATTTGTTATCGCTTTAAAAGACAACATTAAAAATATAGACCCAAATTATCGTGTCCGATTTAATTATCCTTATTTAGGTAAAGCTGATGGATTTACAACAGCATTAAGAACACAATTCCCTAATAACTATATTGGGATTGAAATTGAAATAAACCAATCTTTTTGTGTCGACAATAAAATGCCCGATACTATTAAGACTGTTCTAAAAGAAAGCATACTTAAATTTAAGGCATAAAAAAACCGTTACATTACTGTAACGGTTTTTTATATAAATAATTAGTGATTATTTTCTCACTACTACCTTTTTAGTAAAGCTTCTTGTTTCAGAAGTCATTCTTAAAATGTAAAGTCCTCCAGTTAATTGATTTGTTTGAATCCTATTAGTATTGTTAGATAAACGACCAGCTAAGACTTGCTTACCATTTACGTCCATCATAGCGTAAGTTAAAACTTCACCTTGTAGTAAAGTAATGTTTACGTTTAATTGATCTACTACAGGATTTGGGTATAGCTTAATATCAGACTCTAAAATAGCCGATGTTTTAGTATCAGCTTTTACTGCAACTCTATCTGTAGACCCTGTCATTATAACCGTTAACGGTACTCCTGCCTCATTTATATCTGCACAAATTTCATTGTTCGCAATTAAATCTAAAATATTAAAAACCGTAGTATTACCTAAAGAGATATCGCTTAAATTAAAAGTTGCTGGGTCGTAGGCTATTGTATGAACTTTATAAAACCCACCTACCTCAGGCATACTGATAGTTGTTGAACTACTCACTTTTTCAATGATTAAATCATTCCCTTTAGTCAATACTGTTCCTAATTGATAACCTAGTGGTAAAATAGCATCATTATTTGTAATTACATTTACAGATACAGTCACACCTGGAGAAACAATTATAAGACCTGTAGACAATACCCCTGTACCTGCATAAACAGCTTCACATTCTAAAACATCAACTAAAGTGAAGTTAACTGTTTGTACATCACATAAAGTTCCGGTACTAGTATCTCCAGAAAACAATTCAGCTTGAATTTGGAAGTTTCCTAATCCTAAACTCCAAGCAGCCCCTTCTAAAGGATACACATTTTCAACAAAAACAAGGGACGCATTAGTATCTAAATTTGTAGCAGTTAATCTAACACTTTCAGAACCACCTTCCGTAATTGCACTTACATAAAAATCTGTTGGTAAATCTGAAACATTGTATTCGCCTCCGTCAGCAACAGTTAAGTTATCTGTTCCATTAGAGAAAGCAAACTCATTAATAGCGCCACAAGGAACTTCACAGTTAATAGTAAATGTTACACAAAGGTTACCACATTCGATTCCATTTGTATTGTTCTCTAAATAAATATTAGAACAGATATTAAATGTACCACAACCATGAGGCCATACGGCATTAGTAGCCCCTGGGTATGTAAAAGGCACAACGTTTTCTGTTTTAGTAAACACCTCTCCTGTTTCTGTATTAGTTAAAGTGAAAAATGCACTTTCTAAAGGTCCTGATGTTATTAAGTTAATATTAAAATCAGTTGGAAGATTATTAAGCTCATAACTTCCTCCATCTACAATTGACACAGCAGCATCAGAAAAGTTAGAAAATTCAAATCCTTCTATTTCTCCACATACAGTATCATTAATTGTAAAATAGATAACATCCTCATCACAAGCATCACCTTGACAATAGTTAGTCGCAAATATTTTACCTGTAATTTCAAAATCACCAACACCATAATTCCAAGCAGCGTTTCCTCCTGGCGCAGTATAAGGCAAGTAGTTTTCACCCACATTAAAAGTCTGACCTGTTGTTAAATTCTTAACTTTTAAACTCGCACTTTCTGATTCACCATTAACTAATAAATCAACATAAAAATCATTTGGCAAACTGTCTAACTCATAAACAGCATTGTTAGTGATAGCAACAGCATCCGTTCCATTTGAAAACTCATACCCTGAAATGTCTCCACAAGGAGCCTCACAGTTAATAGTAAATGTTATACAAGCACTATCACATGCTTCTCCATTTGCATTGTTCTCTAAATAAACATTAGAACGGATTTTAAATGTACCACACCCATGTGCCCACACAACGTTAGTAGCCCCTGGATAAGTATAAGGTACTACATTTTCTGTTCTGTTAAAGACTTCTCCTGTTTCTGTATTGGTTAAAGTAAAATGTGCACTTTCAACGGGACCTGATGTTAACAAATTAATATTGAAATTAGATGGAAGCGTATTTAGATCGTAACTTGCTCCATCTACAATTGAAACCGCAGTATCAGAAAAATTAGAAAACTCAAATCCTTCAATTTCTCCACACACCGTATCATTAATTGTAAAATAGACCACTTCTTGATCACAAGCATCTCCTTGGCTGTAGTTAGTAGCAAATATTTTGCTTATAATTTTAAAATTACCTGTTCCATAACTCCATGCAGCATTTCCTCCTGGGGCAGTATAAGGCAAGTAGTTTTCACGTATAGTAAAAGTTTGACCTGTCGTTAAGTTCTTTACTTTTAAACTAGCACTTTCTGACTGTCCGTTTACTAATAAATCTAGATAAAAATTATTTGGCAAACTATTTAATTCATAAACAGCATTGTTTGTGATAGCAACAGTTTCAGACCCATTAGAAAATTCGTACCCTGCAATATCTCCACAAGGATCATCACATGTAATAGTAAAACGAATAGTTTCGCTATCACAGTATGAACCACATCCTCTATATTTATATATTTTAGATTTTATTTCAAAATTACCGCATCCGAAATTCCATGCACCGTTTCCTCCTGGAAAAGTATAAGGTAATTGGTTTTCGTTAATACTATAACGCTGTCCCGTATCCAAGTTTCTTACATAAAACTTTGCACTTCTAGAATAACCGTTAACCTGTAAATCAACGTAAAAATCACTAGGAAGGTCTCCTATATAATACGATTGATTATTAGTGATTGTTGTTGTTGAATTTCCATTAGAAAATTCAAAACCTGAAATAGAACCACATCTAGTATCTTCTAAAGCAAAGGTTTGAACTGAAAAAGCAAAGGCGATTACAGTAAATAGCGCTCTAAAATTCAGAGTCTTAATAAGTAGTTTTTTACACATAATGTAGGGTTTAGAATTAATTACATTTACACATGCAAATCTAAATAACAAAGTTTTCCTACAATAATATAATGGCCAAACAGCTCGAATAGTCTTTTAAAAGTTAAAAGGTTTGATAGTTCGGATAAAAAGCATTATCAGATTTTTTAACAAAAAAAAACGTAGATTTAAAATAATAGTTTAATGTTAGCGTAAGATCTATCTAAAGCCTCGCTAACCTCTTGCTCAGCAAGCCATTTAACCTCCGTTATCCCTTCATTTAATTGCGGATACAACTTCCCCTCAAAAGAAGAATGCATCTTAAACCAATGGGTTATTTTAAGTTTAGCCTTACCATTTCTTTTAAAAACATGGTATGTTATTGGCAACGGATTAATGATTTTAAGCTTAGACACCCCGGTTTCTTCCGAAACTTCACGAATTGCCGTTTCTTCTATAGTCTCCTTTTTTTCAGCCTTCCCTTTTGGTAGGTCCCACTTATCATTTCTATAAATAAATAAGATCTCTCCTTTATCATTATATACTTTCCCTCCACCAGCAATAACGTTGGGTAGCTTTTTCTTAAATGATTTTAGTAATTTATCTTCATTATGTCCAATTAATCGAACAGACTTAATCGATTTTTTAGATAACGTTTGAAGTACGAATTCTATATCGGCATCTTTAAGCAAGAAGTTTTTAAAATCTGTTTCCTTTTCAACCTTTGTAGTAAGGTATATTGGTTTATCGTTAACAAAAATACGTTGCATAGAATATCAAGACTAGTTTTAGTTACGTAAAAATATTAAAATTAATGACATTGTCACTTTCTCTTTATTTATTTTAAATTTAATTTTAAGTAAAATTAAATAAAACTGTATTTTTGCGCTATGATTTTCAACAAACAAACCGCAAGGCAGACCGCCAAAGTTTTATTACAAATTAACGCTATTAAGCTTCAACCTAATGATCCGTTTACTTGGGCATCGGGATGGAAATCGCCAATTTATTGCGATAACCGCGTCATATTATCATATCCTCCAGTAAGAAATTACATCAGAGAAGAGATGAGTAAATTTATAGAAAAGCATTATGGAAAACCTGATGTTATTGCAGGTGTCGCTACCGGAGCCATTGGTATAGGTATGCTAGTTGCAGAATATTTAGGCCTACCATTTATATATGTACGCCCTGAAGCAAAAGGTCATGGTAGAAAAAACCAAATTGAAGGCCATATCGAAAGTGGACAAAATGTAGTGGTTGTTGAAGACCTAATTAGCACAGGAAAAAGTAGTCTAAATGCTGTAAAAGCTTTAAAAGAAGCTAATGTTAATGTCAAAGGGATGATTGCCATTTTTTCTTATGGTTTTGAAGTCGCTAAAAACAACTTCGAAAACGAAGACATAACATTACATACGCTGAGTAACTATGAAAACCTACTTACCGAAGCCGCATCAAGCAACTATATTTCTGAAAAAGAAATAACAACCTTAAGTCTTTGGAACGCTAATCCAAGTGTTTGGAACGCTAATTGATATTAAAATATGTGTTGTGCCTTTTTAACACAATTCAATATTAACCAAATTTAAAGTATACAAAATAATGAAATTACAAAGCCCAAAAGCAATCCTAGATAAATCTGCCGAAACTACATTTAACTTTTTAAGTGATGTTAAAAATTTTGAAAGCTTAATGCCTGAAAACATCAGTAAATTTGAAGTATTAGGTGAAGACAAGTTTTTATTTGCACTAAAAGGAATGCCAGAAATAGTTTTAAAAAAGAAAGAATTAACACCAAACAATAAAATAGTTTTAGGTGCTGCTGGCGGAAAACTTGATTTTTCTTTAACTGCGGATATTACAGAAATTGAAGCAAGCAAAACGGAAGTACAATTAACTTTTGAAGGCCAGTTTAATGCTATGATGGCTATGATGATCAAAGGTCCTATCAATAAGTTTATCGAAACTTTAGCGACAAACATGCCTAAAGCGATTAGTACAATAGCTTAATTGTTTTTAAGTCAAAGGTTTCTAAAATTTGGTCCTCAACCATTACTTTTAACAAACCTTCGTTAGAAACACCTTTTATAATACCAGAAAACAAACCTTCAGCTTTTTCAAATGTTGAAGGTTTTTCTTTTCTAAACAAATATGATTCATAAATTTCCTTAATAGCGGAAGACTCCTTTTCAACAAAAGCTAACTCCGTCTTTATTTGATCTAGTATAATTTGTAGTACTTCTTCTAAATTATAATGTACACCAGTTATACTTTTTAAAGCGCTTGCTTGTGGTAAATTATCAAACTTCACCTGATTAACATTCAATCCAATACCAATTATAGAAGATTCTATTCTGTTTTGTTTTATGACATTTTCAATCAAAACACCACAAACCTTCTTATTTGCTGACAAAATGTCGTTAGGCCATTTTATACTTAATTTAGGGATATTTAAGCGCTCTAAAGCTTTTACAATAGCTAAAGAAATTGCCATACTAATTTTAAATTGGTCCTCAAACCGTATAACACCAAACTGCTTATACACACTACAAGTAAGGTTTTGGGACGGTTGAGATTGCCAAGACGTCCCCATTTGACCACGTCCTTGCGTCTGATCACTAGTCACTACTGTAGTAAAATCTTTGACCGGAGTTTCTAAACTTAGATTGCGAAGAAACCTATTTGTAGAATCGGTGGCATTAAGTTTGATTATACGCATATTTAATATTTATCTTCGTATTATAAAATCTTATGATTTTTTTAGAGTATAAAGAACTTAAAAATAATAACTTTGCACAAATTTAAATATAATTAATGTCGAAAGAACAACCAAACATAGATGCCCTTATTTCAACAATTGTTGAAGGTATTGAGGATGTAAAAGGAAAAGAAATAAATATTCTTGATTTAAGAGAAATTGAAAATACTGTTTGTGACTACTTTGTAATTTGCGAAGGGACTTCAAACACACAAGTTAGCGCTATTGTAGGCGCAATCCAGAAAAAAGTTAGTAAAGCACTTAAGGACAAACCTTGGCATATTGAAGGAGAAGACAATGCGGAGTGGGTACTTATGGACTATGTTAACGTCGTTGTACACGTTTTCCAGAAGCAAATAAGAGAATATTACGACATCGAAAGTCTTTGGGGTGACGCAAAAGTGACCGTTATCGAAACAAACTATTAAACACATTACATGGCAGATAAAAACAAAAAAGTAGCCCCTAAAAAGCCTAAATTCAATATGTATTGGATTTATGGCGCTTTTATCGTTGTTATAATAGCACTTAATTTTTTTACTAGTAGTTCTGAAAGTGCAATTAAAACCTCACCCTCTCAATTTTTTGATTATTTAAGAGATGGCGATGTCGAAAAAGTTGATATTATTAATGAAACGACAGCTAAGGTTTATTTAACCGCAGAAGCAGAAGCTAAAGAGGTTCATAAAAAATCTAAACCAACGTCTATTTTTCCAACAACGACTAAACTTCCAAATTATTCATTTCAATTTGGTGATTTAGCTTTGTTTCAAGAATCAATAAAAGAGATTAATAACGACCTAGGTAAAGAAAAGGCTGCAAAGGTTACATTTACGATAGAGAGTAATACCTTTATGGAAATCCTTATCAGTTTCCTTCCTTTTATTCTGTTAATTGGTGTTTGGATTTTCATTATGCGTCGCATGTCCTCTGGAGGAGGTGGCGGAGCTGGTGGACAGATTTTTAATATCGGAAAATCAAAGGCTAAACTTTTTGACGAAAACTCTGAAGTAAAAACAACTTTTAAAGATGTTGCTGGATTAGAAGGGGCAAAAGAAGAAGTTCAAGAAATTGTAGACTTCCTAAAAAACCCAGAAAAATACACCAATTTAGGAGGTAAAATCCCAAAAGGAGCCCTTTTAGTAGGACCTCCAGGAACAGGTAAAACATTATTAGCCAAAGCAGTTGCAGGGGAAGCAAAAGTTCCTTTCTTCTCGCTATCAGGTTCTGATTTTGTAGAAATGTTTGTCGGTGTAGGAGCCTCTCGTGTAAGAGATCTATTTAAACAGGCTAAAGAAAAATCTCCGGCCATTATTTTTATTGATGAGATTGACGCCATTGGTAGAGCTAGAGGAAAAAACGCCATGTCAGGAAGTAATGATGAGCGTGAAAATACATTAAACCAATTACTAACAGAAATGGATGGTTTTGGTACAAACACTAATGTTATTGTTTTAGCGGCAACCAATAGAGCCGATATTTTGGATGGTGCACTAATGCGTGCTGGTCGTTTTGACAGACAGATACATGTTGACTTACCAAATTTAACAGAACGTAAAGATATTTTTGAAGTACACCTTAAGCCCTTGAAAAAAGCGGAAGGTTTAGATGTAGAATTTCTATCTAAACAAACGCCAGGTTTTTCTGGTGCAGATATCGCCAATTTATGTAATGAAGCTGCTTTAATAGCTGCACGACATGATAAAAAAGCAGTTGAAAAACAAGACTTTTTAGATGCTGTAGACCGTATTGTTGGAGGATTAGAAAAACGTAGTAACTTATTTTCTGTTGAAGAGAAAAAGACTATTGCCTATCACGAAGCTGGACACGCTACTGTTAGTTGGTTCTTAGAACATGCTGATCCATTAGTAAAAGTAACGATTGTACCAAGAGGACGTAGCTTAGGAGCTGCATGGTACTTACCTCAAGAAGCGTTTATTACTAGAACAAGTAAGTTTTTAGACGAAATCTGTGTAACAATGGGTGGACGTGCAGCAGAAAAGATAATCTTTAACGAGATTTCTACAGGTGCATTAAGTGATTTAGAAAATGTAACCAAAAAAGCAAAAGCTATGGTTATGATTTATGGTCTAAACGAAAAAGTAGGTAACATTACTTATTATGACCCTGCTGGGGAAAGTGGTTTTGTTAAACCATATAGTGAAAAAACATCGGAACTTATTGACAACGAAATAAAGAATATCGTTGAAACAGAATTCCAACGTGCTCTAGATTTATTAGAATCTAAGAAAGATGTTTTAAAGAAGTTAGCAGAACGATTAATCGAAAGAGAAGTTATTTTTAAAGATGATTTAGAAGAAATCTTAGGTAAACGCCCGTTTGCTGAAGTTGACAGAAAGCCATCTGAAAAGATACAAATCGAAAACAAAAAAGAGGACGAGTAAATCTTCTTTTATTATTATATTCTTAAAAATCTTAGATTATCGCACTAGATAGTCTAAGATTTTTTATATTTGATTATCCCAAATTAGAAATTTGATTTTAGCGATATATAAATGAGTCTATTTAGAAAATTTTTCAGTTCTAAATCTCAAAAAGAAAAAGAGGTATTAAAGTCTGACGAAAGAGGCAGGTACATGCCTACCCAAGAAATACCTATCGATGAAAGTTTTACCATAAATTTCAAAAAAAATGGTGGTAAATTCTTGTATTGTGATTCATTGGACGAAGTGTATGACAACCTGAATAATATCATCCTTGAAAACAACTGGGAAGAGACATCTGCATTTTTCTATGATACTAATTTAAAAGAGAAATTCAAATCCTCTCAACTTAAGGTAAGCACGACTTTATCAGAATGCACCTATTTTATAACAACTTGTGAAAATTTAATTGCTAACGATGGCTCGTTATTAGTATGTTCCAATCAATTAGCGGAGAAGAAGCTTAACGAATTCCCTAATAATGTAATCGTTTTTGCCACTACAAGTCAAATTGTATCTAATATAGGCGAAGGACTAAGAGAAATCAAACACAAAAACACCAGTAGGATCCCTACAAACATCACCACAATCAAACATTTTAAATTACAAGAGGAAAAAGATTTTTTATCTTACGGAAGCAGTGCAAAAAACCTATATTTGTTGCTTTTAGAAGACCTTTAGTTTTATGAACGAAACCCTTACCAGAGCACTTTCAGGATTCTTATACGTAAGTTTACTAATAGCCTCACTATTAAATCAACACGCTTTTATTGTGTTATTTTTCGTGTTCGGGTTTATCTGTTTAATGGAGTTTTGTAAACTAATCCAACTTAAAAGTATTGTGCCCTATATTATTTTTATAGCCCTTTATTTTATTTTTGGATACTGGCAACTAGTATTAAAGTCCGACAAAGGATTAGATGAGGCCACACAAATACTGCAAGTCATCACCCTTTTTGTTCAACTACTACTAATAAAAGATTTATTTTCCGAAAAAACAATTCCTTTATTTAGCTCTAAACGCTACATAATAACCACCTTTTATTTATCAAGTGGCTTTGTCTTTTTAGTGTTAATAGCGAATCACAATGAAACTTTTACACCAGTATATGTTCTAGGATCATTTATATTAGTTTGGGTAAATGACACTTTTGCCTACTTAGTTGGTAAAAATTTTGGTAAACAAAAATTATTCCCAAGTATATCTCCTAAAAAAACAGTGGAAGGCTTTTTAGGTGGTTTATTTTTTGCGTGTATTGCCAGCTATTTTATTTATATCTTTACAGACCAAACACTAACTTTTACGCATTGGTTAATTTTAAGCGTTATAATAAGTGTTTTTGGCACACTTGGAGATTTAATCGAGTCTAAGTTTAAACGCCAAGCAAAAGTTAAAGATAGTGGTGTAATTATGCCAGGTCATGGTGGTTTAATGGATCGCTTTGACAGCATGATTTTTGCTGCTCCTTTTATTTATTTATTTCTAAGAATGTTAAATTATGTTTCATAAAGAAGGTTTTAAAATAATTGCAATCACCTTTTTATTGGTGGGTATTCTAGCAGTAGTCGTAGATAAATTTGTATCCCTTCAATGGTTACAGTATTTATTATTTTTCACACTATTTGTTTTTCTATTTCTTATACTTCAATTTTTCAGAAACCCAAAAAGAATAACGTCTCTAAATGACAACACAGTGGTCTCCCCTGTCGATGGTAAAGTTGTTGTTATTGAAGAAGTTTTTGAACCTGAATATTTTAAAGAAAAGCGCCTACAAGTCAGCGTATTTATGTCTCCTATTAATGTTCACGTCACCCGTTATCCAATTGGAGGGCAAGTGGCTTACAGCAAATATCATCCAGGAAAATATTTAGTTGCTTGGCATCCAAAAGCGAGTACAGAAAATGAACGTACCACAGTTGTTGTAGACAACCCCTCTTACGGTAAAGTATTATACAGACAAATTGCCGGAGCTTTAGCTAAACGTATTGTCAATTATGCCAAAGAAGGAGACGCTGCAATACAAGGTACAGACTCGGGTTTTATTAAGTTTGGGTCAAGAGTAGATTTATTTTTACCTTTGGATACTAATATCAAGGTCACTTTAAATCAAAAAGTTAAAGGAGGCGAAAGTATTATCGCCGAAATATAAACTTATGACTACCGACGAGTTAAATACAATTTTTGAAGATGCTGTAGAGCGTATAAACGCACATACCGAACCTTTTCCTGCAGACTTCCTGCTTCGGTTATATGCATACTACAAAAAAGCAACAAACAACTACGAAAGCCCAAGCAGTAAAAAGCGTATTATAAATGCTTTTAAAGCGAATGCCTTGTTTCAAATTAAAGACATTACAACAGACCAAGCTAAAGAAACTTACATAGAATTGGTCGACAATTACTTTTTATATAGAAAATAGATAGCTTAACTTTTTAAGCTAACAATCACTTCAAATGTATTAATTGGTCTTTTCCATAACAAAGTATATTCACTATTTCAAATACTCCTAACATTTTAAGATGACATTACAAATATGAGCCTATTCTGGCCATGCAGACCTATAGTAAATAGTCGTAAGATTATCTCTAAATAAATAATGCCCCACCTAAACTTAGTTTAAGTGGGGCATTATTATTTTAACGTCACGTCGTTAAAATTCAAGCAACTATACTTGTCTATTATAATTAGTGTTCTAAAACAAACTCTAAAGGAGACCCTGTTGCTCCATTTGGAAAACTTATTCCTAATAATGCAGACATTGTTGGTGCTATATCCGGAATAGTAGTGTGTTGCAATGTACTTCCTGTTTTGATACCTTTTCCAAAAAACAATAATGGCACATGCGTGTCATAATTTAAAGCTGATCCATGCGTAGATCCTGTTTTGCTGTAACTAATCACTGCTGGATCTAATACAAATAAAACATCCCCAGAGCGCTTTTGATTAAAGCCCATTTGAAGTAAGCTTTCCACGCCATTTGAAAACTCGGCACTAGTCATACTTGTTGCTGTATAAGCTTTATATACTTTTGGGTATTCAATAATAATATTAACAAGTTCTTGTTGTACATCTATTAAGTTTAAACCATAACTTTTAATCGCTTCACGATCCAAAAACACTTGATTATTACTTATGTTCTTAATTAGATTTTCGCCACTATAATTAAATACAACAGACTCGTTTAACATTGTTTTAAACGCATCCGTATCAAAATATCCTGCTGGTACTTTTACAGACTCCAAATAAGAGGGCACTTCAACAGCTCCATGATCTGAAGATAAAAATAGTGTATAGTTTCCTTTCCCTACTTTTGTATCCAAAGCATTTAATAAACGTTCAATATCTTTATCTAATCTGATGTATGTGTCTTCAACTTCTTTACTATTCACCCCAAAATTATGTCCTACATAATCTGTACTAGAAAAACTAACCGTTAAAACATCGGTAATATTATCTTGACCTAACTGTTCACCGTCTAATGCTGCGATTGCAAAGTCTGCAACAAGACTATTTCCATAAGGTGTTGCTTTTATAATATCATACCCTCTATTAGTTTGACTTAACGCTTTTAGATCATAAGGAAACGTTGCTGTCTTTTTTCCTTTAAAACCACCTTCAAAAGCATTTAAATCACTCCCGCTTTCAGTGTACGTACTAATGTTATATAATGTATTCCATTCCTTTAAATAACTTTCCGCTTTAGCCGTGTTATTAAATGCTTGCACCCAACTAGGTAATGTTTCTAAATAATAAGTACTAGAAATAAAATGTCCTTCATCTGCCCCATGAAACCAATACGCAGCATTTGCCGTGTGTCCCGCTGGCAAAATAGCCCCTCTATCTTTTACAGAAATCCCAATCGTCTTTCCTCGCATTTGCGTGAATAATCTATTCTCATCAGCAAAAGAAGTCGTTTTTAATCTATGTGGAGACATTTGACCTGCTTTATTAGTTGTCCCTACGGACTGTACTGTCGTATCCCCTGCACAATACACATAACTATCAGAAACTTTATCGTACCAGTTATTAGATATTATACCATGCATTTTAGGTGTTGTTCCTGAAAATATAGAAGCATGGCCAGGACCTGTATACGTCGGCACATAATTAAAGTGATTGTTTTTACAATTAAAACCTTGATTCATTAATCGCTTAAAACCACCGTCTCCATATTTACTATAAAATCGTGTCAAATAATCGTACCTCATCTGGTCTACAACAATACCAATGACTAATTTTGGCTGTTCATTAATTGCGTTAACATTAGATTTAATGATGTTTTTTTGTGACTGGCAACTTAGCAAGAAACAAATAACAAATACTGATACTATGGCTCTCATTTTGGATATTTTAATTTTGAACCACAAAAATACAGATTTTAAAACATCTAATTTGAAATTAAGGTCAAATACCTACTAGAATTTTATATTTTAGCAGTAACAAATAAAGCATGAATTACCTACACAATATTGGGACTTACTTTTTAATGGTTATCGAGATGTTTCGGAAGCCCACAAAGTGGTCTGTAATGAAAAAATTAATACTAAAAGATGTTGACGATTTAATTATCGGCTCCATCGGTATTGTCGCTTTTATCTCCTTTTTTGTTGGAGGTGTGGTTACCATTCAAACCGCACTAAATATTGACAGCCCTTGGATACCAAAAAACCTTGTTGGATTTGCAACTAGGCAATCCATTATTCTAGAATTCGCCCCCACTTTTATGTCGATAATTATGGCAGGAAAAGTAGGTTCTTTTATCACTTCTAGTATTGGAACCATGCGTGTTACAGAACAAATTGACGCCTTAGAAGTTATGGGGATTAACAGTTTAAACTACTTAGTGTTTCCTAAATTTATAGCGCTAACGCTATACCCATTTGTTATCTCAATCTCTATGTTTTTAGGGATTATGGGTGGATTAGCAGCCTGTGTTTATGGTGGTTATGCAACGATGCCAGATTACATTGAAGGAATACAATTAGATTTTAAGCCGTTTCATATGGCCTATGCTTTTATTAAAACGCTCCTTTTTGCTTTTATTCTAGCAACTGTACCATCCTATCATGGCTATTACATGAAAGGTGGCGCATTAGAAGTTGGTAAAGCTAGTACGACGTCCTTTGTTTGGACCAGTGTCATGATTATCCTTTTAAACTATATATTAACTCAACTCCTACTAAGTCAATGATTGAAGTAAAAAATTTACACAAATCTTTTGGAGACGCTCACATTTTAAAAGGAGTTACAACCACTTTTGAAAAAGGAAAAACCAATCTAATCATTGGACAAAGTGGCTCTGGTAAAACGGTCTTTATAAAATGCCTACTCGGTTTATTTGATTACGAAGAAGGTAGTATCGCTTATGATGGTAAAATATTTTCACAATTAAGCGAAGACCAAAAAAGAGAACTTCGAGCAGACATTGGAATGGTTTTTCAAGGTAGTGCGTTGTTTGATTCGATGACTATTGCCGAAAACGTAATGTTTCCATTGCAAATGTTTACGAAACAGAGTAAAAGCGAAATGGAAGATCGTGTTAACTTTGTTTTAAATAGAGTTAATCTTGGAGATGCACATCATAAAAAACCAAGTGAAGCGTCTGGAGGGATGCAAAAACGTGTTGCAATTGCACGCGCCATTGTAAACAAACCTAAATACTTGTTTTGTGACGAACCCAATTCTGGTTTAGATCCAAAAACCTCAATTGTTATAGATAATTTAATTAAAGAGATTACTGAGGAGTATCAGATTACAACCGTTATCAATTCGCATGACATGAACTCTGTAATGCAAATTGGAGAGAAAATTGTTTTTCTTAAAAATGGTTTAAAAGAATGGGAAGGTTCTCGTTATGATATTTTTAAAACAGATAACGAAGCAGTCACTGATTTTGTATACTCTTCTGAACTATTCAAAAAAGTACGTCAAATGTACTTAGAAGAACGCGGTTAACAGACCGTATTAAATCTTAACCTTAACGACATTATTATATTACTCAGCGAAATCAACGACTGACTAATCTATTGTATAATAATTTGAGATGCTTCGTTTTGCTTCTGAATGATTCTACAATTAGCTTTAATGCCTGTATCTCTTCATTTGAACAAAACAAACGGGGAGTTATTCACCTAAATACTCTAAAATTAAACAGTATTGTAATTCGGAAGGTCTATTGAAGCATCTACAATTTAAGACTTAAAGATGCTTCGCTTTACTCTGAATGTCATAAACATCAGATACTATAACACATATAGCACTTCTTACAAAAACTTAAGAGTTACTTTATCTGCCTAACGACTAAGGTATCTAATTTTAGTTTTAATTTTAACCAACGGTATAGTTTATCTTTTTCTTTAGACACTTGTTTTGCATCCACTAAACTATCATTCCATTTTACCTGAAATACGGCAAGAGTATCAATGCTTTTAAAGTTAGAATTTACCACACTAGCATAAGATAATGATTTGATATTTTCGTAATTGATATTCACCTCTTTCGTTAATTCTTCAAAAGGAACATACCCACGTTCTAGTTTGGACAATGCTCTTACTTTATCTTCTAAAAACGTGATTTTTTGTTGCTGGCTCATTAAGTCTAACGAGTCTCTTGTACGCAACTCTTCCATATATTCTAGATTATTAATCTGTCTGTTTTTACTCTGATTAATTAATAATTTAGACTCTTTTAAATACGTATATTCTTGTAACCTGTTTTCTAAGAAGTGTTTCATATCATCCGAAATCACATCTGTACCAAAAGTAGTCAGCTCTATATTAGACTCACCAGTAGGCGAGTAATTAGGTGTCGCATATTTTTGAATATAACTGGCGTTTGGCAATGACTTAAGCTCAATACTAATAAAATCTTTAGCATCCACTTTAAATTGACTTTCTCTAAGGACACTTAAAAATGTAAACATTGCAGGCACCATTACGATAATAGCTATTAAAGAGGCTATTCTTGCTGTACGTTTACGTTTTGCAGAATTAGCATATTTAAGCATTGGAAAACGCAATATTTTTAGGACTACAAACGTCGCTAATGCAATAAATATCGTATTAATGGTAAACAAATACATGGCCTGACCAAAATAAGTCCAATTACCCTTTGCTAACCCGTAACCTGCCGTACATAGTGGTGGCATTAATGCTGTCGCAATAGCAACTCCAAAAATAACAGATGCTATCGTTCCTTTTTTTGTACGCGCAATAATTAAAGCTAATCCCCCAAAAAAAGCAATTAGCACATCACGTATATCTGGTTGCACACGACCTAAAAGCTCTGACGTATCCTCACTTAAAGGAAAAAATCTAAAGAACAGAAAGGCTGTTAATAAACTAAGTACAATCATTATTGCTAAGTTGATTAACGAGCGTTTAAGTGTGTCAATATCATTAATAGCAATAGATAATCCAACACCAAGAATTGGCCCCATTAATGGAGATATTAACATGGCTCCAATCACAACCGCAGTACTATTCGCATTTAGACCAATAGAGGCCACAAATATTGAACATATTAAAATCCATGCTGTCGCTCCTTTAAAAGGAATATCTGCTTTTATGGCTTCAATAGTCGCATCTCTATCTGTATCTTCTCTAAAATCAAGCAGCTCTTGCATAAAGGTTTTGATACTTTTAAATAACCCTTTCGCATCTTTTTTAACTGCTTCTTTTTTTTGATCTACTGCTTCTTTTTGCTTCTCTTCATCAGAGAAATCAAATTTATTTTCTTTAGGCACCTTATTCTCTTCCATAGTTAAATACTATCCGTAATGCTCTCCATACTTGTCTTTTACTTCCTGGAGTACTTTTTTAATATCTTGTTCTTTTGACTTCGGAAAGATAAGTAAAACTTCATCTTTATCCACAATAATATAATCATTCAATCCATCGACTACCACTACCTTGTCGGCTTTGGTACGGATCATATTTCCTGATGCATCTTCCGTTAATGTTTTAGCATTAACCACTGCATTATTATTTTCGTCTTTATCTAATTTATCATATAAACTTCCCCACGTCCCCAAATCATTCCAATCAAAAGTTGCTGGTATTACATGGACATTGGTCGAAGATTCCATAATCGCGTAATCTACAGAGATGTTTTCCGCTTTAGCGTAATTCTCTTTAATAAAATCGTCTTCAAACTCTGTATTGTATGTTGGTATTCCCGCTTTGAATAATTCGAATAATTCCGGTTGCTTATTTTGAAAGGCTTTTATCACACTAGTTGCACTCCACATAAAAATCCCCGCATTCCACAAAAAATTACCTTTAGCAATAAATTGCTTTGCTGTATTATAATCAGGTTTTTCTCTAAACTGAATAACATCACTGATATTATCTTCTGAAGCCACTCCACACTCGATATAACCATATCCCGTATTTGGGAAGGTTGGTGTCACGCCTAAAGTCATTAAGGCATCATTACGCTCACAATATTTAAAGGCTTGTGTTACATTTTTAGTAAAGGCCGCTTCATCTTCAATCCAATGATCACTTGGCGCAACAATCATGACCGCTTCAGGATTTTCTTTTTGGATTTTTAAACTTGCATACAAAATACAAGGTGCTGTATTGCGCATTGCTGGCTCTAAAACAACTTGACGTTGATTAACTTCCGGAAGTTGCTCTAGTACTAAATCGTTATATTTTTCGTTAGTAAGAATGAAAATATTTTCTTTAGGAATTAGATTACTTAATCTGCTAAATGTTTTTTGAATTAGCGTATCTCCAGTCCCCAACATATCGTGGAATTGTTTTGGGAACTCCTCTGTACTAACAGGCCAAAAGCGTGAACCTACTCCTCCTGCCATTAAAATAGCGTAATAATTTTTATTTTGCATATCCTTCGTATTTGTATTAAGCCTTTACTTCATCATTAATTATATCTACCTCAGCATTGGCGTTAAACAGGTAAATCCTACCGGTTTTCACCTCAACACATTCGTGACGTGTGCGTCGTTTTGCTCCCTTTTTAAACACACGGTTATTATGTGTTTTAAAAGTTTGATGTAAAGGTACTTCAAATATAAAGCTTTTATTATTTGGAGCGTCCAATAGCTTTAAAGCTAAGGCGAGTTGTACATCTGTATCGCTAGATGCTTTTGGGTTTATAAAATGCTTTGCTAAAGCAGGTAAAATGGTCTTTGGAAACACTTCTGGGTTTATAAATGGCAACATTAAGTGCTGAAAGGTACGCTTCCACTCTACGCCATGTGGTTTTATATTACGACCAAATTTAGAAAACGCTTCTAAATGTGCAATCTCATGTATTAATGTAATCAAAAAACGATATTTATTTAAACTTCCATTAACCGTTATTTGATGTTTACCATTGGGCAACCTGCGATAATCACCATGCCGTGTTTTACGTTCCTTTTTAATTAAAACAATTAAATTATCGTGTTCTAACAGTTGTAAAACCTGAGATACTGATGCTTCTGGAATATAATGAGAAATGGTGTATTGCATTGGCAACAAAAATAAGATTTTACAAAGATTATACATCCTTGTAAGAGTAGATTTTTTATATAAAAACAATTAAGTTTGTTTACAATCTGTTTTCCGTTAAAAAAAACCACAATATTTAATGAATAAACTTCCAAAACTTTTAATAGTATTACTGTCTATAATGCTATTTATATTTTTGCTCTTAACCTTTAAATTTTTAAATATAAATTTAAAAATACTAACAGAACATCAAAAATACAATTGGAAAAAAACAGAGGCTGTAATTAACAGTATAAAGCTTATCAAAACTCCAAATCCTGCACTTAAAGATGATCCTTATTTGTATACTGTTTTTCTAAACGATGTTTGTGAAATACAATACAGTTATAACTTTAACAAAAACCAATATACTAGTAATAATATTGGTTTTAACAAAAGACGAGATACAACAAAAAACACTACTAATGAAGGCACCAACGAACTGCATCGTCTTTTATTTCAGAAATTACAATACCATAAAAAAATATTTATTTATGTCAATCCCAAACATCCCGAACATGCGACATTAATACAATATGACTTTGATTACAAAAAATTAGGGTCAACTATAATAACATTCTCGTTTTCATTATTACTTATTGTGTTACTCTATTTAAATTACAAGTACCCCTCTAATTATACTTCAAATCAAATTAAGCTCAAATAATGATTATTTATATTTTAACAATTAGCGGCGCATTATTACTCTTACTAGCAGTAATACAAATATTTCTATCCATGCAATCGGTATTCTGGAATGAAACAGAAGGCATTATTATTGATTCACAATTTTTAACAAAGAGACAAACAGATAGCAGTGATAGCGGAGGGACTTATATAACCTATAAAACTATTGTTAAATATAAATACCAACCAAAAGGAAGTCATAATACGTTAATAGGAAAAAGAATCTATAGAATTAACTCTAACGGTTTCACGACAAATAGAAGTGAACAACATTACACCTACCTTAAACTAACCAAAAACACCAAGCTAAAAGTATATTACAGCCCTACAAACCATGCCAAATGTTGTTTAATACAAAAAACAAATTACAACATCTATTATACTTTAGTTATTGGCATTGTATTACTAGGAATTGGCTTAGGTATATACATACAACACCCAGAAAATGATGGAATACATTTACTTATAGACACCATTAAAATACCAAAATAAAACTTTTAAATTTTAAAAGCTTAAGCATTTTTATACAAATCTATACTTTTGACTTCCTGATTAAACAATCATAAACTGACCAACAAAATTAATTATGACCAGACTAATTTTTATTTCACTTATATTATTTTCTACTATCTCATTAAGCCAAAACAGAAGAGGCAGTCTTAAAATAAATAATACAACCAAAAAGCAAGACGCTGTTTTTAAAGAACTAAAAGACAATAATGACGCTAATAAGTTAATGTACGTTGCTTTTCAAAAAAATCTTATGGAAGCATTAACTAAAGAACACCTCGATATTCTTCGTAACAGTACTATTAATGACACTTTAGTTATCTCTTTAGATCTAACACTTAACAAAAAAGGAATAATAACAAATCAGTACCTAAAAGATTCGAGGAATAACACCATTTTTACTGACACGGAGGTCACTGTTAAGAACTTGACATCATCCAAATTTTATATTGATAAAACAATAAAGAAAAACAGATCTTATTTCTATATTAACTACGATTTGTTGTTTACCTGGACTGACAAAAACAAATTAAACCTTTCACCTATTCCATTTGAAACCAAATACACTATTCCTAGACAATATATCATTAAAAACAATCCTGAAAGAATCAATTTAGTATTCAAGGAATGTACTGACACACAAGATGTAAAACTCTGTTTTTATAACACCATACAAGAGGCTATATTTTTACAATTACAGAATGCGAACAAAACTATTTTATTAAACGATGCTAATGATAATATTTTATCCGTCTTTATAAATATATACGCTAACAAAAAAGATTTACTGCTAAAAGACATATCCTTCCCAAATAACACTACATCCGACAAAATAATCCAAGATTACAATAGCCTTTTTAAAGATAAAACACTTGCTCACTTAAGCAAAATCATGCCTAATAATCTAAATTATTACAGCTCTGAGTTTAATGTCTTTTTCAAACTAGACACATTAGAGGATGGCACTTTAAAAATCGACAAGCTTCCTTTTGATTACACTCAAAAATTCTACAGAAATAAAACTGGAACAACAAGAAAAAACACACCTCCTATCCATCCTAATTGTATTAATTTGGATAACAATACTGCACAATTAAATTGTTTAGACAACACACTAAAACAACTAATTAACAGACAATTTAGGGTGCCTGAAAATGACAATTCAAATAGTTCTAATATGGATGAGCGTTTTATCTTAAAGCTATTTGTCAACAAAGAAGGTATTATAGATGTCCTTTCTGCTTATGGAGAAAAGAAGATAGAAAATCTAGAACAAGTTATTAGTATCATTCAAGGCATTCCTAAAATGACGCCAGCAAAGGACCAAAAAGGCAATCCTGCTATAAGTTTTTTAAGACTCCCTTTTAGACTGGTATATGATTAACAAACACTATAGGCAATTAACAATCCTTTAATAGTATTGTCTTTTGTTACTTTGTATCTTTAATCATAACGTCTTTATTATTTACAACACCCTTTTTATGACAGCAAACACAGGATTAACAATCGATTTCGGAAAGAACAAATCAGGAGATGATTGGCGTATTGTTAATGATGGTGTCATGGGAGGATTATCAAAATCCATCACGACTTTATCAGAAAACAGTATGGTCTTTAAAGGCGAAATCAGTCTAGAGAACAATGGTGGATTTGCAAGTATACGCACCTTAATTACTGCAGGCGCATTAACCCGTTGTAAAACAGTTAGTATCCGCTATAAAAGTAACCGTACAGATCGCACGTTTGGGGTGTCCTTAAAAAATAGTCAACAGTATTATATCCCCTATTACAAATCTTTGTTTACGCCAAACACAACAGATTGGATAGTTTTAACACTTAACTTATCTGACTTTAAACATTACCGTATTGGTGAAATTATTGGTGATCAAATGCCAACAAAAGCTTTAGATGACGTTTTTAATATAGTGATAATTATTAGTGATAAAAAGGCAGGTGCTTTTGATATTGAAATTGATTATATAACGTTTGAGTAAGCCATCTTTTTAAAACTAACATCTTATCTTCTAATTCTAAAACAACATTAATGGCAATAGAAAACATACCTGAAATCTACATAAAAGATAGCACAAAAAACTCAGATTTATTCGTGTATGATTTTAAAATGAGTAATGATGTTGTTAAAAGTAAGGTTAATTTAGGGATGAATATGTTTAGCTTTTTACAAGTAGGCAAAAAACAGGTTCACTTTTCAGGTAATACGGTTGCAGTAAACAAAGATCAATCCTTACTCTTAAAAAAAGGAAATTGGCTTTGGACAGAATTACTAGACACAGAAACTATTTACTATTGTAAACTCTTCTTCTTTTCTGAACAAAAACTCACTGATTTTTTAAGCAAATACACCAACAATGTCAAACCTTACAAAGAAGAAGTCCCTTATTTTGTCATTGAAAATGACGATTACATTGCTACTTTTATAAGCTCTCTATCTTCAAAAGCATTCGAAAAAAACAATTATAGCTCTGCTCTATTATCTTTAAAGTTTGACGAAATAATGTTATACCTACTTGATAAATATGGGAATCCATTTGAGTACTATTTACATGCTTTGATTTCAAAAGAAATATCCCCTTTTAACAGCACAATAGAAAACCATATTAATTCTAATCTTAAAGTTGAAGAAATTGCTTTTTTATGCAATATGAGTTTATCGACTTTTAAACGCCATTTTATTGCAGCTTACAATAGCCCTCCGGGACAATGGTTTCAAGATAAACGTCTTCAAAAAGCAAAAATATTATTACAGGAAGGTCATCTAAAACCTTCCGATATTTACTTAGATATTGGATACAACAATCTATCAAATTTCAGTACTGCCTTTAAAAACAAGTTTGGAATCAATCCAACAGAAATCTCTAATTAAGCACGCGCCTCTCCTTTTGTTACTTCATTAACAACCAAAGCTATGGCACCGTCCCCTGTAACATTACAAGCAGTACCAAAACTATCCATTGCAATATATAAAGCGATCATTAACCCTAACATTTCTTCAGAAAAACCTAACATTGATTGTAGGATACCCACAGCTGCCATTATAGCGCCTCCAGGCACTCCTGGTGCTGCAATCATAGCTATTCCTAACACAAAAATAAATCCTGCAAAGAGTGTGAAATTAAAAGGCATGCCTTGCAAAACCATTAAAGCCATAGCACAAGCAGTAATTTTCATAATACTTCCTGAAAGATGAATGGTAGCACATAATGGAATAACAAAGCCTGCTATTTTTTCAGAAACCCCATTCTTTAATGCTTGTTCTAAGGTTACAGGAATCGTAGCTGCTGAAGACTGAGTCCCTAATGCGGTAAAATAAGCAGGCATCATCGTTGCTAACAACTTTAAAGGATTCTTTTTTGTAAGAATACCTGCAATAGTATATTGAAGTAATAACAATAGAATATGTAAGGCAAAAATGACTCCAATAATACTTATAAATATAGAAAGGATTGAGAATACCTTTCCACTAAAAGACATACTTGCAAATATCCCTAAAATAAACAGAGGTAATAAAGGTACAATCACGTTTTCTATTAATTGCATTATAATTTTTTGAAAATCTTTTACCACTAATTTCAAACTAGATTGTTCCTGCGAGGCAAGTCCTAAACCAATTACAAATGCTAAGACTAAAGCTGTCATGACATCTAATGCTGGCGGAATATTAATACTAAAATAAGGTAATAATTCAAGACCTGAATCAGTAATCTGAGTTGCTTCATTGACATGAGACTCTAAAAGCATTGGAAAGATATTAGAAGCTGTAAAATAGGTCATAAAGCCAGAAAACAAGGTAGACCCATAAGCAATACCGGCCGTTAGCAATAACAGCTTACCGGCACCTTTGCCTAAGTCGGAAATGGCAGGCATTATCAAGCCCATTATTATTAACGGAATAGCAAAATTTAAAAATTGCCCAAAAAAAGCATTAAAAGTTGCAAACACACGGTTTATAGATTCCGGGAGATAATGTCCAAAAACAATACCTAATACTATGGCTAGAAAAACTTTAAATAATAAGTTTGAAAATATGCGCTTCATAAGATCTACTAATTGGTACAAAAAATAATAGTTTTTTATACGTTATTTTTAAGCTCGCTAATATACAACCAATCGCAGGATTGAACATTTAATAAGTTATTTATTTAAATTTTATACGTCCATAGCTTCGCTTTATAAAATAAGATTTAACGCAGATAATATTATTGCCACAAACCCTTTATTAGATCATCAATTTATGACTCTTAACACCTATAAAAGGCCAAACTACTTTTATAGGTACTTCAAAACCCCACAATCAGTCCATAAAACTCTAAAACAAAAAACACATAAATAGTAACAACCACAAAGTCAACACGCTACAATCTACACTTAATTTATTTAATAAGTAGCACAAAATATTGACCTGTTTTCATAAGTTAATGAACCATTTCAATAAATAAAGAACAAACAACCAAACTTACATTTGCACTATACTTACAAACATTAGTTTTTTGTAAGATTCAATTAAATAATAATTTAAAACATATAATTATGGCAAATGTAACAAAGCCTGTATTTAAAGAAAAATACGGGAATTTTATTGGAGGTAAATTCGTTGCTCCTGTTAACGGTCAATATTTTGATAACGTCTCCCCTGTAGATGGTAAAGTATTCACGCAAGCAGCACGTTCTTCTCAAGAAGATATAGATCTTGCTTTAGATGCAGCACATGACGCGTTTCCTGCCTGGAGTACATCTTCAGCTACAGAGCGTAGTAATATGCTATTAAAAATCGCTCAAGTTATGGAGGATAACTTCGAGTACTTAGCAACTTTAGAAACCATTGATAACGGTAAACCAATTAGAGAGTCTCGAGCAGCAGACATCCCTTACTGTATTGATCACTTCCGTTATTTTGCTGGAGTTATCCGCGCAGACGAAGGTAGTATTTCAGAACATGACAAAGACACCGTTAGTATTGTATTACATGAGCCTGTAGGTGTTGTTGGTGAAATTATCCCTTGGAACTTCCCAATGTTAATGTTAGCTTGGAAAATTGCTCCGGCATTAGCTGCAGGTTGTACTGCTGTTGTTAAGCCCGCAGAACAAACACCTACAAGTGTTATTATGCTAATGGAACTTATTGGTGACATTTTACCAGCAGGTGTATTAAACATTGTAACTGGTTTTGGTGCAGAAGCTGGTGCAGCTTTAGCAACCTCAAAACGTATTGCAAAATTATCGTTTACTGGCTCTACTGAGACTGGACGAAAAGTATTACACAATGCAGCAGAAAATATTATTCCTGTAACAATGGAATTAGGTGGTAAATCTCCAAACGTATTTTTCCCATCTGTAGCTGCTCATGATGATGACTTTTTTAGCAAAGCTATTGAAGGAGCGTTAATGTTTTCTTTAAATCAAGGTGAAATTTGTACAGCTCCATCTCGAATTTTAGTACACGAAGATATTGCAGATCTATTTATCGAAAAAATGAAAGTGCGCTTAAAAGCAATCAAAACAGGAAACCCATTAGATCCTGAAACAATGATTGGATCTCAAGTCTCTAAACCACAATACGATAAAATCCTTGATTATATCAAAATAGGAAAAGATGAAGGTGCAGAAGTCGTTGCTGGTGGGAGCGCTGGTAATTATGACGGTGAGCTTTCTGAAGGTTATTATATACAACCTACCGTTTTAAAAGGACATAATAAGATGCGTATTTTCCAAGAAGAAATTTTTGGGCCAGTTGTAGCATTAACAACATTCAGCTCTACTGAAGAAGCTATTGCAATTGCAAACGACACACCTTATGGCTTAGGTGCTGGGGTTTGGTCTCGTGATGCTCACGAATTATACCAAGTACCACGTGCGATACAAGCAGGTAGAGTCTGGGTCAATCAATACCATACCTACCCTGCTCATGCTCCTTTTGGAGGCGTTAAGGAGTCTGGTTTTGGTCGTGAAAACCATAAAATGGCTTTAGATCATTACCGTGTTGTAAAAAACATGTTAATCTCTTACGACAAGAAACCGATGGGCTTCTTTTAATAAAGACCTAATTATTTATATTTTACCTAAAACCTCAGAGACCTCTGAGGTTTTATTTTTCTTTTACAAGAAGATTGCGACGTCACACTTCTATGTAATGACAATCATATAAAAAACCGCTTTCAATTACTTGAAAGCGGTTTTTTACGTGTTCTATTTTTTGTCTACAATCTAAAATCCAAATCCTACAGAAAACTGCCATACTCTATTTTTAGGAGAGCCATCATCATAAATATCTCCTAATCCCAGATGGTAGCGCACCCCTAACGTCACGTTAGACTCTGTTTTAAAACCCACTCCAAAATTAACACCATAATCAAAATTGTTTGGCTCAAACTCTTGAGACGTGTCAAACAAATTAAAATTACTATCGTATGTTTCTTTATGAGAAATAGCATAACCTATTTGTGGCCCAGCTTCTAAATAAAACGTACTTACTGGATACAGTTTTAAAGACAACGGTAGATTTATATAATTTAATTTTTGTGTAAATGTCCCACCGTCCGTTTCAATTTGATACCCTTGTTGAGAATACAAAGCTTCTATTTGTATAGACGCAAAATCTGTAATATAAGATTCGCCATAAACACCAACATGAAAACCACTACGTTGTCCCGTTTCTGTATCGCCGTCATATTGTACAGCTGCTAAATTATATCCCGCTTTAATACCTCCGTTAGATTTGCTTTTAATGGTTTGTTCTTGTCCGTTTACTGAAAATAGAGCACCAAAAAATAGGGCCATTATTATATATTGCTTTTTCATAAGTAATTGTTTTAAGTAAATAAAATGTAATGTTTGCTTTAGTTATTTCCCGCCATTTGCCTGCAGATCTGCAATACATTGTGCATCTAATTGTGGTATCGTACCACCAGAGATCATGCCCATAGCACCGCCACCTGTTTCGGCCTGCCAGTACATTAAGCAACTATCAACATCACAATGTTTTGGATGGTCTGCATCTTCATGACTAGATTGCAACGCACTTCCTAAGTTTGTCAATCCTAATATATGTCCAAACTCGTGCGTGATTACCGTAGATTCTAATATTGGTGTTGTATTTGTAAAAGTTCCGGAGGTTAACTCCTCAATCGTTTCTTGGTAGATCACAAAAGAGGTATTGCGATAAGCGGTACCAAGTACGACACCTGTATCGGTATTATTTCCTGACTCACCATCCGCAAAAAAGGCCCAAACTGCAATTTGATTATTGTTATTATATAAGGTTCTATTATCGTCTTCGATAGCAGCTATTTCTTCATTAGAATAAGGAGATTGTCCTGGAGATGAGATTGCCCGTTTTTGTACCGTAACTCCGTCTGGCTTATGTGTTCTAGCCTCTAAAAAAGCAACAAAATTATTTACTGCTGTTTCGGAAGGTTCAAAGCCTTCAACATAAACAAGCTCTATAACTAAGCTAGAAAAGGTTGTATCAGACAACAAATCGTTTGCAGACACTCCCACAGATAATTGGTTTGCCATCTCAGTAGTATTAGAATCCGATGGCGTATCGTCATTACTACATGATAACAATACAAACAACACTATACTTAAAACGCTTATCTTTTTCATCTTTATCCTTTTGTTTTTTAACGGTACTGCTACACGATTAAGTATAGCAGCACTGTTAAAAGTAATAATAACCACTTAACTTAACGACTTTATATTTGGGTTAACACTAAAGTTAACGCTGCATTTGTTGTGCTTTGTAAAGAAATTGAAGTACTACTAAAACTAGTCACTGCCCAGTTTTGATTTAATAAATTAAAAGCTAAGTTTCCTGTAAACGATAAGTTTAAAAAGACTTCTGTCTCAGAGGTTACTTGGTAAGTCCCTAATACATCTTGTACTGTTGTACTTACTACATTCTCCGCAACTACTGATAAATCGTTAGCAAAATCTAAAGTAAACTCTGCAAAATCTATAGCTGTATCCACTCCTGCGTCAATAACAGATTCTACTTGAAAAACACCATCTACTAAAATAAGTTCTAATTCATCTGCTGTATTTTGTGCTTGCTCCTCTAGTCCTTCAATACCAAGACAATCTGTAATGGCAGCCTGTAATTCGGCATCACTATTAAAAGCTAAAGATTGTGTACTATCACCTTCAACAGTTGCTGTAATTGGGTAATTAATTGCAAATAATTGATCATTACCAAAGTCATTCATATACGTATATAATTGTTGCTCAGTATCGACAACAACACTACCGGTTTGTTCTAAACCTAAACTATACGTTAAAATAGTGATAGGAAAATCAAAGGTTACACATGCTATTGCAGATTCGCCCGCTGCCTCTAAACCCTCACAAACTGCAAGAATTTCGTCATAATCGGATTGGCTAGCAATAACTACCTCTGTATAGTTACTTAGTGTTACAGCAAATGGAAACTGTAATACAACAGAATCGTCATCCGTATTAAACTGCCCTAAAATATCGATAACCTGTTGGTAATCCGATTGGCTTATAATTGACACTTGCACACCATTAACTGTAGCTACAACAGGTAATACTACAGAAGAGCAAGACGTATCATCTAAAAAGTCGTCAAAAGACCCATCATATGCAGAAGCACGTTCTAGATTTTTTGCTGTTTCAGAATTAGCTGAATTTGTATTTGGGTTATTTCCGTTTTCGTTATCAATTTCATCTTGACAAGATGTAAACGTTAATAATGACGTTAAAAATAATGCTGTAAATAATTTAAGATTTTTCATAATTTAAAAGTTTGTAAAGTTAATTCTTCTTTTGTTGAATTGTAAATTTCTTTTTGAGAGCCTTTTTATTGCCTGTCTATAAGTAAGACAACTGGGTTATTTTTTACCCTACCCTAAAATGTTAAATAATTGATTTATAATATAAATTGAAGCTGCACAGCTTGATAATAGTATGATCAATAAAAAAGTTTCTACTATTGTGATTAATTTTTCGGTTTCCATTTCTTATCTTTTGGATTAATACGACCTTAAGACAACACAAAATAATTTTACCCTACTTTTACAAAAAAATAATTCCCAAAAAAGAGTATTGAATCGCTTAACCTAATTTATGATTGACAGTAAAAACAACCTTTGCGAAGAGCATTACTTCAGTAATTTTTATTTAGAGCACCTCCAATCGGCAAGTAACTTTGCCTATTACAAATGCGGAGACAATGCCAGATCTTTAGATTTAGTACAGGATGCTTTTTCTAAAATATGGGAAAATTGTTCTAAAATAGAGTTCACAAAAGCAAAGACGTATCTGTTTACCTCTATTAATAATATGTTTTTAAATACCATCAAACATAATAAGGTGGTTATGGATTACGCCAAAGCAGCACCTTATATAGATCAAGACAATCAAAGTCCAGAATACTTATTAGAAGAAGAAGAATTTAAAGTGAAGCTACAAAATGCTATTGCTTTATTGACGGATGGACAGCGTGAAGTGTTTTTATTAAATAGAATTGAAGGCAAAAAGTATCGTGAAATTGCTGTACTATTAGACCTCTCTCAAAAAGCGGTTGAAAAACGAATGTCTGCTGCCTTAAAAACATTAAAGCAACACATAGAAAACATTTAATAAAGTAGGGTAAACTAGTATTTAATTGTCTTAAGATTGAAGGATTTATAAAATGAAAGAAGAAAACAACATATTAAAATGGTTTAATAATGACTTGTCTAAACAGGAGCTTGACGATTTAAAACAATCCGAGGACTTTAAAACTTTAGAAAAAATCAAGCATTATAGTGCACAAATGCAAGCTCCAAAAGTGGATGCACAACACGCATTAGAGGCTTTTAATAATAGAAAACTAACTAAAACAGAACCTAAAGTCATTCCGTTGCACTTTAAAACCTTTTTTAAAGTTGCTGCTATGGTTATTGTTTTATTGGGCGTATCCTACTTTGCCTTTTTTAATAACACGACCAATTTTACCACACAAATTGCAGAGACAGAAACGTTACAGTTACCAGATCAATCCGAAGTGATATTAAACGCAAAGTCTAGTTTATCTTATAATAAAAAAACTTGGGATGATCATCGCGATTTAACTTTAGACGGAGAAGCCTTTTTCAAGGTTAGTAAAGGCCAAAAATTTACTGTGACCACAGACGCCGGAATTGTTCAAGTGTTAGGAACACAGTTTAACGTCAAAGAGCGTGACCATTATTTTGAAGTCATTTGTTACGAAGGTTTAGTTAGTGTCACCCATAATAATAAAACTGTAAAATTATCAAAAGGCAAAGGCTTTAAGGTGGTTAATGGTGTTATCCAATTAATAGACAACGATACTACCACAATGCCATCATGGTTGCAGGCCGAAAGTAGTTTTAATAAAATAGCACTACAAGAGGTCATTGCAGAGTTAGAGCGCCAATACGACGTGACTATCAAGGCACCAGCTATTGATATCAAACAATTATTTACCGGTACGTTTACACACAACAACCTAAATACCGCTTTACAATCTATTACAATCCCTCTTAAAATAAGTTTTAAAATTGAAGGAAAAACAGTCACATTTTATAAATATGAAGGGTAATTTCTGGCTAACCTGTTTTTGTTTAGTCTTAGTTACTGTCAGTTTTAGTCAGACAGAAAAACTGCCACTTGCAGACTACATTAAAACGCTTCAATCAGAATTTAATGTCAAGTTCTCTTACGCGGTGGAGGATGTTGCTAATATTATAATTACAAAACCAGATACCGTATTAAATCTAGACGACACGCTGGATTATTTAAACGCCAATACACTTTTAAATTTTAAGACTATTGACCAACGTTACATTACGGTTTCGGTATTAGAAAAAACAATTTCTATTTGCGGTACGGTATATTCTGCAACAGCAAACCAAAGTCTATTAGGCGCTTCTGTAATTATAAAAGGGACCACCAAAGGGACGACAACAAACTATAATGGTCAATTTCAGTTTAGTGATCTGCCATTAAATGCTACGCTTTCTATTTCTTACTTAGGGTATGAATCACAAGATGTGCTTGCTAAATATTTTTTCTCCGACAGTGAGCCCTGCAAACCAGTACGTCTAATTGAAAATAACGAAATGCTTAACGAGGTACTAATCACCAAGTATCTAACCACCGGTTTACAAAAGCTAATGGACGGAAGTCTGTTATTAAACACGGACCAATTTGGTATTTTACCAGGATTGATAGCGCCTGATATTTTACAATCCATACAAGCTCTCCCGGGAATAGAAAGTGTTAATGAAAGCATTGCCAATATTAATGTAAGAGGTGGTACTAACGACCAAAACCTTATGCTTTGGGACGGTATTAAAATGTACCATTCAGGACACTTTTTTGGATTAATATCCGCTTACAATCCCAACTTAACCAATAAAGTTGTGGTTACTAAAAACGGAACAAGTAGCCAATATAGCGATGGGGTATCTAGTACCATTAATATGTTTACAAAAGACGAGCTTTCGCATACCATCTCCGGAGGTGCTGGTATAAACTTAATAAGCGCAGATGCTTTTTTAGAATTACCGATTACCAAAAAACTAGAGTTACACCTTTCCGGAAGACGGTCTATCACAGATGTATTTACCACACCGACTTACGATAATTATTTTGAAAGAAGTTTTCAGGATAGTGATATTAATACCAACGCTAGTATTACAAATAGTAACACCCAATCCGATTTTGTGTTTTATGACTATTCTGCAAAAGTATTATTCGATTTAAATAAAAACCACAAGTTTAGAGCTAATGTTATTGGTATTAATAACACTTTAGATTATGCCGAAAGTATTACTGATAGCGAAAATACAACCACATTAAAAACTAGTAACCTCTCACAAAACAATTTAGGTTACGGCGGAAATTGGCAAGCACAATGGACCGATAAATTCAGCACTATTGTGGCAGGAAGTTACTCGCTATACAATGTAGATGCTTCAGATTTACGTGTCCAAACGGATCAACGTTTAACGCAAGCTAACGAGGTTTTAGAAACTGGAGTTCAGTTAAAAACCCAGTGGGCAATCACTAGTAATCTATCCTTTTTAAATGGATACCAGTTTGACGAAATCGGTATTCTAAACGAAACCACAGTTACAGCACCGTCTTATGACCGTACTAAAAAAGACGTCTTACTTAATCACGCCTTATTTTCTGAAGTCGAATACAATAAAAACAACACCTATTTCAGGATCGGTGTCCGTGCCAATTACTTTCAAAAGTTTAACCAGTTATTAATTGAACCTCGCTTAAATATCAGACAAAAACTAAATAACCAATTCGCTTTAAAATTGGAAGGCGAATTTAAAAATCAGTCTGCCACACAAATAGTCGATTTTCAAGATGATTTTTTAGGTGTGGAAAATAGACGTTGGATTTTAGCGGATAATGAGGCCATACCAATCTCTAAAAGTAAACAAGCCTCCTTTGGTGTCGATTTTAAACAGCATAATTTTAGTATTGATGTGACTAGTTTTTACAAAGTCGTTAACGGTATTACTGCCAGAAACCAAGGCTTCTATAACAACTTTCAATACCTCAACGCAACGGGTAATTACACCGCTAAAGGTCTCGAGTTTCTAGCCAATAAAACGGCGGATAATTTCAGTACTTGGCTAAGTTACACGTATAGTATTAACGATTACGAGTTTGAAAGTTTTACGCCTTCCGTATTCCCAAACAATGTTGATATCCGACACTCCGTATCCTTGGCATTTAACTACACCGTATTAGATAACTTACAACTCTCCCTTGGTGGGACTTGGCGCTCTGGTCAACCCTACACTAAACCTTTGGAGGATAATCAAACCATTAAAATCAACAATAATTACTATGTTAATTATGACCAGCCCAACAGTCATAATGTAGCTCCCTTTTTTAGGATTGACACCTCTGTTAGTTACGACATAAACCTATCCGAGCAAACTAAATTGACTTTAAGAGCAGGTGTTAGAAATCTGACGAATCAAAATAATATAATCAATCGGTATTTTGAAGTCGATCCAGAAGACACTAACCAAACGATTGAAATCAACAACAAATCTTTAGGCTTAACCCCAAACGTTAGTTTGCGTGTTAGTTTTTAATGGGCTACCTTTCTACATAGCAAACGGTTACAACAATAACCCCGTAAACTTACAGACTAATAATCCATATGCCTTTTTAAGATGAATAAAATCCTAACACTACTCCTCTTTCTTTTAACAGTAACGTCTTGTAAAAACAACAGCGTCCAAGAAACGCCAACCACAGCTGAAACTCCGGATTATATAGAACTTATAGAAACCGATTACCAATTGTATAAACCAACACAAAAAGCAAAAGCGGTACTAGTGCTTTTTGGAGGATTCCCTGAAACAGCAGAAGACATAAAAAGAGAATTCAAAATTCTTGACCTTGCCAAACAAAATAGTATTGCTGTTATTTTTTCTAACTACAACAAAAAATCATGGTTAGAAACGCAAGAAAAACACCAACTAGCCGCACAATTACAAAAAATTATAGCCGATAACCAATTACCAACAGATGCCATTTATATTGGTGGATTTTCTAGCGGTGGCGTGGTAAGTCTGCTATTAAGTGATTTTATAATCGGTTTAAAACAGTATTATATTGATCCAAAAGGCGTGTTTATTGTAGATTCTCCAATAGATTTAGCAGCTTTATATACCTCATCAGAAAAAAATGTAAAACGTACAGATCCTAATATTTCCAATGAAGAAAGCCAATGGATATTAAACACATTAACAGATGCTTTTGGTCATCCGGACCAACACCTTGAAAACTACCAGAAACATGCCGTTTACACGTCTAGAAGTAATTACACCACTAACCTAAAACGCTTAAAAGACACCAAAATCAGACTCTATACTGAGCCAGATACACTTTGGTGGAAAACCAACCGTAAGGCAAATTACGACCAACTAAATGCTTATTACATTAAAAAGCTATCCCAAAGTTTAGAAGCACAACAATTTAAACAGGTAGAATATATTCCGACTACTAATAAAGGCTACCGATCAAACGGAGACAGACACCCACATAGCTGGTCGATTATTGACACAGACGATTTGATTGATTGGATTTTAAAGGACTAAAGACGTATAAAAAAATAGTAGAAGACTTATTAAACACTGTTAAATGAATTTAACTAACAATATGAGACTTCACTATATATTCCTATTAATTACAATTTGCTCTTTGAATTCCTGCAAACAAGAAAAAAAAATATAACGATTTAACTTACAAGAAAGAAAATGTTAATACAACGTTTTTAGATTTTATCGCAATGGAAGGTATTAAAATCATATATTTCATTGATCATGATTTATAAAAGTAATTTACCCTACTAAAAATACTAAATATTTTATTCGAGAGAATAAATTTGTTGAAAAAATAAATTATGATCGCGAACATAAAGAACTAGAGATTCAGTACGATGACAACCTAGATAGTATAACCGCTAACGCTTATGAAAATATAGTTTCTGCAATAAAATTCACCTACCTAGATAAAATATCAAAAGTTGAATATTATACCGATATAGAAAAACGAAAAAAGCATAAAACCTTAGCCTTGCAAGAGTATTATCTTAATGGAAATATTGAAAAAGTTATATTTGAAACAGATAGCTTGGTGAATAATAAAATAGATAGTTTACCATGCCATAACCTTGTTAGTACGTATTTCCAAAATGGGCAACTAAAATCGAAAGGTTGTGGAACAAATTATAAGGCATTAATGACGGGAGGAACTCCTGTCGCGTTTTACAACTATTATGATTCTACCGGACTAGAAAAAAATCAATCTTTTATCATGTAAATGATAAAGTATTTAAAGGTTACAAAATAATAACACAATATGATAAAAAAGGAACCATAATATCTAAAGTAAAAACATTAAATGAATGGTTAGATGATATTGATGCCGACACTTTAAAAGTTTACAAATAATGTCATACTTGCTAACAAAGAAAAGCAAGACTATTTATAATGCCATTATAAATCTAATAAAATGAAAACAACAATTTTAATATTCGCATTAATCATTTTGAGTTCTTGTAAACATCAAAATCAAGTAAAGAGAAACGACAATTCTAATATTCCCTCAACAGAAATAAAAGAAAAAGACAGCTTACTTATATCTGAAAAAAAAATAAAACAATTTTTAGCAAACACTAAAGACATAAGAATAATAGAATTTAACAAAAGCATGATAGAAACCTCTATGCCTGATAGTGTCGTTTGTAAAAAATGGAACTTAAAAAAAGAGGACGTCATTGAAATAATAAAAAAAAACAAATCAATTAGCAAGGAAGAGCTACATTACCTATTTGATATGAATACCTGTGTCTATAATGGAAAAATGACTTACAACAACAAAAACTACGATTTCACCATTAACTCCGGAGGTTATATTTATATAAATTACAACAACATACTCCTAGGTTGCTTTACAGGTGATTGCACTAAATACTTTTTAACTACTGGAGAGGATTAAATAATCTAATTATAACCAATTTAAAAAACAGGAAATAGAACTAATCATTATTTATTATCCTATATAGGATCTGGAGGGTAATACGTTTAAAATAAGCAGCTAAAAGACTAACCACCCCGCAATCACCTCCAACCCCAATACAAAAACCAAGACCAATCCTACATTAAAACGAACCTAAAATAGACCAACTACAATAATTAAAAAAAGTTGATTATTTGACTTACATCAAACAATTTGATCAAATACAACTTTAATTTTGCATTTAAATTAATACTAAAAATTTAAAATGGCACTTACAGAATTAAAGACACTAGAAAGCGTTGACACCACAAGTCAAGAACGTGTAGAAAACGCACTAAATCATATTCAAAATGGTCACGGCGTTATTTTAACTGATGATAAAGACAGAGAAAATGAAGGCGACTTGATATTCTCTGCGCACCATATGACTAACACTAATATGGCACTCATGATTAGAAAATGTAGCGGTATCGTTTGCCTGTGCTTAACTAATAAAAAAGCTGACTTACTAGAACTGCCCTATATGGTAAAAGAAAACACTAGTAGTTTTCAAACCCCTTTCACTATTTCTATTGAAGCAAAAAAAGGAGTCACCACAGGAGTATCGGCTAGTGACCGACTAAAAACCATCCAAGAAGCGTGTCATGATAATGCCACAAGCGACGACTTAGCAAGACCAGGTCATATCTTTCCTTTACGAGCCCGTGACAATGGTGTGCTTGAAAGAAAAGGCCATACTGAAGGCAGCGTAGACTTAATGAAACTAGCAGGTTTAAAGCCAGAAGCCGTGTTGTGTGAATTAATGAACGACGACGGAACAATGGCCAAAACCGATACAATTATAGCATTTGCCAAGGCCCATAATTTGATTGTCTTATCAATACAAGATATTATCCATTATCGTAAATTTGTGAGAGACTACAACTAAATGACAAACTACACAGCACTCACTAATTTTATAAAGAAGACTATTACTATTGACGCTAAAGATTTAAAAGTCGTGTTATCTTATTTTAAATTGATTAAAAAAAGTAAGCATGACATTTTACTATCTAATGGAAAAAACAGTCAGGTTAGCTATTTTGTAAAAAAAGGGTGTTTAAGACTCTTTTACATAGACGAGGAAGGCAAAGACATTACGCGTTATATTGCTTTCGAAAATCAATTTGCTACAGAATTGGTTAGTTTTATATCAAACGAACCCGCACAAGAAACCATTCAAGTGATTGAAAACAGCGAATTACTATACATCACACATGATGATTTTAGGCATTTAATGAAAACAATCCCGAAATGGAAAGAATTTTACACTCTCTATTTAGAAAAAGCATACGTTAATAATTCAAAACGATTAATTTCATTTACCACGCTAGACGCAGCAGAAAGGTATAAACAATTATTCAAAATAAACCCAAATATTGTCAAACGCCTACCAAACAAAATAGTGGCGTCTTATATTAATATCTCACAAGAAACCCTAAGCAGAATAAAATCTAAAATCTGATTTTAAACTTAAAAAACGCTTTCAAATCATTGAAAGCGTTTTTTAATATAGGTACATCTTAGGGTTTGGACACTTCTAAATTTTAATACGTTTACTAATTTTAAGATTTTACTTGTCGGCGTTATTAAGGATTTATTCTAAATGCAACTTACCTTTAAATTATTTTAAAACACTAATTGCTAGTGGTTTTCACAAAACAAATCTACGTAGTTCTACGTATAGTTTTTCTAACAGAAATCACCTAACTTCGTTCGACTATGGATAAAAAACATTAAGACGGTTTTTTATCTGTGAAATATTGTACGCCATTAAAAAAACATAGATAACGAATGTCTGAAATAAGAATAAATACAATTTCAATACAAAATTATAGATCTTTTAAAGACCGTCAAGTTTTCAAATTCCCTGATAAAGATTACTTAAAACCAATCTCAATTATTGGCTACAATAATTCCGGAAAAACTAATTTAATGAACTCAATACTTTACGGTATTGGAAATAAATACACGACAAAAGACACCTTCACTATTAATGATTTTTATAATCGAGATATAAATAATGTTCCAGAAATTATAGCATTAACAGAGAGTACTCGTGAACAAAAATACGATGGAAAATTAGCTGATTTAACTGGCTATAGTAGACTTAACATTCAAACAGATGGACGTGAAATTGAAGGCGCTAAATTTGATTATCTAAAGCCAAATTATTCAGACACTAACTGGGACGCATTCGGAGCAAATAAGTACTTTAATATCTTCTATATTAACTTTCATAATATAAAAGAAGAAATTTCCACTAAGAAAACTAGCTGGGGAAATCTAACATCATTCTTAGCGAAACACATAAAAAAATTAGTCGAAGGAGATTCTGAAATGTCTGCAAAAAAAGAAATTTTTAATTCAGACACAAAAAGAGCTACTGAAACCGTTCTAGAAAATTCTGATTTAAAAGAATTTATATCAAAAATAAAATTAAACTACACTAACAACTTAAGGAATAATAATTGTCACGTTGAATTTGGGCTACCTAATTATGAAGATATATTTCTTCAAATGGTTTTTAAAATAGGCTTAAACGGAGATAATGAAAAACAAATACCTCTCAGTCAATTCGGTGATGGGTATATTTCCATGTTTGTTATGGCCGTAATTCAGGCAATCGCTGAATCAAATACTGAAGATAAGTGTTTATTCTTATTCGAGGAGCCGGAAAGTTTTTTACACGAAAATCATCAAGATTATTTCTATAAAATGGTTTTATGCCCTTTAGCTTTAAAAGGACATCAAGTTATTTACACCACTCATTCTGATAAAATGATAGATATTTTTGACACTAAAAGTATCATACGATTAGAATTTGACGAAACAGAAAAGAGAACTATTAATAAATATAATAAACTAGATGATTTTGTTCCTAATGTAAAACCCATAATTTCATTAGAGAATTACAACAGCTACATAAAGTCAGTCGAACCAAATTTAAATAAGATATTATTCAGCAGGAAAGTAATTCTTGTTGAAGGCCCAAATGACTTATTAGCTTATAATTTTGTAATTGAAAAAACAATAAGAGGTATTATAGATGATGTAAATTATTCCAAATCCTATCTGAATTTTAGAAACATTAGCATTATTCCTCATCACGGGAAAGCAACAGCTTTATTGTTGATAGATTTATGTAAACATTTTGGATTAGAATACTTCGTCATTAACGACTTAGATTTTTCTAAAAATTTCATTGACCAATTAAATGGTTTTGAAACAATAGAAGAATTAAAAGAAAGTGATTTATACCTTAATGAAAATGGAGAGCCTAGAAGTTCTAATAAGAAAGGAATGATAACAACTAATTGGAATTTAATTAAGAATGCCAATTTAAGTAATATTCATTTTAATATACCGAAACTTGAAAATGTCTTAGGCTATGAAAGTGATGATAAAAACAGCTTAGGCATATGGGCTAAGTTAAACGAAATTGAAAATTTTGATGAGAACTTTTTCCCTGTCAAATTATCCTCTTTTTTGGAGTTTGATAGTATAGAAGAAATATCAAATGAGTAGAAAACGCACGTACAACAATGGCAATAATTAATACGGGTTTTGATCTTAAAATGAAGTCCGAAAAATCATATATTACGTTCAAATCACAAGCAATTAAGAAAACAATTAAGCATTAATTTAGTCATCCCAAAATAACATATCTTTAGGGCGATCTATAACTTATACCATAATGCAAAAAACAATACTCTCTTTTTCTATATTAGTAGTCTTACTTTTCTCTATAACCAGCTGTAAACACACGGAAGACAAAGCCCATGCAGACAATAAAATAAAAAATGAAGTTTTAGTTTTAGGTACAATCCACGGAGGTCACCTTACCGATAGTGTTTACACTACAGCTTATTTAAACAAATTAATCACCAACATAAATCCAGATTATATACTTACTGAGATTCCTCCAAATCTTTTTAAAGCAGCTATGGACGGGTTTAAAAGAGACGATAGTATTTCAGAACCTCGCACGATGCGTTTCCCTGAATATGTCGATGTTATATTTCCATTATCAAAATCCATGGGGTTTGAAATTATTCCAACAGCTGGATGGACAAAATCTATGGCTACAGCGCGTGGCGAAAAATTAAGAGCCATTAGACAAGACACTTCTAGAACAAAGGATTGGGCCCAATATGTAAAAGGGAATAACCTTTCGGATTCAATATATCAAGCTAGTGGTAAAGTCAATGATCCCTATTTTATACATACTGACACTTATGACAGTATTCAAGATATAGCATTACAACCTTATAATAAATTGTTTAATGACGAGCTTGGTCTTGGTGGTTGGGAAAATATTAATATTGCTCATTATTGGAATATTGAAAAGGCATTAGAAAAATACCGCTATCAAGGAAAACGAATACTAATTACGTATGGCGCTGGACATAAAGGCTGGTTTTTAAGAGAATTACGCAAACGTGATGATATCCAGTTATTAGAGATGGCACCCTTTTTAGATGCTATCCAATAACGTATATTATAAAGACGCTTTACTTTTCTAAAAAAGGAATACGACTGTTCTTGTAGTTTCAGATCGTTAGCTTGGCTCTGCTATAAATTATTTTACTTCTAAATAGTTCTCGATACCATTTGCTCATGCTTCACAAATCACTCAAACTGACGGGATGTGTTTACTCTGGTGTGTGTGAGTGTGTTGCTGACATAAATCTACTTAAGCCATACTATTTATTTAAACACATGAGTACTCACGCATCGTCAGTTCGAGTGTTTATTTTTGAAGTGATAACGTAAAAGATAAATGTATCGAGAACCTTATTTTTTTTTTAAATCGCTTTACGTTTAAGCTACACGTTCCGACCTTACTCAAGAGCAGAACTACGTCTTATTAACCTCTAAATAGTTCTCGATACAATTTGCTCATGCTTCACAAATCACTCGAACTGACGGGATGTGCTGACTCTGGTGTGTGTGTGTGTGTGTGTGTGTTTCTGACGCTAATCTATTTAAGTATCCCATAGTCTTTATTTAAACCACATGAGTGCTCACGCATCGTCAGTTCGAGTGTTTATTTTTGAAGTGATAACGGAAAAGATAAATGTATCGAGAACCTTATCCTTTTTCAAAACAATTTCACGTTTAAGGTAAACGCTCCGACTTACTCAAATGAATAACTACGTCTTTTTTTACTTCTAAATAGTTCTCGATACAATTTGCTCATGCTTCACAAATCACTCGAACTGACGGGATGTGCTGACTCGGCTGTGTGTGTGTGTAATGCAAGTTCTAAGCTATTTTAACCTTTGATAGTATTCAATTAAACCACATGAGTACTCAAGCATCGTCAGTTCGAGTGTTTATTTTTGAAGTGATAACGTAAAAGATAAATGTATCGAGAACCTTATTTTTTTTTTAAAATCGCTTTACGTTTAAGATAAACGCTCCGACTTACTCAAAAGAGAAACTACGTCTTTTTAACCTCTAAATAGTTCTCGATACAATTTGCTCATGCTTCACAAACCACTTGAACTGACGGGATGTGCTGACTCCGGTGTGTGTGTGTGTGTGTGTGTGTGTGTGTGCTGCTGACGCTAATCTATTTTAGAATCCCATAGTATTTATTTAAACACATGAGTACTCACGCATCGTCAGTTCAAGTGTTTATTTTTGAAGTGATAACGTAAAAGATAAATGTATCGAGAACCTTATTTTTTTTTAAAATCGCTTTACGTTTAAAGTAAACGCTCCGACTTACCAATGTAAAAACTATCACTCTTTAGCTAAAGTGTACTTCTTCACACAACCATACCTCAAAGCCACACACACACACACACACACACACACACACACACACACTAGACTCTAACAAACAAGTAGTTACATTAAATATACGTAGTTCTACGTATTGTTTTTTCGCCAAAATGATAGTAATTTTGTAAAACCATTGTTAGCAAACAACAAGGAAACCAAACTAACCAAAATCAAATAATTATGAAAAAAATACTTTTTATTTGTTCTTTATTTATTTTAACAAATTCTTTCGCACAACAATACAAAATACCAACGGAATTAGTTAAAACTTTTATGAAAGATCAAAACCCAAAAACAGGTTTAGACATAATAGTAGAAACGAAATTAGGTGACGACAATTTTTACGAAATTATTGTAAAGTATTCAACGAATACCGAATCATTTAAATTAAGACCTCTTACATATCTTAATTTTGAAGTTAAACTTAAACAAGCTATAAAAGATGTTATCGAAGCTACACAAATTGATGAGATAGGTTTAAAAACTAAAATTCCGAATGACAATATAATTGAGAAAAACATCCCCTACGTTTTTACTCAAATTGTCAGCTATCACAATACCGAAGAAGAAAAACCAGTTGTAGCTACAATCTATTTAAAATCATCAGATATTCCAGTATTTTATGGTGACAATAGCCTTTTTGAAAAAACCAAGGACACTTTACTTAATACAATTAAAAAAGTATCTGTGGAAATTTCGTTCTATGGAGGATTCATTGAAAAAATACAACTACAAGGAACTATTAAGGACATACCATTAACATTTAATAACAAATATTCTATTGGTATAAGTTCAACAAAAAATATCCAACAACTAAGCGGCTACAGACTATTTTCAGATAATATTTTTACTGATATTGAATTAAGTAATTTGTCAAAAACAGATACCCTTTCTAATTCCAAAGAGAACCAAGAGTACTCTAATAATGGTAAAAGATTAAGAATTAATGTTTCCGACATAATAAGATATGTAAAAAAAGTTGATGTTAATGCAAATGATGTTAGTCCTGTTCCTCAATTATTAATATTAGACAGAAATCAAACAGAAAGTAAATTATATAGAGAAGAAACTTCAAAACTATTTGAAGCAGCAGTTTACTCTGACTTTTTAGGGTTATTCAATGAAGACAATCCCAATGGAATCATTCAAACAGAAATAAATAAACGCTTTAATATCAATACGAAAAGAACAGATGTTAATAAATGGTTTGGATTATTATTTCCTCCTCTTGCTATTAGTGAAGGCATAGGTGTTTTTCAATTTTTTGATGCCAATTTTCAATATTCAAAAATAGAATCTGATAGTAAATTTGTTGTACCTAATTTATTTAATGTATTAGATGATTCTGGAGCAATAATTGAGTCTGTGAATTATTATTCACCTATATCATTATTACAGCGTAGAAATTTTTCAATTGGAGGTAATCTGAATATTTTAACTTTGGAAAATCAAAATTCCAAATTAAACATGTATTTAAATGCAGGTTTTCTTTTTGGTAGAACAGCTCTGAAAAATGACATCAATGATATTGAAGGTTTTTACACTAACAATTTAGAAATACCGATTGAATATATATTTCATATTTTACCTGAAAGACGAGTAAGTTTTTCCTTCTCTGATAGACTTTCTTGGTTTGAAACCTTTGATTCAAACATTAATCTAAAATCGATTGAAGATAATTTATTATCATCAAAGAATAGATGGTTAAATAGTTTCAATATAGATCTAAATGTAGATCTTTCAAGTACAGGTAGATTATTTTTACGTTATAAACTCACTCACGAATGGGACAATATCAATAATAATTTCTCAAGATTTCAGTTTGGATATTCTTTTTATTTGCTAAAGAATAATGGTGTCAAAACTAAATTGAATTGAAACATTTAAAATGTCCCTTTAATTTATTACTAATTCTAATTTAATTACACAAATAAATCAACAAAAAAAAACGCTTTCAAATAATTGAAAGCGTTTTTTAATATAGTAAAATTTTAAACCTACATACGTTCTGGCACTGCCACACCTAATAAGCTAAAAGCATTTTTTATAGTATTTGCAACTGCTTGAGATAACTGTACTCTAAATATAATTTCGTTCTCAGTATCTGCCCCAAGTATAGACACGTTTTGATAAAAGCTATTAAAGGCTTTTACCAGATCGTAAGTATAATTAGCAATTAATGCTGGACTATGATTAGTCGCTGCTTGCTGGATAACCTCCGGAAATAATTGCAACTGTTTGATTAACTCACGTTCCTTATCTTCTAACGTTACTTGATCCGCGCTTAGCGTTACCGTAGCGTCTACTCCTGCTTTACGCAAGATCGATTGGATTCTGGCATACGTATACTGTATAAAAGGCCCTGTATTACCCTGAAAATCGATTGAGTCCTTTGGATCAAACAAAATACGTTTTTTAGGATCTACTTTTAAAATGTAATATTTTAAAGCTCCTAAACCAATCGTTTTATATAAATCTGTTTTTTCTTGTGCTGTATAGCCTTCTAATTTTCCTAAATCTTCAGATATGGTTTGTGCGGTGTCCGCCATTTCGACAATTAAATCGTCAGCATCTACAACAGTCCCTTCTCTACTCTTCATTTTTCCTGATGGTAAATCCACCATTCCATAACTTAAATGAAATAGATTTTTAGCCCAATCAAATCCTAGCTTTTTAATAATTAAAAATAGCACTTGAAAATGGTATTCTTGCTCATTACCCACCGTGTAAACCATTCCGCCAACATCCGGATAATCTTTAACACGTTGGATAGCGGTTCCAATATCTTGCGTCATGTACACTGCTGTTCCGTCCGAACGTAGTACAATTTTTTCGTCTAAACCATCGGCAGTTAAATCGCACCAAACCGATCCATCTTCTTTTTTAAAGAATACACCTGATTTTAAACCTTCGGCAACAAACTCTTTACCTAAAAGGTAGGTTTGACTTTCGTAATACAAATTATCAAAATCAACCCCTAGGTTATTATAAGTTTCTTCAAACCCTTTATAAACCCAACCGTTCATGGTTTCCCATAATGTCACAACGTCTTTATCTCCTGCTTCCCACTTTTGAAGCATGTGTTGTGCGGCAACTAAAATTGGCGCTTCTTTTTTGGCCTCATCTTCGGTTTTACCCTCCGCGATTAAAGCCGCAATTTCCTTTTTATATTCTTGATCAAATTTAACGTAGTAGTTACCAACTAATTTGTCACCTTTTAATCCTGTAGATTCAGGAGTTTCGGCATTTCCAAAACGTTGCCAAGCCAACATACTTTTACAAATATGTATCCCTCTATCGTTTATAATCTGTGTTTTATATACTTTTTTACCCGACGCTTTAATTATTTCAGCCACACTGTAACCCAATAAATTGTTTCGGATGTGTCCAAGGTGTAATGGTTTGTTTGTGTTTGGCGAAGAATACTCTACCATAACGGCCTTATTTTCCGCGGAAGCGTCAACAAAACCAAACGTCTCTTGATCCTTAATACTATTAAAATAGTTTACAAAATAAGACGCCTGAATCTCTAGATTTAAAAACCCTTTAACCACATTAAACCCTTCGACTTCGGTCACATTTTCTAACAAATAATTACCAATAGCCTCTCCTATTTGCACAGGATTACCTTTAACCACTCGTAGCATTGGAAAAACCACCACAGTAATATCTCCAGCAAACTCTTTACGTGTTGCTTGAAACTCTACCGCTGGTAAATCTGCGCTATAAATTGACTTTACGGCTTGTTTAACGTGTTGCTCTAAGGTATTTTGAAGACTCATTTGTTGTATTTTTTGAAAGCGCAAATATAGCATTTATTGCGTGAAAACGATAGATTTAATCCTGCTTATTAGTCCCCGTTATAATAACTTAAAAATAAAACTGTCGCTTTTAAAGCAGTAAATAAAACGAGTGATTTACGTCAAAAAACTAAAACCTACCGTTAGTCTAATTTATAGGTAGTACCGCTTAAAAATTATGTAATCAACATTTTAATAGCCAAATTTAGCACTAGAAGAGAAATCCCTTAACATCTTTTCTGCAAAATTACTAACTATTATAAGTCACTGTAATGAGTTAAAACAATTTGCTTTTTGCACTTTTTTTTACGATTTACGATGCTACCCCCTTAAATGAAGCGACTGATTGTGCTTTTTTGCCTACTCAATTTTGCGTTTAGTTTTTCACAGGATGAAGAATTAGAGCGCTTAACTATTCAGTTAGCCTATCAAGACCCCGGTACTTCCAAAATAAAGACGTCCGTTAGTATTATTAAACTACTATTTGAGTCTAAAAAATATAGTAAAGCCTTAAAATTTGTACATCAAAGCGAAAAGCTAGCTAAAGATCTAGGGTACAAAAAAGGCTTAGCAGAAATCCTTTATTTTAAAGCTAAAATAAATAACAAAGAAGGTTACCCAACTAAAGCTGTCTTGGATTTTAAAGCCGCAAAACGAATCTTCCAATTGATTAATGATACTATTGCTGTCGCTAAAACGAATAGCAATATTGGTGTTTTAGAAATTAAGAATGGTAATTATCAGACTGGTATGACTTATGCCCTGTCTGCAATACCAGAATTGGAAAAACGTGATTTGTATAGCCAGTTATCTCTGAACTACGAAAGCCTTGCCCATGCTTATGAAACGTCTGGAGACTTAGAAAAAGCGATTACTTTTAATCTAAAAAAACTAGAAGTAGATAACAAAGACAATAATATTGAAGGACTAATCAACACTAACAAGTCGTTAGGGACTCTTTACACTAAAAAAGAAGACCATAAACAGGCCATTAGTTACTTTGAAAGTGCTTTAGGCTATGCCAACTCTAATGACGAGCAGTTAAGAGCACAAATATTACCGCATTTAGGACATGCTTACCTAAAAGACAAGGACTACAGCACGTGTACTAGATATTTAGCCGAGTCTATTAATTTGAATCGCCGTTTTGATAATAAACCAGAAATTTTAATGGCCCTAAATAGTTTAGGCGAGGTCAATCTGATACAAAACAGACTAAATACAGCTGAAGCACAATTATTGGAAGCTGTCAATTTAAGCCGAATCATAAAAAATGATGAGCAATTACTACGTAATTATAAGCTCATGAAAATATTGGATTCTACAAACGGTAAGTTTGATACTGCTTTTGTTTGGCAAAGTAAATACTATAGCCTTAAAGAAAAAATAGAGGCTAAAAATAAGCCTGTACAAATTGAGACCACTATAGACACGACCTCTAATACTGATGCTTTATTATTTCCCATCAAAACAAATGACAGCGTTATTAGTAAAAAGAAATACGATAAATTCAAATTGATTTTTTATGCACTACTGGCTGCTTTTGCTGTTGTACTAACCTTTTTTGTCTTGTTTTACTTAAAGCGAAATAATAGCGCTAAGTACACAAAAGCACTTGAAGAGAAAAACAAAAAAATAGAATTACAAAACGAAGCTATTTTAGAACAAAGTAAACATTTAGAAAGTATTAATCGGGTTAAGGATAAATTATTTTCTATAGTATCGCACGATCTAAAAGACTCATTAACCTCAACAAAGGGATTTATCGATTTATTAAAAGAGGGACAGTTAACACAAGACGAGTTTCATAGTTTATTACCAGAACTAAGCGAAAGTGCAAATAATGCGTCTTTACTATTGTTTAACTTATTAAACTGGTCTAAATCTCAAATGCAATCGTTAGATCCAAAACCGACATTATTTAATATACAAGCGGTTTTTGCTGACAAGGTTAAGCTTATAGATCAAAAACTAGACTCCAAAGGCGTTAGTCTAATCGATAACACAAGTCGTGATTTTGTGTATGCGGATCAAAGTATGATTGAAATTGTTATACAAAACCTACTTGCTAATGCTGTCAAATTTTGCAATAGAGGCGATAGCATTACCATGTCTAATCAAATTAGTAATGGCAATGTGCTGCTAAGCGTCTCCGATACTGGTGTTGGAATAGACAAAGCTAATCAAGCTAAGTTATTTGGAAACAACACGTTTACAACACGTGGTACTAATAAAGAAAAAGGGACCGGCTTAGGACTGACTATTTGCAGAGAATTAGTGACACTAAATAAGGGCACTATTTGGGTAGAAAGCGAACTAAATATAGGGAGTACTTTTTATGTAGCACTCCCTAGAAATAAGATCTAAACTGACGATAAAATTAATCTTACACCTTTGGTAGAAAAACCTCAGCCATCATACAGCGAGCACTTCCACCGCCACAAGTCTCAATAGTCTCTAAACTACTTGACAAGATTGGACAATGCGCTTCAATATCTGCTTTTTGAGCCGGTGTCAAACTATCATGAGCCGCTTGACTCATTACTAAATACAAGGCCTCATCTTTTCCTCTTAACTGTAACATATTACCTGCAAATTGATTCATTTGCTCTTCTGTAATAGTAATTACTTTTTTACCTGTGTCTTTTAGATGAGACAACACATTTTTACGTTCCTTTTTATCATCAATCGTATCTAAACAAATAACCGCAAACGTTTCTGCCAAACACATCATGACATTAGTATGATAAATTGGTAAACGCTTATCTTCTACCGTTTGATTGGCAGTAAAAACAACTGGCGTATATTCAAAATCCTCACAGAATTCTATAAATAAATCTTCGTCAGCTCTTGGTGATAATGCACAATACGCAATACTATTAGCTCTATCTAATAATAAACTGCCTGTACCTTCCAAAAACACACCTTCTTCTTCAGCCGATGTGTAATCTGTAATATTGTTAATTTTATAACCTTCTTTTTCTAATCTAATAAAAATAGCTTCACGTCTTTCTTTTCTTCTGTTTTCTGCAAACATCGGATACATAGCAACATCGCCATTCTGATGAAAACTAACCCAGTTATTTGGAAAAATAGAATCCGGTGTATCTACAGATATATCATCATTTTCTACAATAACAGTAACACCAACAGCTCTTAGTTTTTCTACAAACGCATCAAATTCTTCTTGTGCTTTTGTATTAATTTCTGCATTTTTAATATTAATATCTTCTTGAAAATAATTATTAACTGCAGTTTGCTCGTTCATCCTGAAATTTACAGGACGGATCATTAATATGGTGTTTGTTGTTTGCTTCATTGTCTTGATTTTTGACAAAAGTAAATTAATTTAAAATGAGTTTCATTTAAAAAAATAAGTAAATTGAAATCTGAAATCAAAGGCATATGGAATTTGTACAACACTATTTACAAAGTGAACGCTTACTAGGTTTAAGTGCAGGAATTATTGGACTATTATCTATGGCAACTGGCGCTATATTTTACATTAGTAAACCCCAGTTTAAAATATTTGCGATAACACTGCTTATCTTAGGACTAATAGAAGCTAGTATTTTTATAACTGGTTATTTTATTGTGAATAACCAAGCTAATGTTACACGTAAGATAGAGCGCTTTCAAGAGGATACTATTACTTATTTAAAAGCAGATAAAATTGTCGTTGACAAAAACTTGAGCTCCTTTTTTATACTAAAATTAATTTATGGAATGGTATTTATAGCTTTAGCTATCGTCCTTTCTAAACTGAATTTAAAACCGATCTATTTTGGTGTTTTCACCGCCCTAATGATCCACTTAGCAGTAGCCATTGTGATTGATACTTTTGGAGAGCGTTATACTAAGGCATACAAAGCTAGCATAGAGCAGGCATTACAATTATAGGCGCATTACAAAAGTGTATTCAATTAACCTTTTTTCCATTTAATACCACATCCCATACTTGGTTGTTGTTCCGCCAACGGTTGCGCATTATCTAAAACAGCTTCCATCGCTTTAATTAAATCCTCACCACTCACTGGTATACCATTTCCAGGTCTAGACGTATCTAATCGACCATGATAGGTCGCTTTTAATTGGCTATCAAAAAGATAAAAATCAGGAGTACAAGCAGCATCATAAGCTTTAGCCACGTCTTGAGTAGGATCATACAAATAAGGGAAAGGATAGCTTAAATCCTTGGCTAACTGTTTCATTTTATCAGGACCATCTTGTGGGTAATGTTCCACATCATTACTACTTATCGCAATAAAGTTGATTCCTTTTTGTTGATAGCTATTTGCTAACGTAACCAACATCTCATTAATATGAATGACAAAAGGACAATGATTACATATAAACATAATTACAGTCCCTTTTTGTCCTTTTAGGGAATTCAAGTTAAGCTTTTCTTGGGTTATAGTATCAAATAATAAAAAATCGGGAGCGGTAATCCCTAAAGTCAGCTGGTTAGAAAATGTTAAAGCCATGGGGAAAATGTTAAAAATATGAATTAAAGCTAGTTATATGTTTGGATTTAATCAAAAAAAGTGGTTTCTTGCTAGCATCCTAAAAGAACTTCTAAACAAACAACCTACTAATTAACAATGAGATACGCTACTTTTCTCCTGTTTGCACTGTGTTTAAACACGATACATGCGCAACAAAACGTCGTCAAAAATACAAATCCTATTGATTACTTACAAGTAACACGATACGGACTTAACTCCGAAGTTCTGACTATTGAAAACAAAATAGATTCTAACAAAGAATTTATACAAATCAATTATAATCAAATAATTAGCTCCACTAAGAATTTTAAGTGCTTGCAACCCAAAAAGACTGATGTTTTATTCTTTTACGGTATAAATCCTCGTACCAACAAAAGTAACATGTCTTTTAAGTTATCGGCTAACATAAAAAAGATCTACAAGATAAAAGACAATAAGCAATTGATACAAGTCATTAAAGTCTTTGAATATAACATTTTTCCTGAAAACCGTTTTACAACCTCTGAAGTTTATGCTTCTCTATAACGCAATAAGCTAGAGGTACTAGTATAAAAAAAGCAGCTGATGTATTATTAATCAGCTGCTTTTTTTATTTATGGCGTAGAACTAGAGACTTGTAGTAGCTTACCATTATACAATTGCTGTCCTGTTAAAGCAAAATTAGCCATATAATCTGCTATTTGTTTTGCTGTATTCGGCGCTTTATAACCAGGGAAAGCTTCCTCTAACATTTCTGTTTGCACAGCTCCTAACGCCAGCACGTTAAATGAAGGGCCAGTGGCTTTGTATTCTTCCGCTAAAAGCTCTGTAAGCGTTATTACAGCTCCTTTACTAGAACTATAAGCCGACAGTCCTGCAAACTTCATACTGCCCTGTACGCCACCCATTGAACTAACCGTAACAACGTGACCGTCTTTGTTCATAAACGGAATAACTGTTCGTGTCATTTCTGCGACTCCAAAAACATTAGTACGATACACGTTTTCAAAGGCTTCCATCGTCGTCTCCGCAAAAGGTTGGTTTAATAGTGTCCCTGCATTATTTATTAAGACATCAACATGTTTCCACTCGTCTTTTATAAAAGCAGCTACTTTTTTATAATCATCTTGATTTCTTAAATCAAAAGAAAAAGAGGTTATGTTATCAAAATGGAGATTATTTACGGGTTGTGCATTTCTAGACAAGGCTAATACGTTGTGTCCTTGATTAGCAAAAATATGCACTAGCTCAAAACCAATACCTCGACTAGTACCTGTTATAATTATATTTTTAGCTTTCATTTAATTTAATTTGATTTCTTGTGTTTCTGCGTTTGCCATTTTCTCAATAACGGGCGCTAATGTATTTATAAGAGACGTCATAAAAGGATAATCTAATTGATCGACCTCATCGTTAACATGGTGATAAAAATCGAAGTTAGTTAAATCGCAAGACGACACTGTATGACTCGGCACATTAAAGGCTTCATAAAAAGCAAAATTGTCCGAACGCTTAAACAAGCTATACTTTGCTGCAACATCAGAAAATCCTACAAATTTTTCACCCGCATAAGTATTCATCACTTCGGCAAGATTGGATTTATCATAACCGGTTATAAACGCCTGGTAATCTCTATCTTTAAATGACACACCAATCATCTCTAAATTAATCATGGTATACAAATTAAGATCTGCCTCTTTTAAGCGTTGTGCTAAATGTTTTGATCCAATTAACCCTTTTTCTTCAGCCGAAAAAGTGACAAATAGCAAACTTCTTTTATTACTTTTTTTAGCCCCAAAGTATTTTGCCATAGCTAAGACTCCACTTGTTCCAGCAGCATTATCGTTTGCACCATTAGCAATACTATCGTTTTCTACGGTAGTAATTTGACCAATATGATCGTAATGTGCACCGATAACAATAAATTCGTCCTTTAAATCCGCATCAGTGCCTTCTAAATATCCAACGACATTAAAGGCATCTAAATCCCCTACTTTAAAATCGTCACGATACGTCTCAAAATAAGGTTTCACTCCATAAGACTTTAGTTTAGTCTCCACAAAAGTAGCCGCATCGGCAATACCTTGGCTTCCTACGTCTCTACCTTTTAAATCGTCAGAAGCTAAATAAGATACGATATCTTTTATTTCTTGCGTGGTTACTGTATACTCTTCTGTTTTTAAAGTCTCACTGACTTTAGTCTTACAAGACACTAAAACAGTAAAAACAGATACTAATAAAATTATTTTTTTCATTTGAATGGATTTGAGTTTAAAGATAAAAAAATCCCAAATCAATTATATTGAAATGGGATTTTATATGATTTTTAATTCCTTTAAAGCGAAACTATTAAACTAACATAGTCACTGGATTTTCAATATATCCTTTTAATGTTTGAAGAAATAGAGATCCCGTTGCACCATCCACAGTTCTGTGGTCACAAGCTAGTGTTAACTTCATTGTGTTACCTGCCACAACTTGACCATTTTTAACTACTGGCTTTGCTACAATAGCACCAACAGATAATATTGCCGAGTTAGGTTGATTTATAATAGATGTAAAGCTTTCGATACCAAACATTCCTAAGTTAGAAATAGTAAACGTACTCCCTTCCATCTCGTCTAAAGATAATTTTTTCTTTCTAGCACGTCCTGCAAAATCTCTGACTGCTGCACCAATTTGAGGTAAAGACTGCTCATTAGCAAATTTTACAACTGGTACTAGTAATCCATCTTCTACAGCCACTGCTACACCAACATGTACATGGTTATTTAATCTCATTTTATCATCAAACCACTGTGAGTTAACTTGCGGATGTTGACGTAATGCTAAAGCACAAGCTTTAACAATCATATCGTTAAATGAAATTTTAGTATCTGGAATAGAGTTATACTGCGTTCTAAATGCGATAGCATTATCCATATCAAACTCCACATTTAAGTAGTAATGAGGTGCTGTAAACTTAGACTTTGCTAAGTTTTTAGCAATTGCTTTACGCATTTGCGAGTTAGGTTTCTCATCAAAATCTTCTTGTCCTGAAGCTACAAATTTAGCCACTGGCGCAGAAGATTGTGCTACTGCTGCAGCTGGAGTAAAGTTTTCAATATCGCGTTTTACAATACGTCCGTTTTCTCCCGATCCCTTAACCTGAGCTAAATCGATTCCTTTTTCTTCAGCCATTTTTTTAGCTAAAGGCGATACAAATATACGTCCTGTTGCTGTATTTGTATTTTGTACTGGAGGTGCTGAAACTGTTTTAGTCTCTTGCTTTGGTGTTTCCGTTTTAACTGCTGTTGTTTTTGGAGCCTCTTCTGTTTTAGCAGAATCATTTCCTGAAGCTTTAAAGCTTTTGGCAATACCTGAAACCTCTGTTCCTGCAGGGCCAATAATAGCTAATAAAGCATCAACCTTAGCAGAATCACCTTCTCCTAATCCAATATATAATAACGTACCAGACTGGAACGATTCAAATTCCATAGTCGCTTTATCTGTTTCGATTTCAGCTAAAATATCGCCTTCCTCTACTACATCTCCTACTTTTTTCAACCAAGTAGCAACGGTACCTTCTTCCATGGTATCACTTAACCTTGGCATAGTAACAACGACTACACCTTCTGGAAGTGTTTCAGACCCTGAAGTTGCTTCATCAGTATTTGACGTCTCTTCTTCTTTCTCTTCAACAGCAGCTTCCGCTTGTTTATCCTCAGCACCACTTAATAATGCTGAAACATCTTCACCTTCTTCACCAATTATAGCTAAAAGTTGATCGACTTTAGTTGTTTCTCCTTCTTGAACGCCGATATATAATAAAGTACCTTCGTAAAAAGATTCAAACTCCATTGTTGCTTTATCAGTTTCGATTTCTGCAAGAATATCGCCTTCTTCAATTTTATCTCCTACTTTTTTTAACCAAGCAGCGACAGTCCCTTCTTCCATGGTGTCACTTAAACGTGGCATATTTATAATTTCTGCCATAGCTTATTTTATTTTGTGGTCTATAAATGGATAATCTTCTTGATCGTAAACAACATCGTACATCACATTTTTATCTGGATATGGCGATTCGTCTGCAAATTTCTCACACTCTGCAACTAACTCTTTCACACGCTTGTCGATAACTTTAAGATCATCTTCTGTTGCGTACTCTTCTGCAAGAATAATATCTTTTACTTGCGTAATAGGATCTAGTTTTTTGTATTCTTTAACTTCGTCTTTTGTTCTATAATGTTGTGCATCAGACATTGAATGTCCTCTGTAACGGTATGTTTTAACTTCTAAAAACGTTGGTCCATCACCACGACGTGCACGTTGTATTGCCTCATCAAATGCTTCAGCAACTTTAATTGGATTCATTCCATCAACAGGTCCACAAGGCATTTCATAACCTAAACCTAGTTTCCAGATATCCGTATGGTTTGCTGTACGTGCTACAGACGTCCCCATGGCGTATCCATTGTTCTCGCAAACAAAAACAACTGGTAACTTCCAAAGCATCGCTAAGTTAAACGTCTCATGTAAAGACCCTTGACGTGCTGCTCCATCACCGAAACAACAGATAGTAACACCATCTACACCATGAAACTTATCTCCAAAAGCAATACCTGCTCCTAAAGGGATTTGACCTCCAACGATACCATGCCCTCCATAAAAACGGTGCTCTTTAGAAAAAATATGCATAGAACCACCTAAACCTTGAGAGGTTCCTGTCGCTTTTCCAAATAATTCTGCCATAACACGTTTTGGATCGACACCCATACCAATTGGTTGTACGTGATTACGATATGCGGTAATCATTTTATCCTTTGTTAAGTCCATTGCATGTAAAGCTCCTGCTAATACAGCTTCTTGACCATTATACAAATGAAGAAAACCTCTAACTTTTTGTTGAATGTAGACAGCTGCAAGCTTATCTTCAAACTTCCTCCAAAATAGCATGTCTTCATACCATTTTATATACGTTTCTTTTGTTACTTTTTGCATTGGTGATGTTTGGTTTTTTTTAATCTAATAACAAAAGTAACACTTTAGTTATTAACGAAAAAACTGAAAATAGTTATTTTTATTACGAAAACGATATAGTTACAGTGCTGATTTGTCAAAAAGTAGTGGAAGTAAGTTTCCTAACGAATTTGAGCGCACGACTTTACCTGTTTCTCCCATAAAATACAATTCTATCGGAGTGTCTTGTTTGACTTCGTATTCTGCAATAGCTTGACGACATGCTCCACAAGGTGGTATTGGCGTTAAAGTTGGATGCAATTGCGATCCCGCAATTATAGCCATTTTTACAAATTTTGCTTTTGGGTATTTTGCACCAGCATAATAAATAGCGGTACGCTCTGCACATAACCCTGACGGATACGATGCATTTTCTTGATTACTACCAGTAATTACTTCTCCGTTATCTAATAACAACGCAGCGCCTACACTAAATTTTGAATACGGTGCATAAGCCTTCTGTCTTGCTTCTGATGCCTGACTCATTAAGGCCTGAAGCTCTTCAGATAGCTCTTTAATATTGTCAAAGACTTGTAATGTGGTTTCTATTTTTACTTCCTTCATAAATTAAATATACGTAACTATTTTAGACAAAAAAACTATTGCTTTCACAATAGTCTTTTTTTTGATATTTAGTAATTCTATTTTTAAAATTCTTTATACGTTCCTGCTCCTAAATTAAAGGTTAAAGAAAAACGCAATGTACTTTCTAATGGACTCTGTACTTGTGATGCAGAGAATAAATAAGATAAATCTACATTTATAACATTGTATTTAAAACCAGCACCTAAAGCAAAAAACTTACGTGCTCCTTTTGTTTCGTGCTCATTAAAGTATCCTGCTCTAAAAGCAAAAGACTCTTGATAAGTATACTCGGCACCTAAAGCATAAGTAAATTCTTGTATCTCTTCTTTAAACCCACCCGGAGCATCTCCAAAAGATTGGAATACACCTGATAAAAATGGTACATCAGGATCTTGTCCTGACACAATATATGTTGGCTCATCAGCATCCTGAACACCATCCTCATCTGTATCATCAAAACCTAAAAGTGGTGGTGTTGGTACTAATAACTTAGAAAACTCAGCAGTAACTCCTACCGTATTATATTGATCCAATATAAAGTCAAAACCGACTCCTAATCTAAGGTTAGTTGGTTGAAAATTTTCTTGACCTTCTTCATCATACTTAAATTTAGGTCCTAAATTTTGAATGGCGAATCCACCTCTCCAACGACCATTAAAATCGTTATAAGCTTCTTCTTCTCCTTGATAATACCCTGTAATATCTGCACCAAAACTACTGGCAGCTGTAGCATCCGTATCACCTGTTTGTAATTTTAAATCAGATCTTAAATATCTTAATCCAACAGCCATACCAAATTGATCACTAAATCTTAATGCATAAGAAACATCTAGTGTAAATTCATTTGGCTTTTGAATTACTGGTGTAGAAAACTCATCTTGAACAAATTCAATTTCTCCTAAAGAAAAATATCTAAATCCAACTCCAAAAGCACTATTCTCGTCTATTCTATTAAAATATGAAACCGACGCTAATCCTATATCGTTAACCAACTTACTTAAGTACGGCGTATAACTAAGTGTTATTCCTGACTTATTAGTATTAAACACATTTTTTGAAGCATTCCAAAACTGAGAATATCCATCTGGAGATGTTGCGACACCCATATCTCCTAAACCAGCAGCTCTAGCATCTGGAGCTATTAAAGCAAAAGGGATACCTGTAGTAATTACACGTGAATCATTAGGGTTTGTAATTGTCGTTTGCGATAGTCCTTTAAGCGATAAAAAGAAAGCTACAGCTATTAAAATTTTATTTTTCATGCATCAATTTTAGTTAACAAATATAATTTTTTATTAGAGGATTACAAGTTTCTCTATTTTTTCTACTGATTTATTAGTGCTTTGTGAATGCACTTTTAATTTGTAAATATACGTTCCTTTTCCTATTTTTTCTCCAAAATCATCACGACCATCCCATACAATATCTCTAGAAGTCGATTTTATAGATTTCCCACCAGCCAAAGCTGTTTGTCCATTTAGCGTTCTAACCAGTTTTCCTGAAACCGTAAATATCTGAACAGAAATATCTAAGACCTCAGAACTATTATGACTAAACCAAAACTCCGTATAATTAACAAACGGATTAGGATAGTTTAGTACGTTATTAATAACTAAACTTTCATTTTCATTAAAAACAATAAATTGTATTTCGGCTGTAGCCGAATTATTATAAACATCCCAAGCTTTTAATGTCAGAGTGTGTAACCCTGGCTCTAAATTTCTAAAAGGAAAACTCAATGCGCCTTTTGTATAGTCATCAACCTCTGTCAGGTAATAATCGTTAAGCACGTAGGGATTAATTTCGTCTCCATCTAATAAAGCGACAATATCATGTCCAATACCACTCGCTGTGTTAATCCCGTTTTCATCCTCAAAATTAGCTAATAACAAAGGGGACTCATTAGTTATACCTCCTGAAACAAATGCTTCGTCATTCATATACAACTGAATTGTTGGCCCAATATTGTCTTCGGCAGCATTAGGATTTATTCCTCCAATTTTTAAAACCTCTATACTTGCACCTGTCTTATCCTCCAGTGCGTTTTCTTGTGTTGCATAAAAACTAATTTTTCCTGTTCCTACAGGAATACCAATATCTTTAGGAACTATAAAATCAAATTCAAATTGACCATTCGTAACTGTTGCTTGTCCTCTAAAAACATTAGCTCCTAAAGTCGTATAATTAAGTTTTATTAATCCACCAGAATTTGTTGTATTGTCATTCGCCAAAGTTTCTCGTGCAATCTCTTTATCATAAATAGTCGTTGTCACAATACCATTATAACCATTAAGCACATTCCCATTAACATCCGTAACTTCTCCTGCCAGCTTCGCATACCCTAAGGCCTGAAGCACATCAGTCTCTTGAGTAATAGGCACATCATTTATCGTAGTTAACCTAATATTTGGTTCTGGAAAAGCCAACGTAAGTGCTGGATCCCCTATATAAAATGCTAAACTTTTTTGAGCATCAGAAAAACTTGGATCATTTTTAGCCAATCGTAACGCCTCTGCAATCGTCGGATACTCATAATCAGAATACGTATCATTAATACTATAAGAGAACAAATACTCTTTTAATATTTTATTAAAATCTTTTCCAACCTCTACAAAAATCTGCCTTGTCGTTGTTATTAGAGCAATAGAACCAGCGTCTTTATTCCAATAAATCAATTCTCCTGCAGTCTCTCTAAGTGGGTTATCAAACCTAGTAAACTCACAAGTTACGGTAACAAATAAATTTAATTTACATACGTTATTCAAGGCTGCTGCATCATCCTTTTGAAAAATACGTTCGTGAGCCAATCCGTCCTCTCCTCCATGACCAAAATAATTAACCATTAAAGCACCTTTTTCAATCGCATTAGTCAACGCTTCTGTCACTCCTGGATAACGATCTCCTCCCGCTGATGCTTGCTGTTCATAAGCATCTGAATGAATCTTAGTCACATTTACAAAAGGTTTAAACAAAGTCACTTCATCAGCAATTTCATCTGTTGTTTGCTGTAGTGTTGCTTCCCAAGCTTCATCCACATCATCAGACACAACAATAAAATTATTTCTCCAACTTCCTAAAGCGCCTTTTGAATAGTAAACTTCAATCTTATCTACCATTTGTTTAGCGCGCTGCGGAGAGTCTGCGATAATCCTACCCACTGCAATATCTAATTTATTAGCATTATTAAATTGATCCAAAACTCCTTCATCTAAATCTACGTATGCATAATAATCATCTGAAATAAAAGAACTGGATAAATTAAAACTACTATACGCATTCCAAGTTGGAAAGTTATAAGTATTAGAAGAGATACGTCCTTTATAATCAAAAGAGGAATCACCAAAAATACACAAATATTTTACTCTATTTTCCGGAGCGCTAGCGTTATCATACACGTATTTAACAAAATTCCGAATTCCTGTGATGTCTGGGTTTCCTGAAGAAAACTCGGTATAAATATCATCGACAACGACCACTTTAACATTTAAGTTTTTCTTATCTCTGTTAATTTGAGCAAGACGTTGGGCTTGTGCTAAATGGGACTGGGTTGTTAACATCAAATAGTCGATATCCTGAAAACCACCTTGGTTATTTAAAAAAATAGTCCCTTTTAAGTTTTGATTATTTACAGTGCTATTCTGAGCTAAAACAGGTTCTAAATAATGTTGAGAACTTACTGTAATAAACGTTTTTAAATCCCCCATGGATGCATTAAAACTTAAAGTGTTGTTCGCATCAATATTTGTAATACTACTGACATCGTACAAATCACTAACATCCCACACCTCCTGTACTTGTGACGCATTAGACAATACATAATTAGCAATACCACTCCCTGAAGTAGCTTCATTATTTTTAAAATGAAATTGACTCCCGTTAAACGTAAGCGCTCTTGTGGCCTCCACTGAAATATAATCCAGATAAGCTTCTGCACTAGGGTTTCCTTGGTTATTATAATCCAACGCTACACTAACAATATCACTAACGACATTAGTTGACTGATTAAAAGTACCTCCTGTAACGTAAACACCATTTGTCGTATTAGTTGCTGATAACGATACAGAACCTAAAGCGTTACTATTAGCACTAATTAAAAAACTACTAACACTTGAAGATGTTGTTGCTGTAACAACTTTAATATTAACAGGTTCTGAAGTGACTAAATTGGGAAATTCAAAATCAAAGGACTGTGAATTCTCGACACCAAATTGTTCCCCAAACCAACGTCTTCCAACAAAAATAATATTATTTGCATCAATTTCGTGAAACTGGTACTCTTGAAAGCTATTAATAATTGTTGTTACACTACCCGTAGGTTGATTAAAATTTTGAATACGTTTTCCTTGCCCTGAACTTATATTAATATAGTATACTGTTTTATCGGTGTACGGATTTATATTAGTGTTTATATAAGATACATTAACATCCGCGGATGGCCCTTGTGCATAAAATAAAATATAATCATCGTCATCAAAAACACCATCCTCTTCTCCAATAATTTTAATTGCATTTTCCGTAGGATCAAACGGAAAATTTGCATTAGTAGCGAAAGGCATCATCTTTCCACCATTACCATATAATTTTATATTCCTTGGGTCAAAACCATTAAGATTAATACCCATTTGATTTAAAAAAGATTTAGATATTTTATATACCCCAGATTTTTCAACCTCAAACTTATACCAATCACCATTGGCCAAAACCGAATTAGTGATCACTTGATTAGCCGAACTTCTATAACTTGAAGTATTATTCATACTATAACTTATATTAAAGGACAACAACTTTTTATAACTATTCCCTTGTTTTATAATAGGACTTACTGTTAAAACAGCATAATTAACCTCTCTAGCTGATCCGTTTTTTAAAGACACCTTTAAAGTTTCTGGAATAGACTGTGTACTTAAATTTTTTAAATCATCTTTAGACATTGGTAAATACACCTCGTCTGACACCACTAAGGAGTTTTCATTAACAAAACCATCAACCTTCCATTGTTCCACAAAACGGATACCATTAGCCATATCAAAAGAAAAGTTTTTTGCAGGCGTAAAAGTTGGAATAGTCACACTATAACTATCTGCCGAATATATTTGGGGAGCACCCCACATTATTTTAATACTTTTTTCTTGAGAAAATAATGGTATACTATAAAAGGTAACCAATAATAGAAATATCTTTTTCATTGAAATAATAACGTCTAATTGTCATTGATATTATTTAATTCTTAATAATATCTTAAAACAAATCAAAATTACGATAATATTATCAAAAAAAACACGTTATATTGTTCGAAACGCGCAACAAAACCAAAAAATAAAATCGTTGTAGCGTAAAAAAATGGGACAAAATGCAATTTAGTTTAGTCAAAAAAATGATTTTTAGTTGTTTTGTTATGTTTAATTCTTATATTGCGTCTCCAAAAAATAACATTATTTAGGTTACTTAAACGTATTAATATGAAAAAAATAATTGTATCAAGGCTATTATTAACTCTAGCAGTTTCGTTGACCTTGGTTGGTTGTAAAAGATCTGGTAGTGGCTCAAATACCTCAAGAGCAACGGGATGGGACATCAATTCTAAAGATGGAGGTTTTCAGTACAACACTAACTTTAAAGAGCAAGAAACTGCTCCTGGATTAGTTTTTGTTGAAGGAGGAACTTTTACAATGGGACGTGTACAAGATGATGTTATGCATGATTGGAACAATAGTCCAAATCAACAACACGTTCAATCTTTTTACATGGATGAAACTGAAGTTACTAATAAAATGTACCTTGAGTATTTAGACTGGATTAAAAGAACTTACCCACCAGAAGAAGAAAATTTTAGAGCTATATACCACGGTGTATTACCAGATACTTTAGTTTGGAGAAACCGTTTAGGTTACAACGAAGTAATGACTGAAAACTATTTACGTCACCCTGGATATGGAGAATATCCTGTCGTTGGAGTTAGCTGGATGCAAGCAGTTGAATTCGCTAATTGGAGAACTGACCGTGTAAATGAATACTACTTACAACAAGATGGTTACCTAAAAGAAGGTAGTCAATTAGAAGCTACTGCAGATGCAAACTTTAGCACTGACACTTATATCAACGCACCAACACAAACTTTTGGTGGTAATGAAGATATTTTAAAAGGAGGAAACTTAAAACCACAAACTAATGCAGCTGGAGACGAGATTAATGTTTACGCCTCTAGAGAAACGGGTTTAATTTCTCCAAAGTATAGACTACCAACAGAAGTTGAATGGGAATATGCCGCTTTAGGATTATCTGAAATTAGAAGCTATAACGTATACAGAGGGCGTAAAAAATACCCTTGGGATGGACAATACACACGTTCTGGTAAACGTAAAATAAAAGGAGATCAATTAGCTAATTTTAAGCAAGGAAAAGGAGATTACGGTGGAATAGCAGGATGGTCTGATGATGGTGCTGATATTACTGCTCAAGTAAAATCTTATGCGCCTAACGACTACGGTCTTTACGATATGGCAGGTAACGTTGCGGAATGGGTTGCCGATGTTTACAGACCTATTGTAGATGATGAGTTTAACGACTTTAACTATTATAGAGGTAACGTATATACTAAAAATGTTATTAACGATGATGGAACAGTAAAAATTGTTACTACCGATGAAATCGTATTTGACACCTTACCAAACGGAAAAGTTTTACCTAGAGATTTACCTGGGTCAATAGCAACTCAACCTGTTGATGAAGAGGAAACGTACTTAAGAACAAATTTTGACAGAAGTGATAACCGTAACTTTAGAGATGGAGATGCTCAATCTTCTCGTTATTATGCCGACAGATTTGGAGATGACGAAGGTGATATTACTCAAGACGCTTCAACAAGAAAAATGTATAATGCACCAAATCACAACATAGAGATTGATTCTGCAGGTAACATAATCAGAGAATATGACAAATCTAACAAACGTACCTCATTAATTAATGATGAAGTAAGAGTTTACAAAGGTGGATCATGGAAAGATAGAGAGTATTGGTTAGACCCAGCTCAAAGACGTTACTACCCTCAAAACATGGCTACAGACTATATTGGTTTTAGATGTGCAATGTCAAGAGTAGGATCTAAATCTAAAAATGTAAACAAATCAAAAAACTAAACTAATTTAATTAGTTAATATATTAAAAAGTCCTAACAAATGTTAGGACTTTTTTTATACTTTTATTTTATGAAAATAGATGCTTTACATACACTTTTTCTAGATTGTAATGCTGTGAGTACAGACACTAGAAAAGTAGATTACAACAATATGTTCTTTGCTTTGAGTGGAGATAACTTTAATGGAAACACTTTTGCAGAAGAGGCTTTAAAAAAAGGTGCTAAATATGCCATTATAGACGATGTCAATTTTAAAACATCAGATAATACTATTTTGGTTGAAAACACGCTTAAAACACTGCAACAACTCGCGACATACCATAGAGAATACTTAGGTGTTAAAATAATTTCGTTAACCGGAAGCAATGGTAAGACGACTACCAAAGAATTAATAAACGCTGTACTCTCCCAAAAATATAATACGACTGCCACTATTGGTAATTTTAATAACCACATTGGTGTGCCACTAACCCTACTCTCTATGACTAAAGATACAGAAATTGGAATTGTGGAAATGGGTGCTAATCATAAAAAAGAAATAGAATTTTTATGTCAAATTGCAAAGCCCGATTTTGGTTATATTACTAATTTTGGAAAAGCACATTTAGAAGGCTTTGGAAGTACAGCAGGCGTTATTGAAGGCAAGAGTGAATTATACACCTATTTAACGAATAACAACAACCCTGTTTTTTTCAATGCTGATGACGCCATTCAATTTGAAAAACTGAATAGTTATGTCAAAAAAATTGGCTTCAGCCAAAATAATTCAAACGACTTTAAAATCAAATTAGTAGAAGCCAGTCCTTTTGTATATTTTACAACTGAAGACACCTTAATTAAGTCCAATTTGATAGGCGAATACAATTTTACAAATCTATGCGCTGCCACTATTATTGGTAAATACTTTGATGTCGACTTGACAAAAATCAAAGAAGCTATAGAAGCCTATACTCCTACCAATAATCGTTCTCAAATAATAAATAAAGCTAGTAATACTATTATTCTAGATGCTTATAATGCAAACCCTTCAAGTATGGATGTTGCATTACAAAACTTTGGTAATCAAACCAACAAAAATAAAATAGCAATATTAGGTGACATGTTTGAATTGGGACCTTCCGCATCCAAGGAACATCAAACTATTGTAAACTTATCAAACACCTTAGATATTGATCATGTTATTCTGATAGGAGAAAACTTTTACAAGACACAAATAAACGGAAGTAAGACGAAACAATATAAATCCTTTGAAGATTTCAAAACCAACTACACGCCCATAAAAGATTGCTTTGTATTAATAAAAGGGTCCAGAGGAATGGCCTTAGAAAGAATCTTAGACTTATTATAAATAAAAAAATCCGAAACATAAGTTTCGGATTTTTTTGTGGGCGACAAGGGATTCGAACCCCTGACCCCTTGGGTGTAAACCAAGTGCTCTGAACCAACTGAGCTAGTCGCCCTAATTATTAGGAGTGCAAATATACATTACATTTAAATTAAAAACAACACTTAATTATAATAATTTTAAAACAATTACCTATACCATTTGATTTACAACACATTACTGCTTCTAAAAAAACAAAAAAACTTTTAAAAGAAAATGTAACTTCGACTTATTAATAAAAAAAGCAAGCATTACTCTATAAATAACAGCCAAGCAGTTTAACTTTATGGCACAAAAAAATCCAAAACATATGTTTTGGATTTTTTTGTGGGCGACAAGGGATTCGAACCCCTGACCCCTTGGGTGTAAACCAAGTGCTCTGAACCAACTGAGCTAGTCGCCCTAATTATTAGGAGTGCAAATATACATTAGTTTTTGTCATCTCAAAACCTTTTATTGAAAAAAAAATATTTTTTTTTCAATAAATAAATTAACTCTTTAATTTATAGTGATTAACACATCACTAAATTATAAATATTTTAATATTTTTGAATCAAAATAAGCTCCAAACTTGAACTACATATCATTAATAGACGAACTAGGTATAGATATTAATACACTAACCACCTTAGATGACGCTAAAATCATTAGACTTCAGAAGCAACTTAAAGCCAAAGCTGTTTTAGATAACAAAAGCAATCTAGGTGAATTAGCGACTATAATTGATGAGCTTAAAAATGACAACATTCGACAACATCATATCTTTATTGAAAAGCACAAATGGATAAAGCAAATAATTAGCGGCGAATATAGTAACATCCCTCAAAACTCTACCTCCATTTATCATGAAGCTATTGCGGACCCTGAAGGTTTAAAACACTTTTTGTCGCCATATTTAAAAGAACACTTAAAACCTTTTTTATCTGAAACACTTAGTAAAGGGAAATATATCTTATTACTTAATGTGGTTAAAAGCAATGTTCTATTTACTGAAGAAATCGAACAGATTATTATTAACCTATTTAGCTCAAAACTAAATTACGCTAAAGTATATATTGAAACTGGTAAATTAAAAGACAAATATCACCCTCTTGGCTATATAACTAATAGAAATTTTATAACCTGCTTAAGCCAATATCCTAACTCATTTTACGACGAGGTTAACGAATTAAATTCGGTTATTATAGACACCTATAATTCAAAAAGAAAGCATCTTAGTGATGACATCTTTATTTTCTCAGCTAAAACAATGGTTGCTTTTGGAGAATTAGACATTTCTAATTACATGTTAAAAGATGTTTTAATATCTAATGCAGCAATTGCCCAACCTTACGCTTTTAACTCTCCAAAAAAATCAAAATCAAAATCTGGATCAAGTGTTGGTATTTGGAGTGTTATTGTTTTTCTAATTTTAATTGTTAGAATTACAACTAAAGTGTTTAATAATGATAACAATACTCATAATTCGTTAAATCAATATGAACGTATTAATCTACAAAATATGAAATCTGATCAAGAAAGACTTATAGAAACTATTGGAGAAATACAAGAGAACAAAAAAAACAATACCCATATCTACAAAATCAAAGAAACGTCCTACGGAGAAACAGAAGTTGAAGAAACCATTTTAGAACCAACTGATACTAATCCAAACAATGTTAACCATAACATTACGCTCCAAGATTATAATTCGAAATACAAAGCTAAAGACCACACCCGTTTTATATACAGTTTAAAATTAAAAACCGAGCGTTATGTATCTTATGAAGGCGGATATAATGGAACCGATTTGAACGCCTTTACAAACCCATACCCAAAGACCTTTAACCTATTAGAATCTGGTCCTTCTAAAAACAACACTGCTTTTAGTTTACTAAAAAACAATAGTAATAAAGACTTAATTGTATTTAAATTGACAAATGGTATTGACGAATCTATTTTTATCCCTAAAGATAAAAACAGGTATTTAAATATAAAAGAGGGGGATTCTGTTTTATTTTATACAGGAGAGTATTTCTTACCCACTCGTTTTTCTCATTTCACCTATACTCCTGGACTGTCTAAACTATATGTCATTACTAACTTCAAGGGCACTGATACTAATGAAATTAATATTTTACCATACACCGTAAAGATTGAATTCAATAAAAACTTCAGTACTAATAACACAACATTAGATACGACCATAATAGATCATATCGAAACAAATAAAATACATTTCAATCCTTTAAACATTGATAGTATTTATACAAAATGGTACCGAAAAAAGTACAACTAACGTTTATCTTAAACCTGTTTTACTATCATCTTTAAATGTTTTCTGCTTTGCTTTTTCACTATCTGGTAATAAAGCAGACAATGCATAGACAATATGTTTAATAGACTTATAATCGTTGCGTTCTAAGGCTTCATCTCCGTCCTTGATAAGTTTTTTTGCTTTCCTTGCATCCTTAAATTCTGAACTATATTTTATAGCTAAATAATAACCAATAAAATTCTCGTCACTAGACTGTATTACCGAATTATAAAACATATCCAATTCCTTTATTTTAGCTCTAATCAAATATTTATCACCCGAATTAATAACTTCTTTTTCGTTGGTAATTATTTTAAGATATTTAGGTCTGTAGGATTCGTTTTCTTCCTTATTAACCTCCCATTCGACACTTTCTTTAGAGTTATTATATTCCTCAATCTCTAAAGCAATCACCTTATTTCTTGTTAAGGAATCAAACTCCTGTATAAGCTTTCGTTTAATGTCATCTAATTGATACTTTTTATCGGACACATCGTCTTCGTCAAGTAAGGTTGTTTCAATCTGGATTTCAATCAAACCAATTCGTAATTGTTCTAATTTACTAGAATACTCAAAATTTTCATCAGCGACTTGCTCTCTAATTAAATGTTCAACATCAGACAGTACAGCATTAATTTCCATATTAATTTTACCAATACTTATGGTCCGTTCAGACTCACTAAACACATTTTTAAATTCTTGATCACAAGCTTGTAAATACACATTAATTTTCAAATCTCTAGATTCTGTAATCTCCAATTCAATCTCTATATCTGTACCTTTAATTAAGTCCTCTTCCAGGTCTTTACCCGTAAACTCAATATACCCAATACTTAAACCAGAACTAGGCAACCCTTTAGATTGACCTTCCACAATATTAATAATCAAATTGGCATCAGATCCTTTAAGTATCGTTTTAGATGCCGTTTTGTAAATTTTCTTTTTTAAAGGTAAAATACTTCCCTTTCTAAAAATTTGTTCTAAACGTGTTGCTGAAGCCTCAATATCGTCAATTTCCATACAAATATCAATAGGCAATGGTTGTCCTAAAACATTATAACTTCCTTGATTAATTGCTACTGTATTTATTGACTTTAAAGGATTTAAATCCGCATCTAAAACCTGAATTTTAAATCTATTTAATTGCCCTTTTAATAACGGAACAAACTCAGAAAATCCATTGTTTTCAATCGTTTTGATTCCAGAATCATAACCGCCATCCGTTCTTGTGATTCTATATTTTAAATTATCACCGTCTACCTTACAAGTAATTAACTCTTCTAAATCTCTTGTGTTCTGCTCATAAAAAATTTGAGTATCAATAGGACTTACGTCTTCTTTTTGTACGACACTTGTTTCTTCTACTGACGTCGGTTTAGATCCTGCAAAGTAAGCAGCACCATCTACGACAGCTGACGTTGGGTCGATACTAGAATCTACTAAAATTCCCGTTTCCTCTTTTATTCTCTCTTTAATTAAGGGCACATAAGTACTACCTCCAATTAAAATTAAACGTTCTATTTGAGAATTAATTAATTGATTTTGAGAAATCACTTTTTTTATAAACGTAATGGTTTGTTCTACTTTAGATGAAATCACAGCTTCAAACTGTCCTCTAGTAATCACTATTTGATCAAATAAATTGGTATCCTCAAAATCTATATCTATTTCAATTTCTGTTTCAGGATATATTGATAATTCCTTTTTGGCTTCTTCTGCTTTTTTAAGCAGCTCAAAATATAGTCCTTTATATTGACTTGACTTCGTTTTAATATCTTTCCAAAGGTTAGTAATATTAGCTTTCGCTTCAATTTGAGGTACTATAATTTTTTCAACAATAAGATTATCAAAATCTGCGCCCCCTAAAAAATTATCTCCTTCGTTATCTATAACCTTTAACTCTCTATCATTAACTTCTACCAAAGCCACATCAAACGTCCCTCCCCCAAAATCGTACACAATCCAATTTTTAGAAGATTCAATATCCAAATTTGATTGATTTGCAAATGCTAGGCACGCCGCGATAGGTTCTTGTAACAAAACAACCTCTTTAAAACCAGCTAAATACCCTGCTTTTTTAGTTGCATTAGATTGAATTGTATCAAAAGACGCAGGTATTGTAATAACTGCGGCATTTAATTGATCACCATCAGAGACAAAATTCTTCAACTCTTTTAAAATTAAAGACGATAATTCTATTGGTGACACTTCCCTATCAATTGAAGGTATAAAATAGGTCTCTTGAGTCCCCATTTTACGTTTAAATAGCATACACACGTTTTCTGCATCCTTTTCTAAATAATCCAACGCCTTATCTCCAATAATGGTCCTGCTACCTCTAAAAGCAACGCAAGATGGTAAGGTTTGTTTTAATCCCAATGGATTATTATAGATTTTGACAGCTCCATTATTATAATGGGCAATTAAGCTATTGGTCGTTCCTAAATCTATTGCAATATTAATGGTCTTCATGGAGTCTTATTCTACAATTACAATTCCTTTTTGCACTAAAGTAGTCTCCTCATTTGTCTTTTTATAGACAATCGGTTTTAATACTTTAACAATTTTCATCTTACTATTAAAATCACCAGTAATATTAGCTTCAACATCGGTCATTTCATTTCTATACGTTTGTCCCAAAGGATTGATAATATGAAAACCTAAAGCTTCAAATTCGTGATTAATTCTATCAATATTTCTATTGAAAAGCGTTAAATCTTCTTTATTACTTTTAAGCTGAATAGAAAAAACTTGATTGATTATTTCTAACATTTTTTAGATGAATTAAATGAACGTGTAAGATACAATTAATTGGAAATTAAACCACTTCAGCAACCACAAAAGTACTCCCGCCAATATAAATCACATCGTCATCCGAAGCTAATTTTAATGCGTACAGATAAGCTTCATTAACTGAAGCATAAGCATCACCAAGAAACCCATTAGCTAGAAATACCTCTTTTAAAAGTCTCGCATCCAATCCTCTAGGCACACCTGGTTTACAGAAGTAATACGTTGCTTGTTTAGGTAATAATGGTAAAATAGACACTAAGTCTTTATCATTTACAACTCCAAAAACAATGTGGAGTTTCTGATACGGTTCCTTTAACAATTGTTGAATTGTTACCGTTAAACCTTCTGTATTGTGAGCAGTATCACAGATTACTTTTGGCGTTGTTTTCAAAATTTGCCAACGTCCTTTTAAGCCTGTATTTATAATAGAATGCAGTAATCCGTTTTTAATATCTTGATTAGAAATTTTGAATCCTTTATCCTGAAGTATTTTGATACTCTCTAAAACGCCTTGTATATTTTTAGACTGATAACTTCCTTTTAAATCTGTTAAAAATGTATCGTGTTTAATGTGATCTGCAAATACAATTTTACTGTTATTTTTTTCCGCTACAGCGTTAAAAACAGGTTTAGTCTCTACTTGTGTCTCACTAATTACAACAGGAATTAAAGGTTTTATAATACCCGCTTTTTCTGAAGCTATTAATGCTAGAGTATTCCCTAAAAATTGAATATGATCCAAACCAATATTAGTTATTAAAGACACCTCAGGCGTAATAATATTAGTAGAATCTAATCGACCGCCTAGTCCCACCTCTATAATAGCTATATCTACTTTCTGTTTTGCAAAATAATCAAAAGCCATACCTACTGTCATTTCAAAAAAGGACAATTTATGCGACTCTAAAAAAGTTTTATTACGTTTTATAAAACCAATAACAAATGCCTTACTAACTTCTTTGCCGTTAATCTTAATACGTTCTCTAAAATCTTTTAAATGCGGCGACGTGTATAAGCCAACTTTATATCCCGCTTCTTGAAGTATAGAGGCTAGCATATGACTACTAGACCCTTTTCCATTAGTTCCAGCAACATGTACAGACTTAAATCTGTATTGTGGGTTTTTAAGATGCTTAGCTAATGTTATAGTATTAGTTAAATCTTTTTTAAATGCAGTTTGACCTTGTTTTTGATACATTGGAAGTTGAGAAAACATCCAATTGACCGTGTCTAAATAAGTCATGATAATTTATTGACCTAATTTAAAATTGATACTTACGTATCCTATTTGGCGCTCTGGGGCTTTACTATCTGGCGCCCATTTGTGTGTTAAAGCCATTTTTCGTGCCGGCTCTAACAAACAGGCTGCTGTATTTTTAGTTCCTTTAACGCCTGGCTCTGCTTTTACAACTTTACCGGAACGGTCAACTTCGATTCTAACGACAACTAAACCTGATTCGTTACACTCTTGTACTATTTTTCTATAGTCTGGTTTCCCTCTACCATTTAAACCATAACCAACACCATCTCCGTTTCCTTGACCTGATCCATCACCAAATTGACTTGTCCCATAAGAGTTACCCGAACCTGAACCATTGCCAGGCCCATTACCTGGTCCGTTACTATTTGAGTCGGATGCGCTATCAGAATTACTAATACCATTAATTAAAGCATCATTAGCTTTTCTAATATCATCTTGTCTCTTTTTCTCGGCTGCTTCTGCAGCAGCTTTAGCAGCTGCCTTTGCAGCTTTTTCTGCCTTTTCTTGTGCTAATTTATCGGCCTTAGCTTTTTCTTTAGCATCATTTTCTTTTTTAGCCTGCTCTTGTTGTTTCTTAATTAAAACAGCCGCTTCATCTTCTTGAGTTATAACATTTTCTTGAGAGGTTGGCGTAGCCGCAGCTTCTTGTTGTTCTTCTTGAGGTTCAGTTTCTTCTGGTTGAGTTTCAGTTGGGGGTGCTGCCGCTTGCGCTGGTGCACCTCCTCCTCCTCCAGAAGAACCTCCAAAGTTAATGGCTACACCAAATTCTTCTGGTGGATCCGTATAATTTTGACCAACCACAAATAATAGCAATATTAATATCAGCATAATTAATGCTGTTATTTTTGCCGAGTTTTTTTCGTGTTTGGTTTTTAAATATTTCATCTTATTGTGCTTTTACTGCCAATGTCGATTTAATCTTGTTTCTGTTTGCAATATCCATTATAAAAACAACATGTTGCATTTCTACCGTTTCATCCGATCTAATAGTAATTGTTGGTGATTCTACATTACCAACTTTTGCTATTACCTCTGCTTCCAATTGCGCTTTTGATACTTGCTTCATATCTACATAATAATTGACATCTTTGTCAACACTTACAGATACATTTTTAGTCTGAGTTGTCTTACTTGTAGATTTAGGTAATAATAAATCTATAGCCTCTGCAGACACCAATGTTGAAGCAATCATAAAAAAGATAAGCAACAGGAACACAATGTCCGTCATAGACGACATGTTAAATTCTGGTGATACTTTATTTCTTCCTCTTAATCGCATATTAGCTAGGTTCGTTTAATAAGTCTAAAAACTCTAAAGAATGTGCTTCCATTTGGTACACTACTTTATCTGTTTTTACAACTAAATGATTGTAGGCTATATATGCGACAATACCAACAATTAAACCACCAACAGTAGTTGTCATTGCAGTATATAATCCATCTGCCAATGTTTTTATGTCTATTGACCCTCCTGAATTAGCAATCTCAAAGATAGATAGTATCATTCCAATAACGGTTCCAAGGAAACCAATCATTGGTGCTGCTCCAGATATAGTTGCTAAAACACTTACGTTTTTTTCTAAACTATAAATTTCTAATCGTCCTGCGTTTTCAATAGCTGTATTAATATCATCTAAAGGTTTACCAATTCGGGAAACGCCTTTACTTATTAGTCTAGATACTGGAGAATCTACAGTAGTACATAAGTTTTGAGCGGACTCAATCTTACCATTACTAACATAGTCTTTTATTTGATTCATAAAATTTGAATCAATTTTTGAAGCCTCTTTTATTGCAAATATGCGTTCAAAATAAATATAAACCGCCATTACTAATAATACAAAAAGCAATGCTATTATTATTATTCCTGCTGTACCTCCTGTGGTAACTAGTTCAATTATTGATAATGTTTTCTCAACTGGCTCTCCTTCTAATAAAGGATCTACCGCTTGAGCAGTCTCTTGAATTAATGTACTTATCATAGTATAAAATTAGATACGTTTATAACGTTGCTTTTTTGTTTTCAGTATATATTAAAATAAAGTTCTTGTCCAAAAGAATACTAATGTCCCAGCTAAAAACCCTACTAAAGCTAACCATGATATTTTTTTGAAATACCAGAAGAAATCAATTTTTTCCATTCCCATAGCAACAACTCCTGCAGCAGAACCGATAATTAACATACTTCCTCCTGTTCCTGCAGAATACGCGATAAAGTGCCAAAGCTCGTTATCCAATGGTTCTGAGAACATCCCTAAACTAGCTGCTACTAATGGTACATTATCAATAACTGCAGAGCCAATACCTAGTAAAATAATAACTAAATCAGAGACACCTTCATGATGTAATTCTGTTCCCATCATTGGCATACTATCTTGTAATGTAGACGCAAATCCGAATAAAATACCTAAAGATTCTAATGCTGCAACAGCCATTAAAATTCCTAAGAAAAATAAGATACTTGGTAATTCAATTTTTGATAAAGAGTGGTGTACAGGACTATGGTGTGCGTGTGCATCACTTTCTTCAGAATCATGATTAGATAAACTAAATTTAGCTGAACTATAAATCTCAGCAAAAATAGCAACAACTCCTAACGCTAACATCATACCGACATAAGGTGGTAAATGTGTTATTGTTTTAAAGATTGGCACAAATACAATGGCTCCCAATCCTAAATATAGCATTGTTCCGCTAAATCTACTTTTTGGTTTTTCTATTGTATCTTCTTCCTCTGCTAAATTACCTTTAAAAGCAGGTAAGAACGATGCTATAAATGTTGGTACTAACATACACATTAATGATGGTAATAATAAATACCCCATTAAATGTCCTGTCGTTACTTTTTTACCAATCCAAAGCATTGTAGTCGTAACATCTCCAATAGGAGACCAAGCACCACCTGCATTAGCGGCAATAATAATTAAACCTGCAAACCAAATACGAACATTTCTGTCGTTAACAATTTTTTGTAAAATTGAAATTAATACAATAGTTGCTGTTAAGTTATCAATTATAGCAGAAAGAATAAATGCTAAAAAAGCAAAAATCCATAAAATCTTACTTTTTTTCTTTGTTTTAATAAAGTTTTTAATAGTCGAAAAACCATCAAAATAATCGATAATTTCTACAATAGTCATAGCTCCTAATAAGAATACTAAGATCTCCGCTGTCTTACCTAAATGATGCAATAAGGTTTCTTCCATTAAATGCATCTTGGTCTCATGCTCTAAAGCGGCATAACCTTCTACTAATCCATGATTAGCAGAGTCAAACCATTCTGTAAAAGAATCTAAACCTAAAGATATTAATGCCCAACTAATAGCCATCATGACTAATGCAGGGATTAATTTATCTATTTTTATATTGTGTTCTAACGTTATGGCTAAATAACCTAAAACGAATACTAAAATTATTACTGTTTCCATATTATACTAATTGTTTTAATGCTATTTCAAAAGCAGTTTTACTAATCTCTTTTTTAGAAGAACTTTTTGCGTGTACGTTTTCAATTGCTTTTCTAATAATGTTTGAAGTATCATTAAAAATAGCTTCATCAGTCATTTGTACTTTACGCTCCATAAAATAAGCAAATACACGAGCCATACCACAGTTTGAAATAAAATCTGGTATTAAACTTACACGCTCATCTGTTTGTTCCATAATCGATCCAAAGAAAATCTCTTTATCTGCAAACGGTACATTTGCTCCACAAGAAATAACTTCTAAACCAGTACTAATCATCTGATCAATCTGATCTTGAGTCACTAGTCTAGACGCCGCACATGGTGCAAAAATCTCAGTTTCTAATGACCAAATACGTTCATTCATTTCTGCAAATGGAATCATATTATCTGCTGCTAATGTATTTCCATCTTTGGTTAAGAAAAAGTCTTTAATTTCATCAAAAGAAAAACCTTCTTCTTTAATCACTCCTCCAGAAATATCAATTATTCCAACAACTTTAGCTCCCATTTGAGCTAAATAATACGCTGCTGCAGAGCCTACATTTCCAAAACCTTGCACTACTGCACGTTTCCCTTTTACGCTTCCACCGTAAATCTCATAATAATGTCTAACAGCTTCTGCTACACCATATCCAGTAATCATGTCTGCAACCGTATACTTTTTAGCAACATCTGGAGAAAAGTTAGTGTTTTCTAAAACTTTAATTACCCCTTGGCGTAATTGACCAATACGATTAATTTTATCGGCTTCAGTAGGCTTAAAGTGTCCATTAAAAACACCTTCTTGTGGATGCCAAACTCCTGACGCTTCAGTAATTGGAATTACTTCATGGATTTCGTCTACATTTAAATCTCCTCCTGTCCCATAATAACTTTTTAATAATGGTGATACTGCCTTGTACCAACGTTCTAAAACACCACGTTTTCTTGGGTCTTTTGGATCAAAATTAATACCTGATTTAGCACCACCAATAGCTGGTCCAGATACTGTAAACTTCACTTCCATTGTTTTTGCTAGAGATAAGACTTCATTCATGTCCAATCCTTTTCTCATTCTAGTTCCACCACCTGCTGCTCCTCCTCGTAATGAGTTTATAACCGTCCATCCTTCTGCTTCTGTTTCAGAATCTTTCCAGTTAAATATAATTTCAGGGTTTTTATTTTCGTAAATTTTTAATAAGTCTTTCATCTTTGATTTTTGAGTTCTACTTTAATATTTATCTCTTTTGGAATAACATTTAAAGTAGCTAAAGTTGATTCATCTTATGAAGTATTAAATTAATTAGTTGAACAAATATAAAAAAACAAAATATGGCTTTTAATAGTAAAGTCATTTTTATTATAATAATTTATTGTTAAGCGTTATTTTTGTTAAATAGTTGTCCTTATAATGTATCTAAATAGTTTACTGGATATACTTTTCCTGAAGAATGATCTTGAGAAGCTCCCGTTACAGATTTCAAACAATTAATTTCTTCTCTCAGCTTTAAAACTCCTAAAAATCCAAAAATTAGAGCTTCTTTAAATTCAATAATTTCAGAAGAAGGAATAACAATTTTGTTTGACGTTAGTTTTGTGATTTCTTCGATTAAAAACGTATTAAAAGCGCCACCTCCAGTAACCAAAATCGAAGCCTCATTTGTTTGATTTACAACTTTTGCTATTTGAAAAGCAGCATGCTTAACATAGGTGTGTAAAATATCTTTTGTGTGTAACTCAAAACTATTAATTAAGGGAATAATTTGTTGTTCTACCCACTCCAAACCTAGAGATTTAGGCGGTGTTTCTTTATAAAATGGCAACGCATTTAAATCTTCAAATAGAGTGTTATTTAATTTTCCATTTCTAGCTAATTCTCCACCATCATCATATTGAAACCCTAGACTTTCAACGTATTTATTTAACACAATGTTTACTGGACAAATATCAAAAGCGACGCTTTCGTTTTTTACTTCTGAAGAAATATTAGCAAACCCACCTAAATTTAAACACCAATCATAATCCTTAAATAACAAGCGATCTCCAATAGGTACTAATGGTGCACCTTGCCCTCCCAAATCCACATCTTGTACCCTAAAATCACAAATAACTAGTTGATCAATTAAGCTAGAAAGTTTAGGTAAATTACCAATTTGTATGGTAAACCCCAAACTTGGTTGATGTAACGCTGTATGACCATGAGAACAGACCGCATCAATATCAGCAATACTATTTTGTTTGATAAATGGATTAATTACAGTCGCTAAATAACTAGTATAGTCTTCATCTATATTAGCTAATTCTGAGCGTTCTAAACTTATTAAGTTTTTAAGCTTATTAAACCAATGTTCAGGATACGATACTGTTTCTGCCGCAATAATATTAAAGCTCCAATTAGTCGATTTTTTAAACGAAATAAGCGCAAGATCAATACCGTCCAAAGACGTACCAGACATAACACCAATAACATTATACACGTCTTTTATCATATCCCGTAAAAATAACTATAACGATTGAAAAAATGCTAATAAAAACTTATCTTTGTATACAATTTTTATTAAATCAACAATCTTATATAAATTATGGATTTTAGCCTTACTGAAGAGCATATCATGATTCGCGATGCCGCTCGCGATTTTGCACAAACAGAATTATTACCAGGAGTTATCGAACGTGATAACGCTCAAACGTTTCCAAATGAATTGGTACGTAAAATGGGAGCACTTGGTTTTATGGGTATTATGGTAGACCCTAAATATGGAGGGAGTGGTATGGACGCTATTTCTTATGTATTAATTATGGAAGAATTGTCTAAAATAGATGCTTCTGCTTCTGTAATGGTATCTGTAAACAACTCTTTAGTATGTTACGGACTAGAAGCTTACGGTAATGAAGAACAAAAACAAAAATATCTAACAAAATTAGCTACAGGAGAATCTATTGGCGCTTTTTGTTTAAGCGAACCTGAGGCTGGAAGTGATGCCACATCACAAAAAACAACAGCTATCGATATGGGCGACCATTATGTAATCAACGGTACAAAAAACTGGATTACAAATGGTGGACGTAGCGATGTATATTTAGTAATCGCACAAACAGATAAAGAAAAAAAACATAAAGGAATTAATGCTTTTATAGTTGAAAGAGGGACACCTGGTTTTGATATTGGACCAAAAGAAGATAAATTAGGAATTAGAGGTAGTGATACACATACCCTACAATTTAATGACGTTAAAGTACCAAAAGAAAACAGAATTGGTAAAGATGGATTTGGGTTTAAATTTGCTATGAAAACATTATCTGGTGGACGTATTGGAATTGCTGCACAAGCTTTAGGTATTGCTGGAGGTGCTTATGAGTTAGCTTTAAAATATAGTAAAGAACGTAAAGCTTTTGGTACAGAAATTTGTAACCATCAAGCAATCGCTTTTAAACTAGCTGATATGTACACAGAAATCGAAGCTGCTAGAATGTTAGTCATGAAAGCTGCTTGGGATAAAGACCAAGGTAATAACTATGATATGTCAAGTGCTATGGCTAAGTTATACGCTAGTAAAGTAGCTATGGAACAAACTGTAGAAGCTGTACAAATACATGGAGGAAATGGTTTTGTTAAAGAATACCATGTAGAACGTATGATGCGTGATGCTAAAATCACTCAAATTTATGAAGGTACTTCAGAAATACAAAAAATTGTAATTTCTAGAGGTATTATTAAAGGGTAACCCTTCAATATTCAAATATAAAAAAGGCTTTAAATTTAATTTTAAAGCCTTTTTTATTACTTTGACATATCATCTAAAACTAATCTGATTTCTCCATAACTATATTTATTAGCTATTTTAGATTTTAGATCCGATAAGTTATCAAAAGTTTGTTTAGGAATTAACGCTTTCAATTCCTTGTAATGCTTGTCAGAAATTAAATCTGTAATTTTAACTTCACCTGATGATATAAAACTGGCTAGATGACCAAATATGGTATTCACATTTAAATCACGTTCAAAAGCTATCTGATCTATTGATTTACCAGATTTAAAAATTTGTAAAGAGGTTTCTTTTGTATCCCCTTTTTTTCGTTTTGGTTTGGCTTCTTCAAAAATTTCTTTACCATTAGACATCTCAATGTCATGTTCCTCACAATACGTTCTTATTATGTTTATAATCTCACTACCGTACTTGCCCACACGCGTTTTACCAAAACCATTAACGTTTAATAACTCACTTTGACTCGTTGGTAAGGTTTCACACATTTCATATAATGATTTTTGTGTGAATATTTGAAAATGAACTAAATCCTCTCTATCTGCAATTGTATTTCTTAATTCTCTTAATAATTCAAATAATTCAACATTAGTCGTTCCATCTACAACTGTCTTTCTAGGTTTTTTAGGTTTCTCTTTTGTTAAAAAAACAGATTTCGCTCTTAATTCTAAAAATAATTTAACTGAAAATCCAGAATCCAAATTAGAAAAATACAACTGTTTAACACCTATTAACTCCTCCAACATATCCAATTGTTTATTAAAGTCAGTGTCTAATGTTTTATTATCAGTAGTAAAATTAAATGATTTATACACTTCAATGATACTCACATCAAGTTGTTGTTTATAATAACTTATGGCTTTATTAAACCTTGATTGAATTTCATCACTTGTTTCAGGAGTAGCCGACACTTCTCGAATTTCTATCAATTGCGCTTTAAACCCATTGGCCACTTTTAATAAAGAAGCCACACAATCTTTTATACTAGTTAAAGGGCCTTCAATATTTCCTTGAAAACTGCCTCTATTTTTATAATAAATATCTAGCAGACGATTAGTAGGATATAAAAATTGGTAAAAATCAAAAATCTCAGAAATTAAACTTAACTGAAAATGTGCTTTAGACTCTTCAAGTATAGTTTCATCCGGTTGATTTTTCTCTGCCTCAAGATTAAACTTAATAACGTTAGTATCACTAATAATCTGACTAGAATTAATCTTACTCTTCAATACTAAACCTTCCAACGATTTACATCTACTCAAAGCCACATAAGTTTGACCATGGGCAAAAGCACCTTCCGAATCTATTATAGCCTTATCAAACGTAAGCCCTTGACTTTTATGAATTGTTATTGACCAAGCCAATCGAAGCGGTATCTGAGTAAAAGATCCTATTTTATTTTCCGAAATAGCATTAGTATCCTTATCAACAGCATAATTAATATTTTCCCAAATCTCGGGTTTGGTAATAATATTATAATCATCATCCGGACATTTTACAACAACTTCGTCTTTATCTAATAATATAACTTTACCTATTTTACCGTTAAAATAACGTTTATCAGCAGAGCTATCATTTTTAACAAACATGACTTGAGAACCAACTTTAAGCACAAGTGATTTTTTATTAGGAAATGAAAACTCAGGAAACTTTCCTTCAACTTTCGCCTTATAACTCTTAGATTTCCCTTTTAACTTCTCTAGTTTAGCTTTATTGGTATACTCTGCTTTATTATTATGGGTGGTTAAAGAAATATATCCTTCATCCTCTTTTGGTTCGAAATCAGGTTTATAACGCTTGTTTAACTCATCAGCAGACGCTTGAGAGAGGCTATTTGTTCTAATTTCATTTAATATATTTATAAACAAAGGATTGTCTTGCCTATATATATGCTTTAACTCAACAGATATCGGATTACACTGCTGATAGGCATGACTACTAAAAAAGAATGCATTGTTATAAAATGGTTTAAGCAAATGCCATTCATTATCTTTAACAACAGGAGATAACTGTTGTAAATCTCCAATCATTAAAACTTGTACTCCACCAAAAACTAAATTTCTATTTCTATAACGACGAAGTGTCTTATCAATACCATCCAACACATCAGCTCTAACCATACTGATTTCATCTATAATCAATAAATCTAATGATCTAATAATATTGATTTTAGTTTTACCAAACTTTCTATTAAACCCACCACTAGAGTTCAAATCATCATTTGGTAAAATAGGACCAAATGGTAATTGAAAAAATGAGTGTATAGTAACACCCTTAGCGTTTATAGCAGCAACTCCCGTGGGAGCAACTATAACTATTCTTTTAAGTGAATTTAATTTTAACTTGTGAAGAAAAGTAGTCTTACCCGTTCCAGCTTTACCTGTTAAGAATATATTCCTATTCGTTTTATTAACGAAATTATTCGCTAATTCTAATTCTTTGTTACTGCCCATTACTGATTTTAATCCTAGAGTATCAAGATATATAATTGGTACTTAAAACCGAAACCTTTCTGCAAATATCTTACAAAGTGCCTTATAAGATTTTAAATAATTCCCATCTCGATTGCTTTCAACTATACTAAATAATATTTGTCTATTCTCTAAAATGAATATAACAATCCTAAACTAATAGTTTCATTGACCATTAAATCTTAATAAATACACTTAAAACGGAATGTTAATCTATTATACATTCTTAACATTAGCATTTCTCCTTTAAGAATAACCTCCACGAACTTATTAGTTAAAAATTATCACAAATTTCACACTAATACATTGTAAAAAAAATGAGTTACATCTAATTTAAACTTATATCATTTTGATTACTTTCTCCTAAATACAAATACTATTTACCCATATATATATTATACTTACAATATAATAATAGTATACTCGCAATATCCAATTAGATCTTTACTTCTCCTTTATAACCTTTAAATTAGGAGTTACATGATCTACTTCACACTTCCCTTATCCCTTTAGTCATATTGTGAACCTTCTTTGAGGTTACTAGTTATACCCAAGAATTACTAATAATAAATGAAAATATTTTAGTCAGATTTATAGTGGTATGCAGCTTTGAATAAATAAATAAATAAATAAACAACACTACTAAGAAATTTATAAGAGAAAAGTTATTACATGAAAAATTTACTATTTACTATTATACTTTCGTTTGAGTTATCACTTTTTTTTTCTGACTACATGATAAGGTATAATACCGCTGGAAAACTAAAATTGCAACAAAATAAGTACAAATCATAATA
>NZ_CP058987.1:4407500-4410095 GCF_019278545.1 Olleya sp. HaHaR_3_96
CTAATCCTGTTCGCTCCCCACGCTTTCGTCCATCAGTGTCAGTATATTATTAGTAATCTGCCTTCGCAATTGGTATTCTATGTAATATCTATGCATTTCACCGCTACACTACATATTCTAACTACTTCATAATAACTCAAGATAACCAGTATCAAAGGCAATTCTACAGTTGAGCTGCAGGATTTCACCTCTGACTTAATTATCCACCTACGGACCCTTTAAACCCAATGATTCCGGATAACGCTTGGATCCTCCGTATTACCGCGGCTGCTGGCACGGAGTTAGCCGATCCTTATTCTTACAGTACCGTCAAGATCTCACACGTGAGATGGTTTCTTCCTGTATAAAAGCAGTTTACAACCCATAGGGCAGTCATCCTGCACGCGGCATGGCTGGATCAGAGTTGCCTCCATTGTCCAATATTCCTCACTGCTGCCTCCCGTAGGAGTCTGGTCCGTGTCTCAGTACCAGTGTGGGGGATCCCCCTCTCAGGGCCCCTACCTATCGTTGCCATGGTGTGCCGTTACCACACCATCTAGCTAATAGGACGCATAGTCATCTCTTACCGTAATCTTTAATATAAAACTGATGCCAGTCTTATATACTATAAGGTCTTAATCCAAATTTCTCTGGGCTATCCCTTAGTAAGAGGTAGATTCTATACGCGTTACGCACCCGTTCGCCGGTCGTCATCTGTGCAAGCACAATGTTACCCCTCGACTTGCATGTGTTAAGCCTGCCGCTAGCGTTCATCCTGAGCCAGGATCAAACTCTTCATCGTTAAATTTTAAAGTCTTTCGACTAATATGCTTAACAATTAAAGAAATATCTAGTACTCTAAAATGGCTTATTCTCTTGTTTGAACTTAATCGTTTCCAATTAAATTCGTACGCTGTCAATTCAATATGTTTATGAACTTTTTTCTCTGTCTCTTAAGATGTTATTTCCTTAAGCGGGTGCAAATATAATTCGCTTTTTTAAATCCCACAAGCTTTATTTGAAAAGATTTGACTCTTTTCTATTCCACTGTCATAATAACTCTCTGAACGTTTCCCTAACAACTAAATAACCTGTTATAGTTACGTCGTTTTCGGGGTGCAAATATACAAGCCTTTTTGGTTCCCACAACCCTTTTGGTAATCTTTTTTTAATTTAAACGTAACATCTATCTTTAAGCCTTTATGCTTAGCAGGTTACAGTAAGTATAAAAACTTTAAATAAGTTATAGTAGTATGAAAACAAACCCTATTTAGTGTCCTACTGCAAAATCCTCTTTATAATATAACTCCTGGAACAGTGAATTACGTCCCTATTAATCTTGAATACTGTTATATTTAATGAGCTTTTTTTCGAAATAATATTATTCCTGTAAGACTATTATACTAAAAAAGATCTAGCAGCTTAAGTAAAACTCCCGTATTACAATATTCTCATTAGGGATTAGTTGTTTTTAATAGCCTTATTAATTTATTCTGGTATCTAAGAGTAACAACTTTTACCACAAAACATAATCCAAGTAGACTAGATCCTGAAAAAAAATAATTAGAAAATATCTAATAATCTTGATACATGTGCAGATCCATACAATCACCAAAGACAATAATCGTTTTACACTCTCAAACTATAGTCAAAATATACCAATACGTATTATGTATTAGATTTTAGATTTTGTTTTTGTGTTTTGTGTTTTGTGTTTTGTGTTTTGTGTTTTGTGTTTTGTGTTTTGTGTTTATACAATAAAATTTATAGAAATTAATTTACATTTCACCTACGAACGAATCCTAATGTCTTAATAGAATAGATAACAAATAGCTCTGAATTTAGATTTTAGATTTTAGAGGTTTATACCTCCAGTGTCTTTGTCCTAAAATATCATTTCAATATAAACACGAATATAACAAGGTCTAATCTTTGGGTAATTCCACACGAAAAACTAAAACTATATTAAAATTATTACTAGTCTTAATATTCTTTACTATATAATGGAATCTACTACAATACGAATAACTATCAATTATAAAAAACACATAGTACTTATAGTCTAATATAATTTAAAGATCTAGTTTGAAGGGGTTCTAATTTGAATATAAGATTCTAGACAATTTATAATGTACTTAATAATGAATGAAAACAGTATCGTCTACAAATAAACAGTATTGAGTGTAGTCTGATTAAACAGCATTTATTAAGAAACATCTACCAAATGGTACATACTTTAATAATAAAAGATCAGATTTATAGTTTTTAAAATTTGAATATTAGATATCACTTTTGGTAAATTTAATATAATGTATAACCTACTTTAAGGTAATAGATCATAATTATAGGTTTTCAAATTTGAACATAACATTCTAACGTATTGAATTAACCCTTTTCTCTAATATCTTCTGAGCTTTACTTTCTACTTAGTGCCTACTTTAAGGAAAAAGATGATGTGTGAATACTTTCTTATATCCCTTTTTAACTTACCCTTTTCTCTACTAACTTTTGCTTTCTAGTTATTTGCTTTTTATTAATAGCTTTTAAGTTATGGTCTATATCATCTAGTTCCTTTTGCCTTATGTCTATTTACTTCAGCCTTTTTACCTAGTAATT